>CAWAIB010000001.1:0-11769 GCA_963782025.1 uncultured Solirubrobacterales bacterium
CCCACGGTGGTTGAGAGTGTCGAGGACCAGGACGCGCACGAGCGCGAGATGAGCTACGCCGAGATGGCGGATGTCGAACAACCACTTTCTGAGGCTCCCACCGCGATCGTCGAAAGCCAGGCCCCCGACGCCGACGTGCGCACGGTGCTCGAGAACGGGATCCGCGAAATCGCCGGCGAGGTGCGCAACTCGCTTGACTTCCACCGCTCCCAGGAGGGCGGGGGCGAGGTCGCGCGCGTCGTGCTGAGTGGCGCCGCGCTCGATCTGCCTGGTTTCGCCGAGGCGCTGCAGGAGCAGCTCGGCATCGAGGTCGAGCGCGAGTCCGTGCACCTGGATGGACAGGACCTCGGCGCGATCTCCGCGCACCGCCTGGCGATCGCCGCCGGCCTGGCGGTCGAGGAGGCGCCGCGATGAGGGCCTTCAACCTGATCCCCGCCGACGAGCGTAGCGGCGCCGGCATCAGCGCGGGCAAGTCCGGCGGCAGCGCGTTCGTCGTGCTCGGCCTGCTCGGCGTGCTCGCGATCTTCGCGCTGCTATACGGCGAGGCGAGCCGCCAGATTTCCAGCGAAACCGCCAAGATCGCGACGTTGAACGCGCAGGCGCAGGCCGCGCAGGCGCAGGCCGCCAAGCTCGCTCCCTATGTCAGCTTCAAGACGATGCACGAACAGCGCGTGCAGGCGGTTGACCAGCTCGTTGACTCGCGCTTCGACTGGGCCCACGCTTTCCACGAACTCGGGCGCGTGCTGCCCCCCGGGCAGGTCTCGTTGACATCGCTGACGGGCACGATCGGCGGGAGCACTGGCTCGACCGCGGCCGGCGCCGACACGGCGGGGGGCGCGAGCAGCAAAGCCGCCGCCGCGACCGGCGCAACGACACCGACCGCGGGTAGCTCAAGCGCCTCGACAGCGTCGAGCTCGAGCGTGTCCTCGGCGACGCCCGCCGGCAGTGTCCCCACGTTCACGCTCGCCGGCTGCGCCACGAGCCAGGCGATGGTCGCGCTGACGCTTACGCGGCTGCGTCTGATCGACGGGGTCAGCGAAGTCACGCTGCAGAGTTCCGTCCAGGCGGCCAAGACAGGCGCCGGCGGTAACAGCGGTGGCAGCAGCGGCTGCACCGGGGCCACGTTCGCGATGCAGATCACGTTCGACCCGCTGCCGGCCGCGTCCGCGACGAGCTCCCCGAGCACGACCCCGGCCGCGACGCCGAGCGCGCTGACACCTGCAACGGGTACACCGACGACATCGACTGGAGCGGCACGATGACCGGAAGAGATCGGATCGTGATCGTCGTGATCGCCGCGCTGGCCGTCGCTGCAGCCGCCTGGCTGCTCGTCGTCTCCCCCGAGCGCGAAAAGGCGACGAAGCTCGGCGCCGAAGTCAGCACCGCGCAGTCGCAACTGACGACCGCAGAAGGCGAAGTGAACGCGGCCCGCGGCGCGGAGGCGAGCTACCCGACCGAGTACACCTCGCTCGTCAACCTCGGCAAAGCGGTGCCGACCGGGCAGGAAGTCCCCTCGCTGATCGTCCAGCTCGCCCAGGCGACAAACGAGAAGAACGTCGAATTCACCTCGATCACCTCCGGCGGCTCCGGCTCGAGCTCGGGTGCGGCCGCGGCGGCCTCGGCCGGCTTCACCGTGATGCCGTTCACGTTCGTGTTCAGCGGCAGCTTTTTCGACCTGTATGACCTCTTTCAGCAGCTCAACCATTTCACCGTGCGCACGAGCGCCGGCAGCCTGCAAGTCAGCGGCCGCCTGCTCACGATCCAGGGGGTTCAACTGGCCCCGGGCGGGTCCTCCGGCTCAGGCTCGTCCAACGGTCAGCTGACGGGGACGATCACTGCGACCGCGTACGTGATCCCCGCGAGCCAGGCCGCGAGCGCGGCCACTCCCACGTCGCCCACGGGCGCGCAGACGACCTCGGGCTCGGCCGCGTCGAGCCCGGCCACCCCCGCCGTGATCGGAGCAGCACGATGAGCGCCATCACTGACTTCCTCTCCTCCCTGAAGGAGGACCTGCTCGGCAAGCGCATGCTGCCGTTCCTCGTCGTGTTCGCCGTCGCGCTCGTCGCGGCGGTCGGCTACGCCGTGCTCGGGGGAGGATCCTCGGCCGCGCCGGCACCGGTCACAGCGTCCGCTCCCACCGGAGCCTCCGCCGCCGTCGGGGACATCTCCGTCAGCCAGGCGCCGGCGAACCCCAACCAGCCGGTCTCTGAGACGACCGAAGGCACGTCCAAGCAACACCACGGGATCGCACACAACCCCTTCACGCCGCTGCCCGAAGCGAAGAAAGCGTCATCCGCGAGCACGACGTCGAGCACCACCTCCTCGTCCCCCAGTCCTTCTACCACGCCTTCGGCGGGGTCGACGCCCTCCGCCCCGAGCTCCGGCGGCACTACGCCCAAAGAAACTACGCCCGCAAAGCCGAAGGTCTACGTCCACTACCACGTGACCGCGCAGCTCGGCGTCGTGCCGGTCGTGGCCGAAGGCGCGCCGGCCCAGCCCGCGCAGCTGAAGACCTATCCCGACATGGCGCTCGACGAACCGCTGCCCGGCAAGGCCAACCCACAGCTCGTGTACCTGGGTGTCGTGCTGCGCACCGGCAAGGAAGCGCTGTTCGGGCTCACCGGCGCGGCGATCCTGCACGGCAGTGGCAGCTGCCAGCCGAGCGCTACGCAGTGCCAGGCCGTCGACCTGCAGGTCGGGCAGAGCGAGACGCTCGAAGTGGTCGAAGCCGACGGCAGCACCGTGACCTACGAACTGAAGCTCACGAGCATCAGCAAGACTACGAGTACCGCCTCGACGGCGCGCGTCCGTGACGCCTTCCGCGCCCAGGCGAAGGCCGCGCGCGAACTGGCGCACCGGGCGCCGAAGCTGTCCGAGCTACGCTACTCGCCCTGGGGCGGCGGCTTCGTGTTCGCCGGACATCCGGCGTTCGCTGTACGCGCTCACGCTGCGCGCCACCACGGACGCTGAGCCGCCAGCAAATAAGATAGGGCGCAGATGGCGCTCCGTTTGATAACCGCCGGCGAGTCTCACGGCCCGGGCCTGACCTGCATTGTCGAGGGCCTGCCCGCGGGTCTCGAGCTGCGCCCGGAGGACCTCAACGCTGACATGGCCCGCCGTCAGCTCGGTCACGGCCGGGGAGGGCGCATGAAGATCGAGCGCGACTCCGCCGAGGTCACGGGCGGCGTGCGTCACGGGCGCACGCTCGGCGGCCCGATCGCGTTGCAGGTGGCAAACCGCGACTACGCTAACTGGGAGGAGCGGATGAGCCCCTGGCCGGTGGACGCGCAGGTCGCGGAGGTCCATCTGCCGCGGCCCGGTCACGCCGATCTGGTGGGTACGCAGAAGTACAAGCAGTCGGACGTGCGCAACATCCTCGAGCGCGCCTCCGCCCGCGAGACCGCAGCGCGCGTCGCGGGCGGGGCGCTTTGCAAGGCGTTCCTGCGCGCGCTCGGCGTCGAGGTCTATTCGCACGTGATCCAGATCTCCTCCGTCCACGCTCCTGCACGAGAGGAGCCGCTCGCGCCCGCGGACTTCACGGCCGTGGACAGCTCCCCGGTGCGCTGCCTCGACCCCGAGGCGACACAGGCGATGGTGCGCGAGATCGACGCGCAGCGCAAGGCGAACGAGTCGCTCGGCGGCGTGTTCGAGGTGCAGGCGTTCGGGCTGCTTCCCGGGCTCGGCTCGCACATCTCCTGGGAGGAGCGCCTCGACGGGCGCCTGGCGATGGCGATCTGCTCGATCCAGGCGATCAAGGGCGCCGCGATCGGCGACGGCTTCGCGGTCGCTGGTGTGCCGGGATCGCAGGCGCACGACGAGATCTTCTACTCCGAGGCCCGCGGCTACTACCGCGAGACGAACCGCTCCGGCGGGCTGGAGGGGGGGATGACGACGGGAGAGCCACTGATCGTGCGCGGCGCGATGAAGCCGCTGCCGACGCTCACCAAGCCGCTGCGCTCGGTCGACACGGCCACGCACGAGCCGGCGCAGGCGCTGCGCGAGCGGACCGACTCCTGCACAGTCCCGGCCGCCGGCGTTGTCGGGGAGGCGATGGTCGCGCTCGTGCTCGCCGACGCCTACCGGCAGAAGTTCGGCGGCGACCACATCGACGATGTGTTGCAGGCCGTCCGCGCCTACGAGGAGCGGATCGGATGGCGCCGGTAGCGGGGCAGGATCCGAGAGGACGGGCGCTCGTCCTGATCGGCTTCATGGGCGCCGGCAAGTCGACCGCCGCGGTCGAGCTGGCTACGGTGCGCGGAGGGAGGTCACATGACAGCGACCAGCTGCTGGAAGAGCGTTTCGGTCATCCGGTCGCCCGCGAGTTCGAGCTCCGCGGAGAGCAGGCGTTCAGGGCCGCCGAGGAGCAACTCGTGTGCGAACTGCTGAACGGTGCGGGCAGCCGTGACGTGATCGCGCTCGGCGGCGGCAGCATTCTCTCGGGGCGGGTGCGCAAAGCGCTCGGCGAGCATCTCGCGGTTTTGCTCGATGTCGATCCCGCGGTCGCCTGGGAGCGTGTCCACGCCGGTGAGCATGGGGCCGAGCGTCCGCTTGCCCGCGATCGCGATGAGTTTCTCGCGCTGCACGCGGAGCGCTCGGCGTTGTATGAGGAGATCGCCGATGTGGTGCTGCTGTGGGCGAGATCCGCGTCTGGTGACTATCCCGTCTTCGTCGGTCGCGGATTGCTGGGAGACGATCGCCTCGGCGTCATCTGGCCGCTCGACCGCTCGACCTCACGCCCGTTTTGCGTCAGCGACAAGACGGTCGCTGGGCTCTACGCAGGCAGGCTCGGCGAGCTGAGCGCGCTGGTGAGCATCCCGGCCGGTGAGCGTCACAAGACGCTGGCGAGCGCCGAACGGGTGTGGGGTGAGCTCGTGACCGCCGGTATGACTCGTGCCGACCACGTGGTCGCGCTCGGCGGCGGTGTCGTCGGCGACCTCGCCGGGTTCTGCGCCGCCACCTACCAGCGCGGCGTGCCGGTCGTGCAGGTTCCGACGACGCTCGTCGCCCAGGTCGACTCCGCGTACGGCGGCAAGACCGGCGTCGACCTGCCCGAGGCGAAGAACTACGTCGGCGTCTATCACCAGCCCGCGGGGGTGCTCGTCGATCCCGACCTGCTGGAGACGCTGCCCGCCGAGGAGCTCGCCGCCGGCTGGGTCGAGGTGCTGAAGACCGCGCTGATCGCCGGCGACCCACTATGGGAGCGGGTGGCGGCCGGCGGTGAGGTGACAGAGCGCACGATCCTCGATTGCGCGCGCACGAAGCTTGCGGTCGTCATGGCCGACGAGCGCGACGGCGGACGCCGGCAGGTGCTCAACCTCGGACACACCGTCGGCCATGCGATCGAGACCGCGACCGGCTACTCCCAATACCGCCACGGCGAGGCCGTCGGCCTCGGGCTGCTCGCGGCGCTGCGCCTCTCCGGGCGCGAGGATCTGCGCGCGCAGGTGCGCGAGCTGCTGCTCGCACGCGGGCTGCCCGTAACGCTCGACGGCGCAGGTATCGAGGTCGAGGAGATCGTCGCGGCCACAGCGCGCGACAAGAAGCGTCTCGGTGCGCACGTGCCGTTCGTACTCGTTCGCGCGCCGGGCGAGGTCGTGACCAGCCAAGAGGTCGCCGACGCGGACCTGCGCGGCGCAGTGGCCGAGTTGATCTAGGCTCTTGCCAAGATGACGGGCGCGCGCGGTCGCATAGAGGTGCTGCACGGGGTCAACCTCAACCTGCTCGGCGCTCGCGACCCGCTGCACTACGGCATGCTCACGCTGGCCGATCTGGAGGCCCAGATAGCGGCATGGGCGGCGGAGCTGGAGCTGAGCGCGAGCTTCTTTCAGACGAACGCCGAGGCGGAGTACGTCGAGCGCCTGCACGCCTTGAGGGGCCCGCCCACCCAGGTCGATGGAGTAATCCTCAACCCCGGCGCGTGGTCGCACTACGCCTACTCGCTCCACGACGCGCTGGAGTTGACCGGCCTGCCGGCCGTGGAGGTGCACATCTCCGATGTCCAATCGCGCGAGCCGTGGCGGCGGCTGTCGGTGATCGGAGACCTCTGCCTCGCGACGTATTCGGGCAAAGGGCCCGAGGGCTACAGGCTCGCGCTTGGGCGCTTGCGCGAGGAGCTTCAAGGGGGCGGCACGTGAGCGGCCCTCGCGAGCGCGCGGAGCGCCTCGCGGGCGAAATGCGCGAGCACGAGATCGATGTGCTGCTTGTCGTCACCCCTGTCAACGTGCGTTACCTGACCGGCTTCACGGGCACGAACGGACTGGCGCTGATCGATGCCGACAATGCGGCCACGCACCGCTTTCTCACCGACTTTCGCTACGCGACCCAGTCGGCCGCACAGGTGTCGGACGCGTTCGAGCGCGAGATCGTCGCGGGCGACATGCTCGAGGGCGTCGTCGAGGTGCTCACCTCATCGCGAGAGCGGGGCGGACGTTTGGGCTTCGACGACGCAAACCTCACCGTTAAGCAGCACGCGCGCCTGGTCGAGTTGCTCGGCGCGGAGTGGGAGCTCGTTCCCTGTGCCGGCGCGGTCGAGCGACTGCGGGCGGTCAAGGACGCCGGTGAGATCGACCGCATCCGCGCCGCGACCCGGCTGGCCGACGAGGCCTTACGGGAAACGCTCGAAGTCGGTCTCGTCGGTCGCACCGAGCGCGACGTCGCGCTCGAGCTGGAGCTGCGCATGCGCCGCCTCGGCGCTGCGGGCCCGAGCTTCCCCTCGATCGTCGCCGCGGGCGCGCACGGCGCTCTGCCGCACGCCGCGCCGCGCGCACGCGAGATCCGTAAGGATGTGCTCGTCACGATCGATTGGGGCGCGCTGCACGAGGGCTACTGCTCGGACTGCACGCGCACGTACGCGACCGGTGAGCGTATCTCCGCGCGAGCGCGGGAGATCTATGAGCTCGTCCTCGCGGCCCAGGAACAAGCGCTTGCCGCGGTCAGGGCGGGACCGAACGGCAAAGAGGTAGACGCGGTCGCACGCGACCTGATCGAAAAAGCGGGGGAGGGCAAGCACTTCGGCCACGGCCTCGGCCACGGCGTCGGGCTGGAGGTGCACGAGGGGCCGCGCCTCTCACACCTGGCGAGCGAGGATTCGCTGCTGGTCGGGAACGTCGTGACGGTCGAGCCCGGCGTCTACCTGCCTGGGCGGCTCGGCGTGCGGATCGAGGACCTCGTTGTCGTGACCGACGGCGGTCAGGAGGTGCTGACGCGGCTCTTCAAGGAGCTGACGGTTGTCGCGTAGCGCGTCCGCGTCAGGACGGGGCGGGGCAGGCGCAGCGAGCGCCAGCCCATCAGCACGGCCGCCGGGAGCGCCCAGAGGGCATAGAAGAGGCTGGTGATGTCGCCGCTGTAGGTGAAGTTGACCGGCTCGAAGCTGAGCCAGACGAGGATCGAGGCCGCCAGAGTGAACAGCGGAGCGCGCCGGCCGCTGCAGACCTCCCAGGCGCCGAGGCTGACGAGGAACGGCAGCTGATAGTAGATTTCGTCCCACGGATCGAGCATGCCGCGCAGCAGCATCACGAGCGCGAGCGCGAGCAGCGCGTCGCTCGGCTGCACCCGGCGCCGTCGCAGCCAGTATGAGCCCCCGAGCAGGACCGCGCTCAGCACGGTCAGCGGGCGGCTGTATTGGGCCACGAAGGCGATCGGCGCGCGTTCGTAGAACGTGCCTCCCAGATGGCGCAGGTGGTCCAGGTGCAGCGTCCACCAGATCTGCTGTGGGCGGAAGAAGACGGCTGCGCTGGCGAGGCTCTTGTTCGCCGCCACGAAATGGCCGGTGTTCGAGAGCGCCAGGGGGGCGAAGAGGATCAGCGCGGCGCAGCCACAGAGGGCTGAAAAGCGGATCCGCTGCTCGCGCGGGGTCACGGCCAAAGCGATCGGCAGCGCAAGCAAAGCCCACTGCTTGGAGGCCACCGCCAGTCCCAGCAGGATCGCGCCCGTCGTGATTCGCCCGCGGACCACGAGCAACGTGCCGCCGACGCACAGCGCGGTCGTCAGGAGTTCCTCCGGATGGCCGTATTTCAGCGCCCAGTCGGAGGCCGGACCGGCCACGAGCAGGCCGATCAAAAGCCAGCGGCTGAGCGCCGGCCTGCCCTCCGAGCGTTGGATCCGTGCGAGGGCAAGCGCCAGCACCGCGATCGCCGTCGCGCAAAGGAGCACCTCGAGCCGGTAGGCCCCGTTCAAGCCGTCGAGCGCGCCGCCGAGCGCCAGCGCCGGTGCGCTCATTAGGAGCGACCCTCCGTAGATGGGTGCGAGCGCGAGGAAGCCGTGCAGGTTGCCGGCGATCAGATGTTCCACCGCCGGGCCCGCTTCGTTGAAGAAGTCCCGCCAGATGACCACGCGCATCGAGAGGTAATAGAGCACTCCCAGCATCGCCGCGGCCACAACCGCGTCGGTATAGCCGGGCAGGAAGCTCACGATCCTCTCCCGAGCGGTCTTCGGTGAGAGCCTCAGAGCAACCCCGGTGTGTATAGCCGCAGGCCGAGCCCGGCCGCGAGCGGCAGCGTCCATGCAAGGAAGAAGATCGCCTGTGCGTCGGGGGAGGCGTGGGCGGGCAGCCACAGGAAACTGACCCACGCAAGTACCGTGCTCGACAGCGCCAGCACCGGTGGGCGTGAGTTGTCGCCGCGCACCTCCCACGCGAGCAGCGCAAAGACGAACGGCAGCATGTAGTAGGTCGTATCCCACGTGTCCAGCATGCACCGCATGAGCATTACGAGCGCGAGCAGGAGTAGAGCGTCGCGCTCGCCGAAGGCGCCACTGCCCTGCCTGTGCCGTCGCTGCAGCCACACTGCTCCCGCGAGGCAGACCCCCGCCACGATGATCAGTAGGTGTGTAAGGCCCGTCAGCCAGGGAGGAGTGAGTCGCCATTCCGGGTGGGTGCTCCAAGCCGCATTCAGCGGGAAGGCGCCCGCGAGGCTGGTTGACGCCGCCACGTGGTTCGGGGCTCCAAAAAACCACCACACCTGCCAGGGAAGGAAGACTTCCTGCTGGGGCGTCGCGGCCCCGCGGGCGCCTGCAAATCCGCTCGGGGCCACCAGGGCAAGCGGCGCGAGCACCATCGCGGCCACCGCGCCCGCGCATAGCAGGCAGAGGATTACCCGCCGCCATTGCCACGCTCCGGGGCGTGGCGCCAGCGCGAGCAGTACCGGCCCGACCGCGAGCAACGCCCACTCCTTGTTGGCGATCGCTAGGCCCAGCGCCAGCCCTGCCCACAGCGGGCGCTCACGTGCGGCGAGCAGCACCGCGACGACGCACAGCGCGCCGCCGAGCAGCTCCTCCGGGTGGCCGAGTTCGAGCGCGCGCAGGGTCAGCGGGTTGGCCACGCAGACTCCCAGCACGACTGCCCGCCACAGCGTTGGCGCGCCAGCGGCGCGCATCTGCGCGACGAGCCATACCCCCAGCACCGCGGCGGCAAGCAGGCAGGGCAACGCGACCATCCGGTAAATGGCCAGCTGGCCGCCGCCCCACAGCCCCGGCAGCAGAGCGAACGGCGCACGCTCGACAAGCGAGCCGCCGTAGGCCGGCGCGAGGCGCAGGAACTCGAGCACTTGCCCGTGGGTGAGCGCATCGAATGCCGGCTTCGCCTCGGTTTCGTAGTCGCTCCAGGTGAAGCCGTACAGCCCGAGCCACGCCATCGTTGCGGTGGCGACCCCCGCCATGAACGCGCACAGGGCGTTCTCGCGCACCAGCGCGCGCATTCGCGGTCTCATAGTTCGGCATCGGCGTTGCGCCTGGTTTGCTTGAGGGGCCGAAGGACTGGTGGCGCTAGCGCACGCCCCGCAGAAGGCTCGCTGGGGTGGTGTCCAAGGCGCGAGCCAACTGGAGCAGAGTTCGGAACTCCGGAGCGCGTCGACACGTCTCCAGGCGCGACAAGGCCGTGCGGTGCATGTTCGCCTCCTCGGCAAGCTCTTCCTGGGAACTCGAAGGTGACCAAATTCTCCTACAACCAGGACTCCGATCTCAAAGCAATAGTGTTTCCCGGCGAAACCAAAGACGAAGACACGTACGCCTACAACGACGCAGACTTCATGAGCGAAGTCAAAATGAAACAAAGCACCGAAGTGCTCGCCTCACTCGTCTACACCCGCGACAACGACGGCCAGGTCAAAAAGACCACATCCAAAGGTCTGCCCGGTACGGAAGTCACGGAAAACACCTACGACGAAAACAACCGCCTCACGAAATACGGCAGCACCGAATACAAATACGACGCTGCCAACAACCCGACCACGGAGGGATCGAGCACCAACACGTACAACGAAGGGGACGAGCTCGAAAAAGGCACCGGCACGACGTACGCCTACGACGAACTCGGAGAGCGGACGAAAACGACTCCCGAAAAAGGCGGAGCTACCACCTACGGCTACGACCAGGCTGGGAACCTCACGTCGGTCGAACGGCCCGAAAAAGAATCAGTGCCAAAGATCGAAGACAGCTACGCCTACAACGGCGAAGGGCTGCGCACGTCGCAGACGATCTCGGGCACAACGAGCTATCTTGCTTGGGACATGACCGAGGAACTCCCGCTGATCCTCGGCGACGGGACGAACAGCTACATCTACGGGCCTGACGGCCTGCCGATCGAGCAGATCTCAAGCGGCGGTACCGTGAGCTACCTTCACCACGACCAGCAGGGGTCAACACGCCTACTCACCGGCTCAACGGGCACCGTCACAGGCAAATGCACCTACGGCCCGTACGGAACCCCAACCTGCGAAGGGACGAGCACAACCCCGCTCGGATATGACGGCCAGTACACCAGCAGCGACACCGGGCTGATCTACATGCGAGCACGCGTCTACGACCCCACAACCGCTCAATTCCTAAGCGTCCCGCTCGATGCGATCACCCGAGCACCCTACTACTACGCGGGCGACAATCCTCTGAATAAAGCCGATCCGACGGGGCTCATAGAATTGTCTCCTTGTGAAAACCGGTCGGAATACGAAGAAAAAGAAAAGAGGATCCAAAGGGCTTACGAAGAAAAAGAAAAGACGGAAAAAGAAATTCGACGCGAGGCAGAAACCGAAGCTTCAAATGAATCGGAAGGCGAACAAATCAACAATCATATTCAACAGGGATGTGATCTCAGCGGACCGGCGGTACTCGTAGGACTTCGCAAGGTCCCCGGGGTGGCCCAGGCGACTGGGGCGTTCTGCGTAGGCTTTACGGGCGCAAGGCTTCTCACGGGCCAGAACGTTGGAGGCTGACTTGGTTATGAAATGTAGCCCTGTGTTGGAGGTGGCGTATGACTGAAACACGGATGGGAGTGGTCGCTGGAGTGGCACTTACGATTATGGGCGCTATGGATTTTCTACGTCGGCAGAGTGGGCTTTCGGCGACGCTGTCGTCAGCTCTTCTCGTAGTTGAGATCCTGGCGATTATCGTTGGGGTGGTTGCGCTACTGTCGTGGGCTCGCCTGAGGGACAAGCGGAAAAAGCTGCACGGGGAAAAGCTGTAGTGCGCCAGCCTTGTAGAAGGCAACGTCCGAGCCGGGCTTACCCGGGATGCTCAGCGCCCACGAGGACGTGAGTCGCAGTCCACCATCACAACCACCTTGATCCGCTCGGCGAGCCTGCGGGTGGGAGTTGCTGCTGGGGGTTGGCCAAGTCGATGTTCATCTCCTATGACGTGGCGGACGTCCGTAGCCGCTCGACTCGCTTCCCGACGAGCTCGAGGAGCCCGTCGGGAAGCGCGTCAATTTCCTCAGAGGCTTGTGTGATGGCAGCTGGTAGTCGGTCGAGTGTGTCGTTGACGGTCCCCTGAGCGATTCTG
>CAWAIB010000002.1:0-204318 GCA_963782025.1 uncultured Solirubrobacterales bacterium
CTCGAGCACGACGCGCTGCTCGGCCATCGCCAGTGCCGCGCCGAGGCAGCGACGGGTTCCGCCGCCGAAGGGCAGCCACTCATACGTTCCCGGACTGTGCCCGAGCCAGCGCTCGGGACGGTAGGTGAAGGGATCGGGGTAGAGGTCCTCGCGATGATGGACCAGCAGGATGCTGATGCTGACGCCCTGTCCCGCGGGGACGACATAGTCGCCGAGCTGCCATGGCACGGCCACGCGGCGCCCGATCACCGGGATCACCGGGCGTGAGCGCATGCCCTCGACGATCGCCGCCTCGACGTGCTCCTCGACTTCGGTGTCGGAGCGCACAGCATCGCGCAGGCGCTCGTACGCGGCGGGAGTCCTCACCAGACGCTCCCACGTCCATGCCAATGAATTGGCCGTCGTCTCAAAGCCGGCGAGGACCAACGTGAGCAACTCGTCGCGCAGCTCGTGGTCTGAGAGCCGCTCGCCGTCCTCGCTCTTCGCGCTCAACAGCAGCGAGAGGATGTCGCCGCGCTCGCCCAGATCCTTGGCGCGCCGGCGGCCTTCGATCACGGGGTAGGTGGCTCGGTCGAGCAGCGCCACGGCAAGACGTGTGAGGCCGGAGGGCTCTTCGCGTCCAACGTTTACGAGTTCGCCGAGCATCGCCAGCGGCGAGGTCGAGGCGGCGGCGAGCTGCTTGATCGTGCGGCGCAAACGATGCTCGGCGCTCCCCCGGGCCGGAGCGCCTTCGATGCCGAAGATGCCCGACATGATCACGTCGAGAGTGATCGCCTGCATCCTGGGGGCAAGCGCAAACGGGCGAGAAACGGGCCAGCGGTCCAGTTCGCGTTCGGTGACATCGCTGATCATCTGCGCGTAACGCTCGATCGCCTCGCCATGGAACGGAGGGAGCAACAGCTTGCGCTGGCGCAGGTGGCTGGGCCCGTTGGCCGTCAACACCGAGTTGGGACCCACGATCGGACGCAGCGGCGACTCGGCGGTCAGCGAGGGCACGAGCTCGGGCTTGGCGGTGAACAACGAGCGGACATGATCGGGATGGCTGGTCATGACGATCCCGCCGGGGATCACAACGAAGCGGACCTTGAACACGTCCCCGAGCTCGCGCTGCGCGCGAAACACGAACTGGATCTGGCGCTGGGTGAAGCGCAGCGTCTGCAAGGCCGGGGGCAGCGCGACGCTCGGCGGCTCACGCAGCTGCACATCGAGCTCGACGGGACCCGCCGGGGAGGGGCTCGCGTCACCGATGTAGAACATCAGGCAACCAGCCCGAGGCCGAATGGCCCCGCGATCGGCACGAGTGCAATGATCGAGCCAACAGCAGTGGTCGCGAGAATCATGAACCCCAGCCTCTCAAATACCCTCGGTCGCTGCGTTGTCCTCTGCCCCGATAGCTGGATGGCCATAGACGGGCCAGGGAGGAGGGTTGCAAGGAAAAAGCATGTTTAGATTTTGATGTAGGCATGTTTAGATTTTGATGTAGATGTAGCTGCCTCGGGACCGATCAACAAGTGGGACCTCCGTTCGCCGCTTGGCGTGGCATTCTGGGGAAGACTCGTCTCGTCGCTGCTCAGCTCAGCGCAATACGCGATGTAGCGTGTTGTCCGAGGGGTGCCGTAAGGTCGAACATATGTTCCTGCCAGCCATCACTCCGGAGGCCGAGCTCGAGAGCCTCAACTCTCGCGAGCGGCGGTACAAGATCGGCCAGTTCTTCACGCCGGAGCCGATCGCCGAGCTGATGGCCGACGCCGTTCGCGAGGTCGAGCCCGCGACGGTTCTCGATCCAGGGGTCGGGGGCGGCATTTTGCTTCGTGCCGTAGGAGAAGGCCCGAAGCTCTTTGGTCTCGACATCGACGTAAGCGCCGTGGAGCTTTCAGCCGTATCGACGCCCGGCGAGCACGAGATCGCAGTGGGCGACTTCCTCGACGCGGAACGCTGGCCGCTCACCGAGGCGACGTTCGACGCAATCATTGCGAATCCGCCCTACGTCCGTCACCACAACCTTTCGGCCGAGCACAAGCTGCTCGCGCGACACTACTCGACGCGGCTCGGCCTGAAGGTGTCGAGCCTGTCAGGAAGCTACGTTTACTTCTTCTTGGAGGCACTTCTCCGGCTCAACGACGGTGGCAGGCTGGTCTTCATCACGCCGACGGAGTTCCTCGACGTGCGCTACGGGCAGGCCGTCAAGGAAGCGCTCCTGGACCACTGTGAGATCAACGAGATTCTCGTGCTGGAGATGGACGAGCTTGCGTTTGAGGGCGTCCTGACGACTTCAGCCATCACGATCGCGACGAAGCGTGAATCTCCGTCCCGACGCTTCCGACTTGTGGAGGGCAGGCTCAACGGTTCTATCGAGAAGGGCCGAGAGATCGAGTTGCCGGCCGAGCTCGCGCCCGCCGCGCTGCCCTGGACTCCGCTGCTTCCATCTCGTGCTGAGCGCATCGCTACCCTCCTCGACGGCCGCACAGCGAGACTGGGTGACTACTGTCGAGTCCGACGTGGTATAGCGACAGGCGATAACTCCTTCTTTGTCATGACTCGCGCCGAGATCGAGCAATGGGGCATCGAGGATCGGTTCCTTGTCCCGGTCGTTCTCGGGTCCAAGGATCTTCCGACAGAAGGCCCGCTAGATGCGAATTTCTACGCCTCACGCATCGAGGCGGGGGCACGCGGTTTCCTTTTCTTCTGCCATGACCACATCGACGCCCTGCGCGGAACGAATGCGCTGCGGTACATCGAACATGGACTGGAGCTTGGTGTGCATGAGCGCTTCAACTGCCGTACCCGTCGCCCTTGGTACGGGGTCGAGCCGGTTGCACCAGCCGATTTCTTCACGACGTACATGTCGCGCAACCGGGCTCGCATCGTGCGAAACCTGATCGGCGCACGGTGCATGACCTCCCTCCTCAACGTCTGGGCTCAGTCCGGCGTTGACCCCGAGACTCTGCGACCGTCGCTCGAAGACTCCACCAACGCACAACTCCTGCGCGAGTTCGGCCGAACCTACGGAGGCGGCCTCGCCAAGATCGAGCCTGGCGATCTGGTCGCCTTGCCGATCCGTCCACCGGCCGGTGTCGAGCCGCCGGGCCAGCGGCAACTGCTCTAGGTTCTTACTTGATCCCCAGGTACGGCGCGAAATCACTGAGTCGATGATCCCACGAGCAGCGGCCGAAGAAAACTGCACATCACCTGGAGCTGCATGTCAAGCCGGCGCACCCTGGCCGGGATGGATCCGGCTCGCTCCATCGCAGTGACGAGGCTCTTGTTCGCTCCGGAGAAGCCGACAAAGCGATCCCTGGCCATCGGAGGCGACACACACATGCGGGCGACGAAGAGGGCACCCGGGCGAGCAATCAGCGAGCCTGCGTCGAATGCCCGGAAATCCCCCACAGCCGGCGGAACGAAAAACGACGCGGTCCCGGGCCGCTCGAGGAACCCGCCCCAGCTCGCCTTGCGGCGCTCCGGCTGATCACTTCTGCCGGCTTGCCTTGCCGCCTGCGGCGTACTTCTTCTCCGCCTGCTTTCTGCAGCTTGCCCGCTGGCGCTTCGGCTCTCTCTTGCAAGCCTTCAAGGCCTCGGCGAGCTTTTGGGCGGTCGTCTGGGACTTTGGCTTGGGCGACACGCCGTCTTTCGCTACGACTGCTGTGGGTGCTTCTGCCGGCGGGCCGGCGGGAGCGTGGTCCCACGGTGGGTGTTCTTCGAATTCTTTCTCGATCTGCAGATTGACCGGCAAGGGCTCGATTGGCACGGGGGGCGTCCACGATTTTCCAAGGGTTCTCGAATGTTTGATCGGGATAGACGACCGTCGGATTGCCGCCGCTGGATGCGAGCACCCGATAGTGATAGGTCGTTGAGGGCTGAAGGGTCGCCCCGATGCTGGCCAGATCGAGCCTGACGGACTGCTCACCCAAGCCGGCCTGGATGTATTCGGGATGTGGCTCAACCAACCCGGCCGGCAGCGGTTCGCCGACGGCGATCGAATCGCACTCCGCGTCATCCGGAAATTCGAAGGGGCAGTCCGCCTGGGTGAAGTCGTAGCTGCTGTTCGTGTCGATCTGAAACCAATAGCCCGTGTAGCTGCCCTGCGTGTTGATCTGCGCTTCCAGCGTCACGTCGTGTTCGGTGACGCCAGAGACCGAAACGCTTTCGATCGTGGGCGACGACGACGCCAAAGACGGGGCGGGGACGGCAAGCGAACAGAGCGCAACACCGAGCAGAGGAAGGAGAACGACCCTTGCTCGAGACGCAGCCACCTTCGCAGACTCCCCAATCATCATGACTCGACAAGAAGCATACAGTCGATCAAGCGGCTGATGGTTACCCAGTAGGCTCACAGGAGCGGTGAGAAGAAGAAGTGGGAGGAGTCGACATGAGCGAAGTGGTGCAGAGGCAGGTCAAGGACGGTGTGGCGCTGTTGACGCTCAACCGGCCCGATCGCCTGAACGCGTGGACCGCGGAGATGGAGCGCGTCTACTTCGGAATGCTCGAGGAGTGCGCCCAAGCTGAGGAGGTCCGCGTGATCGTGGTGACGGGCGCCGGCCGCGGCTTCTGTGCGGGCGCGGACATGCACGATCTGCAGGCGCTCGGCGACGGCCAGGTGGACGTTGACGTTGAGGCTGCCCTGGAGCGCCGCCCGCAGACCTTCCCGCTGTCGATCGGAAAGCCGATCATCGCCGCCATCAATGGCGCGTGCGCGGGGATCGGCCTCGTGCAGGCGCTGATGTGCGACGTGCGCTTCGCCGCCGACGGGGCCAAGCTGACGACCGCGTTCGCGCGCCGCGGGCTGGTGGCCGAGCATGGCATCTCCTGGATGCTGCCGCGGCTGATCGGCCCCGCCCGAGCACTCGACCTGCTCCTCTCCGGCCGCGTGGTGCTGGCGGAGGAGGCGCAGGCGCTGGGCCTCCTCAACCGCGTGCTCGCCCCCGAGACGCTGCTCGAGGGGACGCTCGACTACGCGCACGAGCTCGTCGTCAACTGCTCGCCCGCGAGCATGGCGACGATGAAGCGACAGGTCTACGCCGATCTCGACCGCGCGCTGCCCGATGCCCTCGCCGGCGCCGATGAGCTGATGCTCGAGTCCTTCACCGCCCCCGACTTCGTGGAGGGCGTCACGAGCTTCCTCGAGCGCCGCGACCCGCGGTTCGCGCCGCTGGGCGCCTAAGCGCATGTGCGCCTCGACGCGGCGGTGGCCTTGACCTCCACGGGTGCCGGCCGATCGAGGGTGAGGCTGCGTCAGGCAGTGCTCGCCGCAAGCGAGCTCGAGCCCGTGGCGGCGGCGCTGCGCTCGGCGCTAAACCTGAACGAGCCGTTCCGCGACCCGAATGTCGGCCTGTTCGGCTTGGCGAACGTGGTGTTCGCACTGGGGGATTGCTTCATGGAGGTGGTCTCGCCGACGCGATCGGATACGGCGGCCGGTCGCTACCTGGAGCGCCACGGCGGGGACGGCGGCTACATGGTGATCTTCGACCTCGAGGATCTCGAGAGCGCGCGCTCGCGCGCGCTAGAGCTGGGTGTACGCGTGGCCTGGGAGATCGACCTACCCGACATCTCCACAACCCACCTGCACCCGGCGGACATGCGCGGCGCGATCGTCTCCCTCGACCGATCAGAGCCCTACGGCACCTGGCGTTGGGGCGGGCCGCAATGGACCGGGCAGGTCGGCGCCGGCGCACCCGGACGCCTGGCGGGGGTCACGATCGCGGTGAGCGATCCATCGGCGGTAGCGACGCGCTGGGGAGAGGTGTTGGGCCTCGAGGTGAGCGGTGAGGATCGGCCGATGCTGCGCCTCGACGGCGGCGAGGTTCGCTTCGAGACGGCCACGAGCGCGCGCACGGAAGGGCTGGTGGAGATCGCGGTCGAGCTCCCGCACGAGCTGCCCGGCGGACGCGACACGATCGAGCTTGGGGGAGTACGCGTGCGGCGGGTGGAGCCTCCCAGCTAGCTCGGGTAGGTGCGCTCGGGAATGGATTTGTGGCAGGCTCCCGGCTGTGCGCGACGCTGTCATCTGCGAACCCCTGAGGACGGCCGTCGGGGGCTTCGGTGGTGTGTTCCGTGACGTGCCCGTCACAGAGCTCGCCGCCAGCAGTAATCCGCGAGCTAATTGGACGCACCGAGCTGCCCGCGGACGAGATCGAGGACGTGATCCTCGGCCAGGGTTATCCCAACGGCGAGGCGCCCGCGCTCGGCCGGGTGGCCGCGCTGGACGCGGGCCTAGCGAATCGAGGTGCCGGGGCTGCAGGTAGACCGTCGCTGCGGCGCCGGTCTGCAGGCGCTGATGATCGGCTGCATGCAGGTGCAGACGGGCGCCACGGAACTGGTGCTTGCTGGGGGCGCAGAGAGCATGAGCCAGGCGGAGTTCTACGCGACGGGGATGCGCTGGGGCGTAAAGGGCGCCAGCGTGAGGCTCGACGATCGCCTCGCGCGTGGCCGGGTCACGGCCGGGGGCATCAACCATCCCGTGCCGGGCGGCATGATCGAGACCGCGGAGAACCTGCGCCGCCAGTATGGGATCCCGCGCGCGGAGCAGGACGAGCTCGCGCTGCGCTCCCACCGGCTCGCGGTGGCCGCCCAGCAGGACGGCACGTTCGCGCAGGAGATCGTGCCGGTGCTGGTCAAGAGCCGCAAGGAGGAGAAGCTGATCGATCGCGATGAGCACCCCCGCGCGGACACGTCGCTCGAGCGCCTCGGCGCCCTGCGCGCGATCATGGGCCGCAGCGACCCCGACGCGACCGTCACTGCGGGCAATGCCAGCGGTCAGAACGACGGCGCCGCGGTGTGCATCGTCACGCACCCCGAGAAGGCCGCCGAGCTCGGCCTGAAACCGTTCGCGCGCCTGGTGTCCTGGGCGGTCGCGGGGGTGGCGCCAGAGACGATGGGCATCGGCCCCGTGCCCTGCACCAAGAAGGCGCTCGAGCGAGCTGGGCTGACGCTCGCGGACATGGACCTGATCGAGCTCAACGAGGCCTTCGCCGTGCAGGCACTGGCGGTGCTGCGCGAGTGGGACCTGCCCGACGGGCTGGAGCGCGTCAACGTGCACGGCTCCGGGATCTCGCTCGGGCACCCGATCGGGGCGACCGGCGGGCGGATCATGACGACGCTGCTGCGCGAGCTCGCGCGGCGCGGCGGACGCTACGGCCTCGAGACGATGTGCATCGGCGGAGGACAGGGGATGGCAGCGATCTTCGAGAACCTCGCTCCCGCGGGCGGGTAGGCGGGCGGGCCGAAGACACGGGTACATGCTCTACAGCATGGGTGACAGCGCCCGTGTGAAAAGCAGTGTGTTATCAGATCTGATAACACATGGTTGTGAAGCCGTCGCTGAAAGACGTCCTGGAGAAGGCCGTACAGCTGCAGGAATTGGTCCCCGGCGCCGTGCTGGTCGGGGGATCCGCGGCGGCGCTTCACGCCCACCATCGGGAGTCGCTCGATCACGGCCATGTCATCGGAGACCTCGCGGAGCGCTTCGAGACGATCCTCCAGAACCTGGAGGCACTCGGGGACTGGTCGACGGCCAAGGCCCAGCCTGGGAAGATCATCCTCGGCGAGCTGGGAGGCATCGAGACCGGCGTGCGTCAGCTGCTGCGCAGCCGGCCGCTGGAGACCACCGAGATCGAGGTGCGGGGCAAGCAGCTCGTCATACCCACCGCGGCGGAGATCCTGAGGATCAAGGCCTGGCTTGCCCTGAGCCGCAACCAGACCCGAGACTATCTCGACATCGCGGCCCTCGCGGAGGCTATGGGACTCGACGAGGCGGCTGGGGTGCTGCGAGACATCGACGATTACTACGCTGACATCAACACCCGGCCGGAGGCGGTTGCCACGCAACTCGTCAGACAGTTGGCGGACCCCCGGCCGCGAGACGCCGAGGTCACCACGCAGCTCGCGAGCTACAAGGCGCTCGATCCCCGCTGGCACGACTGGTCCACGGTCAAGGCGGTACTCGCGGACCTCGCGGAGAGAATCGTGCGATGACGATGCAATTTCGCAACCTCGACTTCGACACCACCCAGCCACTGGACCAGTGGCCGGCCGAGGCGATCGAGACAGTCATCGACCGAGGCTCGCTGTCGGACTGGCGTCAGCTCGCCGAGGCGATTCGTAGCAACCCCTGGGGACCGGCCGCGCGCACGGCCGAGACCGTGGCCGGCTGGGACGAGCACTACGGCGTCGACACGCTGATGACCGGCCTGATTCGCCACGCGCGCGAGAACGTCACCCTGGGAGGACGGACCGAGTACGCCACACAGATTCGCTCCTGGCGCACCCAGACCGGAATGACGCTCCGCCAGTTCGCGCGTGCAGCCGGCACCTCCGCATCCCGGTTGTCCGACTACGAGAACGCGAAGGTCGCACCCACCACCGACGTGCTCGGCCGCCTCAGTCACGTAGCGGCAACGCACGTATAGGGGATGTGGTTGGGAAGGGCTCGTTGAGCACCGGGTAGTCAGTCGGGAAACAGGGTGGCACTGCATACAGGCGCGACTTCTGTGATGGGAATGGGTTCTTCTTAGTAGAGCCGTAAACGAGGGGAAGGGGCTCATCCCATGCGCAGAATATCCGCCTATCTGGCCGTGCTCGGCTTTGCCGTTCTTGGTTTTTCGGCGAGCGCGTCGGCAGCACCGACGGTCACGCTGAAAGCAAAGGCCGTCCCGATTCCCGGCTTCCCTCACACGGGGAACATCCTCGGCGCCGGCGCCGCGGTGCAGGCCGAATATAAAATCTCGGGGACCGAATACGGTGGCCACCCAGCCCCGTTGATGGGAATAACGTTCTATCTTCCCTCTGGTGTGAAGCTGCACCCGCAGGGGTTTCCCACCTGCGCAGAAAGCGTGCTCGAGATCAGCGGACCCGTGGGATGCCCAAGGAAATCGAAGGCTGGACCGGTAGGCAGCGCGCGTGGTGTCGTGAGCTTCGGCGCCGAACGGGTGCAAGAGACGGTGTCGGTGCAACCGTTCTTCGCTGCAGGCGGCAACCTGCAGTTCTATGTGCAGGGCACGTCGCCCGTATCGATCGAAATCATTTCCAAAGGCAGTCTCACGAAGGCGCCTGCGCCCTTCGGTCCAAAGCTCGTCGCCGAAGTGCCGCTGATCGAATCGGTGCCCGGTGCGCTGGATGCCTCGGCCGAATACATCAACGTGAAGGTCGGCGCCGCCTATAAAAAGGGTAAGAAAACGATCTACTACGGCATGATGCCGAAGAAGTGCCCGAAGGGTGGCTTCCCGGTGAAGTCGGAACTGTCGTTCCTCGGCGGCGCGGTCGTGCCCGTCACATACAAGGCGCCTTGCCCACGCAGACGCCACCACTAGCCTGACACGCGGCACAGGCGGAGGACGATCTGTGGGAGCTATGCCGCTTAACCGAGGCTGGCTCGACGGGAACGGTCTTGCCCGTGGTGTCGGTTTCGTAGAAGGCCGCGCTTGGGATGGGACGCGATGGCGGGCCGAGGAAGGTTCGAGCGGCGCGTTCCTGACGAGTCTCCCCCACTCCTCGCCCGGACACCCAAAAGAAAGCGGGCTAAAGGCCAGAGGCCCTCACCCGCAGGGCAGAGCATACCCCCCAATAGTCCCGCGCCAGCGAGCGTGTCGGAGGGGCCGCCAGCCTCGGACGACGAGCCGAAGTAGGGCTTGCTCCCCGGTGGGCAGCCAAGCGATGTCGGCATCGCGATCGTAGTAGGCGTAGCGGGCACTCATTGCTTGACTAGCTTGTCAGAGAGGGAACGCTTCTCCTCCATGACTGACACAGGAACGGGTCAGTGACTATGCGGCGATGGGCAGCCCGGAGGCGTCTCGGACTTCGACTTGGGTGCGTGGGGGGAGCTGTATCGGCTCGTGGGTCGAGGGGCGCTCCCGAAGCTTGATCCAGAAGAGCGCGATCATGAGGACGGCCGCGACGAGGCCGTGGCTTGGCTGTGGGGTGAACAGCACCTCGCGGCCGTCGGGGTAGACGACGACAACAGGATCGCCATGAAAGAGCGCGCGACTCGTCATCAGGGCCTGGTGGGGGTTCTGCGCGTCGATGAAGTGTGTGCGGTTGGGGTAGCGGGCGTCGAGCTCGGGGTTCTCGATCATCGCGAGAACCTTCCGGGCTGCAGGTCCAATCGGCTGTGGTGCTGTGCTCATCGCGATCTCCAGTTCTCGAGGATCGTCGGCCAGTCCTCGATCGCCCGCTTCATCGCCGCGGCCATCGCTTGGTTGACTGTGGTGAAGGTCTGCACGGTGGGATCACGCTTTCCTTGACTAGAAGTGTACTCATGCTCGTGGTGCTCAACGACGCTGTGCGCGTTGTCCCAAAGCCGGATCGCGGTCCAGTGCCCATCGACCCGTGTCTCGAGCACAATCGCGTAGCCGATCGGGGGCCGCTCGGTCCGCCCGTAGCGGATGCGGACGTAAGGGTCGAGATCGATGAAGACCTCCCGCGGCCAAGGGGCATCGGGGCTCACCGGTGGATGCCGATCGAGTTCATGGACAGCACGATACGCCGCGCTTGGGATGGGACGCTCGATCGTGACGGGCGAAAGTATGGGAGTCACGATTTAGGCACAAAGCCCGAAGATTCATTGGGCTAAATACCATTTCGGTATAGCCACTAAACGGACTGAAGCACTTCATTCATCGCCATATATCGGAGCATCAGACGAGCGCGGCGCGCTCCTGACGAGTCTCCCCCACTCCTTCCGACACCGAGCCTACGCCACCGCGGCGAACTCGCGCTCGACCTCGCCGTCCACGGTGCGTTGGAAGCACACGAGCAGCTCCTCGTCGAGCACGGCGGCGATGCGCTGAAGCGTCGGCAGCTGCGGGATGTGGGTCCCCTTCTCGAGCCGTGAGACCGCACTGTGTGACGTACGGGCTGCTTGCGCGACTTGCTCCTGGGTGAGACCGAGCTCGAAGCGGCGCTCCCGCAGATGCGCGGCAATGGGACTGATCTCCTTCAGAGCCCGGATGCACTCGTATTCAGCGCGCGCGTCGCGGTAAGGCTGGCTGCGTTCAGTGCGACCCTTGGCGGCCTCGACAACGCGACGTCCAACTGGGTTCTGAAGGGTGCTAGTCATTAGGTGATCTTATCACTCATGGTAAGTACAGTAGAACGATCAGGTTCCGGGAGCGCTGATAGAGCACGCGATAACGAGTCCTTGCGAACCGAACCCGCAACTCCCGCAGCTCCCCGTCTATCTGCGACGAGGCCGGGAACTCTGGAGGTGGGTTGCGTGGGTCACGACCGTTGAGATACTCCTCGATGGCATCCCAGCGCAACGGCCCCGAGCGCCTGCGGATAACGTCCCCACCGTGCCCGAGACCTTCGTACACGAGCTGCGCGTGCGCTACGCCGAGTGCGACCCGCAGAACATCGTCTTCAACGCCAATTACCTCGTCTACTTCGACGTCGCGTTCACCGAGCTGTGGCGAGCCGCCGTCGGACCGTGGCAGGACATGGTTGCGCGCGGGATCGACGCGGTCGTGGCGGAGGCAAACCTCCGTTTCCGCGCACCGGCGCGCTTCGACGATGTGCTTGCGCTGCACGCCCACGTCGCGCGGCTGGGGACCACGAGCATGCTGACCGAGATCAACGTCATGCGCGACGGGAGCTGCTCGTCGCCGGACGGCTCCAGCACGTGTGCGTCGAGACCGCCACCTGGGGCAAGACCCCGATCCCCGACTGGGTGCGCGACGGGCTACGGCGCTTCGCGGCGCCGGATGCGGAGAGCGCGGCTTAGCCCGACGCGGTCTCCGGCTCGTCCGCGAGCTGGTGATTGGTGGCCTTTAGCGTAGTGAGGAAGCGCACGATGGTGTACCAGCGCACTCCGCGTCGTCTGCGGTCTAGTGATCCGTCTCGAGTTCGACCGTCCGTTGGGCGACGTCGGCGATCGTCCAATCGAGAGCGTGTGCCAGTCGCTTGACGGCGGCCCATGTGGGATTGGTGGTGCCAGCCTCGATTCCGTCGATAGTTCGGTGGGTGAGTTGCGCGAGGTCGGCGAGCTGGTCTGGCTTAAGCCCGAGTTCGGTCCGGCGACTCCGTATCACTGCACCGAGCGAAGCTTGTGGTGTCGGGCTGTGGCGCACTGACCTAAGCCTGGGCGTTGGGGCCCCACATATCCACGAAACATGTTTCGTATATGATGTGCCGTCCGGTTCGCGATTGAGCGAGAGGTGGTGTGGGATGAGAAGACGAGGCCTTGGGGTAGAGCGAAGCGCTATGAGCCGCTGCCTCGCGGGAATGTGCTTTGTTCAGAGTCCTCTGAATAGGTCGGAGAGGGTGGTGTTGAGAGCATCCGCGATGCGCTTGGCGGTCGGGATCGTTGGGGAGTGCCAGCCGCGCTCGATCTCTCCTAGATACTTGCTGTCCATTTTTGGGATACGACCAGCGAGGGCCTCGAGCGTCTCGTCGAGCTCTTCAGCGTCGCTGGCGCATTGCGTCGCCTAGCTCCCGAGTGAGCGGGTCAGCGCGAGTGCGTCTCGGCAACTGTGGTGGCCTGGTCGCGGTTCATGGGCCAGCGAGTTTAACTTTTTTTGTGGCCATGAACACTCGACATGTTCCCCCTCCGGGTCAGAGGGACGACGATGAGCGCGGTTCTGGTAGCCGTGGCGCCGCCGTACAGGGACTCTCTCCCCGGGGCTCAACTCGGCCACGAGCCGGCGAGAGATGGCGACAACGCCGCCACCCGCGCAGTTGGTGTAGGTTGCGCCCGTCCAGACAGTTGTCAGCAGACGGGGCCACCCGTGACCCCGTCGCTCGGCGCGCGGACGTATCGGGTCGTGGCGCACGCCCTCCGCGCGTAATGCCTTGCCGTTGGTCGGCGCGGTACTTGCAACGGTCGCCCTGGGGGTCTTCGCCGCTCCAGCGAGTGCCGCGCCGATCTGGAACGTCGAGTCTCAGGCGATGCCAACGGCTTTCCACTCAAACGATGGGGTCGGTAACGACGCCTATTGCATAACGCTTGAAAACATCGGTGACACGACGTCCAGTGGGCCAATCACCCTCAGTCGACCACCTGCCGGCCGGAGTCACCAACATCATCTGCGGCGGGCACTCAGCCGACCGAAGGGGGCCAACACGCGCGTAAGTGGGGTTGTCCGGGCAGTGCCGCCCGGGCAAGGTGTCGTCGAATGCACTGTGACGTATCCAAGCCCCTCCTGAAGGCGTAGAACCGGCTGCCTCCGCCTTGAACGACGCCACCGCCTATATCACTCCGGTTCAAGTGGCGCGACTCGATATACCCGTCCAGATCGCCGGCGGCGTCTCCGGCCAGCTAGACAATACCGTGACTGTCGAAGATGGTGGCGCGACTCAGTACGACAGTCGCTACCGCCAATCCGGTGGACCTCGGCTCCTCGGCGTTTCGGCCCAGCCTATTTGCGTTTCGTGCGGATCGGCCCCCGGCGAATCGTTCACAGAGGCCGGCGGCCATCCTTGGGCTCTCGGCACGGATTTTCGAACTCGATCAGGAGCTGCCGGAAAACGCCACGCAGGCCAACAAGGACAACTACTTATCGCAATGCGGTCCCAAACTGAAGAAGCTCGAGTCGATCGTCGCGGAACTGCCGCTGGGACTCGTTGGCGACCCGCAGGCAACCCCTCGTTGCTCGCAGCGTCAATTCTCCGAACCAGCGCCGGGCATAGGAATCGGAAGCAATCTCAGTGCCCTCGCGCAGCTGATACACGGTCGGCGTCGCCTCTCTGACTCTACCCGGCTTCAGCAGCGGCTACCAGATCTCGACCTTGTTCCGGAGACGGGGCACGCTGCAGAGTTCGGGTTCCACTCGAGGAGCGTGCCGATCGTCCTCTTCGGCGGTGTCGTGAAAGGCACGCGCGGCTATGTCCTGAGGATCGATCGCTTTGGCGCCTCAAGCAAGCCTTCACGCCGTGTCGCTGACCTTTTACGGTGATTCCGCCGCAGCGTTCGAAACGGGCGAAAAGGAAACTGGGTTTCTAGTGACCCCGAGCGATTGCGGGGCGAGCGAGGAAGCGCGCATGCTGCAGCTTCACATCGACACCTGGTCGAACGCCTGGGATCGGCGACCCGTTCAACGGCGACTTTGCGGACCCTGCGTGGATTCCCTCAAACGCGACGCTGCCGCCCGTTGAAGACTGTGGAGCGTTGACGTTCCCGGCCACGCTTCGCTTCCAGCCCGCTTCGGAAGCCGAAGGCGGAACCACGAAGGCAGATGAACCGTCCGGCTACGGCGTGAACCTCGAAGTCCCCCAGAACGAGGAATACTCGAAGCTGGCGACACCGGAGCTGAAGACCACGACCGTGACCTTCCCCGAAGGGCTGTCCGTGTCGCCGTCGGCGGCGAACGGCCTGCAGGCGTGCATGACCAGAGATCAGCCTGGAATCCGACGAACCGGCCTCGTGTCCGCTGGCCTCACAGATCGGCACTGTGAAGATCGTGACGCCGCTGCTTGAAGAACCGCTCGAAGGTGAGGTTTTCTTGGGCGAGCCTGAATGTGGGACGGGTGGGGTCTGTACCGAAGCTGACGCGAGCGAAGGACACATCTTCCGTTTGTTTATTCAGGTGCATTCGGAAAAGCTCGGGATCACGATCAAGCTGCCGGGGACCGTCAACGCTAATCCAACTACCGGGCAGCTAACCGCGATCTTCAAGGAAGATCCTCAGCTTCCGTTCGGTGACCTCGAAGCGCACTTCAAGGGCGGGCCGCGCGCACCGCTGGCTAACCCGCAGACCTGCGGGACGTTCACGACGGTTAGCGACCTCGAACCGTGGAGCGCGCCGGAAACCGCCACGGCGGTACCGCAGGCACCGGTCGCGATCACGGGATGTGGCTCGTCAATGCCGTTCGCGCCGGCGTTCACCGCGGGTACGGCCTCCCCAACGGCGGGTGCCTACAGCCCGTTCTCCGTGACGTTCTCGCGCAATGACGGCGAACAGGATCTCGGTGGTATCACCGTGACCACGCCGCCAGGGCTGCTTGGCAAGATCGCCGGTATCCCGCGCTGTGGGGAAGCGGAAGCAAACGCCGGCACCTGCTCCGCAGCGAGCCAGATCGGCACAGCGACCGTGACCGCTGGCCCTGGCAGCAACCCGTACACGATCAGCGGCGGGCGCGCCTATCTCACCGAACCGTACAAGGGCGACCCATTCGGCCTTTCGATCATCGTGCCCGCGGTCGCGGGCCCGTTCAACCTCGGCAACGTGGTGGTGCGCGCCTCGATCGCGGTCAACCCGACCACCGCGGCACTGACGATCACGAGCAACCCGCTCCCGCAGATCGTCGATGGCGTGCCGATCAGGCTGCGGAGCGCCACGGTCGAAGTCAACCGGGAGGACTTCATGTTCAACGCGACCAACTGTGCCGCCCAGCATGTGGAAGCGACGATCTCTGGTCTTGAAGGCTTCACGACCACGCACGGTTCAACCGTGGGCGTGTCAAGCCCCTACAGCGCGAGTGGCTGTGCAGGCCTGGAGTTCAAGCCGTCGCTGACGGCGTCCACGCGGCGGGAAGGTCAGCAAAGCCGACGGGGCGAGCCTGGTCGTCAAGGTCTCCCAGAAGATCGGTGAAGCGAACATCCACAGGGTTGACCTGACGCTGCCCAAGGCGCTCCCGGCGCGATTGACGACGTTGCAGAAGGCGTGCACCGAAGCGCAGTTCAACGCCAACCCCGCGGGATGCCCGCAAGCGTCGGACATCGGCATGGCAATAGCGGTCACACCGCTTCTGAACGTGCCGTTGAAGGGGCCGGCGTATCTGGTCCCCCATGGTGGAGCGGCCTTCCCGGATGTCGAGTTCGTGCTGCAGGGCGAAGGCGTGGAGGTCGTTCTGGATGGCAAGACGGACATCAAAAAGGGGATCACGTACTCCAATTTCGAAACGGTCCCCGACGCGCCGATCAACTCGTTTGAAGCGATCCTGCCCGAGGGTCCCCATTCGATCCTCGGGACGGATATTCCCACGAGCGCGAAATACAACCTCTGCGCGCAGAAGCTCGTGATCCCTGCCATGGTCTCGGGGCAGAGCGGTGAGCAGATCGCCCAGCAGACGAAGGTCGCCGTGATCGGGTGCGCCAAGACAAAGGCCCCGACCCGGACGCAGAAACTCACGCAAGCGCTCAAGGCCTGTCGGCACGCGCACAAGCACTTCAAGAGGAAACGTGCGGGCTGTGAACGGCAAGCACGCAAAAAATACGGTACAGCCAAACGACCTAACGCCAAGAGGTTCGGCCACGCCCGGGGAGGAACTAACCGATGACAACCTCACGCATACATCTCCTGTCGCGGGCATGGAGAGTGCTGCTGGGCGCCGTGCTCTCCGTCGCCGCGGCATCAGTGCTAGCAGCAAGTCCTGCGCTCGCCGCCACCAACAATTTCTACCGCTCGCAATTTGACGGCAGTGAAACAGCCAGCAAATCCTTATTCCCAGCTGCACTGGCCCTCAACGCCGCCGGAGACGTGTATGCAGTCGGCGGCGAAGAACCGAACTACGTTGTCGATGAGTTCGGGCCGTCTGGAATCGGATACCCGCTCGTCGAAGTGCCTATCAAGAACAAAGCCGGCGGAGCCTTCTATCCGTACGGCATCGCGATCAGCCCAAATGGCGACCTCTTCGTGGCCGATTACGAACAGAACGCGCTCGTCGAGTACGACAGCTCAGGCGATCCCATCGCGGAACTCACTGGTAGCGAAACTGCCGCGAAATCATTTGCACCAATTGCGGTGGCCGTCAACTCGCAAGGCGATGTTTACGTAGCCGACTATGCCCACCACGTTGTCAACGAGTTCGGCCCCGCAGGGGCAGGGGCGCCAATAGCAGAACTCACAGGCGCCGAAACGGCAGCCACGCGCTTCACGCCTGAAGGCCTTGCCGTGAACTCGAGCAATGATGTCTACGTTATCGACAATGAACACTCTGTAGTGGACGAGCTTGGCGCTGACGGCAAACTCGTAACCGAACTAACAGGACTCGACACTCCACAAGGGTCGTTCTCGGCGTACATCCCAGCCCTCGCGGTCGCGCCGAGCGGCGAAGTCTATGTCCCCAACGGCGAAGCCGGTGTCGTGGACCGGCTCAGCCCCGCTGGCGTGTATTTGTCGCAGTTCACCGGGAATGAATCACCACAAGGGTCTTTCAAATACGTCACGCTTGCCGTGAACGCGAGTGAAGAAGTCTATGTCGGCACCTACGAAGCCAAAGGATATGTTGACATCTTCAGCACCCCTGAAGCCGTCCGGACCGCAAGCCAGTGGGCCACCGAAGAAGCCACCACAATCACGAGCACGGACGCGACACTCGACGGCACGGTCGACCCGGAAGGCCACGCGGTGAACGCCTGCGAATTCGAATACGGCACCAGCACCTCCTACGGCCAGACGATCGCGTGCAAGCAGACATCCGGCCAGATCGGTGAAGGCACCAGCCCGGTCGCGATCAGCGCCGAAGTCTTCGGCCTGGAACCTGGCACGAAGTATTACTTCCGCGTCGCCGGCGAAGTGTGCAGGGCAAAGGCGCGGGCGATGAAGAAAGCTTCACCACGCGTTTCAAGCCGCCGAACGCGACGATCAAACCGGTGACCGCCATCGACGGGCATTGCGCCACCTACAACGGAGAAGTCAATCCCGAAGGCACGATCACCACGTACCACTTCGAAGACTCGACCAACGGCACGACCTGGACCGCGCTCGAACAGGCCGTCGCCGGCGAAGGGGCCAGCGGAGTTCAGGTCAGCCAGGAGGCCTGTGGCCTCTCCGGCAGCGGCACCTACCACGTCCGCCTGTTCGCCGAAAGCTCCGGTGGGCTTGTTACCTCGGGCGAAGAATCGTTCCTTACCCCCGCATCCGGGCCTCAGCTCGCTGGCGTGGGCGCGAGCGAGCTCGGCGGCAGCGAAGCGACTCTGTACGCCACCATCTACCCCGAAAGCCAGGCTACCAGCTACCGCTTCGAATACGGAACAACAATGTCGTATGGCAGCACCGTGCCCGCAAGTGAAGGGACCGTCGGCGCGACTCCGAGCCAGGTCTCCGAGGTGATCGCGGGACTGATCCCAGCGACCGTTTATCACTTTCGTGTCGTGGCGATGAACCCCACCAGCCCGACCTACGGGACAGACGAGACGTTCACGACGTCTCTCATCGCTCCCGAAGGGCAGCCCGTCGCACCGGGCCTTTGTCCGAATGAAGCGCTGCGACATGAAAGTGACGTGGATCCGGATACAGGCCTCCCGTACTCAAGGGCGCTCCCCGACTGCCGCGCCTACGAGCAGGTCACGCCTCCTTTCAAGGGAGTCAACGGAGTGAGTAAGGGCACTTACGAAGGAATCGGTGGAAACACCACGGCGGTCGAAAGTGTCTCCGTGAATGGTGCTCCGCTTCTGGCACGGTCTCTCGTGCCGCTCGGGGGTGTGGTGGGGGGCACAGACGGAGAAGTAAATCCTGGGAGCTACGAACTGGCGCGCGCCGCCTCGGGTTGGGTTACTACGGCGCTCACCCCGGCTGCGTCGAAGTTTGCGACCGCGACCTGGGAGCTCACAAGCGAGGACAACGCGGACAGAGAGATTTGGTCTGCGGCAACGCCAGAACAGGCAATCAATGCCGAAGACTTTTACTTGCACGAAGCCGATGGCACGTTTGTCAACATCGGCCCGCTCGCGCCACCATCCGCAACCGTGGGGCCGCGGCACGGCGGGTCTTCGGTCACGGGCGGCATTGATTCCGGGCGCGATGCGGTCGTAGGGGCGTCCGGCGACCTCGCTGATGTGGTTTATCAGCTCGACTCGCCCCCAGCGGGCGTGCCGCGAAGCTTGCTGTGGCCAGGCGACGAAACGATTGCAGGCGAACACCCCTCGCTTTACGAGTACGTCCGGACCGGGCACTCGGGTGTGGGGACCGACGTGCCAGCGCTCGTAGGCATCGATAACAGCGGCACACAAATCAGCCACTGTGGCACCGGCCTCGGCCCGAACACGGAATCCGAGGCTAGACGGGTGCACAACGGAGTCTCGGCTGCCGGATCCACGGTATTCTTCACCGCGCAAGCTGGCGGTTGCCAGACTGGAACGGCCGGACCGCCAACCAGCCAGGTCTACGCGCGGATCGGCCTTCCGGGCGCTCCGCAGGCGACGGTAAATCTCGCGGGTAGCTCCGGATGTATCGCGTCGACATCTTGCAACGTGACAGGCGCGGTCACCTTCCAGGGTGCCTCGAGCGACGGTTCGAGGGGGTTCGTCACTGCGGCTCAGGCAGAACTGGTCCCAGGTGACTCGGATGGCACCAACGCGCTATATGAGTGCGAACTGCCTGGCGACGGGGGCGCCACCCTTTCTGCCTCAGGAAAGGTCGACGCCTGTCCTGACCTCAAAGCGGTCTCGCTCACCGGCACCAGCGAAGGCGCGCAGGTGCAAAGCGTCCTCGCTGTGTCGGAAGAAGGCTCCCGCGTCTATTTCACCGCCAAGGGCGTGCTAACCAGCAAACGAAATCACTCACTGCCTGCAGGACACCAGACGGCCGAAGCGGGCGAGAACAACCTATTCGTCTGGGAAGCGCTGGGCGAAGGCCAGGCTTCGGGGAAGGTCAGCTTCATTGCCACGCTGCCGTCGCCGCGTCCGGATGAAGCCGAAGCTACGCCGGACGGCGACTGCCTCGTTTTCACGACGACTGCAGACCTGACCAGCGATGACACGAGCACCGCCGCTCAAGCGTTCCGGTATGACGCCATCACCGATGAACTCATTAGGATATCGGTCGGTCAGAATGGCTTTAACCAAGATGGCAACACCACCACTGACGCCACGACGCTAGCTTCCAGGAGCATGACCGCAAATGCCCTTCCAAGGTCCGTCTCGGAGAACGGAGCCTATGTCGTATTCCAGAGCAGCGCCGCGCTCACGTCCCAGGCGAAAGGGGGACTCAACAATGTGTACGAGTGGCACGAAGGTGACGTATCTCTGATCTCGGACGGCACCGATACATCCGAACACGCAGGCTTGCTCGGCATGGATGCCTCCGGCGAAAACATCTTCTTCGTCACCTCCGACAAACTCGTCGGACAAGACACGGACGAAGATTACGACGTGTACGACGCCCGCGTCAACGGCGGCTTTCCAGCACCGAAGCCCGCGCCGAGCTGCAAAGGTGAAGAATGTCAGGCCGCCTTGTCGAGTCCGTTCTCGCCGCCGACCCCCGGCAGCACCGGCACACCCGCGATCGGCAACGCCTCACCACCCGTGAGCAAGCCGGTGACGAAGCCCAGGCCCAAATCGCTGACGAACCCTCAGAAGCTCGCCAAAGCCCTGGCGCTTTGCAAGCGCAACAAGAGGGCGAAGCGGCGCAAGGCGTGTGAAGCCAATGCGCGGGGGAAGTACCGGAGGGGGAACCGGAAGCGGGGGAAGTAGGGCGGCGGGTCACGTTGGCTTCGAGAACCCACGACGGGCCTTCGCAAAGATGGGGCTTGGGGGCCGATGAAGACTGCGACGAAGAGGGTTGGAGCCACGCGACCGTGGCCCCAACCCTCTTCTAACTGTCGCGTCTCGTTAGATGTATACTTTTTTGCTTCCTGAGATCGTCACAAATTCTACTTCGCCGGTGATTGTCGATGGTTTCCCTGCGAACGTGAGACCTTTGGCCTGAGCGAATTTCAGGGTCGCGGATTTTTCGGCTTGGCTGCCTGTGGCCGTACCGGTGACGCTGCCGAGATTCACAGCTCCACATTTGACTCCGAACCCGCTTTCGATCGTGACCGTCACCTGTGCCGCTGGGTTTGCTTTGGTCACTTCGTCAGTTACCACGCCTTCGATGATTTCGTTGCCGTTGATCAGGTTCGCGCCACATTTTTCTTCGAGTTCTTTGCCAAAGACTTTGCATTTTTCGAAAACGAGGATCAGGTGACTATGACCTATCCCGCCGACGTTCCAAAACTTGCCGACGAAGTCAATCACGCTGCACTTGATCCCGATGCCAAGCCCGACATTTTCTTTTTCGGCTTCGAGGATAAATTCCCCGGTGCCCACTTTGATCCCGTTCACGCCGACCCGCGCTTCGCCGGGGAATTCCGTGAAATGTTCGGTTGAGGCGGTGGGACAGTTGGCGCTGTGAGGCGTACCGACCGCGCAGGTCCCATAACTCTGTTGTGCGGCCGCGACGCTCGGCGCGATCGCGAAGGCGGCGACTGCCAGGATCGGCAACGCCAATGCGTATAGCTTTTTCATGGTTCTACACTCCTTGTTGCTGGATTTGGCCCGGCACGGCGGCCTCCGTTAGCGCGTAGCCGTCGTCCGGGCTGATTAAGTCCCTCTCGCTCCCGTGTTCGGCACGCAAGAGGACTGCTATCCCAGCGGCTACCCGGTCGCGCTCGAGAGCGATCGCGGGGCTGCTGGTGCTCGGGAGCCCGTCGCGGGTGGGACGGGCTTGCCTGAGAAGTTTCGATCTGGATCTGTTGCTGCCCTCCTCGCGATCGACTTCGACGATCCGACGTCGGGGCAAACTGCGGCCCCGGCGACGGGACAGTGGCGAGGTCTAGCACCTTCGAGAGGTGTTTTGGGCACCAGACGACGATTGTTTACGGCGACATATTTCGATGGTTCCGTGGCGTGTTTGGGTCAGTGAACGCCAAAACCGCTCAACTGTGCTGATTTGGATACGGCGAATGTTCCGAGCAGCTCACATGTGGTTCCACAATTAGTTTTGGCGCGCGGCGAGCAGCGCGGAGCTAAGAGCATCGAACACGGCGCCGAAGACCGTGCTGTCGCCCGTCGTGGCGATCATCAATGGGTCGCCGTGCAGCAGCGCTTCGCACCAGACTTCGGGAGTGGCGTGGCTGGCGGCTTGCGGAGCCGTCACAGGAGCTGTGGCGAGGGCAGCGATCTTGCCGGACGCAACCGCCAGGTAGATGTCTGCTTCGTGGGTCCCGTTTGAGTCCAGGTGCCACTGGCAGGTGCCGCTCATGCTCTGCGGCGTGCGCGCCAGAGGCGCCAATACGTGTAGCAGGCCCGGTAGATCGCCGCTGAGAGCTCTGTCGGCCGGGGTTGCCCGCCGCCACTCGCACCGCGCGGCGCGCAGCGGGACGATGACGAGGTGGCGAGCGCCGTCCGTTAGGGCGTAGCGAACCTCGCTCCCGTGCTCTTCGCGGACGAGCACGCCGCGGCCAGGCAGGCTTCGCAGGCGGCGCAGGAGCGTCGAGCGTCTGACTTGGGGGAGACGGACCTGGAGATCCGCGGTACGCAGCGGAGCGTCGGCCAGCGCTCGTGCGAGCGCAAGCGTGGGAGGATCCGCGACGAGCCCGAGGACCCACAGTCCCGGCGCGTCGGGCTGGCCCGGCGGCGGAGAACACCAGATCCGCTCGCAGTGCGCCGCGGCGGCCGGGACCTGCAGCAGGTACTCGCGGCCGAGCCGGGTCAGCGCGTAAGGCGCCTGTGATGAGCGGGCCCTTCCGCGCCCACGTCCATCCCCATCGCCGAGCGTCCGCGCGAACCCGGCGTCAGCGAGGGAGTGCAGACGCCGCAGCGCCGTCCAGTGGGGGATTCCCGCAGCGCGCGTCTCGATGTCGCTCGTGCGGACCGGACCACGGCTCAGCTCGCCAAGGACGGTGAGCATGCCGTCCTCGGCGAGCAACCGCAACGTGCCCAGCCCCAGCTCTTCGCGATCGGCGGCCATCGTCCCCTCATATAGATGCGCCAAGGCGGGATCTGTGACAAGCGCCGCGGCAGAGCTCCCACGCTCGGTAGTTGCGTGTCACAAATCTCGACCTCGCGCATCTATACGGCGATGAGGTCCTCGGGCTCGGCTCAGCCCGCTGACGAACCCAAAGCTCGGAAGGGAGAGCTCGCCCATGAGGAAATTGCTGCGCGCTCGTCTGCCTGTCCTCGCCATCTGCATCGCCGCGGCGTTCGCGCTGGCTCTGTCTACAGCCGGCGCCGCCTTTGCTTTCAGCGAAGGCTACGGCGGATACGAAATCTGCGGCTCCAACTGTTACATCCAATCAGGCGGAGCACACACGTTTTACTTCAACGAAGGCGCGTCTACGGGCTCGCCGTATCTCGCGTGTCAACTCTTCAACTCCATAAACGCCAACGAAGTGAGTCACGGGTACGGCTACTGCGACGTCTACTACGGCGGCGGCGAATACGTGTGGGCCCGCGTCTACAACCAAAGCGGTACATCCCACGTTGTCGATGGCTACGCGGGAACGTAAGAGCCCACACACGTGCCTCCAATCAGCAAGCCACGACTACTTCAGGAAGGTAAAAGAAGATGAGAATCGGAAGCCGCAAAAGCCTGCTGGTCGCCGGCGCGCTCACAACCGCGCTCGCCGTGAGCGGTGCGGGGGCCTACGCCGCTGCAAGCTCCGGCACCGATGCCGGTCCCGGTGAACAGGCCGCGACCGTCGCTCCCGGCCCGGAACGCCAACTACGCGCCAATGGATTGAACGCGTCCGAAGCGCAGCCGCTGTTCTCCCTCGCCAACGGCGATCGCGTCGGCCTCGTATCCAACGCTGTCACGAAGTGCCTGGTGCGCAGCCTCGGTAGCCGTTTCGCCGGCGAAATGTGCGCCACGACAGCCGAGGTCGCGGAAGGGCATGGCATCTCGATCACCGATGAATGCGCCACGACGGGCGACGATCTGATGGAGATCACCGGGCTCGCGCCGGAAGGAGTGGTCGGCGTGCGGCTGATCCACAGCGACGGAACATCACAGAGCACGTCTGTCGCGAGTGGGGCATTCAGGTTCGACGGCACGAACCCCGTGGCGGGCGGGCCCTATCCCACGGGCATCGAATGGGTTGGTAGCAATGGCGGCAGCGTCGGGACGGCGGGGCTTCCGGTAGACGGGGACCAGTTCTGCGAGCCGACGTCTTAAGGATGCCCGAACAGCAGCCGCTCAAACAGCCGGCTCGGCGAGGCGGCAAGCGGGCTGGGCGCCACGATCCTGCGTTTTGCCGTGACCGACAGTTTGGTGGGCGCGCGCACGGCGACCGGCTGTCCATAGCCGGTGAAGTCAGTGACGGTGGTGATGCTTGCCTGTCCGCCTGTGGATGTGCCCGCGACGGTTCCGTCAACCCGCCGAGGGCGTCCGTGACGGTCGAGCCAGACCGTCAGCGTCGCCCCGACGGCCCGGTAAGACAAAGGGGGGCTGCCTACGCCCGGCGAGGCGCTCAGGAGAGACGCGAGGCTGGTCTGGAGCCGATAGCGGGTGGTCGGCACGCCCTCGAGGTCTTCGCGTCCCACGACCTCGACCGGAGCGCGAGTGCCGCCAAGCTCGTCCAGTAGCACCAGGGGGCTGGTGAACTCCTCACTTTCCGGAGCCGAGGCGAACGTCGTGGAGGCTTCGTGCGCGAGCGGGAACCCGAGCCACCGGATCGGTGCACGCTGACCGCGCCCACCAGGTAGTTGCGCGATGTACAGGACGCCGTCAACGCGACGCTGCTCGACGGCTTCGCCCTGACCCAACTGAAGCGTCGTGCGGTAGTTCCGTCGTACGAAGTCGATTTCGCCGAGATTGGTGAACCGCGCCTGCCGGCGGCCGTTGAGTGCGATCGTGATCGTGGAGCGGGAACGCACGGATTCGGACGCCGCGGCCGCCGCGGGGGCGCGGTTGATCGGGGAAAGCGCGCGGGCCAGCTGACCCATGTCCAGGAAAGCGAAGGCCACGACGAGGGCGGCGACGAGGCCGCCCGAGATCGAGACTCGCCGCCGGCGGCGCCGGGTCGCGTCGGCGCGCTCGAGCTCGCGCAGCTGCGCGCCGATCCTGTCGAGGGCGGGCGGCCGCCAGAGACCCATGAGGCTCGCGGCTCATGCCTCGAACCTCTCGATCGCCTCGTTCAAGCGGCCACTGGTCCTCAGAGCGCGCAGGGCGCGCGATGTACGCGTCCGGACCGCGTCGTTTGAGACTCCCAGCTTTTGGGCGATCTCGTCGTAGCTGAGGTCATCGACGAAGCGCAAGCGGACCACCTCCTGCTGATCGTCTGGCAGCACCTCGAGCGCGTGTCGTATCTGCTCGCGAAGTTCCTCCGTGGCGATAAACCGCTCGCCTTCCAGCACTTCCCCGTCGCTCAGAGTGACGCGCTCGAGCCCGAGCCGCTCAACGGCGGCGAGCTCGACCGACCTCGAGCGCCAGTGCTGCGCCAGCTCGTTGCGCGCGATTCGCCAGAGCCAGGCGGCCCCCTGCTCGTCGCTCGCGCCGCGAAACTCCCGCCGGTGCTCAAAAGCCTTCATGAACGTCTCGTGCGTCAGGTCAATCGCCCGCTGGGGGTCTTCGGTCCGCGTCACAAAGAAGCAGAGCACCTGGGCCGCCATCTGCTCGTAGAAGTCGCCGAACGCGTGGGGCGACGCGCGTGACCGCGCAAGCGAGCCGGGCAGCTCCCGCCCGGATCGACGCCTTGCGGGCATCACAGCCGCGTTGTCGGCGCGACTCTCGGGCGCGCGGGCCGGAAGCCGCTCGACTGAGATCGTTCGATCTGGGCGAACATTGCCGATACGATACGCCGGTTGTGGGCGGTTGGTGCATTCGCGAGGTCGAGGAGACGGCAAAGGCCGGCAGCCCAGACGCAGTCGCGCGCTGGGGCGCCTTCAGCGCTCACCGCAACTGGTGCACAGGACGTGGCCTGGGCGGTGACGAATGCGATCGCCGGGCATCACGGAGCAACCACACGAGCGGCATTTGCCCCAATAGCGAGCTCGGATCCAGCGACCGCTCGCGGAGGAGCTCCTTCGTGGTCCGCGTCCGATGGGAACCATCAAGGCGAGCAGGCAGCCTACGATGGCTCCGATCAGGAGGCCCAGTCCTACGGGGAGAACCAACGAAAGGATGTCTGCCCCCAGATCGGTGCCGATACATTGCGCGGCGGCATGTGCAACCGCGTGTGTGATCGCGTGCACGTGGCACATGCTGGTGGAGCGCTGAGAATGGTTGCGGTAGTCCTTCAGCGCCAACGAGAGACCGAGAAAGCCCCCGGCCACAGTGCAGCCACGAAACACGAGGTCACGCAGGCCGCGGCCGAGCGTTCGGCGGTGTCGAGGGCTCAGGGGCACCGACCTGTTATCGGCAGAGTATTCGGACTACTAAACTAGTCGAGTCTCGTGAACAGCGCGAGTCGGTGCCCAGTTAAGGGCGGAGCTCGGCGAGCGCCTTGGGGACCTCTACGTTACAGTCGCCGCCATCGACCTTGATGTCGCGTCTTGGATAGTCGGCAACGATCCCACGCCAGCGCTCCGCGAACGTCTCCGCATAGCAGTGCGCGCACCCGCCATCGCGGGCTGTTATCGGGGACGCGACCAGCCCGGCAAGGCCTAATCGCCTTGTGGACCTGGCAGCTGTGGCAGCGGGTGCCCGAACAGATGCCCAAGCGAGAGCAGCGCCTGCAGGATCCCCCGCGCCACGTCCGGCGTGAGCACGTCTCCGGCAAAGGCGCCCATCACCGCGCCGACCGTGAGGTTGAGCCAGTCGAGGCGCCCTGTTCGACCTGCCGCAGCCACGGCGTAGTCCACCTTGGCTTCGAGCAGCCTCATATGCTCATCGGAGAGGGCCCCTTGCTGCGCGCGCTGCTTGACGTCGTTGGCCCAGGCCTCGATTTCGTTCTGCTCTTGCGGGCTGAACTGCGTGTTGTCGTCGCCTTCCATCAGCGCCGACATCCCCTGCTTTCCGATATCGGCCCAGAGGTCCGGCGTGTCGAGGTCAAGTCTGAGTTGGTTGAGCCAGTCTTGAACGGTGAGGCCCGGGCGGTCCGTTTCGCGACTTGCGATCGGCTCCTCACCCACAGACCAGCTCACATGGAATTTTGCCGACCCTCCGTGTACCGATCCGTAGTTGACGACGAGTTCAGAGCTCGTGGGCCGATGTCGAACCGAGAGCGCCTCGTCTCCCTCGTCCCTCTCGAAGTCGCTCGGCGAGAACGAAGACGTCTTGATGGCAAGCGCGATTTCATTCTTAGCCGCCTTCCCGATCTGCATGCGCTCCAGTTTAGAGCCTCAAGCAGTCTTTGAGGCCTCGCTCCGGGCCTGAGCTGCGCGCAACGCGCTCATCGGATCCGATCGGTTCGAGTCATCAATGAGCTGGATGTCTATCCGTCGGAATGCGCCATAGACCATTCCGCCGTAGATTCGACGAAGATATGGGAAGACTGAGGAGGAGAGAACGTGCGGTATACGAAATTCAGGTTTAGCAACTTCAAGGGCATCGAGGACATGAAGCTCGACCTGTCGGGAGATGTCACCACGCTCATCGGCCTCAACGAGAGCGGCAAGACTACGATCCTCGAGGCGATCTTCTGCTTCTCATACGGTGCCGAGGATCTCGAGGTCATCAACCCGAGCATGGCCTCGCTTCGCGTACCGGAGCAATGGATACCGATCTCGCGGAGGGCCAACTTCAACGACACCATCGAGATTCGCGCGTTCGTTGAGCTATCCGACGCGGACAAGAAGGCCTTCGGCGCGCATATGCGTGCAGAATTTGGCCTGTCGCTCGCGGAGGTGCCGACCACGATCGAGATCTCGGAGAAGTACAGATTCGAGAACTCCCGGCATGCAAATACCGAGCGCTTATGGACGCTTACGGTGCGAGGCACTACAGGACGGCAGCGTACCTCCAGGGAGTACCTCGCTCAATCAGAGGAGTGGCAAGGCGCAGTCACGTACTTCAAGGCTCATCTCCCGAGGATCTGGTACTTCCCAAACTTTTTGTTCGAGCTTCCTGAGCGCTTCGCCCTAACGCCGGGCGACGCCGGTTCGGGCGATGAGGCAGACGACAAGAGCCGGTTCTACCGCTCAACGTTTGAGCAGATCCTTGCCGGGCTCGACATCGGAGCGAATCTAGACACTCATGTCGTCAAGCGGTTGCACTCCACTGAGCGGGCCGACCAGCGCAGCCTAAATTCCGTGCTCCTGGATATGGGGCGTGTGATCACGTCAACAATCGTCGATGGATGGGCTCGCATCTTTGGGCGTCCACCGGCCGCCCAGGAGGTTGAGCTCGCGGCTGCGCCAGATGGCGAGGGCGCCGTGCTCGAGTTGCGGATCAAGGGACCGGACGGCTACTACGACCTGTCCGAGAGAAGTCTTGGCTTCCGCTGGTTCTTCATGTTCCTCCTGATGACCTCGTTCCACGGCCGCGAGGACGACGGTCCGCGCTCGCTGATCCTCCTCGACGAGCCAGCGTCAAACCTTCACTCGAGCGCCCAAGCTGAGCTCCTGAAGAGCTTTGAGGACCTTGTTGACAAGAGCTATCTGGTTTACACCACTCATAGCCAGCACCTCATCAATGTGCGCTGGCTCGACTCGGCATACGTCGTCAAGAACACAGCACTCGGATCGCTCGCCTTCGACGACTATCTAACGACGCGCATGGCAGCTAACACATCCATATCCGCGACCCGGTACCGGCAGTTTGTCTCAGAGCATCCAGACCAAACGTCATATTTCCAGCCCGTGCTGGACCTGCTGGATTATCGCCCCTCGCTGCTCGAGCCCGTCCCGGACGTCGTCTTGGTAGAGGGCAAGAGCGACTACTACCTGTTGCGTTACGTGATCGACGTCATGGGCGTGCAGGCCGATGTGCATCTCGTGCCTGGTACCGGCGCCGGATCGCTTGCTCCATTGATTCAGCTCCACATCGGCTGGGGAAAGGACTTCCTGGTCCTGCTTGACGGCGACGTCGAGGGTCTCAAACAGCGAGCACGGTACGAAAAGGAGTTTGGGCCGATCGTCTCAGATCGGTTTGCCATGCTTCCCGAGATTTGTGGCGAGGAAACCGTCAAGGAGGTCGAGGATCTCCTCGAGCCTGCCGACAAAGCGACGATGATCGACACCATCTTCGACGCAACGACCAACACTCCGCGACCGAAGAAGGCGCTGAATCATGCTGTGATCGAGTTGTATGCCCGTCGAGAGAAGGTCGCGCTCGAGCCGGCGTCGATCGATCGGTTCGAGACGCTTCTCAAGGCGCTGTCGAAGTCAACGGCTTCTGCAGAGTAGGAGTAAAAGTTTGGAGCCTTGCCCTGAAGGGGTCCGCAACTTCCACCCATGGCACGTGAGGTCGAGAAGAAGGCAAAGGCCGGCAGCCTAGACGCAGCCGCGCGCTGGGATGCCTTCAACGCCCACTACGCGATGTCCCGCGAAGTGCGCGAGCAATACAAGCTCACGCAGAAGCAACTCGCCGCCGCCTCCGGGATCAACCAAGGCGAGATCTCCCGCATCGAGCGCGGCCAGACAAATCGGTGAGGCGCGCCGAGGCTCAGTTGGCGGTCGAATCGAGTTGCGGATCATCATGATCGCCTGAACTCGACCGAGAACCGAGCAAAGACCCTCCGCCAACGAGGCCGCGGTCCTTCCCATGCCAGCGTCTTGGCAGTGGCATTGAGATAGGCGTCCTGCGCAGCCAGAGCCTCTGTCCAGCCGCGTGAATAAGCGGCTTCCTGCTCAGAGTCCAGACCCTCGCCGTTCGCTTCCCCAAGGATGGTGCCAAGTCTCGAGATCGCAAGCCAGTAGTGACCGAAGGTCGCGTACTCTGGCGCACGCGAGCCCAGGCGCACCCCGACACGGCTGATTGCGAGCACGATGCTCTTTTCCGCAGCTTCCAGGCCTGTCTTGCTGTCACGACTCAGCACCTTGAGTCGCCGGACCTCATCATGAGCCTCATCGACCTTGAGCAACAGCGCGGTGAGCTGAGAGCCACCGTCCTCAAGCACTGTACGAAGCTCAGTCGCCCTCTCCTCTCGGGATTGCCATCGACGTTCCCGTGAGCTTCCCCAGGCCGCAGCGGCAAGGCCACCGACACCGACCAAGGCCGATGCGGAGACAGAAATGATTGCGACTGCTTCGCTCACGGCTCCACACCGTCGCACCGAGCGCGGACGTCGAGACTACGGCTCACGAAGAGTGGTCCTCCAGTTTCTGCGGGAAGACTCAGGGAACACTGATTGGCTGCAGGGACGGGACGGTTGAGCCGGGGTGGCACCTGTTCCCCTTGCCCCGAGCAGAACCTGGGCGGCTGGCTTGTGTTGACCGTCGAATACCTTGATCGTGTCAGCCTGGTCAGCACCTACGCTTCGAAGGTCCGATCTTCGTGCGGACGCGGTCCGGAGGCCTAGGCCTACAAAAACTCGGCTTCGGTCCCAAGGGGCAAGATCGATGTTCTCTGGAGCCGAAAGACGGATACCGACCGCTCGGTCGTTAACGCGCTGCTAGCAGGATCGCGGACGTACCAGACACGCTGCTGATCGCCTCCGTAGAAATCGACGAGGGCCAGTACATAAGACTCGCCGTGGTCCTGCGCGGCCGCCCACTCCGACTCCGAGAGTTCAGGATCCGTGAAGCCAATGGAAGACTTGACCTCGACGTGAAGTGTCTGACCGGTGCGCTTTGCTTCGAGGTCGTAGCCAAGCCGGCGCTGGTTGCCTCGGTATTGGACCACCCAACTGTGCTCGACGAGATCTTCGGCGACAAGTCGCTCGGCACCCAGGCCGGTGTTCATCTCGATCGGATCAGCTGCTGGCGGGAGCTCCCCTGAGGTACGTTGACGCTGTCGCGGCCGCAGCGTAGAAGCGCCGTCCGGTAGCGCTGCTGGCGGTTTTACGAGCGTCGGACCAAGTTCGACCTGTGCGGCCTGTAGTACAGGAGCATTGCCGTCTGATTCGGGATCCACGTCGAAGATCGCCTCTATCTGCTCAAGCGTGAAGTAGAAGTCGTCGGCGACATCTGGGATGCCGATCGTCTCACGGACCGGATACATTGCCGTCGGCGCGAAGCTGTAGAGGACGGCTATCAGCGCGAAGATCGGAATGCGGTTGCCAGCCGGCAGCAGATAGTCTTCGTAGACGTTAGGCAGGTCAAGGTCAACGACCTGGTAGCCATCGCCAGTCCGTCGCAACCAGATGGAGTGCTCCTCCCCCCGGTACGTCGTGTTTTCGATAGAGCAGACGTATTGTCCGTCAGGGTCTTGTCGCATATGTGGACAAGCAAGCCGGATGCCGGGGCTGTGAAGAAGACTGTTCACAACATCGGCCTCCGCTGGACACCCGATGCCCTTTTGAATACCAAAATTGTTGCGCCACGTGTTCGTTGGGTAGCGGCGGCCGGGTGCAATCTCACCGGAACGCGTACTAAAGCCAGCATTCGGAGAATGGCTCCCACCAAATGGTGCGGTCAAGATAGCGGTGGGCTGTGACCGGTGAGTCTTTGTGAACATATCGTCAAGGAATCGCTCTATGTCGCTTGCTGATGTCGAGTCCAGAGAGCCAAGTGGCGCAATCGCATCGTGCATGCGCCGCAGACCGAGATACAAAGCGACCAAGCGTCCACGCACGCTCGCTCGTCAACCAAATTCGGAAAGAGCTTGAAGGCCCGTGTCGAAGATATGGGTTTGGTTCTGCGGGATCACGAGGCGAGTTCCGCTTGATCTATCTGGGGGTCATCGGCAACGAGTGGCTCTGACCAGCCAACGAGTCCGTCAATGGACAGGTCACCGCGTGCCCAACTCTGGTAGGGCGTGGATGCTCCGCACGCGTAAGGTATCGCGTCGTCTGGGTCCTTAGCTACTACCGTCGGTAAGTCACCTATTGCTTCGATGACCGTGGGCGGTGCAGCCAAATTGGCGTCGAGCCCCGGCTGCAGGTCTGGGAACGCGGGTGTGCAGAACCCATTGGTAGGCGCTGGCCAGCAGACGTTGCCATCAATTGTCGCAAGCATGATCATGCGCCGGCGAAGTTGTGGGAGTCCAAAGGACTCCGCGTGAAGTAAGGCGACTGCGGTGCGGTAACCGTGATTCTCGAGCCGTCGGCGGACGGAGTCAAGGAACGGCCGACCTCGACGCCACATAAGCGCCGCGACGTTCTCCATCAAGACATGGCGAGGTTTCAGCTGCTCAACCGCTGCGACGAATGAGAACACAAGATCATTGCGGTCATCGCTCGCTAACCACTTCCCCCGCTGTCGAGAAGCCTTGGCACGGCGGCCCACCGACGAGCACGTCAACGCCTTCGTCGCCAGCACGGCCTTCGATATCGAGCAGAACTGACCGTAGATTTTTAGGCACGGCTAGGTCCGCAGTGATGGTCACATTGTCCCGTGGTTCGTTGTGAGCGTAGGTGTCGAGCGCAGTAGGATCGTGGTCAACGGCGGCCAATGTCTCGAATCCCCGACCAAGAGAAACCAGTGCAAGTCCGCCAGCGCCACAGAAGAGGTCTACGGTGGTGTTGCCAGAGAGCGCACGCGCAAGCTGATACGCGAGTAGAGGTGGACGGCATTGCCGACCTGAACAAACCGTGAGCGCCCGCGACCTGTGAACCGGAAGCTGTGGGGAAGCCTTGAAGCCGAGCTGCCTCTCGGACGGTGATCAACCGATCGGCTGACGGATGAATGAAGCAGCCGTTGCCGGGACGATTAAAGTCAGGTAGAAATTGTATAGGCTTGTCGGTCAGGATGAAGGCGACCGTAGTAGGTGCTACGACTCCCCTCGCCAGCAGCGGCGCTGCGCCTGATCTGCTCAACGCGCGCAGACGGAAAGTCGTCCGGAAGGTCGCGCCAGTTACCGCCTGGAGTTACGGCCGCGACGACGTGTTGATCTAGCTCGCTTAGTTTCCCCGCGATGTGGTCGTAGACCATCAGGCAGCAAGGCGGCCCGAATTACACAAGAGGCTAGTCCGCGTTGCCGCGAGTCGCGGTAAGACCAACTCGTCTAGGTCAACGTCAACGAGCGGAACGTCTAGACGACGCTCGAGTGCGGCCCGAAGATGACGGCTACGGCGGTCCGACTGAAGAACGAAGCCGATCTTCGACAATCGCCCACGCGGATCGTCGGCGTCGCGCAGATGTCAGTGTCCTGAAGGGGAACCCAGGAAAGCAGTTGCACCTCACGTTTACGGACACGCAGGCGTCCACTGCCTGTTATGACTCGCGTGTCGCGGCCATGCCGGTCAGCAAGTGTGGCCATCATGCTCGTTCCCCAGAAACCAAAGGCCATTGGCTCCTCGCGGAGCAGGCGAAGAGCAGCTTTGCGATCCTCAGGGAAACCCGTGAGCTTGATCCGCTCCGCGTCAACCTCCTGCCTGACACGGGCGAGCGCGAGCGGCCGGCCAGCACAGAGCTGTCAATACCGATCCAGCCGCGATTGAGGCGCTCGGCTGTGACCAAGGTTGTGCCACTGCCGGCGAAGGGGTCGAGCACGATGTCCCCTGGGTCTGAGCTGGCCGTGATGATGCGCTCGAGCAGCTCAAGCGGCTTCTGTGTCTCAAAGCCGATACGCTCATCAGAGTGGGCATCGAGGCGGTTAATATCCGTCCAAATATCCTGTAGCTGGACACCTGGGGCGTCATCCGTGTACCGCTTGAGCCTAGGAACCCCGTTCGTAGAGTGAGCTAGGCGTCCTTCACGCTCAAATGCTTGCATTTGCTCACACTTCCATGCCCAGTGGCGTCCCGGGGGCGGAAGTTGTCCGCGCCACTCGTAATGAGCGCGGGTACCCTGACGATCGCCCGGGGCCGTGCACGTAATTAATTGGTATCGCCACGGTCGTACTTCATGGGTGTAGTAACGCTCTAGGTAGTCGGCGGGGTAAGCTGCGTACCCCTTGTTCCAGCGATAGTTATTAGTCTTCGAGTAGAAAAGGATCGTGTCGTGAACGGGCCCAAAGCGCCGGGAGCCGCTATGCGCATGGGTTCGCTTCCAGACAATCTCGTTGCGAAAGTTCGACGGTCCGAAGATTGCGTCGAGCAGGATCTTCAATAATGACTCGCGGCGGGATCGCAGTGCAGATACAGCGACCCGTGGTCCGCAAGTACACGGCGCATCTCGACGATGCGTGGCGCCATCATGACGAGATAAGCTGCCATGTCCCGCCGACCAAGCGCTCTCGCCAGAGCCTGGACGAACTCTGCGACATCGGACGGTACAAGGGACGGCAGAAGCCGAAGCGTCTCCTCGACCTCGTCCGACCACGCGAAGGTGTCTGAGAACGCCGCTGTCCGGCCGGCACCTTGACCCTGCCGGCTCCGACTAACGAGGTCATAGCTACGTCCAGAATTGAAGGGCGGATCGAGGTAGATCAACCCGATCGACTCGTCAACCACTGACCCCAGCGTCTGGAGGTTATCGGCTACGTGGAGGCTTCGCATCTTCGTCCGCGACACCACCGAGACGATACGTCCATGGGCGGACATACCCCAACGTAGCGGCTTTCGCGGTCGCGGTGGGGGCTCCTGCCGAGCTGAGCGTTGAGCCACGAGAAGCTTGGTCAGCAGGTGTTCGAGAGACGGTATGAGATATGGAGTGAACGGCCTGCGGCGTTTCGTAGCTGCGGCCAATGCAGATCGCAGATACGCACTCGTGTTGCCCGTGTCCGCCAATCGTGCGAAGGTTTTGCAGGTGCAGCTCGAGCCAACCAAAACCTCGCGTCATGGCCGGCCGTAGTCGCATCGAGTGGACCGAAGCGACCTGGAACCCGGTCACGGGCTGCGATCAGGTCAGCCCAGGCTGCGCGCACTGCTACGCCAAGACGTTCGCCGAGCGCTGGCGAGGCATCGCAGGACACCCCTACGAGCAGGGCTTCGACCTGCGGCTGTGGCCGAGCGGACTCGAGGTGCCGCTGCGGTGGCGGAAGCCGAGGACGATCTTCGTCAACTCGATGACCGACCTCTTCCACGAGGACATCCCGCTCGCGTTCATTCGAGAGGTCTTCGAGACAATGCGGCCGCGCGCACTGGCACACCTTCCAGATCCTGACGAAGCGCGCCGAGCGCCTCGCGCGAGCTCGCCGCACAGCTCGACTGGCCGCCGAACGTGTGGATGGGCGTCAGCATCGAGAACCGCCGATTCGTGCACCGCGCCGACGTGCTGCGGCGGTGCCCGCCGCCGTGCGGTTCATCAGCGCCGAGCCGCTCCTCGGGCCGCTTGACGGGCTCGACCTGACCGGCATCGACTGGCTGATCGCGGGCGGCGAGTCCGGGCCCGGGCACCGCCGCGTCGACGCGAGATGGGTGCGCGAACTACGTGACCGGTGCGTGGAAGACGAGCGTCGCGTTCTTCTTCAAGCAGTGGGGCGGGCATCGGCCGAAATCCAACGGCCGTGAACTCGATGCACACATGTGGGATGGGATAGCCCCACAGCCGCGTACGCGAGTTGATTGCAGCTCTCTGAATAGGCCGTCCCAACCCGGTGAGAAGCTAATATATGGTGCTCGATCTGATCCGCGACAGGCGCCGCGGCTCACTTCAAGCCGCTAACCCACGGTAATAGCTTGTTAGCTCCATCGTTCAACTTGTTCTGCGGCACGGCGATACTCGTGCTCGGCTGGTGCCGCTGCGCCCTCGAAATCGATCGTCGTCTTCGCCCGCGCTGGCCGTGGCTTCGTCGGGCTCGCGGGCGATCTGCTTGCCCATGGCGCCCTCGATGCGTTGAAGGAGTTGCTCGAATCGAGCCTCGTAGAGGCGCTCGAAGTCGTCGCTGCGCAGGATGGTCGGATCGATGACGTGGGTCGTCCAGAATCGCGTCAAGATCCTCGGCGTCGATTCTGTCGCGGTCCTCGATGGCGGCGAGATAGACACTGGGTGCCTTCTTTCCGACCTGGATGTTGGTGCGCTTCGAGAGAGGCGTCTTGTTAACGACCGAATCCATGAGGGGGTTGGAGAGCCCGAGGTCCTTGAACCAGCCTTGTGGGAAAATGTGGTGGATGTCCACCTCGTCGTTGAAGTACGTCGCGAGCTGGATCGTGTCGCCGGTCCGGAAGTCCTTGGCGCCATCACGCATGAGCAAGGCATACAGGCCCTTATAGGCAGCACTCTGCCGAGTGCGCATCGTGTGGAGACGACCAGGCGAGAAGCTGGCCTGCGACACTGTGTCGGGCTCAGCCGCTCCACCGACCCAATGGACGACCTCGGGGAGGTCCTTCGCGAAGCGGGTCTCGTCGCCGAGCCGTACAGCTCGCCGAACACTCCGCACCAGAACCATCGCCGCAGCTGCGACCGGACCCCCTCTGCCTCAGCCTTCTGGCCGAGGACTGCGAAGATAGCCGCGAGCGGCACCAGCTGGGTCCGGTATGGAAGGTCCTTCGGCGTGAAAAAGAACTGGCTCACGAGTAGACGACCGGCGTCCTCATAGCCACGGATTGCTACGTCTCTCCACTGCTTGTAATCCTCAAGAGTGAGGCGGAGCACGTCTTGCCGCTTGCAGCTCACCGCCGGACCCCTGGCTTCATCATCGCCGAGCGAGGCAGCCTTCTCATCCCAGCGGTGCCTTGTCTCGTATGTCGCCAGCAATGTGACCGTCTGCAAGAAGTCGGTGCTCTCGATGGCCTTGAGGAGTGGATTCTTGGCGACCATCCCGTCGTGTAGCTGGTTCCAATCCTCACGGAGGTCGAAATCATCTGCGGCGAAGGTCGCCGTCAATAGCTCGAACACAGTTAGAGAGACTCCGCCTGTGTTCACCTTCTCAAAGACCTGGCACACGGCGTCCTTTGGCGATTCCTTGCCGAGGATAATCGTCGGTACAAGGTAGCCATCGAAAGTCTTTAGGACTTCCGCGTCAAAACGATCCATCAACTTGTCTCGTGCATCCTGATCCTCTGCAGCGCCGTGTTTGGCGAAACCCCGTTGCCAACTTCGTAGCTCGGAGAAGTCGCCGAACACGAGGCGCAGCGGAAATAGAGCATGCTCCCACTCCAACTCCACTGTGCTGACGTCGAGCTTGATCTCGTGAAGCGTCCGCACTTGGCGAGTCTCTCGGGACGGAGATGATCGCTTCGTCACGATCAGCCGCCGGGTCGAGCGCCACATTTATGTCGATGTAGTACCAACGCTGGATCGGCTTCTTGCGGTCATCCTGGGTCCGCACGACCTCACCGGATGCAAGCACTTGGTAGAGCGAGGTCATGCGTTGCTGGCCATCGAGCAACATCCTTTCGGGGTCGCTCGGAGCCGACGGAGCGCCCTGGATCGGACGGGCCTTGAATCGCACATCAGGGTTCCCGGTCTGAAGGAGCATCAGGGTGCCGATCGGATAGCTCAGCGAAACGCTTGCGAGCAGGCTCTTGATGCGCTCATCCTCCCAGACCCACTCCCGTTGGAACTCGGGAAGTTGGATGCTGCCGTCCTGCACCTTCTCAAGCAGCTTCTTGAGGATTTCCTTGGTGCTGTCGAAGGTCGTCGTCAATACCATTCAAGCTCCCTAGATATATTGTCCCCAGAAGGCCACATCAGCTCGTAGTGTTCTGAATGGTCAGATTGTCGCATAGGTGCCCTCGCGCCGAGCGGTGGAGAGACGGCTTTACGCGGCCTGTTCTTCTGAGGGCTCGCCGAGCCCCTTCGGGAAGTTGATGTTGTCCATAGTGCTTTTACACCTCTTCCATCGTTGAGTGCGAACTAAAGGAAGGGTCGCCTTGGCCTTCCTCGGCGCAAGCTGGACAATCAGGACGACTCGATGGAAGGGCATACGGTATGAGCTCGCCGGAGCGACCCTCGTACTGCCACATCTTGGCGCCTCTACGGCCGCCGCTGTAGCCGGTGATGAGATCGAGCACGCAGTTGCATGCCTCTGAAGCGAGGACCCCGTTCATCGAGACGACTTGGGGATCGCCGGGTCCGTTTGGATTCTGGTCGTATCCCGGTGGGCGCTCGCGACGCTCCCGTGCGAGAAGCGCGTCCGTGAGCAACCAACAGCGTAGGCACGAGACTCCCGGCAATGCCACGCCGATCTGGCCGTCCGCGATCGCTAGGTGTTCTTGAGCTGAGACGATCGTGATACCGATATCGACGAGAGGGATGAGGTAGCGGCGACAGAATGCGTTTACTGCCTCGCGCGCGTCAAATCGATCAAGACACCCAACGACGATATCGGCATCCTTGAGTGCGTCAATCGCTGCGCGAGAAGGAAATCGGTCACGGATACGAATGACCTCGATCGACGAGTCGATGCCTTTGGCGACGCGTAGCGCCAAGTCAACCTTTGCGGTTGTGTCGATGTCGGCCTCGGTTGCGCCTACGAGTCGTCCCAGGTTCGTTGCATCGACGACCTGATCGTCCATTGGAATCAGTGTCCCGACACCAAGATGAGCCAGCTGCTGGACCACGTGGGAGCCTCCGCCCGACACGCCGATGATCGCTACCTTTGCGTTTGCCAGCTTAGGGCTCTCTTCTAAATAATTGTTGGGATGGCGAGGGTTTTGGTGGGCGGGGGCGTAGTTATGGGTCATGATGCGGGGGCCGATGGTCGAGGAGAGCGCGATCCGGGAGCGGTGGCTGGTCGTGGAGGGCGCCTTGGATGAGCGTGGTCGTCGGATGTGGGCGGCGGCGGAGGCTTCTTCGCATGGGCGTGGCGGGATCGCGGCTGTAGTCCGTGCGACGGGGATTTCCGAGGCGACGGTCAGGCGGGGGATGGAGCAGGCGCGCAGCGGCGATCACGCTCCGGCGGGGCGGGTTCGGAAGGCGGGCGGTGGCCGCCAGCGGATCGCGGAGCGCGAGCCGGGCCTGGAGCAGGCGCTCTTGTCGTTGCTTGACGGGGTCACCGCGGGCGATCCGATGTCGCCGCTTTTGTGGACGACGCTGACGCCGGAGCATCTTGCCTGGGAACTGTGTGAGCAGGGGTTCACAGTGCACGCGAGCACCGTGCGCAGAATGCTCAAGGCGATGGGGTTCACGCTGCAGGCCAACCGCAAGAGCCGTGAGGGCTCAGATCATCCCGACCGTGATGCTCAGTTTCGGCATATCGCCGCGATCACCGCCGCGGCGCTTGGGCGCAAGGAGCCGGTGATCAGCGTGGACACCAAGAAGAAGGAGTTGATCGGGGACTACAAGAACGCCGGGCGGGAGCTGCGCTCCTCGGGCCGTCCGATCCTCGTCAACACGCACGACTTCCCCGACGAGCAGGCCGGCAAGGCGATTCCCTACGGCATCTATGACCTCGCCCGGGACGAGGGGTATGTCAGCGTCGGGATCTCCGGCGACACCGCACAGTTCTCGGTCGCGAGCATCCGCGCGTGGTGGAAGCATCTCGGGCGCAAGCGGTATCCGCACGCGAGGTCGTTGACGATCACCGCCGACGCCGGCGGCTCCAACAGCTACCGCATCCGCCTGTGGAAGACCGAGCTGCAAAAGCTCGCCGACGAAACAGGTCTTGCGATCACCGTCTGCCACTTCCCGCCCGGAACCAGCAAGTGGAACAAGATCGAGCACCGCCTGTTCAGCTACATCTCAATCAACTGGCGCGCGAAGCCCCTCGTCAGCCGACAGGTCGTGATCGACCTGATCACCGCGACCACCACCAGCACCGGCCTAAAGGTCTACGCCCGCCTCGACGAGAATACCTACCCCACCAAAATCAAAGTCACCGACGAGCAACTCGCCACCGTGCAGATCGAGCGAAACGAGTTCCATCCAGAATGGAACTACACCATAGTCCCCGCTAGTTAATTAGAAGAGAGCCCTTAGCGTCGCTCGCGGAGCCGATCGCTACGGTCTGGCGCCTGAGGCGCTTGCGCGAGGGATGTGGTTGTGGAGCACTCTCCGCCGAGTGCCAGGTTTCGATTGTGTCGCCGATGATGACCAGTCTGCGGAAATGAAGATCGTTGCGGCCGTTGATCCAGAAGGAGCCTGTTGCATCGCCTCGGCCAACCAGGAGCGTCCCGGTTGGTAGTGGATCAACAATTCGACTGAAGGCACCGAAGAGTGGCCGCTCTTTGGCTCGGTCATCAGGGGAGAACCTTGGGTTCGATGTCCCGTGGGAGTGCACGAGCACGGGTGTGCCGTCGAACTCAACGGCGCGCGCGAGTACGTCAGAATTGAACTCTGCGGACCATGAGAGGACAGATCCCTGGTTGCGTATGATTGCTCGATCGGGGATTGGTATCCATTCACGCGCGAGCAGGACATCGTGATCGGGGAGGCGGCTGAGGCCGCAGATGAGGAAGCCTGCTTCCTCGCCGCGACTGAAATTCTCTACGTGAGCGCGAACCTGATCAAAGAGTCCGCCCGCTACACGCAGATCAACGCTGCTCGGTGTCGGTGTGGGTTCGGCCGATGCGCCTGGGGTGTCTTTCTGTCGCCGGAGGTTGCGCCAGAAGGCGAGCAGCCCCATCTATGAGCGCTCCTTGACGAACCGCGTGAGCCAACGCTGTATCGCGTGCACGGGATCATTGCCCTTCCAATCGAAGCTAAAGCTGAACTGGCGCCAGCCTTCGCCTACCAGGTACACCAGTTCGCTGCTGCGGGGTGGCTCTCCACCCCCACCGACGACACGCTCGTCCACGACGAACCTCGGACGCTCGTTAGGCCACCCCTCCCACACCGAGAGCGCCCTCGTCGGGGACGGTGTCCACGGCGCTGGAAGCTCGAGCGTGGGGAGCAGCAGGTGGAGGGGTTGGCCATCGGCTGGAGTTACGTCGTCTGCGCTCCCGAATGCCGTTGAGAGCTGGGCGACGATCGCTTCCCGCTCGGCGGCGTCCATCTAGCTCACCCCGCCGGGGATGACGGTCTGGTAGCGGTCGCCCTCCTTGACGTCGTGCTTCTCATGGTTGGCGAGCTGCTTCTTCTTGCCGTTCTTGCGGATGACCCAGAGGGAGGCCTCTGCGGGCACCCCAAGCTCGGTCTTGAGGACGGCGACCTCGGTCTCGCCGCGTGGGATCTCCAGCGTCTTTGATTCCGTGTTGCCATCTTCGTCAGTCACCTCGAGAGATACCTCGACGAGCTTGTCGTGATGGGCCGCCTCTTGCATCTCGATATCAAGACTGGTCGCTTGAGTCATGAAGCTGCTTTCCTTTCCACCAGCGCGCAAGCACTGGGCTGAGCCATCGAGGGGTTGGTCTGAGGTGCTGCGTGCGGGCCGGTTGCCGTTGCCACGGCGGCCGGCCCTTTTGATTTTCCGGGGCTGTCGAAGCTCGATTCGTGCTCGGTGCAGACCTCCTGAGTGGGTCAAATCGTCGTTGTCATAAAACAGTAGCGAGTTTGCCTACAGATGTCAAGCGGTCTGCTGATGCTTGTCGAGCAGCCACGCTCTGCTTGACATCTGGTGCACAAACATGGGAACCTATGACCGTGGCCTCACCCGATGCACCGCGCTTGGGCGACCGCCTTCGCAAGTCACGCAACGCGCGTGACCTGAGCCTGCGCGAGGTGGAACGCCGTTCGGGAATCAACAGCGGCTATCTCTCACAGCTAGAGCGCAATGAGATCGCCAATCCAACGCCGTCGGTCCTCCAGAAGGTCGCAAAGGCCTACGAGGAGCCGTTCCCCGTCCTGATGCAGTGGGCCGGCTATTTCGAGGCAGACCCTGAGGGGATCTCCCCGAACGCCAGACGCGCGCTGTCCGTTATCGGCGAGGACTTCACCGACGAGGAACTCCAGGCGCTCAAGGCTGTACTCGACGTGTTCCGCGCGCGGAACAGCGCAACGTTCTCGCCTCCCCACAGAACCGACCTGACACTGAGCGAACACGAAATCCGCGCTCTGAGGCTCAATGCCCTCGGCGTCTTAAGGGAGATCGATGCGCTCGGCAGTTCGGAGCGGGTAGACATGGACGATGTACTCCTCGTCGCGCGTCTCGTGCGCGCGGGCGTGATCGAACTCACCCTCGACGAGAAGCGAAGGCTGAGAGACTCGCTTCCGCGGCCTTGTTGACTGGGCGCTCGGTGCGCTTCAAGGGGTAGTGCATCTCGACCGGGGCGAGGTCTACCTCAACCCGGATCTCGATCGCTGGGAGCAACGCAAGCGATTCGTAACGGGGCACGAGGTCGCGCATGCCGTCCTCGACGACCACCGGCTAGCAATCGCTCACCTCGACGATAAATCCCGGTTGAATCCGGACTTCGCGGATCGACTAGAGCGACAGGCGAACCAGTTCTCGATCGAGCTCCTGGCGAAGGGCGATCAGCTACGAGCCGACTTCGACAGCTCCCCTCCGAGCATGGGCTCGCTCGAAATGCTCGCCAAGCGGTATGGAATATCCCTCCAAGCCGCAGCGCGGCGGCTTGCTGAAGAGAGTGAGCATCCATGCGCCGTGGCCCTCGCCTACCGTAGTGAACGGGGTGCGGGCAGCGTGTACCTCGGCGGGTACAAGCTGTGGTGCTCGAAGTCGTTCAATGCACGCCTCGCGTGGCGGCAAGGGCGTACTCCGGTGACCAACATACATAGCGTCCTTAGCGTCATTACGGCCGGCGCACGGCCGGCGCCGCTGATGTGTGTCGATGTCGATGCCCGCGGAACACTCGTAGCAGTCGAAGGCATGGACGCCCACTTCGCGGTGATCGCTCTGTTTTCGTGCGAGCCCCTTCCGCGTCTGAATCTGCGACGAGCGAATCCCCTCTCCCGGATTAGCTTTGCCTGATCAACCCGGATGTCGCGGCATCAAGTCCCGACCCCGCTGAGGAGAACCGTTGACTTAGACCGCAGTGCCGCGCCTGCTGGCCGCCAAGAGTGGCATCGTCAAGTTTGCGGTGCTAGGGCCAGTAAAGACGGGGGTTGACGGGGCAGGCGGGTCCACGAGCGACTGAACCGTCGTAGGTGCTGCCTACTCTTGTCCGCATGGATCTGACCAGACATGGCACAGTCCGCCCAACAGACCGTCAGCGCTCTCAGCGGACTGCTGGCTCCCGTCCCTGATCCTTTGGCTCGACCCTCCCAGCTTTGTGACCGGCGACACTCACCTTTGTTTCGGGCGCGTGCTTTGTTGTCTCCCATAAATCCCACCCCTCTCATTCCATCCCTCAACGTTCCCGTCCCGACCCCGTGGCAAGATGAACCCCATGGTGCAGATCAATCCATGACCACAGTCACTGGCGCCCAGAGCGACCTGTTCGCCTGGGCTCGAGAGCTCGGGCGGGAAAACAGGCGCATCGATGAGGTCAACGGCGGGCGGGTGCGGCTATAGGTGGGGTGGCCGTAGGCAATAGTCGGGTTCCTCAGATCTCCCGCATCGTGTAGGAGAATCTGCCTCACCCGATGCCTGCGATCATCTTTGACCTCGACGAGACGCTGCTGGACACCAGCATGCTGCGGGAGGACCGCGCGCATCGTCGTTGGCGCCATCTCGCGGCTCGGCTCGATGAGGTCAAGGCCTACTCGGACGACAAGTCGCGCGTCCAAGCCGCAGATCTTCCGGCACGGGTCAAGGACATGGGCTTTCAGGCCGGTGTTCTCACCCACAGCCCGCGCTGGTACGCCGAGCGCCTGCTCAGCGCGTTCGACATTCCCTACGACGCCCTGATCACCGGCTCCGATGGCTACGCGCCCAAGCCCGATCCAAGTTCCCTGCGGGCAATCGCCGACGAGCTTGGCGTCCCCGTCGAAGATTGCATCATGGTCGGCGATGACGCCGCTGACATCGGAGCGGCCCAGAACGCCGGTGCCGCGAGCATCGGCGTTGCGTGGTCACAGCGAGCGCCGAAATCCTGGCGTCGCCGCTGGCCAGACGTGGCCATCGCCCACCCGGACCGTCTCATCGACATCCTCAAAAATCGTGGTCCTCGTTTGCCATTCGCCGAGGCGATCCTGGCGGGAGACCAACCCCTCTGGCATTGGGGCTCGTTACTGCGGCTAGGCAACGGGATCTACGGCGCAGGGCACTACTACACCCAGTCCGACAGCCGGCACCCCGGCGACGCGCTTTCGCGGCTCATCATCAAAGCCAAGAACGACCCGGATGCCGCCAAGCGCGTCGGCAAGTTGCTTGCGGGACTAACCGGTACACCATGGCGGGACGCGACAGTCGATCTGATCACATCCGTTCCGCCTAAACCGGGCCAGACCTACGATCGCTTCGCCCCAGTTCGCGCCGCCATCGCCGCCGCGTCAGACACGCTCGAGCGAGGCGACATCTTGCGACAGCTCTTCGACGACGACGACTACAAGCATCAACGGGCAGAGGACCGCCCCGAGCGAGTGAGCGAACGCTTCGCTTCGGCCGCTCTGAACAACGAGCGCGTCTTGCTCATCGACGACGTCATCACCAGCGGCGGCCAAGCCGAGGAGTGCCGCCGGCAGATGCTGGCTCAGGGCGCCAGTCGAGTCGTCATCCTCGCCCTGGGTGTCACACAAGAGAGGCTGCCGCGCGCGTGTCCCGAATGCGGCGGCTTCCTACGCTTGATCACGACCGGCCCTCGCGGCGACTTCATCGGCTGCTCCAACTTTTACCGGGGCTGCCGCTATACGGAGGAGGCGCCTTCGGTGTAGCCGTGGTTAGTCCAAGCCGGCTGGCATGATCAGCGTCTGTTGGTCGCTGCTGAGCTCCGGCCATTCACGCGCCTGCTCCACCGCCTGCACGAACTCCCCGAGATCATCGCGGCTCACCGGACGAGCGAGCGGCTGGTCACCCAAGCGAGAGCACAACGCCTTCGCGCCGCTCCACGCCGGCAAGATCGAGCACAGCTCTCGCGCGGGCCTCTCCAGCAAGACCCGCAGACCCTCACTGGCACCGTTCTCGTTGTGCGGGACCGGACAGAACAACGGTCGTCCCTGGGCGGCCGCGAAGCGAGCAGTATGCATCGTGCCGCTCTTCACGCCGCTCTGCGCGACGACCACGGCGACCGACAGGCCACTCTGCAAACGGTCGCGTGCAATCAGGTGCTGCGGGCGAGGCTGCTCGCCGAAAGGCTGCTCCGAGATCAACGCCCCACCCTCGTCGACGATCCGAGCGGCCAAGTCCCTGTTCTCCGCCGGATAGACACTGTCCAGTCCGCCGCCCATCACCGCGATCGTGGGCGCGCCGTGTTCGAGCGCCGTGCGGTGGGCGATCGTGTCAATGCCCTTGGCCAAGCCACTGACGATCCCCCAGCAGTCATCCGCAAGGGCGCCGGTCAAGTTCTCTGCCGCCGAAATCCCGAAGACCGTGGGCTCGCGCGTGCCGACGACCGCGACCAACTGCTCGCGAGCGAGCAACTCGACGTCGCCTCGCACATAAAGCAGGGGAGGCGGGTCCGACAGACCGCGCAGGCGATCGGGATAGTGCTCGTCGAAGAAGCTCACCAGCCGCACATCCGCGTCCGCGTAATCCGCCAAGCGTCGCTGCGCCAGATCGAAGGCCGCGTCGACCTCGCTGCCATAGCGCTCGAGCAGCTGCTCCAGCTGTGTGGAGTGAAGCGTTGCGTTCAGCGCCGTCACGGGGCCGACCCGTGGCAAGGACTGCAGCGCCATGAATCCGGCAGCGGAGCGGAAGTCGTTCGTGGCCAGCGAGGTCATCGAAGATCCCGCCCAACTCCGTGGGCATCCGCGGCGCTCAGGCTGGGTTCGATCGAGTACATGATGGGGTCCTAACTCTAGTCCTCGGCGGAGACGGCCTGGCCTGGCGGCGCCCTCCACGGCGATCTCGGCGGACTGCTGGCTCCCATCCCTGATCCTCTGGCTCGAGCATCCCAGCTCTTTGACCGGCGACACTCACCTCCGTTTCGGGCGACTGGTGTTGTTGTCTCCCATCCAAAACCACCCCTGATCCCCATCCCTCAACGTTCCCGTCCCAGCCCCTTGGCGAGATCGACCGCATGGGGCAGATCTGCCCATGACCACTGCCACCGGCACCCATCGACCTCTTCGCCTGGGCTCGAGAGGTCGGGCGGGGAAACGTGCGCTTCGCTGAGGTCAACGGCGGGGGCATAATCGCGGGTATCCTCTGCCTTGATTTTAGTCATCGTGATGTATAACATCCTGAATCGAGATGTCCAACAACTCGATCAAGAACTCCAAAGCAGCCGACCAGCTTCTCCTTGCTCTCGGCGAACAGCTCACTGTGGGCGGCGAGTCCTACACCCTCGCCGTCGTCGGCGGTTCAGCGCTGCTGGCACTGGGCCTCATCTCACGACCCACGAGGGACGTTGACATCCTCGCGATCGTCGAGAACAACGAGCTCGTATCAGCGCAACCGCTCCCCGCTACCCTGCTCGACGCTGCGCACACCGTCGCCCGGGACTTCGGGCTGCCCAATGAGTGGCTGAACCCGGGCCCCACTTCGCTGCTCGACCTCGGCCTGCCCGACGGTTTCTATGAGCGGGCGCAGCACAGGATCTACGGCCCGGGCCTGGAGATCCTGTTTGCCTCACGCATCGATCAGATTCATCTAAAGCTCTACGCGTCCAGTGGAAATCTCGACCCTTAGCCAACGGTTCAGCGACCGGCTCGTGGCGTTTGCTTGGGATGAGTGGGCGCAGATGGGTGTGCTCGCCACGCCGCACCGACGCAGCCCGTGGGCACAAGATCCCGAGGCGCTGATCGTGTTCACGCTCGAGGTCGCGCGCGCGAACGCCCGCCTGTTCGACGAGCTGATGGACTGGATGCTCGTCAACGAGTCGCTGCTCAGCGTCCGGCGGCTGCGCGCGATGTGCATCGACGAGACAGACCGCGCGCTGGTGGCGGCGGCGCTGGGATGGCTCGCTCACCAGCGCCCCCGAGCACGCCTTGGCAACCGGGAACCAACGTCGGATACGACGATGCTCGAGCCGCTATTTCGCTCCGGAGGACCCGTGAGCAAGGTAGACGAGGACTTCGCCGCCGCCGGATGGATGCGCCCACCCCTGATCCCCTCCCACAAGTCCAGCCCACCGGACCCGATCGCGCCGATCAACCTCGCCTTCCGGCTGCGCCAGATCCTCGGCGTCGGCGTCCGCTCCGAGGTCGTCCGCGTCCTGCTGACCACCGATGCTTCGCTAGTCAATGCCCAGACGCTGGCCCGCTCCACGGGCTACGCCAAGCGCAACGTCCACGAGGCGCTCGCCGGCTTGAGCAAGGCCGGCGTGGTGTCCGCATTCACCGTCGCCGGCGAACAGCGCTACAAGGCCGACCGCTCCCCGTGGGCGGCCCTGCTCGGCTGCTCGCCCGACGAGCTGCCCTCCGACCGCGCGTGGCCCCAGCTGCTCGGTGCCCTCAGACGCATTCTCTGCTGGTCCTCTCAGCCCGAGCTCGCGACGATGTCGGATTACCTACTCGCCAGCAGCGCCCGCGACCTACTCGAAACCATTCACCCCGACCTGGCCTTCGCCGGCATCCCCGTAGACCTCAGCCCTTCACCCGAGAACACGCTGCGGGAGCTCGAAGAGGTCATCGAGTCAGTGCTCACGACCATGAACGCCGGTCCTCAGACGGTGCCATAAACGGACGTTGGTGCCTACCCGTAACCTCAGCTGATTTCCATGCCTGTCCTTGGTCCTCGGGCTCGAACCTCCCAGCTCTTTGACCGGCGACACCCACCTCCGTTCCGGGCGACTTGTGTTGTTGTCTCCCATCCAAAACCACCCCTCTCATCCCATCCCTCAACGTTCCCGTCCCAACCCCTTGGCGAGATCGACCGCATGGGGCAGATCGACACATGACCACAGGCGCCGGTGCCCATGGCGAGCTGTTTGGCTGGGGGGGTCGAGACCTTGGGCGGGAAACACGCGCGTCGCTGAGATCAACGGCGGGCGGGTGTGCGGCCGCGGCAGATAGATCATCCATGATCGACCCAGAAGTTTAGAGGTCCGATTTCCCCCTGGGTTCGCCGCAGATGCTCTAAACTAACGATATGGACACCTACTCGGCTGCCGATGTCGCGCGTGAGCTGCACACCAGCACGCCCAGGGTGGTTCGGGCGGCCAAGCGCTTAGGTATCGATGCCGGGGCGAACGGTCGTCTGGCGCTTACCCGCGGCCCGATCGAGCGGCTGGTAGCGGAGCTCGGACGCACGCCAAGCATTGCCGGGCTCAGTGCGATCGAGGTGAAGGTCCTGGCGGCGCTAAGCCGCTCGCCCTTCGGCCTCTCCTCGGCACGAGTCGTGGCAGCACAAGCGGGCGTCTCCCCGACGGCGGCCTCAAAGGCACTGAAGACACTCGAGCACAAGGATCTCGTGCGCCGCGAAGCCACGGTGATCGCCGCCGGCCGAGCACGCACCGTGGAGCTCCTACACGCGAACCGTCGCGCCGAGCGCTGGCTGGAGATCGCCCCCACACTGGCTCAAGTGCTGCCCACAAAACGCGATCGCCGGACCCAGCAGGGAGTGCCGCGGCGGCTGGAGCACCTGTTTTGGAACACAGCGCCGACACAGCTCGATCTGAGTCGTGGCGGACCCTACATCGCCCGTCGCCTGCTCAGCACAATGGACCTCGACGGGCTCGCCTGGGGAGCCCGGAACCTGCGCCCAGCCGACTGGGAGCAGGCCGCCCGAGCCCGTGGACTGGATAAGCCTGTACGCGCCCTCGCCCACAACATCGCCAATGATCGAGAGAACGGGCCGGTGACCCGGTGACACTGCCAAACAATCTGCGCGCGGTATTGCCACCCGGAACGGTACGGGCGTGGCAGGAGCTGGCACCGAGACTTCCCAACCAGCTCTACCTGGGAGGCGGGACCGCCGTGGCGGTACATCTGGCTCACCGCGAGAGTCGTGACCTGGATTTCTTCTTCCACGACCACGCCGTGAATCTCAACGCGCTCGCCGAGCAACTGAGCAGCGCAGGCGACTTCGCCGTCACCAGCGAGAGCGCCGGCACGCTGCGAGGACTGTACGCGGACACCAAGGTCGAGTTCTTCCATGCCGACGAGGGACGACCTCAACACCTGCTGGAAGAGCCGACGACCGTGGGTGGTCTGCGCGTGGCCGGAGTGAAGGACCTGATGGCGATGAAGCTGAAGGTCGTGGGCGACCGGGGAGAGCTGCGCGACTATTACGACATCAAGACGATCGAGCAGCAAACCGGCCTCACCGTGGAGGACGGCCTCGCACTCTTCACCGAACGCTACGACGTCAACAGCACAAGCGACACAGTCCGGCACATCGTGACCGCGCTCGGCTATCTCGACGACATCGAAGAAGACGACGCCCTCCCGATCGGCAAGGACGAGCTAGCCGACTGGTGGAGGACCAGGCAGGGCCGTCTCGTGAGGCATCTGTCGCGTAATCCCATCTGAGCGCCGCCTGCTCGGCGTGCGCTTGGGCGCTTTGAAATCTGCGCTCACCGGCGCATCCCTGAACCGGCCCTCACGCCCGTCTCCCTGCGCAGCTGCGCGGCCTGCTTGCGCGTAAGCCTGCCGTTGCTTACACCGTGGTCGATCGCCTGGCCGATTAGCGCTGGGCCGAAATGGGCGGCGTGACTCTGGCGGATCGCGTGTGCCGGGGTCACGATCGGCATGCCCTCGTGGAACGTCACGTCCTCCTCGGCGAGGGTTTCGTGATGGATCCGATACAGGGCGGGGATCTCACGCCGAATCCGGTGCTCGCGGGGGACCGTGAGGTGGATCTTGCTCGGGTTGACATCGCTCAGCTCATACAGCTGCAGCGCGGTCTCGTGTGACAGCACGCCGCGCGTGCCCCTCGGCCAAAGCGTCGCCTCCATGTAGGAATCAAGCGGCGACACCGGGAAGTAACGCAAGCGGTACAGCCCATGCCCGCGACGCTCGAGCGTTCCGTGCTCGGACATCCGTACCAGCGTCATTGGCTGGATACCCAACTCGCGGGCGTCCTGCTGGCTTACGAAGCCGTACTGGTCGGCCGCGAGATCGGCCAGCTGGTTGAACGCTGCTCCCGGCATTTGGATAAAATAGCACAAAACATGCTAGTTTGTCCTTGGCGATCTTAGGTGCCCATAAGTCCGTCCCTGATCCTCGGGCTCGTTCATCCCAGCTCTTTGACCGGCGACACTCACCTCCGTTCCGGGCGGCTTGTGTTGTTGTCTCCCATCCAAAACCACCCCTGCTCCCCATCCCTCAACGTTCCCGTCCCAAACCCCTTGGCGAGATCGACCCATGGGGCAGATCAGCTCATGTAGCCCTGCCGGGCGCCGTAAGTCATCTTGTGGATCAGCTCCTCCATAGATGACGACATCCCTCGGCTTCCTGTAGCGTATTGTCTGCATCTCATGAATGAGGGCGACCCCGTAGATGACGCCGCAACAGGCCCCGCAACCCTGCCTCTCGATGTGCAGGCGCGCTGGGACACGCTCGCAGACACGGTAAGGCAGGTGGCATCGGCGACCGACGACGCCGAAGGCTTCCAGGCCGCGTTCAACGCGATGAGACAAGTAGGACGCGGCATCGACCACCAGCAGATCCTCAACGCCCTTCACGTACCCGAGGACGCCGGCGAGCACGCGGATGCCCTGCGCGGGATGCTCCTCCGCATCCCCGACGGCTGGGGACGCTGGATCCGCTGCGGCCGCGGCTGGTACCCCCTGCTGGTCGAGCTCGACGAGCAGTTGCGCGCGCTGCTGCCCAACTACGTGATTCACCAAGTGAAGGAGAAGTTTGGTGGCCTTCGGTATTACTGGGAGTCCAGCGAGGATGTCCACGACGAGCAGGCGCAACGCGTGGAGCTCGCCAACAAGCTCGTCCACACCGCTGAAGCCCGCGCGGCCGTCACCTGCGAGCTCTGCGGCGCAGCCGGCCGACTGCGCCGCACGCCCCCGCCCGCCCGCCGGTACAAGACGCTCTGCCCGGACTGCGCCGAGCGGGAGGGCTACTCGCGTTCTTGTCTCCCATAAATCCCACCCATCTCATCCCATGGGGATTCTCGCTAGGACCCTGACCGGCTGAATCCGCGCGAGCGAGACCGTTTACGATGCACGCGTGGCGCTGCATCCACTCACTGCCGGGTTTGCCGAGGTGGCCGACGCATACGAGCGTGGACGGCCCGACTACGCGCCCGCTGTGGTCGGCGCGATTGCCGCCGAGCTGGGCATCCCTGCGGCTGGGCCTGTGCTCGATCTGGCGGCCGGGACGGGGAAGCTCACGCGGGCACTGCTCGGCATCGGGCTCGATGTCGTGGCCGTCGAGCCGCAGCTGCAGCTACGCGAGCTGCTCGAGGCAAGCGTCGGGCACGAGCGCGTGCGCGAGGGACTCGCCGAGGCGATCCCACTGCCTGAGGAGTCAGTGGCGGCCGTGACCGTGGCCGACGCGTTTCACTGGTTCGACCACGCCCTCGCCCTGGCTGAGATCGGGCGCGTGCTGCGCCCGGGCGGCGGACTTGCAGTGCTCTCGGCCGTACCGGACTGGAGTGGCGCATCGTGGGCGCACGAGGTCGGCACGCTGATAGCCGGCATGCTCACCGCACACCCCAAATTCGATGGGCCACCCTGGCAAGAGTCCGTGCACGCGGCCGGCGGCTGGACCGAGCCGCGCGAGATCCGCGTGATCACCTCGCAGCCCGCAAGCCCCGAACGGATGGTTGACTACATCGCGTCGATGAGCTGGGTTGCATCACTGCCCGAGAATCAGCGCGCCGACACACTGGCAAAGGTCGATGCGATCGTCAGCGCAGGCGAAACACCCCCCGAGCTACCGATTCACGTAGTCATCGGCCTGAGCACCCTCGCCTGAGCGGGCCCAATCCTGAGTGATCACCGCCTCATCTGACAACGGGAGCTCGGTTATCCTCCCGGTGATGTCGAGGAGCGGAATGCGCCTGCAAGTCTCCACGGCGGATGGTTCGATGCTCCGCGCCGAGCTCTTTCTACCGGTAGGGGAGGGGCCCCACCTGGGCGTTGTCGTGCTGCACGAGTCATTTGGCCTCAACGACGACATGCGCCGGATCGCTCGTCGCTTCGCCGATGCTGGATACGCCGCACTGGCGCCCGACCTGTACTCGCACGGGTCGCGGATCGTGTGTCTCAGCCGCGTGATGGTTGACATGCTGCGGGGCAGCGTGGCGCGGGAGATCTCCGACATTCATGCAGCCAGAGACGCGCTCGCCGCCCGCCCCGAGGTGGACTCTGAGCGGATCGCCGTGGCAGGGTTCTGTCAGGGCGGCGGATTTGCTCTGATCGCCGGCACGCAGCCAGGTTTCTCCGCGGCCGCCGTCAACTATGGCGAGGTGCCCGCGGATAGCTCGCGCCTGGACGGCGTGTGTCCGGTAGTCGCAAGCTACGGCCGCAAGGATCGCGTGTTCGGGCACAAGACAGCCGCGCGCCTGGAGCGCCACCTCACCGCCCTCGGCGTGCCTCATGACGTAAAGACGTATGACCAGGCCGGACACTCCTTCTTCTCCCTCCTCGACGGCTGGCAAGGCTGGCTCGCGCGGGTACCCACACCGATGGCTGTCGGCCACAACGAGGCAGCGGCCCGCGACGGCTGGGAGCGCATGCTCAGCTTCTTCGACGAGCACGTACGCTGAAACTGGTAAAGACGGGGGTCGGAGCGGCGATCTTAGGAACCCCATGGGTCCATCCCTGATCCTCGGGCTCGGCCCTCCCAGCTTTGTGACCGGCGACACTCACCTTTGCTTCGGGCGGTTGGCGGGGTGGTCTCCCACAAAAAGCACCTCCCTATCCCCATCCTCAACGTTCCCTGTCCCAAGCAAGTGGGAAGATCAACGCACGGCGGGTGCGCAATCGCGGGTATCTCGCTTGCCGGCCCGAACCGCGAGGCTCAACTGGTCCTCGCTGACCTTCGCGACCTCATATAGCTTGCGCTTCTTCTTCTGCACCGACACGAGGCCTTCTTCGACGGCCCGTTCGAGCCAGGCCCGTGTCTGCCCAAGTTGCAGCTTCAACTCCTCCGCCACCTCACGCTCGCTGCGCGGGTGTCTGAGCGATGCCTCGAGCAGAGGCCACACAGCCCAGAACACATCGCTTGCCTGCGACCCTCCGCCCGGATCCTCGGGCGCTGCGGCGTGGGCGAATTCCCCGCCCAGCTGCTCGCCGATTCGCGTCTGCTGCGAATCGATTGGTTGCGCTGCTGGGGTGGGGCCATGGAATAGGCGGTTCACGTCGATGCCGCGGACCTGAGGCCCCGGCAACGGGATCGCACCAGCACGCGCCAGCGCGTCACCGCCGTCATCAGCTCCATCGCGGACGTACAGCGGTACCCATCCGTGCCGCAGATTCTCAATCGCGCCGGTCCAGGTACCGCCGCTGCCAGCGGCCGTTGCCGCTACCACCACTGCACCCGACATCGCATAGACGATTCGATTACGGCGCATCGTATTGCTCGACTGCCAGCGCGCCGCCGGATGAAACGGAGTCAGGAGCGTCAGCGTCCCCTCGGTCAACGGCAGTCGAAGCGCAGGCCGCCTCACGAGACGTTCAAGGGGCTCCACGGTGACACCAACAGCAACACCCCCAGCCTCGATCGCAGCCCCCATCGCCTCGAGGTCGACGCCACTACCACCACCGGAGATCACCGCCACGCGGTTGCTCGCACACTCGTGCGCCAGTCCGCGCGCAAAGCTCAGTGCGTCGTCGCCGGCATCGCGCGAGCCGACGATCGCGAGCGCAGGAAAACGCAGAAGGTCCTGCTGACCCGCACCGTAAAGAACCGGCGGCGCGCTTGCGCCCAAAAGCTTCTTGACCCGTTGCGGATATGCCTCATCCGCTCGGGTCATAACCCAGATCCCCTTACCCGCCAACCGCTCGAGCTCGAACGCGAGCTGCCCACCGCGCGCCAGAAGTCGCGCCAACCGCTCGGCGATCCCGATCTCGATCTCTAGCTCACGGTGCAATTCGGCCGGCGTATGCCTGATCAGCTCGCTTGGGCGTTCCCACTCGGAGTCGATGAGTCGTTTGGAGAGCCCGTGCCACTCGCGGGCCGTGAGTGGCTTTATCGACCGATCGCCCTGCAGAGCCAAGCTGGAGCACGCCAGCGCAATAACTTGCCCATCTTCGCTAATTGGTGGCACGCTCATTACTGAGCGCCCTTCGCCCTCTCGGCCAGCGCGATCGGCACAACTGCACCAGAGCCGGCCTCCGCGAGCATCACGCCACAGACGGTCAGGGACCATCGCGAATCGACCATGTCGCCGACGAGGAAGACGGGCTCCGGGATAACCGCGTCCGGGATCGCGCGGAAGGACTCGAGGGCGTTCCGCGCCTGGTAGTAGCCGTTTTCCATCGTCTTCTGAGGGACCGTGTCGCCGGGCTTCTCGAGCGCGTCGCGGTAGGGAAGGTCGAGGCGTTTCGCCAACCTGCTCGCGAAGTCGGGCACCAGGTCCGGCGCACGGCGTGAGGGCACCGCCGTCACCCAAGTCGGCGTCACGCCGGGTTGCCAGTGGTTCTCAAGCATGTCCGCGACGGCTTCCACGAGCCGCTCGTCGAAGAAGCTGCCGCTCGCACCATACTTGCCGGCCTCGACGAGCTCTCCCCAGCCCGCGTCGCCGCAGATCGACAGCGCTCGGCCCTCGAGCAAACGGTGCTCGACGGGAATGGTCCCGCGCCGGCCGTCAAGACCGCCAGGCCATCGCTTGCGGGCCTCGATCGGCCGGTACATACGCCGCAGGAACCGCAGCGCCTGCTCGACATCGGCCTCGTCGGGCTCCACGTCAGCGAAGGGGCCGGCACAGTTTGCGCAGCGCCCGCACGGCTCGCCGACGGGGTCATCCAGCTCCGCCCGCAGAAACCCCATCAAGCAGCCGTCGGCCTGAACGAGCTCCGCCATTCGATCCCGCTCGTGCATCCGCTGCGCTGTCACCTGCTCCACGCGCTCGGAGTCCGCGGACCACACGATCGGCGTCCGCGCGAAACGACCCCCCTCGCGCGACACGGCCCCCTCAACCTCGAGGATCTTCAACGCGCGCTCGATCGCGCCCCTGGAGAGATTGAGGAGCTTCTGGAGCTCCGAGAGCGTCGCGTCCTCCACCCCGTCGAGCACCGCGAGCACGTCGTGCAGTTCCTGCTCCGCCGGAAAGGCGTTCTCGATGAAGTAATCGGCGATCGCATCATCCTCCTCTCCGGCCAAGAGGACAACCTCAGCGCGCTCCACGGCCCGGCCCGCCCTCCCAATCTGCTGGTAGTAGGCGATCGGAGACGTGGGTCGCTGGTAGTGCACGACGAATCCGAGATCGGGCTTGTCGAAACCCATGCCCAGAGCAACAGTCGCGACCAGCGCCTTCACGTCGTTCTCGAGCAGGCGTTGCTCGAGCTTTTCGCGTTCCTCGGCCGGCAGGGAGCCCAGGTAAAACGGCGCCTCGATACCGCGAGCGGCGAGCCAGCCGCTGACCATGCGCGCGTCGCGGTGGGTGAGGACGTAGATGATGCCCGAGCCCGTAGCCGACGGCACATAGCTCCCCAGCCAGGCGAGCCGCTCGGCCTGGGGCGAGCGCCCAACGATCTGCAGGCAGAGGCTGTCGCGGCCCAACGGTCCACGGATCACTCGCAGGCCGGCTCCGAGCTGCTCGGCGATGTCGGCTATCACCCTGTCATTGGCGGTCGCCGTCGTCGCCAGCAGTGGCACGGTTCGAGGGAGCTGCGCCATCAGCCCCCGGATGCGCCGGTAGTCAGGGCGAAAATCGTGCCCCCAGTCCGATATGCAATGCGCCTCGTCGACCACGAACATGCCGAGCCCTAAAGGAATCTGCTGGAGCGTATGGCTCCTGAATTGACCGTTGGCCAGCCGCTCGGGAGAAATGAGCAAAATGTCTACATCGTCGGCACGCAGCGCGTGTTCCACCTCCTCCCAGTCCCCTCCGTTCTGACTGTTAATGGTCTGCGCTTGAATGCCGATGCGCTCAGCCATGCGCAACTGATCGCGCATCAAACTGAGCAGCGGGCTTATCAGGATCGTCGGGCCCTGCCCTTGCTCGCGGAGCAGCGCAGTGGCAATGAAGTACACGAGGCTCTTGCCCCACCCGGTCCGCTCCACGACAAGCACGCGCGAGCGACCGTCGACGAGTGCGAGGATCGCCTCCAGTTGTCCGTCCCGGAAAACGGCCCCGTCCCCAAGAGCCTTTTCGAGAAGCTTCTGCGCGCGCGTGGCCGAGCTCACCCGCGGCGGCCTCGCTCTCCAAACCCCCGCCGGCCCATCAGTACTCCCACTCATGATTCGTACATCAGGTGATCGATGTATGAGCCGAGCTCGCTCTGCCGTATGACCCGCACCTCACAGCTCCGGACCTCGGCGGTGGCTACGGCTGCCCCCTGCGACCGGTCCTCGGCCGATGTCCCGTTGGCCTCGGCGATGACCCTCGGGTCGATTCCGTAACCCGTGAGGGCCGAGACGTCGAGTGACCACGTTCGCGCGGATCGTTCCTCCCACACGGCAAACGCGCTGCGGACGTAACGATCGGCGACCGCCGCGCTCCAGCCGTTGACCTCGGCGAGGTGCGCGGCCGCGATCTCTCCCCGGCCCTTGACGCCCGCGAGGCCCACGTGCTTGACCTCGTGACAGGCCGGGCAGAGAGCGATCATCCGGACGAGGCGTTGAACAGCGGTCGCCTCGTCGTACTCCCACACCTCGTGGCACTCGACCGGGTGCTTGCTACCGCGTCCGCCGCACACCTCGCAGCGGCGGCCAGCGTGCTCGTAGACCTGCGAGCGCATCCGATCCCAGTCCTCACGCGACACGCGATCGCGCACGTTCGAGAACCAGCACGTCCGAGGCACGAGCTCAACCGTCAGTCTCGGTGCTGAATCAATCGTCATATCACGCTGCCTCTTCCTGGTAGTGGTGACCCCCTACCTCCTAATCCGACCGTTCCCGGCAAACGGGACACTTTTGTCTTCGGACATCGCGCGATGGCGCAAGAGCGGAACGTATGCGCTCAAGCTCGTCTTTCTATGCGCTCAAGCTCGTCTTTCTTCGAGCGTGGCGCCGACGATGTGCAGACACAACTCCTCGACGCGCTCACGATCGGGCCGCAATGGGAGTCTTGAGCGGTCGTGTGCGTCCTCGGCTGCAGCGAACAGCCGCTTTGCCTCTGCCTGTACCTGCTCGAGCGTCCACTCGCCATGCTTGATCTCGAGTAGCTCAGTAGCGTCGAGCCCGCCTCGATCGACGCGCATCTCGCCGTCGCGCAGGAATTCGATACCCATGCGCAGCAGGCGGATCAGATGCGCGGCGTTCTTGGTGTCGTAGCCGAACCGCTCGACGATGCGCTTGCGCTTATCGCCCATGTAGCCCTGCTGGGAGCCGTGCGTCATCTTGTGGAGCTGGCCCTTGGCGTAACCGACGAACGAGTGGAAGACGTGCCGAGCGACGAACACCTCGCGGTGCTCGACCAGATGCTGCCCCGCCGGTGTGCGCTCGATATAGAGGTTCTCCGGAAGCCACAGCAGCGAGAGGATGTTCGGATTGCCCTGCGCGAGCATCCTCACCGCCTTGCGCGCCTCGTAGATGACGACATCCCACTCCCCCCGTTTGATCTCACGGGTGCCGCGCGAGCCGTACTCCAAGAGCCCGTAGTAGTAGTCCAGCGACGGGACGCAGATCGCCATCGTGTCCTTGTCATCGATGCTCAGTGGATTCTCCGGCGGCTCGTACATCCCATGAGCCACCGAGCCCCGATAGCCGTGCAGAATCGCCCAAGACCCCAGCCCCGGCTCTTCATCGGTGATTTCGTGCAGCATGCTCATTCTTTGTCTCCGGTGTTGTGCGATTAGCTCTTCATCAATGTCCAGATTGCCGGCTTTTCTGTATCGTATTGTCTGCATCCCATGAACGAGGACGACCCCGCAGACAACGCCGCAACAGGCCCCGCAACCCTGCCGCCCGATGTGCAGGCACGCTGGGACACGCTTGCAGACACGGTGAGGCAGGTGGCATCGGCGACCGACGACGCCGAGGGCTTCCAAGCCGCGTTCAACGCGATGAGACAGGTAGGACGCGGCATCGACCACCAGCAGATCCTCAACGCCATGCACGTGCCCAAGGACGCCGGCGAGCACACGGAGGCGCTGCGCGGGATGCTCGCCCGCATCCCCGACGGCTGGGGACGCTGGATCTCCTGCGACCGTGGCTGGTATCCCCTGCTCGTCGAGCTCGACGAGCAACTGTGCTCGTTACTGCCCAACTACGAACTTGATCAGGTGAAGGAGAAGTACGGTGGCCTGCGCTACTACTGGGAGTCGGGCGAGGAGATCCACGACCCCAATGACCCCGAACCGCCAATCCCCGCCCGAGGGCGCAGCGACGCTGAATTGGCGCAATGGGAACAAACACACGAGGCCTGGTGCGAGCGCCTGGAGACCTACCGGCAGACGCCCGAGGGACAGCAGCGCGTCGCCGACCTGGAGCGGCGCGTGGAGCTCGCCGAGCAGCTCGTCGACGCCGCCGAGGGACGCGCTGGCGTCACCTGCGAGCTCTGCGGCGAGGCCGGCCGACTACACCGCACCCCTGCCCGCTGGCCGTGGTACAAGACGCTCTGCCCCGCCTGCGCCGAGCAGGCAGGCTACGTGCGCGACGCAGCATCAGACTCGCGGTAAGAGCAGCGGCTCGACCTCAACGCGCCTGATAAACGGGGCCTTGGCCTCGGTGTAGGCTTCGCGATCCTCGGGGTAGCGCGCGGCGAGGGCGCGCTTCAGCGCCGCATATTCTGCTGCCAGCGCTGGATCTGCGCGCAGCCGGTCACGGAAGCGCAGGCGACGCTCGAGCTCCGCGCGGTCATCCACCAGATGGAGGTGGTGGGTGCGATGCGAAGCCCTGGGGTAACACAGAAAGCGCCGGTGGGTGAGGGTCCCATTGAATGCCCATGGATACTGGTAGCCGCCGCTTTCCACGAGAGCAGCAACCGGCGCATCGAGGTCGTCCACGAGCGCGACGATGTCGATGATCGGCTTGGCCAGGAGCCCGGGGACGGCGGTGGAGCCGATGTGATGAATCTCCAAGGCGTCGAGCAGCGGCTCGAGGCGTTCGCGCTCGGCTTCGTAGAGAGCCGGCCATGCCGGGGCATACTCGACGAGCTCAACGCGCCCATTACGGACCCCCGCGCGTACGAGGTCGCTTTCAGCGGCTGCCCGGCGGTCATCTCCCTGCATCGACACGCATCCACAATAATCCGCTCATGGCCTATGACGAGTATCTCGCAAACCGGATCCGCGAGCTGATCGTGGCTGAGGAGGGGGTCACCGAGAAGCGCATGTTCGGCGGGCTGGCCTTCCTGATCGGCGGCCACATGTCCGTCAGCGTCAGCGGGCGAGGCGGCCTGATGCTGCGTTGCGACCCGGCCGAGACCGAGGCGCTGCGCGGCAAGCCGCACGCCGGCCCGTTCGAGATGCGCGGTCGCGTCATGGATGGATGGCTGCGCATCGACCCCGAGGGCCTACGCAGCAAACGCCAGCTCGAGCGCTGGGTCTCTCTCGGCGTCACCTACGCACGATCGCTGCCGCCGAAGGGTTAGCCCTGCGCCATGCCGATCAAGGACTCGTGCTTCTGGACATGATTGCCCTGCCCGAGCTCGACGAGGTGATCGTGGAGGCATGGCTTTCCCGCGCGCCCAAGTCCCTCGCGCAGCGGTACATCGACACCCGGCTGACCCCTTGAGAAGGGGAGGTTGCGGCGAACTTCCGCAAACCTCCCTCCCAAGAATTAGACGACGGCCCGCCCGACTCTTATTGGGCCGCCTTGCACGCGGCCAGCGCGTGTTCCTTCACCGCCCCCGCGGGGATCGGCGAGGCGTTGATGACTTCCTCGCACACTTCTTTCGCAGCCGCGCGTGCGCCCGCGAGATCGCCGTCGGCGGCTTTGTTGCAGATAGCTTCGACCTTCGCCTTGGTGCTCGCCCCCAGCGTCGGCGCCTCTTTGATCACGGACTTGCACTCCGCCACGGCATCCGCCACGGCTGCCGAGCTCGGGGCGCCGGGGGTCGTACTCGGGGTGCTAGACGTGGTCCCGGTGGGTGGCGGAGTCGAGCTCGTCGCGGCGGGGGAGCTGCTCTGGCTGCTTGTCGAAGAGGAGGAGCTGCTCCCGCACCCGGCGATGAACACGCTCCCGACGACCACAACCACCAGCCACCTGGACCTTTGCCTAATCATTTTGCCCCCTCGATCGATCGCGGATAGGACGCCTGCCCGTCAGCTTCTCGGCCTCCGGCCGGACGTGCGTCTCGGCAACGCTACACCCACGCACGGACCCCTGGCCACTGCTCACTCCGCCGGCGAGGTTCCGCGCTCCCTCAACACTCGCCCGGTCCGCCCACCGGCCGCGCTCAACAGCATGCCGGCGATCCCCGTGATCACGACCAGAAACGGCGGGAAGCTGCCGAGCGAGACCTTCGCGTGGGTACCGACGACCGCGTGCACCAGCAGCAGCGCGATCCCGTAGATCACCCCGGCCACCAGACCGCGGTCCGCTCCGCCCCACCCGTCCTGATGCTCGAAGCCCCCGACGAAGCTGCCAATCGCAGCGAGGGCACCCCATGCCCAGTATCCGCCGCTGGAAACCCCGACCAAGACACCGGCGATCCCTCCAAAGATCGCAGGCAAGACACCGCCCAACACGACCTGCGCAGGGCGCGGGCGATCCCGGAACAGCACTGGCTCGTACATGTAAGGCTCCTCCCCGGTTGTCCCCGAGGCTTTCCGTTCCCCTGCGCCAACCATATCGGGTGCCGGCCACCCCCGGCCGATGTCGCCGGCCTCAGCAGGGCATTCCTACCGCGCGTCGAGCATGCGCTCACGCTGGTGCCGACGCCACGCGCGAGAACCGCCGGCGAGCGCGAAGATCACAAGCGCCAAGGGCACGAGCACCGCGGCGGCGATCAACAGGACCGCGAGCGTCACGACGAGCACCCTGCCCGCGTCATGCAGTCCTCGGTCAAGGGTCAACCCTTCGCTGCTCAGGCTCCTATCGCCGACCACGGTCACTTCGACTTCAGCGGTGCTCGCTCTCTGCGTGACCGCTTGGAGCGCCGTATGAGCGTTGGCGATCGCGCCGCGGTTCTGCGCGAGTCGTTCGCGCAGGCTGTCGATCTCTCCTGTGGTGCTCGCCTTCGTGAGGGCGCGGAGCAGGGCCCGCCGTTCGGCGGTCGCGTCGCTCAGTCGCTGCCACGCCGCGGCGTAGGCATTGGTGATGTCCTGCAGCGTTTGGCTCTCCGCGCGCACTGGCGCGAGCGTTCCCAATGAGGCGAGCGCGGCGCTTAGCTTTGCGCTCGGCAGGCTCAGCATCAAGTTGGCTTCGCCCGCGCCTTCCCCCGTGTTCACATGCGAGCTCTGCACAAAGCCGCCCTCGCTCACCGCGAGTCGTGACACGCGGTCGGCGGTCGCCTGCACCTCGCTGGGCGTCGCCGCGAGGCGGATCGAGGCGCCGAGCTGCTGCACGCGCCCGGGTGTTGCGGCCGCGCCGCTCGCAGCGGGTGCATTCGTCGCTGCCCCGGCGGTAGCTGAGGCGCCTGCCGCCACGCCGCTGGACGAGGCCCTCCCGGCTTTCGCGCCCGCCACCGCAGCGCTTTCAGCCGGGCCAAACGCTGGGCCGAGGCGATCCGCGCGCGCAGCGAGGGAAGACGATTTCGGGGAGCGCTCGACCATATTGCCAGCCGGTCGCCACGGTGCCGCGATCAGCACCACCACGACCACCGCAAACGCCACCGAGACGGCAGCGAGGGCGGGACGAGATGGACGCAGCCAACCAAAACGGCGGTGCGGCCACTTGAGGCGGTGCGGCGGCTTGGGGCTGTGCGACTGCTGCGAGCGGGGCGGCTGGCCCAGCGACGCGCGCGCGCTCCGGTCGGCGATCCGCTTGCTCAACTCACGCTCGAACTCAGGACTGATCGGCGGGGCGAGCGCTCTGACGTCCCCGCGCAGCTCGCGCCAGGAGTCCGCACGTGGACCCTCGGCGGACCCGTCCAGCGCGGCCTCGAGCTCGGTCAGCCAGGCCTCGTCGGGACGCTCAACTCCGCCGCCCGGAAAAGGAATGATCTTCATGCGATCTGCTCCTCTCGTTCCAGCCCATCGCACTGCTCGCGCAGGCGCGTCAACGCGCGGTACAGCCGTGTGCCGGCGTTTGACTCGCTCACGTCGAGCGCCTTCGCGAGCTCGCTGTTGGAGAGCTGGCCGTGGAACTTGAGCAGCACCACCTCGCGCTCTCTCAACGGCAATGCCGCGAGCGCATCGCGGACCGTCGCGCGTCGCGCGAGCTGCTCGAACGCCTCGTCGAGACCCCGATCGCCGGGCAGCGCCTCGGACAGCTCGCTCTGCGGCTGGCGTTGACGGCGCCGCAGCTCGTCGAGCGCCGCGTTGCGCGCGATCGCAAACAACCACGCTCGGGGGGTTCCGCGACCACGATCCAGGCGCGCCCGTGCCCGGTAGAGCCGCTCGAACGCAAGCGCGGTCACATCCTCGGCCGCGGCTCTATTGCCGAGCAGCGAGATCGCATAAGCATGCACGTCGGCGGCGCTTTCGCGAAATAGCTCGTCGAAGGCCTTGTCGTCGAATTGGGCTCGTGCGGGAGCTGTGACTGCCCGCGGCCCGGTGTTCTCGGCGGAGGGCATCTGTGCGCTCATACACCTAACTACGTTTTGGGCTCGGATTCATCACACCAGCGGCGCTCGGCGCTTCGGCCAAGTCACTCTCCTCCAGCCCGATGCGGGCGTGCAGCCGCTTGAGCGAGCGCGGCGCCCACCAGTTCCACTTGCCCATCAGCGCCATCAGGGAGGGCACGAGCAGCGCTCGGATGATGGTCGCGTCGACCGCGACAGCAAGCGCGGCGCCGAGGCCGAGTTGTTTTGTGAGGAAGAGCTCGGAGGTTGTCAGGGCACCGATCGCCACGCAGAACAGCAGCGCGGCGGCGGTGATGATCCTGCCTGTGCGCTCGATCCCGAGCGCGATCGCCTCGCGGTCGGGCAGGCCGTGGTCATGGGCCTCCTTGATGCGGGCGATCACGAACACCTCGTAGTCGGTCGCCAGCGCGAACGCGACCACGAGCATCAGCACGAGACTCGACTCTTCCAAGCCGCCGAGCGGCGTGAAGGAGAGCGGGCCAGACAAATGACCGTCCTGGAAGATCAGCACCTGCAGTCCGACGGCGACGCTCACGCTGAGCACGTTCATCACCAGTGCCTTGATCGGGATCGTCACCGAGCCCGTCATCAGGAACAGGAAGCCCGCGGTGAGCGACAGCAGGATCAGCAACGCCAGCGGAATATGTGCGGCGATCGACGCCTTCTGATCGACGAAGAACGCGGTCGCGCCACCGACCAGCGCGCCATATGGATGTGCCGCGGTGCGCAGCTCTGCCAGCAGATGCTGCTGGACGTTTGAGTACGGAGAGCCGTTGGGCAACAGCGTTGTGTCCCATGTTCCGCGGCCAAGGAAGACCGGGGCGGAGACGCTCGCCAGCCGACCCGCGGTACCGGTCGCGGTGATGGCGAGGCGCCGCGCCGAGGAGCGCGATCCCTGCAGCACGATTTCGGTTGCTTCGCCAGCGTTGGCGGGGAAGTTCCCGGCGAGCGCCGTTTCGACCTGTCGGCTTTCCGCCGAGGCGGGCAGCAGATTCGCTCCGGGCGAGGTGAACTGCAGCCGCAGCGCAGGTATCGCCGCAGCGAGCAGGACAACCGCGCTGACTATTGCGACGGGAACAGGCCGGCGCACTACACCGTGCGCGAGCCGCCACCACCCACCGTGCTCCCCAGCCTCCGCCGTCGCCGAGCGCGCCGCGCGGCGCTGCAGCCATGCCGGCGCGAGCGCGTTGATGCGCGGTCCGAGCACGATCAGCACCGCGGGCAGCACGATCAACGCGACGGCGCCGTCGCAGAGCGCGACGATCGCGCCGCCGATCCCCATCGAGTACAGAAACCGGATCGGGAACACGAGCAGGCTCGTCAACGCCGCCCCGACCGTCAGGCAGCTGAACAGCACCGTGCGGCCCGCGGTCCGTTGCGTATGACTGATCGCCTCCCGGGTGCTTGCGCCGCCCGCGAGCTGCTCGCGGTAGCGGTAGAGCACGAACAGGCTGTAGTCGATCCCGAGACCGAGGCCCATGCCGCTGACGAGGTTCAGGGCGAAGACAGAGATCGGCGTGAACTGATCGATCAACCGCAGCGCCAGGAACGCGAGCACGATCGCAAACCCGCCGACCAGCAACGGCAGCAGCGCCGCGATCAGACCCCGAAAGAACCAAAACGACAGCAGCAGCAACAACGGGAACGCGAGCAGCTCCGCGCGTCCAAGGTCGCTGGTCGTGCGTTCGTTGAGTTCCTGGCTGGTGAGCGCGTAGCCACCGAAGCGCACGCCCATCCTCGCGAGCTTCGCGTTCAGCGGGGGCTCCGAGAGCGCAATGCGCACACGCGCGATCGCCGAGGTCGCGTCGGTCGCGGTGGCATACGCCGCGAGCACAACCGTTTCGCGACCGTTGCGCGAGAGCAACGCGCGCGAGCGGGTCGCAGAATAGTCCAGGACGCGCTGGAACCCATGCTGGCCCGCGAGCAACGGCGGGAGCGTTCCGAGCGCATCCTGAGCCGCCGTACCGGTCCTCAGCTCGCGCCGGCTGCGCAGCAGCACAGCCACGTTGTAATACGGGTTCTGGCCAGTCGCAGTCTGAATCGCGGCGTTCGTGCGTTCGTACTGCGAAGCGGGATCCTCGAAGTCCTGCGCCGAGCTGCCGAGCATCCCCGTCACCGGCAGGCCGAGCACCGCCGCGATCACGAACAGCACGCCGGCCGCCGCCAGCACGCGCCGCGGGCGGTTGGTGGCGAGCGTTGTCAACCGTCCGATCACGGCATGGCGGGGTCGGCGCGGATCTGGAGCACGGGCGTAGTCTCGCTCACGGAGCCAACCGCGCAATCGGGAATGTCCCTCACCCGTCCCGATGCTCGTATCCGGGGGCCTACTCGTCGACCAGGCGCCGGTGGACCGCCCAGCGCGTCAGCTCGTGGCGGCTGGAGAGCTGGAGCTTGCGTAGCACAGCGGACACGTGCGCCTCGACGGTCTTCGCCGAGATGCCCAGCTGGGCGGCGATCTCCTTGTACATATACCCGCGCGCGATGTGTTGCAGCACCTCGCGCTCGCGCGGGGTCAGCAGGTCCAGCTCCGGGTCCACCTGTGCGGCCGGGATCTCACCGGCGAAGGCGTCGAGTACGAAGCCGGCCAAGCGGGGTGAGAAAACGGCATCGCCCTCGCGCACGCGACACACGGCGTCGGCCAGGTCGGGGCCGGAGATCGTCTTGGTCACATAGCCGCGAGCACCGGCGCGGATCAGCGCGATCACATCTTCGGCGGTGTCGCTGACCGAAAGGGCCAGAAAACGGACAGCCGGGTGACTCTCGCCAACGCGCCGGATCACCTCCGCCCCGCCGCCCCCCGGCATGTGGACGTCGAGCAGGACGACGTCCGGCTCGAGCTCTTCGATCGCCTGCACGGCGCCCTCCACGTCGCCGCTGTCAGCAACGACCTCAACCTCCTGGCCGAGGCTCGCTCGTACACCGGCGCGGAAGAGGTCGTGATCGTCGACGATCACGACGCGGGGCGCCGATCCGTCGCTCACGGTCTCTCTCCGCGATCGATCGTGATCTCGACCTCAGTGCCCCCACCCTGCAGAGAGTGCACCGCCGCGCTACCCCCCGCGCGTCGCATCCGGCCGATGATCGACTCGCGCACGCCACGTCTCGCCTGCGGCACGGCCGCGGGGTCGAAGCCGGCGCCGCGATCGCGGACGAAGACCTGGATGCGCTCGGCGGAGAGCTCGGCGTAGACGGAGACCGGCGCCTCGCCGGCGAACTTCGCGGCGTTGAGCATTGCCTCGCGAGCAGCGCCAACCACAGCGCCACCGCGCTCGTCGAGCGGACAGTCGCCGACGGCCACGACCTCGACCGAGCCGCCTACCACCGCCTCCACCTCGGCCGCCGCCTCGTCCAGGGCGGCGGCGAGCGTATCGCCGGGCTCGTGCGAGTCCCCGCCAGCCAACCAGCCGCGCAGCTCGCGCTCCTGCTGACGAGCAAGCACCGCGACCTGCTTCGGATCCTCTGCGCTTCGCTGGATCAGCGCCAACGTTTGCAACACTGAGTCGTGCAGATGCGCACCGACGTCGGCGCGCTCCTGGGAGCGGATGCGCTCGGTCCGCTCCGATGCGAGGCTGCGTGCGAGACGGCGCCAGGAAGGGGCAAAGATCAAGGCGACGGCGACGAGCACCGCGAGGCCCGCGAGCACCGTTTCGCCCGCCGGCCGCATCGCGCCGCTCGCCCACAGGAAGGCAAATCCGCCGGCGAGCACGAGCGCCACACCGAGCCCGCCGCGGCTCACCTCGGGCCGGCCGAGCGCACGCACCCGCTCGGACGGCTCGCGCGGGGACGGCTCAGACGGGCGATGGGCAGCCCAGCCGCGACGCCGCCGCGGCGCAACATTGGGCGCGCGCCAGATCAGAAGCGCTCCCAGAACGGCGACAGTGGTCGGCCAGACGATCGCGTCTCCCGGCCAGGGCCCCGCCGCGCGCACAAACAGCAGGCCGCTGAGGACCAACAGGCCCGTGCCGATCGTGATCCTAAGACCGCCGCGCGGCGGGTGGGCGGGGTGAGACATCGACGTTCATGTTCTCAGCCGCGGCCGCGACGGCGGCTGGCGAGGCCGCTGGCGAGCAGGATCGCCCCGAACGCGGCGACGAGCACGGGGGCCATGTACGCGAAACGGAGGTCGATGGTGCCTTTGGCATCGAGCACGAGCAGCACGCCCAACGCGAGGACCACGATGCCTGTCACCAGGGCCGTGACGTTCGGCGGGCGCGTCATCGACTCGCCCCCGTCGAGGCAAGGCAGGCTTCGTTGGTGCCGAGCGCGACTGGGTGGGCATGGCTGGCAAACCAGCCGCCTTCGCCGCCCCAATCGTTCCAGCCGTGTTCGACGGGGCGATCGGCCACGAGCAGCGCGCCGAGCCCGACGTTCCCGTCCAGCACCAGGCGCGGCGTGCGCAGCGGCTGGAAAGGACGTTCAGCCCAGTCGACGTCGAGCCCGCCCGACCTTTGTTCGAATGCCCCGACGTAGCCCCCACCGATGCGCGCGCTGGTTGCTACGCACACGTTGCGGGGCACCAGCACGACGAGCTCCCCCACGCCGAGCCGCACGTGCAGCTGGGTGGTGCCCGCCGGAAAGGCGACGTCGCGCAAGTCGATTTCGAGCCTGCCGGCGCCGAGCTGGTAGCCGCCACGCACTTCGTTGAGGGTGTGCGGACGATACGTTCGTTCACCCATGCCGCCGTGCAGATCGACGTGTGCGGCAGCGATCACCGCCACCGCCAGGGCAAACGCGACGGCCGGCAGCACCAGCCAGCGAGCCCCGCCCGTGAACGCGGTGACGATCAGTGCCGCGCCGATCGCGACCACCGCCCAGGCGGCGAGCCGCCCGTCGATACCCGCAAGCCACGCGCCTGTCACCGCGAGCAGGACCGCCCAGGCGACGACGGCCGTTCCGAGCGCGAGACAGCGGAATAGTCGTCGATCGGCACTCGCGTGCCCCGGCTCCCCAACGGGCCTGCGCAACCGCAACCAAACCAGCGCGGCGACGCTCGCCACGAGCGCGAGCGACCCAAGGCCTACACCAAACCCCCACGCGCCGCGGTGTCCTGCGTGGCCGATTGCGTGGAGCGCGATCCCCACCGCCACGAGCACCACAACGACGCCGAGAACGATCCGCCAGGATGAGCGGCGAAGGTAGATCGGCGCCCGGCTCGCTCCCTCCTCCGGCACCAGCAGCAGAATCGCCAGATAGAGCACGATGCCGATCCCCGAGAAGATCGCGAGCCCCACGAACGCGATGCGAAACAGGATCGGATCGACGCCGAAATGGTCCGCCAGACCGCTGCAGACGCCGCCGAGCAGGCGCCCGCGTCGTGTGCGGACGAGACGGGGGCGCCGGCCGCGGCCGTGCTCAGGGGTGCCGCTCTCAGGTGTGGACATCGCTCACCTCACGGTCGATTGCGCGACCGGCAGTCGTCTTGTGCATTTGGGCAGTGTCGTCCCGGAGCTGCGCCCGCACAATCGGGAATGTCCCTAACTCGCCCCCAATAGTCCGTTGACCCGCGCATACCCCCGGAAACAACGACGGGGACCACGAAGGTCCCCGTCAACGGCATAGCGGGGGCAGGTTCTGTACTTATATCCCCGACCCACCGCGTCGGTCGGATGTCCCGCATCGTGGAAGTGCGGAAGCTGCGGTGAAGTGGACAAAGTAACGCGAAATGCGTTAGACCGTCCATCCCGAACGATAAGCGCTCCGACCTCGCCGAGGACCGAGTAGCTCGTAGGTCACGCGCAGGCCTCGATTGCTGCGATTAGCTTGGTCAGGGCTGCTGCCGCTTCGTCGATGTCCTCGGGTGTGAAGCGGTTCTCGCGGGCCAGTTTGGCGAAGGGAATGCGCCAGCTGTCGTACACGGTCACGGTTGGGGGCCAGGTGTGCTTGTTGCGTACCGTGAAGATGTCGACGCAGGCTTCGCGCACATGGGCAAGGCCGATGTCGTAAAGCAGATCTTCGACCAGGAGGATGTCCATGACGTCGCGGAACCGATCGTTCTCGCGCCCTTCATCGAAGACCTCGGTGCAGGCGTGGAGCTTCTGCGCGACCTGGTAGCGCAAGGAGACGCAGTTGGCCGCCTCGGGCAGTGGTACCTGCAGCGGGTCAAGCGACATGGCCTCGACACAGTCGTGCTCCCGTCCCATCTTGCCCTCCACCGGCGCCATCTGAAGGTAGACGCTGCCCCAGCTACGACGCTTGTAACTCAGCCGCAGACGGATCTGCACAGCTTTCGTGTTCTTGATGATCTCGGGCGCGTCTCGGGTCAGATTGAAGCTATTCCAGGGCTGTGCCAACGCCTCGTCGAGATGGTCGATGACCTCCTCGGTCCGTGTACGGAACGCCGCGTCGTAGTCGCTGGTGGCTCGGGCTCGCAGTTGCAGGCGCAGCTCCATCGCCACACCACCCTTGAGCAGGAAGATGGGATCGCCGTGCTCGTCACGAATCCGGTCAAGGACAGCGGTGACGATCATGGCGTTCAGCCACCGTTGCAACCGTGCCGGTGGCATCTTTCGGTCAGCGGCGTGGTCGCCGATGAGTCGCTGCAGGTGGCTGACATCACCCGGTAGCTTCTTGACGTTGTCAGCCACCGCGAGCCGCCTGCGGTAGATGGCGCATAGCGGCCAACCGCTTCGCGGCTGGCTTGGTGATGAGCCCACGAGCGCGTGCGGTCTCGATCGCCTGGTCGATCAGCTGCCAGCCGAGCGCCTGTTCGATGCCACCGAGAATGGCTCGCTCCGGGGTCACGATGGGGATGCCCTCGTGCCAGCCCACCTCGGCGGGGTCCAGATCGAAACGGTGCAGCCGGTAGATCTCCGATACCGCCTTGCGGGTGCGAAAGCCGCTCGGGACCGTGATGTGGATTGCGCTCGGGTTCACATCGCAGAGTTCATGCAGATCCAGAGCTGTCTCATGGCTGAGCGCACCCCGCCTGCCGGTCCACAAGACTCCCTCCATATAGGCATCGAGCTGGGTGACCGGCACCATCGGCATCCGATACAGGCCGTGGCCGATGTGCTCCAGCGTGTGGCGGGCCGCCATCAAACGCAGCTGGGCTGGATCTATGCCCAGCTCGCGCGCGTCGTCCGGCGTCAGATAGCCGTACTGCTGCTGGGCGTGGTTGAGCAGCGCTGTGAAGGCTCTACCGGGCATGATGTACAAAGCGTATCATATTGATACGGAAAGTACAAATGATACCTGGGTACGAAGCGTATTGAAACGATACGCTTCGCACACTACGAGTTTAGAGTCCCAAGGCAGCATCCCGACTCCCCACCATCGCCGTTGCCCGAGTCAGGACAGCAAATGGGCCAGATAATCCGCGACCGACGCCGTGAGTGCGACAGTGATTGCGCAATGACGTACGGCCGTGCTGGCGCGGATGACATCGTTGAAACGCCGGCGGCTCATCGCTTCGCACCCATGTGGAGACGCTTGGCCTCCATGACACCAACCGTTGGATACCTGGGTCTTACGATCGTCCGTGCTTCAGCTTGACGAGCTTTACGCTTACCAAGCGCCCTGACTGTCCGCCTGGCGTGCGGACCCAACGGCCTGCTTTGGAGCATTCGCCTAAACGCCCGCAAACGCAGTTCCGCCTCCTCCTCACGCAGCCGGCCTGCCTCTGCACGCGGCTCATTTCGCCTCCCGTCGACCCAAAGGCCAAGGCAACCCATCTTGCGAACATCTCTGAGCTCCAAGCGGAACCTCTGTCGAAACGCTCTTGATGCCGCCGACACCGACGAATAGCCGTAGCGCCTGGCCCATTGCTCATCAGCTCGGTCCTCAGGATGAGTGAGCAGATCACGAAAGAGAAGATCAAGCCGCGCGTTGAGGTGCTCGGTCTGAAAACTCATGGTCATCGCATCAAGCGCCGACCGAAGCGCTGACCAAACACCGGTTGTCGCGAACCCGGCCTCAAGCAGCGTCACCGGATGACCTACCTCGATCGCGTTGCCATCGCGCCCATATCGCTCGCAGAAAAGTGCGTCCAGAGACTCAAGAAGTCGTATCTGCCAGTCCTGATAAAGCTGTTCACGCATAGGACGACGGTACCGCTGCCTGCCCGCTGAAGACAACAGAAAACTGCGTATTGGCGACATCGCGTCCCAAAGCGACAGTCCTGCTGCTACGGCCCGTCTGATCAGACCTAAGCCCGGCGGGACGCGCCCAGAACGCCAAAGACCTCCCGAAGGAGGTCCTAAGCGCTGCACGAGAAGGCATAGCGGGGGCGGGATTCGAACCCGCGACCTTCGGGTTATGAGCCCGACGAGCTACCAGACTGCTCCACCCCGCGTCGCTGCCTCTAGTTCTAGCAAAGAACCGGCTCCCCGGCCGCAACCCTCCCTGCACCGCGCCGACTCGCCCTCCCCCGCACCTCCATCTAGCATCCCCGTCCATGACTCGTGTGGCCGTCGTCGACATCGGCACCAACTCGACGCGGCTGCTCGTGGCCGACGTCTCGCCCGCGGGCAGCGTGTCCGAACTCGTCCGGCGCTCGACCGTCACGCGGCTCGGCGAGGGGGTCGACGCCTCCGGGTCGCTCTCCGCCGCTGCGGTCGACCGCGTGTTCTCTACCCTCAAGGAGTACCGCGGCGAAATCGACTCCCACGAGTGCGTCGCGAACCTCGCCGTGCTCACCTCCGCCGTCCGCGACGCCGCCAACGGACCCGAGTTTGCCGAGCGGATCCGGCGCGAGTTCTCGCTCAACGCGCGCGTGCTCGCCGGAGAGGAAGAGGCGCAGCTCACGTTCCTCGGCGCGATGCACGATCGCGCCTGCACTGTCGAGCCGACCGTCGTCGTCGATATCGGCGGGGGCTCGACCGAGTTCATCGTCGGGCACGACTCCGTAGCGGGCTTCCACGTCTCGCTCCCCGCCGGCGTCGTGCGCATGAGCGAGCGGCACATCACCTCCGATCCGCCCGCCCCCGCCCAGCTCCAGGATCTCGCCCGCGACGTGCGCCGGGTCTTCCTCGGGGGGCTACCCTCCGAGCAGCGCGCGCCCGTCATGCACGGGATCGCCGTCGCCGGCACCGCCACCTCGGCCGCCTCGATCGCCCAAGAGCTCGACCCCTACGACCCCGCGCGCGTCGAGGGCTATCCGCTCGAGCTCGCCACCGTCGAACTGCTGCTCGCGCGCCTGGCCGACATGGACGAAGCCCAACGTCGCTCGGTCGTCGGGCTGCATCCCGACCGCGCGCCCACGATCGTCGCCGGCATGATCCTGCTCTCCGAGGCGCTGCGTGCGTTCGAGCTCGACTGCGTCGAGGTCTCCGAGCACGACATCCTCTTCGGCGGGGCGCTGCGGCTCGCCGGCGCCGGCTGAGGATCTCAGGCGAGGTTCGATTTGCGCGGGTAGACGACCGCCGGGTCCGTCAAGACGTTCACGAGCGCCGGCTTGCCCGCGCTGAACGCACGCTCAAGGGCGGGCCTGAAATCCTGCGGGCGCTCCACCAGCTCACCGTATCCGCCGAGCGCCTCCACGACCTGGTCGTACCTCGTCGCCGGCCGCAGATCGGCCGCCACGGAATACCCGTACAGAAACTCCATCGGGTGCTTCTCCAGCGCCCAGATCCCGTTATTGCCCATCACGCCGACCACGTTCACGCCGTGCCTCACAAGCGTGTCGAACTCCATCCCCGAGAACCCGAATGCGCCATCGCCGAGCATCAGCACAACCTGCCTATCCGGGTGGGCGAGCTTTGCCGCGAGCGCGTACCCGGGCCCCGTACCCAGACACCCGAACGGCCCCGGGTCCAACCAGCAGCCCGGCTGAAAGCTTTCGATCATCTTGCCGGCGTAGGAGACGAAGTCACCGCCGTCGCCGATCACGATCGCGTCGCGGTCCAGCACCTTCTGAAGCTCCGCGTACAACCGCATCGGATGCAGCGGCGCGCGGTCGTCCTGTAGCTCCGCCCGCTCTCCCTCGTGCCGCTCCGTCTCCGCCGCCCGCAGTTCCGCGATCCACGCCTCGCTCTTCAGCGCCTTTCCCCCGGCCGCCTCGCGCAGATCATTCAAGGTCGTTTCGAGCGCGCCGTAACACTCCGCCGCCACCTTCCTCGGATGCCGCCGCGCGGGCTCAGCCGTATCGATCGCGACGATCTCGGTCTGATCTCCGAACGCTCCACCGAAGCCCAGCCGGAAGTCCATCGGAACGCCCATCACCAGCGCCACGTCCGCGCCCTTCAGCGCCTGGCCGCGTGCGCGAGAGAAGAACAGCTCGTGGTCCGCTGGCACGCATCCGCGCGCCAAGCCGTTGAGGAATACGGGAATCCGCAAGGTCTCGGCCAACTCGAGTAGCGCCTGCTCACCGTGTCCCCAATACAAATCCGTCCCCGCCATGATCACCGGACGCTCGGCGCCTCTCAGCAGCTCGGCAGCGCGCTCGATCGACCCGCCATCTGCACCCCTGCTCGCGCGCGCGGGTAACCCCTCCTCCAGCATCCCCTCCGGCTCTGCCGCCTCCATGAACACATAATCCATCGGGAAGTCCAAAAACGTCGGCCCGCCGTGCGGAGTCATCGCGACCGTAAACGCCTCGTCGAGGAGACCCGGGATCTCCGCCGTGCTGTCGGGCGTCGCCGCGAGCTTCGTCAGCGGCCGCACGAACGGCACGTGGTCGATCTCCTGCAGCGAGCCCATCCCCCAGCGTCCCGCCGGCGCGCGTCCGCCCAGCACGACCATCGGCGAGTGGTTCTGCTGCGCGCTGGCGATCGCGCTCATTCCATTCGTCACGCCCGGCCCCGCCGTCAGCGCGCACACCCCCGGCTCACGCGTCACCTTCGCCCAGCCCTCGGCCGCGAACGCCGCCGTCTACTCGTGCCTGACGTCGACGATCTCGATCCCCTCCTCCTTGCAGCCATCGTAGATCGAGAACAGGTGCCCGCCAGAGAGCGTGAACAGCCTGCTCACCCCGTGCGCCTTCAGGCGCCGCGCGATCAGGCGGCCGCCGTGGAAGGTCTGGGTCTCCTGTGCGCTTTCCGTGGCCATTGCTCGACTCTATCTTCTTGATAGATGCCCGGGGTGGGATTCGAACCCACATACCCTTTACGAGCCGCGGATTTTAAGTCCGCTGCGTATACCGATTCCGCCACCCGGGCCTTGGGCCGTCGCCAGGTAGGTTCGCACGTTGCGCTGGCCGACGGCCTTCGCTTGGCCGGCCACACCATCCCTGTCTTTAAAGCCCGTTTAAAGCCCGCGAACGCGCAACTTTCCCCTTGCTACGGTGTACATACGGTTAGAAAGGGGAAGTGGAGCCACCGTGGAGGCCACCGCACTAACACACAGCAGCGTCCCGGGTCTATCGAGGCCCTCCCCGCTGCTGCGCCTGCAGTCCGACGAGAAGCTCGTCGCGCTCACGCGCCGCGGGCAACACGCGGCCTTCGAGACGCTGTTCTCGCGCTACCAGTCACGCCTGCTCTCCTTCTGCCGGCACATGCTCGCCTCCAAGGAGGACGCCGAGGATGTGCTGCAAGAGGTCTTCACGGCCGCCTTCAACGCGATCCTCGCCGACGAGCGCGAGATCAATGTGCGGCCGTGGCTCTACCGGATCGCGCGCAATCGCTCGCTCAACCACCTCCGCCGCGCCTCCGCGGTCGGCGTCGACTCGATGGACATCCACTTCGCCGAGGGAGGCATCGACACGGGCGAGAAGGTCATGCGCCGCGAGAGCTTCCGCCAGCTGATCGCCGACGTCCAGCAACTACCCGAGACGCAGCGCACCGCGCTGCTCTTGCGCGAGATCGACGCGCTCTCCTACGACCAGATCGCCCACGCAATGGAGACCACCGTGCCGTCGGTCAAGTCTTTGCTCGTGCGCGCCCGCATCTCCCTGGCCGAGGCCGCCGAGGCGCGCAAGCTCAGTTGCGAGGAGGTCCGCCTGGAGCTCGGCGAGGCCGCCGAGGGCCTGGTCAAGCTCGGCGCCCCGGCGCGCCGGCACGTGCGCGATTGCGAACGCTGCCACGACTTCAAGAAGCACCTCAAGGCCAACAACCACGCGCTCGCCGCGATCTTCCCCGTCGGTCCGCTCTTGATGCTCAAAAAGCTCGTCCTCACCAAGCTCGGCTCGACCGCCTCGGCCGGCAGCGCGCACGTTGCGGGGGGAGCCGGAGCAACTGCCGGGGCGACGGCCGCAGGCACCGCGGCCGCAGGCGCGGCGGGCGCCGGGGGAACGAGCGCCGCCGGTGGCATCCTCACTGCGGGAGCAGGCGCGCTCGCAACCAAGGCGGTTGCCGGGCTCGCCGCTGCGGCGCTCGTCACCGCAGGCGCCGTCGCGGCACAACACACCAGCCCCGTGGCGAGTCATCACCACACCGTCGCGGCTGCCGCCGCGTCGGTCGCGGGTCCCGCCGCGGTGCCGGTCGTCGTCCGTGACCAGGCCCAACCGCCCACCCCCGCCGTCGTCGTCCCGGTCGCCGCCATCGCCCACCGCAGGCGCAAATCGCCCGCCGGCAAGCCCAAGCTACCGGTGACTCCCGCCGTCGTAACCCCCTCCGCCGCAGACGCCGTGCCTGTCGCGGCGGCTACCCAGCCCGTCAAGCCGGTCCCGGTGAAACCCGTCGCGACGCCGCCGGTCACGCAGGTCACGACCGAGACCACCGAACTTCCGACCGCGGCGACCGAACAGCCGCAGCCCGGCACACCCGCGGCAACCGTGAGCACTCCGACGCCCAGCGAAGAAGTCGCACAACCCGCCACCACACCGGTAACCGAAGAACCGGCCGCGACTACCACGACGCCGAGCACCAGCCCCGAAGAAACATCATCGACTTCCGTCCCGCAGACGGGGACCTCGGGTAGCTCGATCGAACAGACCGGTGGCACCCCCGCGCCGGCGCCGGGCACAGCCACCGCGCCCTAGCTGCGGCGGCCACGCCTCAGCTGATCGTGAACGTCTCGACGGGCCGTTCGAGCACGCCGGCGGTCGCCACTTCAAGCGGCGAGGTAACCCCTGCGCTCGGCAGAGTCAGCATCTCGATCGCAACACCGTCCCGCGCTCCTGACCGCTCCGGCAGTAGCAGCACGTCGCGTCCGTACATCTCGCGGCCTTCGATCCTCGCGGTGTAGAAGATGTTGTAAGCGGGAACCGTGTTCACCCGCGTCTTGCCCTCGCCGCGCAGCACGAAGTGGCTGAACTTCCTGCCCAGCTCGCCAATGTAACCGCTCGCATACAACGGCAGCTCGCCGCTGAGGCCGCCCGCATAGGGCGGCAGGTGCAGCGGAGACACCGCGAACGAGTCCTCCGGCCGGCCAGCAGCGCGACGCTCGATCCGCACGTACTCGCCGGGTCCGGGAGTCGTCCGGTAAAGGCCGCGGTAGCTGAAGTGGAACGGCGCCGCACCGCCGTGCGAATAGGTGGCGGGCCAGAGCGTGAGCGCCACCGCGACCGCGAGCACGACGATCCCGACGCCAGCGGCCCGCACCAAGCCCCGGACGGCCCTCGGCGCTGCGTTCCAGCGGGGCGCGAGCAGCGTGCCGAGTGTCGGCCCGTACTGCGGCTTCAGGGGTATCGTCGCCATCGGCGACGCAGTCTAATTCAGGGCGCCTATTCGCCGATCGAGAACAGCGACTCGAGATCATGGCGCGAGTAGGCCGCGAAGGCGACCATCGTCTGGGTGCGCGTCACGCCCGCCAGCCCGCCGATCTCGGCAGTCACCACGTCGGCGAGCTGCTCGTGGTCGGGGACGCGCACGATCGCGACGAAGTCCCACTCGCCCGTCACCGAATAGGCCTCCGCGACGCCCTCTACGTCCGCCAGAGCGCCGCCGAGGGTCGAGAGCGCGTCGCGCTCGGCCTCGATCAGCACGACGGCGTTCGTCATCGTCATGGCCGCCTCCGGCACGCCCCACGCATCGTCATGGCGTGTGGGTCTCCCCCGGTGCAAGCACGACCACCTGCGAGGAGGTGTCCGCCTCGACGTCGGCCTTGAACGCCTGCACGTCTGTCTCGATCGGCGGGAACGTGTCGTAGTGGCAGGGAATTACCTCGCGCGCGCCGATCAGCTTCGCCGCCTGCACCGCGTCGATTCGGTCCATCGTGTAGTGGCCGCCGACGCAGATCAGCGCGACGTCGATCTCGCCCGCGCGCCTGGAGATCAGCTCAAGATCGGAGAACAGCGCCGTGTCGCCAAGGTGGTAGATCGTCTTTCCACCGATCTTCACGAGCAGTCCCGCCGGGGTGCTGGCGGTCCCCTTCGGGGTGGTCGAGGTATGCCAGGCCGGCACCAGCTTCACCGAGCCCCAGCCGAGCTCGACGGTCCCGCCGAGGTTGGGGTCGTGGACCTTCTCCAAGCCCTCGCCTGACAGCTCGTTTGCGATCTCCACGATCGCCACCACGTCCGCGCCGGTGCGCTTGGCGATCGCCACCGTGTCTCCGAAGTGATCGACGTGACCGTGCGTGAGCAGGATCGCATCCGCGCTCACCTCGTCGGCTGTGGCGGCCGCCTTCGGGTTGCCGGTCAGGAAGGGGTCGATCAGCACCGTCGTGTCCCCGCTGGTCAGCTCGAAGGCCGCGTGGCCAAGGAAGCGAATCTCCATCTGCGTGCTCCTCCTCTGTCAGGGGGTTTTCAGTGCGCCACCATCATAGGAGCGTTGGGCCCAATGCAGGTTGCGCACTATTGCTTAGGGGAATCCAGGCGGTACATGCCGAACCCCAGTACCAGCCCAACCACTGCGCCCATCACGCCCGCCAGCCAGCTCGCCTCCGGGCGCGCGTAGGGCATCGCGAGCAACAGCGCGGCAATCGCCGCGACGCCGAGCAGATCGCCCTCGTAGTAGTTGCCCGCTCGCACGTCCACCAGGTCGGGGACTGCCCAGGCGGCCAGCAGGCCGAGGGCGGCTGCGTTGCCGCCGCTCACGAACGGCTCCGCGTAGACGGCGCTCGCCACCAGCGCCCCGCTCACACCCGCACCGAGGAACACCGCGAGCGCGACGGCCGGCCCACGGCGGCGCTCGAGCAGCCAGCCGAAGATCGCGACCGCGAGCAGCGAGACGAACGCATACAGGCCGTTCAGGTAGACGAACTGGGTGCTCAAGAGCTTCCACCAGTCCCCGTCCAAGGGGCCGATGATCATCAGCTTGCCGATGTCCACGTAGCCCCCGCGTAAGAGGACCCAACCCACACAGCCGAGCGCCACGAGCGAGATCGTCGCGTAGGGGCGCGAGTCGACCCTCAGGCTCGTCCCGCGGTGGACCCGGCGGGCGCGTGGGGTAGGCAGCACCGACCCATCGCCGGAGCGCCCTGCCTTGCCAAAGCGCGGCAGGCGCAAGCGTCGTGAGCGCCGCCGGGCGGATGTCCTGTCCTTCCCGCGGGGCAGGTCAGGCGCGCGACGGCGCAGTCGGTGGCCGCAGTAGGGGCACTCCGTGATGTACGGGCTGACCTCCGATCCACATTGCTTGCACACCACGAACAGATCGGCTCCAGAAGACATCGTCGACCCATTCTAAGTGCCTATCCCGCCCCGCTCCGCTCGCTGCTCGCATGACAGTCCCGAGCGCCGATCACGTGCCGTTGGAGCGCTGCTTGCGGATCGTGCCCGCGTGTCTTCTCGCCCGACCCGCAAGCCTCTGAAATACTCAAGCGATGAAACCAGGTTACGACCAGAAGCTCTACATCCTCGCGTTCGACCATCGCGGGTCATTTCAGAAGAAGTTCTTTGGCATCGAGGGCGACCCCGATCCCGAGCAGACGGCGATGATCGCCGACGCCAAGCACCTGATCTTCGAGGGTCTCCAGCAGGCGGTTGCGGCAGGCGCCGACGCCGCGGTGACCGGCGTGCTCGTCGACGAGCAGTTCGGCGGCAGCGTGCCCGAGGAAGCGCGCGCGCAGGGCCTGAAGCTCGCGATGCCCGCCGAGCGCTCGGGGCAGAATATGTTCGACTTCCAGTACGGCGATGACTTCGGTAAGCACATCGAGCAGTTCGACCCGGACTTCGTAAAGGTGCTCGTTCGCTACAACCCCGATGGCGACGCACAGGAAAACAGCGAGCAGGTGGCCAAGTTGAAGCGACTGTCGGACTGGCTGAGAGCGCACGATCGCAAGTTCCTGTTCGAGTTGCTCGTGCCGGCCGAGGACGCCCAGCTGCAGGCGGTGGACGGCGACACCGATCGCTATGACGCAGAGCTACGTCCAGAGCTGATGCGCCGCACGATCGCCGCGCTCCAGGACGCGAAGCTCGAGGTCGACATCTGGAAGATCGAGGGCGTCGAGGCGCGCTCGGACTGTGAAATGCTCGTCGCCCAGGCGCGCTCAGGCGGACGCGATGGCGTCGTCTGCGTTGTCCTCGGCCGGGGCGCCGACGACGCGAAGGTCGACCAGTGGCTCACGGCCGCCGCGCCCGTCGACGGCTTCGTCGGCTTCGCGATCGGACGCTCGATCTGGTGGAACCCCCTGAAGGCCTACGTCGACGGCAAGATCGACCGCGCCGCCGGCGCGCGCAAGATCGCCGAGAACTACCTGCGCTTCGTCGCCGTCTACGAGCGGGCCAAGACCTCCTGATGCGGATGCGGCAGAGCCTCGGGGAGCTTGAGCGGGCCTTTGCCAAGGAGATCTCGCTCGAGCGCCACCGCCGCGACTCGCTACAGCGGAGCACCGAGAAGCGCGCACTGCGGCGTGAAGTCGACCGCCGTCACAAGCGCGGCTCGATGCGCTTCGTCTTGCTCGTGCTCGCGCTGATCGCAACCGCGGTGATCGTCACCGTGGTGATGTTCCGCGTGCTCTACTTGCTACTCGGCTGAGGCCCCTCACCAAGCTCCTGGAGGGCATCGTCAACCTCGCCGCGGACGTCCTTCGGCGCGGCGCCCTCACCGTCCTCGCGGTGGATCTCCAGGTAGATCTCGGTCCGGAACACCGGGATCTCCTGCGGGGCCTGGATACCGATGCGTACCTTGTCGCCCATCACGGACAGAATCGATACCTCGACATCGTCCCCGATCATGATGCTCTGGTTGGACTTGCGTGTCAGGACCAGCATTTGATGCACCCTTCCTCTTTCGTCTACGGGCAACCGGCCCGCTAGCCCCCACAGCCGATGGTCGTAGCATAGTCTGAGGGACGGGGGAAAGCGGCCCCGACGTACCGCCGCCGGGTATGCGCTAGTCTCCCGGACCGTCCATGGCTCGTAGATCCCTGCGCCCACATTTGAATCAGATCCGCACCTGGGTACGGCAAGGCCGTACCGACGCCTGGGTCGCCCACCAGCTGGAAGTCAGCGTGCAGGACATCGAGCAATTCAAGAGGCAGAACGAACTCTCAAGCGATGAGGAGGCCACCGTAGGCGCCGGCGTGGGTGCCACGGACTACGAGGAGATCGATCTCCGCGCCGAGGATGACGCACTGATCGCCGCCGAGCTGGAGGCGGCCGAGATCGAGGCCGAGCGTCTGAAGGCGGAAGCTCCGCCAGAGGATGAGGATGACGACGAGGACGGAGCGGACACCGACCAGCAGGACGCCACCCCCAAACGCCGTCGCAGCAGGCGCGGTGGCCGCGGACGCCGGACTGGGCGCAACGCCGGTCCCCTCGAGGGTACCTTCGACCATGGCGAGGAGGGCTACGGCCTGTGGCTCGACCCCGCCGTGCAGGACAACCCGATCTACGCCGAGCACTGGGCCGGCCACCGCTCGATCGAGGTCCTCGTCGAGGAAGACCGGATCGTCATCAGTCGCACGGGCACCGACTCCAGCGACGCTTAGGCGTTTATCTCCCGGCGGCCGCCGGCGTAGTCGGTGGCCTCGCGCAAATATCTCCCGAAGGCGGCATCGACGACGATGCCCGAGTCCCATGCCCACGGATCATCCGGAGCCTCCTTCATCGCGGCTTGCAGACACCAGGCTGTGCCGTGCCCGTACAGCTCCGTGAGCTCTTCCGCCGAGAACCTCCCGCCCAGGCGCCTGCGCAGCTCGGCGACCAACGTTTCGGTGACCCGCTCAAGCAGCGGCCCGCGCTCTGCAGAGGCGTCGCGCAGGCGACGCTCGCCTTGTTGCCACTGGTAGATCGCGTTCTCGAAGGACATCCGCGCCGAGGTTAGCGTGGTTGCATCTCACCCTGGTGGTCATCATCGGCCTGCGCAGCTCAGAGGCCGGGCGAGCGTCCTTGCGAGGCTCTTGACAGCCGATCGGCGGCCCGGCTAGTCGTTGGGCAGGTTACCGACGATGTACGGTCGCTCGTCGTGGCGCATCATGCCCAGCTTGCGCGCCTGCGCTTCGACGGCGCCGGGGCTGCCCAGCGCTTCGTGCTGGCGCTGAAGCGCGTTGTGTTCGTGCTGCATCGCCGCCACCTTCGCGCTCTCGCCGCGCGCCTGACGCCACGTGCTGAGCAGATGAACTCCGGCGCTGAGGTACAGGTACGCGAGGACCACGAGCACGCACAGCATCGCCACGCGGCCCAGCCGATCCCACCGCACACGCGCTCCGGGGCTCGCTGTGCGTGCTGAGATTGAAGGGGAGGACATCTCCCCTCGCATTCGCCCTCCTGGGCCGGCTTCCTTCCCGAGAGATGAAGACGCACCTTCAAAAAATGCTTATCAGCGGCGAAAGACGGAGCGCCCGGGGAACTCGGCCTGCGCTCCCAGCTGCTCCTCGATCCGCAGCAGCTGGTTGTACTTCGCCACCCGGTCCGAGCGCGACGGGGCTCCGGTCTTGATCTGCCCGCAGCCCGTCGCCACCGCCAGGTCGGCGATCGTCACGTCCTCGGTCTCGCCCGAACGGTGGCTCATCACAGCCGTGTACCCCGCCTCGCGCGCCATCGCGATCGCGGCCAGAGTCTCTGTCAGAGTGCCGATCTGGTTGACCTTGATCAGGATCGAGTTGCCCACCCCCAGCTCGATGCCGCGGTGCAGGCGCTCGGTGTTGGTGACGAACAGGTCGTCCCCCACGAGCTGCACCGAACTCCCCAGGCGCTCGGTCAGCCCCTTCCACCCGGCCCAGTCCTCCTCGTCCATGCCGTCCTCGATCGAAACGATCGGATAGCGCGCCGCCAGGTCGACCCAATAGTCGGCCAGCTCCCCCGCATTGAGCGTGCGACCCTCGTGCTCGAGCGCGTAGGAGCCGTCGTCATACAGCTCGCTGGTGGCCGGATCCAGGGCAATCGCCACGTCGGCTCCGGGCCGCAAGCCGGCGGCCTCGATGCCCGCCACCAGCATCCGCAGGGCGTCCTCGTTGGATTCGAGGTCGGGGGCGAAGCCGCCCTCGTCGCCGACCGTGGTGCCCAGGCCCCGCTCACGCAGAGTGCCCTTCAGGGCGTGGAACACCTCGGCGCCCATGCGCAGGGCCTCGGAGAAACTCTCGGCGCCGCAAGGCACGACCATGAACTCCTGGAAGTCCACCTTGTTGTCGGCGTGCGCGCCGCCGTTGAGCACGTTCATCATCGGCACCGGCAGCACCCGGGCGGACTCGCCGCCGAGGTAGCGCCACAGGGGCAGGCCCTCCTCCGCCGCCTGCGCGTGCGCCGCCGCCAGCGACACGCCGAGGATCGCGTTGGCGCCGAGTCGCGACTTGTCGGGCGTGCCGTCGAGCGCGATCAGTGCCTCGTCGAGACCGCGCTGATCGGAGGCATCTTTGCCGGTGACCGCCTGCGCTATCTCGCCGTTTGCGTTCGCCACCGCGCGCGTCACGCCCTTTCCTGCCCAGCGCTCACCGCCATCGCGCAGCTCCTTCGCCTCGAACTCGCCCGTCGATGCGCCCGAGGGGACCGCCGCGTGGCCGTGCGCCCCCGAGCGCAGACCGACCTCGACCTCGACCGTGGGGTTGCCGCGGCTGTCGAGAATCTGGCGGGCGTGGACGCGCTCGATCTGACTCATCGCGGAACCACCACTGTCACCGGCGTCACCGGGAGGAGACTATTTGGTGGTAGTCGTCGTCGTCGGCGCCGAGGTGGAGCCGGTGCTCGTCTGCGGAACAGCGGTACCCGTGGTACCCGTGGTGCCTGTGGAGCTTGTCTTCGGCGCTTTGTACTCCTTGCAGTCCGCCACCACGTATCCGGAGCGACATTCCGTCTTCCCCATCCAAGTTTTTTTGAATTCCTTGACGAACTTGCTCAGTGCCGCCTGCTGCGTGGTGGCGGTCAGCTGCTGCTTGATCGACGCTTCGGACTGCTTGAGCGTCTGCTGCGTGCCGGGGGTTGAGCTCTTGACTTCGTAGATGTAGTAGCCGAAGGGGGTCTTCACGGGGCCGCTCAACTTGTTCAGGGGTGCAGAGAAGATCGCGGTGTTCAGCGCCGCCTCCTCCTGGCCCTTGGTCACGCCGACGAGCAGACCGCCTTTCGCCTTGCTGGTCGGGTCGATCGACTTGGCTTTGGCGACGGACGCGAAGCTCTTGCCGGATTCGATTTCCTTCTTGGCTTCATTCGCCTGCGCTTCGGTCTTAGTCAGGATGATCGACACGTTGCGCTTTTCCGGCGTACCGAAGTGCGACTGATTTTCTTTGTAGTACTTTTCGATTTCCGCCTTGCTGGGGGTGCCTTTGCCTGACGCGATCTTCTTCTGAATTTTCGAAGACAGCATGTTCAGCTTGACGCGCAGCAGCAGGTCCGAGACGGTCTGGCCAGAGGTCGCCAGGAATTTTTCGAATTCGGCGGCCTTGGGGAATTGCTGGTTCTTGATTTTTTCGAATTCCTTCTTGACTTCCGCGTCGGACACGTTCACGCCCAGGTGAGAGGCTTCGCCGATCACCCACTGCGATGAGATCAAGAAGCCGAGCACCTCCTGCTGCAGCGATTTGTACTGCTGTTCGCACTCGCTCTTCAGCTGCGCGCTCGTCGGCTTGGACTGGCCCTTGGCGGGCTTTGGCGCAGTCGCTTCCAGGTGAGCGATGCATTCCGTGTAGTCCGGCGGATCGGGCACGACCGGCTTGGCTGTTTTGCCGGTAGCTGTCGTCGCGCTCGAGGCCGCCGCGACCGACAGCCAGTGTTCGAACGTCGTTTTCGTGATCGGGTTGCTCCCGACCTGCACGACCGCGTTGCTGGGGATGCCGCCGCCGCACGCCGTCAGCGCGAGCGAAGCAAAGAAAACGGCGCCAAGCGCCGGTATGAAGCGGAGTGTCTTGGACACGACGCGGGCACTCTAGCGGATACGCCCTAACTCGTGCATAAAGAAGTTTCGATCACTGCCTAAAACGGCTCCGGCGTGGGTCTGATAGCGCCTCATAGCTGGGTTTCATGCGGCCTCGCGGGTGATCGCCAAGAGCACGTCCGCCGCCTTCACCACGCTCGGGAAGCGCTCCTTGCCCTCCTTCGGCACCCTGACCGAGACCTGCGAGCGGCCGGATTCGTACAGCGCCTCGGGCAGCTCCTCATGCAGGCGCTTCGCGCGCCTGGAGTCGAGCTCGACCGGCGTCACCGCCAGGCGATCCCCGCGGAAGCTGACCGTCCGCACGCCCGCCTCGCCGAACTTGATCCGCGCTCGCTGCAGCGCCAGCAGGTTCTCCAGCGGCTCAGGCACCGGCCCGAAGCGGTCCTGCAGCTCCTCGCGCAACCCCTCGACGTCGGCCACCTCCAGCGCCCCCGCCACGCGGCGATGCACCTCGATCTTGGCCTGCTCGTACGGAACGTAATCGGCGGGCACATACGCGTCGACGTTCACATCCAACCGCACGGGCTCCGCCGGCTCCTCGCCAGGGGTCGTGTCGCCGTCTTCACCGGCGGCGACCGCTTCGTCAAGCATCTGCATGTACAGCTCGAATCCGAGCGCCGCGACATGCCCGGACTGCTCGTCGCCGAGCAGGTTCCCCGCGCCGCGAATCTCCAGGTCGCGCATCGCGATCTTGAAGCCCGCGCCGAGCTCGGTGTAGTCCGACAGCGCCGACAGCCGCTGCGCCGCCTCGGCCGTGAGCGCCGCCGCCGAGTCGTACAGCAGATACGCGTACGCGCGCTCGCGGCTGCGCCCCACCCGCCCACGGATCTGGTAGAGCTGCGCCAGCCCGAACGCGTCCGCGTGCTCCACGATCAGCGTGTTCGCCTGGGGGATGTCGATCCCCGACTCGATGATCGACGTGCACACCAGGACGTCCGCGCCGCCGCGCAGGTAGTCCATCATCACCTGCTCCAATTCCCCCTCCCCCATCTGGCCGTGGGCAACCGCGAACTTCACGCCCGGGCACATCGCCCGCAGCCGCTCCGCGGTCTCCTCGATCGTCTCGACGCGGTTGTGCAGGAAGAACGCCTGCCCGTCGCGCTCGTGCTCGCGCATGATCGCGCGCTTGACGAGCTCCTCCTCGTACTCGCCCACGTAGGTCTTCACCGGACGGCGGCCCTCCGGCGGCGTCTCGATCACGGAGATGTTGCGCAACCCCGCCAGCGACATCTGCAACGTGCGCGGGATCGGCGTCGCTGACATCGAGATCACGTCGACCTTCAGCTTCAGCTGGCGCAGCAGCTCCTTCTGCTTGACCCCGAAGCGCTGCTCCTCATCGACGATCAACAGCCCGAGGTCCTTCGCGCGCACGTCTTTGGAAAGCACCCGGTGCGTGCCAATCAGGATGTCAACCCTGCCCTCCGCGAAGCCCTTGATCGCGGCTTTCTGCTCGGCCGCCGAGCGGAACCGCGAGACGTGCTCGAGCGTAAACGGATAGTCCGCCAAGCGCTCGGCGAACGTGCCGTAGTGCTGCTGGGCGAGGATCGTCGTCGGCACCAGCATCAAAACCTGCTTGCCCTCGCCCGCCGCCTTGAACGCCGCCCTCAGCGCCACCTCGGTCTTGCCGTAGCCGACGTCACCGCAGATCAGCCGATCCATCGGCTGCGGCGCTTCCATGTCCGCCTTGACTAACTCGATCGCCTCGCGCTGGTCCGGGGTCTCTGAGAACGGGAAGCGCTCCTCGAACTCTCTCTGCCAATCGGAGTCCGGCTCAAACGCGTGCCCGGTGCGGCGGCGGCGCTCGGCGTAGAGGCTGAGCAACTCGCCCGCCAGCTCCTGGGCGGCGCGGCGTGCTCGCGCCTTCATCGTGTCCCAGCGCGTACCCCCGAGCTTTGATAGCGGCGGATTCTCGCCACCACCGCCGACATACCGCGAGATCTTCGCGAGCTGCTCCGTCGGCACGAACACCCTGTCGTCGCCCTGATATTCCAGGTACAGGTAGTCCCGCGTGACGTTCGCGACCGTGCGCGTCTCGAATCCCGCAAAGCGCGCCACGCCGTGGTCCTCGTGGACGACGATGTCGCCCGTGCGCAGCTCCGTAAACGAGCGCAGCGCACCCCTGCGGGGACCCCCCTGACCACCGCCTTGCTGCCTGCGGTCAGGACCGCGTCCGCGCTCAGCGCGACGGCGGCGCAGCAGGCGATGCTCGGGGAACACCGCGAGCTTCAGTGCAGGCGCGACAAAGCCCTCGCGCAGCGACGCCGCCGCAAAGCGCAGCGACGGCTCCATTACCTGGTGGCCGACATCTGTGGAGGTGCCCTCGCCCAGCCAGGTCGCCTGCAGGCGACCGAGGTTGTACGCCGCGCGCTCGCCCTCGCCGCGCTGAGGGAAGGCCACGACCGTGCGGTAGCCGCTTCGCACCAGCTTCTCGAGCTCCGGCTCGGCCTCGCCCAGCGAGCGTGCCGCGGTGTCCGCGGTCTGCGCGCGCAGCTCGATCCCCTGGCCACTCGCGAGCGACGACAGCCAGATCCGTGCGCGCGCTTGCAACGCCGCTTCGATCTGCTCGGGGCTTACGTACAGATGGTGGGCGTCCTCGTCTTTGAAGGCCGCGCAGACGTCGGTCCAGTGGTCACTCAAGGCCGGTGCAAGCTCCTCCTCGGCGGCCACCAGCAGCTGCGTGTCCGCCCCGAGCAGATCGAGCAGCGCGCCGAAGCGCTCCACAGGCAGCAGCTCGGCGATGTCAGGACGGTTCGCCGCCTCCTCCAGAGCGGCGATCTCCGCCAGCTCGCGGTGCTCGGCTGCGAGCTCGGCCGCCGGGGCGATCTCGACCTCATCCACATCCCCAAGCGAGCGCTGCGTGAACGTCGAGAACCACCGCAACGACTCGATCTCCACGTCGAACATGTCCACCCGCACCGCGCGCTCCTCGGTCGCTGGGAACACATCCAAGAGGCCGCCGCGCAGCGCGAACTGGCCGCGCTCCTCCACCTGCTCGACGCGTTCGTACCCCGCCGCGACCAGCTCGGCCGCGCATTCGTCGAGGTCGAGCAGCTCGCCCCTGCGCAGCGTGAACGAGTGCGGGCGCAGCGCCGGGTCGGGCACCTTCTCCGACAGCGCCACAGCGCTGACCACGACGACGGGGGGCTCGGCCTCGGCGTCTTTCGATGCCAGCAGCGCATCGAGCGCCGCGACACGCAGACCCACCAGATGTGGCGGCGGTGTCAGATGCGACTCATACGCCACGCCGCGCGATGGGTAGTAGCGCACCCGTCGTGGCGCGAGCCAAGCGCGCAGGTCCGCCGCCATGTCGCGAGCCGCACGGTCGTCGCCCACGACCACCAGCGTCGGGCGAGCCCGCTCGGCCGGGCCGCTGTCCGCGAGCGCCGCGATCGTGTACGGCCGCAGCGACGAGGACACGAACGCGTGGCCGCCCTCGCGCGCCAGGCGCTCTGCCGACGCGTCTTCCTCGATCAACCCCAACAGCGAGCGCAGCGCCATCTTCTACTCGAGCTCTCCCTCGAGCACTTGCTCGACCGCCGCAACCCCGCGCTCGACCAACTCGGCGACCTCTGCCTTCGTTTGACGCCAGCGCCCCAGCACGTAGCCCGAGACGATCTCCGGGTCGGTGCTGCTCGGGCGGCCCACGCCTACCCTCACGCGCATGAACTCCGTGGAGCCCAACTCCCGCTTGATCGACTTCAGACCGTTGTGCCCGGCCAGACCTCCACCCAGTCGGGTGCGAATCTCACCGAACGGCAGATCGATCTCGTCGTGCACGACCAGCACGCGCTCCAGCGGAAGCTTGAACGAACCGCGCGCGGGTCCGACCGAGCGGCCGGCGTCGTTCATGAACGTCTGCGGGGTGAGCACCGCTACGCGGAGGGGAGTCACAGCACGCGGAGGGTCGGAGGCCCCAGCCAGCGCGTTCCCTTGAGAACCACCGAGGAGAGGCTCGTCGAACGCATCGGCGGGTGATCGGCCCGCACGTCCTTCGGCGATGCGCCCTTTGAAGCGCTCCTTCGGCCGGCCCAGCCCCCAACGCTCAGTCAGCGCGTCGGCCACCGCGAATCCGACGTTGTGGGGAGTACCGGCGTACTCGCTCCCGGGATTGCCGAGCCCGACGATCAGCCAGTCGACGACTCCGCCACCGCCACCGCCGCCGAAGGGGCGTCGCAGCGGTGCTACTCCCCGCCGGAAGAGTCCTCGGAGCCGGCGCCCTCCGCAGCCTCGCCCGACTCCTCGCCCTCGCCGACGAGCTCCGTCTCGGCCTCAATTTCCTCCTCCACCTCGGCCTGCAGCCGGGGCGGAGACAGGGTCGCCACGACCGTCTCCTCGAGGTCGTCCAGCAGCGTCACGCCCTCGGGGATGCTCACGTCGGCCAGCCCGATGTGATCGCCGATCTGCATCTCGCCGACATCGTGCACGATCGACTCCGGGATCGCGGTCGGCAGCGCCTCGACGTTCAGCTCGCGCGTGGGCTGCTCGAGCACGCCGCCCTCCTTCACGCCGGGTGCATCCTCGGTGCCAGTCAATTCCAGCGGCACGACCGCGTGGATCGCCTGATCCAAGCGCACCCGCAGCAGATCGACGTGCACGGTTTCGCCGCGCACCGGGTCGCGCTGGGTCTCCTTCAGCACCACCGGCGTCGCTTTCGCGCCGTCGACGCTCAGGTCGAGCACCGCCCCCGTGCCGGCGAGGGCGAGACGCAGCTCGCGCGCGTCGGCGTCGAAGCTGACCGAATCCCCGCCGCCGCCGTACAGCACGCCGGGCACGCGGCCACTGCGGCGCAGGCGCCGTACGGCACGCGAACCGCCGGCTGAGCGGCTGCTCACATCAAGCTTTGTCGTCGTGCTCTCGGCCATCGGAGGAGAGGACTCTAGCAATCGGCTTCAGAACAGCCAGCGCTCGCCGCTACATGCCGCGCACGGTCCGTAGGGGTCCCGTGGGGGGCTGCTCCCCCCAACGCTAGAACAGCTGGTTCTCGCCGCCGAACACTTCGCTCACCGAATCGTCGGTGAAGATCCGCCGGATCGAGTCCGTCAAGAGCTCCGCACACGGCAGTACGCGGATGTTCTCGGGATGCCCCGCGCGCATCGGGATCGTGTCTGTCACGACGATCTCCTTCAATCCCGACTCCGCGAGGTTCTCAAACGCGTCGCCGGAGAACACTCCGTGCGTGGCGGCCGCATACACGCTCGCCGCGCCCTCCTCCAGCACGGTCCGCGCCGCTGCCTTCAGCGTCCCCGCGGTGTCGATCATGTCATCGACTATCACCGCCGTGCGGCCCTTCACGTCGCCGATCACGTAGCCGATCTCAGCAACCTGCTGTGCAGGGCGCTCCTTGTCGAGGATCGCCAGCTCCGCGCCGATCTTCGAGGCGAACTTCTTGTTCAGCTTGACCCTTCCCGCGTCCGGCGCCACGACCACCAGATCCGAGAGCCCGAGGTCGGCGAAGTACTGCGTGAGCATGAACAGCGCCGTCATGTGGTCGACCGGCTTCTGAAAGAACCCCTGGATCTGCCCCGCGTGCAGATCCATCGTCAGCACCCTGTCTGCGCCCGCCGCCTCCAGCATCCGAGCGACCAGACGGGCCGAGATCGGCTCACGCGGCGCGGACTTCTTGTCCTGTCTGGAGTAGCCAAACCACGGCGTCACCGCGATCACACGGTGAGCTGAGGCGCCCACCGCCGCGTCGATCATGAACAGCAGCTCCATCAGCGAATCATTCGCCGTCACCCCCGCTTGGGGGTTGCCACAGGTGGGCTGCACGATGAACACGTCGGCGCCCCTGATCGAGTCCTCATAACGGCAGTACACCTCGCCGTTTGAGAACGTCTTCAGGGTGACCGGCCCCAGGTCGACGTTCAGCTTCGTGGCGATGTCCGCGGCGAGCTGCGGGTTGGCGCGCCCGCTGAACAGCATCAGACGCTTGTTGTAATCAAACGGCAGGCTCGTCCCCGAGGACTGTGCTCGCGTGTCCATCGCGCTGCTCATCTCCGCTCGGAGTTTAGGGATTCATCCTCGCGCCGCTTCGCGTAGCCCGCTTTGTTGGTCTGACGCGTGCGGGCGATCCCGAGCGCGCCCGCGGGAACATCTTCGTCGATCGTCGATCCCGCGCCCGTGTACGCCTCGTCGCCGACCGTCACCGGCGCCACAAACGACACGTGCACGCTGCTTTTCACTTTCCTGCCGATCGTCGTCCGGTGCTTGTTCTTACCGTCGTAGTTCGCCGTGATCGTGCTCGCTCCGAGGTTCGCCCCCTCGCCCACATCCGCGTCGCCGATGTAAGACAGATGCGGGACCTTCGCGCCCGGACCGATGTCGGAGTTCTTGATCTCTACGAACGTCCCCGCCTTCGCCCCTTCGCGCAGGATCGCCCCAGGGCGCAGGTAGGCGAACGGCCCGACGCTCACTCCGTCCTCCAGCTCACAATCGACGAGATATGAGCATCTCACCACGCAGTCGGAGCCGATCCTCGTCCTGCCTCTGATCGTCGTCCCCGGCTCGATCCTCGTGTCTTCGCCGATCTCCACCCCGACCTCGATCACCGTCGTCTCGGGGTCGACGATGTCCACTCCCGCGCGCATGTGCCGCTCGTTTATCGCCCGCTGAGCGAGCTTGCGCACTCGCGCCAGCGCGACCCGGTCGTTCACCCCGAGCACCAGGTTCTGATCCTCGACCGCGTAGGCCGCCACCGCCCGCCCGTCGGCTCGCAGGATGTCCAACACCTGCGGCAGATACAGCTCGCCCTGGGCGTTCTCGGCGCTCAATCGCGGCAACGCCTGTGCCAGCGCACGCGCGGCGAAGGCGTAGATACCGGTGTTTACCTCTTTGATCGTGAGCTCCTCCGGGCTCGCGTCGCCGTCCTTCTTCGTCTCCACCACGCGCTCCACCGTGCCGCCTGAGCCACGCACCACCCGGCCGTAGCCCGTCGGATCCTCGAGCACCGTCGTCACCATCGTCGCCGCCGCGCCGCTCTGCGCGTGCGCGTCGGTCAGCTCGCGAATCGCCTCGGCGCTCACCAGCGGCACGTCCCCACTCAGGACCACCACCGGTGTGTCCGGCTCCAATGAGGTTTCGCCAGCCTGGGATTCGAGCTGGGCCATCGCCGCCACAACGGCGCCGCCGGTGCCGTTGGGTTGTGGCTGCACCGCCAACTCCACGCCCTCTGGCAGCACTCCCTCGAGCGCCCTAGCCGGAGAGTCCACCACCACGACCTTCTCCGCCCCAGCGTCCAGCGCCGCTTGCACCGGCCACAGCAGCATCGGGGAGCCGCACAATTCGTGCAGCACCTTCGGCGTCTTTGAGCGCATGCGCGTCCCCTGGCCCGCGGCGAGGATCAAGACGGTGGGAGCCAGCGTCACCCCGCAGACTGTAGTGCGCACCACCCGCACAGGCAATAACCGCACGGCCGATGCCATCGCACAAGCCATCGCACGAGCGACTGGGGAGCAGGGATTCGAACCCCGATTCTCAGGACCAAAACCTGATGTCCTGCCATTGGACGACTCCCCAAGGGGCTCCCACATCCTCGCACGAGAGCCGGATCGGGAGCGTTCACTACGCCGTGACACTTCGATCTCCTGCTTCTGCAAGGATTCCCGCACTCTGTTCTGGGGAGCGCAGACACCGGGGAGGATCAGCGCTGTATTCGCTACTGCGTGTTGGATGCTGGCCGCCCCGGCCATGCTCGCCGTGGCAGCGCTGCTGCTCGTGTCCAGTTCCTCGTTCCTGACGCCCGCGGGCGCACTGGCATCGAGCGCAAAGACCAAGCCCCGCTCCTGTGCATACGCCAACCTGCGGCCCACCGCCACCAACACGGCGAATGTCGCCAGGGCGACGTTGTGCCTGATCGACCGTCTGCGCTCCGCCTACCACCTACGGTCGCTGCGCTCCAACCACGAACTGCAGGCAGTGGCCGGCAGCCAGGCCACCTCCATGGTGAGCCACGACTACTTCGGCGACGACAGCCCCTCTGGGCAGTCTGCGGGGACGCAGATCGCGGCCACTGCCTACGGCGCTCACGCCACGAGCCTCTCGACCGCTCAGAACCTCGGCTGGGGCACCCTCTCCGCCGCCACCCCCGCCGGCATGGTCACCGCGTGGATGCACTCGCCTCCGCACCGGGAAGTGATCCTGACGGGCGAGTTCCGCGACGTTGGCGTCGGAGTCTCACCAGCCGTGCCGTCGATCCTCGGACACGGCGCGCGCGGTGCGACCTACGCCGTCGAGTTCGCCGTGCGCGGTTAGCGACTCCCGCCTGCGGTTAGGGCCGCCGGCCAGACCCACGCGGGACGCGCCCGCCCTCGGCGCCTGCCTCCAGCGCCGGCCCGCCAGCGGAGGGGATGCCGAGCACGCGCATCGACTTCAGGCCGAGGCTGAGCTTCTCGCGTCCGTCGCTCGAGGAGACGTCCAGCCCGGAGAGGTCGCGCACGCGCTCCAGGCGGTAGTAGATCGTGTGGCGATGGGTAAACAGACGCTGGGCGGTGCCCGCAACGTTGCCGTCGGCCTCGAGGAAGGTCTCGAGCGTGCGCATCAGATCGGTCTCGTACTGTTCGTCGTAGGCGACCAGCGGCTCGACCGTCTCCGCATAGAAGCGCTGCAGCTCGGCGGGGTTCTCGCTCATCGCGCTCAGCAGCAGCCGGTAGGCACCCGTCTGCTCGAAGGCGAGCGCCGAGCCGTCGGAGCCGCCCTGCGCGACGTTCGCCGCCAGCAGCGCCTCACTGACCGCACGCGGCAGATCGACAGGATCCTCCGCGATCCGGCTGCGCCCGATCGCGAACGTGTAGCCGGCAAGCGCGGCCTCCAGCTCGCGCAGGACCGCCTCGGCGGCACGCGCCGCCGGCGGCTCCTCACCGCCCGGCACCAGCAGCAGCACCTCGGCGCCCACGGTCCCGTCACGTTCTGAGAGGGCGGCAATCGAGCGACTGACCACTGCCCGGGCGCCACGCTCGGCGACCGCGCGCACGCGTGCGCGCCAGCCCTCGTCGGTGGGCGTCTGGGGATGTGCGCGCGCGACGATCACGCTCGCTCCATCTGCCACCTCCAGCGAAAGCTCCCTCGCCTGGGCGATCAACTCCTCGCGCTCGGTCAACTCGCGGCGCAGCAGCGCGCCCATGAAGTCAGCGGCGGCCGTCTCAGAGACGCGCTCCGGCGCGCGCACCCGCTCGACCTCCGAGGCGATCATCGTCACGAGCAGTCTCTGCATCGATGCGCTTGGCACGGTTTTCGCGCGCATGTGAAGCGTGCCCACAACCGCGTCGGCGACGCGCAGGGGGATGTTGCTCACACCCTCCCCCTTTGAAAGCAGCGCACGCTCCTCCGCCGGCGAGCGTGCCGCCACCGCCAGGGTTGCCCCCCAGGCATCCGTCACCGCGAGACTCGCCTCCAGTGCCTTGCCCGCCGCGCGCACCACTTCAGGTAGGCCCGCCCCGGATTCGACCGCCTCGGTGATCGCGTCCAGCGCCGCGAGATCGGAGCTTTGGTTCTCGGACATCGCCTCAGCCCCAGTAATAGACGACGGCGAGCGCGGCGGCCACGCCGATACCAACGAGCATCGCGAGCACGTACAACGACAGGATGCTCGCGGCCACCCGCTCCCACAGGCGTGAGTAGGAGCTCCACGCAGGCACGAGGATCAGGCCGGCGTAAAGCGCCAACCCGAACACGCCTGCACAGATGACCGCGAGATCGTTAATGGTTGTCCGGCTCATTGCTCGGCCTCATTGTGACTGACCCTGAGGTCGTGCGCACGTCTCGGAGACATACGCGCACGGGCACGCCCCGGCTGAGGGATCCGAGCGCGCGCGTGAACCGGCTAGGAGCCGGTCGACACGCGCGCGAAAGCGGCGTCTACCGGCGTGGCGCAGATCGGCGCGGGCATGCCGGCCAATCTCCGATCGGCCGCAAGACCCGCGGCGGCCCGTTCTGCGCGGCCCAGGCCGTTTGCGTGGGGAAACAGCCCCACGACCGTTGGCCCCGAGCCGCTGATAAGTGCGATGTCCGCTCCCGCTTCGCGTGCATGTCCGAGGGTTGCGGTGAGCACCGGATATAGCGAGATCGCCGCGCGCTGCAGGTCGTTGTCCAGCAGCTCGCTCGCCGCCGGTACCGCCGCGCTCAGCTCGAGTGCCCTGCGCAGAGCACGGCGGCGCTCCTGTAGCGCATCGGAGGAGCGCCCGAGACCCAGCCGATCGGCCTCGGCATACACCTCCGCGGTCGAGAGCCCGGCCGCCGCGGGCAGGACGAGCAGACCGAACGACGCCGGGTTGGGATCCGGCAGCGCCTCCAGCAGCTCACCGGCGCCACCGGCCAACCAGCGCCCGGGGGCGACCTGCGCGGGGACATCGGCACCCAGAGCTGCGCCCAGCTCGCGCAGCAGCGCGTCATCGCCGAGGCCTGAGGCGTGCTTTGCCAGGCGCAGTGCGGCGGCCGCGTCCGCCGAGCCACCTCCCAGACCGGCGGCCACGGGAATCCGCTTGACGATGCTCATACGCAGCGGTGGCGCCTCCCAGCCGGTGGCCGCGCGAAAGGCCTCCAGCGCCCGGGCGGCCAGGTTCTCCGTGGGCGCCCCCGAGACGCCGGGGCAGAAAACCTCATCCTGCTCAACCTCTTCGGGGGCATGCTCCAGCGTAAGCTCATCGGCCAGTGAGATCGACTGCATGACCGTCACCAGCTCGTGCCTTCCGTCCTTGCTGCGAATCGGTCCGAGGAACAGCCCGAGGTTGATCTTCGCGGGGGCGAGCGCCCGCGCGGGTAGGGCGAGGATCTCATCCATGCGCGGTGCCCGGGTCGGCAATGTCGCCGCCGCTCATAGCTCGAGCAGCCGCGCGAGCGCGCGGAAATCCTCGGGTGGCAGGCGCTCGGCGCGCACGTCGGCGGGGTGACCGAGCTCGACGAGCGCCGCGCGCACCCGCTCGCGCGTCCCGTCCGCCATTATCGGTTCCCGCCCGCCCGCCAGCGCCAGCGAGCCAGCCAGCGCCTTGCGGCGGTGGGCGAACGCTTGGCGGACGAGCTCGCGCAGCTCATGGGTCGCGTCATCACCCTCGTGGCGTACGAGCAGCAGCAGGACGGAGTCGACGTTCGGCACCGGGTGAAACACACTGCGTGAGACCATCCGCAAGACGCGCACCTCGCACGAGAGCTGTGCGAGCACCGACGGCACTCCATACGCGGGCGTCCCCGGCTTGGCGGCAAATCGCTCGCCGACCTCGCGCTGGACCATCGCCACCCAGCGCGTCATCGCCGGGTACAGACCGATCGTGCGCAAGATCAACCCCGCCGCGATGTTGTAGGGCAGGTTCGCGACGAGCTTCGTCGGAGACGGTTCAAACGCCGCGAGGTCGAGCTGCATCGCATCGCCCCAGTGCACGCTGACGTTGCCATGCGAGTCGGTGGCGTCGCACAGCGCATCGCGCAGGCGTTCGTCGAACTCGACGACATGCACATGCGCGACACGCTCCGTCAGGTACTCGCTGAGAACGCCCAGCCCTCCGCCCACCTCCAACACGACATCCTCGTCGGTCAGCTCAGCCGCGCGGCCGATCACGCCGAGGATGTTCGAGTCGATCAGGAAGTTCTGCCCAAGCTCGCGATCGGGACGGACGTTGAATTGCTTCAGCCGTCGCAGGCTGGGCTGGATGGGAACGACAGCGGTCTCGGACGAAGCCTTCACCAGCCGAACACGCGCGCCGCGTTGCGCTCCACCGTCGTGCCCAGCTCCACCGGGGAGACCCCGCGCAACTCGGCGAGGAAGGCAACCGTATGAGCGACGAACGCGGGTTGATTGCGTTCCTTGCGCACCACTTGGGGAGTCAGATAAGGAGCATCGGTCTCCACCAGCAGACGATCCTCGGGGACCTGGCACGCCGCCTCGGCCAGGTCGGCGGCATTCTTGTAGGTGACGTTGCCCGCGAACGAGATCGCATAGCCCCGCTCCAGGCACTCCTCCAAGCGCGCGGGCATCGAGAAACAGTGGATCACGATGCTGCACCCTTCAGCTTCGTCTTTGAGCTGATCGAGCGTCGCATCGTCGGCCGCACGCGTGTGGATCACGAGCGGCTTGCCGGTCTCACGCGCGAGCGCGATCTGCGCGGCGAACGCGCGCCCCTGGTCTACTCGCGGCGCCGTGTCACGGTAGAAGTCCAGGCCGGTCTCGCCGATCGCCACGCAGCGCTCGTGCGCCGCGAGCGAGCGCAGCTCGGCCAGGTCGGCGTCGTCGAAGCCCTTAGCCTCGTTCGGATGACATCCGACAGCCGCATACACGTGCGGGAACGCCTCGGCCGCAGCGAGCGCCGTGCGAGAGGATGCGCCGTCGGTGCCGACCGTCAGCATCCGTGTCACGCCCACAGCGTCGGCCGCCGCCACGAGCTCGGTGTCGGGCGGCTCGCACAGATGCAGATGTGTGTGTGAATCGATCATGCGCTCTTTGGAAACAGTGACTCGATCTTCCTCACACGCTCGATCTTCCCCGCCCCGAACGCCGCGCCCGCCAACGAAAGATCGCCTGAGCCGAGCGCGTCGAGCAGGCACTCCGAGCTCGCCGGGAGGTATGGCCAGAGCAGCACCGCGACCACGCGCAATCCCTCGGCGAGGGTGCCGAGCGCGCAGTCCAGCTCGTCCGCACGCGACTGCACCTTCGCGAGCTGCCACGGCGCCTGCTCCTCGACGTAGCGGTTCAAGCGGCGCACACGCTCCCAGATCTCCTCCAGCGCAAGCGTCAACTCGGCTTTGCCGATCAGCTCTTCGACGCGGGCTGTGAGACCGTCGAAGTCGGGTACAAGCACCGGGTCGACCTCGCCCGCGGACACGACCCCATCGCGGTAGCGAACGATCATCGCGAGCGTGCGGCTGGCGAGGTTGCCGAAGTCGTTCGCCAGCTCGCTCGCGTAGCGCTGCTCGAAGGCCTCCGTCGAGACCGAGCCATCCTGGCCAAAGGGCACGTCGCGCAGCAGATAGAAGCGCAGCGCGTCGGCGCCGAAGCGCTCGATCACCGTGAACGGGTCGAGTACGTTGCCGAGCGACTTTGACATCTTCTCGCCGTCCATCAACAGATATCCGTGCACGAAGATCCGCTCGGGCAGCTCCAGCCCGGCCGCCATCAAAAGCGCCGGCCAGTAGATCGCGTGGAAGCGCAGGATGTCCTTCGCGATCACGTGGTAGCTCGCCGGCCAGAACTCCTCCGTCAGGTCCTCACCCGGCCGGGCGTAGGAGAGCGCCGAGTAGTAGTTCAGCAGCGCGTCGAACCACACGTAGAAGACGTGCTCCTCGTCCCACGGCACCGGCACTCCCCAGGTGAGCTTGTGGCGTGAGAGTGGCACGTCGCGCAACCCCGAGCGCAGGAACGAGAGCGCCTCGTTGTAGCGCGTGCGGGGCGCGACGAAATCCTCGCGCTCGGCGTACAGGCGCTCCAGCGGCTCCTGAAACGCGGACAGCTTGAAGAAGTAGTTCTCCTCCTGCTCGCGCGTCAGCTCGATGTGGTGGATCGGACAGCGATTGCCCTCGTCGACTTCGTTCTCCGCCTTGAAGTCCGCGCAGCGAGGGCAGTACCAACCCTCGTAGGTCCCCTCGTACACGTACCCGTTCTCGCGCACGCGCGTCAAGACCTCCTGGACCTTCGCCATGTGCTCGGGATCGGTCGTGCGGATGAAGAAGTCGTTCGCCGCGCCTAACTGCGGCACGAGCGCCTTGAAGCGCTCGGCGTTCTTGTCGGCCAGCTGCTGTGGCTCGATCCCCAGGGCGTGCGCGGCGTCGGCGACCGGCTCGCCGTGCTCGTCGGTCCCCGTCAGGAAGAACACGTCCTCGCCGCGCTGACGGTGGTGGCGCGCCAGCGCGTCGACGGCGATCGTCGTGTATGCGTGCCCCAGGTGTGGAGCCGCGTTGACGTAGTAGATCGGGGTGGTCACGTAGTAGGACACTGTCTGCCCCAGGCTACTAGTAGGCTTTTGCGATGACCCAGAGCGACCGCCTGATCCACGAGAAGGACCGCTGCAAGGTTTGCGGCGGAGCGGGCTGGACGTGGTGGACCAAGGACGTCCCGCCGCCAGATACCGGGAAGTGGATCGTCTGCCGCGAGTGCATCGGCACAGGGCGGATCGACCATACGGGCCGCAAGCGCCAGAAGACCCGCTTCGCCGCCGAGCGCCTAGAGCGCCTCGTCGTCCTCGCGCCGCGGCTCGTCCGTCAACTGCCGGTAGAGCTCGTTTGCGCTCGCGCCGGTCAACTTCGCCACGATCTTCGCGGCCGGCCGCGCGCGGGCGCCGGCGTCGACCAATTCCCGCAGCGCGTCGACCGCGTCGGCGCGGCGTGGATCGATGATGCTCCCCGGCGCCGATCCAGCGGCCCGCGAACCGACAGCCCCCACAACGAGCACCACCTCGCCGCGCGGCGACTGCTCGGAGTAGTACGCCGCCAGCTCCGCCGCCGTCCCCCGGCGCACTTCCTCGTGCAACTTCGTCAACTCCCTGCAAACCGCGACCCGGCGATCTGGATCGCGACCCAGCCAGCTGCGCCAGCGTACCGGCCAGGCGCCGCGGGGACTCAAACGCGACGAGCGTCTCCTCGGCTCGCTCGAGCAGACGTCCGCGCTCGGCGGCCTTGCGCGGGAGGAAGCCGACGAAGCGCCAGTGCTCGGTCGGCAGGCCGGAGGCGACGAGCGCTGTCGAGACGGAGCTCGGCCCCGGCAGCACCTCGACCGCGAGGTCCGCCTCGATGCATGCGCGCACGAGCATGAAGCCGGGGTCGGAGACCAGCGGCATGCCGGCGTCGGACACGAGCGCGACCACAGCGCCCGCCCGCATACCCTCCACGAGCTCCGCCGCACGCGCGCGTTCGTTGTGCTCGTGGTAGCTCAGCAGCTTTGCCACGATCCCGTGCCGCTCGAGCAGCACCCGCGTGTGCCGCGTGTCCTCGCAGGCCACCACGTCCGCCTCGCGCAGAGTTGCAAGCACGCGCAGCGTCACGTCTTCGAGGTTGCCGATCGGTGTGGGACAGACGACGAGCCGCCCGACTGACGCACCGGCAGAGGTCATCCGGCAAATATAGGGTGCCCCCATGCCCTCCGACGACGAGCAACCCCCGCAATACACCCGCTATCGCGCGGGCCGGCGGCTGCTGCCCCGCCGCGAAGCGGACTTGCAGACGCCGGTGTCCGCGCCGGGCTCGGCGCCGTCGGCGCCACGAGCGCCGCGTTTGCCGGGATCGTCGCGCCGGGCGGACGGGCGCGGGGGAGGCGGACGGGGAGCAGGAGCGGATGGCCCCGCCACACACGGCGCGGGGAGGTGGCGCCGCTGGACCAAGCCAAAGCGAATCGTCCTCACGCTGCTCGCGCTCGTCGCGTTCTGGCTCGTGCTCTCGCTCGTGCTGTTCCTGCTCAGCTCGCATTTCGAGCGCACGTCCCTGCCGGCGAACGTCGCCGGCGAGCTCAATCCGTCCGGCAGCCTTTTGACGTCGGCCAACAACATCCTCGTGCTCGGCTCCGACCGACGCCAGAAGGACTCGAAGGAACCGGGCGCCGAAACCACGGGGCCGGGCCGCTCAGACACGATCATGCTGATCCGCACCGGCGGCGGGCACGCGGCGCGGCTCTCGATCCCGCGCGACACCGTCGTCGAAATCCCCGGTCACGGCCTTGAGAAGATCAACGCCGCGCACGAGTACGGCGGGCCGGCGGAGTCGGTCTCGGTGATCAAGAACTGGCTTCACATCCCGATCAGCCACGTCGTCGAAGTGAACTTCGAAAACTTCCCGCAGCTGATCGACGCGATGGGCGGCGTCAACTACACCGGCGGCTGCATCGTCTCCAAGCTCGACGGTGGCGCGGCCAATGGCGGCTTCACCCTGCGCCTGAGCTCCGGCACCCATCACATCGACGGCGAGCAGGCGCTCGCGCTGGCGCGCACGCGCGAGAACCTGTGCGCGCCGAACGAGACCGACATCCAGCGCGAGGAACACCAGCAGGCGCTCTTCAACGACATGAAGTCCCAGCTGCTGTCCCCGTCGAGCTTCTTCCGCCTACCACTGATCGCCTGGAACGCGCCGCCGGCAATCATCTCGGACATGAGCGGCCCGGAACTGCTCGCGATGTTTGCCTCGCTTGCGATAACGGGGACCCCACCCACCCATGTACTGAAGCCGACCGGGCAGACGACCCTGCCCAGCGGCGAAGAAGGGCTGACGATTTCAGAAGAAGCGCGCCGCGCGGACGTCGCGCAGTTCATGGCGGGGTGATTCCCCCAAGGCTCTTACGGCGCGAGCAAGCGTGCGGACGCGCCGGACGGAAGGCGACACGGTCAGGGAAGGCGACGCGGTCAGGTCTTTGCGGCGGCGGGCTTTGCGTCCTTCGGCTTCTTCGCGTCCTTCGTCGTGCCCGTCTCGCTTTTCTTCGCATCCGTTTTGGAGGAAGAGGAGGAGCCCTCAGAGGACTTGGAGTCTGAGGAAGCGGAGTCTGAGGAAGCGGTGTCGCCCTTCGCCGAGGAGCTTTCCGAGCTCGAACCCTCCGCGTTGGCAGCGTTCTCGCGCTGGCGCTTGCGCGTGCCGTAGTCCGTGTTGTAGAAGCCTTTCCCCTTGAAGTGCACCGCGGGCGCGTGCAGCACGCGCTTGATCTCCACCCCGGTCTCGGGGTCGTGGGTCAGCGTGTCATCGCTGAAGGACTGCTGGATTTCGAACGTCGTCCCGTCGGGGCGCCGGTACTCGTAGATGGGCATCCCCGCGGATTATAAGAGGCGTCAATCGGTCAGTCAGCCAGCAGCGCGCGCACGCAAAGGATCCCCGCGCGGACCGTCGCGTCGAAGTCGCGCTCCGGCTCCGCCAGCATCCGCAGCGCAAACCCATCACCGAGCGAGAACAGGATCTCGGCAACCGTCTCCGGGTCGGCGTGCAGCCGCAGCACGCCCTCGTCTTGCGCCGAGGCGAGCATCCTGGCGAGCAGGGCACGGGTACGCCGCATCAGCCTCGCGTACTCGACGGCGATCTCCTCGTTGCGTCTGGAGAGCGTGAACAGCTCGAACACGAGCGTCACGAAGTCGGGGTCGGCGCTGACCGTCTCCTGCAGGTTCTGCGCCATCAGGGCGATGAAGTCATCCGCCGTCTGCGCTCCCGAGAGCTGGCCCTCGAGGTTCTCCATGCGCAGCTCGCAGTCGCGGCGCGCGGCCTCCACAAGCAGCTGCTCCTTGGTGGCGAAGTAGTAGTGCAGCAGCCCGCGTGAGACACCGGCTTCGCGCGCCACATGCTCGAAGGTCGAGGCCGCGGCACCACGCTTGGCGACGCTGCGTCGCATCGCCTCGACGATCCGCCGTGCCTTCTCACCCGACAGGGACCTTCCTCCCGCCGCCGCGTCAGCCTCCACAACATCGCTATCCATGACGATCCCGTCCGCGGCGGCGGTCATCTTTCGAAGGGTTCCTTTCGAAGGGTTCTTCAGGCTGCCGGAGTCGGGACCGGCGCAGGCTCCGCCGGGGCAGTGGTCGAGCTGTAGTCGAACTCCTCCTCTGCGCCGAACATCATGTCGAGCACCTTCGAGCGCAGGTCCTCGCTCACGACCAGCGCCAGCGCCGCCGCGATGATCAGCAACAGCAACATGCGCCCAAGTCCGCCTTTGCGACGGCGAGACTTCTTCGGCGCCTCCTTCAGCGCGCTCGAGGCCTCTTGCAGAGACTTCGCCGCGTCACGCAGTTCGCGCTGCAGCTTCTTATCCTCAAAGATCGCCTTGCTCGCGGGCTTGCCGTTGTTCATACGCCCATACGCGCCGCGCGCCGCACCGTACGCGGTGAGCAGATTGCCGCGCAGATCCTCGTCTTCGATCAGTCGCTGCAGATACCGGTTGCCCTGTGCCTTGCGCGCCGCAGCGCCTGCCTTACCGATGCTGTCCTTTGCCGCCATGCTGGCCACCACCTATGCCGAAAGATTTCTGGGTTCGATCAAATATACCCCCCTCGCGATCTCCGAATCGGTCCTCCTCGCCGATTGGCCCCGGGTCATGCCCTCAGATGTCCTCGTTCGTTGGACTTGGAGGCACTGCTGTGGATGAGAGGGACGGTGCCCAGCACGGCGTCGTATCGGCGGCGCACGTCCGCGCGGTCGGCCTTCTCCGGCACCGACTCCTCGCTCGAGCGCAGGATCATGGCGGCCTGCTCGAGGAGCAGCTCCCGTTGAGCCTGAGTGGTCGTATGCACCATCACCTTCGCGAGCCCGTCGAGCTGGCGGATCATCACGGCCGGCATCCCGCGGCTGGCCTGGCGGATCTTGTCGTGCGCGCGCTGCACAAGCCGGTCGAAGCCAATCGTGACGGTGATCACGCACAGATGACCCGCAGCGTCGCGATGCACGGTCGCCGGTCGCCAGCGATCGGCGATCTTGCACAACCCGTCGCCGAGCCAGTCGATGCAGGCCAGCGCGGTAAACGTGTCGTTGACCGCGGCCGAGAGCGCCCGGATGGCGATCTCCACGAGCTGATCGACCGCGAACGAAAGGTCCTGTGTGAGGGTCCTATGCGGGCCCGTGGCGTGCGCGCCGCCGAGCGCTCGCGCGACGCCGGGCGCGGCGGCGGCCGGCCAGACGTCCGCCAGAGGCTCGCCCTCGACAACGAAGTGGCCGGGGCGATGCAGCAGGCGGATCACCGCATGACTCCCGCTGGCGATGTCGATCAGCGTGCTCATGCTCACGTACTGCAGGTAGCCGCTTCCAGGCGCACGAACGACGCCGCTGTCCTCGTCCAGGCGCACGAGCATCTCCGAAAGCGACGGCCCAGTCTTAGGTCCCGAGCCTGAGGTCAACGCCACTTCGGTGTCTATCGCCCCCGCGAGGTCGCCGGCGATGCTGGCGATTACCTGCGGCAGCTGGATCGACTTGGCGATGTGATCGATGAACACGACCAGCACCGCCACGTCTGCGACCACGAGCACCATCGTCACCGTGATCGACACGTGCGGCACGAATTCCCCGTGACTGCCCGGGCCGATCGAGACGAGTGCGAGGATCGCATAGACGAACGTCGCCACAAAGCTCCCAAGCGTGATCTGCGTGATCCGGTCGCGAATGAAGTTGCGCAGCATGCGCGGCCCGAACTGTGTGGAGGCGAGCGTGAGCGTCACGATCGTGATCGAGAAGACAAGCGTGACGACCGTGATGACCGCCGCCGCGATCGCGGTCAGGATCTGCCGGGCTGCGTCCGCGGTGCCGCTGATCACGAACGACGGCAGCTGCAGCGTTCCGTCGTACGCGGCTCGATCCAGCGCGTAGGTGCCGGCGAACAGCGCCACCGCGAGCACGATCTCGACCGTCGGCACCAGCCACAGGTTCGTGCGCAACGCCTCACGCCGCCACGCGGACGGCAAAGGAGCCGAAGGCCTCATGACAGCTCAGCTCCCCCGCCTACCCAACTATCCGAAAACCCCGAGATTCCTCCTCGGCGGCCACTGAGACGCGAGCTGAGGGGTTTTTGGATAGGCACCAAGCGGAGGTGCCCTCCGGGGAGGCGGATTGGGAGGGGAAGGTCGCGGCACATGGCGGTTAGGGCAACTCGAAACACGATGCCGACCAGGCTTCCCGGCTCACCGCCGTCTACGATACTGCGCCGCGCTCCACTACGAGTGCAGCGCCGCCTGCTCCTGCGCGGAGGGAAATGCCCAGGCCGCGCGTGAGCGGCGCTCCTGACGGAACACAAACCGCAGCTGTTGTGGTGGGCGCAACTCGGCCTCGCTGGGGCGAAAGGTCGAGCACGGCTCATCCAGATCCAGCGCGCACAGCAGGTTGGTGTGGAAGAAGCAGTCCTCGCAACTCACCTTCCGCGCGGGGCGCTTCGTCGGCCTTCTGCTCTGCGTCGTCGGCACTTTTCCCCTTTGCTTCGCGGCTCTTGCAGGACGGGCCGGGTGGACCGGCCGAGCCATCAAAGCACCGCGCGCACCCTCGCTCAAGGGGTAGCGTCGGACCTTCCCGCAAATCGCAGACAAAACAATTTCTACCCACCTCGCTTCGGAATTAGTCACCATCCCGTGACGCTCAGGCGGTTTTGCGTGCAATTTCCGGAAGTCTTGGTCCAGGATGTGCGCATCATGCGCTGGTCGTCGGGCAATCCAACGTCCACGTCCACAACCATCGCTCCTCTGCGCTCCGTATATCGACCAACCCTCGCTCGGCACTCGTACGTCGGCCGCTCCCTCGCTCTGCGCTCCGTACATCAGCGTCATCCGCGTCATCATCTGAGGTGATATGCGCATCCTCGTCACCGGCGCCTCCGGCTTTGCCGGCTCGCTCCTGGTTGGGCGCCTGCTCTGCGACGGACACACCGTCCGCGCGCTCGGGCGCGACCCAGCACGGGTGTCCGCCGCGCTGGCGCACTCCTCGGCGTCGAGGAGACCGTTTCCGGACGGCACCACCGATCTCGCCGGCGAGGTCGAGGTGCTCCGCGGCGACGCGGTTTCAGGCGAGGGACTCGCCGCCGCGCTTGCCGGGATCGATGTCGCCTACTACCTGATTCACTCGATGGAGCGCCCGCCGTCGGGCTCGGACCGCACGGATGGACGAACCATTCCGGGTGGGCGGGCCAGTCCGTTCGCCGAGCGCGATCTGCTCGCGGCGCGCAACTTCGCCGACTCCTGCGCCCGCGCGGGGATCACTCGGATCGTCTACCTCGGCGGCCTGCTCCCGCGCGATCGCGCCGCCTCGCGTCACCTCGCCAGCCGCGAGTCCGTCGAGCGCGTCCTGCTCGATGCCGTACCCGACTCGCTCGCCCTGCGCGCCTCGATCGTGATCGGCGCGCGCTCGCGATCGTTTCGCTTTCTCGTCCACCTCGTCGAGCGCCTGCCGGTGCTCACGCTGCCCGCGTGGCGCTCCTTTCGCACCGCCCCGATCGACGAGCGCGACGTCATCGAGATGCTCGTTTCCGCGGCGAGCGTTCCCGCACTCGCGGGCCGCTCGCTCGACATCGGCGGACCCGACGTACTCAGCTACGAGGAGATGATCTCCCGGATCGCCGACCTGATGCTCGTGCGGCGCCCGGTGCTCGGTTTCGGCGTGAACTTCACACCCGTCGCCGCGCGCGTCGCCGCGGCCATCGTCGCGGAGGATCCCGATCTGATCCTGCCTTTGATGGAGAGTCTCGAGGGCGACCTCCTACCGGGTGACTCGCACGCCGCCGAACTGCTCGGCGTACACCCGCACTCCTTCGACTCAGCAGTCGAACACGCGCTGGGAGTGTGGGAGGAATCCGAGCCCCTGTCGGCGCGCTGAGTGCTCTGCACACCTGAGCTCCTTGCGCGCGATGAGCGCTCTTCGAACCCCACCCCCGGCCCAACGGTAAGTGCTCCGCACACTCAATCGACTGCCCGGCAGCTACCGTTATCTCCCCGCCGATGAGCCTCGTCACCGCCTCGATCCAGATCGCAGCCGCGCCCGCAGACGTGTGGAAGCTGGTCATGGATCCAGATCGCCTGGGCGATTGGGTGACGGTTCACCGCGAGCTGCACCACGCCGACGACGGGCCCCCGCGCGTGGGCTACAAGATGGATCAGCAGCTCCATCTGCGCGGCGTCAGCCTCGAGATTCACTGGAAGCTCGTCGAGTATCGCCCCTGTGAGCTGGCCGTGTGGGACGGTCGTGGCCCAGCCCGTTCGCGCGCTCGCACGGAATACATCCTGAGCCCTTCCGTCGACGGCGGCACCCGCTTTGAGTATCAGAACGAGTTTCACGCTCCCCTGGGCCCGATCGGTGCGATCGTCAGCCGTGCGCTCGTCGGCGGAATACCCGAGCGCGAGGCAAACCGCACGCTCGAGCGCCTGCGCGCTCAGCTCGATGGTTGAGCGCATCTCCCGACCACCACAAAGGATTCAGAGAAAGATCGTGTAAGGTAGTCACAAATATGCTGGTAATGTGACTTAACTCGCATTTACACAATAAAGAAGAAGAGGACGTAACCGTGACCGACTTTCTTGACGTGAAGCGCCGCGAGATCTCCGATCGACTAAAGGAGCTGCGGCCGGCGATAGATGAGTACAGTCGCCTCGAGGCCGCCGCTGCGGCACTGGCCAAACTGGGCGGACCCACTCCCGCGGCGGCCACTACCACCACCGCAACCACTGCAACCACCGCCGTTGCCACTCCCCGTCGCCGGGGACCGGGACGCCCGCGCGGCTCCGGCAAAGCGGCTTCGGCCAGCACCGCGACCACCAAAGTGGGGCGCAAAAAGGTAGGCCGTCCCCCCGGTAAAAAAGTTGGTCGGCCCGCTGGGTCCGGGAAAAAAGTGGGTCGCCCTGCCGGCAAAAAAGCAGATCTTCCCGCCGCCAAAGTAGACCTTACCGCCGCGAAAAAAGTTGGTCGTCCGCCTGGTTCCGGGAAAAAAGCTCCTCGCCCCGCCGGCAAAGTGGGACGTCCCAAAGGTCGCGTCGGGCGCCGCAAAGGCAGTGGCACACGCGGCGCTCAGGCCCTTTCGTTCGTTCAAGGCCAGCCCGGTATCACGATTCCCGAGCTCGCCTCAAAGATGGGCATCAAGCAGAACTATCTCTACCGCGTCCTCCCCGGCCTCGAGCAAGAAGGAAAATTGGAGAAGAAAGGCCGCGGCTGGCACGCCAAGGGCTAACCGCCTTCAGCCACAGTCGGTCACAAGGGCGCGGCGGGGATGCCGCGCCCTTTTCCTTGCCTACTAAATCAACCCCTGCCCTTTGACCGTGTCGCGCTCGTCGGTCAGCTCGGCCACCGAGGCGTCGATCTTGCCGCGGGAGAACTCGTCCAAGTCGAGGCCCTCGACGATCGACCACTCGCCGTTCGCGCACGTGCACGGGAAACCGGAGATCAGACCCACGGGCACGCCGTAGGAGCCGTCTGACGGCACTCCCATCGAGACCCAGTCCTCGGTCCCGGTGACCCAGTCATACACGTGGTCGATCGCCGCGTTCGCGGCCGATGCGGCGGATGATGAACCGCGCGCCTCGATGATCGCCGCGCCGCGTTTGCCGACGTTCGGCAGGAAGTCCTCTTCGATCCACACCTGGTCGTCGACGGCGGCGGCCGCCTGCCCTCCCCGCACCTGCGCGTGGAACAGATCTGGGTACATCGTCGGCGAGTGGTTGCCCCACACGCCCATCTGCGTCACGTCGGTGACCGGCACCTCGAGCTTCGCCGCCAGCTGGGCGATCGCGCGGTTGTGGTCGAGTCGCAACATCGCCGTAAAACGCTCGTTCGGGATGTCTTGCGCGTTGTTCATCGCGATCAAACAGTTCGTGTTCGCCGGGTTGCCGACCACGAGTACTTTCAAATCATCGGCGGCCTTCTCGTTCAGCGCCTTACCCTGCACGGTGAAGATCTTGCCGTTCTCTGACAGCAGCTCGGCGCGCTCCATGCCCTTCGTCCTTGGTCGCGAGCCGACCAACAGCGCGATGTTGACGCCGTCGAACGCGTCCTCGGGGTTGTCATGCAGGTCGAGCCCGCTCAGCAGCGGGAACGCGCAATCGACGATCTCCATCGCGACGCCCTCCAAGGCGCCCATCGCCGGGGGGATCTCCAGCAGGCGCAGATCGACGGGCCGGCCGGGGCCGAGCAGCTGGCCGGAGGCGATGCGGAACACGAGGCTGTAGCCGATCTGCCCGGCGGCGCCGGTGACGGTCACACGTACTGGATTACTCAACTTTGATCAGCTCCTATCGGGGTGTTGTGCTGCAGGGAAGTGTTGTTGGAAGGTTTTTTGACGAAAAAGACAAGTCATCAAACGGATACCGCGACCTTCAAGTTCTCGTCGATCGATCCCAGGAACTCCTGTGTCGTCTGCCACTCCTGATCCGGCCCGACCAGCAATGCCAAGTCCTTCGTCATCTTGCCGCTTTCGACGGTCTCCACGCACACGCGCTCCAACGTCTCGGCGAACTCACTCACCGCCGGGGTCCCATCCATCCTCCCGCGGGCAGACAGCCCACGGGTCCAGGCGAAGATCGACGCGATCGGGTTGGTCGACGTCGGCTTGCCCTGCTGGTGTTGGCGGTAGTGGCGGGTGACCGTCCCATGCGCCGCCTCGGCCTCGACGGTATTGCCATCGGCGGTCATCAGCACGCTCGTCATCAGCCCCAGCGAGCCGAAGCCCTGCGCGACCGTATCGGACTGCACGTCCCCGTCGTAGTTCTTGCATGCCCACACATATCCACCTTCCCACTTCAAGGCGGAGGCGACCATGTCATCGATCAAACGGTGTTCGTAGGTGATGCCTTGGGCTTCGAAGTCGCGCTTGAACTCGCCCTCGTACACCTCTTCGAAGATGTCCTTGAAGCGGCCGTCGTAGCGTTTCAGGATCGTGTTCTTCGTCGACATATACACCGGGTAGCCCCGCTCCAGGCCGTATCTGAGCGACGCCCGCGCAAAGTCGCGGATCGAGTCGTCGAGGTTGTACATCGCCATCGCGATGCCCGACCCCGGGAAGTCGTAGACGTCGAGCTCAATCGGCTCGCCCCCATCCCTCGGTGTGAAGCTGAGGGTTAGGGTTCCCTCGCCGGGGATCAACGTGTCGGTCGCGCGGTACTGGTCGCCGAAGGCGTGGCGACCGATCACGATCGGCTTCGTCCAGCCCGGCACCAGCCGGGGCACGTTGGAGATCACGATCGGCTCGCGGAAGATCACCCCGCCGAGGATGTTCCGGATCGTGCCGTTGGGAGATTTGTACATCTCCTTCAACCCGAACTCCTCCACACGCGCCTCGTCCGGCGTGATCGTCGCGCACTTCACGCCGACCCCGTAGCGCTTGATCGCCTCGGCCGATTCGACGGTGATCTGGTCATCCGTCGCATCCCTGCTCTCGATCCCGAGGTCGAAGTACTTCAGCTCGACATCGAGATACGGCAGGATCAGCTGGTCTCTGATGAACGACCAGATGACCCGCGTCATCTCGTCGCCGTCGAGCTCTACAACGGGGTTCTGCACCTTGATCTTGGCCATGTTCGGTCCTCGGGGTCTGGGGAAGCGCCGATGCTAGCGTGCGTCAGCGATTCCAGCTGGCCTGCCCGCCGTGCGCGACGAGGACGGTGGGCCTGCCGCCGGTGAAGGGGATGCTGGCAACACGACCGCTGGAGGGCGGCCCCTCGAACGAGCCGAGGTCGACCAACAGCGTGCCGCCGTCGCGGGAGATGCCAGCGCCGACGACGGACTGATTGCGGAAGACGATCGGACGGGCACGGCCCGAGGGCACACGCACGGTCCACGCGGCGCTTGTGTCCTGCCCCTCGAACTCGCTGAGCAACCTGCTGCCGCCGGCGGAAAAGGCGATCGGCACGAGCCCGACGACGAGCTTGTTGGCGGGGACGTTCGTGAGCCTGCGCGCGGCCGAGGAGCCCGGCGCGCGTAGCCAGATGTCATAGCGCGGGGCGTAGTTCCGGCGCAGATGCTCGCGATCGTAGGCGATGTAGTTCGGCCCCCATACAGGGTTGAGGCTGCGCCCGTCCGTGGTCAGCGCGCGCCGGCCCGACCCATCGGGGCCACTCATGTAGAGGTTCGCCGGTGCGGAGGGCGACAGCGACGGCGCGCGTCCGTAGACGATCCTGTCGCTGCCGTCCTGCGCGAAGCTCGCGCCGTAGATCTGGCCGTGGGCGATCGTGGTGACGGCGCCGGTGGTGGTGTCGATCACAGCGAGGCCGGAGCCCTGGGCGATGTTGGTGACGGAGTTGGACTGCATGAACACGGCCAGGTACCTGGAGTCGGACGACCAGGCAAGCGGCTGCGCAGTGGCGGTAGCGAGGCTCAGCTCGTTCAGCGGCGCACCCGCCGCGGTCGAGTAGACCACGATCGCCGGCCCCTGTTCCTGAGTGCCGACGACGGCGCCGAACGCCGAGGCGGCCACCCATTGCCCGTTGGGCGAGATCAGCGGCTCCAGTCCCAGGCCGAGGCGCTTGGCTTGGCCGCCGTTGGCATTGGCCACCCACACCGCCGGCGAGCTGCGTTCGGTGCCGGTGGCGTAGGCCAGGCCGGGGACCGCCAGCTTCGGCCGGGGTTCGCTGTGTGCCCCGGCGACCGCGGGCGCCGCCGTCAGCGCCGTCAGCGCGAGCAATGGCAGCACGATCGCGAAAACATTCCGCCGCCCGCGCGCGCGGGGTCTCAATAAAACACCGCGCGTGTGCGCACGTGTACCTAACGGCTTCGCATTCGAAGACATCACTCCCGCAGGCTATACCCCAATCTCTGCTTGACTGTCGTGACGATGGCCACCGTCTCACAGCACGCGCACGAGGATGCGCCCTGGCGGACGCACACCGTCGCCAACCAACCGCCGCCGCTGGTGGGACTCGACGTGTTCGCCAGCAACCTGCCCTTGGTCGAGGCCACCGCCCGTGAGGGAGCCGGCTGGATCGCGGAGCGCGCCTCCGCGCTCGGGCTCCTCGTCGGCGAGGAGGGCGGGCCTGGAGATCTATGGGGCCGACTCGCGAACGAGAATAAGCCCGTGCTCCACACCCACGACCGCTACGGCAACCGGATCGACGAGGTCGAATTCCACCCCGCCTGGCACCAGCTGATGACGATGGGCGTCGAGCACGAGCTGCACGCGCTGCCGTGGCGCTCGGAGGAGCCCTCGGCGCACGCCGCGCGCGCAGCGATGTACATGACCGGGATGCAGGCCGAGGCGGGATACGCCTGCCCGATCACGATGACCTTCGCCGTCGTCCCCGCGCTGCGCGCCCAGCCGGAGCTCGCGGCGGAGTGGGAGCCACTCGTGACGGCCACGACCTACGACCCCCGCTCGATCCCCGCCGCGGAGAAGGGCTCGGCGATCGCCGGGATGGCGATGACCGAGAAGCAGGGCGGCTCGGACGTGCGCGCGAACACGACCTTCGCGCGGCCTCTAAACGGTGGGGGCGCCGGGGCGGAGTACCAGCTCACCGGCCACAAGTGGTTCTGCTCGGCGCCGATGTCCGATCTGTTCCTCGTTTTGGCGCAGGCCGAGTCGGCCGACGGCTCCGCCGAGGGCCTCTCGTGCTTTCTGATGCCGCGCATCCTCCCCGACGGGACGCGCAACGCGATGCACATCCAGCGCCTCAAGGACAAGCTCGGCAATCGCTCGAACGCCTCCTCGGAGATCGAGCTGCACAACGCCTGGGCGCAGATGGTCGGCGAGCCCGGCCGCGGCGTGCCGACGATCATCGAGATGGTCGGCCACACGCGCCTGGATTGCGTGATTGGCGCAGCCGCGGGGATGCGCGCCGCGGTCGTGCAGGCGACGCACCACGCCGCGCACCGCAGCGCGTTCGGCAAGACGCTGATCGACCAGCCGTTGATGGAAAACGTGCTCGCCGACCTGTGCCTGGAGTCCGAGGCGTCGACGGCGCTCGCGATGCGCCTCGCGCGGGCCTACGACGAAGCCGGCAACGACGCGCGCGAAGGCATCGACGACAGCGACGCCCAGCTGTTCAAGCGCGTCGCCACCGCGGTCGGCAAGTACTGGGCCTGCAAGCGCGCGCCGAACCACGCGTTCGAGGCGATGGAGTGCCTCGGGGGAAACGGGTACGTCGAGGACTCCGGGATGCCGCGCCTGTACCGCGAGGCGCCGCTCACCTCGATCTGGGAGGGCTCGGGCAATGTGATCAGCCTCGACGTGCTGCGCGCGCTCTCGCGCTCCCCACGCTCGCTCGAGGTGTTTCTCGCCGAGGTCTCGCTGGCAGAGGGCGCCGACGCGCGCCTGGATGCGCACGTGCAGCGATTGAAGTCCCAGTTCGCCGACCCCGCAACGCTCGAGTCACGCGCGCGGCGTGCGGTCGAAGGCATGGCGCTGGCGCTGGAGGGCTCGCTGCTCGTGCGGGGCGCGCCGACGGCGGTCGCCGATGCCTTCTGCGCATCACGGCTCGGGGGCGACGGTGGCCTGGAGTACGGCACGCTGCCAGCCGGATCGGACTTCAAGACGATCATCGCGCGCAGCCGGCCGCAGGTGTAACACGACACAGGCAGACCGGGCCTACCATAAGGGGTATGGCCGTGCGCACCAACTTCCAGATTGCCCGCCTGTTCGGCATCCGCGTCGGCGTCGGCGTCAGCTGGTTCGTCGTGCTGTTCTTCTTCATCTTCGCGACGACGCCCTACTTCCACGAAGTGCTCGGCGGCTCGAGCACGACCGCCTATCTGGTCGCCGTCGCATCCGTGCTGTCATTCTTCGCCTCGCTGATCGTGCACGAGCTCGGCCATGCGCTCGTCGCGCGCCGTAACGGGCTCGGTGTCGTGGGGATCGATCTGTGGGCGTTTGGCGGGATCACCCGCACCAGCGGCCTGGTCGAGAATCCGGGCGTCGAGTTTCGCGTGGCGGCCGCAGGGCCGCTGGCGACGCTGGGGGTGATCGTCGCCTGTATCGTCGCCGGAGCCTTGCTGACCAACACCGGGCACTTCTTCGAGGTGGCGGTCGGCAAGTCGGGCGTGCGCGCCACGCCAGCGCTCGTCTGGCTGAGCTGGGTGGGGACGATCAACGCGCTCGTTCTGATCTTCAACCTCGTCCCCGCCTTCCCGCTCGACGGCGGCCAGCTCGCCCACGCCACGATCTGGTGGCGCACGGGAGATCGCAACCGTGCCACGCGCTACACCGGGCGCGCCGGCCAGGGCTTCGCGCTCGTGCTGGGCGCGCTCGGGCTGGTCGGGCTGGCGAGCGGCTCCTCGTTCGGGCTGCTGACGATGCTGCTGGCCTTCTTCCTCTACCAGGCCGCCGGCCAGGCGGTTGTGCAGGGCTCGCTCGGCCAGCGGATCCAGGGCATCACCGTGGCCGACATCATGGACCGCGAGCCCGTCACCGTCCCCGCCGGGATGACGCTGCTCGACGCGCAGGAGCAGTTCTTCCTGCGCTACCGCTGGCCCTGGTTCGCCGTTGTCGACCCGGCGCAGCACTTCCTCGGGGTCATACGCGAAGCGCGGATCGACGAGGAGATCGCCGCGGGCCGTCCCGCGCTGGCTGTGGTCGAGGTGCTCGAGCCGGACCTGCCGGTGCGGATCGGCGTGGGAGCGCCGCTGGAGTCGCTGCTCGGCTCGGAGGGTCTGGGCCGCCTGGGAGCGATGGTCGCGGTCGACAAGGATGGCGTGCTGCAGGGCGTCGTCACGCTGGCCCAGGTTCGCCAGGCGCTGCGCCCCGCGGCCGGTATATAGAGTTCCGCCGCATGCCATCCCATGACGTTCTGATCATCGGCGCAGGACTCGCCGGCCAACGCGCAGCTCTGGCCGCTGCGCAGACCGGCTCCAGCGTCGCGATCATGAGCAAGGTCCACCCCGTGCGCTCGCACTCGGTGGCCGCCGCCGGCGGGATCAACGCCGCGATCAGCGTCGAGGACGACTGGCGCTCGCACGCTTACGACACGGTCAAGGGCTCGGACTTCCTCGGCGACCAGGACGCGATCGAAGTGATGTGCTCGGAGGCGCCTGGCGAGGTCATGCACCTGGAGCACATCGGCGTCACCTTCCATCGCAACGAGTCCGGCGAACTGGACCTGCGCGCGTTCGGCGGCGCCTCGATGAAGCGCACCGCCTACGTCGCCGACATCACCGGCCAGGCGATCCTGCACGTGCTCTACGAGCAGCTGATGAAGCACCACGAGACGGTCAACCGCTACGAGGAGTGGTTCACGACCTCACTGCTCCAGGACGACGCCGGCCGCTGCTGCGGGGTCGTCGCGCGCGACGTGCGCTCGGGGCGGATGGAGGTCTTCCACGCAAAGAACGTGATCCTCGCCTGCGGCGGCGCCGGGCAAGTTTACCGCCCGACAACGAACGCACTGATCGTGACCGGCGACGGGATCGCGCAGGCCTACCGGATCGGCGCGCCGCTGATGGACATGGAGATGGTCCAGTACCACCCGACGACGCTCGTCGAGAACGGGCTGCTGATCACGGAGGGCGCGCGCGGCGAGGGCGCAGTGCTGCTGAACTCCGAGGGCGAGCGCTTCATGGAGAAATACGCGCCCAACAAGATGGAGCTCGCCTCGCGCGATGTGGTCTCGCGCGCCGAGCAGACCGAGATCCTCGAGGGACGCGGCGTCGGCGCCGAGCACTCGGGCATCTGGCTGGACATCACAAAGGTTCCGCGCAAGCGCACCTTGGAGGCGCTGCGCGAGATCGTGAACATCGGCAAAGACTTCGCCGGCGTCGACATCACGCGCGAGCCGATCATGATCCGCCCCGGCCAGCACTACATCATGGGCGGCGTCAAGACCGACATCGACGGCGCGACCTCGATCGAGGGCCTGTACGCCGCCGGCGAGGTCGCCTGCGTGTCGGTGCACGGCGGCAACCGCCTCGGCGCGAACTCGTTGCTCGACACGTTGATCTTCGGCCGCCGCGCGGGCGAGCACGCCGCCGCACGGGCCGCGACGATGGGGATGCCGAAGACGAGCACCGCCGACGCGCAGCTGCGCGAGGACGTCGCCACGATCGACTCGATCATCGCGCGCGATAAGAATGGGAGCCCCACCCGCCCCCGGCGTGTGTCGGAGATCAAGCAGGAGCTCGGCGACACGATGAACCAGTACGTCGCCGTCTACCGCGACGAGGCGGGGCTGGCGCAGGCGCTGGAGGTCGTGAATCGCCTGCAGGAGGAGTCGAAGAGCGCCTACATCGACGACCGCGGCACGGTCTTCAACCAGGATGTTCTGGGGGCGCTCGAGCTCGGTTACATGCTCGACTGCGCGCAGGCGACCGTCGTGGCGGCGATCGAGCGCAAGGAGTCACGCGGCGCGCAGTTCCGCACCGACTTCCCGGAGCGCAACGACGCCGAGTGGCTCAAGCACATCGACATCACCTTGAATGGTGACGGCCCCGAGGTCTCCTACTCTCCAGTGACGATAACCCAATGGGAGCCTGAGGAGAGGAAGTACTGATGGCCGAAACACACAAGCCGCCGGAGCAGTTCACCCTCCGCTTGCGCCGCTTCGATCCCGAGTCCGGCGACGCTCCCTACTGGGACGAGCACACGATCGAGCTCGAGCCCCACCGCTCGGTGTTGGAGGGGATCCTGCAGGCGAAAGCCGCCTCCGATGGCTCGATCGGGATCCGCTGCTCCTGTCGCGCGGCGATCTGCGGCTCCTGCGGGGTGCGGATCAACGGCGAACCGGGCCTCGCCTGCCACACGCACCTGGATGCGGCCGCGCGCGGAAGCAAGGACGGCGTGATCGAGGTCGAGCCGATGGGGAACATGCCCGTGATCAAGGACCTGATCGTTGACATGGACGCCGTCCACTGGAAGAAGATCCAGCGCGTCACCCCGTACCTGATCGCCAAGCAGCCCGTGCCCGAGCGCGAGTACCTGGTCGAGAAAGAGGCGATGGTGGACATCACCCAGTCGATGGCCTGCATCCAGTGCGGCGCCTGCGTCTCGGACTGCCTGGCGATGGAGGTCGACCCCGGTTTCATCGGCCCCGCCGCGCTCGCGAAGGCCTACCGCTTCGTCGGCGATCCGCGCGACGACGAGCAGGACGTCCGCCTGCGTGACCTCGCCGAAGACCCCCAGGGGATCTTCGACTGCACGCACTGCTTCAAGTGCGTCGAGGCCTGCCCCAAGGACGTCAACCCGATGGGCCAGATCATGCGCCTGCGCCGTATTGCGATCGACGATCAGAAGATCGTCGACAAAAACAACGGCCAGCGCCACGAGGCCACGATGGTCGGCCTGATCCACGACTACGGTCTGTTGCACGAGGCCGAGATGGTGCCGCGCTCCTATGGCGGCAACTCGTGGTTCGGCAAGTTCCACCCGGCCGCCGGAAAAGAGCTGCTCGCCTCGCTGCCGGTCGCGATCAAGGGCGTGCTGAAAGGGAAAATCAACCCGAAGATCGCCGTGTTCGGCCACAAGATCCCCGCGCAGGATCTCAAGAACGTCCAACGGATCTACGACAAGGTCGAGTCGCGCCCGGAGCGCTACGAGCTGAACCTGTACATCACCGGCTACGACGAGGTCAACGAGGAGGCCCCCGTGCCGATCGGCGCCACGGCAACGGATGGCGGTGGCGAGAGCCCCGCCGCACCCGACACCGAAGGGAGCGCCGCATGAAGGTCGCCTACTGGCCCGGCTGCGTCAGCCGCGGCTTCACCCCCGAGCTGCACGGCTCGATGGCCAAGGTCGCGCCCCTGCTCGACATCGAGCTGGTCGAGCTCGACCGCGCCTGCTGCACCGGCGCGGGCGTGATCGCCGAGCACAACCAGGAGCTCGCCGACACTCTGAACGCGCGCACCTTCGCCCTAGCCCAGCAGGTCGAGGGGGCGGAGCTGATGATGAACATCTGCTCGACCTGCCAGGGCGCCCAGTCGGAGTGCCAGGAACGCCTCGACGCGAACGCCGAGTACCGCTCGGTCGTCAACGAGACGCTCGCCGCCGAGGGATTGAGCTACGAGCTCGGCCTGACAAACAAGAACTTCCTATGGCTGCTCGTCGAGGAGATCGGCCTCGATCGCCTGAGCGCGAAAGTCAAGCACCCTTTGACGAACCTCAAAGTCGGCCCCTTCTACGGCTGCTACATCGTTCGTCCGCGCGATCGCTTGGGCATCGACGCAGAGCACCCCCGGGACCACTACCTGCACCAGGTGATCGACGCACTCGGCGGCACCGTGATCGAGTATGCCGGGATGCGCAAGTGCTGCGGCTTTCCGATCATCACGATGAACAAGGAGGCCTCCCTGAAGCAGGCGGGCCGCCACCTCGGCGACGCCGTGGACGCCGACGCGGACTGCCTCGTGACCCCGTGCCCGCTGTGCCACCTGAACCTCGACTTCCAGCAGCCGATCGCCGAAGGCGTCGTCGGCCGCCAGCTCGACATGCCGATCCTGCATCTCCCCCAGCTCGTTGGGTTAGCACTTGGCCTCGATCCCAAGGAGCTCGGTTTGAACCGCCACATGGTCAAGCCCTCCTCGGTGATCGACTGGTCTACCTCAGTGGTTGGCGCAGCCGCCTAGTGTCCCGAATCAAAAATTCGGTGGAGTTGCTGGGTGGAAGTTCATGGGTTGAGGAAATAGCACCGAATTTTTGATTCGTGACCCTAGGCTGCGATCATGAAGATTCTTACCGTTGTAGGGAACAGGCCTCAATTCATCAAGGCTGCCGCTGTCTCGGGGCTGTTGCGGGAACAGCACACGGAGGTACTTGTACACACAGGTCAGCACTACGACGATTCCCTTTCAAAGGTGTTCTTCACCGAGCTTGGTCTAGCGAAACCAGATCGGGAACTTGGCATCGGCGGCGGGTCTAACGAATCCCAGACCACCCGGATGCTCAGCGCATTGGAGGGGCTGATACCCGAAGTCGAACCCGACGCTGTAGTGGTCTATGGGGACACCAACTCGACCCTCGCCGGAGCACAGGCGGGAGAGCGGGCGGGTGTGCCGATCGTGCACATCGAGGCGGGGATGCGCTCGTTCGACCTCACGATGCCCGAGGAGCGCAACCGGATCGCTGCCGACCAATTGAGCGATCTCCTGCTCTGTTCTTCCGATACCTCGGCTGAGAACCTCCGTAGCGAGGGGATCTCCGGGCAGATCGAGGTCGTCGGCGACGTGATGGTCGACGTCGCCCTCCGCTGGCAGCCGACGGCGCGTGAGCGAACGGCGGACCTGTCCGAAAACCTTGGTGTACAGCCACATGAATACCTGCTGGTCACGGCACACCGGGCGGGTAACGTCGACGATCCTGCGCGTCTCACGAAACTGATGGATCTACTGGGAGCCCTGCCTGCCCCGGTTGTGTTTCCCGTACACCCGCGCACGCGAGCACGCCTGCAGGCAATGGGGTTGTGGGAGCAACTGACGGAGATGCAGGGGATGCACGTAACGGAACCCCTGGGCTATGCCGAGTTCACGGCTCTGCTCTGCGGCGCGCGCGCGATGCTGACCGATTCCGGCGGCATCCAGAAGGAGGCGTACCTTGCCGGGGTGCCCTGCATCACGCTCCGTGCGAACACCGAGTGGGTCGAGACCGTCTCCGCCGGCTGGAACACCCTTGTTGACCTCGACCCCCGGGCCGCGCTTTCAGCGTTGGAGCGCACGCCACCGGCGGAGCGTCCATCTCTGTACGGCGACGGCCATGCCGCCGAGCGCTGCGTCGCGGCGATCGGTGTCCTATGAGCGAGGAGCGCACGCCCGTGCGGATCGGCGTCGTCGGCCTCGGCTACTGGGGGCCGAACCTCGCGCGGAACTTCGCCGCGCTCTCGGGGTGCGAGCTGAGGTGGCTGTGCGACGCATCCGGGGATGCCCGCGACAAGCTGGCTCCGTCGTTCCCCTCCGTGCGCACGACCGCGGATCTGGACGACCTGCTGAACGACCCGGAGCTGGACGCAGTGGTGCTGGCCACCCCGGTCCCCACCCACGCGGCGCTGACGATCCGGGTGGCCGAGTCAGGCAAGCATTGCTTCGTCGAGAAGCCACTCGCGACCACCGCCCTCGACGCCGAAGCCGCGGTCGCCGCGGCCGAGCGGGCGGGCAAGATCCTGATGGTGGGCCACCTGCTCGAGTATCACCCGGCGGTCCACCGGCTGAAGGAGCTGCTCGACGAGGGGCAGTTGGGCGGGTTGTATTACATCTACGGCAACCGCCTGAACCTCGGCAAGCTGCGGGCAGAGGAGAACGCGCTGTGGAGCCTCGGCGCGCACGACGTCTCGGTCGTGCTGCACCTGATCGGGGAGGAGCCCTCCGAGTGCTCCGCCCACGGCGAGTCCTACGTGCGCGAGGGCGTCGAGGACGTTGTCTTCTGCTACCTGCGCTTCCCCTCCGGAGTCGTCGCCCACCTGCACCTCTCGTGGCTCGACCCCCACAAGGAGCGCCGCTTGACCGTCGTCGGCGCGCGACGGATGGCGACCTTCGACGACATGCTCGTCGATGGCAAGCTCACGCTCTACGACAAGGGCTTCGACGAGGACGCACACACCTGGGGCGAGTACATCGCGCGCTCGGGCGAGAGCTTCTCACCGCAGATCTCAAACGCCGAGCCGCTGCGGCTGGAGTGCGAGCACTTCATCCAGTGCATCCGCTCTGGGGCCACCCCGCGCTCGGACGGACACAGCGGGCTGCGTGTCGTGCGCGTGCTCGAGCGGCTGCAGAGCTCGCTCGACGCTTGAGCTCCAGGCGGACTCCGCTCTCAGCGGATCAGGATCGGGGCGCTGTAGTTCGAGACGTGCGCACCGTCGTTTGTGACCTTGATCAGCGCGCGGTACAGGCCGGGATGGAGCAGGCGCATGAAGCCACTGAAGGTTGAGCTCGTCGCGGTCGCCGCTTTCACGGGAGTGCCGCCCTGGTTGATCGAGGCGTGACCGGGCTCGAGCAGTTGGAAGCCGATCTGCGCACCAACCTCGGCCGGCGTGACCGTTCCGTACAGGCGCACGTACCCGCGGCGTTTGGTGCTGCGCACATGGAAGGTTGCCCGCACCGCGACGCTCTCGAGCACCACCGGGCTGATCACGACCGGCAGGCCGACCGTCACGACGCGCAGCTGGGCGTTTTCGAGCAGACCCAAGTAGGGGAAGGAAAAGCCGCCCACGGAGCTCGTCAGCTCCGGATTGCCGACCGTTTTGAAGCCGCCCAGGTAGGGAAAGGGATTGGCCTGCAGCACGATCGCGTGGTTCGCGCCACCGGTTCCCGAGAGCGTGCCCTCGACGAAGAACGGGTTGCCGAACTCCACCGGGTTGGGGGTGCTTACGAGCGCGAGCGAGAGCGGGATCTTTGGCGTCGTGAAGGTGCGGTCCTGGCCTGCCACCGTCCCTCCCGGACCAACCGCCACCAACCTGTAGTGATAGCGCGTCGCGGCCTGCAGGCCGGTGATCGCCTGGTTGACCTTGACCGAGGTGGTCGCGCCACCCACCGGTGAGAGCGGCGACTGTGCCCCGTAGGCGCTCGTCGTGCCGTACTGGAAGTAGTAGTTCGTGGCCGCGCCCTCGGCGTCCACGTAGCCGTAGAGGATCGCCGAGGAGAAGCTCACGTTCGAGGCGCCTGAAGTGGTGGCGGTGGGCGCCGGCGGCATAGCGGCCTGTCCGGAGGCGGGCAGCGCGAGCGCTGCGAGCACGATCGCCAGGGCGAGCCCGAGAATCGTGCCTTTACCACGGTGTGCACGTCTCACATACGAAGGACGCGAAGGGAAGGTCATCTCCATACAGCCAACTAACCGATCAGGCGGGGAGAAGTAGCGCAGGATCCGGACCCGCTTGGCTCAGGAGGCGATACCGGCACGACGGTCGGTACCTCGAGCTCAACGCAGCGCGACGGTGCTCACGAAACAGCTAGTGCTGGTCAGCCTCTGGTGCGTGCACAATCACGACAGGCACCGCGGAGCGGCTGAGCACGCTCGAGGAGGAGCTGCCCATCAGCTTGGACTTGAAACCCTTCAGACCGCGGGAGCCGATCACGATCGCCGCCGCGTCGCGCTCGGAGGCGGTCTGAAGGATCGTGTCGGCGACATCGGCGGCGTCACGAACCGGGAGCGCCTCGGCCTGCAGGCCGCCGGCCTGGGCGAGCTTCACTCCATCCTCGGCGATGTCCCTCGCGTGATCCTCGGCTGCCTTGTCGATCGCCTGGACGGTCTCGGGGTCGTAAGGCATCATCATCGTGCCGGTCCCCATCGTGTTGGGCATCAACATGAAGTCGGCCAACCCAGGCTCCCACACGGTAAGGACAATCGCGTGACGCGATCCGAACAGCGCCGCGGCCTGGTTCACCGCCGCGCGGGCCGCATCGGATCCGTCATAGGCGATGACGATTGGCGAGTCCTCGGACATTGAAGCGTCAGGCTACTGGAAACACCGAGCGCCGGGGAGCCCTCCGAATGCTGTGAAGCAGAGACGCGCCGAAGAGCCTCAGAGCGCCGGTGGCCGACAAACGGCGCGGAGCCTTTTGGCCGATAAACGGCGCGGAGCCTTTGGCCGATAAACGGCGCGGAGCCTTTGGCCGATAAGCGGCGCGAAGCCTCAGACGTGCGGAGTCTGCGCCAAGACGGGGACGGCGTCCTGCGCCCAGTTTTGCTGAAGGAACGCCTCGGTGGCCGCAACGTCGAGGGGACGGGCGAACAGGAAGCCCTGTCCCGAGTCGCAGTCCTGCGCTCTGAGCAGAGAGAGCTCCTGCTGTTGCTCGATGCCCTCGGCGAACGTCTCGATCGAGAGCGCCTTGCCGAGCTGCACGAGGGTGTGCATAAGCGTCTCGCCCTCCTCGTTGTTGGTCAGCCCCGAGATGAACGACCGGTCGATCTTCAATGCGTCAACCGGGAACCGTTGCAGGTGAGCGAGCGAGGAGTACCCGGTGCCGAAGTCGTCGATCGCGATCCGCACGCCCAGCCGCTTGATCGCGGTGAGCCGGCGAGCGGTTTCCTCGACGTTACGCATCAGCGTCGTCTCGGTGATCTCGACCGTCAGCGCTCCCGGGTCCAGGTCGCTTTGGGAGAGCGCGTCCTCGATGTCGGTTACGAGCTGATCGGTGTCGAGCTGGCGTCCGGAGACGTTGACGGCCATCCCGATCGGATACCCGGCCGCACGCCATGCGGCGCCCTGAGAGCAGGCCTCCTGCAGGACCCACTTCCCGACTTCGACGATCAGCCCCGTCTCCTCGAGCAACGGGACGAAGTCGTCGGGTTGAACGACGCCGCGCACCGGGTGCTTCCAGCGGATCAGGGCCTCCACCCCGGTGGGGCTCATGTCGCTCAGGGCAATAGTGGGCTGATAGGCGAGGAAAAACTCGTCGTTCTCGAGCGCTTCACGCAGGTCCATCTCGAGTTCCATGCGGTTCTGGAGGGTGTCCTGCATGCCGGTCTCAAACACCACGTAGCGATTCTTACCGTCCCACTTCGCCCGGTACATCGCGATGTCGGCATTGCGCAAGAGCTCCTCGGCCGAGGTGTGCTCGCCCACGGCAATTCCGACGCTCGCCGTCACGGTCAGTTGAGTCTCCTTGTCCGCCCCGAGCTTGAACGGCTGCTTGAGCGCATCGAGCAGGCGCTCGGCGACCAGCTCGGGACCCGCCGCCAGCGAGAGCTCCTCGGAGACCACGACGAACTCGTCGCCACCGAGGCGCCCCAGCGCATCGGCGTCGCGGATCACGCCATTCAGCCTGGCGGCGACCGCTCGCAAGAGCTCATCGCCGACGCCGTGGCCGAGCGTGTCATTGATCGACTTGAAGTTGTCGAGATCGACGAACAGCGCCGCCACCGGCGTTTGACTGCGGCGCGAGCGGGCGAGCATCTGCTCGACGCGGTCCAGGATCAATGTGCGGTTGGGGAGCCCGGTCAGCGCGTCGTGCGTCGCCAGGAAGGAAAGCTCCTCCTCACGCCGCTCGAGCTCTTGATCGGTTCGCCGACGCTCGATCTCGAAACACTCGCACATCCGCACGAGGCTGAACTCGAGGCTCAGCTGCAGAATGCTCAGGGCCTGGGAGAGCGTCTCGGGCGAGACATTCAGTTGCGCCCCACTCTCATGCAGCACCTCAGCCATCACGTTGCGCCAGGAAAAACAGCGACTGGTCACCTCGTTCAACGACGCCGCGCGGTGGGCCGCCAGCTCGCCAAAAATCTCCCAGGTTTCGCGGCCGGCCTCGACCGCCACCTCAATGCCCTCCCCTGCAATCCAGCGCGCCACCGCCATCGTGGAGCTCCTACTGATCCGTTCGAAGCTGCCCTGAACAACGGCGTCAATTGCCTCGCCCGATCCCGCGGTTCGCGCAACCGTCAAATGCAGCACATCCTCAGCTCGCGCCTTGAGCGCCTCGCCAAGACGACAGAGATCCTCCGAGGGTTCCTCCATCAGAGCCGATGGCGGCGTCGGGAGGAGCGTCCTGTCCATTTCTGAGCTCGAGCGTTGAACTGTCACAACAGTCTCCAATCGGCAGCGCGCAGCAGCTCCATAAGTTCGATCTCTCTGTACTAGACACTTGACGCCGGTAGTTCGAAGCGTGTTGCGCACCTGTCATGCGCAATAGGAGCCGCGGACGACGAGGCCGGTGGGCTTGTAGCCTTCGCGCTCGTGAGCACAACGACGCACAACATCGACGCGATCGTGATCGGGGCCGGTCTGGCCGGTCTGGTGGCAACCGCCGAGCTGACCGACGCCGGGCGCCGGGTGATCCTGCTCGAGCAGGAGCCCGAGGTGTCTCTTGGCGGCCAAGCGTTCTGGTCGTTCGGGGGCCTGTTTCTCGTGGACAGCCCCGAGCAGCGCCGGATGGGAATTCACGACTCGCATGAGCTGGCGTGGCAGGACTGGCTCGGCACGGCGGGGTTCGACCGTCCCGAGGACGAGTGGCCGCGCCGCTGGGCCGAGGCCTACGTCGACTTCGCCGCCGGGGAGAAGCGCGCATGGCTGCACGCGCAGGGCTTGCGCTTCGTGCCGAACGTCGGCTGGGCCGAGCGCGGCGGCTATCTCGCCACCGGCCACGGCAACTCCGTCCCGCGCTTCCACGTCACCTGGGGCACCGGCCCCGGGGTGATCGAGCCGTTCGTGCGCCGGGTGCGCGAGGCGGAGCGGAGCGGATTGGTCGAGCTGCGCTTTCGCCACCGGGTCGATTCGTTGACCGTCGGCGGCGGCGCCGTCACCGGGGTCACCGGGCACGTGCTCGAGCCAAGCGCCGTCGCGCGGGGGCAGGCGAGCTCGCGCATCGAGACCGGCGAGTTCGAGCTCGAGGCGCAGGCGGTGATCGTCACCTCCGGCGGGATCGGCGCCAACCACGAGCTGGTGCGCAAGAACTGGCCGTCACGCTTGGGCAAGGCGCCCGAGAACATGATCTGTGGGGTGCCCGACCACGTCGACGGACGGATGCTTCAGATCAGCGAGTCAGCCGGCGCGAGCATCATCAACCCGGATCGGATGTGGCACTACGTGGAGGGGATCGCGAACTGGGATCCGATCTGGACACGGCACGGAATTCGCATCCTGCCCGGGCCCTCGCCTTTGTGGCTGGACGCGACCGGTCGGCGACTGCCGGTGCCGCTGTTCCCCGGCTTTGACACGCTCGGCACGCTGGAGCACATCATGCAAACCGGCCACGACTACACCTGGTTCGTGTTGACGCAGAAGATGATCGAAAAGGAGTTCGCTTTGTCGGGCTCGGAGCAGAACCCCGACCTGACGAGCAAGAGCGTTATCGAGGTCCTGAAGTCCCGTGTCGGCAAGGGTGCGCCAGCACCAGTCGAGGCGTTCAAGGCGAAAGGCGCCGACTTCGTCGTCGAGCGCGACCTCGCCGCGCTGGTGCGCGGGATGAACGCGTTGACCGACGAGCCGCTGCTGGATCTGGCCGACGTCGAGCGGGAGATCGTCGCGCGCGACCGTGAGATCGAGAACCCGTACACAAAGGATCTGCAGGTCACGGCAATTCGTGGCGCGCGCCGCTACATACCGGACCGGATCACCCGCGTCGCGGCACCGCACCGCATCCTCGACCCCAAGGCCGGCCCGCTGATCGCGGTTCGCCTGAACATCCTCACGCGCAAGACGCTCGGCGGCCTGCAGACCGACCTGTCCAGCCGCGTGCTGCGGGCCGATGGTCAGCCGCTCGAGGGCCTATACGCCGCCGGGGAGGTGGCGGGATTCGGCGGTGGTGGCTTGCACGGCTACCGCTCGCTGGAGGGCACGTTCCTCGGCGGCTGCCTGTTCTCCGGGCGCATCGCCGGCCGCGCGGTCGCTGCGGCGATCGGATCCTGATCGTGCCGATCGCCAGACGCGCGATCCACGCCCGCTGAGCTTCACTGCCAGTTCACACACGTATCGATCGATCGCGCTAGGGTTTTGGGCGATGGGTGAGCGCACGGGATACACACCGGGAACCTTCTGCTGGACCGACCTGACGACGACCGATCAGGAGGGGGCGAAGGCCTTCTACAGCGGGCTGTTCGGCTGGGTGGCCGAGGACACTCCGGTCGGGGACGGCGTCTACTACTCGATGCAGCGCGTCGACGGCAAGGACGTCTGCGCGATATCACCCCAGCAGGAGGCACAGCGCGAAGCGGGTGCGCCCCCGACTTGGAACTCCTATGTCTCGGTGGAGAACGCGGACGCAATCGCAGACCGCGCGCGGGAGCTCGGCGCGACCGTGCACGCGCCGCCGTTCGACGTGATGGACGCAGGCAGGATGGCCGCGATTCAGGACCCGCAGGGTGCGTACTTCCTGATCTGGCAGCCCAAGGACCATTTCGGCGCGGCGCTCGTGAACGCGCCCGGCGCGTTCAGCTGGAACGAGCTCGCATCGCCAGATATCGACGCTTCGAGCACGTTCTACTCCGCCCTGCTCGATTGGACGGTCGAACCGTTCGAGGGCAGCCCCGAGCCGTATCTGACGATCAAGAACGGCGACGTAGTCAACGGCGGCATCCGCACCCTGAACTCGCCGGGGCCGCCTCCGCACTGGCTCGTGTACTTCGCGGTCGACGATCTCGACGGAAGCCTCGCTAAAGTCGAGCAGCTCGGTGGCGCCACACACGCGGGACCGATGGACATCGGCATCGCGCGGATCGCAGTCGTGGCCGACCCGCAGGGCGCGATGTTCGCGCTCTACGACGGCCGGCTGGATCCGTAGACCACCGCCGCGCGCCTAGTGTCCTGAGTCAGAAATTCGCTGGCGTTTCCCGGCGCTTGAACGCGCCTGACGCCCGCCGACGCCGGCCATGTACCACCAGCACACTAACCGGCGGCGGCGGGCGTCAGATCACGTCCATCCATCCGGCAAACACAGACCGAATTTCTGACTCAGGACACTAGTGTCCTGAGTCACTTTCCGGGGACGCTCATCAGCGCCAGCGGAACCGTGAGGCCCGCCGAGCGTCGGAGCGTGGCGATCCGCCGGCCGGGCTGGACCGCGGGCCGGATCTCACTTATGTGAGAACCCAGCAGCCGCACCGTCCGGTCGAGATCCTCCACGCGCACCGCCAGGCCCCAGAAACGTGCTGGATGGTCCGGGCCGCCCGCACGCTGGATCGTGTCGTCAGGCTCCTGGATCAGCTCGAGGATCTCAGCGCCGAGGCGAAAGAACGCCTGACGTGGCGCACCCGCGGGAGTGGGCTGATCGCGAATCCGGCGCAAGTCCAGACCCGCGCGCTGAAGCGCACGGACGCTGCGATCCAGGGAGGGTGAGGCCGCGACGACGTGGTCGATCGCGACAACACCGTTCGAATGGACGGGCGCGAGATCGCGTGAGGGGTGCTCGGATACAGTCGTTGGCAACCCGTCGAGCTCCGTGGCGGCGAGGTCACGCAGCGTCCAACCAAGAATGCCTTTCCGATTGGAATCGCCGCGCAGAAACCGCAGTCGCACCCCACCGATCTCACAGCAGCACTCGTCAGAGACCGTGAAGCCGAGCTCCGCCCAGCGGGCGGCGTCATCGCCCACCAGCAACTCATCGATCGTCGGCGCGGGCATGACGAGAAGGTAGTCGTTTCCCGAGCAGCCTCCGAGCAGCCTATCTAGGCGTAAAGTCATCTCAGGACCCCAGCCCGCTCGCCCGCGGCCTTCTAGCTCGTTGGGACGAGTTGCGTAACCACTAACAGCTTGAGAACAATCAGTTGAGAAGGAGAGACACGATGACCATTACAACCGGTTCCGCACACCTACCTGCGCTCGGCGCGCATGAGCGAGAGGAGATCGGACGCGAGCTGCAGGCAACGCTGCTCGAACTGATCGACCTGTCGCTGCTCGGCAAGCAGCTTCACTGGAGTGTCGTCGGCCCACTCTTCCGGCCGTTGCACCTTTACCTGGACGAGTTGATCGACTCGTGGCGCGATCTCGGCGACACCGTCGCCGAGCGGGCAGTCGCCGTCGGCTTCTGGCCCGATGGCCAGGCAGACGTGGTCGCGGCGGACAGCGAGATCGCGAGGGTCGAGCGCGGGGCAATCGAGGATCGGCATGTCCTGCGTGAGCTCGTCAAACGTGTTGCCGAAGTCGACGAGCGCACCAGGGAGCGCATGGATCGGCTCGCCGATCTCGACTCAGCCTCCGAAGATGTCCTGGTAGGCGTCGTTCGTGCACTCGAGGAGCAGCTCTGGATGATCCGCGCCCAACTGCCGCGGGAGGGCGGAGCTTAGTGGAGCCGCCTGCTCGCGGGGGTGGATGAGGTCCCCAAATCTCACCGAGTCGATCTCCTGCGAGCAGGCCAAACACTGGATGCGCATAAGATCCGGTCAAATACAATGCCACCCCAACTCGAGAAAGTATGCACGTTGCCGACCGAGGAGATGCCATGAATGGACCGGTGCTGTTCTGCTACGACGGGTCGGAGGGGTCGCGCGCGGCGATGGCCGCGGCCGCGGAGCTCGTCGCCCACCCGGCGCCCGCGGTCGTGCTGACGATCTGGCAGCCCGCGGCAGTGCTGTTGGCGCAGGCCGGTGGCTTTGGCGGCAGCTACCTGAGCAACGAGGAGCAGGTCGACAAGGAGCAGGCACAGTTGGCCCAAAGCGCCGCCGAGGAGGGCATGGAACGCGCACGTGACCACGGCTACGAGGCCAGCATGCGCATCGAGGAGGCCACAGAAGGCGCGGGGCGCAGGATTATCGAGATCGCCGACGAGCTCGACGCGCGGCTGATCGTGTGCGGTCGGCGCGGGCGCGGGGCGATCACCTCGGCGCTGCTCGGCAGCGTCTCGCACGTGGTACTCGCCCACGCCGGGCGCCCTGTCCTGATCGCGCCACAGCGCTGAGAAGCCCCGTCCCGCGGGCCGGCAAAAGGCACCTGGCAGGCAGCTTGACGTGGGTGCCTTGGCGACACGGTTACGACACGTAGTATGCAACTCGTGAGCACAGACCGTGAGCTCGATGTTGTCCTTTTCGGCGCCACGAGCTTCGTTGGTCGCCTGTGTGCCGAGTACCTCTCGCGCGCCGCGCCGCCACAGGTGCGTATCGGGCTGGCGGGCCGTTCACTCGCGCGGCTGAGCGACCTGCAGGCCTCGCTCGGTGGACGCGCCGCCACCTGGCCACTGCTTCTCGCCGATGCAACCGACCGGCAATCCTTGAGCGAGCTCGCGGGGAGCACGCGTGTCGTGGCTACGACGGTCGGCCCGTACCGGCGTTACGGGCTGGGAGTCCTCGAGGCGTGCGCGAGGGCAGGCACGCATTACGCCGACCTCACCGGGGAGGTGTTGTTCATGCGCGAGGCGATCGACCAATTCGATGCGCTCGCGGCGGAGAGCGGTGCGCGGATCGTGCACAGTTGCGGCTTTGACTCGATCCCGTCCGACCTCGGCGTGCTGCTGCTGCACGAAGCGGTCACGGCGGATGGCACCGGAACGCTCGAGGACACAACCCTCGTCGTTCGGGCGATGAAGGGCGGGCCAAGCGGTGGCACGATCGCGTCCTTGCAGGGCACAGTCGACGATGCCCGCAGGAGCCCCGAGCTGGCGCGAGTACTCGCCGACCCCTATGCCCTGAGCCCGGACCGCGACGCCGAGCCCCGCCTCGGCCCGGAGCCCGACCTGCGAGGCGTGCAGCACGACCACGAGCTGGGGATGTGGGTCGGGCCGTTCATCATGGGGTCGATCAACACGCGCGCCGTGCGGCGCAGCAACGCGTTGCAGGACTGGGCCTACGGACCCCGGTTTCGCTACCGGGAGGTGATGGGCTTCGGGTCGGGTCCGCGTGCCGCGCTGGCGGCCGGCGCGGTTGCCGGCGGCGTTGGCGCCCTGGTGGCGGGGCTGTCGATCCCGCCCGCGCGCGCGGTGCTCGACCGGCTGCTGCCATCTCCCGGCGAGGGGCCGAATGAGAAGCAGCGCGAGCGGGGCTTCTTCCGGATCGAGATCCACGCGCGGAGCACGAGCGGCGCGCGATACCTCTGCCACGTCGCCGCCCAGGGCGACCCGGGGTATAAGGCGACGGCGGTCATGTTCGGTGAGAGCAGCCTTGCTCTCGCGCTCGACGGCGACCTGCTACCGCAACGCACCGGGGTGTTGACGCCGGCGACCGCGATCGGTAGGGCGCTGATCGAGCGACTGAGGATCGCCGGAACGACGCTCGAGGTCGAGCGGACCGGATAGCCGCTGGACATGAGACTTCCGAACAGTGCGCATGAATCCCAGCCCTGGCGTATCCGCGAGCTCGCGCCCGACTTCAGGCTGGAGGACGTCTGGGCACTTCCAGCGCATGGCGGCGCTGATGACTTTGCAAGATTGCTCGAGGTGATGGCTTCCCTCGATCCGGCCAACGGGGGTTCGTTTGCGACCCGCACCCTTTTCAGCATTCGTTATCGCGTCGGCGGCTGGTTCGGCTGGGATGACGCGCCGCGCCCACTCGCCATCCCAGACGACACCGCATCTACCCTGAGCGCGCGACTCCCAGCGGATCTGCGCAACACCGCAACGGAGGGGCCGAATCTCAGCTCATATGGCTTCCAGCCCCTCTACCGCACCGATGTGGAGTGGGCGGCTGAGCTTTCCAACCGAACCGTTCACGCCCTCATGCACCTGGCCTGGGTCGATCAGGGTGCAGGGCACTATCAAGGACAGATGGCGGTGTACGTCAAGCCGCGTGGCAGATTCGGGGCGGGATACATGGCCCTGATCGCGCCGTTCCGGCATTGGGTTGTTTACCCGGCCCTGATGCGACAGGTCGAACGGGCCTGGAACGCCCGCATGACTCGTCAGTCCTAGTGGCACATGTCCTGTCTGTCGTGCGGTGGCTCGACGCGACGCCGAGAGGGCGGGCGCGAAGCGGTCATGTCGGACGCGTACGTCTCCGGCTCACCGCGGCAGGTGGAATGGCACTGTGGTGATGACGATTCCTTCATAGGCGATGAGGGCGGCGCGCAGGCGTGTGGCGATGCGATTGTGCAGGATCCGCTGCCAGCGCCTGGCGACGACGATCTCGGGCACGACGAGCGTGAGGGTGACGTCGGGGCGTTGACGGTGCAGCGCGGCGATGTAATTGGCCAGCGGCGCGACCGTGGAACGGTACGGGGACACGACGACCTCGAGCGGCAAATGGTCGCCCCACGCATGCCATGCGCGATGGAAGCGCTCGGCCTCCTCCTCGGTGGGGCTCACGTGCAGCGCGAGCACCGGCTGGGCAAGCGATACGGCATAGGCGAGCGCGTGCAGCGCCGCGAGGTCGAGCACCGCGACGGGGACGACGGCGAAGCTGTGCACCTCGGACGGGTCATCCTGCGCCTCGGCCAGGCGCGCGGAGGCCTCTGGCTGCAGCCGTGGCGGCGCCACGGCTGTGCTCCGCCTGCGCCCGCCCACCTCGGGTCCCTGTGTGCCGGGTCGTGGCGTGAGCGCTTCGCGGGCGCTCACGTAGTGCGCGTGCACACGCCCGCACGCCAAGACGATCAGCGGGACCAGTACCACCACAACCCAGGCGCCCTCGGCGAGCTTGGTGAGCGCGGCGATCAGCACGACCAGTCCCGAGAGGAATGCGCCGAGCAGGTTGGTGGCGAGCGCTGAGCGCCACCCCCGCTCGCGGTTGCGCCACCAGTGCGCGACCATCCCACTCTGGGCGAGCGTGAAGGCGAGGAACACACCGATCGCGAACAGCGGGATCAGCGGGGCGGTCTCACCGCCGAAGGCCGCGTAGATCACGGCCGCAGGGACGGCGAGCACGAGGATGCCGTTGCTGAACGCGAGGCGATCGCCCATGCGCAGGAACAGCCGCGGGACGTATCCGTCACGGGCCATGAAATACAAAAGACGCGGGAACCCGTTGAAAGCGGAGTTGGCGGCGACCAGCAGCACGAGCGTGGTAGCCACCTGCACGAAGCCGTAGGGAATGCCGCTGCCGACGCTGTCATGCGCGATCTGGGAGAGCACCGTCTGGCTCCCACCCGGGGAAGCGCCGTCGAAGTGAGCGACGAGCACCACGCCGACGAACATCGAGATCAACAGCACCATCATCACCGTGAGGGTCTGGCGCGCGTGGCGGGCTTGCGGAGGGCGGAAGACCGGGACCGCGTTTGAGATCACCTCGATCCCGGTCATCGCCGTCGCCCCGGAAGCGAACGCGCGCAGCAGGAGCAGCACGCCGACCGCCTCGACCGCCCGGTGCGGCGGCGCCGCGGTCGCGGGGTGAAAGTCGTGGGAGGCCGCCTTGATCAGGCCGGCGATCACGACCAGCGCAATCGCGGCCACGAACAGATAGGTCGGAGCAGCGAAGGCTGCGCCGGCGTCGCGCACGCCGCGCAGGTTGCCGGCCACCAGCAGCACGATCACCACCAGGCCGATCACCACCCGTGCCGAGTCAAGCGACGGGATCGCCGAGGTGACCGCTTCCACCCCGGAGGCGACCGATACAGCGACCGTGAGGATGTAATCAATGATCAGCCCGGCGCCCGCGAGCAGACCCCACTGGCGGCCGAGGCTGTCGCTCGCGACGATGTATGAGCCCCCGCCGTGCGGGTAGGCCCGGATCACCTGGCGGTAGCCGAGGCCGACAGAGAGCATCAACACCGCGAGGGCGGCTCCAATCGGCAGCGAGAGCTTCAGCTCCCCCGAGCCGGCGAGCACGAGGATCGCCATCATCGCTTCCGGCCCGTAGGCCACCGAGGAGAGCGCGTCGGGCGAGAGCACGGCGAGGGCGAGCAGGCGCCCCATCAGCTCCTCGGCGATCGCGGTGCTGCGCAGCGCCGGGCCGATCAGCACCCGCCGGATCGCGTAGGCCACGCGGCCCGACCACGAATCGTTCTCCCCCGCCTCGGCCTTCGCTTCGAGCTCATCGTCATCGGCCTCACGCCCCACGCTGCGGATGTGGACGAAGCGTCCGGCGCGCGACTGTTGCGGATCGACGAAATCGAGGTGGCGATCGACGGGTAGCGCGCGCTCCCAGACCTTGCGGGGCGGCATGCACCCCGCCCAGTCCCGGCCCACCTCGCCCAGCGCGGCAAGCGCACGCTGATCGAGCTCAGGCAGCTGTGCGCTCGCCGTGACTGTTGAATCGGACCCACCCACCCCGTCCTCCTCCGGGCCATCGCTCGACCTACCGCGCGGCCGGTCGCGCTCGCCCGTGCTGTCAGAGGGTGGGCTTGACAAGGGGCCGGCTGACGAGTCCGAAAGTTACGAGCCGCGCGCGTCTTCGATGCCGCTTTGCACCGCCGGGGCCTCGAGTGTCTGCTTGACGACGTTCGTCCCTTGCCCCATTGCCTCGCCAGTAGGACCGGCCAGCTCGTTCGGCAAGGAGGTCCCGCCCCACTCCTCCGGCGCGACGTCGGGGATGACGGTAGCTTGCGGGATCGAGTGGTTGGGCCTCATGCTTGGCGCCAGCTTAGACCGGAACGAGCTGGTCGGCGAGACACGGCCCGGAAGACCTATAGCGGACGCAGCCGTACCGGGAGCGTCTTCATCTGGTTGGCGAACGCCGATTCGACGTATGTCGGGGTATCGAGGATCTCAATCTCGGGAAAGCGGGCGAGGGTCTCCTCGAAGAGGATCCGCAGCTCCAGACGCGCGAGCGCCGTACCGAGGCAGTAGTGCCGGCCGCCGGCACCGAACGCCTGGTGCTCGGGGTTGCGCCTGACGTCGAAGTGCTCGGCATCCTCGAAGCGGGACTCGTCGCGGTTGGAGGACGGGTACCACATCACGAGCTTCTCCCCCTCGCGGATGCTCTGGCCATGCAGCTCGGTGTCGCGGGTGGCGGTGCGCGCGAAGTGGCCGAACGCGGGAAACATGCGCAGTGACTCCTCGACGACGCCCGGTATCAGCGTCGGGTCCTCCACGACCTCGCGCAGCTGGTCGCGGCTTTCCATCAGCGCGCGCATCCCGCTGCAATACGTCGCCTTGGTGCTGTCGTTCCCGGCGGCCATCAGCAACAGAAAACCCATCACGATCTCGTGGTCCTGGAGCCCCTCGCCGTCGAGCTCGGCGTGCACGAGCACGCTCGTCAAGTCGTCGGTCGGCGCGGCGCGCCGTTCGGCGATCAGCCGCCCGCAGCGCTCGAAGACTTCGGGCACCTCGTTTTCCATCACGCTGTCGGCGCCATCCGGCGTGGCATCCGGGTCACCGGCCCCGACGATCGCATTCATCAGCCTCGCCCACACCGCGTCGTCCTCGGGGGTGAGGCCCATGAAACTGCCGATCACACGCGCCACGACGGGCTGGGCGACGTCGTCGACGAGATCACAGCTCTCCCGACCGGCGAGCCCGTCGAGCACTTCGGTGGTGATCGCGCGGATCGCGTCCTCGTGCTCGGCGATCCGCTTGGGCGTGAAGCCACGCTGGAACAGCGCCTTCAAGCGGTCGTGCTTGGGCGGGTCCATGCCGATGAACATCGCCTGCTGCATCTCCAGCGACAGTCCCGTTTTCTTGGTGGCCGTGAAGCCTCCGATTTCCGAGGAGAACGTCTCCCAGTCGCGGCTAACCTCGTGCACGTCCTCGGCCGTGGTCACCGACCAGAAGCCATCCTCGTCGGGGTACTCGGTGATGCCGTCCGACCAGTGCACCGGGCACTCCGAGCGCAGCCGCCGAAACAGCTCGTGCGGCGGTCCCTGCTGGAAGTTGGCGCGGTCCGCGACGCCCAGCTCGTCAAGTGGCGTCTGATCCTGGCTTGTAGTGCTCACGATCTCCCCTTCCGATAGTCGCGTGGCGGCGTCCTGTAACGGAGCCTACCCCACATGACTTCTCCATTTGTTCACCGCTGGGTCACGCGATGGACACCTGAGGCATTCGGGGGTTTCTGAGACTGATGGTCCCTGACCATCTTTCATGCATAAGGAGATGAGCTCCGCGATGCCCGCGACGAACGCCAAGCCCCCTGGCCGTATTGCACGCCTCGTCCCACGCCTCGTCCGTCACCAAAGCTCGGAGTCGAGCGCGCCCAGGCCGCGTCGGAGGCGCAGAGCATTGACCGCCGTCGCTGTTGCTTGTGCCGCGTCGGCCGTCGCCGTGTCGATCGTCTCATCGAGCGCCTCCTCGTCGATCGGCGGCCCTGCATTCGCGGGACCCGTTTCCAACAACCAGGGCCGTCACGGCCCACCGAGCCAGGACGGCCTGGGAATCCAACCGGGCAAGATCAAGCACGTGTGGCTGATCATCTTGGAGAACAAGTCCTACGACGCCACCTTCACGGGCCTGAACAAAAACACCTACCTGTGGCAGGACCTTCCCCAGCAGGGAGTGCTGCTGAAGAACTACTTCGGCACCGGGCATTTCAGCCTCGACAACTACATCTCGCTGGTGTCCGGCCAGGCCACGCAGCCCGATACGCAGGCGGACTGCCCGTACTACGACAAGTTCTCGGGCAGCGTCGACACCTCGGGGTCGCTGTTCACGAACCCGAACTACGGCCAGATGGCCTCCGCCCAGGGTCCCAACGCGGCGGCCGGCTCCAACGGTTGCGTGTATCCAGCGAGCGTGCCGACGCTGTTCAACCAGCTCGATGCGGCCCACGTGAGCTGGAAGGGCTACGCCCAGGATCTCGGGCAACCCCGATGAAAGCGGTCCGGCGCACGACGCCGGGACGGAATACTGCGGCGCTCCGTACGCCACGCCCGGCGCAACCGGCAGCACCTCGGACAGCCCAACCCCGGCAGCGCCAACGGCACCGACCAGTACGTGCCCAAGCACTTCCCGTTCCCCTGGTTTGAATCGATACAGCGATGCCGGCGACTGCAACGAAGCGCACATCGCCAACCTGTTCAGCTCCACCAACGGTCTCTATCACGACCTGCAGAGTGCCGCGAGCACGCCCGCCTTCAGCTGGATCTCGCCGAACAACTGCAGCGACGGCCACGACGCGGTCTGCCATGGGAACAACCTCTCGGGCGGGTTCTCTGGTCCGACCACCGCGAACACACCGGTCAACTACACCGGCGGGCTGTACTCGGCCGACCTGTTCCTCGAACACGTCATCCCCGAGATCGAGGAATCGCCGGCGTTCAAGGAAGGCGGCCTGATCGACGTCACGTTCGACGAGGGCTTCCCGCCGTTCACCTACTCCGGCAACAGCTTCGCCAATTCGACGGCTGTCCCGGCCGACGCGGCGACCTCGATCGAAGACGACTCGGCCGCCGAGACGCTGTTCGGGCATGGCGTGCACTACGAGCCAACCGGCCCGAACACGCCGCTGGAAAAGAACGCCGCCGGCGAAGAGCTCTACCCCGGACCGGGCGACAACGCCTACATCGACCGCCCGAGCGACTGTGTCGCCCAGACGGTTCCGGCGCAGCCGGTGGGTACCTGCCTGCTCGGCGGCGGCAGTCCCATCCCAGGTGCGCGCACGGACGCCAAAGCGAGTGCTCCCGCGGGCAGCTCGACGATCGAAGACAACGCGATCGTGGCGACCGACAAGGGCCGCTCGGTGACCGGGGCGGGCATCCCCGAAGGCGCGTTCGTCGGCCAGGTCACAGACACACCGGTCACCGCGACCGCTCCCAACCAGAGCGGCGGTTTCGTGGACAGCGGCTCGTTCGCGCTCGTCAACGCCGCCGGCGAACCCCTGGTGACGACGGGCGCGGTCAGCGGGATCGTGCTCGGAGCGCGTACCCCGGCGAGCGACCCGTTGTATGACGCCACCGACCCGACGACGGGCGGAGGCGACACCGGCAGCGTGCTGATCAGCCCGTACATCCACCCGGGCAGCGTCAGCACGGTCGATTACAACCACTACAGCTGGCTGCGCACGATGGAGGATCTGTTCAACGTGTCCCGGGCGTCTCGGGGCCTTGATGGGCAGGGCCACATCGGTTACGCCGCCCAGCCCGGACTCGCGCCGTTCGGCCCGGACGTGTTCACCAACCCAGAGGGTCCGTACGGACATGGAGGACGCTGACCCCGCCTCACCGGGCGAGCGTATGAGCGGCGGCGGGCAGCGCCCGTGGGCGAGGACGCCCGCCGCCGGGTCCTCGCCGGCGGCGGGGCCGGCTTCTGGAGATGATCGGGGGAGGAGCCGAGCCTTCGGGCTCGGCTCCGATCGTCGTGTCGTCGTCGCCACCACAGTTGGCGCCGTCGCGCTGCTGCTGGCGGTTCTGCTCGCCGGCGCACGGGAGAGCCACAGCGCACCACCGGCGCATGCGCAGCGCGCCGGGTACACGACCCGCGCGGGCAGCACGTCGTCGTCTTCCGCTCCTGCCGGCACGCATGGCAAGCCGGCAGCCACGCACGGCATCTCGAGCGCCAAATACGGGGGACTTCCCAACTGGCTGCCGAAGGCGAAGACTGCGGTGAACCGGGTCGTGACGGCGACCGCCGCCCACCCCGCGCTGGCGATCCAAGGGGACACGGTCTCGGTCGATCTCTCAGGCGGCGGCCGAGTGCTCACCACGGCCGTAGGGCCGGAAACGCCGGAGCAGGGCCGCTTCCCGGTTCCGGCGAGCAGCCCGTGCACGTTCATCGTCACGTTCGCACACGCATCCGGCGCGATCCCGCTCAACGCAAAAGCCTTTACGTTCGTCGACGAGCTCGGTCACATACGCCATCCTCGAGTGACCGTTGTGGGCGCAGGCGCGCTACCTCGACAGATCCTGCCCGGCAAACCCCTGTCTCTGAAGGTGTACGACGTACTTCCAACGGGCGACGGCGGTTTGACGTGGGCCCCCGATGGCGGACGACCAATCGCCTCCTGGGACTTCGACGTCGAGATCGACTGAGGGGCGCACCACGAAGCCATCCGCCCGGAACAAGCCGGCCGGCGAAACGCAGCGCTTTCATCACAGGCTCACCCCCGAGGCATCCCGCCCTCAGCGCACCAGCACCGGTGCGCTGTACGCCGAGACGTACGCCCCGTCTGAGGAGACCTTGATCAGCGCTCGGTAGAGGCCGCGGCACACGGCCTTCCCTTGCCTCGTCTAATAAACCTGATAGACTTTATGAGGAACCGGCATCCGCGACCACCTCTGGAGCACCAATGGTCATTCCACTCACCATCATCACCACCTCCTGGATCCTGATCCTCTCTGTGATCGCCAGCCTGTGCCTGAGCGCGCGGCGGGGGGATCTTCAGCAGTTGAGCGCCGCGACAGTTGAGCCGATGAGCGAGCGCATCGACGCACCGGCGATCTCAGCCCAGATCACCGCCCAGTCAGCCCAACCAGCCACGCACGCCTACCCGTGCAACCCCTTTGGCATCGCCGGCAGCGCCACGGGATGAGGGCGTTAAACCGAGGGCGTTAAACCAGCTGCGTCATAGACGATTCATCTGTCTACGATAGGCAGATCACACGGTTATCGTAAGGCGACAGACCGCGGGCTTCGTCAGCCCAGTACGCTGTTTCGATGGAGGAGCCCGTGAGCACCGGCGAGCTCGTCAAGGTCGCCGGCGGTGGACCGGAGCGTGACGGGATCGTGTTCGACATCCCGAGCAAATCAAAGGTCGTTGTGGCGATAGTAGATCCAGGCCGAGGTCCCGTGCTCCGAACGGTTCATCCGAAGCTTTTGAGCGAGCGCTCGGAGGAGGGACCCGATGACCGGGCATTGCATCTCCTGATCCGCCGGACACCGGCACCACCGGCCCGTTCCCCGTCCGGTGGCGCAATGGCCGCGGCCGGGCGAGGAAGCGCCGGTCACGCACGCGGGACGATGCACCGCACGACCGGTAAGTAGCGCGCGCCACACTTTGTGCGCGGTGCGGAATCCGCGTGGCGTCAGTCGCCCTGCAAGCGGTCCAGTTGCGGAATCCGCGCGGCGTCAGTCGCCCTGCAGGCGATCCAACTGCGGGGGGTGCAGGAAGCGGGCGGCGAGTGTCTGCATCACGCGCTCGACGGCTCCGTCCACCGTCTCCTCGCTCGAACGCAACACCAAGTCGGGCTGCTCGGGCGGCTGGTAGGGGGCGTCGACACCGGTCATCCCGGTGATCTCGCCCTTTCGGGCACGGGCGTACAGACCCTTGGGGTCACGCTGTTCGCAGACCTCCAGCGGAGCGTCGACGAACACCTCGATGAAGTGCAAATCGTGCGCCGAATGCAACCCGGAGGCGACCTCGCGGTCACAGCCGTAGGGGCTGACGAGGCTGACGAGCGCGATCGTGCCGGCCTCCGCGAACAGCCTCGCGACGTGCGCGGTGCGCCTGACGTTCTCACAGCGCGCGTCCTCGTCGAAGCCGAGGTCGCCGTTGAGGCCATGCCGGAGGTTGTCGCCGTCGAGCAAAAACGCGGGACGCCCGGCCGCCACGAGGCGCTCCTCGACGGCGCCGGCGATCGTCGACTTACCGGATCCCGGCAGCCCCGTGAACCAGATCGTCGCACCCGCATGCCCGAGGGACTCCCAGCGCGTCCTCCGCGTGAGCTCCGAGCGCTGCCACTGCACGTTGGGGCTCTGCGTCGGGCGCGGCTCAACCGTCGGCGCGTCCTCGATCTCGGTCTCGGTATCGAGAATCACCCCCGCGGCGACCGTCTCGTTGGAGGCCTCGTCGATCACGATCAAGCTGCCCGTGATCTTGTTGCGCCGGTAGGAATCGAACACCAGCGGCGCACTCAGCTCCATCCGCACACGCCCGAGGTCGTTCAGCTCGAGCGTGCTCGCACTCTCGTCGCGGTGCAGCTCCCCGAGGTCGATCCGGTAACGCACGTCGATCGCGCTGACCGCCGCGGTGCGCGTCGTGTGCTTGACGAGATAACGCCGCTGCGGGCTGAGGGGCTGCTCGGACATCCAGCACAGCTGACACTCGAAGCTCGAGGAGACCGCCGGCTGGTTCTGCGCACGCGCGATCGTGCAGCCGCGGCTGACGTCGATGTCGTCCTCCAGCCGCAGCGCGACCGACATCGGGGGGAACGCCTCCTGCACCGGCCCGTCGAACGTGTCGATCGCGGCGATCTTCGAGCGCTGGCCGCTGGGCAGCACAACGACCTCGTCACCGGCCCGCAAAATGCCGCCCGCGACCTGCCCCGCATACGCCCGGTAGTCGCTGCCCGCGCCCGAGCGCGGACGGATCACCCACTGCACGGGGAAACGCACGTCGATCAAGTTCCTGTCCGACGCGATATGCACGTGCTCGAGGTGGTAGAGCAGCGGCGGCCCCTGATACCAGCCCATCTTCTCCGAACGCTCCACGACATTGTCCCCCAGCAACGCCGAGATCGGGATGAACGTCACATCGGGCACATCGAGCTTCGCGGCGAACCCCTCAAAGTCTTCGACGATCCCCTCAAAGACACCCTGATCGAAATCGACGAGGTCCATCTTGTTCACGCACACCACCAAATGCGGGATCCGCAACAACGAGCTGATGAACGCATGACGGCGGGACTGCGGCAGCATCCCCTTGCGCGCATCGATCAACACGATCGCCAAATCCGCCGTCGAAGCGCCCGTGACCATGTTGCGCGTGTACTGCTCGTGCCCAGGGGTATCCGCGATGATGAAGCGCCGCTGAGCCGTCGCGAAGTACCGATACGCGACATCGATCGTGATGCCCTGCTCACGCTCCGCCCGCAACCCATCGGTCAACAACGACAAGTCGAGGAAGTCACTGCCCATCTGCTTGCTCGCCCGCTCGACATGCTCCAACTGGTCGGCGAGCACCTGCTTGGAGTCGTACAGCAACCGCCCGATCAGCGTGCTCTTGCCGTCATCGACCGAGCCCGCGGTGGCGAAGCGCAGCAGTTCCGCGGGACGCTCAGAGAGCCGCGCGAAGACATCGACAACGCCCTCCCCGCCGGCCTCGCCAACACCGAGGCCCTGCTCGCCGCCGAGCGCAGCGACGTCCTCCCGCGTGCTCTGGATTGGATCAAAAGTCGCCATCAGAAGTAGCCCTTACGCTTACGATCCTCCATCGCCGCCTCCGTAACCCTGTCATCGGCGCGCGTCTGGCCGCGCTCGGTGACCTCGGTCGCGGCGATCTCGAGCACCACGTCCTGGAGCGTCGCCGCGTGCGACTCGACCGCCCCCGTACACGTCATGTCCCCCACCGTCCTGTATCGCACCGACGCTGTAAAGGGTTGCTCATCCGCTGAGAGTTGCACATGAGGGCTCGTCGCGTACAGCATCCCGTCGCGCGCAAACACCTCGCGTTCGTGGGCGAAGTAGATCGAGGGCACCTCCAGCTCCTCCTCGGCGATGTACTGCCACACGTCGAGCTCCGTCCAGTTGGAGATCGGGAACACGCGCACATGCTCGCCCCTGCGTATCCGTCCGTTATAGAGGCTCCACAGCTCGGGGCGCTGCCCCTTGGGCTCCCACTGCCCGAACTCGTCGCGAAAGGACAGGATCCGCTCCTTGGCACGCGCGCGCTCCTCGTCGCGGCGGGCACCACCGAAGGCGGCGTCGAAATCGTGCGCGGTGATCGCGTCGAGCAGGGTGACTGTCTGCAGCCCGTTGCGCGAGGCACGGGGCCCGGTCTCATCGACGACGCGCCCCTGCTCGATCGAGTCCTGCACCGAGGCGACGATCAAGCGCTCGCCGATCTCGGCGATGCGCCGGTCGCGGAACTCGATCGCCTCGGGGAAGTTGTGCCCCGTATCCACATGCATCACCGGGAACGGAAAGCCTCCCGGCCGAAACGCCTTCTCGGCCAACCGCAGCAGCACGATCGAATCCTTCCCACCACTGAACAACAACACAGGGCGCTCAAACTCCGCTGCGGACTCGCGCAGCACATGCACCGCCTCGGACTCCAAGGTGCGCAGGTGGGATAGGTGATAGGTGGCCGGCATCCGTGCTTGAGACTCCTATTGCGGGAACTGTAGTCGGCTTAGCCGTTCGGTGTCAATCTAGACACATGTCGATTACAAAGTCTTTAGACAGCTGGCCAACCGTATCCCGCAACTGCCGATCGCGACGCGGGTTCCAACTGGTGTACCTGGACGCTGCGCTGGTCCATGAACACCGATTAGGAATCGGCCGGCACCGTCTATCTTGAAAGAGGTTGGAGCCATGATCGTCGTCATCGCGGCAATCGCCATCGCCTGGGCTTTGCTCACAGTGCTGATCGTTGGGATATGCCGCGCCGCGCGCCGCGGCGATCAGGTCCGGCGGCAGGAGACGACCGCCGCCTCCGCGTCTCGCCCAGACCCGCACACTGCCCGGAACCGCTGCTGGCGATTGCCGGCTGACAGCGCCTTCGGCCGCCTGCCGCGGACGGCTCATCGTCCCGGAGTCGCAGGGTCTGACGCGGGCGCGCGCTAAACCGCGACGGGGACCGCGGCGGAGCGGCGGCCTACGCGGTCTGGGAGCGACGGCCTACGCCGTCTGGGAGCGGCGGCGGTCGACTCCCTCGAACGAGATTCGCCGGCGTCGGCGGCGGTCGGGGCGCAGCACGGGACCGGCCGAGTTGCCGACGGCGCGCAGCACGAAGGCATCACGGGTGGCGCTGAAGCGCAACACCGGCCTCATGATCAGAAGCCAATGTCGTGCTACGTATCGACGCGGACGGGATGCTGAACGCATGAAAAGCCCCCTGCTCTGAACTGCTTTGGACTGGCCTGCCTTGGCCTTAGCCGGCGGGAGACCCGCGATCCGCGAGACGACGACCGGCCGGTCCTTGACGTCTACTCATAACTACGAGGGCGGCCCGGTCTTTCCGACTCGTTCGCTGAATTTTTTACGAGGCGAGCGGGGGGCGGCGAGCGGGGGCCGCCATGCAGCGGCGCGCCTCAGTCGATCAGGATCGTCTCGAGCCGGCGCTTTCCGGCGCGTGTGAGCGTCAACGTGTAGCGCCCCTCGCCGATCTGCCGGCTCGGGGTCAGCAGCAGCTTGGTCTGCCCGCCCGATTCGATCGCCGACCCACCGGCGTAGACGGTGCCGCCACGCGAGAGCAGCGCCGCGATCCGCACCCCCGTGCTCGTGAACGTGACCGGGGAGCTCGTCAGCTTGGTCGTGCATTTCTGGACGGTCTTCTTGTGCTTGCCCTTGCCGTGCTTGACCGATTTGCAGGTGACGAGCTCGACCTGGCCGGCCGGTCCCCGCGGTCCGGCGGGTCCTCGCGAGCCGGCGGGTCCCCGCGCGCCGTTGGCGCCGTTCGTCCCGTTGGTACCGTTGGCGCCCTTGATCCCGGCTTCGCCTGTGGGTCCGGTCGATCCCGTGACTCCGGTGAGTCCAGTGGACCCGGTTGGTCCGCTGGGTCCAGTAGGTCCGGTTGGCCCACTCGGTCCGGTTGGCCCAGGGGGCCGTGGGTCCGGTGGGTCCTGCGTTTGCGGCCACGCCGGTCCCGGTCAGTGCGATCGCGGTCGCCGACGGCTCGTTGTCGGTGAGCGCGATCGTGGCTTCCCGCAGGCCTTCCGCGGACGGCGTGAAGCGCGCGGTGATCGCGCAGCTCTGCCCGGTGGTCAGCCTGCGCCCCACGCACGTGTCGGCGGTGATCGCGAAGTCGGCCGGGTCTGTGCCCTGCAGCGTGGCGGCGGTGATCGCCAGCGCCTGCGCGCCGACGTTCGTCACGACCAGCACCGACACCGGCGAGGGCTCGCCGACCGTCTGATCGCCGAAGTCGCCACCCGCCACCTGCGCTTCGGGCGCGGAGTAGAAGATTTCGGCGTTCGCGAGGTATTCGTCGGCCGCGTCTTCGCCTCCGGCGACCAGCACGCCGCCGCCGGGCAGAGGCGCGGCGAGCGCGCCTTCGCGACCCACGGAGATCGGTGACGATGCAGTCCAGGTCCCCCGCGATTGGGAGAAGCTTTCGGTCGTTTCGATGTAGCCGCCGCTGTTGTGGCCGCCGACCAGCAGCACTTCGCCGTTGGGGAGCGGCGCGGCCGTCGCGAAATCGCGAGCTTCGAGCAGGGGGATTTCGCTGGACCATTTATCGGTGGACACGTCGAACCTTTCCACGGACGCGAGCGCCTGTCCATTGCCTTCCTTGCCACCCATGAGCAGCACGTCGCCGTCGGGGAGCGTTGCCGCAGTCGCGAAGTCACGGGCTTCCGCAAACGATTCGGCCGGGCTCCACGTTTCCGTGGTGGGATCGTAGATTTCGCTTGTGTCCAGGGCCGGGGTTATCGCCGCCCGCGACCAGCACATCGCCGTCGGGCAGTAGCGCGGCGAGCAGCCCCTTCGCGGGGTACAAGCATTTCCCCGGTACGGTGCCCATGTGGCAGTCGAGGGATCGTAGATTTCGGCGCTTTGCGAGTTTGCCTTTCGGCTTCGTTGCCGCCCGCGACCAGCACATCGCCGTCGGGCAGCGACGCGGCGGCCGCGCCTTCGCGCGCTTCATTCATCGGCGCGACCGGGGCCCACGTATTCGTGGAGGGGTCATAGATTTCAGCGGTGGCGAGCGCGCCAGCTTCGTTTTCGCCGCCCGCGACGAGCACCTGACCGTCCGGGAGAGGCACGGCGACGGCGCGTTCACGCGCTTCGTGCATCGATGTGGCCGCAATCCAGCTTCCGTTCGCAGCGAGCGCCGCTGCCGGCAAGCTCGCCACCAGCGCCAGCGCGAACGCCGGCACGATAGCCGCGCGCAACATCATGATCCCCCGGCCCCTGCATCGTTGCATCAGAACTCCCGTCGTCGCTTTGCACTCCGATTGCCGGAGCGTATGGAGCTGTTCGGACGGCATGATCTTGCACACCGTCGCGCGCTCCATCTCAGCCGCCGTCTCGCGACGCGAGCCTCCGAGATCGACGCTCCGCGGGACGACCCCCGATGAAGCCGGCGACCTCCTTCAAGCCCGGTCCGGCTCACTCACCTGACGCGATCGGCGCTCAGGCAACCCTCGCGACGATCTCGATCCAGTCGAGCGGACGCCCGCAGAGTGCGCGGCGTAGCGTGGATCGACTTCGATGAGTTCGCTCGGCGGGCTGCTGCGGCTACGAGCGTGATCGCCCCGAGCGTCGGTGTATTCGGCGTCGCCGCTGCCAGGCCCGAGGTCGGCATGGGGGAATGTGAGCACGATCGTGTGGACGCCGGCATCGAGCGTAAACATCGGCGACGTGCACGTAGCCGTTGTAGCCGTTCAGCACGTTCTTGACCCTCCCCACGTTGCGCCCGTCGACGCTCACCTCAAAGCCGCGCGCAAAGCTCCCGCCCAGCCACAGTTCATAGTCCTCCGACGGCGAAACCACGATATGCGCGATCGCCTGTCCCGGGTTCGTCGCTGTCAACGTATGCGCCGTGGGGTCATGAAACCAGCTGCCGGGCCAGAGGGTCTGATCTCCACGCGCGACGATCGGCAGCGGGCGCTGGTAGGCAACGAGCACGCCACCGTCGTGCAACGCCTCGGCGCCGAGCTTCTTCACCTGTGCGCACGGTGGGATCGCAACCGGATTGACCGAGCAGAGCGGTCCCGTGACGGCGTTCGACGCCGGGCCACAGTATGCCAGCGAATTCGATTCACCCAGCGGCACGTGTTCGAGAATTTCCGTCGCGGGGTGTTCCGGGCGCTGCCAGAGCTGGTAGTAGCGGCCCTGCCAGATGAGCTGATAGGTCGACGGCGGACGGCTTTCCGCCGGCGAGCGCTGTGTAACTATGGAGCGGTAGGGTTCAAGCGTCGCGAGCGGGAACGAGTCGAGGTCCGCCGCGGCGCCCTTGGTCAGCTCTACGCCGTTGCGCGTGTACAGAGACACGTCGCGGTACTCGGCCGGCTCCACGGGCGCTCCTTCGCGCAGGAAGTGGCGGTCCGCATAGACTTCGTAGGAGTTCACAAACGTCGGCCCCTTGCCGGCGATGAGCGTGCCGATGTGCTGCAACTCGACCATCGCCGCGCGTGGCGCGAGCGTCACGTCGTGATAGGCGAGCGCGTTCGACCACAGCACACCGGCGCCCAGCGCCGCGATCACGAGCCCGGCGCCGATGCGCCGCGCGAGGCCGCGCGGTCCGGCGGCCCGCCGCACTCCCCACAACATGCCGGCGCCCGCCAGCGCCGCCACCAGCACCGCGGGTGATGAGAACGCGAGCGACTTGCCCGTCACCCACGGCGTGCCGCCGGAGAAATAGACGACGCCGCTGCCGATCAGGGCGACCGCGACGTAGAAGGGCACGCCGAAGCTGCGGCGACGCACGGCCAGGAACAGCGCGAACAGCGCGGCGATCAGCGTCAGACCGATCCACAGCGCGCTCTGCACGGTGGGCGCGGTCAGGCGGAAGTCGCCGACGGGCCAGATGCCGGCGAGCTGCCACGCGCTCACGGGCTGAAACAGGTTGCCGAGTTTCGTGTGAACTGACTGGCCGCTCGAGAAGAGTTCGTTGAGCAGGTCGCCCTTGTTGGAGAGGAAGTCCGACAGCACGACCCAAACGGGCAGCACGCACACCGCCGTGATCGCGATGAGCCACCCGCCCGACGCCGCCACGCCGCGCGCCGCGCGCGCGCCGTGCTCTCTCCACAGCCACACGCCGACGAGGAACAGCAGCGCGGGCGCCACCCACCCGGCGGCGCCGGCGCCGAGCGTCTGGATGAGCGCGCCCGCGGTGACGGCGAGCGGGATCAGCTCGCGCCAGCCCGCCGGCCGGCGGGCCAGCAGCGCGGCGGCGAGCGCGGCGCCTAGCGCCAGCAGGAACGCCGCCGTCATCTCCTTGATCCCGCCCCACAGGCTGTAGCCGTACAGCAGCGCCGGCTGGGAGCCGAGGAAGGCGAGCAGCGCGCGCAGGCGCGGACCAGGCACGAGCGGCCCGATCAGCGCGTACACGCTCAGCGCCACGGCGGCCCCACAGCACGCGAGGTAGGGCTGGAAGACCCAGGCGATGTCGATGCCGGTCAGCGCGCGCGCGACGCCCGGCAGCATGAACGCGCCGAGCGGGTAGGCGGGCCCGGGCTGTTGTATCTGCAGCCGGTAAGTCGAGTTCGCCAGCCCCGCCACCGAGCGCCCGTGGGACATGACGTTGTCGATGATGTTGAACCACGACGCCGTGTCATCGAGCTTGATGTAGCCCAGGAAGGTCGCCTGTCCGGACAGCAGCACGGGCGCGCCGTAGACGAGCAGCGCGCCCAGCGCCGCCAGCAGCGGCCAGCCACCGGGCCAGCGGCGCGCGCGCAGTGCCAACACCAGTCCCACCCCGCCACCGACCGCGGTCAGCGTCACCGCCGCGGGAGCGATCGCGGAGAACCCCGTGACAGTGCCCGCGACGACGAGCGCGGCGGCGAGCCCCACCGGGATCAGCAGCGCGCCCTCAAGGCGCGCGCCGCTGGCGAGCTCCACGAGCCTCCCCCAACCGAGGCCGAGCGCCGCCAGCACCAGCGGGAACAGCACCCAGGAGAGGATCAGTGACACGGTTCAGCCGCCTTGTTACCTACGGTGAATCCGCTCACTTGCCGATATCTTACTTGCATGAAGCGAAGGCTCGCGATAGTGCCCGCCTACAACGAGGCGGGGGCCGTGGGGGCGACGGTGGCGGGGATCCGCCGGTATGCGCCCGACTTCGACGTGCTCGTAGTGGACGACGGCTCATCCGATGCGACCGGCGAGCGCGCCGGTGCGGCGGGCGCCACGGTGCTGCGCCTGCCGTTCAACCTCGGCATCGGCGGCGCGATGCAGGCGGGTATATATATGCGCGCGAGAACGGCTATGAGGTGGCGGTGCAGGTGGACGGCGACGGCCAGCACGACCCGCGCTTCATCCACGAGCTGCTCGCGCGCCTGTGCGGCGAGCCAGGCCTGAACATGGTGACGGGCTCGCGCTTCCTCGAGCCCTCGAGCGAGGGATACCGCTCCTCCGCCGCGCGGCGGGTGGGCATCCGCCTCTTCTCGCGCGTGGTCTCGCTGATCACACGCCGGCGCGTGAGCGACCCGACGTCGGGCTTTCGCATGACCGATCGCCGCGGCATCAAGCTGTTTGCGCGCGACTACCCTCACGACTATCCCGAGATCGAGGCGATCCTGCTGATGCACGCGCACCGTTTGAACAGCTGCGAGATCCCCGTGGTGATGCGCCCGCGGCACGAGCGGCACCTCGGCGATCTCCTCCACTCAGTCGGTCTACTACATGGTGAAGGTGCTGCTGGCCGTGTTCGTGGCGCTGTTCCGCGCGCGGCCGACGGAGACGCCGGAGCCGGAGCCGGCGGCGGGAGCGCACGGCACACGCGGCGAGGAGCCGGCGGCGGCGGTCGTGGAGCGCGCGTCATGACGGCGCTCGCGGCGCACCTCTCGCACACCGCGGCGTGGGCGCTCACCGCGGCGAGCAGGCCGGGGGCGCTGCAGCTGGAGCTCGAGGAGATCGCGGCGGCGGTCGTGGTGTGCGGGGCGATCTTCGAGCTGGTCAGGCGCAAGCGCCTGATGGAGCGCTACGCGATCCTGTGGCTCTTGGCGGGTGCGACGGTGCTCGTTCTCGTCGCTGGCGCAGGGGACGATACAGAGCGTGGCGCACGACGCGGGCGTCTCCTACGCCCCCTCGGCGCTGTTCGCGATCGCGTTCCTGTTCGTGCTCGTGATGCTCGTGCAGTTCTCGATGACGTCTCGCGCCTGTCAGATCAGAACACGGCGCTCGCCCAGCGCGTCGCGCTGCTGCAGCAGCGCCTCGAAGGGGAGCGCCCGTCAGACACAACATGCACGGCACGAGAATCAAACACCTGACAGGGCACTCCACATCGCGATATCTCGTAGTCGGCGTCTCAGCGTTCGGAGCGGACTATGCCCTCCTGCTGTTCACCTACTACGTGGTTGGGCTGCCTTTGACGATCGCTACTTCAATCGGCTTCTTCTCGGGCTTCGCGATCAGCTTTACTTTTAATAAGCAATGGGTCTTTGGGGGTGAGCAGAAGAAGCGGCCGGCAAGGCAGGTGATTGAGTACCTGACACTGCTGGCCTTCAACTATTTGTTCACCGTATGGGCGATCAGCTACTTGAACGACCATGGGCTGCAGCCGTTCATCGGCAAGCTGATCGTGATGACATTGGTGATGTGCTGGAACTACACGCTCTTCCGCTGGGTGATCTTTACAAAGGAGGCTGAAGGCGAGCGGGGGGCTAAAGGCGAGCGGCCGGTTCCCTGATCTCGGCCCCGCCTAGCCGCACTGGGCGTAGACAAGCATATCTCCGCCGGTCACGGTGCTGGTGGTCATGGCTTCCGCCCGCCAGGTTTTGTTGCTGACCGGGAAGGAGGCTATCAGTGCGGCACTGCCCCCGCCAACGGCGGCCGCATCTCCACCCCCGCCCCATGCCTGCTTACCAGCCGGACAGGTCACTTCGATTGCCGTTATTTCGCCAACATTTTTCTTGAGGGGAGTGTCAAGATTCGCCTCTTCCAACGTAGGCGGCGTTCCGGTGGCACCGGTCGCGCCGGTCGGGCCGGTCGGGCCCCCACTCGGGCCCGTGGCACCGGTTGTACCCGCGCCCGTGGCACCGGTCGGGCCGGTGGAGCCCGTGACACCAGTGAGCCCAGTCGCGCCCGTCGCACCTGTAGGCCCGGTCGGACCCGTGAGACCTGTCGCACCCGTCGCGCCTGTCGTACCGGCGCCGGTCGCACCCGTCGCGCCGGTCGGGCCCGTAGCGCCAGTCACACCGGTGGAACCGGTGCCGCCTTTTTCGGCGAGCAGCAGCCAGTCGGACGGGCTCGTGCTCGGGTTGTTCGCGTGGTTGCCGTCGATCGCGGATATGTAGGAATTGCCGTTCGTGTACGAAACCGCGTCACCCGCGCTGTATGTGGTCGTATTGACCCATTCGCCCAAGAAGTTGACGGGCGGTCCTTCGGCGCCGGTTTCACCCGTGACGCCTGTCGCACCCGTTTCGCCCGTTTCGCCCGTGGCGCCCGTTTCGCCAGTCGCGCCCGTTTCGCCAGTAGCGCCCGTTTCGCCAGTCGCGCCCTGGACACCCTGTTCGCCCTTTTCAGCGAGCAGCAGCCAGTCAACAGGGCTCGTGCTCGGGTTGTGCCCTTTGTTGCCGTTGATCGCGGAGATGTAGGAGTTGCCGTTCGTGTACGAAACCGCGCTGCCTTTGTTGTAAGTCGTTGTTCCGTTCCATACGCCCAGGAAGTGAATGGGCGGCCCTTCGGCGCCGGTGGCGCCCTGAACGCCCTGGCTGCCTTCGTTGCCCTGGTCCCCCTGGATGCCCTGTTCGCCCTGGATGCCCTGTTCGCCCGTAGCGCCCGTTTCACCGGTCACACCCTGGATGCCCTGTTCTCCCTGATCCCCTTGATTGCCCTGTTCACCCTGTTCGCCTTTTTCACCCGTAGCGCCCGTTTCACCGGTCACGCCCTGGTCACCCTGGATGCCCTGTTCTCCCTGATCCCCTTGATTGCCCTGTTCACCCTGTTCGCCTTTTTCACCCGTAGCGCCCGTTTCACCGGTCACGCCCTGGTCACCCTGGATGCCCTGTTCTCCCTGATCCCCTTGATTGCCCTGTTCACCCTGTTCGCCTTTTTCACCCGTAGCGCCCGTTTCACCGGTCACGCCCTGGTCACCCTGGATGCCTTGTTCGCCCTGGATGCCCTGTTCGCCCGTAGCACCCGTTTCGCCGATCACGCCTTGTACACCCTGGATGCCTTGTTCGCCCTGTTCGCCCGTAGCACCCGTTTCGCCCGTAGCGCCGGTCGCGCCAATTTCGCCCGTGGCACCCGTTTCGCCCTTTTCGCCTTGTTCGCCGGTAGCACCCGTTTCGCCCGTAGCACCAGTTTCGCCGGTGGCGCCGGTCCCGCCTCTTTCAGCCAGCAGCAGCCAGTCCGGGCTCGTGCTCGGGTTGTTCGCATGGTTGCCGTTGACCGCGGAGACGTAGGAGTTGCCGTTCGTGTACGAGACCCCGTCACCCACGCTGTATGTGGCTCCGCTGGTCCATTCGCCCAAGAAGTGGAGGGGCGGTCCTTCGGCGCCGGTGGCGCCGGTCACACCCGTCGCGCCCGTCGCACCGGTAGCACCCGTTTCGCCCGTAGCACCGGTCGCGCCCGTGGAACCCGTAGCACCGGTTTCGCCGGCCGCACCCGTTTCGCCAGTCGCGCCCGTTTCGCCCGCACCGGTGACGCCCGTGGCACCAGTCGCGCCCGTGGCACCAGTCGCGCCCGTGGCACCAGTCGCGCCGGTAGCACCAGTTTCGCCTGTCGCGCCCGTGGCGCCCGCGCCGCTGAGGCCCGTGACGCCGGTAGCGCCCGTAGAACCGGTCGCGCCGGTGGCACCCGTTTCGCCCGTGACGCCCTGCAGACCGGCGGGACCGGTCGCACCTGTAGCACCAACCGGGCCTGTGACGCCCGTGGCACCCGGACCGCCCGTCGCACCGGTGACGCCCACGCCGCCCTGCGGACCAGCGGCGCCAGTCGCGCCGGTTACACCCGTGGCGCCCGCAGCACCCGTGGCGCCCGTGGGTCCCCTGACGCCCCAGTGGATGTGAGCTTGACCGGCGGGGCATTTCTGCCCGGGGGCGATCCGACGCAACGCACCGGTCCGCGTGTTGTAGCACGCCCGGATGATCGTCGTCGTGGCAGCCAGAGAGGCCGTGGCGAACAGCAGCGCCACGAGCACGGCAAGCGTCCCCGCCAAGATCGACACGGCCACGACTGGACGTGCGAAAGTAGAGTTCTGCTGGGTCTGCCTGCGCTGGTGCATTGGCGTCCTCTGGGTATGGTGGGTGATCACAGTACGGCCGCTAGGGCCGGGACGGCGAGCATCATGCTCATACCTGCAAAAGTCTCCGTTTGGCACCCTAGTAGGTTCGACGGACGGACGTCAACTCCTGCTCGAAGCATCCCGTCCTCGGGAACGGCTAGGCTGCGCGCATGCACACCAAATCTCTCGATTCGCCCACCGTCCGCGGCACCCGTGCGCGCCGCGGAGCCGGAGCTGTCGCCGTGATCGCAACGCTCACGACCGTCGCGCTGTTGAGCGCCTGCGGCTCGTCCTCATCGCCCACGAGCTCCACGAGCTCGACCGCAAACGGCCCCACCCCAACGGCGATCCTGAACACCCGCCACGTTGCGTTCGCGATCGAGCAGAGCATCCTCGCGGAGCGCCACATCCACGCCAAGGTCTTCTGCCCCAAAGTGATGCCGCAGCAGAAGGGGCGGAACTTCGCGTGCGTCGCCACGATCGGCACGACCAAGACGCCTTTCGCCGTCACCCAGCGGAACAACAAAGGCTACGTCACGTACCGCGCGGAATAGGCGGGGGAAGCGACGGGGGAAGCGCGCTCTTCCTCCAGCCGCCGGTCGATGTGTGGTCGATGTGTAGTTCTCCGTGTGTGGTCGATGTGTAGTTCTCCGCCGCGGCGGGTATAGGGCTTGTCGAGATGCTCACAAGCGCCCCGGACCGCTTGCGGACCGGGGCACGCGAGCGCCGGTGCGCGTTCGCTCAAGGACGGGCGCCCGCCAGCCGGCCATCACCTCAAACCCGAGGAGAAGGGAAGGTCATGGAACGGAAAGGCATGAAAGGCATCGGCTATCTCGGGCTGGTCCTCGTGGCCGTGCTCGCCATAGGTGCGATCGCGTCCGCGTCGGCGTCCGCGGTCGAATGGAAGGTCGCGGGCAAAGCGCTGAAAAGCCTGAAACCGCCGGAAGAAAAGCTCACCGAAGAAGTCAAAGTCGTCAAAGGCTTCACCTTGAAGAAAAAAAACGGGCTGACGATCACCTGCACCAAACTCAAAGCCACCAATGGGTTCATCGAAGGGACCGTTGGAAACCGCGCCGAAGCGCTCTCGTTCTCGGGCTGCACCGTAACCAGCAACGCCAAGTGCGAAGTGGCGCAGCCGATCAAAACGGCCGCGGTCAAATCGACGCTCGAAGCCGGGCCCCCGGTCAAAATCAAATTCGTGCCGAAAACGGGCACTGAATTCGTCACGATCACGCTCAAAAGCAAGAAAGGCGAGACCTGCGCGCAGGCGGGCAAATTCAAAGTGACGGGCAGCGCGACCGGCGAAGCGCCTGAAGCGGCGACTGAAAAAACCGGCCACCTGCTGAACTTCACCGAAAAATCGGGCAGCAAACTGACGTTCGGCGAAGAAACGTCGATCTTCACGGGCGAGTCCGAACTGACGTTGAAATCCGGCAAGAAGTACTCCGGCTGACCAGCCAGGACGGCAGACCCGAGCTGGAGGCCAACGACAATGGGAGGCACGGCGGCGATGGGAGGCGCCAGGTGCGCAGTCGCGCTGGCGGTCTCGACGATCGCGTGCGCGGCGGCCGGCCTGTTTGCCGGCGCCGCGCTCGCGCTGGGAGACGGTCGCGGCTACGAACTGGTGACTTCGGCGGCCAGCCAGAACGCGGAGGCCTTCGTGCCCGATGCCGGTCGTCTTCCCGTAAGCGAAGAAGACGGCATCTTCACCGAGCTGCCGTTTCAGGCTTCGGCCGGCGGCGGCGCGGTCGCGTACGTGGGCGCTCCGGGCACGGGAGAAGCAGGTGGCAACGGCATCTACGGCGCAAGCGCCGGCAACCAGTACCTGGCCGAGCGCTCGGGCGCCGGGTGGACGCACCTCAACATCCAGCCCAGCGGGGTGATCCACGCCCGCTACCAGGCGTTCTCGCCGGACCTCTCGGCCGGCATCCTCGACTCCTCCCCCAACCCCCTGGCGGCGGGCGCCCCGCCCGGCAACGTGCTGTACGAGCGCGCGAGCGCCACCGGCGACTACCAGCCGATCTTCACCGCCGCCGCGCCGAACGAACGCTTCCTCGAAGCATCCAGGGTCCTCGACGACGGCGAACCGGGAGAAGCGATCGCCTACGCGGGCGCCTCCGAAGGTCTCGGCGACGTGCTGTTCGAGGCCAACGACGCGCTGCCCTCGACGCCCGCGGCGCTCGACGGCGGCGAAGAAGAGAACAACCTCTACGACGCGGCCGGCGGCCGGCTGTACCTGGTCAACGCGCTGCCCGGCGGCATGCCGCAGCCGAACGCCACGTTCGGCGCACCGCCGGAAGCCGAACAGGAAACTGAGGAGGAACTGGAAAACGGGCCCGATTTCAGCCACGCCATCTCCGCGAACGGCGCGCGCGTGTTCTGGACCGCCCTGAAAGCCAAGCGAGAAGAAGGCCGCATCGTCAGCGAGGAACCGAAGGCGCTGTACGTGCGCGAGAACGGCACGAGCGAGAGCGGCGCGAGCACCGTGCAGATCGACACGACGAAAGGCGGCTCCGGCCCCGGCGGCGGCGGGCGCTTCTGGACGGCGAGCAGCGACGGCTCGAAGGTCTTCTTCAGCGACTCGGCCGCGGCCGGCCTGACCAGTGACACGAAGCCCGGCAGCGGCGTCAACCTCTACGAATACGACGTCGAAAGCGGCGCGCTGAGCGATCTCACGCCGAGCGCCGACGCCAGGGTGCAGGGCGTCGCCGGCTCGAGCGAAGACGGCTCGTACGTGTACTTCGTGGCCGGCGGCGCGCTCGCGAGCGGTGCCAAATCCGAAGCCTGCGAACCGGGAGAAGCCGGCGAAAGCACGGGCTGCAACCTGTACGTCTACCACGCGGGGGCGCCCACGCCGATCACGTTGATCGCCCCGCTCGACTCCCGGGACGGCCACGCCGCGGCGCCGTTCGGGACGGGAGCGGGGCACGGCAACAACGGCGACTGGCAGCCCGGCCTCGGCCTGCGCACCGCGCAGGCGACCCCCGACGGGCGCCACCTCGTGTTCATGTCGAGCGCGAGCCTCACCGGCTACCCGAACGAAGGGATGCAGGAGGTGTACCTGTACGACGCCGAAAGCGCCGAGCTCACGTGCGTCTCGTGCGGCCCCGGCGACGCACCGCCGCCGATCGCGGGCGAAGTGGCGGAAGGCGCCGCGGCGTTCGTGCCGGTCAGCCACAGCAACACCTACATGCAGCGCTTCATCTCCGCAAACGGCAACCGGGTGTTCTTCGACAGCCCCGAGCCGCTCGTTCCCGAAGACGGCAACGGCCGGCAGGACGTATACGAGTGGGAGCGCGACACAGAAGGCAGTTGCGAAACCAGCTCCGGCTGCACCTACCTGCTCTCGGGCGGGACGAGCGCGGCGTCCTCGTGGCTGCTGGACGCGAGCTCCAGCGGCGAAGACGTGTTCATCGCCACGCGAGCGCAGCTCACGGGCGAAGACCAGAACGACGCCTACGAGGTCTACGACGTGCGCGTGGGCGCCACCCAGCCAGTCGCGCCCGCGGTGTGCGCGCCCGCCACACCCAGCACCTGCCAGCCGCAACCGCCCCCGCCCGCGAGCTTCTCCGTACCGGCGAGCGCCGGCTTTGCGGGGATGGGCAACCTGCCGCCAGCGGCGGGGGTGGGAGCGGCGATGGTGGTCAGGCCGAAGGCGCTGACGCGCGCGCAGAAGCTCGCGCGAGCGCTGAAGGCGTGCGGGAAGTCGAAGAAGCGAGCGAAGCGAGCCGCGTGCAAGCGGCAGGCACGCGCCAGGTACGGCCGCACGGCGAGGAAGCAGGGCAAATCCAGCGGCAGGCACTCCAACGGGGCGGGCAGATGATGATGTCGCGTGGCACCGATCGTCGTCGCATCCCCCTACCGGCGGCGCTCGTGCTGCTCGTCCTGTGCGCGTTTGCATCACCCGCCGCCGCCCACGCCGAAGAAACCCCCGCGCCCGGCTGGCAGCTGACGGCGCGCAGCTACCCCACGAACCTCCCCCCGGGTGGCCACGGGGTGATCCGGATCGACGTCTACAACATCGGCGCGGCGCCGAGCAGAGGGACGGTCACGGTCACCGACACGCTGCCCGCCGGCGTAACCGCGACCGAAGCCGGCGGCAGCGAATTCGACAAAGTCGTGCACGAACGGTGGATCTGCAAAGGCACGACCGTCGTCAAGTGCACGAACATCGCCGGCGAGCTCCCCGCGATCGACCCCGGAGACAGCGAAGGCTCGATCGGCGTCCAGTCGATCGCGATCGCGATCGACGTCCCCGGCGGTTCGCCCACCGCTCCCAATCAGGTCACGATCGCAGGCGGCGGCGCACCCAGTCCCGCGAGCGCGTCCGAGCCGCTGAGCGTCAGCTCGACGCCCGCCGGGTTCGGCTTCGCGGGCTTCGCCGGATGGTTCAGCAACGCCGGCGGGACGATCGACACGCAGGCCGGCTCGCACCCCTACGAGCTGACCGTGCCGCTCGACTACAACACGACGCAGCCCGAAGAAGAACCGGAACCGGCGGGCGGCGAAGCCAGGAGCATCACGGTCGAGCTGCCGCCCGGGACGATCGGCGATCCGCAGGCGACGCCGCGCTGTGAGCGCCAGCAGTTCGACGCCAGGCGCTGCCCCGCGGACACCCAGATCGGCTTCGACACCGCGAATACGGGTCCCGAACCACAGCCCCTGCCGGTGTACAACCTCCTTCCAGCCCGCGGCCTCCCGGCCCAGTTCGGGTTCACGCTCGCGGGGATCTCCACGTTCCTCGACGCTTCCGTGCGCAGCGGCGGGGACTACGGGATCACCGAGCACGTCGAAGATCTCGCTCAGCGTGAAGTGCTGTTCAACAGCCTGACGATCTGGGGCGTCCCGGCCGAACCGATCCACAACGCCCTGCGGCGTGCCCCCAACTGCCCGGAAGGATGCAAATCAGACGCCGCACAGGCGCCGTTTCTGACGCTGCCGACGTCGTGCGGCTCAGCGGAAGCGCAAGCCTTCACGATCGCCGCCAACACCTGGCAGGACGCGGGCCTGCAAGCCACAGACCAATTCGAGCTCCACGGCGAAAGCGGCCTGCCCACCGGGTTCACGGGCTGCGAACGCCTCGCCTTCGCCCCCACGCTGACGCTCGCACCGGAAACCACCGAGTCCGACACGGCGACCGGCCTGACCGCGGAAGTCAGGGTGCCCCAGGAAGGCCTGCTGAGCACCGAAGGCCTGGCGAGCGCCGACATCCAGAACACGACGGTGACGCTCCCCGAAGGCGTCGTCGTCAACCCCGGCCAGGCCGCGGGCCTCGCGGCCTGCCAGGCGGGTACGGGCCCTGGGACCGACGATCTTCCCCGCGAAGGCGAAAACGGCGAAGAAGAACGCTTCACCGGCCCGCCGGAATGCCCGCCAACAGCAAAAATCGGGACGGTGACGATCGAAACGCCGCTGCTGGCAGACAGGCTCGAAGGCAGCATCTACGTGCTGCAGTCAAACCCGCCGAACCTGCAGCTGCTGGTGGCCGCCTCGGCGGACGGCGTGAACGTGAAGCTAATCGGCAACGTGCACCTGAACGAACAGACGGGCCAGATCACGACGACGTTCAGCGACGCCCCGCAGCTACCGTTCACGGACTTCAGGCTCTCCTTCGACGGCGGTGCGCGGGCGGCGCTCGACACACCGACCCAGTGCGCGACCTACGCGACGACCTCGGACTTCACGCCGTGGGGCAGCCCGTCCGTCGCGGACGCCCTCCCCACCAGCGCGTTCGCGATCACGGGCGGCCCCACCGGCGCTCCCTGCCCGTCCTCGCCGCTGCCGTTGAGCCCGTCGCTTGTGGCCGGCACGGCGAGCACGCAGGCGGGCGCGTTCACGAGCTTCTCGCTGCAGCTGGCGCGCGGCGACGGACAGCAGCGGATCTCGAGCCTGCGCTTTGAGATGCCGCAGGGCCTGCTGGGGATGGTCTCGAAGGTTCCGCTGTGCGGCGAACCGCAGGCTCAGCTGGGCAGCTGTCCGGCGAGCTCGCAGATCGGGCACACGACCGTGGAGGCGGGGCCGGGCTCGTTCCCGCTGAGCATTCCCGAACCCGGTCGGCCCCAGGCGCCGATCTACCTGACCAGTGGATACGGCGGCGCGCCATATGGCCTGTCGATCGTGACGCCGGTGCTCGCCGGCCCGTTCGACCTCGGCACGGTGATCACGCGCGCGAGGATCGAAGTCAACCCAACGACCGCGCAGATCACGGTCGCGACCGACCCGCTGCCGCAGATCTTGGACGGGGTGCCGACCGACCTGCGCACGATCGAGGCCGTGATCGACCGGCCGGAATTCATCTTCAACCCGACCGACTGCGAACCGCAATCGTTCTCCGGCACGGTCACCGGCGCGCAGGGCGCCGCGCCGGCGGTCTCGAGCCCGTTCGGGATCGGAGGCTGCCGGGAACTGGGGTTCGCGCCGAAACTCTCGGCGTCGACAAACGGCGCGACCAGCAAAGCGCTGGGGGCGAGCCTGACCGTCAAGATCGCCTACCCGGGCCCGGCCGGCGGCGGTGAGGCGAACCTTCGCAAGGTCGACGTGGAGCTGCCGAAATCGCTGCCGACGCAGCTGAAGACGCTGAACAAAGCCTGCACGGAAGCGCAGTTCAACGCCAACCCGGCGGGATGCCCACCGCAATCGGACATCGCGCACGTCGTCGTCCACACCCCCGTTCTCGCCAGCCCCCTGATGGGTCCCGTCTACCTCGTATCTCACGGCGGGGCGGCGTTCCCGGACGTCGAGATGGTGCTGCAGGGCGAAGGCGTCACGCTGATCGTGGACGGCCACACTTTGATTAAGAAAGGGATCACCTACTCGCATTTTGAAACGATCCCAGACGCCCCCTTCTCGAGCTTCGAATTCACCGCTCCCCAAGGCGAATACGCGCTGTTCACCGCCCACGGGAACCTCTGCAATCAGAAGCTGGTGATGCCCACGGCGATGACGGGACAGAACGGCGCGGTGCTCAAGCAGAACACCTCCGTCCAGGTCATGGGTTGTCATCGCGCCAAAGCGAAGAAGGTCAGGAAGCGAGCGAAGAACGCCAGGAAGTCCACCAGAATCCACCCGACCAGAAGGAGTTGACCAGTGATGTCTGTCGTCAATCACCTCACGCGCTTGGCGAATGTTCGCGGGCGTACGATCGTCGTCGCGGCAGCGCTGATCGCGCCGCCGGCGGCCGGCGCGGCAGTCGCGGCGCCCGCCCTGGCGAAGAGCCCGACGGGGGACTTTGCCGTGTTCGCACAATGCCCGCGCTTCACCTCAGGGGTAACTCTCTGCGTCCATTCGCAGACCAAAACCGGAGAAGTAACGCTGGGCAAACAGACCGTCCCGGTCACCAAGACGATCACGCTGCAGGGCGGAATCATCCGTAACGAAGAAACCGAAGCCGAAACGTTCGTCGGAGCGCTGAACGGCGAAACGATGTCCAAGACGCCGGAGCCGGTTCCGGGCGGGCTGCCGGGTCTGCTCGAGTGCAGCGAAATCAAAGGCACGAAAGCGCTGGAAAAGCTCGCGCGCGCGACGTGCGAAGCGACGCTCGAAAAGAGCGGTCAGACCGGGGTAAACGCCGTCACCGAACTGGCCAAGCCCGCCGGCGACATCGGCATCAGCAAAAACAACCTGATCAACCGAGAAGCGGTCGCGCTGTCGCTGCCGGTGAAGATCCACCTCGAAAACCCGCTGCTCGGCAGCGCCTGCTACATCGGCTCGAGCGCCACCCCGATCACGTGGAACCTCACGACCGGCGCCACCAGCCCGCCGGCGCCGAACAAGCCGATCAGCGGCAAAGTCGGTCCGATCGACGAAACGGACGAAGGCGAACTGCTCGAGCTGCCCAACTCCACGCTGGTCGACAACGCATTCTCCGCACCCGCGGCGAACGGCTGTGGCGGCGCGCTCTCAGCCATCCTCGATCCCCTAATCGACGAGAAAATCGGGCTGCCGTCCGCCGCGGGGAACAACACGGCGATCCTCAACAACAGGATCGGGATGGCGTCGGCGGAAAGGGTGGTCGAAAGCGAAAAATAGGACCGCTGCCTGATCCGACCCGGTTTTCGGTGGAGCCCCTCCACGCTGACCAGGTAACTCTGCCGCAAGCCGCCCACCCCCAAGCCAAGGCTCATCTCCGATGAACACGGGTGGCAGTGGCCCACCCGTGTGAGGAGCCCCAAGCCTCGATGCGCGCGCCACCGAGTACACCATCTGGCATTATCCCTATTGGGATGATGCCATTTGGTATAGTACGTGGTCGTGACAAGGAACCCCTTTCACTACGGCACCCCCGCGGAGGGTGAGCACTTCGCTGGTCGCGAGGCCGAGTTAGCGGCACTTCTGAGCCGCTTGCGCACCGGGGTCAACGCGGTCGTGATTTCGCCTCGCCGGTACGGCAAGACCTCGCTGCTGTTGCGTGCCGAGCGCGAGATCGAGCGGGACGGCGCAACGGTGATCCATGCCAATGTGCTGCGCAGCCGCGACCTTGGAGCGTTCGCCTCGCAACTCGCCACGCAGGCATTCCGGGCTCCGGGCGGACGCTGGCATCGTGCCCGTCAGGCAGTGCCGGAGTTCCTGCGCCGGCTGCGGGCCAGACCGGTCGTGACGTTCGAAGGCGAGCATCCGAAGTTCGGATTTGACACCGGGCTGAGCGCCCCCGACGCCGACAACGTGATCGCGGACATCTATGGCGTGCTTTCAGACCTGGCCGATCGTCGTCCAGCGGCGCTGGTGCTCGACGAGTTCCAAGCCATCGTGGAGCTCGGCGCGCACCTACCAGGCCTGCTCAAGGCGCTCGCCGATGCGCACCCACAGGTATCGCTGATCGTGGCCGGATCTCGCAGACACCTCATGGAACAGCTCGTCTCCTCCTCGAGCGCAGCGCTATACGGCATGGCAGAGCCCATTACCCTCGGACCCCTGCCGGAGGAGGTGATGGCCGCGCACCTGCGCTCCCGTGCGGTCACCGGGCGCAAGCCGATGAGCATAGCCGTCGCCCGTCTGATCGTCGAGCTATCGGGGCCCGCTCCCAACGACATTCAGCGACTGGCCTACGAGGCCTACGACGTAGCCGGCGCCACCATCGATGAGAGCGCTGTCCATGCCGGCTTGTCCTCTGCGACCACCCACGACGCGGCGACCTACGCCGAACGCTACGAGATGCTGTCTCCGGGACAGCGCCGCGTCCTGGCCGCGCTGGCCGACGAACCCACCGAGCAGCCGGCAGGCGCCACGTTCCTCGCCCGAACCGCGCTGGCCAATCCCTCCTCGGTCAAGAAGGCCATGAACGTCCTCGAAGACGCCGAGCTCATCGCCCGCCGCGGGAAGACCCTCGTCGTGGCCGACCCCTTCCTCGCCGCCTGGCTTCGCGGCTGAACCCCTATCGGAGCTCCCGGGCTGCCTCTCGAGTCGCGTGCGACGGCCTACGCCAACCTCACCTTGCGAGTTGCGATGGCTTTGCCGTCGACGTAGACGCTCACCACCACCGACCCACGGCCGAGCCGGCGGAGCTCGTGCTTGGTCAGCCTGACGATCGTGGTGCCGTCGGCGTTGAGCGTCACCGTCACGTGCACGAGACGCGATCCGTGGCGAGCGCGTAGCGTGATGTGGCAAACGTCCGGGCAGCTGACCGTGGCAACACCATGCGTCGAGAGCGCCGCCGCCACCTGGAGAGGACCGAATTTTGGTGGCGGAGCTGGAGGAGCCGGCGCAGGGGGAGTGGGCGCGGGTGCAACCGTCGTCGCCGGTGCAACCGAGACCGGCGGTGTTTCGACAGGACGGTACTGGTTGAAGCTGGCGCTGGCGGGAGCACCCACCGCGCCGTCACCGCCGGCAAGTGCCAGCGTGCCTCCGGTACCCAGCATGAGAAATCCAACCGTAAACAGTGTCGCTACCCGTGAGTGGCTCATACGGTTGATACGCGTGAGCGGTCATATTCCGGACCTCAAGCTCGTTTTGATGGACGAATAGGCGGGGGATGGACGAATAGGCGGGTCCTACCTCTACAAAAGGACGCTGCCCGTCGCGCTCGTCGGTACGGGTCTTCCACAGCTTCCGGGCCTGATGCTCGACGCGAAGTCCTACGCCGAGCGGCTGTTCGTCTACCCCAGGCTCAGGCCGCTCAGCGAGGACGCGGCACGTCAAGCGCTCGTAGCACCAGCCCAGGCCCGAGATGTCGCCTGGGAGGAGGACGCCCTCGCGCGGATCATCAGCGAGTCCGGATGCTATCCCGCCTTCATTCAGGCATACGGCAGGGAGGCGTGGAATCACGCGCCGCGCTCACCGATCCGCGCCGGCGACGTTCAGGGCGCCGAGGCGCTCGTGCTCGCAGAGCTCGACGACGAGTTCTTCCACGCCCGCTTCGAGAAGGCCACCGAACGCGAGCGGCAATACATGGCCGCGATGGCAGACCTCGGCGAGGGGCCATACCACACCGCCGAGATCGCCAAACGTCTCGGCAGGCAACCGTCCTACACGTCGGCTCCACGCGACTCACTCATCAAGAAAGGCCTGATCTACAGCCCCCACCATGGCCAGATCGACTTCACCGCCCCCAAGTTCTCGCCATTCATGCGTCGCCGCTACCCACTGAGAGACGACACGAGACGCTCGAGGTGCCGGCCGTAACGGCCGTGCCGCCCTCGTTGACCGACCTCCTGAGCTCCAACCCACTGCGCGACATCACGGCGGTTGCGGCCGACGATGATCTGTCCAGAGTCGGGGGCTGCCCTTAAAGGACGACACGAGATTGCCCGAAGAGGACGACAGATGACCCTCCCTAAAAGTGCAAGGTGATAGCGATGCTCGTGCCTGTGATCCTGATCCTCGGCGTCCTGTGGTTGACCCTCGTGCTCGTCTTCGTGGCCGCCTGCCGGATGGCCGCGCGCGGAGACGGCGCGCTCGGCGCCAGCGCCGCCCGATACTCACAAGGGGAAGGGCTGACCGTCTGGTAGAGCCTGCTGGGGTTTGGCTGGGCCACCAGTCGTCGCGGTGATTTCGGTGGGAGAAACCACAACCACGTTGGAGGCCGGGATCGCCGTCGGCCCAGCACCACCACCCTGACCGATCTCCACAGTCACACCAGTGACGAAGCCGATACCGCGCAGGGTTGAACTAGGGCTAGGCGGCCTTGAGAGCCTCGACGGCTCGGTGCAGCCGCTCGAGTGCGCCCGGTGACGACGATCAGCGCCGCGACCACCGCGCCGCCGCGCTCCACGAGGAACAGCGGTGTGGAGTCCAGGGCGATTCCGGGCAGGCGCGCCGGGACGGCGGAAAAGGCCGTGACGAGCACACCGGCCAGCACCGAGACCGCGGCTGCCCATGCGTAGAGGTTCCGGTCATCGCCAAAGGCGTCGATCAGCACTTGGTGATGCGTCCAGCCGATTTGTGCAGACAGTGGCTGCACTTTCTCCCGGTCGGGCCAGATCGTCGCGAAACGGCGCATGTAGAACAGGTTTCGGCGCGAAAAGCCTCGTGGCCCGCCGCGGTCCCCGGCGCCGCGTGCGACGCTGTTACGGCTCAATGCTTGGTGGGTAGCTACTGAAGAGCCACCGGCCGTTGACCCTGACGAGGGTTGTCTGACCGGGGATTCCGCTGGGACCGATCGCGGTGGCGTGCGTCCCGTGGATGCTGAGCTTCAGGTGGGCCATGACCTGAGCGACCTCCAGGCGCCAGTCGCGGGCCGTGAAGCCGGAGTCGTCGACGCCGGCGGTCTTGTGTCGCAGCACGTGTTGCAAGGCACCGAATGCGTCTCTGCACGTGCCCTGGCCGCCCGCCGTGAACGAGTTGACGCCGCCGGCGGTCAGGCGAGAGCAGACAGCGCTGGCCGGGCCGAAGTACTCGGCGGTCAGGACGCTGCGGTAGACGGCTCGGATCTGGGGGCTGGAGCCGCTGGCGGCACTCGCTGAGCCGGCCGGTCGTTTCGTGACCACGGTACCGACAGCTGTGAGTTTGCCGGTGCGGTAGGCCCAAGTGGTGGTCGCGCGCCCGGAGGCGCAGCAGGTCGAGTCGTTTGGTCCGTACCAGGCTTCGGCGACGACGATCCGGCCGTTGACCCACTTGACCTTTCCCAGCAGCGGCACATGCCCGGCCGCCGCAGGGTGGGGCTGCTGGGGCGTGATCAGACCCACTGCGCGCGCGTTCGTCGCCGAGCCGCTGAAGACGACCTCGGCAAAGCGGATCTGACCGTCCGCGGTCCCGCCGTTGTTGGAGCAGACGACATCAACCGCGGCCGCGGGCCCAACGCCGCCAAGCTGACCATAGGTCACGTCGTACGCGGCCGCGACTTGAACGAGGTCGCGGTTTGAACCGGAGCTGTTGACGTCTCCGAAACCGGTGTGCGAGATCTGCGCGCCGTGGTTGTGCAAACGGATCGGACTGTTTGATTTGCAAGCCACCCCCGGCAGGGTCTCGTTCTGCCAGCCGACCGCCTGGAGCGGCAGCGTGGTCTGCGCGGACGCGACGCCGACGACGCCGACGACAGCAGCCAACGCTGCGGCACTGGCCAGGCCACCGATCCAATTCTCATGTCTGGCGAGGACTCGATTAAGCATGGGGTTGGGTACCGCTCCTGTGCTTCGGCGCTCACGCCGGCGAGGCGAGCCTGCGCACACCATTCTCACACGCTCCTCGGCGTATTGAAAGATCGTCGATCCAGACGCCCACGCCGGCGATGAAGGACGGGAGGTGCTGGCGCTGATGGTTGACGGCTGTATGTACTTGGCTTGGCGCCAGGATCCAGTATTCATGCTGGCTGGCATTGCGCAAATCGATGACCTCCTGCATGAGGAGCTCCGCCTCCTTCGGGTACAGACGCTGCGCCCGGAGTTGATCGGCCGCGGGAGTCTTGCGGTCCGCGGGAATGGCGCCCACGTCTTGAGCCACTCGCACGCTCAGAGCGATCAGGCTCTGGCAGAGGTTGTGCAGGTCGTCCATGTTCGACCGCACCAACATGGCCCGATTGCGCTCCTCTGGAACGCTCGAATGCCACGCGGCATCGAACGCGGAGAGATCAAAATCCGGGGGAAAGGCAGAGACCGCCGTCTCCAGCTGTTCCATCGTGCGCGCCAATTGCGCCAGCGCGCCCTCCAGAGCCTGCCGGCGCACCTGAGCCGCGGCGGGCGGACGGGAGGAGTCGCTCACGATGAGCCCGCGCCGAGTGGCGATCGGGCACGTGCGGCGGCAAGGTCCTGGAAATAGCCGAGCGCCGCCTGGGACCCAGCGTGCAGCTCATCCTCCAGCCGATCGACCTGCGCCTGCGCCTGCCTCGCCTGCGCCCGCAGACGCGGCCAGGACCCCCCACGGTCCACCAGAGGACGGCCATCGCGCAAGACCTCTGTCAACAGGCGCGGATTGCGCCGCGCTCCCTCCAGGGACACGAGCTGCACCACCTCGGCAGGCAGCTGCCGGTCAAGCCGCAGACGGAGCGCCTCCAGCGCACCTGGAAAAGGACGACGCAACTCAACCAGCAGGTCCACATCGGAGATTCCCGCCAGATCGTCTCCCCGCGCGACAGACCCAAAGAGCACAGCCAACTCCACATTGGGCTCCGTTCGAAGGGCGCCGCGCAGCCGGCCTACCAGCGACCAATGGAGACGAACCCACGCCGCCTCATCCTCAGAGACCACCAGCCGGCGAGAGCTGGGACGTCGAGCGCGGATGAGCTCACTGCCCACCCCCCGGCGAAGAGTACGCTCACTCACCCCCACCTCGCCCGCCAGCCGCTTCAACATCAAGCTCATGTGTCCATATTAGCAGCCGTGTGTCCAATCGCCACGTGCTGCTCTGCGCCAGATGAGCAGAGGAGTATCGCTCAGGGTGCGGGCTCCCCGCTGGCCGTGCTCGATCGCCATTGAGGGGGGGTCCAGTCCCCCGGGGTCCGTGGTTTGGCCGACCTCGATCAGATGACCGTCGGGGTCGCGGACGTAGCAGCGGATCTCGTACTCGTGCTGCTTCGGCGGCGTCAAAAATTGAGCCCCACGGGCGCTCCATTCGGCGTGCACGGTCTCGATGTCTTTGACGCGAATATTGAGGAAACTGCTGACCCGGTCGGGATCGGATGGCGTCTGGAGGGTGACCGCGGGCTTGTCGTCGGTCGGGCCTCCCCCGCCATTGATGATGATCCAGCTGTTGGCCAGTGCGACATAGGTCAGCCCTCCGGGGCCGGAGAAGGCCACCCTGCCGCCGAGTACCTCAGTGTAGAAGCGGCGGGAACGCTCGACATCATCTGAAACGATGAAATGAGCCAAGACGATCTCCTGATTGATGTTGCTCATAGTGACCTCCGTTGTTGAAATGGCTCGATAGTCAGTGTCCGGCGCTCTGACCGCCGTCGATGTGCAAGATCTCTCCGGTCACGAAGGGCGCCGACTCGAGATAGAGGACTCCACCCACCACATCCTCGATCTCGCCCACCCGACCGACTGGGTGCAACGCGCCCATCCCCGCGTAGGAGCTCTCGTCGTGCATCGGCGTTTTGATGACGCCGAGGGAAACGGCGTTTACCCGTAGGCCGCGTGAGGCGTACTCGATCGCGAGCGACCGGGTGATCGCGACCAGGCCGCCCTTGGTCAGCGTTTGCAGCGCGGCTGGTGTGCTGCTTTCCGGCTGCTCGACGAGCGTCGTCGAGACGTTGACCACGTGCCCACGGCCCTGGTCGAGCATCTGTTTGATCGCGCGCGTCGTCATGTGAAAGAAGCCAGCGAGGTTGACGGCGATCAGGGCGTTGAAGTCCTCGAGGGTGTAGTCCGTGAAGGGCTTGCCGATGTAGATCCCTGCGTTGTTGACGAGGGTGTCGATGCGGCCGAAGTGCTCGACCGCCGCCTCCACGATGCGCTGCGCCGTGTCAGGGTCGGCGATGTCACCCTCGACGGTCACGACGCCGGGGTCCTCCGAAGCCCCGATCGATCGAGCAGCAGCGATCACCGCATACCCGCGCTCACGATAAGCCCTCGCGAGACCTGCGCCGATGCCCTGCGAGGCGCCGGTGATGATCGCGACCTTCTTCTCGTCGTGCTCAGGCGGCGGGATCACTCGACAATGTAGGTCTCGTAGATCAGATCCGGAAGCTGACCATTGATGGTCATGCTGCTCATGTTGGCACCCGCGCGCGGACCTTGACTTCTGCTCGGATGAGAGGAGAGTCTACGACCGACATGAGCAGCGACTATGACGTGATCGTGCTCGGTGGCGGCTCGCCGGGAGAGCACTGTGCGAGCGCTCTGGCGGAGGGCGGTTTGCGGGTGGCGGTTGTGGAGCGCGAGCTCGTGGGTGGGGAGTGCTCCTACTGGGCTTGCATTCCGTCGAAGACGCTGCTGCGGCCGGGCGAGGCGGTCCATGGGGCGCGCGAGGCCGCCGCGACCGCGGAGGTGGATGTCGAGGCGGCCCTTGCCTGGCGTGACTTGATGGTCTCCGACTACTCCGACGCCGACCAGGAGCGCTTCCTTGCCGATCGGGGCATCGAGCTGCTGCGCGGCAGCGGGCGGCTCGCGGGTCCTGGAGTCGTGGAGGTCGACGGTGTGCGCCACACCGCGGACCACGTCGTCCTCGCGAACGGTGCCGATCCGGTCGTGCCGCCCGTGCCTGGCTTGCGCGAGCTCGACGGTGTCTGGACGAACCGCGAGGCGACATCGATGAAGGAGGTGCCGCGGCGCCTGTTGATCCTCGGTGGCGGGCCTGTCGGGGTGGAGCTCGGACAGGCCGTTCGCCGGCTCGGCGGCGAGGTGGCGGTGATCGACATGGGCGAGCACGTGCTCGGGCGCGAGCCGGCGCCGCTCGGCGAGGCGCTCGGCGAGGTGCTGCGCAGCGAAGGCATCGAGCTCGTGCTGTCAGCCAACGTCGTGGCTGCGCGACGCGACAGGGAGGACTACGTCCTCGAGATCGACGACGGACGCGAGCTACGCGGCGACCGCTTGCTCGTCGCGACCGGCCGGCGTCCGCGGGTGCTCGGGCTGGGCCTGGAGACCGTCGGCGTCGAGGCCGATACGCACGGAGTTCCGGTCGACGCGCACCTGCGGGCGGCGGCGAACCTGTGGGCGATCGGCGACGTGAACGGGCAGTGGCCGCTTACCCACGTCGGCAAGTACGAGGGCGAGGTGGTCGCCGCGAACATTCTCGGCGAGCCGCGAAAGGCCAACTACGAGGCCGTTCCGCGTGTCGTCTACACCGACCCGCAAGCCGCGGCGGTGGGCGCCTCCGCCGGGCGCTTCAGCGCGATGGTCCCGCTGTCGGAGGTGGCGAAGACCGCGACCTACACGCGCGCCTCCGCCGACAGCAACGGCTTCCTGACGCTGCTCAGCGACGGCGAGCGGCTGACCGGCGCCTACGCGCTTGGCCCCGAGGCGGGCGAGTGGCTGCAGCAGGCGACGCTCGCGATCCGCGCCCAGATCCCGCTCGGCGTTCTGACGGACACGATCCAGCCGTTCCCGACGTTCTCGGAGATCTTCGTCGCCGCGCTGAAGACGCTTCGCGGCGAGATCGCGGCGGCGTCCAAGGCGGTCGGCGCGGGACCGCCGATGGCGAGCTGACCGAGAGACTACGACGACCGCAACGGGTGGGGGCTCCAACAGAAACCGGGTGCCCAGCCAGGCGGCCTGCGCGCCGAGGGCGAGCACGGCCGCGACCCCGCGAGCGTCGCCAATCCCACCGGCCGCAATCACCGGCACCGGCGCCGCCGCGTCGACTACCGCCGGCACCAACGGGAGTCAGCGAGCGGCGTCTCGACGATCGGGTGTTCAATCCCCAGCAACTCGCACACCGGCATATGGCTACTCATTGGGATAGTCGCCTTTCTGGAGCTCGCGGCGCCGATTGACTAGGCTCAATGTAGACCCCGAAAGGCTCCGATGACGCCACTCCTCAACTATGGACAGGAGCAGATCATGCGCAGCGACATCACCCCCGGCGGCACCTTCCCCGACTACGAGTTGCCCGATCACGAGAACGTTGCGCGAAAGCTCAGCGAGATCCAGGGCGAGGACCCCCTGATCCGCCCCGACTGGGATCTGAGCAAGCCCGGGCTGCGCGAAGCGTGGGATGCGGGCGACTACTCGCCGTTTCATGGTTGGAACAAGCGCTCCCCTCAGTCAACGCCGACGTCTTACAATTCTTAACACCGTGGTTGCCACCATTGCCGGCCGCGGGTGATGGCTCGCGCATGGGGCGCCACAGGGTGCCTCGCGGCTCGCCTCGCATAAACAGCGCTGAATCGCGCATAGCGCGCCACCCCTGCGAAGTCTTGGAGCGGCGGCCGCCGAGGCCCTGCTGGGCCTGCTGACGTTCAGGCGATTTGTGCCATCACTGATGGCACTTTCTCCCGTTCGGAGCACAGCCATGATGATCGGGGATAGCATTCCCTTTCCCCGGGGGGTCGTGGAGATCGGCGGGGGTCGCTATGCACGTGGATCCTTACATCGTCCTGGGGAGCGCTGTGATCGGGTTTCTGGTCGGGATGACCGGCGCGGGCGGTGGGGCGTTGATGACACCGATGCTGATCCTGCTGTTCGGGGTCACGCCGTCGGCGGCGATCTCCAGCGACCTGGTCGCGGCGGTCGTGATGCGTCCGATCGGGGCCGGTGTGCATCTGAAGAAAGGAACCGTCAACAAAAGCCTCGTCGGCTGGATGGTGCTCGGCTCGGTCCCGAGCGCGTTCCTCGGCGCGTACCTGCTGCACCTGATGGGCAACGCGAAGTCCGCGCAGGAAAACATCGAGCTCGCGCTCGGCGCCGCGCTGCTGCTCGGGTCCGCCGCGATGGTCCTGCGCTACTACCTCGACCGTCGCACCGGGGAGAGCCGCACCGCACGCGTCCACGAGATCGTCACGCGCCCACTGCCGACCGTGCTGATCGGCGTCTTCGGCGGGATCATCGTCGGGATGACCTCCGTCGGCTCGGGGTCGCTGATGATCGTGCTGCTGCTGTTCCTCTACCCGATGATCGGCGCCAACCAACTCGTCGGGACCGACCTCACCCAGGCCGTGCCGTTGACCGCCGCGGCCGCGCTCGGCGCGCTCGCTTTCGGGCACGTCGAGCTCGGCGTCACGCTCTCGCTGATCATCGGCAGCGTCCCCGCCGTGCTCGTCGGATCGCTGATCTCCTCGAGCGTCCCCGACCGCTACATCCGCCCCGTGATCACGTTCGTCGTGTTCGCCTCCGGCCTGAAGTACGTCGGCGTCGGCACCGAAGCCCTCGGCTGGATCCTCTGCGCCGTCCTACTCGCCGCCGCGACCGCATGGCTCCTCACCACCAAGCCCTGGCTCAAACCAAACCCCGAAACCCAACCCCCAACAATCAAACCCCAACCCACGGAAAACCCACAGGAGACCCCCGTCACATAGCGCGCACAAACCCACGACGCCGAGCACGACCAGGTCATACCTGCCTTCTCCTGCTCAGCGAATCAGGATTGGCTCGCTGTAGTTCGAGACGTGACCGCCGTCGTTTGTGACCTTGATCAGCGCGCGATACAAACCGCGCCGGCGCAAACGCACTACGGCCCTGAAACGCGACACGCTCGCCGTGCCGGCCGTGACAGCTGTGCCGCCCTCGTTGACCGACTTACCGGGCCTCAGCAGCTGGAATCCGACGAGCGCGCCGACCTCCGCCGGAGCGACCGTGCCATACAAGCGCACGTACCCACGACGGCGAGCACGACGCACATGAAAGCTCACGCGCACCGCGACGCTCTCGAGCACCACCGGACTCACCACCACGGGCCTGCCAACCGTCACCACGCGCAGCTGGGCATTTTCTGACAACCCCAGAAACGGGAACGAGAAACTCCCGGCGCTGTTCGTGACCTCAGGGTTACCGACCGTCTTGAAACCACCCAGGTACGGGAATGGATTGGCCTGCAACACGACCTCGTGCGTCGACGCTCCCGTCCCCGACAACGTGCCCTCCACGAAGAACGGGCTGCCGAACACAACCGGGTTGGGCGCCCCGACAATCTGGACCGACAAAGGGACCTTCGGCGTCCTGAACGTACGATCCCCACCCTTGACCGCACCCCCCGGGCCGTACGCAACCACCCGATAGTGGTAGACGATCCCCGGCTGCAGGCCCGTGACGGCCTGGCTCACCTTGATCGAAACAGTCCCGTTACCGGCAGGAGCGAGCGGCGACTGCGCGCCATAGGCACCCGTCGGACCGTACTGGAAGACATAGTTGGTGACCTCGCCCCGCGCATCGACGTAGCCGTAGAGGATCGCCGAGGAGTAGGTCACGTTCGAGACCCCAGCAGTCGTGGCGATCGGTGGTCTCACGGTCGCAGACCACGCGGAACCGGCAAACAGCGCCACGGCGCCGACGGTCAGAACGAGCGCGACGAATACGCGGCGCGATCTACCGGGAACGAATCGAGTCCTCATGCGCAAGCCACCTCCCCCATACGAGTCCAAGTACCCATCGGTCCACCAACCCAAACATCGACCCAAAGTAGCGCGGCACGCGCCGAATAGGCTTCGAGGAGCACAAAACTGCGGCCAACAGTAGTTGCCGTTTTCCTAGCTTTTTGACAACTCATCCGTTATGCTGTGGCTCATGGGTGTGGTCGATCGCAAGCAGGAGCTGTTCCAGAACATCGTGCGGCTGCGGCGCGCCGGGCGGAAGCTGTCGAGCGACCGCGATATCGCGGCGGTCCGCGTGACGTTGGAGCGCGAGTTGGGAGAGACCGTTTCGCGCCGTCTCGCCGCGCGCGTGCTGGGCGTCAGCCACACGGCGCTCGACCGCTGGATCAAAGGGGGCGACCTACCGGTCGTTTATTCATCAAAGGGCCGCATGGAGGTGCCGGTTCCGGCGTTGCTGAGCCTGTACGAGACCGTCGAGGCCGAGCGCGCCGAAGGTCCCCGCCGGTATGTACTGGCTCCAGCGATGGCGCGCCAGCGGGAAGCGGCTCTGCGCCTGCACATCAATGACCTGGACGGCGATCGGGGACGCGGCGGTCACGATCGCGCACGGGCACGCAGCCTTGCCTACCACCGTGCGGTGGCGCAACGATTGAACAGGCCGATGGCGCAGGAGGCACAGTACGTTCTGTACCGCTGGAGGGAGCAGGGACGAATCGACGAGCGTTACGCCGATCGCTGGGAGCAACTGCTCGAACGCCCTCTCCCCGAGATCCGCAGGGCACTGGTAGACGAGAGCCAGGAAGCCGATGACCTGCGCCAGAACTCACCTTTCGCAGGCTTGCTCAGCGAGCCCGAGCGCCGGCGAATCCTACGCGAGGTGGCATAAATGGACCCGCGGGAGTTCGAGCACGTCGTCGCGGCGGCAGCGGAGGTGACAGACCAAGACGAGCTCGTCGTCATCGGCAGTCAAGCGATCCTTGGCTCCTTCGAGCAGCCACCCGAGTCGATGCTGCGTTCGCTCGAGGTTGACATCTATCCGTTGCACGATCCTGGCGCCGCCGACTTCATCGACGGGTCACTCGGGGACGGGTTTCAATTCCATCTGACCTACGGCTACTACGCCCACGGCGTGGGGCCCGAGACGGCAAAAGCACCGCGTGGCTGGCAGCAGCGCCTCATCATGCGGAAGATCCCGCAGCGCGTGGCCTCCAAGCGCACAGCGACCGCGTGGTGCCTGGAGATACACGACCTCGTGCTCTCCAAGTGTGTCGCCGGTCGCGACCGCGACTGGGCCTACGCCACCGACGCGCTCAAAGCAGGAATCGTCCAAGCCGACGTACTACTCGCTCGCCTGCCAGACCTGCCAGTGGCTGAGGAGCTACGTGACCACATCGAGAAGCTGCTGCGCGGCATCATCGCCTCATAGGCACCAAGCGCAAATAGCACAGGACGCTCCCTAAACCGGCGGTCCGGTTGTGCCGGCCGGGGTTCCGGTGCAGGTTGCCGCCTGATCGCCGCGCACCGGCCCGTAGACGATGCTCGGACTGCCGGAATATTCCCCCGCCAGGTTGGGTGCCGGGCTGTTGTCGTCGCAGGTCGCGGGACCGAAGATCCGCTGTTTGTTGTCATCTAAGTGTAGTCGAGTAGTGTTTACTGCGCTACACTTTACTAATGGCGACGAGGCGCTTTATCGGCCGGGAGGCGGAGCTGGCCCGGCTTCAGGGTCATCTCGACCACGTGCGCAAGAGCGGAGCGGGGCGGATGCTCGCCCTGCGCGGGCGGCGGCAGATCGGCAAGTCTCGACTGGTTGAGGAGCTCATCCGGCGGACCGAGGCGAAGGCGGTCTTCTACACGGCCTCCCGCCAGAGCGCCTCCGAGGAGCTGCGCAACTTCGGCGAGCAGATCGCGGCGTCCGCGACAGACGGCGCGGCGGTGGCCGCCGCGGGACCGATCGGCTCGTGGGAGGCCGCGCTGAGCATCGCCGCGAGCGGGGCGGCGGCCGGGCAGCCGATCGTGCTCGTGATCGACGAGCTGCCGTTCCTGATCGAGAGCGAGCCGGCGATCGAGGGGATCATCCAGAAGCAGTGGGACCGCAGTCTGGAGGCCCAGCCCGTGCTCCTGCTGCTGATCGGCTCCGACGTGTCGATGATGAGCGCGCTGAGTGACTACGGCCGGCCGCTCTACGGGCGCACGGGCGAGATGACGATCGGACCGCTCTCGCCCGCGGCGATCGGCGACATGCTTGGATTGTCCGCCGTCCCGACCTTCGACGCCTACCTGACGATCGGGGGCTTCCCGCGACTCGCGGAGATCTGGCATCGGGGAGAGGACGTCTGGAAGTTCCTGCGCCGGGAGCTTGAGAACCCCGAGTCGCCGCTGATCGTGCTCGGCGAGCGCTCGCTGGGTGCGGAGTTCCCGGCAGAGCTGAAGGCGCGCGACGCGCTCGAGGCGATCGGCGCCGGCGAGCGAACGTTCACGGGGATCCTGCAGCGGGCGGGCATCTCGAACAAGACATTGGAGAGCACGCTCGCGACGTTGACCGACAAGCGCGTGGTCGACAGGGCGCTGCCCTACTCTGCGCAGCCGCGTCCCAAGCTCACCCGCTACTACGTAGCCGATCCCTACCTGCGCTTCTGGCTGCGCTTCATCCGCGGCAGTATCCCAGCGATCGAGCGTGGCCGCGGCGACATCGTCTACCGCCAGATCCGCGAGTCGTTCCCCTCGTTCGCCGGCCGCGCGATCGAGCCACTCGTGCGCGACGCGATCCAGATGATGCTCCCCGATCGACGTTTCGGCGCCGGCGAATTCGTGGGCTCTTTCTGGAACCGCGACAACAGCGTCGAGGTCGATCTCGTCGGCGGCCGCGGCCAGGCCGGGAGCCGCGAGATCGACTTCGCCGGCTCGATCAAGTGGCGCGCCCGGGATAAGTTCGACCGCAGTGATTTAGCCAAGCTGATCCAGCACCGCGCGCTCGTGCCGGGAGCGAGCGAGAAGACGCTACTCGTCGGCGTCTCCCGCAGCGGCTTCGACGTAGACGGGCTCGATGTCCGCCTGAACCCGGAGGATCTGCTCGCCGGGTTCACCGCGTAAGCGGGGACACGGTGCAGCGTTACGCCGCTTTGATCGAGACCAGCATTGGGTGCCGATCGACAGCAAGTCCAGGGTTTCTGAATCGAGAATCTCTCGAGCAGACGCGCAACGCACCACGAGGCCGGTACTCCCCCGCCATGCAGTGGCCCGAGGAGCTAAACGGCGATGCGCTCGATGAGCCGCTGAAGGAAAGTTTTAGCCTGCGGCGACGGTTCGCGCTCGAGGATCCTGGGCGGCTTTGGACGCTCAGACACTGAAGCGCTTGACACCTTGGGCGCTTGAGATGATTGCTGCATGTTGGCGTCGTCGGGCATAGCCTACCTCGAGGTGCTCTCATAGCGAGATGCTCAACGGCAAGTATACCGCCCTCACCGGCGAGGGCGACCACGCCAACCATCAGCAACAGACCGGCGCGATTGACAACACCGAGCTTGCGGTTATTGCTCTCCTCCTCAGAAACGAGCTCCTCGCAGTAGCTGTAGACGCCGGAGATACCGTGCTCGAAAACACCACTGCCCAGCGACGCCTCAACCGCGAGAATCACACCCGTAAACCCGACGAGCTGACCCGCCTTCGTGTCCGCCGTCTCCCCCCGCGCACGCTCATCCTCAATGACATGCACCGTGGCGGACAGCAAAGCCTCAACCGTCTCCGGCTGCGGCTCAAACGATGCGATCGATGCACCGGTGCCGGACCCGCCCGCGCCCGCCATCGCACTCACCTCCACTCCAGCGAGCAGAAGCACCACGCCGACAGGACGTGGCGCTGAGCGCACACGAACCGGGAACGACCAAGGGGCTTCGAGAGGACCATACGAACACATGTTCCCATATGCCTCGGACGGCGCCGCGATGTGTTGGATGAAAGTCAGCACACCTGGCTGCTAGGTGTGTAGAATCTCATACGTGCTGACTGATGAGATCCTCGACATCGCACGCCACGTGGGTGGCGTTGCCTCGGCATCTGAGCTGATCCAGGGGGGTGCTCGGTGGGAGGACCTGTATCGGCTTCGCGACGAGGGGGCGCTGATCGAGCTCTCGCGCGGGATCTACCGCATCGCTGATGCTCCGGCGACTGCTCACCTGGATCTCGTGGCGGTTTGTCGAAGGGCGCCTGCGGGCATGATCTGCCTGAACTCAGCGGCGAGCTTCTGGGATCTGACCGACGAGATGTCCGATGTGGTCCACGTCGCGGTTGCGCGCAGCAGGCACCGTCCCAGCATCGCCTATCCCCCGACGCGTGTGCATGTGTTCGCGGCGGACACGTTCGCACTCGGGCGTGCCCAGCAGACGCTCGAATCGGCCGAGACGATCGCCATCAGCTCCCAAGAGCGGACGGTCGTGGACCTCTTGCGGCTTCGCTCGCGCGTGGGACGAGATCTGGCGCTCTCCGCGCTTCGGAGGTATCTGCAAGGCCGTGATGCCAAGCCGGGCGACCTGTTGGCGCTGGCGCGTCAGCTGCGAGTCGGCACGGTGATGGCCGAGGTGATGGAGCCCATGCTGGCATGAGCGCTCGCACGCCACAACAGGCCTACCTGGAGCTACAGAAGCTCGCGCGAGCCCAGGGCCGCAACACCCAGCAGCTCTTTGAGCTCTACATCCACGAGCGCTTCTTGGCCCGATTGGCCGAGTCGCGGTTCAGCGAGATGTTCGTGCTCAAGGGCGGAATGCTGCTCGCCGTGCTCGACGTTCGGCGACGCGCGACGCGGACATGCTCGCACGAGGGATAGCCAACGACGAAGGCAATCTGCGGGCCGTAATCGGCGAGATCGTTGCGATCTCGATGGAGGACGGCGTGAGCTTCGATGCCACCGAGATCTCAATAGCGTCGATCCGCGAGGACGCCGAGTATGAGGGAGTGCGAGTTTCGCTACCCACCAGTCTCGATGGCGCCGAGCTCAAGCTCAGGCTCGACCTGTCCTTCGGCGATCCAGTCGAACCGCAACGCATCGACTACCCCACACTCTTGGACGATCCGGACTTCCGGCTGTTGAGCTATCCGCTGGAGAGCGTCATCGCCGAGAAGGCCGACACGATGATGTTCCTGGGAGACGCGAACACACGCGACCGCGACTACGGCGACGTCTACTTGCTCTCAGAGATCCACCCGGCCCAGGCCGAGTCGCTGCGTCACGCGCTGCGCACGACGGCGGAGCATCGCCACCACGAGATACGGCCGCTCGGGCCGCTGCTCGAGACGTTGCGCGAGACCCGGCAACAGCCGTGGGAAGCGTTCCGCGCGCGAGTTGGGCTAATTGGACTACCCGAGCGCTTCTCGGATGTCGTCGACGCCGTCGTGGAGTTCATAGACGGCTTGCAGGCCGAGAACATCTCGCGCTGGAATCCTGCTCAACGACGCTGGGAGTAGCAGTCCACGCCCGTCACGTCAGGCTTGTGCGCCAGGAAAAGGTAGCGGTTGAGACTGAGCACGAGCGCGCGGCCTCCCGGGCGCAGCACCCGCCCCAGCTCCAGCAGCGCGGCGGGAACATCATCGACGTACTCATAAACCTGTGTGCAGACCGCGACGTCGAAGCTCTCCTCCGCATAGGGGAGCGTGTGCGCGCCAGCTTCCTGGTACTCGATCTCCCCGCTGCCGGCTGGTGCTCTGCGCGCCCTGGCGAGGGCAAGCATGTTCTCGCTGACGTCCACCCCGCAGATCCGCCCGCTCCTCCCGACAGCAACGGCCATTTCGCACGCGAGTAGACCAGGACCCGAGCCGATGTCGATCGCGCGCTCGCCGGGCTGCAGCGCGAGTGCCCGCAGGATCGTTTGGCGCTGCTCGATCACATCGGGCGTGGTGTAGATCCTCTCCACACGCCGGGAGGCATCCTCATCGAATTGCAGCGTGGCGCTCATAACTCGCCTCCGGTTGGTGAACGGCTCACCCTTAGAAAACGCCAGGGTACACCCGAGGAGACGGGGACCGGTGCGATGCCGGCGAAGGACATCCGGCCGGAGCGTCCACGTGCGGCTCAGGCCTGAGAGGTAGGCAGATTTGTGAGGGCGTCACGGAGGAGTGGGTCGCCTAGCAGCCAGAGTCCTCTGCGGGGGCTGTAGATAAGGCCGTAATATGCCAGCTGGCCGAGGGCCCTGGCGATCTGCTTGGCGTCGGCGTACGGTCGCAGCGCGCGGTACGGTTTTTCATCGGCTGCGATTGCGCGCATCAGGGCCGCCCCGTGTGGGGTCACAGCGCGCGCGAAGCTGACGGTGTCTTGTATTCGCGCGAGCGCGCGTTCGCTTTCCTGTTCCCACGCTTGGCGAGCGGCCCATTTGGCATCGGGAGCCTCGGAGCGCGTCAGCTCCAAGATTTGGGCTGTGGCGCGCGCTTGGCCGCCGGTGCGTAGCAACAGCCAGAGCAAGTCTGGGTCACTGACAGGTAGTTCTTGGATTTCAACAAGTTTCCGCCACCGTTCGGTGGTTGGATCGGTCAGCTCGAGCTGCTCGCCGGCTCCGAACAGGGCGGCTTGCTCGCCGAGGAGGAAATCCTTTGTAGCGGGGAATGTGCTCAGGATCAGCGCTACGTTGCGCTCGTTTGTGACGCATGCGCGAAGCTCCCAGAGGACATTGCCCATAGGACGCTCGGCGAGCAGATGCGCCCAATTGATGGCGAGTGTCACGCCCTGTGGTGGCAGCTCGAGTAGTTGCGCCAGCGAGACCGCTTGCAGGCCTCCCGGTTCAGTGAGTAGGCGAGCGATCTCGACGCTGCGCGCCGAGCCCAACGATGCGAGCGTGTCTGTGGGCGGCGGTTCACCCGCTCGCCAACGACTGATGGCCTCATCACCGAGCAGGCCTTGCAGGATCCGGTCAGCCAGCGCTCCGACCAGAGCCGCGCGGTCGCCGTGGTGGCGCGCGTCGAGCAGGATCGGAAGGCTTGGCCCATGCTCGGCTTGCGCGATGCGCTGCACGGCCTCCTCGGCACCGGAACCGGGATGGCCGATCAGGGTCAACGAGCCGTGGGTGGGGATGCGGCCCGCCCAGGGAGGCTGGCGCCCGAGGTTGAGGAAGCGATCGAGCTGAGCGCCGCGAGGCGCTTGCGGCACAGCCGCTAGCTGTAGCGCAGTCGCTGCCATGCCTCGTGCGCCAGGCTGGTCTTGCCCTCGCGGCGCTGGTCGAACAGCCGCAGTGTCTCGCCCGCCATCGCCCGTTCACTGAGGGCGTCTATGGAGGGAGCGCGTCCGACCTGTTCGGCCTCGCTGAGCGGCGGCCCGACCTTGAACAAGTCAGCAATCGATATGACAGACATAGGAGTATTATACTCCTCTAAATGCCTTATGAGAAGGCCAAGGGATACCTGCCGACGCTCAGCCCCTGTGCTCCGCGAGCCTTCAACAGCGCGACGAGGACCGGCACCTTGGTGGTGCTCCAGGTGCGGGGTATCATCCGCATGTTGGATCGAGCCGCGGTCAACCGCGTAGGGATACTAAATGGCAAATAACGAGACGGATGCTTCCAAACAGATAGACGAGAGGATCAAGGAACTGGGCGATTGGCGCGGTGAGACCCTCGGCAAGGTGCGTGCAATCATCAAGGCAGCGGACCCCGAGATCGTCGAGGAATGGAAATGGGCGAAGGCGACGAACCCCGGCACGCCTGTCTGGTCCCACGACGGGATAATCTGTACCGGTGAGGCCTACAAAAACGTGGTCAAGCTGACCTTCTTCAAGGGTGCCGCTTTGGACGATCCTTCGGGTCTGTTCAACTCCAGCCTCGAGGGAAAAGTCAGGCGTGCCATCGACTTCAAAGAGAATGACAAGATTGACGCGAGTGCGCTGAAGAACCTCATTCGCGAAGCTGTGACGCTGAATCGCGCATAGCGCGCCACGCCTGCGCTAGGCCGAACATCGGACTCGGCCAAAAAGTTGCACTGGCCGCGGGGGTGCTCGCGCTACGTTAGCCCCATAGCGTGCAGATCGGCAGCGCGAAGATTCGCTCGGCGAGCCGGAACGGCCGCGGGCCCGTGTGGAGCACCGCACCGGCGAGGAAGCGCTCGCCGAGCTGCTCGCGTAGCCACTCCAGGTGCCTGACGTCACCGCGCTTGGGCGCACCCGAGGACGTGATCTCGATCGCGACTATGTTGCCGGCGGAGAGCTCAGCGATCAGGTCGATCTCGTGGCGTGCGTCCCTGGTGCGCAGGTGATACAGGCGAGATCTGGACGAAGTGAGAGCCGCCTCGGGGCGAATCTGGGCGAGCACGAACGTATCGATCATGCGCTCGAGCACGTTGCCGTCGCGAAGCATGGCTCGCTCGTCCAGGTCCAGGGCCGCCGCCACCAGTGAGGTGTCCACCAGGTAGCGCTTGCCGGTTCGCGTCATCCGCGAGACCCTGTTCGTGCTCCACGCGGGCAGGGTCTCGAGCACGAAGAGGTTAGTGAGGAGACGCTCGTAGGCCGTGGCGGTCTTGTGGTCGATTCCAGCCGCGTCGTAGAGCGTCTTGCTTTGGATGATTCCAGCGGTGTTCAAGGCCAAAGCTTCGAAATACAGCCTCAGGCGGTGTGGATCGCGATTCTCTTGCAGGGTCTCGAGGTCTCTGGTGAGGAGCTGGTCCAGATAGCCGCTCAGCCATGCTCCTCGCATGTCCGGGGAAAGATCGAGGACCGCGTCGGGAAAGCCTCCGCGTAGCGTCAGGTCGATGTAGCCGAGCAGATCGGGCGGATCGGCTCCCGCCGCAAACGCGTCGATGTCCGCACGGGCAAGCCTCGAGAGAAACGGCTCGCCGGTGAGCCGGCCGACGATCTCACGCACCGTGAGGCCGTACACGTGCATATCCACGACCCTGCCGGTGCCTGGCCACGTGGCGCCCGTGAACTTGGCGCGCACGCTGCCCGTGAGCAGGAAGCGGCCCGCGCCGAACCCTCGATCGACCGCCCGCTTGACGGCGCCGAGCACCTCTGGCACCGCTTGCCACTCATCGAGCAGGATCGGCTCAGGCAGTGCAGCCAAGGCCGCATCGGGATCGGCTTCAAAGGCGCTCGCCTCGACGGGATTGTCGAGCTGGACGACGCTGCGCGACAAGCGACGCGCGATCGTGGTCTTGCCGGTCGCACGAGGGCCAACTAGCGAGAGGGCAGGCAGCTCCGCGAAGAACTGCTCGAGGTGAGCCTCGGCGAGGCGCGGAATGTAGGGTCGTGTGGACATGCCATAAGAATAGCGCTATTTGCGGGATGTTCCCATTTTCGCGCACACGTTGCTCCCACTTTCGCCCATACTATATTCCCACTTTCGCGCACCTATCACTCCCACTTTCGCGCCGGTGCCCCCAAACCGGCCGCTCCCATCCCAGCATCACCCCGTCAAGAGGTCGGCTCTCACGGAGACTTATAGGTGAAGTCGTCACCGGTGTTGGCGTGGCTGGTTCACCCGTGTGTTCACGCCCATTGTCCACCAGTGACGCCGGGCAAGACTACCCTACGCGAACAGATCCGCGGCGCTCACCAGGAGCACGTCCTCGCGCGCGGCGCGTCGCTGCAGTCGTCGCGTGAAGCCGCGACGCGCGAACAGCGCCAGGCGGGCGTTTGCCGTCCGTGCCTCGATCGCGTCCCTGCTGTGGAGCAGCGCCTGCAGCACGTCCTCATCGACGAGTCGCCGCGACCACTTGCACGACCCGAGCAGCGTGTACTGGCGCCCGTCGACGCAGGCGATATCGATCTCGTGGCGTCCGTCGCGCGACCACCATGATCCGATCGTTCTAGCGTTTCTGGCCTCCTGCACCTCCGAGTAGCGCCCAAGCCAGCGACGGCACACATCCTCGAAGATGTGGCCGACATAGGCGTCGAGGTCGCCGTACACCTGCTCCCACACCGCATCCGCGCCCTCATCCCGGTCGAGCCGGCTGCGATTGGGCTGAACGCGACGAAACCAGAAGCGAAAGAACGGGTCGCTGATCTGCCAGAAGCCACGCCGGCGACGCGCACCCGGTATGACGGGCGTTCGCTCCTGCACGTAGCCGAGGGCCTGCAGCCGCTCGAGCACGGCGGCGATGTTGGAGCTCGGAAGCTCGAGCAGGCTGCCGATCTCCGCGTTGCGCGTGCGTCCGGACGCGATCGCGGCGAGGACTCCGAAGTAGCGCCGCGGGTCACGGATGCCGCGCTCCTCCCTGACCAGCGTGAGGGGCTCCTCGTGCAGCGGCGCTCCAGTGCGCAGGATCCCATCGCGCACGACCTGTTCCAAGGGACGATGGCCGGCCCAGACCTGATACTGGGGCGTCCCCCCGATCACGGCATAGCGTTCGATCAGCTCCTCCGGAGAGCTCCGCGCCGGCGCGAGCTTCCCCGCGTCGCGATAGTCCAGCGGGCCGATCGCCGGCCGGTAGGTGGCCCTGCCGTGCAAGGGCGCATCAAGCGAGAGCAGCCCCTCCATGAACGTGAGCGCACTGCCGGAGAGCACCACGCAGATGGGAGTTTCCCGCGCGTCCCAGCCATCCCAATGTCTCTGGATGATCGACGGCAGCGCCGGCTCGGACAGGCACGCATACTGGAGCTCGTCGATGACGAGCACGAGCGGTCGTTCGCCAGCCTGCGAGCCAAAGAAGCCCAGTGCCTCCTCCCAGGAGCTGAAGCTCAACGGCGGCGCGCCGGGCAGCAGCTGTGCGGCCTCCGCGGCTAACGCCGCCAGCTGCACCGCGCGCGGCTGCTCATCGGCCTGGTAGCTGACGACACGCTCGCCGGCAAAGGCGTGCCCAAGCAAGAATGTCTTGCCGATCCGTCGCCGTCCGCGCATCACGACGAGGCTGGGCGCGGACTCGCGCTGCTCCCGCAGAAGCGCCAGCTCCTGCTCACGATCCACAAGCGGCCGCATCATCAAAGATCATGCTACTTCATGAAGTAGGACTTCACAAAGTACTACTCCTCCAGTCGCCTCCTCACCCTGTTCTGTTGCCGCTTCCCATCGCTCGCGAGGTTGAACCTGGCGGACCAGATCGGCGAACGCCTCGCGGAACTCTCACGGGTACTTAGACTAGACGCGAACCGCAGCATCCAAGGAAACGCAGCATCCAGGGAAAGGATCCACCGATGTGTCGCTGGCTAGCGTATTCAGGCTCTCCGCTTCTGCTCAAGGAAGCGCTGTATGGGCCGGCCAACTCGCTGATCGAGCAGAGCCTGCACTCGCGTCTCGGCGCCGAGACGACGAACGGTGACGGCTTCGGTGTCGGCTGGTATGGCGCGCTCCCGACTCCCGGCGTCTTCCACAGCACGGAGCCGGCCTGGAACGACAAAAACCTGCACGAGCTCGCCGATCACATCAGCTCGTCGAACTTCTTCGCGCACATTCGCGCGGCGATCGGCAGCTCCGTCCAGCAGACGAATTGCCACCCCTTCCGCCACGACCGCTGGCTGTTCATGCACAACGGCTACATCACCGAGCTCGCCACGATCAAGCGCGACCTCGTGCTCGCCGTTGATCCGTCGCTGTATCCGCAGATCGCAGGAACAGACCGACTCCGAGACCCTGTTCTTTCTAGCCCTCACCTTCGGCCTGCAGGACGACCCACCCGCCGCGATCGAGCGCGCCGTCGGGCTGGTAGAGGCGGTGGCGGGTCGGCATGGAGTCGCCAATCCCTTCCAGGGCACGATCGCCACCACCAATGGGGAGACCATCTGGGCATTCCGGTACTCGAGCGAGGGAAAATCGCGCTCGCTCTTCTACACGACCGACGTGCCGACGCTGCGCAAGCTCTACCCCGAGCGGGAGCTCTATGAGGAGGTATCAGAGGACGCACACATGGTCGTCTCCGAGCCGCTCGGCGAGATCCCGGGCGTCTGGAATGAAGTACCCGAGGCGACCTGCCGCATTGTCGGTCATGGCCGCGACGAGCTGCGTCGATTCCGGCCGCAGGCGCCATAGGCGTCATAGACACCGCGTCGGGGGCGTGAGAAGATGAGCGGAGCGTGCACGCGGGCCCTGGGATTCCGGGAAGCGATGTGGCGGCGCCGTCGTCGTGGTGGCCGCGTATCGCCGCGGTCATCGCGCTGATCGCGCCGGTTGTGATGGTTGTGGTAGCCGCGGTCGCGCTGGCAGGCGACGTGCCCGTCGCGGTGCTCGCGGTCGGGCTGCTGCTGGTCTGCAGCGCGGCGATCTGGCTCGCTTTGACCCGTCGCGGCTCGCGGCGAGCGGCCGGCGCGGCGCTCGCCACGCTCAGTGGGATCGGGCTGATCGTGGTGCTGGTGACTCACTGGCAGGGGGTGGTGGTGCTCGTTGCGTTGCTTGTGCTGCTAGCCGTTTTCGGGCTCGCCGCGCGCTATGCGCTGGGGCGGACCGGGGAGATGGCGGTTAGCGGCGTGGCTGGGGCGATCGTGGCGGTGGACGCTGCCGGATCGGCGGTGCTGATCATCAACCTGAAGTCCGGCGGTGGCAAGGCCGAGCGCTTCGACCTCGCAGCGCAAGCTCGCCGGCGCGGCGTCGAGCCGGTCGTGCTGCAGCCCGGCGATGACCTGCTCGAGCTTGCCGAGAGCGCGATCGCGCGGGGCGCACAGGTGATCGGGATGGCCGGCGGCGATGGCTCGCAGGCGCTCGTTGCGACGGTTGCCGCGCGGCACGACGTCGCCCACGTCTGCATTCCCGCGGGGACCCGAAACCACTTCGCGCTGGACCTCGGCCTTGACCGCGATGATGTCGTGGGAGCGCTGGATGCGTTCACGGACGGTGTCGAGCGGCGTATCGATCTCGCGCGCGTGAACGACCGGATATTCGTCAACAATGCCTCGCTCGGCGTCTATGCCAAGGTCGTTCAGTCCGATGCCTATCGCGACGCCAAGCTCGAGACCTGGACTGGCATGCTGCCCGACCTGCTGGGCCCCGACGCCGCACCGCTCGATCTCGAGTTCACCGCTCCCGACGGGAGCCGTTATGACGACGCGCCGCTCGTGCTCGTATCGAACAACCCGTACCGGCTCACGAGCCTCGCGGGCGCGGGAACGCGCGAGCGAATCGACACCGGCAGGCTCGGGGTCGTCGCCGCACGTGTGCGCAGCGCCGCCGACGTGTCGCAGTTCGTCGCGCTCGAGCTGGTTGGCCAGGTGGGCCGCTTTCCGGGCCTTCTGTCGTGGTCGACCCACGAGTTCGAGGTCCGCTCGAGCGGTCCGGTGGAGGTTGGGCTCGATGGCGAGGCGCTCGTGCTCGATCCACCCCTGCGCTTCGCATCGCTGCCAGGGATGCTGCGCGTGCGGCTGCCCAGGGGAGTCGGCCCGCCACCGGCCGCCAGAGCTACGGCGCTGACCACGGACAACCTGGGCGCGCTGCTACGGGTGGCAGCCGGCCGATGAGCCACCCAGCCGCGCGGCTAGTGCTCGGCCTGGCCGTCTTCGTGCTGATCGGTTGGGGGGTCGGGGAGCTCTGGACCTCGGCCGCGGGATCGCTCGAGCTGGGCGCGATGCGCGAAGTAGCCGCTCAGCGCACGGCGGCGCTCACCGACGTCGCGCGGGTGATCACCTGGGCGGGCAGCGCGTTCCTGTTGGTCCCGCTCGCCCTGATTGCCTGTGTCGAGCTCCTACGGGCGGGCCTGCGTCGAGAGGCGCTCGCGGTCGCGCTCAGCCTCGGCGGCGCGAGGCTGATCTTCGACTGGGTCAAGCTGCTCGTGTCTCGTCCGCGCCCGCCCGTCGAGCACCTGCAGGCGGTTACGGGCTCGAGCTTTCCCTCGGGCCATGCGACACAGGCGAGCGCATTCTGGCTCTCGCTGGTGTTTGTACTGCCGGCGGCCGGCGCGTCGGCGAAGCTGACCCGCGTGGCTGGCGGCGTCGCGCTCGTAATCGTCCTCGCGGTGGCCGCGTCTCGCGTGTATCTGGGCGTCCACTATCCGAGCGACGTGGTCGCCGGGATGCTGCTCGGCAGCGGTTGGGCGATCTACGTGTCGCGCTGCTTGCGGGAACCTAAGGACCTGCCTCAGGGCTCCCAGGCTCGATGACATGAGCGCGCCGAGCTCGACCATGGCCGAACGCTGGGTGCCGGGCATTCGCGTCGCCCGTACGTACCGGCGCTCGTGGTTGCGAGCGGATCTCGTGGCGGGTGTGGTGCTGGCGGCGATCCTCGTCCCGCAGGGCATGGCGTATGCCGAGCTGGCGGGGCTCCCGGCGGCCACCGGTCTGTACACGACGATCGCGTGCCTGGTCGGCTACGCGGTGTTTGGGCCCTCACGGGTGCTGGTGCTCGGACCGGATTCTTCGATCTCGCCCTTGATCCTCGCCGCGATCACGCCGCTGCTGGTGACCAGGGATCCCGCGAGCGCGATCGCCCTGGCCGGCATGCTTGCCGTCCTGGTAGGGCTCACCGAGATTGGCCTTGGGCTGGGGAAGCTCGGGTTCGTCGCCGACCTCCTCTCGAAGGAGGTGCAGGTCGGATACATGAACGGTCTTGCGATCACGATCATCGTCGGGCAGCTGCCGAAGCTGTTCGGGTTCTCCACGCACGCCGATTCGTTCCTCGCGGAGCTACACGCGTTCGCTGAGAACCTCGACCAGACGCAAACGACGACGCTCGTCGTCGGCGCCGCTGTGCTCGTCCTGCTGCTGGTGCTCCCCCGCATCACCACGCGGCTGCCGGCGATCCTGGTGGGGGTCGTCGGCGCCACCGTGGCGTCGGCCGTGTTCGGGCTCGCCGGCAAGGGGGTTGTCACGGTCGGCGCGCTGCCCCAGGGGATCCCGTCGCCCACGCTGCCGTGGACGAACGCCAGCGACGTGGTGCCCCTGCTGATCGCCGCGGTCGGCATCACGCTCGTATCCTTGACCGACACGATTGCGACCGCGACGAGCTTCGCGGCGCGGCGCGGTGAAGAGGTCGAGCCCAACCAGGAGATGATCGGGATGGGTGTGGCGAACATCGCCGCGGGGCTCTTTCAGGGCTTTGCGGTATCGACCAGCGGCTCACGGACAGCGGTAGCCGAACAGTCGAAAGCCAAGACCCAGGTCACCGGCATTGTGGGCGCGGCCCTGGTCGCGGTGCTCCTGCTGTTCCTGCACTCGTTGCTGGCCGACCTGCCACAAACGGCACTGGCGGCCGTCGTGATAGTCGCCGCGCTGTCATTGATGGATCTCAGCATCCTGCGGCTTTACCTGCGGGTTCGCAAGAGCGCGTTCGTGGTATCCCTCGTCGCGACCGCCGGTGTAATGGCGCTCGGCGTGCTGCAGGGCATCGTCGTCGCGGTCACGCTCGCGATCCTGCTCTTCTTCAGGCGCAACTGGTGGCCTCACGGCGCCGTCCTCGGGAGAATCGAAGGTGAGGACGGCTGGCACGACGTCGACGGCCATGACGATGCGAAGCAGATTCCGGGTGTCGTGGTGTACCGCTGGGAGGCGCCGCTGTTCTTCGCCAACGCCGGCGCCTTCCGACTGCAGATCCGCAAACTCGTACGCGAGCGCAAACCGCGGTGGGTGGTGTTGCAGTGCGAGGCCGTCACCGACGTCGACGTCACCGCCGCCGAGATGCTCGAGCAGCTCGACAACGAGCTCAACGCCGCCGGGACCCACATGGCGTTCGCGGAGATGCGCAGCCGCCTCCAGGACCTCACGCTACGCTACGGCCTCCTCGACACGCTCGACCATGAGCACTTCTATCCCACGCTCGAGGCTGCGCTCGCAGAGATCCAGGCCGAGGAGGCCTCGCCGGGTTAGCGCTTCTGCTCGAACGGATCGTCCGGGGCGCCCTTGGGCGCTTGCTCCTGCAGCTGCACCTTGGCCTCGAGCAGCGCCTCACGCTGTCGCCTCGAGACACTCGGAAAGCGAGGGTCGATCTCCATCAGCGTGTGAGCCAGCACCGCGGCCGCTCCGAACCGGGCGAACCACTTGCGGTCGGCGGGGATCACATACCACGGCGCCCACTCCGTGCTCGTGTGCGAGAGCATCTCCGAGAACGCCCGCTGGTAGTCATCCCAACGCTCACGCTCCCTGACGTCGGCCGCGGAGAACTTCCAGTTGTGGTCGGGGAGGTCGATCCGCCGCAGTAAGCGGGCTCGCTGCTCCTCCTTTGAGATGTTCAGGAACAGCTTGACGATCCGCAACCCGTTGTCGGTGAGATAGCGCTCCCAGTCGTTGATCTCGCGGTAGCGACGCCTCCAGACGTCGCCCCTCTTCGCCACGTTGGGCAGCTTCTGACGATCTAGATTCTCCGGGTGCACGCGAACCACGAGCACCTCCTCGTAGTGAGAGCGGTTGAAGATGGCGATCTCGCCACGCTCCGGGAGACGCTTGGCATAGCGCCAGAGGTAATCGTGATCGAGCTCCTCGGCCGAGGGCACCTTGAAACTGTGAACAGCGACGCCCTGGGGGTTCACGCCGCTCATCACGTGGCGGATCGTCCCGTCCTTGCCGGCAGTATCCAATGCCTGCAACACCACCAGCACCCCCCACGTGTCTTGAGCCGCCAGCCGAGCCTGGTACTCGGACAGCAGCCGCACCCCCTCGGCGAGCAGGGCGACGCCTTCCTTCTTCTTCACACCGCCCTTGTAAGCGGGGTCGAAGTCCTCGGCGAGAGTCACCTTGGAGCCGGGCTTGACCCGGAGTGGCTCGATGAACTCCGCAACCCGCTTTTGACGCTTGTCGGCCATCCTCAGTCCAACCCCATGCACCAAGCTTACGGGGCGCAGAGCGCGGCTACAGGCCGGTTTCGGCGGTGATACGGCCGGACTCGACCGCCGCGACGAGCTCGCGATAGTCGCGTTCGTTCTGCTCGGCGTATGCATGGGAGAACTCGACGATCGCGCGGTCGAAGGTGGCGCTCTTGCCGAGGTAGGAGGCGATCGCTCTACGGTCGCCGCTGCGGGCGTGCGCGCGGGCGAGCGTCCACCCACACAACCTTCCGTAGGCTGCCAGACCCTTCGGGATCATCTGCTCGATCTCCGCCGAGCCCTTCCAATCCTTCAGCTGACGACCATAGAAGTCCCGTTCCCGGCCGTCGATTCCAGACTCGACGTGCACCCAGCCGAGGAAGATGTCGCTGGTTGCCTGCATCAGCCGCTGTCCGGCCACGACCCGCTCGCCGTGGCTCTCGAACTCGCACGGGCCCAGGAACTCCTCGAGCACCGACGCCTCCGCCTCCTTCATCTGCAGAAACAGCGGGTCCTGTCCGTCGTTGCCGAGCATCAGCGCGATCCAGGCGCGCGTGCCGACGCTCCCCACCCCGACGACCTTACGCGCGAAATCGGCCAGGTGGAACTGCTCGAGCAACACGCGCCGGTCATGCACGAGCGTTTCGCGATAGGACCGCAAAAGCTCGCGTAGCCAGTCGAACATCTGATCGTGCTCGCGGCCCTGTAAGAGGTCGTCGACCGGGACTATCAACGGCGGTTCGGCGACGATCCGCGCCTCACCATCCACGACACGGGTCAATTTGGAGAATGCCGAGATGCTGTCCCGTGTACGCGCCTTGGCCAGGTTCCTCTTGGTCCTCTTGACCATCCCGGGGGTGAGCTGCGGACCGAGCTTGGCAAGCACGGCCTCGATGTCCAGCCGGGAATACCAGACGTCGAGGTTTCTCATCGCAGCGAAGCTCGCCATCGTTGTGCGGTACGCCTCGACGGTGCCAAGCACCGCCCGGTCCTGATCCTTGACGGCAAAACCATTCTCACGCGCCGCGATCAGCACGCTCGCGGCCAGACGCTTTACATCCCACTCCCAGGGCCCTGGCAGTGTCTCATCGAAATCATTGAGATCGAACACAAGCCGCCGCTCGGGCGAGGCGAACACGCCGAAGTTCGACAGATGCGCATCACCGCAGCACTGGACGTTCAGCCCCGAGCGCGGTGTCGCCGCCAGGTCGCCGGCCATGATCATCGCCGCACCCCGATAGAACGTGAACGGCGAGAGGAGCATGCGCCCATAACGGATCGGCACCAGCTCCGCAACGCGAGTCTCGGCCTGACGCTCGAGCAGCTCGATCGGATCAACCCGGTGCGGCGCCGGCTCGAATACGGCGTGACTGGAGCGCGGCACCTCCCCACGCGCCGCCTTACCGCGCGCGACCCGCTCCCCCGCCGTCAGATGCGGCACAACCGAACCGGCCGAGGCCACTCCCTTACCGGTCGCTGCCATCGACAGAACATACTCCCCTCAGATCAGGGCCAACGACCGCGAATGTGCAGGGGATGCAGATAGGGCTCAGACGGCAACGCGGCCGCCGTCGGCAGGCAGGATCGCGCCGTAGATGAAGCTCGCCTCCTCCGAAGCGAGGAAGGTGACGGCGTTGGCGATCTCGTCAGGCGTTGCGCCGCGGCCGGCCGGTGTGCTCGAAGCCAAGACATCGAACATCTCGCCCATCGCTTTGGTCGCGGGCGTGCGTGTCGGCCCGGGGGCAACCGTGTTGATTCGCACTCCTTGGGCGGCGTACTCGGCGGTCCACGCCTGGGTGAGTGACTCGAGGGCCGCCTTGGACGCTCCGTAGGCAGCCAATCCGTTCATGCCGATGGTCGCGGCCATCGTTGAGATGTTGATGATCGAGCCACCGCCCTTGGCCGCCATGCGCGGCGCGATCGCAGCCGTCAGGAAGAACGGAGCCTTCACGTTGACATCAAACGTGACGTCGAACGCCTCCTCCGTCGTCTGCCCAGTCGGACCGCCGGGAAACACACCAGCGTTGTTCACCAGCACATCGACATCGCTCGTGGCCTCGGCGAGGCGTCTGACATCTTCAAAGCTCGCCAGGTCAGCGGCGATGAACCGTGCCTTGCCCCCAGCGGCCTCGACCGCCTCTACGACCTCGCGGCCGCGGGCGTGATCGCGGCCGGTGATGATCACCTCGGCGCCCTCGCTGGCGAAGCGCTCGGCGACTGCCCGGCCGATGCCTGATGTGCCGCCGGTGATAAGGGCCGTCTTGCCTTGAAGTGCCATATCGTCTCGTGCTCCCTTCGAGTGGTTGTCGCGACCCGTAAATGGATCGCGCGTTCCACTCTAACACAAACTGGATGGTGCGATCCATTCCGCTGGTAGAATCTGCGGCATGAGCACGACTAGCCCCACCCCTCGCCCGTTGACGCGCAAGGGCCAGGAGACCCGGCAGCGCATCGTCGACGCTGCCGCCGGTTTGATCTTCCAGCGAGGCGTCGCCCACACGACGATCGAGGACGTACGCGCGGCAGCGGACGTCTCGAGCTCGCAGCTCTACCACTACTTCGAGGACAAGACGGCCCTGGTCTGGGCCGTGGTTGACCACCAGTCCGAGACAATGGTCGGCGGGCAGGAGATGTTCGATTTCAGCACGCTGGATGGCCTCCGAGCCTGGCGCGACTTCGTGATCGCGGCCCAGCGCGAGCACCACTGCAGCGGCGGCTGCCCAATCGGCTCTCTCGGAGGCCAGCTAGCCGAGACCGACCCCGACGCAAGAGCCCACGTCGCCGAGGGCTTCAAACGATGGGAAGCCACTATCCAGAGCGGCCTCCGAGAGATGCAAGCACGAGGCGAGCTCACGCCCGACACCGACACCGACCCCGACACCCTCGCCCTCGCGCTGCTAGCCGCCCTGCAAGGCGGCCTGCTCCTCACTCAGATCAAACGCGACACCAAACCGCTAGAAGCCGCGCTTGACGCAATGCTCGAACTCCTCGCCCGACTCAGCGGCGACAGCTAGCACGAAGATAAAACGTCGGACCGCCGTGGCGTCTCACCGAGCGAGCCACGCGGTCGGCCTCGTCGTCCAGCGAGAGCGCGTACCTACAAGGCCGAGGCGCCACCCTCGTTCGTCGGGCAGCAGCCGATGAGCGCTCAGAACGGACGCAGCCTCGTCAACCCGCTCGATGTCATCTACGGTTGCTTCGACACAACCGGTGTGGCCGTCAGATGCGACGAAGGCTCGATCTGCACCCGGCCTACCCAGCGAGCAAAGAGATTCCAGCGGGACTACATTGTCATAAAAACCTCCCCAATCATCCCAGGAAAGAAAGATCGCCGTGCTTCCCCAACAGGGACTGCGCATGATCGAATTGATCAACGTCGTCACATACGCCTGACCGGTCGAAACCAGCGCGGGAGGATGCTCTGAGACCTTATCGTTGGGAGTAATCCAGGAAACGTTCGGCAACCCACATTCGCTCGTGTTCTGCACCGCCGAATAGAAATTGGTCAGCGACTGGATGTCTTCCAGGCCCTTGTAGGGATTTTCTAGTTCTTCGCCGTCTTTCCTTTTCATTCGTTCCGGTCTCGGCGGCCCTTCAATCGCGCTGACACACGACAACGGGTTCTCGCTCCATTTTTATCTTCCCTGCACGTGGCCGACCAGGCGGAGACCATGAGTCACGATCGCAGCCAAAGCGTGCCCGCGATGCGCTTTCCATCGCATTAGCGCTGCGATTTGCAGCGTCAGATAAGATCAGCGTCAAATGGCGCGTCGTTCCTCCCCCACCCCAACTCCAGTGCGCTTGACCAATCCGTTTCGCTACCGCGGGCCGTTGAAGACGGCTTCGGACATCATCGACCGGTCCCGTGAGCGCGATGAGATGCTTGACCTGGTCCAGGGCGGTCATGCGCTGCGTATGATCGGCCCCCGGCGTTACGGCAAGACGATCGACAGCATCCGCGCAGGCCGCTTGAAACCCACAAGCCGAAGGTGCGGGCATTCAGCCCCAACGGGTTCTCGCTACATTTTTGATCTTCCCCTGCACGTGGCCGACCAGCCGGAGACCATGAAGAGATGCTCGGGCCAGCTCCACGACGAGTTCGGCTCGAATATGTTGTCCTGGAGAACAAAGTTCTGCGCGTAGGTCCAGTAATTGGGGATCTCGCGCGCGTCGTGATAGCCCATCACATCGATGAGCCTGCCATCGTGCACGACCCCCAGCAGCGGCAGATCTATCTCTCCTACTTTCCATAGCGGGCACAAGCGCAGACCCTTGTCTCGTGCTCGCTTGCGGGATAAGGCAGCAGTCTAGGGCCAGTCAGGCGCCGATCAAACGCCGGCATGCGCGGTCCGCTCCGAGCCGGCGGCTAGCGCGGTCTGCCGGAGCGCGTCAGGCCTCAAGCTCAAGCTTCAACTCGCACCTGTCCACGGAAGCGCGGGCTCCCGGGGTCTCCGAGGCATCCATTGCGCTGAACACGCGAGCACCGGCGCTCATGTCCTCAGCCGTCGCAAACTCCTGGAGAACCACCGCGGTGCCCTGCGCCTCGTCGAACAGCACCCTCAAGCCCGTGGCGGGAACTCCGGGAGGTGGCCCGTCAGACTCTTTGATGCGCGCCAGCAGCCCCTCCATCCGCTCAGCATTCACGTCGGTGAACCGCACGACCCTTACATACATGGGCATCTCCTCGTGTTCGGTAGACGCTAAACATACACCCGAGCAACGCCTACTCTGGGCCGCCCTGGGTTCCACTTGCGGGAACAGGGTGGTCGCGGCACGGGGCGGCTTTCGCCGGTAGATTGCAGGGCGGTGAGCCGGGAAGCCTGGTCGGCGTGCCCCTTTTGGGGAGACCAGATGACCTCAACAAGGCTCACAACATTGTCCCCGACTCCTGTCTGCAAGGCACAGCGTGGTGTCGTGCCAGGTGTGGGTCGTCGTGTCTGACCTGTCGTTGGGCGCCGTATTCGTGCTTGCCGCCGCGGTCAGTCTCGGGACAAGCTGGGTGCTGGTAACCAGGCTGGAGCGTGTAGGGGCGCGCCTCGGTCTCTCCGAGGCGCTACTGGGGATGCTCGCGGCGCTCGCGGCCGACGCGCCGGAGATCACTGCGGCGGTCACGGCGCTCATCCATCACGACCCGCACATCGGCGCGGGAGTGGTGATCGGCTCCAACGTGTTCAACCTGGCGGCGTTGCTCGGCCTGGCGGGCGTTGTCGCGGGACAGGTCGCGCTGCATCGCCGCGTGATCGAGCTGGCCGGCGGCGTGGCGTTGTGGATCTGCGCCGTGACGCTCGCCGTCGTCACGGGCGTGTTCTCGCCACTCGCCAGCCTCATCGCCGTTCTGGTCGTGCTCGGACCGTACGCCGTGATCCTCGGCATACGTCACGAGCGTCTCGCTCGTTTGCGGCTTCCCGCGGCGTGGACAGGCTGGCTGGGGGCTGCGGTCAGCGAGGAGGAGCTCGAGCTCGAGGTCGCCATCCACCCGCGTCGCGGACGTGCCCGCGACGCTCTGATCGCGGCGGGCGCTGTGGTTGTGGTCGTCGGCGCGAGCATCGCGATGGAGCGCGCCGCCTCGGAGTTGGGTGCTCGTCACGCGGTGCCCGGGATCGTCGTCGGCGCGCTGGTGCTCGCAGCCGTCACGAGCCTGCCCAACGCGGTCGCTGCCGTGTACCTGGCGGCGCGCGGCCGGGGTGCTGCGGTGCTCAGCACGGCGCTGAACAGCAACACGCTCAACATCCTCGCCGGGCTGCTGATCCCCACGACGATCCTCGGGCTGGGAGCGCCGTCGGCAGAGACGACATTCGTCGCCGTGAGCTACGTGGCGATGACCATGCTCGCGCTCGTCTGCGCCTACCTCAACCGCGGCCTGCACCGCCGGGCGGGAGCCCTCATCATCGCCGCCTATCTGGCGGTCGCGGTCGTGCTCCTGATAACTGCGTACTGAGCCGTCACCGGTCGCGAGATCCTCGCCGCGAGTCAGTCAGTTGCAGACGTCGCAGTGCCCAACGGCGCAGCGGCAGGCGGGCGGAACCATGCCCGCCCGGCGCGGGCCCCAGCGGCGCACCCACTCGCGGGCCACGGCTTGCGTCCGGTCGTCGATGCCGCTCGGCCAGCAGTCGCTGGAGATAGCCGTTGCTAGCCGGTCTGCGTCGGACCCGGCTCTGCTCGAGATCGATTCGATGTGTGCGGCGATTCCAGGATCGGGGCGGTCGGCTCCCATGAGAGCGTATCGACCGGCGGGCATCGCTGCATTAGCTGCCGGCCGGCCAGACATCGGCGCCCCGCCGACGCTCGCGGCAAGGCGCCGATGAGAGACCTGGCCAATGCTCAGGCGGTCTGCGGGACCCGCGCGATGCTTTCCTGGTAGAGCGCCATCTGCTGCGCCACCCCGTTGTTGGTGAAGCCCTCGACGATGCGTAGGTCCTCCACGATCAGGCTCGCGTCCGCGAGGGTGCGTCGAAACTCCTCGCTGGCGCGTGCGGCGGAGAGCTGCTCGGCGGTGCCGTGCAGCTCGATGTAGCCGGCGAGGTTCGCGTTCGGATCGAGCAGCACTACGTTGAACTGCTCGATGCGTCCCTCTTGCTGCATGCGCCCGTAGAGCCCGATCGACTCGTTGAACACCTCCAGGCCACGCTCCTCGCGCCCCCGAACAGGGGTACCCCAGCCAATGAACAGCATCCGGTCGGCCATGCCGACCTCCCTTCCCTAACGGCCCGGCCCGTCGCTGGGCCTGTCGGCCGAGGCTATCAAGGTCCACCAAGCGGTGACTGGTGCAAAGCTAACAGGCCGGCAACGGTGGTTGCAGGTCCGGCAGCCGGTCTCCGGCGCAACGGAGGAGCCTCACCCCGTAGGGTGAGGCCCGCTGCTCGTTGCCCTCTCCTGTGCAGGACTGCGCGAGCAGCATGTCATTGAGAAGAGCAGCTGTGTGGGGCGGCCGTCAGAATCCTGACCGAAGTGCGGTCGCGTGAGCGCCGTGGAGATGCCTACGAGCGCGTCCTCCTCTACCAGCTGGTGCTCGATTCGCTTTTGCCTGGGCATGTTTTCGCTTTGGATACGCCGACTTTGCATTTGTGTTCGACCACGCCTGTTGACTTGTGGATCACTGAGTATTCATCGAGGGTGTTGGTCGCCACGACAGTAATCTCATACCCACCGGCGGTCGGTTTACCCGTGCCGGCTTCTCCCAAGGTTTCCTTGAGATACGCTTCTTTATTGGTCGTCGAAGTGTTGATCGAGGGCTCGATTGTCTTGAGCTTCGCGGCGGTCTCCCCAATGTAGCTGCCGCCATTTTCGGTCGACCATGTCTCCATCGCCGTCTGCGCCGTCTGAGCGAGCGTCTTGGCCGAGGAGTCATAGGCCTTGCTTTTCTGGCTGAGCAGCGCGGGGATCGCGATCGCGGCGAGGATGCCGATGACCAGGATCACGACCAGGAGTTCGATCAGGGTAAACCCACCGTCATCGTCGAGCCGGCCCTTCGGTCCATTCATGAGCCCGATTTCGGCGTGCGCTCACCGGCGCGAGAGCCCGATGGTCAGATCTCTGACGCGGAGGGGATTCCGCCCGCTGTCTGGTCGGCTCCCGGTCGGTCCTCCAGGCGTGCGTGGTATGCGCGCAGCAGGCGCCGGTGGGTGAGCCAGCCGATTGGCTTCTCGCCGTCTGCGTCCAATACGGGCAGGCCCTCGTCGTCGGTGAGGGCGAGCGCGCGTACCGCGTCCTCGAGGGACTCGTCGACCCGTAGCTCGGGTGTCTCGTGTACGAGGCTGCTCGCGGTCTGGCCGTCGCGTGCGTTGCCGATCGCCTGCTCGACGGCGATCGCGGTGACGATGCCGACCAGCGCGCCGTCCGGGTCGAGGACCGGCAGGGCCTCGGCGTGCTCGCCGGCGAAGCGGTCGAGCACGTCGCGCAGCGGCTGCCCGGGCGCGAGCGGCCGTGGCAGCTCGCCCATCGCCTCGGCGACGGAGATCTGGGCCATCAGAGTCCCCGGCGGTCGTTCGATGTCGATCCCGCGGCGGCGCAGCTTCAGCGTGTAGATCGTGTCGCGGGTGATCGAGTTCGAGAGCGCGGTCGCGACGATGATCGCGATCATCAGCGGCAGGATGATGCGGTAGTCCCCCGTCAGCTCGAAGATGATCAGCACGGCCGTGATCGGGGCGCGCGCGGAAGAGGCGAACACGGCGCCCATCCCGACGAGGCCGTAGGCGCCGGCGGCGACCGCCACCCCGGGCACGATGTCGTGCGCGATCGCGCCATAGGCTGAACCGAGCATCGCGCCCATGAACAGCGAAGGGGCGAACACTCCGCCCGATCCGCCGATCCACATCGTCAGGCTCGTCGCGAGGATCTTCGCGGCGAGCAGTCCGAGCAGCGCGAGCACGATGTAGTGGCCGGAGATCGCGAGCGCCAGCACCGGGTAGCCGACGCCGTACATCTCCGGGACCGCGAGCAGCAGCAGCCCGAGCAGCAGCCCGCCGGCGGCGGGTCGCAGCCAGTCCGGGCGGCCGTTCCAGATCCGGTCGGAGATGTTCTCCCCGGCGTAGAGCACCCGCACGAAGCTGAGACCGACACCGGTGGCGAGCACCCCGAGGCCGGCGTAGAGCAACAGCTCCAGCGGCGAGCTGAACGTGAAGGCGGGCAACGAGAGGAACGCGTGGCTGCCGAACGCGGCGCGGCCGATCGCATCCGCCGTGACGGAGCTGAGCACGACCAGGCCGAAGGAGCGCGTCTCGAAGTTGCGCAGGATCAACTCGAGCGCGAAGAACACGCCGGCGAGGGGCGCGTTGAACGTCGCCGAGATGCCGCCCGCCGCGCCGCACGCGACGAGCAGCCGCAGCTGTGACTCCGATACCCGTAGCAGCTGCCCTGTGACGGATCCGAGCGCGGAGCCGATCTGCACGATCGGCCCCTCCCGCCCGACCGAGCCACCGGATCCGATGCAGACCGCCGAGGCGAGCGACTTCACGATCGGCACCCGCGGGCGCATCCTCCCGCCGAGCCGGTTGACCGCGTACATCACCTCCGGCACGCCATGCCCCCGCGCCTCCGGGGCGAAGCGGCTCACCAGCGGCCCATAGATCAAACCGCCGACCACCGGCACGGCGACGACGAACCAGATACCGAGACCGGGCAAATGCGGGTTGACCGTCCTACCGGCCGCGCCATACTCGCCGTGCCCGGTGAACAGGTGGGTAAAGCCAAGAATCATGTAGCGAAACGCGACCGCGCCAAGGCCCGCGCCGGCCCCGGTCACGAGCGCCAGCGCGGTCAGCCCACCGCTGCCGCGCGCGGCCGAGCGGCGCAGCCGGGCGAGCCATTCCTGAGTGAAAGGCTCTTTGCGTTCCTCGACCACGAGCCACGAGCGTACGCGACGCTCCGCAATGTCCCAGCCACCGCCGGCCACCTAACAGGACACAAGTCAGAAATCTGACCAAACCAATCCGTCACGGGCCCAACGCTCTCTGCGACAGTGCATTCATGAGCCCCACAGCCGGCAGCAGATCAGACGCTTGCCACGTACTCGACGCGGATCGTGCCCTGGCCGAGGCCGTCCCGGCCGAACACAGGGAGCGAGCCGTGGCGGAGTGCATCGCCAGGACGGTCTCGATCCCCGAAGGCCTGTGGAGCGGCGCAGATACCCCGGCGCCCGGAGATGGCATCGGCCTGCTCGTGCTCGACGGGCTGCTGATCCGCCGCGTCGGCATCGATCGGGGATTCGGCGCCGAGCTACTCGGCGCCGGCGACCTGCTGCGGCCCTGGCAGGGAGCCGACGAGCCGCCGATCCTGCCCCAGACAACCGGCTGGCGGGTGCTCCAGCCGACACGAATGGCCGTGCTGGACGAACCATTCGCGCGACGGCTGGCGCGCTACCCGCAACTCACCGGCCAGCTCGTCGGCCGAGCGCTGGCGCGCTCGCGCAACCTCGCCGTGAACATGGCAATCGTCCACCAGCCACGCGTCGAGACGCGACTACACATGCTCCTCTGGCACCTGGCAGGGCGCTGGGGCAAGGTCCGCAACGACGGCGTGATCGTGCCGCTAGGACTCACCCACAACGTCCTCGCCGACCTCACCGCGGCCCGCCGCCCGACCGTCACGACCGCACTCACCGAGCTCGCCAAACGTGAGCTCGTACTACCCATCGACGACGGCTGGCTGCTCTGTGGAAAACCACCCGGCGAGCTGCTGGAGCTCGCACCAGTCCCCCCGGCCCTCGCCACCGACACCCCGCCAGCCGATTCGATCACGGTGCATGGGCAGTAACCCAAAAGATGGGTGATGGACCCCATACAGCTTTGGAGGACACTAGTCGTTACTGGTAATTAGATCCGCAAGCTGGACCTCCCGATACAAGAGGACAATCTGATGCCAGATCTTTCGATGCAGAACGCGCAAGACGAGAGTGGCTTTACCCTGATCGAACTTCTTGTAGTGATCCTGATCATCGGCATCCTCGCCGCGATCGCGATCCCGGCACTCCTCAGCCAGAAGAACAAGGCATATGACTCTTCAGCGAAGACGCTCGCCCAGACAGCCCAGACAGCTATAGAGACATACTCGACCGAAAACAACGGCAACTACTCCAGCGGGACCGCCGCGAAGCTGAAGGAAATCGAGCCCTCAATCAACACCTCGAATGCCAACGAAGCCATATTGTTGGAAACGACTCAATCAGCTCCGACAACTTTGGGGACGGCCGGCACGGGTAAACCTGCGAGCAACGAATATACGGTGACAGTGCGGGCGCTGAACACCAAAGACGAATACTCGGTAACCAAGACGTCGACCGGCGCAGTGGAACACAAGTGCCTCAGCAACACAAAGGGTTGCCCCGGCCACAGCGAATCAAGCACCAGCTGGTAGGTCGAGCCGGTCGGTCGTAGAGTGGGCGGTCAGCGTCACAAAGAGTGACAAGGCGGCGCGCAACGTGACTGCGGATCCGCTACCGCGGCTGCTTGGCAAGCTCGCGGGCACGCCCGCTGCAGTCGAGCAGATACAGGCCTTCGCTTGTGTGTGCCCGCGCGCCGCCCCAAGCGATGAGCGGCACCTGCGGGCAGACGCGTGCCGCGGCGCGGCTGGCGGCATTGCCGCCGAGGTAGGCATAGGAGCCGCCCAGCAACAGGTAGCGCGCCTGCCCGGACGCGACGAGCCGGCCGAGGCCCGGGCCGTCGAGCGCCGGATCCACGCCCCCGTAGCCGCCGAGCGCGGATGCGTGCAGCCCGAGCAGGATCGGACTGTCGGCCGTCAGCGACGCCAGCGTGAGCAGCTGAAAGCGTCCGCCCGCGCCGTGCGCGAGGACGTAGCGCATCACCGCCTGATCGGTATCGAGCTGCGCGCGGCTGAGCGCGGCGCCGCCGTTGCCACCGACGGCGCGCGGGCCGGCCGCCGGGAACGTGCCCTGCACCGGCCGCCTCCACGTCGTCGCCGCGTACGCGGTCGGGGCGACGAGCAGGACGGCGAGCACGGCGGCCACACCCGGCCGGGAAAGGCGATGCCGTGTGAGCGCGATCAGCGTGGCGCCCGCCGCCGCCGGGATCAGCAGCACCTGCCACAGGCGCAGATAGTGGGCGTGGTGCAGCAGCGCGACCTGCACCGCGGCCGTGGCCAGCACGGCGGCGATCAGCAGCAGCCGCTGCCGACGCCGCTGCCGGCGCACCATCGCGGCGAGCCCCGCACCGACCATCACCGCCGTGCCGGGCGCCAGCGCTGAGACGTAGTAGGGGTGCACGATGCCTTTCGACACGCTCAGGAAGCCCGCCTCGCACACCAGGAAGCCGCCGAACACGATCAGCCCGGCGAGCCGCGGGTCGCGGCGCGCCGGGCGTGTGAGCGCGATCGCGACCAGGCCGACGAGCGCGAACGCGAGCAGCCACGCGTCCTGATCGCCGAAGCCACTGCGGAACAGGCGCAGCGGCCCGGGCGCGGTGCCGAACGCGACCGGGCTCCTGGTGATCGTGTACGGCACCTTCGGCGCGACGTCGGGCGATGGCTTGGGCAGGCGCACCGTCGCGCCGCTCGCCCCGCTCGAGGCCGCGGGCGCCTGCACCTGAGGCAGCGATTCGCGGTTGGCGACCGGTCCCGGGCCGCCTTTCTGGCCGCCGACGCGTCCGAAGCCGTTGTAGCCGAACGTCAGCCCGAGCTCGGAGTTGTCGGTCGAGCTGCCGACGAACGGACGCTGCGCGGCGGGGGTCAAGTCGACCGCGACCATCCACGCCAGCGACAGCACGCCGCAGACGACGCCCGCGAGCAGCACATGGCCCACGCGATGGCGCGGCGGACCCGGAGCGCAGCAGAGGTAGCCGGCGGCGATGCCGGGGACGACGAGATACGCGGCGAGCGCCTTCGTGTTGAACGCGAGCGCAACGAGCACCGCCGACCCCAGCAGGACGCGCAGCCGCCCAGTCTCGGTCGCGCGCAGCGCCGCCCCGCAGGCAAGCGTCATCAACAGGATCAGCAGCGTGTCGACATTGTTGTCGCGCGAGACCGCCACAAAAGCCGGAAACACGGCGAGCGTCAGCGCGCTCGCGCTCGCGGCGAGCGTGCCGTAGCGCTTGCGCACGATCACGTACAGCGCGGCCACGGCCACCACTCCCGCGATCGCCTGCGGCAGCAGCAGGCTCAGCGGCGAGAACCCGAACACCTCCGCGCTCGCCGCCTGCAGCCACAGCCCCAGCGGCGGCTTGTCGACCGAGATCAGACCAGCTGGGTCAGCCGAGAGGAACAGGAAGTTGTGCCACGACCGCAGCATCGACTTCACGCCAGCTGAGTAGTAGACGTTCGCATACCCGTTCTGGCCGAGCGCCCACGTATTGAGCACGGTGGCGAGCACGATCGCCCCGAGCAGCGGGGCTGATGAGAGCGCCGCTGGCGTTGGCGCTGCTCGCCGAGCCCGGCAGTCAAGGCAACGACCAGATCCTGTCCGACGGCAACTCATTTGTGGGCTGGGGCGAAGAGCCTTACTTCACCGAATTCAATCTCGATCCTAGCATCGAGGGCCCGCTGCGCGCAACGCAGATAGCCACAGTCTCATGGAGATTTATAGGTGTAGTCATCACCTGGGTTGGCGGGGCTGGTTCCCCCTGAGTCGATGACGAACAGACCCCAGGTACCCGCTTTGGGCGGGCCGCCAGTCGTCGCGGTGATTTCGGTCGGAGAGACCACGACCACTTTGGAGGCCGGGATCGCCGTCGGCCCAGCGCCACCACCCTGACCGATCTCCACAGTCGCACCAGCAACGAAACCGGTGCCAGTGATCCTGATCGGAGTCCCCCCACTCACCGACCCCGATGCCGGACTGACCGAAGAGACCGTCGGCACTGTCGAGACCGCCGCCGGCTTGAACGCGGCGATCCCGTCGGGCGTCCCGACCCCGGTCGGCCCGTCGTAGCCGGTCGCCGCGACACAGATGGCTTTGGAGGCGCAGCTTTTGGCCTCTTCGGCAGTCGTGCAGCCCGAGAGACCCGTTTCAGTGAAAGGCTTCGTGCATTCCCCGTTTGAACCGGTGGTGACGTCGTGCAGCGACCCGGGGGACTTCACCTGATTTTCATACAAAGTCTTGGCGGGATATTCGACTTTGTTGGCTCCCCCGGCGAGCGCGAAGGTCGAAGCGATCAGCGGACTGGCGACGCTCGTGCCGCCGATCGTGCACCAGTAGAGCACGTGCTTCACTTTGGCTTCTTCGTAACGGTATTCACATTCCGGGCTCGTGTCATGGACGGCGAGGCCGGTGTAGGGATCAGCGTCCGCCGCGACAGCCTGACCTACGGGATCAACGGGAGGCCGCGGACCCGGATCCGCTCGGGCTCAATGACGACCATGCTGCCGTCCATAAGGTCGCGCTCGATCGTCACGAGGTTTGCGAGGAGTGTCTCCGATTGCTGCTCGGGTCGTCGTTGCTGTGTGCCGTGACGCAACAACACGACCGAAGGTGACCGCTCTCGACGCAACGCGAGCAGCGTCCCGAAGTCCGTGTCCGCGGACACGAGCACGCGCTGCTCTTGCTGTGCGCGAGCGAAGATCTCATCATCGCCGGCCGCCTGCAGTCCGTAATCGCGAACGTGCTTGGCGTCGTGTCCGGCAGCCTGGAGGCGCTCGGCGAGGACCGGCGAGAGCGCGTTGTCGATCAGGAATCTCACCCGGTGGCAACGAGCGGCAGCTCGCGCTCACGGACGGCCTCCGCGGCGTAGCGCACAGCCTCGCGAATGTCCTCGGCCTCAAGATCCGGGTAGGCCGCGAGGATCTCCTGATCGCTCATACCCTCGGCGACCATGCCGACCACGGTGGAGACCGGGATCCGCAAACCACGGATGCACGGAACACCACCCATCTGGTCTGCTCGCACCGTGATCCTCGTGAAGCCCATCAACCCAGCTTACCGCCTCGCTCAGCAGATCAGGATCGGCTCGCTGTAGTCCGACACATGGGGTCGCTCGTAAGTATTGAGCGAAGCGGGGAACCGTGAAGTCGATCTGCCCGCGTCTTGGACTCCAGATCAACTCCTTCTCGATCAGCTCTTCGCGGACCACGGACGCTCCGCCCATGTTGCTGTAGCCGGCGGTCCGGGCCGCATCGGCGGTCTTGTACGGGCCATCGCCGAGGTTTGCAATTGCGATCAGATAGCGTTGCTCTGCGTCCGTGGCGAGTTCGAACGCGGGCCCGCAAAAAAGGAAACCCCGCCAGCCCCACGAGGGGGCGACGGGGAAGAGTGACGAAAGCATAGCGCGCCCACAACGGGACCACTCGAGACTCCGCGAGGGATCTCTCGCTCAAGCCATCCCAAACCAGGCAGCACAAAGACCGGCGCTGAGCGCCGACGAACCGGGGACGACCTGCCGCGGGACGTGACACAATCGGCCCGCGCGCACGACTGGTCGGGCAGATGCGCTCCCCGACACCACACAGAGGGCCATAACGGCCACCGCGAGCGAGCGCCGCACAGTCACCGCGTCCCGCGCAAGTACAGATGCAGAACCACCGACTGAGCGTACCGCTTCCCCTCAGAAGCAGGAGAGCTTGTCGCTCTGTCTAAGGCCAGTGCAATGGACGAAGCCGGGCACTGGCGCGCGCCAACACGGACACTCCCGCATCGCATCGGGTAAGCAGACGTGAGCCGCCTCACCCGAAGCGCGTCAGGCGGAGATCAGGCGCTCGACGGCGCGCTGGCGTGCGGGCCGCTGCGTTAGCCGCGCCAGGTAGTCCCTCAGGTTCGCCGGGAGCTCATCCGCGAAGCCGATGCGCTGTGTGAATGCAAGCGTGCTGCCGACAAGGACGTCGGCGACGGTGAAGCGCCCGCCGACGAGATAGTCGCTGTTGTCCAGGGCGCTCGACACCGCACCCGCTGCCTCGTCGAAGCGCCCTCTTGCGATGGCCGAGCGATCGGGGTCGCTCTGGGCATGCACGGCGGACTCGATCAGCGGTGGCTCGAGCTCGGCTGGGGCGAAGATCGTCCACTGGTAAAGCAGCGCCCGCTCGTGGCTCGCCGGTGCCGGCGCCAGGCCGGCGTCGGGATGCAGGTCTGCGAGGTGCAGGCAGATCGCCGCCGATTCGAATACGGATCCCTCCTCGTCCTCGAGCACCGGTACGCGGCCCAGAGGATGGCGGGCGCGATGCTTCTCACCTTTGCCCTCCTCGCGCGTCATCGTCGTGATCTCATACGGCTCGCCGAGCTCCTCGAGCACCCAGGCGACGCGGATCGGCCGGCCCGCGTGCTCTCGGTGATAGAGGCGCATCATGGACGGCACGATAGTGACTGGCGCGCCCAAAGCGCCCGGTCATCGTCCGCAGCGAGCGTCTGCTCGGCGGGCGCGGACGCTCGCTCAGCGCACCAAGCACAACTCCGCGCATCGTCCGGCCCACCCCGGAGTACGACTGTTCCGAGCACGGCAGTCGTCTAACCCACATACGCGACTGCGCCGATACGTGTCCCATGCCGCTCCCCGTCCGCACCACGCTGCTCGCGCTCGGCAGTTCCGGGTTGAAGACCGACACGCTTTCGGCGTCGGGGATCAGGATGTAAGGACGTTTGACGAAGAAAGCTTCGCCGGGCTTCAATTCGCCGACCTGTTCCGAGCGCCCGGCTGGGGGCTTATGGAGACTTATAGGTGTAGTCGTCACCTGGGTTGGCGGGGCTGGTTGCGCCCGAGTCGATGACGAACAGGTTGAAGGTGCCGGCTTTGGCCGGGCCACCGGTCGTGGCGGTGATTTCGGTCGGAGAGACCACGACCACGTTGGAGGCCGGGATCGCCGTCGGCCCAGCGCCATTGCCCTGTGCGATCTCCACAGTCGCACCAGCGACGAAGTTGGTGCCGGTGATCTTGATCGAAGTCCCCCCACTCACCGATCCCGACGCCGGACTCACCGAAGAGACCGTGGGAGGGCTGGACTTATAGGTGTAGTCGTCACCGGCGTTGTTGCCGACACTGGTTCCCCCCGAGTCGACGACAAACAAGTTCCAAGTACCCGCTTTAGGGGAAGCGCCAGTCGTGGCGGTGATTTCGGTTGGGGAGACCACGACCACGTTGGAGGCCGGGATCGCCGTCGGCCCGGCGCCACCACCCTGACCGATCTCCACAGTCGCACCAGCAACGAAACCGGTGCCGGTGATCCTGATCGGAGTCCCCCCACTCACCGTCCCCGACGACGGGCTCACCGAAGAGACCGTGGGAGGAGAAATCGCCGCCGGCGGCTTGAACGCGGTGATTCCGTCGGGCGTCCCGACTCCCGTGGGCCCGTCGTAGCCCGTGCCGGCCAGGCAGATGGCCTTGGCAGCACAGCTTTTTGACTCTTCTGTAGACGTACAACCCGATAATCCCGTTTTAGTGAAGGGTTTCGTGCATTCCCCATTCGACCCGGTGGTGACGTCATGCAGCGATCCGGGGCTCTTCACCTCGTTTTCATAGAGCGTCTTGGCGGGATATTCGACTTTGCTTGCTCCCCCGGCGAGCGCGAAGGTCGAAGCGATCAGCGGAGAAGCGACGCTCGTGCCACCGATCGTGCACCAGTAGAGCACATGTTTCACTTTGGCTTCTTCGTATTTGTATTCGCATTCGGGGCTCGTGTCATGGACGGCGAGGCCGGTGTAGTGGTCAGCGTCCGCGGAGACGTTGAGCAGCACCGAGGCCGACCGTGTCAATCACGAGTTGCAACGTCTTGGTCAGTCACACCTGGACGAAGTGGCAGCTCGACAATACGGTGCTCGTAAATGACATAGAACCAAGGCCCGGGGCCACGAGTTCGGATAATTTCCTCCAGCTCATCCCACTGACGAACAAGCCACTCCAGCCAACCCCAGGTCGTCGTGTCTCTCTTACCCCCAATGCGGAAAACTCGCAAACCGGCCGCAACAAGCTGCTGTACCTCGGCCGGACGCGTCCTGATGTGCCTAGCCCGAGCGTGCTCTCGTCAACATAGAACCTGAGGCGCTCGGGGTTGGCAGCCACGTTTCCTGCACCGTTCGATCACGCGGCCGCTCGGAGTAGCTCGTATCGAACGGCGGCTTCCACCAGCGGACGCTCCAGCTCGTAGGTGGCGGCGATCGCATCTTGAGATTCGCCGGCCTTGGCAAGCTCAGCGATGATCTCTGTTCGAACACCCCTGACGACTGGCTCGCCAAAGCCCCGCAGCGGATCCACTACGACATCCGCGATGCCGGCAATCGGACGCAATCTACGAGGTTCGGCGTCGTCGCCTTTGCCGGTCCAGTCGATTGCACTGCGAAAGTTGTCCGCCTCTGCCGACCAGCAGAGAACCTGGCCACTATCTACGACCACCAGAGCCAGGTGGGAGTCGAGCTTGACCTTCTCTTGAACCACACGCACGAGCTCGCGCCCCTCCGCACGGAGCCATGTGCGAGCCGAGGCAAGCGGGTACTGCACCTTTAGCTCTTGCCGGAGCGCTTGCACCGCCGGGCGCATGCGGAGCAGCGGAACGCCAGCCTCGCGGTATTCCGAGAGGAGCCGGGTCTCGACGAACTCCCCCCAAGTGGCAATTTCGTCGCCTGTCGAGCTTTCACGCACGACGGGTGGGTATCGCTTGCCCGCCCGCTCATATCCGTCGATCCAGCGGCGCGCCGTGCCACCGGGCAAGCCCAGTAGCCGATCGACCTGCGCCAGACCATAGGTCGGCCGGTTGAGGAGATCCACGACCTTGCCCATACCCGCCATCATTGCATGCGCCCCCGTCGCGTCGCTGGGTCAGAGCCGTCCAAAATCCTTGCCTCGTCCAAGAGATCCATAAAGAGCACCCTATACCGAGCTTGGGACGGAGCGAGTTGCCTCCTGTCCAGGCGCTTATGAAGACCGGGGCTGCTCGACCGCGGGGACCTGGAACGCACCACCGAAGAGGAGCTCATATTCGTCGACCCCCTCCTCAAACGATGGGTCCGCCAACAAGGCACATCCCAAGCGTGAACCCTCGGCGTCAGGTAGCCAAGTCACCCGTGACGAGCGCCCGGTTGGGGGCTTATGGAGACTTATAGGTGTAGTCGTCACCTGGGTTGGCGGGGCTGGTTGCACCTGAGTCGATGACGAACAAGTTCCAGGTACCCGCTTTAGGGGAAGCGCCAGTCGTGGCGGTGATTTCGGTTGGGGAGACCACGACCACGTTGGAGGCCGGGATCGCCGTCGGCCCGGCGCCACCACCCTGCCCGATCTCCACAGTCGCACCAGCAACGAAACCGGTGCCGGTGATCGTGATCGGAGTCCCCCCACTCACCGTCCCCGACGACGGACTGACCGAAGAAACCGTGGGAGGAGAAATCGCCGCCGGCGGTTTGAACGCGGTGATTCCGTCGGGCGTCCCGACTCCCGTGGGCCCGTCGTAGCCGGTCCCCGCGACACAGATCGCTTTGGAGGCGCAGCTTTTGGCCTCTTCGGCAGTCGTGCAGCCCGAGAGACCGGTTTCAGAGAAGGGCTTCGTGCATTCCCCGTTTGACCCCGTGGTGACGTCATGCAGCACCCCGGGTGATTTCGCCTCGTTTTCATACAGAGTCTTGGCGGGATATTCGACTTTGCTTGCTCCCCCCGCGAGCGCGAACACCGAGGCGATCAGCGGAGAAGAGACGCTCGTGCCACCGATCGTGCACCAGTAGAGCACGTGTTTCACTTTGGCTTCTTCGTAGCGGTATTCACATTCCGGGCTCGTATCATGGACGGCGACCCCGGTGTA
>CAWAIB010000003.1:0-1413655 GCA_963782025.1 uncultured Solirubrobacterales bacterium
GGGCGCGCCACAGTAAATTCCACTGTCCAGGTAAGTGCAGACCAGTCTTTGATCCAGGAAGCTGCTTTGCGGCAAGTTCACCAGTTCATCGCGCTGCTGTCTGCCCACGCAGATGAGATAGAAAGACCAGATGCGGTACGAGCGGACGCTCAGGCTGTCCAGGATGAACTGAGCGAGGAGGAACCGAGCCGTATCCGCATCGAAAATCTTTTCAGCAAAATAGCCGCTGGCGTTGCTGGAGTGACAACTCTCGCTAACGCGATCAACGCCGTACATACCGCGGTAACTAGTCTGTTTACCTAGATGCTTTCCGGAATGATGATCATTGGAGGCGGGGAGTTCCTCGTGCCGGGGTGTCAAGGACGACTGTCGTCGCACTCATCCTGGGTACCGCCGAATATCACTCCTGCCCAGGCAGAGTGCAATCAGCGTCAGTCAGAATCGATCGCCGAGAGACGTCAGTCAGAATCGATCGCCGGGAGACGTCAGTCAGAATCGATCGCCGGGAGATAGGCGCCGATGTGCGTCGCGGGCGCGTTCGTCCGCCGCGCTAGCCACATACCGGGTGAGCATCGCCCGTGACTTCCAGCCCGCCAGCCGCATCAGATCACCCTCGGACCCGCCATTCGCCAAACTCGTGTGAGAATGTGTGCCGCAGCTGGTGCGGGTGCAGATCGAGAAGCCCGACCGCGGCCCTCTGTCCTTGATCATCTGATAGACGCCGCTCGCCGTGCGCCAGCCCTTCGTGCCGAGCCACAGCCACTGATCGGCCGTACGCGGGTGACCGGCGCGCACGCGGATGTACCGGTCAATGTCCCGGGCAGACTTGGTGCCAATAGGCAGCACCAGCCCGCGGCGGACCTTCGCGGTGATCCGCACCACCGGCGAGCGGAGGTCCACATCGGACGCCTCGGGATCGCCGGCGCTGTTAACGGAGGCCGGCCATGCCTTCCAGCCGCATCCCGGTGTCCAGGAACAGCCGGATGATCGTCAGGTCCCGCCGGTCACGGAAATCCTTGCCTGAACAGTCGGCCAGCAGGCGCCGCACATCCTCATCGGGCAGAACCGGTACCGGCTTCTCGGTAATCTTCGGCAGGCGCGTCCTGGCCATGTAGTACAGTCACGGTTTTCCGATCTGTGATCGCGCTGCCGCTCAGCGTGGCATGAGGTCTCGTAGGTTCCGGTTACACGGCGTCATCTCCTTTCGTCCAGCTGGGGTCAGGTGATGACCGAGGCGAGCCGGGCGCTGTAGTGGTGCCAGCGGGCGATCGCCTGGTGCTGCCGCCGGCGCCGTGACCAGCGCAGCGCGAACGCGAGCCGGGACCGGTCGATGAGCCCGGCGGCATGTTGCTTCGCGAGGGCGGCGAGCCGGGCGGTTTCGGCGACGGATAGCCGGATCGGGCTGATCTGGCGGGGGCAGGGCTGCCCGCCGCGGGCGGGGACGGGCGCGTCGCCGAGGGGGATTACCAGGTCAGCGTCGCTCGCGGCCGTGTCGCCGCGGGTGCCGGGTGCGGTTGCGGTGTTGTTCTCGCAGGGGACGGGCGGGAGGGTGATGGCGCCGGTCAGGGCGTTGCGGATGGCGATGTTCCGGAGCTGGGCGAGGGCGGCCAGGGCGGTGTGCCGGCAGATCCCGTCGAAGCTCCGGGTCTGCGACTGGTCCCAGCCGAGCACGTCCTTGCCCGTTTTGAACGTTTCTTCCACTGGCCAGCGCCGCCCGGCTATGGTGACGAAGCAGGTCAGGGTCGCGGGCCTGCCCTCAGGGGCGTAGCACAGGTAGAACGTGTACTGATCGGGGCGGGAGATCAGCCGCCGGATCAGCAGGGACTCCCGCGGGTCCGCGGTCGCCACCAGCGACCAGTCACTGTACCGGGGGCCCTTGGAGCCGTTGCCGCAGGACCGCCGTTCGAAGACCGCGTCCGCGACGGCCTCTTCGGCGGTGATGGCGTTGCCAGCCGGGGTGGTGACGGTGAAGTTGCAGGGCACGATGAACACCGACGCGATCCGGGCTTTCTTGCACGCTTTCCGCAGCTTGCTGCTGCGGCCGTACACTTCGTCGGCGGCGGCCGACCGCAGCGGCAGCCCCGCCGCGGCCAGCCGTTCCAGTTGCCTGATCGCGAGCTGTGGCTTGGTGGCGAACTCCAGGTCGTCCGGGATCCCGGCCTCGCGGTGGCGGGGCATGTCCTTGGCCCAGCGTCCGGGCATGTACACGTCGAAGTCGGCCCAGGCCTGCCCGCCCGGGGTGACGTAGGCGGAGAACACGGTGGGTAGGGTGGGCCGCCCAGCGAGGTCCCGGGTTCATTGTGGATGAACCCGGGCCTTTTCCGGGCAGCCTCCCTCCGAACCCGGCGTGCACCTTTCAGTGCACCGGGCTCTCCCGCGTATTTATGCCGCGTGCGCGACGGGGTTCGCGTGGATCCAGTCGTGGCAGACGGCGGTCGAGGCAATGGTCAGACGCCTCGACCTCGAGGCCGACCGGCCTGAGCCCGAGCACGCCCAGCACCGCAACGTCACGATGATCCCCGCGCGTGGCGCCCGCGTGGTGCTGAAGTCCCGCGTGCGCGGGTGACCTATTAGGACTCGCGAGGACGACGCCACACCCACAGGATGTGGATCGCCTCTGGACGCCGCGCTTTTTCTCGCAAGATGCGGAATGAGCCCGCGAGACCACTTGAATTGAAGCTAGCGGCCCCCTATGTTCCCTTCCGACGCGGAACCGAGCCGCAAAGAGCGAGGCCACCGAGGTGTGAGGCCGCGCCACCCAAGCCGGAGCGCCGCAAGGCGAGCTGGGGCGGGTTCCTCAAGCGGCCCGGGGCCGCGTCATTTTCGTTCCTGGCTCTCGTGTTGCGTCGACCGCTCGCGTCTGAGCGCCCATTCCGCGGTCTCAACGCACCACCACCCTGAACCGTCCAACCGTGTGCCGGATCGTTCCTCCGGCTTCTTCGAGGTTGCCCGGGTCCGCTCTGGTCCTGGAAGAAGACTTCGCCGGTGATGATGCCGGGGTGCAGACCGCGGCCCAGGCCGCGGCCCAGCCGCATCGTCTCGATCTGGCCGGCGGCGGGAAACGAGGGTCGTGGGGGCCCGAAGCAGTTCACCTGTGGCGGTTGGCCTGGTTCGTGCCACTCGACGGTGTAGGAGCTGCTCGCCTTGCTGATCGCGATCCGGGAGGTGAACTGGAGGATCGCTTCGTATCCGCCGAATCGTCCGTGGATCAGGCGCACGTGCACCGGCGAGGCGACCTGCGCCGCGCTCGGCGCGGGGGTTCTCGGCGGCACCCAGCCGACGGGCACCTTCAGCGCTGGCGTGCACGCGTACTTCCCGCCGATCCAGCTGCTTGCTGGTCAGGTGGCAGGTGGCGCCGTCGCGGTAGTGCAGTTCGGTGATCGGGCCGTCTACCGGTACGACGTCCTGCGTGCCGCCGGCGTTGAAGTTGAACAGCTGCGTGGGGGAGGCCTTCGTGACGAGCAGGTAGGCGCCCTCGGGTCCGGTGGTTGGCTGCGTATGGGTTTGCGCCGTCAAGAACGTACGTGATGCTCTTGGCGTCGGGGCCGAGCAGGCCGTAGTAGAGGTTGCGCTCGTCGGCCTGCGGGCAGACGGGGTAGGGCTTGCGCTTGCCGTCTTCGGCGAACCGTTCGTAGGGACCCGCCGTGCTCGGGACGCAGCCTTTGTCCGGGAAGTTGCCCCGCCATGCGCTGGCGGGGATGTCGCCGACGGTGGCGTTCAGGAACAGGCGGTCGTTGCCGTCGAGCAGCGTGCAGCTGCGCTGCGCGCCGAAGCGTGTTGACGGCGAATTCGTGGAACTAGCCCGTCGTCGTGGAAGGCGCTGTCCTGGCCGAGCGCGCCGAGTTTCCCGTCGAGCAGCCGCCCGACCTGGACGCAGCCTTCGCCGCGCTTGGTGCTGAGCACGCGCATGCCCCACGGCGGCCCCCCGGCCGGGTCGGCGGTCGAGACTCGCCAGCAGGCGCACGGTGCCCTTGACGATCCCGCCGCCTTTCAGCTCGTAGAAGTTGGAGGTCGTGCGGTTCCGCGGGCGCGCCGATCTGGATCACGCCGCCCGCCGCGAGCGCGCCCGCGGTGATCACGAGCATCGCGATCAAGCACGAGCGCCGGGGTGCGCCTGTGCCCGCGCCGCAGCCACGGCGGGCGTGTTCTGCGCCGCGCGCGAACCGCGCCGCGCAGCTGGCTCTCGAGCTCGTCAAACACGTCGTCGGTCACGCTTCCTCCCTCAGGTTGGCGCGCAGCGTCTTCAGGCCGCGGTGCACGCGTTGGCGGACGACCTGCTCCGAGCACTCCAGGCGCGTGGCGATCTCGCCGTACTCCTACTCCTCGACCAGGCGCGCGAGCAACGCCGAGCGCGTCGCCTCAGGCAATGCTTCGAGCGCTCGTGTCGAGGTCGCTCTCGCCGCTGCCGGCGCGCTCCTCTACACGCGTGAGCGCCGCGTCGTTGAGCGCGATCGGCTCCATGCCCAGGCGACGGCGCGCCGCGTCGGCGACGCGGTCGCGGCGCAGGCTCTCGCGCAGCTTGTTGCGCGCGATCCCGAACAGCCACGCCACCGGGGGAGCGTCGCCGCGAGTATGTCCCCGCGCTCACGACGACCGCCGCGAACGTCTCCGCGGTCAGATCGAACGCGAACTCGCGATCGCCGACACGCCGCTGCAAAGAACGCCACGACCGCGTCCAGGTGCTCGCGATAGAACAGCCGAGAACGCATCGTCATCGCCCGCGGCGATCCGGCGCAGCAAACCCGCTTCATCCGCTCGTGAAGGCAGCATCACCCCTATCGTTGCGCGAAGGCTCCCCGCGTGTGACACGGGCCGGATCCCGAGCCGCTGGCTGCGGATCTCCACCCAGCCGGCAGGTTAGGATGGATGCGTGTCGAGAGAGCTAGCGCGGCCGATCCCCGACAAGCTGTCGATCTGGCCGGTCGAGGGTGGCAGATTTGGGCTTGACGCGACGTTCACAGGCAGCAGTGGTTTCGCGCGGGCGCATCGCCACGAGCGTCTGCTCACCGCCGAAGACATCCGCTACCAGCTACGACAGGAGCTCGACAACGCCTGGACGCTGCGCCTCGGCCCCGTCGCTGCCGCCGACGTGGGCGCCGCAGTAGCCGCCTTCATCGGCGACGGGCTCTAGTCCCCCTCAGACAGGCACCGCCGCGGAACTGCGCTGCGGCTCGCGCTGCGCAAGCCACGCCGTGTATGGGTCGGCGGGGACGATGCGCGTGGAAAGCGTCTGCTCATCATGACGGCTTGCCGTCTGCTCCCGCGCGTCCCGGATGGAGAGTTCGACGTTCCATGGCTCCGGGATGTAGCCCGGTGACGAAACGCCTTGTATCGAGTCTCTGGATGCCTGAGGTGTCTGCATGTAAACGGTCTCCTGACTGAGTCGCTGGTTGGTGAGTGCGGCAATCGAAGAGAGCAAGGTTGCACTGTGGGGAGAGAATGTCCAGGGGTTCTGGACAAAAGATGTAGGTTATGTCCGAAAGGCCATACAAACATGTCACCCGCGGTGCCGTCGAGGTGCCCAAATCGGGCAATTTGTGTCGTACCTTTGGGGCTTGAGATTTAGTTGGGGTGAAAGGGATTTTAAATACAAAAAAACCGCAGGGCTGCTCACCGGGTGTGGAGATCGAGCGAACCGTCCGAGCGCGATCGAGCGAACCGTCCCAAGCGCGGTCTACCGTTCCGTGCAGTGTGATGTTCAGACCTCGAGAAAGGCCGTTCGATGATCAATGTCAAGACCAAGTCCCAGGGCAGGCTGTCGGTACAGCAGGTACGCCAGAGCACCACGTTCCAGGTTCTTTCTCGCGGGGCGCGAGGAGGGTCGAAAGGGGTGATAATGCTAGCCGTGCCGAAGGCCGGCAAGGTCAGCGCTGCCGGCAGCGAGATCAAAAATGCCCAGGTGGCCGTTGGCAAAGCGGGGCGCATGGCGCTCGAGGTGGAGCTGACGGCGGCCGCGAAGCGGTCCGTGAAGCGACACGGGCGTATTCGTGCGCACGTCAGGTTGAGCTATGTCCCACGGGGCGGCCGGGCGATCACCAAGACGGTGCCGATGATCTTCGGTCCTTAAACACAAAAAGAACAGCAGGGCCCCGCCACCCGAAGGTGACGAGGCCGCTTTGCTGTTGGGATTGGGCCGCCCTGAAGCCGCCCGCCCCGTGATGCGGTGCTACGAAGTGCGGTGCGACTCGAGCTGCAGATCGATCACCGCGATCTGATTCTCGCCCTGCCCGATCGCCCTCATCGTCTGCCAGATCGCCTTCACCGATCCGCGTCCCTCATTGCACCAGCGCTCCAGCGCCCCCTTGAGCTCCTGCTTGTGTCCCTTCACCAGAGCCACGATCGCGTCGCGCTGGTCCAACAACATTGCCCGCTCGAGCCCGATTGTCTGCTCGCCCTGAAGTACCGCTGTGTTGCTGGTCATTGTTTCTGCTCCTTGTGATTGTGCTTAACGAGAAAAAGCCCCGTCACCCGAAGGTCACGAGGCCTCTTTGCTGCTGTCCTGCTGTTCTGCTTGTCTTGCTTTCCTGCTTGTGTTCCTTGTACTGCTGGGCGCTGCTGGTGCTACCTGCCGCTATCGCCCTTGCTCGACGAACTGCTCGCGCATGTACGCGGCCCACCCCGCCGTCGCGGAGTCAAAGCTTTCGCGCTCCCTCCTTCCGCACTCGGCACACACCCAATCGACCCGATCGTGCAAGCCACAGGACTCTTCCCAATCACGAACCGGCCTGAGCTGATCCGTGTCTTGACCGCATCGCTCACATTGACCCGGCTCACTCGCCCTGTGAGCGCAGTCGTCGCACAGACGCCACCATTCGGTGCCAAAGCTGTACGTCTCACCCTGCACGTGGCAAGTTGCAGGGGCACCGCAGTCCTTACACCGTCCAGCGGCGCCCTCGATTCGAAAACCCGGCAATGTCATCGTCTGCTCCTTTGTCTGTTTTGTATGAGAAATTGCACCTAGAACGACAAAAACCCCGCCACCGAAAGGTGACGAGGCCTCTTTGCTGCTGGTGCTACTTTGTGCTGGTGATCAGTCGGCTGTCTCCGCCTCCATCGCGAAGTCCTCGAGCTCGAACCCCGGTTGGGGCTTGAGCATCTCGCTCAGCGGGTTGACCACGATTCGGTCCTCGGCTTCCAGCTCCTCGATCGTCTCCAGTAACCGCGTCTCGATCTCCACCGTCTCGACGAAATACACAGTCGCCTCGACGATCCGGCACCGAGCCCAGGCCAAGCAATTCGCGGTCAGGTCGGGCTGAGACTTCAGGGTCAGCTCGACCTCCACCGCCAGCGGCAGCGGCGCGGGCTCCCCATCCGGGGCGGGCGGCCACGCCACCAGGTCCGGAGAGTGCGAGCGCCGTTCATTGCGCGAACGCCCGAGCTCGACACTCGCGAGCCGCCGCCCCTCCTTGCCCTCATCGCGGTGCAGCTCGCGCTCCCCGATCACGCGGTAATCGGGATACCGGCGTTCCAACGCCGCCGCTACGCCGGCGCAGGCGATCGTGTGCCGGACCTCCCTGATATTCACGCGAGGCGTCCGTATCCCCGCCGGATAGACGTAGCCACCCGCGTGCGCCTGCTTGCGCGCGAGGCGGCGACCGTCGACCGTGACCGTGTACAGGTCGGAATAGCCCACCAGCACTGAATGCTTCTCCATCAACCCCAAGCCCACTGCTTCATCCAGCCGCTCGCGGGCTTTCGCGTTACTGAGGTCGTTGCGGTGAGCCAACGCCTCAGCCGTGATCGGACCCAGCCTCGTGCTCCAGGCGAGGAACTCCGCTCGTTCTGTCTCCTTCTCCGGTACATAACAACTGTCAGGCTCGGTACGCATGCAAACACCTTTCCTTTCTTATCGATCTAGTGAGAAGATCCGCGTGATCCGGACCGGGCGTGGGGCTGTGGGCACGATCACGAGCGCATGACCACGAGGCAGGCCCTTGATCTCGTCTGGATGGACCACGAACTCGCGTCCCCGTGAGCGTGTACTGCGGCCGTCACTGCTGATGCTCGTCGACCATGCGCCCTGCGTGCCCGCCACTTCGGCGATCAGCGTGGCGCTGGCGGGCACGACCTGGCGGTGGGCGATCAGCGACGTCAGGTTGCCCATCACCTGGTCGTGCAACTGCTCCAGTCCCGGCACGCGCAGATCCGCGAGCTCCTGGGTGCCCAGCATCAGGCTGATGCCGGCCCCCCGCGCACGCCCGAACAAGCCCGCCACCTGCCTGGCGGCCAGCGCTGCGAACTCGTCGATCACCACCACGGTCGGTATCCGCCGACCTTGCAGCCTCGCCACGGCGCTCTGCAGGTCCTGCACTATCGCGGCGCCCAGCATCTGTGCAAGCAACGGTCTGCGATCGGACTCGAGGCTGAAATACACGACCGCTCGCTGCTCGATCATCTGGAGCAGATCGAAGGAAGCCGCCCCCGGGGTCTCCGGATCGAGCCACTGTCCAACGTCTGACTCCGCCAACACCGCCAGCCGGTCGCGGACGCCCGACAGACCAGTCTCCTGGGCACGGGTCAGAGACCGCAGATAGGCCGTGGCCTTCTCGACCCGCTCCTTCGGCAGAGAACCGACGACCCGATCGAGCTCGCCCGGATCGAGATAGCGCACGACGTTGGCCAGGCTGACCACGACCCCAGCCTCGCGCAGCGCGCGCACCTCGTGGCCGATGTAACGCTGTGCCTGGCGCAGGTAATGCGGCTCTGACCACTGCTCGCCGGCCAGCAGCTTGTCGGCGATCTCGGTGTCGCTACCGTGCGCGTAGGGGTTGTACAAAACGGATCCCTGCGGCGTCCAGTGGACAAAGGGCCGTCCCATCCGCTCGGCCACATCGCGAGCGTGCTCCAACATCTTCGGATCGTCCTTCGGGTCCACCAGCACCGCGCCCATGCCGTGCTCCACTCCGTGCACGGCGATCCCGGTCATCGTCACCGTCTTACCCGAGCCGGCGGCGCCGAGGACGAGCGTGTGGGTGCCGCCCGTCGCGCCGCCGAGCGGGATCCGAACGAGACCGCCGTCCCGCACGTCCTGCCCGATCAGCACTTCGTCTCGGAGAAACCACGATGCGCGCCGGTTGAGCAGACGTTGCACGGTGGCCTTTCCGTTGAGCGCACGCACAGCGTCCAGCGGTCCCTGGAAGCTACGCACGATCTGCGCCAGATCGCCGCCCGCTTCGAGGTCTTCGCGCCGCCAACGACGACCGCGGCCGGCCGCGCTCAGAGCAGCTACGCCGAGCGTCAATCCGAGGCCACCAAACAGCGGCCGCAGGATCACCCACCCGAGCAATGCCAGCCCCGCCCACGTCCAGTTCAACTGGTGCGAGCGCATCAAACGCGCCACGCCCCAGCCCAGCAGGATGCCGAGTACTACGTGCAACGTCGTACTTCCGATCCAATCAGCCAACTGCCCCAGCGGGGCAAGATGATTCGAGCCCCCTTCGGGAGCTTCGTAAGTCGGGGACATTTGAGTCCCTCCTTTTCTTTAACGTGAAAACGACGGACCGTTTGGGCCGCCGTTATGAGTGGTGCTTCTGTGCTCCAGCGCGCCGTGCGGCGCGCCTGTCTGCAGGACCTGTCGCGAGAGGCCCTGTCCTGCGATTCGGCTAGCCGCGCTTCGAGGCCCCGGCGAGGTCCTTCCCCAGCCATGCGGCCGAGGCGAGCGCCGCCTCAGCGGAGCTGAATAGGACCTCCACCCGCAAGCCCCCGTTGCGCCGCAAGGTGCGGACGCCGACCTCGACACCCAGCAGATCGCCCCATGCCCTGGCGACGTCCATAGCGGTCATGTCCTTTTCCCGCTTCTGCTCCTGCACCTGCGCCTGCTTCGGGTCATCCGTCCCGGGCTCCACCGCATCGATGTTGCTTGCGCGAGCACGAGCCTCGAGCCCGTTGACCCCCCATCCCTCCTCGATCGCCGCACGAGCCAGCTGGGAGCGCATCCGCGGATCCTTGGCCTCCAGCAGCGCGCGTCCGTGACGCAGGGTCAACTCGCCACGTTCCATCAGCTCGAGGATCCCATCGGACAGGTTCAGGATGCGCATCAGGTTTGACACCCAGCTCTTGCTACGCCCGAGGCGTTCCCCGATCTCCCGATAGCTCAGGCCGAGCTCGTTCGCCAGCGTCGCACACCCGCGCGCCTCCTCCACCGGGTTGAGGTCCTCGCGCGCCATGTTCTCGATCAGCCCCACCTCGAGCGCGGCGGGATCGTCGTATCCGGACACCAACGCCGGGATCCTCTGCAGGCCCGCGAGCCGCGCCGCTCGCCAGCGCCGCTCTCCCGCGATCAGCCCGTAGGAGCCGTCCTGGAGGGGACGCACGAGCACCGGCTGCAGAACACCGAGCTCGCCGATCGAGCGCGCCAGCTCCTCGAGCGCCTTCTCGTCGAAGCGGCGCCGTGGCTGCGAGGGGTTGGGCAGCACTGCTTCGATCGGCAGCTCTCGCAACTCCTGCATGGCGTTGTTGGATGTTGATGGTGATAGGGACATGTGTGCTCCTTTTGCTTGTGGTTGATTGACCCGCTGACCGTTCCTCAGCGGGGTGTGGAGATGCACGGACGCCAGTCATCTGGCAGGCGTCGGTGATCAGGCGCGACTCCCATGCAGGCGAGTCGGACCGGTTTGGATGAGAGAGGCCGTGGCCTGTCTCAAAGAGGGGGTGTGAGGACCTCTCTCGCCGGAGGGCGAAGGTCTGCTTCAGGGCTCGCGGGTGGCGAGGGTATGAGGGGTCGGCGGGGGCCGAATGGCTCAGGGAAGCGGAAAAGAAGGAGTGGCGAGAGTAGCGCTCCGAGACGATCCGTCAAGTGACGGCGCGGCCCGTTTCGGTGTTCGCCCTCACCAGCCTCTCTATGTAGACGCAGTTTGGCTTTGCAGAGCCGAACTGCAGCCTTCCGGGATGCAGTCCCCCGGTCTTTTCGAGGCCGCGCAACTGCGCATCCCAGGCCCGTTAGAGGGGGGCGACTGCCTCCCTGCTGTGGGCAACTGCGCGTTTTCACAGGCAAATGCATGGGCGTTTGCGCGCCAACTTTGGTGCCTGCGGGAGCTCGCCCGAGCGAAACGTCTCAAGTGCGGCCTACGGTTTTGGCGAGTGATGTCCAGACCGCAAGAAAGGCAGTCCGATGACAGAGAGTCTGATGACCGAGGACCCGACGACCGAGGACCTGATGACCGGCGACCCGACGACCGAGGACCCGACGACCGAGGACCTCCTGACCAGAATCAAGCGAGAGACGAACGAACGCCTGGAGGCGTTGCGCGGCGCGGTGGAAGAGCGCGACCGGCTGCAGGCAGATCTCAGGGAAGTCGATCCCCCTCTTGACGTCGATCTCGTGTCGGAGGAAGCGGTCGACGAGGTCGACACGCAGGCACAGCTCTACGAACATTCGATCTGATCTAGGAAGCGGCGAGGGTGACGAGGCTCCCGGTATCGATCCTGATGCGACAGATCTCGTCGCTCATTCGCTGCGCACTGGATTGACCAGCGTCCCGAGCCCGTCGATCTCCACTTCGACGGTGTCCCCGTCTTTCAGGAAGCGTCCTTGCGCCACCCCAACCCCGGCTGGTGTCCCCGTGGCGATGATGTCCCCCGGCAGTAACGTCATCGTGCGCGAGAGCCACGCCACGACCTCGGCCGGGCCGAAGATCAGGTTGGCGGTCGTCCCCTGCTGCAGTAACTCCCCGTTGACCTGGGTGCGCAGTCCAAGCGCCTCCAGGTCGTCGATCTCTTCGAGCGTGACGAGCGCCGGGCCGCAGGGGGCGAAGGTGTCGATTGCCTTGCCGCTCGTCCACAGGGGGTTCTGCATCTGCAGGTCGCGGGCGGACACGTCGTTGAATGGCATCGCCCCGGCTATGTATGAGAGAGCGTCCTCGACCTTGACGTTCTTCGCGCGGCGCCCGATCACCAGCGCCAGCTCCGCCTCGTAGTCGACGTACTCGGCGTGCGCGGTCGGCAGCATTATGTCCCGGCCGCTGCCGATCAGCGAGTTGGCGAACTTGGCGAACCACATCGGGGCGGTCGGGATCTCCTGGCCGGTCTCTTCGGCGTGGTCGCGATAGTTGAGGCCGAGGCAGATGATCTTCTGCGGATCGGTGATCGGCGCGTGCAGGGCCACATCGTCGAGCGGGATGCGCGCGCCGGTGGCTGCTTTTTTGGCGCGTCTCTCTAAATCTCTCAATCCGTCGGCGTCGAGGGCCTCCAGTAGGCCTCGCACGGTTGCCGCGGGCGCGTCCAGGGCGGAGACCGGGACGAGCTCTTCTGCTCCGATCTGCACCGCGGCAGCCGGTCCGTCTGCGGTATGGAAGCTAATGAGACGCATAGCTCGGTGAGCCTACCTGCCACGCCCCTGACCTATCATCACCCCGTGCCCGAGCCAACCGTGTCGGTGACGTTCGACAACCTCGGAGAGGCTGCCCAGCTCGAGCTCGGCATGTGGCCGGCAGAGGTGGCCGAAGGGGAGCACTTCACCGTCGTCGAAGTGCTCCCGCGGCTGCTCGACCTGCTCGCGAGGCGGGGCATCGAGGCGACGTTCTTCGTCGAGGGATTGAACGCGGAGATGTACCCACGGGCGCTGCAATCGATTGTGGAAGCCGGCCACGAGGTCGCCGTGCACGCGTGGCGCCACGAGGAATGGGCGGCGCTCGATGCTGAGGCGGAGGTCGCGCTGCTGGAGCGTGCAACCGGCGCGATGCGTGCGATCGGGATCGAGCCGAGCGGCTTTCGACCGCCCGGAGGCGGCTTGACAGAGAACACGCCCCAGCTGCTTGGTGAGCATGGCTACACCTACGTCTCGCCCGCGGGCGAGCGCGAGGGCCTGCTCGATGGCTTGGCGGTGCTGCCGTTCCGTTGGCCGCTCGTCGACGCCTACGCGTATCTACCTTCGTTTGCGGGCTTGCGCGAGCGCTATGGCGACGGGGCCGATCCCCTCGGCACGGAGTGGATGCGAGCCAAGATGATCGCCGCACTGGAGAGTCATGCTGCGCCGCAGGGCGATGTGGAGCAAGCGGGTCACCTGGCGCTGCTCTTTCACCCGTTCTCGGTTGCCTTCACTGGCGAGGCCGGCTGGCAAGCGCTCGACGATCTGCTCGGGGAGGCCGTTCGTTTCGTGCAGGCCGGAGCCATCACAATGCGTCGCATGGACGAGGCAGCCGCACGGATGCTCGAGCGCCCCGAGGAAATCCCCCAACCGCCATTGCTCGACGACGCCACCTGGATGACAAAGTGACACCCCACGACGCCACCTGGACGACAAAGTGACACTGCGTCCACGCCGACCCTTCACTGTTTTGACCGCGCTGGGCACCGCCGCCCACCACACTTTTGAGGTTCGCGCCGGCGTCGGTTTGGTCTTCGAGCCGTTTATCGGCAGGCGTGGCGCGGTCGGCAATGTGGGCCGGCGGCCTGCCCGCATGGATGCTCGCAGGATGGGTGGGAGATTCAAAAACGAGGGACTCGAAAATAATCGAGAAGTGGCTTGCCCTGAACAACGCCGCCGGGCTGGCGGGCGCCATCGTTCACTTCGTCGAGTGGCCTTGGGAGCGCCGTCACGGCATTCCCTATCTGACTGAGGCCGAGGGTATGACCACCGAGCAACTTGTCCCCTACAACAGGGTGCTTCATCTGTGGACGCTCGCGGGCCTGCTCGCCGTCACGCTCGAGACCCCGCGCCACGCCCGTAGGTGGGCGCTCTTGGGTCTGGCGCTCGGTGAGCCGCTGCGTCGCTCCGCCGTCCACCACTTCCGCTGGGCGCGCGAGCAGGCGGAGCGCGATCCCGAGCACTGGAGCCCGGTGCTGCGGTCGGCCGGGCGCTCGTAGGGGGCGAGTAGTCGCGGGCGGACTTTTGCAGGCAAGCCATGCGTGCGAGACAATGGTTACCGATGTACGTCAAGTCCGATTACGCCGAGCGCGAGCTGCCGATCCTGCACGAGATGATCGAGGCTGCTCGCTTCGGTCTGCTCGTGCTCTGCGCCGGCGGCCCGCTTGCGGCTCACATCCCGTTTGTGTTGCGCCGCGATCAGGGCGCCTATGGGACGTTGGTCGCGCACGTCGCCCGCATCGACCCGCTCGCTCGTCACCTGGGGGAGGGACACGAAGCGCACGAGGCGCAGGGGGGACACGAGGCGCTGGCGATCTTCAGTGGTCCGAAGGCCTACGTCTCGCCACAGTGGTATGAGAGCGATGGCCTGCCGACCTACAACTTTCTGGCGGTCCACGCCTACGGCCGCCCGCGTGTACTGGAGGACCGCGAAGAGGTGCTCGCCTATCTCGGGGAGCTCGTCGACGTCCACGAGCAGCGCTTCTCGACTCCGTGGTTGCTTGCGTCGGCCGCGGAGGAGCATGTCGATGAACTGCTGCCCCACATCGTTGCGTTCACGCTCGAGATCTCCTCGATTCAGGGCAAGCGCAAGCTCAGCCAGAACAAGTCGGCCGAGGATCGCGATGGCGTGATCCGCGGCCTATGCGAGCGCGCGAGTGACGATGACCGGGCGATTGCCGAGGCGATGACTGACAATCCATAGGCTTCGCAGGGCTGAGGAACCATCCGAAACCCTCGAGATTCCTCCTCCCGGCCGCTGGGACCGAGTTGAGGGGTTTCGGATAGACACGAAGTTCCTCTCCACACATCCAGTCTCGATACCCTTACCTGCGTGGGGAGCTGGAAGAGTCCTGGACGAGCGATCCGCGTCGTGATCCATGAGGAAGAGGGCGAGCCTCATAACTATTGGCGCAGCGAGGACGGCGAGGGGAACACCTCGTGGCGTAAAGACGCCCCGCGCGCCACGGAGAAGGACTCTGCAGGGGATCGGCTGACGACGGCCGAGCTGCTCGAGGGAATCGAGACATCGCTGAAGGAGCGTCGCCGGGCGAGCCGTGGCCGCAAGCTGCGCATGCCGTTTCGGTGATGAGCGGCACGGAAACTGTTCGGTACAAGGAACATGCTCAGTGTGCTCCGTGTACCGATGTCGCCGGCTCAGCGAGTCTGTACGACCAGTGCGCTCGCGTCCACTTCGTCGATGTTCGCGTATCCACTCAGCGCCATCGCCAGGTCGAGGTCCGCGAGGAAGCTGCGGAGCACATCCACCACGCCCTGCTCGCCGCCGAGCGCCAATCCCCAGATATAGGGCCGCCCCAGCAGCACCGCGCGGGCGCCCAAGCCAGCGCCTTGAGCGCGTCCGCGCCGGAGCGGATGCCGCTGTCGAACAGCACCTCGCAGCGCCCGTCCACGGCCTCCACTACCCCCGGTAGCGCATCGAGCGCGCCGACCGCCCCATCGACCTGCCGCCCGCCGTGGTTGGACACGAGCACCCCCTCGATTCCGTGCTCCACCGCCAGCTGCGCGTCATCGGGGTGCACGATCCCCTTCAGCACGATCGGCAGCTCGGTGCACTCGCGCAGAAACGCCAGGTCATCCCATGTCACCGACGGATTGGCGAATTGCCACGCCCATTGCCCGACCGCCGCCTGCATGTCCTGCTCCGGCGGCGCCTCCAACAATCCCCGGAAGACTGGATCCTCCAAGTAATTCTTATTTCCCTCTCCCCACAAAAAAGGTAGGAAGGCCTCGCTCAAATCTGCTGGGCGCCAGCCCAACAACCAGGTGTCGAGCGTCACCACGATCGCGCTGTAGCCCGCCTGCTCGGCTCGCTCCACGAAGCTACGCGCCAGCTCTCGATCTCGGGGCCAGTACAGCTGATACCAACGCGCAAGCTCTCCCGCCTCCTGCGCAATTTGCTCGATTGTGTGTGACGCCGCCGAGCTGGCCACAAACGGCACTCCCACCTGTGCCGCCCCCCGCGCCATCGCCAGCTCACCCTCTGGATGCGCCAGCGTCTGCACGCCGATCGGCGCCAGCAGCACTGGGGCTCCCAGCTCCGTCCCCAGCACCGTCCTTGCCAGGCTCCGCTCGGACACATCCCGCAGCATCCGCGGTCGCAGGCGCCAGTGATCGAACGCCTCGCGATTGGCGCGGATCGTCTCGCCCAACCCGGCGCCGCCCTCGATGTATCCCCGAGGCCCTTGCCGTAACAGGTTCATCGCGTCCTTCTCCAATTGACGCCAGTCCAGCGTCCGCCTGGGACGCTGTCCCGTCATGCCGCGCAGGTAGATCTCGTACTGGTAGTTGGCGTATGGGACCGCGTCGCTCATCTGCTTGGCGGGACTCTATCGGCGAGCCTGGAGGCCCCGGCGCTCATCGTTGTCCGGGCTTGCGGCTCTGGGCGTCGTGGCCGGGCAGGCGGATAGTCTGGGCGCTGTGCGCGGGAGGATCTCGACCGGCCGGCTGATGCTCCTCATCCTGCTGGTGCTGGCCGCTGCGGTGATCGTGCTCAACTGGACCTACGGCCGCCTGCCGGCAGAGCCCAAGCCGACCGGCTCGTTCATGCAGGTCGACGGGCTGCGGATCCACTACATCGAACATCCTGGGAAGGGCATGCCCGTCGTGCTGATCCACGGTTTACCCGGGACGGCTGAGGACTGGGAAGTGCTCACGCCGCTGCTCGCGGGCCATCGCACGATCGCGATCGACCGTCCGGGCTTCGGGTATTCGACCGGCGGTTATGTGCCATTCAACCGGCAGCTCGAAACGATCGACGCGCTGCTGCACAAGCTCCATGTCGTGCGGCCGATTCTCGTCGGTCACTCATACGGCGGGACGATCGCGCTCGGGTTCGCCGAGCGCTACCCGAGCGAGGTGCGCGGCCTCGTGCTCGTCGACGCGGCCGCGGCTGGCCAGCATGTCGATGGCTTCGCAGATCTGCAGGCACACTTCGTGAAATTCCTGCAGCTGCCAGTCGTCCGCCAGATCGCCAACGCGACGTTCGGCCAGCTGTTGATCACTGTGTCGGTCAACCAGGCGGACGCCGAAGCGTTTCACCCGCTGCCGGTCGTGGCCGCGCATCGCCGGCGCGTGCTCGAGATCAACATGACACACGGCAACCTCGAAGCGTGGTCCGGTGAGATCCTGGCCTCCACAGGCGTGATCGCTCAGATCGACAAGGGCTTGGGCGCCGTCGAGACTCCGGCCGTCGTGATCCAGGGCGAACAGGACGAGCTGGTCAACCAGAGTCATGGCCGTAAGCTCGCGGCGACGCTACCCCACGCGCGACTGGTGATGCTCTACGGAGGGCACATGCAGCCCTATGACCATCCGGCGGCGATCGCCGCCGCCGTGCAGAGCCTCTCGGACGCGAAGCCCGTGTCACCGTGACTAAGCAGCGGCTGCCTCGCCGGGCTGGCACGCGCGAGTGCTCGCCACCGGCTCGACCGCGCTCACCGGTGCGACCGCGTCCTCAGGGGCGCGTGGTCGCAGCAGCACGACTGTCAGGAATGCGCCCATCAGGGAGATCAGGGCTCCGAGGCCGAGCGCGAGCTGGTAGCCGCTGGTCAACGCGCCGAGGCTGGAGGCTCCGTGCGCGAGCTGACTGGATGTGTGCGAGTCGGCGATCGTGCTGAGCACGGCGAGGCCGAGTGCACCGCCGACCAGGCGCGAGGTGTTCAGTAGGCCAGAGGCGAGCCCAGACTGCTCCGCGGAGATGCCCTGCACCGCGGCGATCGTCGCCGGCACGAGCGCCAGGCCGAGACCGCCGGCGCCGAGCACGCCGCCGGGCAGGACGGTCAGGTAGCTGTCGCCGGGAGCGATCCCCGTCAGCAGGCCGAGGCCGGCCGCGGAGCTCAGCATCCCGGCGGCGAGCACCGGTCGCACGCCGAAGCGAGCCACGAGTCGTGGGGCGAAAGATGCGGCGAGCGCGACGCTCAGCGTCATCGGCATGAACGCCAACCCGGCGCGTAGGGCGCTGTAGCCGAGTACCTGCTGGAGGTAGAGGGTGAGGAAGAACCACATCGAGAAGACGCCCGAGTACAGCAGCGCGATCACGATGTTCGCGGCGCGCAGGCGCGCCTTGTGCAAGATCGACAGTGGCAGCAGTGGCGCCGGCGCGAAGCGTCCCTCGACGAGCGCGAACAGCGCCAGCAGCGCGGCGGCGAGCGCGAGCGGGCCGAGCACGCCGGCCGAGCCCCAGCCGAGGCTCTCGCTGCGGACGATCCCGTAGACGGCGACAATCAGGCCGAGCGTGACGAGCAGTGCGCCGGCGACGTCGAAGTGGCGGTGGATGTCCTCGCGCCGGCTCTCGGGGATGATCCGCCGGCCGGCGACGATCACCGCGGCGCCGATCGGGACGTTGATCAGGAAGATCGCGGGCCAGCCGAGACCCTGGGTCAGCAGCCCACCGAGCAGCGCGCCGGAGGTGGCGCCGAGCCCGCCGATCGCGCCCCAGATGCCGAGCGCGCGGTTGCGCTCCGGACCCTCGGCGAACGAGGTCGTGATGATCGCGAGGCTGGCGGGGGAGAGCACCGCACCGCCGATCCCCTGCAACCCGCGCGCGCCGATCAACAGGCCGCGCGAGCTCGCGAGCGCGCATAGCAGCGAGCCGAGGCTGAAGAGGACGGTGCCGGCGAGGAACATGCGCCGGCGCCCGAGCAGGTCGGCGAGCCGCCCACCGAGCAGAAGAAATCCACCGAAGGTGATCGTGTACGCGTTCACGACCCATTGCAGACCGGTCGTGCCGAAGTGCAGCCCGTCGCGGATCGAGGGCAGCGCGACATTCACGATCGAGACGTCGAGGATCACCATGAACTGGGCGAGGCAGATCAGCACGAGCAGCACGTTCTTCGAGCGCTCGCGCGGCCGCGCGGGAAGGTGGAGTAGGGGTAGCTGGCGTAGGACGGTGGTGGTCATCGGCGGGCCGCCTTCTCTTTGTTCGCTAGTACGACGAGCATCGTACCACAAAGGACGTCGATCGTCGTACAATGTCGTTATGGGCCTTTTCCACCCAAACGCAGATGAGCTACTGATGGCAGACGTGCTGCACGCTCTCAGTGACCCACAGCGTTTGTGCATCGTGCGCAGCCTGGCCGCGGACCCGACGCCGCGCCGCTGCGGATCGTTCGACCTGGACATCACCAAGTCGACCCTCACCCACCACTTCCGCGTCCTGCGCGAGGCTGGGGTGATCGATCAGCGCGAGGAGGGCACCGCCCGCCTGAACAGCCTGCGCCGTAAGGACCTCGACGAGCGCTTCCCCGGCCTGCTCGACGCGGTGCTCGCCGGCGCGCCGGACCCGGTCACCACCGCGGTCTGAAGTATTGCTTACTGTGTTGAACCGCACAAGCGACCTGGGTTGATTGTAGAGTCGCGCCTACAAGGGTTGTTCAATCCCGGCTCACCGGCCAAATCCGACAGGTTTTTCCGATCCTGTCTCATAGCCCTCCACGCGCGCGAACAGGTTCGCGAGCGCCGCTCCTGTGGCGTCCCGGTCGTCAACGCCGTGCTCGGCGAGCCAAGCGACGGCCTCGTCGGCCGGGAATGGCTCGAACTCCAGTCGCGCGGCGCAGCGTCCCGGCCGCGCGACCGCGGGGTGCAGGCGCCGGAGCGGTTCGTTGGTGGTCACGAGCACGAGCACTCGTAGGCCCTGTCCAATGATCCCGTCGACCAGGTTGAGCAACCGCGACAGTCCCTGTCCCGTTCGCTCCTTCGCATCGGCAGCGAGCAACTCGCCCGTGTCCTCGAGTATCAGCAGCCGCCATTTGCGCTCGCGCTCCGCTTCCTCATCGTCGTCGAAGTGAAACTTGCTGTCCTCACCCAGCACCACATCGAGCATGTAGTCGGCGCGCTGGCCGAAGAACACCTCGGGATCGATCACGTAGTGCAGCTCGCACCAGCTGCGCCACTCCCAGCCGAGCGCACGCAGCGCATAGGTCTTGCCGGTGCCGGGTGCTCCGTGCCACAGGATCAGCTGTCCTCCCTCCGCCGGGCGGAAGTCCGGACCCAGCAGCCTCCCGAGTCGTTCTCTGGCCGCGAGCGGATAGTTGCCGCGGACTTCGTCGAATCCCGGGACTGCGATCGTGCGCGAGACGGCCTTTGCGCCGTTCGGGCCGCACGACCAAAAGCGCACCGGAACCTCGCGGCTCTCGGTTATCTCGGGTGCGGGAAAGCGGTCGCGCAGCCAGCGCTCGATATCGGTGATCGTCGCTCGCTCGGTGCTCGCAACTCGACAATGGGCGCTCCCAAGCTGCAGGTCGAAAAGTGCAAATGAGCGCTCGCCGAAGAGCGGCTCCAAATCGAGCAGCGCGGTCTGCGCCCGGGTGGTGCGCGAGGTGCTCAACGCGTACTCCAACACGGCGTTGAGCGAGCACGACGAAGTATCCCATTGCGACTGGGTCGTGTGGGGGATCTCCTGCTCGAATACGAGCTCCGCAAACTGTGTTTTGAGGAGGGAGTCCAAGTTGACGTCGTCGATCACCGTCAACGATCGTCTCGACGCCGACCGGATCGTGGGCCGGTGGCGCTCGTCTGTCGTTCTTACCGTCAAGGCTTCATCTCCACTCGCTTCTCGATCATCGATATGCAGTCCCCTTACCCACCCTCGTCGTGAAGTCAGCGTCAGGTCATGCTCGGTTCCCGATGCTCGGTGCGCGTTGCGCCATGCTGGGCTTACGGTGCATTTCTGCGCGTGCCCCGACGCCGCTACCGAGGATTATCATTCCCGTGGGACGACCCTTTGGCCGGATCGCTGGCCTTGACGCTCGCCCTTCGCGACTACCGACTGCCTGCTACTCCACCAGTTGAGTTGTCCAGTTGTGCTCTTGCAGTTGATTGTCGAGTTCGCGTCGCTCCTTGGCCAGCTCGTCGAGCAGGGCCTGGACGTCTCTGACACGAATCTGGCGCACCATGCGGATCTCGGAGCGGCTATAGCGCGACAGGCCGATCCCCGTCGTCGCCGCGTCCACCGCTGATCGCAGAGCGCCCCGGCGCAATGCCAGGACGTCGCGCCGAGCGATTCCTTCGGTCACGGTCTCCCCGCTCGTGAGCTTGGTGCTCGAGTTGGTGTGGTTGATGCAGGCGATCAGATGTTGAAGCTCATCGCAAAGCGAGCTCAGCTCCGCCAATAGCTCCTCGGGCTTCTCAGGAGGCTCGTCGCCCTCCTGCACGACCACGCTCGTGCTCAGCCGGTCATGGAACTGTGCGATGCGCTTCTGTAGGTCCGCCCTTCGATTCAGTGCCTCTCCAACGATCATGTAACCCAGTATTGCATACTATAAGTAGCAATGTCTTCTGCCTCTATGGCGCATCGAGAGACAGTAGGATACTCATTGTCTGTGGACTCATAGGCTGCATCCTGGCAGGATGGATCGACGGTGAAGCCCAAGTCGCTGGAACATGTCGCGCTTGGGCGGGCGATCCGGGAGCTTCGGCGCAGCGCCCACATCTCCCAGGAGGGCCTGGCCGACCGCTCTCGCCTGCATCGCACATATGTCGGCGGTATTGAGCGAGGTGAGCGCAACGTGAGCTTCGGGAATCTGCTGAAGCTCGCAAACGCGCTTGGCATACGGCCGTCAGAGCTCCTCGCGCGCTCGGAAAGCTTCTTGCCGGCTAGCGATCAGGAGTGCAATCCGCCGGGACGGTAGCCCGCTGGATCACCTGCGCCGCAAGCTCGGCAAGCTCCTGGGCGCACCACTCGATCGTGTGCCAGTTTTGATCGGCCTCGCTCACCTCGTCGAGGATCAGCTCGCCGAGCTCGGCGGCTCGGGCGGTCACGTCTTCGTTGCTCATCCGGTTGGTCTTCGGGTGCGGAGTCACTGTGCTGGAGCAGGTCTTTGGGTTGTGCCCCAGCACAGCATGTCCGTAGGCTCGCTAGCCCTGGGCGGCGGCTGCCGCGATCACCTCCTGGTCGCCGATGTCCAGCGCCTCCTCCTCTCCTCCGGCGATGCCCTGCAGGGCGCCCGTGCCGTAATCGCCAATGCCATTGGAGTTGCTCGGCGGGCTGCCGAGGAACTGCACCGTGTTGGCGATGACGCTGACCGACGAGGCATTGCGGCCATCCGGGGTTTCCCACGTGCGCCAGTCCAGACGCCCATCGACCGCCACCGGGCGACCCTTGTGCATGTACTTGGCGACGTTCTCGCCCGGGCCTCCGAATACGGTGACATCGAAGAAATTAGGCTTCTCGACCCACTCTCCCGCCGGGTCGCGGCGCCTGGCGTTCACCGCGATCCGCAGATGACAGACGCTGCTCCCCGATGGCAGGGTGCGCAGATCGGGATCGCTCGTGAGCCGCCCGGTGAGGACGACATGGTTGATGTTGATGGACGACATTGCTGGCTCCTTATTTCGCTTGGGATTGGGGCTCTCGAAGGCCCAGACGTCCGCCGATGACCGAACCGGTCGCTCGTGTGGAAAGGCCTCCGTCTTCCTATCCGACGGGGCGCTCCAAACGGGACAGCGAGTTTTGTGGGATTACTCGGCGATCGGGGTCGATCGCGCACGCCGCGCGAGGATCTCGGCAAAGGAGCAATGCGGACTCGCTTGAGGAGATGCGAGTCCTCTCAGCGACCGATCAGACCGCTAGGCCGCCGCATCCCCAACGCGCCTGGGGGGAGAATGCCGGGCCAGCACCGTCCCCCAGTCGGCGTCGTCGATCCTGCCGGGTTGCGTCGCCTGGAGGAACTCGCGCAGCACGCCGGAGAGCGCGTCGGGGTCTTCGAGGTGGGGGAAGTGCGCGGCGTGGGCGAGCGTCTCGAAATGGCTGTGCGGGATCGCTTCGTGTGCTTCGCGGCCGTGTCGCAGGGGGATCGTGTTGTCGCGCTCGCCCCAGACGATCATCGTCGGCATCGACTCCAGCAGATACAGGCGGTCCGTGGCGCTGACGCGTTGGCCGTGCACATCGATCACGGAACGGAGCGTCTGCAGGAATGCCTGGCGCGCGCCGGCGTTCTCCAGCGGACGCAGCGCTCTGGCGAGCGCCTGCATGTAGACGCCGAGTCGAACTTCGCGTTGGCGCAGCCGCCGGCCCGAGTCCATCAGCGCGCCGAGCAGCCGCGGGTGAATCGTCATCGACAGTAGGGCCGAGACGCCGGGCAGTGCGGCGGTCCTCAGCACGGGGCTGACCCCACGCCCGAGGCCGCCGGAGGAGATCAGCACGAGTCGCTCGGTGCGCTGTGGGAACTGGTAGAAGAACTGCATCGCGACGCCCCCGCCCAGGGAGTGCCCGACGATCGTTGCGCGGTCGATGCCGATCGCGGCGAGCAGGTCGCGGATGCTCGAGGCGTGTGCGCCGAGCGAGTAGTCGCCGCGCGGTGCCGCGGAGTCGCCGTGTCCGATCAGGTCCGGCGCGATCACCGTGTACTCGCGGGCGAGGTTCAGCGCGACTGAGCGCCAGTGGCTGGAGGAGTTGAGCATCCCGTGGATCAGCACGACCGGAGGTCCTGAGCCCGCGACTCGGTAGATCACGCGGCGGCCATGGAGCTCGATCTGCCACTCGTCGAACCGCGGCGGCAGGGCGGACACGGTCGCGGGGCGTGGGAGATCCCGCGAGCGATCCTGGCGATCTGGTTTGGCGTGGCTTGATGTCACGGCGCGGTTCTCGCGCCAGCCTAGACGATCGGTCCGTCACCGATGAGTTTGGCCGGGCGAGCTGGTCTATTGGCAAGTGAATCCGATCGGAGCTGCTTATGATGAGCGCCGAGATGACGATGCAGGCAAGCAAATCGTGACAACTGCGGGAGATGGAATCGCGGGCGAGAACGGGATCGAGGTCGAGGGCCTCGTCAAGGACTTCAAGGGCGGAGTGCGCGCCGTCGACGGCATCGACCTGCAGGTGGCGCCGGGTGAGATCTACGGCTTCCTCGGTCCCAACGGCGCCGGCAAGTCAACGACGGTGCTCGTGCTGACGACGCTGCTGCCTCCGACCTCCGGCAAGGCCCGCGTCGCGGGCCTCGACGTGGTCACGCAGGGTGCGGAGGTGCGCGGCGCGATCGGGGCCTCGCTGCAGGAGTCGGCGCTCGACCCGTTCCTGACCGGCACCGAGCACATGCGCCTGCAGAGCGCGCTGCACGGTTTGAGCAAGGGCGAGCGCGAGCAGCGCGGCGCGGAGCTTTTGGAGCGTGTTGGACTGACGGACGCAGCTGACCGCAAGGTCGGCGGCTACTCGGGCGGGATGAAGCGCCGCCTCGATCTGGGCCTCGCGCTCGTGCACCGCCCGCGGCTGCTGTTCCTCGACGAGCCGACTACCGGCCTCGATCCGCAGAGCCGGGCTGCGCTGTGGGACGAGGTCAGGCGGCTGGCTGACGATGGCGTAACCGTGTTCCTGACGACGCAGTACTTGGAGGAGGCAGACGTGCTGGCCGACCGCGTCGGGATCATCGACCGCGGCACGATCGTCGCTGAGGGCACGCCGGCCGAGTTGAAGGCGGAGATCGGGCGCTCGAGCGTTGAGGTGGTGCCCCAGAACCCGGGCGACCGCGAGCGGCTGAAGGGGATACTGCACCGCTTCGGCGAGGAGGGTGCGGCTGCGCCCAATAGCGTCGCGGCGCAGCTGCCCGAGGGCGTCAGCGACCTGGCGGAGATCGTGCGCACGCTGGACGCGGAAAATCTGCCGATCGCCGACCTGCGGCTGCACTCACCGACGCTCGACGACGTGTTCCTGGCGAAGACGGGCCGCTCGCTGGAGGGTGCGAGCGAGGACGCCGGGGAGGAAGGTGGGCAGCCGGTGCCCGCCGCGGCGGGGGCATGAGTAGCCCGCAACGAGAAGACCTCGCTCAATGAGCAGCCTGCTCTCGACGCAGATCAGTGTGCTGGCGAGGCGCTCGATGCGCAAGACGCTGCGCCAGCCGTTTCAGCTGTTCCCGATCGTGTTCTTCCCGATCATCCTGCTCGCGGTCAACGCCAGCGGCCTGAAATCGGCGACCCTGCTCGCCGGGTTTCCGACGCACTCATACGTGTCGTTCGCGATCGCGGTGGCGTTCCTGCAGGGGGCGATGTTCGCGCTGATCAACACGGGGACCAACCTCGCCGAGGACATCGAGAGCGGCTTCTTCAACCGACTAGCGCTGACGCCCCTACGGCGGGTGTCGCTGATCGCGGGCCTGCTCGTCGGCGTGGCCGCGATCGGGGCGCTGCAGTCGACTGTGTACATCCTCATCGGTCAGGTCGCGGGTGCCCATCTGGATGCCGGTTTCGGTGGTGCGCTGGTCGTGATCGCGCTGGGCTCGCTGACGACGCTGGCGTTCGGCGCGCTCGGCTGCGCGGCTGCCCTGTGGACTGGGTCCGGCGAAGCGGTGCAGGGCCTGTTTCCGCTGTTTTTCGTGTTCATCTTCCTGTCGTCCGGCAGCCTGCCGCGCAACCTGCTTGGGAACGGCTGGTTTCACACGGTCGCCAACTGGAACCCGATCTCCTACCTGATCGAGGCGTTCCGCAGCCTGTACATCTACGGCTGGGACGCCACCGCGCTGTGGCGCGGCTTCGCGGTCGCGGCGGTACTTGGGCTGATCGCGCTGATCGCGGCCAGCTCAGCCTTGCGGACAAGGATGCAGCGCACATGAGCGCGCAAACACCAACTGGCGGCGGCAAGGCGAGTCACGGCGGCCTGTGGCGCGTCGCCTGGACGGTCGCCTGGCGGGGGATGCACACTTACATCCGCCGGCCCGACCTGATCTTTCCTTCCCTGATCTTCCCGCTCGTGTTCTTCGCGAGCTTCGCCGGTGGGCTGTCTGCCCTCGGCAAAGTTCCCGGCTTCACGTTCCCCGCGGGATATACGGCGTTCCAGTTCGTGTTCGTGATGTGTCAGTCCGCGATGTTCTCCGGTCTGTTCACAGGTTTTACGCTGGCGTTCGACTTCGAAAGCGGTTTCGCCCGTCGGCTGATGCTGGCGGCGGAGGATCGTCGCGGGATCGCGCTTGGCTACGCGATCGTTGCGCTCTCGCGCGCGGCGATCACGCTGTCGCTGGTCACGGTCGTGGCATTGATCTCGGGTATGAAGATCACCGGCGACGGGGTCGACATCGTCGGCCTGTACGGCCTGGCAGCGTTGCTCGTGCTCATCGGTTATGGATGGGCGGGCGGCGTCGCTTTCCGCTTTCGCACGATCCAAGCGGGCCCGCTGATGCAGACCCCGGTCTTTTTGATCCTGTTCCTAGCTCCCGTGTATGTGCCGCTCGAGCTGCTCAAGGGCTGGATCCACGACGTCGCGAGCGTCAACCCCGCGACCGCGTTTCTCGACGCCGGACGCGGCCTGATCTCGGGCGTGCACGACCATACGGGCCTCGCCTATGCGTGCGCGGCGGGCCTGATCGTGCTGTTCGTGTTCTGGCTGCTGAGCGGTCTGCGCGCGGCCGAACGAGCCACTTAGCGCGGACGTGGGCGGCGGGCGATCGATGGCCGTGGCGCTCGCGATCGGGGCGACCGCGCTCGTACTCATGCTCGCGGGCTGCGGCACAAGCGCAACGTCGAGCAGCGCCGGCGCGTCATCGACATCGACCGAACCCGCGTATGTCAAAGAACCGTTCACCCGTCAACAGCTGCTCGTCGAACAGGGCGCTCGCCTGGCTGTCTCCTACGGCTGCGCCGCATGCCACCTCGGCGCCGCGGGGCGGGGGTTCGCTCCGAGCTTTGCGAGTTTCGCGGGGCACCGCGTCACGCTTGTGGACGGTCGCCGTGTGCTCGTGGACGAACACTTCTTACACGCCGGGCTGCTGCACCCCGAGAGCGCCGAGCTCGAGGGCTATGATCCCGCGCCGATGCTCGCGGCGATCAGGCGCCTACACCTGGCCGGCCATCCAGGTCAGGTCGCCGCGCTGACGGCATTCATCGAGCAGATCGGACCGGAACCGCCGGGCTGAGATGCCGCCTGAGGAAGTTCAGCTGGTCGGCGATCGCCTGCTCGAATGGCGCGCCGAGGTAGATCTCGAAGTGCCCGATCGGATAGGTGCGCACCTCGGCCCGCCCGGTCGCGCGCCAGGCTGCGTCCTGGGCGGCCTTGACGGGTGCGACCGTATCTCGGTCTGCGATCTGGATCAGGATCGGGCAGGGGAGACGATCGGCTTGCAGTCCAGGACGGTAAGTGCCCGCTCGCAACGCGATTCGCGCGGCCACATCGTTGCGCCACCTCGGGCCCGCGATTGCGCGGTAGCCGGTGTCTGCGTCGGGCGTGGTCATCGCGCCGAGGCTGCCAGGCGGGCCGACCTGCGCGAGCATCACGGGCGGGCGCCCGCGCAGCGAGGCGGCGAGGTCGCGCAGTCCCACGAGCGTGAGCTTGAGCACCTGGACAGGGCCCGCGTAGCGCGCGATGTTCAGCAGCGCTACCGCGCCGTCCATTGCGGGCACCTGCGAGATGACCGCGGCGACGTGCCCGTCGGTGACGGCCACCGGGACGACGTGTCCACCGGCGTAGGAGGAGCCCCACACCACGATCCGATCGGGATCGACGCCCTCGAGCGTTCGCGCGTAGGCGATCGCCGCCGCGTAGTCCTCGAGCTGTCGGGGGATCGAGAGCAGCTGTCGGGGCTCGCCGTCGCTCGAGCCGAAGTGCCGGTAGTCGAACGCAAGCGCGTCGATCCCGGCGGCGGCGAAGCGCTCGGCGAACGGCAGCAGCCCCGAGTCGACGGTGCCGCCCCATCCATGGCCGAGCACCACGCAGGGACGGCGGCCGTCCTCGCCGGCGAAGGCGTCGCCCTCGCCGGCCAGATGGACGCCCGCGCAGCGCACCCCGCCGCTGTCGAACGAGATCGCGCTCATGCGGGAAGTCCAGGACTTGCGGTGCCGTGCCGAGCGCCGTTGCGTTGAAGCGAGACCGCGCTCATGCCGGGAGCTCCGCGCCTTTAAGCGCCTCACCGCGCCCGGCCGCGGCGAGCCCGGTCGCGGCTCCGGCGCGCGCACGCGCCTGGCCGGCAGGGATCGAGCGCGTGTTGAGCTCGTGCTGGAAGGCGTACCACTCCAGCTGCATCGTGTGCCTTGGCTTGTTGATGAAGTGGCCCGTGTGGAATGCCTCGTCGCGAACGATCTCCGTCTCCATCTCGCTCGTCGCCGGTGGCGCCCAATCGCCACTGAGCCAGCGCGCAGCGAGCTTTGACTGCAGCTCGGAGAACGGGAAGATCGTCGGAATCGGCTGGCCCAGCCCGACGAACGCGAGGTCGTCCAGTCCGGGCTTGAACATCCGCTTGTACAGCGGCAGCACGTTTTCCGGCGCCGTGAGGAGCTCCGGGTCGAAGAACGGGAAGCTGACCTTGTAGCCGGTCGCGTACACGATCGCATCGACCGGCTCGACACTGCCATCGGCGAAGCGCACGCGGTCTCCGAGCAGCTCGGCTACGTCGCCCTTGGCCACCGCGTCACCCGCTCCCAGGCGCCCGAGCAGCTCACTGGAGACCGTCGGATGCGCGTCGAGGAAGTTGTGGTTGGGCGTCGGCAGCCCGAAGTCCTCCATCCTCCCGGAGAAGATCCGCGGCAGCACCCGGCTGGCCCGTCGTTGAAGGCCGGCCGGCACCCGCAGATTCGTCTTGACCACCTGATCGACAGGCTTGCCGAAGATGTACTTAGGCACGACGTACGCTCCGGAGCGGGTCGAGAGGAAGACGGTGTCCGACACGGTCTTGCGACCAAGCTCGGAGACGATGTCCACCGCGCTGTTGCCGATCCCGACGACCAGCACGCGCTTGCCGTATAGGTCGAGTGGTGTGCTCGGGTCGATGTAGTCGTGCGAGTGGATGACCGGTCCGTCGAAGGACCCGGGGAAGTCGGGAAAGCGGGGGTCCCAGTGGTGCCCGTTGCAGACGAGCAGCGCGTCGAAATGCTGCTGCTCACCATCTTCGAGCGTCACCTGCCAGCCGCCGGCAGGGCCGCGCTCGGCGTGCTTCACGAGCGTGTTGAAGCGGATCCGCTCGCGCAGGGCGAAGGCGTCGGCGTAGTCACGCAGCCACTCGAAGATGTGCGTGTGGTGCGGGTAGTCGGGGTAGCGATCGGGCATCGGGAAGTCACGGAAGGAGATCGAGGGCTTGGAGATATCGATGTGCAGGGACCGGTATGCCGAAGATGTCCCGTTGGGGTTTTCGAAGTACCAGTTCCCGCCCACCTCATCCGAGGCCTCAAAGCAGGTGTGGGGAACCCCGAAGTCCGCGAGCGCCTTGCACGCGGTGAGCCCGCTGACACCGGCTCCGATCACACACACCGTCGGAAGCTCGCCCATGTTTCAGATCCTAACGAGCGGCACGTTCACGGTCCCAGGCGTCCCTGGCCACGCTCGAGCTCCAGCAGCAGTCGCTTGCGCTCGAGCCCGCCGCCGTAGCCGGTGAGCGAGCCGTCCGCGCCGATCACCCGGTGGCAGGGGACGATCACGGCGATCGGGTTGCGCCCGTTGGCCGTTCCCACCGCGCGCGCTGCCGTTGGTTGGCCGAGACGTCGCGCGATCTCGCCGTAGCTGACCGTCTCGCCATAGGGGATCTCTTCCAGCGCATGCCATACCTCGCACTCGAACGGCGCTCCCTCCCCGGCAAGTGGGATATCGAAGGTGGTGCGATTGCCGGCGAAGTACTCCTCCAGTTGCGTCCTCGCGTCCGTGAGGGGCGCTGATGCCTCCTGCCAACCCGTGGCGATCGTCTTGGGCTTCCGGCCATCCTGCATATACATGCCACTCAGGTTGTCCCCGTCACCGACCAGCAACAGCTCTCCGATTGGGCTTTCCATCGTCGTGTAATAGGTCTGTTTGGTTGAGCTGGACATTGACTTGATCTCCGATCTCACGCGGCGAGCCGCTCGGCGTCGCTCATTGGTGTCGTTGCGCTGCTTGTTTGTGTTGCTCCCTTCGCTCTCTTTGCCCGTCCTGGCGGGTGAAGCGTTGCCCAAAGGTGCTGTAAGGCATATGAGCGGTAGGGTCGCCAGCGCTCCGCCAGCCGCTCCGCCGCCGCGGGCTGCCCGTCGTGCCCGAGCTGTTCGAGTGCGTGGCGGACGCCGAGGTCGCTCGGCAGGAAGGCGTCGGGGTCGCGGAGCGCGCGCATCGCGATGTACTCCGTTGTCCATGCCCCGATCCCGGGCAGCGCAAGCAGCCCACGCCGCGCCTCGTCGCGATCGGCCCCGGTGTCGAGCGTCAGATCTCCGCTCGCGAGCGCCCCGGCGAGGCCGAGTAGCGCGCGCCGGCGCGCGGCCGGCATCGCGAGCCGTTCAGGATCCGCCGCCGCGAGCGCCTCGATCGACGGAAAGACATGGGTCACCGCCCCGATCGGACACTCCAGCGGCTGTCCGTACTCGCTAACCAGACGTCCGGCGAGCGTCCGCGCGCCGGCGATCGACACCTGCTGACCCAGCACCGCGCGGACCGCGAGCTCGTTGCCGTCGACGTGCCCGGCGACTCGCCGTCCGGGCGCCTTGCGTACGAGTGGTCTGAGCAACGGATCCTCGCCCAAAGCCTCGATCACGCTGAGCGGGTCGGAGTCGAGGTCGAGCAGCGCGCGCGAGCGTTGCATCGCCGCGGCGAGGTCGCGCAGATCCTCCAGCCAGTAGCGGGCGTGCACGTGCCCGTCGTCGGGACGCAGCTCGACCACGCCGCTGCCGTGGGGCAGGTGCAGGCTGCGCCGGTAGGCCCCGTCCAGCACCTCCTCGACGCCGGGCACTGCGCGCAGGTGAAGGAACGCGATCAGGCCCTCGGCGTCCAGCGGCGCTCGGTAGGGGAGCCGCAGCGACAGCGCGCCACGCTCCTGCGCTTGCTCTCCCCGCCGCGCCCGCGTGCGCAGCTCGCGCGGCGCCAGCGCGAACACTTCCCGCACCGTCGCGTTGAACTGGCGCACGCTCTGGAAGCCCGCTGCGAACGCGACGCCCGTGATCGGCACGGCGGTCGTCTCGAGCAGGATGCGAGCGGTCTGCGCGCGCTGGGCTCGTGCGAGCGCCAGCGGCCCTGCGCCGACGGTGGCGACGAGCTGGCGGTGGACGTGGCGCTCGGTGTAGCCGAGGCGGCCGGCGAGGCCGCCGACGCCCTCGCGGTCGACCACTCCGTCAGCGATCAGGCGCATCGCGCGCCCGACCAGATCCGCTCGCAGATCCCAATCCGGTGAGCCCGGCGTCGCGTCTGGACGGCAGCGCTTGCAGGCGCGAAACCCAGCCGCCTGCGCCGCGGCGGCGGTGGCGAAGAAACGCACGTTCTCGCGTTTTGGCGTCCTCGCGGGGCAGCTCGGACGGCAGTAGATACCGGTCGTCTTCACCCCGCAGAAGACCCACCCGTCAAAGCGTGGATCTTCGGCCTCGACGGCGATCCACAAGCGGTCTGAGTCGAAGTTCATGCGCTTACATTGGCATACCGGGCAGGCGGTATCTAGCGGGAATCGGACCTCGATGGCGATGGCGATGTAGAAGGCCGAAAACCGCTAGATCTCGCGGCACGCTCATGCGAGGGTGAACGGCGTGGCACTTGCTTTCAAGCCAATCACGATCACAGGAGACTCCGCGATGACGACCGTCCCAGAGCAGGGCATTACACCCGATCGGCTGACCCATGAGACGGCCGAGGTGAACGGCGTAGAGCTGCACTACGCGCAGGCGGGGGACGGGCCGTTGATCCTGTTCCTGCACGGCTTTCCCCAGTCCTGGTACCAGTTCCGCAACCAGCTCGCCGACTTCTCGCGCGACCATCTCGCCGTTGCCCCCGACCTGCGCGGATACAACCTGTCCGCCAAGCCGGAGGATGTGCACGCCTACTCAACCTGCACGCTGGTCGAGGACATCCGTCAGCTCGTAATGCACCTCGGGTACGAGCGGTTCGTCCTCGTCGGCCACGACGTTGGCGGGGCGGTCGCGTGGTCGTTCGCCCTGCACCATCCGGAGATGCTCAGCGCGCTCGCGATCCTGGACACGCCACATCCCGTGCTGTTCGACGAAGCGCTCCGTCACGACCCCGAACAGCAGGAGGCGAGCGCATACATGCTCACGGCGCGACGCCCGGATGCCGCGGGCATCTTCTCGGCGGACGATTTCCGCGTGCTGCGCGAATCGCTCGATCACCCGTTCATCGACCAGGAGACACTCGACCACTACGTCCAGAGCTGGCGAGAGCCCGGCGCGATGGCCGCCGCACTGCGCTGGTTCCACGCGGAGGGCCAGGGGCCACCCGCCCCCGACGGAACGCCCGCCAGCGCGAACATCGTCAGACACATCCACCCGCTGACGGTCACCGTGCCCACTCTCGTGATGTACCCGACCGCCGACCCATGGATCCGCCCGGCGTCGCACAGAGGACTCGAGCGCTTCGTCGGAGACCTGACGTTCATCGAGGTGAAGGGAGCCACCCATTGGATCGCCGAGGAGCAGCCCGCACTCGTGAGCCGAACGATCCGCGAGCACCTCGAGCGGGTGGCCGGGGCGAGCAGCGAGCGGCCAGGCGCCGGCCTCAAGGACTGAGCGCGAACAACGGCCAACGCCCGGGCACCCCCTTGAGCTCGTGAAAGCCACGATCCTCGAACGCGAACGGGCCGCCAACGACCGTGCCGAACACAGTGCCCGAGACGAGCACCTCGCCGGGTCCCGCGAGCGCGCCAACGCGCGAGGCGATGTGGACGGCCATGCCGCCGACATCCTCGCCGATCAGCTCACACTCACCTGTGTGCACGCCAACGCGCACCTCGATCCCGAGCTCGCGTGCGGCGGCGGTGATCTGAAGGGCACAGCGCAAAGCCCGCGATGGCGGCCCCTCGAAGGTCACGAGGAAGCCGTCACCGACGGTCTTCACCTCATGGCCGCCAAAGCGGGCGAGCTGCTCACGCACCAGCGAATCGTGGTCGGCGAGCAGATCGCGCCAGCGACCGTCGCCCAGCCTGGCGGCGCGCGCTGTCGCATCCACGATGTCCGTAAACATCACCGTTAGCAGCGCTCGCGCGAGCTCCCCGCCGCTGCGCTCACCGGTCAGGAACTCCTCGATCTCCTCGACGATCGCGTCGCTGTCGCCGATGAACGGGAAGGAGTCGATTCCGTTCAGCTCGACGTGGCGGGCTCCCGGGATGTGCTCGGCCAGGTAACGCGAGTGGCGCGGGTCCCAAGCGCTGTCGCCGGATCGGTGCATGACGAGCGTTGGGATGCGGATGCGGGGCAACGCGTCCCGCACGTCGAGCTCAGCCGCGCCGTTCAGCAGGATGCGGGCTTCGCTCGGGCTCGCCGCCAAGCGCTGCAGGCGCGCGTACCACGTGGCGAGCGCCGGGTCATCGGCCATCGAGGGCGCCAACACCGGAAGCCCCGGGCCATCGGCCTCACCCCAGGTGGCGACCGTGCGCTCGGTCCACGCGGTGCGATCCTCGGCGCTCATCGCCCATTCGTGATCCGCAGCCCACGACGTCCGTGCGACCGAGGCATACATGATCAGCGCGCCGATGCGCTCCGGGCGATCGGCGGCGAGCAGCGCGCCGACCGGCCCTCCCAAGCCGTAGGTGAGCAGCGCCGCTCGCTCGCTGCCCGCGGCATCGAGTACCGCCAGAGCATCTTGCGCGTCCTGCTCCAGCGTGTAGGGCTCGCCAACGCTGTCAGACAGTCCGCTGCCGCGACGGTCGAACAGGATCAGACGGTTGAACACAGCCAATCGCTCGAGGAAGCGACGCACGGCGGGCGCGTCCCACAGCTGCTCGATCTGAGAGATCCATCCCGGCAGAAAGAGCAGATCCAGAGTGCCCTCTCCCGCGACCTGGTAGGCGATCGTCGCGTCGCCACTGCGCGCATAACGTGTTGTGGGCACCATCAGGGGCCGATCAGGCCTGCCATTTGGTATTTCCTGGCATGCCGGGAAGTCGCTCGATCCTCGCTACTTTGCGTCTGCGCTCTCGGAATGGCGCGGCAGCCCGTCGTCTGGGATCGCCTCCCAGGGTGCGGCGTAGGCGACGAACTGGCGCATGCTCGGCCTGATCCCCGGATCGCTGTCGAATGCGCCGAGACGGATGCCGACGCGCTCTGGATCAAGTGGGTCACGGCTGAACAGCGCTGAGCCGCAATCTCCACAGAACCACTTCTCCGCGCCGCCGTCCGGCCGCCACGCGCACAGACGTTCCTCGCCCGAGACGATGCGGAACGATCCTGGCTGGGGACGGGCGCTCGCGGAGGCGGCGGTTCCGCTACGCCGCTGACAACGCGTGCAGTGGCAGTATTTCGCGGACTCCAACGGAACGCTCACTTCGAAGCGCACCGCTCCACAGCCGCAACCACCGTGCTGGGGCATCTTGGGTTGGGTCTCCATCTCAACCGGCCTCCTCGGCGCTCGGCATCTGCTCTGCCTCCTCGGCGGGCGTCTCCGGTAGAGCGGGCTGTGCCGCGGCGATCGCATATGAGCCGACCGCTCCCATCACCCCGGCGCCCAGTGCGGCGAGCGCCCAGCCGGAGCCAGAACGTTCGCGTCCTCGGGCGGCGTCCAGCGAGAGCGCGCCTGGTCCGACCTCGGCCAGCGCGAGCGCGGCGGCGATCAGGACGAGGTTGTACTCGTAGCCACCGTTGGTGACCCACGGACCCTTGACGAGGTGCACCCGGTGGATCGCGGTCAGCATCGTCGCGACCAGTACAGACGCGGCGAAGGGTGTCTCCAAGCCGGCCGCGAGCAATGCTCCGCCACCAGCCTCGGCGGCGCCGGCCGCGATTGCATTTGGCCGCCCAGGGCGCAGGCCGAGGTGCTCGAATCCCTGGGCGGTCGTGTCTAGTCCCGGGCCGTCGAACCAGCCAAACAGCTTCTGCACGCCGTGCCCGACGAACAGCCCGCCCACAACCAGCCTCAATAGCAGTCGTCCGATCTTCATCTCGTGAACCTCCGTTTGTTGTGTCCTCGAGTATGCAACTTCCCTGGGAGCCCCTCGAATATGCGGATCGAGATCGGGTTTTACATCAAATTGATCCTTACGTGACCGTCAGGTTGCTAGCGTGGGGGTATGGCCACTGCCACTGCCTCGCGTGCCCCCGCCGACACGCGCGACAACTACAAGTGGATCGCCCTCTCCAACGTGACGCTCGGCGTACTGCTCGCGGTGCTCGACGGATCGATCGTCCTGATCGCGATGCCGAGCATCTTCCGCGGCATCCACCTCGACCCGCTCGTGCCGGCGAACAGCTTCTACCTGCTGTGGATGATCCTCGGCTTTCTCGTCGTCACGAGCGTCCTGATCGTGAGCCTCGGCCGGCTGGGGGACATGTACGGCCGGGTGAAGATGTACAACCTCGGCTTCCTCGTGTACACGATCGCGTCGCTGTTTTTGACGATCGACTGGATGACCGGGCGCGACGGGGCGCTGTACCTGATCGTCTTTCGCATCGTGCAGGGGATTGGGGCTGCCTTCCTGCTGGCGAACTCGGCGGCGATCCTGACCGACGCGTTCCCGGCCAACCAGCGTGGGATGGCGCTCGGGATCAACAACATCGTCGGGGTCAGTGGCGTCTTCATCGGGCTCGTGCTCGGCGGCCTGCTCGCGCCGATCGACTGGCGGGCGGTATTCCTGATCTCGGTGCCGGTCGGGGTGTTCGGGACCGTCTGGGCGTATCTGAAGCTCGAGGAGCGCAGCACACCCAAACGGGCGAGTGTCGACTGGTGGGGCAACCTGACCTTCGCGATGGGTCTGATCCTGATCATGGTCTCGGTCACGTACGGCATCCGCCCCTATGGTGGCCACGCCACCGGCTGGACGAGTCCCAAGGTGATCGCTCTGCTGGGCGCCGGCGTGGTCTCCTTGGTGGCATTCGCGCTGATCGAGTGGCGGGTGGAGGATCCGATGTTTCGGCTGCCGCTGTTTCGGATCCGGGCGTTTACGTTCGGCACGCTCTCCACGTTCCTCTCGGCGGTCGCCCGCGGGGGATTGATGTTCATGTTGATCATCTGGTTGCAGGGCATCTGGCTGCCCCAGCACGGCTATGACTTCACCGAAACGCCGCTGTGGGCGGGGATCTACATGCTGCCGCTGATCGTCGGCATGCTCGTTGCCGGGCCGACCTCCGGCTACCTGTCAGACCGCTTCGGCGCTCGCTGGTTCGCGACCGGCGGGATGCTCGGCGCCGCGCTCAGCTTCTACTTGCTGGCGCTGCTGCCGATCGACTTCTCCTACCCGCTGTTCGCCGCGATCCTGTTTCTCAACGGCGTATCGATGGGCATGTTCGCCTCTCCCAACCGCGCCGCCGTGATGAACAGCCTCCCGGCGGGCGACAGGGGAGCCGGAGGGGGCATGAATCAGACCTTCCAGAACTCCGCCCAGGTGCTCTCGATCGGGATCTTCTTCACGCTGATGATCTTCGGGCTGTCCTCCAGCCTGCCCTCGGCGATGACCGCGGGTCTGAAGGCCCACGGCGTCGCCGCGGCCACGGCCGCCGGCGTCTCGCACCTACCGCCCGTGTCGATCCTGTTCGCGGCGTTCCTTGGCTACAACCCGATCCAGAACCTCGTCGGCGCGCACGCGCTGAGCGGCCTCTCGCCGGCGAATCACGCGGTGCTCGTCGGCCACTCGTTCTTCCCGCACCTGATCGCCGCCCCGTTTCGCGCGGGGCTGCACGAGGCGTTCGCGTTCGCGATTGTCGCCTGTTTGATCGCCGCGGGCGCGTCGCTGATGCGCGGCGGTAAATACCAATACAAGGAGGAGCAGCATGCAAGTTGAGTGGTACGGACAGTCGGCGTTTCGTCTCACCGCAGCGGATACGACGGTGGCGATCGACCCGTTCGGGGACATGTCGGCAATGGCGGCGAGCCACGGGATGCAGTTCGACTACCCGGCGATCGACGGCCTGACGGCCGAGCTGTTGCTCGTGACCCACGAGCACATCGACCACAACGGTGTAGAGGTCGTCGGCGGCGATCCCGCGATCCTGCGCTCGACCGCGGGCAAGCTGGAGTCGCCGATCGGCGAGATCACCGCGATCGCCTCAGAGCACGACGAGGCGGCCGGAACCGAACGCGGGCCGAACACGATCTTCGTATTCGAGCTCGACGGCGTGCGCGTGTGCCACATGGGCGACTTCGGCCAGAGTGGGCTGCGCGAGGAGCAGGCGGCGGCGATTGGCGAGGTGGACCTCTTGATCCTGCCGGTCGGCGGTGGCCCTACGATCGGGGCTGAGGGCGCGAAGGTGATCGTAGAGCGGCTGGCGCCGCGCTGGGTCGTGCCGATGCACTATCGCACGCCGCGGATCGGCTTCCTCGAGACAGAGGAGGCCTTCCTCGAGCTGATGTCCCATGTGGAGCGTCTGCCGGGGCCGGTCTTCGACACCGCGGAGTTGCCCGTCGAGGACGTCCCAGTCGCAGTGGTCCCGGCGGCGCCGTAGGCGGCGATGTGATCCGGATCGAGGATGATCCAGATCACAGGGTCCAGTACACCATCGCGAAGGAGAACCCCGTAATGACGCTTGATCAGACCAAGGTAGGGCAGGTTGTGGCGGCGCAGATGGAGGCGCTCGAAGAGGCCTATGGCGAGGACTGCGAAATCGGCGATGTCTGCACGATCGTCGAGGTGATCGGACCGCACGGCTCCGACGTGAGGGTGCGCAGCAGCGAACTGCGCCCGCACGTGTCGATCGGTCTGCTCCGCATGGCGGAGAGCATCTTCCTCGCCAGCCTGCGCGCCGGATCGGAGGGGGAGGGCGGAGAGGGCGGCTGAGAGCGTCGGGCACGAAGAGCCGGATAGGCTATGTCCACCATGGCTCCCGAAATCGTCCTCCATGTCCTGCCGCCGTCGCATCCGTGCATGACCGCCTCCGTGGCCTTGGGCTTGAAGGGCCTCGAGTACGAGCGGGTCGAGTTTGTCCCCGGCCAGCACATCGAGCCGATGCAGGAGATCTACGGCGAAGGCAACTACACCGTGCCGGGGATGCTCGTTGATGGCGAGCCTGTCCACGGCTCGCGTGCGATCCTCGAGCGCTTGGAGGCGCTCGTACCGGAGCCGGTCCTCTATCCCTCCGATGAGGTTCGCGAGGCAGAGCGCTGGGGTGATGTGGAGTTGCAGGACTTAGGGCGCCGGATGCCCTGGGGGGCGCTCTACTTCCGTCCCGAGGCGATGGGCACATTCGCCGGCGGCGGTCCTTTGGACGGCCCCGGCACCGACTTCGCGATTCGCTTCGTCCGCGGTACCTGGAAGTACCACAAGATCACGGCAGAGCGCCTGCACGAGGACCTCGCCGGGCTGCCAGAGAAGCTCGCGCATGTCGAGCAGCTCGCCGCTGACGGTGTGATCGGCGGCGAGCAGCCGAACGCCGCCGACCTGCAGATCGGCGCGACGCTGCGGATCCTGCTCAACGTCGGGGATCTGCGGCCGTTGCTGAAGGGCACCGCGAGCGAGCGGATCGCCCGCGAGCTCTTCGCGGAGTACCCCGGCGATATTCCGGCGGGCGCGTTCCCCGCCGGCTGGGTGCCGGCGAGCTGAGCGCAGCGGGTATCGGAGCGAATCGGCTCGGCTTGGCTTCGGTCCCTCAGATGACGCGAGCGACCTTTTACTTCGACCTCGGATCGCCGTACGCGTATCTGGCTGCCGAGCGCATAGTCAGCGATGATGTGTTGCCCGAGCCCGTTGCGTGGCAACCGCTGTCGCTGGGCGCCCTGTTCAAGCTGGCCGGGCGATCTTCGTGGTCGCTGGGCGATCCCGAGCGCCGCCGGAAGGGGATGGCGGAGGTGCATCGCCGCGCTGAGCTCTACGGTCTGGCGCCCGTGCGCTGGCCCGAGCCGTGGCCAACCAACTACCTGTTCGCGATGCGCGCCTGCACCTACGCTTTTCAGGTCGGCCAAGGCATCGAGTTCTCTCTTCGCGCCTTCCGCGCCGCTTTCCAGCAGGGCCACGATCTCGGCGTGCCCGAGCGCGTCTTGCACCTCGCCGGCGAGATGGGTCTGGACCAGCGGGCGGTCGAGGAGGCGACCCAGGACTCCGAGGTCAAGCTGGCGCTGCGTGCGGCGACGCAGGACGCCCACGAGCTCGGTGTCTTCGGTGTGCCGACCCTCGCCGTTGGCGACGAGCTGTTCTGGGGCGAGGATCGTCTGCAGGACGCGGCCCGCCTCCTGCGGGCTGACTAAATCGCGCTCGCGGAAACCTCCGTGGCGAGCGTGCCGGCCTCGATGTCGCCCCGCAGGTGCAGGCCGAGGATCGGGAAGACGAGCGTCGACAGGACCGCGGCGCCGACGAGCGCGGCAGCGGTCGAGGGGCGCATGTGACCGGTTTCGACGGCGAGCGTCGTGATCGCCAGCACGAGTGGCAGCTGGGTCGAGCACATGAATGCGAGCGCGGCACGCGCACGGGCGTCCAGCACATCGCGGTAGAGCAGCAGCGCGGGTGTGCCCCGCACGACGAGGAACAGCCCGAAGAAGAGGACCATCTTCATGACGCTCCCGACGCTCGCGAACAGCGCGTCGATGTCGAGCTTCATCCCGCTGACGACGAAGAAGAACGGCACGAACACGCCGAACGCGACCGCGCTCAGCTTGGAGTCGAACGCCGGGATCTCGCGCGTCTTCAGCACCTGGCGCGTGATCAATCCCGCCGCGAAGCCGCCGAGCAGCAGGTCGAGGCCCAGTTCCGAGGCCAGCAGCGCGAGCGCGAACACCAGCACGACGATCCAGCGCACCGCCAGCTGCGAGCTGCTCTCCAAGGTACGCTCGAAGACGGGCAACGTGCGCTCGGAGAAACGGACGGCGAACACGGCCACGAGGACAGCCAGGGCGATGAACGAGACCAGGATCACCGCGTTGTGCGCCGCTGACTCGGTCGAGAGGATCAGCGTCAGCAGCAGGATCGGACCGAGCTCGCCGACCGCTCCGGCCGCGAGCAGGTAGGTGCCGAAGCGGGTTTTCAGCTCCCCCGTGTCCGAGAGGATCGGGATCAGCGTGCCGAGCGCCGTCGTCGCCAGCGCGGAGCCCGTGTACAGCAGCGACAGCACGATCCCGGCGGCGGCCAGCGCGCCGCCGATCGCATAGGCGAGCGCGAGCGAGATCGCCCAGCCCAGCAGCGCCAGTCGCAAGGGCTTGCCCATGATTCGCTGCAGGTCGATCTCGTAGCCGGCAAAGAAGAACAGCATTCCCAAGCCGAGATCGGAGAAGAACTGGACGAACTGGTCGGGATTCAACCCAAACACCTGCGGGCCTAAGAACACCCCGAACACCAGCTCGATCACGACGACCGGCACGACGATCCCGTGCCCGGTTGCGACCGCGGCGAGCGTGCCGGCGACTGCCGCGGCGGCGATGATCGCGAGGAACGTGCCCGGGTCTACACTGACGACGGCGAGCACTTCAGTCTCTTCGCTTCCTGGTCTGCTCCTCCGCGCTCACCGTCGCGCGACGATAGCGTGGCGCGACGCAGGGCGGGCTCTCGCGGCGCGCGCGCGGGCGACTACAGCGAGGGAGCCAGATACTCCTGGGTTGCGTTGCCGCTCGGGTTGGCGGTGTAGGCGATCGAGGCCAGGCCAGGGGAGGTCCCGACGACGACGATGTCGCCTCCTTCGATGCCCGTGATCGAGGGTGTCTGCCAGGTTGCGCCGCCGTCGGAGCTGTGGGCGAGCATCACGCCGCGTCCGTCTGACCAGGCGGCGTCGAGGCCGCCTGCGGAGTCTTCGGAGGCGCTGAGCTCGTCGGCGCCATCGAGCGTGTAGGGCCCCTCGGGGCTGATCAGCGAAGGCCCGCCGAACGTGTCGCTGCTCGTACTGAACGGGCGGAAGTAAAGCCCGTCTTCGCCGCCGCCGTTGAGCCCGGGGCCCTCGGAGTCGACGGCGCCGATCGCCGCGTGGCCGGGTCCGCCTCCGGTGAGGGCAGCCTCCTCCGCCGTGCATGCAATCACCTTGAAGTCATTTTTCCAGGCCGACTGTTTCTGCAGTTCTGCCGGTGTGCCGATTGCCACGCCGTAGCCGATTCCCTCTTCGGATCCGCTCGGACATCCTTTCGGCGTGTACGGGTCGTTGCCGGCGGCCACGACCAGGTATTTACCCGATTTCGCGGAGGTTTCCACGGCGGCGAGTTGCGAAACGGACCCGTTGTAGCCAAATTCTTCGGCGAGGTCGACCAGGGGTGTTCCCTTGAAGGCCGGACTGGTCAACGTGAAGTCGGTCGCGCCGTTGCCGAAGGGCTCCTCGTTACCGTAGGTCAGGATCGTCGTGGCGTTGAGAGCCAGCGCGCCCTCGTTGGGCATTTCGCCGCGGCCCTCGGCGAGCAGCTTGCCGCCGTTGGCAAGCCCTTGGCCGGCTTTGCCGAATTCCGCGCCGCCCGCGGGGGAGCTCCAAGCGATCTCGCCGGCGGTTTCGGTGTATCCCGAGGGCAGCACTTCGCTGCTCGCGCCGAGCATGTTCGCCACGACCACGACGGTGCCGCCCGGCATCACCAGCACCTTGGACCCGAAGAACGTGGGATTGCCTCCTTTGGAGGCCGCCGTGGGGTCGGTCAGCTTGTATGGGCCGCCCCCGCCATTGCAGGCGGTCCCGCCGCTCGGCACCGCACACAGATCGATCGTGCCATCGCTCACCGGGTCTTGCCAGACCGCATAGGTGTAGCCCGAACTGGGGTCATAGGCGACCGACGGCGTCTCCTCGCCGGCGCCCAGATCGATCGCCGGCGGTGGCGAGGGGGCGCTCGCGCCGGGAGTGCCTTCCGATGGTGGGGCCGCAACGCCTACTGGCCCCGGCGCGGTGGTGGGCCCGCTTGCAGGGGGGTGTTCGGATGGTCCCGGTTCGCTGACCGTTTGCGCGATCGCGTCTGCTTCGGCGTAGCCTTCGTTACCGGATACGAGGACGTCGTATTCGCAGTCCTGCAGGAGCCGCAGGTTGGTGGCGCCGGCTTTGCGGCAGAGGGCTTCGGTGTGCAGCGCCTTGGCCAGCGGGACCGCCCCCAGGTTGAAGAGTTTCTTGGGGAAGTCGAGAATCGTGTAGGAGTGGGTGTTCTTGTGGCGCGCGTAGGTGAAGAGCGATTCGCGCTGCTTGATCCTCCAGCTCCCGCCGTACTTGCGGTCGAGGGCGGCTTCGTTGTCACCGAGCAGCGTCGGCGAGTACGGCCTGCCTTCGCGCCCGTGGAACTCGTCGATCGCCGGTACGCCGGCATCGCCGATCAAGCCCGTCAGGTGCCCTCGGCGATCTGACGCGACTTTCAACAGCAGCGAGATGCCCACCGCGTTCTCCGGGACCTCGACATACGTTCCGTCCGGCCAGCGAACCCTCACGCCGGGGAGCTTTCGACCGTGACTGGAGTTGTCCAGGCCTCCGGCGCTTGCGACCCCCAGGTCGATGCGTTCGAGCGATCCGCCGCCGCGCAGCTCGAGGTGACCGGCGTGTGTCAGGCGGTGGTTGACCAGGACGGTCGGAGGCCCGAAGGAGCGCAGGGGCCGGTCGACCTCCACGATCGCCTTGCCGATGCGCATCGCAACGGCCGTGTCGACCGCGAAGTATGGGCCGAGCTCCGGCTGTTGGCGGACCTGGACGTCCAGGTCGTTGTGGTTGGTGGACTTCAGCAGCGTGAACTCGCCGGCGTCCTGAAATTCCAGGCTGAAGCCGCCGAAGCCCGTCAGGTGGGGATCGCCGAATGAGGAGGCGGTCGTGCCCGATCCGCTCGATCCGGGTGCCGGCGCGGGGGGTTCGCATTCGCCGCTTCCCTGGGGCGAGGAATAGCTGATCTGCACGCTGCTGGAGAACTTGCCGGCGGCCACCCCGAGGTAGGGCTGGTCGGGCAGCGGGGTCAGGGGCGGGAGTTTGCTCGTATCGCCGGCGGGGCATTCCGCCGCCGGGGATTTGCATTCAACTTCCGCGCAGAAGGTCCTTTTTTCCAGTTCGTGTCCGCTGTAGTTCTGGGTTACGCCGAAGCGGCCGTAGGCGTTGGGGTCGAGGTGGATGCGAATCAGTGGCTCGTCCGCCCGCGGCTCGATTTCGAGCTGATCTGTTGTGTAGGGGGTGAGCGTAACTCCGTCGGACCCATCCACCTTCTGCGGTGCGGGGGATGGGGCGCCTTCGGGCCAGTAGCGACTTCCGAGGGGGCTGCTCATCAACCAGATCGGTACCTCGGTGCTCGGCAGGTCGAATGCGCTGCTGCCCCAACTCGAGAGGAAAGTGTCTTCTTCGCCCCCGAGCGCGGCGTCGGCAGCTTTTTGATTATTGAAGTTGACCCCAGCTTGGATGATGGCCGGGATGCGATGCCACAGAGCACCGCCACTTACGTCCTGGAGGTGCGCCCAGAAGCCCACCGAGTCGTAGCTACGAGTGAACAGGCTCCGTTTGGGCGTCTCGTAGTATTCGGTGAGATTTTTCAGGCCGCCTTCCTCGGTCGCCGGGTAGAGGGTCAGATCGACCCACCGGGCCAGGCCCTCGATGATCCAGTTGGCCTCCACCCGTTCGCCTTCGTCACCGAGCTTTCCTTCGAGTATGCCGCGGTGCGCTTCTTCTTTTAGGGTGTGGTGCACCACGCGCCATGCGTCCGGCGCGATCTGGTGCTCGTAGCAGTGGAAGTCCTCGTGGATCAGGACCTCTTCCATTTCGTAGCGTGTGCGCGCGTCGAACCAACTGTGGTTGGCGGTGATCTGGCAGATCGGTCCGTTGAGCGCGAAGTGCCCGTTCTCGCTGTCGAGTGTCGTCGTGTCCGCGTTTTCGACCTTGCCAGGTTCGCTCGCGTATCCGACGGCAAGGTGCAGCGTGAGGGTAAAGCCGAGGTAGCCGGCGAGTTTCTGCGCCTGTTCTTCGGCGATCTTCTGCAGGGGAGGGTTGACTTCGATGATGTCTGCCTTCGCGCTGGGCGCAAGCGCCGCGAGCAACACGATCGTCAGCGCCAGCGCGACGCCGCTGAGACGGCTGATACGGGCCGCTGTAGGGGAGGGCATCATCGGTCGAGCGCGGCGTCGATCGTCCAGGCGTTGCTCGTCACGTTCAAACACAGGTAGGTGGCGACTTGGTATCACTGACTGTTCCTACCCACTGCCTTCCCCCAAACCGAGGAGCCGTCCATGCCGAACGCACTCTACACCGCCGAAGCCCACGTCACCGGAGGTCGCGGGGAGGGACACGGTCGCACGAGCGACGGCCAGCTCGATGTCCAGCTGCGCCTTCCCACCGAGATGGGCGGCGCCGGCGATGGCACCAACCCGGAGCAGCTGTTCGCAGTCGGCTACGCCGCCTGCTTCGAGGGGGCGCTCGGCGTTGTCGCCCGGCGTGCGAAGGTCGAAGCGGGGGACGCGGCAATCGACTCGAAGGTCACGCTCACGCCGACCGGTACCGGCGGCTTTCAGCTCGGCGTCGAGCTGGATGTGAGCCTGCCCTCGGTGCAGGACGCGGAGCTCGCCGTCGAGCTGGTGCGGGGCGCGCACGAGGTCTGTCCCTACTCGAACGCGACGCGCGGCAACATCGAGGTCGCGCTGACGGCGAACGGTCAGCCGGTTTAGCGCTCAGACGCGTCGCGGTGGTGTGCTGAGCGCGCGGAGAACTCGGTCACGCGAGCGGAGTTGCAGCGGCGCTCGCCTGAGCTACTCGTTCGCGAACTCCGCCTGCTTTGGGCAACCGGCTTCGATCGGGCAGGACAGGCTCGCGATATCCTGGCTGGGATTGCTCACGGGATGCTTTGAGTGCTCGCAGGTCTGCTCGCCCATGTTGCCGAACGGGCAGAGCCACCCGCCATAGAGCACGTACGAGTTGGCCGAGTCGCCGTTGTTGACGACCTTGCCCTTACCGCCGGCGATCGCCTTCAGAATGCCCCTGGCGAAGCTGCATTTGACGTGGCCGTCGGCTATATAGACACCGTACTCGGCGCCCTTGGCGTGGAAGGTCCCACAGCGGTTGGCTGGGTGCGTGTCAGAGGCGGACGCCTGGCTGGTGAGGGCCACCGAAGATGCTGCGACACAAGTGGCGAGACCGACTACTCGGGAGAGGCTCTGCCTGCTCATTTTTTCTTGTGTTTACCGGAGACGCAGGTGTGGAAGGTGCGGACTTCCTCGTAGATCTTTCCCTTTGAGGACTTCGTGATCAACGCGACTTTGAATGCCCCCTTCGGCAGTCCGACGAGGCTGACCGCCGTCCCGTGCTTGGAGAGCTTGCCCTGCTTGACGGTCTTGCCGTTGATCTGGACCTCGATGCTCACGAGTTTGACGCCCTGGGGCGCACGCGGGTGGACGAGGAACTTGCGCTTGCTCAGGCAGAGCTTGCTCGACGGCAGTCCGAGGGTCGTCGCGTGCAGCGCCACCACCAGCACCTCGCTGCCGCATTTGCTGACCGAGCCCGCGTTGGTCACGTTGCCGCTGTAGCTGGCCTCCCAGTAATAAGTGCCGGCCTTTGGGCTGACCGCGGCTGAGGGGCCGGCGACACCGTTGGCTACGTTCGTCATGCTGCCGGCGGCCGCCGCAACAGTGCATTTGCTGTCCTTGTACAGGTTGTAGGTGACCGTGCCCCCGGCGCTTGCCGCCGCCGCGCCCGCGATGTGCGCCTGATCGGTCACCGCGGTGCCCTGGGGGCACCGTCAGCGATGCGCCGCCGACGCCGCCACCGGACTGGGTTGTGGTGGTCGTGGTGGCCGATGCGAGTACCGCTGGTGACGGACTGGAAGTCACAGGAGTGGGTGTGACCGGCGTAACGGGGAGGACCTGCGGGTTCAGGTCGGCGACCTCGAGTCCCCCTTCGTCCTCGAATGTGAGCCAGCCCTGCCCGTCATCGGCAACCGCCAGACGGGGAGGTCCTTCATAGGCGCCCCCGATCACGGCGATCTCGCGTTCGCCGTGGAAGCTCTGTCCGCCGTCGGTCGATTCCCAGAGAAGAATCACCTGGGTCCCGCTGGCGGTTTCGATCGGCTCAGCCACGTACAGCGTGCCGTTGTCGGGGTTCTCGAAGATCTCGCCCCCGCTGAACAGGCTGAAGACCCCCGTCGGGATCGTTGCGACAGTGGTCGGCGCCCCGAAGGAGTGGGTCGCTTCGTCATATTTGCGGACATCGAGCAGCGACGGCTGTTCTTCGCCCGAGGCGACATCGGTTGAGAGTAGGAATAGGCCGCCGGGACCACTGGCCAGACGCGGCTCGTAACCATTGGTGACGAACTGAGCCGTCGACCAGTTTGTTTCTTCGCCGCCGCTGCCGGCTTTCAGATAGTCAAACGCGACTTCATAGGGCGACGCGAAGTTCCAGTAGGCCTCGACGGGGAGGTGGCTCGTGGTGGTGAAGCCCAGGGTCGATCCCTGACCGTCACCGTCAGTCGCAAAGCGGAGGTGGAACGGTTTGCTGTCGAGGTCTCCGATTTCGGTGATGCCAACCGCGCTGTTGAACGAGGCCACATCGAAATCGTCAGAGGTCGGGTTCGTCGTCGGAGAGAGCGGGTTGCGCAGCACGTCACCCACACCCGAGCCTTCCGCATAGTCGGGTACCACATGCGCCGCGGAGAATGTCGCGCCGCCGTTTGCGATGTCCAGATCAGCGTGTCGCCGGCGACATAGCGCGGCGCGACCACATAGAGGACGCCGGATGTCGCCCCAAGCACCGGAAAGGCCTGTGTCACGGCTTCTGTGCTCGAATCTCCGGGAGCGGGGAGCGGCAGGACGATCGGTTCTGTGCACGACCCGCCGCGGGGGATCTTGCAGAAGATCGTCGTGGTCGGTTCAGAACTGCTGGCGGCCCTGTGCTCCCACGCGATGTAACCGTTGCCTGCCGCGTCGGTCACGATCGGCCCGGTCGAGGCGGCGCTTGGGTTGACTGAGAAGAGGTTGTTGGCCTGTGCGGCAGCTGGCAGCGCCACCGCGAAGGAGATACCGAGCAGCCCCACCGCCAGCCGTCGGGCGATTGTCCTAGGCGTTGCATCGACTCGACCTGATCTAAGACGCATATGACGCTCCTCGTGACTCGGCTATCGACGCCTTCGGCGGGGCCGAGAAGCCAATGGTTGAAAGCAGGCGTTGTCTCACAGGCGCTCCATTCCAAGGGGATCGTCAAGCCCGCGTTCGCGCATCGAATGAGAACGCGAGGGCAGACAATACCCGGCCCGAGCACCCCGAGCGCTATTCTCAATGAATGGCCACTCAAGCGGATCGTGCGGCCGAGCGGCGTGTCGCGAAACTGGAGGATGTTGAGCGTCAGCTCAAGGAAGGCTCGCTGACGATCCGCAAGATGACGGCCGAGGAGCGCAAGCGCTTTCCGCCGAGGCCGGCAAAACCGCGCAAGGGCAATCGCAGATAGCGAAGCCGGTTCCCCCTAAAGCCCTTCACCGAGCATCCCGCGGCGCAGGCGGTTGACGCGCCGCAGTTCCTGCACATCCTCGTCGAAGCCCCCGAGTACCCCGGGCGAGTGCTCGCCGAGCAGCTCGGGTGTGAGGCGGTGCCGGACGAGCTCGCCGGCGACCTGGTCGACGCGCTGCGCGCCCGCGCCCGGCCGTGAGCTGACAACGCGTTCGAGGCGCTGCCCGCGGAACAGCAGCCCGACCCCGTCGTCGACCGCCCAGCCCCCGGGGAGCGTGCCGTCACGTATGCTCGCAAGCCACACGGGCAGGCGCTCGGGCTCGCCGTCGGCGTGGACGGTCAGTGAGCCTTCGAGCAGGCCGAGCCCGGCCATCGGCGCCGGGGGGCCGCTCGAGCAGGTGATCCCGCCCTCGAACCAGCACATCGCGCCGGCGCTCAACCCCGCGAGCACGACGCCCGCGCGCCACGCCTGCTCGAGTAGGCGGTCGAGGCCGTGGGCGCGCCAGATCGCGAGCAGGTTGCGCATCGAGCCACCGCCGACGTACACGATGTCCTGTTGGAGCACGATCTCCGCGAGCGGGCGCTTGACATCGCCCAGCCGGAACAGAGACAGGTACTCGGGCACGCACAGGCGGTCGGAGAAGCGCGCGTGAAACGCGTTGATTTGCGCTGTCGTGTCGCCCGAGGCCGTCGGCAGGAACAGGATGCGGGGTTCTTTCGCGGAGGAGAGCGAGAGCACGTAGTCGTCGAGCAGCGGGTTGGTCGGCTCCATCGTGAAACCACCCCCGCCGAGCGCGAGCAGCGTTGACTCATCTGTCTCCGTAACCTCAGTATCTGAAACGGGTGTGTCCTGAGCCCCCGGCGGGCTCACGCGGCGACGATCGCTGTCACGGGCGGGAGCCGGACCGCTTTGGCGGCGTTCGCGCGCTTGGCGGCCTTTGTGGATGTGGCGGCGACCGCGTCTGCGACCCCGAGGTAGGTGGTCTCCAGCGGTGTTTCCACGACGCCGTCGGCGGCCGGCTCGACGCGGTAGGCGCATCCATCGGGGCGGGAGCTGACGACGCGCTCCAGGCGTGTACGGCGGAAGTGCAGCGCGACGCCGTCCTCGGCGGCGTAGCCGGGGCGCATCCCGTCGCCGACGAAGCGGTGGTACTCGGCGCGCCGCGCGGGCTCGGCATCGTAGTGGACGCAGTTGGAGTAGGGCAGCAGGCCCAATCCCCTGACCCGCCGTGGCGCGCCGTGGAAGGCGCTGAGCGACTCCGCGAACCAGCAGAGCGAGCCGGCGGAGGGGCCGCACAGCACGACGCCTTTGCGCCACGCCTGGCGCAGCACGCTGTCGAGGCCATGCGCGCGCCAGGCGCCGAGCATGCTGACGACGTTGCCGCCGCCGACGTAGATCAGGTCCTGCTCGAGCAGGTGGGTGGCGAGGTCGTCCTCGACCCCGCCCGTGCCCTGGTCGCGGCGGAACAGCGAGACGTGGCTGGCCTCGCAGCCGGGCGAGAAGCGCCGGTAGAAGCGTACGACGTAGTGGTCTGCGTCACCCGAGGCAGTCGGCAGGAAGCACACGCGCGGGCGCTTGGAACCGGTTAGCGAGAGCACGTAGTCGTCGAGCAGAGGGTTGCCCTGCTCCATCGAGAAGCCGCCGCCGCCAAGGGCCACGATCTGGGGAACGCGGGAAACGCGGGGTCGCATCGCTCTCCTCACCTCGAGATGGGGTTGGGGTACCGACGTTACCGCTGTAGCTTCGCCAGATCCGGGCTGCCGAGGTATGGACTCCCGTTGAAGATTGGCCGCACGCGGCCTGGACAGGCGACCATAAAGTCCTACGGTCGCTCGTATGACGGTAATTCACGTCAATGCATCGCGGATGTCGCTGCGCAGAGCATCGCTGGCCGTATAGCGCGTCATGCGACCAAGGCTCTGCCGGACGACGAGCCCTGCGTCCAGCAGCCGGCGGAGGTCCGCGCTGGCGGTTGGGGGGGAGATGCCGGCCTCGGCGGCGTATGAGCTCCGATCCGCGCCGTGGAAGAGGCTCTGCTCGAGTGCGATAACCAGCCGGTCGGACCAGCCGCGTCCCGCGACGAGCCGCTCGAGGAAACCCCAGCGCGCGCCTGCCTGCTCGATCTGTGCAAGCCGCTGCCGGACCTGCACGAGGTGCGCCTCGAGGCAGAAGGAGACCCAGCCGGTGGCGTCCAGCTCCGGCTGGTAGTGGTCGCCGAGGGCGCGGAGGGCCGCATAGTAGGCGGGCGTGTGCGTGCCGAGGTACTCCTCGATCGAGGAGAACTCGGGCGAGATCAGGCCCTCGCGCGCCAGCACAAGCGACTGCATGATCCGGGAGATGCGACCGTTGCCGTCGCGGAAGGGGTGGATAAAGACCAGGTTCAGATGGGCCATGGAGGCTCTGACGACGGCCGGTGCGTCGAGATCCCCCTCCTGCAGCCAGTCGACGAGCTCGGCGATCAGATCTGGGACCGCGTCGGCGTCGGGACCTCGATAGGCGAGGCTGCCATCGCCGCCGGTTACGCCGATCGGCCCTGCTCGCCACAGGCCCGGACTTTTGTCTTGCTGGAAGTCGCAGGTGTCGAAGTGCAGGTCGAGGATTACGCGGTCGAGCCAGCGGAAGCTTGGGTCGCTCGCCATCACGCCGACGTGGTCCATCGCACGGGCGTAACAAGCCAGTGCCATCCGACTCTCGTCCGCGGTACCGGGCAGATCCTCGCCGGCGACGAGCCTCTCGGCCTCGTCTGCGGGGACGTGAAAGCCCTCGATCGAGATCGAGCTCTCGGCCGAGCTTGCCCGAACCTGCCGGCGCAGACTGCCGAGCCAAGGTCCGCCGCCGCCGGCCTCGGCGCCGAGGCGCCCTCGCAGCAGGTCGAGCTCATCGAGCTGGGCTCCGAGCTCCTTCGTGATCTTTGGCAACGTGAAGAGCATGCCCTAAGTTTAGACGATTAAACGTATATTCGTATAGACGTATATTCGTCTAATCGCTTATGAACCTAGCACTACCTGTTCGGAACGTGGCACTTTGGGGGAAGTTAGTGCCACGTTCAGAGATGACTCGCGACCTCGAACTCGGCCCTGTACCCGTCCTTATCCATCTTTACCTTCCTCACACGCTGCTCCTACAACACCCGGCGATGCTCGGGACATGAGCTTCTCCTGGGAGACCCGGCCCGCCCCTTCGCTGACCTTGCGCCACAGGGCGCGGACGCGCACGTTCGCGCTGCGGCTGCCGTATCCCGAGCTGGTCGGACTGATTACGCTGGCGGGGACGCTGAACCTGTGGGCGCTGAGCAGCAACGGCTGGGCGAACGACTACTACGCGGCGGCGGTCCGGTCGATGAGCTCGAGCTGGCACAACTTCCTGTTCGGCTCGCTCGACTCCAGCGGCGTCATGACGGTCGACAAGCCGCCGCTGGCGCTGTGGATTCAGTCGCTGTCGGTGCGCGTCTTCGGCTACCACTCGCTCAGCATCCTCGTCCCGCAGGCGCTGATCGGGGTCGCGACGGTCGTACTTGTATACGACCTCGTCCGCCGCCGCTTCGGACGCCTCGGCGGGTTCGTCGCCGGGCTGGCTCTGGCGCTGACCCCGATCACGGTCGCGATCTCGCGGCACAACAACCCGGACGCGCTGCTCGTCCTCTGCTGCGTGACGGCGCTCTGGTGCACGGTGCGCGCGCTGGAAGCGGCTCCCGTCCGCGCGCAGACCCGCTGGCTCGTGCTCGCGGGCGTGGCGGTCGGGCTGGGCTTCGAGACGAAGATGGCCGTCGCGCTGATGGTCGTGCCCGGGATCGCCGTCGCCTGGCTGTGGATCGCACCCGCTGCGAAGGGTCGCCTACACGCGCTGCGCCAACTGCTCATGGGTGGCGTCGCGATGGTGCTCGTCGGCGGCGCCTGGCCGCTGCTCGTGGAACTGACCCCGGCGGCCGACCGGCCGTGGATCTCCGGCACGAGCGACAACAAGATCATCTCGCTGATCTCCGAATACAACGGCGTCGGGCGCATCGACGGGCAGACGGGCGGGCCGGGAGGGCTCGGTGGCGGCAGCGTGTTCGGCGGCACCGCCGGGCCGCTGCGCCTCTTGAACTCCGCGCTCGGCGGTCAGGCCGGCTGGCTGCTCGGCTTCGCGCTCGTCAGCGGGATCGGCATCCTCGTGGCCAGCCGCCTACGCCGCGCCGACCCGCGTAGCGGCTGGTTGATCGCGGTCGGCGGCGCCCTGCTCGTAACCGGTGTGGTGTTCAGCTTGGCGAAAGGCATCTTCCATCCCTATTACGTCTCGCTGCTCGCGCCGTTCATCGCCATGCTCACCGGCGCGGGCGCCGCGCAGCTGCTGAAGGGCGGGTGCAGCGCGCGGATCGTCGGCCCGCTCGCCGTTGTCGCGGGCGTCGCGACCGAGCTCGCGGTCCTCAATCAGTACTCGGGCCAGCTGACGTGGCTGGCGCCGATGCTGATTGCCGTCGGTGCGCTCGCCGCGCTCGCGCTGGCCGCGTTCGCCGAGCGGCGCGTGCGCACGGCGGCGCTCGCGGCCGTGCTGGCGGCGCTGCTCCTTGCGCCCGGGGCCTGGGCTGTGGAGACGCTCGGGCACGCTACGAGCGGGACGTTCCCCGCCGGTGGGCCCGAATCAGCCGCTGCCGGCGGTCCTGGCGGGTTCGGCGGCGGGCCGGGTGGCCGAGGTGGTTTCCCAGGAGGTGCCTCGGGCCGTCCTGGATTTGGGGGCGGTGGCGAAGGCAGCACCGGCGGTGTGCAGCTGTTCGGCTCTGGCGGCACGTCGCGATCGACCGGCACCGGGCAAGGAGCCTCAGAAGTGTCGGGTGCCAAAGCCGGCGGTCCTCCCGCGGGCGCCGGCATCCCAATCATTCCCGCGGGCGGCGCCGGTTTCGCCGGTGGCCGGGGATTCGGCGGTGGCGGACCGGGCGGCGGCGGTGGACTCGGCGGCGGCGAAGACCTGTCGGCCGAGGTGCTCAACTACGTCAAGCAGCACGGCGGCGGCACGATCGCGGTTGCGAGCCAGTCGAGCGCGGCCTCGGCGATTATTGGCAAAGACGCCAATGTGGCCGGGATCGGCGGCTTCTCCGGGCGCGAGAGCACCGTGAGCATCTCGTGGCTCGCTGAGGAGGTGGCGGCGGGCAAAATCCGTTGGGTGCTCGCCGGCCAGAGTGGCGCCGGCGCCGGCGTGGGCGCGGGCAGGTTGCCGGGCGATACGCGCAAAGGCTCGAGCGTCGCGATCGCGGCCGCGGCGAAAGTCTGCCGGAAGGTGACCGTAAGCACGAGCACCCTCTACGACTGTCAGGGACGCGCTAGCCAACTGCTGAGCACGCAACAATCAAAGTCATGAGGGTGCTCGTCGTCGACGATGACCGCGCGGTGCGCGACGCCCTGCGCCGCGCGCTGACTCTCGGTGGGTACGAGGTGCAGAGCGCCGAGGACGGCGAGCAGGCGCTCGAGCAGGTCGTGCAGGCGGTGCCGGATGCGGTCGTGCTCGACGTCGGGCTGCCGGGGATCGACGGCCTGGAGGTCTGCCGCCGGCTGCGCCTGCTGGGCAACCGCGTGCCGATCCTGATCCTGACCGCGCGCGACGCGGTGGCCGATCGGATCGACGGCCTCGACGTGGGGGCGGACGACTACATGGTCAAGCCGTTCGACGTCGGCGAGTTGAAGGCCAGATTGCGCGCGCTGCTGCGTCGCTCGGGCCCCGACACAGATCCGGATTCGCTCACGTTCGCCGAGCTGCGGCTCGACAGCTCGCGGCACGGTGCCGAGGTGGAAGGGCAGTTCGTCGAGTTGACGCGGACGGAGTATCAGCTGCTTGAGCTGTTGATGCTCAACCCAAGGCGAGTGCTACAGCACGGCCTGATCTACGATCGCGTGTGGGGCTACGACTTCGGCCCGGCTTCGAACGCGCTGCGGGTGTACGTCGGGTATCTGCGCCGCAAGTTGGAGGGGGCGGGCGCGCGCCAGCTGATCCACACCGTGCGCGGGGTCGGCTACGTATTGCGCGAGCCGTGAGCCTGCGCGCGCGGATCTCCGCGGCGGCCGGGATCGCGGTCGGGCTGGCGGTGCTCGCGGCCGCGGTCGGCGTGTATCTCGCGGTGCGCTCGGATCTGCAGGGGGAGATCGATAAAGGATTGCGCCAGCGCGCGCAGGTGTTTACGGGACCGTCCAGATCGGATGACCACCCGCCCGAACCGGCCACCGAGCCGGGCGGGGATTTGTTCCCTGGTGCGCCGCCTCGGGGGGGATTTCCCACACATGTGCAGCCGGCGCCGTTCGGCGCCGCGTCTGGCTACGTGCAGTTCATCGCGCCCGACGGGACCCTCGACGTGCCCGCCGGGCAGGGAACCTCGCCGAAGATCGCGGTCAGCGCCAGCGACAAGGCGATCGCCGCGAGCGGCAGCGGCAGCGCGCTGAGCGACCGGACTGTGAAGGGGACGAAGCTGCGCGTGCTGACGATCGGCACCGGTGCGAGCGGCGCCGTGCTGATCGCGCGGCCGCTGACGGAAATGAACCACGAGTTGAGCCGGATTCTCCTGCTGCTGGTGATCGTCGGCGTGTCCGGGATCGCGCTCGCGGCGATCCTCGGAGCGCTCGTCGCGCGCGTGGCGCTCGCGCCGATCGCGCGCTTCACCAAACGCACGGAGGCGCTGACGGGCAACCTCGACCTCACACGGCGCCTTGACGTCGAGGGCCGCGACGAGCTCGCGCGGCTGGCGGGCAGCTTCAACACGACGCTCGACGCGCTGGAGCGCTCGGTGCAGGAGCAAAGGCAGCTGATCGCCGATGCCGGGCACGAGCTGCGCACGCCGATTGCCTCGCTGCGCGCGAACATCCAGGTCCTCGGCGAAGCCGAGCGGTTGCCGGCGGCCGAGCAGCAGGACCTGCGTAGCGACATCGTCAGCGAGCTCGACGAGCTGACCGCGCTCGTCAGCGATGTGGTCGAGCTGGCGCGGGGTGCGGGCAGGGGGGACGTAGACCCCGAGGACGTGCGCTTGGACGAGGTCGTCCAAAGTGCGGTCGAGCGCACCAGGCGCCGTGGCGAGTTGCGCTTCGAGTTGGACATCGAGCCCACGCTCGTGCGCGGGCAGGGCGAGCGAATCGTGCGCGCGGTGTCGAACCTGCTCGAGAACGCCCATAAGTGGAGCCCGGAGGGAGGCCTCGTCGAGATCGGCCTGCACGACGGCGTACTGACCGTCCGCGATCATGGCCCAGGGTTCGACGAGGTGGACCTGCCTTTCGTGTTCGACCGCTTCTACCGCGCTGACCGCGCGCGCAAGCTGCCGGGGTCCGGCCTCGGCCTCGCGATCGTGCGCCAGGCGGCAGAGGCCTGCGGCGGTTACGCCGAGGCGGCTAATGCGCCTGGGGGAGGGGCGCTGCTACGGGCCAGCTTCGGCGCGCCGGTTGGGTTCTCAGGGACCGGGGCCGTGCTGACCGATCAGCAGATTTAGCTCTCGAAGGGGGCGTCCGGGTACTCGTCCTTGCGGAACGTGCGTGGCTCCTCAGACTGGAGCTTGGGCGTGCGGTCGAGCAGGAAGTTGAAGTATGGCGCGACGAACGGATCCGGCGCGCTCACCGTGTAGGTGTGGTAGACGGTCCCGTTCTCGCGCGCGAAGGCGATCCAGGCAGGGGTCTCGCGCAGCCCGTCCTTGAGCTCGCCCCCGATCTGGTGCGACCATTCGATCAGCCAAGCGGGCGGATCCTCGACCATCTCCTTGATCTCGGGGATCTGCTGTGCCTGCTCCTCGGTCATTGCGAGCCCGAAGTCGAACGGGAACTCGGTGTTGTAGGTGGACACGTAGGGAAACTCCCAGCCCATCCGCTCCTTGTAGGCCGTAAGCCGCTCGATCGGCGCCCGCGAGAAGCACAGCAGCGTAACGTCACGGTGGTTGAGGTGAACGAGCGACCCGTCGAGGCCGTCACCAAGGGACGTGCACCCGGGACACGCGCCACCCGAGTAATCGGGCCCGAACATGATGTTGTAGGCGAGGAGCTGCGAGCGGCCGTCGAAGAGCTCGGCGAGCGTCTTCTTCCCATCCTCAGTGTCGAATTGGTACTCCTTCTCCACCGGGACCCAGGGCAGCGCCCGCCGCTTCTCCTTGATCTTCGCGTTTCGGTCTGCCTGCTCGGCCTCGAGCTTCGCGAGCTCGTCTCGCGCAGCCCGCCATTCCTCGCTGGTTCCAATCGTGTGCTCAGTCACCTGTCCATCCCATTTCTCCCAGGTGGGCTATACCCGGCCCGACCCTACCTCAGACGCATCAGGCGTGCGAGAGCATCGCGTTGGCGCGGTCGGACTCGCGCTTGAGGCATGCGAGAAACGCCTTGACGACCTGGGAGTCGAACTGGCCTGGAGCGCAGCGCTTCAGCTCGGCGCGAGCGGCGGCCTGGCCGATCGAAGCACGGTAGGCGCGATCGCTCGTCATCGCCTCATAGGCGTCGGCCACCGCGAGGATGCGGGCCTCCAACGGGATCTCCTCACCGGAGAGTCCGAGCGGATAGCCGCGTCCGTCGGGACGCTCGTGATGGGCGCCGACCCATGCGCGGACGTCGGTGAAGCTCGAGTGCTCGAGGATCTGCGCCCCGAGCTCCGGGTGGCGCTTGATCAGGGCGAACTCCTCCTCGGTCAGCTTTTCGGGCTTTCTGAGAATGCTGTCGGGGACGCCCACCTTGCCGATGTCGTGCAGCATGCCGGCCAGTCGCACCCGGCCGATCTGCCGCTCTGGCAGGCCGAGCTCCCGGGCCATCATCTCCGCATAGCGCCCGACTGTCTCCGAGTGTCGAGCGCTGCCGCTGAAGCGCAGGTCCACGGCCTCGGCCAGGTCGAGCATGACCGCGATGAAACGCTCCGCTTCGATGTCGCGTGGCTCGCCGCCACCGCGATCCTGTTCGCTCAAGAGCGGGCTGTGCAGCACGGTTCTGTTGCGGCCGCTCTGCTTGGCGCCATACAGCGCCTCATCGGCTGCGCGCAGAAGTGAGGCAGCCGTCTCGCCGTGCTGTGGGTAGCTGGCCACCCCGAAGCTGATCGTGATTGCGACCGTATCGCCGGAGAACTCCTCGCGCAGATCACAGCGCAGACGCTCGGCGATCACGAAGGCGCCCTGGCCGTCGGTGTCGGGCAGAATCAGCGCGAACTCCTCGCCGCCCACCCGGGCGGCGCCGTCGATCTGGCGCTTGCCGCGTTCGAGTAGCCGGGCAACCCGTTGCAGGGCGGCGTCGCCCACATGGTGGCCCGAGCGGTCGTTGACTTCCTTGAAGTGGTCGATGTCTCCCACCAGCACGGTCATCGGCGCCTGCCCGCGGCGCGCGCGCTCGAGCTCGAGATCGAGCAGTTCGCGAAAACCTCGCCGGTTGGAGAGCTTGGTCAGGGGATCGGTGCGGGCGGCGTCGTAGAGCTGGGCGATCAGCAGCTCGACTCGCTCGCGCATCGTCTGGATCAGAATCGCCGCGACAAGGAGCGTGCCCATGCCAACGATCCACCAGGCGGGAATCCCGCTCGAAGGCGGTCGCGCTACCAGGAGCGCACCGTAGGCGACCCCGACGTAGGCGATCTGGGCGGCCGACTCCTTCTTTGTGAAGAAGTAGGACGAGTAAAGGAAGATCCAGAGATAGAAGAAGACCAGGGGACTTGGGTTCTCCCCGGAGAAGAACGCCACTCCGGTGATCAAGGTGCTGCCCCATGCCAACGCGACGCGTAGTAGCCAGCCGGGCACACGTGTCGCTCGCCAGAACAGGACGCCACCGACCACATAGGCACATCCCACGATGATCAGCAACCCGAGCTCGCTGGCCCGCTCGGGATGTGGGAGCAGAACCGTCAACAGTGCCAGCGTGGCCCCAGCGGCATACAGGCCCGCCAGAGCCTTCGCCATCAGGCGGATCTCGAAGCTCGAACCCGAGCCCAGCCCCCCGGGCACGCCAACGTCCTCGTCGCTCCCGAACGCCGTCATATCTCCCCATGTCGGCTACTTCAGAGAACTTCATGAGTGATGTCGCGCCACAAAAGCACCTCTCCGAGGCAAGCCCGGCGCGGAAGGATAGCGCCGTGAGGATGTTGCGTCTGAGCCCGTAAGGCCGGCGCGAGCGAGAATGTCCTGCGCGGCATTCGCGCCGATCGCGTCGCGCATCGCGTCGATCAGCGCCGCGAGCTGATCCTCTCGATGGCCCGGGGCTTGCGCCGCCTGGTCTGCAAACCAGACGCCAATGTCCTGCTCGGTGGCTGCGATCAGGGGCCCAGCGACGTGTGAGCGCTCAGCGATCGTCATCACTTCGTCGGCGACCTTCGCAACGTCGGCTCCATACTCGACGGCGAGGTCGAGCAGGGCTACGGGCGCGATCTTCCGGGCGCGGCCCCCGAGCTTGTGCTTGGGGATCTTCTAGGTGTCCATCGTGCGTGAGAGGGCTGACAGCGACAGGCCGAGCATCTGTGCGGCTTAGCTCAGGTTTTGCTCTAGTAGTGGTGTTCGTCCGCGTGGCGTCGGCGTCGAAGCTCGTTCAGGGAGGCGCGCATCTGGTCGATGTCGTTGACCCCGAGTTCGGCTTCTCGTTGAGGGGAGCGGGTGGGTTTCCAGTCGAGTAGCTCGGCGTCGCGGCCGCGGTAGAGGTATCCGCCGACCAATGCCAGGAGGAGGTACACCAGCGGGAAGCCGAGCACTATTGCCAGGAAGTAGAGATGCGCCATCGAGCTCAGGCCCCCGCAGGCGCGGGACGCGTCTTGGCTCGCGATCGACCGGTCGGAGATCGGCCGGCGCGCTTGCTGGTAGTGGCCGGCAGGCGCTTCCCCTCGAGTAGTCCCGCCGCCCCGTCCGGCTCCTCTCCGCGCCCGAGGTCATCGATTGCCGCCTGGACGGCGGCCATGCGACGCACCAGCAGGTCTAGCACCTGCTCGAGCTGCTCGCTGTTGAGCAGCGCCGGGCCTATGCTGGCGCGTGTCTGGGCGGGCGCCGGCGCGAGGCCGGGGTGCTTGGCTTCGAGTTCGCCGAGCGTCCGCTCGAGCCCGGCGATTTGCGTGCGCAGCAGGCGCCGGCGCTCAGCCGCCTCGTCAACGGGCCGGGCTGGGGGCTCGGATGCGACGTAGAGGGCGGCTGCGACCTCGCGCGGGTCGACTCCGGTCGCGTGCGCCTCGCGCGCTGCGTCGGCTGCGATCGTGCCCACCGCAGACGGCGTCTGCCGGGTGGAGGCGACGAACGTGCCGCTGCCCTGCTGGCTGTCGATCAGGCCCTCGTGCTCGAGGTTCTGGTAGACGGCGCGGACCGTGTTGACGTTCACGCCGACCGCCCCAGCCATCTCGCGTAGTCCCGGGAGTCGCTGGCTGGGTTTGAACCTGCCATCACGGATGCGGGTGCGCAGCGCCCACGCGAGCTGCACCCCGATCGGAACCTCGGCATCGCGGTCGATCGTGACATCGAACCCCTCCAAGCCGCTCTCCTCAGGCGCTCTGACCATGACGATCAGGTTAGCGGCCACGACTGCGGATTGACAGTGTACTGGTGAACTAGTACATTGGGCCTGTGGCCAGTTCCCAAGCCAACAGCAAAGGTCTCGTAGGTGAGCTTGCTGAGCGGGCGTTACTACCGGCGAGGACGCTGATGGAGGAAATCGGGGACATGATGATCCTCACCGGCAGGACGATCCTCTCTGCCCTGCGCCCGCCGTATCCCTATGGCGGCGAGTTCGTCTCGCAGTTCCTGTTCGCGATACGGCTGTGCTGGTTCCCGCTGCTGATATCCGTCGTGATGCTCAGCTATGGCCCGGCGGGGCTGGAGGCGGCAGGCTTCCTGAAACTGATCGGCGCGCTCGATCGGCTCGGGGGATTCTTCGTGGTCGCGGCGATCCGTCTGATCGCTCCGATCACCACCGCGGTCGTGCTCGCGGGTGTCGCGGGCACGGCGATCACCGCCGATCTCGGCGCTCGCAAGATTCGTGAGGAGCTAGACGCGCTGCAGGTTCTCGGCGTGGACCCCATCAAGAACCTGGTGGTGCCGCGCTTCCTTGCGCTGATGATCGTGACTGGGCTGTTCAACATCTACGCGCTGCTGTTCGGGATCTTCGGCGGGCTCATCACCGCGTTCACCAAGGGCCAGCCTTTGGGGGCGTTCTGGACGACGCTGCTCGCCAACGTGTCCACCACCGACCTGTGGGGGTCGGTGCTGAAGACCATGCTGTTCGGGGCGATCATCGCGATCGTCTGTTGCTACAAGGGCATGTCCGCGTCGGGTGGCGCAGAGGGCGTCGGTAAGGCCGTCAACCAGGCGGTCGTGATCACCTTCCTGGCGATCTTCGCGTTCAACTACGTGTTCGAACAGACGCTGCTTGCCACCCACCCCGAGCTCCTGATCATCAAATGAACGAATGGTTCGCGATGCCGCGCGAATGGCTCACGGCGACGGGCGAGATCGGCAGGTTCGTCACCAGCGTCATGCGTCAGGTGTTTGGGCTGGGAGTGTTTCGCTTCTTCGGCGAGGCGCTGCGCCAATCGGGCATCCTGATCGTTGGCTCAACACAGGTGATCGTCGTCGCCGTCTTCATCTTCGGGTTGAACTGCGGGATCGAGGGTGCTTACTTCACCCAGTCCCAAGGCGCGCCGTCGTTCGCGGGGGTGTTCACGGCGTGGTGCAACCTGCGTGAGGCCGTGCCGTTGGTGTTTGGCTACATCATGGCCGCGAAGATCGGCACCGGGATCGTCGCGGAGCTCGGCGCGATGCGGATCAGCGAGGAGATCGATGCCTTGGAGGTGATGGGCGTCGATTCGCTGACGTTCCTCTGCGCAACAAGGCTATTGGCCGCCTGGATCGTGCTGCCGTTCATGTACATCGTCGCGCTGGGGGCGGCTTTTTTCGCCTCTTACATCGCGGTCGTGCACCAGGTCGCGTCGGTATCTCCGGGTGGGTACCTGCTGGTCTTCTGGCAGTTCCAGAACCCGCTGGACTTCGTATACAGCATGACCAAGGCGATATTCATGGCGACCGCGGTCGTGCTCGTGGGTTGTTACTACGGCTACAACGCCAGTGGTGGGCCTGTTGGCGTGGGTCAGGCGACGGCCAAGTCGATGGTGCTCAACCTCGTGTTGGTGAACCTGATCGGGATGCTCGGCACGCAAATCTTCTGGGGCACCAACGTACGAGCCCCGATCGGAGGGTGATTTGCTTCGCTTGCCGGCAACAGTTCAGGTTCCGCATGTCGCCGAGCCGGTATTCCAGCAGCGATCGACGGACGAGCACGCGGCGCGGCGCTCGCTCCGGGGGCAAATCGCCAGGCTCGAGCGGGCGTCCTCGCGCGTGGTCGCCGACGGCTTCCCGTACATCGCTGCACCGGCTGGCGCGTACGCGCCGGAACCGTGCCCCCACCTGCTCAGCTTCGCCGAGCTGGAGCGACTGCGTGATCGCCTCGTGTCGCAGGTTCACGAGCTGCATCACCAAGCGGCCGAGCATGCCGAGCACGTGCGCCGCTCGCGCGAACTGCTCGAGCAGATGCAGCTCGAACCGGGCCGCTACAAGTTCATGCGTCTACCTGTGGCGAACCTCGGTCAGGGTGGTTGCGGGGCCTGGGAGGTACGTCCACGTTTGGGCTTGATCGGAATGCTCGCAGGGTGGTGGCACGTCAAGCTGTCCTCCGGCTGCCCGTTACCCGGGGGTCGCGCTACGGCGCGACCCGACAGCTCGGTGAGTAGCTGGATTGTCAGGCTCACCTGTGGGCTGACTGAGGTCGCGAGCCGACGTGGCTACCGGTCGGCTCACTTCGCTATCTCGTCGCGGGGATGTGCTCGAGTGCTTCCGCGATCGCGATCGCGCCGTCGCTGCGGGCCAGGGCCTGGGCCATTCGCTGAGCGCCGTGCTTGAGCTCTGGATCCTCTAGCGCTTTTGTGATGACGCGGGCGAGCCTGCGTGGCGAGGTGTGTTTGCCCACGCGCACGCCGGCCCCGGCGGCGAGGACGCGTAGCGCGTTGTCGTGTTGGTCGCGTCCGCCGGGGATACAGACGATCGGGACGCCGTCGGCGAGGGCCGCGTTGACCGTTTGCCAGCCGGCGTGGGTGATCACGAGCGAGGCGTGCGGGAAGACGCTGCGATGGGCGACGAACGACGTCGCGTGGGTGTTGGCGGGGATCTGTAGTGAGCTGGGATCGAGCGCCGGGCCGGTCGTCAGCAGCACTCTGGTCTGCAGGTGGGCAACGGCGTCGAGGACGTGTTGAACGGCCGCGCGCTGATTCATGTAGCTGGTGCTGAAGCTGATCACGACGAGCGGATCTTCGTTGTCCGCCGGCCACGGCGAGCGCCACGGCTCATTGAAGGGCTCGAACGCCGGGCCGACGTAGCGCACGTTCTCCGCGAGCCGGCCGCGGGAGGAGAAGTCGAGCTCCGGTGCGCTCATCACGGCGATCTCCCGGACGGTGCGCAGCTGGTCATACCAATCGGCGAGCGGGTGCAGGCCGTGTTCGGCGCGGGCCGCGTTCAGGGCCGGCAGCCCGGCGGCGAAGAAGCGCCCGATCAACGCCAGCAGCACGCGATCCCGTACGTCGCCGAGCGGTCCGGTCATCGGGCGCAGGCCGCTGCCGAGCGGTGGCGCGCCAAGGGTTGGGATCGGGAAAGGGCAGTGCAAGAGCGCGATCGCCGGCAGACCGGCGGCCTCCGCCGCCAGCGCCGCCCCAGGCAGCATCCAATCGAACGCCATCGCCTGCGCGGGCCACTCTTCCAGCGCCTCGACGCAATCGCGGGCCGTGCCGGCGAGCAGGCCGAAGAGGATGTTCTCGCGCACCCGCAGCCCGGCGCCGAAGCGTGTGCGGACGTCCCAGTCGTGCAGCAGATCGGTCTCCGGGCGGGTCATATCCAGGGCCGGGTAGGCGTGCTTGAACGGCACGAACTCGGCGCCCGTGCGCTGCACTCGCTCGCGCGCGGCCCTGTGGGCCAGGACCCGCACCTCGTGTCCCCGCTGGACGAGGCGGTGGGTCAGCGCCAGCTGCGGAGGAGCGTTGCCGCTGAACGCCAGCAGTGTCTGGAAGATGCGCACGCTAGTAGTCTGAACGTTCTCAGACTGCTCTCCCAGGAGGACCGTGTCCCCGCGATCAAACGGATGACCGACGCGGGACGCGCCTACCACCGCCACTGGGTGCAAACGACATTCGAGCCCCAGCTGGCCGGCCTCTCCGGGGAGCCCTACGAGCGCCGGCTGGCCGCGATCCTGCTAGCCACCGACCTGCTCGCATGGAAGCTACTGCGCCAAGACATGAAGCTCGACCGCAACAGCTCCGAACAGGTCATCGCCGAGATGATCCATTCTCTACCACCAGCTCAGTGATCAAGCCCATCGGCCACCAAGAACTGCTCGATTGGTTGGACGATCTCAAGCCAAGGTGCCATATAACGGCACCAAATGGTGCCATAGAACGGCACCATGAGCAGCCGGTCGCAGTGGCGGCTCACCCGACCCCCAGCACCCCCGTCAGCTCCTCCATTGCCTCGAACACCTCGGCGCCCGCCTGCCGTAGCGCCGTCGCATCGCTGTCGGCCGCATATCCGAAGGCGCGCATCCCGGCCGCGACCGCCGCCGTGACCCCGGATGGCGTGTCCTCCACGACCGCGCAGCGCGCGGGCTTGGCTGCCATCGCCTGAGCGGCGTGCAGGAAGAGGTCGGGGTGGGGCTTGCCGCGCGGGACCGAGTAGGCCGAGAACAGGGCCTCGTTGGGGAAGAGGGGGTCGAGCTTCGTCAGCTTCAGCGACAGTCGCGTCTTCTCGAGCTTGCCCTGGGAGGCGACGCACACCGCCACGCCGGCCGCCTTGATGCGCCGCACCGCTTCGGCGACTCCCGGCACCGCGCGCAGCTCCCGGCGAAAGACGGCGGCGCGGTCGCGCTCGTAGCGCTCGAGCCAGTCCTTGGCCAGCGGGCGGCCGAGCTTGGCCTGTGCCTGGGAGTCGATCTCGGCCAGCAGGAGCCCCTGGTAGTCACGGCGCGCCTGCGCGAGCGTGGTCGGCAGGCCCTGCTCCGTCAGCGCGCGGGCGAGCACGTCGTTGGAGATCACCTCGCTGTCGACGAGCACCCCATCGCAATCGAAGATGACGAGCTGGAGATCGTGCATGGGATGTCTATATCTGATTCGAGCGTTTCCCCTAGACACCACCGGTTGCATGGTGTAAGGTGGGATTTGTAGAGGATGGGGCAGGATATGAGGCGGTTCCGTCTAAAGTAGACGTAGGTCGCAGGATTCGATCAATGGGAACTTGAGTAAGAACTGATGAAGGACCGCAACGGGTAGCCGCAACTTTTGGGAGTACGGGGAGTCAATACCGGGTATTCAAGCTTCGGTTCAGGTTCGATAGGGAGGTCTTCTGCATGAGGTCCAACGTCCGCTTCGCTCTTCTGGCGCCGCTGATCGGCGTGCTCTTGGCACTCGTCGCCATCTCGGCCCCCGCGGCCCAGGCTGCGACCGAATTCGGGCCGGAAATCCTCGTAGCGGGCAACTGCACCAAAGAATTCAAAACGTGCGGCTCAGATCCTTCGACGGGACCCTATGCGTTCCCCAAGGAACCAACCGAAGCAGAAGCTAGGACAGAAGGCTACAACCAGGCGGCTGGGCATCCGGCGTGGGGAATCACTTCGTTCAAGGTCAACACGGAAGGAACGTTCCCCAATGATGTGCCCGCCGGCCTCGCGACGACAGGTCCCGTCAAGCACGTTCGCACCGACGTCGGTCCGGGGGTCAGCACCAACCCCGAGGCGGTGCCGCTGTGCACGAAAGAACAGTTTGGCGAAAAAGAAGCCGTTCCCGGCACGGGCTTCTACCCGGCGCCCGCGTGCAAACCGGAAACCGAAATCGGCGTCAACCAGGTGACCGTCTATGTCGGCCCTAACGGTGCCGGCCCCGGAGTATCGGATCTTCCGCTGAAAGGCATCGCCTACAACGTCGAACAGCCGCAGGGAGTCGCGTCGGTTTTTGGCGTGGCGCTCGAACTGCCGAAGCCGCTCACCGAAAAAGTACTTACAGAAGCGTTTGCGGCACACCCGATTCCCGAAGAAAAGTTTCCTGGGGCAACGAAAGCTGAAAAAGAAGCCGAAAAAGCGGCCACGGAAAAAGCGCTTGAGGAAGGGGAATATTACGCCCACACGCTGATCAACGGAAACGTCGAATGGGCGGGCAACTATCACGACTACTACGAAATCGAAGTCTCGACCGCACTCCCGCTGATCTCCTCGCGGCTGGTTCTAAAAGGCAACATTGGCAGCACTGGAAACGGCGGCTACATCACGCTCCCGAGCAACTGCGCGGGCGTCGGTCCGGCGACCACCAACACCGTGACGATCGAATCGGAGTCGGGTCAGGTAGCCAACAAGAAATACATCACGCCGATCGGCACCGAAGGCTGCAAAGGCGAATTGGGTCTAGGGACCCCTCCCTTCGAACCTACATTCGGTCTCACGCCAGGAACGGGAGAAACTCAATCGGATGGGCCCGATGGGATCACCGCCGAACTGACGGTGCCCCACGATCCCAGCCCGGCCGGCATCGACACCTCGCAGCTCAGGACCGCGGTTGTCACGATGCCCGAAGGCATGACCCTGAACCCATCGGCTGCCAGTGGCCTGCAAGCTTGCTCACCGGCTCAGATCGGGATCAAAACGAGGAATGCGGTCACGTGTCCTGCGGCGTCGAAGCTCGGCGAAGTGACGTTGACCGTGCCGGATCTACCGGCAACCACGGAAGGAAAACCAACCTTGGAAGGGAGCATCTATCTCGGTGGACCTGAAGGTGGCGGTCAGATCACGGGTGGCCTCAACCCCAACGCGCCGGAATACACGATTTACGTAAACGCCGAATCGGCTAGATACGGGGTCGACGTGCGCCTGGAAGGGAAGGTGACACCCAACCCGACAACGGGACAGGTGACCACGACCTTCTCGGAAAACCCCGAACAGCCCTTCAGTAACATCAAGCTGAAGTTCAACGGTGGCTCGCTTGCCCCGATCGCCAACCCGCTGACGTGCGGTACGGCGACGGCCACGACGAGCCTCGTGCCGTACATCGGCTCGTTTGCGACGGCGACGCCCTCGAGCGCCTTCACCGTCGACAGCAACGGCAAAGGAGGAGCGTGCGCATCGCCGCTCCCGTTCGTGCCGACCCAGGGCGCTCAGAACCAGAACGCGAACGCGGGTGGGAACACCTCATTTACGTTCAACCTGTCGCGTCCAGAAGGCAATCAGTACCTTTCGCAGGTCAAGACGACCCTGCCCCCGGGTCTCGTCGGCTTGATCCCGTCGACACCTCAGTGCGGTGAAGAACAGGCCAACGCGGGGACGTGCCCGGCGGCCAGCCAGATCGGCGCCGCCGCCGCGAGCTCCGGAGCGGGCCCCACCCCATTCCTGTTTACAGGGGGGACGGTCTACCTGACCGGGCCTTACAACGGCGCGCCATATGGCCTTTCGATCGTGGTTCCCGCCGTCGCCGGTCCCTTCAGCCTCGGCAACGTGGTCACGCGGGCCACGATCAACGTCGACCCATACACCGCGCGTGTGACCGTCACGAGCGTCCTGCCGACGATCTTCAAGGGCATACCGCTGCGTTTGCGGGGTGTGACCGTGGCAATCAACAAGCAGGGTTACCTGATCAACCCGACCAACTGCAGCACGTTTGCCACCGAATCGACGGTGAGCGGCTTCACGCCAGGCTCCAGCGCCGTCGCGACCCAGAGCCTCTCGAGCCCGTTCCAGGTCAACAACTGCGGTGGCCTCGCCTTCAAGCCCTCGTTCAAGTCGAAAACGAGCGCGAAGACCTCGAAAGCCAACGGAGCAAGCCTGGAAACTACGCTCAACATCGGGGCCGGGCAGACGAACTTCAAATCGGTCATGGTGCAGTTGCCAAAGCAGCTCCCGTCACGTCTGACGACGCTGCAGAAAGCATGTCCGGAAGCGGTGTTCGCTACGAACCCGTACAGCTGTCCCAGCGGCTCGTTCGTAGGCGGCGCGCGGGCGAACACGCCGACGCTTCCCGGCAAACTGCAGGGGCCGGCGATCTTCGTCTCGCATGGCGGGGCGGCGTTCCCGGATCTCGACCTAGTGATGGAAGCCAATGGCGTGCGCGTGATCTTGGTTGGCAACACGAAAATCTCAAACGGGATCACGACCACGACCTTCGCGTCGCCTCCCGACGTGCCGGTCTCGAGCATCACCGTGAACCTGCCGATCGGCGCGCACTCCGCGGTGACGGCGAACGGCAGCCTCTGCATCAACCCGCTGACGATGCCGACGACGATGATCGGGCAGAACGGCTTCAAAGTCACGCAGAAGACGAAGCTCACGGTCGCCGGCTGTCCTGTGCGGATCGCCGGCAAGAAGACGATCGGCAACACGGCCTATATCACCGTGCAGACCTACTCGGCCGGGCGCATCAGCGGCAGCGGGTCGAACCTGAAAACGGTCTACCGTCATCTGGGCAAGGCAGAGAAAACCGCGACGCTCAAGGTTCCGCTCTCAAACGCGGGCCTGCGCAGGGGCCGCCCGCTGAGGGTCAAGCTGAGGGTTGGATTTGTGCCCAAGACAAAGAGCAACGGAAACTCCGCATCGACCACGACGGTCGTTTTCGGGTAGTGCATTTGTAGTGTCTTGGCTGCGATTGATGATTAGAAGCTAACGAAGCGGGTACCCCTCCTCTGAGGTTCAATTCGTTCAGAGGAGGGGTGAGGATGAGGCACGCTGCTCGTTTCGCGGTGCTGCTCGCAAGTGCCGCCATGTTCGCCACAGCGTTGGTCCCTGCGGCCCAGGCCGCGTTTGGGCCCGAAACCTTCGAAGCCGGAACCTGCATCAATCACACGTGCACGTACGCGAGCGTCGAAGCGAACCACTCCGAAGCGGTCACCCAGGCCGCGAGCCACCCCGCTTGGGGTATCACGAAGTTCACGATGAAGCCGAGCGGCAGCAACCCTGACGAAGCGCTCCGCCGGCTCCGTGTCGACGTGCCTCCGGGGCTCGCCGCCGACCCGCAGGCGCCAATGCCCAAGTGCTCGGTCGCGCAGTTCAAGTCGGAACCGAAAGGCTGCCCAGCCTCGAGCGAAGTGGGTACAACCGAAATGGAAGCGACGCTCGAAGTGGTCTCCGGCGTCCCTGCCGCCCTACCCACGCTCAGCGGCACCGTCTACAACCTTGAACCAGAACCTGGATCCGGCCTTCCGCTTGACTTCGGCATCGCCATCGAACCAGCCGGGGATCTCGTCACGCCGGTTCACCTGTTCCTCGAAGGCCACGTTGATTGGAGTGGCGACTACCACGAGTACTTCGAAATTCACGAAGTGCCCCGCGAAGCAGGGGCGACCGTGCTCGGGCTCACCGTGAACAGACCACTGAAGGTGCTGATGTCGAAACTCAACTTCAACGGCCACGCCGGCGGCAATTTCCTCACGATCCCGAGCGTCTGCTCGAGCACGACGACCTCGCACCTCGAACTCGAATCCTACGCGGGCGAAATCGCCCATATGGAAACGCACACACCGGTCGGCGTCGAAGGTTGTGTTAAAGTCCCCTTCGCACCGACGGTCGAAGTCCTTCCCGAAACCGCCACGTTGTCCGATCAGCCCGACGGCGCCACTACGATCGTCAAGGCGAAACAGAACGTAGGTGCCGGCGAAACCAACACGGCCGACATCCAAGATGCGCACGTGACGCTGCCCGAAGGCTTGACCCTCAATCCTCCAGCGGCCAATGGGCTTGGGGTGTGCACCGCCGCGCAGATCGCGATCGGTGAAGCAAAGAAAGCCGAATGCCCTGCATCCTCGAAAATCGGAACGGTCACAATCGAAACCGACCTTCCCCCGGGCTCGCTCACGGGCGGTGTGTATCTGGGTAGTCCCACGGGTGAACAGATCAAAGGCCCTCCTTACACGATCTATCTAAACACTGAAAGCAGCTTGGGCGTGTCCGTCAGGCTTCAGGGTCAGGTCCACCCGAACCCGAGCACTGGCAGGCTGGAAGTCACGTTCGAAAACAATCCCCAGCTGCCATTCAGCGAACTACGCCTCAGCTTGAATGGGGGCGCCCGGGCCCCGCTCGCCAACCCGCTGGTCTGCGGGAACACGCTTACGGAAGCGATGTTTTCGCCCTATACGACGGGCAAACTACAAGCGCTGACACCAACGCCGTTCGTGACTACCGGATGCGCCTCCTCGATCCCCTTCGCCTTGACCCAATCCGCCTCGCCCGCGAACACGACCGCCGGCGCCTACAGCACCTACACGTTCAACCTGTCTCGCGCCGACGGCCAGCAGTACCTCTCGCAGGTCTCCACGACGCTGCCCGCGGGCCTGCTCGGCGACATCCCCTCGGTGACGCTCTGCGGCGAACCCCAAGCCGCGGCCGGCACGTGCACCGCGGCCAGCCAGATCGGCGTCGCCACCGTGACGGCGGGCGCCGGCTCAGAACCGTATCCGCTCTCCGGGCCGGTCTACCTGACAGGCCCTTACGACAACGCCCCCTACGGCCTCTCGATCCCCGTCTCGGTCGTGGCGGGACCCTTCAATCTCGGCACCGTCACGACCCGTGCGACGATCACCGTGGATCCGCACACCGCGCGCGTGACCGTAGCCACCCCGTCGCCGGGTGCGCTGCCGACGATCGTGGGCGGCGTGCCGGTGCGGCTGAAGACGATCAAAGTCGAAGTCAACCGGCCGGACTTCATCTTCAACCCCACCAACTGCGGCCCGCTGGCGACAGAATCGACGCTGACCTCGACGTTCAATGCGACCCAGGGCCTGTCGAGCCCGTTCCAGGTAGGCAACTGCGGCGTGCTCGCGTTCAAACCGTCGTTCAAGACTTCGACCAGCGCGAAGACCTCGAAACTGAACGGAGCGAGCCTTCAGGTAAGCCTCACGCAACCGGCCCACGAGGCGAACATGAAGTCGGTGTTCGTAGAACTGCCGAAGCAGCTGCCGTCGCGGTTGACGACGCTACAGAAAGCCTGCCCGGAAGCGACGTTCGCGGCGAATCCAGTCAACTGTCGCGCGCTGGGCTCGGAAGTCGGGACGGCTACCGTCGTGACGCCGGTGCTGCCCGGCACGCTGAGCGGCTCGGCCTACCTCGTCTCGCACGGGGGAGAGTCGTTCCCCGATCTCGACATCGTGCTCGAAGGCGATGGCGTGAAAGTGATCCTGACGGGGAACACGAAAATCACCAAAGGGATTACGAGCTCGACGTTCGCGGCGATCCCTGACGTGCCCGTCACGAGCTTCGTTCTGAACCTGCCCGTCGGCCCTCACTCGGCGCTGACAGCGATTGGGGGCCTCTGCCTCAGGCCGCTTCAGATGCCGACGACGATCACGGCTCAGAGCGGGGCTCAGGTCAAGCAGAGTACCCGGATATCCGTGTCTGGTTGCGGAGTGCGAATTCTCAGTCATCGCGTCGTTGGGCACAAACTGATCATCAAGGTCAGGACTTTGGGGGCGGGGCTCATAAAGTTGAAGGGCACGGGTCTTCGCAGCGTTTCCCGGCGCGTGAGCAAATCTGCAACCGTCACCTTCAAGTTGCCGCTCACGCGTGGCGGTCTGAAGGCGCTGAGCAAGGCACGCCGCAGACATCGCAAGCTGAAAATCAGCGTACGTGTCGCGTTCACGCCCAAGCAGAAGGGTCAGTTCGGCTCCGCGGCTGCGACGACTGTCACGTTCAAGCGCTAGATTGCAGGGATGGATGTAGCTACGGGTACGGATACCTCAAAGCTGTCGGTCGGCGGCGGCGATCCCTTGCTGGCGGGAGTGCGCCGCCTGACGCTGCTGGCGGACAGCGCGCGGGACGCGGAGGCGATCTTCCGCGCGCTCGCCCGCGAGCTGATGCACACTCCGGGCGCCGATGAGATCCACGTCCACCACCTCGGTGAGGACGGCGAGCGCGAGCAGACGGTCATCTACCTGTTCGAGGGTGAAGGACGTCTGAGCTACCTGACCCCCCGCGACGAGCGCCCGCCGGGCGTGAGCTGGGTCGCGAGCACTGGGCGCAGTTTTCTGGTCGCCGACCGGAACGAGCTCGACGCCAGCGTCCCTCGGCTCGTGCAGGTGGATGGCGAGCCCGGCCCGGTCGGGTCGGCATTGCTGCTGCCCCTGACCGTGCGAGGCGAGGCCGAGGCGGTGGTGCTGCTCGTCCGGCGCCGCTCGGAGCCGTTCACCGAGCGCTCGATCGAGCTCGCGAGCACGCTCGTCGACCAGGCCGCGACCGCGCTGGCGCTGCTGCGCGCCCGCGCGGAGGCCGGCATCGACGCGGTCACGGGCTGCATGAACCACCGCGGCATGCGCCGGCAACTGCACGAGGAGGTCGGTCGGGCCACGCGCGCCGGCACGCCGCTGTCGGCGATGCTGATCGACCTCGACAACTTCAAGCTCGTCAACGACCGCCACGGCCACCAGGCCGGCGACATGCTGCTACGCGAAGTCGGTCACACGCTCGTGCGCGAGTTCCGCGCCTTCGACCGCGTCGCGCGCTACGGCGGCGACGAGTTCGTCGTGATCTTGCCGAACGCCGAGCTTGAGCCCGCCGCCGCGGCGGCCCAGCGCGCGCTGGAGCGCCTGCTGGCGATCCCCTCTTTCGATGAGACCCCGGGTGCGTCCGCCTCGATCGGCGTGGCACAGTGGCAGGCGCCGATGACGATCGACGAGCTGCTCGCGGCCTGTGACGCCGCGCTTTTGCGCTCCAAGCGCCAGGGCAAGGGCCGCGTCACGCGAGCCTCCGCGCCGGCCGCAAGCTGATCCACGGCGCTCTCAACATACGTCAGCGTAGGTTACGCCAGCGTATGTTGGATACGCGTGGTGGGATGGCGCACCAACTGATCCGCTCGGCGGCGTACCGCGAATAGAGGGCAGTGAACACCTACTGGAGGTTCAAATGCCCGTTGACTCTGTAACAGAAAATGATGCCCCCCAGCCGGTGGGAATCATCGAGCAACTCGTGCGCGACGATTCTGACCGCAAGCGTTTCCTGAAGATGGCCGGCAGCGCCGGCGCCGCGAGCTTCGGCGCCTTCGTGCTCGCCGCATGCGGGAGCAGTAGCAGCAGCTCCTCCTCGTCGACGGCGGCCGCGCCTGCGGCAACGACAGCGTCGTCGAGCGCCAACACGACCGACATCGGCATCCTCAACTATGCCCTCACGCTCGAGTACCTGGAGACAGAGTTCTACGCGAAGGTGATCGCGGCGAAACTGTTCAGCGGTTCCGTCGGCAGCCTGATCGAGACCTTCGGCGCGCAGGAGGCCACGCACGTGGCCGCGCTGACCGCCGCGATCAAGTCGCTCGGCGGTACGCCGGTGGCGAAGGTGGAAGGCAAGTTCCCGATCACCACGGCGGCCGCGACCGCCGAGCTCGCCTACACCGTCGAGAACCTCGGCGCCGCGGCCTACCTGGGTCAGGCCCCTTTGATCCAGAGCAAGCAGGTCCTGGCAGCCGCTCTGGCGATCCACACCGTCGAGGCGCGCCACGCGGCGAGCATCGGCACGCTGGTGAAGAAGTCGGTCACGCCGGATGGCGGATTCGCCAAACCGGATGACATGTCCGAAGTCCTGGCGGCGGTCAAGCCGTTCCTGGCCTGAGCTGAAGCGTGGAAAAGGAGTCATTTGAAATGTCTACTCAAACTCAAGAACTGACAAACCCGGAGTTGGCCGAGATCGAGGTGCACGGTTTGACGCGCGCGAGCTTCATGGTGCGTGGTGCGCTGGCGGCCGGCGCCGTCTATGGAGTCTCGGCGGTCACGCCGTTCGTCTCCCAGGCACTCGCCGCGGGCGGTGGAGGGGATGCGGAAATCCTCAATTTCGCTTTGACGCTGGAGTATCTCGAGTCCGCCTTCTACAACGAAAAGGGCAAGACGGTCGGCCTCAGCGGTCAGGCGAAGACCTACGCCACCGACTTCGGCGCGCAGGAGGCCGAACACGTCAAGGCGCTGATGGCCGCGATCAAATCGCTCGGCGGCACGCCGGTGGCGAAGCCGACGTTCGTGTTCCCGGTCTCGAACCAGAGCTCGTTCCTGGCCCTGGCCTCGACCCTCGAGAACACGGGAGTCGGCGCCTACAACGGCGCGGCGCCGAAGATCTCGAGCAAAGAAGTACTCGCCGAGGCTGGCAGCATCGTTCAGATCGAGGCGCGTCACGCGGCCGCGATCAACCTGCTGATCAACAAGAGTCCGACTCCGAACGGCGGCTTCGACAAGCCACTGACCGAAGCGCAGGTGCTCGCCGCCGTCAAGCCGCTGATCAAGAGCTAGAGAAGACGACCCATGCGCTTCCTCAGGCTGCCTAGAGGGACTGAGCTGATATCACTGTCTCGGTATCCGATCATCAGTCGAGGAGGCGCATGTCAGACGACAGCTTTGGCGCGAAGAGCACGCTCGCGGTAGGCGGCCGCGAGTACGAGATCTACCGGCTGGACGTCCTGCAGCAGCGCTACGACGTTGCGCGGCTGCCGTTCTCGTTGAAGGTGCTGCTGGAGAACCTGCTGCGCACCGAGGGCAACGGGGCCGTCACCGCGAAGGACATAGAGGCGCTCGCGAGCTGGGACTCCAGCGCGCAGCCGAGCAAGGAGATCGCGTTCACGCCCGCGCGCGTGTTGATGCAGGACTTCACCGGCGTCCCCGCGGTTGTCGACCTCGCCGCGATGCGCGACGCGATCGCGGAGATGGGGGGCAACCCGGCGAAGATCAACCCGCTGGCGCCGGCCGAGCTCGTGATCGACCACTCGGTCCAGGTCGACGCCTTCGGCACGCGCGACTCCTTCCGGATCAACGCCGAGCGCGAGTTTGAGCGCAACCAGGAGCGCTACGCGTTCCTGCGCTGGGGGCAGGGCGCGTTCGATGACTTCGCGGTCGTCCCGCCGGACACGGGGATCGTCCATCAGGTCAACCTCGAGTACCTCGCGCGCGTGGTCTTCGAGAAGGATCCGGACGGATCTAACCCAGACCAAAAACTGCCCCAGCTCTACCCCGACACGCTCGTCGGGACCGACTCGCACACAACGATGGTCAACGGTCTCGGCGTGCTCGGCTGGGGGGTGGGCGGGATCGAGGCCGAGGCCGCGATGCTCGGCCAGCCGATGTCGATGCTGATCCCGCGGGTCGTGGGGTTCGAGCTGCACGGCGAGCTGCCCGAGGGCGCCACCGCGACCGACCTGGTGCTGACGGTCACGCAGATGCTGCGCGAGCGCGGCGTGGTCGGCTCGTTCGTCGAGTTCTTCGGGGCAGGGCTGGCGGGGTTGCCGCTCGCCGACCGCGCGACGATTGGGAACATGTCGCCGGAGTTCGGCTCGACCTGCGCGATCTTCCCGATCGACGCGGAGACGCTGCGCTACCTGGAGTTTTCAGGTCGCCCGCACGAGCAAATCGAGCGGGTTGAGGTCTACGCTCGCGAGCAGGGGCTGTGGCACGATCAGAGCTCGGAGCGCACGACCTACTCGGACACGCTCGAGCTCGACCTCGGCGACGTCGTGCCGAGCATTGCCGGGCCGAAGCGCCCGCAGGACCGGGTCGCGCTGAGCGAAGCGCGCGAGGAGTTCAGACACGTGCTCGGCGGCTATATCCCCGACTACGACGAGCGCGATGAGGCCTCCGCGGAGAGCTTCCCCTCGAGCGATCCGCCGGCCAACGGCAACGACCGCCCGGGGCTGCACGACGGCGGTCCGAGCTACGCGCACGAAGGCGCGGGCACGGGGGCGGCGACCGCCGAGCGCGGATCGTCCAGCGCCGGGAGCGCCGTGGCTGTAACGCTCGCCGACGGAACCGAGACGGAGCTCGACCACGGACACGTGGTGATCGCCGCGATCACGAGCTGCACGAACACCTCGAACCCGTCGGTGATGGTCGGCGCGGGCATCCTCGCGCGCAACGCTGTGGCGCGGGGCTTGCGGACGAAGCCCTGGGTCAAGACCTCGCTGGCCCCGGGATCGAAGGTCGTGACCGAGTACCTCGATAAGGCCGGCCTGACCGAGCCGCTGGAGGCGCTCGGGTTCAACCTCGTCGGCTACGGCTGCACGACCTGCATCGGCAACTCGGGGCCGCTGCCGGAGGAGGTCTCGAAGGTGGTGGGCGAGGCGGACCTGGCGGTCGTGTCGGTGCTGTCGGGCAATCGCAACTTCGAGGGGCGGATCAACCCCGACGTGAAGATGAACTACCTGGCCTCGCCGCCGCTGTGCGTCGCCTACGCGCTGGCGGGCACGATGGACATCGACATCGTTCACGAGCCGCTGGGACAGGACGAGCGGGGCGAAGACGTGTACCTGCGCGACATCTGGCCGGGCGAGCGTGAGGTCGCAGAGACGATCGAGCAGGCGGTCCAGTCGGACATGTTCAGAAAGAGCTACGGCGAGGTGTTCGAGGGGGACGAGCGCTGGAGCTCCTTGCAGGTGCCGACGGGCGATCGGTTCGCGTGGCAGGCGGACTCGACGTACGTGCGGCTGCCTCCGTACTTCCAGGACATGCCGGCCGAGCCCGAGCAGGTGCGCGACATCGAGGGTGCGCGCGTGCTGGCCAAGCTGGGCGACAGCGTAACCACCGACCACATCTCTCCGGCCGGCTCGATCAAGCGCGACGGGCCGGCGGGTAAGTACCTGCAGGAGCTGGGAGTGTCGCCACGCGACTTCAACTCCTACGGCTCACGCAGGGGCAACCACGAGGTGATGATGCGGGGAACGTTCGCGAACATCAGGCTGCGCAACCTGATCAACACGAGCGGGGCTGGCCCGACCTTGCCCGAGGGCGGCGTGACGGTGCATTTCCCCGACGGGGAGCAGATGTCGATCTACGATGCCGCGATGCGATACATCGCCGACGACGTGCCGCTGGTGGTGCTCGGCGGCAAGGAGTACGGATCGGGCTCCTCGCGCGACTGGGCCGCGAAGGGCACGAAGCTGCTCGGGGTGCGAGCCGTGATCGTCGAGAGCTTCGAGCGCATTCACCGCTCCAACCTGGTGGGGATGGGCGTGCTGCCACTGCAGTTCCTCGAGGGGCAGAGCGCCGACTCGCTGGGGTTGACCGGCGAGGAGGTCTTCTCGATCGAGGGGATGGCCGAGGCGATGAATGATGGAGGCCCACCCACCTCACCCGCCCCCGGACCACCGAGCGAGGTGCAGGTGCTGGCGCAAAGTGACGATCCCGCCCGCCCCGAGCCCGTGCGTTTTGCTGCGCGCGTGCGGATCGACACCCCCCGAGAGGCGGAATATTTCAGACATGGGGGTATTCTGCAGTTCGTTTTGCGCCGGCTTCTGGGCGGGGAGTAGGCTGCTGCACGCAGCGGTGTAGCGGTAAAGGTTGGAATTGTCGATGACGATAGCCATGCGCAGCCCTGGGAAAATGAGATGAGTCCGACCACCCCGAAAAAGAGCGCCGCCAAGAAGAGGACCCCGCCCACCCCTACCCCGGCAACGGCGGGAGCCCCGCAGGTTCTGCTCGATCTGCTGAACGCGTGCGGACCCTCCGGCTACGAGACCGCCCCGGCGGCGGTCTGGCGCGAGGCCACGAAGGGCTTTGCGAAGGTGAGCACCGACGTGGTCGGCACGCCGCTCGCGCTGGTCGCTCCGAAGCACGACGCGAGGACCCCGGCGCGGCGCCTGCTGGTGATGGGTCACATCGACGAGATCGGGTTGATCGTGACGCACATCGACGATCAGGGCTACCTGTGGTTTGGCTCCGTCGGCGGCTGGGACGCGCAGATCCTCGTGGGCCAGCGCGTGGTCCTCGACACACGCGCTGGGAAGGTCACAGGCGTGGTGGGCAAGAAGCCGATTCACCTGCTGCGCGACGACGAGCGCAAGAAGGTGGCGGAGATTCGTGACCTGCACATCGACATCGGTGCGCGCGATGGCGACGACGCCCGCGGGCGGGTGCGGATCGGCGACGTGGCGGTGATCGACGCCGGCCCGGTGGAGCTGCCGAACGGCCGGTTGCTCTCACGGGCGCTTGACAACCGCCTGGGTTCGTTCGTGGCGCTGGAGGCGGCACGGCTCGTGGCAGAGGCCGGCGGCGCGGAGTGGGAGCTCGCGGCGGTGGCGGTCGCGCAGGAGGAGATCACCTTCGGGGGCTCGCGCACGAGCGCCTATGCCCTGCAGCCGGACGCGGCGATCGTTGTGGATGTCACCCACGCGACAGACGCCCCCGGAATCGACGTGAAGGAGATCGGTAAGCACGAGCTCGGCTCGGGGCCGGTGATCAGCCGCGGCTCGACGCTGCATCCGCAGCTGTTCGAGTTGCTTTACGAGACGGCCGAGCGGGAGAAGATTCCGTTCACGGTCGAGGCGAGCGCCCGTGCGACGGGGACCGACGCCGACGCGGTTCACATCAGCCGCGCTGGTGTGCCCACGGGCCTCGTGTCGATTCCGATCCGCTACATGCACTCCCCCGTCGAGCTCGTCCAGCTCGACGATGTCCACGCCTGCGCCCGTCTGATCGCCGCCGCCGCCCTACGGTTGGACGGCGACGCGACCTTTAGCCGCTAGGCAGCTGTTAATTCGGTCATCTCGGGTATCTCGTACGCCTTCCCGGGGCAGCCGCCGATTACGAGCATCTGCAGGCCATCGGGACCCGAGTGGACCTTGCGCTTGACGCCTCCGCCAACTCGCACGAACGTGTCCTGGTCGAGGTCCACGCGCTCGCCATCGATGTCGATCCAACCGGAGCCCTTCAGCGGTAGGTAGACCTCCTCCTGGCCGTCGTGCTCGTGATCGTGCTCTGGGTAGTCGCCGTAGTCGGCCGGCATCCTGATGACCTGCATGCCGAACGAGGTGACCCCGAGCTCGGCCCGGGCCTTGACGAAGCCGCCGCCGAACGCGGCCTCCATCTCGTTGATCTGCTTTGCGGTGTAGTTGCTCATTGCTAGCTCCTGTCTCGGTGTGGTTGTGAGCTGAATCTCGAGGTGGTGGGGTGTCAAGTGTGGGATGGATCGTCAAGGGGTGGATTTGGTCGCCCCCGCCGCGATCAGCCTGCGTCCTGGTCGCTTGCGAGCATGGTCGGCTGTAGCGCCGGTTTGTCGGTCGGCATGATGATCCCCAGCTGACGCGACTGCGCGAGCACTGCGCCGTCGGGAGCCCAGATCACGCCGTCCTCCTCGAACAGGCCGTCGTGGAGCAGGCGCGTCTCGAAGATGCCGAGACACAGAACGGCCGGGTCGCAGTCGCACGCGGAGATCGGCTGGCGGAAGTGAATCGTGAGGTCGATCGTGGGGCTGACCGCCGGCGAATCGAGCGCGATGAACGACGGCGGGAACCACGCGTCGCAGAACAGCGCGAGCGCGAGCGCGTCCACCGGGCGTGGCTCGGGCAGCCCGGTCCAGCCGCCGATTCGCATCGGGGCGCCGCTGCCGGCGAACGGGATCGCGCCCACGCGCGGCTGCATCACGAGCTGCTTGGTGAACTCCGGCGCCCCCTTGAACAGCTTCGGCGTTGAGCGCCGCTCGGCGTCTGGCTCGCCCAGCTCGGGCATCGGCAGTTCGTTGGCGCCCGGGGCGGTCCACGGCACCGAGAAGGCCGCGAGCGCTAGTGCCGTCACACGGCCGGCCTGTTCCATGCGTGCGGACAGCGTGCTCAGCGAGCGCCCCGCGCGCTCGATGGTCGTGTGGATCTCAACGGGTCCCGCTTCGGGGGAGGCGGCGTAGTGGATCGTCAGCGAGCGCGGCGTGCGTGCGGGGTCATCCACCGTGGCGACGAGCGCGCGGAGCAGGATCGCCGCCAGGTAGCCGCCGTGGGGGCCGCGTCCAGCTCGCCAGCCGGGGGCGATGTCCGCGGCGAAGTGCGCCTCGGTGGCGGGAGAGCCCGCGCCATTCTCAGATGGCGCGTTGCCGTCAGCCGCGCTCTCGATGCGCCTGACGGCTGTGTCGCGGTCAAACACCGTGTCCATGCACCGGCGAGCATAGCGGTCGTCAGCCGAGCTTGGCTGACTGGCCAGTTCAGGCTCGGTCTGGTCCTTCGGTCGCCTGCTCAGCCATGCCTCGGCGTGGACTTCAGCCACGCACGAGCCGCTTGTAGGTGATTCGATGGGGCCGGTCGGCAGCGGCGCCGAGGATGGTATGGCGGTGCTCCTCGTAGGCGTCGAAGTTGCCCTCGAACCACGTCACCTGCGAGTCGCCCTCGAAGGCCAGCACGTGGGTGGCCACACGGTTCAGGAACCAGCGGTCGTGGGAGATCACCACCGCGCAGCCGGGGAATTCCAAAAGCGCGTTCTCCAACGCGCGCAGCGTGTCGACGTCGAGGTCGTTGGTGGGCTCGTCCAGCAGCAGCAGGTTGCCGCCGCTGCGCAGCAGCTTGGCGAGGTGCACGCGGTTGCGCTCGCCGCCGGAGAGCTTGCCGATCCGCGCCTGCTGGTCGGAGCCCTTGAAGTTGAAGCCGGCGGTGTACTGGCGCGAGTTGACCTCGCGCTCGCCCACCTTGATGTGCTCATAGCCTTCGGAGATCTCCTCCCAGACGGTCTTCTCGGGGTTCAGCGAGTCACGTGACTGGTCTACATAGGCGAGCTGGACGGTGTCGCCGAGATCTAGCTTGCCGCTGTCAGGCTGCTCCTGGCCGGTAATCATCCTGAACAGTGTCGTCTTGCCGGCCCCGTTGGCGCCGATCACGCCGACGATCCCCGCGCGGGGGAGGTCGAAGGAAAGATCCTCGATCAGCAGACGCTCGCCGAAGCCCTTGGAAAGGTCGGTCGCGGTCAGCACCTTCTCACCCAGGCGCGGGCCGGGCGGGATATGGATCTGAACCTCGTCGAGCTTGACGTTGCGCTCCTCTGCGATCAGCTCCTCGTAGCGTGCCAGGCGGGCCTTGGACTTCGTGCGTTTGCCCTTCGGGTTCGTGCGCACCCATTCGAGCTCCGCGGCGATCGTGCGCTCGCGGCCCTTCTCCGAGCGCTCTTCCTGGGCGAGCCGGGTCTGCTTCTGCTCCAGCCAGCTCGAGTAGTTGCCCTGGTAGGGGATGCCCTTGCCACGGTCGAGCTCGAGGATCCAGCCGGCGACGTTGTCGAGGAAGTAGCGGTCGTGGGTGACCGCGACGATCGCGCCCTTGTACTCGGACAGGTGCTGCTCCAGCCAGGCGACGGACTCGGCGTCGAGGTGGTTGGTGGGCTCGTCCAGCAGCAGCAGGTCGGGCGCGCGCAGCAAAAGCCGGCAGAGCGCCACGCGCCGGCGCTCGCCGCCCGAGAGGAGGCTGACGTCGGCATCGGGCGGGGGCAGGCGCAAAGCGTCCATCGCGTATTCGAGCTGCGTGTCGAGGTTCCACGCATCGGCGGCTTCAATCTTGGCCTGCAGGTTGCCGAACTCCTCGGCGGTCTCATCGGAGTAGTTGGCGGCCAGCTCGTTGAAGCGGTCGAGCAGCGCCTTCGTCGCGGCGACGCCGTCCTCGACGTTGCCGCGCACGTCCTTGCTCTCGTCCAGGTGCGGCTCCTGCTCGAGCATCCCGACGCTCGCTCCGGGCGCGAGCGCGGCCTCGCCGCGGTACTCCTGATCGACGCCGGCCATGATCCGCAGCAGCGTGGACTTGCCGGAGCCGTTGTAGCCGAGCACGCCGATCTTCGCGCCGGGGTAGAAGGCGAGCGTGATGTCGTTGAGGACGACCTTCTCCGGAGGGTGGAGCTTGGAGAGGCGGTGCATCGTAAAGATGTACTGGGAGGACATTCGCACGCAGGATAGGAGGTTGCCGAGATCGCTAACGTTGTCGGGTCATGCCCACCACCGTCCTCGATGTCGAGCAGCATCTCCTCCTGCTGGAGCTCGAGCCACCGTTCGACAAGCGCGCGGTGCAGCTCGCGCGCCGCAAGATGGCCAAGCGCTGGCATCCGGACGTGGCGCCACAGGGCAGGCAGTTCGAGCACGAGCGCCACCTGAAGGCGATCAACGAGGCGGCCGACCAGTTGGAGCGCCTGGCGGAGGGTTCGCGAGGCGGCAGCGTTTCGCGTAACGCCGTGCGCGCGAGCGCCCAGGCCGCACGCAGGGAGCGCGAGGAGGCGGGCAGGCGCGCGTATGAAGCCGAGCAGCGCGCCCGCAAACATGCGGAGGAGCAGGAAAAGTACGACCCGTTCGGCAGCCGCGTGCCCGACCACTCGGTCGTGCACCGCTACGCGCGATGCGAGTCCTACCCCGAGTGGGGCGTGGGCACGGTGGCAGGCATCTACTTCACCGGCGAAGACGATGAGATGCAGCAATGGGCGCGCGTGCAGTTCAGCCACGGCGTGCGGACGGTGCCGGCGGGAAGCATGAAGTTCGTCGACTTCTCAAAGCCCGACCCGGGCAAGGAGCGCACCGAGCGCTTCCTGATCGCCGCACAGAGAGCGATGGCCGAAGGCGAGTACGAGCTGGCCGCACAGCGCCTGATCTACGCCCGCGACGCCGAGCCGCAAAACGTCGCGGTGCTACGCCTGCTGACGCTCGCGTTCTGGAACGCGGGCAGCCTCGAGGCCGCGGCCCGTGCCGTGCGCGAATGGGCAAGAGCCGACGCCGGACGTCCCGCCGCCCACCGCTTCGCCGCCCGCATCTACGAGGACATCGGCGCGATCGACCTCGCCGAGGAGGCGGCCGCCCGCGCGGTCAGGCAAGGACCGGCGGACCTGGGCGCATGGGAGCGGCTGGGGCGGTTGCGGCTGATGCTGCGAGACCGCGAGGGCTCATTAGAAGCCTTGGAGCGCGCCGGGGCGCTTGGCGCGGAGGGCGAGCTGAGAGATCTGCTGGCGCAGGCGTTGGCGCTGGAACCGCGGATGTCGGCTCGGGCGGAGGCCTGAAGAGCTCAACAGAGGCTTAGAGAATGTTGACAGCGCGCGAGACGATCAGCCCGATCGTGACGACCGAGACGAGCGATTGCATACCCATGAAGATCTTCGCGGTCGGTGTCAGCGGCATCGTGTCGGTGGGGGAGAAGGCGGTGGCGTTGGTGAGGGAGACATACAGGTAGTCGATGAATTTGGGACGCCACTGAAGCGGCTCGATGCGGTCGTCGGCCATCTGTGGGAACAGAAAGTCGGGAGGGCCGTCATGTCCGGATGAGCGCCGTCCCGGTCCGCCGCGGTCGATCTCCCAGTACCAGAGGGCGAAGATCAGGAAGTTCGTCAGCCAGATCAGCACGCCCGCGCCGATCAGCGCCCGTCCCTCAGAGACGTTGTGGTGCAGCAGGTAGTGGGTGAGCGCGCCGAGCGAGTAGATGTTTGCGACCGATACGAACGCCGTCATGCCGAGCGCGATCCGCCGCCGTCGGGGATGCTCGTCCTCGATCTGGTTGGGCGTGACGATGAACAGGCCGATCAGCAGCGCGGCCTCGAAGCCCGGGACCAACCATCGGGGACCGGCCGTTAGCCGTTCAGGGAGCAGCAGCTGGATCGCGATCGCGGCGAGCACGGTCAGCTGAGCGGGCCAGAACGGCTCTTTCACCGCGGGGGGCGGGTAGGGGCGACCGACCTGGGAGGAACTCCGACGAGGACTCGCTTCGCTGGCCATCAAATGAGAGCGTAAGGGGCGGCTCGGCGGTGGCGGTACTCTTGAAAGTGATCGGATCGGACGATGGGAGCGTAGGAAGGGGTCAAATGGGAATCGACAATCCAGTACACCTGATCTTCATCGCCGCGGTCGCGCTGATCGTGCTCGGACCGAAGCGCCTGCCCGACCTGGCCCGCTCCCTCGGTCATGGCATGAGGGAGTTCCGCGATTCGATGAGCGAGGCCGTCAAAGACGACGGCTCGGTCACCGGGTCGCTCGTATCTGAGCAGGCGCAGCTGGTGGCTGCGCCGGAGTCGCTCCCACCCACGCCTCCGGACGCTGTGGTGCTCGATCCGGCTGCCCCCGTGCCACAAGACGCGACGCACGCGGCCGAGCAGCCCTCGCCGCCTCCAATCCCCTGATTTTCCTGTCCTTAGATGTGATCCGGCCCGCCCGGTAGGTTCTCGCGGTGCGCCTAATCGTTGCCCGCTGTGAGGTCGCCTATACAGGCCGACTTCAAGCTCTCCTGCCCGAGGCGTTGAGGCTGATCATGGTCAAGTCTGACGGCTCGGTGATGGTGCATGCCGACACCGGTGGATACAAGCCCCAGAACTGGATGACGCCTCCCACGGTGATCGAAGAGGAGGATGGCTCGATTGTCGTCCGCAAGCGCGCGGGCGCGAGCGAGGATCGCCTCGACATCCGGATCGTCGAGATGGTCTCAGACGTCATGCATGACATGGGTGAGGCTGCCGCACTCGAGAAGGACGGTGTGGAGGCAGACATTCAGGAGCTGCTCGCGGACGCGCCGCAGTGGTGCGGTGAGGGGTTCCGTTTAGCGTGTAGAGAGTGGCCCACTGATATCGGCCCGGTGGACCTGATGTGCCGGGACGGCGAGGACGAGTGGATTGCCGTGGAGATCAAGCGGATCGCGACGATCGACGCCGTCGAGCAGCTCACGCGCTACCTGGAGCGCATCCGCCTGGACCCCGCGCTCGGCTCCTGCAGGGGCGTGCTGGCGGCGCAGATCATCAAGCCCCAGGCGCGCGTCCTGGCGCAGGCGCGGGGGATCGACTGCGTTGAGGTCGACCTGGCGGTCTTGCGTGGCGAGCGTGAGCCAGACCTGACCTTGTTCGCGGCATAAGATGCGCCTATGAGCGACTCAGAGGCGGTGCTCACCGAGCGCCGCGAGAACGTCTTACTGATCACGATCGACCGTCCCGAGGTTCGCAACGCGGTCAACGCCGCCGTCGCTGAGGGCATCGCGAGGGCGCTCGATCAGCTCGACGGCGACGACGCGCTGTCGGTCGGGATCCTCACAGGTGCGGGCGGCTACTTCTGCGCGGGGATGGATCTGGGGGCGTTCGTCAAGGGCGAGTCGCCCTGGTTCGGCGACCGCGGCTTCGCCGGGATTGCCCAGCGGTCCGCGCGCAAGCCTTTGATCGCGGCGATCGAGGGCTTCGCTGTGGCCGGTGGTATGGAGATCGCGCTCGCCTGCGATTTGATCGTTGCGGCCCGCGGCGCCAAGCTTGGGATCCCCGAGGCCAAGCGCTCGCTGGTGGCGGCCGGCGGCGCCTTGCTGCGCCTGCCGCGGCGGATGCCCTACCACGTGGTGATGGAGTTGGCGCTCACCGGCGATCCCCTGCCGGCGGAGCGCTTCCACGAGTTTGGCGTCGTCAACCGCATCGCCGAGCCGGGTGGCGCCGTCGATGCGGCGCTCGAGCTCGCGGCCTCCGTCGCCAAGAACGCTCCGCTCGCGCTGATCGCATCCAAGCGGATCCTCCAGGAGCAGTTCGACTGGTCGAGCGCTGAGATGTGGGAGCGCCAGAGCGCGATCTCAGGGCCCGTGTTCGCGTCTGAGGATGCCAAAGAGGGCGCGAATGCCTTCAAGGAGAAGCGGGACCCCATCTGGCGGGGTCGCTAGCCCCAGCGCTGCTGCGTGCAGGTTTCCCGAGGCTGGCGGGCGGCCCGCCCGGGGCGGGTGGTGCAATCAGCGCGTAACGAGAGTAGAGGTCGAGCCGAGTGGACGAGCAACTGAGGACATATCTCGAGGACCTGTACCTCCGCGGTCGCGAGCACGACGCAGCCAGGGCCGATCGTTTGGAGCGCCTGCGCAACGTCGAGCCCGACACGGCCCAACTGCTGGCGCTGCTGGTGCGCGCACTCGCGAGCAGACGGCTGCTCGAGCTGGGCACCTCGAACGGCTATTCGACGCTGTGGCTCGCCGACGCCGCACGCAGCATCGGCGGGCGGGTGCTGAGCGTCGACGTGGACAGCGAGCGCACCGCGCAGGCCGCGGAACATCTCGTGCGCACGCAGCTGCACGAGTACGTGGAGCTGCGCACCGAGGATGCGGCACTCACGCTCGCGAGCGCCGACGAGCACTCCCGCGACATGATCTTCCTCGATGCCGAACGTCCGGCCTACACTGCCTATTGGCCCGATCTGATCCGCGTTCTGCGGCCCGGCGGACTACTCGTGGTCGACAACGTGATCTCCCACGCAAGCGAGGTACAGGCGTTCCGCGAGCTCGTCAGCGACGAGCCTGGAGTGACGGAGGCCCTGGTGCCCACTGGTGCGGGTGCGCTGCTGATCGTCCGAGACCACCCCAGCTCATGACCGGCTGTGGACGATCTGTAGAGGACCGTTGGTCGCTCGGTATGGCGCGCGCTACGCGCTGATGCCCTGCGCTGCTTGCGTTTGGCACGGGTGCGTTACGCGCTGCCCCTGCGCTTCTTGCGTTTGCGCTGGCGCAGGATCTCCATAAAACGGCGCCAGAGCGACATCGCGATCAGCGCTCGCCTGGAGTCTTGCGCGGGTACTGCGAGATCGGCTGGCCGAGATCGATCGCGGTGCTGACGATCCGGTTCTGTTCGGTGATGTGCGCGGCCGGGTAGCCCTCGCCGGGACTGGCGCGCTCAGGGCGGCCGATGTAGCCGAAGTGGATCTCGTCGGGCATGATCTGCATCAGCCGCGGGAACATGTGTGCGCGCGCGCCCATGTTGCGCGGCTCCTCCTGGACCCACAGCACCTCGGCCAGGTTTGAGTAACTGTTCATCAGATCCAGGATCTGGCCCTCTGGGAAGGGGTAGAGTAACTCGACACGCCCGACGGCCAAGCCGGGGTGCGACTTGCGTTCGGGGTGCCCGACGAGGTCGTAGTAGATCTTCCCGGTGCACAGCACCAGGCGCGTGACCTGCTCGGCCTCCACGCCCGGCTCCGCGAGCACCGGCCGAAATTGTGTGCCCTCCGCGAGATCCGCGATCGTGCTGGTCGCCTGCGGCAGGCGCAGCAGCGACTTCGGCGTCATCACCACGAGCGGGCGCTGCTTGGCGATCCGCGCCTGACGGCGCAGCAAATGGAAGTACTGGGCCGGGGTCGTCGGGCTCGCGACGCGGATGTTCCCCTCGGCGGCGACCACCAGAAAGCGCTCCAAGCGCGCAGAGGAGTGCTCGGGCCCGGAGCCCTCGTAGCCGTGCGGTAGCAGCAGCGTCAGGCGTGAGGTCTGCCCCCACTTGGCGAGGCCCGAGGTGATGAACTGGTCGACGATCACCTGCGCGGAGTTGACGAAGTCGCCGAACTGGGCCTCCCACAGCACGAGCGTCTCGGGGGCCTCCTGGCTGTAGCCATACTCGAAGCCCATGCACGCGAGCTCCGACAGCGGGCTGTTGTGCAGCTCCAACGGCGCGAGCGCCTCGGGCAGGCTCTGGATCGGGCACACGGTCTGCCCGGTCTTCGCGTCGTGCAGCACTAGGTGGCGCTGGCTGAAGGTGCCGCGCTCGGTGTCCTGTCCGGTCAGCCGGATCGGGGTGCCCTCGGTCAGAAGCGACGCGAACGCAAGTGCCTCGCCGTGCGCCCAGTCGAGCGCCGGCGCGGGCGTACTGGGCACATCGGCCGCGGGAGGCGCTGCCGCGTCGCCGTTGCTCTGCGGCGCCGCGTCGGTCCCGGCCAGCAGCGCCTCGCGGCGTCGCTCGAGCTGTTTGACGAGCTTCGGGTGCACGGTGAACCCGGCGGGCACCTTCAGTAGCTCCTCGCCCAGCTCGCGCAGCCGATCGGCGGGCACGGCGGTGCTCACCTCGGGGCTCGGCGAGCGGTCGAGCTGGTACTCGCCTGTGCTTTCGCTGTCGCCACCGTGCTCGGCCGCGGCCGCGATCTTCGCCTTCAGGCGCTGGTGCAGAAGCGTCAGATCGTCCCACACGCCTTGCTCCTGCTTGTCGACGTCCTCCTGTGTGACGACGCCGTCGGCCACGAGCCGCTCGGCCCACAGCTCCGAGACGCGTTTCTTCGCCTTGATCGTCGCGTACATCTCCGGCTGGGTGTAGGCCGGCTCGTCTGACTCGTTGTGTCCGAAGCGCCGGTAGCCGATCAGGTCGATCAACACGTCGTGGCCGAACTCCTTGCGGAAGGCGAACGCGAGTCGCACAGCGCTGATGCAGGCGGGCACGTCGTCTGCGTTGACGTGGATGATCGGCACGTCGAAGCCCTTTGCCAGGTCCGATGCCCAGCGCGTCGAGCGCGCATCGTCGGGGTCGGTCGTGAAGCCGATCTGGTTGTTCGTGATCAGGTGCACCGTGCCGCCGACCTTGTAGCCGTCGAGCGCCTGCAGGTTGAGCGTCTCCGCCACGACGCCCTGGGCGGGGAAGGAGGCGTCGCCGTGGATCACGATCGGCACCGCCGCGTCGGTGTCCTGATGGGCGTGGGGTCCCTGACGCGCGGTCTGCGCCGCGCGCGTTGCCCCCTCGACGACCGGCGAGACGTACTCCAGATGGCTCGGGTTGGACTCGAGGTTCACCTCGATGCTCTCTCCGTCGGGCAGCCGATAGGAGCCCTGGGTGCCGTGGTGATACTTCACGTCGCCCGTGCCTCCCTGCGGGATCGTCGTCACCGCCTCGAGCGTCGAGGCGCCCTCGAACTCGGCGAAGATCGTGTCGTAGGGGCGGCCGAGGTTGTGCGCGAGCACGTTCAGGCGCCCGCGGTGGGCCATTCCGACCACGACCTCCTTGCCACCGTTGACCGCCGACAGCTGGATCAGCTCGTCGAGCATCGGCACGGTCATGTCGAGGCCCTCGATCGAGAACTGGTGCTGGCCGAGGTAGGCCTTGTGCATGAAGCGCTCCAGCGCGTCGACCTTCGTCAGGCGCCGGAGCAGGGTCTTCTGCTCCTCGCTCGTCAGTGGCTGGCGGAAGGTTCCTGACTCGATGTTCTCCCGCAGCCACACCCGCTGGCGGTGGGAGGCGATGTGCTCTATCTCATACGCGATCGTGCCGCAATAGGTCTCACGCAGGTGCGGTAGCGCGTCGGCCAGGGTCGCCCCCGGCACGTACATGTGCAGGATCTTCGCCGGGATCTTCGCCGTGATCTCGGGCGTCAGGCCGAGCCCCTCGGGGTCGAGGCCGGGGTCGCCCTCGGGCTCGGAGCCGAGCGGGTCAAGTCTCGCTGCGAGGTGACCGTGGCTGCGGAAGCGCGAGAGCAGCGTGCTGGCGGCCTGCACCGCCTGCAGGAGCTCCTCGTCGGGGACCGTGCTCGGGGTCTTGTCCGCAGCCGCCGACGCGGCCGCGGATGCGGCGGCGGCGGGCGCGGGAGCCGCGGGCACGGGGCCGAGCTCGACGCCAAGCGCCGCGAACACGTCCTCGTAGAAGCCGTGCTCGCCCTGCAGGTATGCCTCGATCTTCCCCAGGAAGCGCCCCGACTCGGCCCCCTGGATGATGCGATGGTCGTATGTCGAGGTCATCGTCATGACCTTCTCCGCGCCGATCATCGCGCCGATGTCCGCCAGGCCGACGGGGTAGGCGATCGAGCCGGTGGCGACGATCGTGCCCTGGCCGGCCATCAGCCGCGGGACGGAGGCGACCGTGCCGAGGCCACCGGGGTTCGTCAGCGTCACGTTCGCGCCCGTCAGGTCGTCGGCCGTGAGGGTGTTCGTGCGCGCCTTCTCCACCAGCGCGTCGTAAGCATCGAGGAAACCGTCGAAGCTCATCCGGCCGGCGTCGCGGATCACCGGCACCATCAGCGTCCTCGAGCCGTCCTTCTTCTCGACGTCCACCGCGAGGCCGAGGTTCACCTGCCCGTCCTCCACCCGGTGCGGCTTGCCCTCGATCTCCTCGAAGTGGTGGGCCATCACCGGCATGTCGTCGGTCCCCGCGCGCGCGATCGCGTAGGCGATCAGGTGCGTGAAGGAAACCTTCCGCGTGCCGGCCTTCAGCTCGCGCCGGCGCGAGTCGAGCAGTGTCACTGTCAGCGTGCGGAAGCTCGTCGCCGTGGGGATCTCCAGGGACTGCTCCATATAGCGCGCGAGCGCCGCCGCGCTGCCCTTCAGCCGCTCGGAGCTCGCGGCTGCCGTCTTGCTGTTGGTGGCGCTCGTCGTCTGGGCGGCGCCGTTGGTAGCCCCGGCGGAGAGCACGTCGGCCTTCCTGATCTGCCCGCTCGGGCCACTACCCGACACGTTCGCCAAATCCACACCCTCGACCGCCGCCGCGCGGGCCGCCACCGGGGTGGCCTTCACGCCGCCGGGCACGCCACCAGAACCGTTGACGGAGCTCGCGGGGGGGCTGTCGGTTGCGCGGGACGCCGGTCCTGCGCTGCCGTCCGGCCGCGAGGCGGCGGAGGCATCGGTCGCTCCGACGACGATCCGTGCGATCACCTGGCCGACGGTGACCGTGTCGCCCTCCTGCACGAGCAGCTCGCTGACGGTCCCGCTCGCGGGCGCCGGCAGCTCGACGTCGACCTTGTCGGTAGATATCTCGACGATCGTGTCGTTCGCCTTGATGAGCTCGCCGACCTTCGTGTGCCATTCCAGGATCGTTCCCTCGGTGACGGACTCGCCGGCGGCGGGGGTGAGCACATCGACGGTCTTGCCCTCCTCAGCGCTTGCTGGGCCCTCACTTTCCTGCGGGGTCGAACCGCTCGGGCTCGAGTCCTCGGCTGCGGGCGCCGCCGTGGCCGCACCGCTGACACCGTCGGCAGCTGCCTGCGGAGCCCCATTGCCGCTCGTGCCCACGCCATCCGTGCCAACCGCGATCCGCGCGATCACTTGGCCGACAGTGACTGTGTCACCCTCCTGCACCAGAATCTCGCTGACGGTCCCCGTCGCCGGTGAGGGCAGCTCCACGTCGACCTTGTCGGTGGAGATCTCGACAATCGTGTCGTCGAGCTTGATCGGATCGCCGACCTGCACGTGCCATTCGAGGATGGTTCCCTCGGTGACCGACTCGCCCGCTGCGGGTGTTACAACATCGATTGTCTGCTCCGCGGTGGTGCTCGTCGCCATCTGCCTCCCACTCTAGCGCGGCTGCCCGCTGGACATACCCGCTGGTCGGTGAGCCTTTTCACAAGTTCTCAACAGCAGTACTCGATCGTGCTGCCAGGCCAACTCTGCGCTTCAGCGCTGCGGTGAGTCGCCCGGGTGCGCGGGTCTGGGATCTGCATGCAGGCGTTCCTCGCGAATGAACTCGTAGCTGCCGAAGAACGGCCCGATCCCTCCGAGCACCGCGACGGCGACGGCCAGGCGCAGCGAGACGATTCGCAGGCGCGCGGCGGCGATGCAGGCCAGCGACATGAAGATCCACAGCAGGCCATGAGTGAGCCCGAGCGCGAAGGTGAAGGGCTGCGGTTTGCCGATCACGAAGGCGCACAAGAGCAGCGCGGTGTAGATGCAGGAATGGGTGAAAGAGATCCACTTCAGGCGCTTGAAGTGCAGGGGTCCGACAGCATCGCGGGGTGCTGGCGGCGCGGTTGGGGCAGAGGATGAGGGGTGCGTTTCGGAGGGAATGTCCGCGCCTGCTGGCGTGTCTGTTCCGGGAGATGCGTCCACGCGGGCGGTCGTGTTCGTCCCGGACGGTGTTCCCGTGCTCACTGCGTGAGCCAGCGCGCCATCCGCGGCAGGATCTCCCCTGCCTCCGCGGGCCACTCGTCGATCTCGCGCGGCCACCAGGCGAACTCGTCGTGCTCGTGATCGGGCGTCACCTGCTCCTCGACGCCCTCGGCGAGCCAGGCTTGCCCGATGAACATCACCATCTTGTGCGGCAGGCGCAGCAGCGCCTCTCCCTGCACGCGCGCGGGCGCGACCGACCACTCCTCCTGCAGCTCCCGAGTCAGGGTGTTGGCCGGGTTCTCGCCGAGATCGACCGCTCCACCCGCGCCCAGCGCCCAGCGCCCAGCCCACGATGCGACCCACTGCGCGCGCCGGCCGGCCAGCCAGCGGCCGTCGGCGGAGCGCGTGACGCACATCGCCGCGACGCTCTCCGAGGCATCGCCTGCGACCAGGCGCAACCCCCAGCGCAGCGGCTGCAGCTCCAGCGCGACTCCCTGCTGGTCCTGGCTGTAGTCGACCAGGCGTGCGGCGATACCGTCGTGGCTGGGCGAGCCTCGTTGCTGCAGGTCGGCGATCGCGGCATCGGCGGCGCGCGTGTGCTCGGCAGAGGGCTCGAAGTGCTCCTCGCGCCAGTGCGCTTTCACCTGCGCCAGCGGCCACGGCCCGCGGGCGAGGACCTCAGGCAGATCGGTGTTCGTTGGTTGAGCTTGAGAGGACATCAGGGCATAAGGCTAGACCGGATCGAGCGGCCGGGTGTTGCCCTCCGGTGGTGCGTAGAGTCGAGCCATAGACTGCGAGCGATGGAGATCGCTGTACTTGGCCCCGGCGGCGTGGGCGGACTGATCGCGGGACTGCTCGAGCGGGCTGGCACGTCCGTGATTGTCGTGGCTCGGGAGGCGACGGCGGAGGCGATCGCCGAGCGCGGGCTGCGTGTGGACAGTGTCAGCTTCGGTGAGTTCGTCACCCATCCGCCGGCGGTCGCGCGTCTGGAGGAGCAGGTGGATGTATTGATCGTCGCAACGAAGGCCTCCGGGTTGAAGTCCGCGCTTGAGCGGGTATGTCGATCTCCGGGGTGCCAGCCAAAGCTGGTGCTGCCGCTGCTGAACGGCCTCGATCACATCCCCGTCCTGCGCCGGCGTTTCGGCGCGGACACCGTGCTTGCCGGCACGATCCGCGTCGAGGCCGATCGCCCCGAGCCCGGCGTGGTGGTGCACACGAGTCAGTTCCTGCTCGTCGAGATGGCTGGCCACGATCCGAGCGCCCGCGGGGAGTTGGATGCTCTGGTCCAGCTGCTCAAAGACGCCGGGATCTCGGCGCGCGTGGGAGAGTCCGAGGCGCAGGTGATGTGGTCGAAGCTCGTGCGGTTGAACGCGCTCGCGTGCACGACGAGCGCGTTTGACAAGCTGCTCGGCGAAATCCGCTCCACGCCCGAGCTGCGCGACGCGCTCGTCGGGGCGATCGAGGAGGGCTGCGCCGTGGGGCAGGCCGAGGGCGCCGCCGACGTCGATCCGGCCAAGGCGCTCGGCGAGCTGGAGCAGGCGCACGCCACGCTCGGCAGCTCGATGCAGCGCGACATCGCCGCCGGGCGCGAACCCGAGCTCGACGCGATCCCCGGGTCGGTGCTGCGCGCGGCGGCACGCCACGATCTGCAGTGCCCGACGATCGAGCGGCTGGTCGAGCTGATCGCCGCCCGCGCGCGGGTTCCCGTCCCCGTCGTTCTGCGCTGACGGACTACGCCCCGAAGGGGATTTCCTCGGGCGAGATCCCGGGCGCGCCGGCGGGAACCGCATGAGTTGCCACGGCCTCCACGACCTCTGCCTCTGCCTCGGTCTTGCCCTCGTCGTGCTCGCCGTCACAGAGCACCCGGAAGTTCCCCGTCACCCCGCTGTCGGCGTGGATCGTGATGCCGGGCAGGATCTCCTCGCCCTCCTCCAGTCCCAGACGCTCGAGGTCGAAGTGCGCGAGGCCAATGCCGTTGGCGGTATGCGTCGGGTTCTCGCGGTCGTGCGCGGCCACCGCCTGGGCGAAGCGCTCGAGGTTCTTGGCGATCTTCCCGGTCGTGTCCGCCATCTCTGAGGGCAGGGTAGCGCGAGCGTTATACATTGGGAGCGATGGCCAGCACCCAGCCAGTCGACGCGCCCGCGGGTGCTCCGGCGCTTGACACGGAGGATGGCCGGGATCGCCGCGAGGTGATTCGCACGGCAGGGTTGACGAAGGTCTACCCGGGCATGGAGGTCGCCGCGGTCGACAAGCTCAACCTCAGTGTGTACGCGGGTGAGATCTTCGGGCTGCTCGGGCCGAATGGCGCTGGCAAGACGACCACTGCCGGGATGCTGACGACGCGCGTGATCCCCACCTCGGGCTCCGCCTATGTCGGCGCGGTCGACGTTGTCGCTCACCCGGCGCTCGCGAAGCAGCTGATCGGAATCGTCTCCCAGCAGAACACCCTGGACCGGCAGCTGACGGTGTGGGAGAACCTCTACTTTCACGGTCGCCTGTTCGGGATCTCCGCGTCGGAGTCGCGGCGCAAATCCGACCAGCTGCTCGAGCAGCTGCACCTGACGAAATGGGCGAAGGCCTCGGTATACGCGCTCTCGGGCGGGATGGCGCAGCGGCTGATGATGGCGCGCGCGATCTTCCACCGACCGGCGGTGCTGTTCCTCGACGAGCCGACCGCCGGCCTCGATCCGCAGAGCCGCCTCGCGCTGTGGGAGATCCTCGGCGAGCTGAACGGGGCAGGGCAGACGATCCTGCTGACCACGCACTACATGGAGGAGGCCGACGAGCTCTGCGATCGACTTGCGATCATGGACCACGGCAAGATTCTCGCGCTCGACACGCCCGCCGATCTGAAGCGGTCGGTGGGTGCGGACACGATCGCCACGATCAAGGCGACAGGCGGCGAGCTGCAGACGCTTGCCGAGCGTCTCTCCGGCGCGATCGCCGAGGTGAGCAATACCCGCGTGATCGACGGCGGCGTCGAGCTCCACGTCAAAGAGGCTGAGCGGCTCGTGCCTCGCTTGGTGGCCGCGACCGAGGAGGCGGGCTTCGAGCTCGCCGACCTTTCGATCGCCGAGCCGAGCCTGGAGACCGTGTTCATCAGCCTCACCGGCAAGGAGCTGCGCGACTGATGGCCACGACCGCTCCTGCCACCGCCTCGCCCGCCGCCATCGCTGCGTCCGGCCCGGCGTCCGCGCCCGGACGCATCACGATCGAGCCGGCGCGCTCGACGATGGCCGCGAGCCGCACGGCGCTGCTCGCGCTCGTGCTGCGCGACCTGACGGTGTTGAAAAAGCACTCGCTGGAGTTCGTGATCCGGGTGCTGATCCAGCCGTTCCTGCTCGTGTTCGTGTTCTTGTATGTGTTCCCCACGATCGGCCAGGGAGTCGGTGGCGGTGGTGGCAAGGTCGCCGAGTCGGCGTTCGCCACCGTGCTCGTCCCCGGTGTGGTCGGGATCTCGATCATGTTTCAGGGCATCCAGGCCGTCGCGATGGTGATGGCCCAGGAGTTCGGCTACACGCGCGAGATCGAGGACCGCGTGCAGGCGCCCTGCCCGATCTGGCTCGTGGCGCTTGCCAAGGTTCTCTCAGGCGCTGCGCAAGGCCTGCTCGCGGCGCTGATCGTGTTCCCGATCGCCGCCGTCGTCCATGCGCCCGGCGTGCATGCGCACCTCTCGGTTCATTGGCTGATCGTGGTTACCTTGATCCCGCTCGCGTGCATCACGATGAGCTCGCTCGGCCTGCTGCTCGGGACGGCATTCGAGGCGCGCAACCTCGGGCTGATGTTCGGCTTCGTCGTGCTGCCGCTCACGTTTCTCGGCGGCACCTACTACCAGTGGACCAAGCTCGCGCCTGTCCAGGTCGCCGGGATCCACTGGCTGCAGATCGTGGTGCTCATCAATCCTCTGATCTACGTCAACGAGGGTCTGCGTGCGGGCCTCACGCACGCCGCCCACATGCACCTCTACGTCGTCTACCCGGTCCTGATCGGCTTCTGCGCGGTGTTCCTCACCTTCGGCCTGCGCAAATTCCGCGGGCGGGTGCTCTCCTAGCTCCCCGGCGGACGTGCCCGACTACTGCTCGATCAGCTCGATCCGGTAGCCATCTGGATCTTTCACAAAGCAGAGCCGTGACCCGCCCTCGCGCACCGAGTACGGCGGCTTCTCGGGCTCGATGCCCTGCTCGGCCAGGCGTGCGAGCGTCGCGTCGAGCTCGTCGGCGGTGATCGCGATGTGGCCGTAGCCGGTGCCGATGTCGTAGGAGTCCACGCCGAAGTTGTAGGTCAGCTCCAGGCGCGGCATGTTGCCGTCGCCGGGCTGGTTCATGAACACGTTGACGGCCTCGTCTTTGATCGGGATGCGCCCGATCTCCTCGAACCCGAGCGCCTCGTAGAAGGCGACCGAGCGGTCGATGTTGGTGATCCGGTAGCAGGTGTGGATCAGGGCCATGCGACGGCAGTCTACGCTGGTCGAGGAGCTTCGTGAGAGGATGAACGCGATGATCGTCGAGCGCGCAACCCATCCCCAATTCCTCTCCAACACCTACCTCCTCGCCGACGGCGCCGGTGGTCCCGCGTTCTTCATCGACGCGGGCGGGCCGGTGGAGAGGCTGATCGCGACCGCGGAGCGCCTTGGATTGGAGCCGTCGCACGTGCTGCTGACCCACCATCACTTCGACCATGTGAGCGAGGTCGGAACGCTGCGCGCGCGCTGGCCGAAGCTCGAGGTGTTGATCCACCCGCTGGAGCGCGATCTTCTGGAGGGCATCGCCGCGGGCACGGTGGCGGCCGGCGAGATGCTGAGCTTTGGAGCGCTGGAGGTGCGGCCGTTGCACACGCCGGGGCATACCGCCGGCATGTTGTCGTTCCTGGTGGGCGAGGACTCGGAGATCGGCGCCGCTGGCGGCCGGGGTCACGGACGCTCTCAGAAGAGCGCGGCTCCCGGGGGGTTCACGGGCGGCGAGGCGGCCGTGTTCACCGGCGACACCCTGTTCAGGGGCTCGGTCGGTGGCGTGCGCGCGCCCGGCCACACCACCTACACCGACCTGCGCGACTCGATCATGGGCACTCTGATGGAGTTGCCCCCGAACACGGTCATCCACCCGGGCCACGCCGACCCCACGACCGTCGCGCGGGAGTGGGATGAGAACGGGTTCATCCGCGTCTGGCGGGGCCTGGACCCGCAGGGCTCCGACCCCTGCCTGGCGCTGGGCGAGCCGGCCACGCTGGTCCTGCTCGGCGATGACTACGACGGCGGCAAGAAGGCCTGGGTCCGCTGGGCCGACGGCAAGGATGACATCGTCCCGGGCTCCCGGGTGCAGCTCGCCACCTGAGTCGGCACGCGAGACTAGCGGGATCTACCGGCGGCTACTCGGGCAGAACTAACGCCCGAATTATATCCCGCCATATAGAACACTCGTCCATACAGGGATACAGGCACCCGTAGCGTCTGATAGAACCGTTCGACCATCAGCTCTCAACGGACCGAGGAGGCGGAGATGGGCGGTATACGGTTTGGCGGGATACCTCTGGTAGCTCGTAGACAAGGACCCGCCCGTCTCGCTATAGGAAGGATTGGGAGGAGCGTCGGTCTGCTGGCAGCGCTGCTTGTCGGCATCTTTGCCTTGGTACCGGCTGGTGCGTCGGCTGAATCGCTCTGCACGGATACGTGGACGGGGCCGAGCGAAGGGAGCTGGACGACGGCAAGCGATTGGTCCTCGGGAGTGCCTACATCCTCGTCTGTTGCATGTATTGGTTCTGGGAAGACGGTCATGGTGACTGAAGCTTCTCAGTATGCCAGTGTGGTGCAGGGTGCGGGGTCGCTTGTGATGACTGGCGGCTCGCTGGAAGTTTCGGACGCTCTGGAAGTATCGAGCATAGGCTCTTTGTCTGTGACGGGCGGAACGTTGACAGGCACCGCAGCAGTCGAAGCGACGAACTCATTCTCGTGGAGTGCGGGGGCCATGTCTGGTTCAGGCTCAACGGTGGTGGGTTCAGCTGCTACGGGAACGATTAATCCGGGGTTGTCTGGATCGGTGTATTTGATTGAACGTACGCTCGCGAATCACAGCACGCTAACGTGGAGTACCGGGTCGGTGCGAGTGAGTAAAGCGGCCGTGATCGATAACAGTGGAACCTTCAACGCGAATGCAGAGGTCCCTATCGAAGAATGGGAAGCACACGGGTTACTGAATTCGGATGGCTCCGGCGTATGGTTTGATAATACTGGGACGCTTAAGAAGGCTGCCGGCGCCCAATACACGCAGATGCAACTTGAGATCACGAACGAACATATAGTAAAGGTCACAACCGGGCAGATTATCTTTACCGGGGGCACGCATGGCAGTGGTGTCTCGACGGGCGAATGGCAGGCGGAAGGAGCTTCGATCGCCTTTACGAGGGGCACTTTCCAGCTTGGCGCGAATATACAAATGTCCGGCAAAATCTATTTTGCCGGGGCCGATGTAAATGTCGAAGACGTTCAAGCGCCTAATGCGGATTTTCTTCTATGGAGCGGCGGCAGTACGCTCGATGTTACACATACGTCTACGGTATCGCATATCAAGGAACTAACGATCCAGCGCCTGAGCGGTGAAACAACGCTGACGGGGCCTGGGACATTGGATGTGTCGGGCATGTTTACCTGGACGGGAGGGAAAATGACGGGGTCAGGCGCTACCGTGCTTGGCACAGGTGCTGTCGGGAAGATCGAACCATCGTCTGAATATCCCGTTGCGCTAGCTGAACGACGACTCACGAATGAAGGCTCTTTGACCTGGAGCACGGGCTCGATCGAGGGCACCTTGAGTGCCGAGATCGACAACAGCGGCACGTTCAACGCCAATGCGGATGTGCCGGGAGAAGTCTGGGAAGCCCACGGTTTGCTAAATCAGGATAATTCCCATGTATGGGTTCATAACACTGGCGTCGTCAAGAAGGCCACTGGAACGGGATATACCCAGATTCAGTTCGAATTTGACAATCAGGGCACGGTTGAAGTGTCGACGGGCCAGGTAATCTTTACGGGCGGCACCCATGAATCTACGGTCTCGACTGGCTCGTGGCTGGCACCGGAAGCGTCGGTCGCCTTTACAAAGGGCACGTACAAGCTCGGCTCAAATGTACAAATGTCCGGGGGGATCTATCTCGCCGGCGGATATGTGGAAGCCCACGATATTCAAGGTAGCGATGCACACATATTGCTATGGAGCAGCGGCAGCACCCTCGACCTGACTGGTGCTGGTTCCGTTTCGCATGTCAAGGAACTCTCGATTCAAAACTACGCTGGAAGCGAGTACTTGACGGGTGCTGGCACGCTTGAAGTGTCCACCGCATTTAGTTGGACGGGTGGCAAGATGTCGGGGTCTGGTTCGACCGTGCTCGGTCCCGAAGCCACTACGACAATCGAAGGTGGCGGCGAAGCGCTCTCTCTCGCGGGCAGGGATATGGTTAATGCGGGAGCGGTAACGTTCTCGACGGGCGTCATCGCTGTGTCTGAAGGCGCGGAGATTGTAAACAAAGGCGTCTTCAAGGCGAACTCTCAGTCCGCCACACCTGAGATCGAAGCCATTCCGAGTGGAGCGACGATCAGTAATACGGGGACGTTTGAGAAGACTGCCGGTACCGGGATCACCACTATCGCACCATCATTCGAAAACGAGGGGGTGGTCAGTCAGCAGTCGGGGACACTTATCATCAGCAATCCTGTGCGGGCAAACTCTTCTACGCAATACGGATCACCTGGTCCCTTGGCTCTTGGCCAAGTAAGAGCATGTGCGGGGGAGCCCGTTAGCTGCGCGACAGGCAACTTTACCGAGACTCAGACTGACCTTGCGGTAGGTGGGCGGGGTGTGGGTCGCGACCTCACACGATATTACAACTCGCAGGCAGCCGCAGAAGAAATCAAAGGCGTGTTTGGCTACGGGTGGACAAGTTCCTTTAGCGATCATCTGGTTGTCAACAAAACGAGCAAAGTGACCACTCTCCACCAAGCGAACGGCAGCACCGTGCCGTTCACCGAAGAAACCGGAGAAGTGTTCAAAGCGCCGGTATGGACGCAAGATACCCTGAGCGGTACAGAAGCTGGTGGCTACACGCTGACCCTCGCCAACCAGACCAAATACAAATTCACCGGCAGCACCGGCCGGCTGGAAAGCGTGACCGATCGCGATGGGAACGCTACGACGCTCACCTATAACGAAGCTGGCCAGCTCACGACGATCACCGATCCTGTCAGCCGCACGATCAAACTGAAATACAACGGCGAAGGCTTCGTCGAAAGCGCCGAAGATCCGATGAAACACGTCGTCAAATACACGTACGAATCGGGGAACCTCAAGAGCGTCACGCAGCCCGCCGAAGAAAGCCTACGCTGGCAGTTCAAATACAACGGTGAACACGAGCTGACTGAAATGGTCGATGGCCGCGGCGGGAAAACGATCAACGAATACAATAGCTCCAGCCAGGTCACCAAACAGGAAGACCCTGCCGGGCATAAGCTGAAGTTTGAATACGAAACCTTCCACACCAAGATCACCAACGAAAACACTAGCTCGGTCACGAACGAGTACTTCACGAGCAACGACGAGCCGTCCTCGATCACACGCGGCTACGGAACATCTAGCGCGACCACGGAATCGTTCGCGTACAACGAAGGTGGGTACGTCACGAGTGTGACCGATGGGAACGGGCACACGACCACCTACGGCTATAACGCGGTGAACGATCGTACGAGCATGGTCGATCCGAACAAAAACGAAACGAAATGGACGTACGACTCCACGCATGACGTGGAAACGATGACCACGCCAAAGGGCGAGACGACGACGATCAAACGCGAAGCCCACGGCAATCCTGAAACGATCGAACGTCCGGCGCCGGAAAGCAAAACACAGGTCACTAAATACAAATACACGGCCACGGGCGAACTGGAAAGCGTGGAAAATCCGCTCAAAAACGTGTGGAAATATGAATACGACACCAAAGGTGACCGTACCGCTGAAAGCGATCCTCTGACCAACAAGCGCACCTGGGAATACAACGAAGATTCCCAAGTCGTCACCGAAGTCAGTCCGCGAGGGAACGTCAAAGAAGGCAAACCAGCAGAATTCACGACCAAAATTGAACGCGACGCGCAAGGCCGTCCGCTGACGATTACCGACCCACTCAAACACACCACGAAATACAAATATGATGGTGATGGCAACGTCGAACAGGTGACCGATGGCAACAGCCATACGACGAAGTACACCTACAACGGCGATAACCAACCGACCAAGGTCGAAGCTCCCAACAAAGCGGTTACGGAAACCGAATACGACGGCGCCGGACAGGTCATCAAGCAGGTCGATGGCAACAAACACGCGACCAAATACACACGCAACGCTATCGAGGAGGTCACCGAAGTAACCGATCCGCTCGGGCACGTGACCAAGAAGGAATACGACGCCGCCGGGAACCTCAAAAAACTCGAAGACCCCGCAAAACGCACCACCACATACAAATACGACCCGGCAAACCGTCTGGAAGAAGTCAGCTACTCAAGCGGCAAACCAGCCACGGTCACCTACGAATACGATAAAGACGGCGACCGCACCAAGATGACGGACGGGACCGGCACGACCAAATACACCTACGACCAGCTCGACCGCCTGACCGAAAGCGAAAACGGGCACAAAGAAGTCGTCAAATACGGATACGATCTCGCCAGTGATCAGACGAAAATCACGTACCCGAACAAAAAAGCCATAACACGTGCCTTCGATAAAGATGGGCGCCTGGAAAAAGTGACCGACTGGCTATCCCATGTCACCAAATTCTCCTACAACCCCGACTCAGACCTCAGTCTGACGACGTTCCCGACGGAACCGAAAGACGAAGATAAATACGCCTATAACGACGCCGATCAGATGACCGAAGTCAAAATGCTCGAGGGAACGGAAACGCTGGCGTCGCTGCTCTACACCCGCGACAACGATGGCCAGGTCAAAAAGACGACCTCCAAAGGTCTACCCGGCACAGAAGTCACAGAAAACACGTACGACGAAAACAACCGTCTGACTAAATACGGAACCACTGAATACAAATACGACGCTGACAATAATCCTACTAAAGAGGGCGCGACTGAAAATGAATACAACGAAGGTGACGAGCTCAAAAAAGGAACTGACGTAACTTACTCCTATGACGAACTCGGGGAGCGCACAAAAAGAACCCCCGAAACGGGAGCGGCAACCACCTACGGGTACGACCAGGCCGGGGAGCTGACGTCGGTCGAACGGCCCGAAAAAGAATCGGTCCCCAAGATCGAAGATGCCTACGCCTACAACGGCGAAGGGCTGCGCACATCACAGACGATCTCTGGCACAACCAGCTACTTCGCGTGGGATGCGACCGAAGGCACTCCGCTGATTCTCAGTGACGGCACAAACAGCTACATCTACGGTCTCGGAGGGATCCCAGTCGAGCAGATCAACGGGTCGGAAACGCCCACCTATCTCCATCGCGACCAGGAAGGTTCGATTCGCCTACTGACCAGCTCCGCCGGCACCGTCACAGGCAAATGCAGCTACGGCGCCTACGGAAGTCCGACGTGTGAAGGCACGGCGATCACTCCGCTTGAGTTTGACGGCCAATACACGAGCAGCGACACCGGACTCATCTACCTACGTAACCGGGTCTATGACCCCAGCACGGCGCAGTTCCTGACCGTCGATCCTCTGGAGGCGATCACCGGCGAACCGTATAGCTACGTGGGTGATAACCCGTTGAATCACGCCGACCCACGCGGCCTCTCGGGCGAATCGATAGGCGAAGCCCCCTCCTGTCCCCCCGGGATCTGTTTTCGGTTCCCGACAAGCGCAGAAACCGAACGTGCGGTAGAAGCCGCCAAAGAACTCGGGCACGAAATCGGCAGTGCGGCAAACGAAGCTGGGAACGAAATCGTAAACGGTGCCGAAAGCATTGTGAACACGATCAGAGGGGGTAGTAAGTCGGGCGAAAGTGGAGAAGGTGGGTCCGGCCCCTACGACGGTGATCAGGATGCGCTCATCAAAATCGCTAAAGGGGCAAAAAAGACTGGGGTGTCTCCCGAAGAAGCCGAGATTCTACGTGAATGGGCTGAAGAATATGATATTCCATTTCGAGGCCCTGAGGCTCATCCGGGGGAAGGCTTCGGTTCGCGGCGTCACATCCATTGTGGAAGCCAGAACCATATCCCAGTGGGGTGACCGGGATGCACGGGGCGGTAGATAGTAAGACGGACGCTCTCATTCTGACCGCTGATCGCGATGGACTGCGAGTGTTAACCGACTGGCTGCAAGATCCGGGGCATTCCACGATGTTGCTCGATGAGCTGGCATCTGACCACCAAACGACGCGGCCGATTCGGAGTTTGAGCATCGAGCTCACCGCCGATGGTGTGGTGATCGACGTTGACGACGATGTCGCGAGATTTACAGGAAGTAGAGAGGCGTTCGCTCGTCTGATTTATGACATTGAGCAGTTCGCTAAAGACGATGACTTGTACGAGCCGGGGAGCCATGCTCACTTCGATCCCAGCGATGGCTCCTCGGTGCGCTACCCGCTTGCGCGCGGTAGCGCACCGCTGATCATTGCCGGCCCAGTTCCCGATGAATCAGTGCTACCGTCGTAGTGACTACTGAGGGTCGACGGTCCGTCCCCGTGGAAATGCCAAAGAAGGCGAAACCTCCGAAATCGAAGACACCTACACCTATAACGGCGAAGGACTGCGCACATCCCAGACCATCTCGAGCACGACCACCTACATGGCGTGGGACATGGCCGAAGAACTCCCGTTGATTCTCAGCGACGGGACGAACAGCTACATTTACAGTCCTGGGGACCTGCCGGTCGAGCAGATCAACGGGTCGGAAATGCCCACCTATCTCCATCACGACCAGCAAGGTTCGATTTGATCTCCAACATTCCCGGGGCGGTTCATACCGAGCAAGAGGTTATAGTCGTGCTCTCCAGCGAGTTTGCCCCCAAGCTTGATGAACTTGCGCCGTCTAGCCACGTATGGGCAGTGCGGACGGCCGCGACGGAGGAGGCGGCACGACGGATTTGGGAGAAGCATCCTCCACAAGAGACCGATCAGCTCACATCCGGACTGACGCTGTTCAAAGGCGAGGGAGAGTCTGAGGATGATCTTCTGTGGATTCTCGATGAAGTAGATCTTCATCACGGAAGCTCTGGAGGCCACGTCCCGCCAATGAGCGCAGTCAAGGTATTGGGCGCTGGACCTACAGATGCCGCCCGTGAGGCGTTCGACGCGCTTGGTTTCACCCGTCTTGTGTCGACGCCAGACGGGTTCGCCGCCTACCGCTTTTGAGGGTGGCAGCGGCGGGCATCTCGCCTCTACGCCGCCGGGGCCTTAACATCAGCCCCATGCCCCGCGAAACCAACAAGAAGATCCCAACCTCCCGCGTGCGCCGCACAGCTACCGTCGGCAAGCTAGCCGCCAGCGAGGCCGTCAAGCAGTTCGGGACCCGCGCCGCGAATACGACGCGCGGCGAGCGGGCCTCCGAGGAGGCGATGGGCCGCCGCCAGTTGGAGACTGCCAAGCAGATCGTCGCGGCGCTCGGGACGATGAAGGGCGCCGCAATGAAGCTCGGGCAGGTGATGAGCTTCATCGACGTCGGCCTCGTGCCCGAGGAGCATCGCGAGGAGTTCCAGCACGAGCTGGCGAAGTTGCGCGACGCCGCGCGGACGGTCTCCTTCAAGCAGATGCGCAAGGTGATCGAGGACGACCTGCAAGCGCCGATCAAGGAGGTCTTCTCCGCCTTCGACGAGGAGCCGATCGCGGCGGCCTCGATCGGCCAGGTCTACCGGGCCACCCTGCGCGAGGACGACCGCGAGGTGGCCGTGAAGGTCCAGTACCCGGGCGTCGCGAGCGCCGTGCGCGCGGACATGCAGAACCTGGGGATGATCATGCGCTTGATGAAGCGAGTCGCGCCGGGCATGGACGTGAAGGCGCTGGCGGGCGAGATCAGGGAGCGTATGGAGGAGGAGCTCGACTATGAGCTCGAGGCGCAGAACCAGCGCAGGCTCGCGCGGATCTACGAGGGGCACCCGTTCATCGTCGTCCCGAACGTGGTCAGCGGGCTCTCGCGCGAGCGCGTGATCGTCAGCGAGTTCGTGCGGGGTCGTGGCTTCGAGGAGATGAAGCGGCTGCCCCAGTCAGAGCGCGACCGGATCGGCGAGATCGTCTTCCGCTTCTACTTCGAGTGCATGTATCGCCACCGCCAGTTCTCCGGCGATCCGCACCCGGGCAACTGCATCCTGCTCGACGACGGCCGCATGGCGTTCCTCGATTTCGGGCTGTTCAAGACGATCGACGCGGAAGCGGCCGAGTTCGAGCTGCAGGCCCAGCGCCTCGGGATCGAGCGGCGCGCGGGCGAGCTCGTCCAGCACATGTACGCCGGCGGCTGGATCGGCGATCCCAAGTACTACTCCGAGGAGAAGGCACTCGCGATGGTCGACGACATGACCTGGTGGTACACGCAGGACCGCGAGATCGAGCTCGACCCCGAGATCGCGACCGACGTGCTGATCCAGATGAGCGACCCCCGGTCGCGGCACTTCGCGACGATGCGCCACGAGTCATTACCCCCCGATCACCTGTTCGGCCGCCGCTTGGAGGTGCTGACGCTCGCCGTGCTCAGCCAGCTGCACGCCAAGGCCAACTGGCATCGGATCGCGCGCGAGTGGATCTACGGCGATGAGCCGGTGACCGAGCTGGGTCGTGAGGAGGCCGAGTTCTACGGTCACACAGGTGTCGGCGCGGTGTCTTCCGCCTGATATTGGCTCAGCAGCCGCTGCTCGTCCTCCTTGCCCGGGAACATGAAGAAGATCAGCGCGGCGCCGGCGACGATCGCGATCGCGCCGGCGCCGTAGGCCCAGTTGGAGCCGGACACGAACGAGGAGCTCGCCGCTGAAGTGATCGCGCCCGCGTAGTGCGGGTACTGATGGGCGACCGCTTCGGCGCTCGAGAAGGACTTCGTCAGCTCGTTTTCGATGTTGGTCGTGATCAGCGCCTTGTTGGGCGCCGCGGCGATCGCGCTCGAGACCGACGTCGCGAAGCCCGCGGTCAACAGCGCGCCCATGATCGACTGCATGATCGCGCCGCCGAGGTCGCGCTGCAGGTCGGAGGTGCCCGACGCCATCCCCGCGCGCTTGACGGGGACCGACCCCGTCAAAGAGTGCGAGGCGGGCGTGCCGGCGAAGCCGACGCCGGCGCCGATGAACGCGTAGGCGAGGCCGACCTTCCAGTAGGGGATGCCCGAGCGCCACAGCAGCAGCATCGTGATGAACCCGAGCAGGCAGAAGAAATAGCCGACGAGCAGCGTGAAGCGCGCCCCGCGCGTCTCCACGAGCTTGGCCGAGCGCGGCGCGATCGCGATCAACAGGAAGGCCGCCGGCAGGATCGAGGCCCCGGCGCCGAGCGTCGAGTAGTGGAGCACGTTCTGGAGGAACTGCTGGCCGACGAAGATCGCGCCCATCAGGCTGCCGAACACGACGATCCCGCCCACCGCCGCGACCCAGAACACGCGCCGCGCGGCCACGTGCAGGTCGTACAGCGGGAACCGCGTGCTGCGCTGGCGCAGGTAGAAGGCGATCAGCGCGATCAGCGCCACCCCGCCGAGGATCAGGGCGAGCGTCTCCTTGCCGGGGACCGGCGCGAAGTTAATCCCCAGCACGATCCCCGCGACGAGCACGATCGAGAGGATCCCGCCGAGGTTGTGGACGGGATCGGTCGTCTCGTTGACGTGGCCAGGTACGAACAGGATCGCCATCACGAGTGCCAGCACCGCGAACGGGAGGGTAAGCAGGAACACCGAGCCCCAGGCGTGGTGCAGGAGCAGCGCGCCCGACAGCAGCGGGCCGAGCGCCGACATCGAGGCGCCGATGCCCGACCACAGGGCGATCGGCCGCGTGCGCCCCGGGCCCGACCACAGCGCGGTGATCAGCGCCAGCGTCGTCGGGAATGCCATCCCGGCCGCCAGCCCGCCGAAGATCCGCGCGCCGATCAGGACCCCGACGCTCGAGGCGGTCGCCGCGAGGATCGCCGCGGGGATCGACAGCGCAGTGCCGAGCACGAGCATCAGCTTGCGCCCGTAGCGGTCGCCGAGCGCGCCGAGGTACAGGACGGAGGCGGCGAGGCCGAGCGAGAAGCCGACCGCGATCAGGTCGAGCGCGGTCTGCGAGGCGCTGAACGCCTTGCCGATGTCGGGCAGCGCCGTGTTCGCGACCGTCAGGTTGAGGTTGGCGACGGCTGCGACCAGGATCAGCGTCATCAGCACCAGTCCCTGACGGGCGGGCGCGGTGGAGGGCTGGGTCGCCTCTGCTGCCTCGTTCATCGGATCCCCCTTCTTAGAGTGCCTCGCGGCGCAAGCCTACTCAGACCGTCTGGATCTGCACGAGGCTCGTGGTGCCCGGCCGCCCCGAGGGCAGGCCCGCGGTAATGCCCACGCGCTGGCCGGGCTGACACCAGCCGAGCTCGACCACGCGCCGCGCGGCGTCGGCGATCAAAGCCTCGGTCGTCTCGTGGCGGCGCATCGACGCGGCCTGCACGCCCCACATCAAGCAGCAGCGCCGGACGGTCTCTTTGCCCGGCGAGAGCGCATAGATCGGCACGGTCGGGCGGTGCGCGGAGACCAGCCGCGCGGAGCGCCCCGACAAAGTCGGTACGACCAGCGCGTCGAGTTTCAGCTCGCGCGCGGCCAGACAGAGGTTGTGCGCGACCGTATAGGCGGTGTCGGCGTCGGTGCGGCGCACGCGCGAGGTGTTCCAGTCCTCGTACGGCGCGATCGACTCCGCCTGGATCGCGACCGCCGCCATCATTTCCACGGCGCCGACCGGGTAGGCGCCGACCGCGGTCTCCTGCGAGAGCATCACCGCGTCGGTGCCGTCGAGGATCGCGTTCGCGACGTCCGCGACCTCCGCGCGCGTGGGCCGCGAGGAGGTCACCATCGAGTCGAGCATCTGCGTGGCGGTGATCGACGGGCGCGCCATCCAGCCGGCCAGTTTCAGCAGCTTCTTCTGCGCGAGCGGGACCTGCTCGATCGGCAGCTCGATGCCGAGGTCGCCGCGCGCGACCATCACGCAGTCGGCCGCGTGCAGGATCTCCTCGGCGCGCTCCACCGCCTCGGGCTTCTCCATCTTCGCGATCAGCGGCAGGCGCGTGTGCTCGCGCACGAGCTCGACGTCCTCGGGGCGGCGCACGAACGACAGCGCGACCATGTCGACGCCGATCGACTCGCCGTGGCGCAGCAGCTCCAGGTCCTCCTCGGGCACCGAGGGCAGCGCGTCGATCGGGCCGGGGATGTTCAGCCCCTGGCGCGAGGCCACGGCGCCGCCGATCTCGACCTCCGCTTCGACCTCGCTCGCGGCCGGGCGCGCGTCCTTCACGCGCAGCCGCACCGAGCCGTCGGCCAGGTAGATCACGGCATCCCGCTCCAGCGCGTCGGCCAGCCCGGGCCAGGTGATGCTCATCCGCTTGGCGTCGCCGAGGCCGTCGCCGTCGCCGGGCCCGCACGCGAACGTGACGAGGTCGCCCGGCTTCAGCTCGACGATGTCGTCGCGCAGCGGCCCGATCCGCAGCTTCGGGCCGGGCAGGTCCTGAAGGATCGCCACCGGGCGCCCTGCCCGTCCCGCCGCGTCGCGCACCCGGCGCACGGTCTCGGCGTGCTCGTCGAGCGTGCCGTGCGAGTAGTTCAGCCGCGCGACGTCCATCCCCGCTTGGACCATCCGCAGCAGGGTCTCGGGCTCGCGCGAGGCGGGGCCGATGGTGGCGACGATCTTCGTGCGGCGCATGCGCGCAAGGTATCGATCGGTACGGCCGCGTGCGTACGCGCGCGCGTCTGACTGATAAGGAGCGGGAGGGGGACGGGCCGGGCAGCGGAGGGGATCTTTCGATATATACGTAGCCAGACCCCGGTCCTTGCTGTATGGTTCCCGAGATGAGTCGCCGGAACCTATTGAACTCGCCCACCGAGGAGGCTGCTGATGTCCCGAACTAGGTTGATCCTGTTGGGCCTGCTCGCGGTGGTCGCCGTGGGCGCCGTGATCGCGTCGACGTCGGGGGCGGAACCGCCGGCGGGCGCATGCACGACGGTGACGAGCGCGCCGGCCTACTGTGTCGCGGGGGTCCCGCCGGCTTCCCCGGAAAAATTCGAAGGCACGAACGTCGGCGAAGCCACGCTCAAGGCCACGGTCAGCATGGTGAAAACCGAAATCAAATGCGAAACGGGCAAGTCCAAAGGGACCATCGAAGATGGAGCCGCCGGTACGGTGGGCAAATCTGCGGTGACCGACACATTTGAAGGATGCAAGCTCATCAAACCCACAGACTGCAAGCTTTCTGTGGCGGACGAAGAAGAAATCAAAACGTCAGAACTCAAGGGTGAACTGGCGTTGAACGCAGGTAGGGCGGAAGACAAGCTCGAATCCAAAACAGGCGTCTTTGCCCCGATCGGCATCGAAGGCAAAGAATCGTCATGTGTGATCGCCGAAGTCGGGATACCCAAAAGTTTCAATGTGACAGGCTCGCAGCTCTGTGAAGTCGACTCGAGCAATACTGCGGCCGAAACAGAAGCAGCCACACACAAAATTATCTGTAAATATGCGGGCAGCAGCCTCAAAGTGGGCGGGAAAGCCGAAATCACGAGCGAAGCAACCGTCAAACTGACGTCGGGTAAAAACTGGAGCGTCAAAGAAACCTAAAGACGCAATGCGGTAGCTGCACATAGTCGTTTCCGGATCAAGACGTAATAGGCTTTGCTGGGCCTTGTGTAGGCTTGCTCGGTGTCTAGGGCCGGGGGAAGAAGCGCGCCGTCGCGGATCGGCAGTGCCGGCCGGGTGCGACTGTTTCTGTCGCTGCTGACATTTGTCTGTGCTGGCTTGGGGACCGGAACCTTGGCGGCGTTCGCCCGGGCGGAAGGGTGTCCCAACGAACAGCTCCGTGTCCAGGGCGGCTACGCGCTTGCGCTCCCGGACTGTCGCGCCTACGAGCGGGCGTCTCCCGTCGATAAGAACTTCACGGACGCGCTTGGGGAAGCCGATGTCGTGCAGAGCTCTCCCTCCGGCGAAGCGGTCACCTTCTTCTCCGCTGCGCCGTTCCCAGGAGTGCTGAGTGCGACAGGGCCCTCGCTCTACCTCACCACTCGCGCCGGTGGCGAATGGTCGACCCAGGGGTTGGTGCCTCCGACCGTCCCCCGCTCACAGCCCGAGCACGGGTCCGCGTCCGTGCTGAGCCTGACCGAAGACCTCTCTGCGGCGATTGTCCTTGTCGAACCCGGTCTCGAAGCGGGCATGACGCCCGGCCGCTACTCCTATCTCCGCGACAACGCCACCGGCGCCTTCCGGTTGCTTGCGCCCGGCATTGCCAGGTTCGCGGACGCCACGACTGCCGACTCGCGCATCCTCTTCGAAGACACCGCCAAAGAACTCGTGTCAGGGGTGCGCGACGAACAAGAAGTGCCGTACCTCTACGAGTGGGATGGGAGCAGACCGCCCGGTCGAGAACTGAGCTTGGCCGGGGTTCTGCCCGATGGCAAGGCGCCCGTCGGTGGGTCGGTCGCCGGCCCCGGCGGACCCGCGCTCGGCAGGGCTACAGGCGGCGCGACAGGTGGGTTCTACACCCAGAACACGATCTCCGCGGACGGTTCCCGCATCTTCTTCAGCGATGCTGGCACCGGGCGGATCTACATGCGCGAACCGGAAGCCGGACGGACGATCCCGGTCTCTGCCGGCCCGGCGTACTGGCGGGCCGCGACGGCCAACGGCTCGGAGGTCTTCTACACCGAAGGCGAAGATCTCTACCGGTTCGATGTCGCCAGCGAAACGCGGGAAGCGCTCACGAGCGGCGCCTCGGGCGTGCTGGGGACGCTTGGGATCTCAACTGAAAACGGCTCCTATGCCTACTTTGTCGCTACCAGTGTGCTGGCCGGCAACAAGAACGGTAACGAGGAAGAAGCAGAAACGGGCAAAGGCAATCTCTATGAGTGGTACGACGGTCAGACGATCTTCGTCGCGCAACTGGGTACGGAAGACTTGTACGACGAGTACGACTGGCGTGATTTTTATAGATCAAACCCGGGTGTCGCACCTGCTGCCGGAGAGAAGGGCTCGCGGGTCATTCCTGACGGTACGACGGTACTTTTTGGATCGCGAGCACGGCTGACCAGCTACGACAACGCCGATCAAGGCGAGCTCTACCTGTATGAAGCGACGAGCGGCAAGCTCACGTGCGTGTCGTGCAACCCGAGCGGGGCGCCGGCGACCGGCGAAGCGTATCTCGCGGGCAACCCGTCGATAGTCGCCGCCCCGGAACGCAACGCTTTTCTGACGCGCAACCTCTCCGAAGACGGCAGCCGCGTCTTCTTCCAGACTCAGGAAGCGCTCGTGCCTCAAGATACGAACGGGCAGACCGACGTGTACGAGTGGGAGCGGGAAGGGGAAGGGGGCGCCGACGGCTGCATACGTTCGAGCGCGAGCTTCAGCGAACGGTCGGGTGGCTGCCTGTACCTGATCTCGACCGGAGAAAGCGACGACCCGTCCTACTTCGGTGACGCGAGCGCCGATGGGAGCAATGTCTTCTTCTTCACGCGCCAATCGCTCGTATCTCAGGACCGGGACGAAAACGATGACCTGTACGATGCGCGCGTCGAGGGTGGCATCGCCGCCCAGAACCCGTCGCCCCCGGCGAGCTGCACGGGCGAAGGCTGTCTCGGCCCGGTTGATCCCCCCACAGTGTTGGACGCGCCCGCGAGCGCGACGTTCTTGGGAGCCGGGAACCTCAAGCCATCGCCGGCCAAACCGAAGAAGGTCGTCGTCAAATGCCCCAGACGCAAGGTGCGTAGGCACAAAAGATGCGTCAAAGCGAAGAGGCGCAGGGCAAGGCGATGAGCGTCAAACAGTTGCTCCTACCCCTCCTGATGCTGGTCATCCTTGCCGATGTGAGCCCGGCATGGGCAGATGAAACCTTCGGGGTGGAAACGTTTGAAAGCTCGATTGTGAACCAGGGCGGTACGGGTGAGGGGGTACCCGATCTCCAGGCAGGCTCGCATCCCTACGCGATCACGACGGCAATCACGTTCAACCACGTCGTGACGGCGACCGAAGAAGAAGAACCCCAGCGCGTGCGCACCTACGGGGATCCGAAGGACATCGAGGTGAATCTGCCCCGGGGTTTGATCGTCAAATCCCGCGCGACGGAGGCGAGGTGCACAGAGGCCGAGCTCGAGAGTCCAGAGGGTCCGGCAAGCTGTCCAAATGCTGCCGCCGTGGGGGTCTTCTCTGTTTATCTCGATGGAGTCGAAGTGATCGACGAACCGGTCTACAACATGGTGCCCCCGGCGGGCGTCCCGGCCGAGCTGGGCTTTGATGCCGCGGGGATCGGGCTGATCGTGCACGTCGGGGGCAGGCTGCGCACCGGCGGCGATTACGGGCTGTCGGCGGAGATCTCTGGCATACCCGACGAACACCCGATCTACGGACTGCGGCTGACGCTGTGGGGCGATCCGTCCGCCGCGAGCCACGATCAAGAACGCGGTCTGTGCGCCGACGATGAAGCCAAACAGATCTTTGAAGAAACCGGTGTTCACAGCAGCTGTCCAGTGGAACGGACCACCAATCCGTTCTTGACATTGCCGTCTTCGTGCACGGGCGAAGAACTGACGACGACGATCGGCACGGACTCGTGGCAGGAACCGGGGGCCCTGAATCCGGATGGAACCCCCGACCTCGGCGATCCGCGCTGGAAGGCGGCGAGCTCGTCCTCATCGCCGTTGACGGGCTGCGAAAGTCTCCACTTCGACCCGAGGCTGACGGTCAGCGCCGCTGAACCGGAAGCCGCGGGGGCAGAATCGCCGAGTGGGCTGAGCCTCGAGTTGAAGCTGCCGCAAGAAGAAAACGTAAACGGTGTGGCGGGAGCGGATCTGAAGGAAGCGGAAGTGACCCTGCCCGCGGGCTTCGCGATCTCGCCGTCCGCGGCAGGGGGCCGCGAAGCGTGCACGCCCGCGGAGATCGAACTGAACGACGCGAAAGCTCCCTCCTGTCCGGACCCGTCGATCCTCGGCGCGGCGAAGATCGTCACACCACTGCTCGAAGATCCGCTCGAAGGGTCGATCTACCTGGCCCAGCAGGGCGCCAACCCGTTCGGGTCGCTGCTCGCGCTGTACTTGGTGGCCGAAGGCGACGGGATCCTGATCAAGCTCGCGGGGAAGGTCGAAGCGAATTCGCAGACGGGCCAGTTGACGGTTACCTGGGCCAACCTGCCGCAGCTGCCGATCGGCGAAATGAAGCTGAGCTTCTCCGGTGGAGAACGGGCGCTGCTCGTAACACCGCCGGCGTGCGGCTCCTATGAAGTCCAGAGCAAGCTGACGCCGTGGAGCGGCACGCCCGCCGTGGCGGAGTCCTCGACCCTCGAGACCGATTCGGGACCGAACGGCGGCGCGTGTCCGAGCGGGCGCTTCAGTCCCGCGTTCATGGCCGGCACCCTCAACAACCAGGCGGGAGCGTCGAGCGCGTTCTCGCTGACGCTGTCGCGCCAGGACGGTGAGGAGCGCTTCGGCGCCTTCTCGGTGACGCTGCCGCCGGGGATGTCAGGGATCCTGAAGAACGTCGCGCAGTGCCCGGAACCGCAGGCATCGAGAGGGGAATGCCCGCAGACATCGGAAATCGGCACGACGACAGTGGGGGTGGGCCCTGGAGGGGACCAGTTCTACCTACCCGAGCAGGGCCGGCCGGCGAACGAGGTCTATCTGACCGGGCCCGTCCCCCCGCACCTCCCGGAGGGTCCTAATCCCCCCAATCAGCCGGGCGCGCCCTTCGGGTTGAGCATCGTCGTGCCGGCGATTGCGGGCCCGTTCGACCTCGGCAACGTGGTCATGCGTGCTCGAGTCGAGGTCGATCCGCGTACCGCGCAGTTGACGATCTCGAGCGATCCGGGGGTGGGCGGGATACCGATCATTGAGCAGGGCATCCCGCTCGACATCCGCACGCTCAGCTTGAACATCGATCGGCCGGGCCTGATCCTCAACCCGACCAGCTGTGCGCCGCAAACGGTGGCCGGCACGATCTCTTCGGCCGGCGGTAAGAGCGCCACGGTGTCCAGCCCGTTCCAGGCCGCGGGCTGCGCGCAGGAGCCGTTCAAACCGACGCTCACCGCGCTCACGCATGCGAAGACGAGCAGAGCGGACGGCGCCTACCTGCAGGTGAAGATCGTCTCCGGCCCCGGCCAGGCGAACATCGCGAAGGCCAAGGTCGACCTCCCCAAGCAGCTGCCCTCGCGGCTGAAGACCTTACAGAAAGCTTGTGATGCCACCGTGTTCGAAGCCGACCCGGCGGCGTGCCCGGCCACCTCGATCGTGGCAGCGGGGACGGTGGTTACGCCAATGCTCGCGGGCGCGCTCAGCGGACCCGCCTACCTGGTGTCGCATCGTGGCGCTGCGTTCCCGGCGCTCGTGATCGTCCTGCGTGGCGAAGGGATCGAGGTCGAGTTGGAAGGTCAGACTGACATCAGTAAGGGCGTCACCTCGGTCGCGTTCAGATCGCTGCCCGACTTGCCGATCGCCGCGCTCGACCTGGTCTTTCCGGTTGGCCAGCACTCCGTCTTCGCGGTGAACCTGCCCGCAAAGGCGAAGCGGGGCCTGTGCGCGCAGACCTTGAACATGCCGACGGCGATCACCGGCCAGAACGGCGCCGTCGTCAAACCGATCACCAGGATCGGAGTTACCGGATGCCCACCCACCCGCCCGAAGCCGAAGCGTAAGCGGAAAGCGAAGAGACGCCAGTGAGCGTCTGACGGTCGAAGGGCAAGCGAGGCAAGGACGCAGGGAGCGTGGCGTGCTGTGCACGCGAGCGACTGAGGACGCTGCATCGCGCCGCCATTCGACCGTCAGGGGGCTTGAACGTCGGGGAAGTGCTCTGAGCAGTGCTCGCGCAGCACCGTGCGGATCCATGTGCGCTCCTCGGGGGAGGCCGCCCGGAAGCGCTGTAGCAGCTCGTGCTGGCGCTCGATCGGCGCGCCCGCGATGCTCCAGCGCACCGCGAGCCGCTCGAATAGCAGCTCGACCGCCCGCTGCCAGGCGTCCTCCTGATTCGCTGAAGGCCGCGGCGGGTGGGGTCCCGATCCTGCGAGCACCTGCGCGTACTCGCGCCGCGAGGCCGGGCTGAGCGCCCCGCGCAGGGTCAGCACGGCACCGTCCGTGTCGCTGTAGTCGCTGCTCGGAGCCGTCAGCTCCTCAGAGCCGGCTGTGTCTCCGCGGGAGCGGCGGCGGTTGCGCTTACCCACGCTCAGACTGCGTCAGCCGCAGCTAGCAATTGCCCGCGCACATCGCCCGTGACCGGTTTCGCGTGCCCCGCCCACGCCGCGGCCGGCTCCAGCTCAGCGAGCTTGCGAATGCTCGCCCGTGCCTGCTCGCTGTCGTAGTTGAACATCGTCTCCGGCAGCTTCGGCGCGCAGCTGCGGCCCCACATGTCGAGCGTGTAGACCAGGTCGCTCACGAGCGCCAGCCGGTCGGACTCGCGCCACAGTCCGATCAGGCCGGGCGCGTGGCCGGGCAGGTCGATCACCTTGAAGCCCGACACTTCATCGCCCTCACTGACCGTGTCCGCGATCTGCACCGGCCCGCCGTCCCAGGCGTAGCGGTGCAGCACGCGGTGGATCTGGCGCTGGGGCGTCGGCAGCCCCGCGAGGTCGGCGGGCCAGTAGCGAAAGCCGCCGCTGCCCTCCGCGTCCTGCACCTCGTCGGGATGGCACAGCACGGGGACCCCGAGCGCGGGCGCCACTCCGCGGTGATCGGTGTGGCCGTGGCCGAGCACGACCCGCGTGATCCCGCCGAGCTTCGCGCCCGCGGCGGCGACCGCGCGCGTCATCGTGCGCGCGCCCGCGTCATACAGCGTCACGCCCCCCTCCTTGTCGGGGTTCTCGATCAGGAACACGTTGCAGCGCCCCGGCTGCCCCTGCACGACCCACACGCCCGTGGCGACGAGCTCGGCCTCGCCCGCGCCGAGGCTCCTCTCGATGCGCGTCTTGACGTTGAACGCGCCCGTCAGCCGCTGCTCGGCGGAGGAGCCAAGCGGCGGCATCATTCCGATCTGGCGGGGCACGGCCATCGTGTCGGTGAAGGCGTCGTTCGACTGGATCAGCCCATCGCGCACGCTCAGCACGTCGACGCCCTCGATCTCCATCCGGTGGCCGGTGGGGGAGATCCCGTTGAACGAGCCCGGCCCCGCGAACGTGCCGCTGAAGCGCCAGTGCAGCGCGCAGCGGTCCTCCTCGGTCGTCGTCGAGACGATCTCCACGCGCAGGTCGGGGATCGCCGCGATCAGGCCGCCGATGAACTCGCGCAGCCCCTCGGGGCCGATGAACAGCCCCTGGCCGCGCACGTCCTCGCGGCCGTCCGGCGCCCACATCGCGGCGGCGCCGTCCACGTCGTGCGCGCCGATCGCCTCGAAGTACCGCCGCGTCACCGCCTCGGCCTCGCTGCCCGCCGAGCGCTTGCGCCGTGTTGTCGCCTGGCGCACGTTCGCCGCCACCTCCTGCACCTTCGTGGCGGCCTCGCTGGCGCTCTCCTCTTCAGCCATCTTCCTGCTCCCTTTGGCGACGCTGCCGAAGATCCGTAGTCTAGTCTCCCTGCCCGTGGCCGATGCATCCGATCAGCGATCGACCGATCAGACGCAGGCCCAGCCGAGATCGACCAAGAAGCCCGAGCTGGGGCGGGGCGAACGCGTGCTGCCGGGCGTTTTTCGCCTGCGCCTGCCGCTGCCGTGGCCGGGCGTTCCGCACTGCAACGCCTGGGCGGTCGCGGCCGGCGACGGGGTCGTGCTGTTCGACACGGGCATGCACCAGCCGGGCTCGCTCGCGCAGCTGGAACGGGCGATGCAGATGTGCGGGTTGGTCATTGAAGATGTCCGCTTGGTGGTCTGCACGCACGCCCATTCCGACCATTACGGCCAGGCCGCGACAGTCGTGCAGCGGGCCGGTTGCGAGCTGTGGATGCACCCCAACCACGCGCACATGAAGCTCTGGGCCGAGGATCCCGACGCCGCGATCGAACGCCGCTTGGAGGTTGCACGCCAGAGCGGCGTGCCCGAGGAGCCGCTGCGCCGCTACGCCGCCGAGCGCGGTACGCGCGAATCGGGGATCGCCGCTGTGATCGAGCCCGATCGCGACCTGGTGCCGGGGGTTGTTGTGGAGACCGACCTCGGCCCCTGGACCGTTCACGAGACCCCCGGTCACGCCCCCTCGCACGTCTGCCTGTTTCAGCCCGAGCGGCGCCTGTTGATCTCCGGCGATCACCTGCTCGGGCGCGTCTTCCCGTTCTTCGACTTCGGCTACTCGCCCGATCCCGTCGGCGAGTTCCTGAGCTCGCTGGACGTCGTCGAGGCGCTGAATGCTCGCCTGTGCCTGGCCGGCCACGGGCGCACGTTCACCGACGTCGAGGCTCACATCGAAGGCAACCGCGAGCTCGTCGCCGCGCACCTCGCCAAGATCATGACGGTGATGCGGGAGGGCGAGGCCGAGGCGGACGAGAGCAAGGCGGGCGGGGTCGAGGCAGGCGAGGCCGAGGCAGGGGAGCCGCTGACGGCGTTCGAGATCCTCCCGCGCGTATACGGATCGCACCTCACGCCGATGACCGCCCAGTGGCTGCTGACCGAGACGTTGGCGATGCTGCGCCACCTCGAGGTGACCGCCCGCGCGCGGCGGATCCCCGGTGAGCCCGAGCGCTGGGCCGCGGCTTCGGGCTCGTAGGGCAATGGCTCACACACCCGAGCGCTGAGCGCGCGTGGGGCACGGAGGATTTTGAACGGGCGGGTCGCATACGATCAAACGATGCGTATCGACCAGATCCTCGCCGCCGGCGTCGAGCCGACTTTCTCCTTCGAGTTCTTCCCGCCCAAGACGGAGGCGGGGGAGGAGAACCTGCGCGCGTCGCTCGCCGAGCTGCGCGGCCTGGACCCGTCTTTCGTGTCCGTCACCTACGGCGCGGGCGGCACCACCCGCGGCAAAACGATCGAGATCGTCAAGCGCATCAAGGACCAGTATGGCCTGGAGGCGATGGCGCACTTCACGTGCGTGGGGGCGACCGTCGAGGAACTGCGCACCACACTCGACGAGATGCGCGAGGCGGGAATCGAAAACGTGCTCGCGCTGCGCGGCGACCCTCCGGCGGGGCAGGAGGACTGGCGCAAGACCGAGGGAGGTCTCGAGTACTCACGTGAACTGGTCGAACTGATCGCCGCCGACTATCCGTTTGCGATCGGCGGCGCCTGCTTCCCGGAGACACACATCCATGCGGTCAGTCCCGAGGAGGACCTGGAACACCTCGCCGAGAAGGTGGCCGCCGGCGTCGATTTCTTGATCACGCAGCTGTTCTTCGACAACGCGCTCTACCACGACTTCGTGCAGCGCGCACGTGCTGCTGGCGTCAACGTGCCAATCATCCCCGGCATCATGCCCATCACCCAGGTTGGGCAGGTCGAGCGGATGGCCAAGCTGTGCAAGGCCTCGATCCCCGACGGCCTGCGCAGGGAGCTGCACGCCCGCGCCGAGGACTCCGAGGCGGTGCTGGACTTCGGCGTGGCCTACGCCACGCTGCAGTGTCAGGAGCTGCTCGGCGCAGGCGCGCCCGGCATCCACTTCATCACGCTCAACCGATCGCCCGCCACGCGCGCGATCCTGAGCGCGCTGAAGCTCGCGGAGCCATGGAAGCCGGTGGTACCCGTACCCTCGGCTGTGTGACCGAGATCCCCTACACGGTGCGCCGCTCCAGCCGGGCGCGGCGCGTGCGCGTCAACGTGCACGCCCACACCGGCGTCGAGGTCGTGCTCCCCACGCGCGCGCCCGAGCGCGCGGCGGCGGCCGCGGTCAGCGAGCTGCGCCCCTGGATCGAGCGCCGGCTGTCCGATGCGCAGGAGGTGCTCGCGCGGATCGCCGAGCGCGCCGGCACGGTGCCCTATCTGGGAGCTCCACTGGAGCTGGTTCCCGAGCCCGGCCGCACACGCGTGCACCGCCGCGGCGAGCGCCTGCTGGTCCCCGCCGGCGACGCCCGCCCGGCGCTGGAGCGCTTCTACCGCCGGGCCGCGCGCGCGGAGATCGCGCCGCGCCTGGATCGTGCGACGGCGCTGGCGGGCTCGAGCTACCAGGACCTGAGCATCCGCGCGCAACGCACGCGCTGGGGGTCATGCTCCGCTGGCGGGCACATGAGCTTCAACTGGCGGTTGCTGCTCGCGCCCGAGCGGGTGCTCGACTACGTCATCTGGCACGAGGTCTGCCACCTGCAGATCCTCGACCACTCGCCTCGCTTTTGGGCGCTTGTCGAGCGTCACTGGCCGAGCTACCGTGAGGAGCGCGCCTGGCTAAGCCGCAACGGCGCGACTCTTGTCCTCTAGCGATCTCCGATGGGCACGTAGTCGAGATCCCGCTCGCCCGTGTAGATCTGGCGCGGGCGAGCGATCTTCTGCTCGGGGTCCTCGACGAGCTCCTTCCACTGCGCGATCCAGCCGCTCGTGCGCCCGATCGCGAACATGACGGGGAACATCGCCACGGGCAAGCCGAGCGCCTCGTAGATCAGGCCTGAGTAGAAGTCGACGTTGGGGTAGAGCTTGCGCGAGGTGAAGTACTCGTCGTCGAGCGCCTGCTTCTCGAGCTCGGTGGCGACATCGAGCAGCGGGCTCTTGCCGCGCACCTCGAACACGTCGTCGAGGTATTTGCGGATGATGCGCGCGCGGGGGTCGTAGTTCTTGTAGACGCGGTGGCCGAAGCCCATCAGGCGCTCGTTACCGGCCTTCACGCCCTCGAGGAAGGCGGGGATGTTCTCGACTGTCTCGATCCGTTTGAGCATCCGCAGCGCCTGCTCGTTGGCGCCTCCGTGCAGCGGTCCGTACAGCGCCGCCACGCCGGCTGCCACGGCCGAATAGGGGTCGACCTGCGTCGAGCCCACCGAGCGCACGGCGCTCGTCGAGGCGTTCTGTTCGTGGTCGGCGTGCAGGATGAACAGGACGTCGAGCGCGCGCGCCAGCCTTGGATCAGGCTGGTACTTGAGCTCGGTCATTTTGTACATCATCCCGAGGAAGTTGCCCGCGTACTCGAGGTCGTTGTCGGGGTAGACGTACGGCTGGCCCATGTTGTGGCGGAACGCAAACGCTGCCAGCGTCGGCATCTTCGCCAGCAGCCGGATGATCTGGATCGCGCGCACGCGCTCCTCGTGGATCTTGTTGGCGTCGGGGTAGAACGTCGAGAGCGCGCCGACTGAGGCGACGAGCATGCCCATCGGGTTGGCGTCGTAGCGGAAGCCCTGCATGAAGTCCTTGACGTTCTCGTGCACGAACGTGTGGATCGTGATCTCGTCGATCCACCCCTCGAGCTCGACCTTGTTGGGCAGGCGGCCGTTAATCAGCAGGTAGGCGACCTCCAGGTAGGTCGAGTGCTCGCATAGCTGCTCGATCGGGTAGCCGCGGTGCTGCAGGATGCCCGCGTCGCCGTCGATGTAGGTGATCGAGCTACGACATGAGGCGGTGTTCATAAACGCCGGGTCGTAGGACATCATCCCGAATTCGTCGGGGTCGACCTTGATCTGGCGCAGGTCGCTGGCGCGCACAGTGCCGTCGGAGATCGGCAGCTCGTAGCTCGTGCCCGTGCGGTTGTCGGTGACGGTGAGCGTGGACGGCGTCTCGGTGTCCTCGTCCGATCCCTCGTCTGGCGTCTGCTGCTGCGTCTCCACGGTGCTCATCTTGCTCTCCTGTCGGCCGGGCTTGGGATTCCTATGCCCAATTATGGGCCACCGCACGCGCGGATTCCTAAAAACCTCATCAACGCGCTACCGCGCCTCGTCTGCCTCGAGGTTCCGTCTACTCTGCGCCTCGTTCAGCTGAACCGAGTGATCTCGCGCAGCGACTGCACACGCGTGGCGATCTCAGCATCGGTGAGGCGGACGACGCGCTCGGTGCCGAACTCCTCGACGTTGAACGAAGCCAGGGCGGTGCCGTGGGCCATCGCCGCGCGGAGCAGCTCGTCCGAGACGCCGTCGCCGTCCAGGTGGGCGGCGATGTAGCCGATGAATCCGCCTGCGAACGTGTCACCCGCGCCGGTCGGGTCGACGACGCTCTCCAGGGGATAGGCGGGGAGCGAGAAGAAGTGCTCGCGCGTGATCAGTGCGGCGCCATACTCGCCCTGCTTGGCGACGATCACGCTCGGTCCGCGGGGCGCTCCGCCGCTGCCGGTCGCGTCAGAGGAGGACGGGGCCGGGACATCGTCGGATGCGGGGTTCTCGCCAGAAGATGAAGGGGAGCTCCAGGAGAGGACCTCGCGCGCCGCGGAGAGCAGGTTCGGCTTGCCGGTCAGCTGGCGCAGCTCCGCGTCGTTGAGGATCACGCAGTCGACCGACTCGATTGCCGCGACCAACGAGTCGCGGGCGATATCGATCCAGAGGTTCATCGAGTCCAGCGCGACGAAGCGCGCGTCGGGAAGTTGCGCGCGCACCTCGCGCTGGAGATCCGGCTGGATGTTCGCGAGGAACAGCACGTCGCTCGCGCAGGACTCAGGGGAGAGCTTCGGGGCAAAGCCCTCGAACACGCCGAGCTGAGTGTCGAGCGTCTCGCGCGAGTTCAAATCCCAGCCGTACTCGCCGCGCCAGAAGAAGGTCTTCCCGCCGGCGACGCGCTCGACGTCGGAGACATCCACGCCGCGGCCGCGCAGAACATCGAGCTCGGCCTCGCCGAAGTCATCGCCCACGGGGCCGACCACGCGGACCCGATCGAAGAACGAGGCGGCCAGCGCGAAGTGCACGGCGGCGCCGCCGAGCATGCGCTCGCGCTCGCCAAACGGCGTCTTGACGGCGTCATAGGCGATCGATCCGACAACGGTGATTGACATCGGCCGCGCAGCCTACAGCCTCGCTGGCTCCGGGACGCGATCCACCTGGGCGAGGAGCGCTGCGAAGGGCTTCCTGGTGCCGCCGGCTGGGCCACGCTGCGCAGAGTTGTGAACGGGTGGTGTCGGCTGCGGGCCGCGAAGTCCGTAAGCTCATGGCCGAACGATGCCGAAGACGTTTGCCGAGCTCGGCCTGTCCGAGTCAACCTTGCAGGCCCTGCGCGACGTGGGGTATGAGTCGCCGAGCGCAATTCAGGAGCAGGCGATCCCATCGGTGCTGGAAGGCAGGGATGTGATCGGCCAGGCGCAGACCGGCACGGGCAAGACGGCGGCGTTCGGGTTGCCGATCGCCGAGTACATCGACCCTGAGCTCTCCGAGGTGCAGGCGCTTGTGCTGACGCCAACGCGCGAGCTGTGCATCCAGGTGACGCAGGCGCTGCGTACCTATGGCGCGCACAAGGGGATCGACGTCGTAGCGGTGTTCGGCGGCGCGCCGATCCGCACCCAGCAGGCGCAGCTGCGCGCTGGCGGGCAGGTTGTCGTGGGGACCGTCGGTCGCGTGCTCGACCTGATCTCACGCCACTCGCTCGTGCTGCACGACTGTCGCTTCGTGGTGCTCGACGAGGCCGACGAGATGCTCGACCTGGGTTTCCTGGAGGACGTTGAGAAGATCCTTTCGCTGACACCGTCGGGGCGCCAGACGGCGCTGTTCAGTGCCACGATGCCGCCACCGATCCGCCAGCTCGCGGATCGGTACCTGTACGACCCCGTAACGATCCAGGTGCAGGCGGCGACGCTGACGATTGACACCGTCGCGCAGTTCCAGCTGCCCGTGGAGACGAAGGAGAAGGCCGACAAGCTCGTAGAGGTGCTCAAGGCTGAGAAGCCCGACCAGGCAATTGTCTTTGTGCGCACGAAGATCCGCTGCGATCAGCTGTTCAAGATCCTGCGCGACCGCGGGATGAACGTCAGGGCACTGCACGGCGACATGAGCCAGGGCTCGCGCGACGGTGTGATGCTTGCGTTCAAGGGGGGTCGCGTGCCGATCCTGGTGGCGACCGACGTGGCCGCGCGCGGACTCGACATCTCGACGGTGACGCACGTCATCAACTACGACGTGCCGACGAGCCCGGACACCTACGTGCACCGGATCGGGCGCACCGGGCGGGTCGGGCGATCGGGTCGGGCGATCACGTTCGTGGAGGCACGCCAGAAGCGCGAGATGGAGGCGATCGAGCGCCACATCGGCATGTCGATCGCCGCGTGGGAGCCGGGGGCGAAGAGTGAGCCGACGCCGGTCTCCGAGCGCCCGCGCAGGCACTCCAAGCCGGGTGTGACGCGTCCCGAGCGCAAGCAGGAGACCTACGCGAAGCTCGTGCTCGGAGGCGGGCGTGTGGCGGGACTGCGCGTGGCGGACATCGTCGGCGCCGTGACCTCGAAGGCGGGGCTCGACGGCGAGGCCGTGCGCGACGTGATGGTGCTCGACCGCTTCTCATTCCTGTCGGTCCCCGAGGGCGAGGTCGAGCGTGTGATCGAGGCGCTCGATGGAACGAAGATCGGAACCCGCCCGCCCCAGACGCTCAGCCTGGAGCGCGTGTCGAGCTAGGAAGGTCTTGGCGGCCCTGAACACGCGCGCCCGCGTCTCGCGGTCGCTCATGTCGCCGTTTCTGCCTCGTTCACACCGCCTTTCATTGCAACGAGCTCCCGGCCGCTATCGTGGCCCGCCGAGCCCGTCCGACCAGACCGTCCGACCAGACAGACAAAGAGGAGACCCGAGCATGTCCACCGCCACGATGCAGACCACCGAAGGCACCATCACGTTTGAGCTGTTTGACGAGGACGCGCCGAAGACGGTCGAGAACTTCACGAAGCTCACCGGCGATGGCTTCTACGATGGGCTGACCTTTCATCGGATCATCAAGGACTTCATGATCCAGGGAGGCTGCCCCCAGGGGACGGGTACGGGCGGCCCCGGATACACGTTCGAGGACGAGTTCAACAACCACAAGGTCGTCCGTGGGGCGCTCGCGATGGCGAACGCGGGGCCGAACACGAACGGCTCGCAGTTCTTCATCGTCACCGCCGACGCCTGTCCGTGGCTGGACGGTAAGCACACGGTATTCGGTGAGGTGAAGGACGGGATGGACGTGGTCGACAAGCTGGATGCCGTCAGCACCGACGGTGGCGACCGCCCGACCGAGCCGGTCGGGATCGTCACGGTCGCAATCTCATAAGGGGGAGCCGCGTGGCATGCGCCGTGGCCACGGACCTGCACATGCGCGGCCCCGTCAGTCGGCAGTTGTGCCGACTGGAACAGCACCTGACGAACCTTCGGTAGAGGAGTAGCCTCCTTTCTCTAGCGCGAACGAGCAGGGGAGATAGAGATGGCGACCGTCGAGCAAAAGGCACCCGAGCAGACCCACAGCAACGGCGTAACGCGGGATGACGATCCCGCCCACCCGGAGATTCCCGTCGAGAACCCCGCGACGGGCGAGACCGTCGCCTCGGTGCCCGACCTCAGCGCCGAGGAGGTGGCCGAGATGGCCGTCCGCGGGCGGGCCGCGCAGCCGGAGTGGGAGGCGTGCGGCTTTGAGGGCCGCGCGCGCGTGCTGCTGCGCGCGCAGAAGTGGATCATGGACAACGCCGAGCGTGTCGTCGGGACGATCTGCTCGGAGACGGGTAAGACCTTCGAGGACGCCGAGCTGGCCGAGATTGGCTACGCGGGCAACGCCTTCGGCTTTTGGGCCAAGAACGCGGGCGAGTACCTCGCCGACGAACGCATCAAGTCGAGCCAGATCCTCGTCAAGGGCAAGAAGCTCATCTCCCGCTACCGCCCGCTGGGCCTGATCGGCGTGATCGGCCCGTGGAACTACCCGCTGACCAACTCCTTCGGCGACTGCATCCCGGCGCTGATGGCCGGCAACAGCGTGATCCTCAAGCCCTCGGAGGTGACGCCGCTGACCTCGCTGCTGATGGCGGAAGGGCTGCGCGAGTGCGGCCTTCCGGAGAACGTCTTCCAGGTCGCGACCGGCCGCGGCGGCACGGGCGCGGCGCTGATCGAGCACGTCGACATGATCATGTTCACCGGTTCCACCAAGACCGGCCGCAAGGTCGCCGAGACGGCCGCTCGCAGGCTGATCCCCGCGTCGCTCGAGCTCGGCGGCAAGGACCCGATGATCGTGCTCTCCGACGCCGACGTCGAGCGGGCCGCCAACTTTGCCACCTACTACTCGATGCAGAACGCCGGGCAGACCTGCATCTCGATCGAGCGCGTGTACGTCGAGGAGCCCGTCTACGACGACTTCGTGGCCAAAGTCTCCGAGAAAGTCCGCGAGCTGCGCGTTGGCAAGCCCGCAGGTCCGGGCTCGGTGGATGTCGGCGCGATCACCTTCCCGCCCCAGCTGGAGACGATCAAGGACCACGTCGCGGACGCCGTGCAGAAGGGCGCGCGGGTGGTTGCCGGCGGCAATCAGGTGACCGGCGCGGGCCGCTTCTTTGAACCGACCGTCCTGGTCGACGTCGACCACACGATGAAGTGCATGACCGAGGAGACCTTCGGGCCGACCCTGCCGATCATGAAGGTCCGCGACGAGGAGGAGGCGGTGCGGTTGGCCAACGACTCCCCCTATGGCCTCGGGGCATCGGTCTTCTCGCGCGACACCGAACGCGGTGAGGCGGTTGCCCGGAGGATCGAATCGGGCGCCGCCAACGTCAACGACGCGATGATCAACTACACCGTCCTGGAGCTGCCGATGGGCGGCGCCAAGGCGTCGGGCCTCGGCTCACGCCACGGCGCGGGCGGCATCCGCAAGTACTGCTCTCAGCAGGCGATCGTCGTGACGCCGAAACTGGCGATGAAGAAGGAACCCTTCATGTACCCCTACAAGTCGCGCACCTCCAAGCTGCTCGCCGGGCTGTTCAAGTTCATGTACGGTCGCGGCAAACGCGACTGAGGAGGCCGTATACCTGCGCGAGGCTTTGTCCTCGGTCGCTCGCGTGCGGTAAGCACGCCACGCGGGGTGGGCGGGCCTGTTCATTTGCGCCTCGCTTGGTCCACGATCGCCTCAGGGGCGACGTTGCACCTCAGGGGGATGATCAGTCGCGCGCAGGGGAATGCCGAGCAGCTCTTCGAGTTGCGGGATCGTCGTCTCCGCGCTCGTGTGGTGGATGGTCGCCATGCCAAGCTTCTCGGCGGGGGCGAGGTTGAAGGGCAGGTCATCGACGTAGACGCAGTGCTCCGCGGGGACCCCGGCTCGCTCGGCGCCGAGCTCGTACATGCGCCGCGAGGGCTTGCGGATGCCGAGCTCACCAGAGATGACGATGCCGTCGAACAGTTCGTCGAACAGCTCATGTGGGTAGCGGTGGACGCCCCAGGAGTTTGATACGAGTCCCGTACGGATGCCCGCGGCGTGGGCTCGGCGAACCGCGTCGAGCATCGCAACATCCGGCGCGACCTCGGTGAATAGGCCGTCGATCAACCCGTCGGGCGCGACGCCGAGCAGCTTGGCGAAGCGCTGCTCGAAGGCCGGCTCGTCGATCTCGCCCTTCTCCAGGGCGATTAGCAGCTCGCGCGCCTCGGGGTCTTCACGGAAGCGCCCCGCCAAGAGCTGCGGATCGAGCTCGACGCGTAAGCAGTAGGCGTGGAAGGAGGCGAACAGGTTCGTGGTCAGCACGCCGCCCCAGTCGATCAGCAGGCCGGTGCGGAGCGTGGTGGCGTCGTTCGAGTCGGCGTGAAGCGCCGTCGTCCCCGTGGCCACGGGCACCGGACCGCGGCTCTCCGGCTCTCCGTCGGCGCTGCTCTCCACGGGGCCGTCAGCCATCGCCGAGCGCCACCCCCTCGGCCTGAGTAGCCAGCTCCACGACTCCATCCCCGAACTGCTTGAGATACGGATCGTCGGTCGCGCCCGCGATCGCGCGCTTGTAGTTACCCTCCATGAACACGACCGACTTCCATAGCGCGAGCGTCGTATACCAGCGGATGTCTTCCATCGAGCGGCCCGAGCGCTGCTCGTACAGGTCGATCAGTTCTGCGCGCGTGGGAAAGCCATCGCGGCGCGTGACGCCGCCGAGATACTCGCGCATTCCGCCCTTCGGGTCGCCGCCCTCGGTCCACATCATGCACAGGTACCCGAGGTCCGCGAGGGGATCGCCGATCGTTGCCATCTCCCAGTCGAGCACGCTCTCCAACTGGGCTGGGGCGTCGGCCGCGAAGATCGTGTTGCCGAGGCGGTAGTCACCGTGCACGATCGTCGCCTGCGTCGGCGGGTCCGGATTCGGCAGGTGCTCTGATAGCCACGCCCCGACGCGCTCGACCGCGGGGATCTCGCGCGTCTTGTTGATCTCCCACAGCCCGCCAAACCGGCGCAGCTGGCGCTCCAGGTAGCCGGTCGGCTTGCCGAAGCCCGCCAAGCCCGCGGCCTGCCAGTCGACGGCGTGGATCTCTACGAGCGCGTCGATCAGCTGCTCGCCGATTCGCCGCCGCTCCGCGGGCGAGTCCAAAGTCGCGGGCACGCTCGAGACGATCACCTCGCCCGGGATCCGCTCCATCACGTAGAACGGGCAACCGATCACCCTCTCGTCTTCGCAGACCGCGAGCACCGCGGGCACGCGCGCGGGAGTGGGGGCGAGCGCAGACAAGAGGCGCGCCTCGCGCAGCACGTCGTGCGCGCTCGGCGGCAGCGGCCCGCGCGGCGGACGGCGCAACACCACCTCGGCACCGGAGCGCTCGATCAGGTAGGTGACGTTCGAGTGCCCCTCGCCGATCGGGCTCGCCTCGATCCCGCCGCCCTCGCCGATGGAGTGCGCGTCGAGGAACCGCCCGAGCGGCTCCAGCACGAGCAGCGGCGCGCGGTCGTTTCCCTCCGCCTGGGCGAAGGTCTCGACGATGTCGTCTGGCGCGATCGTGCCGGGCATGGTGGCTGCAACGCTATCCAACGCCTGGGATGGCCGGGTTATGTCCGCCTACGATGAGTGACGTATGCCGGAGCTGCCCGAGGTCGAGATCACCGCACGTCTGCTCGACCGCGCGCTCGCGGGAGCGCAGATCGAGTCCGCGCTGGCGCCGGGGATCAACGCGCTGAAGACGTTCGACCCGCCGCTCTCCGCCTTGGAGGGGCGCAGGGTGACGGGCGTCGGCCGGCGGGGCAAGCAGTTCGTGGTGAGGATCGATGGGCCGACCGAGCCGCTGGTGCTGCTGATCCACTTGATGTCCGCCGGGCGGTTGCAGTTATATGACAAGCGCGCGAGCCCGCGCGATCGCACATCGCGGCTGCTCCTGCGCGTGCGTCTATCGGGGGACATTGGTGCCGAGGCCGCGGGCGAGGGCGCAGGTACGCAGAGCGGTGAGTGGGAGCTGCGCCTGCGCGAGTTCGGTTCAAAGCAGGCCGCCTGGGTGAAGCTGCTACGCGCCGAGGAGCTCGACGAGGACCCGGCGCTCGCCACGCTCGGCCCCGAAGCCTGGCCCGACCCGCCGCCGGATCTGGGCGAGCTGCTGAATGCGGCGCGACCCTTACACACGCTCCTGCGCGACCAGCGCACGATCGCCGGCATCGGCCGCTCGTGGGTCGACGAGATCCTGTGGGAGGCACAGCTATCGCCGTACAAGCGTGGCGCCGATCTCGCCGCTGCGGAGTTGAGCACGCTGCGAGAGGCGATCGTGATGACGCTGGCGCGCGCGATCGACCACTACGAGGACGTTGTCAAACTGCCGATCCCCGACAAGCTGCCGATGCCGCTGCGCATCCACCGCCACGAGGGTGAGCCCTGCCCGCGCTGCGGGACCACGCTGGAGTCCGTCCACTTCGAGAGCTACGTGATCGCCTACTGTCCGGAGTGTCAGACAGACGGGCGGACGCTCAAGGACCGCCGGCTGTCGAAGCTGTTGAAGTAGAAGCAGCTCAGTTCACCAAACCGAAGACGAAGGGAAGCGAATGATCGAGCAGGGACAGACAGCGCCTAACTTCGAGCTGCCCGACCAGGACGGCCGCGCGGTGAAGCTCTCGGACTTCCGTGGCCAGCCGGTCGTGGTCTATTTCTACCCAAAGGCGGCCACCCCAGGATGTACTACGCAGGCTTGCGGGGTACGCGACCATCAAGCCGACTATGAGGAGGCCGGAGCGGTCGTGCTCGGGATCTCCCCCGACACCGTCGCAAAGGTCAAGAAGTTCCACGACAAGGAGGGGTTGAACTTCGCCCTACTGGCCGACGAGGGTCACGCTGTGGCCGACGCATACGGCGTCTGGGTCGAGAAGTCGATGTATGGGAAAAAGTACTTTGGCAACGAACGCACGACGTTCATCATCGGCCCTGATGGGAAGGTCGCCGAGATCCTGCGCAAGGTCAAGCCGGCGGAGCACGATGCCCTTGTCCTGTCTGCGCTGGAGCAGATAAGTTGAGCGTGTCGGAGGCTTACTTCGATGACGCCTCGATGTTTCGCAAGATCAATCGTGAGCGGGCCATCGCGCTGTCGGGTCCACGTGCGCTGTTGATGCAAGCTGCTCATCCGCTCGCGGTCTTCGGGCTGCTGGCGCACTCGAGCGCGATGGAGGAGCCCTACGACCGGCTGGCGCGTACGGCGGAGACGATGAACACGATCGCGTTCGGCTCGCGCGCCGAAGCGGACCGGATCACGCGCCGCGTGCGCGCGATGCATCGCCGCGTGAGCGGGCGCCTGGTCGAGCCGATCGGACCGTACGCCGCTGGCACCCTCTATCGGGCCGACGATCCGGCGCTGCTGCTCTGGATCCTCTTCACGCTCGTCGACTCCTCGCTCGTCGTCTTTCGCACCTACGTACGTTCGCTCAAGCGCGCCGAGGAAGCTGCCTACTGGGAGGACTACAAGGTCGTCGGGCGACTCTTCGGCCTACGCAAGCGCGACATGCCGGCGACGATCGACGAGCTCGATGCATACGGCCGGCGGATGCTGGAGGGCGACGAGCTGCTAGTTACGCCCTGGGCTCGCGAGCGCGCGCGGGAGATCGTACTCGCGCCCCCGGTGCCGTGGGCGGCACGGCCGCTGCTCGAGACCGCCAACTTTGTGACCGTCGCGCTGCTGCCCGATTGTATCCGTGAGCAGTACAGCTTCTTCCCGCTCCCGCCGGTCTTTGTCCGCAAGGCTCTCGTCGCGGGCGGCGCCGAGTACGTCAAGCGTGCGGTGATCCCGTTCCTGCCGAACCGCATGCGGCTGGTGCCGGACGCTCGCGCGGCCTGACGCTCCTCCGTACGCTTGAGGTCGTGCCCCGGCTCCTGCCCCAGCTGCTGCTCGCCTCGGCCTCGATCGGTCAGAGCCTCAGCTCATTCTTCGCCGCGGTCGGCCAGTTCTTCTCCGACCTCGAGGCGGTGCACTGGGGGACGCTTGCGCTGGGTCTACTGTTCTTCGGGCTGAACTTGACGCTGCGCTCGCGCGCGTTCTTCAACAGCCTGCGCGCCGCCTACCCGGCCTCCGTCATCAAATGGCGGCGGATCTGGGGGGCTTACTTCGCCGCGGTCGGTTTCAACAACGTGGTCCCCGCCCGTGGTGGAGACCTGATCAAGCTGTTCCTCGCGCGCTCCTCGATCCCGGGGTCGAGCTATCCGACGGTGGCGGCCGCGTTCTTCGTGGAGGCGGTGTTCGATGTGTCCGTCGGTGTGTTTGTGCTGATTTTCGCATTTACCCAGGGGGTGTTCCCCAAGCCGCCGGACTTCTCCAAGCTGAATTCGTTCGACATCTCCTACATGGCCGCGCACTTCCGCTTCACGCTGTTCCTGATCACGGCGCTGGCGATTCTCGCGCTGGTCGCCTTCGCGATGCTGTCTGTACGCGCGCGTGCGTTCTGGTTGCGCGTGCGCCAGGGCGTGACGATCCTGACCGACAGGCCGCGCTACCTGCGCGAGGTCGCCTCACTGCAGGCGCTCGGCTGGCTGTGCCGGTTTGCCGCGTTCTGGTTCATGCTCGACGCCTTCCGCGTCGGCGGCTCGGTCACGAACGTGCTGCTCGTGTTTGGAGTTAACCAGGTGGCGGGCGCGGTGCCGCTAACGCCGGGTGGCGCCGGCGTACAGCAGGCGCTGCTCGTGAAGGTCTTTGCCACTTCCGCCCCGACCGCGGTGGTGGCGGCCTATTCGGTCGGTCAGCAGCTCGCGATCGCCGCGTTCACGGCGCTCGTCGGTCTCGGCGCGGTGTTCTTCATCTTCCGCTTTCGCTCGTTCAAGGAGGTGCTCCACGCCGGACGTGCCTCACGCGACGCCGAGCGGGCAGCCGAGCGCGCCGGGGTGCTGCTGGACGATCCCTACTGAAGCCCCTCGCGCGCCTCGCGCACGAGCGCCACGGCCTCGGGGAAGACTCGGGCCATCACCGTGCGGATCTGCTCGGCCTGGGTCTCGGCGTTGCCCTGCAGGTTGATGCGCTCCACGGCGGCGACGGTCATGTCAACCGCTAGCTTGATCGCGTTATCCGCCCAGGCAAGTTTCTGGTTGCCCTGCATCTGTTCGGCGAATTCCGCTAAACGCCGTTGCATCTCCTCAGGATCGCCGAACAGATCTCCGAGGCCACCACTCTCCATGTGGTCATCGTAGCGGTTGCGCCCAAGCTCGTCCCGCGGCGCCCATCCGTCTGACCCACGCCGTCTTTTGCACTGCCTCTCAGCATGGCGGGACCAGCCGATCTGATCCCCGCCCGCCTCCAAGCCCATAGACTGCGCTGCCGATGTCCACCTCGAGCGAGATCTCCGAGCAAATCGCCCACGAGTCTGATCGCCGCCGTCGTCTCAGCGTGCCGGCCTTTGGCGGTGGGGCGCTCTACCTGCTGAGCGGGATCGTCGTCGCGGAGACACTCAAAGCCGCGCCCAAGGTGGGCTTGCTACAGGGCATCGAACCCGCGCTCTCCGGCGTTGCCAACCCGACTGTGAGCGCGCGCGCCCCCGAGGTCAAATTCATCAGCCATCACGCGGTGCCTCTGATTGCGGGCAGCGTAGTCGCCGGGATCGCGGTCGGTGTGCTCACGCTGGTCCTGCTGCTGCTCGTCGACGCCACCCGCTTTCGCCGTCCCGAGAGTTGGTCGATGACGCGTCCGTTGGTTCTCTTCGGCGGCGTGGCCGTCGCGGTGGTCAGTATCGGCCATCAGGTACTCAGCGCGATCCTCACGCACCGTTTCAGCGTTGGCCACGACTTCTCCGATCATGCAGTCGAATTTGCCCTCACGAGGGGCACGGCGAACACGATAAGCAACTACCTCGACCTGGCTGCCGTGCTCGCGCTCGCGGTGGGGATGATCGCGGCAATGGTCGGCGCGATGCGCGTCGGCCTGCTCACCCGCTGGATGGGGGTGCTCGGCATCCTCACCGGAGTATTGATCTTCCTGCCGATCGGTGGAGATACGCTCGAGATCGTGCCCGCCTTCTGGATTACGGCGATGGGCATGCTGTATGCCGAGCGCTGGCCGGGTGGCGACCCACCGGCCTGGAGCATGGGGGAAGCGCGTCCATGGCCCACCAGAGCCGATCAACGCGCCGCTGCTCAGGCTGGCGAGGGCGAGGTGCTCGCGGGGGCCGGAGTCGAGGTCGGGGCGTCGTCGGCGCTGCCCGGCGCCAACAACGGTTCCTCCTCGGGCAAGCGCAAGCGCAGGCGCGGTGCGCGCAGCGGAGAAGGACAGCGGCCGGAGTAAGACCCGCAGGTGCCGAGCTGTGGGCCAGAACGGCCTACTGTGCCCCTGGCCGCTGGCCCAGACGGATGATCTTGACCTCAGACGGTTTTGGTTTGCTCGACTTTTGGGAATAAGTTGAGGGAAAGCGCGGGAAACCGCCTTTGGTGTGTCTTCCGCGATTCGGTCAGCAGTTCAGTGACATAAGCATCGTCGATCCGCTCCGGCAACGGGTGCGGGCCAGGAGGAGGGCTCTCATGGAGGCAGCGACAATCCAGCGTCAGGATGCGGCGCGCGGGCAGGATCCCACGCGGGGTGAGGGGGAGCGCGGAGTCGGTTGGACGCCGGCGGACCCCGGACCGTTGGGGCTCGGCGCGTTCGCGATGACCACGTTCGTGCTGTCGATGTTCAACTCGAATCTCGTCGACGACAAGGGACTGCCGGTCGTGCTCGGCTTGGCCCTGGCCTACGGCGGGCTCGTGCAGTTGATCGCCGGCATCTGGGAGTTCCGTACCGGCAACACGTTCGGGGCCGTCGCGTTCTGCTCGTTCGGCGCGTTCTGGATCTCGTTCTGGGCGCTGAACGTCTTCTATGCGAAGGACATCACCGGTAACGCTGGACACGCGGTCGGCGTGTACCTGTGGGCATGGGCGATCTTCACCGCTTACATGACGGTCGCTGCGCTGCGCGTCAGCGGGGCGGTGCTGCTCGTGTTCGTGCTGCTGACGATCACGTTCGTGCTGCTCGCGATCGGCGCCTCCGGGGCGCACGAAAGCGTCACCCACTGGGGCGGCTACCTCGGCCTGGCAACCGCCGCGGCGGCCTGGTACGCATCGTTTGCGGCCGTCGCAAACGCGACCTTCGGCCGCACGGTCCTGCCGGTAGTCCCGTTGAGTGGGCGCTGAGCAGGGAGTGTGGCGATGCACGAGCCGGCACGGGCTGAGGAGGTGTAGAACGATGCCCGTGCCGGATCGCGCGCCTGTCGCGGGAGACAACTTCGAGTAGAGAGGTCGTGGAGCATGTCAACTGAACACGAAGCGCTCACCGGAGAGGCACTCGACCGTGAGCTGGCGGGGCTGCTCGACGTCGGGACGTTCGACCCGCCTGAGGAGTTTCGCGAGCATGCGCTGCTGAAAGACCCCGCGGTCTACGAGCAGGCGGCGCGCGACCCGCAGGGCTGGTGGGTCGAGCAGGCCGAGCGGCTGGATTGGGTTCAGAAGTGGGACACGGTGCTCGACGACTCCAATCCGCCGTTCTACAAGTGGTTTACCGGTGGCAAGCTAAACGTCTCTTACAACTGCCTCGACCGGCACGTCGAGGCCGGGCGGGGTGAGCGCGTCGCGTTTTACTGGCGCGGCGAGGACGGCTCCGAGCGCGATATCAGCTACGCCGAGCTGCTCGCCGAGGTCAAGCGCTTCGCCAGCGCCCTGAAGGACCTCGGCGTGAAGCAGGGCGATGTGGTGGGGATCTACCTGCCGATGATTCCCGAGGTTGTTGTCGCGATGCTCGCCTGCGCGCGAATCGGCGCTCCGCACAACGTCGTCTTCGGCGGCTTCTCCGCCGAGGCCGTGCGCGAGCGGATGGAGTTCTCGGCAGCGAAGGTCCTGGTTACCGTCGACGGCGCCGCGCGCAAGGGCAAGACCGCGCAGGTGAAGGAGAGCGTCGACGAGGTGATGGGAGATCTGGAGACGCTCGAGAAGATCGTCGTCGTTCGCAGCAAGGGCACGCCCTGCGAGATGCGCGACGGACGGGACGTCTTCTACGACGAGATCTGTGCGACGGCCGATCCGGAGTGCCCTGCCGAGGAGCTTGATGCCGAGCATCCCTTGTACATCCTCTACACCTCCGGATCGACGGCCAAGCCGAAGGGGATCCTGCACACGACCGGCGGCTATCTGACCGGCGTCTCGGCCACCCATCGCTACGTGTTCGATCTGAAGCCCGAGGAGGACGTCTATTGGTGCGCGGCTGACGTCGGCTGGGTGACGGGTCACTCCTACATCGTCTACGGCCCGCTCTGCAATGGCGCCACATCCGTGATGTGGGAGGGCGCCCCGGACTACCCCAGCAAGGGCATTTGGTGGGAGATCGTCGAGCGCTACGGCGTCACGATCCTCTACTGCGCGCCGACCGCGATCCGCGCCTGCATCAAGTGGGGCGCGCAGTGGCCCGGCGAGCACGATCTGTCTTCTCTGCGCCTGCTGGGATCGGTGGGAGAGCCGATCAACCCGAAGGCCTGGCTCTGGTACCACAAGGTGATCGGGGGCGAACGCTGCCCGATCGTCGACACCTGGTGGCAGACCGAGACCGGGGCGATCCTGATCACGCCGCTGCCCGGCATCACCGCCACCAAGCCCGGCTCGGCCACCCATCCTTTCCCGGGGATCGAGGCCGAGGTGCGCGACGAGTCCACCGGAGAGGTGGTGGAGGAGGGCCAGGGTCTGCTCGTGTTGACGCGGCCCTGGCCGTCGATGCTGCGCACGCTCTATCGGGAGGACGAGCGCTTCATTGATACCTACTTCTCCAAGTTCGGCAAGGAGACCTACCTCGTCGGCGACGCCGCGCGCCGCGACAAGGACGGCTATCTGTGGGTGATCGGGCGGATCGACGATGTTGTCAACGTCTCCGGCCACCGGCTCTCCACGGCGGAGGTTGAGTCCGCGATCGTGGCGCATGCCGACGTGGCCGAGGCGGCCGTGATCGGCCAGCACGATGAGGACTCCGGCCAGGCGATCGTCGCGTTCGTGACGCTCCAGGGTGATCTGGAGGGAGACGAGTCGACGGTAGAAGGCATCCGCGAGACGGTCGCCGCGCGGATCGGCAAGTTCGCGCGCCCGAAGCGCATCATCTGGGCCGATGACCTGCCGAAGACACGCTCGGGCAAGATCATGCGCCGCCTGTTGCGCGACATCGCCGAGGGCCGCGCGTTGGGCGACGTCACGACGCTGCGCGACCCCGAAGTGATGTCCCAGCTCGAGGGGCGCGTGAAGGAGCTGCAGGCCACGGAGGACTGAGCCGCCGAGGGCAGCCGAGGAGGTCTCGACGTCAGGATGGCGGTTGCGTTCCCCCGAGTCCCTCGACCGTGAGCTCGGTCTCGATCGCCCTGCGGATCGCCTTCAGCGAATCCCCGCGAGCGCGCAGCTTCGTGGCCGCGTGCGCTTGAGGGTTGAGCTCGGCCAGGGCAGCCGCCGCGGCGAGGCTCGCCGAGCGCAGCTCCCCGGCCGACACGACCTCGTCGAGGAAGCCCGCCGTGACCGCCTCGGCCGGCCCGTACATCGTGGCGCTGACGACGGCGCGATTGAAGTGGGCCGGGTTCAGGCGCTGGCGGGCGAGCTCGATCACGAACCACGGAACGGTCAGCCCGATCTTCACCTCGTTCAGGCCGATCCTGTAGGGACCGTCGGTTCCGATTCGCATATCTGCCGCGAGCGCCATGAATGCCCCGGCGGCGACGGTGTGCCCGGGGCAGGCTGTGATCACCGGCCGCTCAAATCCCAGAATCCGCTCGGCCAGCGTGGCGCCGAGCATCAGCATCTCGATCACCTGCTCGACGTCGCCGCCGGCGAAGACCTTCAGGTCGAAACCCGCGGAGAAGTAGCCCTCGCGGCCGGTCAGGATCACGATCGCGCCGTCGCGCTCGGCCAGGTCCAGCGCGGCATGGACGGCCTTCAGCATCGGGATCGAGAACGCGTTGACCTTCCCGTCGTCCATCGCGATCGTCGCGATCCGGTCATTCAGCTCGTATGTCACCAGCTCGGTCATCGTCATCTCCTGGTCGTTTTTGTCGTCCCCGCTCTATACTGTAACAATGTTCCGAAACAATGTTCTGAAAGTGTAGGTAGGCACTGTGCCGAGGCCCAAGCAACGAACCCCGGAGCTGCGCGATCACGTGCTCTCGGTCGCAATCGCGCTGCTCGCGCGCGACGGGGTGGCCGGCTTCACGGCCCGCAGCGTCGCCCGCGAGGCGCAGACCTCGACGCCCGCCGTATACGAGCTGTTCGGCGACAAGGGCGGCCTGATCCGCGAGCTGTTCTTCGAGGGGTTCCGCTTGCTCCGCCGCCACTTGGAGGTTTTCGCCGAAACCGAGGACCCTCACGCCGACGTGATTCAGATCGTCGAGCTCTATCGAGGCTTCATTCGCGAGAACCGGGTGCTCTCAGAAGTGATGTTCGCCCACCCGTTCACCGACTTCGAAGCGAGCCGCTCCGAACTGCGCGCGGCCGGCGACGTACGGAGCTTTATCGTCGAGCGCGTGCGCCGTTGCATCGTCGCGGGCCTGATGCACGGCGATGAGGCGGACATCGCGCTGGTGCTCATCACTCTCACAGAGGGTCTCGCGGCCGCCGAGAACGCCAGCCGGCTGGGGGCCACGCAGGAGTCGATCGACCGCCGCTGGAGGCTGGCGGTCGAGGCGATGCTCGACGGCCTCGGTCGGTAAGCACGGTCGCTGTGCCGGTGTTCATAGGCGTCGTTCACTAATCTTCATAATCTCGATCAAGAATATGTTATTTGTGTCTTCTCCATTCCAAACCAAAAGGAGGAAGCCAAATGTCTCGCCTCGCTCGTCCCATCTCCCGAATCGCCTCGCTCAGACGGTCCACAGCGCTCGTCGCCATAGCTGTGCCGGCCATACTCGCGGCTGTGGCGGTCCCGGCGGCTCAGGCCGCTCCGACTGCTCCGCCGCCGGTCTCGATCCTCACCTCGAATGCCAACATCGGTCAGGGCGACATCTTCGTCTCGCCGTTTGGTGATGCGACCACGTATGCCAACGGTCCGGAGATCCTCGACAGCCATGGCAACGTCATCTGGTTCCAGCCAGTCCCTGCGGGAGAGGAGGCGGCCGACTTCCGCACCCAGACCTATGACGGCCAGCCGGTCCTCACGTGGTGGCAGGGCACCGGCCTCGGCGGGCTCTCGAGCGGCACCGACTACATCTACAACGACCACTACCAGCAGATCGCCACGGTCAATGCCGGCAACGGACTCAGCGCTGATGGCCACGAGTTCCTGATCACACCTCAGAACACGGCGCTGATCCTCTCTTACACCACAGCCACGGCGAACCTGACGTCTATCGGCGGCCCGGCCGATCAGACGGTGATCGACGGCGTCGTCCAGGAGATCGATATCTCCACCGGTCGGGTCCTGTTCCAGTGGAACAGCGCAGACCACGTCCCTTACAGCCAGAGCGAGCAGCCACTGCCCGCCTCGGCGAGCACGCCGTGGGACTGGTTCCACGTCAACGCCGTCAAGCTCGACACCGACGGTAACCTGTTGATCGACGCCCGCGACACCTGGACCACCTACAAGGTCAACCGCTTCAACGGCAACATCATCTGGCAACTGGGCGGCAAGGACTCGAGCTTCGCCCTCCAAGCCGCTCCGGGACAGGTGCTCGACAGCGCGAGTGAGATCTTCTCCTGGCAGCACGACCCTGAGGCGATCGGCAATGACGAGTACACGTTCTTCGACAACGAGTCTTCGGGCACACCGAACCTGCCGTACAGCCGGGCGATCACGGTGAAGCTGAACGAGTGGAACCACACCGCCACGCTCGTATCCTCCGACAACCAGCCCGAGGGCCTCTCGGCGGCGTCACAGGGCAACGCCCAGACGACCGCCGAGGGCAATCTGTTCGTCGGCTGGGGGATCTTGCCGTACATCTCGGAGTTCGACCCTCAGGGGAGTCTCATCTTCAACGCCGAGCTCCCGGCGGGCGTGAACACCTACCGTGCCTACCTGCTTCCGTGGAATCCCCCGAGCTCAAGCGGTGGGCTTGGTGGCCCTGGCCCTGGCAGGGGTTGGGGCGGCTCAGGACACGGACACGGCGGTTGGGGCGCGGACTCGGCTGGCATCCCCAACCGCGGCTGAGCGGCCGCCGCTAGCTGCCGGGCGACACCGGCCCCGAGGACGCCAGCGCGAGCCTCGGGGCCGGATGCCCTGCCGTCTACACCTTGCGGTGCTCAGGCACCCACGACCCGTCATCCTGCCGCGCGAAGTCCTGGAACAGGTTGGGGGCCTCGGCCTGCATGATGCGGGCGACGACGTCGAACACGCGGCGCAGCTCCTCCTCGGCGCCCTCTGCGGTGCGCATCTCGATCACATGGCGCAACGTGCGCGCGTTCGCGGTCCAGACAATGTCCGTGGAGAGCCCGATCGGGGCGAGGCGGCGCAGCGCGGAGGTGACCTCCTTCTTTACGTGGAAGGGCACCCCGTCTGAGTCGATCCCGAGCTCTTTCGCGGCGCTCACCTGGAACGCCTCGAGCTGCTCGACGATCGACAGCACCTGCTCGCGTACAGGCTCCAGTGCAGGGGGTACGCGGAAGCCGATGTCGGTCAGGCGCACGTAGCGCAGACTCTCCTGGCTGAAGGCCGATCCGGCTCGATGCCTTACAAGCTCGTGGGTGAATACTCTTGAACAATTCCGAATAGCGAAAGAATAATTCGCGTGCTCCAGCACGCTCCCGTGACCGCTGCGCAAGATGTTCGCGAAGTACTCGAGCCGGTCGGTGCGAATCCGCGAGACGTTCGGGTTCAGGCCGGGCTCCCAGCTGCGGTAGCAGGCGCGTCCGCCGAACTCCACGAGCAGCTCGCCGCCGTTGAGTTGCTCCTCGCCGCCGGCTGTGCGCAGCTCGAGCCAGGACTCGCCGCCGACGTCCTGCAGGTAGCCACGCATCCCCTCAAGGTCGATCGAGGGACGGGCGATCAGAAAGACTTGCGGGGTGGTCTCGTGCATCGGGCGGACGATGCTACATGCCGCGTCGGGCATCCTATACGTCGGGTATATCGGGTAGCTTGGGATCGTATGGCGAGCACCGGAGAGACAACTGCGATGGCGCCACCCGGCATCCCCGTGGCGGCCCGCGAGCTGACGCGTCGCTACGGCGAGGGCGAGACCGCGGTGGACGCCCTGCGCGGCGTCGATCTCGACGTGCGCTCAGGCGAGCTCGTCGCCGTGATGGGCCCGTCGGGCTCTGGCAAGTCGACGCTGATGCACCTGCTCGCGGGTCTCGACAAGCCGACATCGGGCACGGTGACGATCGCCGGCACCGAGATCGGCGCGCTGGACGACGGCGATCTGACGCGGCTGCGCCGCGAGCACATCGGGTTCATCTTCCAGTTCTTCAACCTGCTGCCGATGCTCGACGCGAGGAGAACATCGTGCTGCCGCTCTCGATCGCCGGCGAGAAGCCGGACAGGGCGTGGGTCGCCGAGCTGATCGTCGAAGGTCGGCCTGCAGAAGCGGCGCAGCCACCGTCCCTCCGAGCTCTCCGGCGGCGAGCAGCAGCGCGTCGCGATCGCGCGCGCCCTCGTCACGCGCCCGACGATCCTGCTCGCTGACGAGCCGACCGGCAACCTCGACTCGAAGACCGGCGGTGAGATCCTCGAGCTGATGCGCGGCTCGGTCGACGCCTACGGCCAGACGACCGTCATGGTCACCCACGATCCGCGCGCCGCCTCGATCGCCGACCGCATCCTGTTCATCGCCGACGGGCTGATCGTCAAGGAGCTCGACCGGCGCGAGCGCCGCGGAGGTGCTCACGGTGATGGGCGAGCCTCTCGGCGTGATCGCGGTCGCGCTCAAGGGTCTCGCCCGCCGCAAGCTGCGCGCGGCGCTGACCGCCATCGCGATCGTGCTCGGCGTGGCGATGATCAGCGGCACCTACATCCTCACCGACACGATCAAATCCGCGTTCGGGACCGTCTTCACGCAAGTCTACAAGCACACCGACGTCGTAATCACCGGCAAGAGCGCGATCGGCGCCGGCAAAGAACGGGGCGGCGCGAACGCTGGCTCCAACGCTGCCCGAATCGCTGCTTGCGCAGCGTGCGCGCGCTCCCCGGCGTGGCGCAGACGCGAAGGCGGCATCTCGGACACCGCGCAGCTGGTGGGGCGCAACGGAAAGGTGATATCGAGCGGCGGCGCCCCGGGACTCGCGTTCAGCGTGCAGCCGCACGGCAACCAGCGCTTCAACCCGCTCCAGCTCGTCTCCGGCGCCTGGCCGTCCGGTCCCGGCGAGATCGCGATCGACGCCAACACCGCCGAAACGAAGCACTACGCCGTGGGCGAGACGATCGGCGTGATCGCGCGCGGCGCCGAGCAGCGGTTCCGCATCGCGGGCATCGCGAAGATCGGCGGCGTCTCCTCGCTCGGTGGCGCGACGATGGCGATCTTCGACTTTCCCGTCGCCCAGCAGCTGTTCGACAAGGTGGGCGAGCTCGACTCGATCTCGATCGCGGACGGGCCCGGCTACACCCCGGCCCAGGTCGTGCGCGAGGTCCGCCCGATCCTGCCGGCGAGCGCGCAGGTGCGCACGGGTGCGGCGGAAGCTCAGCACGCGACGAGCAACACCAACGGCTTTCTCTCCATCATCCAGGACTTTCTGCTCGCGTTCGCCGGCGTTGCGTTGTTCGTCGGTGGATTCGTGATCGCCAACACGCTCTCGATCACGATCGCTCAGCGCACGCGCGAGCTGGCGACCCTGCGCACGCTCGGCGCCACCCGCCGCCAGGTTCTGCGCTCGGTGCTGATCGAAGCGTTCCTGATCGGACTGCTTGCATCGGTCGTGGGTCTGTTCCTCGGCTTGGGGCTCGCCAAGGGACTGAACTCGCTGTTCGTCTCCTTCGGCATCAACCTGCCGCAGGCGAGCGACGTGTTCGCGACGCGCACGGTCGTCGTCTCGCTGGCCGTCGGCGTGCTGATCACGGTGCTCGCCGCGCTGCGCCCGGCGCTGCGCGCCACCCACGTGCCGCCGATCGCCGCGGTGCGCGAGGGCGCGCTGCTGCCGCCGTCGCGCTTCGCGCGCTTCGGGACCCCGGTCGCGGTGCTGACGATCCTCGGGGCGGTTGCGCTGATGCTGATCGGGTTGTTCGTCGGCGGGCTCTCGACGGGATCGCGACTGCTCGCGATCGGAGTGGGCGCGGCGGGGCTGTTCGTGGGCGTGGCGATGCTCGCCAAGGTGCTCGTGCCGCCGCTGGCATTCGTGCTCGGCTGGCCCGCGACGAGACTCGGGGGCGCCGCCGGCCGGCTCGCGCGCGGCAATGCGATGCGCAATCCCGCACGGACCGCCTCGACCGCCTCGGCGCTGATGATCGGCCTTGCGCTCGTGACGCTCGTCTCGGTGCTTGCGACCGGGCTGAAGTCGACGTTCGAGAACTCAGTGAACCAGATCTTCAGTGCCGACTACGCGCTCACCGCGACGAACAACTTTTCGCCCATCTCGATCGCCTCGGCGGAAGCGCTGCAGGGGGTTCCCGGCGTGCTGGTGGTCGCCGGTGTGCGCGCCGGACAGGGTCGGGCGTTCGGCAGCGAAATCAACGTCAGCGGCGTCCCGCCGGACATCAGCAGGGTCATCGACGTCAAGTGGCAGGCGGGCTCGCAGGCGGTCCCGGGCGAGCTGGGCGAAGACGGCGCGTTCGTCTCCAAGGACTACGCGAAAGAACTGCACCTGCACGTGGGCTCGCCGATCGCCGTGGAGACCCCTGCCGGACGCGTGATGCATCTCTACCTGCGCGGCATCTTCGCACCGCCCAAGGGGGGCTCGCCCTACGGCGACGTGACGATCTCCACACAACGTTTCGACGCCGAATACGAGAACCCCCAGAACGTCTACACGTTCGTGAACATCGCCGGCGGCGCCACGGCCGCTAACACGCAGCTGCTCGAACACGCGCTGGCCGGCTTCCCGGACGCGAAGATCCAGACCGAGAGCCAGTTCAAGGCAAGCCAGGAGGAAGGGATCAACACCCTGCTCAACCTCCTGTACGTGCTGCTCTCGCTGTCGATCGTCATCAGCCTGTTCGGGATCGTCAACACGCTCGTGCTGACCGTGTTCGAGCGCACCCGCGAGCTCGGCATGCTGCGAGCGATCGGTATGAGCCGCCGCCAGCTGCGCCGGATGATCCGTCACGAGAGCATCGTCACCGCCATGATCGGCGCCGCGCTGGGAATCCCCGTGGGGATCGTGCTCGCGATCATGGTCGGGCAGGCGATCGAATACCCCACCTTCACGATCCCCGTCGGGACGCTCGTGGTGTTCGTGATCGCCGCGATCCTCGCCGGCATTCTCGCCGCGATCTTCCCCGCTCGGCGGGCCGCTCGGCTCAACGTGCTGCAGGCGCTGCAGTACGAGTAGCGACTGCCAGCTAAGCTGGCGCGTCAAATGCCCCAGACCGCAGCCGTTACCGAACCGAACGATCCCGAGCTCCAGGCTACCGCCTGGGACCTCGAGCCGCTTCTCGACGGCGAGAGCGAGGCCGGCGTCGAGAGCCGGCTGGAGGACGCTCGGGCGCGGGCGCAGGCGTTTGCTGAGCGCTACGCCGGCAAGCTCGGCGAGCTCGACAGTGCTGGTCTGGGGGAGGCGATGGCGGAGCTGGCTGTGATCTACGAGCTCCTCGGCCGCGCCGGCTCCTACGCGGCCTTGCGCTTCTACACCGACACCGCCACTCCCGCCAATGGCGCGCTCCTGCAGAAGGTGCAAGAGCGCGAGACTCAGATCGGGACAACCCTTTTGTTCTTCGAGCTCGAATGGGCGGCTCTGAGCGATGAGCGCGCCGAGGAGCTCTTGGCGGGCGAAGGACTTGACTTCTGCCGCCACTACCTCCGTAACGCACGCCGCTACCGCGAGCACCTGCTGAGCGAGCCCGAGGAGAAGATCCTGGTCGAGAAGGCGTTGACGGGCGCGGGGGCGTGGTCGCGGCTGTTCGAGGAGCTGACCTCGGCGATCGAGGTCGAGCTGCCACAGGAGCAGGCCACGGAGCCCGTGGCTCTCGATGTTGCATTGAGCAATCTGATGGCGGCCGATCCCAATGTTCGTCGCACGACCGCCGAGGCGGTGACCGCGGCGCTAGAGCCGGGACTGCGCACGCGGGCGTTCCTGTTCAACACGCTGCTGGCCGACAAGGCGACCGACGACCGCCTGCGCCGCTACCCCAGCTGGCTGGCCGCGCGCAACCTCTCAAACGAGGCCTCAGACGAGTCGGTGCAGGCGCTGATCGAGGCGGTCCGCGGGCGCTATGAGATCGCGCGGCGCTGGTACCGGCTGAAGGCACGGCTGCTCGGGGTGGAGAAGTTGGCCGACTACGACCGGATGGCGGCCGTCACCTCGGATGAGGTCACCTTCTCCTTCGCGCAAGGGCGCGAGATCGTGCTCGACTGTTACTCGTCCTTCTCAGGAGAGCTGGGCGCCCTGGCCAAACGCTTCTTCGACGAGCGCTGGATTGACGCGCCGGTGCGGCCTGCCAAGCGCGGTGGCGCTTTCTGCGCGCCGGCTGTGCCCTCGGCGCACCCATACGTGCTACTCAACTACACAGCCCGCCGGCGTGACGTGCTCACGCTCGCGCATGAGCTCGGTCACGGCGTCCACTTCGCGCTCGCGGCCCGGCAAGGTGTCTTCCATCAGAGCACGCCGCTGACGCTCGCCGAGACAGCCTCGGTGTTTGCCGAGACCGTCGTATTCGGACGGCTGCTCGCAGAGGACTCCTCACCGGCCTCGCGTCTGGCGTTGCTGGCGGAGAATCTCGAGGACACGATCGCCACCGTCTTTCGGCAGGTCGCGATGAACCGCTTCGAGGATCTCGTCCACACCGCGCGACGCGAGCAGGGCGAGCTGTCGGTCGAGCGTTTCGGCGAGCTGTGGGCCGAGAGCCAGTCAGAGCTGCTCGGCGACTCGGTGCAGATCACCGATGGCTACCGCTCGTGGTGGTCCTACGTCCCGCACTTCATCGGCTCACCCGGCTACGTCTATGCCTACGCCTACGGCCAGCTGCTCGCGCTGTCGGTCTATCAGCGCTACGAGCAGCAGGGCCCGGAGCTCGTGCCCCGCTATCTGGAGATGCTCGCCGCCGGGGGGTCGCGCAGCCCCGAGGAGCTGGGTCAGCTCGTCGGGATCGATCTGGCCGACCCGGGGTTCTGGGACGCCGGGCTGGATCTCGTGGAGCGACAGCTGCAGGAGGCCGAAGCGGCGGCGGAGGCCTCCGGTCGACTGTAGGAAGGGGTTGTCGCAGGCGTGAAGTCGGCCGGCGGACAGCGAGGAAACGTGCCTTACGGCATGACGGAAGGCTCAGAACAGCCCGCTGAGCGCGCCGCCGGCATGGGTGACGAGGTTGAACAGAGGCTGGGGAATGATCCCGAAGAAGAGCGTCGCTGCCCCGGCGAGCACGGCGACGAATAGGACCTCGGGTTGAGGGCCGCTGGTTTCGGGGGCAGGCGGCTGTAAGGGAGCGCCGACTGTGACAGAAGGATCGACGCCGAGGGGCCCAGCATCGGCATCGAGCTCGGGCGATCCGCCGGCGAGCGCCGGAAGCGCACCGGCTGCCGGGGTTGGTGCGCTCGCGGGGGAAGAGGGGGAACTTGGCTGCCCCGCGCCCGCGGGCGCCTCGCGCATCCACATCGCCGCGATCACCGGCAGGTAGTAGCCCAGGGAGATCATCGAGCCGACGACGATCGCTACTCCCAACCACGTGTAGCCACCCGAGACGGCAGCATCGATCAGGTAGAACTTGCCGATGAACCCGGCCGTCGCAGGGATCCCGGCGAGCCCGAGCAGCGAGATCGTCATTGGCCACGCCAGCCACGGCCGCTCGCGGCCGATTCCGGCAACCGCGTCGACCGAGTCGCCCAGCGTGGTTTCGCGCTCGCGCGCGACGATCACGGCGAAGGAGGCCATGTTCATCGCGACGTAGACCGCGAGGTAGAAGACCGTCGCCTGCACGCCCAGCCTGGTGGCGACCACGACCCCGGCGAGCATGTAGCCGGCCTGGCCGACCGAGGAGTAGGCGAGCATCCGCTTCAACGAAGACTGCCCGAGCGCGCCGACGTTGCCGACCAGGATCGTGATCGTCGCGAGCGCTGCCACCGCCGGCCCCCAGCTGGTCTGAGCGTTGATGAACGCGACGTCGAACAGCCTCAGGAACACGCCCAGCGCGGCGACCTTGGTGGCGACCGCCATGAACGCGGTCACGGGCGTCGGCGCGCCCTCGTAGACGTCGGGGGTCCATTGGTGGAAGGGCGCGACGGAGGCCTTGAAGCAGAGGCCGGCGACGCACAGCGCGATGCCCGTCAGCGTCAGGGGATCGGTCGCGAGGTTGCCCGTCGAAAGCGCGGTGGCGATCGCGCTGAAGTCGGTCGCACCGGTGGCACCGTAGATCAGCGCCAGGCCATACAGCAGCGTGGCTGAGCCGACGGAGCCGATGATCAGATACTTCAAGCCAGACTCCAGCGAGCGCTCCTGGTGCTGGCCGCGTTTTGACATGCCGGTCGCGCAGAGCACGTACAACGGGATCGAGAGGAGCTCCAGGCCGAGGAACACGAGCACCGTGTTCTGGGCGCTCGCGAGCAGGAACATGCCGCCGATCGAGGTCAATAGCAGCGCGTGCCACTCGCCATGGGCCGTGCTTTCCGCCGCGCGTGAGCGCCATGCGAGCAGCACCGTGGCCGCGCCGCCGGCGATCAGGATCATGTTCAGCACGAGCGCCAGGTCGTCGATTCGCAGCGCCCCGGCGAGGATCGACTTCTCCTCGCCCCACTGCCAGATCGTCAGGCCGAGCGAGGCGGCCAGTGTCGCCAGGCTGAGCGCGGGGACCGCCTGCTCGCGCGCCGCTTTGTGGCCGAGTAGGCCGACGAGGAGCACCACGGCGGCGCCGCCCAGTAGCGCGATCAGGGGCGAGAGCCCGGCGAAGTCGACGTGCGGGCCTTTCAGGGTGGCGGTAGCGAGGGGGATGAGGCTGCTCATTTTGCTGATCCTTCCTGCGCTGACCCTTCCTGCCTATATTCGGTCTCGCCTGCGTGGGCGGGTGGTTCAGAGGGCGACTGCGCGCCACTCGATTCGCCCTCGCCGGTGCTCGCGATCGCGGCGGTGTTCGCCGTGCCCGCGAAGTAATGGAACTGGGCATTGGGATTGTGCGCGAGCGCCTGCGCCTCGAACACGGCGTTCTTGACCGAGCCTTCGCTGCGATGCAGCGCGAACTGGGGGTAGAGCGCGAGGAACAGGATCACCGCGACGAGCGGCACCAGCACGAGGCCGTCACGGATCGAGATGTCGCGGGAGTGGACCTTCGGCCCGACGCGGTTGTGCATCGCGCCGATGAACAGCCGCAGCGCGTACACGCTCGCCATCACCACGCCGCTGAAGGCGATTACCGCGATCGCGAGCTTGGCTTTGAAGACGCCGAGCAAGATCAGGAACTCGCCGACGAAGTTCGACGAGCCGGGGATCGCGAGCGTTGCGAGTGCGACGATCAGGAACAGCGATGCGAGCACCGGTGCGCGGAAGGCGATGCCGCCCATCTCGCGGACATCCTCCGAGCCGCCGGCGCGCCGCGAGAGCAACAGGATGATGAAGAACAGTGGTGCGACGACCAGCCCGTGGTTGACCATCTGCAGCAGCGCGCCCTGAGCGCCCTGAGGGTTCAGGGCGAAGATCCCGAGCGTGATAAACCCGAGCTGCGCGACCGAGGAATACCCCGCGATCAGGCGCACGTCTGTCTGGGTGAAGGCGAGCGCGGAGCCGTAGATGATCGAGGCGAGCGCGATTAACAGCATCAGCACCTGGAAGTGCGCCGCCGCCTGGGGGAACAGCGGCAACACGATCGCCAGGAAGCCGTACGCGCCGACCTTCGAGAGCACGCCGGAGAACACCATCAGCACCTCGATCGGCATCGCTCGGTATCCATCCGGCATCCAGCCATGCAGCGGGAAGGCGGGCATCTTCACGAGGAACGCAGCGGCGAAGAACAGGAAGATCCACTCCTGCGAGCCCTTGCTCAGCGGCAGTGCCTGCAGCGAGGTGAGCACGAACGTGATGTGCCCGCCACCCTGTTCGGCGGCCAGCACGCCGGTGGCGATCGCGGCGGCGAGCATCAACAGCGAGCCGACGAGCGTGTAGATCACGAGCTTGATCGTCGCTTTGACTCTGTCTGGTTCCCGGCCCCAGCCGCCGATCAGGAAGTAGAACGGGATCAGCATCAGATCGAAGAACGCGACGAACAGCGCCAGATCCTGGGCGAGGAACGCGCCGAGTACCGCGGACTCGGCGAGCATGAAGTGGAAGTAGAAGAGCTTCGGCCGCTCCCACGAGCGCATGTTTGCGGCCAGAGTCGCGGCCGCGAACAGCAGCGTGGTCAGTCCTACGAGGAACACGTTCAGCCCGCTGATGCCGAGCTTGTAGTGGATGCCCAATGTCGAGATCCAGACCACATCGGTGACGTGCTGCAGGGCCGGTCCGCCGCTGTGGAAGTCGGCGATGTAGCCGATCGCGAGGCCCAGCGCGACCACCGATCCGATCAGCGCGAGAATGCCGGAAGTGCTCCAGGCGCCGGACGCACTGGGCACACCAGGCTCATCCGAGCTCGCGGCGCCCGGCTCTGCGGGGTCTGTGCTCGTCCTGGTGGCGCCGGTGTTCCTCAACAGCGAGGGGACGATCGCGCCGAGCACGCCGCACAGCGCGGGCAGCCAGATCAGGATTGAAAGGGGAGGCATGTGCTCAGGGCGTCCGTGGTCAGGCCTGCAGGAGGAAGTAGAAGCCGACGCCCGCCACGCCGAGCACGAGCAGCGCGGCGTAGTAGCGCAGGAAGCCGTTTTGCACGGCACGCACCGCGGCCGAGCTGGCCCGCACGAGCCCGGTCGTGCCGCCGATCATCGTGTCCTGTACGAATACCCGCTCGAAGGTATCCATCGCGAAGCGTCCCGTCGCGGCGGCCGGGCGCACGATCGCGTAGTCGATCAGCTCGTCGAAGTACCACTTGTTTACGAACAGCTCGTACAGCGGCCCAAACCGTTCGCGGGCGGTGACGGCGATGCTCGGCTGCTTGACCCAGATGCGATAGGCGATCGCGATCCCGGCGAGCCCGAGGAGGGTGCCGAGGACCATCCCGAAGATCAGCAGCCCGTCCTTGGTGTGCGGTTCGTACAGGGGCGAGCTCGCGAAGGTGGGCCGCAGGAAGTTGACGATCACATCGTCGAGCCCCGGAACCTGCACGAGGCCGGCGCCGATCGCGCCGATCGCGAGCACGGTCATCGCAACCTTCATCGGAATTGCGCGCTCGGCGACCGTGTGATGCGGGCCAGGGAAGCCGACGTCGGTGTCCTCGACCTCGCCGTTTGCTGGGTTTGTCGGGACCTCCGCGTGGTGCAGGTGACCGGCTTCGAGCTCTTGCGCCTCCTTGACGGGGTCCCCGTAGAAGGCCCTGAAGATCATCCGGAACGTGTAGATCGCGGTCAGGAACGCGCCGACGTAGCCCATCACATACAGCGCCCAGTGCCAGCCGCCGCGCTCCGCTGTCACGAGCAGGATGTCGTCCTTGGAGAAGAAGCCCGAGAACGGCGGGATGCCGGACAAAGCGAGCCCGCCGATGATGAAGCAGGCGAATGTGAACGGCAGCGCCTTGCGAAAGCCGCCCATCTTCTCCAGCGACTGCTCACCGCCCATCGCGCCGATGATCGAGCCGGCGCCCATGAACAGCAGCGCCTTGAAGAACGCGTGGGTCATCAGGTGGAACATCCCGGCCGCGTAGGCGCCGACGGAGACGCCCATGATCATGTAGCCGATCTGGGACATCGTCGAGTAGGCGATCACGCGCTTGATGTCGGTCTGCGTCAGCGCGATCGTGCCCGCGATCAACAGCGTCAGCGCGCCGATCACCGCGCCCGTGTCCTGCGCCGCGGGGGCGAGTTCGAACAGCACGTGCATGCGCGCGATCAGGTAGACGCCGGCGGTGACCATCGTCGCCGCGTGGATCAGCGCGCTGACGGGGGTCGGTCCCTCCATCGCGTCGGGCAGCCATGTGTGCAGCGGGACCTGGGCGGACTTCGCGCACGCCCCGACGAGCAGCAAGAGGCAGCCGGCGACGATGTCCGCTTCGCCCTTCTGGAACACGTGCGGCGCGGCCTTGAAGGTGGCGAGGAAGTTGAGCGTGCCGGTGTGCTTGAAGATGAAGTACGTGCCGAGCACCAACCCGACGTCGCCGACGACGTTGATCACGAACGCCTTGATCCCTGCCTTCGTAGCCGTTGTCCGCCGATACCAGAAGGAGATCAAGAGGTAGGAGGCTGCGCCGACGAACGCCCAGCCGACGATCAGCAGCAGGAAGTTGCCCGCGAGCACGAGCAGGAGCATCGAGAAGACGAAGAAGTTCAGGTAGGAGAAGAAGCGGGCGTTGCCACGGTCTTCGTCCAAGTAGGAGATCGAGTACAGGTGGATCATCGTGGAGATGCCCGTGACGATCAGGATCATGTAGACCGATAGCGGATCCACGAGGATCGACAGGCGCGCGTTGACACCTACCGACGATGCGTAGTCCCACAGCGAGGATTCCAGCTCGCGGTGGCTGGGGGAATGCCCCTGCAGTGCGATCAGCGTGCCGAGCGCCGCAATGAACGCGAGGCCGATCGCGGCGGTGCCGATCCATCCGGCGTAACGCCCGGGGAGGCTGCGAAAGCCGAACGCGATGATCAGCGTTCCGAGCAGGGGGAAGGCCAGCACGAGCCAGCCGTAGGTCGTGGCGCTCATCTAGCTCGCTTCTCCAAATGGCCCCGGTTCATCCCTGCAGCTCCCTCAGCTCATCCACATCCACCGGCAGACGCCTCCGATAGATCGCGACGATCATGCCGAGCCCGATACAGACCTCGCAGGCGGCGACGGTCATCACGATCAAAGCGAGGATCTGCCCGTCGCCGTTTCCCCACATGCGCGCGAACGCGACGAGCGAGAGGTTGGCGCCGTTCAGCATCAGCTCGAGGCACAGCAACACGACGAGCGGGTTGCGCCGGGTGATCACGCCGACGACGCCGAGCGAGAAGACGATCGCCGAGACGGCGAGGTACCAGGCGATGCTCACCGGTGTTGCCCTCCGACGCCCTCGGCCGTCGTGCCCGTGCCCTGGGGGCGGATCAGGTCGAGTGGCGTGAGCTTGCGCTCCTCCTCATCCTCCAGGCCGCCCCGTCGGCCGGCGAGCACGACAGCGCCGACGGCCGCGATCAGCAGCAGAAACGAGGCCGCCTCGAACGCGAGCAGAAAGCGCGTGAGCAGCAGGTTGCCGATGTACGCGGGCGTGCCGAACGTGCGCGGCCCCGGAGCGTAGGAGGCGCCATAGCCGCTGATTGCCTTCAGGCCGGTGCCGAGCAACGCGATCAGCAGCTCGATCAGCAGCGCTCCACCGGCGATCGCCCCGCCGAGACGCAGGTTCGAGGCGGATGATCCGAGCCCGCCCACCCCGCCGAGCGGCTCGTCTACCGGCGATCCCGCGCCTGAGCCGCCGACGTAGGCGACGACGAACACGTACAGGACCATCACTGCCCCCGCATACACCACGACCTGCGCGGCGGCGACGAATTCCGCGCGCAGCAGTAGGAACAGCACCGCGAGCGAGATCAGGTGCCCGACGAGCGCGAGTACGCTGTAGAACGGGTCGCGCAGGACGACGACGCCGACCGCGCCCGCGATCACGCCGAAGCCGGCGATGAAGAACAGGATCGTGCTCACTCGCCCTCGTTTCGCAGCGGTGTGCGCTCCAGCGGCTCGGCCAGCAGCATCTCCTTGGTGAAGATCAGATCTGTGCGGTCGTAGTCGGAGAGCTCGTAGTCGTGGCCCATCGTGATCGCGTCGAACGGACAGGCGATCTCGCAGTATCCGCAGAAGATGCAACGGGAGAGATTGATCTCGTACACCGCCGCGTAGCGCTCGCCGGCGGAGACGCGGTTTTCGGGAGTGTTCTCGGCTGCGACCACCCTGATGCAGTCGGCCGGGCAGGCGGCCGCGCAGAGCGAGCAGCCGACGCACTTCTCCAGGCCCGTGTCCTCGAAGCGGTGCAGCTTGTGCCTGCCGCGAAAGCGCGGGTAGACGGGCGTCTTCTCCTCCGGATACTGAACCGTGACGCCCTTTTCCGTGAGGCGGCCGAAGGTCGTCATCAGGCCTCGCGCGGTCTCACGGAACGTGCGCCAGCTCGCGCGTGCGGGGCCCGGCGCGGGAGTACGCATGACCTCAATCACATCCTCGCCGGGACTCCAGCTCGTGACGTTCAGCTCGGCAGTGGTTGGGGTTGGGGTTGGGTCGGTCATCAGTGTGTCACCACTACGAGCACGGCCGTGACGAGCGCGTTGAGTGTGGCCAGGGGCAGCAGGACCTTCCAGCCGAAGCTCATCAGTTGGTCGTAGCGCAGGCGGGGAAGCGTCGCACGAACCCAGATAAACAGGAACGTGACGAGCCCCATCTTGAACAGGACGACGAACGGGTCGACCCAGCCCGGCGGGTGGATGCCGAACGGCAGGAGCCAGCCGCCGAGGAACACGGTCGTTACGATCCCGGATACGACGAGCACGTTGAGGTACTCGGCGAAGTAGTAGGACGCGAAGCGTCCCCCGCCGTACTCGGTGTTGTAGCCGCCGACGAGCTCGGCGTCGGCCTCGGTTAAATCGAACGGCGCGCGGTTGGTCTCTGCAAAGCTCGCGGTCAGGAAGATCAGGAAGCCGAAGAACTGCGGCACGATGTACCACATGCCTTTCTGGGCTTCGACGATGCCGGTTAGCGAGAGCGTCTGCGCGGTGAAGATCACGCCGACCAGCGCGAGGCCCTGAGAGACCTCGTAGGAGATCAGCTGCGCGGCGGCGCGCATCGCACCGAGGAACGAGTACTTCGAGCCCGAGGACCAGCCGCCGAGCATGATCCCGTAGAAAGCGATCCCCCCGAACGCGAAAACGTAAAGTGGACCGATCGAGACGTCGATCCCGTACAGCCCGACGCGCGTGCCGAAGATGTGCTGGACGTTGCCGAACGGGATGATTGCGAACGCGGCGACCGCCGTGAGGATCGAGATGATCGGCGCCAGCACGAACAGGAACCCAATCGAGGTGCTCGGCCGAAACTGCTCCTTGGTGAGCAGCTTGAGGATGTCCGCGAGCGGTTGCAGCGCGCCGTAAGGCCCGACCCGGTTGGGTCCGTAGCGCGCCTGGAAGCGCCCGAGCAGCTTGCGCTCGGCGAGCAGTACGACCGGCACGAGCTGCAGGCCCACGGCGAAGATCACGATCGCCTTGAGGATCTGGATCCACCATTCTTCGTAGTAGCCGACGATCGCGAGCATCAGGACGCCACCGCCGGTTCGCGCTCCTGCCAGCGCACACCGCGGCCACCGATCTCCTCGAGTGTCAGGCCCGCGTATAAGGGGATCGCATCGAAAAGCTGCTGGGAAGCCATCGAGCCGGTGAGGACACCGAAGTCGCAACCCAAGCGTGAGGCCACCTCGACGAGCACCTGCCAACCAGCCCGAGTGGAGCCAAACTCACCCACACGGCCGACGGCAGGGCGCAGCCGCTGGATTCGCCCGTCGGGATGCACGATCGTGCCCTCCTTCTCGGCGTATGCCTCGGCTGGGAAGACCACGTCGGCGTGCTCGCGCAGACCCTCGGTCAGGAACGTCGTGTGCGCGATGACCGTCGAGGCGCGCTCCAGCGCTCGTCCCCACAGCTCGCGGTCGGGTGCGGGGTCAGGGACAGCGGCCGAGTCGCCATTGTGCGAGATCACACGCGCAACCGGATCGACCAGCTGGCGGTCGGGCACCTCATGCAGAGGATCTGTCTGGAACAGGTACAGCGCCGCGAGCTCACCCTCGGCCAGGGCCTCGGCGATCGCGTGAGCATCCTTACCGGGCGCCTCGCCAAGCTCATGCAGCCCCGGGCCGGCGTTCGGCAGCACCCCGGCCTCGCGTAGGCCGCGCCCGTTTGCGCCGGCAGGGATTTCGAGCAGACCCGCTCCGGAGGTGTCCGCAAGCGACAGCGTCTGCGCCAAGTCGAGCAGCGCCTGTGTGGCTGCGGTGCCGTCGGGGCCGGCGGTTAAGCGCTCGCCCCATAGGATCACGATCTCCTCACCGGTCTCGCGCAGTTGCCCAGCCAGCTCGTCGACGCGCTCGCTGCTAAGCAGGTCCGCCGCGCCTGCGCGAAAGAGGTGCATGCCGTGGCGGCGGATGCCCTTGCGCAGGCGCAGGTCGAGGATCGGCATGTCCTCGATCGGGTCGGCGTCGAGCACGAGCACGGCGTGGGCGAACTCGAGGTCTGAGACCCGCGCCTGCAGCGCGGGGTCGGACAGCGTGCGGTGCAGCTCCAGGGGCAGAGTGCCGGCGCGGCGCGAGTCCAGATGCAGCGAGCCAAGGCCCTCGCGGAGGAGCCGTGCGAGCAGGAAGCCCTCCTCGTTTGTGCTCTGACCACCGGCGATTGCACCCGTGCGCTCGCCGGCGCGCGCAAGAGCTGCGGCGGCCGCCTCCAGCGCTCGCTCCCAGGAGACGGGGCGCAGCTCGCCGCCGTCGCGGATCAGTGGCTCGCTCACCCGGTCGTCACCGCCGAGCGTGGGGTAGGCGAAGCGCCCAGCGTCGCACAGCCAGCCGTCGTCGACCTCGTCGTTCTCCCGCGCGAGCACGCGCAGCACGCGGTCGTCGCGCACGGTCAGGGTGACGTTGCACTGTGCCGGGCAGAGCGTGCAGACCGAGCCCGCGTCCTCGATGTCCCACGGCCGCGCGCGGAACCGGTAGGGGCGCGAGGTGAGCGCGCCGACGGGGCACAGCTCGACAATGTTTCCTGAGAACGGCGCGACGTAAGGGTGGCCGTCGAAGGTCGAGATGTAGGAGTGCGCGCCGCGCTCCAGCAAAACGAGCTGGTTGTCTTCGGAGATCTCCTGGGAGAAGCGCGCGCAGCGGTAGCAGAGGATGCAGCGCTCGCGGTCGATCGCGATCGTGGGGGAGAGCTCCAGCGGCTTGACGAAGTGGCGCTTGGGCTCGATGAAGCGCGAGTGGCCGGGACCCCAGCCAAAGGTGATGTCCTGCAGCGGGCACTCGCCGCCCTTGTCGCAAACGGGGCAGTCGAGCGGATGGTTGATCAGCAGGAACTCGACGACCGACTGCTGTGCGGTCTTCACGCGGTCGGTCTGGGTATGCACGACCATGCCGTCCTTGACCGGGGTGGAGCAGCCGGTCTGCAGCTTGGGGATGCCCTCGATTTCGACGAGGCACATGCGGCAGGCGCCGACGGGCTGACCGAGCTTGGGCTCGTAGCAGAACACGGGGATCTCGACGTCGCCTCCTTTGGCCGCGTCGACGAGCATCGAGTTCTCCGGCGCCTGCACCTCCAAGCCGTCGATCGTGAAGGTGATCGTCTTCGGTTCGGGCCTAGGCATGAACAGGCTCCAGCCGGCGGCTCTCGATGTGCGCCTCGAACTCCGGACGGAACTTCGCGATCATCGAGCCGATCGGCATCGCCATCGCGTCGCCCAAAACGCACAGGCAGTTGCCGATGATGTGCTCCTGCACGGAGGCCATGATGTCGAGGTCCATCGGCGTGGCCTCGCCGGAGTCGATCCGCTCCAGCATCTTCACCGTCCAGTTCGTGCCCTCACGGCAGGGGGTGCACTTGCCGCAGGACTCGTGCCGGTAGAACTTCGCGAGCTTCATCGCCAGTTCGACGATCGGCGTGGAGTCGTCGACGATGATTATTGCCCCGGAGCCGAGCATCGAGCCGGCTTTGGCGAGCGAGTCGAAGTCATACGGCACGTCGAGGTCATCGGCGGTGAGCACCGGCGCCGAGGAGCCACCCGGGAACCAGCACTTGATTTCGCGCCCCTCCGGGGGCCCGCCGGCGAGCCCGTAGATGATCTCGCGCGAGGGGATGCCGAGCTCGATCTCGTAGTTGCCGGGACGCTGCACCTGACCGGAGATCGAGACGAGCTTTGTGCCCGTCGAGGTCTCGACGCCGAGCTTGGCGTACTCCTCGCCGCCCATCCGCATGATTGCCGGGACGGTGGCGAGCGTCTCGACGTTGTTGATCAACGTCGGTCCCTGATACAGGCCTTGGACGGCGGGGAACGGCGGCTTCAGGCGAGGGTTGCCGCGCTTGCCCTCCAGCGAGTCGAGCAGCCCGGTCTCCTCGCCGCAGATGTACGCCCCCGCGCCGCGGTGCACGACGAGCGAGAGCGAGTGCTCCGAGCCGAGGATCCGCTCGCCCACGTAGCCGGCCTCGCGCGCTTCGGCAAGCGCCGCGTCGAGCACGTCGGCCTGCAACACGTACTCGCCGCGGATGTAGATGAACGAGCGGTTGGTTCCCGCCGCGTAGGAGGCGATCACGATTCCCTCGATCAGCATGTGCGGACTCTTCTGCATCAGTTCGCGGTCCTTGAACGTGCCCGGCTCGGACTCGTCGGCGTTGCAGACGAGGTACTTGTCCATCGTGCCCTTCGGCAGGAACGAGACCTTCTTGCCCATCGAGAAGCCCGCGCCGCCGCGACCACGTATGCCGGAGGCTTCGAGCTGTGCGAGCACCTCCTCGGGCGAGGACTGCAGGGCCTTGCGCAGCGCCTCGTAGCCGCCACGACGCTCGTAGACCTCGAGTGTGTTCAGGCCGGGCTCGTCGATGTCGTGGAACAGGAGGATCGGATCCCCACCCACCCCGGCGGTCGCAGGCATCCTCAGGCGTCTCCCTCGGCCTGGGATCGATCCCCGCCCACCCACTCCTGGGTGTTTGCGTGCGGGTCGGCGACCCGTTTGCGCGCGAGCTGCTTCTCCGGCAGGACCGGGCGCCCGGCCCGCACGTCGTCGAGCAAAGCCGGCACGTCCTCGATCGAGAGCGGCCCGACATAGACGCCGTCAACGGATGCCATCGGCGCGATGTCGCAGGCGCCAAGGCACTCGAACCCGCGCACATTGAACTCCTCCTCATCGCCGGCGGCCCCCTGGATAGCGGCGAGCAGCGCGTCGGCGCCGCACAGCGAGCAGGAGATGTTCGTGCAGACGTACACGCTGTGGCGCCCGACGGGCTCGGTCTCGAGCATGTCGTAGAACGTGGCCACGGCCGCCAGGTCCGCGGGAGTCAGCCGCATCACGCAGGCGACCTGCTCGATCGCCTCGGGCGAGCACCAGCCGTGCAGGCGTTGCGCGGCCGCGAGCGCGGGTAGCGAGGCGGAGCGAGTCTCTGGGTAGAGCGCCATGTGCGCTTCGATCTCCGCGCGCAGCTCGGACGGGACTGGGACGGATGGGGTCCCGCCCACCCCGGGAATCGTCGCCGGGCCCTTCTCCAGATCCGCGGGCGTATCCCACCCGGGCACGCGCGAGCCGTGCTCGAAGCGGGGGACACCCTTGTCCATCGGCACGCTGGACCGTGAAGTCATCGATCAATTCCCCCAAGAATCGGATCGAGCATCGCGGTCGTGGCGATCATGTCCGCGATGTAGCTGCCCCGGGTCATCGGCGCGAGCGCCTGTAGGTTGACGAACGACGGGTCGCGCATGTGCACGCGCGCGGGCTTGGATGACCCGTCAGAGCGCACGAAGCAGGCGAGCTCACCGCGGGGGGACTCGATCGGGTAGTAGACCTCGCCGGGGGGCACGCGGAAGCCCTCGGTGACTAGCTTGAAGTGGTGGATCAAAGCCTCCATCGAGGTGGCGAGCTCGTGGCGGGGAGGCAGGGCCACCTTGCGATCGCCGGTGATATGGGGCCCCTCGGGCAAGCCGTCCAAAGCCTGGGAGATGATCTTCACCGACTCGTAGATCTCGGCCAGGCGCACGGCGAAGCGGTCGTAGTTGTCGCCGACGGTCCCCACAGGGATCTTGAACTCGAAGTCCTCGTAGGAGCTGTACGGCGCCGCCTTGCGCAGGTCCCAGGGGTTGCCCGCCGCGCGCAGCAGCGGTCCTGTGACCCCCAGTCCGAGCAAAGTCTCCGCATCCAGTGGGCAGGTGCCGCGCAGGCGCTGCAGGACGATCTCGTTGGAGTTGAGGATCGCCCCGTACTCGTCGGCGCGCTCGGGCATCACCTTCAGGAACTCGCGCAGCTTCGGCTCAAAGCCTCCGGGGATGTCCTCGATCACGCCGCCGACCTGGAAGTAGCGCGTGTGCATGCGGGCGCCCGAGGACATCTCGAACAGGTCGAGGATCAGTTCGCGCTCGCGCAGGCAGTAGAGGAAGATCGAAACCGCGCCGAGGTCGAGCGCGGAAGTGCCCAGCCAGATCAGGTGTGAGGCGATCCGGTTCAGCTCGAGATGGATCACGCGCAGGTACTGAGCGCGCTTGGGCACCTCCACCTCCAGTAGCGTCTCGACCGCGCCGATGTAGGCCATCGCGTTGAAGTAGTAGGCGAGGTAGTCCATCCGCTCGACCACCGGGATCACCTTCCAGTAGGCCTTGTCCTCGGCCGTCTTCTCGATCCCCGTGTGGACGTAGCCGATGATCGGTTTGACGTCGCGCACAATCTCCGCCTGGAGCGTGACGAGCAGCCGCAGGACGCCATGCGTGGCGGGGTGGTGCGGGCCGAAGTTGAGCGTCAGCAACTCGTCCGTGGTCTCGGCGCCACCTTCGAGTGGCTCCTCGACGGGGGAGAGCGTGATCGACTGCTCGCGCCGGCGGTATGCGGACAGGGTCGGCGGGCTAGCGGGCGGGGTCGTGGGGCTCACGCGCGTGACTCCAGCCATTTGGCCTCGTCATAGGTGAAGATGACCGGTTCGCCTCCGACGGGAAAGTCGCGCCGCTGGGGGTGGCCCTCGTAGTCCTCGGGCATCAGGATCCGGCGCAGGTCTGGATGGCCCTCGAAGGAGACCCCGAACATGTCGTAGATCTCCCGCTCCTGATGGTTGGCCGTCGGCCATTCGTCGGTGACCGAGTCCACCGTCGGCGCATCCAACGAGACCCGCAGCTTGACGGTGATGCGGTCGACCTTCGACATGTCCAGCAGCTCGTAATGGACCCCGAGGCGTGGCTCCTCGGGGTAGTAGTCGACCCCATGTACGCTCGCGAGCAACGTGTACCCGAGCCCACGCAGGTGCTGGAGCGTCGAGCGAATCGATGCCGGATCGATCTGCAGCGTCGCGCGCTCCCGAAAGTAGACCGTCTCGATGACGGCCTCGCCCAACTCATGGGCGATCAGCTCCAGCCCGGTGGCGTCAGGCACCGGGGACGATCTCCTCCGTGCCGACGGCGTCGTAGCGCTCGCGCCAGCCCATGTCGGGGTCGTCCTGGATCATCTTGCGTAGCTTCAGCACACCGTGCATCAGCGACTCAGGGCGGGGCGGGCAGCCGGGGACGTGCACATCGATCGGCATGAACTTGTCCGCGGGCACCAGAGCGTAGTTGTTGAACACGCCCATCGAGCTGCAGCAGGCGCCCATCGAGATCGCCCACTTGGGCTCGAGCATCTGGTCGTAGAGGCGGCGAATGATCGGTGCCATCTTGATCGATACGCGCCCCGCGAGGATGATCAGGTCGGCCTGGCGCGGGGAGGCCCTGAACGCTTCGAATCCGAACCGCCCGATGTCCATGCGCGGGCCGGCTGCGTGGAATTGCTCCATCGCACAACAGGCCAGACCGAAAGCGAGCGGGAAGAACGCGTTCGAGCGCGCCCACGCCACCGCGCTATCGAGCGTCGTCGTCAGCATCCGTTCTTCCACGTAGCGCTCGAGCTCGGTGCCCTCGAGGTGCGCCGGCTGATTGGCGCCCTCCAGGTCGCCGCCGCGCAGCAGCTGGGCCGCGTTCAGCGATTGCACGCGCTGCTTCGCATTCGCCCCCGGCAAGCCCGGCGCCGTGCGGCCGGGTCCAACGCGTTCGCGTTTTACTTCCACTCCAACGCCCCCCTGCGCCAGACGTAGACGAACGCGACGAACAGCAGCACGATGAACGTGATCGTCTCGGCCAGCGCGTAGCCGCCGTAGGCGCGCAGCTCGACAGCGATCGGGTAGAGGAAGACGACCTCGATGTCGAACAGGATGAACAGCATCGCGATCAGGTAGAAGCTGATCCCGAAGCGCATCCCCTGCTTGACCTCGGAGGGCAGGCCGCACTCGTAGGGGTCCTGCTTGTGTTTTGCCACCCGGCGCGGGCCGAGCACCGAGTTGAGCACCGCGAACGCGCCGCCGACGGCGCCGCCGAGCACCAGAAAGACGATCGCCGGGAGATAGCTGCGCAGCACCGAGGCGTGTTATATCACCGCTTGTGTCAGGGTGTTACATAGTGGCAATCGGCTCGATATGTACAGCGCTGAGCAGTGACGCTTACGGTGGCTCGCGGGGCGCGGAGCATTGACCGAAGTCGTGGTGGCGGGCGCCCTTGTGGTGGCGGCACTCAACGCGCTGCCGGGGCTGCTCGGCGCCTGGCGCTGGTATTGCTGCGAGCCGAGCAGGGCTTTCTGGCTGCTGCTGCGCGTCGGCCAGGGCTCGGCGATCACCCTCGCCCTGGCGGTAGGCGGCCTGGCCGTGGCCGGCAGGTACTCGAGCGAACGTCTCTTCTACCTCTACGCGCTGCTTCCGCTTGCGGTCGCCTTCGTGGCCGAGCAGCTGCGGGTGATTTCCGCACAGACGATCCTCGATCGGCGTGAGCTCGAGGACGCCCGGGCGGTGGGCGAGTTGGGAGAGGATGAGCAGCGAATGGTCGTAGCCGAGATCATGCGGCGCGAGCTCGGTGTGATGACGCTCTCGGCGCTCGTCGTGGTGTTCCTCACGCTACGAGCGGCGGGCACGGCTCACGGGTTCTAAAGCGAACGGGGGTCCTCGGTGGGCACGGCTTCTGAATGGCCCTATATATTCCCGGCGCATGAAGACTTGCCCCAAGATTGCCGTAGCGATGCCCTTGGCGTTCGTCTGCGCGCTGGCTCTCAGCGCCTGCGGCTCGCAGGGGATCTCGGTCCCCAAGACCAGCCCCTACTACCGGGGGGCCGTGATCTTCCGCGATCACTGCTCGGGCTGCCACACGCTGGCGGTGGTCGGCGCGGAGGGATCGGCGACGAGCATCAAGGACCGCCTGAAGACCAACGGGCCGAACTTCAACTTCCGCAAGGAGAATTACGAACAGGTCATGTACGCGATCCACAACGGAGGTTTCTCGGGCGCGATCATGCCGGAGAACATCGTGCTCGGCACCGAAGCGCACGAAGTCGCCAAATTCCTGGCGCAGTACTCTGGATTGAAGGCGGAAAAGGTGCCCACCACGAGCATTACCCTCTCAACGAAATAACCCTCTGGGATTCCGCATGTTGGATCTGAAGCGGATTCGTCAAGAACCGGATGTCGTGCGCGTGGCGCTGGAGCGCCGGGGCGAGGATGTCGCCGGGCCGGTCGGTCGTGTGGTTCAGCTGGATGCGAGCCGCCGGGCGCTGATCCCAGAGCTCGAGCAGCTGCGCGCGGGGCGCAACGCCGCCGCGGAGGCGATCGCTCAGGCCAAGCGCGCGGGCGAGGATGCGGACGGGGCGATCGCCGAACAACGCGAACTGGGCACGCGCGAGAAGCAATTCGCACGCGAGCTGGGCGTGGTGGAGGAGGAGCTTCAGGCCGTGCTTCAGTCGCTGCCCAACCTGCCCGACCCGACGGCCGCGCCCGGCCCCGAGGATGAGCTGGTGCGGGAGGTGGGGGAGATCCCGACGTTCGCCTTCGAGCCCCACGACCACCTCGAGCTGGCGGGGGATGGGATCGACATGGATCGCGCCGCGCACCTGTCGGGTGCGCGCTTCGCCTACCTGAAAGGCGACCTGGTGATGCTCGAGCTCGCGCTTGTGCGCTGGGTGCTGGAGAAGCTGCGCGGAAAGGGCTTTGAGCCGGTGATCCCGCCGGTGCTCGTGCGCGAGCGGGCGCTGTATGGGACAGGTTTCCTGCCCGACACCGAGCAGCAGATCTACTCGCTTCCAGAGGACGAGCTGTTCCTCGTCGGCACCTCCGAGGTCGCGCTCGCCTCGCTGCACGCCGAGGAGATCTTGGATGCGCAGAGCCTGCCGCTGCGCTACGCCGGCTTCTCGCCCTGCTTCCGCCGCGAGGCGGGCGCGGCGGGGAAAGACACGCGGGGGATCTTCAGAGTGCACCAGTTCGACAAGGTGGAGATGTTCAGCTTCGTCTCGCCCGAGGAGTCGGCCGGCGAGCACGAGCGGATCCTCGCGATCGAGGAGGAGATCCTCGGGGAGCTGAACCTGGCATACCGCGTGGTGAACATCGCCGTCACCGATCTCGGGAGCTCGGCCGCAAAGAAGTACGACTGCGAGGCGTGGCTACCGAGCCAATCACGCTACCGCGAGCTGACCTCGTGCTCGAACACGACCGACTACCAGGCCCGGCGGTTGAACATTCGCATCCGTAAGGACAAGCAGACACAGACGCTCCACACGCTCAACGGTACGGCGGTGGCGGTCGGCCGCACGTTGGTCGCGCTGCTGGAGAACGGTCAGCAGGCCGACGCGAGCGTCGAGCTGCCGGAGTGCCTCGTGCCGTACGGCGCGCCTGCCCGGCTGCCGCCAGCCGGTTAGTACCGGCTGCCCAAAAGCTGAATGTGATCCGCCTCGGCCGCGCTTCCGAACGGGCGGATCAGGCCGAAGCGCGCGAGCGTCGCCTGGGGCACGCCCTCGATGCCGGGCGTGTCAGAGGCTTCGCCACGGGTATGCGGGTCGTTGGCAAAGCCGCCGACCTCGACCGAGTGCTGGGGCGTGCGGTAGCCGGAGATCCCGATCAGGTGCAGGTGCAGGGCGATCCCGAGCGTGTTCAGGTGGGCGACGAGCACGGGCTCCTCGCCCACCGAGTAGTCGGTGCCGGGTGCTTGGAAGAAGCCGTATTCGCCCTGCGGCGTGGAGGTGTAGTTGCCGATCGGGCCGGTGTAGGCGCCCGCTACGCCCTCGGCGGCGAGTTCGCTGACAGCGAGCTTCGAGAGTTCTCCTTCGAGCGAATGCCGGTGCGATTCCAGCGGAGCGAGCTCGGCGCTCTTCCGATCGCGCGCGCGGATGTAAGCCAGCTGGCGCGACACCAATGCGAGGTGCAACTGCGCGACCTCGTCGCGCTGCACGAGCACCGCGCTCGTCTCGCGTGCGTGCGAAGCCTCGAGCGTCGCGAGTTGCGCGGCCTGGACGGTCACCGCCTGCTGCTCTTCGGCGACATGAACGGTCGCGCCCGCGTTCTCGCGGGAGATCGCACGCAGATCGTCGATCCGCTCGAGTAGATCAGCAAAGCCGTGAGCCTCTAAAACGACGGTCACGATGTCCGGTGGCGGCGACTCGTAGGAGGCGATCAGCTGCGCTACCAGCACGCGCCGGTCCTGCCCGAGCTGGACCTGCAGCGAGGCCAGGTGGGCACGCGCGCCGCGCAGCTGCGAGCGCAGCGAGGCGAGCAGGTCGCGCTCGGTGTCGAGGCTCGCTTCCAACGCGTCCAGGCGCGTCTGCAGGTCGTCGATGCTGCCCTGGAAGCCGGCGATCTGCTTCCTGTCGGCGCCGATCCCCGCGTGTAGCTCCCCTTCGTGAGCCTCGGAGGCGGCGATTCGACTTTCGAGTGAGCCCGAGCTCGAGCCGGCGGCGACGGGTCCAAGCACCGCCGCACCCAGCGCGGCGGCGGCGACGATGGCCGCGAGCGCGACCAGGCGAGTGGGGATCGGCCGGCGCGGGTGCTGCGAGTGGCGGGGAGGGCGAGGCATGAAGTCGCCAAGCTAGCCAGGGGAGAGTCCGAGCACAAGCAATCGGCGTACCTGCAGCCGGGCTTGCAGGGCGATTCGGGATCTATGCGACCCGGAAGGTGATCGACCGGGCGCTGCCGTGCTGGGGTGTGAGGGTCAGACGGTAGCTGCCGGGGGTGAGCCCGTCGCGGCTGGTGAGATGCCGCCGGTTGGATCCCTTGATCGCGGCGAACGTGACCGAGCCCGGCACGAGCACCCATTGCTCGTGGCCCCGCACCCGGACGCGCTTGGCGATGCTGGCACGCACGCGCGTGGCGGCGCTGATGGTGAAGGCGAAGCGCACGGAGGAGACCCTTGGCCGCACGCGGTTCAGGGCGAGGAGCGCGGTTGGGGTGAGGGCGAATGCAGTCAGCTTGATTGTTGTTGGTCTGCCGGAGGTGGAGGAGGTCGTTGTGCTGGAGGGGTTGCCGGACGTGCCGCCTGAGGAGGAGGCGTTGCTCACACCGGTGGATGAATCCCCTGTGGATGAGCCGCCACCACCCGAACCGCCGCTCGCGTTTCTTTCTTCTTCGTCTTTCTTTTCTTCACGCAGTTTCGCTCTTGAGTGCAGCGTTTCTTCGCGTCGCTTTTCGGACTCGCGTTTGACTTCTTCGTCGGTGGGCTCGAAGGCGGCGATCCCATTGGGGGTGCCGACTCCAGTGGGTCCGTCGTAACCTTCACGCGCGAGGCAGATGGCCTCTTCCGAACAGTCGGCCGCCTCTTGGAGCGTGGTACAGCCAGAGAGGCCTTCTTCTTCGTCGAACTGTGCCGCGCATGACCCGTTGGACCCGGAGGTGATGTCGTGCAACGAGTTCGGGTCTTCGATCTCATTTTCGTACAAGGTCTCCGCCGGGTATGCGACTCCCCCCGATCCCCCGGCCAGCGCGAAGACCGAGGCGACGAGCGGGGATGCGAGGCTCGTGCCGCCGATTGTGCACCAGGGCCCCTTGAGTCGTTCGCCGCCTTCTTCGTATTCGCATTCCGCGGTGGAGTCGTACATCGCGATCCCCGTATAGGGATCCGCGTCGGCAGAGACATCGGCAACGGCGCGTTGTTCGCCGCATCCGACCGATTCCCAGTCGGAGGTGCTCTGCTGCCAGATCGGAGCGGCGAGCGCAACACTACAGCCGCTTCCGCCGGCGCCGTAGCCATCGGGGGCGCCTTCGCTTGTACCGCCGTCGTTCCAGACGGTCTCGCCCGCCCACGTTCCACCGGGGCCGAGCGGGCCCAGCAGGCGGGTACCTCCCACCGCAACCACGTGTGGGGAGGAGGCGGGATAGTCGGCGAAGCCTCTTTCTTCTTCGTGTTCGGCGTCCCAGTCCAGGTAGCCGTCGTCTCCCGCCGCCGCTGTGACGACGATGCCGGGCTGTTTGAAGGCGCTTGCGCTGTCTTCTTCCGCCGTCACGCCCGGCGCGGGCCCGCCCCAGGAGTTCGAGATCTCCGTGGCGCCGAGCCTGGCAGCCGTTTTCTCGGCTTCTTCGAGGTCTTCGAACGAGGCCGAGTTGGCCTCGACGAGCATGATCTTGCAGCTCTGGCAGGTTGCGTGGGAGACCTCGATGTCGAGCGATATCTCTTCAGCCCATCCATCGGCTTCTTCCACTTTCTTGCAAGCCGCTTCCCTTGCTTCTTGGGCTTTTTTGGTCACTGCTTTGCTTTTGCAGACCGCTTCTTCTGCTTTCCTTGCTTCGGTGCTCGCGGGGAAGGGCAGGTGCCCTGTTTCCCCAGTCTGGTTGACCTTTTCGAAGCAGTCGCTCGTCTCTTTGGCGGTGCACGCAGCGAGTTCGGACAAGGCAAATTCTTTGCTGTAGAGATTCAAATCGGCTTCGGCGCTGAGGTCGTTGTAGGCATCGACGAGCGCGATCGTCTGGGCGGAGGTGGCGCTGGTCGGCAGCCCGTAGATGCTGTGCAGATCCTGGGGCCGCAGACCGAAGCAGCCTTCCCCGGGGGTGGGGTCTTCGCAGATTTCCGCGGCCTTGCCCGCTTCGGTCGGAGCGCTGCGCGTGATTCCCAGCGGATGGGTGTGCGCACGCGCCGCCGCTGTCTTCGGCACCAGCTCCAGCGCCAGGCAGCCGGCATATCCGGGCGCGGGCGCCGCGCACACGTGGCGCACCGTGTAGTCGGATTCTGGTAGCGGCGAGACGGCGCTTGCCGCCGCAATTGTGGGGACGAGCAGCAAACAGCAGGCCATCACAGCCGGAAGGCCAAGCACAGCGGTGGCGCGCATGCGTGTCTTCATCGTCTGTAGAGATCTCCACCCAAGACGTCGTCGGCGTGAAGGGCCAGCTTGAGAAATGGTAGGCGACGCAGGCGGAAGATCGGCCGGTCACGAGACCGTCACACGCCGGTTACGTCTCGTTTACGCGCGGGCCGGATGAACGCCGCAGGATGGTGCACGAGGCGCGCGCCATGGTCACGGTGGCCCGCGCCGTACGGTGAAATTCGGCTGACGCCGGGGATCGCCGAGCAGGGCGCACAGGGGGCGGGACGTGAGTCCCGCCCCCTGCCTTCATTAGTCTGGAGGTCGATGCCAAGCCCCTTCGGATTTCTGCTGCGCGCGGAGCCACCCTCGCGGCGCACCGGCGTGATCGTCGCGGTCGTCGCGGTCGCGCTGTGCACGTTGATCCTCTACCCGCTGCAGGACGTCGCGCCGGCGGTGTCGCTCGGTGTCGTGTACATGCTTGCGGTGCTCGTCGTGTCGGTCGTCTGGGGTGCGGGGCTGGGCGTGGCAACGGCGGTGTTGAGCGCGGCGGCATTCAACTTCTTTCACCTGCCGCCCGTCGGACAGTTCACGATCCAGAGCTCGAGCAACTGGGTGGCGCTGGTCGCGTTCCTCATCGCGGCGGCGCTCGCGAGCTCGGTGGCGGAGGTGACCCGCGCACGGGCTCGCGACGCGGAGGAGCGCCGGCGCGAGGCCGATCTGGCGGCGGAGATGGCCAGGCTGCTACTGCGCGGGGAGGATCTGACCGAGGCTTTGCCGACAGCCGCGGCGCGCCTGGCGCAGGCGCTGCAGCTGAGCTCTGCCGCGATCGAGATGGAGGCCGTGGAGGGAGACGAGCGCAGCGTGGCGTTCCCACTGCGCGAGGGCACTAGGCGGCTGGGAACTCTGCTCGTCGGGGCCGACGCCTCTGAGCAGAGTCTGCGCAGGCTGCAGGAGCGCGTGGTGCCGGCGCTGGAGGCGCTGCTCAGTGCGGCGCTCGAGCGCGAGGAGCTGCTCGGCGGGGTCGTGGAGACGGCATCGTTGCGCCGCGCTGACGTCGTAAAGACGGCGCTCCTGCGCGCGGTCTCCCACGATCTGCGCTCGCCGCTGACGGCGATCTCCGCGGCGGGCGAGGCGCTCGGATCCGACGCGCTGCGCGAGGACGAGCGCAAGGAGATGGCGGCGGTGATTCTCCAGGAGGCGCGCCGGCTGTCGCGGCTGGTCGACAACCTGCTCGACCTCTCGCGCCTGGAGGCCGGTGCGGCCGAGCCCCGCCGCGAAGCGATCTCGGTCGAGGAGGTGATCGGCGCGGCGCTGGGCGAGCTCGGGGCGGGCGGGGGACTCGGATCAAACGACTTCGCGCTGTCGATCGATCCCGACCTGCCGCTGATCTGGGCGGACTCGGCACAGTTGGAGCGCGCGCTCGTGAACGTGCTGGAGAACGCCCGCCGGCACTCCGCCGGGCACCCTGTGTCGGTCCGGGCGCGCGCGGTGCGTCCGCTCGCCGGCGAGGGGGGAAAGTTGATCGTGCGCGTGGTCGACCGCGGCCCCGGCATTCCCCCGGCGCAGCTGGAGCGCGTGTTCGAGCCGTTCTACCGCGCCGGCACCGCCCAGACAGGCCATCGCGGCTCGGGTCTCGGCCTGGCGATCGCACGCGGGTTCACCGAGGCCAACGGCGGCGAGCTGCGCGTCGAGTCGCTGCCCGGGCAGGGGGCGACGTTTGTGTTCGAGCTGCCGCTGGAGGCGCGGTCGCGGCCACGCGAGACGGCGGAGCCGGAGCCGCCGCTCGGTGTGGGCGAGGCGAGCGGCCGCGGTGGTCCCGCGGGGCAGGCCGGGGGGATGAGCGAGCGCGATGGCGGCTGAGGCTCCCGAGCAGCGGCAGCGAATACTTGTGGTGGATGACGAGCCGCAGATCGTCAGGGCTCTGAAAGTGGTGCTGCGCGAGGCGGGCTTTGAGGCGCTCGCAGCCGAAGGAGCGGCGCAGGCGCTCGACCTCGCGGCGGTGCACCCGCCGGCGGCGGCGATCGTCGACCTCGTGCTACCCGACGGCGACGGCGTCGAGGTCACGCGCAGGCTGCGCGAATGGAGCGAGATCCCGATCCTCGTGCTCTCGGCGGTGGGCGAGGAGGAGCAGAAGGTCAGGGCGCTGGAGGCCGGGGCCGACGACTACATCACCAAGCCGTTCGGCACGCGCGAGCTGGTGGCCCGGCTGCAGGCCGCGCTGCGTCGCACGACGCCCGCCGCGGGGGAGCCGGCGATCGCGGTCGAGGGCCTGGAGATCGATCTCGCCGCGCGCGCGGTACGGCGCGAGGGCGAGCCGATCCACCTGACCCCGATCGAGTTCGAACTGCTGCGCGTGCTCGTGCGCAACCGCGGGCGGCTGATGACGCACCGGGCGCTGCTCGCGGAGGTGTGGGGACCGGGGTACGTCGACGACATCCAGCCGCTGCGTACGCACATCGCGCGGTTGCGGGCGAAGGTCGAGCCGGAGGGGGAGGCGGGACCGCGCTATATCGTCACCGACCCGGGTGTCGGGTACAGGTTCTCGATGTAGTCGTCACAAAATCGTTATGTGAACACTGCCGATCGTCACGTGGCCGTGATGTAGGGGCATCGATAGTGGAGGCATGGATGTTCTAGCTATCGCCCTCGGGATCGTGATGTTCCTGATCCTGCTTGCAATAGTTGAGGGAATCGACCGGATATGAGGGTTGATCTTCCACTCGGTTTCTTCGTTGCGCACATGAGTGGCGCGGACTTCTTCGGTCTCGTCGTCTCGGTGCTGGTGATCGCTTACCTCTTCTACGCTTTGATTCGCGGAGAGAAGTTGTAATGACGTTCGCCGGCTGGTTGACGATCGTCCTGTTCGCGGTGATTCTGACCGTGATCGCGTTTCCGTTGGGGCAGTACATGGCGAATGTGTATACCGGCAAGCGAGTGTTCCTCACTCCGGTATTGGCCTGGCCCGAGCGGTTTCTTTATCGAGTCCTGCGGGTGGATCAGAAACGAGAGCAGGATTGGAAAGGGTATGCAAAAAGCCTTTTGATCTTTTCGCTCGCCGGCTGGCTGCTCCTCTACGCGATCCTGCGCACCCAGAACGCGTTCTTCGTGCCCCACGCGCTGAACCCGCTCGGCTACCACTCCGCCCCGTGGAACGTGACGTTCAACACTGTGTCTTCGTTCATGACGAACACGAACTGGCAGTACTACTCGGGCGAGACGACGATGACCTACCTCAGCCAGATGATCGGGCTGACCGTGCAGAACTGGCTGTCCGCGGGGATCGGCATCGTCGTCGCGGTTGCGCTCGTGCGCGGGATCGTCGGGCGCAGCGGCAAGAGCCTTGGGAATTTCTGGCAGGACCTCGTGCGCACGATTCTGTACGTGCTCGCGCCGCTGTCCGTGTTCGCGGCGATCGTGCTCGTCTCCCAGGGGGTGATCGCGAACTTCTCCGATTACCTGACGGTCCACACGATCACCGGGCTGACGCAGACGGTCGCGATGGGCCCGGTTGCCGGCCAGGAGGCGATCAAGATGCTCGGGACGAATGGGGGAGGGTTCTTCAACACGAACTCGGCGCACCCGTTCGAGAACCCGACCCAGTTCACTAACTTCTTCGAGATGCTGCTGGTGTTGTTGATCCCGGCGGCGCTCGTGTTCATGTACGGGCGGATGACGGGCAATCGCCGCCAGGGGTTCGCGATCTACGGGACGATGATGCTGATGTTCCTCGGCGCGGTCGCGGTCGCCTACATCGCCGAGGCACACGGCTCGCCCGCGCAGCACGCGGCCGGATTGCATACAGGCGTGATCAACGGGTCGACCGGTGGCAACATGGAAGGCAAGGAGCAGCGCTTCGGGATCGCCGGGTCGGCGCTGTTCGATGTTGTCACGACGGTTACCTCGTGCGGCGCTGTGAACAGCGCGATCGAGTCGTTCACTGGAATTGGAGGGGCCGTTCCCTTTGCAAATCTGTCCGCCAGTGAGGTGATCTTCGGTGGCGTGGGGACGGGGCTGTACTCGATCCTGCTGTATGTCCTCTTGGCGGTGTTCATCGGCGGCCTGATGGTCGGCCGCACGCCGGAGTGGCTGGGCAAGAAGCTCGAGGCGCGCGAAATCAAGCTCGCCGGACTGGGCATCCTGATCACGCCGCTCGCGGCGCTGTTCTGCACCGCGCTCGCGACCGCGAGCAAGTCCGGGCGCGCGTCGATCTCCGAAGCGGCGACCTCGGCGACGCTCGGCGTACACACGCCCCAGGCCTTTTCCGAGACCTTCTACGCTTACCTTTCCCAGGCGAACAACAATGGCTCCGCGTTCGCGGGATACACGGGCTTCATCCAACCAAACGCCGGCAACCTCGGCTCGCACGGGATCACCTTCGCCGACCTGCTCGGGGGCTTCGACATGATCTTCGCGCGCTACGCGCCGATCCTGTTCGCGCTCGCCGTCGCCGGCGCTCTCGCCGGCAAGCGGGTCACCCCAGCCGGCCTCGGCACGATGCGCACCGACAACGGCACGTTTGTCGTGCTGTTGATCGGCGTGATCATCCTCGTCGGCGCGCTCACGTTCTTTCCCGCGCTGCTCCTCGGCCCGATCGTGCAGGGCCTGACCGGACACCTCTACTGAGATGAAACGCGACATCCTCACATCGGTAATCGGAATCTTGGTGTTCACGGTCCTGCTTGGGCTTGTATATCCATTGGTTATTACCGGGGTTGGCCAGGTTGCGTTCCCTGGGAATGCAAATGGCCAGCGGGTTTATGTGAGGGGGAAGCTGGTCGGGTCGAAGCTGATCGGGCAGAACTTCGGGACGCCGGTGCTCGAAAAGAACGGCAAGGTCAAGGAAGTGAAAGGCGCGGTGGTGACCGAACCGGACCCGCGCTACTTCCAGACGCGTCCCTCGGCGACCGAAGGTGGGGCGTACAACGCTGCCGCGAGCACGTTCTCCAACAAAGGGCCGAACAGCGTGAAGACCAGGGAACAGAACGAAGAAAACATCAAGGCCTACCTCGAACTGAACAAGAACCCAACCACCAAAGCCGAATACGACCCCGGCCTGACCGTGGCGAGGATCCCGGTCGACGCGGTCAACACCTCCGCCTCGGGCCTCGACCCCGAAATCTCGCCGGCGAACGCCTGGATCCAGGCCCACCGCGTCGCGGCGGTGCGTCACCTGTCGCTCGCGACGGTCGACGGCCTGATTGCCAAGTACACCTCGGGCCGCGGGCTCGGCTTCTCGGGCGAGGAAGGCGTGAACGTGCTCGAGCTCAACCTCGCGCTTGACCGCCTGAAGGAAGGAGCGAGCTGATGTCCGCGCAGATGCCGGCGACCCACGAGCGACAGGCGATATCGCTGTTTCAGCGCGACATCGTCACTCGCGCGCTGATCGACAGCTTCAAGAAGCTCGACCCGCGTATCCAGATCCGTAACCCGGTGATGTTCGTCGTGGAGATCGGCGCGCTGATCACGACCGTCACGTGGTTCATCCAGCTCGGCGGCGGCCAATCGCTCGGCGGCAGCGAGCCGGCGTGGTACACGTTCACGATCGCGATCTGGTTGTGGCTGACGGTTGTGTTCGCGAACATGGCCGAGGCGTTCGCCGAGGGTCGCGGGCGCGCCCAGGCCGACACGCTGCGCAACATGCGCAAGGAGACGGTCGCCGTGCTGCGCGACGGCTCTACGAAGGCCGCGGCCGAGCTCACACGCGGCGACATCGTGGTCGTGCCGGCGGGCGAGCTGATCCCCGGCGACGGCACCGTGATCGAGGGCATCGCGACCGTCGACGAGTCCGCGATCACGGGGGAGTCCGCCCCCGTGATCCGCGAGTCCGGCGGCGACCGCAGCGCCGTCACCGGCGGCACGCGCGTGACCTCCGATCAGATCGTCGTCGAAATCACCCAGGAGCCCGGGCAATCCTTCCTGGACCGCATGATCGCGCTCGTCGAGGGAGCGGAGCGGCGCAAGACGCCGAATGAGATCGCGCTGAACATCCTGCTCGCGGCGCTGACGCTGATCTTCGTGATCGTCGTGGCGACGCTGCGCCCGTTCGGCCTGTTCGCCGGCACGACGATCTCCGAGACCAGCCTGATCGCGCTGCTCGTCGCGCTGATCCCGACGACGATTGGGGCACTGCTGAGCGCGATCGGGATCGCCGGGATGGACCGGCTCGTGCGGCGCAACGTGCTCGCGCTGTCCGGACGCGCGGTCGAGGCCTCCGGCGACGTCGACGTGCTGCTACTGGACAAGACCGGCACGATCACGATCGGCAACCGCCTTGCCTCGGAATTCGTGCCGATGCCGGGTGTGCCCGAGTCCGAGCTGGCCGAGGTCGCGCAGTTGGCCTCGCTCGCCGACGAGACGCCGGAGGGCCGCTCGATCGTCGTACTGGCGAAGACGTACGGCATCCGCCAGCACGACATGACGACCTTGAACGCGGAGTTCGTGCCGTTCACCGCCCAGACCCGCATGAGCGGCGTCGACATCGACGGCCGGCGCCTGCGCAAGGGCGCGGGCGACTCGATCATCGAGCTCGTCAAGAGCGAAGGTGGCTCGCCGCCGGTCGATCTGCAGGTTCAGCTCGACCGCATCGCCAACGAGGGCGGAACTCCGCTCGCCGTCTCCCGCGACAACCAGGTGCTGGGAGTCGTCTATCTGAAGGACACGATCAAGGAGGGCATGGCGGCGCGCTTCGAGCAGTTGCGCGCGATGGGCATCAAAACCGTGATGGTCACCGGCGACAATCGCCTGACGGCCGCGAAGATCGCGCAGGAGTCGGGCGTCGACGACTTCCTCGCCGAAGCAACGCCGGAGCGCAAGCTGGCGCTGATCCGCGAGCAGCAGGCCGACGGGCGGCTCGTGGCGATGACCGGGGATGGGACAAACGACGCGCCGGCGCTGGCGCAGGCCGACGTCGGCGTGGCGATGAACACGGGCACGCAGGCCGCGCGCGAGGCGGGCAACATGGTCGACCTGGATTCGAACCCGACGAAGCTGATCGAGATCGTCGAGGTCGGCAAGCAGCTGTTGATCACCCGCGGGGCCTTGACGACGTTCTCGATCGCCAACGACGTGGCGAAGTACTTCGCGATCCTGCCGGCGGTGTTCATCTCGACGTACGCGACGAGCGCGGGCGGCAAGGGCCCGTTGCACGTTCTCAACATCATGAACCTCGGCACCCCGGAATCGGCGATCGTCTCGGCAATCATCTTCAACGCGCTCGTGATCCCTCTGCTGATCCCGCTGTCGCTGCGCGGGGTTCGCTACCGGCCGATCGGGGCGAGCGCGCTGTTGCGGCGCAACCTCTGGATCTACGGGCTGGGCGGGATCATCGCGCCGTTCATCGGGATCAAGCTGATCGACCTGATCGTGCATAACCTCCTCGGAGCCTGATCCGCCTCGGACGCCGCCTTGGGCGACAATGCCCGCGTGACGTCTGATCGCGGGCACCTCAAGGTCTTCATCGGAATGGCACCGGGGGTCGGCAAGACCTACCGGATGCTCCAGGAGGGCGCCGCCGAGGCCGAGAATGGGCGCGATGTTGTTGTCGGCTACCTCGAGTCCCACGGGCGGGCGGAGACCGTCGCGCAGGCCGAGGGACTGGAGATCGTTCCCCGCAGGAGCGTCGTCTACCGGGGGACGCCGCTGCAGGAGATGGACCTGCCGGCGGTGCTCGCGCGCAAACCCGAGCTGTGCTTGATCGACGAGCTCGCGCACACGAATGCGCCGGGGGTCGAGCACGAGAAGCGGTATGAGGACGTGCGCGATGTGATCGAGGCGGGGATCGATGTGTTCTCGACCGTCAACGTCCAGCACCTGGAGTCGCTCAACGACCAGATCACACAGCTGACCGGGTCGATCACACGCGAGACGATCCCCGACGAGGTGCTCTCGATGGCCGATGAGATCGTGCTGATCGATCTCACTCCGGAGGCGCTGATCGCGCGCTTGAAAGCGGGCAAGGTCTATCGACCAGAGCGCGTGCAGGCTGCGCTTAACAACTTCTTCAAGATCGAGAACCTTGCCGCGCTGCGCGAGACGGCGTTGCGCCAGGTGGCGGAGGATGTCGAGGTCAAGCGGCTCGTGCGCTCGCCGGCTCCCGATCGGCCCGTCTCGCCTCTGCGGCGCGATGAAGAGAGGGCACTAGGTCCGCCTGAGGCGGGGCCGCAGGCGATCGCCGAGCGGTTGCTGGCGCTGGCGACGCTGGAGCCGCACTCCGAGCGCGTCGTGCGCCGCGCGTGGCGCTCGGCCCAGCGGTTGGACGCCGAGCTCGACGTGCTCGTCGTGAGGCCGGCCGGCCGGCCTCCGAGAGAGGACGACCGCAAGCGGCTGGAGGCGCTGCGGCGGCTGTGCGCGATGCTCGGCGCGCGTCTGCACGTCGAGGAGGGTGATGATGTCGCCGCGGTCGCGATTCGCCTGGCGCGCTCGCTGGGGAGCACCTACGTTTTGCTCGGGACGCCCTCGTTGCCCAAGGGCCTGCGGCGCTTCGGCTCTTCGGCATCCGATCGAGCGCTGCCGATGCGACTCCTACGCGGGCTGCCGGGCGTGGACATCCGCATCATCGCCGACCCGGCGCTGCGGGGCGAGCTGGGGGAGCGGGAGCCACTCGAGGCTGGGGATGCGGGTGAGGCTGAGTAGCCGGCCCGCGCGTGTGGAGTTGAGTGGGGCGCTCGCTCGAGCCGGCTAGACGGCGATCGGCTCGGGAGCAGCGACGGGCGACGCGGCCCTCGAGAACTGCATCGCGTCGTCCTCGACCGCGCCGAATTTCAGGCTCAGGATGTCCAGCGCATAGTTCTGATAGAGCCGCCAGGGCGCCTTGGACCCCTGTCTGGGGAATTTGTCGATCGCGCGCTGCACGTAACCCGAGGAGAAGTCGATGAACGGGAGCGCGGCGACCGAGGGATCTCGGTTCTCGGGCACGCATTGACTGTACCCGTGCTCGTCCATGTGCATGAGCAGCCGGCATATGTATTCGCAGGTCAGGTCGCACTTGAGCGTCCATGAGGCGTTTGTGTAGCCGATCACCAGTGCCATGTTGGGCACGCCGCTGAGCATCATGCCCTTGTAGCTCATCGTCTCTGACAGCTCGACCTCGCGGCCGTCTACCGCGATCTCCATCCCTCCCAGGGCGAGCATGTTCAAGCCGGTGGCGGTGACAATCAGATCGGCCTGCAGCTCGGCTCCGGACTCTAGCTTGAGGCCCTGCTCGGTGAACGTGTCGATGCGGTCGGTGACGACCGACGCGGATCCGTCGCTGATCGCCTTGAACAGGTCTCCGTCGGGAACGAGGCAAAGGCGCTGGTCCCACGGGTTGTACTGGGGCTTGAAATGCGTGTCGATGTCGTAGCCGGGGGGAGCTGTTTCTCCAGGCCTTTGCGCAGCAGCGCCTTCATCGCTCCCGGCCGGCGACGGCTGAGCTGGAAGCTGAACATCGTGCGCAGCACGTTCTTCCATCGCACGATCGCATAGGCCGCGCGCGCCGGGAGCCTGCGGCGCAGCGCATCGGCGATCGCGTCCTGCGCCGGCAACGCGACGACATAGCTCGGCGAGCGCTGCAGCATCGTGACGTGCGCCGCGGTCTGGGCCATCGAGGGGACGAGCGTGACGGCGGTCGCGCCGCTGCCGATCACCACGACTTGCTTGCCGGCGTAGTCGATGTCATCGGTCCACTGCTGTGGATGCACGATCTGTCCGGCGAAGCGCTCGGTGCCCTGGAAGTCCGGCGTGTAGCCCTCGTCGTAGCGGTAGTAGCCGCTGCACATCAGCAGGAAGCCGCAGGTCAGGTGCACGGTCTCTTCGGTGTCGCTGCGCCGCGCCTGCACGGTCCATCGGGCATCGGCGGTGGACCACTCGGCGCGCACGACGCGGTGGTGAAAGCGGATCTGCCGATCGATACCGTGCTCGCTGGCCGTCTCGCGTACGTAGTCGAGGATCGAGGGCCCGTCGGCGATCGCCTTCGCTTGCGTCCATGGCTTGAAGGAGTAGCCGAGCGTGTACATGTCGGAGTCCGAGCGGATCCCCGGGTATTTGAACAGGTCCCACGTCCCGCCGATGCGGTCCCGCGCCTCGAGGATCGCGTAGGTCTTCTCCGGGCAGTTGGCCTGCAGGTGGTAGCCGGCGCCGATGCCGGACAGGCCGCCTCCGACGATCAGCACGTCAATGTGTTCGACGGACATCAATACAAGTATATTTGGACCATGCTCCGGGGTGTCAGGCTGTTCGAATGCGTCGTGGGGGCGTAGTCGATGGCGCGTCGCCGCCATCCCAGCCTCGATGGCCGCACGGCGGTGATCACCGGCGCCGGCTCGGGGATCGGCCGGGCGCTGGCCCAGCGTCTCGCCGGCAACGGCTCACCGGTGGCGATCTGCGACTGGGACGAGGACGGTCTCGCCGAGACGGCGGCCACCATCAGCGGTCCCGTACTGTCTCAGAAGCTCGACGTGCGCGATCGTCAGGGGCAGATGGCCTTCGCGGCCCAGGTGCGCGAGTGGGCGCCGGCGCCGATCGGGCTGGTCTTCAACAACGCCGGCGTGACGGTCGCGCAGACCGCAGCGGCCGCTTCCCCCGAGGACGACGAGTGGGTCATCGATGTCAACTTCTGGGGCGTCGTCCACGGCACCCGGGCCTACCTGCCGATCCTGATCGAGGAGGGCACCGGCGCGATCGTCAACACCTCGAGCGTGTTCGGTCTGATCGGCTATCCCACGCAGAGCGCCTACTGCGCATCGAAGTTCGCCGTGCGCGGGTATACCGAGTCGCTGCGTCACGAGCTGCGCGGGACTGGCGTGCGCGCGATCACCGTACATCCCGGCGGCATCGCGACGAAGATCGTCGAGCACGCCCGTTTCCATGTGGATGACCATGGCGGAACCGACAAGGACACGTTCGTCAAGGAATTCGCCGCGCTCGCGCGCACCTCGCCCGAGCGCGCCGCCGAGACGATCCACACCGCCGTCCAGCGCGGGAGTGATCGCATCCTGATCGGGCCGGATGCCGCCTTCATCTCGCTGCTCACGCGGGTTGCGCCCGTGCACTACTTCGACGTGTTCAAGCGGCTCGAGCCGCTGCTGCGCCGCTGAGACGCTCTCAACCGCAGACGGGCGGGCGATCACAAGCAGTCAACGCGCCGGTGAGGCTGTGGTCGGCGTGGTGCTCGGCGAGGACGGCGCCGGCGCGGAGGAGCCGGGGGCGTAGCGGCCCCACTCGTTGCACACCCACGCGGTCAGGAGGGCCAGCAGGCCGGCGGCGGCGGCGATCAGCGCGAGCTTCTTCAACGGGTAGCGGGCGCCCGAGTGCAGCTTCAGGTTGAACGCGGTGTGGTCGCCGGCTTTGTAGATGCTCTGCAGGCCGGCGTGGTCGATGCCGAGCACGGTCGGCGCGAGCGCCGCGAACAGCGCCCAGCCTACGATCGCCAGTAGGCCCCATGCGAGCGTTGCCGTCGAGAGCCGCAGCCGCGGCGTCGCCCACGCTGCCGCCAGCACCGCCCCGCCGGCGAAGAGGAAGAACGGCCAGATCCCGCCCCAGCCGCGGCCCAGGCCATAGGCCGAGGCGATCGTGGGCTGGAAGAGGCCTTTGGATAGGTAACGCACCCAGGTGACGGTCTCGTTCTCGTAGCCGACCAGCGGGTGCGTGACAGTGGCGATCGTCATCGTCGCGATCGAGATCGCCGCGAGCGCGATCGTGGGGCCGGGGAAGCGCTTCAGCGCGAGCGCGATCGGGAAGGCCAGGAACGGCAGCATCGTGTCGAGGAAGCGCGGGCCCACGGAGCCGCCGCCGAAGGGCAGGTAGTAGCCCGAGTTGTATCCCAGGAAGCAGAGGCAGATGCCGCCGATCGTCAGCGCCTCGGCGCGCCGGCCGCGTTTGTAGAGCATCACCGTGCCGATCGCACCCATCAGCAGCACGGGGGAGAGGGTCAAGAGGCCACGCGAGTCCAGCAGCAGCGTGGAGAGCACCCGCAGGCTCGGCGCGCCGATCCCGAAAAAGCCTTTCTGCTGGCGGGGCACGTCGGAGTAGGCGAGGTGCGTCCAGGAGCGAAACGCGTAGTGGTTGTAGAGCAGCAGCGGCACGATGCCAACCAGGCCGCCCGCCACGTATGCGCCGCCGCGCCGCAGGACCCCCAGCGGGTGCAGCGAGTCCCTGCGCGAGAGCAGGAACAGACCGAGCACGATCGCGGCGAAGAACGTCGGGTACTCCGAGGAGAACGCGTAGCCCATCGCCAGGCCGGCAAGTCCCAGCAGCATCGGGCTGGGCGGCCCGTCGCGCTCGCGCAGCATCAGCCAGAAGGCGGCGAAGCTGAGGAACGTGGTGAACACGTGGCTGAACAGCATCTGCGAGAACGGCAGCACGATCGTGCCGAGGCCGAGCACCACGGCCGTCGCCGCACCATAGCCGGGCTCGTAGCGCTCCACCACGCGCCATACCAGCACCAATAGCAAGAGGCCGGGCAGCACGTTGCCCCACAGGCCGATCAGGTAGATCATCTCGTCGCCCGGGTGATCGGGCGGCGCCACGTGCGCGTCGGTCCACGATTCGGCGTTCACGAGGTTCAGCGCGTTATAGAAGGGCAGCACGAACAGCGCCAGGCCGGGCGCGCGGGCGGAGTAGATGTGGCCCTCGTATTCGACCTTGTCGCCGGTGTTCGCGGCGTAGGCGTCGATCGTCGTCTTGTCCTGGTTCAGCGCTCGGGTCAGGTCGTAATGGGAGGTCTGATTCCAGGAGAAGCTCTGGATCATCGTCGCGTTTGCTACCCCGACGAGCAGGATCGCCGCCAGCGCGAGGCGTTTCTTGGTGAGCCTCGTCGCGTCGCCGGGCGTCGCGCGTGAGTCCGAGCGCCTCGCCACCGGCGGGGCGGGCGACGCGCCGTCCACGTCAGGTCCGGCGGCGCTCATCAGTCAGACCCGTGCAGTGCGGCCGGTCCCGGGCCGATCTCGTAGATCACGACCGAGCCCACCTGCCGCTTGGTGATGCCCAGCCCCGCGACCGACTTCTTCGCCGCGGCGGCGGGGTCCGGGGGCTCGGCGATCACCCAGCCCTGCTCGGGGGGCAGGCCCGGCGGGATCACGGTGTGCAGTACGACGGTCTTGATCCCGTAGTAGCGGAGCTTCTCGACGCTGGCCTTGTCGGGGAAGCCGTTCATGCCGCCGCGCAGGTCATCGATCGCGGGGATGTCGAAGGTGCTCTCGCCGACCGGGATCTTGTAGAAGCCGTCTGTCGAGAAGTACTGCCAGATGCGGTCGAGCGCGCCATCGGTCGGCAGGTCCAGCACCGGTCCGGGTAGCCCGATCTCCGTCTTGGCCGGTTGGGGCACGACGGGATGGCCGAGGTGTCCCGCCCCTTCGCCGATGAGTCCGATCACAAGCACCACGCCGACGATCCCGGGCAGCGCGCGCACGGAGTGGCGTGCTCCCCAGGCACCCGCGATTGTGGCCAGCAGTTGCGCGCCCGCGCCCGCGAGCAGCGCGTAGAACAGGGTCGCCAGCGTGAAGATCCGGCCGGGCACGCGCACGCCGTCCCAGCCGGGGGCGTAGTCGAACAGCAGGCGGTATGGGTAGCCGGCGCCGGTCAACCCGAAGCCGAGCGCGAGGATCGAGCACGTGAGGATCCCGAGGGCCAGCGCGAGGCGTAATCGTCGCGTGTAGATCGACCCGGCCGCAAGGCCGACCAGCGCCAGCACGAGCACGAGGCCGCCGGGGAAGAAGACGCTCTCGTTCTTCGAATGCACTTTCGCGCGCGCGCCCGAGGTGACGCCACCCCAGACGCGGTTCTCCGAGGAGGCGGCGATCCACGCCGCGGGGCCGGCGGAGTACGTTTCGACTTCCTTGATCGTGCGCTTCGCCGTCGGGTACTCGTTCGCGACCTTCAGATAGGGCCGCGCCTGGTAGACCGCGACGACGCCGAGCACGGCGATCCCGATCAGCGTCACCGCGAGCAGCCGGCGAGGGATCAACGGGCCGCGGGTGAAGTGCCGGCGCGGCGATCTGCTCGCGACTCCGTTTGCGGGCGGTGCCGCGCTCGCGCCCTGGAGCGACTCGGCGTCGGGGTCGCCTCCGGAGCGCCGCTCGGGGCTTTGCCAGGCCGGCCCCGGGGTCAGACGCCCGAACCACCAGTGCACGAGCACGAGCAGGGCGAGTAGGAGCAGCAGATAGGTGTACTGCAGGCCGAGCGTGAAGCCGAGTGAGACCTGCCAGGCGGAGACGAGCCAGCCGGCGAGCACGAGCTTGCGGGAGTCGCGGCGGTAGCCGCGCAGGAGCAGGAACATCCCCAGCGCGAGACCACCGGAGGAGATCACCTGAAAATGGCCGGCCTCGGTTACGCGGTAGTCGGCGTAGGCGAAGGCGGCGGCGGTCACGGCGGCGCCGATCCAGCGCAGTCCCAGCTCGCGCGCGAGTAGATACGCGCCGACGAAGCAGAGCGACCATATCCACAGGAACAGCAGGTTGTAGCGGACCAGTGCGGCGACGGTGCCGTGGCCGAAGAACGCCACCGGGCCGTAGCCGAGCAGCGAATCGGAGAAGGCGAGGCTCAGGGGGTGCGGGTAGAAGGCGTTGGAGTCGAACAGGTGCAGCGGGTCGTGGAGCATCGCGTGCCCGACCCAGGCGATCTGCCAGGCGGTGCGCACCGGGTCGCCGAGGTCGGGTGCGATCCGGCTTCCCATGTGCAGCACGAGCGGCCAGCTCGTCAGCACCGCGAGCAGGACCCCGGCGAGGATCACCCAGAGGATCTCCGCCCGCCCGATCGTGGGGGAAGGCGCCCAGCGCGTCCGCGGGGTGGCGGCCGATGGGCCGCTGCCGTGCTCGCGCGACGCCGCGCCGGCGCCCACCGGTTGGGGCGATCCGGGTGGCGTGCGCGGGGGGCTGGGGACGCCGGTGCTCATGCTCTGTTGCTCGTGTTCGAAACCGCGCGGATCGGCGCAGCATACGGGAGGCGTCCGCTGTCAGGCGCAGTCGCGACCGGCTCCCAGCCGAGCCGGCTATGTACGTTGCGGCGTACCGGCGCCGCCCGCTTGCGCCGTCTCGAAAAGTCGATCTACGTCACACTGAGCAGATGCGGGTCTTGGTGGTGGGGTCAGGCGGGGTCGGGGCGGCGTTCGCGGCGATCGCGCAGCGACGCGCCGTCTTCACGCACGTCGTGATGGCCGATGTCGCGCTCGAGCGCGCGCAGGCGGTGGCGCAGCGGCTGGGTGAGCCGGACCGTTTCAGCGCCGAGCGCGTGGACGCCTCGAGCGAGGCGGATCTAGTCGAGCTGATCGACCGCGTGCGGCCCGACGCCGTGCTGAACGCCTGCGACCCGCGTTTCAACGAGCCGATCTTCGACGCTGCGCTGCGTGCGCGGGTCACCTACCTGGACATGGCGATGACGCTCTCCCGTCCGCATCCGGAGCGCCCGTATGAGCTGACGGGGACGATGCTCGGCGAGTACCAGCTCTCGCGCAACGCGACGTGGGCGCAGGCGGACCTGCTCGCGCTCGTGGGGATCGGCGTGGAGCCCGGCCTGTCGGACATCTTCGCTCGGTACGCCGCCGACGAGCTGTTCTCGAATATCGACGAAGCCGGGGTGCGCGACGGCGCCGACCTCGTCGTCGAGGGTTATGACTTCGCGCCAACGTTCTCGATCTGGACGACGATCGAGGAGTGCCTGAACCCGCCGCTCGTGTGGGAGCGCGAGCGCGGCTTCTACACGACGGCGCCGTTCTCGGAGCCTGAGGTGTTCGAGTTCCCCGAGGGCATCGGCCCGGTCGAGTGCGTGAACGTCGAGCACGAGGAGGTCGTCCTGATCCCGCGCTGGGTCGACTGCGAGCGGGTGACGTTCAAGTACGGGCTCGGCCAGGAGTTCATCGACGTGCTCTCGACGCTGCACAAACTGGGTCTGGACTCGACCGAGCCGGTGTCCGTCCGCGGCGTGCCGGTGGCCCCACGCGATGTGGTAGCCGCCGTGCTGCCGGACCCGGCGACGCTCGGCGAGCGGATGACGGGGCGCACCTGTGCGGGCACGTGGGTAAGAGGCACTGGCAAGGATGGACAACCGCGCTCTACCTACCTGTACCACGTGGTCGACAACGAGACAACGATGCGTGAGTACGGCAATCAGGCGGTGGTCTGGCAGACGGCGATCAACCCCGTCGTTGCGCTGGAGCTGCTGGACCGTGGCGAGTGGCAGGGTGTCGGCGTGCTCGGCCCGGAGGCGTTCCCGCCGAAGCCGTACCTCGAGCTGCTGGCGGAGTACGGCTCAGCGCATGGGCAGATGGAGCTTCCTTAGAAGTCCACAGGCCCCGGAACGGGCCCGGTCGGCGGCGGTTGGTCGAGCAGTCCGGGGGGCGCCGTTTCCAGCTTGCGCGAGAAGTACTCTTTGAAGTAGGGGCGCGAGGCGATCATGATCACGCCGCCGAGGATCATGCCGCCGATGCCCATCCACAGCGGCAGCGTGATCCCGAGGATCGGCTTGGACGAGACGTTGGCCGCGTGGCCGTAGTAGAACGCCGCCTTGACCCCGATCCCGAACAGCATCAGCCCGCCGATCAGCGGGCCGAGGCCCAGCAGCAGGAAGTTGCGCGCGCTTTCCATCAGGTCGTGGCGGAAGTACCACCCGCAGGCGACGCCGGTGAAGCCGTAGTAGAAGCAGATCGGAAAGCCGATCGCAAGCAGCGAGTCTTCCAGGACGCTCGAGGAGAGCAGCAGTAGGACGACCGTGACGATGATCGAGAGCGCGCCGAAGCCGAGGGTCGAGACGGTGGGGGTCAGAAAGCGTTTGTGCACGCGGGCGAGCAGGTTCGTGACCGCTTTCCAATGCGCCATCGACAGAGTGGTGCGGGCCGTCGGCAGGATCGTCGTCTGCGTCGAGGCCGACGCCGAGGTGAGCACCGCGATGATCAGCAGCTTGTCGAGCGTGCCGCCGAGCACGCCTGAGCCGAGGGCGTTGAGGACGTCTTCCTGGTTAGCTTCGTTAGTCAGGAACCCTGTCCCGTGGAAGGACTGGGCGGCCGCCGTGACGACGACGTAGATCAGCACGAGCAGGATCGTCGAGACGACCGCGGCCTTGCCCGGGCCCTCGGCCGGGTCTTCGGACTCCTCGTTGACGGCCACGCCGGAATCCCAGCCCCAGTAAATGAAAACCGCGAGCAGCAGCGCGACGACCAGGTCGGAGAAGTTCATCGCGAAGGGATTGATCCACGACAGCGACGGCTTGATCGAGCCGGACGGGGGATGGCTGCCGTAGACCTTGGCGAAGGCGACGACCGCGAACAGCCCGAGGATGAAGACCTCGGCGCCGAGCAGGAACTGCTGGATGCGCGCCGAGAGCTCGATCCCGCGGTAGCAGATCCAAGTCATCAGGGCGATCCACAGGACCGCGGCGACGATGATCGCTGCTTTCGATTCCCCGAGTTCGGTGAAGCCGAAGAGCTTGAACGTGTAGATCGCGGCGATCGCCGCCAGCGAGGCCATCACAATCACGTCCGAGAGGAAGATCGCCCAGCCGTTCAGCCAGCCCAACGACGGCCCGAACGCGCGCGTGACCCACGCGAACGTCGTGCCCGCGTCGGGGTCGGCGCGGTTGAAGTATTTGTAGGCCGAGGCGACGAGCAGCATCGGGATGAACGCCACGAGCATCACCGCCGGGGCGTGCACGCCGACCCCCTTGACCGCGACGATGAAGCCCAGAGTCGCCGCGAGCGAGTACGCGGGCGCGGTCGAGGCGACCCCGATCACGATGTTCGAGACGTAGCCGATCGCGTTTTTCTTCAGCCCCTTGTCCATTACGCCCTCATGTCCCGGCGTTCCCGGTGCGGCTGCGCTGACGGTGGCCATGCCTACTCCTCTCTGGGGGATGTGGCAAAAGTTACGACGTCCACCGGCGGAGGACAAGGGGCGCGATCCCCAAAACGTATGGCTTGTGTTATCCATTTAGTACAACGCCAGCCACGCTTGTTGACCTGGTAGTGCCTTGAGCTGGACATCCCGGCGCAGTACCGTTGTCCTTAGTGTCTAGCTGAATGCGACGCGTCTGAGAGGAGAGTGCGCGATGGCAATCACCCCGACGAGCACCGGTCTGAGCGAGGGCCCGAGTCCGGGTCAGGTGGGCATTGCGAGTCCAGTGCAGGAGAGTGATCTGCAGAGCTTGGCCAAGCGCCACCTCTGGATGCACTTCACGAGGATGGGCGTCTACGCCGACAGCGACGTCCCGGTGATCGTGCGAGGCGATGGCTGCTACGTGTACGACGAGCACGGCAAGCGCTACCTGGACGGGCTCTCGGCGCTGTACTGCGTGAACATCGGCCACGGCCGCGCTGAGCTCGGGCAGGCCGCCGCGAAGCAGGCTGAGGAGCTCGGTTTCTATACGAACTGGAGCTACGCCCACCCGCGCTCGATCGAGCTCGCCGCGCGCATCGCCGCCCTCGCGCCGGGCGACCTCAACCGTGTGTTCTTCACCTCCGGCGGCTCGGAGGCGGTCGAGTCGACGTGGAAGCTCGCCAAGGCCTATCACGCCGCTCAGGGCGACCCGACGCGCGTCAAGCTGATCTCCCGCAAGCTCGCCTACCACGGGACCTCGATGGGGGCGCTGACCGCGACCGGCGTGCCCGCGCTGCGAACGCCGTTCGAGCCGCTCACGCCGGGGGGGCATCACGTGTCGAACACAAACTCCTACCGTTGGAGCGAGGATCGCGACCCGCTGTGGGCGGCCGACCAGATCGAGGAGGCGATCCTGTTCGAGGGCCCGCAGACGGTCGCGGCGGTGATCCTCGAGCCGGTACAGAACAGCGGCGGCTGCTTCGTGCCCCAGGACGGGTATTTCCAGCGCGTGCGCGAGATCTGCGACCGGCACGGGGTGCTGTTGATCTCCGACGAGGTGATCTGCGCGTGGGGCCGGCTCGGGTATTGGTTCGGGTGCGAACGGTTCGATTACCAGCCGGACATGATCACGATGGCGAAGGGCCTCACCTCCGCCTACGCCCCGCTCGGTGCGGTGCTCGCCTCCGACCGCGTCGCCGAGCCGTTCCTGCACGGCTCAGAGACCTTCACGCACGGCTTCACCTTCGGCGGGCACCCGATGGCGTGTGCGGTGGCGCTCGCGAACATCGACGTGATGGAGCGCGAGGATCTGTGCGGGCGCGTGCGCTCGAACGAGGGCCGCTTCCGGGAGATGCTGGAGGGGTTGCGCGACTTGCCGATCGTCGGCGACGTGCGCGGCGCGGGCTACTTCCAGGCGATCGAGCTCGTGAAGGACAGGGAGACGAAGCAGACGTTCAACCACGAGGAGTCAGAGCAGCTGTTGCGCGGCTTCCTTTCAGGAGAGCTGTACTCGCGCGGGCTGATCTGTCGCACCGACGACCGCGGCGATCCAGTCGTGCAGCTCTCGCCGCCGCTGATCGCGGGCGAGGAGCAGTTCGCTGAGATCGAGTCAATCCTGCGCCCCGTGCTGAGCGAGGCGGGGGAGCGGATCGGGAGATGGAGCTCACAGTAGAGAGTCTCGTGACGGAGCTCGGGCTGACGCTCGTCTCCGGGCTCCAGTCGGCCCAGGCGCACGTGCGCTGGGTGCACAGCACCGAGCTGATCGACCCGACGCCGTGGCTGAAAGGGGGCGAGCTGCTGCTGACGATGGGCATTCAGCTGGACGGCCCGAAGGCGCAGCGCGAGCTGGTCGAGCGCCTCGCCGACCACGAGATCGCCGGCCTTGGCTTCGGCACGGGCTTCACGCACCGGAAACTGCCGGCGGCGCTCGTGACGGCGGCGCGCAAGCGCAAGTTCCCGCTGTTCGAGGTCCCCTACGAGCTGCCGTTCATCGCGATCACCGAGCGGGCGTTCGCGCAGCTCGTCAACGAGCGCTACGAAATGCTCCAGCGCAACATGGTCGGCGACGTGCTGGCGGAGGCGCTGACCGGGCACCTCTACCCTGAGGAGTTGCAGGCGCGGCTGCGCCCGTTCGGGATCGGCGAGCAGGTCGCCGTGCTGGCTTTCTCGACACCTGACCCGACCGCTGCGGCAGCGCTGCTGGAACGGATCCTCGAGCGCGAGGAAGTGCACAACCTCGTGGCGATCCGTGCCGGCCTGTTGTGCGCGGTGATCGACGCGGATGGGCTGCGGGACGGGCAGGGTGGCGAGGTCAAGGGTGCGCGGGATCCGATTGCGCTCGCGGGCAAGCTCCGCGGCGAGTTGGCCGAGCGTTTTGGCATGGTCGCGGCCTCCGCGAGCCGCGCTGCGCCGACGCACTCGCTGCGGCTCAGCTTTCACGAGGCGCGCTGCGCGCTGGAGGCCGTGCGGCTGCAGAATGGGGACGCTCCGCGAGGTGGCAACGCGCCTGAGGTCGCCTCCCACAAAGACCTCGGCGCTTTCCAGCTGCTGCTGTCGCTGCAGGACGACGACGCGCTGATCTCGTACTGCCGCGGGGTGCTCGGCCCGGTCGAGCAGGGCGAGGGCGAGTACGGCGACGAGCTGCTGCGCTCGCTCGACGTGTTCATCGAGTACAACGGGCATTGGGAGAAGGCGGCCAATGCGCTTTATTGTCACCGGCATACGTTGCGTTATCGCATCCGCCGCGTCGAGCAGTTGACCGGCCGCGACTTCTCGCAGGCGCGCGATCGGATCGAGTTCTGGCTGGCCCTACGAGGAAGGGAGTTGGCACGATGAGGATCGGTGTACCGACCGAGGTGAAGATCGACGAGTACCGCGTCGCGATCACCCCCGCCGGGGTGCGCGAGCTGAGCGTTCGCGGGCACGAGGTGTTGGTGCAGGCCGGCGCGGGGCTGGGCAGCGCGTTCGATGACGCCCACTTCCAGGCACAGGGTGCGCAGATCGTGCCTGACGCCGAGGCCGTGTTCGGGCAGGCCGAGCTGGTGCTCAAGGTGAAGGAGCCCCAGACCGCCGAGGTAGGGCTGCTGCGCGAGGGGCAGACGCTATTCACCTATCTGCACCTCGCGGCCGAGCCCGATCTGGCGCGGGGCTTACGGGAGTCGGGCGCGACGTGCATCGCCTATGAGACGGTCGAAGACTCAGAGGGGCGCCTGCCGCTGCTGGCGCCGATGAGCGAGGTGGCTGGCAAGATCGCCACGCAGGCGGGCGCGTTCATGCTCGAGAAGCCTTTGGGGGGCCGGGGCATCCTGCTGGGTGGGGTGCCCGGCGTCGCAGCCGCGACGGTGCTCGTGATCGGCGGCGGTGTGGTCGGGATGAACGCCGCGTTCATCGCGATCGGGATGCAGGCCGACGTGTTTGTGTTCGACCGCTCGATCGATCGTTTGCGCGAGCTGGAAGTTGCATTCGGTGGACGCGCCTCGACCGTGTACTCATCGACTTTGGCGATCGAGGAGATGCTGCCCCGCGCTGACCTCGTGATCGGTGCGGTCCTGGTCCACGGCGGCCGCGCGCCACGCGTCGTCACGCGCGAGCAGCTCGGCCTGATGAAGCGCCACGCGGTGCTCGTCGACGTCTCGATCGACCAGGGTGGATGCTTTGAGACCTCCCATCCGACGACCCACTCCGACCCTACGTACGAGGTCGATCAGATCACGCACTACTGCGTCACGAACATGCCCGGCGCCGTGCCGATCACCTCGACGTACGCGCTCACGAACGCGACGTTGCCATATGTGCTGGAGCTCACCGAGCACGGGGTCGACGGAGCCCTGGAGCGCGATCCGGGCCTGGCGAAAGGCCTTAACGTGCGCGCGGGCGAGATCACCTATGGGGCCGTCGCGGAAGCACTCGGCGTCTGACGAGCTGAACCTGAAACCTGAACTGAACGGAACGGGAAGGACTGAGATGGCCACGACGACCGACACGCTGCAGAACTTCATCGACGGGGAGCGCGTGCCCGCGCAGGCCGAGCGCGACGAACCTGTCTTGAACCCCGCCACCGGAGAGGAGCTGGTCCGGGCGCCACAGTCGAGCGCCGAGGATGTAGATCGCGCTGTGAAAGCCGCAAGGAGGGCATTCGCGGGTTGGTCGCAGACGACGCCCGCCCAGCGCTCGGCAGCGCTGCTCGCGCTGGCCGATCTCGTCGACGAGCACGCGGAGGAGATCGCGCGCTTGGAGGCACTGAACGCGGGCAAGCCTCTTGCTGCAGTGACGGGCGACGAGCTGCCGGTGATGGCCGACAACCTACGCTTCTTCGCGAGCGCGGCGCGCGTGCTGGAGGGGCGAGCCGCGGGCGAGTACATGGAGGGCTACACCTCCTTCACGCGCCGCGAAGCGGTGGGCGTGATTGGGCAGGTGACCCCGTGGAACTACCCGCTGATGATGGCAATCTGGAAATTCGGGCCGGCGCTGGCGGCGGGCAACACGGTGGTGTTGAAGCCTGCCGAGACGACGCCGATGACGACTGTGCGGCTGGCCGAGCTCGCCGCTGACGTCCTTCCCAAGGGCGTTTTGAACGTGGTCATGGGCCCTGGCCGCCCAACCGGTGAGGCGCTGATCAACCACCCCGACGTCGACATGCTTGCGCTGACTGGTTCGGTGGACACGGGCAAGCACTTCGCGCGCGCCGCCGCAGACACGCTCAAGCGGGTGCATCTAGAGCTTGGCGGCAAGGCCCCCGTGGTGGTCTTCGACGATGTCTCGTTGGAGAGCGCGCTGGAGACGATCGCGGGCACCGGCTATTACAACGCCGGACAGGACTGCACGGCGGCCACGCGCGTGCTCGCGTCGAGCAACGTCTATGACGAGGTCGTCAGCGGTCTGGCCGGTCAGGCGCAGGGCCTGGTGATTGGTGACACGCTCTCGCCGGACACGACGCTCGGTCCGGTCAACTCCGCTCGTCAGCGCGAGCGGGTGGAGGGCTTCCTGGTGCGTAAGCCCGACCACGCCGAGATCGTCACCGGCGGCAAGGCTCCCGATCGGGCCGGCTTCTACGTCGAGCCGACGGTCGTGGCTGGCCTGCGCCAGGACGACGAAATGATCCAGCGCGAGATCTTCGGCCCGGTGATTACGGTGCAGCAGTTCTCCGACGAGGAGCAGGCGATTGCGTGGGCAAACGCCACTCGCTATGGCCTGGCATCGTCGGTGTGGACCCGCGACGTGGGCCGCGCGCTGCGCGTAGCGAAGGCGCTGCGCTTTGGCTGCGTATGGATCAACGACCACATCCCGCTCGTCTCCGAGATGCCCCACGGCGGCTTCAAGGAGTCGGGCTACGGCAAGGACCTCAGCATTTACGGCGTCGAGGACTACACAGTCGTAAAGCACGTGATGGCGAATCTGCAGTAGTAGAGGGGTCGCCTGCTACGGTTGCATCACCGGGCGGCGACGTCGTCCGCGAGGTTCTTTGTCTTTGTTGGCGCTTTTTCGTTGCGCGGATGGGGTCAGTCGAATCTCCATCTGCAGCGGTGGCCCCAGGGTCGCCAGAAGGAGCATCACAACATGGAGCATCAAACGTTCGCCGACCTCGGCGTGTCCGAGGTCGTCGCGAGTGAGCTTGCCAAGCGCGAGATCACCCAGCCGTTCGCAGTTCAGAAGATGGTTCTCCCAGACGTGCTCGCCGGGCACGACGTGCTCGCGCAGTCCCCGACCGGGTCGGGCAAGACGCTCGCGTTCGGGATCCCGATGATCGAACGCCTGCACGGCACCAACGTGCGCCCCTCGGCGCTGGTGCTGGCGCCTACGCGCGAGCTGGCAATCCAGATCGTCGACGACCTGCGCGAGATCGCGCACGCCCGCGCGCTCTCGATCGCTGCGGTGTACGGCGGCGCCGGCATCGTCAAGCAGGCGCGCCTCGCCGCGCGCGCCCACATCCTCGTCGCCACGCCGGGGCGGCTACTCGACCTGATCGACCGCCGCGAGGTATCGCTCGACCGCGTCCGGCTGCTCGTGCTCGACGAGGCCGACAGGATGCTCGACATGGGCTTCAAGCCCGTCGTCGACCGGATCGTGAAGATGTGCGCGCGCGAGCGCCAGACGCTGCTGTTCAGCGCCACGCTCCAGGGCGAGGTGGGCAAGGTCGCCAAGGCCTACACCACCGACCCGCGCCGTCATGAGCACGCCCACTCGGAGGAGCGCAAGGGAGATGTCGAGCATCGCTTCGTGTCGGTCTCCCACGAGGGCAAGGTCGCGCGGCTCGTCTCAGAGTTGAACGACTCCGAGCGCGGGCTCACGCTCGTGTTCGTGCGCACCAAGCGCGGCGCCGACCGGCTCGTCAAACGACTGGCTCAGAGCAACGTGCAGGCGGTGGCGATGCACGGCGACAAGTCTCAGGCGCAGCGCGAGAAGGCGCTAGCCCGCTTCGAGTCGGGCGCCGTCGACACCCTGGTCGCCACCGATGTGGCCGCCCGTGGGATCGACGTCGCGGGCATCACGCACGTGATCAACTTCGACATCCCGGGATCGCGGGAGGACTACGTCCATCGCATCGGGCGCACCGCACGTGCAGGCGCGAGCGGCACCGGCGTGACATTCGTCGTCCACGACCAGGCGCGCGAACTTGTGAGCATGGTGCGTGACCTCGGCCTGCACCGCGAGCTCGAGCAGGGCGGTCTGCCGAGCGACGCGACTGGGCAGCGCTCCGGCGGCTCACAGCAGCGCACGCGCCGCGCGTCGCGCAACCGGGGCCGGAGCGGTCCCGCACGCAATGGCTCAGGCTCTCCCCGGACCGGCTCTGCACGCGGCGGTTCTGGCTCCGGTGACAGAAGCGCCGCCGGGCGCGCCGGCAGGCGCTAGGCGCGCCGGCCGAGTATCTGGAAGATCGAGGTAAAGCCGGTACGGAACCCGTTGCGCGCGGCGCGTAGGTAAAGCCGCCACACGCGCACGCGCTCGGGGCCGGCCAGCTCCTCGGCCCGCGCGCGGTTGGCGTCGAGGCGCTCGATCCAGTGGCTCAGCGTCTCGGCGTAGTCCTCGCGCAGGCCCTCCACATGCAGAGGCTCGATCCCCGACCGCTCGAGCGCGAGCGTCACGCGCGAGACGTGTAGTGGCGCCGCGTCTGGGAACACGTAGCGCTCGGAGAATGGTCCAGCCTCGGCCTCGCCGTGGCGCAGACGGGAGATGCCGTGGTTGAGCAGTAGGCCCCCCGGTTCCAGCAGACCCGCGAGCTGACGCGCGTACAGGTCGATCTGGTTGGCGCCCACGTGCTCGACCATGCCGATCGAGGCGATCGCGTCGTAGTGCTCTCCCGCCGCGCCGAGATCGCGGTAGTCGGCGACGCGGATCTCAACGCGGTCCGAAAGGCCCGCCTCGGCCACGCGCCGGCGCGCCAGCTCGGCCTGGGCGGGGGAGAGGGTAATGCCCACCGCCCGAACCCCGTGGTTGGCGGCCGCGTGGATCACGAAGCTGCCCCAGCCGCAGCCGACATCGAGCACGCGCTCGTCCTCCCGCAGGGCGAGCTTCCTGCAAATCAGCTCACGTTTGGCCGCCTGCGCCTGCTCGAGCGTTGGCGCCCGCCACCCCTTCGCCGGATGGCTTCCCCACGACTCCTCGAGCGAGTCGAGCTCGCGCGAGAACAGCGCACAGCTGTAGGTCATCGACTCGTCGAGGAACAGCGCGAAGAACTCGTTCGATACGTCGTAGTGGTGGCGCACCGCGCGCGCGTCGCGCTCGCGGCTGTGGCGTCGCCCGCGCGGGCGCAGCTCGCTGGCGGGGATCGGCGGTGGCGTCATCAGCCCGCATGCACGCACGGCGGCCAGCGTAAGCCGCAGCCGTGTCTTGGTGTCGATCGCGGGCGCGTTGAACGTGTCGAGCAGCCCGATCACGAGGTCGAGGTCATCCGCTTCCAGCTCGCCGGCGGCATAGGCGCGTCCCAGCCCGAGCTGCCCGGGAGCGCGCAGCAGGTGCGCGACCGCGGCGGGGGAGCGGACCGTGAAGACCGGCCCGCCGGGTGTCGTCGGTGCAAGCTCCGAACCGTCCCAGAAACGCAATCCGAACGGACGGTCGGGGAGTGCCTGCGCCAGCTCGCGGCGCAGCGGCTCAGGCTGGGCGAAAGGCACTTTCGTCTGTGCGTGGGTCGTTTGCGATCTGAGGATGGGCTGCCAGACTCATAGCGTGCCGCCCAGCTTAGAACGTGAGGCCCGCCGACTCGCCGAGCACGATGTCGTTCGCCTGCGCGCGGAAAACCCGAGCCCGCTGACACTGTCGGGCACCAACACGTGGATTGTCGGCCGCGATCCCTCGTATGTGGTCGATCCCGGTCCCGCGCTGGAGGAGCACGTGAATCGCCTCGTGGCGTTGGTCGACGCTCGCGGCGGTCTCGGCGGCATCGCGCTCACCCACGATCACGCCGATCACTCCGAGGGAGTCGGCGCATTGCGTGAGCGGCGATCGGCCCCGTTGGCCGGCGGACGGGGCGAGATCGATGTGAAGCTCGTCGAGGGGACACGCTTTGGGCCTTTTGAGACTCTCTCCACGCCCGGTCACGCGCCCGATCACTTCGCGTTGATCTGCGACCGGGCGTGTTTTACCGGCGACGCGGTGCTCGGCGAAGGCAGCGTGTTCATCGCCCCCGACCCTGGGGCGCTCGCGGGCTATCTCGATGGCCTCGAGAAAATGCGCGAGCGCGACCTTGATGTGTTGTGTCCCGGCCATGGGCCCCCGATCTGGGAACCCCGCGCGAAGCTCAATCAGTACATCGATCATCGTCTCGAGCGCGAGCGGCTGCTGCTCACGGCACTCGCTGAAGGTCGTCGCTCGATCGCCGAGCTGCTCGACGTCGCGTGGTCGGATGTGCCTGTCGAGCTTCGTCCTGTCGCCGCTGTCTCGTTGCGCGCCCATCTCGACAAGCTCAATGACGAGGCTCGCTTGCCCTCCGATGTCGAGCTTCCTCCCTGGCAGTGAGGGATACCGACCCGACGGGCGCTCACGCTACGGTTCGATGAACATGCCTCCGCGCTCGGTGACTTCGAACAGCCCCGCATCGAATCTCAGCAGCCAGGCCAAGGAGGCCGAGGTCGCCGCGCCGGTCGCGCGGAAATCCTCCGTGGAGCCCGCGGGCGGGGCATTCTCGCCCGACTCCCCGTTCCCGCCGATCGCCGACTACGGCTTCCTGTCGGACTGCCACACCGGTGCGTTGGTCGCCTCGGATGGTTCGATCGACTGGATGTGCATACCCCACTTCGACTCGCCGAGCGTGTTCGCGGCGATGCTCGACCGCGGGGCCGGGAGCTGGCGGGTGGGCCCTTACGACGTGTACGTGCCGGCGGGCCGGCGCTACATCCCCGGCACGAACCTGATCGAGACGACCTGGATGACCCCGCAGGGGTGGCTGTGTGTGGTGGACGGACTGACGATCGGGCAGTGGCACGACAACAAGGAGGGCTCCAGTCACACTCGGGCGCCCACCGACTTCGACGCCGACCACCTGCTCGTGCGCGTGATCGAATGTATCCAGGGCGAGGTACAGCTGGAGATGGTGTGCGAGCCGATGCTCCACTACGGTTCGACGCCGGCTAAGTGGAGCGTGGCGGACACCGGCTCCGAAGGTGGGTACGCGTTCGACGCCAGCGACGGGCGGACGGAGTTTCGCCTGTTCAGCGACGTGCGCATGGGGATCGAGGGCAACCGCGTGCACGCCCGTCACACGATGACCGAAGGCGAGCGGCGCTTCTGCGCGATCTCCTGGACCGAGGGGCTCGGCGGACCGCGCACGGCTGAGCAGGCCGAGGAGTACCTGACCCATACGAGCCACTTCTGGCGCAGCTGGCTGGCCGATGGCACCTACCCCGATCATCCTTGGCGCTATCACCTTGAGCGCTCGGCGCTGGCGCTGAAGGGCCTCACGTTCATGCCCACCGGCGCGCTCGTGGCGGCGCCGACCACCTCTTTGCCCGAGACGCCGCACGGGGAGCGCAACTGGGACTACCGCTACTGCTGGATGCGCGACGCCTCGTTCACGCTGTGGGGCCTGCACGCGCTTGGGCTGGATTGGGAGGCCGACGACTTCATCCAATATGTCGCCGACCTGGAGCGCAACGAGGACGGATCGCTGCAGATCATGTACGGGATCACGGGTGAGCGGGACCTGGAGGAGTCGACGCTCGAAAACCTCAAGGGCTATGAAGGCGCCCGCCCAGTGCGCGTCGGCAACGGCGCCTACAACCAGCGCCAGAACGACGTGTTCGGCGCGGTGCTTGACTCGGTATACCTGCACTCCAAGAAGCGCGACCACATCCCTGAGCGCCTATGGCCGGTGCTCACCGATCAGGTGCAGTGCGCTGCGAAGATCTGGCGGGAGCCCGATCAGGGCATCTGGGAGGCGCGCGGAGAGCCCCGTCACTATGTCTCTTCAAAGTTGATGTGCTGGGTGGCGATGGATCGCGGGGCGCGACTGGCCGAACGCCGCGGCGAGGAGGAACAGGCCAAGGAGTGGCAGGGGGTCGCTGATGAGATACATGAGGACATTCTCGAGCACGGCGTGGATAAGCGCGGGGTGTTTCGCCAGCACTACGACACCGACGCGCTCGACGCCTCCACCCTGTTGATTCCACTGCTTCGCTTCTTGCCTCCCGACGACGAGCGCGTGTGCGCGACCGTGAACGCGATCCGCGAGGAGTTGACCCAGAACGGTCTCGTCCTGCGCTATCGCACCGATGAGACCGACGATGGCCTGAGCGGCGCGGAGGGAACATTTCTGATCTGCTCGTTCTGGCTGGTCTCCGCGCTGTCGGAGATCGGCGAGCGGCGCGAGGCTGAGCACCTCTGCGAGCGGCTGCTCGCCTACTCGTCCCACCTAGGTCTGTATGCCGAGGAGCTGGAGGCGTCCTCGGGGCGCCATCTCGGTAACTATCCGCAGGCGTTTACGCACCTGGCGTTGATCAACGCCGTCACGCATGTGATCAAGGCTCAGCAGGTCTAAGAGGGTTCAGTACCCGGGCTCGCCGGGTAGGAGCACGCGGGCGACCTCGCCCTCGACCACGACGCGCGGCTGGATTGGCTGCACCTCCCGGCCACTCGCGTGCTTCAAAAGCTCGTCGGTGCAGGAGAACGCGTCGAGCTGTTCGAGGTGCTTGATCGTCGGGAACACGAGCAGGATCTGCTCGTTGTGGTGGGCCTGCAGCGCCTCCGCAGGCGTGAACCAACCCAGATCGACGCACTCCTCGCCGTCCACCAGCGGCTCCTGTCCGGTGGGGAGCGGCGCGAGGAAGAAATGGGTGTCAAAGCGCGTGCGAACCTCGGCCGGTGTGATCCAGCGCGAGAACTTCACAAGCGCGTTGGGATCATCGAGCACGATCGCGGCCTCCTCACGCAGCTCGCGGATTGCCGCCGCCCGGTGGGCGCTATCGCCCTCGCCCTCGCCCGTGTCCACGGCGCCTCCCGGGAACACCCACACGCCGCCCATGAATCGAGCGGCGGGCGTGCGCTTTACCAGCAGCACTTCGAGCGTCCGTACGCCACCGCGCAGCAGAATCACGGTCGCCGCCTGGCGTGCGAGCGTGGCTTTCCCCGAGTTGTACTCCTCTCCGTTAGCCGGGTGCCTGTCGTCGTGCGCGCTCATCTGACGACCCTACCGTCGCGGCGGAGGGCCGGTAATCTTCCGCCGATGACGACCACCACCCTGCAGCGCTGGATCTGCGAGTCCTGTGGCTACATCTATGACCCCGAGGAGGGCGACCCGGACGGGGGTATCCCTACGGGAACCGCCTTCGAGGACATCCCGGACACGTGGTTCTGCCCGGTCTGCGGAGCCCGCAAGCGCGACTTCGTGCTCTACGAGGATTGATCTGACCGACTGGGACGCACTGCTCGCGTTCGACGGCGAGCACGTCTGGCATCCCTACGGCGCGCTGCCCGGCGCGCAGGCACCGCTGCCGGTGGTCTCGGCGGAGGGGGTGCGCCTGCAACTGGCGGACGGGCGCGAGTTGATCGACGGTATGTCCTCGTGGTGGTGTGCGATCCACGGCTACCGCCATCCCGCGCTCGACGCCGCCGCTGCAGAGCAGCTCGGGCGGATGGCGCATGTGATGTTCGGCGGGCTCACCCATGAGCCGGCGGTGCGTCTTGCGGAGCGCCTGGTGGAGATTGTGCCCGCCGGACTGGAGCAGATGTTCTTTGCCGACTCCGGGTCGGTCTCGGTCGAGGTCGCGATCAAGCTGTGCCTGCAGTTTCAGCGCGCAATGGGACACCCCGAGCGCACGCGGCTGCTAGCCGTGCGCGGCGGCTACCACGGCGACACGTTCGGCGCGATGGCGGTCTGCGACCCGGTCGGCGGAATGCACAGCCTGTTCGCGGGCGTGCTTGCGGAGCACGTGTTCGCTGAGCGCCCACCCGATGGGTTTGACGCGGGTCTCGATCATGCCTGGGCAGAGCACGTCAGCGAGCTCCTCGCGCGGCATTCACACGAGCTGGCGGCGGTGATCGTCGAGCCTGTCGTGCAGGGAGCAGGGGGGATGCGGTTCCATGCTCCGGAGTGCGTCGCGCTGCTGCGGCGTCTGTGCGACGAGCACGGACTGCTGCTGGTGCTCGACGAGATCGCCACCGGCTTCGGGCGCACCGGTGCGTTGTTCGCCTGCGAGCACGCCGGCGTGATGCCCGACGTGATGTGTCTCGGCAAGGCTTTGACCGGCGGCTATCTCACGCTTGCCGCGACGCTCTGCACGCGGGCGGTATCCGACGCGATCTCATCGGGTGATGGTGGCGGGCTGATGCATGGGCCGACTTTCATGGCGAATCCCCTCGCGTGCTCTGTTGCGCTGGCCTCGCTAGACCTGCTCGCCGACGGGAATTGGCGCGAGCGTGTGGCGATGATTGAAGGCGGTCTGCGCGCCGGGCTGGAGCCTGCTTGGGAGTTGCCGCATGTGGCGGACGTACGCGTGCTCGGTGCGATCGGCGTGGTGCAGATGCGTGAGGAGGTGGACGTCGCGGAGGTGACCGCTGTGGCAGTAAAGCACGGTGTATGGCTGCGGCCATTCCGAGACCTGATCTACACGATGCCTCCCTACGTGATCGTCGAGGACGATCTGGCGCGTGTGACGGGGGCCCTGGTGGCAGCAGCAGCCAGCTGAAGATGCGTAAGCTGTCGCGCTCATGGCGAGCCTCATAGCGATTCCACTGGCCTCCGCGATCACTTACTTCCAAGCGATCGTGCTCGGCTTCCTGCAAGGGGTGACGGAGCTCTTCCCGATCTCGAGCCTCGGGCACACCGTGCTGTTCCCGACGCTGTTCGGGTGGAACGAGCTCGTGAAGGCGCAGTCCGAATCAGAGTCGTTCTGGCTGGCATTCATCGTGATGCTGCACGTCGGGAGCGCACTGGGGCTGCTGTACTACTACCGGCGCGATTGGGTGGAAATCGTCGGCGCCTTCTTCCACACCCTGAAGACCCGCCGCGCGGAGAGCGCGAACGAGCGCTTGGCCTGGCTGATCGTGATCGCTAGCATCCCCGCGGGCGTGATCGGGCTTGCCCTTGAGCACCAGCTGCGTACGCTGACCGCGAAGCCCGAAGTGGCGGCGGCGTTCTTGATGCTCAACGGCTTGGTGCTGTTCGCCGCCGAGCGCTTTCGCCGCCGCGCGCAGGTGCGCGAACTTGCAGTCCGTGAGGGTGCGAAGGCCGACGGGGGGCGCGAGCTGGGCACGATGGAGTATCGCGAGGCGTTCGTGATCGGCGCGGCCCAGTCGACCGCGCTGATCGCCGGGATCAGCCGCGATGGAGTGACGATGGGCGCGGGCCTCGCGCGCGGCCTCGACCACAGCGACTCGGCCCGCTTCGCGTTCCTGCTGGCGACGCCGATCATTCTCGCCGCCGGCCTCGTGAAGTTGCCCGATCTGTTGGGGCATCTCGGCGATGGGGTGCGCGGCCAGGCGCTCGTCGCCTGCGTGACCGCCGCGGTGACGGCGGTCTTCACGGTGCGCTTCCTCGTCAACTACTTCAAAACCAAAACGCTGATCCCGTTCGCCATCTACTGCCTGGCGTTCGGTGCGTTCATGTTGGTCTACACGCTGGCGTAGGCCGGCGAACCGCGGGCCGGCGCTCGCGTCAGGCCCGGCAGCGATGGTCACGACGCGGTGGCCGCGGAAAGTGGGTCCGGGTTTGCAGGCCAGCTACCGGGTTACCACCGCTCCTGCCACCATCATTTGAACCCGATGCCAGCTCCGAAGATTCCCCAGAAGATGTTCGAGACTCGCAGCCAGGCCTGGCAGGAGGTCGGACTGCTGCGCCAGATCAGCCCGAAAGTGGTCAAGCGTGCGCGGCTGGAGGCGCTCGTGCTGCTGCCGCTGTTCGTGGGCATCGTGATCCTCTACGACAACCGCGTCAGCCTGCTGGGGACGCCAGGGCCGCACGGCCACGCGGCGACTGCGCTTGAAGAACCGTTGGAAGCGGCCGTGCGGGTGCTGACGGTGCTCGCGCTGATGATCCTCGGCTGGGCGATCGCGCGCGACATCGGTCGCGGTCTCGGCCCGCCGCTGTTCCGGCGCCTGGACCCGGCGACGGCCGGGACGGTCGGGTTCGTGATCCGTCTGACGACAGTCGTCGTGGCGCTGTTCGTCGCGCTCAGGGTCGCGGGGATCGAAGCGAAAACGCTGGCGCTCGGCACCGCCTTCACCGCCGTGATCTTCGGCCTGGCGGCGCAGCAGACGCTTGGCAACCTGATCGCGGGCACGGTCCTGTTGAGCGCGCGGCCGTTCCGCGTCGGCGAGCGCGTGCGCCTGCAAGGTGGCCCGCTGGCCGGCCAGCTCGAGGGGACGGTCAGCTCGCTTGGCCTCCTGTATACGACGTTCGCGACGGGCGATGACTCGATCATGGTCCCTAACAGCGTCGTGCTGAACGTCGCGGTGCTGCCGCTGCGCGAGCCCGAGGCCGTGAACCTGCGCGCGCGCCTGCGCGCCGGAATGACGCCCGGTGACCTGCAGGAGATCCTCGAGAAGTCATTGGAGACGCCGCTGCGCGACTCGCCGCGAATCACGCTGGAGGAGCTCGACGGCGACGAGGTGGTCGTGCGGATTTCAGCAACCCCGAAGGTCGCCTCAGAAGGGCGTCATCTGGCGAGCGAGCTGCTCGGCATCGTCTCGCGCGAGACGCGCTCGGCCGGCGCCGAGCTGCGCACGCCGTAGCGGAGGAACAGCCCGGAGTCGTGCTCGAGCACCCCGCGTAGCTCGAGCGCGACCGGGGGCGAGAGCTCGGGTCCGGCAAGGATCCGTAGCGCCTCGCCACCAGCGGGCGGATCGCCCCCCGCGAGCAGAGGGGAGAGCGATAGGAACAGCTCGTCGACGAGCCCGGCGCCCAGCAGCTGCGCATTCAGGTGCGGGCCGCCCTCGCAGAGCAGGGTGTGGACGTCGAAGCGCGCGCGCAGCTCGGCGAGCGCCGCGGCCAGGTCGAGCTGCCCATCGCGCGCGGCGCGGATGTAGTCGACCTCAGCGACTGCGGTGCCTGCGGGCAGGCTCGCGGAGGACGGCGTCAGGATCACGACTCGCGCGGCGGGGTCGGCGAGCAACGGAATGTCGCCCTCGAGCGCCAGACGCCCGGAGACGATGCAGGCGAGCGGCTCCTCGCTGCGTCTCTGCTCGACTCTGCGCCGGCGGCGAGACTCCTCGGGGATGATCCTGCCGTAGCGCTCCACGCGCACGGTGCCCGCGCCGGCCATGACCGCGTCGACGGCCATGCGCAGCCCGTGGAAGAGCTCTCGGTCGGCACGGCTCGAGAGTCCACCCGAGCGCCCGCCGAGCGTCGCATGGCCATCCACGGTGCTCACCATGTTCAGCACCACATAGGGGCGGTTCGCCGGGCCAGTGCTGGCCAACTTGTCCAGCTCGAAGCCCGCCACGATCTCATCGGCGGTGGCTGGCGCGCCGCTCGGAAGCAGGCGTTTCAGGGTGAGCGGCTCGGAAGCGATTGCGTCCGAGATATAGCAACTCGGCAACACACACGGCGGGGGACCTGCTACGGTCGTCACGTCTGGCCGGCGCATAAGACCGGCGAAAGCAGTGCAAGCGCTCGCAGGTCGAAGCTCTAGCAGCATCCTCCGCGTCGCAGCACGAACATACCGTGGAGGAGTACCCACATGCCTACTGGCACAGTAAAGTGGTTCAGCGACGACAAGGGGTTTGGTTTCATCACCCCCGATGACGGCGACAAGGACCTGTTTGTCCATCACACCGGCATCAATGGCGAGGGCTATCGCTCGTTGCAGGAGGGCTCGAAGGTCTCATATGACCCTGAGCAGGGCGACAAGGGTCCCAAGGCCGTTAACGTCCAGTCGATCTAGTTTCTGTTAGCGGGGTTTGGTCCTCGCGAATATGAATGCGACTTTCCGAGGGCCCGCTGCGACGCGGGCTCTCGCAGTTAAGGACCCGTCCGGTAAGCGCACGAGCGCGCGTGCGTGGACGGAGAGCCGCGAGGGCGTAATCGGAGTGAGCGCGCTTCTGGCGGTCGTGCTCTGCGGCGCGCTGCTCGTGGTGTTCGCGGCGGACCGCCCAAGCCTGCTCTCCGCGACGACGCACACAGGCTTCTTTCCGCATTGGATGGCTGGCCCGCTCGGGGGGCTGGTGCCCGGGCTGACGCGCAGTCCGACGAAGCTGAAGTACCTCTTCACGGGGGCTTTGGTCGTGATGTACGCGAGCTATCTGATCGCCTTGAAATACGTACCGTTGCTGCGCGCGCGCTGGGCGATCGGCGCCGTGCTGGCAGTGCATGCGAGCTTCTTCCTGGCGCCCCCGTTGGCGCTGACAGACGTGTTCAACTACGTCAACTACGGGCGCATGGAGGTCGTGCACCATCTCAACCCGTACACGACGATTCCGATCCTCGAGCCGCATGGCGACCCGAGCTACTACCTGTCGAACTGGCACCAGTTGCTGAGTCCGTACGGCCCGCTGTTCACGCTGATGACGTTCGCGCTGGTCCCGCTCGGGGTGGCGGCGTCGTTCTGGGCAATCAAGGCGATCCTCGGCGCGTTCAGCCTGGCAACGATCTTCCTCGTCTGGCGATGCGCACGCCTCTTGGGCCGCGACCCGATCGTGGCGATCGTGCTCGTCGGGCTGAACCCGATCGTGCTGGTGTGGGGGCTGGGGGGCGACCACAACGACTTCTTGATGGTGTTCTGCATCACACTCGGCTTCTACCTGCTGCTGCGCTCCGGCGCGTGGGTGGCGGGAGATCAGCAGGTGGCGGTGGATCCACATGTGGGCCAGTCCGAGGACCGGGCTGGGTGGCAGCACGGAAGCGTGCTCGGATGGCTGTGGCCACTCGCGCCCCTAGAGGTCGGAGCGGGCATGGCATTCGTGACCGCGGCGGCGATCAAGGCCTCCGGGGCGGTCCTGATTCCCGTGGTGCTGGCGGCCCTGCTCAGAGCACCGCGCCGCGCCGTGCAGGTGCTGATCGGCATGCTGCTTGCGGGCGTCGCAGTCGCGGCGGCCAGCCTGATCGCATTCGGCCTGCACGTCCCCGATCTCAGCACCCAGAGTCGGCTCGTGACCGACGTGAGCGTCCCGAACCTGCTCGGCCTGGTGCTCGGCAATGGTGGTGAGACGGAAACACTGCGTGCGCTGCTGAGCGTGGTACTCGTGCTGACGGTGCTGCTTTGCTGCGTGCTCGCCTGGCGTCGCAAGGATGCGATCACGGCCAGCGGCTGGGTGACGGTCGCGCTGCTGGTGACCCTCGGCTGGGTGCTGCCCTGGTACGTGTTGTGGGTGCTGCCGCTGGCGGCGCTGTCGGGCTCGCGCCGGCTGCGCACGACGGCACTCGTGCTGGGCGTCTACTTCATCATCGCCTGGGCGCCGGCCTCCGGTCTCTTATGGAACAAGATCGGCTTCCACCCCGAAAAGACCTCACTCGGGCGTCTGCACCAGCGCTACGTAAAGGAGCTGCTGAACTAACCCTCATCCGCCGCGGGTGGGCGACGGCGGAGCTTGCGCTGGCCTGCACGGCGCTTGGCTTCCAGGCGCCGAGTGCGCGAAGCCGCTGTCGGACGGGTGGGACGTCGCTTACGTGGCACGAGCAGGGCGCGCGCCAGACGCTCTGCCAGCCGGCGGAGGGCGAGCTCGCGGTTGCGTGCTTGAGAGCGCTCGTCCTGGGCCACCGCCGCCACCCGCTCACCGGCGCGGGCGATCAAGCGCGTGCGTTGTGACTCGCTCAGCGAGGGTGATGTGAGCACATCGAAGCTCGCTTCCACGCGCGAGGCGGTGACGTTGGCGTGCTGTCCTCCCGGCCCCGATGAGCGGCTCACGCGAATCAGGACCTCCCCTAAGGGGATCGTCAGTTCACGGTTGACGCGCAGTCGCTTCTCCGCTCCCCCATCGGGCTCGGTCGGTGGTGTCGGTGCTGCTGGCATGTGGTTGACCTCGCTTCAGGACGCGCCGCCGTCCCAGCTCATTTCGGCTGCCCGGAGAGGTCGTGAAGAGCTTTGACGCGCTGCTCCTCACCCTCGGGCACGCGGCCGTCGCGGCCGACGTAGCCGTCCTTGCCGCCGGCGATCAGGTACACGGCGTCGGCGTACCCGACGTTGCGCAGCTTGCGCACGGTCGCCGCGTCTACGCGCGCGAGGCCGCCCGCCTCTAGGCGCTCGACCGTGCCGTCGTCGAACTCGATCTCGAGCGTGCCGCTGTGCAGGAAGTACAGCTCCTCCTGCTCGTCGTGGTAGTGAAATCCGGTTTCGATGCCAGGCGGCAGCACGATCGCGTTGACGCCGAACGCGGTCACGTCGAGGCCCTTGCGGACCTTGCGAAATCCGGGGCCCTCGCCGAGGTCGTCGAGGTTGGCGACGGCGTAGCCCTTGCCTTTTCTCACCTTCGGGTACTCGGCTGCCTCCATCGTCGCTTCTCCTCGGTCGTCGTTCTTACGAGTCTCAGTGGTCAGCCACGGCGCCGCCCTCGGGCGACAATGGCAGGCCCTCCTCAGCCCATCGTCGCAGGCCCCCGTTCATCGAGTAGGCCTCGTAGCCAGACGCCCGGAACGCCTGGGCGGCCATCGTCGAGCGCGCGCCCACGCGGCAGTAGAACACTACTGGCCGCTCGTGCTCGATCGTCGTGGCCTGGGCGGTGAGGCTGTTCAGCTCGATGTGGCGCGTCCCCGCAATGTGGCCAGCCTCGCGCTCGTATGTCTCGCGCACATCGATTACCTGGGGAGCCAAGTCTTCCGCGATCCATTCCGCGACACGGGCGGGATCGATGTCGATCTGGTCTGGGTCCTCGCTCGCAGTCGTCATCGCGAGATGAGCGTAGCTAGGATCAAGAGCAATGCAGGCCGTCAGCGACACCTACATGATCCCTCAGGAGAACCTCGACTTCTGCGCGACGATCGGACAGATCGCGCGCGAGAAGATCGCGCCTCGCTCGGCGGAGATCGACGAGCAGGCCGAGTATCCGTGGGACATCCGCCGGATCCTGGCCGAGCAGGACATCCTCGGGCTGCCGTTTCCGAGCGAGTACGGGGGCACCGGCACGGGCACGCTGATGCTGAACATGGCTGTCGAGGAGATTGCGAAGGTTGACGCCTCCTGCGCGCTGATCCTGATGGTGCAGGAGCTCGGCACGCTGCCGATCCAGCTGTTCGGTAGCGATGAGCTGAAGGAGCGCTTCCTACCGAAGTGCGCCTCGGGCGAGTGGTCACCCGCGTTTGCCCTGTCAGAGCCAGAGGCCGGCTCGGACCCCGCCGGGATGAAAACAACCGCCGTGCTGGACGGCGAGGAATGGGTAATCAACGGCACGAAGAACTGGATCTCCAACCTCGGCGTCGCCGATTTCTACATCACCTTCGCCGTCACCGACCGCGAGAGCAAACGGATCACCGCGTTCGTCGTCGAGGCCGACCGGCCCGGGTTCAGCGTCGGCAAGCTCGAGCACAAGCTCGGCATTCGCGCCTCGCCCACCGGCCAGCCGATTTTCGAGGATGTGCGCGTGCCGCTCCAGAACGTGATCGGCGAGGTCGGCCGTGGGCTGCGTGTCGCGCTGGGTACGCTCGAGCGCACGCGCCTTGGCGCCGCCGCGCAGGCGGTAGGGATCGCCCAGGGGGCGACCGACTATGCGGTCGCCTACGCCCGCGAGCGCCGCCAGTTTGGGCAGGCGATCAACGAGTTCCAGGGGATCCAATTCAAGCTTGCCGACATGGAAATCCGTACCGCGGCGGCCCGCGAGCTGCTGTACAAGGCGTGCGCTATGGCCGATCAGGGTCACCCGGAGAGCGCTAAGTACTCCTCGATGGCAAAGGTCTTCACTTCTGACACGGCGATGGCCGTTACCGTGGAGGCCGTGCAGGTTCTTGGTGGTTACGGCTACGTGAAGGAGTATCCGGTGGAGCGCATGATGCGAGACGCGAAGATCACACAGATCTACGAGGGCACGAACGAGATTCAGCGGCTCGTGATTGCCCGCACACTGAAATAACCGACTGTCCCCGGCGATGCGTGCGTCCAAGCCCTCCGCCACCTCTCCGCAGCTGCGACGCATGGGCGTGGCCGCGCTGATCGCGATGTCTTTGGGCCTGATCGTGATCGTCGTCGGCCAGGGCTTCAGCTCGATCGGCGCGGTGAAGGCGGTAGAGGATGTTGCGCTCGGTGTGTTCGTGATCGCGGCGTTGATGGGCGCTGTTGCGTTCGTCGCGGTACGAATGGCGGACTGGCGCGAACCCGAGTCCGAGGCCGAGTTTGAAGCGCTCGTCAACCGCTCGGAGGAGCTCGCCCGCGAAGGACTCGCGGTGGATCCCGACGAAAACGAGTTCCTCGAGCTCGATCCTCTCAACGACGATGACTTCGAGGAGCTCGTGCGGGATGCCCTCGACGACCTACCGGATCTGCTGCGCAACGCCATGACGCACGTCGCGGTCGTGATCTCCGACGGCGGTCGCCGCCGCGGCGCCTACGGTCTCTACCAGGGCGGGCAGACCCGGCGCGACGATACGCATGATCGGATCGTGATCTTCAGGGATACCCTGCGTCGCGACTTCGGTCACGACGCAGATCTGCTGCGCGAGCAGGTTGTGCGCACGGTCCGGCACGAGCTCGCGCACCATGTTGGGTTCGATGAGCTCGGGGTTAGCAGGCTAGATTTGTAGGCGATCCCCTAGGATTCGCGCCTGCCCTCCCGGGAAACAACCAAGGAGAAGACCCCGAGATGCCTGAAGCAGTGATCGTTGACGCCATTCGCACGCCTATCGGACGCGCGGTGAAGGGCTCGTTGAAGACAGTCCGCGCCGACGACCTCGCGGCGATCCCGCTGAAGGCCCTGATCGAGCGCAACCCGCAGCTGGACCAGAGCACGATCGGTGATGTGATGATGGGCTGCGGCTACGGAGAGGGCGAGGCCGGCTACAACATCGGTCGCCTAGCGTCGCTGCTGGCCGGCATCGACTACCACGTGCCGGGCTGCACGGTCAACCGCTTCTGCGCCTCCTCGCTGCAGACGACGCGGATGGCCTTCCACGCGATCAAGGTCGGCGAGGGCGACACATACATCGCCGCCGGCGTCGAGGCCGTCTCGCGCGCCGGGCAGGGGGCCCCGTTCGAGTTCCATCCGCTGCTCGATGGCTCGGAGGGCTCGCTCTACAACGCGTATATCTCGATGGGCATGACCGCGGAGAACGTTGCCGATGAGCGCAACGTCAGCCGCGAGGCACAGGACGAATGGGCGCTCGTCTCGCAGACTCGCGCGGTCGCGGCGCAGGAATCGGGGCACTTCGACAAGGAGATCGTCCCCGTCACCGTCCCCGCGCACAAAGACGTGGATAAGGAGGGCAACGAGATCGACGTGCCCGAGACCGTCGTCACCAAGGACGACGGCCCCCGCGCCGGCACGACGCTCGAGAAGCTCGCCTCGTTGCGGCCGGTGTTCAAGGAGGGCGGCTCAGTCACGGCGGGGAACGCCTGTCCGCTCAACGACGGCGCCGCGGCGTTGCTCGTGATGAGCGACGAGAAGGCAAAGTCGGCGGGCTTTACGCCGCGCGCGCGGATCATCGCCTCGACGGTCGCCGCGATTCGCCCGGAGGTGATGGGCCTCGGCCCGATCCCGGCGATCGAGGCGCTGCTGAAGAACACCGGTATGTCGATGAGCGACATCGACGTGGTCGAGATCAACGAGGCGTTCGCTGCGCAGATCGTCCCCTGTAAAGAGACGCTCGGGATCCCCGACGAGAAGCTCAACCCCTTCGGCGGCGCGATCGCCCTCGGCCACCCCTTCGGGATGACCGGCGCGCGGATCATGACGACGCTGCTGAACGATCTCGAGACGCTGGATAAGACCTACGGCATCGAGTCGATGTGCGTCGCCGGCGGCATGGGCATGGCGATGCTCGTCGAACGTCTGAAGTAAGTAGGGCGAGGCGGCGCGTAGGGGGCTCCGCGCTAGCGCGGAGGCATGCGCAGCGCGCCGTCGAGCCGGATCGTCTCGCCGTTGAGCATCCGGTTCTCGACGATGTGACTCACCAGCTGGGCGTACTCGGCGGGCTGACCCAGACGCTGGGGGAAGGGGACGCCCGCACCGAGCTTCTCGCGTGCCTCCTGGGGCAACGCCGCGAGCAGCGGCGTGTCGAACAAGCCGGGGGCGATCGTGTTGACCCTGATCCCGTACTGCGCGAGGTCGCGCGCGGCCGGCAGCGTCATCGAGACGATTCCGCCCTTGGACGCGGCGTAGGCGATCTGGCCGACCTGGCCGTCGTAGGCGGCGATCGAGGCGGTGCACACGCACACACCGCGCTGACCGTCCGCGGATGGCTCGTTGGCGATCATCGCGGTGGCGGCGTAGCGGAGCACGTTGAACGTGCCGATCAGATTGATCTGGAGAATCGTCTCAAACGGCATCAGCGGATGCGGCCCCTTGGAACCCGCAACCTTCTGCGCCCAACCGGTGCCGGCGCAGCACACGGCGATCCGCAACCCGCCGTGCGTCGCTTGGGTCACGGCCGCCTGCACCTGCTCCTCCTCGCGCACGTCGCAGACCACGAACTCGACGCCCAGCTCTGACGCGAGCGCTTGTCCCTTCTCGGCGTTGACGTCCGCGATCGTCACGACGGCGCCCTGCGCTTGCAGCTCGCGCGCGGTCGCCTCGCCGAGCCCGGAGGCCCCGCCGACGACGATCGCTGTGCTGCCCTCTATTCCCACGGCTGTGCAGCCTATTGCACGACACGGGACAGCGTGAGCGCGAACAGCTCCTCGGGGTCGGTCAGCCAGCGCACGAGCTCGAGGCCAGCGGCGGACAGGTCGCCCTCCAGCCGCTCGGGGGTGAACTTCGCGCTGATCTCCGTGCGCACTTCCTCGCCCGCGTCGAAGTGCACGGGCAAATCCAGGGCGCGCACGAGCGTCGTGTGCTCGCGGCGTGAGCGCAGGCGCATCTCGATCCACTCGTGCTCTGAGTCGAACAGAGCGATGTGGTCGAAGTCCTCGGGGTCGAAATCGGCGTCCAGTTCGCGGTTGAGGACGCTGAGCACGTTGCGGTTGAATTCGGCGGTGACGCCCTGCTCGTCGTCGTAGGCGGCCTCCAGGATGTCCGGGTCCTTGACCAGGTCAGTTCCCATCAGCAGGTAGTCCTCCGAGCCGAGCAGGCGGCCGATCGAGCGCAGGAAACGACGGCGGCTGCCGGGCTGGAAGTTGCCGACGGTCCCGCCGAGGAAAGCGACGATCCGCGGTCCAATCGCCTCAGGGACGCCGTCGAGGTGGCGCTCGAAGTCGCCGATCACCCCGTGCACGCGCAGGCCGGGGTACTCCTCGGTGAGCGTCTCCGCGCAGTCGCGCACCATGCTCTCGGTCACGTCCACCGGCACGTAGCGCTGCAGCGTCCCGGCGGCGTACAGCGCGTCCAACAGCACGCGTGTCTTCGCGGCTGTGCCCGAGCCGAGCTCGACGAGCTCCACCGCGCCCGTCAACGTCGCCAACTCGGTCGCGGTCTGCTCGAGGATCGCGCGCTCGGCGCGCGTGGGATAGTACTCGGGTAGCTCGCAGATTCGGTCGAACAGCTCGGCGCCGCGCGCATCGTAGAAGTGCTTGGGCGGCAGTTCCTTGAACGGCCGCGTGAGGCCGTCGAGCACATCCTCGGCGAGCGAGCGTTCCTGACTGCCATCGAGGTGCGAATCGATCCGGATCGTCAGCTCCTCGGGATTGACGATCGGCTCCATCAGATGTCCCTCGCGAGGCGCAACCCGGCGAAGATCTGCCGGCGCAGGGGCAGATCCCAGTTACGGAAGGTCAGGCTCGCGACGCGGGGATGCGTCGCCCAGGAGCCGCCGCGCAGCACGCGGTAATCCTCGCCGAAGAAGACCTCGGAGTACTCGCGGTAGGGGTAGGCGCGAAAGCCTGGGTAGCCGTGGAACGTGCCGGCGGTCCACTCCCACACCCACCCGAGCGCTGTGGGAGTCTCCTGCTCCGAGGTCGCCGCCCGCTCCCACTCGGCCTCGGTGGCCAGGCGCGCGTCGTGCGCTCTGGCGAAGGCGTCGGCCTCGAACCAGGAGACGTGACAGGCGGGCGCCTGCGCGTGACCCGCCGCGATCCGCGGATGGTGGGTGATGTCGTACTCCTGCTTCCAGGTCCAGCCCTCGTCCGACCACCACTCGCGCCGCTCGTAGCCACCGCCCTCGCTGAAGCGCATCCAGCTCGCGTTGCTCACCGGCCGGCGCGCGATCTGGAAAGCGGGGAGCTCGACCGTATGGCGCGGGCGCTCGTTGTCGTAGGCGAAGCCCTCCTCGGGCGCACCCATCGCGAAGGACCCGGCGGCCAGCTCGATCCACTCGCGCTCCCCCTCCACCGGCGGCGGCAGCGGTCGATCGCGCTTGGCCAGCTCGCCGGTGGGCAGTAGCCCGGCGATCGCCATCGTCTGGCGCATCGTCTCTGCGTGCTGGAGCTCGTGGCGGAGCACCATCTCGCAAATCGTCCCGTCGCCGAGCCCCTCGCGCGCGAGCGTCGCGGCGGTGCGGGCGCGCACGGCAGCCAGATAGTCGCGCGCCGCGGCCGGCCCGAGCGCCTCGATTTCCCCGCGCACCGCACGCGGCGTCTCGAACGCGTCGTAGCACTCGGCCAGATCCGGCCGCAGCAGCTCCAGGCCCGCGTGGCGCTGGCCGAGCCACAGATCCTCGTAGGCGGCGATGTGGCCGAGGTCCCAGACGAGCGGGCTCATGATCGGCGAGTGCACGCGCTCGAGGTCCTCGTCGCTGAGGTGCGCGACCAGCGCGAGCGTGCCCGCGCGCGCCTGCACCAGGTCGGTGAGCGCCTGCTCGATGCCGGGCGAAGAGGGTGCGTGGGCGGCGAGCACGGATTCAGTGTCCCGGAGGGCGGCGGTTGCCGATCTGGCGTCGGCGTTCTCGAGGGCTGTGGTTCTCGACATGGCGTTGACGAAGCTCACGCGACCGGGCTGCTCAACTGTAGGAGGTAGAACGGTAGCTGCCGACGTCGAGTTCGCATAGTTCACGAATTGGTAATGACCGCAGGGCGAGCGCCGGCCGCTATCCCGGGCCCGAAGGAGGGGCGGCGGCGTCGTCGACGATCACGGTCAGCCGCTCGCGCACCAGCAGGCTCGCGGGCACATGTTTGGTCGGCTCGCCCAGCGCCGCCGTGATCGCGTCGGCCTTGCCCGCACCGGTCGCCAGCAGCAGGCAGCGCCGCGCGGCGCGGAGCACGGCGAGGCTCAGCGTGATTCGCTCGGGCGGGGGCTTGGGCGAGTCGTGCACTCCGAGGCAGAGCGTCTCCGCGGGCGCGTCGAGCGTGGGCGCCCCCGGGAACAGCGAGGCGACGTGGCCGTCGGGGCCGATGCCGAGCGCGATCAGGTCTAGCACCGGCGGCGCGGGCGCGCTCGACGGGCTCGTCTGCGCGGGCGCGACGCCCGCCCGCAGCGCCTCGGCGTAACGGTGCGCACCCTCCTCCGGGCCGAGCTCGCCCTCCATGCGGTGGACCCGCGCGGGATCGATCGCGGCCGGGCGCAGCAGCGTCTCGGCGGCGAGCCGGTAATTGCTTTCCTCGTCCTCCGGCGGCACGCAGCGCTCGTCGGCGAACCAGATCTCGACGCCGTCCCAGCTCTCCAGCGCCCCGGCGAGCAGCTCATAAGTGCGCGCGGGCGTCGAGCCGCCGGAGAGGGCCAGGTGGGCGACGCCGCGTTCCTCGCGGGCGCTCTCGATCGCACGCGCGATCTCCACGGCGGCGCGCTCGGCGGTGGACTCGGGGTCGGGGAAGGTCGTGATGCGTGTCATCGGCCGGTTTCCTTTCTCATGGCAGCATCTGCTGGGCGGCTTGCAGCGCGGGCCGATAGGTGGGGTCGCGCAACAGCGCCTGGCGGATGCCCTCGCCGAGGATGCCGGCCTCGCCGCGGGAGGCGCCGAGAATCGTCCATTCGTGCTCTCTACCCTCGCCGTCGCGCTGGTAAGCGCGCAGGCCGCCGGTGCCGCGATCCAGGCGCAGGTAGGTGCCGGAGGCGGTCTCGATGCTGAGGCCGGCCAGCCCGCGCACGAGCTGCTCGGGCGCGGGCTGGAGGCGCAGGGAGATCTCCTGCTGGCGCGCGGCCTGCGCCGTGCCGCTCAGCACGTCGCCGTCGGCCTGCAGCGGGCTCAGCCGCCAGCCCAGCCGTGAGGCCAGCCAGCCGATCAGGAGCAACCCCGCGACCGTCGAGTGGGGGTGGTGGCGGATCGCGATCGAGGAGATCCGATCGAGCTCGCAGCGCAGCTCCGGCGGGTCGAAGGTGGCAGCGATCCGCTCGCGCCACGGGGTCGAGCGCAGCCACGCGAGGTCGACGACGTAGAGGTGGTCGGAGAGCGTGTTCGCGCGGTCGATTGCCTCGGCCCAGACGGGCTCGTCGACCGAGTCCAGCAGCGTCGCCTGGGCGAGCGGCAGCAGCGCCTGCACCGCCTCGGGATGGCCGTGGGGCGACCACAGCAGCGTCGGCAGGTCGCTGACGACGAGCGGATCGGCGATCGTGAGCAGGTCGTCGAGGTGGCGGTCGCCGAGCTCGACGATCACGGTCTCGTGCAGCAGCACGATGTCCCCTGGATGTGTGGCCTCGCCTTCGGCAGCGACGCTCGCGTTTGCGTCCAGGCGCGTGCGGCGGGGCTTGTAGGAGAGCACGACCAGGCGCGAGGCGTGGTAGCGGCCGACGCCGCGCAAACGGTTGGAGATCTCCCCGCTGTACTCGCTCTCGACGAACGCGACCATGTTGAGCACGCGCGCGGGCAGGAAGCCCCCGTTCTCGGCGTGGCGCTCGGCGAGCAGCCCGCGCAGCGCCGCTTCGATCGCGTCCGGCGTCGTGCCCTGCTCGCTCCAGACCGCGTCGCTGACGGCAGGCATCGGACTAGATCGCGCGCCAGTGATGGCCGTCGAGCAAAAGATCGTTCGCGACTTTGGGCCCCTGCGAGCCGGCTTCGTATTGCGGCAGTGAGTCCTGCGAGCTCTCCCACGCCCGCAGGACGGGGTCGCAGATGCGCCACTGCGCCTCGACCTCGTCGTTGCGGGTGAACAGCGTCGGGTCGCCCCGCATCGCGTCCATGATCAAGCGCTCATAGGCCTCCGGGGATTGGGACATGAACGAAGTGCCGTAGAGGAACTCCATGTTGACCGAGCGGATCCGCATGCGCGAGCCCGGGATCTTTGCGCCAAGCTGCAAAGTGACGCCCTCGTTGGGCTGGAGTGTGAGTACGAGTTGGTTGGGTTTGACTCCCAGGGACCCGTCCTGGGAGAAGGCCAGATGGGGGACGGGCTTCAACGTGACCGCGATCTCGGTGATCTTGCGCGCGAGGCGCTTGCCCGCGCGCAGGTAGAAGGGGACGCCCGCCCAGCGCCAGTTGTCGACTTCCAGGCGTAGCGCGGCGAATGTCTCGGTGGTCGAGCCCGCGCGCACACCGTCCTCTTCGAGGTAGCCAGGCACGTCCTCGCCGCCGGAGTGCCCGGCGGCGTACTGGGCGCGCACCGCGATCTCCGGTACCTCCTCGAGCTTCGGCGCGTGGATCGCGTGCAGAACCTTGACCTTCTCGTTGCGGACTTCCTCGGCGGTGAAGCTCACCGGCGGCTCCATCGCGACGTGGCAGAGCAGCTGCAGCATGTGGTTCTGGATCAGGTCGCGCAGCGCCCCGGTCTGGTCATAGAAGCCGGCGCGCGTGCCGATCCCGATGTCCTCGGCGGCGGTGATCTGCACCGAGTCGATGTAGTTGCGGTTCCAGAGCGGCTCGAACATGCCGTTGGCGAAACGGAACGCCATCATGTTCTGGACGGTCTCCTTGCCCAGGTAGTGATCGATGCGGAAGACCTGTGCCTCCTCGAAGACGTCGAGCACCCGGCGGTTGAGCTCGAGCGCCTCGGCCAGTGAGGTGCCGAACGGCTTCTCGATGATCACTCGCACCTCCGCGGGGTGGGTGGGGTCCTCATCACGAGACAGGCCATGCGCGCCGAGCCGCTCGACGATCAATGGGAAGAAGTTGGGAGCGGTCGACAGGTAGAAGGCGCGGTTGAGCGTTTCCCCGGCCTCCCGGTCGAACTCGTCGAGCACCCGGTCGAGCTCGGAGTAGACAGACTCCTCGTCGAATTCCCCGGGGACGTACTTGACGTTCTCGAGCAGGCCGGCCAGCACGTCCTCGTCGGGCGGGCGCCGCGAGAAGCGGCGGATCGCCTGCTCGCACTCTTCGCGGTAGTCCTCGTCCGCTTTCTCTTTGCGCGAGACGCCGACGAGGTGGAAGCGCTCGGGCAGCGCGCCCTCGTGCGCGAGGTTGTAGAGCGCGGGCAGCAGTTTACGCTTGGCCAGATCGCCGGTCGCGCCGAAGAGCACGAGCGTCGTCGGCGCTACGGGCAGGCGCTCGAGCCCTTCTACAAGGGGGTTCTCGGCCTGCTCGACGGGGCTCACCGAGCGCTCATTTGCCGCTTGACTTCACAGCGTGCCCGCCGAACTGGTTGCGCAGGGCCGCGAGCACGCGGTCGGCGAAGTCGCCGTTGCCGCGCGAGCGCAGGCGCGCGTACAGCGACGCGGTGATCACCGGCGTCGGCACGTCGTGCGCGGTTGCGTCCTCGATCGTCCAGCGGCCCTCGCCGGAGTCCGCGGTGTAGCCCTCGATCTTCTCCAGGTCGTTGCCGTCGGCTTCGAACGCGCGCGCGGCCAGTTCGCACAGCCACGAGCGCACGACCGAACCCTGCCCCCAGAGGTGCGCGATCTTTGCGTTGTCGAGCTCGAACTCGCACTTATCGAACAGGTCGAAGCCCTCCGCGTAGGCCTGCATCAGGCCGTACTCGACGCCGTTGTGGACCATCTTCACGTAGTGCCCGGCCCCGGAGCCGCCGAAGCGCAGCCACCCACGCTCACCGATCGCGGCGACGCTCTGCGCGTTGGTCTCCGGCGCGAGCACGTCGAGGATCGGGGTCAGCTGCTTGACGGCTTTCGGCGGGCCGCCGACCATCATGCAGTAGCCGACCTCCAGCCCCCAGACGCCGCCGGAGGTGCCGACGTCGACGTAGTTGATGCCGAGCTTTTTCAACTCCTTCGCGCGGCGCTTGTCGTCGGTCCACTTCGAGTTGCCGCCGTCGACGATCGTGTCGCCGGCGTCGAGCAGCTTTGCGAGCTTGTCGACGGTCTCCTGGGTGGGATCGCCGGCGGGCACCATGATCCACACCAGGCGCGGCGCATTCAGCTGCTTGACGAGCTCCTTCAGCGAAGACACGCCAAAGGCGCCGTGCTTGACGGCCTGCTTGACCGCCTTCTCGTCGAAGTCGAAGGCGACGACCTCGTGTGCGGAGTCGCGGCGGATGCGGTGCACCATGTTGCCGCCCATCTTTCCCAGACCGACGAACCCGATCTGGGTCACGGCGTCCTCTGCGTCCTTCCTCACGGCTTTCGGGGTCACAGCATCTCCTTGATCTTTGCGGTCAGTGCACGCAGCGCTTGGGCGGGATCGTCTCCGTGCAGGCGCACGCGCTCAGCGGGTAGCCCCAGCGCGCGCAGTGCTTCCAGGTCGCCGATCGCCTGGGCGTTCTTGAGCGTCGTGAAGGTGAACGCCTTACCGGGGATCTCGACGTCTTCGGGCCCATCGTGGATCAATTGGAGGAAGCGCCCAGTCTTCGGTCCGCCCTTGTGGAACTGGCCGGTGGAGTGCAAGAAGCGCGGACCGTAACCGAAGGTTGTCGTGGCTTTGGTCGCCGCGCGGACTGTTTCGCGCAGCTCAGAGGCCGCGGCGTCGAACTCGGGCGAGGGCTGGACGTAGCCCATGATCGCCACATAACTTGGGGGCGAGGCGTCGGCGAGCAGCGCACGCAGGGTCGCGCCGTCGGCGTCGGCGATCTCTGGGAGGGCATGTTGCTCTTCATACCCGGCGAGCACACGGTTGGTGGCGTCCTTGGCCTGCTGCACGTTCGGCTGGTCGAACGGGTTGATCTGAAGACCCCAGCCGACGACGGCGACCGCCAGCTCGGCGAGCAGGAATACGCGGCCGAGGTCGGTGGGGCCTGCGGTCGGGATCACGAACACGGGGTGGCCAGCCTGCGCGAGCGCCTGAACCTTCCGCTCCAGCTCGGCGTCGGGCGCGTGGACATCCGGCAGGTAGGCGAACACGCGGTCCTCGCCATAGACAGCTGGGTCTCCCAGCGGCTCGTCGGCCACCGGCAGAATGCCCGTGCCGTGCTTGCCTGTGGACTCGGCAACGAGCTGCTCGAGCCACAGCCCTAGGCCGGGCAGGGTCTCGGAGATGACGAACGTGAGCTTGTCGCGTCCGGCTAGCGCGAGGGCGCTCAGGGCCGCCCCCAGCCACACCGCCGCCGGCAGCCCGTCCGAGCCTCCTGAGCCCGAGCCAGTCCCGTGTTCGAGCCCGGTCTCCCAGGCGCGCGGCGCTCCCTCCAAGAGCGAGAGCGCTGGGATCCCCATCAGCGCGCCCGGTACGACGCCGAAGGCGGACAGCGCGCTGTAGCGCCCGCCGATGTTCGGGTCTCCGGCGAACGTCCGCCGGAAGGCGTGCTTGGCGGCGAGCGATTCCAGGCCCGAGCCGGGGTCTGTGATCGCGACGAACCTGTTGCCCTCCTCGACAAGCGAGAAGAAGTGCGCGAACAGCGACAGCGGCTCGATTGTGCCGCCGGACTTCGACGAGACGACGAACAGCGTTCGTTGGAGGTCCACCGCGCTCTCGATCGCGCGGATCCTGGCGGCGTCCGTCGAGTTCACCACGTGCAGCCGCGCGTGGGGCGGGCGGGCGGGATCAGGCCCGCCCGGCGCGAACGAGCGGCGCAGGACCTCCGGAGCGAGCGAGGAGCCACCCATGCCCAGTAGGACGATGTCTTCCAGTTCGTCATCGCGCGCCTCCGCGGCGAACAACTCCAGCTCGCCGAGCTCGCCGAGCATGCGCTCGGCGATTGTCAGCCAGCCGAGGCGGTTGGCGATCTCTGGCGGGGTGGGCGGGGATCCCGTCGCTCCCCACAGCGTCGCGTCTTCGCGGGCGATCCTGCCGGCCACATCCTCCCCGGAGGCCCGCGCGAGCTGCTCCGCGACGGCAGCCTGGAGCGCGTCGGGAATGCGGGCCTCGACGGTGAGGTTGGGGTCGCTCACGCCAGGATCGTAGTCGGCTTGGACGCTCGTGTAGGTTTCGCCTGGATATGGCTCCTGATCAACCCGCGCAACTGCCCGATCGCAACCTCGCCTTGGAGCTCGTGCGCGTGACCGAGGCGGCCGCGCTGGCGGCGGCACCGCTGGTGGGAATGGGCGACAAGCTGGCGGCTGACCAGGCTGCGGTCGACGGTATGCGATACGCGTTGCGATCGGTTTCGATGGACGGCCTCGTGGTGATCGGCGAGGGTGAGAAGGACGAGGCGCCGATGCTCTACAACGGCGAGCAGATCGGCGACGGCTCCCCGCCCCAGGTCGACATCGCGGTCGACCCGCTGGAGGGCACGACGCTGGCGGCGCACGGGATGCCGAGCGCGCTCGCGGTGATTGCGCTGTCAGCCCGAGGCACGATGTTCGACCCGGGGCCGTGCGTGTACATGGAGAAGATGGCGGGCTCCCCCGAGATCGCCGACCTGCTCGACCTCGACCGGCCGGTCACCGAGACGGTGAAGCTGATCGCCGAGCGCAAGGGCACGCAAGTTCGTGACGTGATGGTCGTGGTGCTCGACCGCCCGCGCCACGAGGAGACCGTGAAGGCGATCCGCGAGGCGGGCGCACGCGTGCGGTTGATCGCACATGGAGATGTGTCGGCGTCGCTGCTGGCGGTGACAGAGCGCTCGCCGGTCGATCTCTTGTGGGGCATCGGCGGCACCCCCGAGGGCGTGATCTCCGCGGCGGCGATCAAGTGCCTGGGCGGGCAGCTGCTGGGCCGGGTGTGGCCGCGCGACGAGCAGGAGCGCAGCGCGGCGCTGGAGGCCGGTTACGACCTGACGCGGGTGCTCGATCGCGACGACCTGGTGGCAGGCGAGGACGTGTTCTTCTCGGCGACCGGGATCACCGACGGCGACGTGTTGCAGGGCGTGCGCTACCCGAGCGCCGGCGGCGCCACGACCGAGTCGCTGGTGATGCGCACACGCTCGGGCACCGTGCGGCGGATTCGTGCGCAGCACGATCGCGCGAAGCTGCGCGCGATCGGCGGCGAGAACAGCCGCTTCGGCTGATCAAGTCAGCGGCAGCGTCTCCTCCTCACTCTGCGGGGTCGGGTCGGGCACGTCCTCGATATGCGCAAAACGGCCGACGCGGGACTCGGCCAGGTTGAGGCGGGCGAGCGAGCGCAGGAAGCCGTGGGTGACGAGCACGTGGATGCGCGACTGGGTTTCCCGGTAGAACCAGCGCCCAAGCCTGGAGGCGATCGAGGGGTAGAAGTTGGCGACCTCGACCTCGACGTGCAGGTGCGCGCGGGCCGGGTGGGCCGCCGGATCCTCGCTGGGGCAGCGGCGTACGTCGATCTGCAGATAGCCGTCCATGTGGCGTCCCGCGCGGGCGACGAGCAGGCCGCGTGCGATGCGCCAGCGAACGACCCCGCGCTGAGCGTCCATCTCGTATTCGGGCGCGCGGAAGGTGAGCAGCTTTAACATCGGCAGGAGCAGCACGACGAAGCGCTCGCGCTCGGTGTAGCGCACGTGGATCAGGCCGAGCGTGACACGTGAGAGAAACCGCCAGTAGGTGCGCGCGAGCCGCTCCAGGTGCAGCGGAGTCCAGATCTGCCGCAGGGCCTCCTCAGGCAGATAAATGTCGGCGGTCTGCACGGAGCGCACGGCGCCAGTGCGCTCGTCTTCGGAAGTGTGGTCTTCGAGATTGGCGATCGTTGCGAGCTTCATCGCTTGCAGGCTATCTCTGTGCCGCTGCGCGCCGTGTTGCATGGAATCGGGCGAGTATCCGCCGGTAGATGCGGCAATCGAAAGGCTCGTGTCCGCGGTTGCTGATATCCAGGGCGTGTGAGTGCCGACCCTCTGGACCCGCGTCGCGCCGACCGTCTTACCCGAGCGGCACGCGCGGCTCAGGCGTTGAGCGAGACGCTGTGGGAGGCGCTGCACGAGGAGCTGATCGATCCCCGTTCGGAACGTGTCGTCGAGCTGTCCGAGCAGCTGGCGGATGTCTCAATGGCCGTAGCCTCGCTGGCGCGGGCGGATACTCGGCCACCGTCTCCGGCATCGTCGACCGCGACCGCCACGATCGGCGGTGCCCCCGATCGATCCGTGGCGCCTGAGCCGTCAGCCGCGCCTGTGCGGCCTGGATTTGTGGAGCAACCACCTCGTTACGCGCACGCCGTCCACAGCGCACCGTCGAACGAGCCGGCCCAGCCGTGGGAGCCGTCCGCAGAGCCGGACGCCACCCGGGAGCCGCCTTCACGGGCAGTACTCATCGATGAGCTGGCTCCCGCAGCGCCCGAGCCGCTCGGTGTGCAGTCCACACCGCAGATCGAGATCAGAGACGTTCGTGGCGAGGAGGGACCTGCCGCTTGGATTGGATCGATCGGACGCCATCTGGAGCGCCACGAGCAGGATGGATTGCCGTTTGCGGTGCTGCTCGTGGACGTCGAGCGTCTGCATCATGCCGAGCCCTCGGGCGAGGTGTCCCGCCTGGCGGGACATGTGGAGAATGCTGTAGAGGACGCGCTCGCACGGGAGCTGCGCCCGGCCGATTCGCTCACTCGCGAGGGCCCAGGCAGGTATTGGCTCCTGGCGCCGCAGACAGACGCGACTGGCGCCCAGATGCTGGTGGAGCGAATTGCGCGTGCAGTGAGGGCCTCTGCGGGTCATGGGGGGATGCCACTGGAGGTGGCGGTGGGCATCGCGGTGTGCCCCGATGACGGGCGACGTGCATCAGAGCTGGCCGCGCACGCGGATGTCGGGCTCTACGCCGCGCGCGCCGCAGGCCGGTCGTCGATCAAGTAGGCCAACCGCCCGGTCGAGAATGCTTCAGCCGGTGCTCTGCAAGGTCCCGGCCTCGCCGGCGGCTGGCTCGAGCAGTGACGCCGGGCGAAAGCCGCGCAGGCGCTGGTAGGGCCAGATCACGTGGCAGTACTCGACGACGCGCTGGCGATCCTGCGCTGAGCAGCTCGCAATCGACGCGCCGATGCGCCAAACCTCGCCGTGCGTTCGGCATGTCTGCACCGCAACGTCGAGCCGCACGAGCATGGTCGAAGACTGCATACCTGGGAGCTGGACAGTGAGGCTCGCCCGCTCCCCGACGGGGAGCGGGCGAGACAGCTCGACGGCGATGCCCGACGGGGTGATGTCGCAGGTTCGCCCTATCAGGCTCTGACCCGGCCCGCTCGAGTCCTGAACTGAGGAGATCGCGACCGATGCGGCGAGTGGCGTGCGATATTCGCCACGCAGCTGGCGGTGGCGCCCGACAAGCGTCAACGTGCGCAGAACGCGGCGCAGCTCGAAGACGCCGAGCAGCGGGACGAACCAGGCGGCGAATCCATGCATCTGCGGTAGCACGCCGAGCCCCGCGTCGTCACAGACTCGCAGGATCAGCCCGGCGGCGAGCAGGGCTGCACAGAGGAGCAGCAGCCGAAACTGGCGCACTGCCTGCCACCCGCCGTGGTCAACGCCCTCCTTGGGTGTCACGCGAAAGCCTCCGTGCCCGGGTCGTACGACGCAGCGCAACGCGCGCAGGAAGATCTCCGCGGTGCACAGCTCGTAGTGGGTCGTCTCCCCATTGCCCTGCTGCCCGCGGCAGAGGGCAGAGCCGGCGAGCACCATCAACAGCGTCGCCGGGGCCCACAACAGCGCGAGCGCCAGCGGCGCGATGTGCAGCGGCAGCAACCCCGTCCACAGCACCGCGATCAGCACCGCCAGGATCACGACCCGGACCGGCCCTGCGAGGTAGGCGGTGAGGCTCGCAAGGTAGCTGAGCCGTTGCTTGGGAGTCAGGCCGTGGCCACGGAACAGGCTCTCGGGCGTGGTGAACACCGCGAGGTTACCTCGTGCCCAACGGTCCCGTTGCAAGAGGTAGGCGGCGAGATCGTGCGGCGCGCGCCCCTGCACGACGACACGCTTGTCGAAGTGGGTGCGCCAACCGGCGCGGTGCATCTTGATCGTCGTGTGGAAGTCCTCGGCGATTGTCTCGGTGGCAACCCCTCCGACCTCCAGCAGCGCGGAGCGCCGGATCAGCGCGCCGGAGCCGCACCAGAAGGCCGCGTTGTGGCGGTCCTTTCCGGGGCAGATCGCGGAGAAGAAGACAGACTGCTCGTGGCGGCCGAGGTCGTAGTGCTGGACGGAGTCGTGGTTGGAGAAGTCGTGAGGGCTCTGCACGAGCGCGAGCCGAGGATCGTCGAAGTAGCCGACGAGCGTGTCGAGCGCGTCGGGCAGAGGTACGTGATCGGCGTCGAGCACGAGCATCAGCTCGCCTGTGGTACGCGTCAGCGCGTGGTTGATGTTGCCGGCCTTCGCATGGGAGTGCTCCGGGCGAGTCAGGTAGTGCGCGTCCCAAGCTTCGGCAAGCAGCGCGATCTCCGCGCGGCGGCCGTCGTCGAGTACGTAGGTCGTGTGCGGGTAGTTCAGCAGCGCGCAGCCGGCGAGCGTCGCTTCAAGCACGGCGAGCGGCTCGTCGTAGGTGCAGATGTAGACGTCGACCGCACGCCCCGGGGTTGGCGCCGGCCGCGGGCTCGAGCGTATGTCCCATGTCAGCCAGGAGAGCATCACGAGGTTCCAGCAGCCGTAGGCCTCGGCGAGCAGTAGCGCCGCCCACAGCACGGGGCTTGCGCCCTGCTCGCTCCAACCGACGCGCCAGGCCAGGTAGGCCGCGGTCCAGCACAGCGCGAGCACGACCAGCGCATGGAGCATGCGGGGGTGGTGCCCCCACCAGGTGCCCCAGCGTGTTGTTAGTGCCCGACCCGAACTGTTTGTCGCACTCGTGCGAGCGGCCATGTGCAGCGGCAGCCCGAGCAGCACCCAGGTGAGCAGGTTCGTCCAATTGCGTGGACGCAGCGAGCGTACGGGTTTGCTCTCCATGCGCGCTTCATCGGCGGCGAGGGAGAGGAAAGTGAGCGGTTCAGCCGGCGATCGCCCCGCCGGTGAGGGCGGCGGCAGGTGAGACGGGTGGCAGGCCGAGCGTCGGCGTATTTGGTACGGCGCCGACGACGACCGTGGCGACGTGGACGGTTTCTTCGATCCCGAGGGCCTGTGCGGCGGCCGCGGTCAGGTCCCAGTCGGCGCCGTTGGCATACGGTCCACGGTCCACCACCGGCACGATGAGGGGCTTGCCGTGGTAAGTGACCTTGACGAGCGTGCCACAGGGCAGTTTGCGGTTGGCCACGCCCACGACGGCGGGGGTGAGGGTCTGCCCGCAGGCCGTCTGCTGACCATAGAAGCCGGGTCCGAACCAGGTCGCGATCGCGGTCTTGTGGATTTTAACGACGGGCGTGGAAGGGGAGCCGGCCGATGGGCTGGCGGCGCCACCGGTGCTGGCGGAGGCGCCCACGGCAAGAACGCCGGCGCAGAAGAGCGCAGCGAGCAGGGCGAGAAGGATCGTAAAAAATCTGGTTCGCATCATCAATCGAGCGCCTACGGGGTGAGCTGACGGGCTCGCGCAGCCAAAACGACGGCGCTACGGCCAAAAGAGGCCGATTCGCCCCAGCGGATCAAGTCGATCCGCAATTGGGTCCCCCGTCTTCCGCAATCTGAGTCACGGAAGCTCGGCGTGGTCGGCAGTATACAGACCGCCCTGACGGACCTCTCAGTTGAGCGGCAGCCGCCCGAGGACGTCCTTGAGCAGGCGCCCGCCGGTCGAGAGCCCGGTCCTGGTGAGCTCGCCGGCGAGCTCGGCGGCGGAGGCAAACAGGTCCACGCCACCCGGTGGCGAGACCGGACCGCTGACGGGATCGCTCTCTGTCTCGAAGCCCTGCCGGGGGGCCGGGTCCTGGAGGGGCTGGGCAGCGTGCTTTGCCGCTTTCGCCGGGCGCTTCTTCGCTGTGGCCTGTTTGGCCGCCGTGGTGTGCACGGGCTTTGTCTTGCCGGCGGCCGTGCGCCGTGCGGCATCGCGCCGCGCGCTTGAGCGCTGGGGCCGGGTGCGGGGCAGGTTGGCGAGAACGCCTTCGCTCGCAAGCGCGTCTTTGCGCTTCGCGTTCTTCTTCTTGGCGTGCTTCTTGGCGGCAGATCGTCCCTTGCCGCTGGATGGATCGCTCATGGCGCGTTAGCATAGGGGTCCAGAAAGGTGTGTATGCGCTGTAACGTTGGGCAGGCTTCGGCCGTAGTGTCCGATGGAGTACGTCCTCAGCCAGAATCCGGTGCGGTGCGAGCGCTCGCCCTCGGGTTGCCCAGCGACTGAAAGAAACGGAATCGATCGATGTCAGTAGTGGAAATGCAGGAGCTCGACGAGGTCAAGGGCCTGCTGGCCAAAGGGCAGCAGGTAGGCGTGCTCACCTACGCGGAGATCACGACGGCGATGTCCGAGCTCGACTTGGACGAGTCCGACGTCGAGGAGCTCCACGGGTTCCTGGAGAAATCGGAGATCGAGCTCGTCGAGGAGATCGATCCTGCGACCGCGGCGGCCTCGCAGGTCGAGCGTGCCCCGGACAAGCGCGGGCGGCGGAAAGCGAAAACGGCGCTCGACCTGAAGCCGGACATGACGACCGACTCGTTGCAGCTGTTCCTGAAGGACATCGGCAAGGTGCGGCTGCTGACCGCCCAGGAGGAGGTCGATCTGGCAAAGCGGATCGAGCGCGGCGATCTCGACGCGAAGCAGAAGATGGTCGAGTCCAACCTCAGGCTCGTCGTCTCGATCGCGAAGAACTACCGCAACCAGGGCCTGCCGTTCCTCGATCTGATCCAGGAGGGCACGCTCGGGCCTCGTACGGGCCGCGGAGAAGTTCGACTACCGCAAGGGCTTCAAGTTCTCCACGTACGCGACCTGGTGGATCCGCCAGGCGATCGCCCGCGCGCTGGCGGACAAGGCGCGCACGATCCGCATCCCCGTCCACGTAGTTGAGAAGCTGAACAAGATCGGCCGCGCCGAGCGCAAGCTCGTGACCGAGCTGGGGCGTGAGCCGACCGCCGCTGAGATCGCCGAGGTGACGGGCATCGACCCGGAGGAGGTCGATTCGATCAAGCGCTCCGCACAGGCGCCGGTCTCGCTGGAGAAGCCGGTCGGCGACGAGGAGGAGTCGGAGTTCGGTCAGTTCATCGCTGACGAGCGCGCCGAGTCGCCGTACGAGCGCGCGGCGGAGATCCTGACGAAGGAGGCGCTGCGGGAGGCACTGGAGAACCTCAGCTACCGCGAACGGCGCGTGCTCGAGTTGCGCTATGGCCTCGGTGGCGAGCATCCGCGAACGCTCGACGAGGTGGGTCGCACGTTCAACGTGACCCGTGAGCGGATTCGCCAGATCGAGAACCAGTCTTTGAAGAAGCTTCAAAGTCTCGCGGAGGCGCAAAAGCTCCGCGACGTGGCGTAGCCCGTCCATCGAACAGCCCGGCATTCAAGCCCCAAGGTGGGATTGCCGATCTGGGAACCATGTTCGACGTGCAAGAGGCGCTGAAGGAGCTCGTAAAGCGTGAGGGCTCGGATCTGCATTTGAAGGTGGGCAGCACGCCGCTGTACCGCGTGCACGGGCACTTGGCGGCCGAGCCGGTTGGGGACGTGCTGAGCGCGGAGGACACCGAGCGCACGCTGCACGAGCTGTTGAAGGACGAGACGAAGCTGCGTGAGTTCGGCCAGGAGCACGAGGTCGACTTCTCGTTCGAAATCGAGGGCGTCGCGCGCTACCGCATCAACGCCTTCCGCCAGCGCGGCGTGATCTCGCTGGCCTGTCGCGCGATTCCGCACAAGATCTCGACGATCGACGAACTGTCGCTCCCGTCGGTGGTCAAGGAGCTGGCCGACGAAGAGCGCGGGATCATCCTGCTGACGGGGACGACGGGCTCGGGTAAGAGCACCACCCTGGCGGCGATGATCGACCATATAAACGAAACGACGAGCAAGCACGTCGTCACGATCGAGGACCCGATCGAGTTCGTGCACACGGACAAGAAATCGGTGATCAACCAGCGCGAGGTGGGCATGGACACGGCCTCGTTCAAGCGCGCGCTGCGCAGAGTGCTGAGACAGGACCCTGACGTGATCTTGATCGGGGAGATGCGCGACGAGGAGACGGTGCAGACGGCGCTGTCCGCCGCCGAGACCGGGCACCTTGTGCTCTCGACGATCCACACGGTGGACGCGCCCGAGTCGATCAACCGCATGCTCGACTTCTTCCCGCCCCATCAGCATGGCCAGGCGCGCAGCATGATTGCGGGCACGATCAAGGGCGTGATCTCCCAGCGGCTGGTGCCGGGCGCCGACGGCGGGCGCGTGGCGGTCTGCGAGATCCTGCGGATGACGGGCCGCGTGCGCGACATGATCACCGACCCCTCGCAGACGGGCAAGCTGATGGAAGTGATCGCCTCGGGTAGCTACTACGGGATGCAGACCTTCGACCAGGCGCTGTTCGGGCACGTGAAGGCCGGCCGGGTGACCTTCGAGGACGCGATGAAGGTGGCGTCGAACCCATCTGATTTCAAGCTGCTGATGCAGGCCGATGGGCGCAGGGGGACGACGATGGAGGACGTGGCGGCGGCGGAGGAGCGTCGCGAGACGAACTCCGATCCGGCGAACGACCCCCGTCCGGCGCCGAGCTCGCCGCTCACCGTCGCTTAGCCTGTCTACTTCATTTGGTAAAGTAACGGCTGAAATGGCCGTCCGAGAAACATGCCCGGTATGTCGCACCGCGGAAGTCGTGTGCGGCAAGTGGACGCTGCTGCTTGTCCGCGACCTCGCTGACGGTTGCTCACGCTTCTGTGAGCTCGAGCGCTCATTGCAGGGAATCAGCCCGCGGACGCTCTCATTGCGGCTCAGAGCGCTCGAGGAGGAGGGGGTCGTCGAGCGGCATACCTTCGGAGAGGTGCCGCCGCGCGTGGAGTATGCGCTGACGGAGAAGGGGCGAGCGCTGCTGCCAATCGTCGACGGGATGCGCTCTTACGGCGAAGAGTGGCTGGGCGAAGACAGCTCGGCCGCGGTCGAGCTCGCGGTTGCGTAAAGGTCCGCTCGGCGCCTCGCGATAGCGATCTTTTTGGGCGAAGCTTGCGCCGCCGCCGAGATCTGAGCCTCCGCTTCTCCACAGACGACACGATGGGAGCTTGCAAGACTGGCTGCGCTTCCTCCCGTCGAGCAGGAGCTCCGAACGCGGGGCCGAAGTGTGCAGAGGATGCGTTCACGCCAGATGGAGACAGCACTGAAGGAGTTCGTCGCGCAGGCGGCCGACCGGTTGCAGGCGGAGATCGACGGGGGCGCGGAGGTGGGCTTCGAGCTTTCAGAGAAACCTGCCCGTCGTGGCGAGGGCGCCGCGCGGCTGTATAGCTACCGTGCGTTGACTGGTCGATTCATCGAGCAGCGCGCGGCGAAGCTAGCGAGCCTGCCCATCCACGCCGAGGCGACGAGCCTGCTGGTGGACTTCGAGGGGCTCGACCGCTACCTGGTGAGCATGGGCGGTGCAGCGGAGTCGGGACGGATGAAGGCATACGCGCGGGCCGGTGCGGCTCTGAGGTTGCTGTTGGAGGACGTGTTCGACGAGCAGACCGACTTTGACCGCCGCTCGGAGCTCGCTGCGTACCAAGAGCGTGTGGAGGCGGCTTTGGCGAGGCTCGAGCAGTCGGTGGGCGAGAGTGCCAACGAGGTGACGCTGCTGGCGACACTGCACGGGCTGACGATCGCCTCTGAGGAGCTTGCATTGACGAAGGGCTTGACAGTTGCCCAGCAAGGTGCGCTGCGCGGAGTGCCCGACGGCGCGCCGGCCGACGGCCTGCTGGTCGTGCTCAGCGCCGACGAAGGCGACATCGACAACGCGATCGCACGCGGGCGCGAGGTGCTGAGGGACCTGCTGCGCGCGCTGCGCCTGTTCGGCGACGGTCGGGTGACGCTCGGCGCGCTCGCCTGGACGCGGGTCGGTGCGGGCTCGTGGAATCCAATCGCGCTCGGCGCTGGTGGCCGTCCGCACGGAATGCTGGTGGTGAGCGCCGAGCAGGAGGACGAGCTGCGTGCGTTCTGCAACCTCGTCTCCCGCCGTGCGCCCGACGGCAACGAGCTTGCCTGGGCATTGCGTCGCTTCGAGCTCGGCTGCGAGCGCGCGAACGCGTACGAGGCGCTGAGCGACCATCTGCTGGCGCTGCGCGCGCTGCTCGAGCCGGAGGGCCCCGCGAGCGGTCTGCTGGCGGGGCGGATCGCGGCGCTGTGCGCGACCCCGGAGGACCGCGCGAAGCTGACCAAGCGCATGGTCAAGGCGCAGGCGCTCGAGCGGTCCACGATCGCCGGCACGGCCGGCGAGCACGCCGCCGGGCTGAACCTCGCGCGGGATGTCGCCGACCATCTGCGCGCACTTCTGCGCGACGTGATCTGCGGCCATCTCGACCCGAATCTCGCGGCGCTCGCGGACGAGCTGCTGAGGGTCCCAGAGGTGGCTGAGGCGGTCGAGGTCGTCGCGGAGACGAGCGCGAGTGAGCCCGATGGGCACCCACTCGACCAGCTCACGCAGAGCGCGCTGCCGGTCTGAGACACCGTCAGGCGAACAGATATTCCGCGATCCGGGCTAGTCCCGCGAGGTTCTGGATGTCCTCGTCCAGGTGCGGCACAATCACCGGGTTGGGCTCGTCGAGCTCTTTACGCAGGCGGGCGATCGTGTCGCGGTCGCGGCGCGCGAGCACATCGAAATCCGCCAGGTTGTTGGCCGTGCGCCGCGCCAAAGAATCGCCCAGCTCTACAGTCAGTAGCGCCTGCACCTCCTCCACCGCCAGCCCGTCGAGGCCGTGCAGGTGGACGCGGTTGACGATCGTTCCGTCGCGGGCCATCTCCCCCTCGGCCAGCTTGTCCGCGAGGAACACGGCCTCGCGGGCGGGCTCCTGCTCGGGTGAGGTAACGATCAGGAAGCTCGTCGTTCCTTCACGCAGGAGCTCGGCGACGCCGCGGATGCGCTCGCCGAAGCCGTCGATCACGCCCGACAGCGAGCGAAAGAAGGTGGAGAGCTCGCCGAGCATGTCCACGCCGGTGACGCGCGCGAAGATCGCGAACACGAGCCCGGTGCCGCGGCCGAGAAAGCGCGCGGCGAGGCCGCCCGGGGCGAGGAACACCTTCAAAGCGCGACCTTCGAGGAAGTGCAGCATGTTCTCGGGCGCTCTCAGGAAGTCGAGCGCGTTGCGCGAAGGCGGGGTGTCGAGCACGATCACGTCGAAGTCGTGTTCCGTTGACAGCTCGTACAGCTTCGTCACGGCGCCGAGCTCCTGCACGCCGGACACGGCCGAGGACAGCTCGCGGTAGACGGGGTTGGCGAGGATCTCCGCGCGCGTCGCCTCGTCGGGGGCTAGGCGCGCGATCACGTCGTCGAAGGTCCGTTTCACATCGAGCGCCATCGCCCATAGCTCGCCCGGCTCATCCACCCCCTGCGCGGCCAGCAGCTCGGGGTCGATCCGGCGCGGCTCGCCCGAGAGCTCGCCGAGGCCGAGCGCGGCGGCCAGCCTGCGGGCGGGATCGATCGTCACGACCGCGACCTTCGTCCCGCGCGCGGCCAGCCCGAACCCGAGCGCGGCAGAGGTCGTCGTCTTGCCGACGCCGCCGGCGCCGAGGCACACGACCACGCGCTTGTCTCGCAGGCGCTTCGCCAGTTCCGGCCCGCCCGTCGAGCGCTTCTGCGGGTTCGCCGAGCGCTTGGGCATCGCCTGATCCTAGTCTCACCGCCCCATCCCCTTGGCGGCACAGGCCGTTCTGACCGGCGACACGAACCGCCCTGCGGTAGCTGCGCGCGACGGTCTCCCAAAAGTCGTTCCTCCTCAAGCATTTCGATCGATCGCCATGCAGGAATCGCGCATTCCTCTGCGAATAACCCCGAGATCGGCTTTCCCAATCGCATTCTCAATCGAGTAGGAGTCTCCTGTGGACGGTAAGGCCAGGGTCATCGCGTTCGCCAACCAGAAGGGCGGGGTGGCCAAGACGACCACCACGCTGAACCTCGCCGCCGCCTTCGCGGAGGAGGGCCATCGGGTGCTGTGCGTCGACATGGACCCGCAGGGCAACCTGACGATGTCGCAGGGCATCGACCCGGACACGCTCGAGAAATCGATGTACGACGTGCTCGTCCACAAAGTCTCGATCCGCGAGGTGATCCGCAAGCGCGAGATCGACATTGCCTGTGCCTCGATCGACCTCGCCGGCGCGGAGATCGCGATGTCGACGATGATCGGCCGCGAGCGCTCCCTGCAGAAGGCGTTCGAACCGATCCTCGAGGACTACGACTTCATCTGCATCGACACCCCGCCGAGCCTCGGATTGCTCACCATCAACGCGCTCACGGCGGCCGACAAGGTGATCGTCCCCGTGCAGTGCGAGTATTTGTCAATGCGTGGGCTCATCCAACTGCAGAACACGCTCGCGATGATCCGCGAGAACCTCAACCCCGGCGTCGACATCGAGGGCATCTTGCCGACGCTGGTCGATTCCCGGACGATCCATGCCAAGGAGGCGATCGAGATCCTCGAGGAGAACTTCGGCGACCGCGTGTTTGCCTCGCGCATCCGCAAGACCGTCCGCTTCGCCGAGGCGCCCGTCAAGGGCATGTCGGTGCTCAAGTACGAGCCCGACGGCGTCGCCGCCCAGTCCTACCGACAGCTCGCCCAGGAGGTTCTCACCCATGGCCAATCCTAAACGGGCCTCGATGCGCGAAGGCCCCCTGGCGGCGCTGTTCAGGAAGACCGAAGGCGAGGATGGTGAGCCGGCCGCGAGCGAGCCGGCGCCCGCGGTTGCTGCACCCGAGGCGGCGACTCCCGCGGCCGCCGTGACGCCCCATCCGCGCGAGAGCGGCCTGCCGCACCCGGCGCTGCGAGCCTCCTCGACCAAAGCCGACGAAGACGCGCGTGGGGACAACGTTCCCACGCCGCGCGAGCGCCTGCGCCATGCTTTCTCTTCGGAGATCCCCGAGAACGTGATGGACCGTCCCGCCGCGCGCCCGGTGATGGACGATTACTCGCGCGAGCATCCTTTGCCCGTCGGCTCGGTCGGGCCGGTCGGTCAGCCCGTGATCCGCGTCGTCGGCGTCGGCGGCGCCGGCGTGAACGCGGTCAACCGGATGGTCGAGGCGGAGGTCGAGGGCGTCGAGTTCCTCGCGGTGAACACCGACCTGCAGTCATTGCAACAGTCCACGGCGGACGTCACCCTGCACATCGGCGCCGAGCTCACCCGCGGCCTCGGCTCGGGCTCTGACGCGGAAGTCGGCCGCGCGGCGGCGATGGAGGACTACGACCGCGTAAAGGCCCTTTTGAAGGGCTCGGACATGATCTTCATCACGGCCGGCGCCGGCGGCGGCACAGGCACCGGCGCGGCCCCGATCATCGCGCGGATTTCGCGCGAACTCGGCGCTTTGACGGTCGCGATCGTGACCAAGCCGTTCGGCTTCGAGGGCTCGCGCCGCGGCGAGCAGGCCGAGCGCGGCGTTGCCGCCTTGGCCGAGGAGGTCGACACGCTGATCGTGGTGCCGAACAATCGGCTGCTGAGCGTGCTGGACAAGCAGACCGCGATGGTCGAGGCCTTCCGCGTCGCCGACGACGTCTTGCGCCAGGGCGTACAGGGCATCTCCGACCTCGTTACTTTGCCCGGTCTGATCAACCTGGACTTCGCCGACGTGCGTACGATCATGTCCTCCGCCGGCAATGCCCTTTTGGGGATCGGGATGGGCGCCGGCGGCGAGCAGCGCGCGATTGACGCCGCGATGCAGGCGGTCGCCTCCCCTCTGCTGGAAACATCGATGGAGGGTGCGCGCTCGATTCTGCTGTCGATTACGGGCGGTCGCGACCTTTCCTTGTGGGAGGTCAACGAGGCCGCGAAGGCCGTCTCCGAGGCCGCGCACCCCGACGCGAACATCATCTTCGGCGCGATGGTCGACGACAAGCTCGACGACCAGGTCTGGGTCACGGTCGTCGCCACCGGCTACGGCGAGCAGGGCCGGCGCAATAGCGTCAACCGCCTGAACGAGCCAGTGGGCGAGCCACGCGTGCGGCGGACCGGCGGGGGCGCGTCCCGGCCCCCGGCGCCGCGGCGCGGCGGGTTGGACGAACTGGAAGTCCCCGAGTTCATTCCGAACTTGTAGTAAGCCCTCGCGGCCTCTCTAGGCTTCGCTTGCATGAGCGCGGCTGAGCAGCAGGGAGTGGTGGCTGCGGGGCACCCGCTGACTGCCGAGGCCGGTGCGAGAGTGCTGCGGGAAGGCGGCAACGCGGTCGATGCGGCGGTGGGGGCGATGCTGACCTCGTTCGCGGCCGAGCAGTTGCTGACGGGACTCGGCGCGGGCGGATACATGCTCGTGGCCGGGGCCGGCGAGGAGCCGGCGCTGCTCGACTTCTTCGTAGAGGCGCCGTCTCGAAGATCTTCGAGGGCTGATGGGGCTGATCGGGGCGCTGAAGATGGCCCGCCCCCAGCCGAGCTGCGGGCGGTTGACGTGTCCTTCGGGGATGCCGCCCAGGTGTTCCACGTTGGGCCGGCCTCCTGCGGCGTGTACGGAACGCCGGCGGGAGTATGCGAGGCGGTCAAGCGCTGGGGAAGCGTGTCGCTACAGGAGCTGGCGGCGCCGGCGGCGCGGCTCGCGCGGGAGGGAGTGGAGCTGAACGCCGGGCAGGCCTATATCGCGAAGATCCTTTCGGATCTGCTGACCTCCACGCCCGAGTGCACGGCGCTGTGGGCCCCGCAGGGGCACGTGTTGAAGGAGGGTGAGCTGCTCTGCAACCCCGAGCTCGGCGATGCGCTGCTGCTGCTTGGGGAAGATGGCGCGGAGCCCTTCTACCGGGGCGAGATCGCGACGGCGGTGTCGCGACTGGCTGCGGGCTCACGGTGCCGCACTAAGCAGCGAGAACCTGGCCGGCTATCGCGCGGTGGAGCGCGAGCCCGTAAGCGTGCGCTATCGGGACCGCGAGGTGCTCACGAACCCGCCGCCCTCGGCCGGGGGAACGTTGCTGGCCTACGCGCTGGCCCTGCTCGATCGCGGTCCCGCACCGCCGCGGTTGAGCGGTGTGGTGGAGGCGATGAAGGCCGCTCAAGGGGAGCGCACTCCGGAGTTCGTGGGGGGCTTGAGCGAGATCGGCTTTCTCGAGCGCTTCCTCTGCAAGCGCTTCGGGGTCGACGACGCACATCTCGGTGCTCGATGCGCAGGGGCGGGCGTGCAGTGTGACCTGTAGCAACGGCGAGGGCTCCGGGGTCGTCGTCCCCGGCACGGGCATCCACCTGAACAACGTGATGGGCGAGCAGGATCTCAACCCGCTCGGCTTCCACCGCCATCCGGCGGGACGGCGGATGCCGAGCATGATGGCTCCCACGGTCGTGCTGCATGAAGGGCGGGTGGAGCTGGTGCTCGGTAGCGCTGGCTCAAATCGCATCCGCTCAGCGCTTTTGCAAACGATTGTCGGCGTAGTCGACCATGGCCTGCTCGCGCGCGCGGCGGTTCAGGCCCCGCGTGTGCACTTCGAGGACGGCACGCTCTACGCCGAGCCAGGGATCGATCTCGACGCCCTGGCCGATCCGCGCGCCGCGCCCGGCTCATCGACAGTCGCTCCCGAGCAGATCGTCGAGTTTGGAGACCTCAATCTGTTTTTCGGCGGCGTCCAGGCGGTGCTCCGCCGGGACGGCGCGATCGACGGCGCGGGCGACCCTCGCCGCGGCGGGGTGGCTGTGAGGGCGTAAGACGTGGCGCAGGTGTGCCCTGCGTGCACACCGCGGCGAAAGGCAGCCTGGCTAGGCTACCCGGCCTGACGGGGTTCAGCCGAAGCGCACCTTGCCGTTTGAGCGAGCACGGGCCTGCACGCGATCGAGGAGCTCCAAGCGCTTGATCGCGGCGCGGAGCAGCAGCGCGAGCAGGCGCAGGCGGGCGTTCTCGGAGCGCAGCTCGATCAGCTCCTGCTTGGCGTCGGGGCCGAACTCCACCGTCCCGGCCATCCGGTAGGCGTTCATCGCCTCCAGGTCGTCGTCTTCGAGTTGCTGGTCGGTGGCCTGCTCGACGAGCTCCGCGTACAGCCCGCGGGCGGCCCGAGCAGCTTCGGCGTCGGGCGACTCCTCCTCGTCGGCGAGGAGCTCGATCACCCCCGCTGGATAGTGGAGGTCGTCCTGGCGCTCGATCAGGCGGAAGGGACGAGTGCCGCGTGCGAGAATGTTCAGGCGGCCGTCGTGCATGCGCTCGAGCACCTCCTCGATCTCGCATGCACACCCGACCTGCTTGAGCTCATCATCGGAGCACCACACGATCCCGAACTCCCGCTCGGTGAGCAAACACTGCTCGATCATCCGGCGGTAGCGGTCCTCGAAGATGTGCAGCGGCACACTCTCGGTTGGCAGCGCGACGATCGGAAGCGGGAACAAGGGGAAGTCGAGGACGAGGCGATCGAGCATGCGCCCAGTCTAGGCGCGAGCTCTACGCTGCGGGCTTGTGCGCGGAGATCAGCAGGTTGTAGAAGATCGCAGGCGGCAGCCGTGACTCGAGCAGTCGGCGGTCGAGCTCCTGGAAGAACAGGTAGCCACGGTAGGCGTACTGCCGCCAGGCCCAGGGGACATCGAACGGGTCGGCTGTGGCCTCGAGCGTGCGATTGGTCCAGCCGAACCAGTTCGCGAGCAGCTCCTCGCCGGTGACGCGCACGTCGGCGAAGCCGGCGCCCTTGGCGAAGCTGGACAGTTCGCCCGGTGCGAAGGCGTGGACGTCGACGACGCCCTCCAACGCCGAGTCGGGCGCGCCGCCATCGGCCGGCGGCGCCGGGCGGGCGCCGATCGTCCGGCGCCACAGCGGCGCGAGGATGCCCGCGACGCTCTTGGGCACATTCGCGAGACGGTCGCCGTAGCGGGAAGGCTCGCCGGCGAACAGCAGCGTGCCGCCCGGGGCGAGCACGCGCTCGAACTCGGCGAATGCTCGGGGCAGGTCGGGGATGTGATGGAGGATCGCGTGGCCGAGCACGAGGTCGAAGCTCTGATCCGCGAACGGCAGCGCCTCCGCGTTGGCAGGCACTGTCTTGACCTGCAGGCCCAACCGCTCTGCGTTGGCGGCAAGGCTTGCGAGCATGCCCGGTGAGATGTCGCTGCAAGTCGCCTCGTCGATCAGTCCGGCGCGCATCATGTTCAACGTGAAATAGCCTGTCCCTGAGCCGATCTCGAGCGACCTTGGGTAGTGGCCGGGCTTGCCATGCAGGGCCTTTTGCACCTTTGCGAGCACCTGGTCGTGGCCGAGCTCGCCGAAGTCGATTCCCCACTTGTGGTCGTAGTGATCGGCCGCCACGTCGTGGTAACGCGTATTGACGTCGCGGATCTCCTCGGCGCTGAGAGTCGGTGGCACGGGCGGCACCATATACTCGCGCGCCGTGTCCGTGCCTCTCTACGAGCAGCGTGACCAGCCCAACGGCGTTCCACCACTGGCGCTGACGGGGGAGCGCACGCTGCCGGATGTGCCGGAGGAGAACTACTGGTTTCGTCGCCACCAGGCGGTGTATGAATGGATCGCGGCACGCGTCGCCGGCGAGCGCGTGATCGACATGGCGTGCGGCGAGGGCTACGGCTCGGACGTGCTGGCCGCAAGTGCCGCGAGCGTGGTTGGTGTAGACGCCAACCCGGAGGCGCATGAGCACGCGCGGCTGCGCTACCGCCGCGGCAACCTGCGATTCGAGCGCGATCTGGTTGAGAGCTTCGCCGAGCGGGCCGATGCAGTCGTGTTCCTGCAGACGATCGAGCATCTCCAGGACCCGGACGCGGTGCTCGAGCATTTCCGCTCACTCGTCGGGGAGTGGGGGACGGTTTACTTGTCGACGCCGAACGTGCGCACGCTCGCGCCGAAGGGCGCCGAGCGCTCGGACAACCCGTGGCACGTGCACGAGTACCGCGCCGAGGAGTTCGAGCGGCTGTGCCGGAGGCATTTCGGCTCGGTGGCTCTCTTTGGCCTGTTCCACACCCGCAAGCTGCGCGCCCACGAGTTCGCGCTGCGCGCGGGCTGGGATGAGCTGCATCCTCGCCTCGGCCTCACCAAGCGCTTCTACGGCTGGTTCACACCGGCGATCGCCGCGCAGGATTTCGCCCTGCGCCCCCGCGGGCGGGCCGATCTGGAGCGGGCGCTGGACTTCGTCGCGGTGTGCCGATAGTGAAGCCGCGCCAGGATCGTGGCGCGCTCGCGATCGTGCTGCACACGCACATGCCCTATGTCGAGGGCTTCGGCACGTGGCCGTTCGGCGAGGAGTGGCTGTGGGAGGCGATGGCCGGCTGCTACCTGCCGCTGCTCGATCTGCTCGACTCCGGCGCCCCGCTGACGCTGTCGCTGACGCCGGTGCTCTGCGACCAGCTCGAAGCTCCGGGGATTGCGGAGCGCTTCCGGACGTTCATTGGGGAGGTGCGCCGCTATACCCACCACGAGGATGCGAAAGGGCTGCGTGCCGGAGGACACGAAGACCTCGCGTGCGAGGTTGAACGCTCGTGGGGAGACTACGAACGGGCGCTCGAGCGCTTCGCCCGCTGCGGAGGGGATTTGCTGGGGGCGCTCGCCCCGTACGCCCAGTGGACCTCCTCGGCCACGCACGCCGTGCTGCCGCTGCTGGCCACCGACGCCGGTGTGCGCGCGCAGGTCCAGACAGGGATCGAAGCTCACCGCGCGCGCTTTGGGGGTGAGGGCTGGCGTGGTGGCTTCTGGCTGCCCGAGTGCGCGTACGCCTCGTGGTTGACCCCCACCCTTGCGGACGCGGGGGTGCATACCACCTGCGTCGAGTTGACCAACCGCTTCGGTTTGGGCGCGCGCGAGCACCTGCGGCCGCTCGTTGGCGAGGACGGTGTGACGCTCGTGCCGATCGACCGCGCGACGATGCAGCTCGTCTGGAGCGATGACGGCTACCCGGCGAATGGCGTCTTCCGCGACTACCACCACCACACTGTTCACCACCACACACCATGGGGCAATGACGGCGAGGCTTACGACCATGTGCAAGCGGTCGCGCTCGCCAAGGAGCACGCCGTGGACTTCGTGACCCGCACCCGCGAGCGCTTGCGCCGCGACGGCACTGGTCTGCCCGGAGGCGGTTTAGCGGTGTGTGCGCTGGACACCGAGCTGCTCGGTCACTGGTGGTACGAGGGGATCACATGGCTAGCGGCGGTGGTGGAGGAGTGCTCGCGGCAGGATCTCGAGCTGGTGCGGCTAGACGACGCGCTGGAGCGGTTGGAGCCGGCTCCCGTAGCGAACGGCACACGGACCGATGGTAAAGAGTCATCGGCTGGTGGGGCCTCGCGCAAGGATGAGGTGTCGTCGGCGAGCCAAAATACGCTGGAGATGAGCAGCTGGGGCAAGTACGGCGACCTGTCGACGTGGTCGGGGCCGCGGGTCGCCGAGCTGGCGTTTGCGACGCGAGCGGCCGAGCTTGCAGTGGTGGCCGCGGGTGCGGTGGCGGGACCGGCGGCAGTGCGCGAGTTGCTGGCGCTGCAGGCGAGCGACTGGATCTTCATGCTCTCCCGTAGCCTGGCCGTACCGTATGCGCACGAGCGGTTTGAGGGGCATCATCAAGCGCTGGAGCGCACGCTCGGTGCGGGACCAGAGGCAGGCGAGGAGAGGCTGCGCAACCTCGCGGTCTACGCAAATCCAGCCGCGCTGCTCGTGCCGTGAGCCTCTGGGCGCGAGCGCTCCCCCGCGCCCGGCATTACTCCCAGCGCATCGAAAGAGGTGCCTCGCGCATACGGATGAGTCGCGCGGGGGAGCCGCCGACAACGGCGTTGGCGGGTACTTCCTTTGTGACGACCGAAGAGGTTCCAACGATTGCGTTCTCGCCCACTTCCACGCCGCGCAGGATGCAGGCGCCGTATCCAAGCCAGACGTTGTGGCCGACGCGGACGTCGCGCTTGTAGATGCCTTGCAGGCGGATCGGGCGCTCGACTTCCACGACGCCGTGGTCGAAGTCGATCAGCATCACGCGGTCGGCGACGATGCACTCGCGGCCGATCGAGACGTGCTGGAAGGCGGAGATCGTGCACTCCTGGCCCATCACGGTCTTCGCTCCGATCGAGACCTCGCCCTCGTGGACGCGGATCTTGGTGCCGTGGCCGAGCCAGGCCCAGCGGCCGATGCGCAGGGTTGCGTGTCGGCCGATCTCGAGCTGCACGCCGGGGCAGATGAAGCAGATGCCATCGGTCTGCAACCGCTTGCCGTGGCGGAGCTTGAGAAACACGAAGCGCGCCAGCAGGTGCAGGTAGGCGCGGCTGAGCATGTGGTTGGCGCGCATGAATCGCAACAAAGCCAACGGACCGCCATGCAGCGACTCGGGGACCTTGCGAACCGCCTCGGCGATCTCCTCGGCAGCCGTGGGGGTCGAGGGGTCGGCGATCATCGGCTCCATCGCCGTCGAATCGTATTGCCCTGCGATGATTGCGCCCGCGATGAGCGATTCGACCCTGGCGCAGCGACTGCTCGATGGCGACCGCCGTGCGTTGGCGCGCGCGATTACGCTGGTCGAGGACGACCGCTCGGAGGGCTGGGAGTTGGTGAAGGAGGTCTATCCGCATACCGGCAAAGCGGCTGTTGTCGGCTTCACCGGACCGCCGGGCGTGGGCAAGTCGACCTTGATCGGCGCGCTGACGAAGGCCCAGCGCGAGGCCGGGAGGACTGTTGGGGTGCTCTCGATCGACCCCTCGTCGCCGTTTACGCAAGGGGCGCTGCTCGGCGACAGGATCCGGCTGAGTGAGCACTTTCTCGACCAGGGCGTGTTCATCCGCTCGATGGCCAACCGCGGGGCGTTGGGCGGGCTCTCGGAGGCTGCGCTGCAGGCCGCGCTGCTGCTCGACGCGGCGGGCCGAGAAGACGTGTTCGTGGAGACGGTGGGCGTGGGTCAGGCGGAGATCGACATCATCGATCACGCCGACACGATCGTGCTCGTGCTGATGCCCGGCTCGGGTGACTCGATCCAGGCGCTGAAGGCGGGCGTGATGGAGATCCCGGACGTGATCGTGATCAACAAGGCCGATCACCCGCTGACGGACACGATGGTGCGCGAGATCAGGGGCGTGCTGTCGCTGGCCAACCTCGACCGCTCGCCAGAGGAAGCAGCGAAACGCTGGCGGGTGCCGATCGTCAAGACCGAGGCGACCCAAGGCGCGGGTATCGAGGAGCTGGTGGAGCTGCTGAGAGAACACCGCGCGCACATCCTCGCCGCGGGTCAACTGGAGGAAAGGCGCAGGCGCAACCTGCACAACGAGGTGCTCGCGATCGCCACCGCCCGCATGCGTAGGCGCCTGGAGGAGGAGCTGAGCGAGGACGATGAGTTCAAGAAGCTGCTGGAGGAGGTGGTCCAGCGCCGCTTGGATCCGGCGAGCGCGGCTACGACTTTGCTGGAGCGCGGGGCCGGCTAGTTACGCCCCCAGCGCGCGGGCGATCACCATCTGCTGCACCTCGTCGGTGCCCTCGCCGATCGTGAGGATCTTCGCGTCGCGGTAGAAGCGGCAGACGGGGTACTCCTCGATGAAGCCGTAGCCGCCGTGGATCTGGACGGCCTCCTCGGCGCAGCGCACGGCCAGGCGGCCGGTCTTCAGCTTCGCCTGGGCGGCCGTCAGCGTGAAGTTGCGCCCGGCGTCCTTCTCGAGCGCGGCCTTGTAGACGAGCAGGCGGCCGGCCTCGATCTCGGTCGCCATGTCCGCGAGCTTTGACTGGATCGCCTGGAACTTCGAGATCGACTTGCCGAACGCCTTTCGCTGTTTGGCGTACTTCAACGCCTCGTCGAGCGCTCCCTGGGCTAGCCCGACTCCCATCGCGGCGACGCCGATCCGGCCGATGTCGAGGATGTGCAGGAACTGCTTGAAGCCCTGCCCTCGGGGGCCGAGCAGGTTCTCCTCGGGGACCCTGCAATCGCTGAACGTGAGCGGTCGCGTATCCGACGCGTTCCAGCCCATCTTCCGATACGGCTCGCCCTGCTCGTAGCCGGGCGTGCCGTTGGGGACGATCAGGTTCGAGATCTCCTGCTCGCCGGTGCGCGCCGTGATGCAGAGGACCCCCGAGATGTCCGTGCCGGCGTTCGTGATGAACTGCTTGGCGCCGTTGATCGTCCACTCGCCGTCTGCCAGGACAGCGCGCGTCTTCACGTTCCCGGCGTCGGAGCCGGCCTCGGGCTCGGTCAGGCCGAACGCGCCGAGCCGCTCGCCGGAGCACAGCTGGGGAAGCCACTCGCGCTTCTGCTCCTCGGAGCCGAACAGGTAGATCGGCTGCGTACCCAAAGAGGTGTGCGCGCAGAGGGTGATCGCGACCGACGAGTCCACGCGCGTGAGCTCCTCGACGGCGAGCGCATAGGCGAGCGTGTCGCCGCCGCCCCCGCCGTACTCCTCCGGAAAGGGGATCCCCATCAGGTTCAGCGCGCCGAGTTGGCGCACGATCTCATACGGGAACGACTTGGTGCGGTCGAGCTCCTCGGCGACCGGCGCGACCTCCCCCTCGGCGAACTCGCGGACTGTGCGGCGGATCAGCTCGTGATCGGGAGAGAGGTCGAAGTCCACGGGCGGGCATTCTCACAGATGGGCCGCCGCGGCTCTCGCCGCCGCTGGTACGGGCACGGTTGGATCGTCCAGGCGCGCGACGACCGCGGCCCAGGCCGCGCCGCGCGGGTCGAGATGCGCCCTGTGGCTGCCCGCGAGACCCTCGATCTCCACGAGCTCGACCTCGCCGCCGGCCGCGCGTGCGGCCTCGACGTAGTTGCGGCTGAGCTCGATCGAGACGGTTTCGTCTTCTACGCCATGGACGATCAAGGCCGGTATCTCCAGCGGCAGCAGGCGGATCGGATCGCCGGCGGCGTAGCGCTCGGGGACCTCCTCGGGTGAGCCGCCCATCAGATCGCCGACGATCCCGCCGTGCCAGCGGCGGTAGGCGTCGGTGAGGTCGGCGACGCCGGCCAGAGAGACGACCAGCCGCGCACGCACCTGCGGCGGTCCGTCGAGGGCACCGGGCGCACCCGCCGGCAGGTTGGGCCGGCCCGCCGCCCACAGCGCGAGGTGTCCGCCAGCGGAGTGGCCGAGCAGGGTGACCCGGTCGAGGTCTAGCCGCGGATTTTCGAGCGCAGCGAGGTGGTCGAACGCCGCCGCGATGTCTTCGAACGTGGTCGGCCAGCCCCCGTCGGCGCCGACCCGACGGTACTCGATGTTCCACACGGCGAAGCCGCGCCGCCGCAGGTCGCCAGCCAGGCCGCGCGTGAAGATCTTGCCGTAGCGCTTTTGCCAGGAGCCGCCGTGGATCAGGACCATCACCGGGTGCGGCCCGGGGCTGGACGGCACGTAGAGATCGCCGCGCTGCGAGGCATGCGGCCCGTAGCGATGGGAGCGCCCGCGCGAGAGGAAGTCGAGGATCAGGCGCGTGCGAGCCACGTGGCCTCGAATCCTAGAAGGACCCGTGGTTCTACCCGGCCGGGGCCCGCGTGCTCTACCGCCGGGCCTGCTCTACCGCCGGGCCGCGTGTTCTACCGGCCGGAACGGTTTACGCGCTGTATGAGCGCGCGAGCTCGACCAGCAGGCGTACACCGTAGCCCGAGGCGCCCTTACCGACGTAGACGCGACCGAGATCCCAGGCAGAGCCAGCGATGTCGAGATGAGCCCAGGGGGTCTTGCCGACGAAGTTCTGGAGGAACGAGGCGCCCATGATGGTGCCCGCCTTGCGCGCTTCCGGGGCGTTGTCCAGATCGGCGTACTTGCCCGCGACGAGCTCGTCGTACTCTGGATGCAGGGGCAGCCGCCAGAGGATCTCGCCGGTGCGCTCGCCCGCGGCTGTGACTTGCTTGGTGAGCTCGTCGTCGTTCGACATGATCCCCGCGTAGGTCGAGCCGAGCGCAATGATCACCGCGCCGGTGAGTGTCGCCAAGTCGACGATCCGCTCCGCGCCGAGCGAGACGGCGTGGCACAGGCAGTCGGCCAGCACCAACCTACCCTCGGCGTCAGTGTTGTTGATCTCGATTGTCTTCCCATTCTTCGCCGTGACGATGTCCCCTGGCTTGATCGCCCGCCCGTCCGGCAGGTTCTCGGTCGCGCCGACGACCGCGAGCAGCTTCACCGGCAGCCCCAGGCGCGCGATCGCCGCGACCGCCTCCACGACGGTGGCGCCGCCGGACATGTCGAACTTCATCTCCGCCATTTTCGGTCCGGGCTTCAGCGAGATGCCGCCGCTGTCGAAGGTGACGGCCTTGCCGACGAAACCCAGCAACGGACCTTTCGCCTCGGCGCCCTCATATCTCAGGACGATCAGCGCAGGCTCCTGCTCGGAGCCCTGGGCGACGGCGGCGAAGGCGCCCATGCCGAGCCCCTTGATGCCAGCGCGTCCCTCGACCTCGACCTGCAGACCCTCGATCTCCTCGCCAAGCGCACGCGCGTAGTCGGCAAGCGCCGTCGGGGTGAGGTCGTTGCCGGGCCGGTTCTGCAGGTCGCGTGCCGCGTTGACCGCCGCGGCGACGATCGCGGCGTCGGCGACGGCCGACTCGATTGGCCCGCCGCCCGAAACGATCAGAGCTTCGAGGTGCTTGGGCTTGGTGTCCGCGTTTGGGCCGCCCGCCGGCGCGGACTTGTGCAGATCGAAGCTGTAGTCAGCGAGGATCGTGCCCTCCACCAATGCCCTCGCGACCTCGGCGCTCGCGTCATCTACCTGCGCGATGGTCGGAACCTCCCAGCACAGCACCCGCGTTGAGAGCTCGCGCGCCCGTTCACGAGCGAGCGCCGCCGCGACACGCGCGCGCTCGGGCGTGAAGTCCTTGCGCGCGCCGAACCCCACCGTCAGCCAGCGCTTGCCTTCGGCGTGGGTGAGCGCGAGCGCCTTGAATGAGCGTTGCGCCTCCCCGCTCGCGAGCAGCTCGCCCAGCGGATCGGGCACCCGCCTAACCGTGTCAGCACGGGGCTCCTCGCCCTCGAACAGGCCGACGACAATGGTGTCGGCCTCGGTCGCCTCGGGTGGGTCGGCTGTCCAGGAGACGTTCACGATCAGCGCACCATATCCCGCCGGCGAGGAATGCGTCTACTAGCATTGCCGGTCTCCACCCTTTCCTCCCGAACTTAGGAGCGTTCGCAGACAATGCCCAAGACCGTGATCCTCGGCGCCGCCCGTACCCCCATCGGCAAGATGGGCGGCGGCCTGTCCACGCTCGACGCCACCGAGCTTGGGGGCGTCGCGATCGAGGCGGCGTTGGAGCGCGCCGGAGTGGAGCCCGAGCAGGTCGAGCACGTCGTGATGGGCCAGGTGCTGCAGGCCGGCCAGGGCCAGATCCCCTCGCGCCAGGCGCAGATCAAGGCTCACATCCCCAAGGAGGTCTCCTCCGAGACGATCAACAAGGTCTGCGCCTCCGGGCTGCGCGCTTCGGTGATCATCGACCAGGCGATCCGCGCGGGCGACATGCAGGTTGGTGTCGGCGGTGGCATGGAGTCGATGTCGCAGGCGCCCTACCTGCTCCCCGGGGCGCGCTTCGGTTTTCGTATGGGCGACGTGAAGGCGCTCGACGCGATGGTCCACGACGGGCTCACGAACCCGTTCTCCGGTAAGCAGATGTTCGTCGAGGCGACCGAGGTCTCAGACGAGCTCGAGATGACCCGCGCCGACCTCGACCGCTGGGCGCTGCGCTCGCACGAGCGCGCACTGGCGGCAATCGACGAGGGCCGTATGGCCGAGGAGACCGTCTCGGTGACGGTCAAGGGCCGTAAGGGCGACACCCTCGTCGATGTCGACGAGGCCCCGCGCCGCGAAAGCACGCTGGAGGCGCTCGCGAAGTTGCCCGGCCTAACGGGTAAGGAGGGCTCGCACACCGCCGGCAATTCGCCCGGCGTGAACGACGCCGGCGGCGCGCTGGTGCTGTCCTCCGCTGAGTGGGCCAGCGCGAACGGCAAGGAGGCTCTCGCTGAGATCGTCGCCCATGCGCAGAGCGCCAACGACTTCGCTTACCTGGCCACGACGCCCGCGAGTGCCGCGAAGAAGGCGCTGGAGAAGGCCGGCTTGAAGGCAGAGGACATTGATATGTGGGAGATCAACGAGGCGTTCGCCTCGGTCACGTTGAACTCGATCCGGATGCTGGGGATCGATGAGGACCGCGTGAACGTCAACGGCGGCGCAATTGCGCTCGGCCATCCGATCGGCGCCTCCGGCGCGCGGATTCTCGGCTCGCTTGTCTATGAGCTGCGCCGTCGCGGCGGTGGCCTGGGCTGCGCCGCGATCTGCTCCGGTGGTGGGCAGGGCGACGCGCTGATTCTCAAGGTCTGAAGTGACCCCAGCCGGAAACGGCACCCAGCTGCGCCCGGCGGCGTTCTTCGACCTCGACAAGACGCTGATGGCCGGGTCCTCGGGCGTCTTCTTCGCCCGCGCCGCGTACGAGACCGGCATGATCTCGCGGCGCCGTCTGGCGCGGGATGTCTACGAGAACCTGCGCTTTCGCCTAAAAGGCTCAACCGACGATCGCGCCGACGAGGTGCGCAAGCGCGTCGGTGAGATGATCGCGGGCGTGCGGGTGAAGGATCTCCAGCGCCTCTCGCCGCGCGTGCTCGCCGGAGTGCTGCCGCGGCTGTACCCGGAGATGCTCGCACGCGCCTACGCCCACCAGGACGCGGGCGTACCCGTCTACATCCTCACCGCCGCCTCTCAGGAGATGGCCGATCTGCTCGCCCACGTGCTCGCCTTCGACGGCGGCCTCGGCTCGCGCTCGGAGATCGTCGATGGTCGCTACACCGGTCGCCCGGCGGGCCCGTTCAACTATCGCGAGGGGAAGGTGCTCTCGATGCGTGAGTTGGCCGACCGCGCGGGGATCGATCTGGAGGGCTCCTACGCCTACTCCGATTCCGAGTCTGACCTGCCGATGCTGCGCGCGGTTCGTCACGCCGTGGTCGTGAATCCCGACGCGGAGCTGAGGCGGATTGCCGGGGAAGAGGGCTGGGAGGTTCTCTACCTCGACCGGCTCGGGCGCCGCCTGAAGGTGCTCGCGGCGCTTGGCGCTGCCGCTGCGCTCGGCGGTCTGGGGAGCGTCGTGAGAGAGCGTGCCGGCGAGCGTGCGCAGTCGCGGGCATAATCCCTGCCTGCGATGTCCTCCGCCACCGCCCAGCCCAAGAGCAAGATCCGCGTTGTCGTGGCAAAGCCGGGCCTCGATGGACATGATCGCGGCGCGAAGATCATCGCGCGGGCGCTGCGCGACGCGGGGATGGAGGTGATCTACACGGGCCTGCACCAGACGCCGGAGCAGATTGTGGAGACCGTGATCCAGGAGGACGCCGACGCGGTCGGGCTGTCGATCCTCTCCGGCGCTCACATGACGCTCGTGCCACGCGTGGTCGCGCTGCTGCATGAGCAGGGGGTCGACGACGTTGTGGTGACCGTCGGCGGGACGATCCCCGCGGAGGACATCCCGGAGCTGAAGCAGCTGGGTGTGGCCGAGGTCTTCACGCCAGGCGCGCCGACCCAGGCGATCGTGGATTTCATCCGCGCAGCGATCGATGCCCGCCCATCCGAGCGAGCATCGAATAACTGATTGACTCGTCAGTCAACCGCCGGACCAGGTAGGATTGTGGGCAGCTTTTCCGACTTCAACCCAACCCACCCCCCGGACAGACCCCCGAAGGAGCAGCCGAAGAAATGAAGATATGCGTCCTGGTGAAGGAGGTCCCGGACGCCGCCGTCGAGAAGCGGATCGATCCCTCGACGGGGCGTATGGACCGCAGCGGAGAGAAGAACCTCAACCCTTACGACACGCACGCGATCGAGGCGGCGATGCAGATCAAGGAGGGCGGCGCCGTGCCCGTCGAGGAGATCGTCGCCGTGACGATGGGTCCCGACAGCGCTGTGCGCGCCCTGCACAAGGCCGTCTCGCTCGGCGCCGACCGCTCGGTGCACCTGTCAGACCCGGCCGTTGCCGGCTCGGACGTGGCCGCCACCGGCTACGCGCTGGCGAAGACCCTGCAGCGCGAGAGCCCCGACCTGGTGCTGCTGGGACAACAGTCAGACGACGGCGAGTGCTACACGATCGGCGCGGTCGTGGCCGAGCACCTGAGCATGCCCTCGCTGACTCAGGTGATCAAGATGGACGTCGACTCCGAGGCGCTGCGTTGCGAGCGCCAGGCCGAGTACGGCTACGACACCGTGCAGATCAAGCTGCCTGCTGTGATCTCCGTCGGCGACGCGATCAATGAGCCCCGTTACCCATCACTGAAGGCGATCATGGGCGCGAAGAAGAAGCCGCTGGACACGGTCACGACCGGCGACGTCGAGATCGATACATCGAAAGTCGGCGGCGATAACTCAGCCGCCCAGTGGGTTTCCGCGAAGGCCCCGCCGGCGAAGGCCGCGGGGGAGATCATCGAGGACGAGGACACCGGCGAAACCGTCGAAAAAATCGTGGCTTGGCTCGACGAGAGGAAGCTGATCTAAATGGCAAACATCCTTGTGTATGCGCTGCATTACGACGGCGCGATCAATAAGAACTCGCTCGGGGCGGTCTCCGAGGGCGCGAAGCTCGCCGCGGAGCTGGGCGGCGAGGCGCACGCGATCTTGCTCGGCGAGAACGTACCGCAGGAGCTGGCGGCGTCGCTTGGCAACTACGGCGCGAAGAAGGTGCTCGTGGCTGAGGGTCCCGAGGGGCTCGCGCAGCCACTGGTCGACGCGATGGCCGCGGCGATCCAGGGTGGCGACTACAAGTACGCGTTGTTCGGCGGCGGCCTGCTCGGCTTCGAGATCGGAGCCGGTCTGGCCGCGCGGCTCGGCGCGGGTGTCGTGATGGAGGTCACGGCCGTGCGCGCCGAGGGCGGCGAGCTCGTTGCGGAGCGCCCGATCCTGGGTGACTCGGCGATCAGCGAGATCAAATACCGCTCGGACGTCGGCATCATCATCGGGCGCCTGAATGCGTTTGAGATCGTCGAGTCCGGCGCCGGCAACGCAGCCGTGGAGCAGTTGAGCTTCGAGCTGAGCCCGCAGGCTCAGCAGGCGACGATGCTCACGCGCGGGGAACAGCGCGGCGCCGACGTCGACATTGAGGGCGCCGACATCCTGGTGGCTGGCGGTCGTGGCCTCGGCAAGGCCGAGGGCTTTGAGCTGGCTGAGGACTTGGCCAAGGCCTTCGGCGGCAACAGTGCTGTCGCGGCTACCCGCGCGGTGGTCGACGCGGGCTGGTACCCCTACGCGGCGCAGATCGGTCAGACGGGTAAGACCGTCGCGCCGAAGCTGTACCTCGCGGCGGGCATCTCCGGAGCGATCCAGCACAAGGTGGGGATGCAGGGCTCGGAGAACATCGTCGCGATCAACAAGGACGCAAACGCGCCGATCTTCGAATTCTCCGATCTCGGGATCGTCGGCGATCTCAACAAGATCCTGCCGAAGCTGACAGAGGCCGTAAAGGCGAAGAAGGCTGGCTAAGCGATGTCCGCCCACAACGGTTCCCACAACGGGAAGGTCGCACCCGCGGCCTTCCCCCCGCCGGTGGACTCGCAGAAGGAGTTCGTCAAGCGCGGCCTCGACGCCGAGGACGAGCTGATCGAGGTCGGCGTGGCGATCGTCGGCGGCGGCACCGCGGGCCTGGCCTGCGCGAATCGTCTGCTGCAGTTGCTGGGCGACGACCCGGAGATGATGGAGCGCCTCGGCGAAGTCCCGGTCGCGGTGATCGAGAAGGCCAAGACCTGCGGCGGGCATAACCTGTCCGGCGCGGTTATGCGCCCGGGTCCGCTGCAAGAGCTGTTTCCCGAGATGACCCGCGAACAGTGGCGCGAGGAGGGTTTCGCGTTCGGTGAGGTCAAGAAGGAGTCGGTGTACATGCTCACCGGCCCGAAGACCAAGCTTCCGGTCCCAATCCTGGCGGTGCCGAACTTCAAGAACCACGGCAACGAGGTGGTCTCTGTCTCCGCGCTCGCTCGCTTCCAGCAGCGCCAGGCCGAGGAGGCTGGAGCCTACGTTCTCACCGAGACCTCGGCGACCCAGCTGATCGTGCGGGACGGCAAGGTGCTCGGCGTGCGCTCAGGCGACAAGGGCCGCGGCAAGGACGGCGAGCCGCTCGGCAACTTCGAGCCCGGAACCGATATCAAGGCCCAGGCGACCGTGCTCGCGGAGGGCTGTTGGGGCCATTTGACCGGTGCCGCGATCAAAGAGTTCGACCTCGCAGAGGGCCGCGAGCCGCAGGTCTGGGAGCTCGGCGTGAAGGAGGTTTGGAAGGTCCCCAAGCCACTCGACCGGGTGATCCACACATTCGTGCAGCCGTGGCCGCTGAAGGTCGCGGCCAAGTACGGACAGCTCGGCGGCACCTGGCTGTACCCGATGAAGGACGAGAAGACGGGCGAGGACCTCGTCTCGATTGGGTTCGTCGTCGACCTCAACTACCGCGACGCGACGACCTCGGCACACGACCTGCTGCAGACGTTCAAGACGCATCCGCTCGTCAAGGGCATCCTCGCGGGCGGCGAGCGGGTCGCCTGGGGCGCCAAGGCGCTCCCCGGTGGCGGCTACTGGTCGATGCCGAAGCTGTCGATGCCCGGAGCGGTGCTCGTCGGCGACGCCGGCGGGATGGTCGACACGGCGGCGCTGAAGGGCATCCACCACTGCATCAAGTCCGGGATGCTCGCCGCGGAGGCGATCTACCGCAACCTCAAGACGGGCCAGTCGCTCGAGTCCTACGAGGAGGCGGTGGAGCAGTCCACGATCGGCACCGAACTCTACCAGGTGCGCAACACGCGCCAGGCATTCCAGAAGGGCTTCCTCGTCGGCAGCCTGCTGGCAGGCCCGTCGATCATGTCGAAGGGCAAGGTTCCGCCGGGCCGGCAGGAATGGCACCGCGATGACGCCGAGCTGATGTTCGTCGGTGACACGAAGGAGCGCTACCCGAAGCCGGATGGCAAATACACCTTCGACAAGCTCTCTTCGGTGTTCATCACCGGCAACGCCACCCGCGACGACGCGCCGAACCACATCCGTATCCAGAAGCACGTCCCGCGCGAGATTGCCGAGACCTGGAAGTGGATGTGCCCGGCGGGGGTCTACGAGATCCCCGAGGACGCACCCGCGGAGGGTCCGGTCGACGTGATCGTGAACTACACCAACTGCGTCCAGTGCGGCGCGATCACGGCCAAGGGTGGCCGGTTGACGGTGCCGGAGGGCGGCGATGGCCCCCTCTACCAGATTCTCTGAGGTCCCTTCACTGAGACGTCGGGCACTTTGTGCGCAACATTGTGCGGGTTGCGGGTGTTAGAGGGAGGCTATGAAGATGCTTCACACATCGCTCGTGCGTCGTCACATCCAGCGCTTTCTGCTCTCTTTGCTTGCTTGCTCTGTCCTCGTGTCGGCACTTGTGGCCCAGGCGATGGGCGCCACAGGCCAGGTTTACTGGTCCCCAATGGCGGCGCAGACAGATACCGCCGGAGGCGCTACTGCGACTGTCGAACAGTGCGTCACCACTGGTGAAGAGGTCGATCGCGCCGCCACCTTCTCCGGCGAAATGACGGCGATCGCGGGAACCGCGCGGATGGCGATGCGGATCGAAGTGCAGGAGCGGCTGCCCGAAGAAGAACTCTTCCACACGGTCAGCGCTCCCGGCCTCGGGGTGTGGCGCGGTTCGGCGCCGGGCGTGAAGATCTACCAGTACGTCAAGCAGGTCACCAACCTCTCCTCGCCGGCGGATTATCGCGCGCTCGTGCGATTCCATTGGCTGAACGACAAGGGCTACGTGATCAGACGCGCCGAACGGCACACGCTCCAGTGCGTGCAGCCGGCCTCCGTGCCCGCCCCGACGCCGCTCACGCCCGTCACTCCTGGCGGCTCGACCGCTGGCACCTCGCCGTCGACTGCCGGCTGATTTGCGCTCGCTCAGGTGCCGAGCAGACGTACGATCGCGGTAAGCCCCACCACGACGATCAACGCTCGCAGCGCGGCCGGTGGCAGTCGCCGTCCGTAGCGCGCGCCGAGTTGGGCACCCAGGATCGAGGTGACGGCGATGATCGCGGCTGGTGCCCAGTCAACGTGGGCGGCGAAGATGAAGTACACACCAGCAACGCCGTTGGTGAGGCCCGCGAGGACATTCTTCAGCGCGTTGGTGCGATGCAGATCCTGGGCCAGCGTCACGCCGAGGATCCCGAGCAGCAGGATCCCCTGGGCGGCGCCGAAGTAGCCGCCGTAGACCCCCGTGAGGTAGATGGCGAGCGCCACTACGAGGCCGCGCTCGTGAATCGCGTCGATTTTGCGCTCGGCAAGTCGCTGTTTCAGGCGCGGCTGCAGCACGACCAAGGCCAGCGCGAGTGCGATGAAGACCGGCACGATCGCCTTGAACGCCGACGCGGGCAGCACCAGCAGCAGCACCGCACCGGTGATGCCGCCAAGCACCGACATCGTTCCCAGCCGGATCGCGCGGCTACGCTGGCCGGCTAGCTCGCTTCGGTAGCCGACCGCTCCCGAGATCGACCCCGGGACCAGGCCGATCGTGTTCGACACGTTCGCCGTCACCGGCGCATAGCCGAAGGCCAGCAGGACCGGAAAGGTAATCAGCGTCCCGCTGCCAACGATCGTGTTGATTGTGCCCGCGGCGAGGCCGGCGAAGGCGATCGCGACGATCTCGCCAAAGCTCATGTGCAACCGTCTCGATCAGGCGAGGAAGTTGACAATGGACTGTCTGAAGCGCGGGTCGCCCAAGGCTTCTATGTGATTCCCGGTGAGCATCTTGAGCGTCGCGTCAGGAATCGCATCGGTCAGTACCTGCGGACGGATCGCGAGCGGATCGGTCTCCCCCGCCAGAAGGAGTGTCGGAGCCGAGATTCGCTCCAGTGCGATCTCGCCTCGGTAGACCGAGCGGGCTTGAGCGGCGAGCGCCTCATGGTCTGCGCCCAGCGCGTCCGCGAGTTGGCGAAAGGCAACGGCCTCCGGGACCTCGAGCTCCGATGTGTCCGCGATGGTCAGCGCTTCGACGATCGCGTCGTTCGGCACGGCACGCCTGTCGACGCCGCCACACTCGATCACGCCCGCGCCCACACCGCCGATCACGAGTCTCCTCACTCGCTCGACGGTGCTGGCGAACAGCAGCGAGACGATCGCGCCCATCGAGTAGCCGACGAGATCGATCTGCTGCACATCGACTGTGCCAAGTAGGACGGCGAGGTCGCGGGCCATGCGGTCTTCCCCGTAGCGGTCGGGGTCGTGAGGCTTCTCGGACCGGCCGTGGCCTCGGGCGTCCGGGGCGATGACCAAGCGCCCCGCCGTCGTGAGCGCGTTGACGACGCCTGTAGCGACCCAGTTGGCGTCGGCGTTAGCGACGAAGCCGTGGTGGAGGACCACCGGCGGCAATCCGCCGGTCTCCACATCGCCCCATTCCTGGTAGGAGATCTCCAGGCCATCCCAAGTCTTGAAGCTTTTCACCGCGGACACCGCCGGGAGCCTATCTGCATGCATGTGTCTGGCCCAATGGCGATACCGCTAGAATGAACGGACGATGAAGGCGAAGATCCACCCGAGCTACACAGAGGCGCACGTGCGCTGCACATGCGGCAACGAGTTCACCACGCGCGCGACCCGCGACGAGTTGCACGTCGAGGTGTGCTCCAACTGCCACCCGTTCTACACGGGCAAACAGAAGCTGATGGACACCGGCGGGCGCGTCGAGCGCTTCCAGCGCAGGATGGCCAAAGGCCGCCAGCGCTCGGCACAGGCCAAGGTTTCCTAGCAAGCCGATGCCCACCTCACTGGCGGCCGCCCCGGCGAGGATGCCAGTTGAAGTCGAAGTGGAGGCCGGTGCCAATGGCGAGGGCGAGCTGAATGCCCAGCGCGACGCCCCGGTGGGCGGGCAGGCGGTACTGGAGGGCGTGATGATGCGCGGCGTCGCCCACTGGGCGGTGGCGGTCCGCAAGCCTACGCCCGAGCAGCTGCAAGAGGACGAGCGCCCGGTGCAGGAGGCAGCGGAAGGCGAGATCGAGGTCTCGACTTTTCCCTTGACATCCTCGCTCCAGCGCCACCGTGCGCTGCGCCTGCCGATCGTGCGAGGAGTGGTCGCACTGGGCGAGTCGATGGCGATCGGGTTCCGCGCGCTCGGGATCTCCGCCAACGCGCAGCTGCCGCCCGAGGTCGGAAGCGGGGGCGAGCTCGAGGATGTGAGCGACGCCGAAGACGAGCAGTCGCAGGGCCAGGAGATCTCCGGCGGCGTGTGGGCCGGGACGATCGTCGTGGCGCTCGTGTTCGCGATTGGCCTGTTCTTCGTGATCCCGGTCGCACTCACGAGCCTGATCAAGGGCCAACTGCACTCCTCGGTGCTGTTCTGGGTCGTCGAGGGCATCGTCCGGACGGCGATCTTCCTCGGCTACATGCTCCTGCTCTCGCGGCTGCGCGACCTGCGGCGCGTGTTCGAGTACCACGGCGCCGAGCACAAGACGATCTCCTGCTACGAGGCTGGGCTGCCGCTGACGCCGGTGAACGCGCAGCGATTCACGCGGCTGCACCCGCGCTGTGGCACGAGCTTCCTGCTGGTGGTGATGATCGTCGCGATCTTCGTGTTCGCGCCGATCGGGCTGCCCGCCTGGTATTGGCTGGTGGCCACGCGCATCCTCGGCGTGCCGGTGATTGCCGGGATCAGCTTCGAGCTGATCAAGTTCGCCGGGCGCAACCGCCGCCGCCGCTGGGTGCAGGCGGTGATGTGGCCGGGGCTGAAGCTGCAGCTGTTGACTACGCGCGAGCCCGATCTCGACCAGCTCGCGGTGGCGATCGCGGCGCTGGAGGCGGTGCTCGCGCTCGAGACCCCCGGCGATCTCTCGGCGGCTGACCTGATGGGCGTCGAGGTCGTGGCCTAGGCGGACACTGGCCGGCGCGATACTGCGTCCTCGGTCGCTCGCGTGCGTGGCACGCCACGGCTCCCTGCGTCCTTGTCTCGCTTGGCCATTGTCCGCCTAGCAGGGCCGGTCGTTGCGGGGCCTCGACGGCTCCCGCCTAGACTGCTCTGCATGATCGAGGACCTGGTCGCGCAGATCGAGAACCGCTTCGCAGAGCTCGGCTCGCAGCTCACCGACCCCGAGGTGATCTCCGACCGCGAGCGCTATGCCGAGGTCGGTCGCTCCTACAGCCAGCTCGAGCCTGCCGCCAAGCTGGCCGTGCAATGGCGCCGCGCCCAGGACGACGCCGCCGGGGCGGAAGAACTCCTCGTCGAGGGTGGCGAGGACTCAGATATGCGCGAGGAACTGAACGGCGCCCGGGAGCGGATCGAGCAGTTGGAGGAGGAGATCCGCCTGGCGATGGTCGAGCGCGATCCGAATGACGAGAAGAACGTGATCGTCGAGATCCAGGGCGGCGCCGGCGGCGACGAGGCCGGGCTGTGGGCGCGCGACCTCTACCGGATGCTCACCAAGTACGCCGAGCGACTGGGCTTCCAGACGGAGGCGATGGACGTCGGCGAGGGCAAGTACACGTTCGGAATAAAGTCCCGCCCGCCCGGCCCCCAGCCGCCGGGATCTTCGCGGTCCTCGGGTGCCTATTCGGTCTTCAAGTTTGAGGGTGGCACCCACCGCGTGCAGCGCGTCCCTCAGACCGAGTCACAGGGGCGCATCCACACCTCCACTGCGACCGTTGCGGTGCTGCCGGAGGCGGAGGAGGTCGACGTCGAGATCAACCCAAACGATCTGCAGATCGACGTCTACCGCTCCTCGGGTCCCGGCGGGCAGTCGGTCAACACGACCGACTCGGCCGTGCGCATTACGCACAAGCCGTCGGGGATCGTCGTCTCGATGCAGGACGAGAAGTCCCAGCTGCAGAACCGGGAGCGGGCGATGCGCGTGCTGCGCGCGCGGCTCTACGAGCAGGCGCTGGCCGAGCAGCAGGCCGAGCTCGCGGCTGACCGCCGTTCGCAGGTCGGCACCGGCGACCGCGCGGAGAAGATCCGCACCTACAACTACGGCGAGCGGCGCGTTACCGACCACCGCACGAAGCTCACCGTCCACAACCTCGACCAGGTGCTTGAGGGCGAGCTGGACGAGCTGACCGCCTCGCTTCAGTCCGACGAGAAGCGCCGCGGCCTGGAGGCGCAGGCGGCGGCGTGAGGGGCACATCCGCGCGGGACGCGCTCGACGGCGCGATCACTGCGATCACGGCGGCCGGGTGCGAAACGCCCCGCCTGGATGCCGAGCTGCTACTCGCCGATGCGCTTGGCGTCTCGCGCGAGCGGCTCGTCGTCGGCAGCGACCTGGTCGTCGAAGGACCGGCCGTCAGGGTCTTCCAGAACGCGGTCCGCCGCCGCGCGGTGCAGCGCGAGCCGGTCGCCTACATCCTCGGGCGCAAGGGCTTCCGCAGGCTCGAGGTGGCCGTCGATCCGCGCGTGCTGATCCCGCGTCCGGAGACCGAGTTGCTCGTCGAAGTGGGGCTTGGCCTGTCGCGCGGGGCGCGGGTGCTCGACGTGGGCACGGGCAGCGGCGCCGTCGTGCTTGCTTTGAAGGACGAGCGCCCGGACTTGCTCTTGACCGGCAGCGATCTCAGCGAGGGCGCGCTCGCGCTCGCGCGCGCAAACGGCGAGCGGCTCGGTTTGAATGTCGAGTGGCTACAAGCTGACATGCTCGCGGGCGTGCCCGACGAGTTCGACGCGATCCTCTCCAACCCACCCTACGTCGCCGAATCCGCGCGCGCGTCGCTAGCTCCCGAGATCCTTCATCACGAACCTCCCGCGGCGCTGTTCTCGGGGCCGGAGGGACTCGACGCGATCCGCGCGCTACTCGCCCAGGTGGGCGCGCGCGACCGGGTGCGGACGGTGGCGCTGGAGCTCGGCGCCGGGCAGGCTCCGGCGGTGTTGGAGCTTCTAGGTGCCGCAGGTTTTCCCTCAGTCCGCGCTGAGCGCGACCTGGCGGGGATCGAGCGTGTGGTCGTGGGGGAGCGGTGATCGATCCAGCGGACGTCGGGGACCTGCGGGAGTGTCTTACTACGGGCGGCGTGGCGGTGTTCCCGGCCGACACCGTCTACGGGCTCTGCTGCGACCCCGAGGACGAGCGGGCGGTGCGGCGGCTGTACGAGCTCAAGGGGCGCCCCGCCGAGCGCCCGGCGGCGGTCATGTTCTTCGCGCCTGCGCACCTGTTCGCGGCGTTGCCGGATCTCAGAGACCGCGAGCGGGCCGCGTTGCAGGTGCTGCTGCCCGCTCCCGTCACTCTGTTACTACCCAACCCCGCCAGTCGCTTCCCGCTCGCGGGCGGCCCGGGGGAGGGCGGCGCCGACACACTCGGTCTGCGCGTTCCCGCATGGCCCGCCTCGCTGGAGGCCTTGGCGGAGGTGGATGTCCCGGTGCTCCAGTCGAGCGCCAACCTCTCCGGCGAGCCCGACGCGCGATGCCTGCTCGATGTCTCCGCGCCGATCCGCGCCGGCGCCGATCTCGTGCTCGACGGGGGCGAGCTGCCGGGCATTCCCTCGACAGTGCTCGATCTACGCGAATACGAGCGGCGCGGGGAGTGGCAGATCGTGCGTGACGGCCCTTTGACGCGTGAGAACCTGGAGCGGGTGCTCACCTCCTGATAGCCTCGTAAGCCGCTACCGCGACTGGCGCCAGAGGTGGAATCGACCACCGGGAAGCGGTTAGCGAACACGCCGCGCGCCTGGGCATTCAATCGCTGTCCCCTGTTGAGGAGTGCGCCATGCCTGAGCAGCTTCACCCCGACTACTTCAACCGCCCCCTCGCCGAGGTCGATCCCGAGGTCGCCGCCGCGCTGCGCGGCGAGCTCTCGCGCCAGAAGGACACGCTGGAGATGATCGCCTCGGAGAACTTCGTTCCGCGCGCGGTGCTCGAATGCCAGGGCTCGGTGCTCACGAACAAGTACGCCGAGGGCTACCCCGGCCGGCGCTACTACGGCGGCTGCGAGTGGGTCGACATCTCCGAGCAGCTCGCGATCGATCGCGCGAAGGCCCTGTTCGGCGCCGAGCACGCGAATGTCCAGCCGCATTCCGGCGCGCAGGCCAACACCGCCGTCTACCACGCGCTGCTACAGCCCGGCGACACGATCATGGGCCTGTCGCTCGCTCACGGGGGCCATCTGTCGCATGGCATGAAGATCAACGTCTCCGGCCGGCTGTACGAGATCGCCGCCTACGAGGTCGATCGCGAGTCGAGCCTGATCGACATGGACGAGGTCGCTCGGATCGCGCGCGAGCGACGGCCGAAGCTGCTGATCGCCGGTTGGTCGGCCTACCCGCGCCAGCTCGACTTCGAACGCTTTCGCGAGATCGCCGACGAGGTCGGGGCGCTGTTGATGGTCGACATGGCGCACTTCGCCGGGCTCGTCGCTGCGGGTCTGCATCTCAACCCGGTCGAGCACGGCGCCGATGTCGTCACGACGACGACCCACAAGACGCTCGGCGGCCCGCGCGCAGGTGTGATCCTCTGCAAGGAGGAGCTCGCGAAAAAGATCGACTCCGCCGTCTTCCCTGGTCAGCAGGGCGGCCCTCTGGAGCACGTGATCGCGGCCAAGGCCGTCGCGCTCCAGATTGCCAAAAGCGAGCTGTTCGCCGAGCGTCAGCGCCGCACGGTCGCGGGCGCCCAAGCGCTCGCCGAGGCGCTGCTGAACCCAAAGGACCTGCTGGCAAGCGGGGACGCGCCCGGGCAGGGTATCGACGTGCTCACCGGCGGCACCGATGTGCACCTCACGCTCGTCGATCTGCGCGGACTAAAGCCCGAGCTGAGCGGCAGACAGGCCGAGGACCGCCTGCACGAGATCGGGATCACCGTCAACCGCAACGCCGTCCCCTTCGATCCCCGCCCGCCGATGGAGGCATCGGGCCTGCGCATCGGCACCCCGGCGCTGGCCACTCGCGGCCTTCAGCGCGAGGACTTCGAAGAGGTCGGCCAGATCATCGCGGCCACGCTGCTGACCTCAGACTTCGCGCGCGATGCCGGCGAGCTGTCCGGGCGGGTGCAGGCGATCGTCGAGCGCTATCCGCTCTACGAGTCGCTGTCCGCGTAGCGCCACCTGCGCGGTTCCGCCTCGCGTACGACCCCCGACCCTGCGATGCTGTCGGCGTCGATGCCCAACCCGACCGTGCTCGACGCGCTCTACGCCTTCCTGGTGGCCGCTGCGGTGACCGCGCTGCTGACGCCGCTCACGATGCGGTTCGCGCGCCTCGTCGGGGCGATCGACGAGCCGCGCGAGCGCGGCCTGTCCGAACGACCGACGCCGCTGCTCGGTGGTCTGGCGATCTTCGCCGGTGTGCTCGTCGCCGCGCTGATCTGGCTGCCCGCAGGCTATGGCGAAGCGCCGCGGCTGTGGCACGGAGTGCTGCTCGCGGCCGCGCTGATCACGCTCGTGGGTGCACTCGACGACCGCTTCGAGTTGCCGCCGATCGTCAAGCTCGCCGGACAGGTGGCGGCGGCGGTGATCGCCGTGCACTTCGGCGTGGCGGTGAAGGCGATCACGCTGCCGTTCGTCGGCAAACTGCACTTCCCCAACGCCGGCGTGACGAATGCGGGGCCGGTGCTGACGGTGATCGGCCTGGTGGCGATGATGAACGTCGTCAACTTCTCCGATGGCGTCGACGGCCTGGCAGCGGGGGTGTGCGTGATCATCGCGCTGGCGCTGGCGGTGATCGCCTTCGACCTGGATCGCGCTCAGCCGGGCGTGCTGGCGGCCCTCACGGCCGGGGCGGCGCTCGGCTTCTTGCTCTACAACTTCCCGCCGGCGTCGAGCTTTATGGGCGACTGCGGCGCGAATCTGCTCGGCTTGTTGATGGGCGTGATCACGGTCGAGGCGGCGGTCAAGACGACTGCCGTCGTCTCCTTCGTGCTGCCCCTAATCCTGCTCGCGATCCCCTTCCTGGACACGACCTTCGTCGTGCTCAAGCGCTTGAAGTACCGCCAGCCGATTTACCAATCCGACAGCGAGCACTTCCATCACCGGATGGCGCGCATCGGCTTCTCGAACAGGCGCACGATCGCCTACCTGTACGCCTGGACGCTGATGCTCGCCGGTCTCGCGCTGGCCCTGCGCTTCGTCCCCTACTCGGACCATCACGGCCACCTGCACACCGGCTGGACGCTCGTGATGATCGCGCTCGGGCTGCTCGCGGTGGCCGCGAGCGTCTACCTGGTTTACGTGCTGGAGATCCTCAAGTTCCGGCGCCTGGACGCCTCACGCCTGCGACGCCTGCGTCCGGATGCCTCAGCGGCGGAGATCGAGCGTGGCGTCGCCCGTGACTTTGAGACCGGTGAGATGGATGCGGTGTCTTCCAAGCCTGAACCCGCCCCCCGGGACGCAGTCTTTCCGCGTGTGGCAGGTGACGTGCTGGGGGCTGAGCAGGCCATCGCCGAGCGGCAGATGGATCAAAAGCGCGTAGGCGCAGAAGACGAGCGTGACGGTGCGCAGGCGCCGATCGCCACTGACCGCGGCTAGCGGCAACGCCCAGATCACATACCAGGGCAGCAGCCAGGCGGTACAGAGCAGCAGCGCCAGCGTCGTCCACCCGGCGGCCACGCGCCAGTCGGCCCCGCGCAGTGTGCGCCACAGGGCGTAGACGAACACCACCACGAATCCCGCGAGGAAACAGTGGCGCCACCAGCCGGGCGTGCCGTGGAGTCCCACCAGGCGCGCGGTCTCTGCGGGGATGCTGTGGGTAGCCACCAATTGCTGCTGCTCGCTCACCGCGCCGATGAACCCGAACGCATGTGAGCCAAAGCCGATCAAGCCAAGCACCGCGAGCAGCGCTAGGCTCAGCCCGGCCGCGTACGCCACGCGCAGGCGCTCGCGCGTGTCGGACCCGTCCCCGCGCGCCCCGAGTATCAGAAACGGCAGCGCCAGGCCGGCGGTGACCTTGATCCCGATCCCCGCGACCAGCGCGACCGCGCCGGCGCGAAAACGTGGGTTGGCCCCGGCCGTGAGCAGTAGCGCGGCAGCCAAGGCCAGCAGCAGCAGCGTGTCGTTGTGATCGCCGCCGACCGCCAACTCGAGCAGCACTGGGTTCAGGCCCACGAAGGCCGCAGTGAAGCGCGCCGCGGGGCCTCTGGGAACCAGACGAAAACCCCGAGCTCTCGCTTCCGGGACAGCTGGAACGGGGGCCAAAGTGTGTTTGGGTCGATTTTCAACCGCGGACGCGCCGCTTACCAGCACGATTGCGGCGAGGCTGGTGGCGACCGCGAGCGCCTTTAAGGCCCACAACCCGCCAGCCAGCCCGAGCGGGGCGATCGCGTAGCTACCGAGCGTGAACAGCGGGCCGTAAGGAGAGTTCTGGAAGGGCCAGCCCACGAACAGGTAGATGGGATCGGTGGGTGCCTGCGAGGCGACATGGGTGTAGGGGTCCAGCCCGTGCAGAGCGCCCAGCCGGGCGAAATCGAGATAGCCGAACACATCCTGGGAGATCAGCGGCGGCCCGAGCAACAGCACGAGATGCGCAGCGACGATCGTGACCCATAGAGCGCGCCCGGACAGCGTGCGCGCGGCGAGCAGCACCGCCACGTAGCTGGTGGCCATGATCAGAGTGAGCGTCTGGAAGCTGCCTGAGCCGATGCCCACGCCGAGGCCCGCCAGGGGGCCAGCCAGCCAGCCCGGCCAGCCGCCGCTGCGGGCGGGGACGTACTGCGTAGGGCCGCTCGCCGCGCCCGCAGTGAGCAGGAAAACGCTCGTGAGCACCCCGAGCAGGCCAAGCGCGCCGAGCTACGCGCAGCGTGCGCATCGAGACCGGCGATGTCTCCGGGTCGGCCGCGCTCCGTGCGTCAGGGGACTGCCGCGCGCGGCGCGCGGGGCCTGTCAGAGGGCTGGTCGCCTGCACGCGCCCATTGTTGCGGCTCTGCGCCGAGCTGCATAGCAGCCAATAGGAATCGCGTCGATCTCGACGGAATTTAAGCCAGAACTGAGCTCCGCGTGAGGTGCGTCCGTCTGACATGCAAGCGTCTACCGTGCTGAGTACCCTGTAACTGCTTGGTCGCGTCCGCCGGGAGCATCCGGCTGTGGAGACGCACACGCGAGGCCACCGGTAAGCGTGAGGAAGCTTGATCAATTGATATGAGACGTCGCTACCGCAAACCCACAGACCGGGTTCCCGGGCCACGGCGCGTCTTGATCCTGTCCGCCGACGTGGGCGAGGGTCATGCCGCCGCCGCACGGGCCCTGGCCAATCAGATCGAGGACTCGCCCGAGCAGGCCGAGGTCACGATCATCGACGGACTGGCAGCGATGGGACGGGTGCTGCGGCCCGTGGTCGAGGACGGCTATCGCGTGCAACTGCGCCTGATGCCGTGGACCTACACGCTCGTGTACTGGCTGCTCGAGCACGTGGCGCCGATCCGCTGGTTTGCGCGCCGACTGCTGTGGCTGTTGGGCTCACGCCCGCTCGCGCGAACGATCGCCAAGCACGACCCCGACGTGATCGTCTCCACCTACCCGGCCGTGACGGTCGTGCTGTCGCGGCTGCGGCGCATCAAAGTGGTGCACTGCCCCACGGTGGCGACGATCACCGATCTCACGGGCCTGTTCTTCTGGGCGCAGCCTGGGATCGACATGCACCTGGTGATGTATGGCGAGTCGATGCGCTCGGTCGAGCGGATTGCCGGGGAGGGCAGCGTGCGCCTCGTGCGACCGCTGATATCGGCCGATTTCCTAGGGCCACGCTGCCCGCTGCAGGCCCGGCGCGGTCTGGGTCTGCCCGAGCAGGGCAGGATGGTGGTCGTTTCCGGCGGCGGCTGGGGGGTGGGGGACATCGACGGCGCCGTGCGCGAGCTCAGCGGGCTCTCAGAGGTGAGCAGCATTGTCTGTCTCTCCGGACGCGACGAGGAGCTAAGAGAGAAGCTGACGAACGCCTTTGCGCACGAGCCGCGCGTGCGGGTCTACGGGTTCACCGACAAGATGCCCCAGCTGCTGGCCGCCGCCGACGTGCTTGTGCATTCCACCGGTGGCGTCACCTGTCTGGAGGCGAAGGCCGCGGGCACCCCGGTGGTCTCCTACGGCCTGCCCGTCGGTCACGCGCGCCTGAACACGCAGGCGATGGCGACGCTCGGTCTGCTGCGACTGGCCAACAACACCGACGAGCTCCGCGAACACGTTCAGGCGAGCTTCGCCGAAGTCGGCGCCCAGCACACGTCCGATACCGCGGAGAGCTTGCTGGAGGAGCTGTTGGTGAGTGACGGCCGCAGTCCCCGCGTACATCCTGGGGGGCAGACGTCGGTGGGGCTGACAACAGTGGTCAGTCACACCGAGCCCGCCGCCGTCGATCTCGTGCTCGACGCGCCCCGCCGCGTGCGTTCGATCCCACTGTGGCGGCTGCGGCTGGTTGCGTTCGCCACCCCGTTCCTTCTCCTGCTGACCGTCGGCACCTGGACGCTGTCCACCGACGAGGTGGCTGCTCTGGCCAACGTGCTGCTGCGTGTCCACCCGCTGAGCCATGTGAGGACCGACCAGTCCGATGTCGGCGTGATTGTACGTGCGCCGTCGAGCGATGTGGCACTCGTGGCCAGGGAGCTGGCCGGCCGTGGCATCCGCGCCTCCTTCACCGATGACGGCGTCGTGCCCACTCGTACGACGATCGCCGAGGTGCACTCGCTCGGCGATCAGATGCTGCCGGAAGTCGTGCCTGGCTCGGCTCTGTTTCGCTGGCTGCTCACCCGTCACACGCTGCGCACCCAGGCGCACGCGCTGGGGTTGGACCACAAATTCTATTTCCTGCAGCCCGCCGGTGGACTGACCGTCGGTCAGATGCTGCTGGCGCGCACCGCCGATGCGGTTCCCGTGAAAGGGTCGTTGCGTCTGAACGCGACGGGCGCGCTGCCTCAGGGGCGCACGCGGGCGGGCGATGTGCTGGTGATCACGCTCGACGGGTCGGCCTCCTCGGTTGCAGGGGTGGAGCGGATCGTCTCGTCGCTTGGCGGCGAGGGACTGGGTGTGGAGCCATTGTCGTGGCTGATCGGCTCACCTCCCATCAGCGCGAGCAGTAGCGGCGAGCGCACGAGTGCCGCGGCACCGGCGACCAGCAGCAGGAGCGAGAGCGCGAGCGGAACACCCCCCAGCGGGGTGTCGGAGAAGCGCTCGCCGAACAGCACCGGCGCGAGCGCCACGGGCACGATCGTCTGAGTCACGAACACCACGGGCGCGACCTGGATCGCCGGGCGCGCCTGCAGGGAGCTCGACTCGCTGAGCACTCCCACGGCGGAGGCCGCCGCCGTCGCCAGCCCCCAGGCGACCGCCACGACGAGATAGCCATGCGCGAGGTCGTCAGAGGCGAGCTTGGTCGCGACCCCGCTCCAGCCGAACGCGAGGCCGGCGCAGACGATCGTCACCGAGGCGGGCGAGCGGCGCATGGCCCGCAGCAGGTAGGGCAGCAGGCTCGCGGCGGCAAGGACGACGAGCACGATCAGGATCGTCAAGCGCTCGGAGGTGTGACCCGTGCTGCGCGGCGGCGCGCACAGCCCCGCTCCGATCACGCCGATCACGATCGCCGCCATCGCCAGATGCTCATGCGTGCCGGCGTGCTCGCCGAGCATCCGCTGACCCACGAACACCAGCACGAGCAGGCCCGCGGCGAGCGCGGGCTGCACGACGACCAGCGGTGCGAGCAGCAGCGCGATCACCTGCAGCGGCCAGCCGAGGATTGACAGGCCCGTGCCGAGCATCCAGCGTCCACGCTTGACCAGTCCCCAGACGAGCGCCAGGCGCAGATGCTCCTCGCGGGGCGCCTCCTTGGCGTCCATCGCTTGCAGCGCGATCCCTAGGCTGTAGAAGACGGACGCGCCAACCGCGGCCCCGATGCCCAGCACAAGATCGACCATGTCAACCGACGATAATCGCAGCCCTCGCCCTCCGGTACCCGTCACTGCGCGCGTGCTGGCGAGGGCGACCATGGCAAGCTACCTGCTTCCGGGGCTCGCGGGATGGATGTGGCCCGCGTTGCGCGAGCCGCTCGGGGTCGAGGACCACACGTCCAGTGGCACCGGCTATGCGCTCACATTCGACGACGGCCCCCATCCACAGGGCACACCCGCGATCCTCGAGATCCTGGCGCGTGAGCGCGTGAGCGCGACCTTCTTCCTCATCGGAGAGCAGGTGCGGCGCAACCCCGCGCTTGTACGGGAGATCGTCGCGGCGGGCCATGGGATTGGTCTGCATTGCGACCGTCACCGTAACCTGCTGCGTCTCGCGCCGTGGCAGGTGCGCGCGGACATCGCGCGCGCGCAGGAGACCATCGAAGCGGCTACCGGTTGCGCCATCGGGCTGTACCGTCCGCCCTACGGGATCCTCAACGCCTCCGCGCTACGGATCGCGCGCGAGCACGACTGGCGAACGCTTCTGTGGAGTCACTTCGGCAAGGACTGGGAGGCGCGTGCCACGCCCGAGTCGATCGCCGCGCGCGTGACCGATGGCGTGGGAGAGGGCTCGATCCTGCTGTTGCACGACGCCGACGACTATTCCGCTCCGGGCTCGTGGCGGCGCACCGTGGCGGCGCTGCCGAGGGTTTTGGAAGTCTTAGCTGAGCGTGGTCTGCAGCCTGTGGCGCCCTGACGCGGGATAACATCAGCTGTTTGCAAACTACGGTTTCAACCGACACCACAGACTCTCCCGAAGCGACACGAAGCTCTCCTATCGTAGAGTTCGAGAGCACTGCCGCCAGCCCCGAGGTTGGGGTGGCGCCTGCCGACGACCGGCCCCAGGTAAAACGCTCGCCCTGGTGGGTGGAGATCGGCGTGATCGTATGGTTGCTGTGGGTGTACGACGCGACCACGGATCTCGCCCCACTGCGGCTGAACCTCGCTCTCGCCCACGCCCGCGGCATTCTGCACCTCGAGCGTTCGCTGCACTTGGATCCCGAGTTCGGCCTCGATCGCTGGCTCGCGGGGCATCACACGCTCGGGCTGATCCTGTCGGACTACTACGACAACGCGCACTTCATCGTCACGCTGGGAGTGTTGGGCTATCTGTGGTGGTGGCGGGCGGATCTGTACAGGCCGCTGCGCAACGTGCTGGTGCTTGTGAACGTGCTCGCGTTCATCGTGTTCTGGCGCTACCCGGTCGCTCCACCGCGGCTGCTCCACGGGTTCACCGACGTAGTGGCCGCCTCCGGCGCCTTCGGCTCGTGGCACACCGGAGCGCTGGCTTCGCAGGCAAACCAGCTGGCGGCGATGCCTTCGCTGCACATGGCGTGGGCAGGGTGGTGCACGCTGGCCGTGTGGCGGATCACCACGCGCCGCTGGGTGCGTGTCGTCGCTGTCGTTTATCCCTGCATCACTGCGCTGGCGGTGCTCACCACGGGCAATCACTTCCTGCTCGACGTCCTGGCGGGCCTGCTGACGCTGGCGGTCTCGGTGCTGATCGTGCGGATCGCGACGGCCGGGTGGGATGCGTCGCGGCGGCGGATCGGTCACAGTCGCGCCGCCTTGACGTAAGGAACCATCCGAAAAACACGAGGTTCGTTCTCAGCGATCATCGAGACACCGGCGGAGGGGTTTTCGGATAGACACCATCCCACCGACAACGCGTACCGAGTGTCACAAAGTTGTTACGAAGTCCATGATCGGGTAGACTAAGATCGTTGTCGCCGGCGTGTGAGGAGCGCCGCTCGACAGGTCCGCCGCGATCACGCGCGCGGATTTTCCCGTCTATAGGGTGCTCACACATGCCAGCAGACGTACAAGCCAACGAAGGCACATCGATTGACGCGCCGAGCGCGTCGATTCTTCAGTACCTTGATGTCCTGCTCGTCGTGGTCGCGGCGCCTGTAGCGCTCGCGCTCGGTGCGCCCGCGCTCGGCTACCTGATAGCCGCCGGCGCCTGGGTGCTCCAGCGTGTCCTGCAGCAGCTCGATCGACGCTGGATCGCCGGCCGGGGGGCCGACGCCCGCTTCGGCCTCAACCTGGTCGATGGGTTCGGACGCATCTGGCTGCTCGCCGGAGCGATCGTGCTCGCCGCCGTCATCGGTGGGCGTGGTGACGGTCTGACCGCGGCGCTTGTGATCTTCTGCGTCTACTCGATCGCATTCGCCGTGCGTGTGGTCGAAGGGCGGCCCGGAGGGGCAAGGCCATGAGCGCGGTCGCAGGCGCTCCACCGATCGCTCCTGGGATGGGAGGTCAGTCAGAGAAGCAGGGGATGAGCCAGGGACGGAAGGTTCTCTACTGGTTCCTGGGCGTATGGCTCGGCGGGATCGCGCTGTTCGTGATCCTGTTCGGCGTCACCGCGCACAAGGCCCCGGCCGTCGCCAGCGACGTCTTCTCCCCGACCAACGAGTTCAAACTCGACACCTGGTTCAAGCTCGGCCCGGTTGCACTCAACAAGGGCGTCCTGTATCTGCTTATCACGGCCGGCATCACGATCGGGGTGATGTTCTACATCTCCAGGCACCTGAAGCAGCGGCGCCCCGGTCGCCTCCAGGTCGCGGTCGAGAGCTTTTACAACTTCATCCTCGGCATGTCCAGAGAAAACCTCAGCGATGACATGGAGCGCAAGTACTTCCCGCTGATCGCCACGATCTTTGTGTTCATCCTCGTCAGCAACCTGATCGGCTACATCCCACTGCCGATCGACTCGGGTGAGTCATTCAGACTCTTCGGCGCGAATATCCCGTCGTTTCAGATCTACGCGGCCGACACGAACGTCGCCTTCCCGTTGATCCTCTCGCTCGGTGTGTTCTGCCTGTTCACCTACGAGGGAGTCAAGCACCACGGCCCGATCGGATATCTCAAAAGCCTGATGCCCGGCGGCGTCAAAGGCCCGATCGTGCTCCTGATCTTCCCGATTGAGATCCTCTCCAACTTCCTGCGCCTGATCTCGCTGACGGTGCGGCTGTGGGCGAACCTGCTCGCCGGTCACATGCTGATCGCGTTCATGGGCGGCGAGCTGGGCGTGCTCGTCGGGCTGCAGCTCGTGTCCTGGTTCCTGCTGCCGGCGGGAGTCGCGATCTTCCTGTTCGAGGCCGTGCTGATCGCCGGTCTGCAGGCCTTCATCTTTGCCATCTTGACCGCCATCTACCTCGGCGGAGCGGTCGAAAGTCACTAACAAACAAGGAGCTATCGAGCGATGCAGTTTCTACACGTGTTGAGTGCGATCCACCCGCTGCTGGGTGTCGCGGAACCGATCATCAAGCAGAGCCAGGATGCCGGTCGCGCGATCGCGCTGGGCGTCGGAGCCGGTGGCGGCGCGGCCGGCGCCGGGGCGGGCATTGGAGCGGTGTTCAACGCTTCGATCCAGGCCAAGACCCGCCAGCCCGAGCTGCGCGCCGAGGTCGAGCGCGACCAGTGGCTCGGCTTCGCGCTCACCGAGGCGTGCTTCTTCTACGGCCTCGTCGGCGGCTTCATCGCCTTCTTCCTGTAGGCCAAATGCCCACCGCGCCAAACATCCCACTCGCCTCCTCCAGCGGCTCGTTCCTGATCACCCCCAATGTGGGGATCATGATCTGGACGATCGTCGTGTTCGCGATCTCGCTGTTCATCCTCAGCAAGTGGGTGTTCCCGCTGATCGGTGAAGCCCTGGACAAGCGCGCGAAGACGATCGAGGGCGAGATCGACGCCGCCGCGGATCTACGCCTCCAAGCCGACAAGGTGCTGGAGGAATACCGGGAGCGGTTGAAGGAGGCCCGCGCGCAGTCCGAGGAGATCGTCCAGCGCGCGCGCCAGAGCGCCGAGGCGCACGAGCACGAGTCGCGCGACCGCGGCAAGGAGATCCTCGAGGAAGCTGCCAAGCGCGCCGAGCGCGACATCGAGGCCGCCAGCAAGCGGGCGCTCGACGACATCCGTCGTGAGGTCGCCGATCTCACGGTGATGGCCACGGAGAAGGTCACGCGCAAGACGCTTAACGATGCGGACCAGCGCCGCCTGGTCGAGGAGGCGCTCGGCGAATTGGACTTCTCGAGCATCTCCTCCGGAGCAGAGCACAACTGATGGAGGAGCTGGCCCAGGTATACGCCCGCGCGCTGTTCCAGGTCGCCCTCGAGCAGGGCAAGTTGGACGAGCTGCGTGAGCAACTCGCCCAGTTCGCGGATGCGCTGGATCAGAACCGCGAGCTCGCCGTGTTCTTCTTCTCGCCGTACTTCTCGACGACTGAGAAGATCGACGCGCTCGGCGGCCTGCTCGACGGGGCGGACGAGGCGCTGCTGAACTTCCTCGGCCTCCTGATCGAGAACCACCGCATGCCGGTGATCTTTCGCGTTCGTCATGAGTACGAACGGCTTCGGGATGAGGAGAACAAGACGCTGCCGGTGGAGATCACGAGCGCGATCGCGCTCGACGAGCAGACGACCGAGAGCCTCGGCAAGACGATCGGCGAGCGTGCCGGGCGCAAGGTTACGCTCGCGGCGCGCGTGGACCCGGACATTCTCGGTGGCATCATCATCAGGGTCGGCAACTCGATCCTCGACGCCTCTATTCGCAATCGACTGGAGCAGCTGCGCAGGCACGTTGCCCAAGGAGCCTCTTAGGAACATGCAGATCAACCCAGACGAGATCACAAGCATTCTGAAGAGCCGCATCGAGGGACTCGACAGCGGCACCGCCGAGCTGACCGAGGTCGGCACCGTGCTGTCGGTGGCCGACGGCATTGCACGCCTGCATGGCCTGGAGAACTGCATGTCGTTCGAGATGCTCGAGCTGCCCCATGGCGTCACCGGCCTGGCGCTGAACCTCGAGTCCGACAACGTCGGCGCCGTGCTGTTCGGCGAGTGGGAGCACATCTCCGAGGGCGACACCGTCAAGCGGACCGGCGCGCTGCTGGAGATACCCGTCGGCGAGGCGCTGCTCGGGCGAATCGTCGACCCGCTCGGCCGCCCGCTCGACGGCAAGGGGGAAATCGATACGACGCAGACGCGCCCGGCCGAGTTCAAGGCGCCCGGCGTCGTCCAGCGCCAGCCGGTCAAGCAGCCGATGCAGACGGGGCTGAAGGCGATCGACGCGATGATCCCGATCGGCCGCGGCCAGCGCGAGCTGATCATCGGCGACCGCCAGACCGGCAAGACGGCGATCGCGATCGACACGATCATCAACAACAAGGACACTGGCGTGGTCTCCGTGTATGTCGCGATCGGCCAGCGCATGTCGACCGTTGTCGCGCTGGCGCAGACGCTCGAGGAGTACGGCGCGCTGGAGAGCACGATCATCGTCGCCGCGGCCGCCGACGAGGCCGCCCCGATCAAGTTCATGGCCCCCTACGCCGGCTGCGCGATGGCCGAGCACTTCCTCTACAACGGCGGCCACGCGCTGTGCGTGTACGACGACCTGACCAAGCACGCCTACGCCTACCGGCAGATGTCTTTGCTGTTGCGCCGTCCGCCGGGCCGCGAGGCATATCCGGGGGACGTCTTCTACCTGCACTCGCGCCTGCTGGAGCGCTCGGTCAAGCTCAACGACGACCTCGGCGGCGGTTCGCTGACCGCGCTGCCGGTGATCGAGACGCAGGCCGGCGACGTCTCGGCATACATCCCAACGAACGTGATCTCGATCACCGACGGGCAGATCTTCCTGGAGTCGAAACTCTTCAACTCCGGCGTGCGGCCGGCGATCAACGTCGGCATCTCGGTCTCGCGCGTCGGTGGAAACGCGCAGATCGGGCCGATGAAGAAGGTCGCCGGGAGGATCAAGCTCGAGCTCTCCCAGTACCGCGACCTCGAGGCGTTCGCCCAGTTCGGCTCTGACCTCGATGCCGACACCCAGAAGACGCTCGCGCGCGGCGCGCGCCTGGTCATGACCCTCAACCAACACGAGCGAGCTCCGCTGCCGGTCGAGGACCAGACGGTGCAGATCTACGCAGCCACGAACGGCTTCCTCGATCGTCTGAACGTCGAGCGCGTGACCGAGTTCCTGCTGGAGCTGACCGAACGGATGCACGCCGAGCACGGTGCGCTGCGCGAGAAGATCGCTGGCGGCGACTGGTCGAAGGAGACCCAGCAGGAGGTGCACGGCGCCGTGGACTCGTTCGCCAAGGACTTCGGCTACGACCTCGACGAGGAGGGACTGGCGCTGGATGACGATGCTCCGCCGCCGGCGGGTCGCTCGGATGCGCAGCGCGGATCGGGCGACGAGGGCCAGAACCGGCCGGCTGGCGAGGCTCAGGACGAGTCAGCCAAGGAGCCCGCGGCGGCCTAGGGCCGGCTCGAGGTAACAGTCATGGCATCTCAGCGCGACGTCAAGAACAAGATCGCATCGGTGAAGAACATCCAGAAGATCACCCGTGCGATGGAGATGGTCGCCGCGGCCAGGCTGCGCCGCGCCGAGCAGCGGATCGCCGCCCTGCGGCCGTACGCGGATGCGATCGGGCGGATGACCCGTCAGGCGGCGCAGGCCGCCGGCGGCGAGGCCGCACAGGTGCCGCTGCTGCGCGAGCACGAGTCAGAGACGAATGTCGGCCTGCTGCTGGTCACGGGCGACCGCGGCCTCGCGGGCGGCTTCAACTCGCAGATCATCCGCGCTGGTGTGCGCCTCTCCGCCGAGGTCTCCGAGCAGGGGTTGCGCAGCAGCTGGTATGCGACCGGGCGCCGTGGCGTCTCCTCGCTGAGCTTCCGCGGGTACGAGCTCAAAGGCAGCTACACGGGCTTTGCCGATCGGCCCGCCTACGCTGATGCGCGCACGATCGCCGACGACGTGATCCAGGCCTACATCAACGGCGAGGTCGACCGCGTGGAGATGATCTACAACTCCTACGTATCGCCGCTCACCCAGCACGTGACGCGGCAGACGCTGCTGCCGCTCACCCACGAGGAGATCTCCGGCGGCGAGGACGAAGGCGCGGGCGAGGCCAAGAAGCTCAGCCCGGTCGACTACGAGCCGGATCCCGAAAAGATCCTGCGGCGCCTCGTTCCCGACTACATCGAGATCTCGATCTACCGCGCGCTCGTCGAGTCCGCGGCAGGCTTCTTCGGAGCGCAGATGACCGCGATGCGCAGCGCCTCGGAGAACGCCGGGGAAATCATCACCGACTACACGCTGCAGATGAACCGCGCCCGCCAGGCTGAGATCACGCAGGAGATCATGGAGGTCGTAGCAGGCGCTGAGGGTCTCAGCTGAGGCGACGCCTCTCAAGCGCACGATCACCACAAGACTTCAATAGAGATAAAGAGGAGAACCGAAACCAAATGCCAGCAAGCACCGTCACCGAGCCGAGCACCGAAAACGCCGCTGCCGCCGAGCGCAACGTCGGGCGCATCGAGGAGATACAGGGCGTCGTGATCGAGGCCGTCTTTCCCGATCGCTTGCCCGAGATCAACCACGCGATCACGATCGCGCGTCCCGCAGCCGCCACTGAGGAGGAGGCCGAGGGAGTAAGCCCGGGTGCGGGCGAGAGCATGCTCGTATGCGAGGTCCAGCAGCACCTCGGCGATGACCGCGTGCGCGCCGTGGCGATGGACATCACAGACGGACTGGCGCGAGGCGTCGAGGTGCTCGACACCGGCGCGCCGATCACGGTCCCGGTGGGAGAGGCCACGCTCGGGCGGATCTTCAACCTGCTCGGCGAGCCGATCGACCTTGGCGAGGATCTGCCCGCGGACGTGGAGCGCCGCGGCATCCATCAGGACGCCCCGCGTGCCGAGGACCTGACGCCGACGACCGAGATGTTCGAGACGGGCATCAAGGTGATCGACCTGCTCGCCCCCTACGCGAAGGGCGGCAAGGTCGGCCTGTTTGGCGGCGCCGGAGTCGGCAAGACCGTGCTGATCCAAGAGCTGATCCACAACCTCGCCAAGGAGCACGGCGGGCTGTCGGCGTTCTGCGGCGTGGGCGAGCGCTCGCGCGAGGGCAACGACCTGTGGCTGGAGATGAAGGAGTCGGGGGTGCTGGACAAGACGATGCTCGTCTTCGGGCAGATGAACGAGCCCCCGGGCGCCCGCATGCGCGTCGCGCTGTCGGGCCTGACGATGGCCGAATACTTCCGCGACAAGGGTCAGGACGTGCTGCTGTTCATCGACAACATCTTTCGCTTCGTCCAGGCCGGCTCCGAGGTCTCGGCGCTGCTCGGGCGGATGCCCTCCCAGGTCGGCTACCAGCCGACGCTGGAGACCGAGATGGGCCAGCTGCAGGAGCGGATCACCTCCACCAAGAGCGGCTCGGTCACATCGATCCAGGCGATCTACGTGCCGGCGGACGACTACACCGACCCGGCGCCGGCGTCGGTGTTCGCGCACCTCAACGCGACCACGGCGCTGTCGCGGTCGATCTCCGAAAAAGGCATCTATCCGGCGGTCGACCCGCTCGACTCGACCTCGACGATCCTCAAGGCCGACATCCTCGGCGAGGACCACTTCCGCGTCGCCAACCGCGTGAAGGAGATCCTGCAGCGCTACAAGGAGCTGCAGGACATCATCGCGATCCTCGGGATCGACGAGCTCTCCGACGAGGACAAGCTGACGGTGCAGCGCGCGCGCCGGATCGAGCGCTTCCTCTCCCAGCCGTTCTTCGTGGCCGAAGAGTTCACGGGAACCCCGGGCGCGTATGTGCCGATCGTGGAGACGATCAGGGGCTTCGAGGAGATCATCGACGGCAAGCACGACGAGGTCCCCGAGAGCGCGTTTTTCCTAAAGGGCACAATCGACGAGGTCGTCGAGGCGGCGAAGAAATAGGCGATGGCCCACTCGAAATTCCCAGCCGAAGTGCTCACGCCCGAGGGCGAGGTCTTCAACGAGGAGATCGAAATGCTCTCCACGTTCACGACCGTCGGCTCGATCGGCATCCTCGCCAACCACGAGCCGCTGCTGGCCCGCCTGGAGCCGACCGAGTTGCGGCTGTATCGCTCCGAGGAGGAGATCGTGCGCTTCGCGCAGGCCGAGGGGTATCTGCAGTTCGCCGATAACCGCGCGCTGGTGCTCGTCGAGGAGGCGATCGCGCCGGGGCAGATTGACCGCCAGGCCTTCGAGGCCAAGCTGTCCGACGCGCGTAAGCTCGCCGAGAGTGCCGCGCAGGACAGCGAGGAGCAGGTCCGAGCGCTGCGCGACGTCAAGCGCTACGAGGCGTTTCTCGCGGTCGAGGATTAGGAGGTCGCGGGCGCGATGTCACCGGACGACAGCGCCGCCAAGGCTCATTTCGAGCGCAAGCGCCCCGGATGGGTTACGACACATATCTTCAACCGCCTGATCGCCGCACTGACCGGCAGAGGCGTGAGCGTGCTCGGCTCGCGGGTGCTCGAGGTCAAGGGGCGCAGCTCGGGCCAGCCGCGCCGCACGCCGGTGAACCTGCTGGAGCTCGAGGGCGAGCGCTATCTCGTCGCGCCGCGCGGCGAGACCCAATGGGCGCGCAACCTGCGCGCCAGCGGGGAGGGGCTGCTACTAGTGGGCAAACGCAGCGAGAACTTCACTGCGGTGGAGCTCGGTGACGACGAGAAGGCGCCGGTGCTGCGCGCGTACCTGAAGCGCTGGAAGTTTGAGGTCGGTGTGTTCTTTGACGGGGTCGGTCCCGATTCCTCGGAGGATGAGCTGCGCGGCGCGGCGCCGAAGCACCCGGTGTTCCGGTTAGACACATCGCCGCGCGCGCCCAACGGTTAGCCTTCCCGGCCTGATGACGAGCACAGAGCGCGCACCGATCGGGGTGATCGGCACCGGCTATGTCGGGTTGGTGACCGCCGCCGGCTTTGCCGAGCTGGGCAGCGAGGTGTACTGCGTGGACATCGACGCTGAGAAGATCGAGCGGTTGCGTCGAGGCGAGGTGCCGATCTACGAGCCGGGTCTCGAGCAGCTGCTCGTGAACAACAAGGAGCGGCTGCACTTCTCCACCGACCTGGCGCAGGCGCTGGAGCAGGCGCGATTGCTATTCGTTGCGGTGGGGACGCCACCGACCTACTCTGGCGATGCTGACCTGTCTGCTGTGCATGCCGTGGTGGATGCCATCCCGGCCTCCGACCGGCACGCGCTGGTGATGAAGTCGACGGTGCCCTGCGGCACCGGCGCGGCGATTCGCCGTGGGTTCGGCGAGCGTGGCAAGGACGGCCTGCGCTACGTGTCTTGCCCCGAGTTCCTGAAGGAGGGCTCAGCGGTGGCGGATTTCCTGAACCCCGACCGGGTGGTGGTGGGCGACGAAGGAGACTGGGCGGGCGACGCGGTCATCGCGCTGTATGAGCCGCTGCAGGCCCCGCTGGTGCGTACCGACATCGCCAGCGCGGAGATGGTCAAGCTCGCCTCGAACGCCTTCCTGGCGACGAAGATCTCGTTCATCAACGAGATCGCGAACGTCTGCGAGGAGACGGGCGCCGACGTGGTCGAGGTGGCGCGGGGGATGGGCTTGGACGACCGGATCGGACCGAAGTTCCTGCAGGCCGGGATCGGCTTCGGCGGCAGCTGCTTTCCCAAGGACGTCGACGCGCTAAAGCAGCTGGCGGGCAATTCCGGCTATCACTTCCAGTTGCTGACGGCTGTGATCGAGGTCAACGAGCTGCAGAAGCGCCGCGTGATCGGGAAGCTGCACAAGCACCTCGGGGGCTTGGTTGGTAAGCGCGTGGCGCTGCTCGGGTTGGCGTTCAAGCCGAACACCGACGATATGCGCGAGGCCTCCTCGTTGGTGCTGTCGGCCAGATTGAATGCGGATGGAGCCACGGTCGCAGCGTGTGATCCCGTCGCTGAGGAGCAGGCGCGCAAGCTCGTGAGCTCGATCAGCTTCGCCGACTCTGCGCTCGATGCCGTGGACGGCGCCGACGCCGTAGTCTTGGTGACCGAGTGGCCCGAATTCATCGATTTGGACTGGCAGGCTGTTGCACAGGCGATGCGGGGGACGCTGGTGATCGACGGGCGCAACGCCCTGGATGCGGGCGCGGTGCGTGGGGCGGGGCTCGTATACGAGGGGATCGGTAGAAACTGATGCAGGCGGTGATCCTCGTCGGCGGGGAGGGGACGCGCCTGCGTCCCCTGACCTCCACCGTGCCCAAGCCGGTCGTGCCGCTGGTCGACCGTCCGTTTATCGCGTTCATGCTCGAGTGGCTGAAGGGACACGGGATCGACGACGTGGTCATGTCCTGCGGGTTTCTCGCCACGAGCGTGCGCAACGTGCTCGGCGACGGCTCGGCGCTCGGCATCAAATTGCGCTTCGTCGAGGAGCCCGACCCGCGCGGCACCGCGGGCGCGCTCAAGTTCGCCGAGTCGCTGCTGGACGAGCGCTTCCTGATGCTCAACGGCGACGTGCTCACCGACATCGACCTGACCGGCCAGATCGCCCAGCACGAGCGCACCGGCGCGAAGGCGACGCTCGCGCTCGCGCCCGTCACCGACCCGAGCGCGTACGGGCTGGTGCACCTCAACGAGGACCGCTCGGTCAAGGATTTCGTGGAGAAGCCGAGCCCCGACCGGATCGACACAAACCTGATCTCAGCTGGCGCCTACGTACTGGAGCGTGAGATTCTCGAGCTGGTCCCGCCGGATCGCAACGTCTCGATCGAGCGCGAGGTATGGCCACGGCTGATCGGCGCTGGGCTGTACGGGTTCCCGGCGGACGCCTACTGGCTGGACATCGGCACGCCCGAGCGCTATCTGCAGGGCACGTTCGACATCATCGAGGGTAACGTCGACACGGCAGTGCGCGCGCGGCTCGGCGAGAGCTGGCTGGCAGTCGCTGCGGACACGGAGGTTCATGGCCGGGTGATTCCCCCCGCGGTGATCGAGCGTGGCGTGCACGTCGCCCCAGGCGCGCACGTCGGCAGCCTGGTCGTGCTCGGTGAGAACGTGCGCGTTGGTCCCGGCAGCACGGTCGAGCGCTCGGTGATCCTCAGCGGCACGGAGATCGGGGCCAATTGCACGCTGCGCGACTGCATCGTCGCGGCCGGATGTCGTGTCGGCGATGGCAGCCGCATCGAGGGCGGCGCGGTACTCGGCGAGGGCGTGACGGTGGGGGCGGACAACACGATCGCACGCGGGGCGCGTATCTTCCCGGGCGTGACTTTGCCCGATGGAGCACTCAGGTTCTGATCCCGATGACCGGAGAAAGCACCCAAACCCAACCCCCTCCCGCACAGGGCGCCCTCTCGCGCGCGGCGATCGCCGAGGTGGACACCACCGGCCAGCTGGGCGACGTGCTCGCGCTGCCCGAGCACCTGCGTGACGCGCTGTGGCGTGTGGAGTCGGCGATCATGCAGGACTGGGACACCTCCGCGGGGCTGGTGGTGGCGGGGATGGGAGGCTCGGCGATTGGTGGCGCGCTGGCTCGTGCGGCGCTGGGCGATCACGCCTCTCGGCCGATCTTCGTGACGCGCGCCTACGGCCTGCCGCCGTGGACGACTCCGGACACGATGGTGCTGTGTGCGAGCTACTCGGGCGACACGGAGGAGACGCTCGCCTGCTACGAGTCGGCGGGGGCGCTTGGCGCACGGCGGATGGTCGTGACGACGGGAGGGCGCTTGGCGGAGATGGCGCGCGAGGATGGCGTGCCCGTGATCCCGCTGCCCGGCGGTTTTCAGCCACGCGCGGCGGTCGCCTACATGACGGTCGCGGCGCTGGAGGTGGCGGCGCTGTGCGGCGCCGGCCCGCGGCTGACTTCGGAGATCGACGTGGCCGCATCGCACACCGAGCAGCTGGTGGCCGAGTGGGGACCGGATGCGGGCGAGGACTCGCTCGCGAAGACGCTCGCCCGCGGTCTGCATGGCACGATCCCGGTTGTGGCGGGCGCCGGGCTGACGACGCCGATCGCCTATCGCTGGAAGACGCAGATCAACGAGAATGCCAAGCAGCCGTGCTTCTCGCACGAGCTGCCGGAGCTCGACCACAACGAGCTCGTCGGCTGGGAGGGCGCCGGTGAGCTCGGCCGCTTCTCGTCTGTGTTTCTCGACGATTCCGACGCGCATCCGCGTGTGAAGGAGCGGATGGCGCTGACCGAGCGCCTGATCGCTCCGAGCGCGGCGGCGAGCTTTCATCTGGAGACGCGCGGGGAGACGACGATCGAGCGTGTGATCTCGCTCGTGCTGCTCGGCGACCTCGTCTCGATCTACCTCGCTGCGCTGCGTGGTGTAGATCCAGGTCCGGTGCGTCTAATCGACCAGCTCAAGGCCGAGCTCGCTGCGGGCTGAAAGCACGCCCGGCCGCGGCGGCGTGTGCTAGCGTCTCCGGCGGCCGAGGAGCGCTGCGACGGGCTGCTTTCCGCCACGCTCGGCCTCCCACTTGCAGCAAGGGCGCTCGTCTGACCGACAGGAGATTTCGTCATGTCAGTAATGACCCCCGCCGCACCCGCAGGTACGACCACAAATGACTTCAAGGTCGCCGACCTGGGTCTTGCCGCCTTCGGGCGCAAGGAGATCACGCTCGCCGAGCACGAGATGCCCGGTCTGATGGCGATCCGCCGCGAGTTCGCCGCCGAGCAGCCGCTGAAGGGCGCGCGGATCATGGGCTCGCTGCACATGACGATCCAGACGGCCGTGCTGATCGAGACGCTGACCGCGCTCGGCGCCGAGGTTCGCTGGTGCAGCTGCAACATCTTCTCGACCCAGGATCATGCGGCCGCGGCGGTCGCAGTCGGGCCCGAGGGCACGCCGGAGGATCCTCAGGGCGTCCCGGTGTTTGCCTGGAAGGGCGAGACGCTCGAGGAGTACTGGTGGTGCACCGAACAGGCGCTATTGGGATGGGATCCCGCCCACCCTGAGAGCGGCCCGAACATGATCCTCGACGATGGCGGCGACGCGACGCTGCTCGTGCACAGGGGCACCGAGTACGAGGCGGCCGGCGCCGTGCCGGATCCGGCCGGCGCGGACTCCGAGGAGCTTGGCGTGATCCTCTCGCTGCTGACCCGCTCGCTGATCGAGGATCCGCAGCGCTGGACGAAGCTCGGCCTGGGCATCAAAGGCGTGACCGAGGAGACGACGACGGGCGTGCATCGGCTTTACCAGATGGTCGAGTCGGGCGAGCTGCTGTTCCCGGCGATCAACGTGAACGACTCGGTGACGAAGTCGAAGTTCGACAACCTCTACGGCTGCCGGCACTCGCTGATCGACGGCATCAACCGCGCGACCGACGTGATGATCGGCGGCAAGGTCGCCGTGATCTGCGGCTTCGGTGATGTCGGCAAGGGTTGCGCGGAATCGCTGCGCGGCCAGGGCGCGCGCGTGGTGATAACCGAGATCGACCCGATCTGCGCGCTGCAGGCGGCGATGCAGGGCTACGAGGTCAGGACGCTCGCCGAAGTGATCGACAGCGCCGACATCTTCATCACGACGACCGGCAACAAGGACATCATCACCGCCGCCGACATGGCGAAGATGAAGCACCAGGCGATCGTCGGCAACATCGGGCACTTCGACAACGAGATCGACATCGCTGGCCTCACGCAGATCGATGGGATCGAGCGCGTGAACATCAAGCCGCAGGTCGACAAGTGGGTCTTTCCCGACGGCCACGCGATCATCATGCTCTCCGAGGGGCGCCTCTTGAACCTCGGCAACGCAACGGGGCACCCGAGCTTCGTGATGTCAAACTCGTTCACGAACCAGACGATCGCCCAGATCGAGCTGTTCACGAAGAACGACGAGTACTCCAAGCAGGTCTACGTGCTGCCGAAGCACCTCGACGAGAAGGTCGCACGTCTGCACCTCGACGCTCTGGGCGTGAAGCTGACGAAGCTCACCGACGAGCAGGCCGCCTACATCGGTGTGCCCGTCGATGGCCCGTATAAGGCTGACCACTACCGTTATTAGAGCCCGATGAGAGCGATGGTCCTCGCAGCCGGGCTCGGCACCCGGCTGCGCCCGCTGACGTACGAGATCACCAAGCCGATGGTGCCGGTGCTGGATCGGCCGGTGATGGCACACATCATCGATCTGCTCGACCGGTATGGCTTCGACGAGGTGATCGCGAACCTGCACTACTTCCCGGAGACGATCCGCGAGTACTTCGGCGATCGCCTCTCCTACCGCTACGAGCCCGAGCTGCTTGGCACAGCGGGGGGCGTGCGTGCCTGTGCGGACTTCTTCGGCGATGAACCGTTCCTCGTGATCTCCGGTGACGCGCTCACCGACATCGACCTCGGCGCGTTCGTCGCGAGGCACAAGGCGAGCGGCGGGATCGCGACGCTGGCGGTCAAGCGCGTGGACGACACACGCGAGTTCGGCGTCGTTCTGCACGACCGCGAGGGCCGGATCACCGGCTTCCAGGAGAAGCCGAGCCCCGAGGAGGCACTCTCGGACCTCGGCAACTGCGGTATCTACATCTTCGACCCGAGGATCTTCGACTACTTCCCCGAGCGGCCGTTCGTCGACTGGGCGCAAGACGTGTTCCCAGCGCTCTTGGAGAACGAGGTGCCGTTTTACATCCACGAGGTGGGCGAGTACTGGAACGACGTCGGCTCGCTGGGCGAGCTGCGCCAGGGCACGTTTGACGCGCTTGAGGGGAAGCTGCGCCTGGAGATGGCGGGCGAGGAGGTCTCCCCCGGCGTGATCGTCGCCAGCGGGGCGGGTGGATCTCCAATCAAAGAGGACATCGAGGTAGAAGGTCCCGTGTGGATCGGCCACGATGTGTCGATCGGCGAGGGCGTGCGCCTGATGGGGCCGGTCGTGCTGGGCGACGGCGCGCGGGTCGGCGCCCGGGCGCAGCTACGCGAGAGCATTGTGTTCCCAGGCACCGAGGTCGCGGATGAGTCGATCCTGATCGGCGCGATCGCTGGGCACAGCGGCATCCTGCAGAGCCTGCGTCCGCGCGGGGTCTAGAAACATAGAAGGGCCCGCCGAAGCGAGCCCCTTGAGCGAACTGAAGAAACGATGGACATCCGCCTCCCTCAGGCGTAGCATCGGTGCCATCTCCAAAAACCAGCCGACGAGGGAGCCGTGATGCAGATTGACATCAAGGGTCGCAACGTTCCGGTCACCGACGCAATCCGCGAGCACGCGGAACGTCGACTAAACAAGGTCGCGCGTCAGGTCTCAGACCTCGCCCGCCTGGAGATTGAGATCTTCGAGGAGCGCAACCCCTCGATCGCGGAGCGTGAGGTCGTGGAGGCGACGCTGTACTTGAAGGGCGTGACGCTGCGCGCGCACGAGCACTCGCGCGAGATGGGCCACTCGCTGAACCTCGTCGTCGACGAGCTGGCGCGCCAGGTCAAGCGCCATCGCGACAAGCGCCGCAAGCGCCGCGAGGCCCACGCGATGGCGACCCAGTTGAAGTCCGCGCGCGCCGCGCTGTAGTCGCGCCGCGCCGCGCGCCTGAAACGCTAATCTGGGGATGTGTCCCCATCCCTGCTAGATCGCGCGCTGAACGTCGGCGAGGCGAAGAAGTTCAAGTCCTATCAGAAGCGCGTCGCGCTGATCAACGCGTTCGAGGGCGAGCTCGAACACGACTCTGACGCAGAGCTGCGCGAGCGGATGGACACGCTGCGGGCGCGAGCGGCGCAGGGCGAGTCGCTCGACGCGCTCTTGCCGGAGTGCTTCGCGGTGGTGCGCGAGACGGGCAAGCGCACGATGGGAATGCGCCACTTCGACGTGCAGCTGATCGGCGGCATGGTGCTGAACGACGGCTGTATCGCGGAGATGAAGACGGGCGAGGGCAAGACGCTGACGGCGACGCTTGCAGTCGTGCTGAACTCGCTGGCGGTCAGGGATCACGCGGTACACAAGCAGAACCACCCCGACCCAGACTTCGCCGAGTACCCCGACCTCGTCGACCCGGACGCCGCGATTGATCCCGAGGCAGTCGAAGAGGAGCTCAGCGACGAGTCGGTCGCCGCCGGCGATGGTGTGGGTTCTCCCGGCAACGGCGCGGGCGCTGCTGGCTCGGTCTCCACACAGATGGTCCCCTCCGGTCAAGTCACTGCTTCGAACGGCGCAGCTGACGGCGGGGCGGGCGGGGCGCTTAGTCGCCGGGGCGTACACGTGGTCACCGTCAACGACTACCTGGCAAGGCGCGACGCGGAATGGATGAAACCGATCTACGACGCGCTCGGCGTGAGCGTCGGCGTGCTGCAGAACATGCAGCCCTACGACGAGAAGCAGCGCGCCTACTCGTGCGACGTGATCTACGGGACGAACTCCGAGTTGGGCTTCGACTACCTGCGCGACAACATGGCCAAGGACCTGTCCGAAAAGGTCCAGCGCGGACACTACTTCGCGGTGGTGGACGAGGTCGACAACATCCTGATCGACGAGGCGCGCACGCCGCTGATCATCTCGGGCGCCCCCGAACAGGCCGCGGACCTGTACATGAAGTTCGCGCGCCTGGCGCCACGGATGACAGCGGGGAAGACGCCCGAAGGCATGGACCCGCGAACGAAGAAGGGTTTTCTCGCGGACTTCGACTACGAGATCGAGGAGAAGCACAAGAGCGTCTCGATCACCGAGCAGGGTGTGGCAAAGGCCGAGAAATTCCTCGGCATCGACCACCTGTATCGCGCCGAGAACGGGCACTTGGTCAACCACCTGATCCAGTCGCTGCGCGCCGAGTCGCTGTACAGGCGCGACGTCAACTACGCGGTGGTCGACGGCGAGGTCAAGATCATCGACGAGTTCACCGGCCGGATCCTCGATGGGAGGCGCTGGTCGGAGGGGTTGCACCAGGCGGTCGAGGCTAAGGAGGGGGTGTCGGTCCAGGAGGAGAACCAGACGCTGGCGACGATCACCTACCAGAACTATTTTCGCCTGTACGACAAGCTCGCGGGCATGACCGGCACAGCGCTGACCGAGGCGACCGAGTTCATGAAGATCTACGAGCTGCCGGTCGTACAGGTCCCGACGAACATGCCGATGGTCAGAGACGACCGCAACGATCAGGTTTATAAGACGAAAGAGGGCAAGTGGAACGCGGTCGTGAACGAGATCGCCGCGCGCCACGAGAACGGCCAGCCGGTACTCGTCGGAACGATCTCCGTCGAGGTTTCCGAGCTACTCTCCGAGCGCTTGAAAAAGCGCGGGATCGAGCATGCAGTGCTGAACGCCAAGCCCGAGTACGCCGCGCGCGAGGCCGAGACCGTCGCCGAGGCTGGTCAGCCGGGCGCGGTGACGATCGCGACGAACATGGCGGGCCGCGGTGTGGACATCAAGCTGGGTGGTAACCCCGAGCACCTCGCCCGCTTGGAGCTCTCCAAGCAGGGGATCACGCCCGAGGACGAGGAGCACGAGCGGCGCACTGTGGAGCTCGTACCAGAGCTCGAGCAGCGCGTGGCTGAGGACCGCGAGCGCGTGATGGCGGTCGGGGGTCTGTTCATCTGCGGCACCGAGCGCCACGAGTCCAGGCGGATCGACAACCAGCTGCGCGGGCGCGCAGGACGTCAGGGCGATCCGGGCGAGTCGCGGTTCTTCCTGTCGGCCGAGGACGATCTCGTGAGGCTGTTCGCGGGCGATCGCATCTATCGGATCCTCGACAAACTCGGCGGGGTCGACGAGGAGGGCAATGAGGAACCGATCGAGGCCGGGATGCTGTCGAAGCAGATCGAGAAAGCCCAGAAGAAGGTCGAGGAGCAGAACTTCCTGCAGCGCAAACACGTGCTCGAGTACGACGACGTCGCGAACGAGCAGCGACGCGTGATCTACGCCTACCGGGATGAGGTGCTCGAGGGCAAGCCGATCGGCGAGGAGGCGCGCCGCGAGGTTGTGAACACGATCGAGCGCACGATCGAGCAGTACACGCCGGGTGACTTCATGGAGGACTGGGACCTCGACGGACTGTTCACGGCGCTCGGGCAGTTCTTCCCACTCGATCTCTCAGACGAGGATCTCGACCCGGAGAAGGTCGACCGGATCTCGTTGACCGATCGTGTGACGGAGCTGGCGATCGATCGCTACAACGCGCGTGAACAGGAGCTCGGCGAGGAGTTGATGGGCGCGCTGGAGCGGTTCTTGCTGTTGGAGATAATCGACGAGCGCTGGCGCGAGCACCTGTTTGACATGGACTACCTGCGCGAGGGCATCCACCTGCGCGGCTTCGCGCAGCTCGACCCGCTGGTGGCATACAAGAACGAGGCGTTCACACTGTTCGGCGACCTGATGAGCAGCGTGTGGGCCGACTACACGCGGATGATCTTCAACGCGCAGGTGAATGTCGAGGGCCCGCCTCCCCAGAACGGTGGCGGTGGGGGTCGGCAGGCGGGCGGGCGGGATCCAATCCCTGCATTCGCTCCAGGCGGCAGCTCCACCCGCGCGGGCCGCGTTTCATACTCCGGCGGTCGCAGCGCGATGGGCGCTGGCGCAATCGCGGCAGCCGCCGCGGCGGGCGGGGTTCAGGGCGCGCCGGCTTATGCCGGTGAAGTCGGCGAGGGCGAAGCGCAAGCGCTGCCGGTGGTGGAGCAGCGGGTGGTCGACCACGAGCACGAAGTCGGTCGCAATGACCCATGTTGGTGCGGGAGTGGCAAGAAGTTCAAGAAGTGTCACGGCAGCTAATGAGCACCGCTCCCACGGAATCCACGCCGCAGCGCCTTGCGGCGATACGCGAGCAGCTGAAGTTGCTCGCGGACTATCTTTGACCCGCAAGAGCTGAAGGATCGCGCAGCGGCGCTCGAAGCGCAGATGGGCGCCACTGGCTTCTGGGACGATGCGGAGGCCGCCGGGCAGGTGGGCGCCGAGCACTCGCGGGCGACGAAGCGGCTGGAGGAGTTCATGTTGCTCGAGAGCGACGTGGAGGATCTAGACGGCCTGATCGAGATGGCCGCCGAGGACGCAACGCTGCAGGGCGAAATCAACGAGCAGTTCGCTTCTGTGGAGGAGCGGTTGGCTGCGCTCGAGGAGCAGCGGCTGTTCTCGGGGCGCTATGACCAGGGCGATGCGCTCGTCAGCGTGAACGCGGGCGCGGGGGGGACCGACGCGCAGGACTGGGCCGAGATGGTGCTGCGGATGGAGATGCGCTGGGCCGAGCGGCGTGGGTTCGAGGCCGAGCTGCTGGAGGCGAGCGCCGGCGAGGAAGCAGGGATCAAGTCGGCGACGTTCCAGGTCAAAGGCGAGAACGCGTACGGCCTGTTCGGCGCCGAGCGCGGCGTGCACCGGCTGGTAAGGCTGTCCCCGTTCGACTCGGCCCATCGTCGCCAGACGAGCTTCGCGGGCGTCGAGGTCGCGCCGGTGGTCAAAGACACGGGCGAGATCGAGATCAACGAGGACGACCTGCAGGTGGACACGTATCGCGCGAGCGGCGCGGGTGGGCAGCACGTGAACAAGACCGACTCGGCGGTGCGCATCACGCACCGCCCGACGGGGATCGTCGTGCAGTGCCAGAACGAGCGCTCGCAGTCCTCGAACCGCGCGACCGCGATGGTCGTGCTGCGGGCGAAGCTGCTGGAGCGCAAGGAGCGCGAACGCCAGGAGGAGATCGCGCGCGAGAAGGGCGAGGTGCAGGACGTCAACTTCGGCTCGCAGATCCGTTCGTACGTGCTGCACCCGTACACGATGGTCAAAGACCACAGGACGAGCTACGAGATGGGCGACGTTCAGCGAGCCTTGGATGGGGATCTCGATGATTTTGTACGAGCTTTCCTGCTCTCAAACGCGTCTTCGGGGGAATAGAGGTGGATGGTCTCAGCGGGTTGGTCCGCCTTGCACTCGCTGAGGATGTGGGCATGGGCGACATTACGACCGATGCGACTGTCGCCGAGGAGGCGCGCGCGCGGGCGGGGATCGTACAGAAGGCGCCGGGGACGATCTACGGGTTAGATGCGGCCGAGGCGGTCTTCACGCAGCTCGACCCCGATGCGCGCTGCGAGCGCTTGGTGCAAGAGGGCGTGTGGCGCGAGGGGGGTCCAGTTCTGAAGGTCGAGGGGAGCGCCCGCGCGCTGCTGACGGGGGAGCGCACGGCGCTGAACTTTCTGGCGCATCTGTCGGGGGTTGCTACGATGGCGGCGTGCGCCGCGCGCGCAGTGGAGGGGACGGGGGCGAGGGTGCTGGACACGCGCAAGACGACCCCGGGGATGCGCACGCTGGAGAAGGCGGCGGTGGCGGCCGGGGGGGCGAGCAACCACAGGGCGGGTCTGTACGACGCGGTGCTGATCAAGGAGAACCACATCGCCGCCGCCGGCGGCATCGCGCAGGCGATCGCGCGCGTGCGCGCGGTAGCGCCGGAGCTGGCGGGAACGCTCGAGGTCGAGGTGCGCAACGCGGAGGAGATCGACGAAGCGCTCGCCGCCGAAGCGCCGCGACTGCTGCTGGACAACATGGACGACGCGCAACTGCGCGCCGCCGTCGCCCGGGTCGCGGGCCGCGCGGAGCTCGAGGCGAGCGGCGGCGTCACCCTACAGACGCTCAGGGCGCGGGCGGAGACCGGGGTAGAATGGGTGTCGATGGGCGCTTTGACGCATTCGGCGCCCGCCCTGGATTTGTCGCTGATCTTGGAGGCCCTGCCATGAACCTGCCGATGGCCACCACCCTGCCGATGGCCCTCACGGAGAGCTCACCCGCAGAGCTCTCGCGGGTGCAGATCGCGAGGATGCAGGCCGAGGTGCGCGCGCTCGCGCAGGAGCGGGGCGCGGTGATACTGGCGCACAATTATCAGGTGCCCGAGGTGCAGGATGTGGCCGACTACGTCGGCGACTCGCTCGGCCTCTCGCGCCAGGCCGCGGCCGCGGAGGGCGAGGTGATCGTGTTCTGCGGCGTGCACTTCATGGCTGAGACCGCCTCGATCCTATGCCCGGAGAAGACCGTGCTGATCCCCGATCTCGACGCCGGGTGCTCGCTGGCGGATTCGATCGACGCCGCGCAGCTGGCCGACTGGAAGGCGCAGTATCCGGAGGGCGTGGTCGTGATGTACGTGAACACGACCGCCGAGGTGAAGGCGCTGACCGACTACTGCTGCACGTCGGCAAACGCGGTTGATGTCGTCAGGCACATCTACGAGACCAGGGGCGAGGACACCGAGATCCTGTTCGGCCCGGACATGTGGCTTGGGGCGTATGTGGAGAAGGAGATGAATAAAAAAATGCACGTTTGGGACGGCGAGTGCCACGTGCATGCGGGAATCCGCCCGGCGGACATCGAGGCCACCCGCGCGGCGCACCCCGGCGCCGACTTTTTGATCCATCCCGAGTGCGGTTGCACGACCAGCATCATGGAGTACGTCGCCAGCGGCGATGTCGCAGCGGAGGGAGTGCATATGCTCTCGACCGGTGGGATGCTCAAATACGCCGAGGCGCTGGAGCGCGTCGCGGGCGGGGCGGCCGAGAGCGCAGGCGGCGCTCCTCAGGCCAAGCCCCGCGAGGCCGTGGTCGCGACCGAGATCGGGATGCTGCACCCCCTGCGGATGGCGGCTCCCGATGTGAGCTTCATCCCCGCGAACCCGAAGGCGAGCTGCAAGTACATGAAGATGATCACGCTGCCGAAGCTGAGGGACGCGCTGCGGGAGATGCAGTACGAGGTGCGCGTGCCCGAGGAGATCGCCGTCAAGGCGAGGGTACCGATCGACCGGATGGTCGCGCTGGGCTAGAACTCGTCCGCGGTGTGAGGGCCGACGCAGGCCACTGCCAGGTTGTCCGCCACACCGGCGGCGACCTCGCGGACCTCGTCGTAGGTGACGGCGTCAAGCGCCGCGATCGAGGCGTCGGGGTCGATGTCCTCGCCGAACACGATCTTTTGGTTGGCGGCGTAGCGGGCGACGGCATTCGTGTTCTCGAATGCCAGCACGCGGCGGCCGGCGGCGTAGGCGCGCGCGCGGTGGACCTCCTCCTCGGTGGGGCCGTCGTCGCGCAGCTCGTCGACGATCTCGCGCATGCGCGTGTACGCCTCGACGCACTTCCCTGACTCCAGGCCCGAGCCGAGCTGCAGGATCGGCACGTCGGCGAAGGTGTGGTCGAGCGCGTAGACGGAGTAGCAGAGGCCGCGCTTCTCGCGAATCTCCTCGAACAGTCGCGAGCCCATCGAGCCGCCGAGCAGCGTCGAGTAGATCGTCAGCGCCGCGCGCTCGCGCTCGTCGGAGACGGCGATGTCCGGGCGGTAGATCATGCGCAGGTGCGACTGGTTGGTGTCGCGCTCCTCGACGAGCTTCTCAGGCGCGAAGTCAGGCGCCGGCGTGTACGGCGCGGGGTCCGCCAGCGCGGGGAAGCGCCCGAAGCGCTCCTGCAGCTCCGACTCGTCGGGCAGGTGATCGAGGTTGCCCGCCAAGAACGCGCCGCCGTGCGCGCCCGCCCAGCGGCTCTCGCGGAAGGCGACGATCCCCTCGCGCGTGAAGGTGCGCAGGTTCTCCTCCGGGCCGAGCACCGTGCGGCCGAGCGGATGATCGCCGAACGCCGCCCGGTCGATCAGGTACTCGGCGATCGTCGAGGGCTGGTCGTAGGCGCGGTTGATCTCCTGGATCACGACGCCGCGCTCGCGGTCGAGCTCCTCCGCGTCGATCCGCGGGCGCCCGACGAAGTCCGTGAGCAGGTCGATCGCCTGTGGCGCGGACTCGGCGCGGACGGTCAGATGAAAAGCCACGAGGTCGTGGCTCGTGTACGCGTTGAGCACGCCCCCGAGCCGCTCGGCCGTCTCGTTGACGTCCTTGTAGGTCGGGTACTTCTCGCCCCCCTTGAACACGAGGTGCTCGAGGAAGTGGGCCATCCCGTTCTCGTCGGGCCGCTCGTTGCGCGCGCCCGCGTCGAACGCGACGAGCACGGTCAGCGCGCGCGTGCCCGGCAGCCCAAGCTTATAGACGGGCAGCCCGTTCTCCGGGACGGTGATTGTCTGGATACTTGTCATCGGGCTCACCTTAGAAGGTTCCTGCAAAACAGCTTGCATGCAGGACATTTGTCACTCTGATGACCCCGGCCACGCTACTGTGCCCCGCGATGGCCGCCACGGAGAGGGACGTCAGACAGCGCGAGGCGGTGCGCCGCCGTCGTGCGGTGCCCGCCTCACGCGTTCGTCCAGGCGCCCGTCAGACACAGGCCCCGCCCCAGGTTCGCCCCACGGTGCAGCCGGGCAGCGACACCGTTCTGGAGTTCCGCGGCGTCTCAAAGATCTACGGCCCGGGTGGTATCGGCCTGGAACGCGCCACCTTCGCGGTCAACCGCCAGGAAATGGTGTTCCTCGTCGGCGCGACGGGCTCGGGCAAGTTGACGATCATGCGCCTGCTGATCAAGGAGCTCGAGCCGACCGACGGTACGATCCGCGTCGCCGGGCGCGATCTGGGGGAGATCGAGCGCAAGAAGGTCCCCTACTACCGGCGCAACGTCGGTGTGGTCTTCCAGGACTTCAAGCTGTTGCCGACGCGCACCGTGTACGACAACATCGCCTACGCCCTCCAGGTAACAGGGGCCGGACGCAAGCAGATCAGGGCCACGTTGCCGGACATCCTGCGTTTGACGGGGCTCTCGACAAAGCTGCACAACTACCCTCACCAGCTCTCCGGTGGGGAGCAACAACGGGTCGCCGTGGCCCGTGCGTTCGCTGGCCACCCGCCCCTGCTGCTCGCCGACGAGCCCACCGGCAACCTCGACCCCGAGAACCTCGATCGGGATCATGCAGCTGCTGTACCGAATCAACCGTGCCGGCACGACCGTGATCGTGGCCTCGCACGACAACGAGATGGTAGACCGCATGCGCCGTCGCGTGATCGAACTGCGTCGCGGGCGGATCGTCCGCGACGAGGCCTCCGGCTTGTACGGCTCGCGTGAGGAGAACACCGACGAGCTGGGCGAGCGCCTGCGCCGCGAAACCACATGAAGCCTGCGTTCTTCTTGAAAGAGGCCACCCGGTCGATGCGGCGCAACGCCGTGCCGAGCTTTGCGGCGCTCGCCTCGGTGCTCGTCACGACGCTCGTGCTCGGCGTGTTCATACCCGTCGTGCAGGCGACCAACGGGGCGGCCAACGACATCCGCTCGCGCGTTCTCGTCGATGTGGACCTCAACCCAAGTGCCACCAACGCGGAAGTCGCGCGCGTGAAGAGCGAGCTGACAGGCGCACCGCATGTGAAGAGCGTCCAGTTCGTGTCAAAGCAGGAAGGCTACGAACAGGAGCGCAAGCTCAACCCGCAGGCGTTTGCCTTGGTTGGCTACAACCCACTGCCCGACATCTTCCGCCTGACGCCGACGAACCCGAGCGAGTCGGGCGCGCTGCGCGCCGAGCTCGACCAGTCCAGCCCGCCGGGCGTGCGCCTCCTCACCGACCCCGCGATCGTCGACGTGCAGAACCGCCAAGCGCAGACCAACACGATCCTCTCCGCCACGCGCACGATCAAGCTCACGATGGCGCTGCTGGCGGGGCTGCTCGTGCTGGCGTCGGTGCTGTTGATCTCCAACACGATCCGCCTGTCCCTATTCTCGCGCCGGCGCGAGGTCGAAGTGATGAAGCTCGTCGGCGCCACCGACTGGTTCATCCGCTGGCCGTTCGTGCTCGAAGGCCTGTTCCTCGGCGCGCTCGGCGGTGCCGGCGCGATCGGCCTGCTGGCGCTCGCGAAGGTCACCCTCGTCGACCCGCTCGCGAACACGTTCAAGCTGATTTCCCAGCCGGACATGATCGACTTCCGCTTGCTCGTGATCATCCTGATGGCCAGTGCCATCGGAGTCTCAGCCGCTGGGTCGGGTTTGTCGCTGCGCCGCTTCTTAAGGGTCTGAAGCAGCTCAGGGGTCGGAGACCTCGACTAGGCTGCCAACTCAATGTCTTCTAGACGACAGCCACTGATCGTGGTCTTGGCCGTGCTGCTTCCGATCCTGGTTGTGGTTGGGATCTGGCTCGGCGGCCATCCCGAAGACCTACCGAAGTTCGCTCGGAGGAGCGCGTTCGAGGCCAATCAGCAGACGCAGGTCGTCGACGAAGCGCTGGCGCGGATCTCCAGCGACTACTACCGTCCGATCTCAAAGAGTCAACTGGCGAATACGTCGATCGCCGGCGCGGTGGCGAGCCTCAACGACCGTTTCTCCCACTACCTGACCCCGAAGGAATTTCACGAATTCGATTCGCCACCGAGCTTCACCGGCATCGGTGTGGTTGTCGCTCCGGAACACAAGGGCTTGCTGATCGCACGTGTGTTCGACTCCTCTCCGGCGATGCGCGCGGGGCTGAAGGCGGGGGAAGTGATCATCGCGGTGAACGGACGCAGTCTCGTCGGTCTTTCCGCCGACGCTGCCACCTCGCTGATCAAGGGGCCACCGGGCACCGAAGTTGTGCTCGGGATCGAACGGGGTGGGCGGGCTCGAATCCCTGTAGCGAACACCGCCCGTCCAGCCGCCCACCCCGCTCAGGGACACGCGGCGCTGCCCACCCATGGAATCACCCACACCGTGCACGTGACGCGTGCGGTGATCTCCGAGCCGGTCGTGGCCTCCGAGATACACACTGTGCACGGGGTGAAGCTCGGCGTGGTCGCGCTCGCCACGTTCAGTCCCGAATCTCATGTCGAAGTGGCCGCGGCGGTCGAAAAAGTGCTGCACGAAGGCGCTCGCGGGATCGTGTTCGACCTGCGCGCCAACGGCGGCGGTCTGGTCGAGGAAGCACGGCTGATTGCGAGCCTGTTCATCGCCCACGGCACGATCGTCTCGACACGCGGGCGCACCCAGCCGAGCGAGACGATCACCGCGACCGGCGACCCGCTCGCGCCGACGATCCCGATGGTGGTGCTGGTCGACCACAACACCGCCTCTTCCTCGGAGATCACCACCGCCGCGCTGCAGGATCACCACCGCGCGGCCGTCGTCGGCACCCACACCTTCGGCAAGGGCGTCTTCCAGGAGGAGCAGCCACTGTCCAACGGCGGCGCGCTCGACATCACGGTCGGCGAGTACTTCACGCCCGACGGGCGCAACCTCGGTGGCGGTGGCGTCAAACAGGGGGCTGGGATCACCCCCGAAGTGCTGATCCCGAATAACGTCGTCGACACTCCGCAGGGTTTGAACATGGCGCTGAACACGCTCGCCGCGAAAGTCAAGTGAGCTCTCCCCGAAGATCGACCTCGACCGGTAAGTCATCGGGCAAGTCGGGCGGGAAATTGGGAAAAGCCTCGGGGGGTAGGTCCGCCGGAAGGTCCTCGGACAGGTCCGGCGGGACTGTGGTGGCGGTGGTCGAGAAACGCGGCAGGTTCTGGGCGGCGGAGCCGGTGTTCCCGCCGCCGCGCTCCGACGGAGCTACGCGACAAACCGGCGCCTCCCGGCGCATCACGCTCGGCTCCAACCGTGTCGCGGAGCGCGGTGGGGATGCCGCGCGCGCCGGGGATCTGGTGCTAGTGGGGCGGGCTGGGCGCGGCGAAAGCGGGCGAGCGCAGATCACACGCGTGCTGGGGCGCCCAGATGTTGCCCGCGACCTGATCGAGGGGCTGCTGCTCGACTGCGGGCTCTCCCGCAAATTTGAGCAGGCGGTGGAGCACGAGGCGCGCGTCGCTGCCGAGCAGACGATCCAGGCGACCGACGGCCGGCGCGACCTGACGGGTCTGCCGACGTTCACGATCGACCCCGCGAGCGCACGCGACTTCGACGACGCGATCTCCGTCGAACGTCTGGGCGATGACCCCACCCACCCCAAAACGCGCGTTTGGGTGCACATCGCCGACGTCTCCGCCTATGTGCACGAGGACTCGCCCGTGGATTTGGAGGCGAAGCGACGCGGCACGAGCGTGTACGTGCCAGGTGCGGTCGAGCCGATGCTGCCCGAGGCGCTCTCGAACGATGCCTGCTCGCTCGTGCCGGGAGCGAAGCGCGCGGCGGTGACCGTCGAGCTGGAATTGCACGGCGCCAAGGTCGCGAAGGCCGTGTTCTACCGCTCGCTGATCCGCTCGAACGAGCGCCTGAGCTATGAGCAAGTAGACGAGATCTTCGCCGGACGCGAGCACGCGCGCGAGCCTTGGGCCGAGCCGTTGCAGGCCGCGCGTGAGGTGGCGGCGGCGCTGGAGGCGGATCGCCGCAAAGGCCACAGCGGTGCGCTTACGCTCGACTCCTCCGAGCCGGAATTCGTCTTCGACGAGGACGGGCACGTCGAGGAGGTGCTCGTGCGGGTGCAGACCGAGTCCCATCGCCTGATCGAGCACCTGATGATCGCGGCGAACGAAGCGGTCGCGCGGCTGCTCTCCGAGCGCGGCACGCCGTGCCTGTATCGCGTGCACGAACGCCCCGAGCCCGAGCGCGTGAAGCGCCTCGTAGACCAGCTCTCGACGCTCGAGGTCCCGACGCCGCCCGTGCCGAAGAACATGTCGCCCTCGCAGGCGGCCGAGCTGATGGGGGAGATTTCCCGGCGTGTCGAGACTCACCTGAGCCGTGCGAGTGGGACCGCGAGTAAGCCCGTGGGTGGACGCGCGGCGTTGACCTCGCTGGTCCTGCGCACCCTCCAGCAGGCTACCTACTCGCCTAAGAACAGCGGCCACGCCGGTTTGGGGACGGCGTACTATTGCCATTTCACCTCGCCGATTCGCCGCTACCCCGATCTCGTCTGCCACCGTGCGCTCCTGTCCGCTGTCGGCGGCGGTGAGCGTGCACCGCGGGCCGCGGGGATGGGGGAACTGGCCGAGTGGACCTCTGATCGCGAGCGCGCGGCGATGACGATTGAGCGCGACGCGGACGACGTCGCGCGCTGTTTTGCCCTGGAGCGGGCGTTGTACGAGGACGGCTGGGAGCAGACATTCATCGGAGAAGTGGTCGGCTTGATCTCGGCCGGGGCGTTTATTGCTTTCGGCGCGCGGACGGATGGGGACTCCCAGCGGCGGTACGCCGTGTCGCCCGATTACCGGGGCCTGCTGCCAGTCAGGCGCATGCGCGGTGCGGGCGGTGAGCGAGAGTGGTGGGAGCTGAATGAGCAGGGCACGATCCTCCACGGCGAAAGCCCCGGATCGACGCTCCGCCTCGGTGATCCGATCGAGGTGCGTGTCGAGCGCGTCGAGGTGGCGCGAGGCCGGGTGGATCTGCTGCCCGCATAGTCGCATCGCGAACTAACCATCTACGCTCGGGGTATGGCCAAGAGCAAGGGCAAGCGCAAGATCGGAGCGGGCGACGTTGCCTCGAACAGGTACGCGTCGTATCGTTACGAGCTGATCGAGCGGATCGAGTGCGGGATCGTGCTCGAGGGCACCGAGGTCAAGGCGCTGCGTGAGTCCGGCGCACAGCTGAAGGACGGGTACGCCGCGATCAAGGACGGCGAGCTGTGGCTGGACTCCGTACACATCCCTCCGTACGGTCCGGCCTCGCGTGAAAACCACGAGCCCGAGCGCCCGCGCAAGCTGCTGGCTCATCGTCGTGAGCTGGATCGACTCGCGGCGAAAGTGTCCGAGCGTGGATTGACCCTGGTGCCGACGAGGATCTACTTCAAGGGCTCGCACGCCAAGGTCGAGGTCGCGCTCGCGCGCGGCAAGGACCTGTACGACAAACGCAACACGATCCGCGATCGGGAGTCAAAGCGCGACATGGAACGCGCGGTGCGCGAAGCGAGGCGCTAAATCGATCCGAAGCTGTGGCCGCCACTGGTGAGGATGTGGGTCTCGCTCATCCCGAACACGAGCAGCGCGATCAGGCCGACGTAGACCGCGCCCACGATCAGCCGGTGACGGGGCGCGACACGGTAGTAGGCAGCCTGCTCGAGCGTATGAGTTTTACGCTGCTGCCAGCGGTGATATGTCTGGAACCCGGCGAAGATCACGATGATCAGCAGGATCGGGTTGCCCGGGTTCAGGAACGCCAGCGCGACCAGTACGCCGAAGCCGAGGAACCACATCCATGGTGTCATCGCGGCCGCCGCCCGACCACCGTCGAGTGGCACGACCGGGAGCAGATTGAAGAGGTTGATGAAGAAGCCGAAGTAGGCGAGCGCGATCAGCAGCGAGCTTCCGGTGAGCTCGCCTACGAGTGCGACGGCCGCGGCGCCGAGCGTGCCGAGGATCGGGCCGGCGAGGCCCACCCGCGCCTCCGCGAGCGCGTTGTCGCCGAGCGAGCGGGCGGTGATCACCGCGCCCATGAACGGGATGAACATCGGCGCGCTCGCCTTGATCCCCTCGCGGCGCAGCGCGATCACGTGGCCCATCTCATGAACGAACAGCAACACGACGAAGCCGGCCGCGAACCACCAGCCGAAGAACAAGCTGTAGGCGGCGACCGAGACCAGCGCCGTTCCCGCGGTCACGAACAACTTCAGGTTCGGCAACGCCACCAGCAGCGCTTTAATGCGCCACGCCGAACTTCGCGATCAGAGCGATCAGACCGGCGAACGCGCCGCCGATGCGCTTGCGCAGGTTGCCCACGGGCCCCGATCCACCGCCCCGCCCGCCGCCCTGCTCGCCGAAGGGGTTCTGGTCTGTCGGCGTATGCACGGATGCGGGCGTGACCGCCGCGGGTCGGGCCTGCGAGGGATAGGACTGGCCGGCTGGTAGCGAGGGCGGCACGGACGGACTGGGGACCGAAGGTGCGGGCAGAGAGAAGTCGCCACTATCCATAGTTCCATTGTGGCAGCACCGGTAAGCGTTGCCTAAGGGTTAGCCTTTTTTCGGAACGTGCGGGGTCTTCGTCGCGGAGGGGTTGCAATCGCCAAGGGGCCGAGCTACTTTGAATCCAGACGCGGAACCGAGCCGCAAAGAGCGAGGCCACCGAGGTGTGAGGCCGCGCCACCCAAACTGGAAGGCCTTCGGGCTAGACGGGGCGGGTTCCTCAAGCGGCCCGGGACCGCGTCGTTTTCGTTGTCCCCTCGTTGTCCCCCGCTACACTGGAGCAGCAGTACATCCTCGGGGACGACAGGCTTCGACGTGGTCGGCTCGTGGGGGTGGTGGCGAGTCGAGGTCCCGGGCGGCCTCGTTAAACACCCGGGAAAACCATAAGTGCGGACTCTCACGAGTACGCCCTCGCTGCCTAGCAAACACTAGGCGAGTGAGGTCTCGGGCCCCGCTTGCCTGCGGCGGGGAAGGCCGGGATCAGAAAGCAGGCTCACCCGGTGAGGTCCGCCTTCGCCGAACCGGGGAACTTCAAGGAGGCTGGTCCCCCGCAACCCCGCCGGCGAGGCGAGTGAGGGATGAGATCAGAGCGCCGGCTACGCTCGTAGAAGCCATTCTTACGCGATCACGGACGTGGGTTCGATTCCCACCGTCTCCATAAAGTGCTCATTTGCAGGGATTTTGTAGTGGCCGCCGGGAACGATTGACCGCAGCTCATTCTCTGGGCCCTTGACGGTCGTTGGTCGCTGTTCTATTATTCAACTAGAAGGTTGATAAACTAACTAGATGAAGAAGAATGGCAACTGACCAGCTCAGCACCACATTCGCGGCCCTCGCCGACCCGACGCGGCGCGCGATCATCGCGCGGCTCGCGGAGGATGAAGAGGTCACCGTGAACGAGCTTGCTCAGCCGTTTCCGCTCAGCGTGCAGGCCGTCTCCAAGCACCTGAAGGTGCTCGAGCGGGCCGGGCTGGTCACGCGCGGGCGGGCGGCGCAACAGCGTCCGTCGCGGCTCGAGGGCGCGCCGCTGCGCGACGTGGAGGACTGGCTGGAGCGGTACCGCGAGATCTGGGAGGGCCGCTTGGATCGCCTCGAGTGTCGCCTCAAGGACATACAAGGAAAGGCAGGCAGCGATGAGTGAGCAGTTCGAGATGGCCGAGCGCACGATCGTGATCGAGCGCGAGCTCGATGCGCCGCGCGAGCTGGTGTGGCGGGTGTGGACCGACCCGGACGAGGTGACGAAGTGGTGGGGGCCGGAGCACTTCACGACGCCTCGCGAGAAAATCGAGTTCGATCTGCGCCCTGGCGGTATATGCCGGATGACGATGGTCGGACCCGATGGGGTCGAGTATGCAAACGACGGCCACTTCGGGGTTGTCGAGCCGCCCGAGCGGCTGTCGTTCGGCCAGGAGACCACCGACAACCCGATGCTCGAGTCGGGGGAGACGACGGTCGAGTTCATCGATCTCGGCGGGGCCCGCACGAAGCTCCTCATCACATCCCGCATGGTCTGCGCCGAGCAGCTCATCCCCATGGCCCAGGCCGGCTGGGGCAGCCAGCTCGACAAGCTCGAGGCGCTGCTCGCGAGCTGAGCGGGCGGGCAGGTGTCGGCGAGGGCGGTCCCGCTGGCTGCCGCTGGACGACGGTCGCCGAGCAGATCGCCCGCTCGCACCGGCTGGCGCTGCCCGTGTCCTGATGATCGTGCGGATCGGACGCCGAACCAGGACAAGGACGCGGCACGGGTCTACTCGTTGACCCCAAGTACTTCCAGCAGTGCGATCCAGTCGGCCTGCCCGCGCATGAATTCAAGTTCTTCGAACCTGGTGGCGAGGTGTTCGTCCTGCTTGCGCAGGCCGTTGTCCGCGGGTTGCACATAGGGAACGAGTAGGTGCCGGGGAATTTCATGGATTTCGATCGCTTCCACGTGCTGGTCGTACTGTTTGACGTCGGCCGGTGCCGGGCCAAAGTCGTTCGCGCCCCACGTACGCACGTCCGCACAGATGTTCGGTACCTGTAGTTCGGTCATTTCCTGGAGGCCCCGGGTGAGCCTGCGGGCGTCACGCGTGATCTGCGGGTTGCTCCACGTCAGCCGGTTCACAGTTTTGACGTACGCGTGGACAATCGCCGCGTCGGTGTGGTAGCCAGTCGCCCACAGCGCGCCGGCCGCCTCATAGCTGAGCTTCTGATCTTCTTCATTCTGCGGCGAGCCCGCCCCCACATCCGGGCATTCGGCGTGGAAGCGGAGGTCGAGCCTGTGGATGCTCGCTTCGACCGTCGACCAGGTGCTGACCGCGGCGTGCAGCACCTTGTAACTGGCCTCGAGATAGGTATGCGTCGACGTGATGTCACGCGATGCGGCGCCAGCTGTAGCAGGCGCAAACGCGACAGCGAACACAACCATGAGAACCCCTACACATCTCAACATCCCACTTCAATATATCCTGGATCACAGAACCTGGTGCCGCTTCTATCCGGGTACCGACTCGATCCACTCCAACCGCCGTCCGCACAGCGAGCGCCATTGAGCGGCAGGCGTGACGCGCAAAGTCGCCTGGGCGCCTGAACCGGCCGGCGTGAGGAAGATCGAGTCGAGGATCGCCGAGCCGCCCGAGCCCGGGGCGAGCAGGCTGGAGGCCCCGCGCGTGATCGTCAGGCGATCTAGACCGGCGGTGAGGCGTACACGCAGGGGCGCCATCGTGTCGGGGTCGGTGGCGACGCCGGTGAGCTGGCCGGAGATCGAGGCGAGGGGACGGCCGTCGACGCTCACCCCGACCGCGGGCATGATCTCGCCCTGCAGCCACAGATCCCAGAGGCCGGCGTGGGGAACCGCGAACGTGGCCTCCAGGCGGCCGGGTCGTGACATCAGGAGCCCGAGGCGGGACTCTCTCCAGGCCGGGTGCGAAGCGCGTGCCACGTCGATCCCCACGATTTCCGGCGGGCTCGCGCTGATGAGCCGCGCGCCATGAGACTCGGCCAGTCGCGCGACGCGCTCCATGCGCGAGCATTGAACGGGCAGCCCGACCCCCCCCGCGCTCGCCGCCCCGACCGCTCGTGCGCCCGCAAGCTCGTCCGTCCGCAAGCCCGCAGCCGTGCTCGATAGCCTCACGTGGGCGAGCGCCGCTGCCGCGCCTGGCAGTCGTCCCCAGACTTCGTAGTAGGCGCCCTGGAACAGCAGGCGGTAGGCGGCCGGCGGGCGCGAGGCAGCGGGGTCGCGGCGGGTGACGATCAGCGGGTAGGAGCGCAGCGCCGCGGGGGGGATCAGGTCGAGGCTCGCCGGTTGTCCCTCGGTCTGCACGACCGCGGGCGGCGGATACATGAAGCCGGGGCCGCCGACGTCGAGATCGCGGAGCAAGTAGAGCGAGTATTCGTCGTAGTCGGTGAACAGCGTCGGTCCCCGGCCGGCGAAGCGCGAATCGATCGAAGCGAGCTCTTCGTAGCGCGCGGTCGGCGCGAGGTTGGAGCCGTGGTACTGCAGTGCGTCGGACGCGGCGACGCCGCCGGCGAGCGCGAGCGCCAGCAGCAGCGCCGCGGGCGCGAGCAGTGGCCGGAGCCCCGGCCGGGAGTGCGCGCCAGTCGTGCAGCGCGGCCACGCCGGCCCACGCGAGGAGCACGACGACCGGCGAGGTCAGCATCAGCGCCTTGCCGTCGGCCCAGGTCGTCCCGTAGGCGGTCAGCCCGAGCCAGACCGCGAGCGTCAGGGCGATCCAGGCGGCCAGCGCGTACTCACGCCGATAGACCAGATACGCGGCACCGAGCACTGCGGCCGCGAGCGCGAGGAGCGCCAGCGCGTAGGAGGCGGTGAGATCGCCGCCGGCGGGGACGTGCTTGTAGCTCGAGACCAGCCACGTGCCGAGGATCTGGACGGTGCGAAGTGGGTTCTGGAGGTTGCCAGGGTTGTTTGTCGATGCGATGTTCCGCGCGATCTGCAGCGACCCCGACAGCTCGAGCCAGGTGCCAAGCGCAGCGACGAACGCGACAAGCAGGCCGGTCACCACGAGCAGCAGGACGCCTCGCGTGCGCGAGCGATCCGGCGCGATCTCCGATGGTGCGATCGCCCCTGGAGCGCGATCCCCGCCGGCAGCGTCCCGCTCGGCGACGTCCCCGCCGGCGACTTCCTGGATCAGGATCGCCGCGAGCACAACCACCGCCGTGAGCGCCCACGCGCCGAACGCGACCCCGAGCACCGAGACCCCGGCGGCGACGACGAGCGCGAACGGGATCGCCCCGGGGGAGGGCCGCGCAGCCAGCGCGGGTGCAGCACGACGAGCGCGCCGAGCGCGAGGATCAAGGGCAGCGAGGAGATCTCCTTGACGGAGGCGATCAGCTCGTAGCCGTAGACGAGCGCCGGCAGCGTGACGGTCAACGTCGCCAGCGCGGCGAGCCAGCCGTCGAGGCCGAGCCGCCGCACGAGCACCCAGGCCGGGCCGGTGCAGAGCGCGAGCATGAACGCGTTGAACGGCTGGAAGGCCCAGATCAGGGGCACGCGCACGAGCAGCGCGCTGGCGCCGAAGAAAGTGTCCGCCCCCGAGGGATAGTAGGTGTTGTAGTAGTCGTTCAGGTACTGGCCGGGCGAGTTGCGCAGGTCGAGATGTGAGTAGTCCTGGCCGTGGCGGATCAGGAAGTCGGCCCCGAGCATGTGGAAGGCCGAGTCGGTGAGGACGCCATAGGAAGAGAACGAGGGTCGCCCCGCGAACAGGACCGGCGCCAGCGCGGCGACGTAGGCGATCACCGGCACGGCGAGCTGCCAGCCAAACCGCCGCAGCCCCCCAGCCTGGCGCGCGAGCACCGCCACGACCGCCAGCCGCCCTCGCCCGAGCGCAAAGCCGGCGAGGGCAATCACAGCCAGCAAATAGGGCGTCGCCGGCGCGGCAAAGACGGCGTAGGTCGTGAGCTGCGAGACGCCGATCAGCGTCGCCGCGCCGACGACCGGCAGCAGCACACCCGGCAGAAACTCCCCACTGATCCGGTCAACGAGCAGCCCGGCGCCGACGCAGAGCAGCGCGAGCACGCACGGGTAGAGCAACGTGGCTTGGAAACCTAGATTGCTCACGTAGGAAGGCCCAAGAGTATCGAGCCCGCCCTGCCCGCCGGTGTAGCGGAATGCGCGATCCTCCGCGGCGAACGATCAGTCGCCGCGGAGAAACCCTCACTATCAGGCCTAGCGCATACGCGGGTCCACGAAGACGTCGTCGATCGCCGACGTCCCGGTGAGCGCGGTGAAGCGAAGCGCCATTTGCGCGGTCCCGCCCATCAGCAATCCGGCGACCGCCGCGCCTGTGGGCATCGCCGGCGTCGGCTGCCAGCCACTGCTCGATGTGACTGTATCCACGGGGACCGATACGAGGCCAATCGGAGTCTGATAGACGACCTGAACGAGGATCTTGGATACGGCTCCAGTGTTGCGGGCGAAGAATCGGAACGTCTTATAGCCCGCTTCCACGCAGGTGAAGGGCGACTGTGCCGACGCTCCGGCCGGCAGGCCAAGCGAGAATGAGCCAATTGTTCCGGTCACTCCGTAGGGCTCGCTTCCGGCGACCTTCTGGGCGCCACCGCTCAGCGTCCATCCTGACAGCGAGCCCTCGAAAGAGCCGCCGGCAATGAGCTCGTAAGAGCTCGAGTCCCCCCACTGCGCAAATGGCTGTGACAGCGCAGCGCTGGGGCACGTGGCGGTACTTGCCGCCGCCTGCGCCGAGGCAACGGACGAGCTGAGAAGCAGAGCGAGGACGAAGCCGGCGGTCGCGCTCCCCAAGTACAGCAGGCGGCGCACCTTCCCGGCGGGCGTGAGGTGAGACGAATATGGGAACACAAGCAGCCTCCGTGCCTATCTGGCGGCCGAGCTATCTCGTGTTCGAGACCTCTGGCTTTGCGTCCCCACCTCGCAGTGAGTTTGCCTTTTTCAGTCTTGGTTTTGGATCAGATCGGGAAGCATGAAGCACGAATCGACACAAGGGAAGGGGTCTGGACAAGTGTTGTAGGTGGGCGACATTTTCAGGCCCGTTTTGTTCCAGATACAGAGATTGCTGACCTGGGGAAAGGAGATTGGCCTGCATATCTCTCATTTTGGCGTCGGAATGACGATAGGACGAAAAGGTTAAATGTCTGCTCACGCTTTCATCGAATCGGAGCGCGTGCGTGCGTCGTTCGCCTCTCGCGGCCAGCGGATGCTCGCCGCCGAGCTGCGGAGCGAGCTGCTCGTCGGCGGCGGCTTCATGCTCGCCGCCGTGGCGCTGTCCGTGCTCGGCGGCCGGGAGGAGGGTCTGTCACTGCCGATCGCGGCGCTGTACGTCGTGAGCGTCGCCGTCGCCGGTCACGTGCGGTTCGACATCGGTGCGGGCTTCACCGTGCCCACGCAGGCCGTGTTCGTGCCGATGCTGTTCGCGCTGCCGGTGGCGGTCGTCCCGCTGCTGGTGGCGCTGTCGCTGGCGCTGGGGATGGCGCCGGGGGTCCTGCGTGGAAACGTGCCGGTGAGCCGTGTGCTGACGGTGCCGGGCAACAGTTGGTTCGCCTGGGGGCCGGCGGTCGTGCTGCTGCTCGCCGGCGACCGCAACCCCGACGGACGCTGGGGCGTGCTGCTGCTCGCGTTGGCAGCCCAGCTCGTCTGCGATTTCACCGCCAACGCCGCCCGCGAGCGCCTGCGTGGCGGCCTCGCGCTGCGGGAGCTCGCCGAAGAGGTGCGGCCGATCTACCTGATCGACCTGGCGCTCGCGCCGCTCGGCCTCGCCGTCGCCTTCGCGGCGATCGAGCATGCCTGGGCTGTGCTCTTGATCGCGCCGTTGTTCGGCGTGCTGAGGTGGTTCTCGCAGGAGCGCCATGTCCGCTTGGAGCAGCTGATCGAGCTGAACGACGCCTATCGTGGCACCGCGCTGGTTCTGGGCGACGTGGTCGAGGCCGACGACTCCTACACCGGCGAGCACTGCAAGGGGGTCGTGCTGCTGGCGCTCGAGGTCGCCCGCGACCTCGACCTCGACGCCGAGCATCGACGCAACGTGGAGTTCGCCGCGCTGCTGCACGATGTCGGCAAGATCGCGGTGCCGAAGGAGATCGTCAACAAGCCCGGCAAGCTCGACGAGCGCGAGTGGGCGATCATCAGGACGCACACACTCGAGGGCCAGCGGATGCTCGAGCGCGTGGGAGGCTTCATGCGCGAGGTCGGCAAGATCGTCCGCTCCTCGCACGAGCGCTGGGACGGCGGCGGCTATCCGGACGGATTGCGCGGCGAGGAGATTCCGCTCGAAGCTCGCATCGTTTCCTGCTGCGACGCCTTCAACGCGATGACCACGACCCGCTCCTACCGCGCGGCGATGCCTGTCGCGGCCGCGCTCACGGAGCTGAATGACAATGCCGGCACGCAGTTCGACCGGCGCGTCGTGCAGGCGCTCGTACGGGTGATCGACAAATCGGCCGAGATCGCCGCCTGAGCGCGAATCGCGTCTACTTCTCCCGCGAGATGTGCGGCGCGAGCTCGCGCCGGGCAATCGACATCTTGTGCACCTCGTCGGGGCCGTCGGCCAGACGCAGGGTGCGCAGGTGGGCGTAGGCCCAGGCCAGCGTGTGGTCGTCGGAGACGCCGCCGCCGCCGTGCACCTGGATCGCGCGGTCGATCACCTTCAGCGCGATGTTCGGCGCCGCGACCTTGATCGCCGCGATCTCGGTGCGGGCGTGGCGGTTACCGACGGTATCCATCAACCAGGCCGCCTTCAGCGTGAGTAGGCGCGCCATCTCGATCTCGATCCGTGACTCGGCGATCCAGTCCTGGATGTTCGCGCGTGTGGCGAGCGGCTGGCCGAAGGTGACGCGCGCGCTGGCGCGCCGGCACATGGACTCCAGCGCGCGCTCGGCCGCGCCGATCGCGCGCATGCAGTGATGGATGCGTCCCGGCCCGAGCCGTGCCTGGGCGATCATGAAGCCCTCGCCCTCGCCGGCGATCAGGTTCTCTGCCGGGACGCGCACGTCGACGAAGTCGATTTCGGCGTGGCCCTCCTGGTCCTGGTAGCCGAATACGGGCAGCCCCCGCAGGATCGACACGCCGGGCGTGTCCAAAGGCACGAGGATCTGGCTCTGCTGGGAGTGGCGCGGACCGTCGACAGCCGTCTTGCCCATCACGATCAGGATCCGGCAGTGCGGGTGCAGCGTGCCCGAGCACCACCACTTGCGGCCGTTGAGCACGTACTCGTCGCCGTCGCGCTCGATCCGCAGCGAGATGTTGGTCGCGTCGGAGGAGGCGACGTCGGGCTCGGTCATCGCGAAGCCGGAGCGGATCTCGCCGTCCAGCAGTGGTCGCAGCCAGCGATCTTTCTGGGCCGGGGTGGCGAACTGCGAGAGCACCTCCATGTTGCCCGTGTCCGGGGCCGAGCAGTTGCAGGCCTCCGAGGCTATGTGCGAGCGTCCCGAGCAGCTCGGCGAGCGGGGCATAGTCGCTGTTGGAGAGACCGGCGCCGTATTCGGGGTCCGGGTGAAACATGTTCCACAGCCCAGCCTCGCGCGCGCGCGTCTTGAGATCCTCCATGACCTGGGGCTGATGATGCGGATCGCCGGACTCCCGCAGCTGGCGCTCGTAGACCGCCTCCGCCGGGTAGATCTGCTCGTCCATGAACGCGGAGAGGCGCTCCTGGAACTCGACACAGCGCTCACTTGGCTGGAAATCCATCGGTGCTCCTTTGGATGGGGGTGGGGAGGGGTATATCGAGTCTCGGGTGCGCGTGAACAGCGGCGCTGTGACCGGTCGGGACTGGTTGACGAGAATATGCGCTCTGTGCACCGGCCGATATTCCTGCGCACCGGCGCGCTTCAAACAGAGGACGCGTAGACTTGGATGCCTACTCAAAGGGGAGAGATTGATGCGCAGAGCATGTATGTATGCGATCCTTGCGACGCTAGCCGTGATCGCCCTGCCGGCGGCCGCCCAGGCGGCGACCGTCACAGGCGTGAAAGCGGCGATCGTGCCGATTCCCGGTTTTCCCGAAACCGGCGACATCCTCGGTGCCGGTGCCGATGTTGAAATCGAAGGCAAACTCGAAGGCAACGAACTTCCCGGCGGCCTCCCTTTGCAGACACGCAGGTTGGTTCTGTACTTCCCAGCAGGGACGAAGATCGACCCGACGGGTTTCCCGACGTGCACGGTGGCCAAGCTCGAAGAGGCTGGCCCGGAAGGCTGCCCGAGGCAGTCACGGATCGCTGATGGCACGGTCGGTGTCGCTGACCAGATCGGCTCGGGTGAAGCGACGCGTGAGGAAGGCGCCCTAGAAGTCTTCATCACCCCAGGTGATGGGGTCGTTGCTTACGCTAACGCCCTCGCGCCGATCTCCGCGCAGATCATCATCCCCGCACACTGGGAAACCGCGCCCGCCCCCTACGGGCTGAAACTCACCTTCGAAATCCCCCTCGTTGACTCCGTCCCCGGCGCGCTGCCCGTGTCCGGGACCTCGATCAAAGAGAAGGCGGGCGCCGCGATCCGCAAGCACGGCAAGACCTACTACTACGGCCGCCTCCCCAGCAAATGCCCCAAAGGCGGCTTCCCAGGCAAGGGCGAAGTAACCCTCGAAGGCGGCCAGAACATCGTCACGGAAGTGAAGGTCCCCTGCCCCAAGAGGTCGCTGAAAGGGCATCAGAAGAAGAAGTAGGGACAGTTGGCCCGCGGTCGGTAGGGTCCCGTTCATGACCGCTTCCGAGTCGACGGGCGCCGCCAACTACCGCGCGGCGGGCGTGGATTACGAGACGCTCGATGCGGGGAAGCGGCTGGCGATCGCCGGGGCGCTGTCCACCTCCGCGTTGCTCGAGGGCCGGGGCGGTCATGCGCTCGACTCCTCTCGGGGCGAGCCGGCGTTCGTGTTCGAGCTCGACGGGCGCACGTTCGCGTTCGTCGTGGAGGGGCTGGGCACGAAGTCGGTGATCGCACGGCACGTGTTCGAACAGCAGGGGATCAACCGCTTCGGGGATGTCGCCTACGACACGGTCGCGGCGATCTGCAACGACCTCTGCTGCGTCGGCGCGCTGCCCTTGGTCGTAAACGCTTACTTCGCGACCGGCGCCTCGGAGTGGTACCGCGAGCGCGAGCGCGCCGCGGCGCTGATCGAGGGCTGGCGCAAGGCTTGTGAGGACGCCGGTTGCACCTGGGGGGGAGGTGAGTCGCCGTCGCTGCCGGGGTTGCTGGACGAGCGTGAGATCGAGCTGGCGGGCGCCGCCGTGGGCGCCGTCCCGCCCGGACGCCGGCCGCTCCTGGGCGAGGAGCTGCAGCCTGGGGACGAAATCGTGCTCGTTGCCTCCAGCGGCCTGCACGCCAACGGCGCCTCGCTGGCGCGACTGCTGGCGGGGCGACTGCCGGATGGCTACGCGACAGAGCTGGGGGGAGACGGCACGACGCTGGGCGAGGCGCTGCTGGAGCCTTCAGTGATGTACGTGGGCCTCGTGCAGGCGCTTCTCCAGGAGCAACTGCCGCTGTCCTACATCAGCCACATCACCGGGCATGGCCTGCTCAAGCTGATGCGCCCACCGCGGCCGCTCACGTATCGGATCGACAGGCTGCCAGAGGTGCCGAGAGTGCTGAGCTTCCTGGTGGAGCAGGCGGAGCTGGATGCGCACGCAGCGTACTCGACGTTCAACATGGGGTCCGGCTATGCCCTGTACTGCGCGGCCGGGGCGGGGGAGACGGTCGTGGCGATCGCACAGCGGCTTGGTCTGGGAGCACTGATCGCCGGGCGCGTCGAGGAAGGACCGCGGCAGGTGATCCTCGATCCGGTCGGCGTGCGCTTCGCCGGTGAGGAGCTGGAGCTCTCATAGCCTGACCCTCTGGTTGAGCATGAGGTACCCGAGACGAGTGTCTTCAAAGTGCAATCGCCAGTGGTCGCCTGGCTGTTCAGCCAGACGCATGCAGCGAGCGCGCTGCAAGCCTTTGCCCGCCTGACGGTTCGGGCTTGAAGCGATCGGCCGGGACGGATATGGTTGCTGTATAGATCGCCATTGTTCTCTGGTCAAAGTAGGTCGGAGATCTCGAGTCGCCGGACCGGCAATGGTTCCGGAGCTACCCGGATCGAGGGGATCTGTCCATCAAAATAAGAGGAGAGAGATGATGCGCAGAATATCCACCTGCTTGGCCGTGCTTGGCCTGGCTGTCCTGGGCCTGTCGGCCTCAGCATCAGCCGCGCCGACGATCACGCTCAAAGCGGAGGCCGTGCCGATCCCGGGCTTTCCGCACACCGGCAACATCCTCGGCGCGGGCGCCGCGCTGAAGGCCGAATACACGATCTCCGGGACCGAATACGGCGGCTTCCCGGCGCCGCTGATCGGGGTCAAATTCTACGGGCCGTCAAGCGCGAAACTGCACCCGGAAGGGTTCGCCACCTGTGCGCAGAGCGTGATTGAAACGAGCGGTACCGGACCATGCCCGAGGGCATCGAAAGCCGGTCCGGTGGGCTCGGCAAGCGGAGTCGTCAGCTTCGGCACCGAACGTGTGGGCGAGACGGTGTCGGTGGAACCGTTCTTCGCCCCCGGCGGCAACCTGGAGTTCTTTGCCAAGGGCGTTTCGCCGGTCTCGATCGAAGTCATATCGACGGGCAAAGTCGTCAACTCCTCGCCGCCGTTCGGCCCGACCGTCCTCGCTTCAGTGCCGCTGGTCGAATCGGTGCCCGGCGCGCTCGACGCATCGGTGAAACAGATCGACGTGCAGGTCGGCGCTGCGTACAAGAAGGGCAAGAAGACGACCTACTACATCACCGTGCCGAAGAAGTGCCCGAAGGGTGGCTTTCCGCTGAAGTCGGTAATGGAATTCGGAAACGTCAACAACCCCAAGGAACCGGGCGAAAAAGCGGAAGCCACGTACAAGGCACCGTGCCCTAAGAAGTAGCCGATTGAGGCGAGCTCACGCCGAATTGGGACGTGAGCTCGCTCGAAGCGCAAGCGTGACGGGGGGCGCCATCGATACGATGGCGCCCCTTCGTCTCAGTTGAACCGCAAGGAAGTGATCGGGTTGAGGACGCAGATCGTCGGGTGGAGGAGAGGCGCGGCCGGAATCGCCGGAGTTCTCTGCGTGGCCGCGCTCGTGGCGGTCGTGCTGCTCGCCACCTCGGCGGGCGGCTCGAACGGGAGCTACACGATTCGCGCGATCTTCGATGATGCGGGCAACCTCGTGTCCGGCGAGAACGTGAAGATCGACGGCGTCAAGGTCGGAACTGTCGGGTCGGTTACCCCCACGCCGCAGGCGCAGGCGGCGGTCGTGCTGAAGATCGAAAACCCAGGTTTCCAGGACTTTCGCGCCGACGCCAGCTGCACGATCGAACCGGAGGCGTTGCTCGGTGAGAAGTTCGTCAATTGCCTGCCCACCCAGCCCCGCGCTGAAGGCACGCCGCTGCCGCCGCCGCTGCACAAGATCCCTAGCAGCCAGGAAGGCGCGGGCGAGGTGCTGCTGCCGGTGACGAACACGTCCAGCCCGGTCGACGTCGACCTGCTCAACGACATCAACCGGCTGCCAGTGCGCGAGCGCTTCACGATCATCATCAACGAACTCGGCGCCGGCCTGGCCGGGCGTGGCAGCGACATCAACGTCGTCATCAAACGCGCCGACCCGGCGCTGCGGGAATTCGACAAGGTGCTCGCGATCCTCGCCGGAGAGAACAAGCTTCTTGCCAAACTCTCGCTGGACTCCGATCAGGCGCTGGCGCCGTTCGCCGCCGTGCGCGAACGCGTCGCCGACTACATCGTGCAGCAGAACACGGTCACGACCGCCACCGCCAGGCACAACAAGGAACTCGCGGAAAACTTCGCGGACTTCCCGGCCTTCCTCAGGCAGTTCGGGCCGGCGATGGAACGGGTCGGCAAGTTCGCCGACGAAGTGACCCCTACCTTCACCGACCTCAAAGCGGCGGCGCCCGGGATCAACGGGATCTTCACCAACCTCGTACCGTTCCAGAAGAGCTCCACGAAGTTCTTCGTGAACCTCGGCAAGACGGCGCAGGTCTCCGGCCCGGCGATCGCGGCTACGCAGCCGCTGCTCGAACGCGCACAGAAGCTCGGTACCGCCGCCAAGCCGTTCGCCGGCAACTTCTCCGAACTGCTCACGAGCCTGCGGAACACGGGTGGGCTGGAGCGGCTGCTCGACCTGATCTTCCTGGGTGGGGGGAGCCTGAACGGGTATGACTCGCTCGGTCACTTCGTGCGCGCCGAGGTGATCGCCAAGAACTGCGTGGGCTACAAGGTGGTTCCTCAGGGTGGCTGCAGCGCGAACTTCGTCAAGGGGACGGAAGGCTCTGCTTCCGCCGCTTCCGCAAGCTCCGCTTCCGCGGGCGCCGCCGGCAATTCCACCAGCCTTGTGATGGACCGCACGCTCGCGGTCCTGAACGGCGCCACCCCGGCGCAGGCGATCGCGAAGTACCCCGGTCCGGTTCCGGCGCTCGGGTCGAGCAACGGCGCGTTCACGAGCCTTGGCTCTGAAGCCGGGGCCACGTCCACTGCCAAGCCGGTGGGCGGCGCGGCTGGAGGCACCACCTACTACACGCCCTCGGCCGAAAGCTCCGGCGCGAGCGAAATGCTGCTCAACTACCTGCTCGGCAACTGATCGCCAGACGATGACCACACAAACGCTCATGCGCCCCGCGATCCGCCTGCTGCTCCCCGTTCTGGGTCTGGGCGCGCTCGCGCTGACGCCGGCGGTGGCGGCCGCCGGCGAACCGGTCTCTTCACAGCCGTCCTCGACGAGCACGAGCGTCCCGGCCGAAGCGACACCCCCGGCACAGACGACGCCCTCGACGACGCCCGCTCCCCAAACGCCCGCTGCGACGCCGCCGGCGAGCACTACGACGACTACGACAACCGAATCTGTCCCTGCCCCTGCACCCGCATCGCCGGATCAGGCCGCGCCGCTCGAAGTGGCGCCCCAGGTGCGGGCTCAACATCCGCAGGGGATCACTCCCGGTGAGAGATCCACTCACGCGCACCGGAAGTCAAAGGGCACCGCCGGCGGCGAACAGGCCGAAACCAAAACAAGCGGAGGCACAACGACGACGGTCGCGCCGGGGGGCCATCGCGCCGCGCCCGCCCCGTCGGACCTGACACCTCCGCTGCCGTTGACGCTGGGATCGCCGATCTCGGGTATCTCGAGCTTCTTCATCGAAAGCTTCCAGGTGCCGCCGTTTCTCTTGCCGATCTATCAGGCCGCCGGCGCCGCGTACGGGATCCCGTGGCAGGTGCTCGCGGCGATCAACCAGGTGGAGACCGACTACGGCCGCGACCTCAGCGTCTCCAGTGCCGGCGCGGAGGGCTGGATGCAGTTCCTGCCCGCGGAGTGGGCGCAGTACGGTGTGGATGCCAACGGCGACGGCTTCAAGGATCCCTACAACCCGGCCGACGCGATCTTCACGGCTGCGCGGTATCTGAAGGCCGCAGGTGGCGACACGAACATCCGCACCGCGGTGTTCTCGTATAACCACTCGCAGGCATACGTGGAATCGGTGATGCTGCGCGCGCAGTTGCTCGGCGGCACCCCGTCGGAGCTGCTCGGGGCGGTTACCGGGCTGACCGAGGCACGCTTCCCGGTGCACGCGCCCTCTCATTACAGCGATGGCTTCGCGACCGTGCCCGAGAGTGGAACCTCGCCCGCCGGCACGCTGAAGACGCTCGTCGGGACGACGATCTACTCTCAGCTCCGAGCGCCCGTGATCGCGGTGCAGGACGGGGAAATCGTCGCGCTCGGTGAAACCCCCTCGCTGGGGCGGTACGTGACCTTGCGCGACGCCTACGGCAACACCTACACCTATGCGGAGCTCGGCAGCGTGGCCACTCTGTACCCGGTGCTCGAGCCGCACCAGCACACTGCGGTCAGCTCGCGGATTGCTTCGTCGAATGGGTCGAGCGAACCTGCCCCGAGCGGTCCGGCCAGCGCGGGCGCGCAGCCCCGCTCGCCGCTGTCCGAAGGCGCCACCGTCTCCAGTCTGGCGCTGGGCGCGGCCGCCGGCCTGGAAGCACCCCCGGCATCCTCGACTCCGCCGCCGGCCTCCGCTGCCCCGGCTGCGGCGTCCCCGGCGCCGGCAGCGACGCCGCGGGAGTTCAGCGCGGGCTCCGACGAGGTATATCTGCACCCGCTGAGCGTCGGCGTACAGGTGCTCGAGGGCACCGTCCTCGGGCACGTTGGTCCCGGCACGAGCTCCGAGCAGGGATCGGCCGGCGCCGCTACCGGCATAGCTGCAGGCGGCGAAGGCGAACCGCACATGCTCTTCCAGATCCGCCCCGCCGGCGTCGGGGCGCCATTGATCGACCCAAAGCCGGTCCTCGACGGCTGGGTGCAGCTCGAAAACACCTCGATCTTCCGGGCCAAGGGCGAGAACCCGTTCCTCGGCAGCTCCCCGACGGTCGGACAGGTGCTGCTGGAGTCCAAGGAGCAGCTCGAGCAGCAGGTGATCAGCGACCCCGGGATCCACCTCCCCGCGTGTGGGCGCCAGGACGTTCAGACCGGGCAGGTGGACAGGCGGGTGTTGGCGACGCTCGAGTTCCTGTCCGTCTCGGGCCTGCATCCGACCGTGTCCTCGCTGCGGTGCAGCCATGTGGCGGCCGCCGAGGCTACCAACGCCGCCGAGACCGCCGCTGGCGATGCGGTCGCGATCACGGCCATCAACGGCATGCCGATCGCCGGTCATCAGGGGTCCGATTCAATCACCGACATCACGGTCCGCAAGCTGCTGACGCTGCAGGGCACGATGAAGCCGAGCGAGATCGTCAGCGCGGCGAGCTATCCCGGCACCGACAACACGGTTGCTGCGCCTCCTCACAGCGACAGCATCCGCGTCGAGTTCGCGCCGCTCGAAGGTCAGGCTCGCGTGGCCGGCGCGCTGGCGGCGCGGGCAGCGGGCACCTTCAACTCGGGCATAACACCGGGACAGTGGGTCCAGCTGATCGCGCGGTTGGGCGAGATCCCCGACCCGAAGGTTGGCAGTGGGCCATCGGCGGCAGCGATCCCCGACAACCCCGGAGCGCCGTCAACCGGCTCAACTCCCACAACCGGCTCCTCGACAAGCTCGTCCTCCACAACCGCAGCTCCCACAACCCCGGCCTCCTCGACCGGCTCTACCCCCGCGGGCTCCGAAGCAGGCAGGGGAGAAGGCTGATCTGATGGCGACCGCCACGCCTCCAAGGCCGCCCGCCTCTTCGCCGCCCCCGCCGCCGCGAGATCCATTGCCGCCTGGCCCCCGCCCTGTGCGTGGCTCATCGCGGGGTCTCACGCGACCGCTCGCGGTGGGTGCGCTCGCGCTGGTCGTGCTGATCGTCGTCTACCTGCTGTTCGCCGGCGGGGGCGGGGCCACCTACAAGATCCTGTTCGCCGAAGGCAACCAGCTCGTCAAGGGCGATCAGGTGCAGGTCGGCGGCGTGCCGGTCGGGAGCATCAAGAACATCACCCTCACCTCCGACTACAAGGCGCTGGTCACGGTCCATGTGGACTCTTCGCTTACGCCGTTGCACGATGGCACCACAGCCTCTGTGCGGGTGCCGTCGCTGACGAGCATCGCCAACCGCTATATCGCGCTGTCGCCGGGCCCCAACAACGAGCCCGCGCTCAAGGCCGGCGCGACGCTGCCGACCACCGCCACGCACGGCGTGGTGGACCTCGATCAGCTGTTCAACACCTTCAATCCGAAGACCCGCAAGGGGCTGCAGGAGTTTCTCCAGGGCTCGGCCGAACAGTACGAGGGCACGAACCCCGACTTCAGCGTGGCAATCAGGTACTTCGGTCCGTCGCTGTCCGCCGCCAGCCACCTCTTCTCCGAGCTCGACCACGAACAGGCGGCGCTCACGAGCTTCCTCGTGGAAGGGGCGAAGGCGGTCACGACGATCGCCGCCCACTCCGAATCGCTCACGGATCTGATCGGGAATACCGACACGACCTTCCAGGCGGTCGGCTCGCAGCAGGCGAGCCTCGCCCGGGGCCTGCATGAGCTGCCGCTGGCCCTGGCCCAGGGCAACCGCACGTTTGCCGAGCTGCCGCCCACGCTCAGCGCGCTGACACAGCTGGTGAACGTGTCCAAGCCCAACCAGAAGGAACTTCCGATGTTCCTCTCCCGCTTGACCTCGCTGGTGCACACGGCGACGCCGGTCGTTGGAAACTTCAGCCAGGCGTTCAGCAAGCCGGGGCCGAACAACGACTTCACCGATGCGATCCGTGCCCTGCCGGCGCTCACGCAGGCGCTGTCGACCGCCTCTCCAAACGGCGTCACCGCGGAGAAGGAATCGGTCCCGATCACCGCTCCGTTCGGTCCCTACAGCCCCGATTTGCAGGGCTTCGTCCGCGACTTCGGCGCGGCCGCCGGCTACTACGATGCCAACGGCCACTACGCGCGTGCGGCCCCCGTGTTCGCTGACTTCGCGCTCGGCGCAAACAACACGCTCACGCCTGTCACCCCGCAGCAGGGGCTGGCAGGCCTGAAGACCGGCCAGCTGCGCCGCTGCCCGGGCTCGGCGACGCAGCCGGCGGCCGACGGGTCCTCACCATTTATCGACAACGCACTGCTCGGCTGCGACCCGTCGGAGATTCCCTGATGAGCCCGCGCAGGCGCAACTCCCTGGCTGCCAGCCCGCTGTTGATCGGCGGGGTCACGACGCTGATCGCGGTGGTGGCCGTGTTCCTGTCCTACAACGCCAACAACGGGCTGCCGTTCGTGCCGACGTACAACCTGAAGATCGTGCTGCCGGAGACCTCGGAATTGCAGCCGAACAACCAGGTGCGGATCGCGGGCACGCGCGTCGGCGTGATCAGCTCGTTGACCCCCTACCAGAGCCCGACCACCGGGCGCGTCACCGCGATCGCCGACCTGAAGCTCGAAAAGGGCGTCGAGCCGCTGCCGGCCAACACGAGGGCGGTCGTGCAGTCGACGTCGTCGATCGGGACGAAGTACCTGGAACTGGAACGGGGCACATCGCAAAAGACGCTCGAGCAGGGCGCGACGATCCCGGTCAGCCAGACGCGTGAACCGGTCGACCTCAACCAGTTCTTCGACATGTTCGACCAGAAGACGCGAACCGCGATTCAGAAAAATACGATCAACTTCGGCGACGGCCTCGCCGCGCGCGGCCTGGGGCTGAACGAAACGATCGCGACGCTGCGCCCGCTGGTGATCAGCGCGACCCCGGCGCTGCACAACCTCGCCGCGCCGAAGACGGGCTTCGGCGAGCTGTTCTACGCGCTCGACCGGCCCGCCGCGCAGACCGCCCCGGTTGCCCAGCAGAACGCGAGCTTCTGGAGCGACCTCGACACGTTCTTCAAGGCATGGGCAGGCGTGGCTCCCTCGCTGGAACAAGCGATCGAAGGTGGCCCGCCGGCGCTGCAGCAGGCCACCTACTCGCTCGCCTACGAGGCGCCCTTCATGGAAAAAAGCGCCGAATTCATGCGCCTGCTGCGCCCGACCGCCAGCGGGCTGCGCACGATCGCCCAGCCGCTTGCCCACGCGTTCGCCGAAGGCGCCGTCAACCTCAGCGCGGCGACGGCGCTGAACACGGAGCTGGCCAATGCCGCGAAGGCGTTCCAGGCGTTCGCGCAGAACCCCGTCGTCACGCTCGGTCTGGAAGACCTGACGCAGACGACGACGCTCGGCAACCCGCTCGTGGCGGGGCTCGCGCCCGAGCAGGTGACGTGTAACTACCTGACGCTGGCGTTCCGCAACTTCGCGAGCACCCTGTCCGAGAACATCGGCGTCGGCACGCTCGCTCGCGTGCTGCCGGTTCTCTCTCCGGACGGGGTCAACGCCGAGGGCTTCCCCTCCTCGGCGCCGGCCAGTGGCCCCTCGATCGATCGGGAAGCCGCGCCGGGGGGCAAGCTCGGTCCGCTGATCAACGACAACCACCTGCACTACAACCCCTATCCGAATGTCGCCGGGCCGGGCCAGCCGCAGGAGTGCGAAGCGGGCAACGAGACCTATGCCGTGGGCCAGACCGTGATCGGCCACGCGCCCGGTAACGCCGGCGCCGCTCCCGAAGCGACCACCCGCGAATTGAACTTGTACGGGCAGCCGTATCCGAGCTCCACGTTGAAGTCTCTGGGGCTTGAAAGCGCGCAGGAAAAGGCGGCGAAGGAAAAGAAGCAGAAGGAAAAAGCGAAGAAGGAACAAGAAAAGAAGAAGAAGGGGAAGGGCAAGTGAGCCGCCTGCGTCTGCGCCCACGCCGCCGCCGCGACGAGCTATCGGTCGTCGAGATGCAGCGGTACAACCCGCTGCGTGTCGGGGCCGTGTTCCTCGTGATCATCCTGATCGCCGTGTTCTTCGCCTTCACCAAGCACATCCCGTTCAAGCACGGTTACAGCTTGAAAGCGGTGTTCGCCACGGCTGTCGATATCCATCCCGCCTCGCCGGTGCGGATCGCGGGAGTCAACGTCGGCACCGTCAAGTCGATCCGCCGCGAGGGCGCACACCGGCCTTGTGAGCATGGAAATCGAATCGAGCGGCCTGCCGATCCACGCCGACGCCACGCTGAAGATTCGCCCCCGGCTGTTTCTGGAAGGCAACTACTTCGTCGAACTGCAGCCGGGCAGTCCCTCGGCGCGGACGCTCTCCTCGGGCGCGACGCTCCCGATCACGCAGACCGCCGACCCGGTCCAGCTCGACCAGGTGCTCGACGCGCTGAATACGGACACGCGCGCCAACCTGCAGAACTTCCTGCAGGGCTATGGCGACGCGCTCACGCGCGAGCCGACAGCCGCCGAAAACGCCGAACAGGACCCCGACGTGTACGGCCTGAACGCCGCTCAGGCGCTCAACAAGACATACCACCGCGCGCCCTCGGCCGAGCGCAGCGCGGCGATCGACGCCCAGGCGGTGACCGGCTCCGAAGTTCACGACCTCTCGAAATTGATCGCGAGCGTCGGCATCGTGGCCTCGGCGCTGAACGTCCACGAGCAGGATCTGGGCGAACTGATCGTCAACTTCAACACGTTCTTTCACTCCTTCGCCGTCCAGGCGCCGAGCCTCTCGGCGACGGTCGCGGCGCTGCCGGGCGCTCTCACCAACGCCGATCGGGGCTTCGCCGCGCTCGCTGCGGCGCTCCCGCCGACGCGTACGTTCGCGCTCGACATCATCCCGGGGGTCGAGCAGACGCCCGCGACGATCAGAACGGGGCTGCCGTGGATCGCACAGGTGCAGGCCTCGCTGGCGCCCAGCGAGCTCGGTGGTGTCGCCCAGGGGCTCGTCACTGCAACACCGGCGCTCGCCAAGCTGTTCAGCGAACAGCCAGCGTTCTACAAGCAGACCGACGCGTTCAGCAAGTGCCTGACGAAAGTGTTCTACCCGGCTGCGAACACCAAGCTGCAGGATGGGGCGAACACCTCGGGCGTCGAAGCGTACAAAGAATTCTTCTACACGCTGGCGGGCCTGGCGAGCCTCGGTCAGAGCTTCGACGGCAACGGCGTGATGGACCGCTTCCTGGTCGGCGGTGGCGGTCCCACCTTCCGCTCGGCGCCGGTCGGGATCGAGGGCAGCAGCGCGAAGGGCCTGTCGCTGGTCTCCCGCTCGCCGCTGACCCCCGAAGGCACCCGCCCCGCGTTCCCGGCACAAGAGCCGGCATATAAGCCGCTGGTGCCGTGTTACACACAGGCCGTGCCGAACCTCAACGGACCGCTCTCTTCGGGCCCCGCGGATGGGAGTGGGGGATGAACCCGACCGACTCTCATGAGGGTGGCCTGAGCGTTGCCGACCAGATCCGCCGCTACCGCACGGCGTTCGTCGCGGTGGTCTCGATGATCTTGATCGCGGCGTTCGTGGGCGGCTACATCCTGGCGCACGAGAACCTCAAACTGCCCGGCTGGGTACCCGTACTGGGGAAAAACTACTTCACGTTGAAGGCCGACATCCAGACCGCCCAGGCGGTTACACCCGGCCAGGGTCAGGCGGTGACGATCGCGGGGGCGAAGATCGGGGAAATCGCGAGCGTCGACCTGCACCAGGGGGTCGGCGTGATCACCATGCACCTGACCCCGGAATACGCCCACGACCGGATCTACCACAACGCCACCCTGCTGCTGCGCCCCAAGACGGCGCTGCAGGACCTGACGGTCGAGGTCAGCCCCGGGACACCCGCGAGCGGCGATCGCTGTCGAGCGGCGCGACGCTGCCGCTGTCGCAGACCGCCCCGAACATCGACTTCGACGAATTCCTCGCGGGGCTGGACGGAGAAACACGCGCCTATCTGCAGGAGCTGCTGGCCGGCGCGGGCGAAGGGTTGAAGGGCAACGGAAAAGCGCTGTCGGCCGCGCTCAAGCGCTTCGACCCGACGGCGCGCGATCTGCAGGAGATCGGATATCAGCTCGATGCCCGTCATGCGAGCACCGCGCGCGCGATCCACAACTTCCGGCTGCTGATCGAAGCACTGGGCGGCAAGGACCAGCAGCTGAGCGAACTGGTCGTGTCCGCCAACACGGTGTTCAAGACCTTCGCCAAGGAGGAACAGAACGTCCAGAGCACGCTGCGCCTGCTGCCCGGCGCGCTCGGCAAGGCGCAGCAGGGCCTGGGCAAGCTCGCCACCGCCGCGAACGTGCTCGGCCCGACGCTGAAGGAGCTGCAGCCGTTCGCCAAGGCGCTCGGCCCCGCCGAGGAAGCCTCGCAGGCGGACTTCATCAAGACCACCCCGGTATTCAAGAACCAGATCCGGCCGTTCGCGCGCCAGATCCTGCCCGTCGTCACCGAGATCGGGCCCGCGACCAAGGAATTGAGTGAAGCCTTCCCGAAGCTGGCGAGCAGCTTTGCGGTGTTCAACGAACTCTTCAACGAGTTCGCCTACAACCCCGGAACCAATAAAGGTGGGTTCCTGTTCTACCTCGCTTGGGCCAACCACGACTTCAACAGCTCGGTCAGCTCTGCGGACGCGCACGGAGCGCTCGGCAATACGCTGCCGTACTTCAACTGCAACGTCGTGCCGATCCTGAAAGGGGCCGGCGAAGTCAATCCCACGGTCAGACTGCTGCTCGGCCTGCTCAACGCACCGACCGGGTCGTCCTGTACCGGGGGTGCGACCGTGAAAGCGAGCGCGGCACGCGGGTCGAATAAATCCACGAGCTCGACGGGCCTGCTCACCGGGCTCACCGGCGGGGCGTTCGGCCAGAGCCACGCCACCCCCACGCGGCGCTCGCCGGCGGGCGTGAGCAAGGCGGGAGGCTGAGCGATGCAGAAGCGCGCCCCCACGCTCGGCAACATCCTCGTGATCATCCTGTTCGTGTTGAGCTGCGTCGCGCTGCTGCTGTTCCTGTGGGAGTCATTCGGGGGGCGCTGCCGCTGAAGCCGAAGGGCTATCGCTTCACGGTGGCCTTCCCGCGTGTGCTCGCCCTTACCGAACAGTCGGAAGTGCGCATCTCGGGCGTCGATATCGGCCATGTCGTCTCATTGAAGGTCGGCAATGACGGCCGCAGCCACGCGACGCTCGAAATCGACAGCCAGGACGCCCCGATACGCTCGGACATGCATGCGATCCTGCGCCAGAAGACGCTGCTGGGGGAGACCTACGTGCAGCTGATCCCGGAGGGCAGGACTGCGCCGTTCCTGCCCGATGGGGCTCAGCTGTCCGACAGCCAGGTCGAACCGTCGGTGACGCTCGACGACATCCTGGCATCGCTCGACCCAAAGACGCGCCGCGCCTTCCAGGTGTGGCAGCAGTCGGTGGAAGAAGGGCTCAACGGAAACGGGGAAGCGGTCAACAACGATTTCGCCACACTCGACCCGTTCGTCCAGAGCGCCAACCAGCTGGTCGGTGTCCTCGCCTCTCAGGAAGGGGCCGTGACGGCGCTGGTGCACAACACCGGGGTGGTCTTCTCCGCGCTCGCCGGGCGTGACCACGAGCTCGAAGGTCTGATCGTAAATGGCGAACACACCTTCCATGCTGCCGCCGAAGGCAGCCAGGCGTTCGCCCAGGCCTTCCGCGAGCTGCCGAAGTTCGAGAGCAGCTCGCGCGTGGCCCTGAAAGAACTCGATCACTTCGCTGCCGCCGCCAATCCGTACTACGAAGAGTTCCGTCCCACCGAGCTTCAGCTCTCCAAATTGGTCACGGCGGCTAAACCATTTACCCCCCCGTTCAACAGCTTCCTGACCTCGCTCGGGCCACTGACCAAGGCGGCGAAGCAGGATCTGCCGGATGTCGCCAAGTCGCTCAACCTGACGGTGCCGCTGCTCGAAAACCTCAGCCCCGTCTTGCACAACTTCGATCCTTTCCTGCAGTACACGAGCGAATACGTGCCCGAGGTCCAGGCGTTCTTCGCCAACCTCACCGCCGCCACCGAGGCTCACGACTCAAACAGCGACGACTCAACGGCAGGGGTCGAGCAGCACTACCTGCGCTCGATGCAGGCGCTTGCCCCCCAGAGCCTGGCTGTCTATTCCCAGCGAGTCGGCACCGATCGTGCGAACCCGTACTTCAAGCCCGGCGCCTTCAGCTCGCTCGCCGGCGGGCTGCAGTCCTTCAGCACCAGCTCATGCGCGAACTCCGCGCCGGCGGTGACCGGCCCGCCCAACGCGACGGTCACCCAGAGCATCATCGAACAGCTGATCGAACTGCACATCGCCAACGCGCCCGAAAGCGCCAACTCGGTCCCCGCCCCGCCCTGCCTGCAGCAGAGCCCGTTCACGTTCAACGGGCAGAGCAGCCAGTTCCCGCACGTGGTCTACGGCGGGAAAGATGCCGGCTGAGAGCCGGCTCGGGCTGAGCCTGTCGTTTGCCGGCGCCGCCCGGCGCTACTGGCTCGGCGTGTTTCCGGGCGTGTGTTTGGAGCGGCGCCGTCGCCGGGCGCGGGCGTCTCGGATTCCCGATGCGCTGTTGCGCCGCACGGCGCTCGATGCGCAGCGCAAGTGGGGCAATGTCGAGGGGGCGGCGGCGTTTGCCGCGTTCGTGCCATCACGTCACCGGGCCGCGGCGGCGCGCGCGATGAGTTGCTTTCAGGCGGCCTACAACTACCTGGACATGCTCGGCGAGCAACCGTGCGCCGATCCCGTCGCCAACGGCAGATGCCTGCACAGCGCGCTGCTCGTAGCGCTCGACCCGGACGCCCCACACTTGGATTACTACGAGCATTGTCTCCAGCGTGAGGATGGCGGCTACCTGCAGGAGATCCTCGACTCCTGCCGTGCGGCGCTCGGCACGCTGCCGTCATATTCGGCGCTCGCGCCGGCGGCGCTGCGGGCGGCGGAGCGGATCGTCGAGTTCCAGAGTTGCAACACCGGCGAACTACAGGGTGACCTCGCGGCGCTGGAGCGCTGGGCGCGCGCGGAGACCCCGCCGGGGGAGGACCTGCGCTGGTGGGAGACCGCGGCCGCGGGCGGGTCCTCATTGGGTATCTACGCGCTGATTGCGCTCGCGGCCGAGCCCGCTTTCGAGCGCCCGTCCGATACGGTCACCGCGGTCAAGGATGCCTACTTCCCCTGGATCGGGGCGCTGCATTCGCTGCTCGACAACTTGGTAGACGTCGCCGAGGATCGCGCCACCGGACAGCACAACCTGATCGGCCTGTACGGCTCGCCGCTGCAAGCCGCCGAGCGTATGGGCCGGCTGGCTGAGCGTTCGCTGGGCGCCGCGCGAGGCCTGCCGGATGCTCGTGCGCACACGCTGGTGCTGGCGGCGATGGCGAGCTTCTATCTGTCGACGCCGGAGGCCGCTACGCCGGAGGCGTTGCCGGTCGCTCGCGCGGTGCTCGGGGCGCTGGACGGTCCGGCCGAGCTCGCGATGCTGGTGTTCCGAGCGCGCTCGCGCGCTCGAGGACTCTTGCCCGGCTCATGGGGGCGGGGAGCACGCGGAGCGGAGATCGTGATGCCCGGTGGGCTGGTTGGCGAACCCGCGCATGAGTGAGGCGCATGGCATCAAGTAGACTCGCGCGCGATTAGTTCCTCATGGGGGTTTCGCCGGGTCGTGAAGCTCTCGTCGGTGCAGGCGGAGAGGGGTCGTACCTGGATGCTGGAGTTGCGCGAGTTGGTCAAGCATTATCCCGCGGTCGGCGGGGAGTCGGTGCGCGCTGTGGATGGCGTGTCGCTGTCAGTGCAGGCGGGCGAGATGGTTGCGCTGTATGGGCCGAGCGGGTCGGGCAAGACGACGCTGTTGCTGATGATCGCGACGCTGCTAGAGCCGACCGGCGGTACGGTGTCGATCGCCGGCCGCGACGTGTCCTCGCTGACCGAGCGCGAGGCGTCGCAGTTCCGTCTCTCGCAACTGGGCTTCATCCGTCAGAACTTCGACCTGTTGCCGGGTGTCTCGGCGATCGACAACGCGGTGTTGAAGCTGCTGAAGGACGTTCGCTGGCGCGAGGCGCACCGGCAGGTCACCCCGCTGCTGCAGCGCCTCGGGCTCGGCGAGCGCTTGGGGCACCGGGCCGAGACGCTGTCGATGGGGGAGCGCCAGCGGGTGATGATCGCGCGCGCTCTCTCCACCGAGCCGAGTCTGCTGCTCGCCGATGAGCCGACGGGGAGCCTGGACTCGCAGCGTAGCCGCGAAGTGCTGGAACTGCTGCGCGAGCTGTGCCGCGAGCGTGGCGTGGCGGTGGTGCTCGTCAGCCATGACCCGCTGGCCGCTGGATATGCCGATCGTGTCTTTGCGCTACGCGATGGGAAGCTCTCTGATTACCGTCCGGATCAGCCTGCCGCGCCATCGACCGTCCAATAGCCCACTGGGCGAGGTGATCGTGTGAGACCGGGGAATGTACTTCACCTATACCGCGTCCGAGTGCGCGCACGGCTCATCCAGGAGCTGTTCGCCATAGTCGGAATCGCCGCCGGTGTGGCGCTGTTGTTCGCCTCCCAGGTCGCCAGCCAGAGCCTGCAGAGCAGCGTGGCGCAGCTCTCTCACGGGATCGTCGGTAATGCCAGCCTGCAGCTGCTCGCGCGCGATCCCCACGGAATGCCCGAGAGCCTCTTGGTAGATGTGCGTCAGATCGCCGGGGTGCGCGCCGCCGCTCCGCTGCTCGAAGCGAGCGCTGACGCAACCGGCCCAAAGGGGACCAAGTCGGTCGAGCTCGTGGGGGCCGACTCGAGCCTCAAGGCGCTCGGTGGCGAGTTGATCCGCCACACCGAACTGGAACCGTTCGCGGGGATCGGCGCGGTGCTGCTGCCGGCGCCACTCGCGGACGGACTCGGCGTCAAGAAGTTTGGCGAGGAAGTGACGCTGAAGCTCTACGGAAGGACCGAACAGGCGCCGCTGTACGCGCAACTGCACGCCAAGCAGATAGGAGGGCTCGTATCCAGTCCGATTGTCGTCGCACCCCTGTTCTTCGCCCAGGAAATGACGGGGCTGTCTCACCGCGTCTCGCGAATCCTCGTTGAGCCCGCCCCAGGCATGGAAGCTCGAGTTCGCGCGGCGCTCGTGGGCCTGGCGGCCGACCGATCCTCGACCGGTGCTCTGAGCGTCGAGAGCACCAGCTACGACGAACGGTTGTTTGCAAAGGCCGCGGGAGCGAGCAATCAGTCCACAGCGCTGTTCGCGGTGATCAGCGCGCTGGTCGGGTTCCTGTTTGCGTTCAATGCGATGCTCCTGACCGTCCCGCAGCGAAGGCGCCTGATCGCCGACCTGCGCCGCGACGGCTACACACCGAGGACCGTGGTTGCCATCCTGCTGATCGACGCGATCGTCTTGGGCCTCGCCGCGTGCCTGTTCGGTCTGGTGCTCGGGGAGGAGCTCTCGATCCATCTGTTCGGTTCGAACCCGGGGTATCTCGGCTCCGCGTTCTCCGTCGGCACCCAGCGCGTGGTCAGCGCCCAGAGCGTTGCGATCGCCGCGGGCGGGGGCATGCTCGCGGCAATCGTCGCGGTTCTCAGCCCGCTGCGTGACATCCTCTCCCGAGACCCGCTCGCCGCGATCACGCCTAAAGAGGGCTCCGCCGCCGGCGCAGCGAACATCCGCACGGCGATCGCCGGGGTGCTCTGCTTGGCGGGCGCGACCGCGATCCTGCTCGCCGCGCCGAAGCTGGCGATCGCGGGGATGGTGCTTCTGATAGCCGCCCTGCTGCTCGTGCTTGGCTTGGCGCTGGACCTGGCGCTTGCACTGCTGCGGCGCGTTGCGCACGAGCTGACGGGTGCGGTTCCGCATGTGGCGGGAATGGAGCTGAGCGCAGCGCGCGCGCGGGCGATCGGGGTCGCGGCGACCGGTGCGATCGCGGTGTTCGGTGCGGTGGCGATCCAGGGCGCCCACGCGGATCTGCTGAAGGGCCTGGAAAACGCGGCGCGCGATGAGAACGCGTACACCGATGTGTGGGTCTCCCCCCCGGGGCCTACAACCTACTCAGGACGGCTCCGTTCGCCTCCTCCCATCAGGCCGAGTTGCAGCGTGTGCCGGGAGTGCGCGGGGTTCGCGTCTACCGTGGTGGCCTCTTGGACTGGGGTGAGCGTAAGGTCTGGGTGATCGCCCCGCCGAGTGAAGCGACGCCGTTGATCGCGCCCTCGCAGATCCTCGAAGGCAACGTCGCCCGTGCGACTGCGCAGCTGCGGGCAGGGGGTTGGGTCGTGCTTGCGCAGGCGCTGGCTCGCGAACATCACCTGCAGATCGGCGAGCGCGTTACGCTGCCGACGCCGTTTCCAACGACGGTGAGGGTGGCGGCCTTTTCGACAAACATCGGCTGGGCGCCGGGCGTTGTGATCATGACTGCCGCCGAATATGCCCGCGCGTGGGGGAGTGCCGACGCGAGCGCTTACAACGTCCTGCTGAATCCTGGCGCCCCGGTCGCCCAGGTCTCCCGCGATCTCACGCGAGCGCTCGGCCCATCCTCAGGCTTATCGGTCCAGACCGCGCGGGCCCATGCCACCGAACAGAACGCGCTGAGCCGTCAGGGCCTCCAGCGTCTGACCCAGATTGCGACGCTGATCCTGGTCGTCGCGGTGCTGGCGATGGCGGCGGCGATCGGCAACATGCTCTGGCAGCGTCGCCCGCGCCTTGCCAAGCTGAAGCTCGAGGGCTTTCCCCGCAGCGAACTGTGGCGCACGATCTTGCTGGAGAGCCTGCTGCTGCTCGCCGTCGGGTGCCTCGCAGGAGCGATCTTCGGTCTCTACGGCCAGCAGCTGCTGGACCGGGCGCTGGCGAACGTCCTCAACTTCCCCGTCGTCTATTCGATCGCGGCGCTGAGCGCGCTCATGAGCCTCGCAATCGTCACCGTCACGGCGTTGCTGATCATCGCGATCCCCGGCTACCTCGCCGCCGGCGTCCCGCCCGCGGTCGCGCTGCAGGACTGAAGCCGCGGCATCTGACACTGACCGAGCACTTGCGCTCGCCGCCCGAGCTACCTACCGCCGATCGCTCAGCGCCAGCGCCAGCACTGAAGCCGGGCCGGCTGCCGCCAGGCGGTGATCGTCGGCCAGTGCTCCGATCACGGGCGCCAGCTTGCCGAGCACGCCGTCGATGCCGGCCCGCTCGCTGGGCGTGGCGTTTAGCGGTCCGACGCGCAGCTCGACATGGCGGGGCTCGACGGCGATCCCCACGTGCAGGCGCTCGCCGATGATCGACTGGAAGGCCTGGGCGGCGATCGTGTCTGCGAGCAGCTGAGTATCGGAGATGCGATCGGTTGAGAAATTAGCGCGGGCGGCGAGCGCGCAGAGCAGCCGAGGCAGGACGCTGCGCGCGAGCCGAGCGGGTGCTACCGCGATCGTCGCGGCGGCGATCAGCGCGGACCCGTCGGACTGCTCGAGCAGCGCGGACCGCTCGAGTAGCTCGGATTGCTCGCCGGCCGCGGGCTCGAACTCCGCGCGAACGTTGCTTCCCGGGGGGGTGGTGAATTCCATGCGAACCTCGGTGCCGCCGCCGTCACGCGCGCGAAGCTCGACACGGGAAGCGAGCGCTGCGATCACCGGCAGGCCGAGCTTGAGGCTCCCGCCATCGAGCTCGCCACCGGCGAGCAGCCCGCCGGACTGCAGGGTGGGATCATCTGGCGCTGCAGCTTGACCGGAGATGCCGATGCCCTCGTCGCGCACAATCACGGTGAGGGCGTGGGGAGCGATGTGGATGTCAACTTCGAGCGAGCCTTGGTCCCCTTGGTAGGCATGCAGGACGACGTTGTTGGCTGCCTCTGTGACGGCCGTGCTGACGTCGTCGAGCGTTTCGTGGGGGAGGTCGATCGCTTCCGCGACGCCCGCGAGGGTGGTGCGAATCAGCGAAATGTTCTCGGGCTGGTTGCGCAGCTGCAGGCGAACGTTTGGCGGCCGGGGAGAGGATGCGATCAATCTGGCGATCTCCTCTATGGTGCCTCGGGGTGTGCGTGTGCGAGCACGCGCAGCGCTGCCAGCGAGCAGCGCAACAGGCGTGAGACTTGCATCTGGGAGATGCCCACGCGCCGGCCGATCTCGGCCTGGCTGAGTTCCTCGATGAAGCGCAGGCGAATGATCGTGCGCTCGCGCGCGGGGAGGTGCTTCAGCGCGGCGGCGAGGGTCGCGTCGAGCTCGATCAGCTCGTAGCGCTCGTCCTCGCCGCCGAGGGTGTCGAGGTGGGTGGCGGGAGTTTGCTCGTCGCCCGCGCAGCGGGCGGGCGCGTCGAGTGCTAGCGGGTCGTAGGCCTGGCCGGCGAGTAGCGCGTCGAGGACTTGCCCGAGGGGGAGCTCGAGATACTCGGCGAGCTCGCGGGCGCTGGGCGCGCGGCCACGTTCATTGGTCAGCTGCTCCTGGGCGTTGCTTACCGCAAGCGCACGCTCTTGCAGATCGCGTGGCACGTGCACGCCCCAGCTGGAGTCACGAAAATAACGCCGTAACTCACCGAGGATCGTGGGCACGGCAAATGCCGCGAAGGCGACCTCGCGCTCGGGATCGAAGCGCTCGAGCGCTTTCAGTAGACCGAGACAGGCAACCTGCAGAAGGTCCTCAAATGGCTCGGAGGTATGGGCGTAGCGTCTTGCCAGACTGCGGGCGAGGGGCGTGTATTGCTGGATCAGCAGCTCGTGGGCGCCACGATCGCCGTCACGCTGCCAGCGCTCGAGCAACTCCCGCGAATCGTCCTTCTGGTGGTTCCCATCACGCCGTTGGGGGGGCGCAGTCACAGATGCTGAGGCCATCTCGACTTCCTCCTTTTACGGATCATTTGACCTGGTCTTTCGGGCTCCTTACCCAGCCCCTCAGATACGCAAACCGTTTGTCGCCCACCGGTCTGGGTACCCAGACCGGCTCGCTTCGACACCTGTCCTGATCTCCGGGGATAAGCTAGGCCGCGAGTATGGGCTCGGAGAGATGCTTGCAATGAGTAGCCGCGCGGGGGTGGTGAGGACGACCACCTGCTACGACTCGGCGGGGGAGCCGGCAGCCGCAGAGGGCGCTGCCGAGAACGCTGCGTCTCCCGCGAGCTCGTCGGGCTCGCTGTGGCGGTGGCGACCCTCCCGGGTGGCGGTGGTCGCGCTGCTGACGGGGTTGATCGTCACCGTGGCACTGTCGCTGACGTCCGCGGCCGTATACAATCGCAACGAGCGACGGTTGTTGAACCTCCGCGTGCGCGAGCTGAGCCTCGTTCTGGCGGCCACCGCCCCCTCGACCCAGACGCCACTGGCCTCGGCCGCCGAGCTGGCCAACGCCACGGGCGGCGACGCGCAGAAATTTCGTGCGTTCATGGCTCCCTATGTGGGTCCTGGCCGCCAGTTCACCTCGGTATCGCTGTGGCCGCTGGGCACAGCGCACCTCGCGCCGAGCACGGTGCTCGGCGCGATGCCCGCCCTCGCGTCGATGCCGGAAAGGGCCGAGCTCCTCTTCACGCATTCCACCCGGCCTGGTGTGTTGAACCTCACGGGCTTCCTCGAGTCCCCGCGTCCTGCGCTCGGCTTCGATTTCAGTGCCCCCGGCCGCGCGCACGGTTTCGCGGTCTACGCCGAAAAACCGCTGCCCGCGAACAGACGCTCGAAATTGGAGAAGAACTCGGCCTTCTCCGACCTCAACTACGTGCTGTATCTGGGTCACTCCAAGCGCACCAGCGACGTGCTGGTGACCAGCCTCAAGCACCTGCCGATCAAAGGTCGGCAGGCCTCGGACGTCGTTCCCTTTGGCGCCGGCGTGTTCACGATCGTGGTGAGCCCAAACGGCTCTCTCGGAGGCTCGTTCTTCGAGCACCTTCCCTGGATCATCGCCCTCGTGGGTCTCTTGGTGAGCCTGGCGGCGGCGCTGATGACCGATCGGCTGGCGCGTCGCAGACGCTACGCCGAGCAGCTCGTCGGCGTGCTCGATCGGGTTGCCGCCGAGAACCGGGAGATGTACACCGAGCAGCGCAGCATCGCGCAGACGCTCCAACACGCGTTGCTACCAGACACCCTGCCTGAGTTCGCCGGACTGCGGGTGGGCGCACGCTACGTGCCGGCCGCTTCGGGCATCGATGTGGGAGGCGACTGGTACGACATTGTTGCGGCGGGCGATGGACAGGTGCTGGTCATGATCGGCGACGTCTCGGGTCATGGACTTCGAGCGGCGACGACGATGGCCTCGCTGCGCCACGCCGCGCTGGCGTATGCCGCGCAGGACCCCAGTCCGTCCTCGGTGCTCGCCCAGCTCTCGGATTTTGTCAACAGCGGGCCCCACGACTATTTCGCGACCATGCTCTGTGCCCTGATCGACGTGGGTGCCCATCGGCTGACGGTGGCCAGCGCCGGTCACCTTCCGCCGCTCGTGATCGATGACGACGGCGTGCGGTTCGTACAGTTCGACGCCAACGTCCCAATTGGCGTCGCGCGCAAGTCTCCCTACCTGGAGACGTCAGTGTCTGTGGGGCCGAATACGACGCTGATCGCGTTCACCGACGGTTTGGTCGAGCGTCGTGGAGAGGTGCTCGATGTCGGCTTGGCGCGCTTGCGAGAGACGGCCACCAACGCGGAGCTTCCGCTCGAAGATTTGCTGCTCGAGCTCGCACACGGCCTCGCGTCCGAGGGTCACCATGACGATACGGCGATTGTGGGCATCCGATGGCAGAGCTAGAGGCTGAGTCCCCGATGCTGCGGATCGACATGCGCCTCGACCCCACGGGCGCACAGGTCGTGATCCTCTCGGGAGAGCTCGACAGCTCAAACGCCGCAACGCTTCAGGAGCGGGTGGCGTCGATTCCGCTGCAGCCCCCTCAGCGGCTGATCTTCGATCTCACCGGCCTGCGATTCATGGACAGCGCCGGGATTGCGGTGCTGATCGGCGCCGCAGCGAAAGCAAGCAGCATGTCGCTACGCAACCCGTCCCCAATCATCCGGCGCGTGCTCCAGGCCACGGGCCTCTCCGGCGTGCTCTTGATCGAACCATGAGAAAGGCGTGCCGCTTTCACTGCCGGCCCGAGTCCGTGGCTGGCGCACGTCACTTCGTCAAGGATCTCCTGAGCGAGGAGCCGCGCGAGATCGTGGAAGCCGCGGAGCTGATGACCTCTGAGCTTGCCACCAACTGCGTGCGGCACGCTCATAGCGACTTCGAGCTGGCGATCCGCCGCTCGCGAGACGAGATCCGCGTGGAGGTGAGCGATCACGGTCAAGGCCAGCCTGTCGTGCGCTCCCCGACGCCCCGGGAGCAGTCGGGACGAGGACTTCAGATCGTCCAAGAGCTCGCTGAGGACTGGGGAATCACCTCTTTGCCCAACGGCAAGCTCGTCTGGTTCACCTTGCCAACGCGCACGCAAGCCGGCGAGCACAAATCCCGCTCGAGCGCCTCCCCCGAGAAGGCGTCCGAGCAAAGCCATCCGCCCGAGCAAAGCCATGGGGCAGATCTGCGCTGCGCCCACTCTCGGATTGCTAAGCTTTGGCGGTCTCGATGGACCTTGAAGGCCTACGCGGAAACGTGCGGGAAGCTCGAAGTGGCTATCTCAGGACAACCTGCCGAACGGAGGCGTGGCCTTGGAAGGGAGTCAGCCCACCTTTGAAGTTCAAGCGAGCGTGCGCAACGGCCGTCATACGCTCCTGTTGAGCGGCGAGCTGGACCTCGCGGTGGCAGCGGAACTGGAAGCGACGATCCTCGGCTTGTGCGGCGAGGGCGTCAGCGCCATCGAGCTCGACCTGAGCCAACTGACGTTCATGGACTCAACCGGTTTGCGGGTGATGCTCGGAGCCCGGGAGCTATGTGCGGAGCATGGATACGACTTTCTCGTGACACCGGGCAGCGGGCAGGTGCAGCGTCTACTCGAGCTCACGGGCACCATCGACATCCTTCCCCTGACCGACGCACATCCCAGTCGTCCCGGCAACGCACATCCAGTCGTCCCGCTGGAGCAGATTAGGCCCGATCTGCGGATTGACTAAAATTGTGTTTATCGGGTGGTAGGCGTGGGTATCAGGATGCCAGCGCAAGGGTCCGTGGAAGGTGATCGCGGCCTTGCGGACGGAGGCCGAGCAGCTCTCTGCCGTGGATTCTCGGGGAGGGGGATGCGCAGGCCATCTTCGCTGGTTGCGGCGCGCTCGATCCATCCCCCCCGAGCGCGCCGTAGCCGCAATCATTCGTCCGGGTTAGCGGACCGCGAAAGCGCTCTAGGATGGTATCGCCGATGTTTCCGAGCCGATGAGCCGGGCTGGTTGCGCTCGTCAAGCAGCATCCTGAGCTCGGCGCGCAGATCTTGGAGCACCCGGTAGCTTTTGCGCCACGGGAGCCGCTGGCTTCATCCGACTCTCCCTGAAAGGAGTGGATCGTGCAATGGAATCCCCAATCCTGATCGATACCTGGACGGTCGACCCATCGCGGAAGGACGAGCTGGTTCGAGGGATCTCCGACGCTGTCCGGGAGGTAATCCTCGAGCAACCAGGTTTCGTGTCCGCCCAAATCTACGAAAGCACCAACGGGGGCGTCGTGATGTTGAGCGTGCGTATGCGAACAGCCGAGGAGCGTCAGCGTCTCACGGAGTCGCCTGGGGCTCAAAAAGCAGTCCGCGAACTTCGAAAGATCGCACACAACCACGCTCACCTCTACCGGCTCGTTGAGAGATTCGGTGAGCCTGACTGACCCAACCCGATCCGCATCAACGAGCTGGAAGCATCCCATTTCAGGAATGGGTGGTACAGGAAGGCGAAGCGTGATTTTGCTGCTCTTCCGGAAGGCTGTCCTTGCAGGAAACCGAGGCGAAGCAACGAAAGAGATAGGCGTCACGCTGAGCTAGGCTCTGTGCGCTGTGCTGCTCCCGTCTCGGTGTAGAGGCGGCGGACCTCGGCCGGCCACTTCGCCGGTATCTCCTCCAAGACGAGAAAGGTAGACATATGCCTCACCACATCGTCCGCACCGTCACCATCGCCGGCGTGCTCGGCCTCTGCACGATGCTGCTGCCGGCGGCAGCCAGCGCTCTGCCAGCCGGCGGGATCAGCGGCAAGGTCACCGACACAGAAGCCCATCCAATCTCGGGTGCCGAAGTCTGCCTGTACACCGAAAGTGAAACGCGGATCGAATGCATAACCGCGGAAGCGTCCGGCGACTACAAATTTGAAGGGCTGGCGGCGGCCAAGTATCGGGTCGGCTTCAGTGCCAGTGGGTTTGCGCCCCAGTACTACAAAGGCGTGTCCTCGTTGTCCGACGCGACGCTGGTGGAAGTGACGACCAGCGTGGTTCCTGGCATCGGCGCCGAACTGGAAGAAGTGGGCGAAGGCTCGGTCACCGGCCGGGTCACCAGCGCGTCCAACGGGCAGGGCGCGGGCGGCGTCGAAGCGTGCGACGGATCGGGACGCTGCGTCGAAACTAACGGCAACGGCGAATACACGATCTCTGGTCTGTCCATCGGCTCCCACACGATCTTCTTCTCGTCAGCGGAAGGGTGCGAAGAAGAACAGGGAGAAAAGATTCGCTGCCAGCTCAAGTCGAACTTCGTCAGTGGGCAGGGCTCGGTGAAAGTGAAAGCGAGCCCGGCCGCAACTCTCAACATAGCGCTGCAGGTCGGCGGACAGATCAGTGGCACCGTGACGAATGCGTCGATCACTCACCCTGGGCTTGCGAAAGTCGGGGTTTGTGCCACCAGGGTCACAGGTCCAGAAGAATTCGGGGGCGGTGGTTGCGCCTACACGAGCTCCAACGGCCAGTACACGATCAACGGTCTGGTAACCGGCTTTTACAAGATCGAATTCAGCGGCGAAATTTGCTCGATCCCGAAGAAGGGTCACACAGAATGCTCCCTGCTGTACATAACCCAGTACTACCAGGGGCAGCAAACGTTCAAGAACGGCCAGACGATTTCGGTGACGACCGGCTCGAACACCGGTGGGATCAACGAAACCCTGCGCGAAGCGTTCCCGACGGTGCCTGCCAGCACCGCGGCGCCGACGCTGACGGGGACGGCGGCCGTCGGTCAGGCGCTGACTTGCTCGCAGGGCTCGTGGTCGCACGAACCTACCTACCTCCTCTACCAGTGGACGCGTAACGGCACGGTGATCTCCGGGCAGACGGGGTCGACCTACACGCTGCAGGCAGCCGATCAGGGTCACTCGATCACGTGCTCGGTCACGGCCGGCAACGGCGCTGGGGCGGCGAGCGCCAACAGCAACACCGTCGCGATCCCGGTGCCGCTGGCCCTGTTCGCCGGCGTCAAGGTCAAGGGCTCGGTGGCGTCGGTCACGCTGCGCTGTCCCGGCCCGGGGGCGTGCTCGGGCGTGATGAGGATTCTCGCCCGGGTCACGACCAGGCACGGCCGGCGCAAGAAGACGAGCAACGTCACGATCGGCGTGGCCAGCTTCTCGATGGCCGCCGGCAAGCGCGTGACGCTGCGCGTGCATCTGACCGGCCCGGGGAGCCAGCTGCTCCGTCGCGCGGGTCGGCGTGGGCTCAGGGTGCAGATCGCCGGCAGCGGCGTGCAGGCGCACGCGGCGGTCCTGCGCCAACCATCGTCCAGGAGGCGACGCTGAGCCGGTGAGTCAGTAAGTCAGTGAGTTCGGCCCGCCGCTGAGCTCTGAGCTCAGGCGGGCCGGCTGTCTCGTTTGCGGGAGCTCAGCGCGCCGGCCAAGAGCGCGGCGAGGCCGGCGTGGATTAGGATCGCCTGAATGTCAACTCGCATCGTCATCCTCGGAGCAGGTTTCGGTGGTCTCGAGCTCTCGACCATGCTCTCGCAGGAGCTCGGCGACACGGTCGACGTGACTTTGATCGACAAGAGCGATTCGTTCGTGTTCGGGTTCTCAAAGCTAGATGTGATGTTCGGACGCGCGACTTTGGACGCGGTCCGGTTGCCTTACAGCGAGATCGCAAAGCCCGGTGTGCGTGTCGTGCGGGAGACGATCGCGGCGATCGACCCCGAGGCCCGGAGCGTCAGGACCGATGTCGGGGACCACAAGGCCGATGTGCTCGTGATCGCGCTCGGCGCGGACTACGACATGGACGCCACGCCGGGACTCGCCGAGGCCGGGAACGAGTTCTACTCCGTGGCTGGGGCGCAGCGACTGGCCGGGATCATCCCGAAGTTTTCGCAAGGGCACGTGGTCATCGGGGTGTGCGGCGCACCGTTCAAGTGCCCTCCGGCGCCGAGCGAGTGCGCATTGCTTCTGGATGACGAGCTCACCGCGCGCGGGGTTCGCGACGCGTGCGATATCTCATTCGTGATTCCGCTGGGCATGCCGGTACCGCCCTCGCCGGAGACCTCCGCCGCCTTGGAAATGGAGTTCGCGCAGCGCGATATCAAGTTGATCGCCGGCCGCCGGGTCAGCGCGCTCGATCCCGGACGGAGCGTCGCGATCCTCGATGACGGCAGCGAGTTGCCATTCGACCTGTTCCTCGGCGTGCCGAAGCACCGTGCCCCCGATGTGGTGATCGCCAGCGGCATGACCGAGGATGGCTACATACCTGTGGACTCGGCCACGCTCCAGACACGCTTCACCGGCGTGTATGCGGTAGGCGACGTCGCCACTGCCGGCGTGCCGAAGGCCGGTGTGTTCGCCGAGGGTGCCGCCCGGGTGGTCGCACAGACGATCATCGCCGAGCTAGCAGGTGGCGAGCCGCCAGAACGTCATCTGGGACGGGGAACCTGCTACATCGAGTTCGGCGAGGGCCGGATCGGCAGCGTCGACATCGACTTCCTCTCAGGACCGGAGAAAACCGGCACCTTCAACGCGCCATCGGCAGAGCAGATGGCGCTCAAGGAAAGCTTCGGCTCCAGCCGCCGCGAGCGCTGGTTCGGTCCCGGTTAAGGCTACTTGCGCCGGTGCACCACCACCGGCGGCGGGCACGGGACCGTCGTCGTCGCGCTCGCCTGCGAACCGTCCTGGAAGGCGAACGAGGCATGAAACGGGAAGCCGCCGCTGGGGCAATGTTCGGGGACGCCGATCCCGAGCGGGTGAAACGACACGCGGTGGCCGTGGGAGCGCTTGTAGTAGGTCAGCCCGGCGGGGCCGATTGTCGCGTTGACGCTGACGACGGAGACGTCCGGGCCGTTGGGGACGCTCGGGATCAGCGGCACGCTCGTCGCGAGCTTCGAGCCGAACAGGCCTGAGTCAGGCAGCACTTCGCCCGTGAACTCGAGTTGCGCGAACACCGGGGTCTGACCGTTGGCGTAGAACAGCACGACCATGTTGCCTTCCTTCGGTGGCCCCACGACCGCCTGGACTTCGGGGACCTCATGCCCGGAGCCGGTGCCGAACGGCACTTCCACGAGCGCTGAGCCGGCGCCCAGACGCGAGTTCGGTGGGCAGCCCTTCGGACCCTGCGCCTGCAATACCGCCGGCTGGCAGATCGCCAGGCCGAGCGTCGTCAGCGTGTAGTTCATGCCCGCGGGCATCTGCAACACGACGCTCTGAAGCGGCGGTGGCGCGGTCCCTTCCGCGGTCTGCAGATGAAAGCCGAAGGAGATCGTCGTGCTCTGACCGAGCCTGTCGGGTGAGAACCCAGCGCTCAAACTGGCCTGCTCGGACACGCCCGCGGCGACGGCGCTCGCCGCGCCCGCAAGCGACAGGCACGCCAGCAGCGCCGCCGCGAGGCTCAGAGCTGTGGCTCTGCCTGTGCGCATGGAGTTAGTTGGTCCTCGCCGGGGCGCCGCGCGCACTACGTGGACAGGGGACCGCTGAGGTGCACGGTCGTGGCGTCGTTGACGCGCTGGATCGTGCCGGTGAAGCTCAGTCCCGAAGCGTGCGCGCCCGCGTAGCTGCCCGACCCGCGGGAGATCGACAGCGTCCCGGAGAACGTCGCCCGCCCACCGTCCGCACGGTAGTTAGCCGTCCCGTAGCCGGTCAGCGAGCCGCCGTTTGGATAGATGTTGACTTCGGCCGTCACGTGATTGGTCGAGCTCACGTCGAGATGGATGTAGATCGTGCCCTTGATCGTGCCCGACGCCGTGCCCTGCTCGTTGAGATGGAAGCCGTGATGGCTCGTCAAATGCAGGCTGCCGTTCTCGTCCAGCGAGATCGTGCGCGCCGCGAGGGCGCGTGGGGATCCAATCGATCCGGAGGCGCCACCGGCGCCGAGGGCGAGCGCGCACGCCACCCCACCGAGCACGACGACGGTACCGGCAAGACTACGACGAGCACTTTTGACGACCAAGACAACCCTCTCCCTCTAGACATCCAAAACCGAAACCCAGCAAGACTCTAGCGTTCCCCTGAACGATCAGTCAAGCTCCTACCTGGGAAACCTCCACTGCTCATCAGAACAAGAGCTCGGTCCAGAAGTTGCGCCGCCCGGCGATCCGCGTGGCTCCCCGCCGCCCAGCGTGCAGCCGTTCTCGGTGCAGGTGCGCCGCAGGCGGCCGGCGGAGATCGTCTCGATCAGGCCGGCGATCCAGCACGTCGGGCAGCCGCGGAGTGCGAGTAGGCCCGGTGCTGCAAGCAGCAGTGCGGCCGGGCCGTGGCTCGGGGTCAGCGCGACCGCCCCGCCGAGCAGCCCGAAACCGATCGCACCGCGGGAGAGGTGGGCAGCGACGGAGGTGCTGGCGAGGGGACTTCGGTCGAGGTCAGACATCCTCTGCTCCTCCGTTGCTGGTCGTGTCGCTTGGGGTGCTGAGTGCTGAGTGGAGCGTTTCGCGTCCGCGATGCAGGCGGGACTTCATCGCGGCACGGCTGAGGCCCAGCGCCTGAGCGCTCGCTGCTCCCGACAGGCCCTGGATGTCGCGTAGAACGAGGACGGCGCGCTGCTCGGTGGGGAGCGCCGCGATCGAGTCGACGATCCGCTCGATCTCCAGGCGGGCGAGGGCGGCGTCTTCGGCGGAGAGCTCGGCCATCACAGTGGGGACGGGCCGGTGGAGTGCGAGTCGTGATCTGCGGATGCACTCATTGCGGACGATCTGGAACATCCACGATGCGAGTGCCGCGGTGGCCCTGAGCGTCCCGATCTTTCGGTACAGGACGATCAGAGCCTCTTGCGTGGCGTCTTCCGCGTCCTCGGGTGTCGAGCAGAGCGTGCGGGCGAAGCGCTGCACGTGTGCGTGGGAGCCGGAGACGAGTGTCGCGATCGCGCGGAGATCGCCCTGTTGGGCGGCGCTTACGACCTGCTCGGTGGGCCAGGATGGGTTGCGTGTATCAGTCACGGGAGCGGGCCCTCATGAAGAAGAACAGGCAGCCACAGACAACAACCGCGGCGGCGATGAGATAGATAACGATGGTCATGATGAGCCTCCCGGTTCTGCTCGACGGAGATGTCGAGGCGCACATAAGAGGCACGTGGACGCGAAAAGGATTCTCCGAAGACTCGATCGGGCCTCGGAGTTGATCGCAGGCGCGCCGCCGATTAGTATTGAAGACGTGGAGATCGCCGACGGTACGCCCGAGGACTCTGGAGGGGGGGACTCCGAGCAGGAGGGTCAGGCGACGCTCGATCCGGCGAGCGAGTTCGAGTACCACTCCAACGAGCTGGACCTGACAGGCGATCCAGACGATGGCAACTGGTCGATCCGCTGCCTGGACGTGCACAAGCGCCTGGGTGGGATCCCTGTCCTGAACGGGTTGAACGTCGCGATACCAGACGAGATGATCACCGTCGTACTGGGTCCCTCGGGCACCGGCAAGAGCGTGTTGATCAAGCATCTGATCGGGCTGATGTTTCCTGACTCGGGTGAAATCATCGTCAAGGGGCAGTCGGTTCCGAGCCTGACGATGCCCAAGCTGCTGGCCCTGCGTCGCAAAGTCGGGGTGCTGTTCCAGGACGGCGCCCTGTTCGGATCGATGCCTGTGTTCGACAACGTCGCCTTCCCTCTGCGTCAGCACACCGACTACTCCGAGGCGAAGATCTCCGAGATCGTCCGCCAGCGTCTGCAGGACGTCGGCCTCACCGACGCGATCGACGACATGCCCAACCAGCTCTCCGGCGGTATGCGCAAGCGCGCCGGGTTCGCCCGGGCGTTGGTGATGGAACCCGAGATCGTGATCTTCGACGAGCCCGACTCGGGTCTCGACCCTGTCCGCACGGCGCTGTTGTGTGATCTGATCCAGGAGATGCACAAGCTGCATGGGGGCACGTACATCGTCGTGACCCACAACATCGCCTCGGCGCGGCAGATCGGCGAGTACATCGCGCTGTTGTGGCGGGGCCGGATCGTGGAGGCGGGCGACGCCGAGCGGATGTTCTCCTCAGAGAACGCATTTGTTCGGCAGTTCCTCAGTGGATCGGCGGAGGGGCCGCTGACGATGGATTAGGCGCCGGCGGGTTCCTGGACAGCCAGGGCGCCACCGGTGAGAGCTTCGCGCAGGGGCGGCGTCGATAGGGCGCCCGGACCGGCGCCGGCGCTTCGCTAGCCTGAGCGCATCGCGCGCCTTCCGAACACCGATCTGGATGTCTTTCCGCTGTGCCTGGGCGGGAATGTGTTCGGCTGGACGCTCGACGAGGAGCGCTCGTTCGCGGTGCTCGACGCGTACGTGGAGGCGGGCGGCAACTTCATCGACACGGCAGACAGCTACGGGCGGAATGGACCCGGGGGAGCGGGCGAGTCTGAGCGGATCATCGGTCGCTGGATCGCCGCGCGCGGGAACAGGGATCGGCTCGTGATTGCCACGAAGGTGGGCATGTCCCCGGAGCGCTCGGGGCTATCTGGGGCGACGATCAGGCAGGGCATCGAGGACTCGCTGGGGCGGTTGGGGATCGACAGCGTCGACCTGTACTACGCGCACAAGGACGACCCGGACACTCCGCTGGCGCAGACGCTTGGCGCCTTCGGTGCACTCATCGGCGAGGGCAAGATCCGTCATGCGGCGGCGTCGAACTACAGCGCCTCGCGCATGAGGGAGGCGCTGCGAATCGGTGAGCGCGAGGGGATGGCCTCCTATGTGGCCCTGCAGCCGCACTACAACCTTGTGGAGCGGGGGGAATACGAGGGCGAGCTGGCCGAGGTGTGCCTACGGGGCGGCTTGGCCTGCGTCCCGTACTTCGGCCTGGCGAGGGGCTTCCTCACCGGCAAGTATCGCCGCGACGGCGAGCAGGTGGACAGTCCTCGCGCGGCGGGCGTGCGCGAGAGCTACTTCAACGAGCGAGGCTTCGCGGTGCTCGATGCGCTGGATGAGATCGCCGCCGCGCACGGGAGCACCGTCGCCGCGGTGGCCCTCGCGTGGCTCCTCGCGCAGCCCACGGTCATTGCCCCGATCGCAAGTGCCACTTCGCCTGAGCAGTTGGCCGAGCTGCTGCCTTCGGTTGAGCTCGAGCTCTCAGATGAGGAGATCGAGCGTCTCAGCACGGCCTCGGCCTGAGCGCGCCGGTACGGGGCCGGCTGGATGCGAGGCTTCCTCAGGGTCGAGTCGAGACGTCCCTGAACACGAGTGCGTGGCCGTCGGGGTCGTGCACGGCGAGACGGCGCTCGCTCTCGCGCACAGGTGAGGCGTCTCCGCCAGCCTCCGCCAACCTGCGCTCCAGCGCGCCGAGCGCCTCGACGTCGCTCAACTCGAGCTTCACCTGACGCAGCCCCGGCGCGCTGTCGGGAGCCGGTCGCCCGCCCTGGCTCTGCCACGAGTTCAGGCCGATGTGGTGGTGATAGCCACCGGCGGAGAGAAAGCCTGCGGAGGGCAGCCGCGCCTGCTCATCGAGGCCGAGCGCGTCGCGGTAGAAGGCGACGGCGCGGGGAACGTCTGAGACCTTCAGGTGCACGTGTCCGATTGCGGTGTTCGCTCCCATCGCTGCCGTCGCCTCGGCGGAACCCTCGGCCAGCAGGCTGTCCAGATCGAGCGGCAGCGTGACCATCTGCACGCCGCGCCCGTCCGGCGGTCGCTCCCAGAGCTCGCGCGGGCGGTCGACGTAGATCTCGATGCCCAGGCCGTCGGGGTCGCTCAGGTACAGCGCCTCGGATACGCCGTGATCGGAGGCGCCATCGATCGGCCAGCGGCCGGCAACGACGCGTCGCACGGTCGCGGCGAGCGCCGCGCGCGAGGGGTGCAGGTAGGCGACGTGGAACAGGCCGGTGCTTCCCGGCGGGGTGGGAGTGGGGTCGGCGAGTCCGGTGAGGGTGAGCAGTGGATGCTCGTGGTCTGGACCGAGCAGGGCGCTGTCCTCTGCGCGCGAGATCACGGGCAGTCCGAGCACGCGCTCGTAGAAGTCCGCGCTGCTCGACAGGTCGCTCACCGCGAGTGTGGCGGAGCCGATGCGCAAGGCCGGATCGATCGGGGGAAGCTCTGTCGGCATCGACCTCGAGGCTACTACCGGTGCATTGCTCACCCGGTCCTGGATCTCAGCGGATAAGCTCGAAGCGTGAACTTCCGCAAGCTCGGCTCCAGTGACATCGAGGTCTCCGAGATCAGCCTCGGCTCCTGGTTGACCTACTCCGGCGGGGTGGCGCGCGAGCAGTCAGAGGCGTGCGTGAAGGCGGCGTTCGACGCGGGGATCAACTTCATCGACACCGCAAACGTGTATGGGAAAGGCGCGTCGGAGACGTTGCTGGGAGAGGTGCTGGCCTCCTACGAGCGCTCCGAGTATGTGCTCGCGACGAAGGTCTTCTTCGAAATGTCGCCGACCGACCGAGGGCTGTCGGCGGCGCAGATCCACAAGCAGATCGACGCCTCGCTAAAGCGCCTGCAGACCGACTACGTCGACCTCTACCAATGCCATCGCTACGACGAGGACACGCCTTTGGAGGAGACGATGGCGGCGCTGACGGAAGTCGTACAGGCGGGCAAGGCAAGGCACATCGGCTTCAGCGAATGGCCAGTCGACAAGATCGAAGCCTCGCTCACGCTTGCAGATACGGAGCGTTGGGTCTCCAGCCAGCCGCAGTACTCGATCCTGTGGCGAGGACCCGAGGCAGAGGTGATCCCGCTGTGCGAGCAGGAGGGCATCTCCCAGATCGTGTGGTCACCGCTCGCGCAGGGTGTGCTCACGGGCAAGTACCGCCCGGGCGAGCCGCCGCCGCAGGACTCCCGCGCCGCGAGCGAGAGCATGAGCGACTTCATCAGCTGGCTCGTGGAGCCCCGCGTGCTCGAGGCAGTGGAGCGCCTGCGGCCGGTCGCCGAGCAGGCCGGTCTGACGATGCCTCAGCTCGCGCTTGCCTGGGTGCTGCGCGAGGGAAACGTGGCCTCGGCGATCGTCGGCGCCAGCCGGCCCGAGCAGGTGCACGCCAACGCGTCGGCCTCCGGGATCGTGCTCAGCACCGACACGCTCGCGGCGGTGGACGAGGCGCTGGGCGACCTCCTGGCGGCCTGAGGTCACCCAGCGGCCTCTCGAGGGGCGGTCAGGCCTTGACGGCCGAGATGTCGAGCTGGATCTTGACCTTGTCGCTGACCAGCAGGTTACCCGAGCCGAGTGCGGCGTTGAACGTCATGCCGAAGTCCTTGCGGTCGATCTGACCGGCGGCGGAGACGCCGACGCGGTCGTTGCCCTGAGGGTCGGTCTCGGTGCCCTCCAGCGTGGCTTTCAACTTCAGCGGCTGGGTGACGCCGTGAATCGTGATGTCGCCCTCGATCTCGAACTCGTCCTCGTCGACCGGTGTGATCGCGGTCGAGCGGAAGCTGATCTCGGGGTTCTGCTCGGCGTCGAAGAAGTCGGCCGAGCGCAGGTGCTCGTCGCGCTGGGGCTCGCGCGTGTTGACGCTCGCGACCTGCACGGTTCCGTAGGCAACGGTGTTCTCCGGTGAGACATCGAGGGCGCCCTCGAACTCGGTGAACTGACCTTTGACGGTGGCGATCCCAAGGTGTTTGACCTGGAACTCGACGCTCGAATGGACTTTGTCGACCTGCCACGTGCCGGTTGGCAGGGCTGTGGCGGTAGCGGTAGCGGACTCAGGGGGCATGGGGTTACCTTTCGGAGGGGTTTGGACGCGTTCGCAGGAACGAGCCGATGATTGTCGGCAGACCTTAGCAGTTGTTTGTGCACACAACTATCTAGGGATGAGATTAATCAAAAAGCACCCAGGGTGGCTGCAAGGGAGAATGTGGCGATGGCATCGCTGAAGCTGATCCTGTTCGACATCGACGGCACCCTGATCGACACCGGCGGCGCCGGCGCGCGCAGCTGGACGTGGGCCTTCGAGCACGCGTTCGACCGCCCGGGGGTCGATATCGGCAAGTACTCGAGCGCCGGCATGACCGATCCGGTCGTCGCACGTAAGACATTCACCGAGGCGCTCGGTCGTGAGCCGACGGGCGAGGAGCTGGCACGGTTGATGGCCGCCTATCTGTCCGTGCTGCCCGACTACGTGACGGCGTCGGAGGGGTATCGCGTGCTGCCCGGCGTCGAAGAGCTACTGCCGCGGCTGCACGAGGCGGGCGTGCTGCTCGGCGTGACGACCGGTGCGCTCGAGGCCGGAGCGCATGCGAAGCTCGGCCGCGCGAGGCTCAACCACTTCTTCTTGGTCGGCGGCTACGGCTCGGACTCCGAGGATCGCGTCGAGCTCACCACGACGGCGATCGAGCGCGGCGAGCGCCTGCTCGGCACATCACTCGATTTGAGACAGGTGGCGGTGGTGGGGGATACGCCATTGGACATCTCCGCGGCCAAGGGTGCCGGCGTCGTCTCGATCGGCGTGGCCACAGGCAAATACGACCTCGATGAAATGCGCGCGGCGAACCCCGATCATGCGCTGGCTGATCTGACCGAGCCGTTCCCCGAAGTCATCGGCTGACTTGCTCCAGCTTGACGGTGGCCGGTCGCTGCCTCCTCAACGAGGCTGGACGACCAGCGTTTGAAAGGCGCGGCCGACCGCGCCGTGCTCGTCGTGGAGCACGCTCTCGGCCGTGCCGGTCCCGTTGGGGAGCAGAATGGTCTGCGCGTCGAGCCCGATCCACTCGCCGCGCGGGCCACGCCAGAGCTGGATCGACAGGTCTGCGTTGATGAACAGGTAGTCCTCGAACGGCAGCTCCGCGCTGACGCCGTTGCCGAAGTCGGCGGTCGCGACAGCCCGCACCAATGGCGTCGTCTGCTCGTCCGGCAGCAGTGGATGGCGCAGGTGCATCCAGACCTTGCCCGGACCCTGGCCCCAGGGGTCGTTGAGCCAGCGCATCTCCATGCCACTCGTCGCGAGGCTCGTCCCCGCGGCCCTGTTCAGGGCGAACTGTGTCGCCTCGCCATGCTCCCGGCTGGGCATCGCCGCGGGCGGCGCCTGACCGCTCGATGGCAGTCCGCCGGGGACTGGCTGCAGGCGCAACGCGCTCGCGCGGCAGACGAGATCCTCCCCGTCCGTTCCGAGGTCGGCGGTCAGCTCGGCCGCGAGCTCCTGCGCGCGCCGTCCCTTGCGCACGATCCGCGTCGTCAGGGTCAGCGGAGCGAGCGGAATCGGCTTCAGGAACTCGAATCCCAACCGCGCGATCGGCAGCTCCGCGCCCGGCTCCAGCCGCTCGAACGCGCGTGCGATCAGCGCCGCCGGCGCACCGCCGTGCAACGCCCGCGGATCCCACGGCCCGCGCGCGTGCTCGGTCGGCATAAAGCGCCCGTCCTCTGTCGGGGTGAAGAGGCTGTCGGCCATCGCGCGCGGGATGCTATCCGCGGTGGTTACCCGGGGTGGGGACGAGGATCAGTCTGCCGGCAGGCCGGCGACGAACTCCGCCAGCTTGCCCGGGTCGCGTAGCGGCGGTCCGTGGCCGAAGCACGCGAGCGCTGGTCGCAGCTCGGCCAGCCTGCGCGCGGAGGCACGGTTGCGCGCGGGGTCGGGTGTCGCGAACGCGAGCGGTTCGTGCAGGCCGGTGATGCCGGTGATCGAGTTCACGTTCGTGAGCACGTCGCCGGCGATCAGCACCCGGTCGCGTTCGCGCCAATAGGAGACGTGGCCGGGCGTGTGTCCAGGGGTCTCCAGCACGGTGAAGCCGGCCACCTCATCGCCCTCCGTGAGCGCACGGGTCACCGGGTGGGGAGGACCGACCCAGAAGCGCTCCTGCAGGCGGCGGACGATGCCGGGCGCATTCCGCGCGATCACGTTGCCCGGGACCTCCATCGCGGGGACGTCGGCCTGCCCGCACCACAGCGGGATGCCGAGCTGCTCGCAGATCGCGTGGCTCGAGCCCTGGTGATCGGGATGGACGTGGGTCAGCGCGTGCGCGGTCACGGTCTGCCCGGCGATCTGGCGCATGATCCGCTGCTCGGCCTGTCGTGTCGCCGCGTCGATTAGCACGTCGCCGACGAGGTACACGTTGATCGTGTTCGGTGGCCATCCCTTCAGCATGTAAACGTCCTCGGCCAGCTGCTTCATGGGCATACCCTACCCGCGGCGGCTCTCCCAGGAGAAGCCCCTCACTGCCAGCCAGCCTCCGACCACGCCCCAGCCCGCGATCACCGCAAGCGCGCCGAGGTTGCTCCGCAAGCTCGACCCCGTCACGATCGCGCCGCTCAGCCCTTCGATCAGCGGCTTCAGCGGCAGCGCGTCGGCGATCCCGCGCAGGAACGCTGGGGCGTTCGCGGTGTCGAACGCGTAGAACGAGACGAACACTACCGGCAGGAACACCGCGTTCACATATGCGGCGGTCGACTCGAAGTTCGGGATCGCGTGCGCAAACGCGACGCCGAGCGCGGCGAAGCACACGACACCAACCACCACAAAAACGATCAGCTCACCCCAGTGCTGTGGCCAGCCGATCCCGAAGAAGATCCGCCCGGCGAGCACGACGATCGCGATCTGCAGCGCTGTGTTCGTGACCGCGTTCCCGGCTACGCCGCCGAAGTAGGACCCGGTGGGCAGCGGCGTGCCCCTGATGCGCTTCAGGACACCACGCTCGCGTAAGAACACGATGTTGTAGGCGAGCGCTGTGAACGTCGTCGACATCACGCTCATCCCCGCGATCGCCGGTACCAGCTTGTTCAGATCGCTCTGGTTGCCATGCAGGATCGCGCCGCCGCCGACGAGGAATAGCAGCGGCAGCACGAAGTTGAAGAACGCCGCGCTCGGATTGCGCCAGAACATCTTCCGCTCCAGCCGGTACTGTCGCCAGGCGAGGGTTACAGCGTCACTCATCGGTCGTCAACTCCAAATACACGTCCTCGAGTGTCGGCCTGCCCACGCTCAGCTCCTCTAGGCTTTCACCCTGCTCCAGGGCCTGTGTCGTGAGCTCGTTCAGCAACCGCGTCGGATCCTCGGTCTGGCGCTCGACCCGCGCGCCGTTCGCCTCCCTGTAGGAGATCGTGTACTGCGCCGCTCCCACTCCGAGCTCCCGCGGGGGTCCGACTGCCAGCACGCACCCGTCCTTTACGATCGCCACGCGGTCCGCCAGCGCCTGCGCCTCGTCGAGGTAATGCGTCGTCAGCAGGATCGTCTTGCCACCTTCGCGCAGGTTTCGCACCGTCTCCCACGCGTCTCTTCTCGCGGCGGGGTCGAAGCCGGTCGTCGGCTCGTCCAAAAAGATCAGCTCGGGGTCGCCCACCAGCGCCAGTGCGAAATCGAGTCTCCGCAGTTGCCCTCCCGAGAGCGTGCGACTGCGCGCGTCGGCCTTCTCGTCCAACCCAGACAATCTCAACACCTCATCGACATCCCGCGGCGCTGGGTAAAAGCTCGCCCAGTGCTGCAACGCCTCGCGCGGGGTCACGTGGCTGTAGATGCCGCCGCTTTGCAGCACGATCCCGATCCGCTTTCTCAGCTCGATCTGCCTGTGCGCCGGGTCATACCCCAGCACGGAGACCTCACCGCTCGTACGCTTGCGGTAGCCCTCGAGGATCTCGACCGTCGTCGTCTTGCCGGCGCCGTTCGGCCCGAGCAGGCCGAACACCTCGCCGCGCTTGACCGTGATGTCGATCCCGCGCACGGCCTCGTACTCGCCGTAGCGCTTCGCTCAGGCCCCGCACCTCGATCGCGGCGCTCGCGTCGGCTACCAGTGAACGCCCCTCGTCAGTGTCGCCATCGCGATCTGCTCGAACGAGGCGCGCTCCTCCGTGTCTTTGTGACCCTTCGACGCCGCCGAATCGGGGAACACGCGGTAGGCGAGGTGCAGCAGCTGGTCGACCGCGCGCGGCGCGAGCGTGTACGCGACCTCGCCGAACGTTCCCAGCCGGGTGCCCATGTGCTTTGGCCGCGTACGCAGCGCTTCGCAGATCATGTCGCCCGCCTCCTCCGGCGTGATCGCGGGGAAGGCGTCGTACATTTTCGTCGGGGCGATCATCGGCGTGCGCACTAGCGGCATGTGAATCGTCGTAAACGTCACGCCATCACCGATCACCTCGCTGGAGACCACGCGCGTGAACGCGTCGAGCGCCGCCTTCGACGCGACATATGCGGAGAACCGCGGCGGGTTGGTCTGCACACCGATCGAGGAGATGTTCACGATGTGCCCTTTCCCGCGCTCGCGCATGTGCCCCATCAGCCCGATGATCAGCTTGACCGCGCCGAAGTAGTTCAGCTGCATCGTCCGTTCGAAGTCGTGAAAGCGGTCGTAGCTGAGCGCGATCGAGCGCCTGATCGAGCGCCCCGCGTTGTTCACGAGCATGTCAACGTTGCGGTGATCGGCCAGCACCCGCTCGACCAGCCGGTCGACCGACTCCATGTCCGACAGGTCCGCCGCGTACACGTACGCGGTGCCGCCGCCGGCGACGATCTCCGCGCGCAGCTCCTCGAGCTTCTCCACGTTCCTCGCCACCAGTAGCGGCACGCCGCCCGCGGCCGCGACTTTCAGCGCAGCCGCCCAACCGATCCCTGACGAGGCGCCCGTGATCAGCACGTGCTTGCCCGACAGCTCCTCCTGCAGCGATCGCCCCCGCGTGAGGCCGCTGTCCATCTCGCGCTCCCAGTAGTCCCACAGCCTCGGCGCGTAGTCGTGTAACGCGGGCGGGCTCTCCAGCGCCGAGCCCTTCAGCGCCCTGCTCGTCTCGCGCGTATCGAACTCGGGCTTGAGCTCCATGTGCTCGATCACCTCTGCCGGGATCCCCAGCTCGCGCAGGGTGAGGCTCTGCGCCTGATGCAAGGGCGGCAGCGCCAGCGCCAGCTTCAGCGGCCACCTCGGCACCACGTCCGTCAAGCGTTTGTCGACGCTGACCGCGACCTTCGGCGCGTGAGCGGCCGTGGCGAACTCGTTGTAGAGGTCGTCCACTTTCTGCCCTTGAGGGTCTGTCAGGTGGAAGGCGCGCCCGTCCAGGTCTGGCTCGTGCGCAATGTGATCGAGTGCCCCCGCGACCCAGTCAACCGGCACGACGTTCGTCTTGCCCAGATCGAGCCCGACTAGCGGCAGCCACTCCGGCATCAGTTTCCGCGTCCGCTGGATCGCCTTGAAGAAGTAGTAGGGCCCGTCGACCTTGTCCATCTCGCCGGTCTGCGAATCTCCGACCACTACCCCCGGGCGGTACACGCGCCAGGGCACATACGGCTGCTCGCGCACGATCCGCTCGGACTCGAACTTCGTCCTGTGATAGGGGGAAGGCAGCTTCTGTCCCTCGTCGAACATCTCCTCCTCGAAGCGGCCTTTGTACTCGCCGGCGACGGCGATTGATGAGACGTGGTGTAGGCGCTTGACCTCCAGCGCCCGCGCCAGCTCGACCGCGTGCGTCGTGCCGCCGACGTTCGTCGCCGTGTTCTGCTCGGCCGGCGCGGTCATGTCGTAGATCGCCGCGAGGTGGAAGAAGTGCTCGATCTTGCCTCTGAGCTCCGCCGTCTGCTCGGCCTCGACCCCCAGCAGCGGCCGGCGCAGGTCCCCGATCACCGGCTGTACGCGCTTGGCGGCGGCCACTCCCAGCAGCGCTCCCCAGCGCTCGATCAGATCGTCCAGCCTGCCGGTCGAGCCCGCACGCACGAGCACATACACCTTGCCCTGGCGCTTATCTAGCAACAGCTCAATCAGACGGCGTCCGATGAAACCGGTCGCTCCCGTTACAAAGTAAGAGGCCATTCCCCTGACGAGGATATAGGTGCGGGTGTTTTTGTTTGTTGGTGGGTGGGCTATGCCCCCGCGCCTGCTCCGCCACGACCCTCGCCGGCCGAGAAGCGCTTGGCCCCGCGCTGACCTTCTGCAAACACCTCCGGCCCCGCCCTCGCCTCCAGCGCCAGTCCCTCGGCAAGCGTCATTCCCAAGCCCTCGATCGCGGCTCGTCGATCGGCGAGCATCGTTCTTTGGGGGAACCGCGCGAGTCCCTCGGCGAGGGCCAGCGCGCGCTCCACGTGCGCGCCCATCGGGACGATCTCCGTGAGCAGCCCGATCGACAAGGCCTCCTCGGCGCTGATCAGGCGCCCGGTCAAAATGAGGTCAAGCGCGCGTCCCAGACCGACGATGCGCGGCAACCGCTGGGTGCCGCCGTCGATCAGTGGTACACCCCAGCGGCGCTCGGGATAGCCCAGCGTCGATCCCTCGGTCGCGATTCGCAGGTCGCACCACAGCGCCAGCTCGAGCCCACCCGCGAGCGCGAAACCGGAGATCGCAGCGATAGTCGGCTTGGATGGTGTCAGCCTGGTGAAGCCCATCGGTCCCTCCGGCGACATCAGCCTGTCCGCCATCGTCTCGGTCGCCTTAAGGTCGGCCCCGGCGCAGAACGCGATCCCACCGGCGCCCGTCAGCACGAGCACGCGCGCGTCATCTTCGGACTCAAATCGCAGGTAGGCCTCGTGTAACTTCGCGGCGGTAGCGCCGTCGACGGCGTTACGTCTGTACTGGCGGTCGATCGTCACCACCGCCGCTGCGCCCTCGCGCTCGTAGCGGACGGCGTCCGGCTCGTCGCTCATCGGTTCACCGTGGGCATGTCAGGGCGGGCAGCGGTTCGAGGGTCAAGCTGGACGCGGACGCAGTGAGCGAAGCGTGCTGGCCGATCGGGGATCCCGATGATTCACGATCGGTATGCGAGCGATCGAGGACAAAGTCCAGCGCCGGCCATCGGGCCGCTGCTACCAGCCGCCGCGCCACTGGGCATTGCCCGCGCGCGACTTCTCTGCGGCTTTGCGGGCTTCCTTGCGCTTCTCCAGATGTTTTTGCAACATGCTCATCACGAATACAAATGTCGGGAAGAAGATGATCAGGATGAAGCCCGCATTCGTCACGACCTTGTCGTTCGTCGCGCCGTAGAACCCGCGGCCGTCGTTTTCGGTTTCGGCCAGCGCCACCGGCGCAAGCACGAGCAACAGCAGGATCGATGAGATGAAGGTGGTGGCAAGCAGGCGACGCATCGCGCGCTGGATGCTACCGAAGGTTGAGGAGGCTTTGCCAGGACGCCTACCATCAGCAGCCGATGGCCGTACTGATTGTATCCGACATGCACAAGGACATGGCCGGGCAGCCGCTTTTGCGCGGGGTGTCCTTCAAGCTCGAGCGCCGCACGCGCATGACGATCGCCGGGCGCAACGGCGCGGGCAAGACGACGCTGCTGCGGATGCTCGCGGGGGAGGAGTCGATCGACCGCGGCGAGTTGAGCCTCGCAAAGGGGGCGCGGATCATGCTGCACGACCAGCGCCCTCCGCGCGACCGTGGCCGGCCGCTGCGCGAGTACGTGCTCTCGGGCTGTGTCGAGGAGCTCGCGATCGAGGCCGAGCTGGCCGAGCTGGAGGGGCGCATGGCGGAGGGGGCGAGCGACGAGGCGCTGCTGAGCCGTTACTCGCGCGCGCAGGCGCGGCTGGAGGCGCGCGGCGGGTACCTGTGGCGCGACCGTGCCACCTCGATGGCGCGCGGGCTGGGGTTCGGCGAGGAAGACCTCGACCGTGGGCTGGATAGCTTCTCCGGCGGCCAGCTCACGCGCGCCTCGCTCGCCCGCGCGCTCGCCACCTCTGCGGATGTCTTGCTGCTCGACGAGCCCACCAACCATTTGGATATCGAGTCCTTGGAGTGGTTGGAGCAGACGCTTGTCTCACTCGATGCCGCGATTGTTTTGGTGGCGCACGACCGTTGGTTCCTGGAGGCCGTCGGCACGGCGGTCTTGGAGTTGGAGGCCGGCCGTTCGCGCTTCTTCTCCGGAACCTGGCATCAGTGGCGCCGCGAGCAGGCCGCGCGCGAAATGGCGCTGGGCAAGGCGATCGACAAGCAGCAGGCTGAGATCGAGCGGATGGAGCGCTTCATCGAGCGCTTCCGCGCGAAGGCCACCAAGGCGCGCCAGGCGCAGTCGCGCGTGAAGCGATTGTCGAAGATCGAGCTCATCGAGCGGGGGGTGGGTGGGTCTAAATCAGAAAAGGGACTGGAGTTCGAGTTCTCCGCACCCGAGCGCTCGGGCCGGGTGATCTTCGAGCTTTTGGATGGGCGCGTCGAGGTTGGTAAGCCTGCGATCACCTTGCTGGAGCACGCCGAGCTGTGGCTGGAGCGCGGCGAGCACGTCTCTTTGGTCGGGCCCAACGGGACGGGCAAGACGACCCTGATCGAGACGCTCGCCGGGCGGCGCCCCCTCGCGGCAGGGCGCCTCAGCACCGGGCATAACGTGAAGCTCGGCTATCTCTCTCAGCACGCCGAGGAGCTCGGCGCGGGCGGGCATCCTGGACAGAGCGTGTTGGAGGCCGCAGCGCGCGCCACGGGGTTGGCGCCGAACAAGGCGCGGGCGCTGCTCGGGCGCTTCCTGTTCTCCGGCGAGGAGGCCGAGAAACCGTTGGACGGGCTCTCCGGCGGGGAGCGCCGGCGCCTGTCGCTGGCCGTGCTCGTCGGCGCCGCGCACACGCCGAACGTGCTGATCCTTGACGAGCCGACGAACCATCTCGACATCGAGTCGCGCGAGGCGCTGGAGGATGCGTTGCGTGGCTTTCCGGGCGCGATCCTGCTCGTCTCGCACGACCGGGCGCTGCTCGACGCGGTCGGCACGCGCACCGTCGCGGTGGAGGATCGGGCGCTGCGCAGCTATGAGGGTGGCTGGCCCGAGTACGTGCGTGTGCGCGATGAGCGGCGAGCGGGCACTCCCGCAGGGGCGGTCCTGGATGCAGGCATTGCTTCACCCAACGGCTCCGCCGCGGCCCCGAGTTCGTCGCCGGTGCCGGCGGAGGCGCCCACCAAGGCCAAGGAAAAGTCCAAGCCGAAGGGGCCGTCGAAGAACCGCCTCACCGCCCAGCAGCAGGCCGAACGCTCGGTCGAGGAAGCCGAGGCCGCGATGCGCGCGCTGGAGGACGAGCTGGCCGACCCGGCGGCGTGGGCCACCCAATACGAGTCGGCCAAGTCCGAGGCACGCCACACCGCCGCGCGGCGGGCGGTGCAGGAGGCGTACACGCGCCTCGAGGCGCTCGTGGAGTGAGCTCGACTGGGCTCGATCAGTCCCGTCATTGCAACCGGCGTTAGAGGCCGTAATCGCGACCTCTAAGAAGTGGCGGCTAACCTCTTTTCTATGAGCGACAGCCTGAAGACCGCGCGCAATGTTGCGATCATCGTGCTGATCGCAGCAGGGGTCTACTTCCTCCCGGGGGGAGGGCGTGCGGCGAACACGTTTGAAGCGCTGCTGTGGGTCGCCTTCGGGGTTGGGATCGGCTATCTCGGTCTGCGCGGCTACCGCGAACACCGCGTCGCCCTGCACAGCCTGGGTGATCGTCATCGAGGGTTGCTATACGGGAGTCTTGCCGGTGGGGTGTTCTTATACGCAGCTCGCGCGCGTATGTGGGGGACGGGTCTCGGCGAGCTGGCCTGGTTCGCGTTCGCCGCACTCGTCGTCTACGCGTTGCTCGAGGTCTACCGCTACTGGCGCGCCTATTGAGCCTCGCTGAGCAACGTCGACGCTTGCCGGATCAGCCTGGCGTGTACCTCTTTCGTGACGAAAAAGGTCGCGTGATCTATGTGGGCAAGGCGAAGTCGATCCGCAAGCGGGTGGCGTCGCACTTCGCCAAGGCGCAGGGCGGGCGGGAGACGGGATCTCCGGGCCACGAGGAGATGGTGGCGAGCACAGAGCACATCGAGTGCGTGGTGGTGGGCAGCGAGGCGGAGGCGCTGCTGACCGAGCAGGGCTTCATTAAGCAGTATCGCCCGCGCTTCAACATCAGACTGCGCGACGACAAGTCATATCCGTTCATCGCGATCTCGCTCGACGAGGACTATCCGCGGGTGTACTTCACGCGCGAGCGCCACCGCCCTGGCAGGACGTACTTCGGCCCGTATTCGAACGCTAAGCGGGTGCGGAGCACGCTGGAGGTGCTCGCGAAGGTGTTCATGTTTCGCTCTTGCACCGGCCCCGAGCCGGGGCGACGTAGCGGCAGCCCGTGTCTGGACTATTACATCAAGCGCTGCGAGGCTCCCTGCGTGGGGTATGTGAGCAAAGAGGACTATCGGGAGAGCATTGACGGTGTGATCGATTTCCTGTCCGGGCGCTTCAAAACGATCGAGCGTGACCTGGAGGCGCGCATGCGCGCGGCGGCGGCGGAGGAGGAGTTTGAGCAGGCGACACTCGAGCGCAACCGACTGCGCGCGGTGCATTCCTTGCTGGAGCGCAGGCGGGTGGCGAACGAGTCGGTGGGCACGTTCGACGCGGTGGCGGTGGCGGTCGACGGGCGTGAGGCGAACGCACAGGTGTTTCAGGTGCGCGACGGGGTGCTCTCGGACCGCCAGTCGTTCTATCTCTCCAACGAGACCGAGCGCGCCGTGGCGGAGGTGGCGGAGGAGTTCATGCTTCAGTTCTACGCCTCCCACATGTCGATCCCCACGCTACTGATCGTTCAGCGCGAGCTCATCCAGGACGATGTCTCCGGGCACGCGGCGCTCGCCGAGGCGCTTGCCAGCCGGCGCGGCGGGCCGGTCGAGCTGCGCGCGGCCGAGCGCGGTGAGAAGCGCCGGATCCTGGAGTTGGCCGAGCGCAACGCACGCCTGGCGCTCGACGAGGAGCGCCTGCGCGCCGAGCGTCGCCGCTCGAGCCGCGTGGAGGCACTGGAGGGTTTGCGGCTCGCGCTGGGGCTCGACGTACCGCCGATCAGGATCGAGTGCTTCGACATCTCTCATCTCGGCGGCACGCAGACGGTTGCCTCGATGGTCGTGTTCGAGGGCGGCGCACCGAAGAAGTCCGACTATCGCCGCTTCAAGATCAGGTCTTTGGAGGAGGGTTCCTCCGACGACTACGCGGCGATGACCGAGGTGCTCAGCCGGCGCTTCGCGCAGTGGGAGCGCCAAGCCGACATCTCTCCGCACGACCCCGAATACAACGCGAGCTTCGCGACGCTTCCCAACCTGATCGTGATCGACGGCGGCAAGGGCCAGCTCGCGGCCGGTCTCGGTCCGCTGCGCGGTTTCCGCGAGCGCGATGTGACAGTGGTGTCGCTGGCCAAGCGGATCGAGGAGCTGTTCATTCCCGGCCGCGCAGCGCCGTTGGTGCTCGACCACTCGACCCCCGAGCTGCAGCTGCTGCAGCGCGTGCGCGATGAGGCACACCGCTTCGCGATCACCCACCACCGCACGCGCCGCGACAAGGCGATGACCACATCGCTGCTCGATGAGCTGCCAGGCGTCGGCCCCGCACGCAAGCGCGCTTTGCTCGCGCACTTCGGCTCACCAGACGCGGTCGTCGCGGCCTCGCGCGAGGAGCTTCAGGCGGTACCCGGCCTGCCGGCGAAGGTCGCGCGGGAATTGCACGGTCACCTACACAGAGCCGGCTGACTACCGCCGGGTAACCACCCTCCTCCTGCGTTCGGGCACAATGAGCACGATGTCCGCGAGCGAGCCACGCCTGAAGGATGTTGTGGTGATCACAGGTTTCTCCGGCGCAGGCAAGTCGACGGCGATGAACGTATTCGAGGACGCGGGCTACTTCTGCGTCGACAACCTGCCCCCGGAGATGATTCGCTCGCTCGTGGAGCTGTTCATGCACGAGGGCTCGAAGGTCGAGCGCGCCGCGGTCGTCTCAGATGTTCGTGGCGGCGTTTACTTCGAGGCGCTGCGCGCGGTCGTGGACGATCTCGACGCGCTCGGCGTCGATCATCACGTGCTGTTCCTGGAAGCCGCCGAGCAAACGCTGGTGACGCGCTACAAGGAGACCCGCCGGCGTCATCCGCTGGCGCCCGAGGGCAGCGTCGCGGCTGGTGTGGCCTCCGAGCGGGCGCTGCTCGAGCCGTTGCGTAGTCGCGCCGATCTCGTGATTGACACAACGGGCATGTCCGCGGCAATGTTGCGCGGGAAGATCGCCGACGAGTTCCTGCCCCGTCAGCGGGGTGGCAGGCTGGCGGTGACGTTCATGAGCTTCGGTTTTAAGCACGGCCCTCCGCGCGAGGAGGACGTGGCGCTTGACGTGCGCTTCCTGGCAAATCCGTACTATGTGCCCGAGCTGCGCGAGCTGACCGGCAACGACGAGCTCGTGGTCGAGTACATCGCGCGCGATGGCCGCCTCCAGGAGTTGTACGAGCGGCTGCATCCGCTGCTCGACTTCCTCCTGCCGCAATACGTGGCCGAGGGCAAGGCGCATCTGGTGATCGCGATCGGCTGCACCGGGGGGCGGCACCGCTCGGTTGCGATCGCGCGACATCTGGCCGAGCGCTATGAGAATCACGAGGACCTCGACGTGGCGGTCGCGCACCGCGACATCGACAAGCGCTCGCGCGAGTCCTGAGCGCCGATCGAGATCGGAGACCTGAGCTGAAGAGTCAGGCTCAGGGTCGAAAATCACGCTCCTGAGCTGAAAAATGGGGCCTCTAAGCTGAAAAACGGGGCTCGCTGATAGCCTTCCAGGGGCACGCCGGGCCACGGAGCGGTACTCCTGAGGCCCGGCATTGTTCATTTTTCGCTGATGGAGGCCGTGGAGTATGTCGGTACGGGTGGGTATCAACGGATTCGGCCGGATCGGCCGTAACGCGTTCCGCGCAGCCCAGGCTCGGGCCACCGGCGCGGGTGGAGAGGACGCGATCGAATGGGTCGCGGTCAACGACCTGACCGACGCAAAGACGCTCGCGCACCTGCTGAAGTACGACTCGATCCTCGGCCCCTACCCCGGCACGGTCGAGGCCGGCGAGGGCGCCCTGGAGGTCGACGGGCGGGAGCTGAAGGTGTTCGCCGAGCGCGATCCGGGCGCGCTGCCGTGGGGGGATCTCGGGGTCGACGTGGTGATCGAGTCGACGGGCCTGTTCACAGACCGCGCGAACGCTGCCAAGCACCTCGGGGGCGGCGCGAAGAAGGTGGTGATCTCTGCGCCGGCCAGCGATCCCGACGCGACGGTCGTGCTCGGTGTGAACTTCGACGAGGTCTACGACCGTGCCAAGCACGACGTGATCTCGAACGCCTCCTGCACGACCAACTGTCTCGGCCCGGTCGCGAAGGTCGTCAACGACACGGTCGGCGTGAAGCACGGCCTGATGACGACGATCCACGCCTACACGGCCGACCAGCGCCTGCAGGATATGCCGCACAAAGACCTGCGCCGCGCGCGCGCCGCCGCGATCAACTTGATCCCCGCCTCGACCGGCGCGGCGAAGGCGATCGGGCTGGTGATCCCCGCGCTGCAGGGCAAGCTGAACGGCTTCGCCGTGCGCGCGCCGGTGCCGACCGGGTCGGTTGTCGACCTCACGGTGGAGTGTGCCCGCGAGACGAGCGTCGAGGAGGTCAACGCGGCGCTCAAAGCGGCGTCCGAGAGTGGGCCGCTAAAGGGCATCATGGCCTACACCGATGATGAGATCGTCTCCAGCGACATCCGTGGATCGCAGTTCTCCGCGATCGTCGACTCGCTGCTGACGGCCCTGATCGACGGCACGATGCTGAAGGTCGTGGCTTGGTACGACAACGAGTGGGGCTACTCGAACCGCCTCGTCGATCTCGTGCAGAGGGTGCTGTGAGCCTCGCGTCAACCGGTTGGACAAAAGCGGACAGGACCGTCCATGGAAGGTAGGTGCACCGTGAAGGAGCGCGAAGCGAGCGGAGGGAGCCGATGAGGAGCCTCGACGACCTGGACGTGCACGGCAAGCGTGTGCTCGTGAGGGTCGATTTCAACGTTCCGCTGGCCGCGGGTACAGACGGCGAACCGGAGGTCGGCGGCGTCCCGCTCGTGAGCGACGACACGCGGATCGCGGCGGCGCTGGCGACGATCGAAGAGCTGCGCGCGGGCGGCGCGAGGCTGGTGCTGGTCTCTCATCTGGGGCGGCCAGAGGGCAAACGCGTAGCGGAGCTGTCGCTGGCGCCGGTGGCGGATCGCCTGCGCGAGCTGACGGGCGCGAAGGTGACGCTGGCCCCGGCGGTGTTGGGCGACGAGGTGACGGCGCTGGCGGAAGAGCTCGAGGAGGGGGACATCCTGGTGCTCGAGAACGTGCGCTTCGAGCCGGGCGAGACGAGCAACGATCCCGAGTTCGCGCGGGCGCTGGCGGCGCTGGCGGACCTATACGTAGACGACGCTTTCGGCGTGGCCCACCGGGCGCATGCGAGCACAGAGGGCATCACGCACCTGCTGCCGAGCGCGGCCGGACGGCTGCTCGAACGAGAGGTCAAGACGCTCACGGGGATCCTCGAGCATCCGCGGCACCCGCTCGTGGCGATCGTCGGCGGCGCGAAGGTGGCGGACAAGATCGCGGTGATCGAGCGCTTCCTGGAAGTGGCTGACGTGGTGATGATTGGCGGCGCGATGTGCTTCCCGTTCCTGTGCGCGCAGGGGCACGCCGTGGGGAAGTCCCTGTGCGGCGACGAAGACGTCGAACACGCGCGCAGCGCCCTGCAGCGGGCCAGCGACACCCATACCCCGCAACCCGGGCGAGCACGCCTGCTGGTGCCCAACGACCTCGTCATCGGCGAGCGCCTGGACGCGGACGCGGACCACCGTGTGCTGGACGGGGTGGAGGTGCCGGAGGGCTGGATGGGACTGGACATCGGCCCCAAGACGGTGGAGCGCTACGCGAGCGTGATCGCGAGCGCGGGGACCGTGTTTTGGAACGGCCCGATGGGCGCGTTCGAGTTGGAGCCGTTCGCGGCGGGCACCCGTGCGGTGGCGGAGGCCGTGGCGAGCGCACCGGGTTTGACGGTCGTGGGCGGCGGGGACTCGGCGGCGGCGCTGGCGCAGTTCGGGCTGGAGGGCGCGGTCGACCACCTGTCGACAGGTGGCGGCGCGACGCTCGAGCTCGTCGAGGGGCGCGTTCTACCCGGCGTGAGCGCGCTGCAGCAGGGAGCCGGTGTCGCGTGAGCGCTCGCACGACGCTGATCGCAGGCAACTGGAAGATGTACAAGACGGAGGTGCAGGCCGAGGACTACATCCAGGCGCTGCTGCCGCGCGTCTCCTCGGTGGACGGCGTGGAGGTCGCGATCTGCGTGCCGTTCACGGACCTGCGGGCGATGGTGGACAGCGCGCGGGGCTCGCGTGTGGAGGTATACGCACAGAACATGCATCAAGAGCCCGAGGGCGCGTTCACGGGGGAGGTATCGCCCGTGATGCTGAGCGACGTGGGCGTGCAGGGGGTGGTGCTCGGGCACTCCGAGCGCCGGGCGGACTTCGGCGAGACCGACAGGGCACTGGCGTTGAAGGTGCCGGCTGCGCTGGATGCGGGGCTGCGGCCGATCCTGTGCGTGGGCGAGACAGAGGAGGAGCGCGACAAGGACGAAACCCAGCGTAAGCTGCGCCAGCAGGTGCGGGACGGGCTCGCGGGGGTTGCGGACGAGCGCCTGGAGGAGGTGACGATCGCGTATGAGCCGATCTGGGCGATTGGCACCGGCCGCGTCGCGAGCCCGGAGCAGGCCCAGGAGGCGGTCGCGTTCGTCCGGGCGCTCGTCGGCGACCGCGACCAGCAGGCGGCGGAGCGCGTGAGGATTCTGTACGGCGGTTCGGTCAAGCCCGAGAACGCGGCCGAGCTGCTCGGGCTTCAGGACGTCGACGGGGCGCTCGTTGGCGGAGCGAGCTTGGACGCAGAATCGTTTGCCCAGATCGTGGCTGCCGCCACGCGATGACTCTCCCCGCCGGTCCAGGCACGTTGCCGGTTCCGGGCGTCTGCCTGGTGGTGCTCGACGGCTGGGGGCTCGCCGAGCCCGGGCCCGGCAACGCCGTGTCGCTGGCGCGCACGCCGGTCTTCGACGAGCTGTGGGCGACCTATCCGCACACGACGCTGACCGCGTGCGGTCGTGCGGTGGGGCTGCCGGACGGGCAGATGGGGAACAGCGAGGTGGGACACCTGAACCTCGGCGCGGGCGCAGTCGTGCGGCAGGATCTGGTGCGGATCAACGACGCGATCGCGGATGGGACGTTCGCCGCCAATTCCGTTTTGCGGGCTGCGTTATCCGATGCTGACCGGTTGCACCTGATCGGGCTTGTCTCAGACGGCGGTGTGCATTCGTCGCTCGACCATCTGTTTGCGCTCATTGCTTGTGCTCGTGAACATGCGGACGTCGGGGTTGGTGAGCAGAAAGACGTGATCCTGCATGCCTTCACTGACGGGCGCGACACGCTGCCTCACACAGGCGCCGGCTTCCTGGCTGCGCTGGATGCGGCCGAGGGCGTGCGCGTCGGTTCAGTCGTTGGTCGCTACTGGGCGATGGACCGCGATCGGCGTTGGGACCGCACTCAGCGCGCCTACGACCTCCTTGTCCACGGTCGCGCTCCTCACAGCGCCTCCAGCGGAGAGGAGGCTGTCTTGGCCGCGTACGAGCAAGGGAAAACCGACGAGTTCATTGAGCCAACGCTCATCGATGGGAAGGACGCGAGTATCAGATCTGGTGACAGTGTGATCGCATTCAATTTCCGTCCCGACCGTATGCGCCAGCTCACCCGTGCTCTCGCCGAGCCGGAGTTCGCCGAGTTCGATTGCGACGGCGGCGAGCCCCTACTGCGATACGCGACGCTGACCGAGTACGAGGAGGGCTGGTCCTACCCGGTTGCGTTCCCGCCAGAGCGCCCGCGGACGACGCTCGGGATCGTGCTGGCAGAGGCGGGAGCGAGACAACTGCACGTGGCGGAGACGGAGAAGTACCCCCACGTGACGTATTTCTTCAACGGCGGCGAGGAGGCGCCGCTGGCGGGCGAGCGGCGCGCGCTGGTCGATTCGCCAAGAGACGTGCCGACGTATGACCACAAGCCGCAGATGAGCGCGCATGCCGCGGCGGCTGCGTTTACGGACGCTTGGCGCGAGGATCCGCCGGCGTTCGGGATCATCAATTTCGCGAACGCCGACATGGTCGGTCACACGGGCATGATCGAGGCGGCTGTGAAAGCGGTGGAGACCGTCGATGAATGTCTCGGCGAGGTGGTGGCGGCGGTGCACGAGACGGGCGGTGTGTGCGTGGTGACGGCCGACCACGGGAATGCGGATCACATGCTCGAGCCGGACGGTAGCCCGAACACGGCACATTCGCTGAACGAGGTGCCGTTGATCGTGACGACGCCAGGACTGAAGCTGAGAACCGGTGACGGGATCTTGGCGGACGTCGCTCCGACGGTGCTCGATCTGCTGGAGATGCAGCAGCCGCAGGAGATGACCGGTCGTTCGTTGATTGAGGGGCGATGAGCTCTTTATGGGACGGCCTTCCGGCCGTTGGATCGGCGTGCGGGTGGCGAAAGGAGGCGTGATGGGAAGGACAGAAGTGAAACTTGAGAGGGAGCGATCGAGGAAGGCATTGGCGGCGTTCTTCATCAGCGCGGGGGTGAACCACTTCGTGATTCCGAAGACCTACAAGCAGATCGTGCCGCCGGGCATCGGCGACCCGGCAACGCTCGTGCGGGTCAGCGGCGTCGCCGAGATTGCCGGCGGGGTCGGAGTGCTCCTGCCGCACACGCGTCGGCTGGCGGGTTTCGGCCTGATCGCGCTGCTGGCGGCGGTGTTCCCGGCGAACATCCACATGGCACGCAACCCGGCGCAGTTCAAGAAGATCCCCGGGTGGGCGCTGTACGTGCGGCTGCCGCTGCAACCGCTGATGATGTGGTGGGCGTGGCGGGCGACGAAGCCGTCGTGAGTGCTCGCCCCGGAGGCCGGAAAGTGGCTCCGACGCTGCTATGTTCGGGGTAGCAGGGTCTCTTGTAACAAACGCCATCATGTCGACCGCGACCGCCGTCAAGATCCCTTCAGGGGAGGAGTCTCTCAGTGAGGGGGAGGTGCGCGCTTGGCGCGGTCTGCTGCGAGCCCACGCATGTCTCGCCAAGCGACTGGATGCCGAGCTGGAGCAGGCGCACGGCTTGCCGATGACCTCGTATGAGGTTTTGCAACATTTGCATGACTCCAGTGGAGGACGGATGCGGATGTGCGACCTCGCCGAGCAGGCGCAGCTGTCACGCAGCGGGTTGACGCGGCTGGTCGATCGTCTTGAGCGCGACGAGCTGCTGGAGCGCTGCTCGTGCGACCACGACGCGCGTGGGTCTTACGCCTGCCTGACGGATCTTGGCCGGGAGCGACTGGCGGAAGCGCGCGGCACGCATCTGGCGGTCGTGCGAGAGCATTTCTTCTCGCGCTTCTCCGAGGGCGAGCTGAGCGCGCTGGCCGACCTTTGGGATCGCATCGCGCCCTGCGGGAACGGCAACGGCAACGGCGCCGGCTGCTGAGTAATTCCATCTGAGCTCTCAGGGCGCCTTGGGATCGCCCGGCACCGCGTCGGGAGCAAGCGGCGGCGCGGCCTCGCGCGTGGCGGATGCTGCCGCCTGAGTGTGGCGGCGATGACGGCGGTGCAAGAAGAAGGTGCTGACGATCGCGAGCATGACCGCGACGAGCCCGTATATACCGAACGCCTCGATCGCTTTGCCGGCGGAGTGGCCGAGGAAGTAGGCGAGCAGCCCGATCCCGCTCGCCCAGCAGATCCCGCCGAGCGCATTCCAGAAGAAGAACGAGCGCCAGCGCATGTGCGTGGCGCCGGCGAGCCACGAGGCCCAGACGCGCAGACCGAGGATGAAGCGGCCGAAGAACACGGCCTTCGGGCCATGACGCTCGAAGAACGGTTCGCCCGTCTCGAGCACGTCGAGGCGCTGGCGTTGAAAGCGACCCGGCCGTTCGAGCAGCCAGCGCCCGCCCTTGCGCCCGATCAGGTAGCCGATGTTGTCGCCGACGATCGCGGCGAGCGCGGCGAGCGGGATCACGAGCTCGATTTTGAGCTTACCCCCGGAGGCGAGGACCGCCGCAGTGATCAGCGCCGTCTCGCCTGGAATCGGCACCCCCGCCGACTCGGACATCACGAGGATGAACAGCAGCGGGTAGCCGGAGACTTCGACGAGGTGGGAGACGTTGACGAGGGACGCGAGCATTGGCAGGAGGCGGAAGGGGAGACCCTTAGGATGCCGTAGAGATGGCCGCTTTCACGATCGAGGCCCGCGACGGCTCCTCCAACGCCCGTGCGGGGGTGCTCGAGACCGCGCACGGCGATGTTCGCACACCGGCCTTCGTGCCGCTCGCGACGAAGGCCACCGTCAAGGGCCTGCTGCCCGCCGAGGTCGCCGCGCTGGGGTACGAGATGGTGCTCGGCAACACCTTCCACCTGCTGCTCAATCCCGGCTCGGAGCTGATCGAGCGTTTCGGCGGGATGGGACGCTTCATGGGCTGGGACGGCCCGATCGTGACTGATTCGGGAGGATTTCAGGTGTTCTCAATGGGTCACGGCACGGTGGCCGAGGAGATCAAGGCGTCCCACCCACCCCGCAGTCGCGGTGCTGGCAGTGACAGAGAGGGGCGATCTTGGCGATCGAAGAGGAGGGGGTGCGCTTTCGCTCCTACGTGGATGGGCAAGAGCGGTTCCTCTCGCCCGAGGGCTCGATGGCGACGCAGGCGGCGCTGGGCTCCGACCTGGCGCTCGTGTTCGACGAGTGCACGCCGTTCCACGTCGACCGCGAGTACACGCAGCGCTCGACCGAGCGCACGCACCGCTGGCTCGAGCGCTGCCTGGGGTGGCACGCCGAGCACGGGCCGGCGGAGCAGCTCGTTTACGGAATCGTGCAGGGGGGTGTGTACGAGGACCTACGGCGCGAGTCGACGCAAACGATTGCCGCGAGCACGTGTGACGGGGTTGCGATTGGGGGTTCGCTGGGCGCTGAGAAGGCGCAGATGTATGAGGTGGTCGGTTACGCGGCGAGCGAGCTGGGAGGCGAGCACGAGCGCAAGCCGAGACATTTGTTGGGAATCGGCGAGGTCGACGACCTGATCAGGGGAGTGGAGCTGGGGATCGACACGTTCGACTGCGCGATGCCGACCAGGTTGGGCAGGCACGGCACCGCGTTGGTCCCCGATCCTGAGAACCGCTGGCGCGTGGATCTGAAGAAGGCGCGGTGGCGCGAGTCTGAGGAGCCACTGCTCGAGGGCTGCGAGTGCCCGGCCTGCTCCGACGGCCTGTCGCGCGCCTATCTCGGCTATTTGGTGCGCGCCGGGGAGCTGACGGGAGCAAGGCTGCTGACGATGCACAACCTCGCTTTTCTGGCGAGGTTGATGAAAGATTTGCGGGGCGGAATCCTAGACGAGGGCTTGGAAAACGTGGCCCGGGCATGGCGCGCCGGAGAGTTTCACCCCAAGCGCTGAGCCATTCTGGGACAACAATTGACGGCTGCCCGGGTGAGGGTCCGCGCGAGCGGGCCTTTCGCCTTATTTGGTGTTTTCCGCGACCAGCTGTTTGAGTGCCGAAGATGCCTGTTGGACGTCGGAGTAGACGACGTTGCGCAGCACGACCTTCGTCGGCGCCGGGGCGGTGGCGATGATGACGGCGACGATCACGACGACGATCGCGAGCAGCACGAGGATCGCAGGCAGCAGACGTCCGCGCCGGCGCCCGGCGGGCGAGTTCGCGGAGGCGCCGCTTGTCGTTACGGCCGGGGCCTGCTGGCGCGGCGGCCCGGGTCGCGGCCGTCGCGGGGTGACGGCGCTGGCGGCGCCACTGCGGCCTGCGCCCTCGGATCCGCGCGCCCCGGCGGTCGCCAAAAGGCTCGTCGCCGCCGTCGCCGGGCCCCCGCCGCGCGCGCCCTCGGCCGGTTCACCGGGTGAGATTCCGCGCGCTCCGTCCTCGATTCCGCGCCCCATCTCGCGTGCGGTCTGGTAGCGATCACGCGGATCGAGCGCGAGCGCGATCGCGATCGCATCGGCTAGCTCGGGCCCGACGGCAGCGACGAGCGTGTCGAGCATCGCGGGCTCCTCGCGCTGCTGCTTGAGCGCGAGCTCGGTCAGCGAGGTGGCCTCGTAGGGCAGGCGCCCGGAGATCAACTGGTAGGCGACGACCCCGAGCGCGTACAGGTCGGCGCGAGGGCCGGCCTCCTCGCCACGTGCCTGCTCGGGAGCCAGGTAGGCGGCGGTACCTAGGACCGAGCCGACCTGTGTGATGGAAGACTGCTCGGTTGCCTTGGCGATGCCGAAGTCGGCGAGCTTGACCTCGCCCTCGCGCGCACGCAGCAGGTTGCCGGGCTTGACGTCGCGGTGGACGACGCCGTGACGGTGGGCATAGTCGAGGCCCTCACAGGATTGCTCGATGATCGAGACGGCCTCGTCCACCTTGACCCAGCCGTCGTCACGCAGGATCTCTGCACAGGACTGACCCTCGATGTACTCCATCACGATGAAGTGCCGGCCCGAGGGCTCGTCGAGGCCAGAGTCGAAGATCTGCACGATGTTGGGGTGCACCAGACGCGCGGCAGCCTGTGCCTCACGCTGGAAGCGCGAGACGAACGTGGGGTCATCCGCGAGGTGCTCGGCGAGCAGCTTGACGGCCACCTGGCGCTCCAGGCGCAGGTCGAGCGCGAGGTGCACGGTGGACATCCCACCGAAGCCGAGCCGGCCCTCCAGGCGGTAGCGCCCGGCGATCTTCACCTCGCTCATTTGCCGTTTTCCTGGGCGCCGCCCGCGCTCGGTACTTCGGCGCCAGCACCCGAGCCGTTTTCGCCGCCGATACCCGTGCCGCCTCCCGGTCCACTTGACGCCCCGGGGGCGCTTTCGTTCCCTGGGGCGGGTGTGCCGCCTCCCGGTGTCGTGGCTGTGGGAGTACTCGTTGTGGGGGTGGTCGAGGTGGGCGTTGTTTCGGTGCTGGTGCTCGTCGTCGTGGGTGCCGTCTGGGTGCTCGTGGTCGTCGTGGGGGTGGTCGTCTTCGTCGTCGAGGTTGTCTGCGGGAGCGGCTGCGCGCACAGCGCGAGCGCACGGCGACGCAGGTTTGCGATGCCCAGGCTGAGCGTTTTATGCAGGCCGGAGTCGACAGTCGCAGGCAGTCCTGCAAAATCTGTTTCGGTTTTCGCGATCGCCGCTTCTGTGGCGGTACAGCTTCCTTCGCCGCTTTGCGCGGCCTGGGCGACGGCTTCAAAATCGCTCTGCAGTGGCCCGGCATTGGCGGCTGGGATCAAGCCCTTGCCGGAGCTCCCGCAGGCTACGAGCAGGGCGGCGGAGACGCCGAGTAGCCCGGCGAGAAGGAGACGGATCAGGCGATTCACGGTCATTGACCGTACTCCAGGCGCTCGGCGAGCGAGTCCGGGAGGCGTGCCGCACGGATCGCGCCAGCGGCGCCGGCCACGTCGTAGTCGACACGCCGGAAGGATGCCGTCAGGCCGTCGAGGTCGAGCAGCAGCCAGGAGGCGCGCGGGTCCCCGTCCCGTGGCTGCCCGACACTGCCGGGATTCAGCAACCATTCTCCAGTGGAGAGATCGAGCTGAGTGCCCTCACGCCTGGGTTCACCGGTGGCGAGCTCGCCCTCGTGGCGCACGAACGAGAGCGCAACATGGGAGTGTCCGATCAGGCAGATGCGGTCGGGCTGCCGATCCAGACACAGCTCGGCGAGCAACGCTGAAAGTACGTACTCCCACACGGGATCGCGTGGGCTGGCGTGATAGAGGCCAATCGGACCCTCCTGTCCCTGCGGGCGCAGCTCGGCGAGAAATGCGAGGTTCGCGGGCGCGATCACCTCCATGGTCCACTGCGCCGCGAGGCTCGCCCCGCGGGAGAACTCATCGAGCGGTATCTCGCCGATTACAGCGAGGTCGTGGTTACCGGCGAGGCAGACCGCGGCGTGCTCGCGGGCGAGCTGCACACAGATGTCAGGATCGGCTCCGTAGCCGACGAGGTCGCCGAGGCACCACAGCTCGGACGCGTCGCTGGCGGCGACCGCATCAAGCACGGCCTCGAAGGCCTGGCGGTTACCGTGGATATCTGAAATTACCGCGACCTTCATAGCTGTCGCAGTTCGCGGACGCGCCGCCCTACTCCTCCTCTGATCCGGCCTCCGTACCGCCGTACTCGGGCAGGTTCTTGATGCCCTCGCGGGTGCGCCACTTGGAGTAGTTGTCCTCCATCGCGTCGATCAGCTCGCGCATGAAACGCGGGGACAGGTTGACGCGGGAGACGACAACACCCGGGACCTCCTCGGACTCGACCTCGTGGTCGACACGCGCGAAGGTGACGGTGAACTCGTAGTCGGAGTGGCTTACGTTGGCGAAGTTCGCGTATACGCCCCCCATGATCTCGGGGGAGAGATGAATGTTTATGTGGCGCTCGGCGCCTGAGTCTTGATCGTTCACGCAGCTAGTATCGCAAGGGACGAGCATGGATCAATGAAAAAGTCTCTTTGCAACGCATCATGAGGAGCGTTCCGACGCCGCTGGACGGCTTGCGCGAGGCTGTGCTGACGGTTGCCGGAGAGTTGACGCAAGCGCCGTCCGAAGAGATCGGTGGCGACGGTGCTGGAGCCGAGGTGACCACCACCTCGGCGGGCAGAGCTCGCGGAGGGATCGTGCTAGAGCGTCCACCGCGCGCCGACTTAGGCGACTACTCGACTAACGCTGCGTTGCTGCTGGCACCGGGCCTGGGTGCCGCGCCGCGCGAGGTCGCAGAGAGTCTTGGCAAGGAGCTCGAGCAGCGGCTCGGCGCGAGCATCGAGCGCTTCGAGGTGGCGGGACCGGGTTTCCTCAACCTCTTTCTCGCCGACTCTTGGCTCGTCGGCTCGCTTGCGGAGGTGCTGAACGCTGAGGAGACATTCGGGGCGGACGGTGCCCAAGCTCGCGAGCACATCCTCGTTGAGTTCGTCTCGGCCAATCCAACCGGGCCGATGCACGTCGGCCACGCGCGCAACGCCGCCTATGGTGATGCGCTTGGCCGTTTGCTCGCCTTCCACGGCCACGATGTGGAGCGCGAGTTCTACGTCAACGACGCCGGCTCGCAAGTGTCAAAGCTCGGCGAGTCGATCCTGGCTCTGGCACAGGGCAAGGAGGTCCCCGAGGATGGCTATCGCGGCTCCTACGTCGAGCAGCTCGTACATTTGGCGCAAACAACACGGTCTACAAACCCTGCTGCGCTGGGACACGCCGCCGTGGCGGTGATGGTTGCAGCGATGCAGGAGTCTCTCGGAGCGTTCAACGTCGAGGGCTTCGACCATTGGGCCTACGAGAGCAGGTTGCACGAAGGTGACCCGAGTCCGGTGGCGCACACGCTCGAGATCCTCGAGCGCGAAGGGCACACCTACCGCGAAGATGGGGCGCTGTGGCTACGCAGCACCGACTACGGCGACGACAAGGATCGCGTGCTCGTGCGCTCCAGCGGTGAGCACACCTACTTCGCCTCGGACATCGCCTACCACCAGGACAAGCGCGAGCGCGGCTTTGACCGCCAGATCGATGTGTGGGGTGCCGATCACCATGGCTACGTTCAACGGATGAAGGCCGCCTATGAGGCGCTCGGCGGCGACCCCGACCATCTGGAGCTGCTGATCATGCAGCTCGTCCACCTGATGCGCGGCGGCGAGCGCGCGCAGATGTCCAAGCGGGCCGGCGAGTTCGTGACGCTCGACGACCTGCTCACCGAGATCGGCGTGGACGCCGCGCGCTGGTACTTGCTGGCGCGCTCGCACGAGACGACGGTCGACCTCGACCTCGACCTGGCGCGCAGTCAATCCAGTGAGAACCCTGTCTATTACGTGCAGTACGCGCACGCCCGGATCAGCGCGGTGCTGGCGAAGGTGGGGGAGGAGCGCGTGCGGGAGGCGTTGAAGGCCATCGCGGAGGGCAGTCGATCGCCAGATGATGGTCGGACGCAGGATGGGAACGGGACGGTGGATGGGAGCGTAGCGCCCCTGCATGCGGCGGAGCGCGCGCTGGTCAAGCAGCTGCTCGCCTTCCCCGGGGAGGTGCAGGAGGCCGCAGACCGGCGCGCCCCACACCGGATCACGGCCTACGCGCTACAGCTGGCCCAGGACTTCACGGCCTTTTATCGCGACTGTCGCGTGCTCGGCGCCGAACCAAAGACGGTCGAGTCACTGCGGATCGCGCTATCAGTGGCGACGCAGCGCACGATTGCGCGTTGCTTGGACTTGCTCGGGGTAAGCGCCCCGATCGAGATGTAGACAGAGATGCCGTGAGGTTCAGTCGAACCGAGCTAGGTCTGCCTCCAGCCGGGCAGAGTCGGCGGGGTTGAGCTGCGGTGCGTCGAGGGCGCTGTCGGCCTGCTCACGGGCGTGACGTCGCCAGCGGGGCAGCAGCACGGCGAGCGTGGTGAGCAGCGTCAGGAACGCCGCGAGTGGGACGAGGTAGACGGTCAGATCGAAGCCGTGCGCGCCCGGCAGCCCCAGCACCGTCGGGCCGTACTGTGCAACGAGCGCGTCCTTGATCTGCGCTTCGGTCTGGCCTTCGTTGATCAGGTCCTGGATGAATGCTCGCTCGCGGTTGGCCTGCTGGGATTGGGCGACGTTGAGCGGGATTTTGCAGGTAACGCACATCACCTGGCGCTCGATTACCGGCAGGGAGGTTTGGATTCCCGCCCTCCCGGCGTCCGCGGAGCCCATACCGAGCGCGATGGATGGGATCAGACAGAGCAGCAGAGCGATCAGTGCCCCGGCGCCGCGTCTCATGAGCTCTCCGCCAGCGCGATTGCGCGGTCAAGGAATGCCTGATCGATCTCGCCACGGGAGATCGCCACGATGTGGCCGTGGCGGTTGATCACGAAGCTCTCCGGGAGCTGGTCGGTGCCGTATGAGTGGGCGAAGTCGCCGTTGGTGTCGCGCAGGTTCGGGTAGGTCAGGTGATATTGGCGCACGAAGCTTTCGGAGTCGGGGGAGGCGTCGAGGTAGGTCACGCCGAGCACGGTGGCGTCGTGGCGTTTCAACTGGCTCTGGGCGCGCTCGAGCAGCGGTGCCTCTTCCTGGCAGGGTTCGCACCAGGAGGCCCAGAAGTTCAAGACGACGACCTTGCCACTGAACGACGCGAGCGAGGCAGGATGAGCGCCAGAAAGCCCGGGTAGCGTTCGAGTGGCGTTCGGTGCGAGCGGATGCTGACCCTGTGACAGCGCTTCATCGAGCGTGCGGCTCGCCGACTGATGAGATACCCCATAGATCAGCAACCCGATCAGGCAGGCGCCCAGAAGCGAGACAGTGATCGGCAGCAGGCGGCGGCGCACGGCCTCCAAGGGTAGAGCTAAGTCGCGTTCCATCGGAGTGGGTGCGAGACACGTAGAGTCGGCGCGCGCGGCGTAACATCTGGTGCCGTGCGGTGGTAGCTCAGTTGGTAGAGCGCAAGCTTCCCAAGCTTGAGGTCGCGGGTTCGACCCCCGTCCGCCGCTTGCAGAACATGTGAGTTAGGGAAAAGCTCTCGCCATCTCTTGGCGAGGTGGGGAGCTGCTCAATGGTGGGATGCCATCCTGGCCAGCCAGCCAGTAGTATCAACCGCACATCCCGTGGCGATCCAGGAGGTCCCGATGGCATCGGTTGACAGCGATCTCGAGAATGTGCTCCTCACCGAGCCCGAGGTTTGGGAGCACGGCGTGCCGAACGAGCTGTTCGCGCGTATGCGCGGGGAGTGCCCTGTGCACTGGACCGCGGGCATCACCGAATTCCCTGAAGAGGCCGGCTTCTGGTCGGTGACCACGGCCGAGGACGTCCATGCGGTGAGCCGCGACTGGCAGACCTACTCGTCTGAACTCGGAGGCATCGTGGTCGCCAACATCGGCTTGCCAATCGAGCTTACGCGCGCGATGTTCATTGGCATGGACCCGCCCAAGCACGACCGCATCAAGGCCCTGTTCCAAGCGGGCTTCACGCCGAAGCGGATCGCCGCGCACGAGGACGCGATCAGGGCGATCGTGGTGGAGGCGCTCGAGCGTTTAGAGGGCCCACCCGCCCGGGAGACGTGCGACCTGGTCGCCGACGTGGCCCAGCCGGTGGTCTCGCGCGTAATCGGCAGCTTCATGGGCATACCGCCGGAGGACGACGAGGCCTGGGCACGCCTGATGAACATGATGCTGGCTGCTGGCGACCCCGATCTGAACCCGCACGAGAGCGTCGTGGCGGGGGTGCAAGCGGGCGTTGCCGAGATCTTCGAGCGCTGCGGGAAGCTGATCGCGGAGCGCCGCGAGACTCCGACGGACGACCTGACGAGCGTGCTGGTGCACGCCGAAGTGGACGGTCAGAAACTCGAGGAACACGAGATCGTGATGGGTTTCTTCCTGCTCGTCGCCGCCGGCAACGACTCCACGAAGGCCACCTACTGCAGCGGCATGCGAGCGCTGATGGAAGACCCCGATCAGCGCCGGCTGCTGCTGGACGACCCGTCGCTGATCCCGGGCGCTGTGGAGGAGTCGCTGCGGATGTTTCCCGCGTTCGCTCACTTCCGCCGCACCGCGACCCGCGATGCCGAGCTGAACGGGCGCCAGATTAAGGAGGGTGAGAAGGTCGTCATGTGGTACGTCTCGTCAAACCGTGACGAAACCCGTCACGAGGACCCCGATCGCTTCGACGTGCGCCGCACTACCGAGCATCAAGCGTTCGGCGCCGGCGGTCGTCACTTCTGCTTGGGCACCGCGCTGGCCCGCCTGGAGCTCAACACCCTGTTCGAGGAGACTCTCGCCCGCTTCCCGGCGATGGAGCAGGCGGGCCGGCCGACGATCGTGGAATCGGTGTTCGTCAACCAGCTCAAGACGCTGCCCGTGCGACTGTCACCATCGTAGAGTCCACTGTGATTGCGGTGCTCGCCGTCGTATAGTTGTGCTCGCAATGATCGATGCGACGCTTTACAGCGATCCGGCTTGTCCGTGGGCCTACTCCGCGAACCCTCCGCTGCGTGTGCTCGAGTGGCGCTATCGCGATCAGCTGCGGTGGCGGCTGGTGCTGATCGGCCTCACAGGGGACGCGTCCCAGTATGAGGCGCGTGGATATACGCCCCTGCGGGCCTCGCTCGGCCAGCTGCGCTACCGCCGCTACGGGATGCCGCTGTCGCCAAATCCAAAGGCGCGCATCTCAGCGACCGCCCGTGCCTGTCGCGCGGTGGTAGCGGCGCGGATCCTCGACCCCGGCAGCGAGTGGCGCGTGTTCCGGGCGCTGGCACTCGCGAACTTCACCACGCCGCTGCTACTCGACGACGACGCGCAGCTCGCCGATGCGCTTGGCGCGGTGCCCGGCATTCGCGCCCAGGAGATCGTCGCGCGACTCGACAGCGATGAGGTGAGCGAGGCCTACGAGCGTGACCGCGCCGAGGCGCGAACCGCCGCCGGCTCGGCCTCGGAGCTGCAGGGTAAGACCGCCGCCTCGGATGGCCCCGTGCGCTATACCGCGCCGTCGGTCGTCTTCGAGCGCGAGGGACGCCGCCTGGAGGCCGGCGGCTTCCAGCCGGTCGAGGCCTACGACGTGCTGGTCGCGAACCTCGACCCGGCGCTCTCGCGTGAACCTGTCCCGCCCTCGCCCGCGCCGCTGCTCCAGCACTTCACCGACGGCCTCACCACCCAGGAGGTGGCAGCCCTCTTGACCGAAGGCAATGACCCGCCCGATCGCTCGGCCGCTGAGATGGCGCTGCTCGAGTTGGTCGCCTCGGGCGACGCGGTGCGCCGGCCGCTCGGGGATGACGCGCTCTGGCAAGCGGCCTGAGCCGGCGTTCACCGTGCTCACTGCAGGATCGTGACCGGTCCGTGCGCGGCGAGACTCACGGGCGTGCCGGCCGGTAGGGCCTGATCGCCCTGCACCCGTGCGAGCAGCACCTGCTCGCCGCCGGGCTGCTCGACACGGATGTGAAGCAGCGCGTCGTGCCCGTAATAGCGGCACTGCTCAACCTCTCCCACCAGTCTGTCCTCGGCCGACTCTCCGCGAGGGCGTACCTCGAGCTGCTCGGGACGGACCATCACGACCCCACTCGCCCCGCCCAGTACCCCCGCGCTCGGTGAGCCGGGATCCGAGCGCAGTACCAGCATGCCCAGTGAGGTCCTCGCTGTGCCCCGTTCGAAATCTGCGTCAATCAGGTTGACAGCGCCCAGGAACCGCGCCAACTCGATATCGGCCGGCCGCGTGTATAGCTGATCCGGCGTTCCGCCCTGGACGATCGTGCCGTCGCGCAGCACGGCGACCGTATCGGCGAGCGACAGCGCCTCCTCCTGATCGTGTGTCACGAGCACGGTTGTCACCCCCTGCGCGCGCAGCAGTGCATGTACCTCCTCCCGCACGCGTGTTCGCAGCGAGGCGTCCAGCGAGGAGAACGGCTCGTCGAGCAGCAGCGCCTCCGGTTCGACGCGCCAACGCTCGGGCAAGGGCTACGCGCTGCTGCTCGCCGCCGGAGAGCTGATGGGGATAACGATCCGCGAGCGGCGCCAACCCGACCATCTCCAGCAGCTCTCCCACCGCAGCACCGCGGCGCTCTTCGCGGGATAGACCGAAGCCGATATTCCCCTTCACGGTCAAATGCGGGAACAGTGCGCCCTCCTGAGGCACGTATCCGATCCCGCGCTGCTCGGGTGGCACGTATGTGTGCTCATCATCGAGCATCCGTGAACCGAGCGAGACCCGGCCCCGCTCAGCACGCTCGAATCCGGCGATCACCCGCAGCAGCGTCGTCTTGCCGCAGCCCGACAGTCCCAGAACCGCTGTCAGCGAGCCGGCCGGCACGTCGAGATTCATGCCCCTCAGCACCGGCTGGGCGGAGTAGCCCTTCCACAAGTCGGTGACCGTCAGCTCGCTCATCTCTGTCCCATGCGCGCCAGTGTGAGCATGCGGCGGCTCAGCAGATATGCCGGCACAGCTGAAATCGCGACCATCAACGCGGCGTAGGGAGCGGCGGCGCCATAGGAGAAGCCGCTCGTGTATGCCCAGAACTGGGTCGCCAGCGTGTTCACGCCGGTTGGGTGTAGCAATAGCGTCGCCGTCAGCTCGGTCGCCGCGGAGATGAACACGAGCGCGAATGCCGCCCCGAGCCCGGGGGCGAGCAGCGGCAGGGTCACCCGCCACCACACCACTACCGGGCGCCGGCCCAACGAGCGTCCCGCCTCCTCCAGGCTGGATGAGGTTTGCGCCATCGCCGAGCGTACGCCCACCACGGCGAGTGGCAGGAACAGGATCGCGTAGGCCACGACCAGCTCCAGTGTGCTCTGGTACAGCGGCAGCGCGTAACGGACGGAGAACGACACGAGACCAAGCGCGACCACCAGCCCGGGGAGCGCTTGGGGCAGATAGGCGAGGCGCTCGATCAGTAATGTCAAGCGGTTGCGGTGGCGCATCGCCAGTGCCGTTACGGGCACTGCCAGCGCGGTGGCCAGCGCCGCCGCGGCCGCGCTGAGCTCGGCCGTGTGCCAGGTGTCGGTCAGGATCGAGGCCGGCGGCAGAGTGGTGGAGCCGCCGCGCAGGAGCCAGTAGACCAGAGAGCCCACGGGCACTCCCAGCCCCAGGCCGCTCAGCGCGAGCAAGCCAACCAATACTGGTGCCTTCCAACGGCCTAGCGACACTCGCGGCGCCGGGCGCCGGGCGCCGGCGCCACTGCGCGTCCTTCGTCCGCGTCCGCCGAGGGCTAGCTCGCCGCCGAGCACGGCCACGCTCAGCAGAACCAACACGAGCGACAGCGCGCACGCCGCCGCGGTGTCGAACCCGAGATTGAACTCGGTGAAAATTGCCACGGTGAACGTCTGGTACTGGACGATCTCAAAAGCGCCGTACTCGGCCAATAAGCCGAGCGTCACGAGCAGGCAACCTCCCAGCACAGCCGGTGAAATCTGGCGCAGCGTCACCCGCCAGAATGTCCGCCATGGTCCCAATCCGAGAGTGCGAGCCACCTCCTCCAGGGCCGGGTCGACGCCGCCGAGCGAGGCGGCGACCGGCAGGTACACCAGCGGATACAGCGACAGCGTCATGATCAGCACCGCGGCCAGGTATCCGTGCAGCCCGGGCTCCAGCGACACCCAGCCAAAGCCCACGACGAAGTCGGGGATGCCGAGCGGCAGCACCAGTGCAACCGCCCACAGGCGCCGGCCGGGCAGCTTCGTGCGCTCCACGCACCAGGCGCTCGCCACGCCGATCACCGCGCACAGAGCGGTGCACGCGAATGCCAGGCGCACGGTGTTCCACAGCAGCACCGCGGTGTTGTGGCGCAGCAGCAGACGTTCGATTTCTCCCCGGTCCGGTTGCAGGGCCTCGTCGACGAGGAACACGAGTGGCAGCAGCACCAGCCCGGCCGCGAGTAGGCCGCCGGCGACGCTCACCAGCGGCCAGCGTCGCCGCCCCGACCACGCACGCGCCCAACTGCTCGGCCGCGACGCGCGCGGCGTCGATGCGGCCGGCTCGAAGGGGGCGAGCGTGCTCATCGATTCCCAGCTCCTACAACAGGCCGAGCTTCTGCTCGAGTTCCAGCGGCGCGTGGCCGTTGCCCAGGTCGGCGATCGTGACCGGCGCTAGCTGCAGCTGATCGAACGGCTTCAGCGGCTGGGCCGTCAGTACACCGGAGCCGATCGGGTACTCGTAGCTGTGGCTGTGGGCGAGGATCTCCTGCCCTTCCTTGCTCACCAGGAAGGCCACGAACTTCTGCGCGGCGGCATGGTGGGAGCTCGACTTCAGCACCGCCGCACCCGACACGTTGAGCAGGTAGCCAGGGTCGTGTGGCGCGTAGTAGTGCAGCGCCGAGTGCATGCCGCTTGCACCGACCTCGTCGCGCAGGCGGTACCAGTAGTAGTGGTTGATGATTCCCACGGCGCTCTCGCCGTTGTTGACCTGGGCTACCACGGTCTCGTTGTCGGGATAGACCTTCCCGTTGGCCTGCAGGCCCTTCAGCCATTTTTCGGCGACGTTCACGCCGTCGAGCTTCGTGATCGCGGTGACCAGCGGCTGGAAGTCGGTCTCCGACGGGGCGAACCCAAGCTTGCCTTTCCACCGGGGTTGTGCGAGTTCGAGAATCGAGCTCGGCAGTTCGTCGGGTTTGACCTGGGAGGCGTTGTAGACGAGCACCGACACGCGCGCCGACACTCCCACCCAGTTTCCTTGAGGGGAGCTGTACTTGCTCGGCACCGCCGCCAGGGTCGAAGTCGGGAGCGGGGCGAGCAGGCCCTTTTCCTGCAGGTCCTCCAGCACCGGCGTGTTCTCCGTGTAGAAAACATCGGCCGGCGAGCTCGAGCCCTCCTGCAGAATCTGGTTGCCGAGCACGTCCTCGTCGTCGGAGCGGACCTTCACCTTGATCCCGGTCTGCTTTTCGAATCCTGCCACCAACAGTGCGGTGGTCTGTTCGTGCTGGCCGTTGTACAGCGTGATCGTGCTCGCGGAGGATCCGCTCGTGCCGCAGGCTGTCAGCGTGATGGCCACTGCGAGCAGGATCAGCAGCGAGAGGGAGGTGAAGGCATTCTGCTTGGACATCGATATCCGATCGGCTGGGTAGGGATTACGAACCGCAAGTTATCACAGGGAATTAGGGTTGCCTAAGGTCAATTCCCATAACGGCCTATATCCCGTGGTCGCCCTCCGCCGCCGTTTCCGGGAGAATGGTCCGATGCACGTCACCGCCAAGGCCGACTACGCCGTGCGAGCGGCCGTGGAGCTGGCCGCCGGTAGCCAGGATGCCCCCCGCAAGGTCGATCAGCTGGCGCAGGCCCAGGACATACCTGTGTCCTTCCTGGAGAACATCCTCACGCAGCTGCGCTCGGCCGGGATCGTGCGCTCTCAGCGCGGCCCCGAGGGCGGCTACTGGCTGGCCCATCCGGCCGATGAGGTCAACCTCGCACAGATCATTCGCGCTGTCGAGGGCCCGCTCGTCGGCATTCGCGGCCAACGCCCGGAGGAGATCGAATACCGGGGCTCCGCGGAGTCCTTACAGCAGGTCTGGGTCGCGCTGCGCGCCAACCTGCGCAAAGTGCTCGAGCACGTGACGGTCGCCGACGTGGCCGCGGGCAAACTGCCGCCCGAGATCGTGGCACTGACCAAACAAGAGGAAGCCTGGGAAACGCGTTAGGCCGCGAACACGCGCGGTGGGGGCAAACGCACGGCGAGGATCTGGCCCTCTTTCAGCTCCAACTGCTCGGCGGTCTCACGGGTGACCTGTGCCCAGATGTCACGGCCGTCGGGCAAGGTCAGCTCGACGCGGACCTCGAAGCCGAGGTGCACGACTCGCTGGATCAGCGCCTCGATGCCACTGCCTTCCGCCTCCGCGAGGATCTGGATGTCGTGGGGGCGCAGGAACGAGTCGCCGAGGCGGTTCACGGGCCCGATGAACGACATCACGAACTCGTTGCGCGGGCTCTCGTACAGCTCGTGTGGAGTGCCCGCCTGCTCGATCTTGCCCTTGTTCATGACCACGATCTGCTCGGCGACCTCCATCGCCTCCTCCTGGTCGTGGGTCACGAAGATCGTCGTCACGTGGATTTCCTCGTGCAGCCGGCGCAGCCACTCGCGCAGCTCGCCGCGGACCTGGGCGTCGAGCGCGCCGAACGGCTCGTCGAGGAGCAGCACCTTCGGCTGGACCGCCAGCGCGCGCGCCAGGGCCATGCGCTGCTGCTGGCCGCCGGAGAGCTGCGACGGATACCGCTCCGCGAGGCCATCCAGCCTGACGAGTCCCAGCAGTTCTTCCACGCGCGGGGCGATCTCCGACTTCGGCCGTTTGCGCACGGTCAGCCCGAACGCGACGTTGTCGTGCACGGTCATGTGCTTGAACGGCGCGTAGTGCTGGAAGACGAAGCCGACGCCGCGGCTGCGCGCGGGGGTGGAGGTGACGTCCCGCTCGTCGATCACCACGCTGCCGCTGTCCGGTATCTCCAGGCCGGCGATGATCCGCAAGAGCGTCGACTTGCCGCTGCCGCTCGGTCCGAGCAGCGCCGTGAGCGAGCCGTCGTCGACGCGGATGCAGACATCGTCGAGCGCGACAAAATCGCCGAAGCGCTTGTTGACGTTGAGCGCCTCGATCGCCATCGCTACACGGCCGTCCTGCGGCGGGTGCGTCGGGTCAGCAGGTTCATCAGTACGAGGGTACCCAGGGCCAGCAGTGCGAGCACCACCGCGGCGGTGTAGGCGCCGGTGGTGTTGAAGTTCTCGAACTGATCCTGCACGTACAGTGGCAGCGTCTGCGTTTGGCCCTCGATCCGCCCGGAGACGACGCTGACCGCGCCGAACTCGCCGAGCGCGCGGGCGGTCGTCAGCACGACGCCGTAGACGACCCCCCAGCGAATTGCGGGCAGCGTGATCCGCCAGAAGGTCTGCCAACCGTTCGCGCCGAGCGTCGCCGCCGCCTGCTCGGCGTCGGTTCCCAGCTCGCGCAACACTGGCGCGGTCTCGCGCGCGACGAACGGCAGCGAGACGACCGCGGTCGCGATCACCATGCCCGGCACGGAGAAGATGATCTGAATCCCGTGCCCGATCAGCCAGTTTCCGAACCAGCCCGTTTTGCCGTACACGAGCACGAGCGCCAGTCCGACGACGACGGGAGAGATCGCGAACGGCAGGTCGATCAGCATCCCCAGCAGCACCTTGCCCCTGAACTTCCCTCGCTCGAGCAGCAGCGCCATGCCGACGCCGAACGCCGTGTTCAGCGGCACCGCGATCGCGACGATCTCGATCGACAGCCAGAACGCGTGTACCGCGTTCGGTTCGTTGATCGCCGTCCATACCGGGGCGAGGCCGTGTTCGAAGGTCCTGTAGAAGATCATCACCACCGGCGCGGCGAGCAGCAGCGTGAGATACCCGAGCGCGATCGTGCGCGCGGCGAGCTTGCTAAAGGACATGCTTCGACCTCCAGCGCGACACCAGCGACAGCGCGCCCAGCACGATCAGCGCCGCCGCCAGCAGCACGACCGACACGGCCGCGGCCGCGGGCAGGTTTTCGTCCTGGATCTGGCCGAACACGTAGACCGAACCGACTTCGGTCTTGAACGGCAGGTTCCCGGTGATCAGCACGAGCGAGCCGAACTCGCCGACGGCCCGCGCGAAGCTGAGCGCCACGCCGGAGACGATCGCCGGAGTGAGCGCGGGCAGCACGATCCGCCGCAGCACCGTCGCCGGCCCGGCGCCGAGCGAGGCGGCGGCTTCCTCCATCGAACGGTCGAGCTCGATCAGGACCGGCTGGACCGAACGCACGACGAACGGCAGCGTCACGAACAGCAGCGCCAGCGCGATCGACGCGCGCGTGAACGCGACGTCGATGCCGAGCGGGCTGCCGTTGCCGTACAGCGCTAGCAGCACCAGCCCGATCACGATCGTCGGCAGCGCGAACGGCAGGTCGATCAGGGCGTTGACGATCTTCTTGCCACGGAACTCGTCGCGGACGAGGACCCAGGCGATCAGCGTGCCGAAGATCGCGTTGATCAGGACCACGATCGCCGAGATCGCGAGCGTCAGCTTGATCGCGGCGAGCGCCTGTGGGTTTGTGACCTCGCGCCAGAACGCCGCCGTGCCGCCCTTCGTGGACTGCGCGAGCAGGGCCGCGACCGGCAGCAGCACGAGCACCGACAGGTACAACCCGAGCAGCCCGCGGCCGAGCACGCTCGCGGAGCGCGCGCCGAGGCCGCCGCCCGCTCGCATCGAGGAGGGCCGCCGGCGGGGAGAGGGGAGCCACCGGCGGCCCGGCTGGCGCGGCAGCGCCAGGGAAGGAGTAGGGGTACTACTTGGCAGTGGAGACTCCCAGCGACTGCTCGATCTTCGTGACGATGCCCGTTTCCGGTTCGAAGAACTGCTTGGTAACCGCTTTCCAGCCGCCGAGGCTTTCGATCGTGAAGAGGCTCTTCGGCGTCGGGAATTTTTCGGCCCCCGGCACCCCGGAGATCACCGGGCGGTAGCCCTTTTCGACCCAGATCTGCTGGCCGGCCGGGGAGAGCAGGTAGTTGACGAACTTCTGTCCCTCCGCCGTGTTGCCGCCGCTCAACACCGCGATCGGGTTCTGGATCAGGATCGTGGCGCTCGGGACGATGTATTCGATCGCCGCGCCCTTCTTCTCGTCGGCGATCGCCTCGTCCTCGTAGTCGATCAGTGCATCGCCGCGCCCGGCGAGGAACGTTTGCAGCGCGTTGCGCGCTGAGCTGTCCTGGCTGACGACGTTGTGGAATAGGGCCTTCAGGTATTCCTCGGCCTCGGCGGGGGTCTTGCCTTCCTTCAGCTGGGCGCCGTAGGCGGCCATGATGTTCCAGCGGGCGCTGCCCGAGGTGAAGGGGTTCGGCGTGATCACGCCGATGCCCGGCTTGGTCAGGTCCGACCAGCCGGTGATGTGCTTCGGGTTGCCCTTGCGCACGATGATCACCGCGACCGAGTTCGTGACGAAGCCGTGCGTGGCGTTCTGGTTCCAGCTGGACGAGACGAGACCGGCCTTGACGAGCTTTTCGACGTCCGGTTGCAGCGAGAAGTTCACGACATCGGCGTGCAGGCCGTTGACGACCGCTCTGCTCTGTTCGCCCGATGGCCCGTATGACTGGCTGAAGCTGACACCTTTCCCTTCGCTGGTTGCCTGGAAGGTCGGGATCAGCTTTTCATAGGCCCCCTGCGGGGTCGAGTAGGCGACGAGAGCGAGGCTGTTGCTCGAGCCCGAGGACGAGCCGCAGGCGGCCAGGCCGAGCACGGCGGCGAGCACGGCGAGCAGGGAGACGGCGAGTGCGGGGGTGCGTGTTTGCATAACCACTTTCTGCATAGATAACACCAAGAGCATGAGGATTGAAAGGGCAAATTAGCACAATCCTGCTCGGGATTAGGCTTAATTAGGTATTCCCGTTTGTGGTGGCTGTTCAGGCAGGGCGCGCTGTTCAGGCAGGCCGCGTGGCGCCGACCGAGGCGAGCACATCGGCGATGCAGGCCTCTTGGACCCGCAGCGGATCGATCGTGAATATTTCTGGGATCCCGCCCGCCCCGCCGCCCGCTCCGGTACGCACACCTGCACCAACGCGCGCCAGGTGCATGGTCCCTAGCGTCTGAGCGTAGAGGTGGTTGGCGGTGAAGTCCGGATCCTCGACCGTGAAGAGGCCCTGTTCGGCTCCCCGTGCGAGGATCCGGGAAAGGCGACCGAGGCAGGCCGCCATGCCCTGCCCGAGGCGGATCCAGACGGCGTCTGAGATCTCCTCCCTGAGCTCCTCGGCCGGCCGGCGCATGAGCGAGATGCCACAGTCGAGAAAGGCGGGATGCTCGAGGCAGAAGTCGGTGTAGCGACGCCATCCCTGCTGCAGCTGGGCCACCGGGTCAAGCGCCATCGAGACTCCGTCGAGGTGCTGAGCCAGGTCGGTGAGGTAGGTGGTGAGCGTCAGTACGAAGAGCTCGTCCTTGGAGGAGAAATAGCGGTAGATCAGGCCCTTGTTGATCCCGACCGCGCGCGCGATGTCCTCGATTGGCGCGTCCTGCAGGCCACGCTCGTCGAACAGGCGTCGCGTGGCCGAGACGATCTCGCGCTCGCGCTCCCGCCGTGCCGCGGCACGGCGGGAGGCGATCGGCTTCCTGGTCTCCAAGGTGCTCATGGACGGCTACTATAGCTGTTGTAAACGACGTTCAAACTTTCGTTTGACAATCATTTATGACTGGGCTAACTTCCAGTCGTCGCAGCCCTGTATCCACCGGCTCGTCCTGCACAGCCGCGCCACCAACGCCCGCCGCAGTCCACCACGCCAGCCCCGCCGATCAAAGGAGAGACTCACCCCATGTCCGCCACACCCGTTGCCAGCTCCGACACGACCGAGGCCGCCGAGGCCGCCGTGGAGGCGATCGCCGGCGCCGCCGGCCAGGACGTGACCTTCTCGCTACAGCTGACCCAGGATCAGAAGGACATCCGCGATTGGGTTCACGGTTTCGCCGCTGACGTTATGCGTCCCGCCGCGCATGAGTGGGACGAGAAGGAGAAGACCCCCTGGCCGATCATCCAGGAGGCCGCGAAGATCGGCCTGTACGGCTTTGAGGGCCTGGCGCAGTTCTTCGCCGACCCGACCGGCCTGACGCTTCCGATCGTCAACGAGGAGCTGTTCTGGGGCGATGCCGGGATCGGTATGTCGATCATGGGCACGGCGCTCGCGGTGGCCGCGATCTTCGGACAGGGCTCGGGCAAGCAGATCGGAGAATGGATCCCACGGTGCTTCGGCACGCAAGACGACCTGAAGGTCGCGGCGTTCTGCGCCTCGGAGCCCAACGCCGGCTCTGATGTGTCGAACGTGCGCACGCGCGCCAAGTTCGATGAGGCGACGGGCGAGTGGATCATCAACGGACAGAAGGCCTGGGCCACGAACGGCGGCATCTCCGATGTGCATGTGGTGATCGCCACCGTCGATCCGGAGCTCGGCTCCAAAGGTCACGCCGCGTTCGTCGTGCCGATGAGCGAGGCCAAGGGCATCTCCCAGGGCACGAAGGTCTCCAAGCACGGCTTGCGTGCGTCACACACGGCGGACGTGTTCCTCGACGATTGCCGTGTGCCCGCCGGCTACGTGCTGGGAGGCAAGGAGAAGCTCGACGAGCGCATCGCCCGCGTACGGGAGGGCAAGAAAGGCAAGTCCCAGGCCGCGATGCAGACGTTCGAGTCCTCGCGCCCGACGGTCGGCTCACAGGCGCTTGGGATCGCCCGCGCCGCTTATGAGTACTCGTTGGAGTACGCGAAGGAGCGCGAGCAGTTCGGCCGGAAGATCATCGAGAACCAGGCGATTGCGTTCACGCTCGCGCGGATGAAGATGGAGATCGACGCGGCTCGGCTGCTCGTGTGGCGCGCGTCGTGGATGGGTCGCAATCAGGTCCCGTTCGAGAACGCCGAGGGATCGATGTCGAAGCTGAAGTCGGGCGAGGTGGCCGTGTGGGTGACCGAGCGCGCGATCCAGATCCTCGGCGGAAATGGTTATACGCGCGAGTTCCCCGTCGAGCGCTGGCACCGCGACGCGAAGATCTACGACATCTTCGAGGGCACCGCCGAGATCCAGCAGCTCGTGATCGCGCGAGCGATCTCGGGCATGCACATCAAGTAACGAGCGCCGCTACCAAGCCTGACCTGCACCACAGTGTGGGCAGGCGACGGTTGTGGAGACCGGCGCCGCGAACAGATAGCCGCACTCGCAGATGTAGGAGGCCTGATCTAGTGGGCCTCCGGCCGCGCGAGCACGCTCGACTGCGATGTCGCGAGGCGCGGGGGTAGGCCTCGGCTCGGGCTCCCGCTTGTGGGCGGGGGTGGCCCGGCGCGTGGGCCGGCGCCGGTGTGAGTGCCGCTCGGAAAGGGGGTGTAGGAGGAGACGCGGGCTCATGGTCTTGTACTAGTAATAACTCGGCCCACGGATGAATGTTTCGCTCCCCGAGCGTGATTTCCTGGCCGAATAGCCGGTTTGGTCGTCGCTGGCACTGGATAGTGGTTGCCCGCGCGGCGTGCGAAGGGGTTTGCGATACTGAGGAGCGATGAATCCCGCCCGCAAGCGAACTGTGCGGCTGGTGGTCGCGCTGAGCGTGGCCGTGGTGCTGGCGAGCGCGCTGATCTATACGAGCTTCAGCGCCGCCTCCCCGGCGCTCACGCCCAGCCAGCTCGTGCACGAGGCCCAACCGGGCCGCAGCTATGAGCTGACGGGCACGGTGCTCGCCCACTCGGTCTCGCGCGATGGCGCGGTGCTGAACTTCAGCGTCGCTGACCGCGCGGGCGGCGCCGCGGGCGCCGCGGTGCCGGTCGCCTACACGGGCACGGTGCCCGACCCGTTCAAAGAAGGGCGCGAGGTGATCGTGACCGTCGAGAAGCAGGGCGGGGAGTATGTCGGCGAACGTAACTCGTTGATCACGAAGTGCCCGTCGAAGTACAAGGAAACGCCGGCCTCCGAGAAGCAGAGCTCCTGAGTGCCTAGCGCCCGGGCGCGGTTCACCCCCAGCGAGTGCGCGCGCTGATGGCGCTGCTCGGCCGCGTCTGCCTGCTGCTCGCGCTCGTCGTCTGCGTATACGGGATCGGCGCCTCGATCTACGGCGTGCGCACGGGACGGTGGGAGTGGGCTGTGTCCGGGCGGCGCTCGGTGTATGCGCTCGCAGGCATCCTGACCGTCGGCTTCGTGATCTTGGAGATTGCGTTCCTGCGTAACGACTTCGCCTTCAACGCAGTCGCCGACACCTCCAGTCGCACAACGCCGACCTTCTACAAGGCGGCGGCGGTGTGGTCCTCGCAGGAAGGCTCGCTGCTGTTGTGGGCCTGGCTGATGTCGCTGTGGTCGAGTCTCGCCCTGTTCCTCACGCGCCGTCGCATCCGCGACGTGGCCGCCTACGCCACGGCGATCATGCTCGGCTTCGGCGGGTTCTTCATCTCGCTGATGGTGTTCTACGCGCAGCCGTTCGCCACCACCAGCCCCACCCCGAGCGAAGGCGTCGGCCTCGACCCGCTGCTGCGCTTCCCAACGATGATGATCCACCCCCCGATGCTCTACTCGGGCTACACGCTCTGCACGATCCCGCTGGCGTTCGGCATGGGGGCGCTCCTGGCGCGGAGGGTCGACGCCGAGTGGATCAGGGTGATCCGCCGGTTCGCGTTCGGCGCCTGGTTCTTCCTCGGGATCGGCATCCTCTTGGGCGCGCGCTGGTCCTATTCGGAGCTCGGCTGGGGCGGCTACTGGGGCTGGGACGCGGTCGAGAACGCCGCGCTGCTGCCGTGGCTGACGGGGACGGCGTTCCTGCACTCGCTGATGATCCAGGAGAAGCGGGGGATGCTTAAGGTGTGGAACGTCTCGCTCGTGCTCGCGACGGGAACGCTCGCGATCATGGGCACGTTCCTTGTGCGCAGCGGGGTCCTGAACTCGATCCATGCGTTCGGCGGACAGACCTTGGGTGTGCCTTTCGTGGTGCTGATCGCGGTGATGATCGCCGGCTCGATCTACCTCGTGGTTACGCGTCGCGAGATGCTGCGCTCGGAGCATCGCATCGACTCGCTGCTCTCGCGCGAGGCCGCGTTTCTCGCCAACAACCTGGTGCTCGTGGCGCTCGTCTTCGTGATCCTCTGGGGAACCTACTTCCCGCTGATCTCCGAGGCGCTGACCGGCCAGGAAGCCTCGGTTGGGCCGCCGTGGTTCGACCGCTACACGGTGCCGCTGGCGCTGATCCTGGTGCTGCTCAGCGGGATCGGGCCGGTGATCGCGTGGCGCCGCGCGACGCTGGCCAACGCGCGCCGCAATTTCCTCGTGCCGATCGGCGTCGCGCTCGCGACGCTTGTCGCGCTGTTAGCGGCGGGAGTTCCCGTGAAGCCGTTTGCGTTCGCGATGTTCTGCTGTGCGGCGTTCGTCGCCGGGAGTATCGGGCAGGAGTTCTTCCGCGGGATGCACGCGCGATCGGCGATGGCCGGCGAGGCGCCCCCGACGGCGCTGGTGGCGCTCGTGCGGCGCAACCGCAGGCGCTATGGCGGCTACATCGTGCACATCGGGATCGCGGTCCTGTTCGTTGGCGTCGCCGCCTCCACCTCGTTTCAGCACGAGTCCGAGCTCGGTCTGTCGCCCGGGCAGTCCTCGCGGGTGGGCGCCTACACGATCAAATACGTGCGCCCGACGGCGAGCGTGACCCCCGACTACGACTCCTCGAGCACTCAGGGAGGCCGCGAACTGAGTGCGATCATCCGCGCCGAGCCGGGCGTGACCCTGGGTCCCGACACCGCGCGCACCGGCGCGACCCTCAGCCTGGGCGCGGTGCTCGACGTGAGCAAGGATGGCCGCCATGTGACGACGCTGTTTCCGAGCGAGGGGTACTACGCCTCTGAAGAACCCACACAGGGGTCGGTCGGGCATCTGATCGGCGGTCAGCCGGTCAGCCACGTGGCCCTGGATGCCGGCGTCACGCGCGACGTGTGGACCGCGATCGCGCCGAACATCGAAACCCCACAGCTGAAGCGGATCGTCACGCTGGGCAACAGGACGCTCCCCTACATCCATCCCGGAGAGGGGATGGTTGCGATCGCGGCGCTGGCCGCCGCCTACATGAAGAGCCCACCACAGGCCCAGTTCCACCTGATCGCCTCGCCGCTGGTGATGTGGATCTGGATCGGCGGCCTGATCGTCATCGGGGGCGCCCTGATCGCGATCTGGCCGGCGCCGAGCGTCGTTCGCCGCCGTGTGAGCGCACGCTCGCGCGCCCGCGCCGAGCGCGGTCTGGCGCGCGCCTGAGCCTCGCGCGCTCCTAACGGCGGCGATACGCATGGAATTCCTGATCGCAGTGATTGCGCTGGCGCTGCTCATGGTGGTGATCCTCGTCATCAGCGCGCCGCTGCGCGCCGGCGGGAGCGCCTCCCGGGACGAGCCGGCGGACGGTACGGAGCGCGAGTCGGCAGAGGCCGGCCACAGCGAGCACGAGACCGCGCACGGAGAGCCCGATCGGGACGGGGTCGATCGCGACGCGATCGCGCCGGCGGAACGGCGTGCCGAGCTGGAGGCAGCGCGTGAGGCGAAGTATCGCGAGATTCGCGACACAGAGCTCGATTACCGTACGGGGAAGCTCTCGATAGAGGACTTTGCCGCCACCGACGGCGCGTTACGCGCGGAGGCGGTCGAGATCCTCAACCGGCTGGCGGCGCTGGAGGGCGAGGATCCGGGTTCCTAGCGGACGCGTTTCCCAGAACTGCGCTTCCCAGGGCGTCGCTGAGCAGCGAGGCGCGGACACAAGGAGCGTGGCACGAGCGACCGAGGACAAAGCCTCGCGCCGTCTCAGCGGCGTCCTAGGCCCAGGGGCGCTTGAGCAGGACGATTGCGTTGAGCACGAACAGGACGGCGAAGAAGACCGTCCAGCGGTTGAGGTTGCGCTCGACCATCGAGCCGCCGCCGAGTGGACCCTGACCGCTGCCGACGCCGAAGGCACCGGACAGGCCGGAGTCCTTGCCGGAGTGCATCAGCACGAGGAAGATGACGATCACCGCGAGGGCGATCTGAAGGACCGAGAGGATCGTTTCCATGGACTGTGAAGGTTATCGCCGATCCCGGGCAGGAGGATCGGGGCTGCCACCGAAAGTTCCCCGTGGCCTATTCAAGCGATGTCTGATCAGCGATAAATCTGCCCAAAATCCGACAATTTGGCCAGCGCGGCCCATTCCGCCTCGGGCACCGATACGGTCCGGCCGCTCTGTCCTTTAGATGGCATCGACCGGAGAGGCGATATTGCAACGCGATTACGAATCCTTTACGGGTTTCTGCTTGCCTGCCGATATGACTCTGAATGGGCGTGCCTGCCGATCGTGGGCCAGCTGCGCCGACCACGAATATGGAACGCTCAATGACTAACTCCGGGGCAGCTAGCCGATGACGAGCGCGCGCAGCCGGGCACGGCGGACGATGCTGTCCGCGCTCGCCGGGGGCGGGCTGACCGTCGTCGGCCTAGGCGGTCCCCTCACGGGCGGAGCGCTCGCGGCCGATGCGCCCGTGACGCCGAGCGAAGGCGCGACTGCGCCGGTCACCACGCCCACCCCCGCGACCCCTGCCCCCGCAACGGGCACATCGGGGACAGCCGACGAACCGGCGAACACGTCGACGACCAGCACACCGCAGCCGAGCGCCGTGCCGCCGAGCACGCCGCCGCCCGCGAGCACGCCCGCGACCACTCCCGCGATGGAAATCCCCGCGGTGGTCGTGCAGCGCCAGCGCCGGCAGAAGACCACCCCGAGCAAGAAGACGAGCCCAAACCTCACCGCCACGCACGGCCAATCCTCCGACGCCCAGCCGACGACGGGCAGCACCCAGGGCCCGACGACGGCTTCCGGCCCTAACGGTGTTGCCCCGTCGCCGCAGGTCGTGGCCGCGCAGGCAGGGGCACTCGCGGCGGAGCTCGCCACCTCGGCGGCGTCCGTGCAGGCGCTCGGCTTCTACCGGATCCCGCTGTTTTTGCTGCCGATCTACCGAGCGGCCGCGATCCAGTACGGCGTACCGTGGCAGATCCTCGCCGCGATCAACGAAGTCGAGACCGACTACGGCTCAGACCTCTCGGTGTCATCCGCAGGTGCGGAGGGGTGGATGCAGTTCGAGCCCTCGACCTGGCTGCAATATGGCGTGGATGCCCTCGATGCCGGCTACGCCGACCCATATAACCCGGTGGACGCGATCTTTGCCGCAGCTCGCTATCTGCACGCGGCCGGCGCCTCCAAGGACTTGCGCACGGCGATCCTCGCCTACAACCACTCCGAAGCGTATGCGGAATCGGTGCTGCTGCGTGCCAAGCTGATCTCCAGCTATCCCAAAGCTGTGATCGCGACGCTGACAGGCCTCGTCGACGCGCGCTTGCCCGTGACCGGCAAGCAAGTCTCCTGGGGCGCGCTGTTGCCCGCGCCTGCGTCGTCGTCGAGCGCGACCGCGAACGCGAAGGCCGTCGCTGGAAAGGCGAAGACCGATTCGAGCGACGCAAGCGCGGCGGTGGCAGGGTCGGTGAAGGAGAGCGGCTCAACCGCTGCCGCTGGATCGGTGCCGGGCTCGGTGCCCGCTCCCTCGCCCACGGCGGCGGCAGCGGGCGCTGCCAGCGGAGCGGAAAAGGCGGATGCGGCTCCGCAGTTCGTGGAACTGATGAGCGCGCCGAACGCCTCCGTGGTGGCGGTGCAGGACGGTCGCGTTCTCGGGCTCGGGAGATCCCACAGGCTCGGCAAGTACGTGATCCTGCGCGACATTTACGGCGATGTGTTCACGTATGCGGGGCTGGGCAGCATCGCGCCGAGCTACCGTCTACCCAAGGTGCCATCCGCGGCGCTGATCGCATCGGCCAAGCTCGCGGCGACTGCCACCGGCGCCGGTCAGCCGGCGAGCACCACCGGCGCTGAGGTTCCCCTCACGTTGCGGGTGAAGCGTTCGCACGCCCAGACCGCGCCCTCGCAGGATTCGGTCCCGGCCGGCTCGGCCGAATCGGTGCCGGCCACCACGGGCAAGGTGCGGCTGTTCGCCAATCCCGGCAATCCGGACGCGCTCGCGGCCGCCGCGCGGGTCACAACGTCCACGCCGGCCAAGGGCTCCAGACATGCGTTGCCCCTGCGGCGTGGATCGCTCGTCGCCGAGGGCACGGTGCTCGGTCACGTGCTCGTGCCACACGCGGCGAAAGACGGTCATCTGCGCTTTGCGGTCCAGCCCGCGGGCGACGCTGGCTCGATCGATCCCCGGCCGGTGCTCGCGAACTGGAAAGAGCTCGACGCGGCGCTGCATCCGCAGGGGGCCAAGGGACAGGCCGACCTGCTCGGGGCCACCGCGAGCGATGTGTTCCTGCTCTCCAAGAGCCAGCTCGAGCTCGCGGTGCTCTCCGATCCGGGCATCACCCTCGACGCCCGCGCCCGCCACGAGGTCGCATCGGGGGCGATCGACAGGCGCGTACTGGCGGTGCTCGCATTCCTCTCGCGCAGCGGTCTGAAGCCGACGGTGCAGGCGCTGCACCGCGGACCCGTCCTCTCCACCGTTGCCGGCCGCCGCGCGGGGAGCGACAGCGACACCGGCGGCGCGGTCGATATCTCCGAGGTCAATGGCATCGCGATCGCCGGGCACGAGGGTGCCGGGTCGATCACCGACAGCACGATTCGGACGCTGCTCACGCTACGGGGCGAATACGCGCCCAACCAGATCGCCAGCCTGATGAAGTACCCCGACGCCGTGAACACGTTCGCCACGCGGGCGCATGCAAACGTGGTCCAGATCGACTTCCAGCCGCCGGCTGCGGCGTTTGGGCTGAGCGGAGCTAAGGCCGCGAAGGCGGCGCGCAACTCGGCCGCGGGCAAGACCGCGCCCTCGCCGTTGCAGGCGAGCCCCACCTTGAGCTTGACGCAGTGGAACCAACTGCTCGCGCGCATCGGTGCAATCCCGGCGCCGAAGGTGGCCGCCAAGCCGACCTCCGCCGCGATCCGCGACCCCCAGGCCGCGCCGAGCAACCGCGGCCTGGGTTTGAGCAAGCCCGCCTCCTCCCGCGGGTAGCTCAAGCGGGTTCTCGGCCGTTTACCCGGCCGGGGGACCGGCGGCGCCGCCGGGGGCTTCACCACTGCTGGGGGGCGCTGCTCCGGGGGGTGCTCCACTTGCGCTGGGAGATCCACCGGCGCCCGGCCCGCGACGGAACGCCCCGGTAAGGTCGCTCTGGCACTTGGCCTCGGCCGCTTTGAACTGGGCGCTGCTCGTGTCGATGCCTTTGGTGTCGAACACAGGGCCGCTGCCCGAGGTGTTCGGGGCCGGTACGTTCACGCCGTTTTCACGCATGCAGGTAGCGAACTTCGCGAGCGCCGCTTTGAAGGCGGGGCTTTTGAAGCGCGCAGCGCCGCCACGACCGGCGAAGTTGCCGCCGCCGCACTTCTTCAGCGCGGCTTCATACTGCGCGCGCGTCACACCCTTCGGGAGTGCAGGCCCACCCGCAGCGCCTGCACCGGCGCCGCCGCCACCGAGAAAGCCGCCGGCTCCACCGGGAGGCCGTTTCTGGCCAGGGGTCCGTTTCGGCAGCGTGATGCCGTTCTTCTGCAGACATTCGCGCACTGCGGTAAAGCGGCCGGCGTTCGGTCCTTTCGCGCCCGTCCCCGTGCTTGTGCTCGTTGCAGCAGCAGCGGTGCTGGAAGACGAACTGCTCGAGGAGCCGCCGCAGGCCGCCAGCCCGAGACAGGCGAGCAGAAGTACCAACACGGTTGTGGCCGCTACCTCGGGTTTGCGTCTGCTGCTGTAGATGTGAGACATGAAGCTCCTTTTTCGATGATCAGCTAATCGGGGTTGGGGTCCGGCGCGGCTGGATGTGAGGACCGATGGGCAAGGTTAACCACGCTGTCTTAACCGCCGCCTTAAGCGTGTCTAGCGCTACCCGCCGTTGCCGAACAGGGCCGGTCCACTGCTGCTGCCGGCGCTTGCCGCCCCGCTACGGCCACTGCCCGTGCCGGAGCCGCCGAACAGTGCGCCGAGACCACCACCGCCTGCGCCGACACGTATCGATTCGGCGCTGATCGAGCCATTTGAGCCTGCGGCTCCGGTGATCAGGACGGTTTCGCCCGGGTGGATGCCTTTGACATCGGCATTCACGGTCTTCGTGACCGTCGAAGCCGGCGAGGTCGTGACCTTGATGGTGTTGCCTTCGGCGTTGGTCACATACAGGGTGCTGCCGGATAGATATGCCACCTGTCCGGTGGTCGCGCCCGCGCCAGCGCCGCCGGAGCGCCCGAAGAGGCCGGCCGCCGCCGCGCCGCCAGTCGAGGGCCCGCTCGTCGCTGCCCCGTTCGCGGAGACCCCACTCGTGACGCCGCCGGCCGCGCCACGTAATGCGGCAAAGCGCGAGGCGAGGCCCGTCGCGTTGCCTCCGGCTGAGCTGCTTGTGGAGGTCTGGCCCTTCTCGACGAGCACTCCACCGATGAACCCACAGGCGATCAGCATCGCCCCGAGCAGCGCCAGCGCAATCGGATTCCCGCCCGCCCCCAGCAGTCGCCGACGCGGCCTGGGGGGCAGATCCTCGATCGGCTCGTCCCACTCGCTCGCGTCATCGGCGACCGGCTCGGGCGCGGTCTCCCGGACGGGTGTCTGTGGGACTGTCGTCTCCTGGTCGGGCATGGCTGGCTCCTCTTGGGGCATGACGGGCTCCTGTGGGTATGGCTCACTCAAAGCGCAGCGCTTCGATCGGTCGTAGTCGCGCGGCGCGCGCGGCGGGGTAGGTGCCGAAGAACAGGCCGGACAGCGCCGCCGCGCCGAAGGCCAGAAAGATCGAGTACGTGGCGACTTCCGGGTGCACACCGGCGATTTCGAACTGGCTGCCGAGCACGCCGACGAGCACGCCGGTGACGCCGCCGAACAGGGAGACCAAAACGGCCTCGGTCAGGAACTGGGTGAGGATGTCCGAGCGCCTGGCGCCGACGGCCTTGCGGATGCCGATCTCGCGCGTGCGCTCGGTGACGGACACGAGCATGATGTTCATCACGCCGATCCCACCGACCAGTAGCGAGATCGCGGCCACCTCGCCGAGCAGCGTGGTGAAGACGCTCGAGGTGGAACTGGAGGTTTCCAGCAGCGATCCCTGGTTGAGCACGCTGAAGCCCGGTTCGTCGGTGTTCTTGATTTTGTGGCGTTCCTCGATGATCGTCGTGACCTCCGCTTCGGCGGCGTTCAGCGCGGACTCGGACTTCGCCTGGACGGTGATCGAGTCGATCGGACCGACGCCCGTGAGCTGGTCCTGGACGGTCGTGATCGGGGCCATCACGACGTCGTCCTCGTTGGTGGTGCCGTTGGTGCCCTTTTTGGCGAGCACTCCGACGACTTCGTAGTTTGAGCCGTTGACCTTCATGTTCTGCCCGACGGCGCTGGCCCCGGCAAACAGTTCCTGCACCACTTCCTGGCCGATCACCGCGACGCGCCGGTGCTTGGCGACGTCTTCGGCGGTGAACGAGGATCCTTCGGCGATCTTGTAGGAGTGGGCCGTCAGGTAGGAGGGGGTCGTGCCGACGAACGAGGACGGTTCGAAGCTGGTGCCGTCGTAGACGAGTGATACGTCGGTCGCATCGACCACAGGTGAAGCGCTCTTGACGTCCGGGGCCAGGCTGGAATTCTCGAGCGCTTCGGCGTCGGCCTTCTTCAGCGAGACGGTAGCGGCGGTGCTCGCCCGCGCGCCGAAGCGAAGGCCGCCGCTTGTCTGTACGACCAGCACGTTGGTGCCGAGGCTCTGGATCGTGGACTGGACGGCCTTGGAGGAGCCGTTGCCGACGGCGATCAAAACGATCACCGAGGCGACCCCGATCGTCATGCCGAGGATCGTGAGGCCCGAGCGCAGCTTGTTCGCGGTGATCCCGCTCCAGGCGATGCGCAGCATCTCGGTGGCGATCATGGCTGCGTCCCGGTGACGGGAGCGGTGGTCGCCGCGGGAAGATGGGAGGACTTCAGCTCGTGCGCGGAGGGCGGGGGGTCGCAAACGCCGAGCCTGCGCCGGTCCTCGACCACCTCGCCGTCGCTCAGGCGGATGACCCGCTTGGTCTGTTCGGCGACGTCGGGCTCGTGGGTGATCAGGACGACGGTCCGGCCCTCTTCGTTCAGGCGCGCGAAGATCCGCAGGACCTCCTCGGTGGAGTGCGAGTCCAGGTTGCCCGTCGGCTCGTCGGCGAGGATCAGCGAGGGATTGGTGACGATCGCGCGCGCCACCGCGACCCGCTGCTGCTGGCCGCCCGAGAGCTCCGCCGGCTCGTGCTGCAGGCGGTGGCCCATCCCGACCGAGCGCAGCGCTCCTTCGGCGCGGCGGCGACGCTCGGAGCCCCGCAGCCCGGCATATGCGAGCGGCAGCTCCACGTTGACGAGCGCGCTCGTGCGCGGGACGAGGTTGAAGCTCTGGAAGATGAAGCCGATCTTGCGGTTGCGCAGGTCCGAGAGGTCGTCCTCGTCCATGTGGCTGACATCGACGCCGTCGATCTCATAGCGGCCGTCAGACGGTGTGTCCAGGCAGCCGAGGATGTTCATCAGCGTGCTCTTGCCGCTGCCCGAGCTGCCCATGATCGCCACGAAGTCGCCGCGCTCGATCTGCAGCGTTACGCCGCGCAGCGCGTGCACCGCGATCTCGCCGAGGCTGTAGGTCTTGCTGACGTCGTGCACGCTGATCACCGGCGCTCGCCGCCGGCGCTCTTCGCGCGCGGTGTTGGGGGTGTCGTGCGCGCTCGCCCGGCGCGCCACCAGCGGCTGGCTGCGAGGGACGACGGCGCGCGAGCCCGTCCTTGCTTTCGGCAGGCGCGAGCGCAGTGAGCGGTGCGGGCTGGGATCGCGGGGATCCGGATCACGGGGAGCCATCACCCACCGCCTCTGAAGAAAGCGCCGCCACCACCGCCGGCAAAGCCCCCGCCGCCCCCACCGCCGATCCCGCCGCCGAGTCCTCCACCACCCGCGCGGCCGCCGAGTTTGGAAAGCAGGTTGGTCGAGCTCGAGCTCGAGGTGCTCGCCGCGGGCAGGACGACCGTTTCTCCCGCTTTCAGGCCGCTGAGGATGATCGTCGAGGTGTTCCCGGCCAGGCCCGTGACGACGCGCTGGCGCACCTCTTTGCCATTGCGCTTAACGGTCACGGAATCGGCGGAGATCGCGCTGGTCGGGACGTTCACGCCTTCGGCCTGCTTGACGACGACTTCGGCCGTCGCGCTCATGCCCACCTTCAAACCCGCTTCGAGCTGGTCGAGCTGGAAGGTGACGTCGTAGCTCACAGCGCCGCCGCTGCTGCTCGTGGAGAGTAGCGCGACTTCGCCGACGTGGGCCGCCAGTTTGGCTCCGTTGAGCGCTTCGACGGTGACCGTCGCGGGTTGGCCGGCCTTCACGTTGCCGATTTCCGATTCGCTCAGCGCCACCACGAGCTGCATCGAGCTGAGGTCGCTGAGAATCGCAAACGAGGAGTTGGACGAGCTGGAGGAGTCGGAGGATTTGGACGAGCTCGATAAGCCGGCGGCGGTGCCGCCCGCCGCGGCCGTGCCTGTTCCCGATCCGCCCGAGGAGGAGGAGTTGCCCGACGAGGATTTCGTCGTCCCGCCGCCGGAGACGGTTTCACCGACCTGACCCGAGAGTGAGACGATCGTGCCGTCCTCGGGCGCGTAGAGCTTGGTGTTCTGGACGGCCTCTTCGTCGCTTTGCACCGTCAATTTGTCGCTCTTGACGGCCGCCCGCGCGGAGGCGAGGTTCGCTTCGCGCGTGGCCGTGCTGATGCTGGAGATCGAGGAGGACGAGTTGGATTTCGTTTCTGCCTTGGTTTCTTTGGTTTCGCGTGTGCTTGCGCTTCCGCTCGTCGCATGTTCCCCCGCGGTCGTCGTGGTGGTGGGCGCCGCGGTCGTCGTTTTTTTGCTTGGCGACTTGCCTGTCGGCGTCGTCGTCGCCGGCGTGGTGGTTGGTGTGGTGTCCGGCGTGTTGTCGATCGGCGCGGGCGAGGTGTTGCCCGGGGTGCTCGACGCGCCGGTCGTCGTCGGCTGACCGGCCGGCGAGGTTTGCGCCGGCGTGGTGTCGGAAACGTCGGCGACGGTGGCGGTTCCAGGGTCGCTCGCGCCGGGCGCCGACCCAACCTCGGCAGCGCTGGCGCTCGCGCCACCCGTGCCCGAGTCACCGGTGCCGCTCGAGCCCGTGCCCCCGGCCGAGGTTTCACCGTCGGTTTCTTCCTCTTTGGCGAGGTTCGCTTCGGCGGATTGCAACGCGGCCTTCGACTGTTCCAGCGTGACTTCGGCGCTTTCGGGATTGAGCGTCGCCAGCAACTGGCCCTCGGTGACGTGCTGACCCTGGCTGACGTAGATGTTCGTGACCGTGCCGCTGGTCTTGAAGCCGAGATCGAGTTGGCTGGCGGCCTGCAGGTTGCCGCTGCCGGATACGGTGGACTGGACGACCCCCTGTGCGGCGGTGGCCGTGCGGGTTACGGTGCTCTGGCCATCCGAGGCGGGCCCGACGACGAGGAAGGCGGCGACGATCGCGCCGGCGCAAGCCACGCCCAGCAGGTAGTTGAGCCAGGGTCGGGTGTTGCGTTCGGTCATGGTCTGCTGTGGCCTCTCGGGCGGTGCTCTTGGGCGCGATGGTTGCGCGACCCGCGGTCAGGTCGATGGTCACGTCCGGGAAGCGTCACGCCCGGGGAGCGATGTCGATGTGAGAAGGGTCGTTGAGGCTTGTAGGAATAGTGTGTGGAACCCGTAAGAGAGGGCGAAGAAACCCTGCAAGGGGGCCTAAATTTGCCTAAAGCCCACTCCAGGGGATCTTTAGGAGTTATCCAAAACCTCCGACATCCCTCCCCGCTGTCGTCAGCTGTGGCGGAAAGCCTCGGAATGACATCCATCTCTTTGGCGTGCCCTCACCACCGTCTGCGATGATCCGCCGGAATGGCAAACGGCGGGATCGACCTCGGTGGCACGAAGATCCAGGCAGCCGTCATCGACGGGCAGAACAAGGTGCTCGGCCAGGCGCGCCGGCCGACACCCACAGAGGGTGGCCCGGAGGACGTGGCGAAGGAGATGGCGGAGACCCTGCGCGAAGCCGCCAAGGCCGCCAAGCTCGAGCCGGCGGCGCTGAAGGGGATCGGCGTCGGATCGCCGGGCGTGATCGAAAGCGGCAACGTGAGCACCGCCCGCAACCTGCCCGGCTGGGAAGGTACATTCGGTCTTGCCAAGGCGCTCAAAAGCGCGCTCGGAGTGCGGCATCTCGGTCAGAGATCGGCAACGACGTGCAGGTCGCGACCGACGCCGAGCTCAAGCTGGGCGCCGGGCGGCCCTACGAGTCGCTGATCGGTGTCTTCTGGGGCACGGGCGTGGGCGCCGGGCTGATCCTCGAGGGCAAACCCTGGCTCGGTCAGGGGGGAGCCGGGGAGATCGGGCACATGGTGGTGAAGATGAATGGCGCGCGCTGCACCTGCGGGCGGCGTGGCTGTGTCGAGGCCTACGCCGGGCGCGCGGCGATGGAGATCCAGGCGCGCAAGCTCCACGAGAAGGGCAGGCACACCGACCTGTTCAAGCTGATGAAGGAGCACGACCGCACGCGCCTGACGAGTGGCATCTGGGAGCGAGCTCTCGCGCAACAGGACAAGCTCGCGACCGAGCTGATCGAGCGCGCGATCCAGGCGCTCGGCGCGGGTATCGCCTCGGCGGTCAACCTGCTCGACGTCCCTGCCGTAATCATCGGCGGCGGGCTCGGCGTGCGCCTCGGCGATCCCTACGCAGAACGGATCGCCGCGGCGATGCAGCCGCACCTGTTCGCCGACGACCGTCCCCCGGACGTCCACGTGGCAAAGCTCGGCGATCTTGGCGGTGCGATCGGGGCGGCGCTGCTCGTCGAGCCGAGCGGCGCCTGAAACCTTCGCCTCGAGCGCTTGGAACCACGAGCGTCTAGAAACACACCGAGCGCCTGGAACCCCTGGAGCCTAGAACCCCCCGAGTGTGATGACGACGAGGACCACCGAGAGGGTGGAGGTCACGAGGACCGTGATCCCCGTGGCGGCGCCGAGGGCCTTGCCGCTACGGAACTTGCCCATCACGCGGGCGGAGCGCGAGAGCCGCCAGATGAAGAACAGGTTGATCGGCAAGAGCAACCCGTTGACGACCTGCACGCCGACGAGCAGCGAAATCACCGGAACTCCCGGGATCACAGCGACGAGCGCCGAGATGGCGATCATCGCGGTGATGATGCCGACGAACACCGGGGCCTCCTCGCGGCGGCGTCCGACGCCCTTCTCGTAGCCGAGCGACTCGGAGATCACATACGAGGTGGCGATCGGCAGGATCGCGGCGGCGAGCAGGCTCGCGCCGAACAGGCCGATTCCGAACAGCACCTCGGCGTAGGCTCCGGCGAAGGGGCTGAGCGCGCGCGCGGCGTCGGCCGCGGAACCGATTTCGTGGATGCCGTGTGTGAACAGCGTCGCGCCGGTGGCGATAATGATCGAGGCGGCGATCACGTTCGCGAAGACCGCCCCGAGCACCGCCTCGCGCTGCTCGTGGCCGAGCTCGTCCTCGCGCACCCCTCGCTCGACCACCGCGGACTGCAGGTAGAGCTGCATATACGGGGTGATCGTCGTTCCGGCGGTCGCGATCAACAGGATCAGGAACGCCGGTTCGACTTTGATCGTCGGCGTGACGAAGGCGTGTCCGACTTCGCTCCAGTTCGGGTGCGCGAGGATCGCGGCGATCGGGTAGGCGAAGAACGGAATCGTCAACCAGATGAAGATCTTCTCCGCCGAGCGGTAGGAGCCCCGCACGATGATCGCCCAGATCGTGAACGCGGCGATCGGCACAGATATCTGAACAGGCACGCCCGCGAGGCCGAGGGCGGCGCCGATGCCGACGAACTCCGAGATGCAGATGCCGAGGTTGGCGATCATGACCGCGACGGTGGCGAGCACCGACCAGCGGATGCCGTACTCCTCGCGGATCAGCTCGGCCAGGCCCTTGCCGGTCGCGACGCCCATCCGCGCCGCGAGCATCTGCACGATCGCGAGCGAGAACGTGATCAAAAGGATCGTCCACAGCAGCGAGTAGCCATACTTGGCCCCGACCGAGGAGTAGGTCGCGATCCCGCCGGCGTCGTTGCCGGCGTTGGCCGCGATCAGGCCGGGGCCGAGCAGCCCCAGGAAGACGATCAGGCGGGTGCGTCTAGGGTGAAAGCGGGCAGGCAGGCGTGGCCGGCCACGAATGGCCGAGCCGGCGCGACGCATGATTGGCGGTACTCGGACCGCCATCTAACTTTCCCGTGGAGACGCTCACGCCCAGCAGTCTATTCGCCGACACGCATTGCGGACTTGCCGGGCGGGAAGTTGCGCTGGCTACGCCGCGGCCGGGAGGTGTGCCGAGCATCAATCCTCGCCCAGCAGTCCAAAACGCCGCCGCCACCCGCGCGGAAGCATCGCCTCGAGCACGTCGTCCACGGTCACGACCCCGATCATCCGATCGTGCTCGTCGACGACGGGGATCGCCGTGAGGTTGTAGTCGGCCATCAGGCGGGCGACCTCCTCGAAGTCGGCGTCCGGGCGCAGGCAAGGGCTCTCGTGCTTGACGAGTTTCTCCAGTTGGCTTCCCGTCTCCGCGCGCAGCAGAGCGGTCACGGGAATGCTGCCTTCGAGTGAGCCGTCCGGTGCGCTGACGAATACCGCGGTGAGTAGCTCCGGGGCGATCTTGCTCCGACGTACCGCCTGCAGCGCGTCGCCGATCGCGGTGGCGTTTCCCAGCAGCACGAAGTCGGGGCTCATCAGCCCACCGGCCTCGGCGGGGTCGTAGCCCAGCAGCACGCGGACCTTGACGCGGTGGCTGACGGGTAGTAGCGCTGAGCACCGGCTCGCGCCGGTCCTCGTCGAGCTCGCCGACGATGTCGGCGGCATCGTCAGGGGCCATCCGCGAGAGGATCTCCGCGACTTGGGCGTCCGGCCGGTCCTCAAGGAACTCGCGCTGGTGCTGGTCGTCGAGCTCCTCGAACACGTCCGCCTCTAGCTCGCGGTCATCGTCGCCGACCGCCTGGATGATCTCCTCGCCCTCGCGCCGCGAGGCGGCCTCGACGAGATCGGCGATCTGCGCGGGGTGGAGCTTGGCCAGCTTCGGGTGAGGAACACGCAGGCGCACCGTCGGCACGTGCCCGACGAACGGCTCAACGCCGGCCCAATCGAGGAACTCGCCGGTGGCGATATGTGAGCCGAGCCCCTTCGGCAGCAGGCGACGCAAGCCACCGCGCGGGCCGGTGTCGACGCCGACCACGCGCCAGGACCCCGCGACCAGCGCCAGCTCGATCTCGTTCGCGCGCACCAGCCGAGCGCCCTCGACGTTGATTAGCTGTCGATCGAGCAGATCGCGCTTCAAGAGCACCTCATCGGGGCGCCGCTCGAAGGGTCGCAGGTCGAGCTTGGCCTTGCGCATGACCACCCCATCGGTGCCAATCTCCGAGACCCGCTCGGCGCCGAGGTAAGAGGTCCGCCCGGCGACTGTCACCAGGAAGCCGGTGATCGGCGGGTAGCCCACACCGCCGAGCCGCACGATCAGATCCTCGACCTTCCCCAGCCGCGCCCCATCGGAGTCGCGCAGCGGGCTGCCGACCACTGCCGAGAGGTGCAGAATCGGCGGCGCCTGCGTGGCGGTCGCATTCACGCCGCTAATCGTAGGGGTTGGTCCCCTCGCCGGGGCGATCACCCAGCGAGGCTTGTGGGTCGGGGGTGGACGGTCGGGTCGTCAATCTCCCGCCAGGCTAGTCGGCAGCGGCTGGCCCGGCGGCGGTGGGTCGTCGAGCATCAGCTGCGGGATCGTCACGGGTTCCAGGCCGCGCTTGCGTAGCCTCTCGATGATCGCCGGCAGCGCCGCGATCGTCTCCGAGCGGTCGCCGCCGGCGTCGTGCATCAGGATGATCGCGCCCGGATGAGCGCCCGCGAGCGCGCTCTGCACGATCGCCTGGACACCCGGCAACGTGTAGTCGCTGGTGTCGGTCGACCAGAGCACCATCAGCAGATGCAGCTGACGAAGGATGTGGAAGGTGGTCGCGTCGAACGAGCCGTAGGGGGGACGGAACAGGCGCGGCCGCGGCCCGCCGAGCAGTTCGATGCGGGCGATCTGTTCGACGAGCTCTTCGCGTTGATCATGCGCTGATAGCGTCGCCATCATCGGGTGCGTCTCGGTGTGGTTGCCGATCACATCTCCCGAGCGCAGCTCCAGCGAGCTGCCGGCGGAGAAGTAGCGCTCCTCCTCGCCGATCGCGAAGAACGTCGCATGCACGTGATACTTGTTGAGCACGCCCACGAGCTGCTGGGTATAGGGGCCGGGACCATCGTCGAAGGTGAGCGCGAGCTCGTGACCCTTGCTCCCGCCGCTTGTCACCGCGGGCGTGTAGGCGAGCACCGAGTCGACTCGCCTTTTCTTCGGCCGCGTGCATCTGCGCTTCGCGTTGCGCCGGCGTCAGGTGCGTGGCGGTCGCACGGCGCGAGGTGGGGCCGGAAACTGTGGTGTGGTGGCGGCTGCCGCCACCTCCTGGGCTGACCGCGGTGATCAGCAGCGCGATGATCGCCAGCAGCGCGACGGCGGCGACGGCACGACGGCGGCGGTATCGCTTTTGGTCCTCCTCAGCCATTCAAAAGATCCCCAAGGGTCGCGCAGCTTATCGACGCCCGGCTCGTGGTGGGCAGAACGAGCTGTGAGTGGGGGAGGAGACGTGCGAGTAGTGAGGAGACGCGACCCCGGGGCGTGATCGCGAGTGGGTGCAGGCTCCTGAATACACATCTATGTTGATTGGCGATGCTCCCCTTCTGGATATCGATCGGCGCGCTCTCCCTCGCCCAGGGCGCTCTGGTGGCGATCCCGGGCACGGGCGGCCTCGGAGCGCTCAGACGGTTGCGCGGCCGTCGCTGGGCGGTGATCCCGCCGCTATCGGTGATCGGCTTTGTGTTCGTCGCGCGTGGAGCGGAACAGGCGAGCGCGCAGGGTCTCACCTATCTGGCGCTGGTCGCGGTGCCCTTACTGGCGGCGCTCGCGCTCGGCTGGCTCGCCTGGAACGCCCACCCGCCGCGTCCGGCACGGGCATTGCTGGTGGCGCCGCTGTTCGCTTTGGCCTGGGCGGATCGCGGCGGCCTTGCGGGGGAGGCGGCGGCGCTCGTGCTGTCGGCGCTCAGTTGTGTCTCGCTCGGCGTGCTGCTAGCAGCGGTGACGCCCCCGCGCTGGCTGGCCGCGGGGATCGTGGCGATGGCGGTGGCGGACACGACGCTCGTCGTCTCGGATCTGCTGCAGCAGCCGAACAACGCACTGAACGCCGCACGCCCGGCGGCCGGCTTGCCACAGCTGCAGAGTGCCATGTTCGGCACGGCGGTGATCGGCTACGGCGACCTGTTCGTCGCGGCCCTACTCGGTGCTTTGCTCGCGGTTGCTCTTGGGCGTTCGTGGCAGACGCGCGGCGCGGCGCTCGCGGCATTGCTGGCTGTGGTCTTCGACCTGCTGTTCTTCATCGTCGATGAGCTGCCGGCTACAGTGCCGATCGCGTTGACGTTGATCATCGTTGTGCTGGCGCGCCGGCGGGGATCCTCGCGGAGGCGCGAAAATCCGGCGTCGGCGAGAGGAGGTCTGACTCGAACGCAGGCGCCGTCGTCTCCGGCGTCTGGGCCGGCTCGGACTCCAGCTGCGCGATGATCGGGCGGGCGCTGGTCTCTACGATCGCCGGGGGCGTGACCTCGCGCTCGGAGCTCGCGCCGGCCGCCTCGATCCGCCGCACCTGCGGAATCACCCCTCGTTCGAATGAGCCAACCGCTTTGTTGTAGGAGCTCACGGCGGAGTCGAGCTGCTTGCCGATCTTTGCCAGTGGCTCGACGAATCGTCCGAGCCGGCGATGCAGCTCACGCGCGGACTCGGCGATATCGCGTGCGGACTCGGCGATCAGCTCCTGCTGCCAGCCGTAGTGGACTGCCCACAGCAGGCCGATCAGGGTTGTGGGGGTGGCCATCAGCACCTGCTGCTGGACGCCGTACTCGATCAGTGCCGGGTCGTGCCCGAGCGCGGCTTGGTAGATGCCGTCGGAGGGCACGAACATCACGACGAACTCGGGCGTCGAGTCGAACTGTCGCTGATAACCCTTCGAAGCGAGTTTGGAGATGTGTTCGCGCGTCTGTTTGGCATGGCGGGCGATGTGCCCTTCGCGCTCGGCGTCTGTGCCTGCCTCCAGCGCCGACAAATATGCGTCGAGCGGGACCTTCGAGTCGACCACGACGAGCTTTCCGCCGGGCAAACGCACGAGCATGTCGGGCCGCAGCTGACCGTCGGGCGACTGCACTGTCGACTGCTCTACGAAGTCGCAGTGGGAGATCATCCCCGCCATCTCGACCACGTTGCGCAGTTGGATCTCTCCCCACGAGCCCCGTGTCGAGGGCCGCTTCAGCGCGGAGACGAGGTTGCCCGTCTCCTTGCGCAGCGTGTCCGTCCCCTGCGTCAGCGTGCGGACCATCTCCGCGAGCTGGACCTGCCCATCTCGCCGCTCGCGCTCCAGCCGGGAGAGCTCGCTCTCGACCTTGCCGAGCTTCTCCTGGACCGGCTCCACCAGCGCTTTGATCTCCGCGGTCCGTGTCGCCATCTCGCCACGGGAGCGCTGCTCCTCGGTGCCACGCTGGTCGGTCAGCCGCTGCGCCAGGGCCTCGCCGGTCTGGGCGAGCACGTCGGCCGAGATCGACTGCATTGTGTCGCGCATCCGCTCGCGGTTGGGTTTGAGCACGGCCGCCGCGCCGGCGGCGCCGAGGATCAAGCCGATCAGGATTCCGAGCAGTAACAGCACAACGATCATCGCCTTTCGGGCCAGCTATTTGGGTCAACAAAGGGAGCCAGCAAAAATGACATGCGAGTCGGACATGAGCCGACTAAACGTTCTCGATCGCCCGGCGCGGTGTGAGCGCCTCATAGCGCGCGGCCGCCTCAGAGAGTGCCGACAGCATCGCCGGGGCCGCCGGCAACAGGCGCGCGCCCGCGGGCGTCGCCGCGACCACCTGGCGCACCGGCGGGCGGGGGGAGAGGGCGCGTATCGCGATGTCCGCGCGCACGACTGGATTCAGGGCCAGCTCGGGGATCAGCGCGACGCCCACCCCCGCCGCGACCAGGCCCTGGACGGTCTGGTAGTCGTCGCTTTCGAACGCCACGTTTGGCTCGAACCCGGCGGTGTGGCAGCTGCGCACGACCTGTCGCGCGCAGGGGCTCGAGCTCGAGGTCTGTACCCAGGCTTCCCCACGCAGGTCCTCCAGGCGGAGCTTGCGTTTCGTGGCCAGCTTGTGCTCGCGTGGCAAAGCCAAGTACAGCGGATCCTCGAGCAGCTCCACGCGCGTGAGCTCGTCCGTGCCGGCAGAATCGCCGAACTCGAACAGCAGCGCGAGATCGAGCTCCCCGGCGCGCAGCCGCGGCGCGATCTGCTCGGGCTCGCCCTCGGCCAGCGTCAGCTCGACATCGGGGTGGCGCGCGCGAAAGGTGGCGATCGCCAGCGGCATCAGCGTCGCTCCGGCCGTCGGGAACGAGGCTATACGCAGCCTGCCTCCGCGCAGGCCAGCGATCGCTCCGAGCGCCGCCTCGGCGGACTCCAGCCGTGCCAGGATTCCCTCGGCGTGGCCTACCAGCGTTTGCCCCGCCGCGGTCAGGCTGACCCCGCGCGGGTGGCGCTGCAGCAGCGTCATGCCGGCTTCTGACTCGAGCGTTGCGATCTGCTGGGAGATTGCGGACTGCGTGTAGTCGAGCGCGTCGGCCGCGGCTGAGAACGAGCCGCGCCTGGCAACCTCGTCGAGGACCTTCAGCCGGGCGACATTAAGCATAAGTAAAACTTATAGCAGAAATTACAACAATCATTGGTGCTGATGGCAGGATGCTGCCAGTATGGGACGAAAGCACTTCCGCATCACGAAAGCACTTCCGCATCAGGATCAAAGACCAAAGAACTTCCGTATCAGGCACCAAAGAGAGACCCAAGCACTTCATCGCACCTTCAGAGATCTAGAAAAGGAGCCAGAAATGACCAAGATCATCGTTTCCTACGACGGAACCGCCAACGAGGCCGATGCGATTGCCTATGGTTCGCTGCTCGCCCGCGCCGGCGCCGAGGTGTCCCTCGGTTACGTTCGCCACACCAACGAGGCCGTGAGCGACGCGGAGGCCCAGGAAGTGCTCGACCGCGGCGCTGCTCTGTTCGACGGCACGTTCGCCTCGAGCCACGCCGTGACCGACCGCTCGACTCCGCAAGGCCTGAGCACGCTGGCCGAGCAGATCGGCGCTCAGGTGGTCGTGTTCTGTTCGGACTCCCACACCGCTCGGGGCCACGTCACAATCGGTAACTCCGCCCAGCAGCTGCTCGAGGGTGGTCCGGTCGCGGTCGCGATCGCCCCGGCGGGACTGGCCGATTCCGATGGCGGGAAGTCAGATGTGCAGCGGATCGTTGCAGTCGGCGAGGCCGGCGGCGACGGCAGCGCGCAGGCGACGGCACAGGCCCTGGCCGGGGCACTCGGCGCGGAGGTCGTGCCGGTCGCCGACGCGCAGACGGACCTGCTGGTGATCGACTCACGCAAGGACGCGACGCCCGGCCGCGTCTCGATCAGCTCCTCGGCTGTGCACCTGATTGAGATCGCCACCTGCCCGGTGCTCGTCATGCCCCGCGGCGTATCGCTGTCCTTCGGCAGGCCGGTCGCGCTGACCGCCTAGCGAATCGTTCGCTGGAGCGCTCGCGCGAGTAGATAACGCGCGAGCGCTCCGGCGAAGTCGAACGCGCCCCCCACGAAATGCCCGACTGGGCCGGTCCATAGCCAGGTCTCAAGGCGCTTGACGGGTGACGTGGAGCGTGACTGGGTCATCGGCGAACGTATGGGCTCCTCCACGCCCGTCGATCCAGAGGCTTCACGGATGAGCAGGAGCATGGCGGACCATCGAAGGGAGGCACGGTATCGTGGCGGGCGTGCCCGCGGCCGTGAAGACCACCGTCACCGAGCTTCCCGACTCGCGCGTGCGCGTGCAGGTGGAGGTGGCGCCGGGTGAGGTTGAGGGTCGCGTCGAGCAGCGTGCGCGCCAGCTCGGGCGCCAGCTAAAACTGCCCGGTTTTCGCAAGGGCAAGGTGCCGGCGCCGTTGGTCCTGCAGCGCGTCGGGCGCGAGGCCGTGCTGGACGAAGCGGTCAGGGACTCGCTTGCGAGCTGGTACTCCGACGCGATCGTGACCGCCGGGATCGTGCCGATAGGCGATCCAACCGTCGATCTGGGGGACATGCCGCCGCAGGGGCAGGCGCTCGAGTTCTCGATCGAGATCGGTGTGTTGCCGAAAGCTGAGCTTGGCGACTATGAGGGCCTGGAGGTCGCGCGCCGCCAGGCGACGGCCGCGGACGAGCTGGTCCAGCAGGAGGTCGATGCGATGCGCGAGCGCCTGGCTCGCCTGGACACGGTCGAGCGCGAGGCAGGGAAGGGTGACTTCGTGGTCGTCGACTACATCGGCTACCTGCCCCCGGAGGACGACGGATTGGACCCCGCCCACCCCGAGCCCCAGCCGTTCGAGGGCGGCGAGGGTCGCGACCAGCTCGTTGAGCTCGGCGGCGGCAATCTGATTCCCGGCTTCGAGGAGGGCCTACTCGGATCCGCCGCCGGAGAGACGCGCACGATCGAGCTGAAGTTCCCCGTGGATTACGGCGCCGAGCACCTTGCCGGCCGGGACGCTTCGTTTGAGATCACCGTCAAGGAGGTCAAGGACAAGCGGCTGCCGGAGGTGGACGAGGACTTCGCGATCGACGCGGGCTTCGACGACTTGCAGGAGTTGCGCGCGGACATCCGGGACCGGTTGATCGAGGCTGAGGAGCAGAAGATCGAGGGCGAGTTCCGCGAGGCCGCTTTGGACGCGGCGGTCGCCCAGGCGCAGGTGCCAGTCACGCCGGCGCTCGCAGAGGCGCGGGCGAAGGAGATGTGGGAGCGGATGCTGCACTCGCTCTCGCACCGCGGCATCTCGCGTGAGGCATACCTGCAGATCACCGGGCGTGAGGAACCGGAGATCCTCGCCGAGATGCTGCCCGACGCCGAGCAGGCGCTGCGCCGCGAGGCGGTCCTCACGGCGATTGTCGCCGCGGAGCAGATCGTGCCCTCTGAGGAGGATCTGCTGGAGGCGATGGGGCCGGTGGCCGAGCGCGAGGGCCAGGAGCCGAAGAAGCTGCTCGAGGATCTGAAGCGCGCGGGGCGGCTGGAGGAGGTGCGCGAGGATCTAGCCGCAAGACAGGCCGTCGAGTTCCTCGCCGAGCGAGCGAGGCCGATCTCTGTGGAGCAGGCGCAGGCGCGTGAGCAGCTGTGGACACCCGAGCAGGAGCGGGCGGAGAAGTCAGGCGATGGCGCCGCGGAGCCCGCGGGTCTTTGGACGCCGGATCGTTAGGTCTGTGGATGCCAGATCGTTTAGGACCGCAGACACCGGGTGCTCAGAACCGGGGACTTGGACATCGGCTCCTTAGGTCCGGATCTCTGGCGCAGGAACGCTAGGGTTTGCAGAAGGAATCGAGCAAGGTAAGCGAAACAGAGCGAGGACCATGAGCCCACTTGTCCCAATGGTGGTTGAGCAGACCTCGCGAGGCGAGCGCGCGTTCGACATCTACAGCCGGCTGCTGAACGAGCGAATCATCTTCCTCGGCACGCCGGTGGACGACCAGATCGCCAACCTGATCGTCGCCCAGCTGCTGCATCTGGAGTCCGAGGACCCCGACAAGGACATCTCGATTTACATCAACTCACCCGGCGGGTCGGTGTATGCGGGACTGGCGATCTACGACACGATGCAGTTCGTCAAGCCCGACGTGCAGACGATCTGCGTGGGGATCGCGATGTCGATGGGGGCGCTTTTGCTGGCGGGCGGTGCGGCGGGCAAGCGGATGGCGCTGCCGAACGCGAAGATCCTGATCCACCAGGTCTCATCGAGCTTTCAGGGTCAGGCCACCGACATCGAGATCCACGCGAAGGAGATCATCGATGTGCGTGAACGGCTCGACGAGATCATCGCGAAGCACACGAAAAAGGAGCTTGCGGACGTTAGGAAAGACACGGAGCGCGACTATTTCATGAGCTCCGAGGAGGCGAAGGAGTACGGGATCATCGACCGAGTTATTTCGGAGCACTAGCTTCGAGCACGCGCGGAGGGCATGAACGCCACGGCGGGGAGAAAAGGAAATGGCCAGACCGACTGATTCAAACGAGCAACTGTTGTGCAGCTTCTGTGGCAAGTCCCAGCGACAGGTCAAGAAGCTGATCGCTGGGCCGGGTGTGTACATCTGCGACGAGTGCATCGACCTCTGCAACGAGATCATCGACGAGGAGCTCGCGGCACCGCCCGCGTTCGATCTCGAGCACCTGCCCAAGCCGCGTGAGATCTACGACGTGCTCGACGAGTACGTCGTCGGGCAGGACCCTTCCAAGCGCACGCTGTCGGTCGCGGTCTACAACCACTACAAGCGTGTCCAGATGATGATGTCCGGCGACACGGACATCGAGCTGCAGAAGTCGAACATCCTGCTGCTCGGCCCGACCGGGTGTGGTAAGACGCTGCTCGCCCAGACGCTCGCACGGATCCTCAACGTACCGTTCGCGATCGCCGACGCGACTGCGCTGACGGAGGCGGGGTATGTAGGCGAGGACGTCGAGAACATCCTGCTGAAGCTGATTCAGGCCGCCGACTACGACGTGAAGAAGGCCGAGACGGGGATCATCTATATCGACGAGGTCGACAAGATTGCGCGCAAGGCGGACAACCCCTCGATCACGCGCGACGTCTCCGGAGAGGGCGTGCAGCAAGCGTTGCTGAAGATCCTCGAGGGCACCCAGGCCTCGGTGCCGCCCCAGGGTGGGCGCAAGCACCCGCACCAGGAGTTCTTGACGATCGATACGACCAACGTGCTGTTCATCTGTGGCGGTGCGTTCGCCAACCTGGACAAGGTGATCGAGCATCGCATCGGGCACAAAGGCGTCGGCTTTGCGGCCGCGATCGAGGTGAAGGGGGAGCGCGACACAGGCGAGATCTTTGAGCATTGCCTGCCCGAGGATTTGATCGAGTACGGGCTGATCCCCGAGTTCATCGGCCGGTTGCCCGTGGTCTCAGCGGTGCACCAGCTGACGCGCGAGGACCTCGTGTCGATCCTCACCGAACCGCGTAACGCGCTCGTCAAGCAGTTCCAGCGCTTCTTCTCCTTTGATGGGATCGAGCTCGTGTTCTCCGAGGACTCTTTGACGGCGGTCGCCGAGAAGGGTCTCCAGCGCGAAACAGGCGCGCGTGGACTGCGCTCGATCATTGAGGAAATTCTGTTGGAGGTCCAGTTCGAGCTGCCTTCGCGCCGCGACGTGAAGAAGTGCGTCGTGACGAAGGAGACCGTCGAGAAGGGGTTGACACCGACGCTCGTGACCGAAGCCGCGCCCGAGCAGGACGATTTGGACGAGTTGCGCGAGGAGTCGGCCTAGCGCCGGCGCTACCGCGACCGCTACCATCGCGCTGTGAGCAAGTTGACCAAGAAGTCAGGGGGACAGGAGAAGTCCAGGCTGGAGCGCGTGAAGGATCTGCCGTGGGCGCTGCTGTTGCAGATGGGCGTCGTGCTCGGCAAACGCTGGCGCTCACTGTCGGCGAAGGATCGCGCTCACCTGACGAAGCTCACGAGTGAATCCAAAGGCCGGCTCGGCAACCTCTCCGACAAGCAGCGCAAGGAGTTGAAAAAGCTCGTGGGTAAGCTCGACCTGAAGAGCACGAGCCGCGAACTGGTGCTGTTGACACGCGCTCGCCGTTGGCGCAAGCGCCGCTGAGCATCGCATGACCGACGATCTCGACCAACTCTCGACGCACGAGCTTCATGATCGTGCGGTGCATCGAGCCGAGAAGCACCTGGACGTGAAATTCCTGTGGTCGCTACTGGAGATGATCCCGGCGGCCGAGACCGCCAGCGGCGACATGGGGGAGGCCGATTACGACATCGAGTCCTCCAAAGGCCTGATCTCTGACGCGGTACACAGCGGCGACGGTGCGCTCGGAGAGGCGCTGCGGCCCGTGTTCATCGACTACCTGCGCAAGCACGCCGACTCGTAGGTCAACGGCGAGCGCGTGTGCGGGCATGCAACCTCCGCAGAGCAACCATCCCAAAACAGCGCCCTGGAGTAGCGAGCAGGCCGAGCGTCACCTGCGCTCGTTGGAGCTGTTCGGGATGCGCTTTGGGCTCGACAGGATGCGGCGCATGATGACCGCGCTGGGCTCACCGGAGCGGCGCTTTCATACGATCCACGTCGTCGGGACGAACGGGAAGTCCTCGACCACGCGCATGATCGCGGCGATCCTGGAGCGTCACGGGCTGCGCACCGGTACCTACACCTCTCCCCATTTGATCTCCTACACCGAGCGTGTCCAGGTGAGCGAGCGCGACCTGGAGAGCGACGCATTCGCCGCCGCGATCTCCCGTGCGGCGTGGGCGGCCGAGCGCGTCAACCACACCCTGGAAGGCGACGATCACGTGACCCAGTTCGAGTTGCTGACCGCCGCCGCGCTGTGGGCGATGGCCGAGCTCGGAGTGCAGGTCGCGGTGGTCGAGGCCGGGCTTGGCGGCCGGTACGACGCGACGAGCGTGATCGACTCGCGGGTGACGGTGTTGACGAACGTCGGCCTGGAGCACACTCGCTGGCTGGGACCGACCGTCACGGACATCGCCGAGGAGAAGCTCGCGGTGCTGCGACCAGGCACGACGCTCGTGCTCGGGGAGGATCTGGCGCGAGAGGCGCTCGCGGTGGCCGAGCGGGTGGCGGGCGAGCAGGATGCTCGGATCGTGCGTGCGTCCGCCGAGTCGTTTGCCGACATCCCGCTGGCCGCGCCCGGCGCGTTTCAGCGACGCAATTTCGCGCTCGCCCGCACGGCCGCGGAGGCGTATATGCGTTCGGCGGGAATCGAGCCACGTGAGGATGCGGTGCGCGAGGCGGCCGCGGCGACCGTCGTGCAAGGCCGCTTGCAGGCGATCGAGGAGAACCCGCTGACCGTGCTCGACGGCGCGCACAATCCCGACGCGACATACGCGCTCGTTCAGGCTCTGCCCGACGTGTTCGGCGATCGTCCTGTGGGCCTGGTGCTCGGAGTGCTCGACGACAAGGACGCCGCGAGCATGCTCGCGGCGTTGCTGCCGATGTGTGAGCGCGCCTGGTTCACTGCCCCCCCGAGCAGCCGTGCCCTGTCGCCCGCGGCGCTGCAGTCGCTGGCGCGCCAGCTTGGCTTCGACGCAGTGGTTTGCGAGCCTCAGCCAGGTCGTGCACTGGCCGCGGCACGACGCTGGGCGAGGGAGCGCGGAGAGGATGCGGCGGTGCTCGCGACCGGCTCGGTCTATCTCGTCGGCGATCTGCTGAGCGGACTGAGGAGCGCCGATGCCGGATCGTCGGCGGACGGGTCATCCGAATCGTCCGATCGGCGCACTAGTCGTGGTGGAGGGCGCTGAGGTGGGCGAGGAAGGCCCCTCCGTCCTGAAGATGATCGGCGCGGTCGCGCTGATCGTCGCGCTCGTGATCCTCGTGTTCTTCGCGGCTGGTTATGGATTCGGCCGCTTGTTTCTCTAAACTCGGGGACCCGATGTTCACGCAAGGATCGATCCCGCAGAGCGAGGCTCTGTCTCGTTGCTCATGCGTGTGTGCGTACAGGGGAGATCGGCGATGACGCTGGCCTATTTCGGAATCGAAAGCAGTGGCTTGAACCTTGCGATCGACCTGCTGATCCTGTTCGTCGTCGTGATGTACTTCGCGCTGATCTACTGGACCTACGCCGACGCCCGCCGGCGGATCTACGACCCGATGCTCGTTGGCTGCGCGACGGCGGCTTCGCTGTTCCCGTTCGTGGGCACGATCATCTACATGATCCTGCGCCCGCCGGAGTACCTGGAGGACGTGCGCGAGCGCGAGCTGGAGATGCAGGCCGCCGAGGCGCGGCTGCACGACCTCGATCACGGGCTGTGCCCGCACTGCGACTACCGGATCGAGCGTGACTTCATCCGCTGCCCGAGTTGTCTGCGCAAGCTGAAGGAGCGCTGCGTGAGCTGCGCCCGCCCGCTCGACCAGGCGTGGACGATCTGCCCGTACTGCGAGACCGAGGTTCCCGGCGCCGTCCCCGCGCGCCGCACGCGACGTAAACGCGCCACGGTGGCCGAGAGCGACCGATCAGAGATCGGCCAGCAGGCGATCGAGAGCGAGCGTTCGGCCAAGCCGAGCCCAGAGAGCTGGCTCGAGGACACCGCCACCGATGGTGGTACCGCCCTGGCAGTAGACGGCGAGGACACGAGTGCCGCCGCCGAGCCCCTCGCCTCCAAGCCGGCGGCCAGATCTCGCAGCACCGGACGGGCAAGTCGCCCACGCCCCACCTCCTGAACAGCGCACGTCTCACCCCTCTCAAGACAATCCTCGATCCGAAAAGGACGATATGGACCGCACGCTGATCCTCGTAAAGCCCGACGCCTTCGCCCGATCGCTGAGCGGCGAGATCATTGCTCGCTTCGAGCGCAAGGGCCTATCGATCGTGGCCCTGCGGCACATGACGGTCACCCATGAGCTCGCTGAGAGTCACTACGCCGAGCACTCCGAGCGCCCGTTCTTCGGCGAGCTAGTTGAGTTCATCACCTCCGGACCGATCGTCGCGATGGTGCTCGAGGGCAAGGGCGCCGTGAAGGCCGCGCGTCAGGTGATCGGCGCGACCGATCCGCTGGAGGCCGCGACCGGCTCGATCCGCGGCGACTTTGCTGTGGAGATGGGCAAGAACATGGTCCATGGCTCAGACTCGCCGGAGTCCGCGGCGCGCGAGGCGGCGCTGTTCTTTCCGGAGCTTTAAAGACGCCTGCGCTAGTCCTAGCCTCCAGCTCGCCGCAGCGGCGGGCGATCCTGGAGCGTCTGGGGGTGGCGTTCACGGTGCGCCCCACCGACGTGGAGGAGCTCGGCCAGGGCGACCCCGGCGAGGTGGCGCTCGAGAATGCCCTGCGCAAGGCACGCGCGGCACTGAGGCTTGGCGCTGAGGCCGGCGCTGGCACCGAGGCCGGCGGCACGGCGGAGATGGTGCTGGGCTGCGACACGCTGGTGGCGCTGGAGGGCACGATCTTCGGCAAGCCCCGCGACGAGCGCGAGGCCCGAGCGACGCTGAAGAGGCTGAGCGGCGTCACCCATGAGGTCGTGAGCGGGGCCGCGGTGCTGTTGAGGGCAGAGGGATCTGAGATCGACCAGCGCACCGCGATCGCGCGTACGACGGTGACGTTCCGGACGCTCGAAGAGGGGATGCTCGACTGGTACCTGGCGCGGGGTGAGTGGCGCGGACGCGCGGGTGGCTACGCGATCCAGGGGGCCGGCGCAGCGCTGGTCAGGGAGGTGGAGGGCGACTACGAGAACGTCGTCGGCCTGCCGCTGGCGGCACTGCTCGATATCTACCCCGAGCTCCTTTTCGCCTGCAAATAAGCTGGCAACCCTGTGGGCCGTAGGGCTGCATTCGCTACACTCACCCGCGGGTACGGCCCGGATGCGCGCCGCCCACGGAGCGTGGCGCCAGACCCGGCCAAGCGCCACCGAATCCAAGCGTGTCCTCTCTCAAAATATGGGCATCTTCAGCTACTTGACTGGATTCGGCGGCCGTGACATGGCGGTCGATCTCGGCACCGCCAACACCCTTGTATACGTGCGTGGGCGGGGGATAGTGCTCTCCGAGCCGAGCGTCGTGGCGATCGACTCGCGCACCGGCGAAGTTCACGCTGTTGGGATCGAGGCCAAGCGCATGCTCGGGCGCACGCCGGGCACGATCCAGGCGATCCGGCCCCTGAAGGACGGTGTGATCGCGGATTTCGACGTAACTGAGGAGATGCTCAGGCATTTCATCCAGAAGGTTCACCAGAACCGCTGGGCACACCCGCGCGTGGTCGTGTGTGTGCCCTCCGGCGTGACCGGCGTGGAGAAGCGCGCCGTCGAGGAGGCGTGCCTGTCGGCGGGCGCCCGCACCGCGTATCTGATCGAGGAGCCGATGGCGGCAGCGATCGGCGCGGGCCTGCCGGTGGGGGAGCCGACCGGTTCGATGGTCGTGGACATCGGCGGCGGCACCTCCGAGGTCGCGGTGATCTCGCTCGGCGGGATCGTCGTGTCGCAATCGATCCGCGTGGGCGGCGACGAGATGGACGAGGCGATCATCAACTACGCGAAGAAGGAGTACAAGCTGCTGATCGGCCAGCAGACCGCGGAGGAGCTGAAGCTCGAGATCGGCTCGGCCTGTCCGATGGAGGAGGAGCTTCAGGCGGAGATCCGCGGGCGCGACATGGTCTCCGGTCTGCCGAAGACGGTTGTGCTGACCAGCGAGGAGATTCGCCAGGCGCTGAGCGAGCCTCTGAACCAGATCATCGAAGCGGTCAAGGAGACGCTCGACCGCACTCCTCCGGAGCTCGCCTCAGACATCATGGATCGCGGCATCATGCTCGCCGGCGGCGGCGCGCTGCTGCAGCGCTTGGACGAGCGCCTGCGTGACGAGACGCAGATGCCCGCGCACCTCGCTGAGTCGCCGCTGACCTGCGTGGCGGTCGGCTCGGGACGGTCGCTGGAGGAGTTCGAGGCGATTCACCGCTCTAACCGCCGCTCACGCAACAACAACAATCGCCGCCGCCGTTGACGCCGGCGCCCTCATCCGGCGGTCGCGGTTACTCTTTCTGATGAACGCTGCGGAAGGCCCTGATTCGTGTACGACAAGACGGTCCGGCGTCGACGTGCGGTGCTTGCGCTGCTCGTCGTGCTCTCTCTGATACTGCTGACCGCCTACTTCGGCGAGTCTTCCGAAGGTGGCTTGCACTCGGTGCAGCGCGGCTTCCTGACCGTCGTCTCGCCGATCCAGGAGGGGGCGAACAAGGCGCTGAAGCCCGTGCGCGACCTGTTCAGCTGGTTCGGCGACACGCTGCACGCGAAAAGCCAGCTCGCGGAAGTGCGCAAGCAGAACGACATCCTGCGTAAGGAAGCGATCGCCGAGCGCGCCGACGAGCACGGCTATCACGAACTGCTGGCCCTATATCACCTCGATCAGCTCAGCCTGAACAGCTACCACCCGGTGACTGCCACGGTCGTCGGCAAGTCGCCGAACATCTGGTACTCAACCGTATGGATCGACAAGGGCACCTCCTCGGGAGTACACGACAACGACCCGGTCGTCAATGAAGAAGGGCTGGTCGGCAAGGTCGCCCTTACCGCTTCCGACGCCGCTGTGGTCGATCTGATCACCGACAGCGAAGTCGGCGTCTCGGCGCGGATCAACGGGACGAACGCGACGGGCGTGGTGCAGCCCAAGGTGGGCGATCTGAACGATCTGGTGTTGCAGTACCTGCCGGCGAATACCTCGGTCAACCGTGGTGAAAGCGTCGTCACCTCAGGGACCGTGGCCAGCCCGGACGATTCGCTGTACCCACCGGGCATACCGATTGGGCAGGTCACGTCGCTCAACGAAGAAAGCGGGTACAAGTCGGTCAACGTGCACCCGCTCGCGGATCTGCACAACCTCGATGTCGTGCAGGTGCTCACGTACACGCAGGGCGGCATGGCGGCACGCCTGACGAGTCTCGGAGCCACCCTGCCGAGCGCCCGGCAGACGCAGACGGAAACGACGGCTGGCGGCGAAAGCGGCCAGCTCGCATCGAGCACGACGGGAGCCGGCGAATGACGCCCTCCGGTTCGCTCCTAACACGGATCGTCGTGCTCGTGGTCGTCGTCGTGTTCTTCCAGATCGGCGTCGTCTCGGAGGTGCCGGTGTTCGGCGTTACGGTCGATCTGTCGCCGCTCGTGGTGGCATTCGTCGGGCTGCTGTGCGGTTCGACGATCGGAGCCGCGACCGGGTTTGTGGTCGGCCTGCTCGTCGACCTGGCGCTGGTGCAGACGCTGGGCGTGACCTCGCTGATCTTCACGCTGATCGGCTACTGGTGCGGGCGTCTGCGCGAGCAGCGCGACCCCCAGGCCACGCTAACACCGCTGCTGGTGGGCGCCGCCGCCGTGGCCGCCGCCGCCGTGGGGTACTCGCTGATCGAGTTCATGCTCGGCGTGGACGCGCCGGTCAGCCTGGAGCTGCTGCGCCAGATCGTGTTGGGCGTGGTCGTGGACACGATCGTCGCGCTGCCGATGTGGGCGATCGTGCGCCGCACCCTCGAGCCGGGTCTGCCGGACGACCCGCGTCGTCGTCGTCGTCGCCGCGCCTATACGACCGGCGGTCTGAGCCCCCTCTCACGCGCGTGAGCACCCCGATCGAGCGCGTCAAACCGACGGACCCGCGGATGCCCGTCTCGCCGCAGCTGGCGCTGCGGGTGGCAGTGCTGGGCGGCGTGGCGCTGCTGATGTTCGGAATCATCTTCTTCCGACTGTGGTACCTGCAGGTGTTGACCGGCGAACAGTACGTTCAGGAAGCGGCGGCCAATACCGTGCGTAAGCTGCCGGTGGCCGCGCCCCGCGGGCAGATCCTCGATCGCGAAGGCCAGCCGATCGCCGCCAGCATGGTGACCAACGCGGTGCAGATCGTGCCCTCGGCGCTGCCGCCAGCGGGCAGGCCCCGGCTCGAGCTCTACCGGTGGCTGGGGGCGCTGCTGGGGATGAGCGCCGGTCATATCGAGGCGCTCGTGATCAAGGGGCGTACGGCGCTTCCGTATGCGCCCGTGACGATCAAGACCGCCGCCGGTACGGGCGTGTTGACGGTGCTCGCCGAGCGCCAGAACGAGTTCCCCGGCGTCACCCAGCAGCCCGTCTCGATCCGTTCCTACCCGTACGGCGAGATGGCTGCGCAGGTGCTTGGCTACGTTGGCCAGGTCTCCGAAGGAGAGCTGAAAAAATCCGCGTTTAGGGGCGTTCAGCAGGGGACCGTCGTAGGGCAGGAAGGCCTCGAGTACTACTACGACCGCTACCTGCGCGGGCGCGATGGGGAGCAGCGGGTGCAGGTCAACTCCGAAGGCTATCCCGAGCCGACCCGCCTACAGCCGACGCCGCCGAAGGCCGGTTACAGCCTCAAGGTCACGCTCGACCTCGGCCTGCAGCACGAGGCCGAAAGGGCGTTGCTGGAGGGGATCGAAAATGCCCGCGCGGGCGGCAAACCGGCGACCGCGGGCGCGTTCACCGCAATCGATCCGCGCAACGGGCAGATCCTCGCGATCGGCTCATATCCCACGTTCGACCCGAACAAGTTCGCCAAGCCACTCACGCAAAGCGAATACGCGGCGCTCGAGGGCAAGGCCGGCTCCTCGGGCGGAGGCGAAGAAGAAGCCCCAGCCCCGTTGACCGACCGCGCCGTCAACGGCGCCTATCCGACGGGGTCGACATTCAAGCCGTTCACCGCGATGGGCGCACTGGAAGCGGGCGTAATCAACCCGACCGAGGGTCTCGGGGCCGGTCAGTGCATCTCCGTCTCCACCGAGCAGTTCTGCAATGCCGGCAAGGCCGACTACGGCGCCGTCGGGCTCGTCGAAGCGCTGAAGGTCTCCTCGGATACGTACTTCTTCGAAGTTGGCGAGCTCGCCAACAAGTACCACGAAGTGATCCAGAACATGGCCCGTGAGCTCGGCATCGGCCACACCACCGGGATCGACCTGCCGAGCGAGATCGAAGGCACGATCCCCGATCCGGCGTGGCGCGAAAAACAGAATCGGCTGCAGGAAAAGTGCGAACACGAAAAGCATCACGGAACCTGCGACATCGTCGCCGAAGTCAGGCCGTGGAGCGTCGGCGACAACATGGACCTGGCGGTTGGCCAGGGCGATCTGCTGACCTCGCCGCTGCAGATGGCCGTGGCGTACTCGACGCTCGCCAACGCGTACAGGAGCGGGGGCTACGGAACCGTCGTGACTCCGCACCTGGGCATGGAGATTGACGAACCCAGCGGCGGTCTGGTGCAGAGCCTGACCTTTCCACCGAAACGCCACGTGCACTTGAACTACTCCGATCTGAGTCTCGTGATGGAAGGCATCCACGAGGCGGCGAGCCAGCCTGGCGGCACCTCCGCGGACGTGTGGGCGGGCTGGGATCAGGAACAGCACCCGGTCTACGGCAAGACGGGCACGGCCGAACACGCCGGCAAGGAAGACCAGTCCTGGTACATGTGCTACGTGGGGGACCCCAACCGCCCGATCGTGATCGCCGTGACTGTGCAGCAGGGCGGCTTCGGCGCGGAAACCGCGGCGCCGATCGCCCGGCTGATCGCCTCGCAGTGGTTCGGCAAGCCCGAGAAGTTCGTCGCCGGAACGTCCAAGACATTTTGAGCCCGCTGAGTCCAATCAAGCCAGGAGACGAGGCACCGGTGCAGGAGCCGCGCACGCGGCCCCGACTGCCGCTGGACCCGCTGCTGACGCTCGCCGTGGTGGGTCTCGGGATCGCCTCGGTGATGACGCTCGGCGCGGCCACGCGCGAACTCGTGCCCGGCCAGCCGCATTATTACGTGGACCGTCAGGCGCTCTATCTGGTGGTCGGCGCCGTGTTGATGCTCGTGCTCGCGAGCTTCGACTACGCGCGGCTGAGGCCTCTCAAAAATGGGATCTACGCACTGCTGCTGTTCAGCATCCTCGCGGTGCTGGCGGCCGGCCATTCGGCCAACGGCTCGCAACGCGCGATCAGCCTGCCGCTCTTCTCCTTTCAGGGCTCCGAGCTCGGCAAGGTGCTGCTGATCCTGGCGCTGTCGGCGTTCGTGGTCGATCGCGCGCGGCGGCTGCGAGAGCGCGACACGACCGTGCGGGTGATGCTCGCGGCGCTGGTGCCGGCGATGTTCGTGATCGCCCAGCCCGACCTTGGCTCGGGGATGGTCTACATGGTGATCGCGTTTACGCTGCTGTTCGTGGCCGGAACGTCGTGGCGGCAGCTCACAGGGCTCCTGACGCTCGTCGTGCTGTCGCTGACGTTCGTGCTGCTCGCCGCGCCCGCCGCCGGCGTGCACGTGCTCAAGCCGTACGAGACAGAAAGACTGACCGCGTTCCTGCACCCTTCGACGAACCCACAGAAACAGGGCTATCAACAGGAGGAGTCGAAGATCGCAATCGGCTCCGGCCAGAAGACCGGGCGCGGCTCCAACGCCACCCAGATCAAGGGCGAATACGTCCCCGAGGATGACACCGATTTCGTGTTCGCGGCCCTCGGAGAGCAGTACGGCTTCGTCGGGGCGGGGCTCGTCTTGTGTCTGTACGGGTTGTTGATCTGGCGGACGTTGCGGATCCTCGTGATGTCGAAGGACCTGTTCGGCTCGCTCGTGGCAGGGGGCGTAGCGGCTATGCTGATGTTTCAGGTGTTCGTCAACGTGGGGATGACCATTGGGATCATGCCCATTACCGGCGTCACGCTGCCGCTCATGAGCTATGGCGGCTCGTCGGTGATCACCACCCTGTTGGCGGTGGGCCTGCTGCAATCCATTTATGTCCAGGCGCGCGCCTCAGCGGCACTGAAGGGCCGCGTGCCGATTTATTAGACCAATGTCCGCCGACTATTCCCGATCGCCAGCTGTGGATGCGCCGCCGAGGATTCTCCTCCGGCCTTCGCCCGCGCGGGATTCGGCCGGCAGCGATACCGAAAGACTGGATCACATTGAAAAAGCAAGTGCTTGTCAGCGTCGATCGCGCGGAGACGCGCGTCGCGCTCCTGGAGGCGAACGGAACGCCCGGCGCCTCACGTTCGGCCTCCACCAAGTCCCGCAAGCGCGCAAGCGGCGCCCCGGAGGCCGGCTATCGCATAGCTGAGCTGTATCTCGAGCGCCGCGGTGGCCGCTCGATCGTCGGCAACATTTACAAGGGCAAGGTCGACAACGTGCTGCCTGGCTTGGAGGCCGCGTTCGTCGACATCGGCCTGGAGAAGAACGGGTTCCTGCATGTGGATGAGATCGTGCTGCCCGGCGTGGAGGCGCCCAAGCGCGGGCGTGGCAGCGGCAGCGGGCGCAAGATCTCCGACCTGCTCGGTCCCGGTCAGGAGATCGTCGTCCAGGTCGTCAAGGACCCGCTGAAGACGAAGGGCGCACGGCTGTCGATGGAGCTGACGATCGCCGGGCGCTACATGGTTTACGCCCCCACGGGCGAGGGGATCGGCGTGTCGCGTCGCTTGGAGGATCGCGAGCGCGAGCGCCTGCGCAAGCAGACCGCGGGCCTGGCTTTGGGTGACGGCGGGGTGATCGTGCGCACCGCCGCGCACGGCGCCAAGCGCGAGGACTTCGAACGCGAGCTGAAGTACCTGCACAAGCTGCACGAGGTACTCGGCAAACGCGTCGAGGATACGGTTGCCCCGGATCTCGTCTTCCAGGAGGCCGACCTGTCGGTGCGAGTGGTGCGCGACATCTTCTCCGAGCACTTCGAGCGCGCGATCGTCGACGATGAGCAGCAGTTCAAGCGGCTGGTCTCCTTCTTCACGCGCACCGCCCCTGAGCTGGTCGAGCGCGTCGAGCTGTGGGAGCAGAAGGAGCCGCTGTTCGAGGCCTACGGCGTGGACAAGGCGATCGACGGCGTGCTGTCACGACGCGTGGATTTGCCGAGCGGTGGTTATCTGGTGATCGACTATGCCGAGGCGCTGACCGTGATCGACGTCAACTCGGGATCGTTCATCGGCCGCGGCAAGGGCGCGGCGCTGGAGGACACGATCACGAAGACCAACCTGGAGGCGGCCGAGGAGGTCGTCAACCAGCTGCGGTTGCGCGATATCGGCGGGATCATCGTGATCGACTTCATCGACATGGCCCGCGCGCGCAACCGCGATGCGGTGATGAAGACGCTCAGAAAGACACTGGACGAGGACCGCACGAAGACGTTCACGGCGGAGATCTCAAAGCTCGGCCTGGTCGAGATGACCCGCCAGAACGTGACCGAGGGCGTGCGCGAGATCATGAGCCGGCCGTGCCCGACATGCGACGGGGAAGGCGTGATCCGCTCGGAGGAAACCTACGCGATCGAGTTCGAGCGCCGCCTGCGCGACGTGGCGCTGGAAACCCCCGACATCGAGGCGTTTCTGGTGCAGATCAATCCACGAGTGACCGCGGAGTTCACCGGGCACGGCTCGCGCGTGCTGCATGCGCTGGAGAAGGAGACGGGCAAGTCGTTCCTGTTCGAGGGCTCCGAAGGACTGACGCTCGAGCACTTCGCGATCACCTTCCAGGGCACCCGCGAGGAGGTCGAGGAGCGGGCGCTGCCGTTCCGCCAGGGCGACGAGGTGCTGGTCGAGATCGTCGAGCCACACATGTACGACGTCGACGACGCGGTCGCGAAAATCGACGGTTACATAATCTCGATTGCCGGCGCGGCGCCACATGTCGGCGAGAAGCGGATGGTGCGGATCGACCAGGTGGGTCGTACGGCGGCCAGCGCGTTGTTGCTGGATGAGTCCGGCGAGGTGGTCCGCCCGACACCGCGAGCTCCGGCCCCGACGGCCAAACCGAGGCCCAGGCGGCGGACGCCCAAGCCCGTCGTGGCACCCGCCGTGGAAAGGGCTTCTGAGCCGGCTTTCACGTCACAGACGCCGGCGGAGGAGTCACAGGCACCGGTGGCGGATATCCCTGAGGACGAGAGATCCGAGGATGACCTACAATCCAAGCCTCGGCGTCGTGGCCGCAGAGGCGGGCGACGCCGTTCGGCTGCCAAGGCGAAGTAAAGCACCGACTAGGTAAACCATGTACGCAATCGTGAAGACAGGTGGTAAGCAGTATCGCGTCGAGCGGGGTCAGACCCTGCTCGTGGAGCGCCTTGCCGTCGATGAGGGTGGGAGCGTGGCGCTCGAGCCGATCCTGTATCGCTCCGAGGATGCCGTGTTCGACTCGGCCGGCCTGAAGAAGGTCAAGGTCACGGCGAAGGTGCTGAGCCATGAGCGCGGCGAGAAGCTGAGGGTCGTCAAGTTCAAGCCCAAGCGCGGCTACAAGCGTCGCACTGGACATCGCCAGGAGCTGACGCGGATCGAGGTCACAGACATCTCGATGGGCGCGGCGGCGAAAGCGGGCTCCGCCAAAGCCGCGGCCAAGCCCGAGGCGGACGCCAAGCCTGCGGCGAAACCGTCCAAACCAGCAAAGGCTGCCGCCGAGAAGGAGACAACAGAGAATGGCTCATAAGAAGGGGCTTGGCTCCAGCCGCAACGGGCGCGAATCGAACGCGCAGCGCTTGGGCGTGAAGACCTTCGCCGGCGAGGCGGTCAGCGGCGGTGAGATCATCGTGCGCCAGCGCGGCACGAAATTCAAGCCGGGTGAGGGCGTGGGCATCGGCAAGGACGACACGCTGTACGCGCGTGCCGCGGGAACCGTGCAGTTCTCAACCAGTCGTCGCGGGCGCGTCGTGAGCGTCCTCACCGGCGAGTGAGCCTGCGCAAGGGAGCGATCACCGGCGGCCGAGGAGCCTGCAGGTGAGCCCGCGTCAGGGCGCCCGCGCGCTGGCGATTGGCCGGGCTGTGTTCGGCGCGGCGCTGCTGATCGTGCCGGAAAGAGTCGCGAAGGGTTGGCTCGGCGAGTACGCCGAGCGCCCAACGGTGCACGCGCTGGTTCGGTCGATCGGCGTGCGCGACCTGGTGCTCGGGATGATCGCCCTGCACACGCTCGACCATCCGGAAGTCGGACCGCGCTGGCAGGCCACGTGCGCGGTGGTGGACACGGTTGACCTGCTGGCGACGGGCGCCGCTCGTAAGGATCTGCCGGCGGCAGGTGTTGCCGGCACAGCGCTGGTGGCCGGGGGCGCCGCGGCCGCGGGTTTCTACTTCGCGCGTGCTTTGAAGCAGAGCTGAGCGGCGGGCTCGCGCTGGGCGTCCTCATCGGATGTCCCGCGCCTGCGGGTGGGGACTGTCACGATGGATCCAAGATGCTGCACGACCACGCGAGAATCCATCTGAAGGCCGGTGCCGGGGGAAACGGCTCGGCGAGCTTTCGCCGCGAGGCGCATGTGCCGCGCGGTGGCCCCGATGGTGGCGACGGTGGGCGCGGGGGAAATGTGGTGCTCGTGTGCGATGACTCGCTGCGCGACCTGCAGAGCTTCCGCCGCAGGGCTATCTACAAGGCAGGACAGGGCGGTTACGGAGAAGGCTCGCAGCGGCACGGCGCCGACGGCGAGACCTTGACGATCAGGGTGCCGCCCGGGACCGAGGCGATCGGTTGCGCCGGGCCGGAGGGCGAGGATGGGGATCTGGAGGGACGCCGCTGGGAGCTGTTGAGAGACGGCCAACGCGCGATCGTCGCGAAGGGCGGACCGGGCGGGAAGGGCAACAAGCGCTTTGCCACGGCAACGCGCCAGGCCCCGCGCTTTGCCGAGCGCGGCCTGCCTGGCGAGGAGGGCTGGCTGGAGCTCAAACTGAGGCTGCTGGCGGACGTTGGCCTGGTTGGACTGCCGAACGCGGGGAAGTCTTCGCTGCTCGCGCGGTTGACGCGGGCCGCGCCGAAGGTCGCCAACTACCCGTTTACGACGCTGTCCCCGGTGTTGGGCGTGCTCGACGACGGTGAGCGCCAGCTCGTTGTTGCGGATATCCCTGGGCTGATCGAGGGCGCAAGCGAGGGCGCCGGCCTCGGGCATGACTTCCTGGCGCATGTCGAGCGCACACGCCTACTAGTGCACGTATTGGACATTGCACCCGAGATTTCGGGCGGGGAGGACTCAGGCGCGGTGCAGAACCACGCGACGATCGAGCACGAGCTGGCCGCGCACGACGAGCGGCTGGCGCGACTTCCGCGCGTGCTCGCGCTGTCGAAGGGCGATCTCGTGACCGAGGCACATGCGCGGGAAGCGATCGCGGAGTGGGAGGGCAGGCTGGGGGGCGAGGTCCCGGTGATCGTGACTTCCAGCGCCACCGGAGCCGGGCTCGAAGAGCTGGCGGACGAGCTGTTGAGCAGAGTGACGCAGCGTGGAGGCTCCGACGAGGACGGCGGTGATGACGATGTAGGCGCGTCGGTGCCCGCCGCGCACGCCGGACAGGCTGGGAGTGGCGGGGAGGAGGATCTGGCCGAGTACATGGTGTTCCGCCCAGCGGCGGGGAAGGGTTTCCAGGTGCAGCGCACCGGAGAGGGAGCGTTCGCGGTCAGGGGCAGAGGGATCGAGAGGATGCTGCAGCGGTATGACGTCGAGAACGAGGACGCGATGGCCTACCTGGAGGAACGGCTGAGAAGGATCGGCGTGCTCGGGGCATTGGAGGCGGAGGGCTTTCAGCCTGGCGACGAGCTCGAGGTCGGAGGGGTGACGTTCGAGCTCGACCCCGACGCGCCATAAGCTCCCGGCAATGAGACGCACGGTAATCAAGCTCGGGTCGAGCATCGTCGCCGAGGACAACGGCGAGCTGCGCGGAGATGTGCTCGCGCGGATCTGCGACGCGGTCGCCGCTATGCACGCAGCCGGCGATGAGGTCGTGATCGTCTCCAGCGGCGCGATCGCACGGGGAATGCGTGTGTTGGGCCTGCAGGCGCGCCCAGCGGCGATCGACGAGCTGCAGGCCGCAAGCGCGGTCGGGCAGGGAAAGCTGTATCGGGTGTACGACGAGCTGTTGCGCGAGCGCGATCTAACGAGCGCGCAGGTGCTGCTGACGATCGGTGATCTGAGCGCGCGCACTCATTATCTGAACGCCAGGCAGACGTTGCGCAAGCTGTTGGACTGGCGAGCGGTGGCGGTTGTCAACGAGAACGACACGACCGCGACCGACGAGATCTCCTTCGGCGACAACGACTTCCTCGCGGCGCAGGTGGCGCTGCTCGTGGGCGCCGATCTACTGGTGCTGTTGACGGACATCGACGGTCTCTACAGCGCCGACCCGCGCCTTGACGAGACCGCGACGCTGATCGAGGAGGTCGGCGACTTCGATGCCCTCCAGGAGCTGGAGATCGGCCACACCACATCTCCGCTGGGCTCGGGCGGGATGCGCTCGAAGGTGGTCGCCGCCGACATGGCCACGGCGGCGGGCGTCGCGACGGTGATCTGCAACGGCCTGCGCGACGGGGCGCTCGAAGCGGTGCTCGGCGGCCGGCGCGAGGGGACGAGGTTCGCGGCGCGAAAGACCGGCCACAGCTCTTTCAAGCTGTGGCTGAAGTACGCGAAGCCCGCGCACGGCACGCTCGTGATCGACGAGGGCGCCGCGCGGGCGTTGCGCGAGGGCAGCGCGAGCCTGCTCCCGGTGGGGATCGTGGCGGTGGAGGGCAAGTTCGACGCGGGCGACGCGGTCGAGATCGCCGGCACGGCCAGGACAGAGACGCTCGCGAAGGGCATCTGCAACTACTCGGCGGACGAGCTGAAGCGCGTAATCGGCATGAAAACCGAGGCGGTGCGCGGAATCCTGCCGCACGCGACCGACGAGGCCGTGCACCGCGACTACCTCGTGGTTGGATGACCTCCTACCCTTAGACGATGGCAATCACGACGACCACGGTGGGGGAGATCTGCGCGCAGGCCAAGCGCGCGGCGAAAGCGCTGGCGCGCGCTGACACCGCGACGAAGAACGCGGCGCTGGAGCAGATCGCGGCGGCGCTCCAAGAGCGCACAGAGGAGATCCTCGAAGCGAACGCGCGCGACATGCAGGCGGGGTGCGACGCAGAACTGGGCGCGGCGCTGCTCGACAGGTTGCTGCTCGACGAGGGACGGATCGAGGGCATCGCAAAGGCGGTCCGTCAGATCATGGCGCTCGGCGACCCGGTCGGCGAGGTGATCGATGGGCATCGCCTGCCCAACGGCCTCGACGTGCGCAAGGTCAGGGTCCCGCTTGGCGTTGTGGCGGTTGTGTACGAGGCACGCCCGAACGTGACGATCGACGCCGCCGCGCTGTGTTTGAAGTCCGGTAACGCGATCGTGCTGCGGGGCTCCTCCTCGGCGCTTCACTCGAATGCCGCGCTTGCACGGATCGCGGGCGAGGCCGCGGTCGCGGGCGGGCTGCCGGAGGGCTGCGTGAGCCTCGTGGCCGGCGGCGGGCGCGAGGAGCTCGCGGAGCTGGCGACGCAGAAGGGGACGGTCGATCTGATCATCCCGCGGGGGGGTGAGGGACTCAAGGCGGCGCTCGAGGAGGTGGCGAGTGTGCCGGTGATCTACGCCGCGTCGGGCAACTGTCATCTGTATGTGGACGCTTCGGCGGATCTTGAGCAGGCGCAGGCGATCGTGCTGAACTCAAAGACGCAGCGCCCGGGGGTGTGCAACGCGGCGGAGACGCTGCTGGTCCACGAGCAGATCGCGGCGGAGTTCGTCCCGCGCATCGTAAGGGCGCTCGGTGACGCCGGTGTGGTGCTACGCGCGGACGAGCGCACGCGGGCGCTGGCAAGCGAAGCGTCCGGAACGATCGAGACGGCGGACGAGGAGGACTGGGGCACGGAGTACTTGGCGATGACGCTGGCCGTGAGGGTGGTCGGCTCGAAGGAGGAGGCGATCGAGCACATCGGCCGCTACGGCAGCGGGCATTCCGAGGCGATTGTGACCCGCGACACGGAGAGCGCGAGGGCGTTTCAGCTGGGGGTGGACGCGGCCTGCGTGTACGTGAACGCCTCGACGCGGTTCACCGACGGGGGCGAGTTCGGGATGGGCGCGGAGATCGGGAACTCGACGCAGAAGCTGCACGTGCGAGGCCCGATCGGGCTGCGTGAGCTGTGCACGTTCAAGTACCTGATCGAAGGTGACGGACACGTCCGCGCGTGAGGAGCCGATGGCGAAAGCCGATCATCGGTCGATCGGCATCCTCGGCGGGACGTTCAACCCACCACACCGCGGGCACCTCGCACTGGCCCGCCACGCGCAGTCGGAGCTCGGCTTGGATCGGGTGCTGTTGATGCCGGCGAACAGCGCTCCGCACAAGGGTGAGCAGGAAGACCCAGGCCCGCAGCGGCGCCTGGAGATGTGCCGGCTGGCGGTGGGCGAGGAGGCGGGGCTGGAAGCCTGCACTCTGGAGATCGAGCGCGGCGGGCCGTCCTATACGGTGGATACCTTGAGAGTGATCCATGCAGGCCACAAAGAGGCAAAGCTGACGTTCATCGTGGGAGCGGACATGGCGCGCACGCTGCCGAGCTGGCGCGAGCCGCAGGCGCTGGTCGAGCTCGCGGACCTGGCGGTGGCCGAGCGCGAGGACGCCGGCCGCAGGGACGTGCTGCGAGCGCTGGCCCCGCTGCGAGCCGAGGTGGAGTTTCTGAGGATGCCGCTCCTCGAGATCTCCTCATCGATGGTGCGCGAGCGGGTAAACGACGGCGAGTCGATTGCTGGACTCGTCGAGCCGGCGGTGGCGGAGTACATCGCCGAGCACGGTCTATACAAAGCGCGCGTGGCCGCCGAGACGAAAACCAACACGAAGGCCGAGGCCGGGACCAGATGAAGCCCGGGCAGCTAGTCAGCGAGATCGCGCGCTACGCCGCCGACAAGAAGGCCGGCGCGATCGTCGAGCTGGACCTGCGCGGCGTGCTCGGCTACACCGACTACTTCGTCGTCTGTACGGGCAACACCGAGCGCCAGACGAAGGCGATCCACGACGGCATCCTGGAGGGCTGCAAGCGCGAGCACGAGATCCAGCCGCGGCGGGTTGAGGGCCTGAGCAAGCGGGACTGGATCTTGATGGACTACCTCGACGTCGTCGTGCACATCTTCACGCCGGAAACGCGCGCGTTCTATCGCCTGGAGCAGCTCTGGGGCGAGGCCCCTTCACGGGTGGCAGTGGGCGAAGAGATGTAGGCACTGCTCGCGCCCGTGCGCGTGGCGAGCGTAAGCAGCAACCCCTGAACGAGCACCGCCACGCCGGTGGCCAGCACGAAGGCAGGCGCGATGGGAAGCGTGGGTAGTGAGACGGCGAGTGTGAAGCAGAACAGCGCGAAGGCGAAGAACCCGGCGATCAGGCCGCGCCCGAGTCGTAGGAACTCATCGGCTCCGCGCTGGGTGTGCGTGAACACCGCGAGCACGCTCGAGACCACCGGAAACGCCGCGAGCAGCCCACTGAGCCGGGAGCCCAGCCAGCCGGACGCGGCGGCCAGCGCGAGCACGAGCAGCAGTGCGCAGAAAGCGCGCAGCGGTAGATCCCAGATCGGTGGCGCAGGGGCATAGGACCGCTCGGTGCGCGGGTCGGGGAGCAGCTTCAGTCCAACCAGGAAGCTGGCGCCGGACAGGAGGAGCGCCGCGCCGACGGGGATCGCCAGCGTGCTGAACAAAAGGGTCCCCACCACGAACGCGGACCAACCGGCGAGCAGGCCCACGAACCAGGAGGATTGCCCGGCGAGGCGCCCGTAGACGACGACGAATGCGGTCAGCGAGATCAGCCCGAGAAGCGTGCCGGCGGCCGCGCCGGCCGCGAAAGCGGCCCCATGGGTGAGTGCATAGACGAGCAGGATCGGGCCGGCCACGACCGGCAAACCAGCGACCAGACCACCGATCCGCGGTCCAAACCGGCGAGCGGTAAGCGACGCGCCGACGACGAAGCTGGGCGCCAGCAGCACCTTGACCGCAAGCGTGGCCACGTGCGGATCATGACCGTCGCGCACGCGGATCGCAGTGCGGGGCAGACGCGAGCGGGCGGATCGCAGCCGAGTCCCCGCGCGCGGAGCTGCCTGCCCTGATCACGCTGGGGATGCTAGCGGCGCTACTTGCGCTGCTGATCGCGTACGAGGCGCTGCGCTACGCAGATGTGCGCGAGCGGGTACGCCATGCAGGATCACCCGCGCTCCCCGTGATGGACTGATCGTGATTCCCCGCCGGCGCGCCACCTCGGGGTGCTCGCTCGTGGGGCGAAGCTCGCAGCGCTGGAGCACCGCGCGCAGGACCAGCTTCATCTCGAGCAGCGCGAAACTCGCGCCCAGGCAGCGGCGCCGGCCTCCACCGAAGGGGATCCATGTGTATGTCCCAGGTGCCCGTCCGCCCTGACGCTCGAGGAATCGCTCCGGGCGGAAGGCGTAGGGCTCGGGATAGATCTCCGGGTCGTGATGAAGCAGGTGTGCGTTGGCGGTCAGGATGATGCCGGGTGGATAGTGGACGCCGCCGATCTCGATCGGCCGCTTGACCAGGCGAGGCTCGGCGTTGGGCAGCACCGGGCGGCGGCGCAGGATCTCGTTGATGGTCGCCGTCAGGTACTGCTGATCGGAGTCATCTTCATCGCACTCCTCGCGCAGGCACCTTTGCACCGCCGGCGCGCGGGCCAGCTCAGCAAACGCCCATGCAAGCTGCGAGGCGGTCGTCTCGTGCCCAGCCACCAGCGCCGTCATCAGCTCGTCGCGCAGCTCCGCGGGGCTCATCGGCGAGCCGTCCTCGTGTTCGGCGGACAGCAGCAATGTGAGCACGTCAGCCCCGTCTCCCAGATCGTGCCGGCGCTCGTCGATCAGCGCGAAGATAAGCCCGTCGGCCTGCGCCACCGACCGTTCGAGGCGGCCAACCGGTCCACGGCCGGCCATCCATTTGGGTATCGGCACGAGCGAGAGTGGGTTCTCGGTGAACGCGAGAATCTCGGTCAACAGCTCGCGCAGCGCGTCCAGCCGCGCTCCCTGCTCCAGCCCGAATACTGCGCGCAGGACGATCTCGAGCGTCAGGCGCTGCAGACGCGGGTGTAGCTCGATCTCCTGATCGCGGGGCCAGGAGTCCAGCTCCCGCTCGGCCAGCTCGACCATCAGCCCGGACAGGCTCTGCATGCGCTCGCCGTGAAAGGCCGGCAGCATCAGCTTGCGCTGCTCCAGATGCGGGCCCTCGTCGAGCAGGATCACCGAGTTGCGGCCCACGAATGGCTCCAGCAGGCTGGCCCCCTCGCCCGGGTGAAGCACGTCGGGCGGAGCCATGAACAGCTCTTTGATGTCGTCGGGATCGGACAGCACGACGAACGGCGGCTGGCCAAGCAGGCGGGTCGTGAAGCGCTTGCCATAGCGCGCGCGCTGACGATCCATCGAGGCCGTGGGTCGGGCCCAAGAGCCGATCGTCTGTAGCAGAGCGGATCTTCGGGTACCCGGGGGGAGCTCGGTTTTCACGGCGGCTGCTCCTTATGCTGACATTCTGATCACGGGAATATATCCCCTACTCGACGAACTTGCCGCTTGGTTGCATAGCGGCTTCGGCCTTAGCCAACGGAACCTGATCGCGCGCGAGGAAGAACTCGGCGCCCTCGATGCTCACGTGTGGGATGAGTTGTTCCATCCAGCTCGGCATCCACCAGTTGATGTTGCCCATCAGCAGCATCAGCGCGGGCACGAGCAGGCAGCGTACGACGGTCGCATCAAGGATCACGGCGACCGCGAGCCCGACGCCGAACTGCTTGATCGTGGGGTCGCCGTTGAGGACGAAGCTGCCGAACACGAACACCATGATCAGCGCAGCAGCGGTGATCACACGGGCACTCGTGACAAGGCCCGAGACGACCGAGGTCTGATTGTCCTCACCCGCGTGGACGTGCTCCTCGATCTGGCTGACGAGAAACACCTCATAGTCCATCGAGAGCCCAAACAAGACAGCGAACATGAATAGCGGCACGTAGGAGACGATCGGAACCGGCCCGTCGAGACCGATTGGCCCGCTGAGCCAGCCATACTGGAACACCGCCGTCAGCACCCCGTAGGAGGCGGCGATCGACAACAGGTTCATGACCGCCGCTTGCGCCGGGATCACGACGGTGCGGAACGCCAGAATCAGCAGCACGAAGCTGAGCGCGATCACGACGAGGATCTGCAGCGGCAGCTTTTCGGAGATCCTGGAGGCCAGGTCGACGTAGCCGGCCGTGCTGCCGCCGATGTTGGCGTGCATGTCGGTGCCTTTGTCGGCGTTGGGGATCGTGGTGGTGCGGAGCCGCTGCACCAGTTCTTCAGTGGCTTTCTCCGCTGGCCCGGTGGTGGCGATTGCGTTGAAGTAGGCGCTGGTGCCGGCATTGTCGATCTGGATCGGGGTAATCGCCGCGACCCCGGAGGTGGAGGAGACGTCCTTCTGCAAGGTCTGCAGGCGCGGGTCGTTTGTGCCCGTGGCTGGGGACCCAAGCGAGACGGCAACGATCAACGGCCCGTTGACGCCCGGGCCGAAGCTCTTTGTGATCAGGTCGTAGGCTTTGCGGGCGGTGGTCGAGGTGGGCAGCGCGGCGGTGTCCTGCTGGCCGAGGTTCAGCGATAGCAACGGGATCATCAGCGGTAGCAGGATCGCGAACGCCACCAAGCCGGCGATCAGAGGGTGCTTGGCGATGTTGTTAGCCCATTTCGCCCACAGTCCCTCCCTCGTGTCGGCCTCTGGGTGGACGTGCGTTGATGTGCGGGCCGGCGATTGCGAGGCCGGCCGGTAACAAGGTGAGCGCGGCGAGCACGGCGATCACGACGGCGATACCCGACATCAGGCCCAACGTCGTGACCAACGGAATGCCGGCGACAGCAAGCGAGACGAGCGCGATTGTGACGGTCCCGCCGGCGAAGAACACGGCCCCGCCGGAGGTCGCTGCGGCCCGCGCGATCGACTCATCGACATCGAGTCCATCGCCTAGACCGCGAAAATGACGCGTGACGATGAACAGCGCATAGTCGATTCCCACACCCAGCCCGATCATCGTGGCCAGCGTGGGCGCCACTGAGGGAACCGTGGTGACGTGGCCGAGGATGCGAATGATCGCGAGTGACGCCAGCAACCCGACGATCGCGTTGAGGATTGGCAGCAGCATTGAGACGATCGTCCCGAAGGCAAAGGTCAGGATTACCATCGCGGCGATGATCCCGATCAGCTCGCTGGACTCGGTCGAGGGCTTTGAGACCTTCTGACCCAGCTGTCCGCCTGTCTCCACCTCCAGCCCGGCCTTCGTGGCGGGGTTGGCGGCGTCGATGATTCTCTGCACGTCGCCGACCGATAGTTCGCCCGGAGGGACCGCGAGCGTGACCGACAGGTACCCGGTGCTCTTGTCCTTGCTCAGCGCCGAGGCCCCCGCGGGCGTGAGCGGGTTGGCCACCGAGGCGACGTTCGGGGCCTTCGCCACGTCCGCGGCCGCTTCGTCGACCGCGGTCGAGTACTTGGCTTCGGTCAGCTTGCCGCTGTAGGCATGCAGGACGATCGGGCTCGTCCCGTTCGCCTGGTCGGGGAACGACTTTGCGAGTGTGTCCGTCGCGCGCTGGCTGTCGGTGCCGGGCAGCGACAGGTTGTCGTTCGTGTTGTCTCCCAGCCGGTGGGAGAACGCGACCAGGGCGATCGTCAACACGAGCCAGACGCCGACCACGACGTATCGTCGTCGAACGCAGAACCGAGCCAGCCCGTACAACATCCCGGTCATCGCCGGCAACGCCCCCTCGGGTTTCGATTGACGAACCGCGCCATCCTCCCGTGTCGCTGACTGGCTGTCAAGCCGCGCTGGCGTGGGCTTTCATGGCGATGTGGCGGCGGCGGACCTGTCGCTGAACGCCTCTCCCTGCGCTAGCGTCTCGCGGCTGTGGCGAGCGCGACGCGGCCAATGCTTCAGCACCGATCCGAGCGGCACCCACGAACGTGGGCGCTCGGCGCGCTGCTCCTCGTCCTGCTCGTGGTCGCGATCGTATGGCGGGCCGCGACCGAGAGCGCGCCGCCGCTGATCGTCCACCGGACGCTGCCCGCCTACGTCCGTCTTCCCGGGAGCGCGCCCGCGATTGCCTGGCCGCGCGAAGGCCAGGCGGCCGTGGAGGTGGAGGGGGTCGGCAGCTACGGGACCTCCGGGGCTTCGACTCCGGTGCCGATCGCAAGCGTGGCGAAGGTGATGACGGCGTATCTGACCCTGCTCGAGCACCCGCTTGCGCCCGGCCGCGAGGGGTTCGTGGTGACGATCACGCCCGCGGAGGTAACCGAAGAGGGGGAGCGGGTCGCGCTCGGCGAGTCGACGTTGAGCGTGAGGGCCGGCGAGCGGCTCACCGAGCGCCAGGCGCTGGAGGCGTTGTTGCTGCCCTCGGCGAACAACATCGCCGCGCTGCTCGCCCGCTATGACGCGGGCGGGACCGCGGCGTTCGTGGCCCGCATGAACGCGACCGCGAGAGTGCTCGGGATGCGCTCGACCACGTACACCGACCCGAGCGGGTTCAACGACGAAACCGTCTCGACGGCAGCCGACCAGCTGAAGCTCGCGCGCGCCGCGATGCGGATCCCGACGTTCGCGGCGATCGTCGCCGAGCCCTCGGTCGCGCTGCCCGGGGTGGGGCGTGTCGCCAACTACAACGGGCTGATCGGAACGGGCGGCGGCTACGTGGGGGTCAAGACGGGCTCGGACCGAGCAGCGGGCGGCTGCCTCGTGTTCGCCAAGCAGATCGTGATCGCCGGCCGGCGACTGACAGTGCTCGGCGTGGTGCTTGGCCAGCGGGAAGGCTCGTTGATCGAAGCCGCCCTCGCCGCCGGCGAGCAGCTCGGTAACTCGGCCACGGCGAGCCTGCGCGTGGTGACGGCGCTACCGGCCGGCACGCGCGTGCTGAGTGCAAGCTCTTCCGACGGCCGGCGGACGACTGCTGTGAGCGCGGGCGCGCTGCGGCAGCTCGGCTGGGGCGGTCTGATGCTCCCCGTCGGAGTGGTTGTACGCCCGGCGATGACCCGTCTGCACGCGGGCGAGGCGATGGGGACGGTGGCCGTACATGGGGAGAGCGCCGCCGAGACGAGCGCGGTATCAACGCGGGCGGTCTCCGGTCCATCGCTCGGCTGGCGCCTGGAACATCTGCTCTGATGCAATCGAGCGAGATGTCCAAAGAAGAGTCAGACGACGAGCAGGCCGCTGGCGCCGGACGGCTCAGGCGACGCAACCGGCGGCTAGTCGGTGTCGGCCTACTGTGCTTCATCCTCGGCCTACCGCTCGTGTCGCTGTCAGACGGCACGGCCCTGTCGGTGATCGGCCTGGGTCTGGAGACCGTCGCGGGCGTCTGTGTGATCTCGTTCGTCTACATGCTCGCCGGCGATCAACACGACCCGGACCGTGACGAGGAGGAATGAAGAGCACTGACGCGCGGGCCGCGATCCTGCGGCGGGTGCGAGCGATTCCACCGGGCTACGTCCGCACCTACGGCGATGTTTCACCCGGCGCGCCGCGCTTGGCGGGTTACGTGCTGAGCCACACCGATGCGAGCGAGGTGCCATGGCACCGTGTCGTTCGCGCAGACGGCTCGCTGGCGAAGGGAATCCGTCAGCGGTGCCTGCTCGAAGCGGAGTCGGTCCCCTTCCAAGGTGAGCGGGTAGTGCTTGCCAGTGCACGCCTCGACGATCTCGACGCGGTGTGACCTGCGCTCCATCGGCCACATGATTCGATGGCGGTGCGGGGTGTAATGGAGCTAGAGGGGCTCGAACCCTCGACCTCCGCCATGCCATGGCGGCGCTCTCCCAGCTGAGCTATAGCCCCAAGGCAGCTCATCGTATCGCCCCGATCGCGGAATGTCCGTCGAGATCGAGGTGCGGCGCACCTCCTCGCCTCGGGGGAACGCGCACCGTCTCACCCCGGCGGAATGAACTCCGGCACATCGAGATCGTCGCCTGGATCCTCGCCACGTCCCCGGCGACCCAGCAGGCGAACGTCGTCCTCGCGCCGAGGCTCGCCCGGCCCGGCCTGATCTAAACGCGCGGTCAGCCCGCCGTGGGCCAGGCGGACGTCGCGGATCAGACGCTCGGCGTTGTTGTGCAACGAGACCGAGAGCTCGCGCAGGTTGCGGGATAGCTCGGTGCCCTCGCGCAGGACCTCGCGCGCGGCGACGTGGGCCTCGCTGACAATCTCACGCGCGTCGGCGCGTGCCTTCGCGCGCACCTTCAGGGCCTGCTCCTCGGCCACGGAGCGCAGCTTGGTGAGGTCCTCACCACCGGCGGCGAGCAGCCGCTCGGTCTGCTCGCGCGCGGCGCTGAGATCGCGCTCGGATTTGACCTTGGCCTCCGCGCGCAGTCGCTGCGCCTCCTCCTGGGCCTCGGCCATGATCTGAGCGGCCTGCGCGTGCGCCCCGGCGAGTGCGCGCTCAGCCTCGGCCCGGCCTCCGGTCAGCAACTGCTCGGATTCCGCGCGGCCGCCGGCGAGCACCTGCTCGGCCTCGGCGTGGCTGTCGGTCAGCAGCCGCTCGGCCTCGACTTGGGCCTCGCTCCGCATCTCCGCTGCGCCCGCCTGCGCTTCGCCCCGAAGGCGGTCCGCCTCCTCCCGTGCCTCGCTTTGTAGGCGGCCCGCCTCTTCGAGAGCCTCGCCTCGGATGCGCTCCGCATCGCGCAGGCGCTCGTCTGCCTCGCTGTGGAGTCCCCCCACTGTTGATAGGGCCTCGTTCCTGGCAGCCTCCGCTTGGGTACGGGCGGCCTGGAGGATCTCCTGCGCCTCCTCCTCGGCCGCCTGCACGCGGTGCTCCGCTGCCCGATCGGCCTCGGCGATTCGCTCGCGACCGCGTTCCTCGGCTCGCTCGCGGAGTCCTCTGGCCGTGCGCTCCGCCGCCTCGAGGATGCTCTCCACTCCAGCTGGAGTGCTGCTCAGCGTGCCGGGGCCAATGTTCCTGGTGGCCTGCTCGCCGGTGATCGCGGCATCGGTATCCCTCGCGTGCGAAGTTGATCGAGGAGGCTCCATGCGGCCATGGTAAACCGCCGGGCTCTTCGCCTGCTCAGGAGGCAGTCTCGTTGCGATGGCAGAAAATGTTGGAAATCTGTCCTTGCGGACAGATGCGGAGTCGGCCATGATCGGAGGATGAACAGCGCTCGATCTTCCCGGACCCGCTCCCCCGTCCCGCGCCAGATCGCGATTCTCGTCTACCCGGGCGTGCAGAGCCTCGACTTCGCCGGTCCGTTGGAGGTGTTCGCGGGCGCTCAACGGTTGATTGAGGAGTCCGGCCGGCGCGAGCGCAGGTACGAGATCAAACTGCTCAGCGTCGACGGCCGGCCGCTCGAAACCTCGAGCGGGTTGACCGTGACCCCGCACGCGAGCCTCCAAGCCGCGCCGGCGGAGATCGACACGCTGATCGTCCCGGGTGGATACGGCTCAAGAAAGGCGACGGCCGACCGCGCGCTGCTGGAGTGGATCTCGCGGACGGCCGCGAGCGCTCGGCGCACAGCCTCGGTCTGCACCGGCGCGTTCCTCCTAGCCGCGGCCGGCCTGCTCGACGGTCGCCGCGCGACCACGCACTGGGCCGCCGCGGCTGAGCTCGCTGCGCGGTATCCGGCGGTGGACGTCGATCCCGAGCCGATCTTCCTGCGCGACGGCCCGATCTGGACCTCGGCCGGCGTGACCGCGGGGATGGACCTAGCGCTGGCGCTCGTTGAGGAAGATCTCGACCGCGATGCGGCGCTCCAGATTGCGCGCCATCTCGTGCTCTTCCTGCGCCGGCCCGGCAACCAGTCGCAGTTCAGCGTCACCCTGTCCGCGCAGGCGCCCGCGCGTGAGCCGTTGCGCGAGGTTCAGCGCCACGTGATCGAGAATCCGGCGGCCGATCTGTCCGTCGAGGCGCTGGCCGAGCGCGCCTGTATGAGCCCGCGTAACTTCGCCCGCGCGTTCCGCGCCGAGTCCGGCGTCACGCCCGCACGTTATGTCGAGCAGGTGCGGCTCGAGGTGGCCCGCCGGCGCCTGGAGGACACAGCGGAGCCGATTGCGTCGATCGCCACAGCTTGTGGCTTCGGCACAGCGGAGACGATGCGCCGCGTCTTTCTGCGCGCGCTCGATGTCGGACCGGCGGAGTATCGCCGCCGCTTCTATGCCCCGATCGAAAAGGAGACAGTGCAATGAACATCGCGATCCTTATTTTCGACCGCCTGGCCGCGCTCGACGCCGTCGGTCCCTATGAAGTTCTCAGCCGGTTGCCGGGCGCGAAGGTCACGTTCGTCGCCGAGGAGGCCGGCCCGAAGCGCACCGACACAGGACAGTTGGCGCTCACGGCCGACGCCTCGCTCGCGGAGCTTCAGCACCCCGAGGTCGTGCTCGTCCCCGGTGGTCCCGGTCAGACGGCGCTGATGGAGGACGGCCCGGTTCACGATTGGCTGCGCGCCGCGGATCAGACGTCCGAGTGGACAACCTCGGTCTGCACGGGATCGCTGATCCTCGCGGCCGCCGGCCTGTTGAAGGGCAGGCGGGCAACGAGCAATTGGCAGGCACTGGAGGAGCTGGGCGCGTTCGGCGTCGAGGTGGTTCCCGAGCGTGTGGTGTTCGATGGCAAGCTTGCGACATCCGCCGGGGTGACGGCGGGGATCGACATGGCGCTCGGGCTCGCGGCGAGGATCGCGAACGAGCAGGTGGCGCAGGCAATCCAGCTGGGGATCGAGTACGACCCGCAACCCCCGTTCGATGCCGGCTCGCCGGCTTCGGCCCCGGCGGAGATCGTCGATGCGGTGCGCGCGTATTCGCGCTTCGCCTCCTGAACGGGCGGCGCTGACGTAAGATTGGGTGTATGTCCGACAACCCGTTTGCAACCACTACCTCGTCGAAGGCCACTGGCCTGAGCGTCTTCGAGTCCAACGCCGCCGGCAGAGAAGCCAGCTCGACGTTCCTGCTCGGCCAGGTGATGTTCTTGGTCGCCGTCGCGCTCGCGTTCACCGCGGCCGGCACCTACATCGGTCGCGACATTCCCTACGGCACGGCGCTGATCTGCGAGCTCGGCGCGTTTGGGATGCTGATCGTGCAGATGTTCGTCCCTAGGTTGCGCGAAGGGCCAACTGGGATGACCTGGATGTTCGCGCTCGCGCTGCTGCTCGGAGTGGGACTCGGGCCGGTGATCAACGAGTACGCGACGGTCGATCAGAGCGCGATCTACCAGGCGGCGGGCGGCACCGCGCTGACGGTCGGGGTGATGGGCTCCTACGGCTTTGCCACCTCGCGCGACTTGATCCGCTGGATGCGCCCGCTGTTCTTCGCACTGCTGGGGGTCTTCGGGCTCGCGATCGTGTTGATTTTGATCGGCTCCGGCGAAAGCTTCCTGCTGAACCTCGCGATCTACGTGATTGTCAGCGCCTACCTGGCGATCTACTTCCAGATCATCCGCCGCAGGGCGACCGAGCGCGACGTGGTGTGGATCGCGACGGGCGTGTTCATCAACGTGATCAATATCTTCCTCACGTTGCTGCGGATCTTCGGCGGCCGCTGACAGAATGCCGCGGGGCGGCGATTAGGGTGGATCGACAGACCAGATCGACGCGCGTCCGAGCGGCAGGCGAGGTTGGGGCAAGTGCCGCCGAGCGCCGCCGCGCAAGCGTTCCGTCCTAACCTGCCCGCTAACCTGCGATCTCCGATGATCGAGGATCGCTACGACCCCCAGGAGATCGAGCCCCGCTGGCAGACGCTGTGGGCACGCGAGCGCACCTGGGAGGTCTCGAACGACAGCGCTGCGGATGCTGCTGAGCATGCGGGCGGGCGGGCATCGAGTTCCTACGTGCTGGAGATGCTGCCCTACCCGAGCGGCGAGCCGCACATCGGTCATCTGAAGGTCTACTCGGTCGGCGACGCAATCGCCCATTACCACCGCCGGACGGGCTACAGAGTGCTACACCCGATGGGCTACGACGCGTTCGGGCTGCCCGCGGAGAATCACGCGATCAAGACGGGCGTGCACCCGCGGGATTCGACGGCCGCGTCGATCGCATCCTTCCAGCGCGAGTTCCGCCGCTGGGGCATCTCGATCGACTGGTCGCGCGAACTGGCCACGCACGACCCGCGGTACTACCGCTGGACGCAGTGGATCTTCCTGCAGTTGTTCGGCGCCGGGCTGGCCTACCGCAAAGAGGCGGCGGTCAAGTGGTGCCCGAAAGACCAGACGGTGCTTGCGAACGAGCAGGTCGAACCGGACGGGACGTGCGAACGCTGCGGTGCGCTCGTGGAGATCCGTCAGCTGGAGCAGTGGTTCTTGCGGATCACCGACTACGCCGAGCGTCTGTTGGGGGATCTGGACGGGATCGAGTGGCCCGAGCATGTGAAGACGATGCAGCGCAACTGGATCGGGCGCTCGGAGGGGGCGGAGGTGACGTTCCGCTGCGAGGATTTGGATCCCGCTCACCCGATCGACTACCCGGTGTTCACGACGCGGCCGGACACGCTGTTTGGGGCGACGTTCTTCGTGATGGCCCCCGAGCACCCCGACATCGCGCGACTCGCGGAGGGGACCGTCTACGAACAGGACGTGCGCGAATACATCAATCACGCGCTCAACGAGTCCAACGAGGAGCGCGGCAACGCCGAGAAGCCGAAGACGGGCGTGCCGCTCGGCAGGACGGTCACGAACCCCGTCAACGGCGAGCAGATCCCGATGTACGTCGCCGATTACGTGCTGATGGAGTACGGCACGGGGGCGATCATGGCGGTGCCTGGGCACGACGAGCGCGATTACGCGTTCGCCCGCGCCTACGAGTTGCCGATCCGCCGGGTTATCGAAGGCCCAGCCAGCGCCGCGCCGGACGCCGACCCGAGCGCGGCCGAGACCACAGATGAGGGTCTTCCTTACACAGGCGACGGCCTGCTGGTCAACTCGCATGCGGACTTCGACGGCATGCCCAATCGCGAGGCGCTGAGCGCGATCGTCGCCTGGCTGGACCGCGAGGGCAAGGGCCACGCGTCAGTCAACTATCGGCTGCGGGACTGGCTGGTCTCTAGACAGCGCTACTGGGGCTGCCCGATCCCGATCGTCAACTGCGAGCGCTGTGGGATCGTGCCCGTGCCCGAGGACGAGCTGCCGGTGGAGCTGCCCGACATCGAGGACTACACGCCGAAGGGCCGCTCACCGCTGGAGGCGGCCGAGGACTGGGTCAAAACTAAGTGCCCCGAGTGCGGGGGGACGGCGCGCAGGGAGACGGACACGATGGACACGTTCGTCGATTCGTCGTGGTACTTCCTGCGCTACTGCGACGCTTCCAACGAACAGGCTGCTTGGGACCCCGCGGCGCTGAGGGAGTGGATGCCGGTTGACCAGTACATCGGTGGGGTCGAGCACGCGATCCTGCATCTGATGTACGCGCGCTTCTTTACAAAGGCGCTTGCTGACCTCGGCCATCTCGACTTCGAAGAGCCGTTCAGAGCGCTGTTCACGCAGGGGATGGTGACGAAGGACGGCGCGAAGATGAGTAAGTCCAGGGGCAACGTGGTCTCACCCGCCGCGATCATCGAGCGCTACGGTGCCGACACCGCGCGCTGCTACATCCTGTTCATCGGGCCGCCCGATCAGGACGCGGACTGGTCTGACGAGGGCATGGAGGGCGTCCACCGCTTTTTGAGCCGGCTGTGGCGTCTCGCGGTGGAGACGGCAGAGCGCGTCGATACCCGGGCGGACGCCGATGCTGAGGAGGAGCTTCTGCGCAAGGCGCATTGGGCGATCGAGAAGGTCTCGGACGACCTGCGCCGGTTCGCGTTCAACACGGCGATCGCCGCGGTGATGGAGCTGCTGAACGAATGCTCGCGCCTGCGCGAGGACGCGAGCGTGGAGTCCCAGCGCTTCGCGCTCGTGACGGCCGCCTCGCTGCTGTTCCCGTTCGCCCCGCACGTGGCAGCGGACATCTACGACCGGCTGACGGGCGAGCGTGTGTGGGAGCAGCCCTGGCCGCAGGCCGATCCGGCGCTGCTGGAACGCGATGAGTACGAGCTCGTGTGTCAAGTCAACGGCAAGCTGCGCGACCGCGTGAAGGCGGCGACGGGCGCCGACGCGGAGGAGTTGAAGGAGCTGTGCAAGGCGGCGCCGAACGTGCAGGCGCACCTCGACGGCAAGGAGATCGTCAAGGAGATCGTGGTTCCCGGCAAGCTCGTGAATCTCGTCGTGCGCTGAGGAGATTGCGTGGCGGCTCGCCGGTCCCGTCCGCGCTAGCGTTCGTTGCCGTGGAAGAGCATCCTTATCGCACGGCGTGGCAGACGCGCGACGTCGATACATGGGCTCAGGCGCTGTCGCCCGATGTCGTGATGTACTCGCCGATCCTGACGAGACCTTTCCGGGGAAGAGAGGCCGCGATCGAGCTGTTCGGTGTCCTCTTCGACGAGCTCGGAGAGATGCAGATAACCGACGAGCTTTCCGATCGCGATACCCACGCTTTCTTCTGGCGCGTCCGGGTTGCAGCCAAGAGCATCGAGGGCGTCGATCTCCTGCGCCGCGACGAGCAGGGCAAGATCTCAGAGATCAGGGTCCTGATCCGCCCGCTGCCGGACATCGCGGTCTTCGCCGGCGCGATCGGCCCTGCGCTGGCCGCCAAGCGGGCGCCGATTTCGTGGTCCGGTGGCCCGTTTGATGATCCTTCCCCTGCGCGCCATCCTCACGCTTGCGGACACGATCTCCGCGCGTCTGATCCAGCGTCGCTGAGCCCCGCCGAGTCTGCAGGGATCGATCGTGCCGGCCGAGCGGTCGTCGGGACCTGTGCCTAGACTCGACTCGACCGATGCCCGACCTGAAGCCCGCCTATCTGATTCACGGCGACGACCACGGCGCGGTCGCCGAGCGCCGCGCGGGGTTGAAGGCGTTGGCCGAGCAGCGGGGCGATGCCGCCAGCGTCGAAGTGCTCGACGGCGAGGCGGGTACCCCCGCTGGTGTGGCGCTGGCGCTGAGCGCGATGACGTTCGCGATCGGCCGCCGCGTGATCGTCGTCGACGGCGTCGAGCGCTGGAAGCAGACCGAGGTCGAGCAGCACCTGACTCGGGCGATGGGGGAGATGCCGCCTGACACCACGGTCGCGCTGTTCGCGCGCGAGGAGAATCGCTCCAAGGCGCCGGCGGCGGTCCACAACGCGGTCAAGCGCGCGGGCGGCCAGGTCATCGCGCAGGCGACGGTGAAGCCGTGGGAGCTGGGCAAGTGGGCGCGCGCGCAAGCCGAGCCGATGGGGATCACACTCGATGCCGCCGCCGCGAACGCGCTCGTGGCCCAGGTCGGAGGACGCCAGCAGCGGCTGCTCAGAGAGCTGGAGAAGCTCGCGCTGGAAGTCGAGATCGAGGGGGGGACGCAGCGCGTGAGCGTGCAGGACATCGAAAGCCGCGCCGCCCACTCTGCTGAGTGGCGCTCCTTCGCCTTGGCCGACGCGCTCGTCGGGGGCGACGCCGCGCAGGCAACGCTCACCTACCTGCGCGTGCGCCGCCAGGGCGAGCGCCTGGCAGGGCTGACGTATCTGATGGCCCAGCGCGTTCGCGAGGCGCTGCTCCTCGCGCTGCGGTTGCAGGCCGGCGAGTCGATGGCCGATGTGCGCCGCGGCCTGCGCATGCCCCCGCGCGCCGCGGAGCGCTTCGTGGCGGACGTCGCCAGAACTGACCCCGACCGCTTGCGCAAGGCGCTCGGTGCGCTCGCGGACATGGAGCTCGACTCGCGCGGCGGGGCCGCAATCGCCTCATCGAGATCGCCATACGCGACGCTCGACGAGGACACGATCGCGCTGCACGCGATCGAGACGATCACTGGCTAGAGAAACCGGCTAGGAGTCTGACGAAACGCCGGCGCGAACACGCGCCGCGCGGGACTTGCGGTGAGCGCCGGTGTTCTTGTGCAGCGCGCCGCGCTTGACCGCCTTGTCGATCGTGCTGACGAGCTCACGATGCTCGGCGTCGGCCTTCGCCGTGTCGCCGCTCTCCATAGTCGTCTCGAGACGACGGAAGTAAGTCTTGATCGCGGAGGTGTATCGCCGGTTCTCCAAGCGCTCGCGCTCGGTGCGGAGGATCCGCTTCTTCTGAGAATGAATGTTGGCCATAGTCAGCTGCCGCGGGGCGTCGCAGAGAAGCTGCGGAGCGCGCCGCGGAGCGCCGTACTATAGCGGCCTTGTCCCTCCCCGGAGAACCCCCCGCCCCCGCGGAGCCGCCTAGCCCGAGACCGCCCGATGATCAGGGGTTAGTTTCCGAGCCAGAGGCATCGCCGGAGCAGGAGCTGCCGGACGAGGGTATTCAGCGGGTTGCGAGCGCGCAGCTGACGGGGGCCTCCCCGACGCCCGGCGCCGAGGAGCCGATTGAGGAGGAGCCGCGGGATGGGGGAGAGCCACTGGACAGCGGGGATCCGCCGGGGGACATAGGCGCTCCCGCCGCCCGCGGCGTGGCGCGCAATACGGCGATCTTCTCGATCGGCACAGGTATCTCGCGGGTCGCGGGACTGGGACGGGAAATCGTCGCAGCCGGCTACTTCGGCACGAGCGGCCCGGCCTCCGCCTTCACGATCGCCTTCCAGGTGCCGAACCTGGTGAGCAACCTGTTCGCGAATGCGGCCCTGTCGGCGGCGTTCGTGCCGGTGTTCACCGATCTGCTCCAGCAGGGGCGCCGCAAAGAGGCGGTGCGGCTGGCTTCGACGCTGCTCTGGATCATGCTGATCGTCCTGGGCGTGATCACCGTCTTCTTCATCTTTGCCGCCGGGGTGATCATGCCGCTGTTCATCGGTTCGAAGCTCGTGCCATGGACTGACCTGACGGTCGGCCTCTCCCAGGTGCTGTTCCCGGTCGTGTTGCTGCAGGGGGTGACCGGTCTGCTTGTGGGCGTTCTGCAGTCACATGACGAATTCACTATTCCGGCGATCTCCCCGGCGGTGTGGAACATCGTGATCATCGTGCTACTCGTCGTGCTCGCGCCGCACTTTCACGGCGAAGAAGAGATCTACGCTTACGCGATCGGGATCCTCGCGGCCACCGTCGTGCAGGTGGCGCTCGCGTTGGGCGCGCTCGGGCGGATCGACTTCCGCCTGCAGTTCAGCCTGGACTGGCACGACCCTCGCATCAAGCAGGTGTTCATGCTGATGCTGCCGGTGACGATCGGCCTGGGGATCGTAAACCTCGACCAGCTGATCAACTCGGTCTTCGGTGGCCTCGTCTCCGAACAGGCCCCCCGGGCGATCGACCAGGCTTTTCGCATCTACATGCTCCCCCAGGGAATGTTCAGCGTGGCGGTTGCGACCGTCCTGTTCCCGGTCCTCAGCCGCCTGGCCGCGCGTCGCGATGCGGCGTCATTGCGTAGCACCGTGGGCACCGGGATGCGCCAGATCAACCTGCTGTTGATCCCCTCGGCGGCCTTCATGATCGTGCTCGCCACGCCGATCACCAGGCTCGTGTTCGAACGTGGACACTTCAATGCCGAGTCCACACACCTCGTATCCGAAGCGCTGTTCTGGTTTGCGTTCAGCCTGCCGTTTGCGGGCATCAACCTGCTGCTGACGCGCACGTTCTTCGCGCTGCAGCGACCTTGGATCCCGACGCGGCTGGCGGCGATGAACATCGTCGTCGACATCATCGTCAGCGTCGGTCTGTACAAGCCGCTGGGGATCGCCGGGCTGGTGATCGGCACCGTGGCTGCCAATGCCGTGATGGCGGCCCTGCAGCTGCACCGGCTGCGGACCGGCTTGAACGGTCGCCTGGAAGGCGCCCAGACGACGATGATCACCGCCCGGATTTTCGTCGCCTCCATCCTGTTGGCTGGGGTTCTCATGGGGCGCGTGGTACGCGCTGGACGCCGTGCTCGGTAAGTCGCTGCCGGCGCAAATCGTCAGCATGGGCGCCGCGGGCGGGGCTGGCGTGTGGATCTACACGCGCGCGGTGCTGACGATGCACATTCCCGAGGCCCATCAGGTCAACCGCCTGATCCGCGCGCGGTTGGGGCGCGCGTAGACCGAGCAGAGGCCGGGTGAGCCAAGGCCCACCCGGCTTGCGCCCGAACATAGATCGCCGCTTACTACTTACGTCCCAGGACTGCGTGTCTTGCCTGGGCGGCGTGACACTCTCGACACCTGGACAGGCCGCTGGGGTGGGTGGGTACCCAATCCAACGCGTAGCCGCGGCTGAATGAATCCTTGTCGAGTTGGCGATCCGCCGGACTACAAAGGCTAGCGCGTGTACAGAGCGCGAGGTTATGGCTACGGGGACACGCAGCGTCGCGGCCGGGGCCACACGCGGGATGACGGTCAGGGCCATCTACCCTGTAGCGGCCCATGGACCAAGCAAAGATCCGCAACTTCTCGATCATCGCGCACATCGACCACGGCAAGTCGACGCTCGCCGATCGCATCCTCGAGCTCACCCACACGGTCTCCGCCCGCGAGATGCGCGCGCAGCTGCTCGACTCGATGGACCTCGAGCGCGAGCGCGGGATCACGATCAAGGCGCAGGCGGTGCGCGTGTTCTACACCGCCAAGGACGGGGAGACCTATCAGCTGCATCTGATCGACACCCCCGGGCACGTCGACTTCACCTACGAGGTCTCGCGCTCGCTCGCGGCGTGCGAGGGCGCCCTGCTCGTCGTCGACGCTGCCCAGGGCGTGGAGGCGCAGACGGTCGCGAACACCTACCTCGCGGTCGAATCCGGCCTGGAGCTGATCCCCTGTCTGAACAAGATCGACCTGCCCGGCGCCGAGCCCGAGCGTGTCGCCGCCGAAGTGAGCGATCTGATCGGCGAGCCGACCGAGGGGATCCTGCAGATCAGCGGCAAGACAGGTGCTGGCGTCCTGGAGGTGCTGGAGGAGCTGATCGCGCGCGTGCCGCCGCCGCACGGCGATCTCGAGGCGCCGCCGCGCGCGCTGATTTTCGACTCCGAGTTCGACCAGTACCGCGGCGTGATCGCTTACATCCGGGTCGTCGACGGTGTCTTCAAGAAGGGCGAGGCGATCCGCGCGATGGCGACGGATACCGAGGCGGATATCGACGACATCGGTGTGTTCAGCCCGCAGATGATGCCCACCGACCAGCTCGCCGCCGGCGAGGTCGGGTACCTGATCACGGGTCTGAAGGACGTCACGCTGCTGCGCGTCGGTGACACGCTGACCACACGCACGAGGACGTCTGGCCCCGGAAGTCGCACCACCACCGGCGGCGAGGCGACCGAAGCGCTGCCGGGCTATCGCGAGGTCAAGCCGATGGTCTTCTGCGGACTGTTCCCGATCGACTCCGACGACTACCCCGACCTGCGCGACGCGCTTGAGAAGCTGGTCCTCAACGACGCCGCGCTGTCGTGGGAGCCGGAGACGTCGGACGCGCTCGGCTTTGGTTTCCGCTGCGGTTTCCTCGGCCTGCTGCACATGGACATCGTGCGCGAGCGGCTGGAGCGCGAGTATGACCTGGAGCTACTGGCGACGATGCCCTCTGTCGAGTTCGACGTGACCTTGACCAACGGCGAGGAGCTGGAGGTGCACAACCCCTCCGATATGCCCGACCCGGGCACGATCGAGCAGATCCGCGAGCCGTTCATCACGGCGTCGATCATTGCGCCGAAAGAGTTCGTCGGCGCGGTGATGGAGCTCTGTCAGGAGCGCCGCGGCGTGCACTCGGGTATGCACTACCTCTCGCCGGAGCGCGTGCAGATGAACTACGAGCTGCCACTGGCAGAAATCGTGCTCGACTTCTTCGACCAGCTGAAGTCGCGGACCAAAGGCTACGCGTCGCTCGACTACGAGCTGAGCGGGATGAGGGAGTCGGATCTCGTCAAGCTCGACGTGCTGCTCGCCGGCGACACGGTCGATGCGCTGTCGATGGTCGTGCACCGCGACAAGGCCTACGAGATGGGTCGCACGCTCACAGAGAAGCTGCGCAAGCGGATTCCTCGCCAGCAGTACGACGTCCCGATCCAGGCGGCGATCGGTGCGCACGTGATCGCGCGCGAGACCGTAAAGGCATTCCGCAAGGACGTGATCGCGGGGTGCTACGGCGGCGACATCACGCGCAAGAAAAAGCTGCTTGCAAAGCAGAAGGAGGGCAAGAAGCGGATGAAGCAGGTTGGGCGTGTGGAGGTTCCGCAAGAGGCTTTCCTGGCGGTGTTGGAACTGGGGGAGGAGTAGTTGATTCCCGCCCGCCCTGTGCGGAGCACCCGCCCGGTGTCGACCGCTCGCCCCGTGCAGGCCACCAGCCCTATGCGCACCACTCACCCAGTACGGATCCTATTTGTCTGTCTCGGGAACATCTGCCGCTCGCCCACCGCTGAGGGTGTGATGCGCGGCCTCGTGCACGAGGCCGGCCTCGATGACGCCGTAGAGCTGGACTCCGCCGGCACCGGCGGCTGGCATGTCGGTAGTCCGCCGGACGAGCGGGCCACGGAGACGGCCCGAGCCCGGGGGATCCTCCTGGAGGGCGCCGCCCGGCAGGTGCGGGCAGCTGACTTCGAAGACTTCGATCTGATCCTCGCGATGGACGGTTCGAACCTTGCCGAGCTGCGACGCCTGGCGCCTGACGAGCAGGCGCGCGAAAAGGTACGGAGGCTGCGCGAGTTCGATCCGGCGAGCAAGGATCAGGACCCCACCCACCCACTCGATGTGCCCGATCCCTACTACGGAGGACCACGGGGATTCGAGGACGTGCTCGACCTGGTGCGGGCTGCGTGTGCCGGTCTGCTCGATGAGTTGCGCGGCCGGTTGGCGGAGTCGCCCGGCGGTGATAATCAGGCCGCAGGTCCGCCGGAGCACGTTCGACCCCGCGACCCGAGTCTGCGTGAGCCTGCCACCCGGCGCGACGGACGCACGGCGAGTCGGCGGCGGCGACATCAACGAGGCCTGGCGCGTCACCCTCGCCGACGGCACGAACGCGTTTGTGAAGACCCGGGCCGACGCTGGCCCGGGGGAGTACCTCGCCGAGGCCGACGGATTGGCCTGGCTCGCTGAGCCCGGAGCGCTGCGGACACCGCGCGTGCTGGAAGTCGGTGAGGATTACCTCGCGCTGGAGTGGATCGAGCCCGGTCGCCTCGACACGCGCGGGAGCGGAAGAGCTCGGGCGCGGGCTGGCCGTCACCCATGCCGCGGGCGTCCCCGACTTCGGTGATCCTCGACTCGGCGGTCGCCATCCGCGCGTCGCCGTCGCGGTTTGGCTCGCTCAGCCTGTCCAACGAGCCGACCGCTGATTGGCCTTCCTTCTACGCCGAGCGGCGCCTGCGACCGCTGGTGGCTCTCGCCCAAGAGCGCGGCGCTCTGTCGGATACGGGAGTCCGCGCGGTCGAGCAGGTCTGTGTGCGGATCGCCGAGTTGGCGGGCCCGGCGGAGCCACCGGCCCGGCTGCACGGAGACCTGTGGGGTGGCAACTGATGGCTGACGTGCAGGGGCGCCCATGGCTGATCGACCCCTCGGCCTACGGCGGACACCGCGAGGTAGATCTGGCGATGCTGAGGCTCTTCGGCGCGCCCTCCGAGCGCGTGTTCGCGGCCTACGCCGAGGTCACACCGCTGGCCGATGGATGGGAGGATCGGGTACAGCTGTGGCAGCTCTTGCCGCTGCTGGTCCATGCCGTGCTGTTTGGCGGCTCCTACCAGGCCGCGGCCGAGCGAATCGCGCATCGCTACTCCGCTTGAGCGAGGTGAGAGCTCGTTGTCTGATTTGACGATGCAGAGGAAAGGGCTTGCGAGGACGGGTATCCGATCGTGGATGCATAAAGTCCTTGTCCCGTTTGGGGCGAACAGTCGGAGTAAGGAGATGTGCGCTCCGGGACTCTCGACACACGCCGCCGCCTGTACTTTCTTGCGCGTGTGGTCGTCGCGCGGCACTATCGCCAGCCGCTGACGCTCATCGGTGTGGCCGAGGCCCTGTCCAGCTCTCCCCGCCAGCTGCAGCGCGCGTACGCACAGTTCGGCGATACCACCTTTGAAGAGGATCTGCGCGCGCGGCGGATGTCGGCAGCCGCCGAGCTGCTGACCGAGCAGCGCGCGATCCCTGTACGGGATGTCGCGCGTCTGGTCGGCTACCGCCAAGCGCCTCATTTCGCCACGGCGTTCCGTCGCCGCTACGGCCTCTCCCCGGCAAGCTTTCGCGAACAGGCGCCGCGGCGTGCGCGAAAGATCAAGAGCGCGGATGTTGTGATCAACAGTTAAGAACAGCTGTATAGCTATAGCCATACAGATCTCACAGAAGATAGCGCTCCGACGCTCGCTCCCTGCGTGGGAGGCTCCGGTACGACTGCTTCGGCGCCGGGCAGGCGCAGACGCATCAGCGTCCCGCCCCCCGCCGCCCGTTCGGCGGTGACGGTTCCACCGTGCTGACGAACCACCTGGCGCACGATCGCCAACCCCAGCCCCGAGCCGGGACGCCCGCGGGCCTCGGCGCCGCGGTAGAAGCGGTCGAACACGTGCGCCAAGTCCTCCGCGGAGATCCCCGGGCCGTGGTCGCGCACGGTCAGCTCGACGCCCGACAGCGAGATCTCGACCGGCTTGTCGGGCGGGCTGTACTTGACCGCGTTGTCGAGCAGGTTCGTGACGGCGCGCTCCAGGCGTGCGGGCACGCCCGCGACGAGCGTCGGCTCGAGCGCGAGCAGCAACGGCGGTGCCCGGCGAGTGCCGGCGCGTGCGCTCGGCGACGTCGCTCACCAGCACGTCCAAGCGCAGATCCTCGGTATCCGCGCTGGGCTCCTCGCCGCGGGCGAGTTCGATCAGGTCGTTCATCAAGAGCGTCAGCTCGCCGATCTGCTCGACCACGTCGGCCAGCAGGCGTTGGCGTTCGTCGGGCTCCATCTCCTGCGCCTGCTGGAGGATCTCGATGTTCGTGCGCAGGCTGGTAACGGGCGTGCGCAGCTCGTGCGAGGCGTCGGCAACCAGCTGGCGCTGCGCGTGAACGGAGGCGTCGAGCGCGCCCATCGAGCGCTCGAGCGCGTCGAGCATCGCGTTGAAGCTGGACGCCAGGCGCCCGAGCTCGTCAACCCCTGTGAGCTTGATCCGCCCGCTGAGGTCCTGCGTGAGCGCGACGTGCTCGGTCGCCTGCGTGAGGCGCTTCAGCGGCAGCACGGCGGCGCCGGCGACCAGCCGCCCGAGCAGCGCCGCGAGCGCGATGCCGCCGATGTCGAGCAGCGCGAGGATCAGGCGCAGCCGGCTGAGCAGGTTGTCGACTTCCGTGAGCTGCTGGGCGACCTGGACCGCGCGCCCGGGCGCGATGTGCTCGGCGAGGATGCGCACGTGCAGACCGTTGACCTCGGCGTCCGTGAAGTAGCGCTTACCCGCGTAGCTCGCCAGCGCCCGCGTGCGGGCGTTGACCGGCAGCGTGACGTTGCCGGAGGACCGGAACAGGATGTGGCCATGGCTGTCGACGAGCTGCTGGTAGCCGCGCACCTGGCCGGGTCGCGGCGGCAGGTTGCCCAGCGGTGAGACGCCCTGCGCGGTCGTCGTCGTGGCGCTCTGCGCTGATCCCTGGTCTGCGTCCTGCCCCTTGATCAGATCGAGCAGGGAGCCGCGCGAGCGACGCGAGGGGTTGCGCGCGATGAACGTCAGGCTGTCGGCGCGGCTGTTCAGCTGCGAATCGACCTGGCTGTGCAGTTGGTGAGAGGTGAGCAGATAAGTGAGCAGCGACGCGAGCACCACCGCGACAGCCACTGCGGCGGCCGAGACGAAGGTGATGCGCCTGCGAAAGCTCACGAGAACCCACGCCCTGGAAGGCTCACGATGGCCTCCGACGGCTCACGCCGATTCCGGAGCTCACGGGGACTCGGGCAGCTCACGAGGCTCCACGCAATACGTAGCCAACGCCGCGGACGGTGTGCAGCAGGCGCGGCTCATCGCCGGCCTCGGTCTTGCGCCGCAGGTAGCCCATGTAGACGCCCAGCGAGTTGGAGGTCGCGCCGAAGTCATAGCCCCACACATCCTCGAAGATCGCCGAGCGGGTCAGCACCTGGCGGGGGTGGCGCAGAAACATCTCCAGCAGCAGGAACTCGGTGCGCGTCAGCGGCAGCATCCGCTCGCCGCGCCAGGCCTCGTGAGCGAGCCGGTCGAGGCGCAGATCCTCGAAAGCTGAGCGTGCTGTCCTGGTCGTCGTCCTCGCCTGATCGGCGCAGCAGTGCACGTACGCGCGCGAGCAGCTCGCGCAGAGCGAACGGCTTGACGAGGTAGTCATCGGCGCCGGCGTCGAGGCCGGCGACGCGGTCGTCGACCCCTTCGCGCGCGGTCAGCATCAGCACGGGCGTGCGGTCGCCGCCCGCCCGCAGCTGCCGGCAGACCTCCAGCCCGTCGACGTGGGGCATCGACACGTCGAGGATCACGACCTCGTAGGCCATCGCGCCTAGGCGCTCGAGCGCCTCGCGTCCGTCGCCCGCCTGGGCGACCTCATAGCGCTCCAGCTTCAGCGCTCGTGAGAGCGCCGTCTGGACGGCGGGCTCGTCGTCGACGACCAGGACTCGTGGTTGTTGTTCGGCCATTTCCGGTGTCTACCCAATATGGATTGTTGCTGCTGCTGTGTTTTGCGGGAAGGAGAGGGAGGGTCCGCTTTTGAGGCTACCGTGCCAGGTACCCGGATTACGCCACTGAGGCAAAGCATCCAATTGAGCAGACCTTGATTGACGAACAGACCCTGATCGACGAGACCCCCGAGGAACTGGCGGCCCATTCGCGCACGCTGCGCAACAGTGTGATCAGCCTCGCCGTCTTCTTCGGGATCGTGATCGCGCTGCTGCTCGCGGTGCCGGGTCTGCATGAGATCGAGCAGCGCATCTCACATGCGAGCTCCTTGTGGGTGGTCGCCGCAATCGGCCTGGAGCTGCTCTCGTGCGCAGGCTATGTGGTCTTGTTCGGGCTCGTGTTCGGGATGCTCGGCAAACGGTTGGTCTCGCGCTTGTCGCTGTCGGAGCTGGCGGTCAACTCGGTCGTCTCGGTCAGTGGCCTGGCGGGCCTCGCGCTGGGGGCGTGGGTGCTGCGCACCAAGGGCATCTCGGTCGCGCGGATCGCGAAGCGATCTGTCCTGCTGTTCGTGCTCACCAGCGCTGTCAACGTTGGCGCGGTGGTCGCGATCGGAGTGCCGATGTGGTTGGGCCTGATCCCCGGCTCGAGGAACCCGCTGCTCACGTTGCTGCCGGCGGCGGCGGCGCTGGCGACGATCCTCGGCACGCTCGCGCTCGCGGCGTGGGCGCGCCGCGCGGCCGCGCGCAGGCCGCTGGAGCAGGGGCGCTGGGCGGTCACGCTGGTGGCGCTGAGCGGCGGGGTGCAGGACGCGGTGCGGTTGATCCGCGAGCACGACTGGCGGGTGCTTGGCGCGGTTGGGTACTGGCTGTTCGACAACCTCGCGCTGTACGCGTGTTTGGCGGCGTTCGGGGCCACGCCCAGCGTGTGGGTGGTGGCGATGGCTTACCTGGTGGGCATGCTCGCCAACTCGCTGCCGATTCCCGGAGGCTTCGTCGCGGTCGAAGGCGGCCTCGTGGGGATGCTTGTCCTGTTCGGCGTCCGTCCGGTCTCCGTCGCGGTGGCTGCGGTGCTCGTCTACCGGGCGGTCTCGCTGTGGGTTCCGGCGTTGATCGGTTCGCTGGCGTTCCTCAGCTTGCGCAGCGAGATCGGCAAGCCGCTGAAGCCCGGCACCGTGGGCGCGGCGGGGTCCTGACCTCAGCCCGCTCTACAGGCGGGGGTGGCCGTGCGGGTGGATCGGTTTGGGTCGGCAGGTGTGGTAGGTACGGGTGCCCGTCAGCGTGGTGCCGGTTGCTGTGCGAGCGACGATTCGAATCGTGAAGGTTCCGTAGGGCAGTTGGGTGAGCACCACTTGGTCGGTGAGGCCTTTTTTGTTGAGTGATCGCTCGCGTTTGTGCCCGAGGAACACCTCGGCTGAGACGACTCGCGGATAGCCATGGGGTTGTTGGATGTGGATCTTGAAAGAACGCTTGCTGTAGCAGAGGTTCGCTGGAGGGAGACCGAAGGCGGTTGCGAGTTTCGTTTCGAGTTCAGCGGGGGTGGGAGGGGAAGGTGGTTGGTTGTTGTTTGTGCTGCCTGATGAGGATGAGTTACCGGAGGAGGATCCGGCACCGGCGGCTGTTGAGACGTTGCCCGTCGAGTTACCCGTTGACGGAGGAGATGGTTCTTTCTGTCCTCCTGGGGGCGGTTCCGGTTCGCTGCCAGATTCCGGTGCCCTTGCAAACACCCATGTTGCGCCCACCTCGCCATTGTCGCCGGCGCCACCAACCAGGGAGGTGAGGCCGTCGGCGGACAGCGCAACGCTGGAGCCCTGGGTGGGGAACCCCCCAGCAGAACCGGTGCCAACGAGTTGCTCTTGTTCGCTCCATGTGGAGCCTGAGCGCACGAAGGCCCATGCCGATCCGACCGATATGTCGTTGTGATAACCGCCGATCAGTGCCGTGTTGCCGTTTTCGGAGAGCGAGACGCTATGGCCCTGTTGAGCTTCTTTCGGCGTGGCGTCTTCACCGAGTAGCTTTTCGCCCTGCTGGGTCCAAGTCACGCCGGAGAGCGTGTATACCCACGCGGTCCCAAGGGCTTCGTCGTATCCGGGTCCGCCCACGAGTACTGTGCTCCCGTCGCCCGAGACCGCCACGCTCTGGCCGGCACCCGTTTGTATGCCGGCGCCGGTGCCCGCGGGCAGTTGCGTCTGTTCTTTCCATCCCGACCCCGATTCTGTGAAGACCCACGCGCCGCCCTCTTCGGGTGTTGCGGACGGACCTTCCTCACGCGGGCCGCCGATCACAGCGGTGTGACCGTCGGCGGAGAGCGCCACGGAGGTTCCCTCCTGAACGAGTTCGCCGCTGTGGCTGCCCTCGAGCTTGCTTCCTTGCTGCGACCAGGTCGAGCCCGAGCGCGTGAACACGAACGCCGCCCCGGGTGCGATCCCCGATTTGTATTCGTTGTCCATCGCGCCGACGAGCGCCGTGTTGCCGTCGGCGGACAACGCCACGCTCGATCCTTGCTCACCTTTTTCGGTCGCGCCCGTTTTGGCCACTAGCTTCTGCTGTTCGTGCCAAGTGGTGCCTTCGCGCACGAACACCCATACTGCCCCGTAATATTCTTCGTGTTCACCGGCGTCCTGCGGACCGCCGATCAACGCCGTGTCGCCGTCGGCCGACAACGCCACGCTGAAGCCCTCTTGGGCGTCGTTGCTTGCGTTTTTACCCACCAGCTTCGCCTGCTGGGTCCACACCGAGCCCGAGCGCGTGTACACCCACACGGCCCCGCGAAAGATTTCTCCGGGATGTCCTTCTTTGTACGCCAGGGCACCCACGAGCGCGGTGTCGCCGTTGGCTGAGATCGCAACGCTGGAGCCCTGTTCGGCCAGTTCGCTCACTCCCGAGGCTGTGAGCTTTGCTCCCTGTTGAACGAATGGGTTTTCGTAACTATTCAGGTGCCGATCCAGCGTTTGTAGGCGGCGAGGAGGCGTGAGGTGGCTGGGTCGGTGTCGATGTGGATGTCGAGTAGGGCAACCTCGTAGCGTTTGCTGTTGCGTTGGCAGGTAGCGATCAGCTCGCGGCGGTTGCCTGTGGTGGTGACAGAGAGCACTTCGACGGTCTCGCCGACGATGGTGCCTGGGCATGGGAAGTTTGCGTCGTAGAACGCGTTTTCGAATCCCATCAGCTGCTCGTCCTCGTCGTAACAGTTGACGGTGATCTCCTCGATCAGGGCGTCGAGCTCTGGGTCAGATTGATGGGCAGGGCTCATCTTTGTGTCTCCTTGTCGTGGCTGTCAGGCGGCGGGTCTGATGCGCTCCAGGGTCACCGCCCGAGAACGATCGCGTGCCACTCGGACGCGCCCTTTAGCCGGGCGCGGGCTCGGGCAGCCACGCCCGGCCTGCGGCCAGCTCGGCGAGCACCGCGAGCGGGCGCTGGCCCTGCTTGCGGGCGGTGGAGATGTAGGAGCGGACTTGTAGGTAGCGCTCGGCGCCTTGCTCGGTGCGCCAGCTGCCGGAGATCTTCTGTTGCAGCTTGACCATCCTGATGTCCTGCTCGGCGAGATTATTGGTGAACGGCACCCGAAAGTCGTGCGCGAATCTGAGCGCTTCATCTTCCCGCTCATCCAGTCGCAGCAGCAGGTTCTGCGCTTTGGTCCGCTTGATCCTCTGCTCCGCCGAGGCGGCCAGGCCAGGGTACTGCTCGTACCCCAGCTCGATCACCGTTCGGTAGCAGACGCGAAGCCTGGCCAACGCGGTCTTGGTGAGCGCGGTTCGACCGGCCGCCTTGGCCTGCTCGACCTCCTCGCGGGTGTCGAGCAAAAGGCAGCTCATTGCCGATGCCCACGACTGTCCTTGCTCCTCGGCGGCCAAGAGCTCCCGGAGGTGGTGTCCGGCGCACAGAGCGTGGATCGCCTGCTCGTAGGATTGGTAGGGCTTCCAGCCATCATGCACCGCCACGCCGGTGAATTCGGGCAGCACACCCGCGTCGTCCATCGCCTCTGTGCCGCGTCTTCGGTGCGCGGTGTAGCGCGTCAGCGTTTCGGTTGACGCCGAATGAATCCAGCCAAGCCGGCCAGCGATCCTGGCACCGGTCTCATCGAAGTTGACCACCGCTGCCTTGCATAGCAGCGAGCGCAACTGCTCATCAAACTCGCTCAGACCACTCGCAGCCTGATCGACCCACGCCTTCAGCGTGCCGGTCGAGATCTCGGCACCGGTCATGTCCGCGATCAGCTGCCGTGCACGGTCGTAGGGGATGTGCTGGAAGACATGCAGGTAGACACCCAGCGCACGCAGCGAAGTCCCATACTGCGCGCGCCCCGTCACACCGTCGGGGAATCGTCCCTCGTTCACTCGCCCGCAGCCTGCACAGCGCCTGAGTCCTGCGACGTGCTCGATCACTTCAAGCGCGAGCTCCTCCGGAATATCGAAAACCTGGCGGGACTCCCCGCCCTCCAATTCCTCGGCGTCGTCCAGATCGCGCCCACAGCCAGCGCAAGGCCCTTCGGGCTCGTGCACGACCCGCCGGTCGGGCCTCTGCACGCGCTCAAGATGTGAGCCCTCGTGGCCCTTCTGGCCGCCCGGCTTTCGTCCCGAGCGGCGCCGCAGGCTGCGGTCCTTCTTCGCGACAGGCTTGCGATAACCATCCGAGGACGGCGGCTTGGAGGAATTACGCGAGTTAGCGTCAAGCCGCTGCCGCAGCTCCGCGATCAGCCGGTCCTGCTCGCCAACACGGGCCTCGAACTGAGCGATACGCGCGGCCTGCGCGACAACGAGCGCCTCAAGCTCTGCATAGCTGGGTCGGTCTGCATCCCGGCCTGCCATCGATGCAAAGTTCCCCGCATACAAGCCGAATCCTGCCCACACCAACCAGCGAACCCATCGCCCGCCCCCATACCCCGCCGCGACCTAAACAGTTACGGGTTTTCTTTCAGGGAAAGAGCTACAGCCGAACCCGTCGCGACACCCAGGGTCAGCGCGCAGGCAGACGTGGCGACGGCGGCGACGGGCAGAGCACGCAAACGGCTCACGCCCGGATCGTACCGCCGGAGCGCCGCTTACACCAGAGGTTTGCTCAGCAAAAGCTTGGGCTGGTTCATCCTGCAGCTCACGACGTCCCCAACAGCCGCTTCGTCTCCGCTTCCTGAGCGGCCGCGCGCTGGCAGACATGCCCCGGCAGGCTTGCCATCACGTGGCGCTCCTCCGCGCTCATCGCCCCGAACAGACCCGGGCAGAAAACGGGGGGCGGGAGCTTCCCTGTTGCTGATCCGGGCGCGTTGATCGGACGTAGCTCAAGCGCCGCCTGATGCGCGTGGGCGAAGGTGTCGGAGAAGATGTCGATCGCCGTGCGGCCGCTGTAGATCTCGATCGAGCGCCCTTCGTCGTAGACGACGGCGGGGACCCCGCGGATCACCGTATTGCGCTGTGGGCCGAGCGTCGCGTTGGAGTGCAGGCCGTAGATCACGGTCGTGACCTGCAGCGGCAGTAGGCAGTTGCCGCCGCCGAAGATGCCCTTGCGATGGACGCAGTCGCCGTAGTAGACGCTGTCGCCGATGCCGCTGTCGTAGTTCTCCTGGCCGTCTACCGCTGCGAGCGGCTGGCCGGCGAACCAGGTCCCCGCCCAGTAGACGGGGAAGTAGGGGAACGTCTCGGCTTCGGCGAGCGTACCCGCTGCGAGCGGCTGCGGCTGGCCGGTCGAACAACCACCGGCCCCCAGCGCGGCGCAGAGCGCCGTCAGCGCAAGGGCGGCGCGCAGCGCGATGCGCACCGCCGTCGGCGTGCTCGTCATGATCTTCACGTGCCGATTATCGAGCGTCAGCGATCGAGAGCTACTTCCGGGTCGTCCGCGGGTTCCTACGAGGACATGTCCGTCGCTTCGGTGGCGGGTCGGCCGGGGTCCGGGGCGGTAGCTCCCTGGACGCCGGCCGCTTTTATAACCCGGTTCCTCGCGACGGGGATCGCCGCTGCGCTGGTGCTCCTCTGGCTGCTCGTCGATCCGCGCACGCCCGATCTCGCGGCGCAGGTCTACCGCGTCGGCCTGTTCGAACACCAAGGGTTCGCCGTCTGGGACGAGCACTGGTACGCCGGCCACGCGCTACCCGGCTACAGCCTGCTGTTTCCACCGCTGGCCGCGCTGCTCGGCCTACGCGTGCTCGCGGCCCTCACAGTGCTGGCCTCCGCGGCGCTGTTCGAGCGCCTGGTCCTCGGCGTCTACGGCCCGGCCGCACGCTGGGGCGCCGCGTGGTTCGCGGTCGCGGCCGTCGGGGACATCTGGCTCGGGCGGCTGACGTTTGCGTTGGGCGTCACGTTCGCCGTTGCCGCCGTGCTCGCGCTCGTCCGCGGTCATCCCCGCTGGGCCGCTCTGCTGGCGGCGCTGTGCGCCGCTGCGAGCCCGGTCGCGAGCGTCCTGTTGGGGCTCGCCGCGCTTACCGACGCGCTCGCGCGTCGCTCCCCCCTCGCGCTGCTGGCGTTGGCGCTGCCGGCGGCCGCGGTGGTCGTGCCGCTCGCGCTGCTGTTTGAAGAAGGCGGGTACGAGCCGTTCCCGATCAAGTCATTGGCGGCGGTCGCGCTCGTGACGCTGCTGTTCCTGTGGGCACTGCCGCCGGGGGAGCGCTTGCTGCGGACTGGGGGGGTCCTGTACCTATGTGTATGCGTGCTCGCGTTGGTGATTCACACGCCGATGGGCAGCAACATCGAGCGCTACGCGGTGCTGCTGGCAGGACCGTTGTTGCTGTGCGCTTGTGTCAAGGGCCCGACTTCGCCGGGCGCGACGCCACGGGTCTCGGGTGGGCGATCGACCCCGGCGCTGGCGATCGCGCTGGTGGGCATCGCCGTCTTCACGATCTGGGGTCCAGTGCGCGAGACGAAAGCGGTGGCCGGGAACGAATCGACGCAGGCCTCCTATTACGCGCCTGTCCTCCGATTCCTGGCGCGTATTGAGACCCCGCCCGCCCCGCTCGTAAGGGTCGAGGTGCCGCTCACGCGCTCGCATTGGGAGGCCGCGCTGATGGCGCCGACGGTGTCGCTCGCGCGCGGTTGGGAGAAGCAGCTCGACGAGAGATACGACAGCGTGCTGCTCGACCCCGAGCTGACCGCGGCGGGGTACGAACGCTGGCTGCACGAGGAGGCGGTGAGCTACGTCGCGCTCCCCGACACCCCGCTCGACCCGTCGAGCGCTGAGGAGGGCCGGCTGATCCGCCGCGGGCTGCCGTATCTGCGAGCGGTGTTCAGAAGCAGGCACTGGACTGTGTATGCGGTGCGTGGTGCGACGCCACTGCTGGAAGGTCCCGGGCGGCTGACGTCCCTTGGGCACGACTCCTTCGCGCTGCGCGCCACCATGCCGGGGAGGTTCCTCGTGCGGGTGCGGTTTACGCGGTACTGGACGCTCACCGCCGGCAGTGGCCGCGTGACGAAAGCGCCCGGGGGGTGGACGTACGTGACCGCAGATCGACCCGGACAATTGCAGGTCACAGCCCGCTTCTCGTTCGCTCGCGCGCTGGAGTGACTCAGCTCATGGGGTGAAGGCATAGAGACCCGTATACCCCGTCAAGAAGAGATCCCGTCCGTCGCTGATCGCCGGATCGAAGGCCCCGGTTGGAAGTTCGAACAGGACCCGGCCCGTGGAGATGCCGAGCCCGTAGGTGCGATGCTGGCCGAGGTCGGAGAAGTAGACGGTGCGCCCGATGATCGTTGCCGACCCGGAAATGCGCCCGTGCGCGTTGAACCTCCACGCGACCGCGCCCGAGCGGGCGTTCAGGGCGTAGAAGGTCCCGCTGTAGGAGCCAATGTAGATCGTCGGCCCGAGGCCGGGGGCGTTCACGACTGCCGGCGAGGCATACACATACGCGCCGGTCTGCACGGCCCAGTCGAGCCGGCCGGTGGAGGCGTCGTAGGCGTACACGCGCCCGTCGGTGTTGCCGAGAAACACGCGCCCGTAGATCACGGCCGCGGTCGAGTAGAAGGTGCCGCTGCCGAGCAGCGCCCCTTCCGAGCCCGAGACCCACAGTCGCCGGCCGGTTTGCTCGGAGATCGCCTGCAGATGCCCGGAGTAGTCGCCGAAGTAGAGCACCCCGCCGGACAGCGTCGGGCTGGCCTTGACCGCGCCCGCGGCATGGTAGGTCCAGATCGGGTTGCCGTTGTGGATGTTGAGCGCGTAGACGGTCCCGTTCTGGGAGCCGAAGAAGAGCATCCCGTGATCGACCAGCGGCGAGGACTCGCTCGGACTCGGCAGCGCCCGCGACCAGATGACCGCCCCGGTCGTGTAGTTGACCGCCGCGACGAGGCCCTTTTTGACGCCGTCGGTGCGCGCGAGCACGGTCGCGTAGACAGTGTCGCCGACGGCCGCCGGGGAGGACGCCGAGAGTGAGCCCAGGCGCCGAATCCAGAAGGTATGGCCGGTGTGCTTGCTGATCGCCTCCAGCAGGCCGTTGTCGGCGAGCTGGAAGATGTGATCGCCGCGGATCACGGGCGGGAACTCGAGCAGCGCGCCGCCGTTGTGCACCCACAGCCGCTTGAACGGGGGGTACAGGCGCGAGGCGGCGGGGAAGAAGCGCGTGTGTTCCTTCGTGTAGCCGTAGAACGGCCACGCGAAGCGGTCCGGACCGCGCGCCGGCAGGCGCGGCGTCGGCTCGGGGACGAAACGCGCGTTCGGGTGGTAGATGCTGCCGGTGCGGTGGCGCTCGTACTGATAGGCGCCGAGTACGACGGCGAGCAACAGCAGGAGCAGCACCGCCAAGCCCGCGAGGACTCGTCTGGAGCGGAGGGAGAAGCGTCCGATGCGCTCAGACCCTAGTCGGGCGCCTCGACGGATGGGCCGATCGCGGGTCCGACGCCGTGGAGATGGCGAGGAGGAGCGGCGAGGGCGGCGGCGAGGATGAGGATCGAGACGGCGGCCATATGATCGGAAGCATGACGAAGGGCGCGAGCGCGGAATCTGAGGGTCTCACCGGCGAATCCGAGATCTTCGCGCCCGGCCTGCTGAGCGGCAAGGTGGCGCTCGTGACCGGCGGCGGCACCGGCCTCGGCAAGGCGACCGCGCACGAGCTGGCGCGCTGCGATGCGACCGTGGTGATTGCCGGGCGGCGTGGGGAGGTGTTGGAAGACGCGGTGGGGGAGATCGGCGCCCGCGCGGACTGGATCGCGGGGGATGTGCGCGAGCGAGAGGACGCGAAACGGCTGGTCGCGACCGTGCTGGAGCGCCACGGCAAGCTGGATCTGCTCGTGAACAACGCGGGCGGTCAGTACTTCACGCCGGCGGAGGGGATCGCTGCGAAGGGCTGGCGGGCTGTGTGGCGGTTAAATGTGGACGGCATGCTGAACATGGCCGAGGCGGCGTTTGCGCAGGCGATGAGGCCGGCTGGGGGCGGAACGATCGTGAACGTGACCCTGTCCCCCCACCACGGCATGCCGGGCATGGCCCACTCCGGGGCGGCGCGCGCCGCGGTCGAGGAGCTCACGCGGGAGCTGGCGGGCAGATGGGCGGGGGAGGGCGTCGTCGTGACGGCGGTGGCGGCGGGGCACTTCGATACGGAGGCACTCGAGAAGTACCCGGCGAGCCTGCGCGCGGGGATGGCCAGAACGGTGCCGCTGCAACGCCTCGGCACGGTGCAGGAGCACGCCTGGCTGGTGACGCTGCTGGCCTCGCCGCTGGGCCGGGCGTTCAGCGGATCGACGGTTACGCTCGACGGCGCGCGCGACAACTGGTTCGGGCCGTGGCCGCCACCCGGGCTGGCCGATGAGTCGGGGGAGGTGCCGACGGAGGAACGGAAAGGGTTGCGCCCGTCTGGGTAGCGAACGGCTTTGACGAAAAGACGCCGGTAATATTGGGGTTCGCGGCTTGTATGGATTCGCGGCTTGCGGGCGAGGTGTTGTGGTTGCACAGGAGCCTTCCAAGCTTCTAGGGCGGGTTCGATTCCCGTCGCCCGCTCTGAGAGCTCTCCCACGGGGTAGGCTCTGGATATTGGCCACGGGGAGTGGCGCAGTCTGGTAGCGCACCCGGCTGGGGGCCGGGCGGTCGCAGGTTCAAATCCTGTCTCCCCGATGAAGCTTTGTCTGTTGCGTCTCCGCGGTCGGCGACCAGGTTCTGGATATTCGAAGCTTGTTAGCTACGACCTCCAAGGTCATGCCGGTCTGTCGTTCGTAGGTGGGCTTGCAGCATCGGTTCGGGCTGGCCGAAGTAGCGGACGCGCTCGGTGAGGCCAGGTGGTGGATGGCCGGTCGTGAGCTTTTGTGTTGGGATCGAGGAGGCGAGTTCGACCGTGGCGCCCCAGGGCACGGCCACTCGTGGCCCGAACAGGGCCAGGTTGATGCTGCCGGGCAGAGCTGCCGAAGGTGAGAGAACTCCGCGAGCTCCTTGGCTGATCAGCCATTGTGCCTCGGCTTGGCAGCGCTCGTGATCGTCGTGGACCAGAGCCTCGGCGTCAAAGCCAGCAGCGTCGGCGAGCTCGAAGGTCTGGTAGTCGACGATCAGGTCGGAGTCGATTCGCAATTGCCATACGGTCGCCGAGTAGTGAGAGGCAGCCTCCTCAGTTTTGAGGTCCTCATGTCTGAGGATCTCCGCGAACGGAGCCTCGGCGTCGAGCGCCATATATTGCGTTGGCTCTCCACCAGCAATGTTCCAGCGTCCATTGCGGCGGTTCGGATTGACCCATAGAGGCACGTCATAGGACGTTGTCCGGTAGGCCACCTCAGTGATGCGGGTGAACTTTGGCTGCGCCCTACGAGGCATACTGATTTCTGCCCGATCTGGCTGCGTTGATCAGTTCGCCCTCAGCGTTTGGATCGTCGATAAGGGTTGCGGGGCGGCGGCCAGCGAGGTCGCGCCGTGGACGGTCGAACCACGCGACGATGCCCTCCTCATCCCAGTTGTGGCGCAGGATCGCGACCAGACGTGCAAAGAGGCGGAGATTGCGTCCTGGCCGGCCCGTCTGTCCTCTCCACCGCGAAAGCGTCCGGCGGTCAACCCCGATGAAGTGCGCGATGGTCTGGTCGGAGATACGCGGCAACCAGCGGTCGAGATCTCCCATCACGATCCCGACATCGCCGGATACCCCAGTGACGTGCTCGTCCAGGGCATCTCGCACGACGTGGCGGATGCGCTCGAGCATGATCATCAACTGGTCGCAGACATCCAGATTCCAGGAGGCGTCCTCGCGATCCAGTTGGTCGCGAATGTCCAGCAGCGTGGTCGCCAGTGTGGCGAGCTGCTCTTTGTCGTAATCCTCCGCCTCGATGCCGTAGCGCAGACCCTTCAGTCGGCTTGCTATCTCCTGCCAGCGCTGCTCATGTGAGTCGTCGGCCTCAGGGGCCTGGCGCACGTGCTCCACAGCTTCGATGAAGCCTCGTTGGAGGTCTTCAAGGCTCCGGTCGAGTTTGCCAAGTCTGTCCTCGTATGTCAGCTGAGCGGCCACATGTCTCCCTAGTGTCTCGTACACGGGACATTATAGCGACATTTTGGGAGATCAATCGGACGGTTGGCGAGGTGGAGCGCTACGAGGACAGCTATCGGGCTCTGCTACGTCCGCGGCCCGCAGGGGATCATCGTCGAGCTGGCTGGAGCAGCCCATGCCCGATCGCCGTCAGCCGCTGATCGTTCTATCCAAGAGTGCGAACAGCTCGGTGAAGTGCCGCTCGGCCGCTGCCTCGTCGTAGGCGGCGGTGTCGCTCATGGTGTAGCCGTGAGCGGCTCCCTCGTAGAGCTCTGAGCGGTATCGCACCCCCGCCTGCTCGAGGGCTTGCTCGAGCGCCGCGACGTGCTCCGGGGTCATGCTCTGGTCGTTGTCGGCGTGGCCGAGGTAGAGCTCGGCGGAGATCGCGCCGGCGCTCAGGTGCGGACTGTCCTCGTCGTCGCTGACGAGCCCCCCGGCGTGGAAGGCGGCGAGCGCCGCGACTCGCTGCGGGTAGGCGGCGGCGATCCGCCAGCCGACGCGCCCACCCAGGCAATAGCCCGTGATCGCGAACGGCGGGCTTGCGAGATCGCCGAGGTAGTCGAGGTAGGCCGCCCCGTCGCTGGCGATCCGCTCCGGTGTTAGCTGGGCCATGGCGGGCCTCAGCCGCGCGAAGAACGGATCCCGCTGTGCGGGGTCCTGGAGGTCGGGCATCGCCATGTTCGACGCCCGGCCGGCGCGATAGAGGACGTTCGGGGCGAGTACGACGAACCCTCGCGCTGCGATGCGGTCGACCATCTCATCGATCCGAGGGCGCAAGCCGAACGCGTCCATCAGGAACAGCACACCCGGATGACTACCGTCCTGCCCGGTGGGCCGCGAGAGATATGCGTCCGCCACGCCGTCCTGAGTACTGATGTCGACCGTCTCACCTTTCATCGCTTCCCGCTCCCATCGTCGCTCACCGGAAGGGGTGCAGCTTAATCACCTCAGATGGACCAGCTAGAGGTCGCTGCCGGATATGGAGGCGGTCAGCCGATGCTGTTCAGCTCGGCGAGCTCGTTCTCGGAGAGGGTGAGCGCGGCGCCTTTGATGTTCTCGCGCAGGTGCGTAACGGATGAGGTGCCGGGGATCAGCAGGATGTTCGGCGAGCGTTGCAGCAGCCATGCGAGCGCGACAGCCATCGGTGTGACCCGCAGACGGGTGGCGACCGATTCGAGTGTGCCGGACTGCAGCGGGGTGAAGCCACCGAGCGGGAAGTAGGGCACGTAGGCGATGCCCTGTGCGGCGAGGGACTCGATCAGGTCGTCGTCGGCCCGGTGGGCGAGGTTGTAGAAGTTCTGCACGCACACGATCGGCGCAATCGACTGGGCCTCGGCGACCTGCCCGGCGGAGACGGTGCTGATGCCGAGATGCTTGATCAGCCCCTCCTGCTGTAGCTGTGCGAGCGCGGTGAACGGCTCAGCGATCGAGCCTGGCTCGGGGCTGTCGAACCCCCCGACGCGCAGGTTGACCACGTCGAGTGCTTCGAGGCCGAGGCGGTCCAGGTTGTCGTGCACGGCCTGGCGCAGCTGCTCGGGAGAGCGCGCATGGGGCCAGCCGCCCTCGGCGTCTCGCAACGCTCCGACCTTGGTGACGATATGCAGCTCGTCCGGGTAAGGGTGCAGGGCCTCTCTGATGATCTCGTTGGTTACATAAGGACCGTAGTAGTCGCTGGTGTCGATGTGAGTTATGCCCAGCTCTACCGCCTCGCGCAGCACGGCGATCGCGGCGTCACGGTCCTTCGGCGGCCCGAACACTCCGGACCCTGCGAGCTGCATCGCTCCGTACCCCATGCGGGTGACCGTCAGGTCCTCGGCCATCGCGAACGTGCCGCCGGGAAGTGTCTGCGTTGCCATCAGCAATCCTCGTTTCGCAGTCTAGTCATGGGTTGTCGGGCCTCGGGTCATGGTGTGCCAAACCAGGTAGTCAGCGCGTCGCGCAATCCGTTGTCTGTGCCGTCTCCGACCCAGGCGACATATCCATCGGGCCGGATCAGCAAGGCGGTGGGAGCGGTAACCGCGCCGAGTACCGGAAGCTCCCACGGGCCGTCATATCGCCCGTCGATCAGCTGGACACGCCCGTCCCATGGAGTGATGTCGAAGCGGCCGGGCTCGCCGAGGTTGAGCAGCACCGGCCGGGCGCCGTGCAGCAGGGCGAAGACTCGCATCGGGCCGTCGGCACTCACGAGGTCCAGATCGGGCATGCGGCGTCCGAGCAGCGGATGCCCCTCGCCGAGGTCGTAGTGGATGTCCAACCCCGAGGCGATCCCGGCGAGCCGTTTGCGCGGCTCGTCCATGCTCGCCAGCTCCGAGACGATGTCGACCAGGGCCTTCATGCGCTCGTCTCGGCGCTGGAGCACGGTCTGGGCCATCGTGTACCGAAGGACGCGGGCGGTGACCGGGTGGCGCTCGTCTTGGTAGGTATCGAGGAGGCTCTGCGGCGAGACTCCCGTGACGACCTGGGCCAGCTTCCATCCCAGGTTGACCGCGTCCTGCACGCCGAGGCCGAGACCCTGCCCGCCCGCGGGGTAGTGCACGTGCGCGGAGTCGCCGGCGAGCAGCACCCGACCCGCGCGGTAGGTGGCCGCCTGGCGTGTCGCATCTGTGAACCTGGAGATCCACGCGGGATCGTGTACCCCGAAGTCGGTGCCGTAGACGCTGATCAGCGCCTCGCTCAGATCCGCCAGCGTGGGCTCGCTGCTCGGCCCGATCTGACGCTCGGTCAACGTGATCCGTACCGGGCCCCCGTCCTTGTAGATGACCTCGCCGTCGCGGATCTCGTACTCCCACCTGCCGATGCCGTGGACGCCGATCTCGTCGTAGCGAACGCCCAACTCCGGCTCCTCGGCCATCTCGGCCTCGGCGATCAGGTTGCTCCTGGTCGCATCCCACCCGGGGAACTCGATGCCTGCCGCTTTCCGGATCAGGCTGCGCCCTCCGTCGCACCCGACGAGATACTGCGCCCGCAACGACTGGCCGTCGGCAAGCTCGACCTTGACGCCGGTGTCGTCCTGCGCGAAGCCCGTCACCTCACATCCGTAATAGACATGCACCGGCAGCTCGGCGATCCAGGCGGCCATGATCCGCTCGATCTGGTTCTGCCAGATCCCGAGCGAATACGGATGACGCGTCGGGAAGTCGCCCATGTCCAACACCGTCGTGGCGAACGACGCGGCCTGAGCCACGTGACCCTCCGCGAGGAACCGGTCAGCGACGCCACGCTGATCCAGTACCTCGATCGTGCGCGAGTGAAAGCCGCCGGCCCGCGAGCCGGCGAGCACGTGATCGGGACGCCGCTCGAGCACCGCGACGTCGACCTTCGCCAGCGCCAGCTCGGCCGCCAGCATCATCCCCGCCGGACCGCCTCCGGCGATCACCACCGCATGCTCTCCCGTACGCATTTAGCTCTCCCATTTCCGTAGGTTCTGGCCTGCGGCGGGCGATTATGCGGCACGACCGGGGCTTGTAACAAGCCCCCTGTGCGGTATAAATTGGAGGTGGAGAGGAGCTACTGCGCCTCGGGCCAGGCGGCCGCGCCCATCACGCCGTCGCCGTCCTCGGGCTTGGGGCCGCCCACGGCGATCAGGTCCAGCCCGTCGGGGCCCGCCTCGAAGGCGCGCACGACCTCAGGTGCCACGCGCACGACATCCCACAGGCTGAGCTCCAGAACCTCGTCATCGAGCAGCACGCGCCCGGACCCGGCGACGACGACGTAGGCCTCCTCCTGCTCGCGGTGGCTGTGGCCCACCGGACTGCGCAGGTTCGGCGCGTAGCGGAAGTGGCTGATCCCGAGGTCACGCGAGTCCAGGTGCTTGCGGCCGAATCGACCCTCGATCCCGGGGGCGCGATCGCCCACGGAGTCCTCGACTTCAAGCAGGTTTACGGTGGTGAAGCTGGACATGCGATCGACCTCCTTTGGCGGTGGGCAATGATCCTTCGTCTCGCAATCCTAGCTCCGGGCTCTGAGAGCGCTGAAATGCCCGCTTTTATGCCGGCGCGAGAAGCCGGCGCTTGAAGTCGGAACCTCATCCGCCAATCTTGGTTGTGCCCTCTGATGAGGAGCGCTCGCGCCACGCCTGCAGCGCGTCGAGCGCGCCATTGGTCACGCGTTCGAGGAAGGTGTCACGGTCGTTGACGTGCGGCAGCGGCTCATCGGGGACGTCCACCCCGAGAAACTCGCACAGCGGCTCCCACCCGTCGGTGACCTGCCAGACGAGCAGCCGCTCCGGCGGGACGGTCCGCTTGACCTGCTCGTTGTGGGCGTTCGCTTGCTCGATCAGCTGCGCGGGGGAGTGGCCCGCGGCAAACGTGCCCTGCTCGCCCCAGAACATGCGATCCACCAGCGCCAGGTAAGAGCGCCAGCGCGGGTCGATCTCGCGGCGGGCGCTCGAGAGCAGGCGGATCAGCGACTCGCCGTAGCACATGTCCACGATCGTGCTGCGGAAGCTCCGCTCCCACGACTCGGGCTCGCGCACGCTCAGCAGGACCTTCGCGTCGGGGTAGAAATCCATCAGCTCGCGGTAGAAGTAGCCCCCGGGCCAGTCCGCGCTGGCGCCGCGCCCGGCGAACACCTCCTCCCAAACGGCCTCGCCGTCCAGCGCGCGGTTCCACAACGGCACCTGGCTGTCGAGGTCGGCCAGCACATCGACCCAGTGGTAGCAGGACCCCAGGCCAAGCTGCTCCAGTGCAACCTTCTGCGTCAGCGTGCCGGTGCGTGGCAGACCTGCTCCTATTACCCTCATGCTCGTGGCTCCTTCGGTGGTCTTGAAACAATTCGCCGTTGTCTTCGTGATGGATTGTGACGCTGAGTCTCTCAGAGCGCATGCCAGTGTCGTGTATGTTCGTGTTTGTATCCCCCAATAAGTGAGGAGTAACCGTGTCTGACTTCCTTGATGACAGGCGTAAAGAGATCACCGATCGGCTGAAGGAGCTGAAGCCGGTGGTGGATGAGTTCAACCGGCTCGAGGCTGCCGTGGAGGCTTTGGCTGCTGTGATCGGCTCGGCTGCGTCTGAGGCAGGCTCGGTCGCTGCCGCGACCGTCACGCGCCGGCGTGGGCCTGGTCGTCAGCGTGGCTCGCGCAAACGTGCACGCAAAGCGACTGCGGCCAGCACGCCGGCCGCCAGCACCCCAGCGGCCACCGACTCAGTCACTGCAGAGGCCACACCAGCTTTGACGCCACGCAAAGGACCTGGTCGCCCCAAAGGAAGCGGGAAAAAAGTGGGTCGTCCTCCGGGTTCAGGGAAAAAAGTAGGCCGCCCCGCCGGCAAAGTGGGTCGTCCTGCGGGCAAAGTTGGTCGTCCCAAAGGCAAAGTGGGACGTCGTAAAGGCAGTGGCACCCGCGCGCTGGAGACCCTCTCGCTCGTGCAGGCACAGCCCGGCATCACGATCCCCGAGCTGGCCGCGAAGATGGGGATCAAGCAGAACTACCTCTACAGGGTGCTTCCCGGGTCTCGAGCAGGAAGGCAAGTTGGAGAAGAGGGGACGCGGCTGGTATGGGAAGGGGGCCTGAGGACTGGGCCTGAAGCATTGATGTCCGCAAAGAGCGAGGCCATTAGAGGTGTGAGGCCGCGCCACCCAAGCCGGAGCGCCGCAAGGCGAGCTGGGGAGGGTTCCTCGAGCGGCCCGGAACCGCGTCGATTTCGTTTGCCGCCGGCCGGGTGTTCTCGGCCAGTTCGCGGCGCAGGCGCTCGCCCTGCTCGCCCGCGATCGCGCGGGCGGTGTAGGTGCCCGGAGTCCAAACGTCGACCTTGCAGCCAACGAGGTGCTCGACGTCGTCGATCGGCTCCCAATATGGGTGGCGAAAGTCTCCCTCGGTGTTGCCGCTGTTATCCGGGTCCTCCTGCAGCGGCCGGTGACTGAAGTGCACGAGTGAGTAGGTGGGCGCCGGACGGCCGTCGATTCCGTCGCGGTAGTGCTCGATCAGGTGGAACTCGCGTCCGTCGGTGAACAGGCGGTGCTGTACGGCCGTGGCGAGCATCTCGACCGCGTTGGTGATCGAGGTGCCCGGGTTGTCATCCAGTCCGCCGGCGATCACGACAGGGAGCTGCCCGGGCTGTTCGTAGACGCGGATGTGGCAGAGCCCGTTGAAAGCGTCCAGGCCCTGGTAGGTCAGTAGCAGCTCGCGTGCGAGGTCCATGTCTTCCTCCGTTTCAGTCGTGTAAGGGTTTGCCCTTCCTCCTACTCCGACGAGCGAAGCGAAACGGGACAGCCCTCTGGCCGTGAGCGCGGCGAAGTCTTTCGCGACCTACGTGTCCCGTTTGCGGTACCTCGTCGGTGTAGGGGGTGTGGCGGGCGACAGCTTCAACCGGGCTCTACTCACGACGCTGGTCGCGGTCGCTGCCGCGGGCTTGCCGGCGACGGCGAGTACCGCGAGCGCCCGTGCGGCGGATGCGCCGCGGGCGCCGGCCAATCGGCCCGCGGCTGCCGACTCGCCTCGTGCGGCGGCTGATCGTCCGGCGGCGGGCTCCTCGCCGCGGGCGCCGGGCGGCCCGCCGCTGGAGACGGGGACCGCGGGCGGGGAAGCCGGCGGCACTGGTCAGGACGCGTCGGCTTCGGTGCCGTCGAATACCGGTGATCAGCTGGTGAGTAATGGTTTGGGCAGCCCGTCGTGTTCCTCAGGGGCGGGGACGGTCGAACTGTCCGCGAGTGGTGAGCGTAATTGTCAGCTCGCCGGGTTTCAGGCGACGGGGGCGCCGACGAGCAACTACGCGTTTGATGTGCATATCGACACGGGCGCGCTTGGACTGGGCAGCGGCGCCGTTGCCTCGGCGGTGCAGGACCTGTTGATCACGCCGGTGTGGCTGGCGCTGGTGTGGGTGGTGCATGCGCTGATCGTTGCGCTGGAATGGTGCTTCACGATCGATCTGCTGAATAGCGGCGCAATGAGCGGGGTGGCGCAGGGTTTGCGCATCGCGCAGGCAACTTTCACGCAGCCGTGGTTGATGGTGGTGCTCGCGATCGCGTCGGTGCTCGCGGCCTACCACGGTCTGGTACGCCGCAGGGTCGCCGAGACGCTTGGGCAGGTGCTGCTGACGCTCGTGATGGTCGTGGGCGGGCTGTGGGTGATCGTGGACCCGGTGGGTACCGTCGGGGCGTTGGGAGCGTGGACGAATCAGGCGAGCCTGGGCGCGTTGGGGGCGGTGGCGCAGGGCTCCCCCGATCACGCGCAGCTGACCCTGTCGGAAGGTATGGAAGACATTTTTGCCACAGGGGTTGGTACCCCGTGGTGCTACATGGAGTTCGGGAACGTGCACTGGTGCGATGATCCACACCAGCTGGACCCTCGGTTGCACAAGGCCGCGCTGGCGCTCGCGGCAAACAGTCAAGCGAGCAGCGAATGTCCGGTGAAAGGGAGGGCGGCGACGATCTGCGCGGAGCTGGGGATCGAACAGGCTCAGGTGTCCGGCCAAAGCGCGCAGCTACTACGCGATGCCCATACCAATGGCGAACTGTTCCTCGCGCTGCCCGCGAACGGACCGCAGCGCAACTCGATCAACAAATCCAGCTCGCTGCTGCGAGTGCTCTGCGACAGCGAACACGCGACAAGCTGTCATGGACCGACCGCGCAGCAGGCCGAATTCCGCACTGAAGACGGGACGTGGCCGCGCGCCGAGGGGTTGCTTTTGATCCTGATCGGTTCGCTGGGGATGATCCTGCTGCTGGGGTTCATCGCTCTGCGGCTGCTCGGCGCGGCGATCATGAGCCTGTTCTACCTGTTGCTCGCGCCCGCCGCGGTGCTCGCCCCCGCGTTGGGAGACGGTGGTAGGGCGGCGTTCCGGGGGTGGGCGACGCGGCTGCTTGGTGCGCTCACCGCGAAGCTCCTCTACTCCCTGATGCTCGGGGTCGTGCTGTTGATGATGCGGATCGTGTTGAGCATGGACTTTGGCTGGTGGCTTCAATGGCTTTTGGCCTCGGTGTTGTGGTGGGGCGCGTTCCGCCACCGCGATGCATTGTGGTCGAGCGCGTTTCGTCATCACAATCAGGTGCTCAGTTTCGCGCGCGCTGGTGGTGGGGGTGGAGGGTCCCGGGTTGGGGGAATGCGGTTGACCTCCGCGTTGATGAGCGCGAGGGAAGCGGCGCGTGTGGGCGGCTGGGCCAAAAGCAAGGTAATGCGACCGAGGTCGACCGTCGAGCGTCGAGCGAGGCATGCAAAGGTCAGCCGCGAGCAGGCGAAGGGCAAGGCCGATGAGCAGGTCACGCGCAGCATGACGCATGACCATCGCGACGCAAACACGCGGGTCGCTGGGGCCGCGCAGACAGAATCGCGACTGGCGAAGGGACGCAGCCAGCTCGGACGCGTTCGGGCCGCGCGCGAGGAAGCGTTGAAGGCGGGCGATACGCGCCGAGCCGCGAAGCTCGGTGTCCGCGCGAAACGAATCGAAGGAGAGACCACCCACGCACAGCAAGACCTGGATGCTGCCCGGAGCCTCACGGCCGGTGGGGAGCGGATGTGGGGAGTCGGGGACCACATAAAGGCCGAGGTGCGCCAGAGAAACGCGGGCTGGCTGGACGCTCAGGCCGCGCTGCCGGACAACGCGGCTGGGACTCGTGACGGGCGGCGCCGCGACTACCCGGCGCTCGCCGGCCTCGTCGGCCACGAGCGCGGCGACTACGAACGGCAGTCCCCGAGCGAGCAGCGCAAGACGCGGTTGAACATCGATCGCGAGCTGCGGCTCAGACGCGAGCTGAACAAAGCCGCCGCCGGCGGCGAGCTGGGAGTCGAGAAACCGCAGTCCCGTGGTCGCAAGGAGCGAAGGGCCGCGGACAGCTTCGACCGCGATCTCAACAAGCACATGAGCGGCGACGGTCGTAGGCCGCCGCCCTCGCTGCAGAAGCACTCCTCGATCGACAGATGGCGCGAAGAGGGCCGCCGAACCCAGAAGACACCTGAACGCACCGCGCAAGATCGTGGCCGCGAGACTCAGATGCTGGACGACATACGCAACGTCGCAGCTCGCAAACGCCAATTCGGCCAGCAAAAAAAGCCTGGGTAGGCCCGAGCTCTGCCGTGGCCGGCCTCAGGATGCTTCTGAGATCACCAGGCGCAGCGCGCCGTCGAAGCTCTCCCGCTCGCGCAGGTGCCCGTGCTCGGCGTCCCACGCGCCGGAGTCAAGCGCGGCGGCGAGGCGCTCGACGATGCGCTGCTCGACGTCGGGCTCGAGCAACGCCCACACCGACTGGGCGCTACGGACCTCTGGGTCCAGAAGCTCCTCGGGCCGCCGCCAGAACGCCTCGAAGAAACCGTCTGTGCAGTCGCCGGGTGTCGGGATGCGCTCCACGCGCGTGCGCCCGCCCAGGGCGGCGGCGACGTCGTCGATCGCGGGGAACCGTGGCAGCTCCTTCGCGACCCCCTCGCGCAGGTACTCCAGCTGCCACGCCGGCAGATGGTCGAGCTCGAACGTGAACACCACCACCGGCCCGCGCGCCACCCGGCGCAGCTCGGCCAGGCCGGCCTCGGGGGACTGCCAGTGGTGGATCGTCACACACGCCATCGCGGCGTCGAACGCGCCGTCGTCGAACGGCAACGCCTCGGCGCGAGCGTCGATCGCCGGCGCGGCGCCGGCGGGGCGCTGGGCGCGCATCGTCGCGCTCGGCTCGACCGCGAGCACCCAGCGATCGCCGGGCTCGTAGGAGCCGGCGCCCGCGCCGACGTTGAGGACCGTGCGAGCGTCGCCGAGCGCGGCGTGGATCCGCGCGGCGATCCGCGGGTCCGCGCGCCGGTGCTGTGAGTACGTGCGCCCGTGGCGCTCATAGTCAACGCTCCCAGTCACCGCTCGACCCTAACGCACACGCCGACCGCGGCGATGAGGACCGACGGCAGCCTGGCGCCGTGTCCCGCGGGCATCCCGCCGGTTGCAGGCGAGTAGCGTTGGAGAGGTGCTCCGGCGGTTGATCTCAGTCCGGCCCGCCGTCTGGGTCGCGCTCGTGGTGGCGCCGGTCGCGCTCGGGGTCCCCTCACCGGCGCCGGCGGCCGGGCATCGTCCCAAAGAGGATTACGTCCCGTTTGCCGGCTGTCCCCTGAGCAACCCGCGGACGGGTGTGTGCATCTTCGCTCAGACCGAAAGCGGCGAGCTCGCGATCGGCTCCAGGACGATCCCGCTCGCGCGGACGATGACGCTGCAGGGTGGCGTCCACGAAGATGAAGCGTCAGGCGAGCAGGAGTTCATCTCCCCAGAAGACGGCGAAGCTCTTTCGAGAACACCTCAGGTGATTCCCGGAACGCCCTTCACGGTCGCGGCCCCGAAGTCCCTGCCGGTGTTTGTACAGGAGATTTTTGACGAATTTATTAATCAAAAACCGGCAAATCTGACGGCCACAACAGAACTTGCGGGGCCGGCAAGCTCGATCGGGATCGACACGCAGAATCTGATCGAAGCGAAGGGGATCGGGCTGTCGCTGCCGGTGAAGGTGAAGCTGAGCAACCCGCTGCTCGGCGAAGACTGTTACATCGGCTCAGACGCGCACCCGATCTCGATCCCGCTCACAACCGGGTCCACCAAACGCTCATCATCGCACAAGGCGGCGACGGGCAAACCGGGTCATGCGCAGTTCAAGGACGAATACAATCTCGTCACGATCAAAGAAGACTCTCTGCTGAACGATTCTTTTGCAGCCCCGAGCGCGGAGGGCTGCGGTGGGATCCTCTCGTTTCTGGTCGATCCCGCGGTCAACGCCGAGCTCGGTCTGCCGCTGGCGGCTGGGCACAACGAGGCGATCCTGAACGTCACGCTGCGGGACGCGAACGCGCCGGCTGTCAAGGCCAGCGAATGAGCACTCGAGACTCCTGGGTCTCGACCAAGGCTCATGTGTGCAGGAGGAAGCGGCGGGGACGGAGGCGCAGGACGCGGAGGGTGGCGCGCCTGATATCGCCGGGGCCGGGGCCTGAGCTAACGCGCCACGGCTGAGCGGTTGCGCTTGGTCAGCTCTTTCACGAGTGCCGCGACCGAGCGCTCGAGCTGGGGGATCGTGGCGCTCTCGACGCGGTCGACCCCGACCGCGCGGTTCAGCCAGGCGTTGATCTCACGGTGGCTGCGTCCGTCGCGGCGGTGCAGGTCGGCAACGAGGCGGCTGCGCTCCGCGCGCAGGTCGGCGCGGCGCTCGAACGCGGCCGGCGGCGCCGCCTCCTGCGCGGGCAGGCGCGTGGAGCTGCTTGCGATCGCCGTGGCCTGCGGCGCCGAGCCGAACAGAGTCATCTGCGGCGCGAACTCGGCGCTGAGCGGGACGAACTCGACCTGCTCGGATGGCTCGCTCTCGACTCGCTCAGGCGGCTCATCCAAACCCTCCTCGAGAAGATCCGGGTCGCGCAAGGCGTGGCGCAGCTCGTGTTCGATCTCGCTCGCGTGGCCGCAGAGGACCGGCTCCGCCGGCAGGTACACCCAGCTCGGCTCCGGCTCCCGGCCGGTGATCGTGCGCACGAAGCGCCCCACGATCTGCCGGAAGATCAGCGGAGTCTTTGCCGCAGTCGCGTAGACCCCGACGCGCAGGCGTGGAATGTCGACGCCCTCGGAGACCATGTTCACTGCCACGATCCACGGCTCGCGCGAATCCCTGAAGGCGGCCAGCTTCCGGGAAGCGCGCGCCTCGGTGTGCAGCACGACCACCGGTGCCCGCCCGGTCGCCTCGGTGAGCAGCTTGGCGATCCGCCGCGCATGGCTCGCGTCGGCGGCAACTGCCAGCGCGCCCGCGTCTCGATGGCCCTCTGAACGCAGGGCGCGCAGCTTCGCGTCGGCCTCGCGCAGGATCCGGGGCAGCCCGTCGGGCAGCTCGGTCGAGATCGCGGTGCGGTAGCGCCGACTCGCCTCGCGCCCGCTGAGCACAGTCTCGAAGGAGGACTCGATCAGATCCTCGCCGCTGCGCCAGGAGAGCGTGCCGTCGAACGTCACGAACGTCACCGGACGGCAGATCCCGTCGGCCACCGCCTCGGCGTAGGTGTAGGAGACGTCGGGGATCGCCAGGCGCTCCGCGTCGTAGCGCACGCCCGGGATCGGGGTGGCGTCGGAGCGGAACGGAGTCCCCGACAGCAACAGCCGCCGCGGGGCGGTGGCGAACGCCTGCTGGAAGCCGGTGCCCCAGGCGAGATCCTCGCCGAGATGGTGCGCCTCGTCGAGGATCACGAGCGTGTCGGGCGTGACCTTCTGAGCCCAGCCGCGCGGATCGCTCGCCACGCGCGCGTACGTCACGGCCACGCCGGCGAAGTCGCGCGGCGGGCGGGGGCCCGCGGCGTCAGGCACGAGCTGCACGCCGAGCGCCGCCGCCGCGCTCGCCCACTGGCGTGTGAGCGGCGTCGTCGGGCATAGGACCGCGATCCGGCTGACCGCGCGCTGGGCGAGCAGGCGCTTGGCGAGCTCGAGCGCCGGTCGTGTCTTGCCCGCGCCGGGCGCCGCCGAGATCAGGAACGGGCCCTCCTGCCAGTCGGCGAGTCGCTCCAGCGCCAGACGTTGCCACGCGCGCAGGGATGTGGGGTGGGCAAGCGTTCTCAAAGAGCCCGGCATCCTGCGCCATCGGACGGACAGATCGAAACGCCGGGTCCCAACGGTCCGCCACGCTGAACCGTTCCAAGCTGTCTGTATGGTCGGATCGATTGAAAAACGGTTGGCCGGGCACGACTTCAGACGGAGGGCCCGGCACGAAGGGATTGTGGCTGTAATGGACAGAGAATCGAAAGGGTCACGAGCCTCCGGTCACGCGGGGCTCGAACGGGCAATCGTTCTGCAACTGCTGCGCGACGACCACGAGCGAATGTGGTCCCACGCGCAATTGGCGATCGAGCTGGAATCCGAGCTGGAATCCGACCGAGCGGAGATCCGCCGGCAGGCCATAACAGAAGCGTTGAGGCGGCTGGAGGGAGATGGCGTGGTAGGCACCTCAGAGCATCAGGCGTGGGCGTCGAACGCCGCACGTCGCCTGGACGAGCTGGGGCTGATCGCCGTCTAAGAACCCCCCGAGGGCGGCGGAGGGCCGGGGGAGATAGGGTGCCGGGATGAGCGAGAATCGCGTGCTGCTCCTCTCCTGGGAGTATCCGCCCGTGATCGAGGGGGGGCTGGCACGGCACGTGTGCAAGCTCGCCGAGGCGCTCGTGCGGCAGGGAGTCGCGGTGGACGTGCTCACACGCGGGGCGGCCGGCCCAGCCCTCCAGGCCGCGGGCTCGAGTGTTGACGGCGCCGGCCGGGCCCTCCAGGCAGCGGGTTCGGGTACCCAGGCCTCAGAACAGCGGGGCGGCGTGAACGTTCATCGCGTGCGCGAGCCGAGCTGGCCGCGCGACCTCGATCGCTTCGTCGCGTGGGTCGAGCAGATGAACGAGGACATGCTCGCGGCCGGTGTCGCACTCGCCGAGCAGCACGCCTACGACCTCGTCCACGGCCACGACTGGCTCGTGGCCAACGCCTCCGCCACGCTCGCCGAGCGGCTGGGCGTGGGGTATGTGACGACGATCCACGCCACTGAGCACGGGCGCCACCAGGGCTGGGTGCAGGACGAGCCGCAGGCGCACATCCACTCCGTCGAGCGCTGGATGGCCCAGCGCGCGGACTCGGTGATCGTCTGCTCCTACTACATGCGCGGGCATGTGGCGGACATCTTCGACATCGACGAGGGCCGGATCGCTGTGATTCCCAACGGGATCGACCCGGACGAACTGCGGCCGGTGGGGGACCTGACGGCATTGCGGGGAGAGTTTGCGAAGCCCGAGGAGAAGCTCGTGCTGCTCGTCGGGCGGCTGGTCTACGAGAAGGGCTTTCAGCTGGCGCTCGACGCGCTGCCGGGCGTGATCGAGCGGGTCGAGAACGTGCGCTTCCTGGTCGCGGGCTCGGGCACGCACGAGGCCGAGCTGAAGTCCCAGGCAGAGCGGTTGGGGCTCACCGAGCACGGTGTGTTCCTCGGCTGGATCGGCGATGACGCACTGCACTCGCTTTATCGGATCGCCGACCTGTGCGTGGTGCCTTCGATCTATGAGCCGTTCGGGCTGGTTGCGCTCGAGGCGATGGCCTCCGGCTGTCCCTGCATCGTCGCCGACACCGGCGGTCTGCGCGAGGTCGTGCCGTCGGGCGAGCGCGTGGGGCTGCGCTTCAACGGCGGCGACGCGGAGCATCTGGGCACGATGATCGAGCGGCTGCTCGTCGACGGCGAGCTGCGCGACCGGCTGGTGGCCGAGGCATCGGAGCACGTGCTGAGCTTTGACTGGGAGGACATCGCGCGGCGCACACACACGATCTATGACGAGCTTGCGCCGCCTTGCGGCGCCACACGGATGCAAGGAGCAAGGAGAGCATGAACCAACCTTTGATGGGCCTGATGCAGGACGACTTTCCACTGAACCTGCATCACATTCGCCGCCGCATGCGCGACGTCCATCCGGACGCCGAGGTCGTGACGCTGACCGCGCCCGGCACGGTGGAGCGCGCCACGTTCGGCGAGGTCTTCGAGCGTGTCGATCGCCTCGCCCGCGTGCTCGGTAGGCTCGGCATCGAGCCTGGCGACCGGGTGGGGACGTTTGCTTGGAACAACCAGCGCCATTTTGAGCTGTACTTCGCGGTTCCCTGCATTGGGGCGGTGCTGCACACGCTCAACATCCGCCTGTTCGAGGAGCAGTTGACGTACATCGTCAACCACGCCGAGGACAGGGTGATCTTCGTTGACGACTCGCTCGTGCCGCTGCTCGAGAAGCTTGCGCCAAGCTTTGAGCGAGTTGAGCACTACGTAATTATGGGGTCCCCACCTGTTATGGGGTCCCCACCCGCCTCCGGGGATCTCGGCGGGTTGCCGAACGCGCTGCGCTACGAGGAGCTGCTCGCGGAAGCCGACTCGGATCCCACCCACCCGTTCGATTACCCCGAGATCGACGAGCGCCAGGCGGCCGCGCTCTGTTACACGAGCGGCACGACCGGCAACCCGAAGGGCGTGCTCTATTCGCACCGTTCGATCAGCCTGCACACCACCGGCACGCTGTTCAAGGACGGCACGGCCCTGGGTCACTCAGACCGGGTGCTGGCGGTCGTGCCGATGTTTCACGTCAACGCCTGGGGCCTGCCCTACGGCACAGCGCTCGCGGGCGCCGACCTGATCCTGCCCGACCGCTTTCTGCAGGCCGAGCCGCTGGCCAAGCTGATCGCGGCCGAGCGCCCGACGCTGATGGGGTGCGTGCCGACGATCTTCGCCGACCTGTTGCGCTACGCCGATGAGCACCCCGATTTGGATCTCTCCTCGCTATCCAACGCCGCCTGCGGAGGCTCGGCGGTGCCGCGGCAGCTGATGAAGGATTTCGAGGAGCGCCATGGCGTGCGCATCTTCCAGGCCTGGGGCATGACCGAGACGAGCCCAGTCGCCACGTATTCGCGGCCCGTGGTGGATGACAGGGACGCGCCCGCCCACCCGCACGACGACGATGCCTACTGGGACGAGCGGGCCAAGCAGGGACGCCCGCTGCCGTGGGTGGAGTTACGCTTGGTCGACGACGGCGGTGATGAGGTGCCACGGGATGGCGAGTCGACCGGGGAGATTCAGGTGCGGGGTCCGTGGGTCGCCGCCCGTTACTTCGACGATGACTCCGAAGAGGGGAAGTTCGCCTCCGGATGGCTGCGCACCGGCGACATCGCCTCTGTGGACGGGAAGGGCTCCGTGCAGATCACCGACCGCTCCAAGGATGTGATCAAGTCTGGCGGGGAGTGGATCTCATCGGTGGAGCTCGAGAACGAGGTGATGGCCCACCCCGATGTGGTCGAGGCGGCGGTGATCGCCAAGCCCGACGAGCGCTGGGCCGAGCGCCCGCTGTGCTGTGTGGTGCTGCGTGAGGGCGCCACGGCAAGCGCGGGGGATCTCGTCGAGCACCTGCGCGGGCGGGTGGCCAAGTGGTGGCTGCCGGACGAGTTCGCTTTCATCGGAGAGGTTCCGAAGACGAGCGTCGGCAAGTTCGACAAGAAGGTGCTGCGGGGGGAGCTGGCGGAGGGGACACTCGAAGGGCGCGTGCGTCTCTGACGACCGCTGTTGGTGATAAACCTTGCGGCCGAAAGGCAGGCTTCCCCTAAAGGGAGCCACACGGAAACGGCGAATTACTAGCAAGGAAGGCGTTTTGCCAATAGAATCAGCGGGCAAAGCACCGCAGGAGGCCCAAGGGGCCGCAGCTCACCAGACAACGAACGGGAGGTTGGCATGACTCGGACCAACGTCATGGCCTCGAGCAGGCCACAGGCAGCAAAAGCAGGAACGAAGCGGAGCGGATCGGTCCGTGCGCGGCGCGGGCTCATAATCTTGCCGGCCGTGTTGGCGCTGGCAGTGGCGCCTGTGGCGCCGGCTCTGGCGGCGGAACCGGCAGCAACGGGCTACGGCAACTCGAACGCCAAAACGCCGACGACGCCGACCCCGAACAGCGGCACGTCACCGTCGAAATCGACCAAAACGCCGACCTCGACCACCCCGGCCAAAACGGTTGAACCAGCGACTACGAGCAGCACGCCGACCACGACGACGGCGCCCGCGAAAGCGAGCACGTTGCCGTTCACGGGCTTCAACCTCACATGGACGGTTGGCGGTGGGTTGCTGCTGGTGTGCGCAGGTGGCTCGATCATGGTGATGCAGCGCCGCCAGCGCCGCGACGGCGGGCTGTAAGCCACAGCAGATCTGAGGAAGTAAACGACGCGCCCGCCGGGTTGGGTTATGCCGGCGGGCGCGTGGTCTGAGCGGCGAATGCCCGCGAGCAGTGCTCCGAGCAGAAGTAGTGCGTCTGCCCGTCCTGCTTGACCCGCACGGCCTTCGCCCGATCGACCTGCATCCCGCACACGGGGTCGGCCGTACCGCGCCGCAAAGCCAACGCGAACAGCGCGGCGAACACGGCGAGGCCGAGGATGTTCGTGAAGAACTTGTAGTTCAGCGAGACCGAACCGAAGATGTCCGTGCGTGAGGGACGCGTCTGCGGGATCAGGCCGGCGACGCCGAACAACCCGTTGACGATGAGCGCCGCGATCACGATCGTGACGAACATCAGCGCGACGATCCGTACGGTGAAAGGGGTGCCGTAGTACTTGCGGTAGATCAAAACGATCGGCAAGACGAGCAGGTCGGCGAAGATGAATGCGATCACCCCGGCAAATCCGATCCCGCCCGACCACAGGACCGCGGCGAGGGGGATGTTGCCGACCGAGCAGACGAAGCTGAGGATCGCGATGATCGGCCCGGCGATCACGTTCTCCAGCAGTCGAATCGGCGCGGGGGCATCGGTGAGGAACAGGCTGTTGAAGAAGCTGTTGGGAAGCAGCCCGATGAACCCGGCGAGGAAGAACCCGGCGATGATCTCGCGGTAGACCATCGACCAGTCGTTGCGGAAGTTGTGCGCCACATCCGACCACGCGGAGGCCGACGTCAGACGCTCGCGCAGGGAGATCGACCCGCCGGCCGAGTGGTGCTGGTGACCGCCGTCGGCCTGCTGGGCGTGGACGCGGGCTTCCTCCTCCAGCCGCCTGGAGACGAACAGGCGCAGAAGCAACGTCATCACTCCAATCAGAACGAGCCCGCCGAGAAACTCGGCAAGCGTGAACTGCCAACCCAGCAGGACCCAGATCACGATGCCGAGCTCGATGACGAGGTTGGTCGAGGCGAACTGGAAGGCAAGCGCCGAGGCCGCCGATGCGCCCTTCTGAAACAGCGACTTGGCGATCGCGACCGCCGCGTAGGAGCAGGAGGAGGAAGCGGCGCCCAGCCCGGTGGCGAGCGCGACCGGGCTGGGGCCGCCGCCGCCCAAAGCCCGCTGGACCCGCTCCCGTGGGACCCAGGCCTGGACGATCGCGGAGATCGCAAAGCCGAACACCAAGGCCCACCACACCGCCCAGGCCATCAGAAAGGCGTTCGAGAGACCGTGCCAGACGGTGTCGAGGATGCTGCTCAGGCTGCTCAGCCCTTGAGCTGGATGCGCACCGTCACCGGTTGGCTCTCGAGCGCGCGGAACGTCGCGGCGGTGACCGCGCGGCCGACCGCGCTGTCGGAGAACGTGCGGATCCGGGCCTTGACGTCGTCATCGGGGAGCAACTCCGCGGTGCCCGTGCGCCAGCGGCTGCCCAGGCGCACACGTATCTGCGGACTGGCCTGGAAGTTGCGCACCCAGCCGGCGTGCTCGCCGTGCTGGGCGATTAGCCACAGCATGTCGTCGTCGCCGGGTGTGTAAGCGACGGGCGTGTGCCGGACGGTGCCCGAGCGCCGGCCAATCGTCTCCACGAGCGCCATTCCAGGAGGGGTGATCCCGAGCTTGAACAGACCCCGCATCATCGGATTGGCGGTGTAGCGCCCGATCAAGATCTCCCAGCGCCGCTTCACAGGTCTGTCCATGTTGCTCCTCATATCTCGTTGGCCGCCGTCTCCTTAGGATGTTCCTACTTTCGCGCCGTCTACGGCCTCACACGGCGGTCTCATAGCCCACCGACACCCGGAGGACTGCGAATGCGGCTGAGAGGACTCGAACCTCCACCTGATTTCTCAGACACGGACCTGAACCGTGCGCGTCTACCAATTCCGCCACAGCCGCGTGCCGTGAGGAAGCGAAGATATCGCACCGGCCCGAGGCCGGGCCGATCGATCGTGAGCCGGGTACTTGGTGGGTCTGGAGAAAGCCGGCAGAGCGGAGCCGAGGACAGAGCGCGCAGGGGACTCGGGCCGAGCGCTTTGCTAGCCTCGGGGCCGAAAGATCACGCGCCGCTATCGTCCAGGGGACTAGGACGCCGCCCTCTCATGGCGGAAACCGGGGTTCGAATCCCCGTAGCGGTACTCACTCAGGCCCCGTAAACACGGGGCCTTTTGTGTTTTCGTGGCGTTGGGTGAAAGTCTGGGTGCAAGTCGATCGCCAAAAGGGGGCGACACCGCGCCTATAGGATCGGCTGAGAAGACAAATGGATTTGCCCGATACGCGATACGCCCGTAGTGGCGAGTTGAACATCGCCTACCAGGTCGTGGGCGAGGGGCCGCTCGACGTGGTGTTCGTGCCCGGGGTGATCTCGCACCTGGACCTGCAGTGGGCGCTACCGGGCGCCCGGCTCTTCTTCGAGCGGTTGGCGTCGTTCAGCCGCTTGATCCTGTTCGACAAGCGCGGCGCGGGCCTCTCAGACCCGGTCGCGGGTCCGGCGCCGCTCGAGCAGCGCATGGACGACCTGCGGGCGGTGATGGACGCTGCCGGCAGCAAACGCGCCGCGATCATCGGGCTCTCCGAAGGAGCGCCGCTGGCGATCCTGTTCTCGGCGAGCTATCCCGAGCGGGTCTCGGCGCTCGCGCTGTGCGGCGCGTTCATCTGCGGCAACCTGGACGCAGACGACAATCCGGGAGGTGAGCACTTCGTGCAAACCGCGAAGCTGGTCGACGAGGCGATGCGGGACTGGGGCTCGGGCAGGATGATGAGGCTGTTCGCGCCGAGCGCCGAGGGATCGCTCCTGCACCAGGGCATGGCCTCGTTTGAACGCGCTGCCGCGAGCCCACGGATGGCTCGGGCGTTCTACGACATGAACCTCGAGACAGATGTCCGCGACATCCTTCCCACCGTCAGCGTTCCGACCCTGGTCGTGCACCGGGAGCACGAGATCATGGCCATAGAGCAGGCTCGCTACGCGGCCTCGCGGATTCCCGGCGCGAAGCTCGTGGTGCTGCCGGGAGAGGACCACATCCCATTCTTCGGCGACGTCGATCGGTATGTCGGTGAGATCGAGTCGTTCCTGCGCAGCCCGATCACCGAGCAGCCGCCCGAGCGTGTGCTTACGACTGTGCTGTTCACCGACATTGTCGCCTCGACCGAACGCGCGTCGGAGCTCGGCGATCGCCGCTGGCGCGAGCTGCTGGAGGAGCACTACCGCACCGTCCGCGAGCTCCTCGCGCACTTCCGCGGACGCGAGGTGACCACTACCGGCGATGGTTTCCTGGCCTGCTTTGACGGGCCCGCCCGGGCGATACGCTGCGCGCAGACGCTGATCGAGCGGCTCGGGCGCGCCGACATCCCGATCCGTGCGGGCATCCACACCGGCGAGTGCGAGGCGATCGGCGATGATCTCGCCGGCATCGCCGTTCACATCGGGGCGCGCATCGCGGCGATGGGAGCATCGGGAGAACTCTTGGTGTCGAGCACCGTCAAGGATCTCGTCGTGGGCTCCGGGATCAGCTTCCAGAGCCATGGTGAGCACGTCCTGAAGGGCATACCGGACCCCTGGACGGTCTATTGCGTGCTCGGCGACGAGGACACCGACCGCGCCTCGAGGACACCGGTAGCGGACGACCGGGCGCTGACAGTACGTGACCGCGCGCTACTGGCCGTCGCAAGGCGCAACCCAAGGCTCGCGCACCCGTTTCTCAGACGCGGAGCATGAGAACCCAGCGTGACCAGACTCGAGCGTAACGCGAATATCACAGCGGTCGTGGTCCCGTTCCTCGGTGTGATCGCGGGGGTGGTGCTGCTGTGGAATCGCTTCCTCGGCCCGCGCGACCTCGTGATCTTCGCCGTGATGTACCTGCTGACGGCGGTCGGGGTCACGGTCGGCTATCACCGGCTGCTCACCCACCGGGCGTTCCAGACGCACGCGTGGATTCGCTACACGCTCGCGATCCTCGGGTCGATGTCGCTCCAGGGCGGCGTCATCGACTGGGTGGCCGACCACCGCAAGCATCACACGTTCACCGACGAAGAGGGCGACCCGCACAGCCCGCATGCCGGACACGGCGCCGGCCTGCGCGGGATGGTGACGGGCCTGTGGCACGCGCACGTCGGATGGCTGTTCGAGACCCACGGCCAGGCGTCCTCGAAACGTTTCGCCCCCGACCTCGTTGAGGACCCGACAATGCGGCGCATCAACAAGGGCTTTCCGCTGATTGCCCTGGGCAGCCTGGCGCTGCCGTTCCTGCTGGGCTTCGCGCTGAGCGGCGGCTCGCTCGTCGCCGGCGGCCTGTCCGCGCTGCTGTGGGCGGGGCTCGTGCGGATCTTCCTCGTGCACCACATCACCTGGAGCATCAACTCGATCTGTCACTTCTTCGGCAGCCGTCGTTTCGACACCGACGACGAGTCGACGAACGTCTTCTGGCTGGCGCTACCCTCGCTCGGTGAGGCGTGGCACCACAACCACCACGCGTTTCCGCAGTCGGCGTTCCACGGCCTGCGCTGGTACGAGCTCGACCCGTCGGGCTGGCTGATCCTCGGATTGGCGAAGATAGGGCTGGCCTGGGATGTCGTGACAGTCACACCGGAGAAGGCGAGAGCAAAGCTGGCCGCCGGATAGCCTACCGACTGGTCATTATATACCCACCAGGTGGGCGATTTATGGCCAAACTGGTAGCAGATGCCACCGGTGCCCGCGCACTGTCAATCCGTCCACCTTCGCCTCGTCCGGCACGAACACCGTCGCCGTAGGCGAGACTGGCCCCGTAAACACAGGTTTCTACGGCCATCCAAGAGCGTCGAAGACGGCGAGCGGGTCGAGGTAGTCGCGCCATCTCCTGACTTTTCGCTCCTCGATGGTGAGTACCGAGATGTAGCGGTTGGTGTAGGCGGCACCCGTTACGACGGCCTGCCCTTCGGACGCGTACTCGAGCACGACTGTGCCGGTCTCTCGGTGTGCGCGCTGATGGTTATGCGCCCGCGGGGAACATCATCAAGATCAAATTTCGCGTCACAAATAGCACCGACACGAACTGCGCCGTCGGAACCGAGGGTCGCGCGACCCTGTTCGGGAGCTACAACGGCGTCCGCAGCGACAGCGTCCAGTTCTTCTTCCCGGCTGCCTGCAGGGACCAGGACCACCTCTATCACGGAACCGAAGTAAACAATCAGGTCCCACCGCTCTAGCTCCGCCTTCTCTCGGGCGCGTTCGGTGGCCGAGAACGAATCAGAAATCAGCTCACTCGTCGGGCGGGGTAGTGTGGGTCCTCGGCGGTACGGTGAGCGCCAGGGTGTTAAGTGCGTTCATCTCGCGCGTGAGGACTTCTCGCCGCTCGTCGTCTTGATCGGATTCACGGAGCATGTTGGCGTGAACGCTGACTTGGTCCCGCAGCGCCTCGATCAGCGCCCATGCGTGCGTCTCCAAGTCGACCTGCAGATCATTTGGCGGTGTGCTCCAGCCGATCTCCTCCATCAGCCCATGCAGGGCATAGATGCATCGCAGGGGATCCTGGTAGCGCTCGGGGTGCTCGCGTTCATCCAACTGCCCGGCTGCGATGGTGATGCGTTGTGCGGCTGAGGCAATCTGGCCCCGCAACCCATCACGCAACAGATCGACCACCTCAGCCGGTATGACAACTGTACTCATCACGATGGATAACTATAAGACGAGACCAGCCAGAATTAAGGACCTGCGCAAAATTGGTTCAAACTTGGCACAGTCTTGTCACATTTTCTTTCTTTTTATGTAATAAAATATTTGTAACAGAAGGTATCGGGACTACACAAACGCCGAGGCTGATGCAAGCTGGCCGGACTCGGCGCGGTTACTGCACGTGCTCGCGGTCGCGGAGTAGACCGGGAGTCAGAAGCATTGTCGTTGTATCGCTGACCGCACAAAACCGCATTGTTGGATTAGGCTACGCTATCCTCGCGGTTCTTGCTTCGAGTCGCGGCGCCGGCTGATGTATACAGGTAGCCGTCCGTGACGCTATCCGTCACGATAGTCGAGGTTCAGACAAGGACTTTTGGCGATGAGCGCCGTGGAAGCTGCTGAGCACCGTAAAGGAATAGAAAGACCGTAAAAGTATAGAAAGGGTTGTTATGATCGGGCTATGAACGCGCGCCCCAAGAACCCTTTCAAGCCTACCTTCGGAGTTTCGCCGCCGTTGTTGGTCGGACGCGACGAACCGATCCGCGACTTCAGCGACGCGCTAGACGATGGGCCGGGTGGGCCGGCGCGGGCGACGCTCTACACCGGTGCCCGCGGAACTGGGAAGACAGTCATGCTCAACGCCGTGCAAGATGAAGCGCGGTCCCGTGGTTGGCTGGTGATCGCGGAGACCGCGACGCCCGGACTACTTGAACGCCTCACTGGCGAACATCTGCCGCAGCTGCTCGCCGGACAGGACCCCAAGGCGACGAGGAGGAGACTGTCTGAGCCGTCCTGGGTTTGACGGAGACTTTGATGCCAGGTTTTTCCTGGTGGAGGGAGAAGTCACCGAGCATGCCAAGAGCGAGGAAGTATTCACAGGAGTTGCTGGACCGCGGGGCGCGCCTCGTGTTCGAGTCCGGGCGCCCGATCGCACACATCGCGAGAGATCTAGGTATCGAGTCTGAGACGCTGCGCAAACACGTGCGGCAAACCGAAGCAGATGAGGGCCGGCGCAAAGACGTCTTGAGCAGCCAGGAGCGTGAGGAGATCAAATCCTTGCGTCGTGAGGTCGCACAGCTACGCCGGGCTAACGAGATCCTGAAGGCCGCGAGCGTGTTTTTCGCGGGCGAGCTCGATCCACACCGTCCGAAGTGAGCGCGTTCATCGAGGAACACCGCGCGCGTTTCGGGGTCGAGCCGATCTGTCAGACCCTGGGCGTGTCGGCGTCCGCCTACTACCAGCGCGCCACCGGCCAACGCTCAGCCAGGGCCCGGGAGGATGAGCGGCTACTCGGCGTGATCGCAGAGCTACACGCGCGCAACTACTCCGCCTATGGCTCGCGGCGGATGTGGAAGGCGCTGCTGCGCTCAGGCGAGCAGGTCGGGCGCAGCCGTGTGGAGCGCCTGATGCGTGAGAACGGGCTGCAGGGCGCCAAGCGTCGCGGCAAGCCATGGCGCACAACCCGGGCAGATCCCTCGGCGATGCGCAGCCCCGATCTGGTGCAGCGCGAGTTCGAGGCCTCCCGGCCAGATGAGCTGTGGTTCGCTGACTTCACCTATCTGCGCTGCTGGGAGGGCCTGGTGTTCTTCAGCTTCGTGATCGACGCCTACAGCCGCAAGATCGTCGGCTGGCAGTTCGCGCCACACATGCGCACGACGCTCGTCCTCGATGCCTTGAGGATGGCATTGCACCAGCGAGCACCAGGCGCTGATGTCGAGCTGGTCCATCACAGCGACGCCGGCAGCCAATACACCTCGATCGACTACACCCAGACGCTCGAGGATCACAGGGTCCTCGGCTCGATCGGGTCGGTCGGTGATGCCTATGACAACGCCCGCGCCGAGAGCTTCGTCGACAGCTTCAAGACCGAGCTGATCGCCGACCGCGTCTGGACCAGCAGATCACAGCTCGAGCTCGCCGTCGTTGAGTACGTCGCCTGGTTCAACAACACCCGCCTACACCAAGCCCTCCACGACCGGCCGCCACGAGAGATCGAGGAACTCTACGCTGTGAAAGACAGGCCAATCACACCCACCAACTGAATGTTGGGAACCTACAAAAACGGTCTCCGTCAAACCCAGGACGGCTCACGGGGCGGTTCATTTATTGGTTTTTGTTGGGTTTGATATCGCGGTGGTGGCCGGGGCGGAACAGGGTTGGTTGGAGGTGGACGATCGAGAGAGGCGTCCCAAGCGCGGCGTACTCTGCTCTGCATGGATCGAACCAGACATACCAGCGGCCATTCGCGGTCCCACTCGGGGCGAGGCGGAGGCCTTTGACGTGCATGAACAGAGAGCACGGTGCGATTATCTTTCAACCCAACAATAGAGTTGTGTTATGATTCCTGAGCTAGACACTCGTGGGAGCCTCCCACCCGGCATCCACCAAGCGACCTGGACCGAGATCGTGACCCGCTACGCCACCAGCACCCACCGCCGCGAATTGCTCGACGGGCTGCTGGACGCGCTGCGCTCGCTCAAGACCGCCGGCTGCGCCACCGCGTATCTCGACGGCAGCCTCATTACTGCCAAGCAGAACCCCGATGACTTCGATGTCTGCTGGGAGCCGGCCGGAGTAGTTCCCGATCGTCTCGACCCAGAGCTGCAGGACTTCAGCGATGGCCGCGCCGCACAGAAGGCACGCTACGGCGGAGAGCTCTATCCCGCCAACTGGGCGGCGAATTCCGACGGCACCCCTTTTCTCGACTTCTTCCAACGCGACCGCACGACCGAGCAGCCCAAGGGCATCATCGCCCTCGACCTGACGGGACTCCCATGATCATCCAAAACCAGCGTCAATACAAGATCACCAAAGGTTGGCTCGCCCGCTTCGAAGAGAGCCTGGTCGCCAACGACGCGCGAGACCCAAAGGATCTCCCCCCGAACATCGACCCCGGCATGCCCAAACTGATGCATGACGCGATCCTCAGTGAGATCGAATCGCTGCGCGCGCAGATGGACCACTACGAGAAGCTCCGCGACGGCCGCATAACCGGCCGCGAGATCACTTCGCTCGACGATCTGCCCGACGCGCTGATCGAAGCCCGCATCGCCGCGAAACTCACCCAGCGCCAGCTCGCCAAGCGCATCGGCGTCGCCGAGCAGCAGATCCAGCGCTGGGAGGCCAACGGCTACAGCGGCGTCAACCTCACCCGCCTGCAAGAAATCGCCGACGCCCTCGGCGTGCAGATGCACGACACGATTACTTACAGCAGCGCGGCTTGAGGGCCGCCGCGGGCTCTTAGCTCCTTCCCTAATCCTTCGGCTCGAGCATCCCAGTTCTTTGACCGGTGACACCACCTTCGTTCCGGGCGACTTGTGTTGTTGTCTCCCATAAAAGCGGATGAGACTGACCAGGCGGGGTGGGACAGGCTCGCCGCCTTTTCGCGTGCCAACCGAGAGTTCAAGGAGCAGGCGATCGGGTCTCTCAAGCTGTGGGTCGTTTTGCATGGGAATGCGGGTGGCCGGCTGTAGTCTCCCCGCTGATGGCACTAGATCTCGAGGATGCGACGCGTGTCGAAGGGGAGGGTGGCCGGTACCTGGCGCGGTTGTCCGAGGACTGGGAGATCTGGGGGCCGAACGGCGGCTATCTCGCGACCTTTGCGCTGCGCGCCGCAGGCAAGGTCGCTCAGATCAAACAGCCGGCGAGCTTCTATTGCCACTTTCTCAGCTCGCCTGCCTTTGACGCTGTGGACATCAACGTGCATGTCCTCAAGCAAGGTCGTCGCGCCGAGTCGTTTGCCGTAGAGATGATCCAGGAGGGCAAGCCGATCCTGCACGCGCTGGTCAAGACCGCTGCTGACGCGCCCGGCTATAGCCACCAGCATCTAAAGGCGCCCGCGGTCCCGTCCCCGGCGGACCTCGAGACCTATCAGCGGGTGGGCGATCGGAAACACCCAGCCTTCAGCTTCTGGAACAACGTCGAGCGGCGGCCAATCGATCAGGGCACGACCGAGGAGCCGACCGCGCCGGTGCTCCGCGAGTGGGCGCGTTTTCGACCGACGGCCTGTTTCGAGGACCCATTACTCGACGCGGCGCGCGCCCTGATCCTGCTCGACACCTACGGCTTTCCAGCCGCCTACCGGAAGTACAAAAGCTGGGAATATCTGGCGCCAAACCTCGACACGAGCGTGTGGTTTCACCATTTCAATCCAGGCTGCGAGTGGCTGCTGATCGACCACGAGTGCATCGTTGCCGATCACGGTTTGATGGGCGTCAGCGGCAAGGTCTGGGATACCGATGGGAGGTTGCTCGCGACCGGGTCAGCACAGTTGTGCTGCGTCCCTAACCGCCCTTGAGGGGTCCCAGCGGATTAGGCGCCGCGGCGGCGAAACATTCCCGAGGTCGGTTCTTCCGCAAGCTCTTCAAGCGGGCCACACCCTCCCACTGAATTGCTGAGGCCGGCGGCGAGGTCATCGCACACGCATAGCAGCGCTCGCTCCGGTCGTTACGCGATAGCTGATGCGTCCACTTCAGGTGATGGTGATCGCGTCCGAGCTCGTGTGCTCGTCCTTGCCCGCTCCGGTCGTCAGCTTCAGCGTGTAGCGCCCTGACTGCAGCGTTTTCGAGGAGTGCAGCGTGAGCTTGCCGTTATGTAGCGAACCGGTTGCATCGACGTGACCAGCGCGCGCGATGGTCGCGCTCGCCGCACTCGCCTTGAAGCTCACCGGTGAGGAGGTCAGCTTGGACGTGCACTTCTTCTGCGTGAACGACAAGCCCAAGGATCCTCAGAAAGCATAGGTGGATTGGGCGCCGCGGCATGCCGCCGGTAACGCGCGAGAGCCGCAGACGGTCGCAACGTAGCTGGAGTGACCGTGCTGGTCAGGCGGCGGACGGTGGTGCTTTGAGGCCAGCGCCCTGAGGGGTGGTGTGATTGGACCACCGCCAAGGGTCGAGCCTCACCCACCCGGATCGTGGGGTTCTTCGCGACGCTGGCGCCGCGTAGTTCTCGATCGTCAGCGCCGGGTGGTCCAGGCGTTCAGTAGCTGTTCGGGGCCGAGCTCGATGTCGAGTCGGGTGTTTCCGGAGAAGCCGTTTCTGCTGACGCCGACGAGCAGGGTGGCGTTGTTGGTGAGCGGGACTCGGGTGCGCACGGCGGCGAGCGCGGTGCCGTCTTGGTGTGAGAACGGTGTGGTGTCTCTCCACTTGATCGAGCCGATGAATGCGGCGCTTTTCGGCTGGCGGTTCTCGGCGTGGCCGACGAGGTCGACCTCTGGGTCGTTCGTCCGTGTCCAGTAGGCGTTTACGAAGTTGGCGTCGCCGAAGCGTTCGTCGGGGAGCATGTGCTCGATGCTCGCGCGCACGATCGGCTCGATCGCGTGGCCGCGGAAGGTGCTCCAGCCGTCCATGATGCGTGTCAGGACGAGATCGCCGCGGCGACGTTCGATCAGCGGCAGGTTGGGGGCGATGAATCTGAGCCAGAAGCGCAGGTAGGGATCGGCGATCGTGTAGCGGGTGAGCTTGGTCTGATTGCCGGCGAACGGCAGCTGGCGGTTGACGATGCGCTTCTGCGCGAGCGTCTGCAGCGCGGTGCTGAGGCTTGTCCGTCCTACACCCGAGCGGCGCAGGATCTTGGTGAACTCGGTCTCGCCCGTCCCGACCGCCGTGATCACCGCGCGGGGCGTGGAGTGGGGCGGCAGCTCGGCGGCGATCACCCGTTCGCCTGTCACAACCAGGGGCGAGGTGGCCTCGCTCAGCTCGCGCGTGAGATATCGGCGCACCGTGTCCTTGGCGCGCCATGTCACCGCCAGTTGCGGGAAGCCGCCGAGCATGCAGTACGCGTCGAGCGCGGTCGCCGGATCTGTGCGCACCATGCTGTTCATCTCGGCGGGATTGAGCGGCTCGATCACAAATGGTCTCACCCGGCCGTGCAGTGGACGGTCGTAGCTTTCGAGCTCCTCCATCATGTGCAGATCGGAGCCGATCAGCACGAGCAGTATCGGGACGCGCTCCAGATAGCGGTCCCACGAGGTCTGCAGCAGCCCCTCGATGCTCGGCTCCTGCTCTGAGAGCCAGGGAAGCTCGTCGATCACCAGGCAGGCGGGCGTGGCCGTCTTTGATCCTTCCGCGCTCGCGGAGCTGGTCGCGATCAGGCGCAGGGCCGCCTCCCAGCTGTCCGGGCGCACCCCCGCGGCCAGCTCCTCGGCGACGGGGAGCGTGCTGCGCTCAAGCTCGCTCAGAAACCCCGCGAACGTCTCCGCGGATGGCTGGTCCTTCGATGCCGCGAAGAACGCGTGAGGCGGGTTCTCGCGCACCAGGAACTCTTCGATCAGGGTCGACTTTCCCACCGCCCGGCGTCCGCGCACCGCGATCGCCTTGCCACGGCCGGAGCGCGCGACCTCTCCCAGCCAGCGCTCGAGCCGGCCAAGCTCCGCCTCACGGCCAACGAATCCCGGCAGGCGTCCATTCATGCCCATTCAGGGTAGCAGAGTTCGCTTCAGCGAACTCCGGTCAAGCGAACTCCAGCCGGACGGTGCTTCGGCGTCGCTCAGCTCCTTGGCAAGATGCTTGCTTTGAGCAATTCTGGTTGGTGGTCATACATTGCGCTGTGTCCTTGCCGCAGTTGTTGGTGGGGACCTATTGGTTTTTGTTGGTCTCGAACCCGAGGTGGGTGGCCGGGGACGGACCAGGGGTGGTTGAGCCTTGATCGTGTTCGTTTTCGCGCCAACTTTTTGACGGGATCCCCCGGAAACATTGGGTCCGAGTGTCTGGCCGGGGGTCAAATCGAATGTTTCGTCGCAAGCGATCCGTACCTTGGGTTGGCGATGTCTGCGAAACCAAACACACCGGATCCTTCCGCGACGCCTGAAGTCGTGGTGGAGAACCTGCGTGCCGCGGTGCACGCGAGCGAAGGGGACCTCGCCGCCCAGGTCGTGGCCGACAGCGCGCTCGATTCAAAGCTCCTTGGACTGCTCGGGTTCTTCGCGATAGCCGGAAGCATCCTGCTCACCGTCCCCCACGGACTGAGCGATCGACGTGGCCCGTGTTTACGCGCGCCGTGGCGTTTGCGCCGGGGCCGGGACGGGGTTGTTGGCGGCGTCCCGCAGGAACGCCTCGGTGGCGGCTGCGTCCAGGGGCCGGGCGTAGAGGAAGCCCTGTCCTGAGTCGCATTGCTCGTCTTGCAGGAGGGATAGCTCCTGCTGGTGCTCGATGCCCTCGGCGAGCGTCTCGATCGAGAGGGCCTTGCCGAGCTGCACGAGCGCGTGGAGGAGTGTCTCGCCCTCCTGGTTGTCGTTCAGACCGGAGATGAACGAGCCGTCGATCTTCAGCGCGTCGACGGGGAAGCGTTGGAGGTGGGCGAGAGATGAGTATCCGGTGCCGAAGTCGTCGATCGCGACGCGCACGCCGAGTGCCTTGACCGCAGCCAGCCGCCGTGCGGTCTCCTCGGCGTTGCGCATCAGCGTCGTCTCGGTGAGCTCGAGGGTCAGCGCGCTCGGCTCCAGGCCGCTGTCTGAGAGCGCGTCGCGAACCTCGCTCACGAGCTCGTCGGTGTCGAGCTGGCGCGCGGAGACGTTGACCGCCATGCCGATCTGATAGCCGGCCTCGCGCCATGCGGCGCCCTGCCGGCAGGCCTGCTCCAGCACCCACTTGCCGACCTCTACGATCAGGCCGGTCTCCTCCAGCAGCGGGATGAAGTCGTCGGGCTGGACGACCCCGCGCGTCGGGCTGCTCCACCGGATCAGCGCCTCCACGCCGGTGGGGCGCATGTCCCGCAGATCGAACGTCGGCTGGTAGACGAGGAAGAACTCGTTCCTCTCCAGTGCGACGCGCAGGTCCATCTCGAGCTCCATCCGGCCCTGGACCGCGTCCTGCATCACCGTCTCGAACACGACATAACGGTTCTTCCCGTCCCACTTCGCGCGGTACATCGCGATGTCCGCGTCACGCAGCAGATCCCCGGCCGAGAGCCGGTCCCCCACCGCGATCCCGACGCTCGCCGTCACGGTCACGGTGGTTGTGTCATCTCCGTCTCCGAGCGTGAACGGCTGCTCGAGCGCTTCCAGCAGCCGCTCGGCGACGAGCTCCGGGCCGGCCGCGAGCGACAGCTCTTCGGCGATCACGACGAACTCATCGCCCCCGAGACGCCCGAGCGCGTCGGTGGCGCGCACGACACCGTCCAGTCGCGCGGCTACCGCCCGCAGCAGCTCGTCCCCGGCGTCGTGACCGAGCGTGTCGTTGATGGACTTGAAGTTGTCCAGGTCGATGAACAGCGCCGCGACCGGCGACTGGCTGCGGCGCGAGCGCACCAGCATCTGCTCGGTGCGGTCCAGGATCAAGGTCCTGTTCGGCAACCCCGTAAGCGCGTCGTGGGTCGCCATGAACGCGAGCTCCTCCTGGCGCCGGCCGAGCTCCTGATCGGCGCGGTGGCGCTCTGACTCAAAGAACTCCCCCACCTGGATCAGCGTGATGTCCAGGGTCTGTTGCAACGCGGCGATTGCCAGCGAGAGCACCTCCGCTCCGACGCCCAGCTCCTTCGCGCTCTCGTGCAGCACATCAGCCGCGGCATCGCGCCAGCGCAAGCAGCGCTTGAGGACCTCTTGCAGCGGCGCTACTCGCTCAGCGGCGAGCTGACCGAAGATCTGCCAGGTCTCCATCCCGACCCGGCGAGCCGCCTCCAAGCCCTGCCCCGCCATCCAGCCGGCCACAGCCGCCGTCGAAGCCATGCAGACGCGTTCGAAGCTTTCATCGATGGCCGTGTCGAGTGCGTGCTTCGATGCTCGGGTTCGAGCGACCGTTCCCGCGAGCACATCCTCGGCGCGAGCGTTGAGCGCCTCGCCGAGACGGCAGAGATCCTCCGCAAGCTCCACCGGAGCTCCCGGCACTGGCGGCACGGCCGCGTCATCAACCCGCCGGCGCGGGTCTGGAACCGACATCACCTCGAACCAGTCGGCTCGCGGCGCTCATTCCATGAGTTAGTCCCCTTCAAGTAGGCAAGCGTTTGTGTGCGTCGGAGCGGCACCGGTGGGGGGGGACGAAGGTGACCAGCGGGTTCCCTGCGAAGCGACGCCTTCGCGGGGAGCATGACCAGGGCGCGAATCCCGGTGGCGGTATTGGTATTAGGATCGGGAGCGCTGCGCGCGGTTTCGCTGCCAAGCCGCAACCAAGCCGGCGGTCCCGACCGCTCCCAAGGCGGCGGTCGCGGTAGCAGCAGCCGCAGCGACCGTGGCGCGGGAGAGCAGGCGCCGAACCCGTCGGCGTGCGTAGAGGAATCCTGCCCACACCGCTGTCGCCAGGAGCGCATCGTCAATCTGGTGCTCGATTCGCTTTGACGTCATTGTGGCGAGTCTACATCGAGCATGATCCTGGATACATAGTCCGTCTATGTCCCGTTGGATGTGTGAGCTCTCTCCAGCGACTGTCCCGTTTGCCGCGCGCGGTCGGAGCAGGAATACGAGGTGCTCCGCTTTCTACTGTGGCGAGCCCTGGGCCTGCTCGCCGTCCTACTGGCCCTTGCCCTGAGCGGCTGGCTGCTCGACGGCGGGCTCGGCGCCGTGCTGCGGGGTTCCGGGTCCACGGCGTTGACCGCCACAACACCGGAGTCCACGAGATCTGAATCCACGCTCCGGCAAACCGCCGTGAACAGCCTCGGACCGCGGGGATCTACGGGGTCAACGGCGTTGACCCCGGCGTCGCGCGAGACCGCAGCCGCGAGGGTGGGGCAAAATGAGCTCGACTCTCTGCCCAGCGTCCTCTCCGCGGAGGTGCGCGCGGTCTGGGACTGGTCTCCGGGCGGGGTCTTACCGGCGAGACTCCTAGTCTGGACGGTCCTCCTGCTCGGAGCGCTCCTCGCGCTCACGCGCTCCCGGGCGCGGCGGCGGCGGGAGTACGTCCGGCTGAGAGTGCAGACCTACCGAACTGACAAGGCGAGCGCGGAAGCGATCGTGGGAATGTTCGAGGCGCTGCACAAGCGCCTGTTGCGTCGCTGGTGGCGACGGCTGCTCCAAGGTCAGCCATCGGTCGCGCTGGAGGTGCATCATGCGCGCGGCACGGTCTGGCTGTCGGTGACGTGCCCGGCCGGATACGAGGAGATGGTGCAGGCGGCGCTGCGTACTGCCTATCCGAACTGCCGGCTGTTGGTTGAGCGGCAGTTGGTCGGTGTGGTCCCATCGGTCTTGCGGCTGAAGAAGCACGCCGAGCTGATTAAGCGCGCGAAGGTGCTTGACCGTTTTGAGCACGAGCGCGAACCGCGGATGAACCGGCTGATGACGGTGCTGGGCGCGAGCGGCAGCGAGGCGTTCGTGCAGGTTGCGATGACTCCCACGCCGGCGTTCTTCGAGCGCCACGCCAAGCGGCTATTCAAGCGCCACGAGGATCGCCTTTCGCGCGAGCGCCACGATCACGTGATGGTGCGCGACCGGTCGCTCGTCGAGGACATCGAGCTGCGCGGCGGCCTGGATGTGCAGCACCGCCCGCTGTTCTTCGTCGACCTGCGCGTGATCGCCTCAGGTCGCGCTCAGTGCGAGCGGATCGCCTCCGAGCTGCGCGCCGAAGAGGCGGAGAACCGCCTGGTCGAGCGCGGCACCGCTGTGCGGCACGGCCTGTTCGGTCTGTATGCCCGCCGCGTGCGGCGCGGAGAGGGCAATCCGCTGCCGTCCTTTCACAAGGGCGTGTTCGCATCGACCGAGCTCGCGGCCGTCTGGCATCTACCGTCGATTGACTACTCGGCCGTTCCGTTCGCGCGCGGCGTCCTGCCCGTGGCGCCGGCGCCGCCGGCGATCCTGCGTCCAGCGGATGGAGTGGGCACGCTGCGCGACGCGTTGGGTCCCGTATCGATCCATCCCGCAATGCGCAAGCAGAACACGGCCGTCCCGGGGACGGTCGAGCAGGGCAAGTCCAGCTACCTCGTCGCGACCGTGGCCGAGGATCTGCAGCGCGAGCGCTGCTGCGTGATCGTGCTTGACCCAAAGGGCGACGCGGCCGAGGCGGCGGTGAGCCTCGTGCCGGAGGGACGGGTTTGCACGCTCCTGGACCTGTCGCAGCCAACGTGCGGGTTCAACCCGCTGGCGGTGGACGCCCCGGCGGATGTAATCGCCGATTACGTGGTCGCAGCGCTCAAGAATCTCTTTACCGACGCTGACATCCGCGCCTCATCCGACAGGTACCTGCGCAACGCGATCATCGCGGTGCTCGCGCACGACCGGGAGTCGACGCTGTGGGACGCGGCGCGGCTGCTATCGGTCGGAGAGGAGGGCTACTCCTACCGCGCTCGCGTTGGGGCGCACGTGAGGGCGCTGCCCGAGTTCAAGGAGATCTCCGAGTTCTTCACCGCTGAGCTCACCGCTCAACTCGCCGACTCGCGCAGCATGACGACCGCCAAGCTCGACGCGCCTGTCAACAAGCTTGCGCGACTGCTCAACTCGCAGTCGATCAAGCGCGTGCTGCTGAACGACTCGCTGCGGGTCGACCTCGATCGCGTGATCGCTCAGGGAGAGGTGCTCGTCGTGAAGGGTGCGCTCGGCGTGATGGGTGCGGGGAACACCTCTGTGCTGATGCAGCTGCTCGTCGGCATGCTCGACGCGGCGCTGGCCCGTCAGCAGGACCTCGTTCCAGAGGCGCAGCGTACGGCGGTCGCCCTGAAGGTCGACGAGGCGCCGCTCGTGCTCAACCGCGGCTTCGCGGAAACGATGGCCCTGAAGCGCTCGGCGGGCTTGGAGACGGTGGCGTGCTGGCAGACCGAGGCGCAGTGGACCGAACGCGAGATTCGCGAGCAGCTCGATGCGCTGTTCGCTCATCGCGTGTACTTCGCGACGGCCTCGGTGCGCGACGCGCGCGCGGCGGTCGGGCTGACGATGGCCGAGTTCGCCGACTCGGTACGCCCTGGCGTCGAGCACATCTCCGCACTCGGCCACCCCGACGCGCGGCTGCATCTGCCCCGACACCACGCGATCGTCAGCTGGAGCACCTTCGGGGGCCGGCAGGCTCCATTCGTCGCCGAAACGATCCCGTTGCGCGTTGACCCCGAGCGGGTCGCGCTGCACGCCGCGCGCCAGGCCGAGCGTGGTGGGCGCTACCGTACCGACCTGCGTCAGCCCCACTGGGATCGCGAGCGCCGGGGCGGCGGCGATGGCAGACCCGAGCACGCTCAATCGGGTTCAACCCAACCAACCGCACCTGCAGAGAATCGGTCCGAGCAAGTCTCGGCAGAGCGAACGACACCTGCGCAGAAGCAGCCCGAACGAGCCTCGGCCGAGCGCATCGCGCCTGGGCAGGATCGGCCTCACCGAGCCACGCCGCAAGTCGAGCAAACTGCATCTCAGGCTCAGGGAACCGCACCTCAGGCCGAGAGAGCCACACCCTCAACCGAGCGAACCACACCTGAGCCAAACAGGTCTCGGCAGCCCGTCATCCAGCAGGCGGATGCAGGTTCGACCGGACCAGGAGTGCCCCCTGACAGCTACCGCGAGCTCGTGGAGCTCGATGGGGCGTACAGCGTGCGCTGGGCCAAGTCGGTACAGGAGCCACGGTCGCTGGAGCCCGAGGCGCTCGACCTGGAGATCATCGCGCTCGTGGCATGCATGCGTCACGTGCTGAGCAGCCAGATTCATCGCCGGTTCAATCCCAGCCGGGCGACCACGACGACGCAGCGTCGCCTGAAGCGCCTGTCGGATGCCGGACTCGTGCGGCGATTCCAGTTCCATCGCCGTGACGGGGGAGGTGTGCCGATGTGTTACGCGATCACCGCTGCAGGCCTCGAGCTGTTGCATGCCCACGACCGGTTGACGGCGCTCGAGGAGGGGGTCCTCGACACGCTGTCCGGCCCCCCATCGCCGGCTGCTCCGGTGCAGAGCGATCGTCTGCTGCGCCAGGCGCGCCACGATGTGCACGTGACCGGCTGGGTGCTGGCGCTGGAGCATGCGGTGGACAGCGCGCCGCTCACCCTGCGTGGAGCGGAAGAGTCGGTGCTCTCGCCGCCGTCGCGCTCGACCCCGGAAGGACGCACGACGCTCGGGCCGGCTGATCTGACGTTGCCGGGCGGACGCTCACCGCACGAGTTCTTGAGGACCGATCCGACGGGCGCAAGGGTGCCGGTGGAGCGCTTTGAGACGGTGCGCCCCGACGTGACGATCGAGCTGGGAGGGCAGGTGGGCACCGTCATTGATCTACTCGTGGAGCTCGATGACCGTATTCCCACCGGCCGGGCGGCGGGCAAGCTCGAGCGCTACGACCATCTCCTGGCGGGCTGGTCGGTGCACACCTCCCGCTATGGCCGACGCCTCGGGGCGCCCCCGTCGGTCGTGTTCGTGTGCCGCGATCGTGCCCGTGCCCGGGAGTGCGCGCGCAGAGCCGACGCAATGCTGACCGCCTGCCGCGCCTACGCCGGCGAGTACCCGGCTGATTGGGAATACCCGGGTCGACAGGGGATCATGTTCGTTGCGGAGCGCGACGCGCACGAGGGGCTCCTGCGCGGGTACGGCGTACCCCGGTTGCCCCCGGACGTGCGTGTGTCCGTTGCGGACGGTGATCCGGGGGCGCGCGAGGCCGTGGCCGAGCCGCGGGAGCTGCTCGGGGTCTCCTCGACGGTCGGCGAATAATCGCCGTCAACTTGACGATGATCCCCAAGGTGGTGAGCGTTTTCGCGCCAACTTTGACGAGAGACAAACGACCAAAAGAAGATTTCCGAGACCCCCCTAAAGGGGGGATCTCGGACTGCCGCGCCACGTCGCTCATGTTCGAGCATCGGCACTTGACGGTTCTCCGGCCGGCTTCTACAAGGCCTCCTCACAACGTCCCTCGGGCAGCCGCCCCGAACCAGACCGGCCAGGAGACCAGCCATGACTCTCACCATCTCGCCCCCACCGTCCGCCGCACGCCCAGCGACTCGGCCGAAGGCTCGCGCCTCGTCGCGGACCGGCTCCGCCGACGTGTGTCCCAAGCCACGCGTCAGATCGCGGACCGGGAAAGCCGGCGCGCCGTCCATCGTCCGCGCCTCGTCCCAAACGGAGCCTGCCGGAGTACGACCGAAGGCCGCCCCGTCTGAGTGCAGCGAGCGTGGCTCCGGGAGCGACGAGCCCGGCATACTGGGACGCTACATCGCTCCCAAGGCTCGCCTTCGGCAGGTGGTTGCCCTACCCGGAGCCCAGGGAAGCGTGCTCGTCGTGGACCGCGATGGGACTACTCTCGGCGACTGTCGTCTCGTGGCGCATCTTGGCGCTGACGAGCCTTCGGAGAATGCCGCGCTCGTATGCGAGCACTACCTGCGGGATGCGGCGGGCCAATGGTGCAGGCGCGTGACAGGAGAGGACTTCGAGGTCGCACCGTTTGCGCAGGCCGAAGAACGGGACTGTGAAGCGGGGGCGACACCGAGCACGACGGCGCTCACCGACAAGCAGGGACGCACGTTCCGGCTCCAGGTCGGCTCTGCCGAGACCTCGATCAGGGAGCTGCGCTGGTACCGACGCTCGCCCGGAGGGGAGTCGGCGGAGCCCGTCAGCGTGCGCGAGGCGATCGCAAGCCTCGAAAGCTATGAGCCGGTACGCGCCCTCACGCACAGAGCGCTCGCCCTGCACCGCGATGACCCGTCGATCTCGGTCGCGATGCTTCGCTCCGAGCAAGCGCGGATGGAAACGAGCCAGATCGTCCTCAACCGGGGTCTGCGACGGGCCGCGCTCGCCACCGCCGCCACACAGGATCTGAGCATGAGCGAGATCGCGCTGCGTTGCGGGAAAGTCAAACACGACTCCAAGGGCAAGGAAAGCGGCGAGACGAGCTGGCTGGCTCGACGTCTGGGGATCGCGCCGGAGAGTGGCAAGAGCATGCCGACGCCGTGGATCCACACTGACGTGCTGGCGCTGATCGCGCGCCGCGGCCTGGGGATCAGCCCACGCGAGGTGGAGCTCGGATGATCGTCCACACCGCCCTCATCGAGCGATCTCCCAAGCAACGGGCCGCGTGGTCTGAGCGGATTGCAAGATCGGGCGTCGGCACCCTGGACGCTCACCTGGCGCCTGTGCGCGCAGATGGTCAAACGGTGAGCGCTGCGCCGGGGTTGCCGCGACACGGTGTCTTCACCGGCTATGACCCTCCTGGAGCGACGATCCTGGTAGTCGAGGCCGATGCCGTCATCGGCAACGCGCTCGTCGAACAACTCGACGCGGACGGCTTTCGCGCTGAGCTGGCGCGTACCGTCGAACACGCCCGGGTCTTGGCTGCAGAGCGAGCACCGAAGCTGGCTGTGATCGGCGATCTCCACTCCGCGCGCGACGGGCTGGAGTTGCTCGGAGAGATTCGCGAGGCCAATCGGGCATGCGTCCCGTGGACACATGAGCTGCCGGTCATTGTCGTCTCCTCACGCGCTCACGAGCTGGACATGCTGCGGGCCTTCGAGGCGGGGGCCGATGACTTTCTCGCTCGCCCGGCTCGGTATCTCGAGCTGCGGGCGCGACTGCGAGCGATTCTACGTCGCAGCGAGATTGTTGCCGGGTACGGGCGGGTGATCGAGGTCGGCACGCTCGCGATCGACACCGATGCCCATACGGTAAGTCTGGATGGCTGGCAGATCGACCTGCGGCCGCTGGAATACGAGCTGCTCGTCCTGCTCGCCGCCGCTCCTGAGCGCGTGTTCGGCAAGCAGGAGCTGCTGCGCTCGGTCTGGGGATACCGCTCGGACGTGGCTACCCGCACGGTCGACAGTCACGCCAGCCGCCTGCGTCGCAAGCTCAACGTGGATGGCAGCGGGCGCTGGGTGGTCACCGTGTGGGGTGTCGGCTACCGACTGATCTGACTTCGCGCCATGGTCGGCGAGACGAATCCAGATGGACCACGAGGACCCAATCGAGTGAACCGTCCCAAGCGCGGGGTAGGTTTTTCGGTGGGGGGTCAACCATCGATGAACGGAGACCCAAATGTCCAGCTTCACCATCAACCGAGTCGTTCTGATCGGACGTCTAACGAAAGATCCCGAGTTGCGCGCGCTGCCCTCGGGCTTGGGCGTGTGCAACCTGCGGGTTGCCTGCAACTCGGCTCGCAAGGACACCGAGGGCGAGTACCACGACAAGCCCAACTACTTCGACGTGAGCGCCTTCGGCGGAGCGGCGGAGAGTGTCAGCCGCTATACACACAAGGGCAGTCGTGTCGCGATCGACGGCCGGCTGGAATGGCGCGAATGGGAAACCTCAGCCCAGCAGAAGCGCCAGACGGTGAGCGTCGTCGCCGACACGGTCATGTTCCTGGACAGTCCCAGCGAGCGCCCCGCGATGGACTGGCCGCGAGACGGCGAGCGAAGCGATGGCTTCGGCGGCGAAGAGTCCGATCCGGTATCGGCCGGCGATCTGGTCGGTGTCGGTGTCGGCGTGGGCGCCGAGGATGGCGGCCTCGTCTTCTGATCGGATCGGCGGCGCATTGCGGCTCACGCAGCGGTGGAGGCGTCTTACGGCGCCTCCACTGCTCTGACATTTGAGCCGCACGCCGCGCGGCATGCCGGCCGCGTAAACTGGCGCGCCGCGGCATTCTGAGCAACCAAGTAATCATCCCCGCGCATGAGGAGCGAAGTCCGGTGCCAGTCAACAGCCAGGCGGTCGGCAAGACCTACGAGCCCACGCTTTACGCGGTGGGTCGCGAGAAGATCAAGGAGTACGCCCGGGCGGTCGGTGAGACCGATCCTGTCTACCTCGACGTAGAGGCTGCCCGCGCGGCCGGCTACTCAGACGTAGTGGCACCGCCGATGTTCGTTGTCGTTTACAGCGCCCCGTCGGTGGGACCACCGATCTTCGATCCCGAGATCGAGCTCAACTTCGCGATGATGGTGCACGGCGGGCAGGAGTTCGAGTGGGGCCCTCTGGTCGTCGCCGGCGATGAGATCATGACGGTCGCCAGCGTCAAGGACATCCACGAAAGCGACGGTCGTGGGTACTACGTGTTCGAGTCGGTATCGACCAACCAGCGCGGCGAGCAAGTGTGTCGCGGAACCTGGACGAACATCGTCCGAGGAGTGTGATCTGAATGGCAGATTTGACAGTGGGAGCACAGATTCCCGAGGTGAGGGTCACGCCGGACAAGTACCTCACGGCTCGCTACGCGGGCGCCTCCGGGGACTTCAACCCGATCCACATCGACGAGGACTTTGCCAAAGCGGTCGGTCTGCCAGGGCGGATCCTGCATGGCCTGTGGACGATGGCTGAGGTGGCCCGCGCGCAGACCGAGGCGGCGGGTGGCCCCGCGCATCTGAAGCGCCTGCAGGTGCAGTTCCGGGGCATGGGCGTGCCCGAGCAGGAGGTGCTCGTCAGTGGCACGGTGCGCGAGGTGAGCGAGGGGCGCGTGATCGTCGACACCGTGGCCGAGCAGGCCGGCAAGCAGATCATCCGCAACGCCGAGGCGGAGCTCCAGGTCACATAGGCCGTAGCGTCTACATGAGCGGCTCCCAGCAGCCGGTTAGAAACAGGCTGCGGGGCTCGGTCCGTCCTGCGCGGGCATAAGCGGCTCGTAGAATCAAAGCCGTGCTGATCTCCAGGCCGCAAAAGCCGTGCTGACTCCCAGACAGGAGCTAATCCTCACCAAGGTGGTGGACGATTATCTGCAGACCGGGCAACCGGTGGCGTCGAAGGCGCTCGCCGCCGAGACGGAGCTCGACTGCGGGCCATCGACGATCAGAAACGAGCTGGCGTTGCTCGAGGAGCACGGCCTGCTCGCCCATCCGCACGTCTCAGCGGGTCGAACCCCGACGGATGCGGGTCAGCGCTATGTGGTCGATCGTATGCTCGCCTCCGGAGAAGGTCTCGTGCCGGCACGGCGACTGGAGCTTTCACTGATCCGGCGCGAGGTGGAGGAGGCTATGCGCGCGACCACCGAGACGCTGTCGCAGGTCACCAATCTGCTGGCCGTGGTCTCCGCTCCGGCGATACACACGGCGACGATCAGGCACATCGAGGTGTTGGCGCTGCAGCCGCAGGTGGTGATGGTGGTGGTGATCACCTCAACGGGTGGTGTATCGAAGATGCTCGTGACGTTCGAACACGCCGTCGATCCGGGCCTCGTGGCGTGGGCGGGGGAGTACCTCAACGAGCGGCTCGTCGGCCTGGGTCTCCGAGCGCGGATGCTCAATCAGCGTATGATCGACCCGAGCCTGTCGACGACGGAGCTGGCCTTCCTCGCGCGACTGGCAGCGGCCTTCAGCGAGGTTTCCGCCGAGGCGGAGGACGCGTTGTATGTCGATGGAACGGCGCGGCTGTTCGCGGCCGGACAGATCCAGGACACGGCGCAGATCAACGAGCTGATGAACCTGCTGGAGCGTCGCGTCGCGCTGCTGGGAGTGTTGCGGACGGTGCTCGGTGAATCCGGGGTGTATGTGAGAATCGGGCACGAGAACGAGATCCCCGCGATGCGCTCGCTCGCCCTGGTCGCGACCGGCTACGGGGTTGGAGGACGTAATCTGGGCGCAGTGTCGGTGATCGGGCCGGTGCGGATGGACTATGCCGGTGCGATCGTCACCGTACGCGAGGCCGCGCACGAGCTGACCCGCTTCGTCGAAGATGCCTACGCCGAGAACTGACTTGGACTCCGCGATGTTTGAGTACCGCCAAGACGCCACAGCATGAGCCAGACATCCACCCCGCGTGATCCCTATGAGGTGCTCGGCGTGCAGCGCGACGCCGACGAGCAGCAGATCAAAAAGGCCTTTCGCGCGCTCGCGATGGAGCTGCACCCCGACGTCAATGCGCACGACCCGCAGGCCGAGGAGAAGTTCAAGGAGGCCGCCGAGGCCAACGAGATCCTCTCCGACCCGCAGCGGCGGGCGACATACGACCGCTATGGCCACGAGGGGCTGCGCTCCGGCGGCTATGCCCCCAACTTCGATGCGTTTGGCTCAATCAGCGATCTGTTCGATACGTTCTTCGGAGGGGGAGGGGGAGCGTTCGGCGGACGCGCCGGGGGCGGGCGGGGGCCGAATCCCGGTGGCGATCTGGCGGTGACGGTCGAGATCGACCTGGTAGAGGCAGCCAAGGGCGCGAAGGTGCAGGTCTCCTATGAGGCGGTCGAGCGCTGTGAGCATTGCCATGGCAACGGTGCCGAGCCGGGCACGCCGATCGAGACCTGTGAGCGCTGCGCAGGGCATGGGCAGTTGCAGGCGGTGACCCGCACACCGTTCGGGCAGATGGCGCGAACGGTGCTCTGCGATGTCTGCCACGGTGACGGCCGCGTGCCCAAGCAGCCGTGCCGAGAGTGCCGCGGCCGCGGGCGCAAGGCGACGCGACGCGAGCTCGAGGTCGATGTGCCGGCGGGGATCGCCGACTCTCAACGCATCCGCCTCTCCGGGCGCGGGCACGCCGGCGAGGCTGGTGCTCCCGCGGGCGATCTCTACGTGCTCGTGAGGGTGCGTGACGACGAGCGGTTCGTGCGCGAAGGCGACGATCTGATCGCGGCGCTCGATGTCGCGGCCCCGCTGGCGGCACTCGGCGCGACGCTGCAGACACCGACGCTGGAGGGCATGGCTCAGGTTGAGGTGCCGGCGGGAACACAGCCGGGAGAGGTGCTGACGCTGCGAGGCGAGGGGATGCCCGGGCTACGCCGTGGCCGGCGCGGGGATCTGCGCGTCGTGGTCAACGTCGTGATCCCACGCCGCCTCAGCGATGAGCAGCGCGAGCTGCTGGAGCGGCTGAATGGAACGCTCACCGAGGAGAATCTCGGTGTTGATGAATCGATGTTCGCCAAGCTGCGACGTACGCTGCGCGGTTAGACGACGTGAACGCGGTTTCGCTGCGGATCGGGCATGCCCGAAACCGAAAACCGGGCATGAGCACTGTCATGTCCTGCCAGGCGTAGGCGAGAGGAGCGACGCAGCGACATGATCCGGCTTGCGGTCCGAGCGCGGCGCGAGGATGCGGAGATCGTCCTCGCGGAGCTGTTGGAGCTCGCGCCGGGCGGCGTGGAAGAGGTGGAGATTGATGAGTGGACGGTCGAGTACGCGGTGTATGGGGCACCGGGGGAGTTGCCCGAGCTGCCCGATTTGGACGCCGCAGTGGGCGGTACGCCGGTAGAGGTCTCCAGCACCGTGATCGCCGACGACTGGTCTGAGCGCTGGAAGCGTTTTCATCGTCCCGTCCTGATCGGGTCGCCGCGGGGGAGTCCCGTTCGCGCCTTGCATGTGCGACCGCCGTGGGAGTCACCCAGCGATCGCGAAGGCGCCGAGGAGATCGCGATCGATCCCGGGCAGGCGTTCGGGACCGGCGCTCACGCGACGACCCGCCTGTGTCTGGAGCTGATGCTTGAGCTGGCGGCGCTCGAAGAGCGGCCGGGACCGCTGCTGGATGTCGGCACAGGTTCGGGGGTACTGGCGATTGCGGCCGCGCGCCTGGGGTTCGCACCGGTGCTTGGCCTCGACCACGAGCGCGAGAGCGTCGCGGCCGCGGAAGAGAATGCGCGTGTGAACGGGGTGGAGATCGAGGTGCGTCGCTTTGACTTGCGCAAGCAGGCGCTGCCGTGGCTCGAGCAGGACGCGGACAGCGATCCGGCGGAGGGGCTGGCGAGATCGCCTGTGGTGGTGGCGAACCTGCTTCGTCCCCTGCTTCTCGATCTGGCGGGCGGAATGCCCCGTGCCCCGGCACATCTGCTGGCCGGGGGACTGTTGAAGGACCAGGTCGACGAGGTGGTGGAGGCGTTCGGCGAGCGCCTCGGCATGCGCGAGCGCGAACGGCGGGAGCGCGGTGAGTGGGCGGTGGTGTGGCTTATGAATGGTGAGGCGTGAGGATCAGAGGCGATCGGGCAGCTCGGTGGCAGCGCGTATGCTCGCGCGGTAGACCAGATCGATCGCCGCGCGCATGCCGTCCTCGCTCCGGAGCGCAAGTAGAGCGCCGGCGGCGCTGAAAGCCGCCTCGATCGTCTCGAGCGCCTCACCGACGTCTCCCGGATCGGGGTCGCGGCAGGCCGCGAGCGCCATGTCGAGCATCGCCTGGGCTTGCTCGGCCGATCCCATGAAGATCGCGGGACCTGCCAGGCTGCCATACCCATACACCCGTGCGAGGCGGCCGGAGAGCGTGATCGAGGGACCCCGGCGCGGGGCCGTGACAGGTGGCAGTCCGTGGCCGTCGAAGAGCCCGGCGATCGTGCCGCCGAGCAGGCCGCGAATGGCGGTCTCATCGAGGCCGGCATGCGCGGCGACGCGAAGCGCCATGTAGAGCGAGGAGGCTGGTAGTCCGTAGGGAGGATCGGAGGCGAACACGATGCGCTCGATCGGCGCGCGCGCGAGCAGCTCGATCACATCGAGCGGGAAGAAGCAGGAGATGTCGTAAAGCACGCCCGGGTGCTCAGCCAAGCGCGAGGTGATGATTCCCTGGTCGCAGATCGCGCCGTGAGCGAGGATCAGGACCACGTCGGGGTGGCGCAGCGTGATCTCGACCAGCTCATCCCCCAGCGGCGGCAGGCCGCGTCCGGCGTGGATCAAGATCGGCACCCGGGCCGCTTCGGCGAGCGCGAAGATGCCCTCCATCTCGGGACTGTCGAACCCGAAGGCCTGGGCGCGAGGGTGGAGCTTGATGCCGCGCGCGCCGGCCGCGAGAGCACGCTCGCCCTCCGCCAGCGGATCTTCGGCGGGATCGAGGCGGCAGAAGGGTATGAGTCGTCCGTCGCTTTCCTGCGCCCAGGCGAGCACACGGTCGTTGGGCACCCGGTAGGCGGGAGCGCGCTCGGGGTCGTGCAGGGGGAAGACGCAGGCTCTGCGCGCGCCTGCGTCGTCGAGCTGTGAGAGCAACCTTGGCAGGCTGAGAGAGCGCCCGTCCTCATCGAGGCCGAGATGGGTGTGGGCGTCGAAGACCTCTGCGTCGGTAGGGCGCAGGCGCTCCACCTCCGCCAAGAACGGAGCGAGGGCGTCGGTATATAGAGAAGAGGGCAGGCTCACGGCCCGCACCATATTGGCTGGCTGCCCGCCTCGTGTCATTGGTCTCGACCGCATGTCCGGTCTAGCCTCTGAAAGATGGCTTGGCGGATTGTGATCGCGGGTGGCGGCTTCGGCGGGTTCTACGCCGCCCGTGCGCTGGAGCGCTTGCTGCCGGCGAACAGCGCGAGGGTCACGCTGGTCAATGAGGCCAACTTCATGCTCTACACCCCGCTGCTTCCCGGCGCTGCCGGCGCCACGCTCGATCCGCGCCACGTGGTTGTTCCGCTGCGCTCGCAGCTACGTCACACCGATTTGGTGGTCGGCCAGGTGACCGGAGGGGACCCGGTCCGAAGAACGCTTGGTGTGAAGCGAATCGATGCAGAGCACGTCGAGCTCGGCTACGACCAGCTGATCGTGGCGCTGGGTTCGGTCTCGCGCACGCCGCCGATCCCTGGTTTGACCGAGCACGCGATCGGCTTCAAGTCCCTGTCAGATGCCACCGCGCTGCGCAACCGGGTGCTGAGCTGTATGGACATCGCCGAGTCGCTCGAGGATCCGGCCAAGCGCGCCGAGTACCTGGGGTTCGTGTTCGTCGGCGCGGGATACGCCGGCGTCGAGGGGCTGGCCGAGCTGCAGGACTTCGCCGCTCAGGCGATCGATCTGTATCCCCGCTGCCGCGCGCAGGGGATGCGCTGGGTACTGCTGGAGACCAAGGACCGGATCATGCAGGAGGTCCCGCGGGGCCTGTCTGAGTTCGCGTCGCGCGAGCTGCGCGCGCGCGGCATCGAGGTTCGCACCGAGACCACGATCGAAGAGATCACCAACAGCGACGCGACGCTCTCAGGTGGAGAGCGGATCTCCGCGCGCACGGTGGTGTGGACGGCCGGGGTAAAGCCCAGCCCCGCCGTCGGCAAGCTTGGTCTGCCGTCAGATCAGAGCGGGCGGGTGGTGGTGGATCGCACGATGCGTGTGGAGGGCTACGAGCACGTGTGGGCGATCGGCGACTGCGCCGCGGTCCCCGATCCTGCGAGGAAAGGACAGCCGTGCCCTCCGACCGCACAGCACGCGATTCGCCAGGGGCGGTTGGTGGCCGGGAACGTGGCCGCGACGCTTGGCAACGGCAGAGTGCGGCCATTCAGGTACCGCACCAAAGGAGTCGTCGCCGAGCTCGGAGACAGAGAGGCGGTCGCGCTCACGCTCGGCCTGCGCTGGCATGGTCTGCCGGCTTGGTTCATCGCCAGGACCTATCACCTGCTGCTGATGCCCGGCATGGGGCGCAAGCTGCGCCTGCTGATGGACTGGAACGTCGCGCTGCTGTTCGGTCGCGACACCTCTGCCCCGGGACGCCTGGGCGATCCGACGCCCCTGGCTGCTGACGCCGACGTCTGACCGGCGTATCCTGATCTGAGATGGCGATACTCGACGAGGTGAAGACCGACCTGCATGGCGCGATGCGTGCCGGTGAGAAGGACAAGGTCGGCGCGCTGCGGCTCGTGCTCTCCGAGTTGCAGAAGGCGGCGAAGGATGGCTCCGACGACGAACTGGCGGTGCTGCGCCGCGAGCGCAAGCGGCGCCTGGAGGCCGCGCAGGCCTACCGTGATGCCGGGCAGGCAGATCGCGCCAACGGCGAGGAGGCCGAAGGCGAGCTGATCGCCGGCTACCTGCCGCCGGAGCTCTCTGACGCTGAGCTCAAAGAGATCGTGGAGCAGGCGGTGCGCAGCAGCGGGGCGGAGTCGGTGAAGGATATGGGTGCCGCGATGGGCAAAGCGATGGCTGCTGTCGACGGTCGCGCCGATGGCAAGCGCGTATCGGCGCTCGTGCGAAGCGCACTCAACGGATGAGCGCACCCGACGGATGAGATCCCAGATCGAACTCTCCAACGAGGTCGCCACCGAGCTGGCGGGCAGCCAGGACACCGTCCTGCGTGCATTGGAGGAGCAGCTGGAGTGCGGGGTTTTCCTGCGCGGGAACCTGATCACGTTCGACGGCGACGAGCACGAGACGCACGCCGGGGAGCACGTCGTGCGCGAGCTGGCGAAATTGATCGAGCGCGGTCACCAGCTGGATGCCGAGACGATCGCCGCGGTGACGGGCGCGCTGGAGGCGCACGAGTCTCCTGCACGGGTGCTCGAGGATGTGCTCTGGCAGCACCGCGGTCTGCGTGTGGCGCCAAAGACGGTCAACCAGAAGCGCTACGTCGACTCGATCCGCTCGAGCACGATCACCTTCGGGGTGGGGCCGGCGGGCACCGGCAAGACATTCCTCGCGGTGGCGATGGCTGCCGCCGCACTCGCGCGCCACGAGGTCAATCGCATCATCCTCACGCGCCCGGCGGTGGAGGCCGGTGAGCGGTTGGGCTTCCTGCCGGGCGATCTGATGGCGAAGGTCGATCCCTACCTGCGCCCGCTGTTCGACGCGCTGCACGACATGCTCGACCCGGAGAAGGTCTCCCAGTATCTCGAGCGAGGCGTGATCGAGATCGCCCCGCTCGCATTCATGCGGGGTAGAGCGCAGCCGACTTCCACCGGCGTGCTCACCCCGTCCGGCTTTCAACAGATCGGGAGCCTGAGGATTGGGGATCTCGTGATCGGGTCTGACGGACGTCCCACACCTGTGATCGGTGTCTATCCTCAAGGTCGCAAGGAGGTCGTTCGTCTGCGCACTCAGGATGGGGCCTCCACGCTGTGCTGCTTGGAGCACCTCTGGCGGGTCTGGACAGCAAGCGACCGGCGGCGCGGAAAGCCCGGCCGCGTCATCGAGACGCGTGAGATGATCGGGCGGCTGCGTGCGGCCCATCAGCACCGGTTCGAGCTTCCGCTGCTCCAGGCGCCAGTGGAGATGGAGCCGCGCCCCGTGCCGATTGACCCGTATTCGCTTGGGTTGTTGCTGGGAGACGGTTGCCTAACCACAAAGACCACTCCGTCATTCAGCACCGCCGATCCGGAGTTGGCCGTGGCTCTCGAGGAGGCGCTCGATGGCATCGAGTTGCGGCACAAGAGCGGGGTCGACTACACGCTTCGCCACATCCATGGTCATCGTGGTGGGGTGATCGTTGCCAATCCGATCACCGTGGCGCTCCGCGAGCTGGGACTTGCGGGCACCAGATCAGAGACGAAGTTTGTGCCCGAGTCATACCTGCACAACGAGCCGGCCATTCGTCTCGCGGTGCTGCAGGGCCTCCTGGATAGCGACGGCGGTCCTGTCACGCAACGAGCCCGGACGTGCCGTATCCAATACTCGACGTGTTCAGAGCGGCTTTGTGAAGATGTCGTCTATCTCGTCCGCTCACTCGGCGGGGTCGCATACTGGCGTCGGCGCAGAGCCGCCGGAAGAAGGCCAGGTTTCGCGAATGGCCGGCCAGTGATGCATAGGTCGGATGCCTTCATCCTCGACATCCGCCTGCCGCTTGGGATGGAGCCGTTCCGTCTTCGGCGCAAGCGTGAAATCTATAATCGACACGGAGGTGGACGCCCGCTGCGCTTCGTCGATGCGATCGAGCCAGCCGGCGAGATGGAGACCGTATGCATCCAAGTGGCAGCCGCCGATTCCTTGTATGTCACAGAAGATTTCATCCTTACGCACAACACGTTGAATGACTCGTTCGTGATCCTCGACGAGGCTCAGAACACCACGCCCGAGCAGATGAAGATGTTTCTTACCAGGCTGGGCTTCGGGTCGAGGATGGTGGTGACCGGCGACATCACGCAGGTGGATTTGCCCCGCGAGCAGCAGTCGGGATTGATCGTGGTGGGCGAGGTGCTCGGCGCGATCGAGGGCATCGAGTTCCTGCGCTTCGGCGGGGAGGACGTGGTTCGCCACAAGCTCGTGCAGCGGATCGTGGAGGCCTACGATGAGCACTCCCAGTACGAGGCCCCGGAGCTGCGCGCCGCCGATCGCCGCCGCGCCTGAGCTTCGCCAAGCGATGCTCGAAGTGGAGGTTTTTGGCGAGGATCTCGCTCCCTACGCGCCCCTGCCGGCTCAGGTGCGGTGCCTGTGCGTGCTGGCGGCCGCGGCGGTTGGGATCGAGGACGGTCATCTGGCGATCGAGTACGTCGACGAGCAGCGGATCGCGCAACTGAACGCAGAGCATCGCGGTAAGGAGGGCCCGACGGATGTGCTGTCCTTCCCGATCGACGGCGCCGCTCTGCACGGGGGTGTTACTCCACACGATGGGGTCACTGAGCATGGCGGTCCCGAGTGGGAGCTGGGCGACGTGGTGATCTGTCCCGAGCACACGCTCGATCTGTACGAGGCGATCGTGCATGGGGTGCTGCATTTGGTGGGGTTAGACCACGAGACCGACAGCGGTGAGATGCTCGCGCTGCAGGCGGAGTTGCTGGCCGATTGGAGATCTCGTTGACCTCCAATCGGTGGGAGCGCAGGTGACTCGCAGCGGCTTCGTCGCGCTTGCCGGGCGGCCGAACGTGGGCAAGTCGACGCTCGTGAACGCGCTCGTCGGGGAGAAGGTGGCGATCGTCTCCGATCGTCCGCAGACGACGCGCAGGGCGATCCGCGGGGTGCGCAGCGCCGGCGATTGCCAGATGGTGCTCGTCGATCTGCCCGGCGTTCAGCGGCCGCGTGACGCGCTCACGGAGCGGATGGCCCAACGGGTGCGCCAGGAGTTGGATGGTGCTGACGCGGCGTTGATGGTGCTCAACGGCGAGCAGGGGGTCGGCCCAGGGGATCGGTTCATCGCGCAGGCGCTCGCGAGCGCGAGCGCGCCGGTGACGATCGCGGTGAACAAGGCCGATCGTTTGACGCGGGCGGAGACGATCGAGGTCTTGGAACAGGCCGTCGGGCTCGGGATATCCGAGGATGTCTTCCCGATCTCCGCGCGGACCGGAGCCGGCGTGGAGGCGCTGACGGAGCATCTGACGGCGACGATGCCGGAGGGGCCGTTCATGTTCGGAGAGGACGCGAGCTCCGATCAGCCGCAAGCGGTATTGCTGGCGGAGTTGATCAGGGAGGCAGCGATCAAGCGCACCTTCCAGGAGTTGCCACATGCCGTGGAGGTGATCGTCGAGGAGATCGAATTCCCGCGCGATGGCCTCGCACGGGTGAGGGCGCTGATCTGGGTCGAGAGCGAGTCTCAGAAGGGGATCTTGGTCGGTGCGCGCGGGCGCATGATCAAGGCGATCGGGGTGGCCGCACGCCGTGAACTCGAGCGTGAGCTGGGTGCTCAGGTGCATCTCGATTTATCGGTGCGAGTCCGTCGCGACTGGCGCGGGGACGAAGGGCTGCTCGACCGCTTGGGCATCACCTGAGCCTCTGGGGCCATCGTTCGCCCGACGACCTCGGGCTTGGCCTGCGAGTCGAAGTCGCAACCGCCCGGCAGCGCATCGAATGTCCATTCAGTCGAACAATTGTCCAGAGGCATACGACTTCTTTACATCTGCGTCGCCGCATCTGATAGAACAGCCAGCCTACTTCGAACAGGCAGTCTATTCGGCCTACCAGGAGGGAGCGATCACATGGGCAGCACGCGGCGGTGGTTCGGTAGGGCACAGTCCGAGGCTCGTGTGGGGAGGCGTGCTCGTCCCGTCGCTGGGGGTCTAGCGATGAGAGGCGTGTGTGCATTGGTATTGCTTGTCGGGGTCTTGGCCTTGGTGCCGGCTGGTGCGTCGGCCGAACCGCTCTGTGAAGACACCTGGACGGGTGCCAGTGAAGGCAATTGGGAAACTGGATCGAACTGGTCGACGGGCAAAGTGCCAACTTCCAGCGAGGTCGCGTGTATTGGGTCGGGGAAGACGGTCGATGTCACGGGTGGTTCCCAGAACGCTAGCGTTCTTGAGGACAAAGGTACCCTGGCCATCACGAGTGGCACTCTGGAACTCTCAAATGGCTTGGAAGCATCAAGCGCTGCAGCTCTTACGATTGGGGGCGGTGAACTAAAGGGGGCGGCGGAAGTCGATGTGACGGGCTCATTGACGGGCAATGGATCGGGGATTCTGGCGAATACGGGCGGGGTGATAATTGAGTCGGGTGCGACTGGGACAATCTCTTCAGGTTTGGGTTTGGGTCCGATAACACTGAGAAATGCCGGGACTCTCACGGTGGGCGGAGAAGGCGAAGGAGGCGCGCAAATCAATGGCGAAAAACACTCTGAGGTGTTAACACGGGTACGCTCATCGTGAATACTAAAGGCTATGGGTTTGCGTTATCGCCGGAAGCGACACTGGTAAACACGGGGACGCTAGAGAAGACCAAAGGCACCTGGTCCACCGACATCGGAATGCCGGTGGACAATGAAGGCTCGGTGAGTACGAGTGCGGGGACGCTCGAATTCGTAGAGGGCGGTGCTTCGACAGAACATGCTGTCGGGTCGTGGTCTACGACAGGCACGGAAACAGCGATCGTATTCAACACGAGCAGCGAGACCTATAACCTTGGCGCTACAACAACATTTTCAGGAAATTTCGAAGTGGACGGTACTACCGTTAAGGCAGGAAAGATCGAAGCTGCCGCCGCGACGGTCACTTTGAACGGCGGTACATCCTTTGGAGTTGGCGGCATCTTGGAACTCGCTGGAGGGTCCACATCGAATATAAAGAACTTGACCCTTGCTGCCCCCCACGGGACTGGGGAAGGAGTACTTAAGGTTGCGGGCGAAGTGGACGTGAGCAGTTCGTTTACGAGTAGTAGCGGAACGTTGCATGGGTCAGGTACTGTTGTAGTTGAATCTGGGGCAACAGGCAAAGTAGAAGGTCATGGCCTCTTTTTGCTCGGTGGGGTTACATGTTAAGACCGCCGCAGCACTGACGGTAAGTGGGGCGGACGGGTCCGCGATTATCCAGGGAGAAGAAAATAGTGTTGTGGTCAATAGCGGAACGTTGGTTCTAAATACCGAAGGTTACAGCTTGAGGGGGAATGCCGGTACTAAGTTCGTAAACAAAGGGACCTTTAAGAGACTGAAGGGTCGTGGACGACCACGGTTGAAATGCCTTTGGAAAACCTCGGTGCTATACACGCAGAAGTAGGGAAATTTGAAATTCTACATCCCGTAGCTTCTCGAGCGCAGGAAACTTTATACGGAGAAGGAGAAGGCGCTTCAACTCCTAACCAGCCCCACCCAAAGTGCGGCGAGCCCGTTAGCTGCGCGACAGGCAACTTTACTGAGGCTCAGACTGACCTTGCGGTAGGTGGACGGGGTGTGGGGCTGGATCTAACGCGGTATTACAACTCGCAGGCCGGCGCAGCCGAAGAACACGGCGTGTTCGGTTACGGGTGGACCAGCTCCTTTAGCGATCATCTCGTAGTCAATAAAACCAGCAAAATCACCACGCTCCACCAGGCTGACGGAAGCACCGTGCCGTTTACTGAAGAAAGCGGCGGGTCGTTCAAAGCGCCTGTGTGGACGCAGGATACCCTGAGCGGTACAGAAGCTGGTGGCTACACGCTGACCCTCGCCAACCAGATCAAATACAAATTTGCCGGCAGCAGCGGGCGTCTCGAAAGCGTGACTGATCGCGATGGCAATGCGACCACGCTCACATACAACGAATCAGGGCAGCTTACGACAATCACCGATCCTGTCGGCCGCACGATCAAACTGACCTACCACGAAGGTCTGGTCGAAAGCGCTGAAGACCCGATGAAACATGTGGTGAAATACACGTACGAAGGTGGGAACCTCAAGAGCGTCACGCAGCCGGCCGAAGCAGGATTGCGCTGGCAGTTCAAATACGACGAATCGCACGAGATGATCGAAATGGTTGACGGGCGTGAAGGCAAAACGATCAACGAATACAACGGCTCTCATCAGGTGATCAAACAGAAAGACCCTGCTGGACACACGCTGACGTTTGAATACGAAGCGTTCCAAACTAAGATCACTAACACAAATACCGGCAGCGTTACGCTGGAGCAGTTCACAAGCAACGCTGAGCCCGCTTGGATTACGCGCGGGTACGGCACTGAAAGCGCTACCACCGAATCCTTTACATACAACGAAGGTGGGTATGTGACGAGCGTGACCGACGGGAACGGGCACACGACCACCTATGGCTATAGCGCGGCGGATGATCGTACCAGCATGGTCGATCCGAACAAAAACGAAACGAAATGGACGTACGACTCTACGCACGATGTGGAAACGATGACCACACCAAAGGGTGAGACGACGACGATCAAACGCGAAGCTCACGGCAACCCCGAAGTGATCGAACGACCTGCGCCGGAAAGCAAAACGCAGGTCACTAAATACAAATACAAGACCACAGGCGAACTGGAAAGCGTGGAAAATCCGCTGAAAAACGTGTGGAAATATGAATATGACACCAAAGGTGACCGTACGGCTGAAATAGACCCTGGCTACGGGCAACAAGCGCACTTGGGAATACAACGAAGATTCGCAGGAGATTGCCACCGTCAGTCCGCGCGGCAACGCTGCTGGCGCCGAAGCATCAAAATTCACGACAAAAACTGAACGCGACGTACAAGGCCGCCCGATCAAGGTCACCGATCCTCTCAGTCACGTCACGGAATATAAATACGATGGCGATGGCAACGTCGAAACGGTGACAGACGGCAACAAACATAAAACCAAATACACCTACAACGGCGACAACGAGCCGACCAAAGTCGAAGCGCCCAACAAAACGGTCACCGAAACCGAATACAACGGTGCCGGCCAGGTCATCAAGCAGATCGACGGCAACAAACATGCGACGGAATACAAACGAAACGCCGTGGGGAGAGGTCACCGAAGTGGTCAACCCGCTCGGGAAGAAAACGCTCAAGGAATACGACGGCGCAGGGAACCTCCTTAAAGCTCACCAACCCTGAAAGCCACACCACTACGTACACGTATGATCCCGCCAACAGGCTGACCGAAGTCAGCTACTCCACCGGCAAACCATCGGCGATCAAATACGAATACGACAAAGACGGCGACCGCACCAAGATGACCGACGGCACCGGCACTACCAAATATACCTACGACCAGCTGAATCGCCAGACCGAAAGCGAAAACGGCCACAAAGAAGTCCTCAAATACGAATACGATCTCGCCAACGACCAGACCAAAATCACCTACCCCAACAAAAAAACCGTAACCCGCGCCTTCGACAAAGACGGCCGCCTCGAAAAACTCACCGACTGGCTATCCCACTCCACCAAATTCACGTACAACGAAGACTCCGATTTGAAGGTCGTGGCTTTCCCAAGCGAAACCAAAGACGAAGACACGTACGCCTACAACGACGCGGATCAGATGAGTGAAGTCAAAATGAAGAAAAGCACGGAAACGTTAGCATCGCTTGTCTACACCCGCGACAGCGACGGCCAGGTCAAAAAGACGACGACAACCGGCTTGCCTGGCGAAGCCAGCATCGAAGACACCTACGACGAAAACAACCGTCTCACGAAATACGGCAGCGGCACCGAATACAAATACGACTCAGCCAACAACCCTACCAAGGAGGGATCGAGCACAAACACCTTCAACGAAGGCGACGAGCTCGAAAAAGGCACCGGCACGACCTACGCCTACGACGAACTAGGCGAGCGCACGAAAACGACTCCCGAAAAAGGAGGGGCGACCACCTACGGCTACGACCAGGCTGGGGATCTGATCTCGGCCGAACGCCCTGAAAAAGGAATCTGTCCCTAAAATTGAAGACACCTACGCCTACAACGGCGAAGGGCTGCGGATCTCACAGACTAGCTCTGGCACGACCAGCTACTTCGCGTGGGATGCGACCGAAGGCACCCCGCTGATCCTCAGCGATGGCACCAACAGCTACATCTACGGCCCCAATGGGATCCCGGTCGAGCAGATCAACGGGTCGGAAACGCCCACCTATCTCCATCACGACCAGCAGGGCTCGATCCGCCTCCTGACCGGCTCGGCCGGCACCGTCACCGGCAAATGCACCTACAGCGCCTATGGGGCACCCACCTGCGAAGGCGCCAGCACAACACCACTCGGGTTCGACGGGCAGTACACGAGCAGCGACACGGGATTGATCTACCTGCAGGCTCGGGTATACGATCCTGCGACGGCACAGTTCCTCACGGTTGACCCGATTGATCCGATCACCGGAGCACCATACAACTACGCTGGCGACAATCCCCTGAACTTTGGCGACGCGCCCGGACTCACGCTGATTCCGGTAGCCGGTGGTGCTGGGGGTGCGGACGCGGCATGTGGTGCGACAGTGGAGATCCCTGTAGTTGACGTTGGCACCTGCGGAGCGGCGGCGGCAGCTACAGCGGCTGCGGGTATTGGGGCCGGGGTATCGCTTGCTAACTCGATCGCCGGCGAAGAAGCCGGCGATGAAGGCGAAGCGGAGCTTCACGCAAAAGAAACGCAGAGAGAGAACTGCGGTGAAATCTCACCCAACTTCAACAACCCGGAGGAACCACCCGGAGAGGGTTGGGAATGGAGAGGTAAAGGGCCGATCGGCAGCAAGGAAGGCGCTTGGTACAACCCGGAGACCGAAGAGAGCCTGCACCCGGATCTAACCAATCCAGCTCACGAACCTCACTACGACTACACCGCTCCGGATGGATCGCAATGGCGCATTTACCCAGACGGCCGGATAGAACCCAAATCATGACTGAGCTTCCACGTCCCACGGAGATAGATCAGAGCGTCGCGCTCGACTGGCTGCGTTACTCGCTCGGTCAAGGAGAGGTGATTTCACCGGCGACGCTCAAATTCATTGAAGAGCACGAGGGTCACGCCTACACGATCGCGCCCGAGACGGTTGACTCGGCGCGGCTTGTGACCCCGCGTTGGGGCGGAGTGATTAGTCCGGGGATGGGCTCCTCCCGGGAGGCTCTTGCCAAGGTGCTCGATACGCTCGCCCAGCGGGGCGCCTCCTGCGTGATGGTCGAGGATGAGCTGAGATTGAAGCGCGACCCGAAATCCAATGTGGACGGACTGCTGCTGACAGCGTTCGTTGGTGAAAAAGTGATTCATTGGGCACCGCTCGTAAACGGGACGGAGGATGCGATCCTCACGCTGCATCGTGGCTCTCACGGCTACCCGACGAACGCCTTTGTGACGTCGGCACCGGCGGAGGAGCTGGGGCTGGTGGACGGCGCTGACCTCGATCACGACATTGCGAGTCCGGTCATCGGGTCGCTCATCGCGGTGATCGTGGCTGCCTACGACAACGAGACGTACATCATTTGGGAACCTAAGATTGAGTGACGAAGCTCAGGTGCAAGGTAGAACGACTCACCAAGTCACGATCATAGTCACCGACGAGTTCGCGTCGAGACTGGACTCCCTCGCGTCTTGTGGTCACGTATGGGCATTGCGAACATCCGCGTCAGGGGAGGCGGCGCGACGGATTTGGGGGAAGCACCCTCCACAAGAGACTGATCCGCTCACGGCCGGACTCACTCTGTTCAATGGCGAGGGTGACCCTGAGAATGATCTTCTGTCGATCCTCGACGAAGTAGAGCTTCATCACGGAATCGCTGGTGGACACATCCCGTCAATGATCGCTGTCAGGGTGTTCGGCACCGAACTGACGGATGCCGTCCGTGAAGCGTTTAGCTCACTCGGATTCACCCGTTTTACGCCAAGTTCGGATGGGTTCGTCGCTCATTGGAGTGTTGAGGGCTAATGGTTAGTAGGGCGCGGTCGCTCTGAGGCAGGGGCCGGTTACGCCGCGACGCGGCTACCGTCGCTGGCACTTCGCTCCAAACGGGAGTTGGGACGCCGAGCGAATCGCGACGGCCATGCGCTCTTGGGCGAGGGAGAACCGGAACGCCCCCGCGCTCGTGGGAGTGGTGTCCCAGCGCCGCGCGCAGCGCGGGACTGATGGGCGAGACCGACAGTAAGTGGGAGCGCGAGCATCCTCGCTGGCCGGGCAACACGACCGTCTACCGCTACTTCGACTCGTGGGCTTCGGCGCTGGAAGCCGCCGGCCTGCCGCCCTTTACCCGGCATGAGTGCACTACACGCTGATCGGGGGCCGCAGGCTGGCAGCGTGACGATCTATGCACGCCCCGACCGCACCGCCTATTTTGAAAGAGGTTCTCAGATCTGCTTCGAGAGATGCCCGGCGATCCGTTCGACAGCGGGCAGATCGAGCTCGGCGACGAACAGGAAGGGAATCGGGTGAACCTCGAAATCCCGACGGCGCAGGCGGGCGAGTTGGTTGTGTTGGAAGCTGGCGCGATCGTGGGCCGCGCGCGCGGCCAAAGCGGCTGAGCGCCTCACGGAGTCGCTTCCATCCCGGTGGTTGCTGCTGTCCTCGAGGCCAGTTCCGTCAAGGCTGTCGATCCGATCGAGCTCAGCGGCGGAGAAGCGCCGCGGCAGCGTGCCGTTGACGATGACGGCGTCCAACGATCGATCGATCTGTTGCCGTAGGCCGTCCTGGAGCTCGAGCGCCTCCGTGACCGCCATCTCGGTCGGGAGCGCGACCGCCAGATATCCGGAGCACGCGGGATCGGAGAGCAGCTCACCGACCTGCCGGGTCTGGGAGGCGATCGGCCCGACGCGTGCGATCGCGCCGAAGGTCTGCGGCGAGTGGAGCATCCCCAGGGCATGCCCTGTGGCCGGCGCATCGAGGATCACGAGGTCATAGCCGCCCAGTCGCTTGCCTGTGCCGCGCTTGCCCTCCGTGAGTTTCCAGATCGTGACCATGCTGATCAGCTCCTTGGCGCCGGGGGCGGCGGCCGCGAAGTACTGAAAGGTGCCACTGGAGGCGAGGACCCTGCCGGATACGCGCCCGCCAAGCGACTGCAGCCACTCCAGCAGCGCCCGATCGGGATCGATCGAGATGCTCCAGAGGTTCTGCCGCAGCTTCGTCTCGGTGCCCTCCTGCACGGGGATCACACCAAACAGCTCTGTAAGCCGGCGCTGCTGACCCATCTCGACGACGATCGTGCGCAGTCCGCGCTCGGCCGCGAGCAGGCCGAGCGCGGCGGATACCGTCGTCTTGCCGACGCCGCCCTTGCCGGTGAGCACTAGCAGCTTGCGGTCCAGGAGGGATGCCATCGTCCTCACGCAACCTACAATCCCGCAGATGAGCACACCAGCCGGCGAGCAGAACGATCGACGCGCAAATCTCCTACGACGAGCGTGGGCTCGTGCCGTGCGTGATCCAGGACTGGCGCTGCGGAGAGGTGCTGACGATGGCCTACATGAACGAGCAGGCGCTGGAGCGCACGCGCGCGACGGGTGAGCTGCACCTGTGGAGCCGTTCGCGCGATCAGCTGTGGAAGAAGGGCGAAACGAGCGGCAACACCCAGAAGGTGAAGGCGCTGCGGCTGGACTGCGACGGCGACACGCTGCTCGCGCTGGTGGAGCCCGCAGGCCCGGCCTGCCACACGGGCGAGCGGACGTGCTTTCACCGCGGCGAGCTCGAGCCGCCCGCGCCCCACGAGACTCTGCCGGCCCTGGAGCGGACGCTGAGCAAGCGTGCGCGGGAGCGCCCGGCGGCCTCTTACACCGTCGAGCTGCTGGACGACCCGCGGCGGATCGGCGAGAAGGTGCATGGAGGAGGCCGAGGAGGTCGCGCGCGCCGCGCGCGAGGAGTCCGACGAGCGCGTGGACGAAGAGGCGGCCGACGTGATCTATCACCTGCTCGTGCTCTTGCACAGTCGCGGACGCGCATTGGCCGACGCCGAGCGGGTGCTCGATGGCCGTCGCTGAGAGCCAGTCGGCGGGCGAGCCCCGTGTGCGCCAGCTCGCGATCACTCCCTCGCTCGAGCAGGCGCGGGAGCTGGCTGAGGAGCATAACCTGATTCCGCTCTCGGTCTCCTTCGTCGAGGATCGCGAGACGCCCGTCTCCGCCTTCCTGAAGCTGCGTGCGCTCGACCCGGATGCGCCGGGCTTCCTGCTCGAGTCCGCCGAGCAGGGCCAGCGCGTCGGCCGCTGGTCGTTCATCGGCTTCGCTCCCCATCGGGTGCTGCGTTGGCTGCCCGGCGATGACGGCGACCCCTACGCGCTGGCCGCCGAGCTCGTCGCGCGCTTCGATCAGGCGCCCCTGCCCGCGGCGCTCGCGGGCGCGCCGTTCACGGGCGGCGCCGTCGGCGTGTTCGGCTACGACCTCGTGCGCTCCGTCGAGCCGCTGGGCGAGGCCAACCCCGATCCCGTCGGCCTCCCGGACCTTGCCCTCATGCTCACGGACGGCCTGTTGATCTTCGACCACCTGAAGCACACCACCACAATCCTCGTCAACGCGAACCTCGACGCGGAGCCGGACCTCGAGCGGGCGTACGCGAGGGCCGCTGGTCAGATCGCGGCCGTGCTCGAGGCGCTTGCCGGGCCGGTCCCACGAGAGCAGCCGCGCGTCCCGCGCGAGATGCCGGTGTTCGAGTCGAACATGGCACGTGAGGACTTCGAAGCGATGGTCGCGAGAATCATCCGCTACATCCGCGCCGGCGACGCCTTCCAGGTCGTCCCGTCGCAACGGTGGTCCGCGCCCAGCCCGGTCGAGCCATTCTCGATCTATCGCGGCCTGCGCGCGGTCAACCCCAGTCCCTACATGTACTTCCTCGACTTCGGCGACTTCCAGATCGCGGGAGCCAGCCCCGAGCCGCTGCTGACCGTCAGCGGGCAGCACGTGCTGACGAAGCCGATCGCCGGCACGCGCCCGCGCGGCGCCACGCCCGAGGAGGACCGCCGGATCGCCGCGGAGCTGCTGGCCGACGAGAAGGAGCGCGCAGAGCACGTGATGATGGTTGACCTCGGGCGCAACGACCTCGGCCGTGTCTGCGAGTACGGCAGCGTCGTGGTCGATGAGCTGATGGAGATCGAGACCTACAGCCACGTCATGCACATCGTCTCGACGGTTTCAGGCACCCTGCGCAAGGGCGTCGGCGCGCTCGACGCGCTGCGCTCCGTGCTGCCCGCGGGCACACTCTCGGGCGCCCCGAAGGTCCGGGCTATGGAGATCATCGACGAGCTCGAGCCCGTCAAGCGCGGCGGCTACGGCGGCGCGATCGGCTACCTCAGCTACAACGGCGATCTCGATACGGCGATTCACATCCGCACGGTCGTGATCAAGGACGGGATCGCCCACCTCCAAGCCGGTGGTGGCACCGTCGCCGACGCGAAGCCCGAGTACGAGTTCGAGGAGTCGGTCGCGAAGATGAGCGCCCCGATGCGCGCGATCGCGCTGGCCTGCGAGCAGCCGGAGTGGCCATGAGCACGCACGCCCATGCCAGAGTCACCATGAGTACGCGTAGCTGCGCTGAGGCGGATCAGGAGCCCCGATGAGAGTGCTCGTGATCGACAACTACGACTCGTTCACCTACAACCTCGTCCAGTATCTGGGGGAGCTCGGGTCCGACGTGTGCGCGGTGCGAAACGATCGTGCGAGCGTCGATGAGTTGCTGGAGAGTGCATACGAGCGCTGCGTGATCTCGCCTGGGCCGTGTACGCCCGATCAGGCCGGCATCTCCTTGGAGGTGGCGCGTCGGCTGCCCGAGGCCGGTATCCCTACGCTCGGGGTGTGTCTGGGTCACCAGGCGCTGGCCCAGGCGTTCGGTGGCAAGGTGGTGCTGCACGAGCCGGTACATGGCAAGGCGACGACGATCGAGCACGACGGTCGCACGATCTTCAAGGGCCTGGCGACGCCGCTTACGGTCGGGCGCTATCACTCGCTCGTGGTCGATCCACAGCTGCCAGGCTGCCTCGAGTCCTCTGCGCGCGGGGGCGGCGTGTTGATGGCGCTGCGTCACCGCGAGCTGCCGGCGGAGGGCGTCCAGTTTCACCCTGAGTCGGTGCTGACCGACGAAGGCAGGCAGCTGTTGAAGAACTTCCTCGAAGGTCCCGATAATGCCTGACGAGCCGAAGATCCCAACGGTGTCTAACGAGCTGCTGACGGACTTCCTCGAAGGGCTGGCCGGTGCCTAACGCGATCCTGACCCGAGCGATCGATGCCCTCTCCTCGCGCCGCGACCTCAGCGCGGACGAGACCGCCGAGGTGCTGGGCGAGATCATGAACGGCGAGGTCTCGGAGATTCAGATCGCGGGCTTCTTGATCGCGCTGCGGTGCAAGGGCGAGACGATCGACGAGCTGGCCGGGCTGGCGCGGACGATGCGGGCGCTCGCCGCGCACGTGCCGACCGAGCGCGAGGACCTGCTCGACACCTCGGGGACAGGAGGCGGGAAGCGCACGTTCAACGTCTCGACGACGGCGGCGCTGATCGCCGCCGGCGCGGGATGCGCGGTGGCCAAGCACGGCAACCGCTCCGCGACGAGCCTGTCTGGGTCAGCCGATCTGCTGGAGGCGCTGGGTGCGAGGATCGACCTGACGCCGGAGGGCGTCGCGCGCTGCATCGAGGAGGCGGGGTTTGGCTTCATGTTCGCGCCCGCGCACCACCAGGCCACCCGTTTCGTCGTGCCCGTGAGGCGCGAGCTCGCGGTCAAAACGATCTTCAACCTGCTCGGGCCGCTGACGAATCCGGCGGGCGCGCAACGGCAGCTGATCGGCGTCTCGGACGCAAGCTTCCTGGAGACGATCGCCGGGGCGCTGGCGCGGCTGGGGGTGCACCGGGCGCTGGTCGTTGCCGGCGAGGACGGCTTGGACGAGGTCTCGATCAGCGCGGCGACGCGCGTGGTCGAGGTGAACGGCGGCAGAGCTGCGCCAGCTACACGCTGACCCCGGCCGACGTCGGGCTCGAGCTCGCCGCCGAGCCGGACTACGACGGCGGAACCCCCGAGGAGAACGCGGCGGTGACGCGCGCGATCCTCGGCGGGCGAGCCGGGGCGTGCGCGCCGACCTGGCGCTGATCAACGCGGGCGCCGCGATCTACGCCGCCGGCGTCGCGCAGACACGCTCGCGGATGGCGTGCAGGCCGCGCGCGCGGCGATCGAGGACGGACGCGCGCAGAGCGCCCTGGAGCGCTACCTGCAGGCCAGCCGGCGCTACGCGCCCGCGGAGGCGGCGCGATGAGCCGGCTGCACGCATCCGCGACAGAGGCAACGGCGCGATGAGCGCCGCACAGACACCAACCGTGTTGGAGCGGATCCTGGAGAGCACGCGCGAGGAGCTCGAGCGTCGCAAGTCCGAGCAGCCGCTCCGAGAGCTCGAATATCAGGCGTTTGCGATCGGCCGCGCGGGGGAGGCGAGCCCGCGGCGCTTTGCTGGTGCGCTGCGGGAGCCCGGGATCGCGGTGATCGCCGAGTTCAAGCGACGCTCGCCCTCGGCGGGAACGTTGCATGAGGCCCCCGATCTGCACGAGCTCCTCGGCGCGTATGAGCGTGGGGGCGCGAGCGCGCTGTCGGTGCTGACAGAGGGCCCGAACTTCGATGGAACGCTGGAGGACCTGAGGACGGCGTGCACGGCCTGCGAGCTGCCGATTTTGCGCAAGGACTTCATCGTCGATGATTACCAGCTGTACGAGGCAAAGGTGGCGGGGGCGGACGCGGTGCTGTTGATCGTGGCGGCGCTCGAACCGGAAGAGCTGGCCGCGCTGCACGAGCGCGCGAGAACACTCGGGTTGGACGTGCTGGTGGAGGTTCACGATCGCGAGGAGCTGCGCACGGCGCTCGCGCTGGAGGCCGAGCTGATCGGGATCAACAACCGCGATCTGCGGGACTTCAGCGTGGACGTGGAGCGCACCGAGCGGCTGATGGGCGAGATCCCGGCCGGCGTGACAGTGGTCTCGGAGTCGGGGATCGCGGAAGCCGAGCAGCTGAGCCGGCTTGAGGATGCTGGTGTGGCCGCGGTGCTCGTCGGGGAGACGCTGATGCGCTCGGCGGACCCCGAGGCGGCTTTGCGGACACTGCGGGGAGATCGCGCCGGTGGGCCCACCCCAAGCGGCGTAGATCGGGCCGACCGACGCACAAAACGGGGATTCCAATAGCTTTAGGAATAGCGGGGCCGCGCTTTAGATCGCCTTGATCGCGACCGGTCATTCTCTTGCATCAGATGAAACGCACATTCTTCATTCCCTTCCTGTCCGCCCTGATCGGCGGCGCCGTGGTCGTCGCGGTGGTCGCGGCGTTCGGCGGGCTGAGCAGCTCGAGCAAGACTGTGACGACGGTCCAGGCCGCCCCGATCGCGCCCTCGAACGCCTCACAGAAGACGGCGGCGGGACTGACACCGCACGACATCTACGTGCGCGATGCCCCCGGAGTCGCGTTCGTGACCTCGACGGTCGTGGAGAAATCGGAATCGGCGTTGAACCTGTTCGGCGGCGGGGAAGCCGAGAAACAGGGAGAGGACACCGGCTCGGGCATCGTGATCGACGCCAACGGCACGATCCTGACCAACTACCACGTGGTGGAGAACGCGATCAAGGTGACTGTGAGCTTTGAAAAGGGCAAGTCGGTCGAAGCGAAGGTCGTGGGCAAGGATCCCTCCAACGATCTCGCGGTGCTGCGGATCTCGACCGACGGCCTGACGCTGCACCCGCTGACGCTCGGCGACTCGAGCACCGTCCAGGTGGGCGATCCGGTCCTCGCGATCGGCAACCCATTCGACCTGGAACGGACGTTGACGACCGGGGTGATCTCGGCGCTCCAGCGCGAGATTACGGCGCCGAACGGCTTCACGATCGACAACGTGCTGCAGACCGACGCGCCGATCAACCCGGGAAACTCCGGTGGGCCATTGCTCAACATCGCGGGTGAAGTGATCGGCATCAACTCGCAGATCGAGACCGGCGGCTCGGGCGACGGCAGCGTCGGGATCGGCTTCGCCGTGCCGATCAACACGGCCAAGGGCGAGATCTCCGAGCTGGAGAAAGGCGGCACGATACGCGGCGCCTACCTCGGCCTGACATCGCTGACGATCGACGGCTCCCTGTCGGCGCTCAACCTGCCGGTGCAGCAGGGCGCGCTGGTGCAGAGCGTGCAGAAGGGCACCGCCGCCGAAAAGGCCGGCATCCGCGGTGGCAACATCAGCGGCAGCGTCGAAGGTGGCCAGGTGGCGGTCGGCGGCGACATCATCGTCTCGATCGACGGGCAGGCCGTGGCGAGCTCGGAAGACCTCGCGAACGACATCTCCGCGAAGAAACCCGGCGACACCGTCAGCATCGGGCTGCTGCGCGCTACAGGCAAGGGCACCTACGAACACAAGACGGTGAGCGTGAAGCTCGGCGAACGCCCCAACTCGGTGCCGAACCCGAGTACGCCCGAAGGGTAGACGCCCCCACCGCAGCATGGGTGCTCCGCTGACGCCCGGCCTCGCTACGCCTCAGGCATCTGTCTCAGATGTCGGAGCCTCAGGCATCTGTGCCCCGCTACCGTTGGGGCATGTCCGACACCGCCCCGAAGGTAAAGATCTGCGGGATCACCAGCTTGGCTGACGCCGAGCTGGCGGTCGAGCTGGGGGCGTGGGCGATCGGGATGGTCTTCTACGACGCCAGCCCGCGAAGGTGCTCGGTGCAGGAGGCGCAGCGGATCACGGCGGCGCTGCAGCGGAAGGTCGAGCTGTGCGGAGTATTCGTGAACGACCCCCTGGAGCTGGTCGTCAAAACGAGCGAGGATCTCGGTTTGACGATCGTGCAACTGCACGGCGACGAGGGCCCGGCGTTCTGCGGCGAGGTGCCGCGCAGAACCGGCGCGCGGGTGATCAAGGCGGCTCAGGTCGCCGGCCCCGGGGACGTACGCGACCTGGAGCGCTACCACGTGGACTTCCATCTGCTCGACGCGCGCTCGCAGGACTTGGAGAAGCAGGAGCTGAGAGGCGGCACAGGGGAGACGTTCGACTGGAAGCTGCTCGCCGCGCGGCGCTCGAAGGTCCCGCTGATCCTGAGCGGCGGCCTGAACGCGGAGAATGTCGCGGCGGCGATCGCTCAGACACGGCCGTTCGCGGTGGACAGCGCGAGCGGGACGGAGAGCGCTCCGGGGAAGAAGGACGAGGCGAAGCTGAGGGCCTTCTTCGCGGCGGTGGAGCGCGACGGCATCAGGCCGAAGACCGGCATCCCTCACGGCGGAGCGCGCCGCGGCGTGAGCGCCGTCGAGCACCGCTTCGGGCAGTACGGCGGGCAGTTCGTGCCCGAGACGCTGATGCCGGCGCTGGCGGAGCTGGAGCAGGCGTGGGAAAAGGCGGGCGAGGACCCGACATACCGAGCAGAGCTGGACGGCCTTCTGCGCGACTTCGGCGGCAGGCCAACGCCCCTGTACAAAGCCAGAAGGCTGTCAGAGAAGGCCGGCCGGGCGATCTACCTCAAGCGCGAGGATCTGAACCACACCGGCTCGCACAAGCTGAACAACGCGCTCGGGCAGGCGCTGCTGGCGCGCAGGATGGGCAAGCAAAGGATCATCGCCGAGACCGGCGCCGGCCAGCACGGCGTGGCGACCGCGACCGTGTGCGCGCTGCTGGGGTTGGAGTGCGTGATCTACATGGGCACCGAGGACACGCGCCGCCAGAAGCCGAACGTGCAGCGGATGGAGCTGTTGGGCGCGACGGTGAAGCCGGTGGATGCGGGCGCGAGGACGCTGAAGGAGGCCACTTCGGCCGCGATCAGGGACTGGGTGACGAACGTGGAGAGCACCCATTACGTGATCGGCTCGGTCGTCGGTCCCGCGCCGTACCCGGCGATCGTGCGCAATCTACAGCGCGTGATCGGCGACGAGGCACGGGCGCAGATCCTGCAGCGAGAGGGGCGGTTGCCGGGGCGTGTGATCGCGTGCGTGGGCGGGGGCTCGAACGCGATCGGCACGTTCGCGGCATTCCTCGACGACGAAGAGGTACAGCTGATCGGGGTGGAGGCCGGTGGCGAGGGGATCGACACGTCCAGGCATGGAGCTCCGCTGACGGTCGGCGGGCGCGTCGGCATCCTGCACGGGTCGCGCTCGGCGGTGATGCAGGACGAGGAGGGCCAGATCGTCGAGGCTCATTCGATTTCGGCGGGCCTCGACTACCCTGGGGCGGGGCCCCAGCACGCGTACCTGCGCGACAGCGGACGTGCGCGCTATGAGGCGGTGACTGACCGCGAGGCGCTCGCGGCCTTCAGAGAGACAGCGCGCCTGGAGGGCATCATCCCGGCGCTGGAGACCGCGCACGCACTGGCGTGGACGCTCGCGCAGGACGATGGCGATCTGGACCTTGTTTGTCTGTCGGGCCGCGGGGACAAGGATCTCGCGGAGGTACTGGCGGGGTGAGCGAGAACGGCACGAACGGGATCGAGCGGATCGCCGCCGCGTTTGAGCAGACGGGGAAGCGAGCCGCGTTGATGCCGTACCTGATGGGCGGATATCCGACGCTCGCGGACTCGATCGAGATCGGCGAGGCCTGTATCAAGGCCGGCGCGGACATCATCGAGCTGGGCATGCCCTACTCGGACCCGCTCGCCGATGGACCCGTGATTCATGCGGCGGGGACGCAGGCGCTGCAGGCGGGAGCGAACGTCGCGGGCGTGCTGGAGGTAGCGCGCGCGCTGGCGCAGAGCGTGCCGGTGGTGCTGATGTGTTACGCGAACATGGTGTTTGCCCCCGGGCGCGGAGGCGTTCATGGAGCGCCTCCAGCAGACCGGCGCGAGCGGTCTGATCGTGCCCGACCTGCCGCTCGGCGAGGCGCCGGAGGTGGGGGAGGCATGCAGGGCGTACGGGCTGGCGCTGGTGCCCTTGGTGGCGCCCACGACCACGCCGGAGCGCTTGGCGGAGATCGGCAAGAGCGCGAAGGGCTTCATGTACACGGTCTCGGTCGTGGGCACGACCGGTGAGCGCAGCGAGCTGGGCGAGCGCTTCGCACAGGTTGTGGAGCGGGCGAAGGCGAGCACGCGCGCGCCCGTAGCGCTGGGCTTCGGGATCAGCACGCCCGAGCAGGCGCTGCAGGCCGCGCAGGCGGGCGCTGATGGGGTGATTGTCGGCACCAGGCTGGTGCGCGCCGCGGGCGAGGCGGCCGATCCGGCGGGGGCAGTCGGCACGGTGGTGGGCGAACTGGCTGCGGGCCTAGCGCAAGCTCGCTAGGATTCTGCCGGCATGGGATTGGTCCTCACCGTAACCGCCGGCTTGGTCGTCTGGGTCGTGCTCTGGGCGCTCGGTACGACGGGCTTTGACGCGTTCATCCTCGCGACGCTGATCATCGTGGCGGGAGCGACCGTCAGGATCCTCGCGGGTTATCTTCCCGGCCGCCGTAGCTGAGCGCCCAGTGCGCTCGCACTGGGTGGTAGGACTCGCGGCGGGGCCGTACCTGGCCACCGCGGCCAAGCGCACGATGCGCGCGCGCGGGCTTAGAACAGTGGTGGCGCTCGCCGCGGCGGCGGCGGCGCTGATCGTGGCCGCCCTCGGCGTCGCCGGCTGTGGGGGCGTGAGCGTCTCCGGCGCGTCGAGCACGATCGGCAACCAGCTGACGATCTACTCGAGCCTGCCGCTGCAGGGGCCATCGGGGCCTTACTCCCAGCAGATCGTGGACGGCGAGAAGCTCGCGCTGAGCGAAGCCGGCGGGCAGATCGGGCCGTTCAAGATCAGCTACCTGTCGATGGACGACTCGAATACAACGACCGGGGAATGGAGCCCCGGCGTGACGGCGACGAACGCGAAGACGGCTGCCGAGGACACCACCACGATCGCTTACCTGGGCGACTACAACTCAGGCGCGAGCGCAGTCTCGTTGCCGTTGATCAACGCCTCGGGCATCCTGCAGATCAGCCCGTCGAGTCCATATGTCGGGTTGACTTCCTCGCTCGACGCCGGCCAGGATGAGCCCGAACGCTTCTATCCCTCCGGGAAACGCACCTTCGGACGCCTGCAGCCGGGAGATCCGGCGCAGGCCGAAGCGCAGGTGAAGCTGCTGCAGGGGCTGGCCGTGAAGCGGCTGTACGTGCTCGACGACGAAGGGCCGTTCGAGGTCCCGCTCGCGGAACTCGTCGCTGCAGACGCCGCGAAGGCCGGAATCGCCGTGGTGAAGCACGACAGGCTGGACATGATCCACACGAACGCAACCACGAGCTTTCAGAGCGAGGTCTCAAAGCTCACCGAAAGCGGCGCGCAGGCGATGTTCTTCGCCGGTGGTACGGGGCCTGGGACGGTGGCGCTGTGGAAGCAGTTGCACAGCGCCGATCCAAAGCTGCTGCTGCTCGGCTCCAGCGACATGGTCAACAGCGAATTCACCTCCGAAATCGGATCCGAAGCGGCGGCGAGCACGTATCTGACGACGCCGATCCTGCCGACGAGCCTCTACTCGCCCCCGGCGGCGCAGGTGCTCGCGCGCTACCGCCTGCGCTTTGGTGCCGAGGGCGGAGCGTATGCGCTGTATGGGTATGAGGCGATGAGTGTCGCGCTGCTGGCGATTCGGGGCGCGGGCGTGCGTGGGAATAGTCGCCAGGCGGTCGTCGATGAGTTCTTCGCGATTCGCAATCGCGATTCGGTGCTGGGCCGCTACTCGATCGAAGCAGACGGCGAAACCACCCTCTCACGCTATGGCGCTGACAGGGTGGAGGATGGGCGAGCGGTCTTTTACAAGGTGCTGAACGTCCGCTGAGAGCGGTCTCAGCCCGACTGCTGCAGGCCGGCGACGAGCCGGAAGCGCTCGATTCCTCCGCCGAGGCTCTTGCCGCCGCCGACGAGCGTCGTGAGCGAGCGCACGTACGGCAGGACATGGGAGATGCTCGGGTCTTCGCTGAGGCCAACTCCTTCGAGCAGCGTGAGCAGCGGAGCGAATTCAACGATCACGCTCGGGTGGATGCCTTCGCCGAGCGTGCCGGCGGCGGTGCTCGTGGAGGCCGCGGTCAAAAGCGTGCTCGATGGTTTCAACGCATCCTGTATTGAGGCTTCGCCGAGACCGATCACGAACTTGGTCTGACCGTCCGAGCCGACGCCGTTGGCGATGTCGAGTTCGACCGGAAGCCCGCTCACGCGCGCGGAGATCGCCGCGTCGGTACCGGGGATCGAGATCGGCTGCACCGAGCCGCCGGACTTTTCAAGCGCGGCGCCGAGCTTGGCGACGGCGGCCTTCGAGAGCGAGGGGTCCTTCGAGTCGAACACGATCCCCCCGCGCAGGTTGACGATGCCGCTGCCGCCCGCGAACAGCCCGGCGGAGCTCATCCAGCTGAGGAAGTCGCGCTGGCTCTGGGCGCCGGGGGCGCTGAGTGCTGACAGCGGCGTGAGGAACCCTTCGAGGACGCCCTTGATATTAAAGCCGCTCGAGGAGCTTTCTTCGGTGGTGGCGCCTGCGCCGGAGGAGCCGCCGAGCGTAGTGATCAGCGAGCCGAGGCCGTGAAGCGCGTGCACGTCGCCCGCGAGCGTGACGCCGACCTTGCCGAGGCCGGCGGCGAGCCACGATTCGCCCGGCAGCTCGCTGAGTGCCTGGGCGCCTTCGGCGGCGGAGGCCGCCAGCCCGCCGCCGGCCGTCGCCGTCGCAGTGCTGAGGCTGTCGACGTCGAGCGCGATCGAGCTCGAGGAGGGCACGAGCGAGACGTTCACCGTGCGTGTGCCCCCGAGCAGCCCGATCAGGCTGTCGAGGCTCTGCGTGCCGGCGGCGTCGGCACTCGAGGCACCCGAACCTCCCGAGGCGCCCGCCGCCGGTGACGCGCCGGCGCCGGAAGAGCCTCCCGAGCCGCCTGATGCGCCGCCCGTGACGGTGGGGTTGGAGTAGACGTGAGCGAGCGTGCCTGGCGGGGCGCTCGCGAGGAGCTTCGAATAGTCCGCCGTGTGCGCGAGCGAGGGGCCGCCGAGCGAGGTGTCGATCACGCCGTGCAATCCCGTGACGGTGCCGAGCACGGCGAGGCGATCCACGATCCCGAAGGCCTCGCCGCCGGTGCTCGCCTGGTAGTTGACGCCGCGATAGCTCGCTGCGTGCGCCCCGGCGTGCTGGGCCTCTGTGCTGATGAACGAGGCTGCCTTGGCGGCGTCGCTGGTGTCGAGCACGATCGCGCCCTGGACTCCCGATGCGAATGGCCATGCGCTCGGCGTGGTCGATGAGCCGCCTTGGAGGAGCTTGGTGAGCAGCTGCTGCAACTGGCTACTCGCCGCGGCGGAGGTGGAGAGCGTGGAGAGGAAGATCCCGGCGTTGGGGCCGAGCCACGGCGCGATGTCGTGGCTGTAGGTGAGCGGCGGGCTGCCGGGCGCCTGGAGCACCGAGGCGAGGCGGGCGTAGGAGTCGGGCTGGTGGGTGATCGTCGTACCGGCGGCGGTCGCGTCGGTCTTCAGCGCGCCGGAGGGGCGTACAACGGCGCCGGCGTACAGTGGCGCGGAGGCCGGGATCACGCCGGCGGGGTCGGCGGAGCTGCCGGGCGAGGAGGAGGAGCCGCAGCCCGCGAGCGCGAGCGCGGCGGTCGCGAGCGTGAGGACGGGGGTGAGTATGGTGGCGCGGCGACGCGGGCGGAGACTCGGCATGAAGCGATCGTAGTCGTCGGGCGCTCACCCGCGCAAGTACCCACAGATTTGAAGGTGGCTCACTCGATCGACGGTGGTTGCCCGGAGGATCGCGCGAGGGGATGTAGCGAGGGCTGAGCGAGGGCGCAATCTGCAAGAAACGTCGCACTTCGCGGCAATGCATCGCGGATTGCACTCGGGGTCCGTCATCCGAGTGGATGGGCGCAGGCCCGAAAAGACTTTCTGAGCGGGCATTTTCGTCGTTTACGAGGCCGCTGGGACGGGTAAGTGGGAAAAAATGTGCAATTGGGGTTGCATTGTGGGGGAAAGTGGGATAAGTTCGCGGAAGCGAGCCGGGGTGGAGGGGCTCCTCCCACTCCTCCACCTCGGCTCGGTAACTAATTGAACCCGCCCGCCCGCTCCCTCCGCCCCTCCCACCCCCGCCCTCCCATGGTCCCCTTCCGCGGCACCTTCGACCACACGCTCGACGCGAAGAACCGGCTCACGGTGCCGGCCCGCTACCGCGCGACGCTGGCCGAGGGCGTCGTGATCGCGATGCCGGTGGACCTGAAGCCGTGCGTCGGGGTCTGGCGCCCGGAGGATTACGAGCGCTACACCCAGCGCGCGCTGGCGGAGCTGCCTCCGCTGTCGCCGCGGCTGACCGAGCTGGAGCGCTTTTTCTACGGCTCATCTCAGGACGCGGAGCTCGACGCCGCCGGGCGGATCATGGTCCCCGGCTTCCTCGGCGAGCACGCTGGACTTCAAAAGGAGGTCGTCGTCGTCGGGGTGGGCGACCGGTTGGAGCTGTGGGACAGAGGCAGTTGGAATGACCATCGACCGGCGCTTTTGAGCGGCGTCGCAGAGATAACAGCGCGTGTCGACCATCCTGCTTGACATGAGACGCCTGCACATCCCCGTCCTCGCCGGGGAGCTGATCGACCTGCTCGACCCGCGCCCCGGCCAGACCGCGATCGACTGCACCTTCGGTGGCGGCGGGCACGCGGAGCTGATCGCCGAGCGCCTCGGCTCCGAGGGCACGTTGATCGGGATCGACCGCGACCCGCTCGCCGAGGAGCGCTTCGAGGAACTGGCCGGCGAGGTGGCCTGCTCGGTGCGCTTCATCCGGGCGAGCTACGCCGAGGCGCTGGAGCAGCTCGCCGAAGAGGGGCTGCAAGCCGACATCGCCTACTTCGACCTGGGCATGTCCTCGATGCAGGTGGATACGCGCGAGCGCGGCTTCTCCTACTCCTTCCAGGCGCCGTTGGACATGCGGATGGATCCCGAGCAGGAGCTGAGCGCCCGCGAGATCGTCGCCGATTGGGACGAGCGCCGTCTGGCGCACGCGCTGCGCGATTTCGGCGAGGAGCGCCACGCGGGGGCGATCGCCCGGATGATCGTGCGCCGTCGCGCGCAGGCGCCGATCGAGACGACGGGGGAGCTGGTGGACACGATCAACGCCGCGATCCCGATCCCGGCTCGGTTCGCGGGCGGGCATCCCGCCAAGCGCTCGTTCCAGGCGCTGCGGATCGCCGTCAACGACGAGCTGGGGCAGCTCGACCGTGGGCTGCCGCTCGCCTGGGGCCTGCTGCGCGAGGGTGGCGTGCTGGCGGGGATCTCCTTTCACTCGCTGGAGGACCGGCGCGTGAAGCGCTTCCTCACAGAGCGCGCGCGCGGCTGCATCTGCCCGCCCGAGATGCCGGTCTGCGGATGCGGGCGCGAGGCCGAGGCCGCGCTGCTCGCACGCCGCGCGATCATGCCCTCCACCGGCGAGGTCGCGGAGAACCCGCGGGCAGGCTCGGCAAGGCTGCGCGCGGCCAGGAAGCTGCGCGCGAGCCCGGAGCAGTCGGCATGACTTCGCCGACCGCAAGGGTCGCGGTCAGACGTGTGGCCAGGCTGAGTGCGGCCGGCAAGCTTCGAACGAACACGGAGGGAACGGCATGACACCATCGGCGGCCAGCGCCACCGCGGCCCCGGCGATCGCACCGCGGCGCACGACGAGCCCGCGGAGGGCGCCCGTCGCCCCGCGCAGGCCGCGGCGAGTATCCGGACCCGCCCACCCCGCCAATCCAGCGCGCAATCCGTCCCGTGCTCAGAATCGCGCGTGGGCCGGGCCGGCGCATGCCCTGGGGCTCGCGGAGGCGGTGGCGACGCACCGGCTGCTCGATCGCCTGATCCGCGGACGCGTGTGGATCGGGGTGATCGCGTTCGCGTTGATCGGGATCGTGACGATGCAGCTGGTTCTGCTGAAGCTGAACGCCGGGATCGGTCGCTCGCTTGTGCGCGAAACGCTGCTGCAGCGCGAGAACGCCGCGCTCAGCGCCGAAAACTCCGAAGTAGCCGCGGGCGAACAGATCGAAGCGCAGGCCGAGCACGCGGGCATGGAACTGATCCCCGAGGGCGTGCTACGCTTCCTGACCGCTCATCCCGCGAGCGATGTCAGCAAGGCCGCGGCTGCGCTGAGTGCACCGATCGCCGCGACGTCGACCGGCGGGGAAGCAACCGCGTCGAATACCTCGACGACCGGAGAAGCGACCGCGCCGTCGACCGCCTCGGCCGGTGAAGTGGCAACCTCAGACACTTCGACCGGAGAAGCGAGCACTCCGGCGGCTGCCGCCACCACCGAAGTGGCGGCTACACCGTCGCCGGCCGCGACGAGCGAAACCCCGGCCTCCAGCGCGAGCACGGCAACCCCGGCGGGTACTTCCGCGGGTGGCGCGAGCGAAGCTGCCGGCGCGAGCACGCCGGCCGGCCAGAGCACATCGATCGCAACCGGTGGCGGCACCCCCGGGGGGTAACGGGTGCTCGTCGTACAGCGCCGGATCGGACTGATCTTCGGATTCTTCTTTTTGCTGCTCGTGCTCGCGGCCGGGCGCACGATGTATCTCGGCACGGTGCACAGCGGGGCGCTGCGCAAGGCCGCGCGCACGCAGCAGCTGACCTACGAAACGGTGCCCGCGCAGCGCGGCACGATCACCGATCGCAACGGCATCGATCTCGCCGTCTCAGAGCCGGCACAGGACATCTCCGCCACGCCCTACCTGGTCAAGGACCCGCTGGACGCCTCGCGGCGACTGGCTCCCCTGCTGGGCCAGTCTCAGGCCACGTTGCTGGCCGACCTGAGCGAGCACACGGGCTTCGTATACCTCGCGCGCTCCGTTGGAGCCAAGGCGGCGCAGACCGTGCTTGGGTTGAACATCCCCGGGATCTCCGGCACGCCGGTGATGCGCCGCGTGTATCCACGCGGCACGCTTGCCGCGCAGGTGCTCGGCATCGTCGGCACCGAAGGCAACGGGCTGACGGGTCTCGAGTACTCGCACAACTCACTGCTGCACGGGAGCGCCGGCGAACGGCGCGTGGTCAGCGACGCGCTGGGGCAGCCGATCTCGATCGACGACGTGCACCCCGAGCAGCCGGGCGCGTCGCTGTCGCTTACGCTCGACGCGAACATCCAGCGGCGCACCGAAAACGTGCTCGGCGCCGTCGGCAGGGTGTTCGATCCGAAAGACGCCACCGCGATCGTGATGGACCCGCGCACGGGCGCGATCCTCGCGCTCGCGAACTGGCCACAGATCAACGCCAACGATCCCGCCGCCGCGCCCGAAGGCGCGATCGAGGATCGGGCGGTGGGGTTCAACTACGAACCGGGCTCGACGTTCAAGGTGGTCGCGGTCTCCGACGGGTTGCAACGGGGTCTGATCACGCCGAACACCCCCTTCAACATCCCCGACCAGATCCAGGTCGCCAACCGCACGATCCACGACGACACCGAACACCCCGAAGAAACACTCACCACCGCGGAAATTCTCGCCCGCTCCAGCAACGTCGGCGCGATCAAGATCGGCGCGCTCGACGGAGCCGACTCCTTCAACGAATGGGTCCATCGTTTTGGCTTCGGGGCGCCCACCGGGGTCGATCTGCCCAGTGAGGAACAGGGCCGTCCGCTGCCGCTGAGCGAATACTCGGGCTCCTCGATGGGCAACCTGCCGATCGGCCAGGGCGAGCTCGTCACGCCGATGCAGATGGCGACCGCCTACTCCGCGATCGCCAACGGTGGCATCCTGCGCCCGCCGCACATCGTCGCCGCCGTCAACGACCGTCCCCAGCCAGAGCCGGCGGGCCGCCGCGTGATCTCCGAGACGACCTCCGCCGAGGTGCGCAAGATGCTGCAGGGCGTGCTCGCGCCGGGCGGGACCGCGAGCGAGGTTTCGATCCCCGGATATCAGCTGGCGGGCAAGACCGGCACGGCCAGCAAGATCGACAAAGAAACCGGCGAATACTCCGACAGCGCATACGTCGCCTCGTTCATCGGCTTTGCCCCGGCGTCAGACCCGAAGCTGCTGTGCGCGGTCGTCGTCGACGAACCGCAGTCTGGGTCGATCTACGGCGGCACCGTGGCCGCACCGGCATTCGGTCAGATCATGTCCTTCGCGCTGCCCTATCTGCGCATCCCCCCGGGGTGATCTGCGAGATCTCTCAGCCTCAGTCGCTGGATAGGACTGGCTGCATTGGTGGGAGCGTGGCGAGGGCGAAGTCACGGCTGACGGTGGCCACCTCGTCTCCTACAGCGGCGAGGTTGACGTTCGTGGAGAAACCCATCGTTGCGTCGATTGGGCGGAAGAAGTCGTCGAAGTGGCTCGCCACGATTGTCTGTGGCTGCAGGCGGGGGAGGATCCTCATCCAGTAGTCGCGTGTGAAGCTGCGTCCGGCGATGCCCGCGAGGAAGATGTCGACGCCGCCGTGAGGGACTGCCTCGTCGATCAGGTTTGCGCTGCCTTGGTGGTAGAAGGTCATGCCGGCGACCTCGATGTGGATGCCCCATACCTGGCCGCACTTGTAGGCCGATGGGGAGAGTGCGTCGAGGTGCTCACACGTGAGCTCTCCGTCGAAGGGAACCGCGAACCCGAGTAAAAGCTTTGAGTGCAGGCTCGGGACGAACGTGACGGTGAACGGGCCCAGCTCATAACGACGCTGTGGCTCGACCTGCACCGCGCGCTCGGCGAGGCCGTGCAGGCGCATCAGGTTGACCAGCGAGCTCGAGCCGTAGGCGGGGCATTCATACCGGCGCGCGATCGCGGGCACGTCGATCGCGTGGTCGAAGTGGGTGTGCCCGACGAGAACCCCGACGACGCGTCCGGACGGTCGCAGGAAGCGCTCGTGAAGCGACGGGTCGGCGTGTGCCGGCGTGCGGCGGATGACGCTTGCGAGCGGCACGCGCGAGAGGTAGGGGTCGATGTAGATCGTCTGCCCCTCATAGCTGAGGCGGTACCCCGCCACGCCGAGCCATTCGAGCTCCAGCCCCCGCGTCAGCTCCAGCGGCTTGCTCGCGAGCTCGCGCATCGCGTCGGCATCGTGGTGCTCTCGCTCACCGCGAGCGGCGGCAAAGCGCGCGAAGCTCGCAAGGTGGTGGAGGAGATCGGGCACCGACGCGATCTTAGCCAGGGCCAGACAGAAGCACCCGAACGTGGATAACGCCTCTACCACCGCGCATCGTCACTCCCACACGGCGATCGTTATTTGCTCGGGCGATGCTGGACATGACAAACCCAGCGCGCTACGACGCTCAATGAGGCCGATCCAATAGCGAACGCAAGTACTTTCGCCACGCGAGGCGTCTGTGTCTCTCTCGGAGATTCCGTTCGGAGCGACCAGGAGTGTCAGCCTGCATTTCCTCCCACTCAGAGAAGAACGTCGCGCGGCCCTCTTTGGTTCGGACTTCGTTTACGAGCGAGCTGCTGGCGTTCCATAGCCGCTCTACATAGAAGCCTAGGATGTCAGCTGCAACGTTTCGGTCAAGTAGATTCCTGTTGTAGAGGAACGCTACCTCCTCGATCAGGTTCGCCATCATCAGATGCTCAAGCTGATCCGCGAGGCTCATGGCGTCGAAGTCGGCGAAAGTGTGGCTTTCCCAGTATCCGACGTACTCGGCGGACGCTCGGAGCATCTCGCGCTTGTTGAAGCAATCGGCATAGTCGTAGACTCGTGCCCGGCGAGATGTTGCATGGCCGAGCCTGAGCTGTAGATAGACCCCGATCAGAGCCCCTACGCCGCCAACGGCGATCACAAATTGCGCGATATCGCCCAACCGTCCAGCGAGAGCACAGCGACCATCGATCAAGCCTAAAGCCCCACAAACCGATATGGAAAGCGCGGGCGCGCCCTTGCGGGCCGCTGCTATCCTCAGTGAGGAGGACCAAATGGACCCGATTCTGATCAAATAGCAAGCTGCACTCGGGCGCGACGGTTTAGTCTCGCGTCATCCATCTCGCCAGCGATAGAGCGTTTGGCGGCTGATACCGAGCAGCTTCGCCAGCGCGTCGAGCGGGATGCCCGCTTCCGCGGCCTTCGGCATCAACTCCTCCACGATGAACTGCCTGCTGGCGGCCATATCGTTGACGTCACGTCCAGCATCGCCTTTGCTCGCCCTCATGCCTCGACGGTCATCGGGGTTCCCCGCGGCTGCTCTTGCTGCTTTGAGTGCTCCATCCCGCGCCTGGCGGCCATCAGCCCCAGCGCCGCCACCAGCAGGCAGGTGATCGCGCCGACGCCGAGGCCCGCGCGGGCTCCCGCGGTGGCCATCACCCAGCCGATGATCGGGCCGCCGATCGGGGTCGAGCCCTGGAAGGCGACGAACCACAGGCTCATCACGCGGCCGCGCATGTTCGGCGCCGCTCCCAGCTGGAGGGTCGAGTTGCCGGTCGACATGAACGCGATGCTCGCGCCGCCCGCGAGCGCCAGCGCGACGAGCTCGAGCGCGAGGCTCTGCGCGATGCTCGCCAGCGCGAGGAACAGCCCGAATGCCGCGGCGGCCGCCACGAGCGGGCGCAGGCCGACTTTGCCCTTCGCCGCGACGAGCAGGCCTCCGACGACGGCGCCGACGCCCATCGCCGAGGTCATGAAGCCGTAGCCGGTCGCGCCCAGGTGCAGGCCCTGTTTGGCCATCACCGGCAGCGAGACCTGGAACTCGTACGCGAGGCAGCCGACGAGCGCCATCATCAGCAGCGGGATCCCCAGCTCGGGGGTCCTGCGCACGTAGCGCAGGCCTTCGCGCAGCTGGCCCGGCGCGCGCGGCGTCGGCTTGGTCGGGTTCAGCGCCGTGCGGTCGAGCGTCGCCAGCGAGGCGATCACCGCGACGAAGCTCGCGGCGTTCACGAGGAAGCAGACGCCGGTGCCGACGGTCGCGATCAGGATCCCCGCGACCGCCGGGCCGATCGTGCGCGCGACGTTCACCAAGACCGAATTGAGGCTCACCGCGTTGCGCAGGTTCTCCGGGCCGATCATCTCGAGCATGAACGACTGCCTTGCGGGGTTCTCGAAGGCGTTGTTCAGGCCGAGCAACAGCGCGAGCACGCCGATCTCCCACAGTTCGACCGCGCCCGTCACCGTCAGCACGCCGAGGACGAGCGCCTGCATGCCCATCGCCGCCTGCAGGATCACCATCAGCCTGCGCTTGTCGACGCGGTCGGCGATCACGCCGCCGTAGGGTCCGAGCAGCAGCACCGGCAGCGTCTGCAGCGCGATCACGACGCCGAGCGTCGTCGCCGAGCCCGTCAGCGTCAGCACCAGCCACGACTGCGCGGCCATCTGCATCCACGTGCCGACGAGCGAGATCGCCTGGCCTGAGATATAGCGGCGGTAGTTCGGCACCGCGAGCGCCGCGAACGTCGTCTTGCCCGCGCCGATCAGGCGCGTCATGCGGTGCGTCTGAGGAGCGCCTCGCCGAGCGCCCTGACCTTGCTGGTGCTCGTCATTTGCGGTGGCTGCTCCTTTAGTTGCTTGCTGCGATCATTTTAACAGGGGATATGACGGCCGCCGACCAACCGCCGACTATCGGAACGCAACTGCCCTATCGACCCGGTCTCGACGGTCTGCGCGCGCTCGCGGTCGCCGGCGTCGTCCTCTACCACGCGGGCGTCTCCTGGATGCCCGGGGGCTTCCTCGGCGTCGACGTGTTCTTCGTGCTCAGCGGCTATCTGATCACCTCGCTGCTGCTCGCCGAGCGACGTCGCAAGGGGCGCGTCGGCTTCAAAGCGTTCTGGATGCGCCGCGCGCGCAGGCTGCTGCCGGCAGTGCTGCTCGTCGTCTTCGTCTGCCTGCTCGCCGCCTCGACGATCGCGCGCGATGACCTCGCGCGGACGCGCGGCGACGCGCTCGCCTCGTTGGTCTATCTGACGAACTGGCATCTGATCGTCGCCAGCCACTCCTACTTCAACGCCTTCGGACGCCCCTCGCTGCTCCAGCACCTGTGGTCGCTGGCGGTCGAGGAGCAGTTCTACCTGTTCTGGCCGCTCGTGCTGATGGGCAGCCTCAAGCTGCTCGGCCGGCGCTACACGGTCGTGCTCACGGTCCTGCTCGCGCTGGCCTCAACCGCTCTGATGTGGGGCCTTTACAACCCAAATCAAGACCCCTCGCGCGTCTACTACGGCACCGACACCCGCGCCGCGACGCTGCTCGTCGGCGCGCTGCTCGCGTTTGCCTGGCCGCTCGGCGGCTTCGCGAGACGAAGTGTCCCGCCGCGCGGCGCGCGTGCTCGACGGGGTCGGCTGCGCCGCCCTGCTGGCGGTGCTCGCGCTGTTCGTGCGCACGCAGGACTACGACCCGTGGCTCTACCGTGGCGGGTTCCTGCTGGTCGCGTTGTGCACCGCCGTGTTGATCGCGGTTGTCGTGCATCCCGCCTCGTTTTTGGGGCGTGCGCTGGGAACGCGCACGCTGCGCTGGATCGGCATGCGCAGCTACGGCATCTACCTGTGGCACTGGCCGGTGATGATGCTCTCCCGGCCCGGCATCGACGTGCCCTGGCGGGGGACCTTCGTGGTGCTCGCGCAGATCGCCGTCACCGTCGGGCTCGCCGCGCTCTCCTACCGCTATGTGGAGATGCCGGTTCGCGGCGGCAGCGCGCAGCGGCGCCTGCGCGCCTGGCTCGACGGGCACACGCCGCGGGAGCGGCTGCGCTGGACTGCGGGCTCTTTGGCCGGGCTCGTCCTGGTGCTTGGGCTGACGCTCGGCCTGCCCGCGCCCGGCGACACCGGTGTCGGCTCGGCCACGGCCACCCCGGCGGCGCTCGCGCGCGTCTCGAGCCTCGCGGGCGGGTTACGCGAAACCGGGTCAGGGAGTGGCGCCGGCTCGGGCTTCTCCGCGGGCGTGGCCGGCGGCGGCGGCGCGGGCAGCTACGGGGGCGGGATCGCTTCCGTCCGGGCCGATCCTCGCGCTCGGTGACTCCGTGATGCTCGGCTGCGCGCCCGTGCTCGAGCAGCGGCTGGGCTCACGTCTGCGCGTCGACGCGGTCGTCGGGCGCCAGGCCGTCGACACGATCTCGCGCCTGGCCGAATACCGCGCCCACGGCGACCTTCCGCCGACGGTGATCGTCCAGATCGGCGACAACGGGCCGGTCTGGTATTCCAACCTCCAGCGCCTGCGCACGGTGCTCGAAGGCGTGCCCCATGTCGTGCTCGTCAACGTGCGCGTCGCGCGCAGCTGGCAGGGCGAGGTCGACAAGGCGCTCTCCGAATACGTTTCCTCCTGGCCGCGGGCGGTGCTCGCGGACTGGTATTCCCACTCGAGCGTAGGCCTGCTCGTGGACGGGGTGCACCCGTCGGTCGCCGGGCGGGCGATCTACGCGGGGGTGGTCATCGAAGCGTTGCGGGAGGCGGCTGGGAAGGGGTAGAGCTGCTTTTCGCTTATGCCGCCGATGTCTGCTTGAGCTTCTGCTCGCGTCGCTCTTGTGCCTCGTGCTTGAGCTGGGCCTGCTTTCCTGCGATCTCGGCGGTTTGCAGGGCTCGGCGCTCCTGCGCCAGGCTGCGCGACTTGGCGGCGTTGGCGATGTGGTCCTTGCGCTCTTGTTGCTGATCCATGTGGCCTCCTTGTGGAGACAGTCACTCTACCCCTATCTGAGGGGACCCGATCACGGATGTACTGAGCCGTGAGCAAACCAAAATGTCCCGTTGAGTGGAAATGGTCGGTATAAGAGACGAGCACGTTCGTGGGAAGGCTGTTGAAAGGACGGCGTAGATGCGCAGCTGCTCGATAGTCGTGGTCGCTCTGTTCGCCGGTGTGGCGCTGTGCGGGCGGGCGTCGGCGGAGGTCGGGGTGCCCGCGGGCACGGTGCAGCAGGCGGCCGCGGACGCGCTGTTCTTGCAATATGCGCCCGCGCCGCCGGTCCCCGGGATCGTCTGCCTGGTGGATTCGGGGGTGGACTCCAATCCGGATACGGCCCCGATCCTGGCCGGCAGCCACGCGCTTTCACCGAACACGAACACCGAAGACGAGCTCGCCGCCCTGAATCCGCCGCTGCCCGGCGGGCACCCCGACGGGCACGGCACCTACATGGCGATGATCGCCGCCGCACCGGCGAACGGGTGGGGCATGGTCGGCTTTGCGCCCACGAGCGTGCGCATCTTCAACCTTAAGGCACTCGCGGCCGGGCAGACGACGTTCTGCGTTCCCCGAGTACGGCTCAGCGATCCAGTATTGCCAGGACCTTACCGCCAAGATGCCGGTGAGGTCGTGAACCTCAGCCTCGGATCGAGAACCCAGCCAACCGGCAGCGAACTCGAAACCCTAGAGGACGATGTCCGGTCAGCGAACGAGCAGTGGCCTCGGCGTCGTCGCGGCAGTCGGCAATGAAGACGGCCAGGTGCAGGCGCCCGCCGACCTGCCGGGAGTGCTCGGAGTCGGCGCGTCTGACGCGAACCCCGCGAACCTCGGCGTGATGTGCTCCTTCAGCAACAGCGGTCCCGGGCTTGCTCTGCTCGCTCCGGGTTGCGGCAGCCAGAGCGAGCCCGGCGCGGGTAACGGCATCGAAATCGCGTTCTCAGACGATGGCGCGCCCGCCTGGGCGGAAGGCACGAGCGAGGCCGCCGCGATCGTCTCCGCTGCGGAGGCGAGCATGCGCGCCTACTCGCCGACGCTCGGCTACTCCAAGGCCCAGGGGTGCATCACCTCGACGCTCGCCAACGGGGGCAACCTCGACGTCGCCGCGGCCTTCGACGCGTGCGGCCTCGGAGCGGTCGTCAGCGAGGGGATGGCCGCCTATCGCGCGGCAAACAGCTCGTCGTCGATGACCCAGCCGAGCAGCACAGGTCCGCCCGCGGCGACTCTGTTCCCGGCGCAGCCGGCCCAACAGCCGGAGCCGAAGATCACCAAGATCGTGTTCAGGAGGCACACGCCTGTCAGTCACCGTCGCCGACATCCCCAAGGGTCTTCGCCTACAGCTGGTCGTACAGGCTGCGTGGGGAGCGCGGAAGGCTCGTCACGCTCGCGCAGACCGCGACCGGTCACAGGACGAGCACGCTGCGCGTAAGCAGGTGGGATCGGATCGTGGCGAGGTTCTTGTCCGGAGGTACCAAGCTCCCGGCGGTGAGCGTGACCCGTGCCGCGTACGGCAAGCACGCCGGCCGCCCTAAGCGGGGCATCCGATGAGACGGACGCTGCTGGCCCTCGCGATGGGGCTCGCCGCGAGCGCGATCGCCACGGCCACCGCGTCTGCCGGCACCTACCAGGTGACTGCGTGCGCCGAGGTCCCGTCGTTGGTCAACAACTCGTGGCGGCCGTTCAACAACAACCCGACCTATCTGGAAACGCCAGCGAACTGCGGCGCCAACGAGATCACCGGCTTTAGTCGCGAAACCTCTGGGCTGGCGGCCGCAGACATCCTGGGGCTGGGCACCCAGACCCCCGAAGGCGCCGTTGCCGGCTGGAGCTTTACTGCGCCAGTCGGGGGACACGATCAGCGCGATCAGCATGAACCGCGACCTGTTCGACGACGGCCCCGGCTGGCTTCCGCAGATCGTCGACGCCGCCGGGACGCCGCTCCCCGGAGAGACGTGCCCTTTCAACGGCAACAACGGCGGCTGCGAGATCTCCGGCGAAGCCATACACACCGGCCTCGACACAGCGAGCCTCGCAATCGAGGTCCTTTGCAGCCCCGCGAGCGAAGAACTCACGGCGTGTCCTGGCGGCGCCACGGTGCACCACGCGCGCGCCGAGCTCAACAGCGCGACCGTCACCGTCACAGACAACCAGCCGCCGCAGATCACCTCCGCCAGCGGCTCGCTGTTCGCCGGTGGTGTCGTGCGCGGCACGCTTTCGGGCACGATCAACGCATCGGACAACAGCGGCGTGCAGTACGCCGGTGTGTACGTCGACGGCGCCCAGGTCGCGCAGCAGGCGCTGGTGTGTGACTTCACGCGGCCCGCGCCCTGCCCGGCCGGCTCGAGCAACCAGTTCAGTCTCGACACGACCACGCTCGCCAACGGCCCCCATCAGATCCAGGCGGCCGTCGTCGACGCCGCGGGTAACCAGACGCTCGCCGGCCCCGTGCAGATCACCGTCGAAAACACCGCCCCGATCGCGCCGACTACCCCGATCACCCCGCCCACAACGCCTCCCCCGCCGGGGCCCATAATCCCCGGGAAGGCGAGCCCGCGGCTCAGATCCTCGGCGTGACGCGGACCAAGCATGCGCTGCACGTGCGCGGCGTCGCCGCCAAGACGCTCGTCGGGCACGTCACGATCGTCGTCCACTACACGCTCAGAGGGCGCTCGCACAGCGTTCAGAAGACCGTGCGGGTCGCGAACGGAAAGTGGGCCGCGGTCCTACGGCTGCCCGGCGGCGCTTGGACAAGTCGCGTGACGATCCTCTATCGCGGCGCCACGGATTGGCTTGCTCAGAGCGTGACCCGCTACGTGCATCACAGGAATCCGCAGGGGGGGTCAAAACACGGCTTCGAGCGACAACACGCCATGAGCACCTCCGCCAGACAACTCAGGAACTACACGCGATGAGCAAGCCCAGGTACAGGTACAGGTACGGGCATGTGCGGATTCTCGCTGTGGTTCTGGCCGGCGCCGCGTGTCTCCTGGCGAGCCCCGCCAACGCGGGCGAGTATCACGTGTACTCCTGTCGGACGCCTCGGGGGGCGGTGGCGCAGGCCAGTGGCTTGACCGGATCGACCGATGGCTCGTTCATGTATGACCCCAATAGCTGTGCGGGTGGCGGGTCGTTGAACGCGGAGATGGGCGGTGAAGTCGCGCATCCAGCGAACGCATCGGACGCGGGCTGGATCTTCACCGCACCGGCGGGTACTCAGATCGCGGCGGCCAGGCTGTGGCGTTCGGCCTATTCTCGCTCGTGGGAACCAGGTAACAACCCGACGGTGACATGGCTGGCGGCGCCCGAAGACAGCTACACCTCGGCCGATGTGTTCGATCAGTGCGCCGCGTATGGGGGCTGCACGGAAGTGGGGGACCCCGGCGCGCCGATGTCGAGCGCCAATCTGGTTGAAATGCCGCCGGGCAACGCGAACGGAGCGACTCACATCTATATGAACGCCGCTTGTGGAGGGGGCAATGGCGGCTCTTGCCCCGCGGTCGGTGCTGGCTACGGGGTGTCGATCAGCCTGTACGCCGCCGACATCACGCTCGTCGACAACACGCCGCCGACCGTCAGCAACATCAGCGGCCCGCTCCTCGCGGGCGGCACGCTGAGCGGGCAGCAGGCGATCTCCTTCAACGCGAGCCGATAGTCAATCGGGCGTCTACGGCGGCTCGCTGGTCGTGGACGGCAAGACCCTCGTCTCGCAGATCCTCGACACCAATGGCGGCGCCTGCCAGTCCCTGGGCGTCACGGACGATGGGAAGCGCTCGTTCGAATACGTCCAGCCCTGCCCGCCTCGCTGAGCGCCAGCCTGACGCTCAACACCAATCAGCTGGCGGCCGGTCAGCACTCGCTCGAGCTGATCGTCGAAGACGCCGCCGGCAACCGCGGCATCGCCTACAACGGCACGATCACGACGAGCGGTCCTCCGTCGATCAGCGTCAACGGTGGGTCGATCAGAGGGGGCCTGACGTCACCAACGCCGGCGCACATCGCCAACGGCGACCCGTGCGCCGGCGAGGCGCTGGAAGCTCGCGATCAACGGCAAGCGCAAGCCGCCGATCGTCCCCTACGGCAAGAGCGTCACGGTCAGGGGCGTGCTGCACTGCGGCACGGTGCCGATCCGCGACGCCCGGGTCGCGATCGCGACGCTCGGTGGCCCGGCCGAGCGCGGCGATCGACACGTCGGTGCAGACTGGCCTGGACGGGTCGTTCTCATACAAGGTGCCAGCGGGACCAGACCGCACACTGCGGTTCTCCTACACCGCCTACAGCGACGACCCCGGCCCCTCCGCGACGGCGACCGCCGCGATCACCATCAGCCCGCTGATCTCTCTTTCGATTAAACCCCACCACACCAGCAATCGACACACGATCTATTGGACGGGCAAAGTCACAGGTGGGCCCTACCCCCAAGCAGGAGTGACGCTCGATGTGGAGGTGCAGGAAGGCCGGCACTGGAAAATCTTCGATCAGGTCGTCGCGAACGGGAAGGGCCGGTTCCGCTACAGCTACCGCTTCCACGCGACCGAAGAGCCGACCACCTACGCGTTCCGGGTCGCGCTGCCCGACACCGGCGCACAGAATTATCCGTATACCCGCGGCGCGAGCAACACGGTCGAGGTGCACGTAGACCCCTGATTGCTAGTCTCGGGACGCTGCTGAGGTGTTCGGGGGACTTGACGCGGCTCGATCTTTGAGGTATGTTGCCGATCAGCCGCACAGACAACTGTATGCATTCATTTCATCCCATCGACTTACCAACGGCGCCTCGAACGCGCCTGGGTTGCCCGTGCTCGACCACGAACGAGCGGCGCCCGTTCGATATATCGCCCCTCGTCCGGAGGCGCTTGCAGTAGAGGTTTATCTGCATGCGCACGCCAGACGAGGGTGGCCCAGTGGGCCGCCCTTTTTATTGCTCTAAATCGATAAATTCAAATCACAACCACCGCAAAGGTGATGCCCAGCTTGAAAAAACACGTCAAAAAACACGTCAACAAGCGTGCGCGGTAGAGAAACGGCCATCTCGCGAGTTTCATGGGCTCGAGACAGCAGGTTCAACTCCTGCCCGCGCTACTGCGGGGATGTAGCTCAGCGGCAGAGCGCTCGCCTGTCGAGCGAGTGCGCACCGGTTCGAATCCGGTCATCCCCGCCTCTCGTGGTGGCTGTGGTGTAACGGCAGCATTCGAGGTAGTGATCCTCGCGGCGCCGGTTCGATCCCGGTCGGCCACCCTCGCCCCTGTAGCTCAGAGGACAGAGCACCGGGCTACGAACCCGGGCGCGAAGGTTCGACTCCTTCCGGGGGCTTCAGAGATCGCTGATGTGGCAACTACAGAAGGAGAAAAACAATGAAGGCTAAAGTCGTGTCTTGTGTCGTCACTGAGGGCGGGATTGCGGCGGTACACGGGATTTTCTATCGCATCAACCGGCTGGTTGTCCCCGAGGCGGATGACCTGCGGATCACCCCTGACAACGGCTCTGTGTATGTCTCCTCAGGCAAAGGAATCCCTGAGGGGGACATCGTCGCGGAGATCGATGTCTCTCGCGAGCTGGTTGAGAAGGCCGGGGAGCTCCTCGAGGCAAAGCTTGCGCTGCAGGCGCTGCTTGGCGACGAAGAGACGATTGACGATCACTTCGCCAGTCAGCTCACCGCCTAGCCATCGTCACCGCGCGCTCGTACGCGCCCTCTCATGCTGCGATGGCGGTGCGCAGGTTCTGTGCAAGTTGGCGCTCCAGGTCGAGGGCATCCTCGATCGCGGCCGGCTCGACATCCGGGTACAGCTGATAGATCTTCGCTTGCTCGAGCCCGCTGTCGGCCAGCGCGCCGAGCGCCTGTGACTCCAGGCGCGTATGGACGACGTGGGGGGAGCCGCCGAGCTTTCCGGGCACGATTCGCAGTCGCGGCCGGGGAGCGCTCAGGTCGGGTCCGTGCAGTCCCTCGCGTGAGGCGAACGGCGCAAGCAGGTCCAGCATGTCGGCATCGAGAATGCTCTGAGCGCCCGGGCGCTGTGCTTGGCCACCGTGCTCGATCACGATGCTCCCCGAGCGGTCGACCGCGACGCGGGGAGCGCCATCCTCGCCCCAGAGGTCGAGCTCGAGCGCCGCGATCTCGCGCAGCGCACGCCGGACGGCCTTCATTGCGGTCCTGGGCACCTCGCGTCCGCTGAGATCCTGCTTGGTCTGCCGCAGCCAGTAGATCGTGCGCAGCGCCATCAGATCGCCATAGGACCAGAGCTTTACGCGCTCCGGCGACACGCTGGGCGCGAGGATGTCCTTCCTAGCCCAGTAGTGCACCGTCGACTTCGGCACGCCCGACAGCGCGGCGGCACGCTCGGCGGTGTATGCGCCACGAGGTTCCACGAGACGCAGTATGGCCCCCGCGGTGGACTGAGCCCAACCCGCGGCTCGGCGAACCCGGGGCTGAGCGCAGCGCAGCGGACAGTGCCGGAACCCCGGTCCTGGCGGTTCCAACATCGTCCGTTCAGTGCGCCCGAGTGGACTCGAACCACCACCCCGTTTACACAGGACAAGGCCCTCAACCTTGCGCGTCTACCAATTCCGCCACGAGCGCAGAGCTGGCGAGTATAGCCCCGTGTCGCTGCCTTCTGACGGTCCTGGTGATCGGCGGCCCTTGCATCCGTCCACAGGGGACGCTAGTCTACGAACACATGTTCGTTCCACGCCACAGCGAACCCCGAACAGGGAGCCAAGTAGACATGGATCTGACCAAACGCCAGCAGGAGATATTCGACTTCATTCGCAAGTACTCGGCCAAGTACGGCTATCCGCCCACGGTCCGCGACATCGGCAAGGCGGTGGGGCTCGCGTCTTCCTCGACCGTGCACGCGCATCTGGCCAACCTGGAGAAGATCGGCATGCTCAGGCGCGATCCTTCCAAGCCGCGCGCGATCGAGCTGCTCGACCGCGTGGTGGACACCGCCGTGGAGAGCGTGCGCGGGATCGTGCGCGCCGACAGCCTACCGCTGCTGGGCTCGGTGGCCGCGGGCGCGCCGATGCTCGCCGAGGAGAACATCGAGGACTACGTCTCCGTGCCCGCGGTGGCCGGTGGCGGGGACGGGCAGTACCTGCTACAGATCCGCGGCGAATCGATGAAGGACGCGGGCATGCTCGACGGCGACTACGTGGTCGTGCACTCCCAGGACACGGCGAAGGACGGCGACATCGTCGTGGCGCTGCTGGGCGAGGAGGCGACCGTGAAGCGCTTCTTCAAAGAAGCCGACCACATCCGCCTGCAGCCGGAGAACGAGACGATGGAGCCGATCCGCAGCAAAGAGGTCAAGGTGCTCGGCCGCGTGGTGGGCTTGCTCAGAGGCGTCTGAAGGGGTAAGTTGACCTGTGCAAGCCAGGCAGCCGCGGGGATCGCAAGGTCCTCGAGGAAAGTCGGGACATCACAGGGCAGGGTGGTCGAGGAATCGACCCGGGGAAACCCGCGGGAAAGTGCAACAGAAAGCAGACCGCCGATGGGGCCGTCCCACGTGAACGGCTCACAGGCAAGGTTGAAACGGTGCGGTAAGAGCGCACCAGCGTCGCGGTGACGCGACGGCTCGGTAAACCCCACTCGATGCAAGGTCAGTTTGGACCGTTTGCAGGTTGCCCGCCGAGGTCCAGGTAGGCCGCACAGATGGATGGCTGCTCAACGACAGAATCCCGCTTATCGACTTGCTAAGGAAAGGCCCCGTTTCGGCGGGGCTTTTCTATGCCCGCAGCTGCTCGCGCGCCGTCTGCATCAGCGTGGACGTGCGCTTGAGCTCGCTGAGCGCCTCGAGCATCGGCTGTAGCTCGCAGTCGATCTTCGCCGGCCACTCCTTCGGCGGATGCTCGTCGAGCGTCTTCAGGCCGTTGCCGGTGATCAGGGCGACGACCGTGTCATCCGGTGCGAAGCGCCCGGCCGCGGCCAGCTTCTCGAGCACGGCGATCGTCGTGCCGCCGGCAGGCTCGGTCAAGAGGCCCTCGGTCGCCGCGAGCAGGTCGATGCCCGCGAAGATCTCCGGGTCCGAGGCGAACGCGGCCGTGCCGCCGCGTTTGTGCACGGCGTCGATCACGAGGTAGCCGTCGCCGGGGGCGCCGATCGCGAGCGAGTGCGCGGCGGTCTCGGGCATCACCGGATGAACCTCGGCCTCCTCGGCGAGGATCGCTGAGGCGATCGGGTTGCAGCCGCTCGGCTGGGCGATGTGGATCTGCGTCGCCTCGGTCTCGGCCAAGCCGAGCAACTGAAGCTCGTTCAGGCCCTTATGCATGCGCGAGGAGAGCGTGCCGCCGGCCGCCGGTGAGACGATGTGGTCGGGCGAGGCCCACTGCAGCTGCTCGACGATCTCGAACGCCGCGGTCTTCGCGCCCTCGGCGTAGAACGGGCGCAGCGTGATGTTCGCGAAGTCCATCCCCGTCTCCGCGGCGACTTCGCGGCAGCGGCGGTTGGCTTCGTCGTAGTTGCCCTCGACCTGCACGACCCGCGCGCCGAGCGCCATGCACACGCGCGCCTTCGTGGCCTCGAGCGCGTCGGGGTAGAAGATGAACGCGTCGACCCCGGCCTTGGCGGCCATCGAGGCGACGGCCGTGCCGACGTTGCCGGTGGAGACGCAGCCGATCTCCGTCTTGCCGCGCTCGAGCAGCCGCGCGACCGACATCGAGACGACGCGGTCCTTGTAGGAGAGGCTCGGGCGGTTGCTGGAGTCGTCCTTGAGGTACAGGTTGTTGAGGCCGAGCTCGGCGCCGAGCCGGTCGGCGCGGATCAGCGGCGTGTAGCCGGAATGCCGGCCCACGCGCGCCTGCGCGCTCGCGTCGAGGATCGGGAGCAGCTCCTCGAAGTGCCAGATGTTCTGTGGGCGCTCGGAGCTCGGGAAGTCACGGAAGTGGCCGGCCGCGAGCTCGTAGTCATAGACGATGTCCAGGCCCTTGCCGCAGTCCGGGCAGGCGAAGACGGTGTCGGTCAGCGGATAGCGATGGTCGCAGCGATGGCAGACGAGATCCGTCGCGCACGAGCGTGTCCGCTGGCGGGTCCCCTGCTGAGGCGATGCGGTGCTGGACGGGCTCATGCCGGTACCGCAGACGATACGCCCGGCCACGGCGTCTGTGTATCGCCCTCGTTACCGAATGCGATCCACAGCTCCTCGGAGAGGTGCGGCGCAAACGGGCCGAGCATCTGGATGAGCACGCCCAGCGCCTCGTTCAGCGCCTCGCGGTCGGCCGCGCTCAGCTCCGGTTGGCGCGCGAGCACGCGCTTCTCGAAGTCCTTGATGCGGTCGAACAGGAGCATCACGTTGCGCACGGCACTGTGCGTCTCGAGGCTCTCCATCTCCGCGGTCGTCTTCTCGACGGCCTTCTCACACCACTGCGCGAGTTTGCGCCGCAGGTGCTCGGTCGTGTCTCTGACGGGCTCGGACTCGCCGTCGTTGCCCTCGTCGATCGACTCCGGCTGCGCCGTCGCCGCCGCCGCAAGCTCTCCCGTTCTCGCCAGGTGCGCCTGCGAGAACGTCCAAACCTGGTTGAGGAACCGGTGCGCGCGCAGCACCGCCGAATCGCTCCAGTTGAGCGTCTTCTGCGGGCGCGCGGCGTACAACACCGCCAGCCTCACGGTGTCCGCTCCGTAGCGCTCGACGAGCGCGTCAGGGTCGACGACATTGCCGAGGTGCTTTGACATCTTGCGCCCGTCGCTGATGACCATCTCGTGGAACAGGCAGCCGGCGAACGGCTCGCCGTCCTCGAGAAACGCGAGTGGCCCGAGCTCGCGCAGCGCCTTCGTCACGATCCGCTGGTCGAAGACGAAGTTGCCGCTGTCCGAGCCCGCCACGACGCGCTCGGACGGAAGCCAGTGGCGCAGATCGCCGAGCGCGAGGATCTGCTCGAGCGACTCCTCACGCGACTGTAGGGGCACGCACACCGGCACCCACAGCCACAGCGCGTCGAAGTGGCAGTCGAGCGTGTCCGTCTCGCGCTCGGCCGGGCCGCCGCACAGCGGGCACGTCGTCTGCACGAAATCCTCGAGCTCCGCGAGCGGGTTGCCGGCCCCCGTCGGCGTGATGTCGAGCGGCAGTAGCACCGGCAGCTGCTCCCTATCGACCGGCACCGCGCCGTGCGTCGCGCAATAGACGATTGGGATCGGCGTGCCCCACGAGCGCTGGCGCGAGATCGAGAAGTCGTCGGCCTTGTAGCGGACCGCCGGCTTCGGCGCCGAAGCCTCGCCGGCAGGCGCCGACGTGTCCGCCGCGTCATTTGTCCGCGACGCGCCGAGCAGCGTGGGCAGGCGCTCGGCAATCACCTCGTCGGTGCGGTCCCACTCGGGAATCCCGAATACGGCGGTCGCGCCGAAACGCCCGTCGACGCCGGGCGAGATCAGCACGGGCAGGGGAGGGCCGCCCGCGGGCGCCGGCAGCGTGCGGCCGGTATCGACCAGCGCGAACGTGCGCGCGTCGCGCGAGCTGCGCTCCAACCCGCCCGAGCGGAGCTCATCGAGGCGCTCGCGGACATCGGGATCGGACGCCCACGTGTCGATCTCCGGGTGCTTCGGCGAGACGAGCACGAACTGCGCCTGCGCAAGCGCATCCGCATGCGGCGTGAACACCGTCAGCCGCGCACCGTCGGCGGACTGCAGCGCGACCTCGACGCCGTCGACGCGGCCGAGCACGAAGCGCTGGCTGGCGAGCGCGACCTCGTCCCATTTGCCGCCTGCCTGCAGCTCGTCGAGCCGGCGGTCGTTCTCCTGCGTGTAGGCGCTCACGCGCAGAAACCACGTTGGACGCTCGATCAGGCGGACCGGGTTGTGGCAGCGCCAGCAGAGGCCGTCCTCGACCTGGATCGTCGCGAGCGTCGTCTGGCACGTGTCGCACCAGTCGACGTTTCCCGTGCCCCGATATACGAGCCCCGCCTCGAGCAGCGTCAGGAACAACCACTGCGACCAGCGGTACATGATCGGGTCCGAGCTCATGAACGTCCGTCCCCAGTCGAACGAGAAACCGAGACGCTCGAGCTGTCCGGTCATGTGCTCGGCGCAGCGCGCGACCCACTCGCTCGGCGGCACGCCGCCGGCGATCGCGCCGAGCTCGGCGGGCAGGCCGAAGGCATCGAAGCCGAACGCGAACAGCACCGCGTCGCCGCGCGCGCGAGAGAAGCGGGCGTAGGCGTCGCCGATCGAGTAGGAGCGGACGTGGCCGATGTGGATGTTGCCCGAGGTGAAGGGGGCGGAGGGCTTGATGTACTTGCGCGGCTGCCCCTCGGTCAGGGCGGGGGTTCGGAACGCGTCGCGCGCGCGCCAGGCCCCCTGCCGGCGGGCCTCGATCGTCTGCGGGTCATACTTTTTGGGTAGGTCTGGCATCTCAATCGAGCATATCCGAGGGCATAAGTACCGGCTGAGCCATTGCTATGCTCGAATCACTTGGCTGAGGCCCCCAATATGTCCGCCCCGAATGCGAGGATGAAGCGATGGAGATAGAGATCGGACGCGGCAAGAAGGCGCGCCAGGCATACGGATTCGACGACATCGCGATCGTTCCCTCCCGGCGCACGCGCGACCCCGATGACATCGATCTCTCCTGGAAGCTCGGCCCCTACCAGTTCGAGCTGCCGATGATGGCCTCGGCGATGGACGGCGTCGTCTCGCCGCGGACCGCTGGGATCGTCGGCAACCTGGGCGGGCTCGCGGTGCTGAACCTGGAGGGCATCTTCACGCGCTACGAGGACGCCGAGGAGCAGCTCGAGCGGATTGCGGCATTGCCGAAGGAGCTGGCGACGCGCGAGATGCAGGAGATCTACGCAGAGCCGGTCAAGCCCGAGCTGATCACGCAAAGGATCAGGGAAATCAAGGAGCAGAAGGTCGTCGTGGCGGCCTCGCTGACCCCGCAGCGGGTGCTTAAGTACCACGAGCTTGCTTTGGAGGCCGGGCTGGATGTGCTTGTGATCCAGGGAACGGTCGTCTCAGGGGAGCACGTCTCGACCGTGTCGACGCCGCTGAACCTGAAGGAGTTCATCCCGACGCTCGAGGTGCCGGTGGTCGTCGGCGGCTGCGCCTCCTACCACACGGGGTTGCACCTGATGCGCACGGGAGCCGCCGGCGTGCTGGTCGGGGTCGGGCCCGGCGCGGCGTGCACCACACGCGGAGTGCTGGGAATCGGCGTCCCGCAGGCGACGGCGATCGCCGACGTGGCGCATGCTCGCTCGACGCACATGCTGGAGACGGGCGAGTACTGCCAGGTGATCGCCGACGGCGGCATGCGCAACGGCGGCGACGTGTCGAAGGCGATCGCGCTCGGCGCCGACGCGGTGATGATCGGCTCCCCGCTCGCGCGTGCATATGAGGCCCCGGGGCGCGGCTTTCATTGGGGCATGGCGACATTCCATCCCTCGCTACCGCGTGGCGCGCGGGTCGCGACGACGCAGAACGGGACGCTCGAGGAGATCCTCGTCGGCCCGGCGCGCGAGAACGACGGCACGTTCAACCTGTTCGGTGGGCTGAGGACCTCGATGGCGACCTGCGGGCACAAGGACTTGGCGGAGTTCAACCGCGCCGAGGTCGTGATCGCGCCGGCGCTGCAGACCGAGGGCAAGGCGCTCCAGCGCGACCAGGGCGTGGGGATGGGGTCCAACGGGGCCGCAGCAGCCGTCCTCGTCAATGACTGAGTCTGAGGCGTCCCCGCCTTCGTTCGGCGGCGTCCTCGATCGCTCGCGTGCTACGCCGCACGCCACGCTCACTGCGTCCTTGCCGGCCTCGCCGGGAACACCTCAGACGGCCCTGTTGGACACGCCCGCACCCGCCGGCGAGGAGCTGACCGGCGGCATACCTGGGGTCAACGAAGAGGTAATCGTCCTCGATTACGGGGGCCAATACTCGCAACTGATCGCCCGGCGCGTACGCGACTGTGGGGTATTCAGCGAGCTGCTGCCCAGCCACACATCTCTGGAGCAGATCGAGCGCAGGAAACCCCGCGGGATCATCCTCTCAGGTGGCCCGGCGTCGGTGTACGCCGAGGGGGCGCCGCGGTTGGAGCGGGGGTTGCTGGAGCTGGGGGTGCCGGTGATGGGCATCTGTTACGGGATGCAGCTGCTCGTACACGAGCTCGGGGGGAAGGTCGAGGAGGCCGAGGTGGGAGAGTTCGGCCGCTCGGACCTGACGGTGATTGAGCAGGGAACGCTGCTGAAGGGAATGCCGAAGGAGCAGACGTGCTGGATGAGCCATCGAGACACGGTGATCGAGCCGCCTCCGGGGTTCACCGCGCTGGCGTCATCGAGCGTGTCGCCGGTGGCCGCGGTCGAGGACGCTGCGCGCGGGATCTACGGGATTCAGTTCCACCCGGAGGTCGTGCACACGCCCTACGGGCAGGAGATTCTGACGAGGTTCCTGACGGAGGTGTGCGGCTGCGAGCGGACATGGTCCGCGGCGGGGATCGTGGAGGACCAGATCGCGCGGATCCGCCGGCAGGTCGGGGACGGGAAGGTGATCTGCGGACTCTCGGGCGGGGTCGATTCGTCGGTCGCGGCGCTGCTCGTGCATCGCGCGGTCGGGGACCAGTTGACATGCGTGTTCGTCGACCACGGGCTGATGCGCAAGGACGAGGGCGAGCAGGTGGTGAGCGCGTTCCGGGACACGTTCAAGGTCCCGCTCGTGGCCGTCGACGCGGAGGAAAGGTTCCTGGAGAAGCTGAAGGGCGTGAGCGAGCCCGAGGCGAAGCGGAAAGCGATCGGCGCGGAGTTCATCAGGGTGTTCGAGGAGGAGGCGGCGAAGCTGCGGAGGGGCGGACGGGGGCGAAGGGGTCGGTTCCTCGTGCAGGGCACGCTGTACTCCGACGTGATCGAGTCGGGCGGGGGGACCGGGGCGGCGACGATCAAGTCCCACCACAACGTCGGCGGCCTGCCGGACGACCTCAAATTTGAGCTGGTGGAGCCGCTGAGGGCGCTGTTCAAGGACGAGGTGCGTGCGGTCGGCGCCGAGCTGGGCCTGCCCGAGCGACTGGTCTGGCGCCAGCCGTTCCCGGGCCCGGGCCTGGCGATCAGGATCGTCGGCGGCGAGGCGACGAAGGAGCGCCTGGACGTGCTGCGCGAGGCCGACAGCATCCTGCAGGAGGAGATCCGCAAGGCGGGCCTGTACCGCGAGCTGTGGCAGTCGTTCTGCGTGCTGCCGGACGTGCGCACAGTGGGCGTGCAGGGCGACGAGCGCACGTACGGCTACGTGGTCGTGGTCCGCGCGGTGACGAGCGACGACGCGATGACGGCCGACTGGGCGCGGCTGCCGTACGACCTGCTGGAGACGATCGCGTCGCGGATGATCAACGAGCTGCGCGAGGTCAACAGGGTCGTGCTCGACATACCTCAAAGCCTCCGGGCACGATCGAGTGGGAGTGACCGGGTATCTTTGTGGGAGGCGGTCGAGCACAGTATTCGGAGGACGCTGTATAGACCGGCCAGACGGCCGGCAACGACCCGGGAAGAACGACTTCGCCTATGATGTGCCCTCGCGCCGCGCGCTATCGCGTGGCCTTTTTTACGTCATGACCCCTTCCACATCAACACCCTCGGCCAAGACCTACGTGGCCAAGCCGACCGAGCGCGAGCGCAACTGGCTCGTGGTCGACGCGAACGGCAAGACGCTGGGCCGGCTGGCGACGCAGATCGCCGACGTGCTGCGGGGCAAGCGCAAGCCCGAGTACACCCCGCACATCGACACGGGCGACTTCGTCGTGGTGGTGAACGCGGAGAAGATCACGGTGACGGGGAACAAGCGTAAAGACAAGCGCTACTACCGCCACTCCGGCTACCCCGGCGGGCTGAGGTCGAGAACGTTCGAGGAGATGCAGGCGCGGCGCCCCGAGGAGATCATCCGGCTGGCCGTGAAAGGCATGATGCCGCGCAACCGGCTGGCCCGGAAACAGATCACGAAGCTGAAGATCTACGCCGGCCCCGAGCACCCGCATGTGGCCCAGAAACCGCAACCTTTGGAGATCGAGGCCTGATGGCCGACGACGAGGACACGCAGGAGACCCCCGACGACGGAGACCCCCGAGCACGCCGTCCCGACTGAGGAGGCGACCGAGATCGCTGGGTCCGCCGAGGACGCGGCGCTGGAGGCACTGCAGGAGTCCCAGGAGCATCCTCAGGCCGAGTCGACCGAGTCCGAGCAGCAGTTCGAGCCGATCCCGGCAACGCCGTCCCGAGCGAGGAGGCGACCGAGATCGCGGGCTCGGCCGAGGACGCGCCGCTGGAGGCAGCGCAGGAGCGCGCCGAGGCGGAGATCGTCGAGGAGGCGGTCGCGGAGGGCGGCTGGCCGAGGAGATCGTCGAGGAGGCCGTTGCAGAGGAGATCGCCGAGGAGATCGTCGTGCGGAGGAGATCGTCGAGGAGGCGGTCGAGGAGGTGTCGCGGAGGAGGTCGTCGCCGAGGCCGAGCTGGAGGAGGACGACGAGGAGGAGAGGCCGCCCCGCGCGTGAAGCCGGCCGTGCCTGGAGCGCACCTCGAGGTGGACATCGTTCCCGAGGGCGTCGATCCGCTGGGCCGCGGCGAGGCTTACGAGGACCCGTATGCGATCGAGGGCGAGGAGTCCGAGGGCGAGGCGGACAGCCAGCAGGAGGACCGAGGAGGAGGTCCTGAGCAAGCCGATCTCCACCGCCGCGATCGATCTGGCCTCAGGCGCGCGATATCGCGCGACGGGCAAGCGCAAGACGGCGGTCGCGCGGGTAACGCTGCGACCGGGGAGCGGCTCCTACCTTGTGAACGGAAGAACGCTCGAGGAGCACTTCCCGCGCATTACACAGCAGCGAAACATCCGCCAGCCGCTGGAGACGGTGGGGTATCAGGAGCGGATGGACGTGGTCGCGCGGTTGCACGGCGGCGGCATCTCCGCCCAGGCGGGGGCGCTGCGTCACGGCGTCTCACGCGCGTTGCTGGAGGCCGATCCCAATCTGCGCGGTGAGCTCAAGCGCCGTGGCTTTTTGACGCGCGATTCGCGCGCGAAGGAGCGCAAGAAGGCCGGGTTGAAGAAGGCCCGCAAGAAGCCGCAGTTCTCCAAGCGATAGCGACGACGTTCCGACCCGCCTGATGACCCGCAAGCTGTTCGGAACCGACGGCGTGAGGGGTGTGGCCGGCGGGTTGCTCACCGCCGAGCTGGCGCTCGGTCTGGCGCAGGCGGCGACACGCAAGACCGGCGCGGAGCGCCCGCAGGTGCTGATCGTGCGCGACACGCGCGAGTCGGGTGAGATGCTCCAGGCCGCCGTCGCGGCCGGCGTGAGCGCCGGCGGCGGCGACGCGCTGCTGGGCGGCGTGCTGCCGACGCCGGCCGCGCCGCTCTTGATCGGTCGTTACGACTTCGACCTGGCGGTGGTGCTGTCGGCCTCGCACAATCCCTACGAGGACAACGGGATCAAGTTCTTCGCCGGTGACGGCTACAAGCTCTCGGATCGAGACCGAGCTGCAGATCGAGCAGGAGCTGGAACGGGCGGGGAGCGTCGCGGCAGGCGCCGGGGCGGTGCCAGATGCTCCTCCGCAAATCGGCCACGTGCGTGAGTTGAGGGGCGCGGGCGAGGATTACCTGCGCGAGCTGCACAGCCACTTCGCCGAGCTCGACCTGAGCGGGTTGGACGTGCTGCTCGACTGCGCGAACGGCGCGACCCACCACGTCGCACCGGAGATCTTCCGGCGGCTGGGTGCGAAGGTGACCGTGATCGCCGATCGGCCGGACGGGCGCAACATCAACGCCGGCTGCGGCTCGACACACGTCGAGCAGCTGGGCGTAAGGGTCCGCGAGGGAGGGCACGGGGTGGGGTTTGCCTTCGATGGCGACGGCGACCGCGTGCTGGCGGTGGACCGGACGGGGACAGTCGTCGACGGCGACGAGCTGATGGCGCTCGTGGCGCTGCACCTGCGCCAGCGCGAGCGTTTGAACGGCGGGGGCGTGGTGGTCACGGTGATGACCAACTACGGCTTTCATTCAGCGATGGAGCGCGCCGGCGTGGAGGTGGCGATCACGCAGGTCGGGGATCGCTACGTGCTGGAGGAGCTGCGTGAGCGCGACTGGGTGCTGGGCGGTGAGCAGTCGGGCCACATCATCGACCTGAGCTTCAACCGCACGGGCGACGGGATCGCCGGCGCGCTGCTGACGCTGGAGGCGCTGGCCGGCCGCGACCTCGCTGAGCGCGACGCGATGCAGAAACTGCCTCAGCGGCTGGTGAACATACGCGTGCGCGAGCGTGGCGCGCTGGAGTCGGCCACAGAGGTCAACGAAGCGGTGAGCGCCGCTGGGAAGGCACTGGAGGGCCGCGGGCGCGTGCTGGTGCGCCCGAGCGGGACTGAGCCGCTCGTGAGGGTGATGGTCGAGGCGCCGACCGAGGAGGAGACCGATGAGGTCTGCGGGCGGTTGGCGCGCTCGTCGAGCTCGAGTTGGGCTGAGCGTCGCACGTCTGGCGCGTCGAACCACGCTGATATCTTCGACGAGGTGTGCGGCATCGTTGGCTACGTCGGCAATCGCTCGCGTCCGTGAGCTGCTGCTCGATGGGCTGAAGAAGCTCGAGTACCGCGGGTATGACTCCGCCGGGATCTCGGTGATCGGCGAGGACCGGATCGAGACGGTCCGGGCCGTGGGTAACCTCGACGCGCTGCAGGCGAAGCTCGACGGCCTGACCCAGGCACTGGGTCGAGAGGAGGCGGCTGCGGTGGAGGGAGCCGTGGCGGTGGCCGTGCGTCCTGCCACAACCGGGATTGGCCACACCCGCTGGGCCACGCACGGGCGGGTCACGCGAGGAGAACGCCCATCCGCACTACGACTCGGCGGACCACTTCCATGTGGTCGTGAACGGGATCGTCGAGAACTACATGACGCTCAAGGAGCGTCTGCTGGCGGCGGGGAGCGTCTTCACATCCGAGACCGACGCCGAGGTGATCGCGCATCTGATCGCCGAGCACTATGACGGCGACCTGGCCGACGCGGTGCGAGGCGCTTACGGCGAGCTCGAGGGTCACTACGCGTTCGTCGCGATGTGCCTGCGAGGAGCCCGAGACGCTGGTGGGAGCGCGGCGCGAGTGCCCGCTGATCGTCGGAAGGGGGGAGGGCGAGCAGTTCGTGGCCTCCGCGGTGCCCGCGTTCCTCGCGCAGACACGGCGAGGTGCAGTACGTGGACAACGGCGAGATCGTCGTACTGACGCCGGATGGCGTCACGATCACGACGCCGGCCGGCGAGGAGGTGGAGCGCCCGGTCGAAGACCGTCGACTGGGACGAGGACACCGCCGAGAAGGGCGGTTATGAGACCTTCATGCTGAAGGAGATCCACGAACAGGCGGACGCGGTGGCCGAGACGATCGCCGACCGCACCGCGCGCGGCAGCGGCGTCGATCTGGCAGAGCTCGGCGTCCTCGACGAGGCGCTCCTGAAGGACGTGAAGCGCATCGTGGTGGTCGCCTGCGGCACCTCCTACCACGCGGGCCTGATCGGCCGCTACGCGATCGAGGAGTGGGCGCGCGTGCCGGTCGAGGTGGACGTCGCCTCGGAGTACCGCTACCGCAACCCCGTCGTCGGGCCGGGAGATCTCGTGATCGGGATCTCTCAGTCGGGTGAGACCGCCGACACGCTCGCGGCGATGCGCAAGGCGAAGGAGCGTGGTGCCGCGGTGCTGGCGATCACGAACGTGATGGGCTCGCAGGCGACACGAGACGCCGACGGCGTGCTGTTCACCCGCGCTGGGCTGGAGATTGGCGTGGCGGCGACGAAGACGTTCCTCTGCCAGGTCGCGGTCGTCTATCTGCTCGCGCTGCGCCTGGCCGAGCTGCGCGGCACGCTCGAGCCCAGCGCGGCTGCAGGAGCTCGTGGGCGAGGTGAAGCGCCTGCCGCACGGCATCGAGCAGGTGCTTGCCGGCATGGGCGAGCAGGTGGCGCGCGTCGCCGACGCCTACTGGCAGAGCGAGTTCTTCCTCTACATCGGCCGCCACGTCGGTCTGCCGGTGGCGCTGGAGGGCGCGTTGAAGCTGAAGGAGATCTCCTACATCGCCACCGACGCCTACCCCGCGGGAGAGATGAAGCACGGCCCGATCGCGCTGCTGGACGAGACCACGCCGGTGGTGTGCGTGGCGACCGATTCGCCCGTGCTCGAGAAGATGGTCTCGAACATGCAGGAGGTGCGCGCCCGCGGCGCGCACGCGGTCGCGGTGACGACGGAGGGCAACGAGCAGATCGCCAAGCACGCCGATTCGGTGATCAGGTGCCGGCGGTGGACTGGATGCTGCAGCCGATGCTCGCGGTGATCCCGTTGCAGATGCTCGCGTATGAGATCGCGCGCAAGCGCGGCCTGAATGTCGACCAGCCGCGCAACCTGGCGAAGACCGTCACCGTCGAGTAGTCATCTGAGCATCGCTGGTCGTGGACACGCTCCCCGACTGGCTGACCCCGCTGCTCGACGCCGAGACGATGCGTGGCGTTGACCGCTGGGCGATCGAGGAGCGCGGGGTGCCGTCGCTCGAGTTGATGGAGCGCGCCGGGGCGGGGGTGACGCGGATCGTGGAGCGCCTGGCCCCGGACGGCGCTGTGGCGGTGGTGTGCGGGAAGGGGAACAACGGTGGTGACGGGCTGGTGGCCGCGCGGCTGCTGCGCGAGGCGGGCAGGGGCGTGACGGTGGTGTGCGCGGCGCCATTGGACGAATTGGCCGGCGACGCGCGCGTGAACCTGGAGCGACTGCCTGGCGAGGCGCCGCTGGAGCTGACCGAGGATCGCGAGCGAACCGAGCGGGCGTTGCACGGAGGCGACGCGTTATCGTGGACGCGCTGCTCGGCACCGGCTTCCAGGGGGAGCCCCGCGGAGCGGTGGGGGAGGCGATCGAGGCCGTGAACGCCGCGCGCGCGCCCGGTCGTAAGCGTGGATGTGCCGAGCGGCGTGGACGCCTCCACCGGAGTCGCCTCCGGCGCCGCGGTGCGAGCGGCGGTCGACCACGACTTTCCACGCCGGCAAGCCGGGTTTGTGGATCGCACCCGGGAAGACCCATGCGGGCACGGTGGAGACGATCGAGATCGGGATCCCGCGCGGCTCTCCGGCCGAGGCGACGATCGGCCTGATCGCACCATCAGTGTTCGAAGAGCTGCCGCGCAGGGGGCCGTCTTCGACAAAGTTCATCAGTGGCCACGTGCTGATCGCCGGTGGCTCGCGCGGGCTGACCGGCGCGCCGTGGATGGCCGCAGCAGGCAGCGATGCGCGCCGGTGCGGGGTACGTGACGGCGTTCGTACCCGCGTCCCTGCAGCCGATCCTCGCGACGGCGGGGCCGCCCGAGCTGATGACCAGAGGCCTGCCCGACGACGGCGACGGCGGGTTGACGGCTGAGGGCGTGGATGACGTGCTCGAAGCGAGCAAGCGCGGCGGTGCCCTGGCGCTGGGACCTGGGCTGGGGCGGGGCGACGGCGCCGTCGCAGTTTGCGCGCGAGCTTGCGCGCGAGGCGAAGGTCGCGCTCGTGCTCGATGCCGACGGGCTGAACGCGCACGCGGGACGCCTGGGCGAGCTGAGTGCGCGATCTGCCCCAACCGTGCTGACTCCGCACGCCGGTGAGCTGGGCCGACTACTGGAGGTGGGCAGCGAGGAGATCGAGCGCGAGCGTCTGCGCCATGTCCGCGCGGCCGCCGAGCAGGCGCGGGCGGTCGTCGTGTTGAAGGGCGACGACACGCTGATCGCCGATCCCTCAGGCCGGGTGGCCGTCAGCCCGGGCGGAGCTCCCGCACTGGCGACCGCCGGCACCGGTGATGTGCTGACCGGGGTGATCGCCGCGCTGCTCTCCGCCGGACTCGATCCGTTCACTGCCGCCGCGGCGGGTGTGTCGCTGCACGCCGAGGCCGGCCGGGAGGCGGCGCGCAGGCAGGGCGCGAATGAGGGCGTGGTCGCCTCGGATGTAATCGCCGCGCTGCCGGCGGCGCGTGGAGGCGTGAGTCGATGACCGCGCACCGCGCGGTGGCGCGCGTGAACGTGGCCGCGATCGAGCGCAACTGTGCGAGGCTGCGTGGCGAGCTAAGCGGCGAGGCCGAGCTGTGCGCGGTGGTGAAGGCCGACGGCTACGGCCATGGCGCGGCGCAGAGTGCGTGCGCGGCGCTTGCGGGCGGCGCGAGCTGGCTGGCGGTCGCCGCGGCGAGCGAGGCGCAGGAGCTGCGCGAGGCGGGTCTGCGCGATGTGCGTATGCTCGTGATGGGCGCGCTGACCGAAGGGGAGCTGGTGCAGGCGCTCGCCGCGGATGCCGATGTCGTCGTGTGGAGCGAGCGGCAGGTGCAGGCTGTCCGGTTGGCGGGTGGTGGGAAGGTGCACGTGAAGCTCGATTCCGGCATGGGGCGGCTTGGCACGCGCGATCCGGCGCAGGCCTCTCGCACGGTGGCGGCGGCGAGAGACGCCGATGGGATCGAGCTGGCGGGGCTGATGACGCACTTCGCCACCGCCGACGATCCGAACGACGACGGGTTCTTCGCGATGCAGCTCGGCAGATTCACCGAGTGGGCGGCAGCGGTGAAGGCCGAGCAGCCGGAGCTGATCGTGCACGCCGCAAACAGCGCCGCGCTGCTGCGTGAAGCGCGCGCTCAGCTCGACATGGTGCGCTGCGGGATCGCCGTCTACGGGATGGACCCGTTCGGCGATGACCCCACCGCGCGTGGGCTCGAGCCGGCGCTCGGGCTGAGCTCCTACGTTGCCGAGGTGAAGCGGTTCGAGGCGCGGGAGAGCGCCGGGTACGGGCGGCGCTTCGTGGCCGAACGCGATACGTGGCTCGCGGTGCTCCCGATCGGCTACGGCGACGGCTGGCGGCGCGGGTGCTCGAACAACGCCGACGTGCTGATCGCCGGCCGGCGCTACCCCGTCGTGGGCACGGTGAGCATGGACAACCTGACGGTCGACCTCGGGCCGGACGTGGACGGCGAGCTGCTCGGCGAGGAGGCGGTCCTGATCGGTGCGCAGGGACTGGAGCGAATCACCGCCGAGGACGTTGCAGGGCGGTTGGGCACGATCAACTACGAGGTCACGTGCGCGCTCACACCGCGCGTTCCGCGGCAGTATCACCGCGACGGCGACGCGGTATGAGCGACGGGCTGGAGGTTGCCCGCGCGGCGCTCGCCGGCCGGTCCGCCTGGTTGGTGGGGGGAGCCGTGCGCGACCGGGTTCTGGGCCGGCCCCTGACCGACCTCGATCTCGTCGTCGACGGTGATCCCGAGCAGGCGGCGCGCGCGATCGCCCGTGCGGCCGGCAAGGCGGCGTGCTTTGCGCTCTCGGAGGACTTCGGCGCCTGGCGCGTGGTCGCGCGCGACAGAGCATGGCAGGCGGACTTGGAGCGGTTGCGAGGCGGCTCGTTACAGGAGGACCTGCGACTGCGCGACTTCACCGTGAACGCGATCGCCGAGCCGATCGAGGGAGGTGGGGCGATCGATCCACTGGGTGGGCTGGAGGATCTGAGCGCGCGCCGGCTGCGGATGGCGGGCCCGGGGGCGTTTGCCGACGATCCGCTGCGGGTGCTCCGCCTGGTGCGAATCGCGGTTGAGATGGATCTGGAGCCGGAGGAGCAGACCAGCGCTGCGGCCCGCGCGCACGCGAGCGAGCTGAGCAGAGTGTCGGCCGAGCGCGTCTTCATGGAGCTGCGCCGGATCCTCGCCTCGCCACGGGCGCGGCACGGGATCGAATTGCTGGACTCGCTGGGCGCCACAGCGGTCGTGCTCCCGGAGTTGGAGGCGCTGAAGGGGATCGAGCAGAATCGCTTTCACCACCTCGATGTCTACGGTCACACGCTCGAGGTGCTCGACCGCACGATTGAGCTGCAGGCCGATCCAAGCCTGGCCTTGAGCGAGGAGCACACCGCTGGTCTTCGCGCGCTGCTGGATGAGCCGCTGGCTGACGAGATGACTCGTGGAGAGGCACTGCGCTGGGGGGCACTGTTGCACGATGCGGCCAAGCCGCTGACGAGGGGAGTGCGTCCCGAGGACGGGCGCGTGACGTTCATCGGCCACGACGCCCGGGGCGCCGAGCTGGCCAGGACGGTGCTCGCGAGACTACGCACGAGCGAGCGGTTGCGCGCGCATGTCGCGGCGCTGGTACGCAACCACCTGCGGCTCGGCTTCCTCGTCCATGAGCCTCAGCCGCTGGCGCGTCGCACGGTGTACGCGTACCTGAGGGCGTGCGAGCCAGTGGAGGTAGATGTGACGCTCCTATCGGTGGCGGATCGGCTGGCGACGCGCGGAGAGGACTCCGATCGGGCGATCGACGCGCACATGGCTGTGGCACATGGGGTATTGAGGGATGCCCTATGCTGGCGAGCCGAAGGGCCGCCCAGGCCGCTGTGGCGCGGCGATGAGCTGGCCAATGAGCTCGGCATCAGCGTGGGGCCGCGAGTGGGCGAGCTGTTGGAGGAGCTCACGCGGGGGCAATACACCGGTGAGCTCAAAACACGCGAGCAGGCTCTCGTGTATGCGCGCACACGGACAGCATCCGGTTAGGCTTCCGTGGAATGAGCGACCCGAACTGCGTCTTCTGCAAGATCCTCGCGGGCGAGCTGCCGGGGACGATCGTCGGCGAAGACGAGCGCACGGTGGCTCTGATGGACATCAACCCAGCCACCCGCGGCCACGTGCTTGTGATTCCACGCGCGCACACGCCCGATCTGCTCAGCATCGACGCGGAAGATCTGCGCGCGGTCGCGCTCGCCTCACAGCATCAGGCGCGACGCGCGAAGGAGCTGCTGGGGGCCGAGGGGGTCAACTTGGTCAACTCCTGCGGCGCGCTCGCGTGGCAGACGGTCTTCCATTTCCACATGCACGTGATCCCGCGCTATACGGGCGATCCGCTGCGGCTGCCGTGGGTTCCCGCGCCCGGAGATCCCGCGGAGATCGCGGCCGCGGCGCAGGAGCTCACACGAAAATAGCGAAATAGACCGCTACATCTTCGTCGTAGTCGTGTTGAATGACCCACATGATCCGTACATCCACAGCGGCAGTCCTCGTGAGCCTCGCGCTCGTGCTCGTGCTGCCCGCGGGCTCGCAGGCGACGCTCACCGAAGTCGGCGTGATCCCGCCCACCACCAATCCCGAAACGGTGCCGAGCTGCCCGGGCAGCCCATGCCTGGCCGTGAGCCGCACGACGGGCTTCCAGGTGAAGGTCGGTACAGTGCACAATCCGCAGACGGCGCCACGCGCCGGCACAATCGTCGCTTGGTCGATCGACCTCGGCAACCCGAACGCGACCCAGATCAAGTTCTTCAACGCCAACGAGGGGGGGCCCTCCACGGCGGGCATCGCGATCCTGCGCCCACAGAAGACGCCGAACCTGACCTACAAGCTGATCGCGCAGAGCCCGCTCGTCAAACTCGAACCCTACTTCGGCAAAACGGCCCAGTTCCCGCTGGAAACCACACTGCAGGTAAAAAAGGGCGACGTGATCGCGCTGACCGTTCCCTCCTGGGCGCCGGCGCTGGCGCTGGGCTTCACGAATACGACCTCATGGCGCGCCAGCCGCCCGAAGGCCCAGTGCAATAGCACGAGCTCGCAGACGACGCAGACCGGCATCGGCACCTCGGTTCAGTACTACTGTCTCTACCTCACCGCGCGCCTGACCTACAGCGCCACGCTGATCTCCACGCCTTAGTGTCCTGAGTCAGAAATTCGCTGGTGTCTCCCGGTGCCTGAACGCGCCTGACGCCCGCCGACGCCGGCCATGTGCTACCAGCACACTCACCGGCCCCGTCGAACGTCAGATCACGTCCATCCACCCGGCAAACACTGACCGAATTTCTGACTCAGGACACTAGCCGGACGGCGCGCTGGCGCCTCCGCTGGGGGTGGCGGCCGATTCGCTGCCGCCTTTGGCAGCACTTTCTCCGCTACCGGTTTTCGCTGCTCCGCCGGCTGAGGTGCCGCCGGCCGGGCTGCCGCTTTCGCTGGCTCCGCCGGAGCTGCCGCCACTCGGTGATGTTTCTTCGCTCGCCTTGGCTTCTTCGCCGGTTGAGCTCGGAGAGCCTTCGCTCGATTTGGCGGTCGACGTACTCGAGGTGGAGGTCGTTTGCACGGCCGCCTTTTCGGCGCTCGTGTCGGTGGGTGGGATGATGTCGGGCGTGCTCTTCGGCACCGCGTCGCTCACGTTGCTGCCGCCCCCACAGGCCGCGAGCCCAACGGCGCACAGCAACAAAATGCCAGCGGCGAGCCAGACCTTCAACTAGCCGGCCTCGGCGTGAGCGGCCCCATGCGGCGACCGCAAGTGGGGCAGTCGTTCAGATCCTTCTGGGCGAGCTGATCGCACCAAGAGCAGAAGCGCATGTTCTCTACTGCCCAGGGTAGCCGTGAAGGGGAGGGAGCGAGCGGCAGCAGCTTGCCCACGATCTCCAAAGGCTCACCTGTGTCGCGATCGAGGTAGATCTGCTCCGGTTCGGCCTCGATCACGATCTCCCGCCCGCTGGCGGGATTACGCAGCCGGTAGCGCTGGCTCGTGCTCACGGTGCGAACTCTAGCGGAGCGCCTGGCGGAGAGCTCTCGTCCTTGATCTTTCCCGACCGCGGTACTACATTGAGGCAATCGTTGCAAATCCGGGGTCGTGATGAGACTCCTGGCTGCGCGCGGCCGGCGGGTAGTGGAACTGGGCAAATCGGTGGAAGATGCCCGGCCTGCTGGGTTTTGTCCAGGCGGAATCGGGAAAGGAGAGAGCAATGCAGGTACGAGACGGCATGACCGCGATGGCGCTGACGGTGGGGCCCGGCCACACGCTGCGCGAGACGGCGCATCTGATGTCCGAGCGCAACGTGGGCGCCGCGGTCGTGATCGACCCCGACGGGCCCGGGCCGGGGATCATCACCGAGCGGGACATCCTGCACTCGGTCGGCGCTGGGCACGACCCCGACTGCGAGCGGGTCGGCGATCACCTCACGCGAGAGGTCATCTTTGCTGTGCCTGACTGGTCGCTCGAGGAGGCGGCCGCGGTGATGGTGCACGGCGGCTTTCGTCACCTGATCGTGATCGAGGACGGGATGGCGGTGGGCGTCCTCTCCGTTCGCGACATCGTGCGCTGCTGGACGGCCGACGGAGCGGTCTGTCCCGTGCCGGCAAGCGCCGCGACCGGATAAGGAGGATGAGGTAGCCGGTGGGATGCGCCGGCGGACTGGACGCGCCAGCGAGCGTATCTGGCCTGAGCTTTGACGGCTGAGGCGAGAGAGACGAGAGGGCTCAGTCGAGCGGGAGCTCCTCGATTTCACGGCGCGTGTCGCCGATCCAGCGCCAGATGCAGACGATCGTGAGCAGCACGCCGACCACGGTCAGCTCGATGAATGTCGTGACGCCGACGAGCGCCAGCGTGATGCCCACCGCCGTGAGGATCGGCAGCATGCTCGGCCCCGGGAGGTGGATCTCTTCGCCGGCGGGCGGGATCTCAGGATCGAGTGGGCTCACGAGGAGATGTAGATCGCGGCCACGATGAACGTGATGCCGAACATGAACATGCAGATCCCGGACACGATCAGGCCGGTGCGGATGTTCTTGCGTGCGAGGCGTCGGGTCATGTGCATGGGCAGAGGCTCATTCTATAGATGTGCGTCGGCGACCATCGCGCAGAACAGCAGCGCGAGGTAGGCCAGAGAGAACAGGTACAGCTGCAAAGCGCTGCGGCGATCGGCCCGACGGTAGAGCCTGACGGCGCCCGCGATGAAGCCCAGGCCGAGCGCGATCGACACGACGAGGTAGATGTCCCCGAAGCCCCCAGCGCAGAACGGCAGCTGCGTGACGGCGTAGAGCAGCACCGTGTAGAGCAGGATCTGCCGCCGCGTCTCGGTCTCGCCGCGCACGACGGGCAGCATCGGCACGTCGACCTTCGCGTACTCGTCCTTCATCAGCAGCGATAGCGCCCAGAAATGGGGCGGGGTCCAGAAGAAGACGATGAAGAACAGGAGCACCGCCGTACCGCTCACAGACCCGGTCACCGCTGCCCAGCCGACGAGCGGGGGGACCGCGCCGGCCGCTCCGCCGATCACGATGTTCTGAGGTGTGCGCCGCTTCAGCCAGACCGTGTAGAGGAAGACGTAGCCGAGGAAGCCAGCGAAGGCGAGGCTCGCGGCGAGCACGTTGACGGCAAGCGTGAGCTCTAGGAACGACAGCCCGGCGAGCGTACAGCCGAAGGCGAGCGCGGCGTTCGGGGAGACGCGCCCCGAAGGGACCGGTCGCTTGGCGGTGCGGGCCATGCGCGCGTCGATGTCACGGTCATACCAGTGGTTGACCGCACCCGCGCCGCCCGCGGACAGGTAGCCGCCGAGGCAGGTCAACGCGACCAGCACGGCTGAGGGGTCGCCGGCCACGTACATCGTGGCGATCGTCGTCAGCAGCAGCAGCGACTGGACCTTCGGCTTGGTCAGCTCGACGTAGTCGCTCAGCACCTGACGCGTGCGTGGAGCCAAACCGAGCCGGGGACCCTCTATCGCCTGTGCGGCGCCAGTGGAATGTGCGTTCATCGCGGGTCAACCCCGCTGCACGCGGCGCGGAACATTGCCAGGGCCAGGCCGACGGCCGTGGGGGGCGTTATGCCCAACCTAGCTCCCTACCTGAGTGGCTCCCGCGGGGACGGTGTCGCCACCCGGCACGGTCGCTCCGGAGCTGCGCCGCTGCACCTCGCGGCGGATGTCCTTCATCGGTTCCACTGAGCGCACGATGGGGATGATGTCGAAGTTGTTGACCGGCGGAGGCGACTCCGTAAACCACTCCAGCGTATTCGCCTTCCACGGGTCGGGCCCGGCGATCGCGCCGTGCTTGAGGCTGCGCACAGCGTTGATGATCGTCACGAGCACCCCGGAGGCGAGGATGAACGAGCCGACCGTGGAGATCTGGTTGTACAGCGCCAGATGGCCAACGTTGTCGTACTCGTACACGCGGCGGGGCATCCCGTCGAGGCCCATCACGTGCTGGATCAGGAAGGTGGCAAGGAAGCCGATGAACATCAGCCAGAAGCTCGTCTTGCCCAACCGTTCGTCGAGCATCCGCCCGGTGATCTTCGGAAACCAGTAGTAGATCGCGGCGAAGATCGTGAACACCGATCCCCCGACGAGCACGAAATGCAGGTGCGCGACGACGAAGTAGGTTTCGTTCAGCTGCCAGTCAACGGGGAACACGGCGAGGAACACACCCGAGATCCCGCCAATCAAGAACAGCGCGAGGAACCCGACACAGAACAACAGCGGTGTCTTGAATTCGATCGCCCCGCGCCACAGCGTCGCGATCCAGTTGAGCATCTTCACCCCGGTCGGCACGGCGATCAGGAACGAGGAGAGCATCACGAACACGAGGATCACCTCGGGTGTGGGCGTCGTAAACATGTGGTGCGCCCAGGTCAGGAAGCCGAGGAAGGCGATTGCCACCGTCGAGGCGGCGATCGCCTTGTAGCCGAAGATCGGCTTTCGCGCGAACACCGGCAGGATCTCCGAGACCAACCCAAACCCGGGTAAGACCATGATGTAGACCTCGGGGTGCCCGAAGAACCAGAACAGGTGTTGCCAGAGGAGCGCCGATCCGCCCTCTGAGGGGTCGAAGAAGTGCGTGCCGAAATGACGATCCGTGAGCAGCATCGTGACCGCTCCGGCGATCACCGGCATCGCGAAGATGATCAGGACCGAGTAGGTCAGGATCGCCCAGATGAACAGCGGCAAACGGCCCCACGACATGCCCTTCGCGCGCATGTTGGCGATCGTCGCGTAGAAGTTGATCGCGCCCACGATCGAGGACAGCCCCGTCAGGTGGATCAGGTAGATCCACGCGTCCTGGCCGCCGCTGGGCGAGTAGATCGCGCTGGACAGCGGCGCGTAGCTGGACCAGCCGGCTTCCGGCGGGTTCCAGAAGAGCGAGGCATAGAAGACGATGCCGCCCGCCAAGAGCAGCCAGAAGGAGAGTGCGTTCAGGCGCGGGTAGGCCATGTCGCGGGCGCCGATCATCAACGGCACGAAGTAGTTCGCCAGCCCGGCCATCATCGGCACGACGAACAGGAAGATCATCGTCGTCCCGTGCATCGTGAACAGCTGGTTATAGGTCTGGGGCGTCACCAGCGTGTTGTTCGGCGCGCCCAGCTGCAGGCGCATCATCAGCGCCTCGACTCCGCCCAGACAGAAGAACATGAACGTCAGGACCATGTACATGATCCCGATCCGCTTGTGATCGGTGGTGGTGATCCAGCTCGTCCAGCCTTTTTGCTCGCGCTCGACGTGGTGGGCTACTACCTGGGGGACTGGGGCTGCGTAGGTGGCCATCATCGATCCTTTGGCGATATCCGAGAATCCCGGGATCCCTTTTCAGGGGTCGCAAGACACGATCTGAGGGGTGTGCGGAGAGACATCTACGGGTTCTCGACCCTTCCCGGGCCGACCTGGGAGTTCAGTTTCGCCCGCTCGAGCGCGGCTTCGACGTTGGCTTCCTTGATCTCCTGCTTCTGATAGGCGAGCCAGGCGTCGAACTGCGCGGGGGGGACGGCCTTCACGGTGGCGATCATGCGCGCGTGGCCGCGTCCGCACAGCGCGGCGCACTGGCCTCGATAGATCCCGGGCTTGGGGATCTTGAACCACGTGTAGTTGTGATAGCCGGGCACGGCCATGAACTTGCCCCCCAGTTCCGGCACCCACCAGGAGTGGACGACGTCCTCGGAGACGATGTTGAGCGTGACGGTCGTTTCGGTGGGGACGACCATCTCCTCGTAGGAGTAGGGCGCGCCCAGGCCGTCGCGTTCGTTCGCGCCCGGGTAGATGTATTGCCAGATGTACTGCCGGCCGATCACCGTGATGTTCAGGGATTTGCCGTTCGGGGGCAGCTTACGTTCGGCGCTCGCATACAGCAGCCCGCTTTCAGCGCCGAGCTGTTCACTGCCTGGGCTCGAGTTGGGGGGGTCCTGGATCGAGGCGAGCTTGGTGAAGGTGACGATCGCGAGCCCGACGAGGATCACGGCGGCGGCGAGCGTCCAGCCGATCTCCAAGTGGGTGTTGCCGTGAGTCTGATGGGCCACTGCGCCCTTGCGTGCGCGGAACTTCCACAGCGCGTAGCCGAGCGCGCCCTCGACCGCGAAGAAGATGATCAGCGCGATCGCGAGCGTGATCTTGTAGAGGGTGTTGATCTGATCCGCGTTGGGCGAGCCACCCGACTTGGGCGTGAAGAAGGCGAGGAGTGTGGGGGCCAGATGACTCAAGGCGGGCGGGATTCTATTCAGGGCCGGACGGTACGCGCTTGATGACTTTTGCCACGAGGATTTTCTACCTTCCCGAGAAGCGCGCGGGACGCTTTTCGACGAACGCCATCGCGCCCTCCACAAAGTCCTCGCTGCCGGCCATCTCCCGCTGGATCTGCGCCTCCAGCTCGAGCTGCTCGGCCATCCGGGGATACAGCCAACTGTTGAGCTGGCGCTTGGCTCCGGCGTAGGAGCGCGTCGGTCCGGCGGCCAGGCGCGTGGCGAGTGCGGCCACCTCCTCGTGCAGGAGCTCGTCGGCAACGACGCGGTTGATCAGACCCCACTGCAGCGCCTGCTCGGCTCCCAGGCGCTCACCGAGCAGCGCCAGCTCACTCGCGCGAGCCATCCCGACGCGCGAGGGCACGAACAGCGAGGAGCCGCCGTCGGGGACAAGCCCAATATTGACGAAGGCAAGCAGGAAGTAGGCGTTCTGCGCCGCCACGATCAAATCGCAGCAGAGCGCCAGCGAGCAGCCGATGCCGACCGCCGGTCCGTTCACAGATGCGATCACCGGCTTTCCTAGCTCGCGGATCGCCTGCATGATCGGGTGGTAGCGCTCGGTCAGGACCTTGTAGACGTCGGGACGTCCCTCGGGCGTGAAGTCCCCACCGCCCGCGTCCTTGAGGTCCGCGCCCGAGGAAAAGGCGCGCCCGGCGCCGGTGATCACCACCGCTCGCGTCTCTTCGTCGGCGGCCGCCCGATCGAGCGCGGCGAGCAGGTCGAGGGCGAATTGCTTGTTCCAGGCATTCAGCGCCTGCGGCCGGTTCAGCGTGACCGTGGCAACGCCGTCATCGAGCAGCAGGCCGACGGTCTCGAGCTCGATCGATGACTCGCTCACGCCGGTGATCCTATTCTTTGCGGATGGATCGTCCCGTGATCGGCATGTGCACCGCGCTCGAGCAGGCACGCTGGAGCGTCTGGGACCAGCCCGCGATGCTGCTGGCGCGCAGCTATGTCGACGCTGTACAGCACGCCGGGGGGCTGGTCCTGATGCTGCCGCCGGACTCCCGGCAGATCGAGGAGCCCGAGCAGGTGCTGGACCTGATCGACGGGCTCGTGCTCACCGGCGGCGCCGATATCGATCCCGCGTTCTACGGACAGCAGGCGCACGCCGAGACCGTGGACACCGTGCCCGAGCGCGATGGGTTCGAGATCGCGCTCGTGAACGCAGCGCTCGAGCGCGATCTCCCGGTGCTGGGGATCTGCCGCGGGATGCAGCTGATCAACGTCGCCCGCGGCGGTACGCTGCGCCAGCACCTGCCCGAGCATTTCGGCCACGAGGAGCACCGTCGCGTGATCGGCTCCTTTGACGGCGCCGAGCACGATGTGCGTCTGCTCGAAGGAACGCTTGCGGCGCGCGCGGCGGGAGAGAGGAAGCACGCGACCCGCTCCCACCACCACCAGGGCATCGACCGCTTGGGCGAGGGTCTCCTGATCAGTGGTCGCTCGACGCTCGACGATTTGGCGGAGGCGATCGAGTTGCCGGACAAGCGCTTCGTGCTCGGCGTGCAGTGGCACCCGGAGGCCGACACGGCGAGCAGGGTGATCGGTGCGTTCGTAGCCGAGGCCGCGCGCGCGTCCGTGGGCGTGCCTGGGCCCTGAGTGAGCAGAGCGCGACCATATACTCACCTCGCGTGCGGCTGTCGAGGGTAATCAGGACGACCGCCTGGGGGATCGTGGCGGCGGGGGTCGCGGCGCCGCTGGTGCGCAAGCGCATCAGCGCGCCGCCGCTGGCGACCCAGACGGTCGCGTTCGCCGCGCCGCTGGCTCTGTGCCTGGCCGTGCGACGATCACGCACGCGCGATGTGGCGGTGTGCACGTTGCAGATGTGGGCGTATCTGGCGGCGTACAAGACCCCTCACGACGATCAGGAGGCGCAGGCCAGCCGAGTGCACATCGATTATCCGATCGACATCGATCGCGTGCTGGGTCTCGGGGAGCTGCCGACGTTGCGCCTGCAGCGCTCGCTCGCGCGCGTGGACGGCGCGAGCGGGGCGCCGCGCTGGCGCACGCTCGATCGCGTGCTCGTGTGGGCGCACTGGGCATGGTTCATGGTGCCCCACGGCACGCTCCTGTACTTCCTCGTGCGCCGGCCCGAGCGCTTTGAGCGAGCCGCGGTAATGACCTACGCCGTATTCGACATCGGCGCGAGCGTCTACTGGCTCGCGCCGACCGCGCCGCCCTGGTACGCGGCTTCAGCGGCGGGCAATGAAGCGGGGCGCGAAGACGGCGGCGCGGGCGACGTGCGCAGGATGATGGTCGAGTACGGGGAGGATTTCTGGAGAGACGGCTGGGGGCCTCTATACAGTGTCCTTGGAGGCAATCCACTGGCTGCGATGCCCTCGCTGCACTTCGCCACATCTCTGATGGCCGCGCTCCTGCTCGCAGAGGCGGGGCCGCTCACGGGCGGGCTCGGCTGGAGCTATGCCGCGACACTCGGGTTCGCGCTCGTCTACCTCGGCGAGCACTACGCGGTCGACCTGCTCGCGGGCGCGGCGCTGACGGGGGCGGTGCGGGGTCTGGGCCCGAGCGCGGCGCCGGCGCTTGCGCGCTTGCGCCGCGCGATGGCGGCGCTCGAAACGATCGCCCACGAGGCGCGCTAGAACGTGTTTGACCAGGCGAGCCGGAACGCGTCCGAAGAGACGAGCTGGAACGTGACTCAGACGAGGGGGTGAGCGAGCGCGAATGGCGCAAGGCGACGTAGACGAGGCAAGACCGGCGATGTACACCGAGGCGACGCATCACGAAGAGGAGATGCCGCGTGTGGTTATCACGCGCCGGCAGGCGATCGCGTTTGGCGTGTTCGTGCTCACGGTCGTCGGTTTCCTGTATTTCGTGCTGCCCAAGCTCGCCGGGGTGGGCACGACGCTGCACCATCTCGAGAACGGGGACGGCTGGTGGATCGCTTTCGGGGTTGTGCTCGAGCTGCTGTCGTTCGCCGGGTACGTGGTGCTGTTCCGCGCGGTATTCGTGGGGCGCGAGCCCCGCCCGCCGGGCCCGATCGGCTGGAGCGAGAGCTATCAGATCACGATGGCGGGCCTGGCGGCGACACGCCTGTTCGCCACGGCCGGCGCGGGAGGCGTGGCGCTGACTGCGTGGGCGCTGCGCCGGTCGGGGATGGAGGCGCGGCTGGTGGCGTGTCGGATGGTCGCGTTCATGGTGCTCCTGTACGCCGTCTATGCGGGCTCGGTGCTGCTGGATGGACTCGGCCTGGGGACAGGCCTATTCCCGGGGGGCGGCTCGTTCGCGCTGACGTTCGTCCCGGCGATCGTGTCGGCGGCGCTGATGACGCTCGTCGGCGCGATGGCGCTCTTGCCCGGCGACATCGAGCGCCGCCTGGGGCGGTGGGCGTCCGGCTCCGGTCGTGTGGCTCACTGGGTGGCACGGGCGGTGACGGTCCCGGCGCTGGCGGCGAGCGGTGTGAGGACCGCGATCGATCTGATCCGCGAACGGGACCCCGGTCTGCTCGGGGCGATCGCGTGGTGGGGGTTTGACATCTGCGTGCTGTGGGCTATGTTCCACGCGTTCGGCTCGCCGCCGCCGTTTACGGTGATCTGGATGTCCTACTTCATCGGCATGCTCGGCAACCTGCTGCCGCTGCCCGGGGGGCTGGGCGGTGTGGAGGGAGGCATGATCGGCGCGTTCGCCGCGTTCGGCGTCAACCTCGACCTCGCGGTGCTCGCGGTGCTGTCCTATCGCGCGATCTCCTTCTGGCTGCCCACGATTCCGGGCGCCGTGGCGTACTTTCAGCTACGACACACGGTGGCGCGCTGGCGCGCGGAGCAGAGCGGCGAGCATCCAGCGGTCCCGTCCGCACGGCAGGATCAGGATGCGGCAGCGGTGGCGGTGGAGACGTCGGGCGCGCTGCGCGCCTAGGCGGTCCCCAGCCAGCGCTATACTTTACAAAGTAAAGCGACAGGAGACGAGATGAGCGACGTAGAGAACGTGATCGTGATCGGGAGCGGCCCGGCGGGCTACACGGCGGCGCTGTACACCTCGCGCGCCAACCTCAACCCGCTCGTGATTGAGGGCTTCGCGTGGGGTGGTCTGCTGCAGCAGACCACCGACGTGGAGAACTACCCGGGTTTCCCCGAGGGGATCATGGGACCGGAGATGATGCAGAAGCTGCGCGACCAGGCCGAGCGTTTCGGTGCGCGCCTGCTCACCGAGGAGGCCGAGCGTGTCGAGCTGGCGAGCGAGCCCGGCGGGATCCACAAGGTGTGGGTCGGCGGTACCGAGTACCGTGCACGCACGGTCATCCTGGCGATGGGAGCCGAGCACAAGAAGCTCGAGGTCCCCGGCGAGCTCGAGCTGGGCGGGCGCGGGGTCAGCTACTGCGCGACCTGCGATGCGGCCTTCTTCCGCGATAAGCCGACGGTGATCGTCGGCGGCGGCGACTCGGCGATGGAGGAGGCGATCTTCCTGTCGAAGTTCTCCTCCAAGGTCACGGTCGTGCATCGGCGCAAGGAGTTCCGCGCGTCGAAGATCATGCTCGACCGCGCGCGGGCGCAGGAGAACATTGAGCTGCTGACGCCATATGCGGTGAAGGAGTTCGTGGCCGGCTCCAACGGCTCGCTGGGGCACGCCGCGCTCGTGAATACCGAGACCGGCGAGGAGCGCACGCTGGAGGTCGCGGGCGCGTTCGTGGCGGTCGGCCACGAGCCGCAGTCAACGCTTGTGGATGGGCAGATCGACGTTGACGAGAATGGCTACGTGTCCGTCGACGGTCGCTCGACTCAGACCAATCGCCCGGGCGTGTTCGGCGCGGGGGATCTTGTCGATCACACCTACCGCCAGGCGATCACCGCGGCGGGATCGGGCTGTCAGGCGGCTTGGACGCCGAGTGGTATCTCAGGGACACGCCGCAGGTCCCGACTCCGGAGGGCATGCCGGTCGGCGATCTGGCGGAGGCGCAATGGGCGCCGGCCGCGACCACGGCCGAGGCTCAGGGGGCGGCGTCGTAGGCGAAGAAGCCGGCGTCGCTCGCCCTTCCCAGCCGGCCGGCGCGCACGAGGCCGCGTAGCACCGGGGCGGGGCGGTAGCGCTCCTCGCGGTACTGCTCGCAGAGGCTATCCAGCACCGCCAGTACGTGGTCGAGCCCGATCTCATCGGCCCACGCGAGCGGTCCGCGGGGGTAGTTGAGCCCGAGCACCATGCCGGTGTCGATGTCCTCGGCGCTGCCCACGCCTTCGCCGAGCGCGAAGGCGCACTCGTTGATCACCTGGCAGACGATTCGCTCGAGCACGCCGCCGGCCGCGGGCCGCAGCTTGGCGTCGGCGCGGGCGGGTGGGTCCGGCTCCGGATCTGGGTCCGGAGGTCGGTAGGGATCGCTCGAGTAGTCGTAGTAGCCGCGCCCGCTCTTGCGGCCGTGCAGGCCGGCGGCGACGTAGCGGGCGGCGATCGGGGAAGGGCGCCAGCGCGGCTCGCCGAAGCTCTGCTCGTAGAAGCTCTTGGAGATCTCCAGGCCCGTGTCGACCCCGACGAGGTCCATCAGCTCGAAGGGACCCATGCGAAAGCCGCCCTCGACGCGCACGATCCGGTCGATCGTCTCGATGTCCGCGATTCGCTCCTGCAGCAATCGCAGCGCCTCGAGCCCGAACGGCCGGTTGCAACGGTTGACGAGGAAGCCCGGGCCATCGTGGGCGCGGATCACGGTCTTGCCCATCGCCTCACCCGTCTCGTGGGCGAGCGCGAGGGCCTGCTCCGAGGACTGCTCGCCGGCGACCACCTCCAGCAGGCGCATGAGCGGCGCGGGGTTGAAGAAGTGCATGCCCACCACGCGCTCTGGACTCCTGGCGCCCGCGGCGATCGCCGTGACCAGCAGCGACGAGGTGTTTGTTGCCAGCACGCACTCCTCGCTCACGATCTCCGACAGCTGCCGATACAGGTCATGCTTGAGATCCAGGCGCTCGGGCACGGCCTCGATCACCAGCTCGCATGGCGCGAACGCTGCCAAGTCATCGACGGCCTCCAGCCGCTCGATGCCGGCCTGAGCCTCCTCCTGCGTCAGACGTCCCTTCGCGGCTTCTTTCTGAAGACCGTCCCTCGCCCGCTCGAGCCCTCGCTGTAGCGCTTCCGGGATCGGGTCGTGCAGCAGCGTACGGGCTCCCGACCGGCACGCCAGCTGCGCGATGCCCGAGCCCATCGTGCCGGCTCCCAGTACCCCTATGACCCGCGCGGCGCTCATGTCAGGAAGGCACGAGGGCATTGACGCCGGTCATTGCCCGCCCGATGATCATTTTCTGGATCTGTGAGGTGCCCTCATACAGGGTCGTGACGCGCGCGTCACGGAAGTAGCGCTCGACTGGGTGGTCATCGACGTAGCCGGCGCCGCCGTGTACCTGGATTGCCATGTTCGCGCACTCGAGCGATGCCTCGGTTGCGTGCAGCTTGGCAATGGATGTCTCGAGGGTATTTGGCCGGCCCTGGTCCTTCAGCCAGCCGGCGCGCCACACCAGCATCCTTGAGGCGTCGGTCTTCAGCACCATGTCGGCGATCATTGCTTGCACCAGCTGGAAGCTCGCGATTGGCCGCCCGAACTGCTCGCGCTCCTTGGCGTACTTGACCGACTCCTCGACGCAGCCCCGGCAGATGCCCACGCACCCGGCGGCGACCGAATAGCGCCCGGAGTCGAGGTTCGACATCGCGATTTTGAAGCCGTCGCCGACCTCGCCGAGCATGTCCTCGTCTGAGACCTCCACGTCTTCCAGCGAGATCGATGCGGTGTCGGAGGCGTGCAGGCCCATCTTGTGCTCGATCGTCTGCGCCGTGTAGCCGGGCTGGTCGGTGTCAACAAGGAAGCACGCTATGCCCTTGTGCCCGAGCTGCGGGTCGGTCTGCGCGAAGATCACCGCGAGCTTCGCGTAGTTGCCCATCGAGATCCACATCTTTGCGCCGTTGATCACCCAGCCGGAGTCGGTCTTGCGCGCGCGTGTCTTCTGGTTGGCCGCGTCTGAGCCGGTGTCGGGCTCAGTCAGCCCGAAGCACGCCAGCCACTCGCCCGAGCACAGCTTTGGCAGGTACTTTTGCTTCTGCTCCTCGGTGCCGAACTTGACTAGCCCTGAGCACACGAGCGATGTTTGGACCGAGATCACTGTGCGGATCGCGGAGTCCCCGCGCCCGATCTCCTCGACGACAAGGCCATAGCTGAAGTAGTCGAGACCCGCTCCCCCGTACTCCTCAGGGACAATCGCGCCGAGGTAGCCCTGCTCGGCGACCTTCTTGACCAGCTCCAAGTCGAAGTGGTGGTTGCGGGCATTTTCCCGCGATTGCACGATGATCTCGTTGTCGGTGAACTCGCGCGCGGTTCTTTGAATCAGCTGCTGCTCGTCGGTCAGGTCGAAGTCCATTGCTCTCCTATCCTCGGGTCAACTTGGGTGTTTGCCACGGCGCCTGCACGCGCCGCTCCAGCTCCTCGGCCAGGCCGTCAATCGGCAACCGCTCCTGGGTCAGGGAATCGCGCTCGCGCAACGTCACTGTCCTGTCCTCCAAGCTCTGGTGGTCGATGGTCAGGCAGAACGGCGTGCCGATCTCGTCCTGGCGGCGATAGCGCTTGCCGATCGCCCCACCGTCGTCGTACTCGACCATGCCGATTCCGGCTCGCCCGCGGAGCGCGCGATGGATCTCCCGCGCAATCTCCGGCTGGCCATCCTTCTTCACGAGCGGCAATACCGCCGCCTTGATCGGCGCCAGCCGCGGGTGTAGTCGCAGCACGGTGCGTCGCTCGCCTTCGCCCGCGCCCTCGCGCTCGACGACTTCCTCATCGTAGGCGTCGACCAGAAACGCGAGCGTCGCGCGGTCCGCGCCGGCGGCCGGCTCGATCACGTGGGGCACATAGCGCTCGCCCGAGGCCTGGTCGAAGTACTCGAGCTTCTCCCCGGAGAACTTGGCGTGCTGGGTCAGGTCGAACTTTCCTCGGTTGGCGATCCCCTCGAGCTCCGACCAGCCGATGGGGAACAGGTACTCGACGTCGCTCGTCGCGATCGAATAGTGGGAGAGCTCGTCCTCGTCATGCTCGCGGAGTCGCAGTTGGTTGGGTTGAATCCCGAGCTCCACGTACCAACGCTCGCGCTCGCGCAGCCAGTGCTCGAACCACTTGGGCGCCTCGTCAGGGGGCACGAAGAACTCCATCTCCATCTGCTCGAACTCGCGCGTGCGGAAGATGAAGTTGCCGGGCGTGATCTCGTTGCGAAACGACTTGCCCACCTGGGCGATCCCGAACGGCGGTTTCTTGCGCGAGAACTGCAGGACGTTCTTAAAGTTGATGAAGATGCCCTGCGCGGTCTCTGGGCGCAGGTAGGCAGCCGACCCTGACTCCTTGACCGGGCCGACGGTCGTCTCGAACATAAGGTTGAAGTCGCGCGCTTCGGTCAGATCGCACTCATCGGTCTCGCCCGGGTGCTTGGATGGTTTGCGCCCACATGGCAACTCGCCGAGATGGTCGGCGCGAAAGCGTTGCTTGCACGTGCGGCAGTCCACGAGCGGGTCGGTGAAGCCGGCAAGGTGGCCCGAGGCCTCCCACACGCGTGGGTGCTGCAGGATCGCCGAGTCGATCGCCACGATGTCGTCGCGCTCCTGCAGCATCGCGCGCCACCACTCGGCCTTCACGTTGTTCTTCAGTAACACCCCGTAGTGTCCGTAGTCGTAGGTCGAACCGACCCCGCCGTAGATCTCAGAGGAGGGGAAGATGAACCCGCGCCGCTTGCACAGCGCGACGATCTTCTCCATGGTCACGATCTCAGAGTTTGCTGGGGAGGGCTCGGTCATAGCGGGCAGCGGATGGTAGTCGAGGCTTGCCGCGCCCGTGCGAGCCGCGCAGAGGGCCGCAGGCGCAGGGCGCGTAACATGCGCCGCCGTGGCACGCATCCTGCTCGTGGCCGGCGGTTGCCGGGGTCGCCGGCTGGCACGGGATCTCGTGGGGGAGGGGCACGCGGTTCGTGTCACCACGCGCACCGAGGCAGGCCGGGCCGCGATCGAGGCAACCGGCGCGGAGTGCTGGGTCGGCACCCCCGAGCGCCTGGGCACGCTGCGCGCGGCGCTCGAGAGCGTGACGATCGCCTGCTGGCTGTTGGGTACCGTCGCGGGCGAGGGGGAGGAGGTCCGCGCATTGCACGCCTCCCGCCTGGAGTTCTTTTTAGGGCAGGTGATCGACACGACCGTGCGCGGCTTCCTCTACGAGGCGGCCGGGGTGGCCGGCGGCGCGGTGCCCGCGAACGTCCTCGCCGGTGGTGAGCGGATCGTGCAAAGGGTCGCCGAGTGCAACGAGATCCCCGTCGGGTTTCTCCGGGCTGACCCCGGGGACGCTGACGCTTGGCTCGCCGGCGCCCACGCCGCGATCGATGCTTTGCTGCTGGGCCGATAGATCAAGCCGCGCGGCGATCGGGCCGATGATGAACCACGATGACGGGCGATCGCCCCCGATACGGCCTCCTGGTCTCGGCGTTCGGCGCGATCGTGCTCGCCGTGGCTGTGTTCCTGCCGTGGTACGGCGTGAGCTTCACCGCCGCCGGCATCGCCTTCGCACAGCAGGCCGGCGATCAGGCCGCCGCGCAGTTCGGGAACGCCACGCTGCAGAGCTACATGGGCGAGTACCACGCCACTTTGAGCACGCTCGCCGGCCATCAGTTCACGGCGCTCAGCGCCCACCAGGCGCTGAAGGACCTGAACATCGTCCTTTTATTGCTCGCCGGCGTGGCGATCGTGATCGCGCTGCTGGCGCTATCGGGCGCGGGGTTCTCCTCGGCCTCCTCCCCTGATGGCCATCGCGGACCGCTCGCGCTGCTCGGCCTCGTCGCGGCGGCCTGTGTGCTCTTCCGGATCGTCGATCCGCCCACGCCTGACGGCGGCGTGCTCGCGCTCTCCCTGCGCGAGGGGGCGTGGCTGGCGTTGCTAGGTTCGGCGGCGATGGTCGCGGGGTCGCTGTGGCCCGAAAACCTCGGTTCCCGCAACCCGTCGGATGCCAAGCTGCAGAGCACCTGGTCTGGACTCTCCGGCTGGACGCCCGAGGGTTGAGCTCCTCGCGCGTCATCCTCAGGTCCGCTGCGTGCGGTCCGCTATTCTGACGTTAATCTCCCAAAAGTCGATCGGGATTCACAGAAGTGCGGTTTCCTTCTCCGACACTCCTGACGGCTACCTGCTGAGAAAGGAACAACCCAATGACCCTGCAACTTGGCGATACAGCCCCCGACTTCGAGGCGGAGACCACCGAGGGCCGCATCAAATTCCACGACTGGATCGGTGATTCCTGGGCGGTACTGTTCTCGCACCCGAAGGACTTCACGCCTGTCTGCACGACTGAGCTCGGCTACATGGCGAACGCCAAGCCCGAGTTCGACAAGCGCAACGTGAAGATCATCGGCCTCTCGGTCGACGCCCTCGAGAACCACGAGGCGTGGGCCAAGGACATCGAGGAGACGCAGGGCGCGGCTCCCAACTACCCGATCATCTCAGACGACGACTTCAATGTCTCAAAGCTCTACGGCATGCTGCCCGCGAGCACCTCCGGCGATCCGCTCGTGCGCACGCCGGCCGATAACCAGACGGTTCGCAACGTGTTTGTGATCGGACCCGACAAGAAGGTCAAGCTGATCCTGATCTATCCGATGACGACAGGTCGCAACTTCGACGAGGTGCTGCGGGTAATCGACTCGCTCCAGCTGACCGCGAAGCACAAGGTCGCCACGCCCGTCAATTGGCAGCAGGGCGAGAAGGTGATCATCGCGGGCTCGGTCTCCAACGACGAGGCCAAAGAGAAGTATCCGGATGGGTGGGAGGAGCCCCGGCCCTACATACGGCTCGTGCCGCAACCGACTTAGCTCAATCGTTGGCGGGGTGGGGGAGTGCCAAGAGCTCCTCCACCCGCTCCAACAGATGCTCCACGATCCGCGCGGTGGCGCCCCAGATCAGGTGCTCGTCCACGATGTAGGCATCAGTCTCGAAGGAGATCCCACGGCGTTCGATGTGTGTGCGTGTGCGGCCGGCCCGCAACGCCCGTAGCGAAAGCTCCAGCACGGCGTCGACCTCGCGCTCTGACACCCGCCACGCGAGGCCGGCGGGGATCTCACCGACGAACGGGTGGATCACGTAGTTGGTGACGAACGTCGAGACGGGCGGCAGCTCGCCGAGCAGGCGCACCTCAGCGCGGGGGAGACCCGATCTCCTCCTCGGCCTCGCGCAGGGCCGTGTCCTTCAGGTCGGCGTCCTCGGGGTCGCGACGGCCGCCGGGAAAGGAGATCTCACCGGCGTGGCGGCGCAGGTCTCCTCGACGGCGGGTGAAGACCGCGTAAGGCTCCTCGTCAGCGGCGGCGAGGAACAGCGGCACGAGCACCGCCGAGGGTACGGGTGTGGAAGGTGCGGTGGTCGTTATGGGCGCGACACGCTACTGGGGCGTCAGGTGGACGCGCTCGATGCGCTCCTCGAACATGACCTCGCCGTCGAGCGCACGGTGGACGGGGCACTTCGCGGCGATCACGCGCAGGCGCTCGAGCTGCTCCTCCGGCAGGTCCTCGGGTAGGCGCATCACCAGCTCGAACTTCGTCGGACAGCCACGCTCGGCGCCCTTGTACTGGACGTCGACCTCGACATGTCCAATGTCCCAGCCCTTGCGGGCGGCGTACATCTCCATCGTGATAGCTGTACACGAGGCGAGGCTCACCGCGAGCAGCTCCTGCGGGCTCGGCGCGGCGTCGTCTCCGCCCTTCTCCAGTGGCTCGTCAACCGTGAGCTGGTGCTCGCGCACCTGCACAGTGTGTTTGTAGGTCCCGTTCTCGTCGCGTCGCGCGGTGGCTTTCATCCTTGTCGGCCTCTCCGTATCGCCCATCTCTATTCCTCCATTCCACACCCCTCCGGCTCCTTCTTACATCGTACTCCGCGGGCGGCGTCTTGAAAGGGGTTCGATGGCGGGTCCGTGAGGCTTCGGGAAGAAGAACGTCGGCCTCGGTGGCATATTTTCGCTGGCGGCGGCGATCCGACATCGGCCAGGAGGAGGTGTGAGCTCGCAAGTGCGTCAACTGCCTGTGTGCTGATCGCAGACATCCGTCTGAGGCATGCGGGAACATATGTTCGTAATGGCACATGCGGCATACATACGCGAGAAGGCGCGCTCGATGCGAGTGGAGCGCCAATTCACGATCGACGAGCTCGCGGAGCGGCTTGCGCTGCCGCGCACCACGATCTACTACTGGGTGCGCGATCTGCCGATCCCAGGGTCGGGGTCTGGTACCGGATGGCCGGCGGCGGCTCAGCGCAAGGGTACGATCGCGATGCAGCGCAAGTTTCGGCTACTGCGGGAAGAGGCTTATCGGGATGGGGCTGCGATGTACCGGGAGCTTGCCGCCGATCCTACGTTTCGGGACTTTGTTTGCCTTTACATCGCGGAGGGGTATAAGCGCAATCGGAACGAAGTCTCGATCTGCAACTCGGATCCTGTGGTTATGCGGATCGCCACTCGATGGCTTTCGCGTTTGACGGAGACCAGACTCAGGTTCTCGCTCCAGTACCACGCCGACCAGAATCTGGATGAGCTACGCAAGTTCTGGGGCGAAACGCTCAGCGTCGAACCGGACGCGATCAAACTGCAACGCAAGTCGAATAGCAACCAACTGGCCGGTCGTCAGTGGCGCTCGCGCTACGGCGTAATCGCCGTGCGGGTGCCGGACACGATGCTTCGGGCACGCCTACAGGCCTGGATGGATTGCTTGCGGGGCGAGTGGCAGTAGACTGTAGCGTCACGTACGGGGCGTGGCGCAGCCTGGCAGCGCGCGGCGTTTGGGTCGCCGAGGTCCTCGGTTCGAATCCGAGCGCCCCGATATTTGTCCGTGAGCGATCGCAGCGCGGTAGGTTGCGCTGCATGGAAGGTGGCGACTACCCCCGCCCGATGCTGACGGCCGATGTCGTCGCCCTGGCGGGTGCTGCCGAGGACGCGCACGTGCTGCTGATTCAGCGCGGAAACCCGCCATTCGTCGGCAGCTGGGCGCTGCCCGGGGGCTTCGTCGAAGAGGGCGAGCAGGTGGCCGAGGCTGCGCCGCGGGAGCTGGCCGAGGAGACCGGGCTGAGGGTCGACGCCGGCTCGCTGGAGCTGCTGGGCGTCTACGACACGCCGGGGCGCGATCCGCGCGGCTGGACCGTGTCGGTTGTCTACATCGCGCGCGTGCCCGGCGAGTCCGCGGTCACCGGCGCAGACGACGCCAGCGACGCCCGCTGGTTCTCCGTCGAGGAGCCACCCGAGCTCGCCTTCGATCACGCGCTGATCCTCGCCGACGCCCGCGCGTTCGTCGCGGCGCTGTCGCGATGATCTGAGATCGGCGGTCACGGCTTTCGTGCGTCGCGCGCGGACGCTCATTGCGCCCGCTACGGTGCAATTGATGGCCGCCCCGCCCGACGCGCGCACCAAGCGCCTGACCTTGATCGCCTGCATCATGGGCTCGGGCATCGTGCTGCTAGACGGCACGGTTGTGAACGTCGCGCTGCCAACGATCCAGCGCGCGCTCGGCGGCGGCCTAGCCGCGCAGCAGTGGGTTGTCAACGGCTACCTGCTGACGCTCAGCTCCCTAATCCTTGTCGGCGGCTCGCTGGGGGATCTGTTCGGCGAGCGGCGGGTCTTCGCGCTCGGCGTCTCGGGCTTCGGGCTCGCCTCGCTGGCCTGTTCGCTCTCGCCGACGATCGGCGTGCTCGTGGCGATGCGCGCGTTGCAGGGCGTGGCGGGCGCGCTGCTCGTGCCCAGCTCGCTCGCGGTGATCGTGAACACGTTCCCGCAAGACGAGCGCGGCGCGGCGATCGGTAGCTGGACGGCGTGGGGTGCGATCGCCGGCGTGCTCGGGCCGCTGGCCGGCGGTGAGCTGCTCGCGATCGGCTCGTGGCGGTGGCTGTTCGTGATCAACATCCCGCTCGCGATCGTCTGCGTCTGGCTGATCTTGTTCGTTGTGCCTCGCGCCGCACCGCGTCAGGCCGGCGCCCGCAAAGTCGACGTGCCCGGAGCGCTGCTGTGCGCAGCGGGTCTGGCTGGTCCGGTATTCGCGCTGATCGAGCAGCCTCGCCTGGGCTGGTCGAGTCCCGCGGTGTTCGTCTCGCTGATCGCCGGGGTCATCTTGCTCGGGGCTTTCTTGTGGCACGAGTCGCGAGCTCCCGACCCGATGCTCCCGCTCGGGCTGTTCAAACGACGCAACTTCTCCGCCGGCAATATCGAGACGTTCTCGATGTACGCCGGCCTCGCGGTGCTGTTCTTCTTCCTCGTCCTGTTCCTGCAGCAGATTGGCGGCTACACGCCGCTGCAGAGTGGCCTGGCGACATTGCCGGTGACCGTGATCATGTTCGTTCTCTCTCGCCGCTTCGGCGCGCTTGCCGATCGCTTCGGCCCGCGCTTCTTCATGGGTGCCGGACCGCTCGTAGCGGCCTGCGGCCTGTTGCTGTTCCAGCGGATCGGCACCAGCGTCGACTATGTATCCGAAGTGCTCCCCGGACTGCTCGTGTTCGCGCTCGGCCTCTCGATGACCGTCGCGCCGCTCACCGCGGCGGTGCTCGCCGGCGCCGAATCCTCCCAGGCGGGGATCGCCTCGGGAGTCAACAACGCGATCGCGCGGGTCGCCGGCCTGCTTGGCACCGCCGCCGTCGGGGCGGCCGTCGCCGGCTCCTTCGGCTCGGCGCTCGACGGGCACCTGCAGGGCGTGAGGCTCGGTGAGGCCGCGCGCGCCGCTGTCGCCCAGGCCAAGCGCCTTCCGCTCGGGCGCCCGGACGTGCACGGGCTGGCGAGCGCCCAGGCTAGCGCGCTGACGCGCGCTGCCGAGCAGGCCTCACTGCACAGCTTCCATCTTGGCATGGCGGTCGCCGGCCTGCTCGTCGCCGCCGGAGGCATGGTGGGAGTGGTGGGGATCCGCAACCCCAAGGGCGAGGTCCCCGCCGAGACATGCGCCGGGGGGCAACTGGTAGGGGCCAGCTCTCAGATCGCCGCGCGTACCGTCGAACCGAGCGGCTCGTCTCAGCCGACAGGCTCTCTTGCGTAGGCCCGCATCGCGTCGATGATCGGCCCAAGCTGCAGACCGCGCGCGGTCAGCCGGTACTCGACCGTCGGTGGGCTGGAGGGGATTACCGTGCGCTCGATCAGCCCGGCCGCCTCCAGGTCGCGCAACCGCTCGGCCAGCATGCGCGGGGAGATGCCCGAGACGGCGTCGGCAAACTCGTTGAAGCGCAGCGCGCCGGTCAGTGCGGCATAGACGATCGATAGCTGCCAGCGGCGCTCGAGGAGGTCCGCGGTCTGACGGACCTCCTCGGGGACCGGCTTACATCTACGCGTGCGCGACATCACGGGCGGGCTCCACGGCGGGCTCGAGTGCCTCCTCGAGAACCTCCTGTACGGTCATCACCGGGTGGAAGGCCATCTGATCCCTGACCTCCTCTGGGATGTCGTCGAGGTCGCCGCGGTTGCGCTCCGGGAGGATCACGTCGGTCAAGCCGGCCGCATGGGCGGCAAGCGCCTTCTGCTTGAAGCCGCCAATCGGCAGCACGCGGCCCTGCAACGTGACCTCGCCGGTCATTCCGACCGTGTGCTTCACCGGCCTGCCCGACAGCAGCGAGGCCAGCGCCGTGACCATCGTCACGCCGGCGGACGGCCCATCCTTGGGGATCGCGCCCGCGGGGACGTGGACGTGGAACTCCTTGCCCTCGAACGCGCTCTCCTCGATTCCGAGCTCCTCGGCGTGGCCGCGCACGTAGGAGAGGGCGATGCGAGCCGACTCCTTCATCACGTCGCCGAGCTGACCGGTCAGCACCAGGCCGTTGCCAGGGGCTGAGTCTCCGGCCTTCATCGCGGTGGCCTCGACGAACAGCACGTCGCCGCCGGCGCCCGTCACCGCCAGTCCGGTGGCGACACCGGGTATGGCGGTCCGTGAGGCCGACTCCTGGAAGAACTTCTGGCGGCCGAGCGCGTCGCGCACGATCTCCAGGTCGATCTTCACAGGGGCCTGCGCCTTGGCGGAGGCGATCCGGGTCGCGGTCTTGCGCAGCACCGTCCCCAGCTCGCGCTCGAGGTTACGTACGCCCGCCTCGCGGGTGTACTCGGCGACGATCGTCTTCAGGATCTCATCGGTTATCTCAACCTCGTCCTCGCGCAACCCGTTGCGGTCGCGCTGACGCGGCCACAGGTAGCCCTTAGCGATCGCGAGCTTCTCCTCTGAGGTGTAGCCATCGAAGCGGATCGTCTCCATCCGGTCCAAGAGCGGGCCGGGGATCGTGTCCGCGACGTTTGCCGTCGCCAGGAACATCACCTGACTCAGGTCGAGCTCGACGTCGAGGTAGTGGTCGCGGAAGCTGTGGTTCTGCGCGGGGTCCAGCACCTCGAGCAGCGCCGCCGAAGGATCTCCGCGCCAGTCCGCGCCGACCTTGTCGACCTCGTCCAGCAGGATCACCGGGTTCATCGTTCCGGCGTCGCGCAGCGCCCTGACCAGACGGCCTGGGAGCGCGCCGATGTACGTTCGCCGGTGCCCGCGGATCTCCGCCTCGTCGCGCACGCCGCCAAGCGACATCCGCACGAACTCGCGGCCGGTAGCGCGAGCGATCGACTCGCCGATCGAGGTCTTACCTGTACCAGGGGGCCCGATCAGGGTGAGGATCGCCCCCGACTTGGGATCTGCCTCGATCCCACGGTCGGCGCGCAGCTTGCGCACCGCCAGGTACTCGGTGATCCGGTCCTTGACGTCCTCCAGCCCGGCGTGGTCGGCGTCCAGCACCGCCCGCGCCTCCACAGGGTCCAGACGCTCATCCGAGCGCTTGTTCCAGGGGACGGAGATCAGCCAGTCCAGGTAGGTGCGGATCATGCTCGACTCGCCCGTCTGCTCGCCCATCCGCTCCAGGCGCCCGAGCTCCTTCAATGCTTGCTCGTTGACCTCCTCGGGCATCTCGGCGGCCTCGATCTTGGCGCGGTACTCCTCCGCGACCGAGCCCTCGTCCTCGCCGAGCTCCTTGCGAATCGACTCCATCTGCTTGCGCAGGAAGTACTCGCGCTGCTGGTTCTCCGCGCCCTCCTGCACGTCCTCGCGGATGCGCTTGCGCACCTGCAGCTCGGCGAGCGACTCGCGCTGCAGCTTCACCGCCAGCTCCAGGCGCTCGGTCACGTCGAGCGTGCGCAGCAGCTCAACCTTCTGCTCGTAGGACAAGTTCGGGGAGTAGCCGGCCGAATCGGCCAGCGCGCCGGGCTCAGCGATCGCACGCAGGAACGCGGCGATCCGGCCGTCGTCGCCGCGCAGCTCGAGGATCTCCTCGACGGTCGCGCGGTACTCGCGCTCGAGGTTGCGGGTCTTGCCGTCAACCGGCTCCTCGTCGGGACGCTCGTCGACCTCCACGCGCAGCTCACCTTCGGGACCGGTCTGGGCGGCGCCGATCAGCGCGCGGTGCTGTCCCGAGACTGCGACGGCGTGGCCGCCGCCGGGCAGCCGCAGCTGCTCTGAGACCTCGGCGATCGTGCCGACCTCGAGGAACTCGTTCTCATGGCGTGGGACGAGCACGACGCGCTCGTCATCGCCGACCTCGACGGTCAGCGTGATGCCCATGCTGGGGAACACGACCGTGTCCTCCAGCGGGATCAATCGCAGGGTCTGCTTCGGTATTGAAGGCTGTGTTGGGCGCTGCTCCGGCGTTGAAGAAGTGGGCTGCTCTGGTGTGGAAGGCATAGGTATCGGCTCCATATGTGCTTACGAAAGTTTAGTTAGTATAGCGCGCGATCGTTGCGGGCGCAAGTAGTTTCGGGGTCACCCCACAAACGGCATGCCAGAGCCAAGAAGCGGCCAGTGTGACCCTGCAGATTGACCCAGAAGTCAGCGGATAGAAATCCAAGTTGGTCCCGAGAGTCAGCTTGCATGACCGTCGAAGGTGACCTCGACGTTCTCCTCGTCGACGCGCTCCTCGGTCTCCGCGGATGACGTTAACGCACGCTTGTCGGCCTCTAGCAACGGCTGCGAGAAGAAGCTGCGTGGCCACAGCCGCCGCGCCCGCACAACGTTGATCTCAGCGGCGATCAGCGTGACCTGGCCGCCGAGATACAGCCAGGCGAGCAGCCCCAGCACGAACGCAAACAGGCCCGAGGTCTCCTGTGCGTGGCGTACGACGTGGGCGACGTAGTAGCCGCCGATGTGTTGCAGGATCTGCCATAGGATCGCCGCGAAGATCACGCCCGGGATCAGATCTTTTGTGGGTATCTCTTCAGGGCTCAAAAACCGGAACGCGGCGAAGAACAGCAGCAGGTTGAAGACCAGCGCGAGGAGAACCCCACCAACCACGGCGACCGGTCCCGCCGTCTGCGCGGTCACGTAGCCGGCGGCGACGGTCGAGACGATCAGCAGCACGCCCAGCACAGCGAGCAGGCCAAGGCCACGTAGCCGCCAGGCGAGGAAGTTCGGTCGGCGCTTGCGCGGGATGTGCCAGACCTGCTGGAAGGCGTGCTGGGTGGCGCCGACGATCCCCAAACCGCCGAGCAGCAGGCCGATCACGCCGATCGCCAGCGCGCCGGCGCTGCCTTTTAGCGAATGGATGTTGCTCTGCAGCTGGTCGCCGATGATCGGGAACTGGCCGAGCGCGGAGTGCAGGACGCTGGCCTGGGTCTTGACATCGCCTTCGAGCACGAAGCCGAGCACCGTCACGAGCACGAGCAGCAGGGGGAAGAGGGAGACGAAGCCGTAGTAGGCGATCAGCGCGGCGAGTTGCCCGGCTCCGTCATCGCCGAACTTCTTGACCACGGCGGCGGCAAAGCTGAGCCGCGGGTGGCGCTGCTGGATGCGGTCCAGGGCGTGGAGGCGGTCGGTGAGGCTCATTGGCGGCTGATCCCGCCGTTCGTCCTCGTGTTGGGCAGCCGGTTGCGCGCGCCGCCCCGGCTGCGGGCGAATTGGGAGGGGGGTCTACGCGCGCGAGCAATCGACATGGGGTGTGTCTACCCGATGTGGAGTGGAAATACGAGGGCTGGAGGATCGCCTGCCCGCCGGCGGCGATCCACGCAGGCGACTCGACCAGGTGCAGGAGATGGCGCTGGTGGCCCAGGCGCGGCGCCAGCCGCTGCTGCGCACGCACCGCCACCGGTTGCGCAAGGAGGATCTGGAGGACTGCTTCAGCCAGGCCACACTAGAGCTAATCGCGAAAGCGCGTGAAGGGGGCGGAAGCGCGTACGTGACCCGCACGCACATGGCGAATGTGCTCGAGCAGCGCTTCCTCTCGCGCATCTACGACCATCGCCGCGCGCTGCGCGGGCGCAGTCCCGCACAGGCGGCGCTCGATCACGCGCTGCGGCTGGGAGACGGCGCCGATGGCATCGAGATCGCAGACGTCCGCGCCGAGATCGAGCGGCTCGTGATGCTGCGGATGGATCTGCGCAGTCTCGGTCAGGTCATACACAGGCTGACCGAGGACCAACAGCTTGTCCTTTCAAGCCTTGCCGATTCGGGGATGGAATGCGTCCAGTTCTGCGATCGCTTCGGCTGGTCCAAGGAGAAGTACCGCAAGGTCTCTCAGCGGGCCCGCGCGCGGTTGCGGGAGTTGATGGAGGCGAGTGAAAAAAGTTTTCCGCGGCGCATGTCCCGTTTGGGCCCATCGGTCGGAGAGAGAGACAGGGACCTCCTATGAACATCACTCCCCCCATTCATAGGTGTGTTCCCCGGGACGCCGGCACTCGATCAGACGGACGAGCGCACGGCGATACCCATCCGCGCGCAAGCGGCCGGAAGCCGGGTGTCTCCCCGCCTTGGCTTCCGGCCGTACGCGTGATTGGAGACCCGGTGGCGATCGCATGATGCTCCTGCGCCGGCGCCCGCGCGAGGTCTACCGCGTGTACTCGGAGGAGGAGTACCTGAACGGCGCTGGGTTGGATAACGCAAGCATCGATGAGTGGCCGGTTGCCGAGTGGCCGCTTGGTGAACCCCCGCTTGGCGAGCCTCCGGTTGGTGAGTCGCCGCTGTCGGTTGAAACCACGAGGCACCGAGCAGGAGGGGAGCACCGGCTACGCCAAGCGGTGCAGGAGCGCCAACTACACCGCATGGCCGGGGTGGCGATGCTCGCAGCTGCCATGGGCACCGTCGGCGGTGTGGTCTTCCTGAACGTTGCGCAGGCACACAGTGGCGCTAGGGCACGGGGAAGCCTGCTCGCGGCTACGCACTCCTCGCGAGTCGCGCGCCCACCCGCGATCAATGACGCTCAACCCCAGGTGGGCTCGTCACGGCCGGCGGCCGCGCATTCTGGCAAGACCACCCCGCACTCGCGTGTCGTACCTGTCAGACGGAGCCTCGGGGGGCCGATTCCCCGCCCGTCCAATCATCTCCTGATCCACATCCGCCCTCCGTCCGCCCGCACGCCGATGTAGCGGTCGTCGCCGACTATGGGCCTCGTCCGTCGGGTGAAGTGAGCACAACCACAGCCTCAGTGAGTGCGCCCCCGCCACGCGAAAAGCGGGCCGAGTTCGGATTCGAACGCTGAGCGATGGGCGCGAGCACTCCCAACGCGCAGGTGCGGATCGGGACACGGCCGTTGTGGCGGATTCGCGTCGCGCGCGAATGGCCCCGCTACCTGCTGAGCGCACTGGCCGTAGCGGGACTCGCGGCGAGCGCGCGCTTTGCGATCGACCCGCCGCGGCCGGCCACGCCGAGGGTGGTCGCATCCGGCCCAGCGCCGCCGGACCTCGCCGCCCAAGGCTTTGCGGCGCAGTTCGTGCGCAGCTATCTGACCTGGAACGCTGCGGAACCACAGGCTCATGAAACCGCCCTGGCCTCATTCGTGGGGTCAGGGATCGACCCCGACGCGGGCCTACAACCGCCGTCGAGCGGAGAGCAGCGCGTCGAGTGGGTCGAAGTGGTGCAGGAGCGGGAATTGAGAGCAACCCAGCACGTGTACACGGTGGCCGCACAGACCGACGATGCGGGCCTTCAGTATCTGACGGTTAGTGTGGTGCGCACCGCGGGTGGGAGCCTTGCGCTGGGCGGCTATCCCGCGTTTGTGGGTGCGCCCGCCAGCGGTCCGGCACAGGTGCAGGGGCACGGCGGCGAAGTCAACGAACCGGCGCTCGCGACGGTTGTGGAGCGCGCCCTGCGCAACTACCTCGCCGCCTCGGGCTCGGAGCTCGCCGCGGATCTGACTGCCGACGCGCACGTCTCGTTGCCGACCGCGGCGCTGAGCTTGGAATCGGTGCAACACCTGGACTGGGCGCAGGGCGCGGGCGCGGTGATCGCCGTCGTGGCGGCCGCGGACGCGCGCGGCGCGCGGTACACGCTCGCCTACGAACTCGACGTGGCCCGCGTGCAGGGCCGCTGGGAGGTCTCCGCGATCCAGATGGACCCGGACAACTAGTCATAACCCGAGCAAAAAAGGAGCCAGCAATGAAACCGATTCGCCGTCCCCGACCGATCGGTCGTACCCGACTTGCCAATCACCTTCAACTTATTCTCACGGCACTCCGGCAGGCGCGAGGAGTCGTGGCGATCGGATGCGCTGTCCTGGCGCTCGGCTGTGTGGCGGCGTTCCTTGCTCCCGCCGCCGCACAGGCCGCAGTCGAGACGCCCGCTCAGGCGAACGTTCAAGGGAGCACATCGCAGGCGGTCTCCGCGGAAAAAACTGGAGCCTCGCTCGAATCGGCCGCCGCGAAAGCGGGCGATACGGCGCGCACCGTGGCGATGAGCCTGATTGGACTCGCGCTGGCGATCGCCTCGATCGTGCTGGCCTTCCGCCGTGACTTCAAGGAGGCGGCGGGGGTGTTCGCGGTGGGGATCGTCGCGGTGCTGCTGGCCACCCCGGCCGGCTTGAGCCTGCTGCAGGACACAGTGACCTCGCTGTTCGGGTCCTGACGCGGGGATCGCGATGCAAGTGCCGGAGATGGGGCTTCGACTGCCGGAGATGGCGATCGGATCGCCGTGGACGGAGAGGAGGCCGTAATGGAGATTCGCTCATACCGCGCGGTGTTCGATCTGGAGCGGCGCATCTATCGCGTCGACCAGCTGCGGCTGAATCCGGGCGGGATCCCGGTGCGGGGCGTCATCTACTTCCTCACGATCCTGCTGGCAATGCTGATCGCCGGTGGTCTGCCCCTGGTGGGGGCGGCGATCGGGACGCTGCCCTGGTACCTGCGAGATCTCGCACTGCCGGTCGCGAGCGCGACCGTGCTGAGCGTGATCCGGATTGAGGGCCGGCCATTTCATTTGGCGGCGTACGCGCTGCTGCGCTACCGGGTGCGCTCGCGCCGGCTCGCGGGTGCGCGTCCCTGCGGAGGGCTTGGCGAATGCTGGCGTCCTGAGGAGATCCTGCTGCTGCCGGACGGCTCCGATGGGGGGATGCGCCGGCTGCGCTACACCGGACCCGGCGCCGTGCTTATCACCACCGCGCACGAGCGAGTTGACCGGGGTGCAGGGCGGCGTGGTCGGCTGGGATGGGCTCGCTCGCTGACCGTGCGTGAGCTGCCAGGAGGCGGGGCCCTGAGTAGCGGCCAGGTGATCGCGCTTGCCGCGGGCACGCGACTGGATGTGCGTGCGGCTGAGATCCCGCCGGGGTACCAGGCCGCTGTCACTCTCGAACACCCGCCGCAGCTCGGTAACGCAGCTCGCAGGAGGACGGGGAGATGAAGCCGCCGATTGGCTTCGTGTATGGCAATTGCGTGTTCGCGGACGCGCTCGACGACGGCTGGGCGGCGTTCGCGATCGAGACAGAGTCATATGAATGGCTCTCAGAGGACGGCAAGCGCGCGCGGTTTCTGGCGCTGCTCGGCGCACTGGAAGCGATCGAGGCCGACGTGCAGATCCTGCGGGTGGGACGGCGCTGGAATTTGGAGCGGTACGCACGCGAGTTGAAAGACGACTCGGGTGGGACACCCGATGGATATGACGGAACCCACGCGCGCGCGAAGCGTCGCTATCTGCAGGAGCACGAAGAGCACCTGTCAGGGATCGGTGGGGCACGGGCAGAGGTGTTCCTGATCGTGAGCCTGCGCGAGCCCGAGCGCGATGTCGCCGCCTACGTCTCGCGTGCCGCCGAGCGCCATCCGCGGGAGTGGTTGGAGGGGGTCAGACGCGCCTTCTCAGTGCGCGACAGGCGCGTGATGAAGGTCTCGGAGCTGGAGCGCGCGCGGGTGCGCGCCGACCAGGCGCACGCGCTCTTAGCGGACTTCCTACCGGTCCGCCAAGCGCGTGGGGTGGAGCTGCAGTGGCTCGTGCGCAGGGCCTTCTGCCGAGGCCTCGGCGAGCCTGAGGTCGACGGGCTGCACGAGCCGCGGGCGCTCGTGTTCGAGCGCAACGGCGAGGCGACGCTCGCGCCCTTGGAGGGGGACGTGATGCGCTGGATGAACGGCTACGTCGAGCATCGTGGCCGGGTATTGAGGATCGAGTCGGAGACCGGCACCAGCTGGCAGGCGCAACTGGTGTTGGGGGCGCTGCCCGAGCAGGCGCAGTTCCCGGGCGCGCGCGTGGAGCTGATGTTCGCGCCGCCGGAGAGCCTGCCGTTTGGGATCGACCTGTCGTTGAACGCGCGTTTTCTGCCAAACGGGCTGGCACTACGGATCGCGCGGCGCAGGATCCAGGACGCCGATCAGATCGTGCGCGCGGAGTCAGACGGCGAGCAGGGGATCTCAGACATCGGCTATCAGCGCACCCAGGAGGCGCGCGACCTGCTCGCCTACCTGCAGTCCTCAAGTCGCCCACCGCTGCTGCGAGCGACGATCGCGATCGCGATCGGGGCCGAGGACGAGGAGGAGCTCGAGGAGCGCGTGGAGATGACGCGGCGCGCATATGGCGAGATCCGTCTGCACCGCCCGCTGGGAGATCAGCTGCCGCTGTTCATGCAGCACCTGCCCGGACAGCGCACGAAGGTCTCGGGCTACGACGACACGCTCACGCCCGAGCAGGTGGCGGCGATGATGCCGACCGCCGCTCACGAGGTGGGTTCGCGTGCGGGCTTCTATCTCGGGCACACGCTCACGGGCTCGCGTCAGCCGGTCCGCTTCAACCTCAGAGAGGGGTCTGAGAGCGACCGCAACACGACGATCCTGAGCGTCGGCGCGCTCGGCTCGGGCAAGACGACGCTCGATCAGAAGCTCAAGTACGAGGGCTTTTTGCAGGGCGCGCGGATCATCGACTGCGACCCGAAGGGCGACCATCGCTTTCACCTGCTGGAGGAGGTCGCGCCGCACACCGAGTGCGTGACGCTGATGCCCGACCCGGCGCTGCGCGGTGTGCTCGACCCGCTCAGGGTGGCGCCCGAGCACCTGCGCCAGGACGCCGCCGTTTCGTTCTTGCGCGATCTGCTGCCGGGCAGGGCCGAACCGGCGTGGGAGACCGCGGTCGTGGGAGCCGTCAACCGCGTTCTGAGGCGGGCTCAGGAACCGACCTGTCTGGAGGTTGTGCGCGCGCTGGAGCAGGGCGAGGAGATCGACGCGCAGGTCGGCAAGACGCTCGAGGTCTACGCCCGCTCTGGGCTGACACAGCTCGGCTTCGCCGACCCCGCGGTGCGGCTGCCGCCGGTTGGGCAGAGCCAGGTGACCTACCTGCCGATCCGCGACCTGCCGGGTCCTCAACAGGGGACGAGCAGAGCGGAGTACTCACAGGCCGAGCGCGTGGGCGAGCAGATCGTGCGGCTGATCGCGATGTTCGCGATGCACCTGATGGGCGCCGAGCGCGGGCGGCTGAAGCTATTTTCCTTCGACGAGGGGTGGCGGCTGTTGGGCGACCCGGTCGGGCGGCAACTGCTGGCCTCGCTGCAGCGCATGGGTCGCTCGGAGCTGGCGGTGCCGATCATCTCAACGCAGCTCGTGACAGACGCGTTGGTTGGCGAGCGCGAGTCGCTGGAGAACCTGCTGGGGGCGACGTTCGTGTTCGGGATGCGCTCGGAGGCGGAGGCGGGGCGTGCTTTGCAGTTGCTTGGGCTGGACCCGGAGGATCGCAGGATGCGCCAGAGCCTGTTGGAGTTCGAGGCGGGCCGCTGTCTGTTCCGCGATCACTCCGGCCGGGTGGAGGCGATTCAGGTCGACATCGTGCTGCCGTCGCTGCTGCGTGCGTTCTCGACGACGCCCGGGGTAGCCTGAAGGTGGCGGGTAGGCGCTTCGCAGCGGTGGGTTTGGCGGCGGGGTTGAGGACGACGACCGCTGGTTCGAGTACTGCGGCCGGATCGAGGACGGCGCAAGGATCGAAGCGGTCGAAGCGATCCAAGGTCGCGATGGCGGCGAGGATCGCGGCAAGAGCCGCGGGCGTGCCTGTGCCCGTCTCGCCCCGCCTGCCGCTGGCGATCGGCGCACTGATCGCGGGCGCCGCAGCGCTGGGAGTGCTGTTCCTGCTGATGATGTTGATGACATTGGTCGGCGCGAGGGGCCTCGGCGGTCTTGCTGGGACTACAGGAAGCGGCGAAGAGACGGATGGTCCCTCGGCGCTGGCGAAAGCAGAAATCCCGGCCGAATACCTGCACGACTACGAACAGGCGGGTCGGCGATACCACCTGGACTGGGCGATCCTCGCGGGGATCGGGAAGGTCGAGTGCGATCACGGGCGCGACCCTGATCCCTCGTGCACGAAGGAGGGCGCGGTCAACTCGGCGGGCGCCGGCGGGCCGATGCAGTTCCTCGCGAGCACGTGGGCGACCTACGGGGTGGCCCCCGATGGCGGTACGCCCGACCGCTGGAACCCGGAAGATGCGATCTTCGGGGCTGCGAACTACCTGAAGGCCTCCGGCGCGCCGGGCGATTACAAGAAAGCGATCTTCGCTTACAACCACGCGGAATGGTATGTGGAAGAGGTCGAGAGCTGGGCGGCGAAGTATCGAGGCTCCACCTCCGCCCCGATAACACAGCCGATCACGGCCGGTGGCGCCGGCTCCTACGGCCGCGTGAGCGGGGAAAGCCCGACGCCGATCCAGTTCATTCCCGGCGAACGCGCGGAGCTCGATCCCACAGACGGTCATCTGGCGTGGATCCCCGAAGGCGTGCCGACGACGGTGCAGGCGATGCTGGTGGCCGGGAACGAGCTGCAGGAACTGCCGTACGGCCCGGACGGGCACCCGGACCCGCGCGGCGCGCCGGACGAGGACTGCTCGAGCACGGTCAACTACGTGCTGTACCGCAGCGGCGTGCGGCCGATCGAAGAAATCGTCAGGGACAACCCGCTCGCACAGGACTACGTGAATTGGGGTGATCCGGGACCGGGTCGCTGGGTGACGATCTATGCGACCGACGTGCCACAGCCGCATGTGTTCATCGTGATCGCGGGGTTAAGGCTGGACACGAGTCACAACGGGACTGACACGGGACCGAACAGAGACGAAGACGGCCCCCGCTGGCGGATCCTGAGCTACATACCGACATGGGCGAAATGGTCGGTGAGGCACCCGCCGGGACTGTAAGGTTGCGAAAGATGAGCGCAAGAAAGGTCGACTACCTCCTGATCGGCGGTGGCCTCGCGAGCGCCAACTGCGCGCGGTGGCTGCGCGAGGAAGGCGCGGAGGGCGAGATCCTGCTCGTCGGCCGCGAGCCCGACGCGCCGTACAACCGGCCGGAGTGCTCGAAGGGGTACCTGCGCGGCGAGGAGAGCCGCGAGGAGCCGATGTTCAGGCCGGCGGAGTGGTGGGCGGAACAGCAGATCGAGCTGCTGACCCGCACCAGTGTCACCGAACTCGACCTGAAAACACGCACGGCGACGCTGTCGAGCAAGGAGCAGGTCGAGTTCGGTAAGGCGCTGATCGCGACGGGCGCGAACGTCAGACGGCTGAACGTGGAGGGCTGCGAGCTGGAGGAGATCCACTACCTGCGGACGCTGGGGAACGCGGACGCGATCAGGGAGAGCGTCAAAGACGCGGAGAACGTGGTCCTGATCGGCGGCTCGTACATCGGCTGCGAGGTCGCGGCGAGCATGACGATGCTGGGGAAGAAGGCGACGATCGTGATGCAGGAGGAGAGGACGCTGGAACGCGGGTTCGGGCGGGCGGCAGGGCGGTTCGTGCAGGAGTTGTTGGAAGCGCACGGGGTGACGGTGCACGGCAGCGACGAGCTGGAGCGCTTCGAGGGGGAGGGCCGCGTGGCGAAGGTGATCACGCGCAACGGCCTGGAGCTGGAGGCGCAGGCGGTCGTGATCGGGGCGGGCGTGGCGCCGGATGTGGGGCTGGCGAAGCGGGCGGGCTTGGAGGTTGGCGAGCAGGGCGGCGTGCGCTGCTCGTCAAGGCTCCAGAGCACAGCCGAGGGCGTGTTCGCCGCCGGGGACATGTGCGAATACGAGTCGAAGATGCACGGCGGACACGTACGGATCGAGCACTGGGATGTGGCGTTCAACCAAGGCAAGACCGCGGCGCTGAACATGCTCGGGCAGGACGTGCCCCACGAGACGGTCCCCTATTTTTACTCGGTGCTCGGTGACTGGGGCGAGCTCGAATACGTCGGCCCGGCGAAGGACTGGGACGAGGAGATCCTGCGCGGAAGCTTCGACGACGGGGAGTTCACGAACTGGTATCTGCAGGACGGGAGGGTGAAGGCAGCGTTGACGTTCGGACGGGCGGACGACCTGGAGCACGCGAAGCGGCTGATCGCGGGGGCCGGGGCGCTGGATGAGGGCCAGCAGGCGGCACTGGCCGACGAGAACAGCGATCTGGGGGAAGTGGGGTAGGTCCCGATGTGGGGATCGACCTAAGATCACCCGCACGATGACCTCTGATGAGATCCGCGAGCGGTACCTGAGCTTCTTTGAGGAGCATGGGCATAAACGCATTGCCTCGGCGTCGCTGGTGCCCTCGGCGCACGACCCCTCCGCGCTGCTGACGGTAGCCGGGATGCATCCGCTCAAGCCTTATTTCCTGGGCCAGGAAGAGCCACCGGCGCCAAGGTTGACGAGTTGTCAGAAGTGTTTTCGTACCGTCGACATCGACAACGTCGGCAACACGACCCGGCACCTGACGTTCTTCGAGATGCTGGGGAACTTCTCATTCGGCGACTACTTCAAGCGCGAGGCGATCGAGCTCGCGTGGGAGCTGTCGCGAGCGGTGTTCGGCTTGGCTGAAGAGGACATCTGGGTGACGGTGTTCGCCGGCGACGAGGCATTGGGGCTCGGCCCCGATGAGGAGGCGATCGCCCTCTGGCAGGAGGTCGGGGTCCCGCGCGGGCGGATCGTGGAATGCTCGCGCGAGGAGAACTTCTGGCAGGCCGGCCCGACGGGACCGTGCGGGCCGAGCTCGGAGCTGTACCTCGATCGGGGCCTTCAGTTCGGCACGGCCGCGGACCTACCGGGTGGGGATAATGAGCGGTTCCTGGAGTTCTGGAACCTGGTGTTCACTCAGTACGACCAGTCCGTCGACGCCGATGGAGCGTCAACGCTGACGAGCCTGCCCGCGAACAACATCGACACTGGCCTCGGGCTCAACCGCATGGCGGCGATCCTGCAGGGTAAGGAATCGGTGTTCGAAACAGACCAGTTCCAGCCGCTGATCGACCTCGGCGAGGAGCTTTCGGGCAGGCGCTATGGCGAGCAGGCCGGCAGCGATCGCGCGCTGCGGATCCTGGCCGACCACGCGCGCGCGATGACGTTCCTGGTGGCCGACGGTGTCGTGCCGAGCAACGAGGATCGCGGCTACGTGCTGCGCCGGGTGATACGCCGCGCGATCCTGCAGGGGCGAGCGCTGGATCTCGAGCCCGGCTTCCTGAGGCGCTACGGCGAGCGCGTGCGCGAGGTGATGGGCGCCGCCTACCCGGAGCTGGGAGAACAGGCGGACGCGATCGACACGTGGCTGGGCGCCGAGGAGGAGGCCTTCGGGCGCACGCTCGAGACTGGGCTGGCCAACCTCAACGCGCAGATCGCGCGGGTTCGGGAGGCGGGCAGGCAAAGCATCGACGCCGAGGACGCCTTCCAGCTGCACGACACGTTCGGATTTCCCTTCGACCTCACGAAGGAGCTGCTGGCCGAGGAGGATCTCGGCGTCGATGAGCAGGCCTTCGAGCGGCTGATGGACGCGCAGCGCCTGCGCGCCCGCGCCCCCGGCGGCGAGCAGGGGGAGCGCAGCCCTCGCGAGCGCGCGCTCGCGTTCGCCGAGGAAACCGCCGCGAAGAGCAGGTTCACGGGGTATGAGACCGAGGAGCAGCAGACGACGGTCGCCGCCGTGGGCGTGAACGGGGCGAGCTCGCTGGTCAAGCTGGCGGAGTCGCCGTTCTACGCGGCCGGTGGCGGGCAGATAGCGGACGTTGGCACGATCGAATGCGCCGACGGTGACTGCCGGGCGCGGGTGGAGGACGTGTTTCGCCTCGGCGACGATCAGGTGCTCGCGGTCGTGCTCGAGCGCGGCGAGCTGCGGCCGGACGAGCGCGTGCTCGCGCGGGTCGATCGCGTGGCAAGACACGCGACCGAGGCAAATCACACCGCGACGCACCTGCTGCAGGCCGCGCTGCGCGCGCGCCTCGGCGGTCACGTGCGCCAGGCCGGCTCCTACGTCGGACCGGACAAGCTGCGCTTCGACTTCAGCCATGGCCAGGGCCTCAGCGCGGAGGAGCTGCGCGAGGTCGAGGATCAGGTGAACGCGTGGATCGCCCGCAACGATCCGGTGCGCCCGATCACGACGACGCTCGACGAGGCGAAGCGGCTGGGGGCGATGGCGCTGTTCGGGGAGAAGTACGGCGAGGTGGTACGGATGGTGGAGGTCGGCGCGGGTGAGTACTCGCGCGAGCTGTGTGGCGGCACGCACGTGCGCTGCACCGCCGAGATCGGCCCGTTCCGGATACTCAGCGAGACATCCAACGCCGCGAACGTGCGGCGGATCGAGGCGGTCACGGGGCCGGCGGCGGTCGAGTTGCTGCGCGAGCACGATCGGCTGCTGGGCGAGATCGCGCGGACGCTGCGCACGACTTCCGGACAGGCGCTCGAGACGGTGCAGGCACGTGAGCGCGCGCGCAAGGAGCTCGAGCAGCAATTGAAGCGGAGTGGCGGCGGCTCGGCGGCCGCCGCCCAGGTCGACCTCGCGGCGCTGGTGGCGATGGCGTCGGAGGTCGCGGGAGCGCGCGTGCTGAGCGCCGGGGTGGAGGAGCTTGACGCAAAGGCGCTGCTCGAGCTGGTCGATCGCCTCAAGGGGCAGCTCGGCGAGGCCGCGATCGTGCTCGCGAGCGCGGTCGAGGGCAGGGTCGCGCTGGTCGTGAGCGTCGCGCCGGAGCTGGTGGCGCGGGGCGTAAAGGCCGGGGTGGTTGTGAAGGCCGCCGCCGCGGTCGTCGGCGGGGGAGGCGGCGGTCGCGACACGCTCGCGCAGGCGGGTGGCCGCGATGTGAGCAAGTTGGAGGACGCGCTCGCGACCGCGCGTGAGCAGATCGCGGCCGCGCTCGCCGGCTGATGCGGGTGCTGGCGCTGGACTACGGCAGCGCGCGCTGCGGCTGTGCGTTGAGCGATCCGACGGGCACGATCGTCACCCCGATCGAGATCGTGCCGCGCCCCGGAACCAGGCGCGGGCTGGCGCGGATCGAGCAGCTCGTGCGCGAGCGCGAGGTCGAGCGCGTCGTCGTCGGCCTGCCGCTCTCGCTGAGCGGCGACGACAGCGAGCAGACGCGCGAGACGCGCGCGTTCGCGCAGGCACTGTCGCTGCGCCTGGGGGAGGAGGTGCCGGTGGAGATGCACGACGAGCGCTTCACCACGCGCCTGGCCCAACGCGACGATGCGCGCTCGAAGGCGGACGAGGACTCGCGCGCAGCGGCACACCTGCTCGAGAGCTGGTTCGCGGCCCGGTCTCACTAATCGCGTTAGGGTCCCTGCCTTGGCCCGCGGCAACCGATCACAGCCCCCCCGCGAACGCACCGAGGAGGAACGCGAGCGAGATCGGGAAGAGCGCGCACGCCGCCGCGCCGGACTCGAACCCGAGAAGCCCGCCGAGGCCATTCTGTCCCCCGTCGTGCCGGAGGAGTCTGCACAAGCGCCTGAGCCTCCCTCTACAGAGGTCGCTTCTCCTGCTCCTTCTCCTTCTTCTTCTTCTTCTCCTCCTCCTCCTCCTTCTCCGATCCCGGTCGAGGAGTCCGCGGAGCCTCCACCCCCACCAATTTCTACACCCCCACCAATCCCTCCACCTGCCCGCCGCGACGCGCTGCTCGAACAGCGACGCGATCGACTGCGTGCCGGGCGCCCATCGGTCAAGCGTGCCGGCGGACGTGGGGGAGGGCTCCATGTCGGTAATGGCCAAGGCGGTGGACGGTTCAGGCTGACCCGCGCTCGAGTGGCCGCGTTGCTCGCTCTGGCCGCGGCGATCTTCGTGGTGTGGTTCTTGCTGTCGCTGTTCCAGCCGTTCGCGGGCGCGGGGCATGGACGAGTGATCGTGGTGATCCCGAAGGACTCGAGTGCGAGCACGGTCGGCTCGATCCTCGCCCACGACGGCGTGGTGAGATCCGGTTTCTTCTTCGACATGCGCGCGCTTGTCGAGGGCAAGCGGGGCCAGTTGCATTCGGGCCGCTTCCTACTGCGACACGAAGAGAGCTACGCCGCGGCGATCTCCGCGCTGAGCAAACCACCACCGGTCACGATCGCGGTGAAGGTTGTGATCCCCGAGGGGGAGAACCGCCTTCAGATCGCTGAAATCGCCGCGGCGGATGGCCTCACCGGCAGCTACGCAAAGGCATCGGAGCATTCCCCGCTCTTGAACCCGGTCACCTACGGAGCACCCGGGGACACGCCGAACCTCGAAGGCTTCCTGTTCCCCGCGACCTACGAGATGAACGCTGGTGCTCCCGTGAGCCGGCTGGTGGCCGAGCAACTGACGGCCTTCCAGGAACGCTTCGGTCCAGAGGATATGCGTCGTGCGCATGAGCTGCACGTCACCCCTTACCAGCTGCTGACGATCGCGTCGATGGTCGAGCGCGAGGCGCAGCTGCCGGGTGACAGGCCGAAGATCGCGGCCGTGATCTACAACCGCCTGCGCTTGGGAATGCCGCTGGGGATCGACGCGACGATCTACTACGCGGTCGAGCAGGCGGAGGGGATCGCCACCGACACGCATGAACTGACCGAATCGCAGCTGCACATCGACTCGCCCTACAACACGCGCACCCATCACGGCCTGCCGCCGACGCCGATCTCGAACCCCGGGATGGCCTCGATCGAAGCGGCGGCCCATCCCGCCCACGTGTCCTACCTGTACTACGTCGCCGGCGCCGACGGATGCGGCGAGCAGGTCTTCTCCACCAACTACGCCCAGTTTGAAATCGATGCCGCCGCCTACGACGCGGCGGTCAAGAAGAACGGCGGTAAGCCGCCCGTATGCAAGAAGCGGTGATGGAGCGCTGATGCACAGGCTCGGGGTACTCGGCTGGCCGGTGGCGCACAGCCGCTCGCCCGCGATGCACAACGCGGCGCTGCAGGCGCTCGGGATGGAGGACTGGCGCTATCAGGCGCTGCCCGTCCCGCGGGAGCTGTTCGCAGAGACCACCCGCGCCCTGGGTCAGGCGGGCTTCGTCGGCGCGAACGTGACGATCCCCCACAAGCAGGCGGCGCTCGCGCTGGCCGAGCAGGCAAGCGTCGCGGCCAAGGCGATCGGCGCGGCGAACACGCTCACGTTTTCCTCCGACGGGACGATCGCGGCGGAGAACACCGACGCCCCCGGCCTGATCGTGGCGCTGAAGCAGCTCGTCGGTCTCCCTGCCCGCCCGAGCACGCTTGTTCTGGGGGCGGGCGGCAGCGCGCGGGCGGCGGTCTGGGCGCTACGGGAGGCCGGCGCGCGCGAGGTGTCGGTGTGGAACCGCACGCCCGAGCGCGCCGCCGCGCTGGCGCGGGAGCTGGGCGCGCGCACCGTGAGCGAGCCCGAGCGTGCCGAGCTGCTCATCAATTGCACGCCGGTTGGGCTAGAACGGTCGGCCAGTGAGCCCGAGGGGCTCAACCTACTCGGACTGACGTTCGATCAGGTCGGTGAGTACCCGTATGTCGTCGACATGGTCTACCGCTCAGGAGTCACACCGCTGCTCGCCGCCGCGCGAGAGCACGGCGCACGCACACTCGACGGACTTGAGATCCTGCTCGCACAGGGGGCGCTCAGCTTCGAGATGTGGACAGGCCGCCAGGCGCCGCTCGAGGTCATGCGCCGCGCGGTCCGAGATCACGGTGGCCCCGACTGAGCGGATCTCAGAGGATCGCTGTGGGGTAGAGAGAGCTCCGACACGATGAGTGAGGCTTCTCAGCGGATCGGTCCTGACCTGCACGCGATCTTTGGCATCGACTCTGGCCAGGACGGCGAGTCCGAGCACACGGTGGAGATCGATCACTCCGCCGAGATCGAGGTAGAGAGCGCAACGGAGACCGATCTGACTGTGGAGATCGACGCGGCTGCACCCAGCGAGCAATGGATGGGCGTCACCGGCCCTTCCCGCCGGGGATCTTCGCCACGCTTTCTCACGGACGTGATCGTCGACATGGGTCTGGTCGCGCGCGAGCAGGTGGAGAGCGCGATCGAGACCTCGCGCGGCACCGGCACGATGCCCGAGCGTGTGCTGCTCGACAGCGGGGCGCTGACCCAGGATGGGCTGACGCGCGCGCTCGCAGAGCGCTACGGCTTCGATCATCTCGACCTGGGCGTCTTCTCGGTGGACATGAACGCGGCCAACCTCGTGAGCAGCACCGCCGCGAAGCGCTATCAGGCCGTGCCGGTGGCATTCGCCGAGGAGGGCATGCTGCTGCTGGCGATGGCGGACCCCTCGAACGTGCTCGCGGTCGATGACATCGCGATCATGACCGGCTACGAGGTGCGCGTCGCGGTCGCCCCTCCCGAGGACATTGCCAACCTGATCTCGCGGTTGGACCGGCTCGATGACGTCGTCTCTGAGCAGGACGGTCAGATCGAAGAGCAGGAACAGGGCGACGCCGAGGTCGTCGACCTGCGCGAGACCGCCGATGACGCGCCGGTTGTCAAGCTGGTCAATCAGATCGTGGCGCAGGCCGTCGAGCAGGGCGCCTCGGACATCCACCTGGCGCCTGACGGGCGCGAGCTGCGCGTGCGCTTCCGGGTCGACGGGGTTCTGCACGATGCGACCACCGTGCCGCGGCGGATGGCGGGTGGCGCGATCTCGCGCGTGAAGATCATGGCGGAGATGAACATCGCCGAGCGGCGCATGCCCCAGGATGGCCGCGTCGGGCTGACGGTCGACGGGCGCCACATCGACCTGCGCGTCGTGACGCTGCCCAGCGTGCATGGCGAGGCGATCGTGATGCGCGTGCTCGACAAAGAGTCGGTCGTGACGAGCCTCGACAAGCTCGGCTTCTCCGATGCCGACCGCAACCGCTTCGAGCGTGCCTGCCACGAGACGCACGGCGCGGTCCTGGTAACGGGTCCCACGGGCTCGGGCAAGTCGACGACCCTGTACGCGGCGCTACAGATGCTGAACACCCCGGAGAAGAACATCATCACCGTCGAGGACCCGGTGGAGTATGAAATGGAGGGCCTCACGCAGCTGCAGGTGGCGGCGAAACACGGTCTGACGTTCGCGGCCGGGCTGCGCTCGATGGTGCGCGCGGATCCCGACGTGATCATGGTCGGGGAGATCCGCGACGCCGAGACCGCGCGGATCGCGATCGAGTCAGCGCTGACCGGCCACCTGGTGCTCTCGACGCTGCACACCAACGACGCGCCCTCCGCGATCACACGGCTGATCGAGATGGGAATCGAGCCGTTTCTGGTCGCCTCGGCGCTTGACTGTGTGGTCGCCCAGCGCCTGGCGCGGATGCTCTGCCCGAACTGCAAGCGGCGGACGATCGTCTCGGCGGACGTGCTGCGCGAGAACGGCTACAAGGCGCTCGTGGACCTCGAGGCCTACGAGCCGGTCGGCTGCCGGCGCTGCGCCGGCAGCGGCTACCGCGGACGTCTGGGGCTGTACGAGGTGATGAGCGTTACCTCGGAGGTCCGCTCGCTGGCGCTCGAACGCCGTCCGGCGGAGGAGATGCGCGAAGTCGCCGTGCGCCAGGGAATGCGGCGGCTTACGCGACGACGGCCTGGAGAAGGTGAAACAGGGACGGACGTCGATCGCCGAGATCGCCCGCGTGATCGGCAGCGGTTAGGGCTCGAACCTTCGTCCAGTTCGCTGGGCGCGGGCCGCAGGGGCTAATGGCCGCGGCCTGATCTGTCGATGGGCGAGCATGGACATCGACTTCGCGGACATCCTGATGGAGGTCGTCGAGCGCCGCGCCTCCGATCTGCACCTGTCAGCCGGCGCGAATCCCACCGTGCGGATCCGCGGGCGTCTGACGCCGCTCGAGGACTATCCGGTCCTGTCCGGGACAGACACGCGCGAGATCATCTACTCGATCCTCACCGGCGACCAGCGTCAGCGCCTGGAGACCAACTGGCAGCTGGACTTCGCCTACTCGATCCCCGGCCACGCGCGCTTCCGCGTCAACGCCTACTACCAGCGCGGCGCGATCGGGGCGGCCTTCAGGCTGATCCCGTTCGGGCTGACCTCGATCGACGAGCTCGGGCTGCCCGCCGCCGTGCACGAGTTCACGCGCCGCCCCCGCGGCTTCGTGCTCGTCACCGGCCCGACCGGCTCCGGCAAGTCCACCTCGCTGGCGGCGATGATCGACGAGATCAACCGCACGCGCGAGGAGCACATCATGACGATCGAGGACCCGATCGAGTTTTTGCACGCGCACAAGAAGTGCCTGGTCAACCAGCGCGAGCTGGGCTCCGACGCGCAGAGCTTCGGCGACGCGCTGAAGGCCGCTCTGCGCCAGGACCCGGACGTGATCCTGGTCGGCGAGATGCGCGACCTGGAGACGATCTCAACCGCGCTGACCGCGGCCGAGACCGGCCACCTCGTGTTCGCGACGCTGCACACGCAGGATGCCGCGCAGACGATCGACCGCGTGATCGACGTGTTCCCATCTCACCAGCAGGGCCAGGTGCGTGTGCAGCTGTCGGTCGCGCTAGAGGGGATCATGACCCAGCAGCTGCTGCCGACGGCCGACGGCTCCGGTCGCGTGGTCGCGACCGAGGTGCTCGTGCCCAACCCCGCGATCCGCAACCTGATCCGCGAGGGCAAGACGCATCAGATCTACTCGGTGCTGCAGACGAGCTCGGCGCAGGGGATGCAGACGATGGACACCTCGCTGGCGGAACTGGTGCGGGCGGGCAAGATCACGCAGAAGCTCGCCGAAGCGCGCTCGTCCACGCCGGACGAGCTCGGGCGCCTGCTCGGCGCCGCGTCGCTGGCGGCGGCATAGGAGAAGCGCAACGGATGAGCACGTACGTCTTCAAAGCGATCGACCTCGCCGGCGTCAAGGCGCACGGGCGAGGTCGAGGCCGACTCCAAGCAGGCGGTCTCCGACCAGCTGAAGTCGCGCGGGCTGGTCGTGCTCGACATCGCCGACAAGCACTCCTCGCGCGAGATCAACCTGACGTTCTTCGAAAGCGTCAACGCCACCGAACTGGCGGTGTTCGCGCGCCAGCTCGCGACGATGATCTCCTCCGGCATGAGCATCCTGCGCGCGCTGTACGTGCTCGAGGAGCAGACCGAGAGCAAAATGCTGAAGGAGACGATCGTCGCGACCCGCAAGGACGTCGAGGCGGGGCTGTCGTTGAGCGACGCGATGGCGCGCCACCCGAAGGTGTTCAGCACGCTGTTCGTCGCGATGACGCAGGCGGGGGAGGCCGGCGGTGTGCTCGAGGGCTCGCTGCTGCGCGTCGCCGATCAGCTCGAGAAGGACGCCTCGCTGCGGCGGCAGATCAAATCGGCGATGATCTACCCGATCCTGGTGGTCGTCGTCGCGGTCGGGATCATGCTCGCGCTGTGCGCGTTCCTGATCCCCGTGTTCATCAACGTCTTCAAGGAATTCGGCGGCAGACTGCCGGCGATCACGAAGGTCTCGGTGTTCGCCTCCGAAGTTGTGACCGGCTACTACTGGGCGATGTTCCTCGTCACCGGGGCGGTCGTGTTCACGTTCATCAAGTGGAAGAAAACGACGTGGGGGCGCAAGCAGTGGGACCACTTCCGCCTGCACATCCCGATGAAGATCGGCACGATCGTGCAGGAGGTGGCGGTCGCGCGCTGGTCGCGCACGCTCGCCTCGCTGACGAGCGCCGGCGTGCCGCTGCTGCTCGCGCTGGACATCACCGGGCGCACGGGCGGCAACGTCGCGATCGAGGAGGCGATGGCGGGCGTGATCGACTCGGTCAAGCGCGGCGGCACGATCGCGGCGCCTTTGGCGCAGGCGCCGATCTTCCCGACGATGGTCACGCACATGGTCGGGGTCGGCGAGGAAACGGGCGCCCTGGACGCGATGCTCGACAAGGTCGCGGAGTTCTACGAGGACCGCGTCGACGCCTCGGTGAAGGCGCTCACTTCGATCATGGAGCCGATCATGATCATGGTGATCGGATCGCTGGTGGGGTTCATCGTGATCTCGATGTACCTACCTTTGTTTGAAGTGTACAACCACATCGAATCTTGATCAGTCAGTGGCAGTGACGCGAATTGCCCGGTCGCTGACGGACAGCGACACGCGGCCGTCGAGCAGCTCCAGCAGCTCGGCTCCCACCAGCTCGCGGCGCCAGCCGCGCAGCGTGCGCACATCGGCCTCGGGGTCGCCGACGCGACGGGCGGCGACGATCGTCTGCAGGTCGGCACGCGCGGCGAGCAGCTCATAGGCGAGGCCGGCCTCGCGGGCGCGGGCGCGAACAAACGCCTCGGCGAGGGCGATCAGGGGGCCGTCCTCGGGGTCCGGTGGCGGCGGGCGGCCCTCCTGGGGCAGGGGATCCGGCGTCCGTTCGCTGCCACGGTGCACCGCATCGAGAAGTTCGGAGCGCTCGGCGGTGCAGGCTCGCCGCGTTGACGCCGCGGATCTGCTCGAGCTGCCTGGTCGAGGAGGGCTTGCGCTTGGCGATCTCGACGAGCGGTGCGTCGCCGAGGATGCTCTGTACCGGCCGGTCCGCGGTGGCGGCTGTGCGCTCGCGCCAGGCGACGAGCTCGCGCGCGATCGTCTGCGCGGCGGGGCCGAGGCCGCGAATCCGCGGCAGGCGCGCGAACACCGTGTCGAGGTCGCGCTCGTCGCTTGATTGCTCGAGGAAGCGGCACTCCTCGCGCGCCCACTCGAGGCGGCCGAGCGCGGTCAGGCGGCGTTCGAGCTCCGCCGCGAGCCCGAGCAGGTGGACGACGTCCTCGCGCGCGTACTGTGATTGCTCAGGGGAGAGGGGGCGCGTGTCCCAGCGTGTGAAGCTCGCGCTCTTGGCCAGACGCACGTCGAGCAGCTCGGCGAGCAGCGTGTCATACGATGATTGCGCGCCGAGCCCCGCGAAGCCCGCGGCGATCTGCGTGTCGAACACGCCCAGCACCTCCGTGGCGAAGCGCCGGCGCACGAGCGCGACGTCCTGGCGCCCGGCGTGGACGACAGTCTGGACGGTGGGATTGGCGAGGATCGCCGCCAGCGGCGCGCCATCGAGATCCTGCTCGAGCGGGTCGATCAGCTCGATACGCTCGGCGTTCGCGCCGTCGGGCACCGCCAGCTGGATCAGGCACAGCAGCGTGCGGTAGCGACCCTCGCCCATGAACTCCGTGTCGAACGCGAATCGCCCGGCGGCTCTGGCGCGCGGCCGCCAGCGTATCCAGAGGAGCGTTCGCCGCATCGCTCACGGCTTTGCGCCCGGGAGCAGATACAGGATCTTGTCGTGGCTCAAGCCAGCTTGCCAGGAGACATCGGTGCCGTGCGCGCGGATCCATTTGGCGGGCGCCGAGCAGGCGGCGTTCGTCGTCGAGGTGTGCTCGCCGCAGTAGGTCTCCAGGAAGGCGTAGCGCACCTTGCCTTCGGCGATCAGGCGCTCGAGCTTCGCGACGCTCGTGAACACGCGCGCTTCATAGGTGGTGAGGATCACGACGGGGCGGGCGTCCTGCACGATCAGCGAGCCGATCCCGGTGGCAGACTCGGCCGCGAGCTCGTAGTGCGCGCCGTCCTGGTGGGCGATCAGGTAGGCGCTCAGCTCGCGCTGCTCTTCACCCGGCAGTGCGCCGATGTAGCCGGCGTCGCTCACGCGGTTTTCGATCGCCGTGTTGTCGATTTCCAACGGGATCGCCGCGATCGCGAGCAGCGTCAGCGCGAGCGTTGCCCGCCGAGAGCAGCGCTGAGGAGCGCGGCCGAGGGGTTCACGCGGACGCGCGCCAGGCCCGCGAACGCGACCGCGCCGAGCGCGCCGGCGAGCGCGATCCACCAGCTTTCCGGGCGGCCGTACAGCAGTCGCTCGGCGTAGAAGATCAGCACGACCATGCTCACCGCCAGCGTGATCAGCCGTGCGCGTCCAGATGGAGGAGGTCGCCCAGGCAGCGCCGATGCCGAACGTCGCGGTCACAGCGGGGACGAGTCCCTCGACGTAACGGGGGTGCAGGCGCGCCATGTCGCTGAACAGCACGATGCCGGTGAGTAGCCACACGCCCAGCCCGGCCGCCGTCGCGCGGCGTATCCGGTAGTCGGCGTCCTCGCCTCGCTCGGGTTTTTTCAGCACGCCGCTGATCAGGGCCGGGATTCCCAGCAGCAGCGCAAGCAGCAGCACTAGGCCGAGGCGCTCTCCGGAGAGCGGCCCGATCCGCGCGAAGCAGGCGCGTGGGGGAGGTCGGGACGATCGGGATGTGGTCGCGCTCGGACTGTGTCGCGGTCGGGTAGTGATGGCCGGGCTGGTAGACGGTCTGCGGTTCGATCGACTTGCCCGACAGCCGGTCGGTGCCGTTGAACACGAACGCGGCGTTCCAGGCGCTGCCGTTGGTCGAGCCGATCGCGTAGGGGCGGTCGTGGGCTGGGAGCGAGCAGCGTCGCGCCCAGCCACGCGAGCGCAACCACGACGTACACCGCCGAGGCGGCCGTGAGCTGCAGCAGGCGCCGTTTGCGCGAGCCGGGCATGCCGAGATAGGCGAGCACCGCCAGACCCGGCAGTGCGACCAGCGACTCGAGCAGCTTCACGTCGAAGGCGATCCCGAGCGCGGCCGCGCCCGCCAGCAGCCAGGCGCTCGAGCCGCGCTCGTTCGCGCGCACGATCAGGTACAGCGCGAGCACGATCAGCGCCATCATCACCCCGTCCATCGTGTCGCTGCGCGAGGTGATCACCTCGATCGGCAGCACCGCCTGCGCGACCGCCGCCGCCAGCCCCGCGCGCGTGCTCCACATGCGCCGCACGGCTCCGAACAGCAGCGGCACCGCGAGCGTCCCGGCGAGCGCCTCGGGCAGCTTCAGCGACGTGTTGGAGAAGCCGATCAGCTTGACGGACGCGACCTGCAGCCACAAATCGACGGGCGGCTTGTCGATCGAGACGCTGCCGCCGGGCTCGAACGCGCCGAAGAAGAAGTTGTGCCAGGAGAGCCCCATGCTGCGAACGGCCGCGTCGTAGAACGGGTCGGGGGGAACCTGGCCGACGTGGATCAGGCGCAGCACCCCCGCGCCGAGCGTGATCAGCGCGAGCGCGACCCACATGAGCCATCGGGAGGACCCTTTCATCGGCAGAACGCTAACCTCGCCCGGCGATGGCTGACGAGCAAGACGACGACGAGGTGGCGATTGCGGCCCATGGGCCGCGGGAGTGTATGCCTTGCCGGGGGACAGGCAAGGTGATCTCCGGCCTCGGCGGCGAGCAGAACACGGTCACCTGCCCGTGGTGCGGCGGCGATGGAGTGCGCCATACCGACATCGACGCCCAGGCCAAGTGGCTCGAGGGCGCCGCCTGATAGACGGACCGGGACAGTTCATCCGTCCAGGTCTTATGCAGCTATTCAGTTTCTCTTTAGCTTGGCCGATGCAGGGTCTGACAAAGCCAGTGTCAGGGCCAAGGCAAGCATTCCTTATGGGTGCATAGCAAAGCCGGCGGCTCTCGCAAGGGGGGCGTATCGCCATTGGAGGCGATGGAACCAGGGGCTGGCGCCAAATCGGATCCTAGGAGGATTCATGTTGCAATCACTACGCCAGCGGACCAGCGATGAGGGTGGTTTTACCCTGATCGAACTTCTGGTCGTGATCCTGATCATCGGCATCCTCGCCGCGATCGCGATTCCCGCGCTGCTCAGCCAGAAGAGCAAGGCATATGACTCATCGGCCAAGACGGTCGCTCAGACGGCCCAGACGGCGATAGAGACGTATGCGACCGAAAACGGTGGTCTTTACAAAGAAGCAACTAAGACAAAGTTGAAGGAAATCGAGCCTTCCCTCAACATACTACGAACGCCAAGGAAGCCGAGTTGATGGAAACCGAAATCAATGCCGCTGGTACTGAATATAAGGTCACAGCGGAAGCTCAGAACACTGGTGATAAATACTCAGTGGTCCGGAAAGCCAGAAGGCAATGTGGAACATCTGTGTGTAAGCACTGAAGCTCTCAAGGGTTGCCCTGGCCACACAGTCTCCAGCTAGCAGCTGGTAGTAACTCGGTCTTGAGCTAGTTCTCAAGACGAGATCAAAGTAGTCCATGAGAGGCGGTCTTCGGGCCGCCTCTCATGCGTTCCGGGCTCAAGCGTCGCCCCGCCACGGCCGATCACGCTTACATGGAGGCAATCACTTTCGCCGGAGTCCTCGGCGCGATCTTCGGCTCGTTCCTGAACGTCGTCATCCACCGCCTGCCCCGGCACGAGTCGGTCGTCTCCCCGGCCTCGCACTGCCCCGGCTGCGATACGCCGGTGCGCCCCTACGACAACATCCCGATCCTCTCCTGGCTGTTGCTGCGCGGCCACTGTCGTGGCTGCGGCGAGCCGATCTCGCCGCGCTACCCGCTCGTCGAGGCGGGCACCGCTGCGCTGTGCGTCGGCGCCGTGCTCGCGCACGACTCGGTGTCCAGCATCGCCTTGAGCATCGCGCTGATCCTGATCGTCGTGCCCGCCGCGGTGATCGATCTCGAACACCGGATCATCCCCAACAAGATCACCGCGCTCGGCGCCGTGCTCGCGCTCGTGCTCGGCACCGCGCTCGACCCGTCCGGCGAGCCCACCCGCCTGATCGCCGGTGCCGCCGCCGCTGGCTTCCTGCTGCTCGCGGCGCTCGCGTATCCCGGCGGCATGGGCATGGGCGACGTCAAGCTCGCCGGCGTGATGGGCCTGTTCCTCGGAAGCGCCGTCGCCCCGGCGATCCTGATCGCGCTGCTCTCGGGCGTGACCGTCGGCGCCGTCGTCGTCGCGCGCAAGGGAACGGCGGAGGGCCGCAAGACCGCGATCCCGTTCGGCCCGTTCCTCGCTTTCGGCGCGCTCGTGGCCGTGTTCGTAGGGCAGGACATGGTGCAGTTGTACGTCAACAACTTCCTCCACTAAAGCGTCGCCGTCCTCGCGCCGATACCCCCCGTGCGGACGATCCGCCCGCTCACCTGAAGCGCCGATCTTTCTCCCAAGCGTCACAACCGCAGATGCAAGCTCCCTCCTTCAACTTCAACATCAAGCTCGGCCGCCGCGGTGGCGCGAACATCGTCGGCCTGGACATCCAGCCCGGCCACGTCGCCGCCGTGCAGGCACACGTGAACGGTGGAGTCACCGTCAAGCACGCGGCAGGAGCCCCGCTGCCGGCGGACATCGTGCGCGAGGGCGAGGTGCTCGACGAGGGCGTGCTCGCGGAGACGCTGCGCGAGCTGTTCAAGGACGGCGATCTGGACCGGCGCGTGCGCCTCGGCGTCGCCAACCAGCGCACGGTGCTGCGCACGCTCGACCTGCCGCCGGTAGACGACCGCAAGGAGATCGAGGCGGCCGTGCGCTTCCAGGCGCAGGAGCAGGTGCCGATGCCGCTCAGCAACGCGGTGCTCGACTTCCACGCGCTCGGGATCGTCGAGACGCCCGAGGGCCCGCGCCAGCGCGTCGTGCTCGTGGCGGCCCAGCGCGACATGATCCAGCGGCTGCTCGCGGCAGTGCGCGACGCCGGCCTGCGCCCGGAGGGCATCGATTTGTCCGCCTTCGCGCTGATCCGCTCGCTCTACCGCCCCGACCCCGAGCACGCCGGCCGCGTGCTGTACCTGAACGTCGACGGGCTGACGAACATGGCGATCGCCGAGGGGACGCTCTGCCGCTTCACCCGCGTCGTCGGCGGTGGCATCGAGGCGATGGCGAGCCAGCTCGCCGAGCGCCGCTCGATCCCGCTCGTCGAAGCCCGCGCGCTGATCGCCGCGGTCGACCTGACCCTGCAGCCGGCGCCCGAGCCGGTCGCGCAGACCGGCCGTCGCGGAAGCCGAAGCCGAGCTCGAGCCAGAGCCGGGGAGCGCGGTCGATCCCGAGGCGCCGACGACGATTGTCGAGGAGGTCGCGCCCGCCGCGGAGAGCGGTCGAGAGCGTTGCGGAGCAGGACGCGCGCGAGCGCGATATGAGCTACGCCGAGATGGCCGGCGTCGCACAGACGCAGGCCGCGGCGCCCGAGATCGATGATGTCCCACCGCCGGCAGACGTTTCGCATGCGCTCGCCCCCGTGCGCGTCCTCCCAGGCGCCCGACGCCGACGTGCGCACGGTGCTCGAGAACGGCATCCGCGAAATCGCCGGCGAGGTGCGCAACTCGCTCGACTTCCACCGCTCCCAGGAGGGCGGAGGCGAGGTCGCGCGCGTCGTGCTGAGCGGCGCCGCGCTCGATCTTCCCGGCTTCGCCGAGGCGCTGCAGGAGCAGCTCGGCATCGAGGTCGAGCGCGAGTCCGTGCACCTGGACGGACAGAATCTCGGCGGGATCTCCGCCCACCGCCTTGCGATCGCCGCCGGCCTGGCCGTCGAGGAGGCGCCCCGATGAGGGCCTTCAACCTGATCCCCGCCGACGAGCGCGGCGGCGCCGGCATCAGCGCGGGCAAGTCCGGCGGCAGCGCGTTCGTCGTGCTCGGCCTGCTCGGCGTGCTCGCGATCTTCGCGCTGCTCTACGGCCAGGCGAGCCGCCAGATCTCCAGCCAGACGGCGCAAGATCGCGACGCTCAACGCGCAGGCGCAGGCGGCGCAGGCGCAGGCCGCCAGGCTCGCGCCTTACGTCAGCTTCAAGACGATGCACGAACAGCGCGTGCAGGCGGTCGACCAGCTCGTCGACTCGCGCTTCGACTGGGCCCACGCCTTCCACGAACTCGGCCGCGTGCTGCCCCCCGGGCAGGTCTCGCTGACCTCGCTGCACAGGCACGATCGGGTCGAGCGGTGGCTCGACCGCGGCCGGCGCCGACACGGCCGCGGGCGCGAGCAGCAAAGCCGCCGCCGCGACCGGCGCAACGACGCCGGCCGCAGGCAGCTCGAGCGCGGCGACGGCGTCGAGCTCGAGCGTGTCCTCGGCGACGCCCGCCGGCAGCGTCCCCACCTTCACGCTCGCCGGCTGCGCCACGAGCCAGGCGATGGTCGCGCTGACGCTCACGCGCCTGCGCCTGATCGACGGGGTCAGCGAAGTCACGCTGCAGAGCTCCACCCAGACCCCCAAGAGCGGCTCCGGCGGTGGCAGCAGTGGCAGCGGCTCCTGCACAGGACCCGTGTTCGCGATGCAGGTCACCTTCGACCCGCTGCCGACCGCGTCCGCGACGAGCTCGCCGAGCACGACGTCGACCGAGTCGGCGAGCGCGGTGACGCCTACCACAGGTTCCCCCACGACAGCCACAGGAGGCGCCCGATGACCGGTCGCGATCGCATCGTCATCGTCGTGCTCGCCGCGCTGGCCGTGGTCGCCGCCGCCTGGCTGCTGGTGCGTCGCCCCCGAGCGCGAAAAGGCGTCGAAGCTCGGCGCCGAAGTCAGCACCGCGCAGTCGCAGCTGTCCGACCGCCGAAAGCCAAGTGAACGCCGCCCGCAGCGCGGAGGCGGGCTACCCGGCGGCATACGCCTCGCTCGTGAACCTCGGCAAAGCCGTGCCGACAGGCCAGGAAGTGCCCTCGCTGATCGTCCAGCTGGCTCAGGCGACAAACGAGAAGCAGGTCGAATTCTCCTCGATCACCTCTGGCGGCAGCGCCGGCGGCTCCAGCTGCGAGCTCGAGCGCGGCGCCCGCGGCTGCCTCCGCCGGCTTCACGCAGATGCCGTTCACGTTCGTGTTCAGCGGCAGTTTCTTCGACCTCTACAAACTCTTCCAGCAGATCAACCACTTCACTCTGCGCACCAGCTCCGGCAGCCTGCAGGTCAGCGGTCGCCTGCTCACGATCCAGGGCGTGCAGCTGGCCCCGGAGCGCTCCTCGGGCTCGGCAAATCCGGCGGACAGCTGACGGGCACGATCACCGCCACCGCTTACGTGCTCCCGGCGAGCCAGGCCGCGACGCGGCGCCACGGCGACATCGCCGACCGGCGCGCAGACGACCTCGGGCTCGGCTTCGTCGAGCCCCGCCACCCCCGCCGTGATCGGAGCGCCGCGATGAACGCCGTGCGCGATTTCTTCTCCTCCTTGAAGGAGGACCTGTTCGGCAAGCGCCTGCTGCCGTTCCTCATCGTGCTCGCCGTCGTGCTCGTCGCGGCAGTGGGCTACGCCGTGCTCGGCGGCGGCTCCTCGGCCGCGCCGGCTCCAGTCACCGCATCGGCGCCCGCCGGCGCCTCCGCGGCGATTGGAGAGGTGACCGTCAGCCAGGCACCGGCGAACCCCAACCAGCCGATCTCGGAGACCACCGAAGGCACGTCCAAGCAGCATCACGGGATCGCCCACGACCCGTTCACGCCACTGCCAGAAGCGAAGAAAGCGCCCCGAGCACGACGCAGCCACCGCCTCGTCCTCGAGCCCGTCCTCTACGCCTTCGGCGGGGTCGACGCCCTCTGCCCCGAGCTCCGGCGGCACGACGCCCACGACGCCGAAGGAAACGACGCCCGCGAAGCCCAAGGTCTACGTCCACTACCACGTGACCGCACAGCTCGGCGTCGTGCCGGTGGTCGCCGAAGGGGCGCCGGCGCAGCCGGCCCAGCTGAAGACCTATCACGAACATGGCGCTCGACGAACCGCTGCCCGGCAAGGCCAACCCGCAGCTCGTGTTCCTCGGGGTCGTGCTGCGCACCGGCAAGGAAGCGCTGTTCGGGCTCACCGGCGCGGCGATCCTGCACGGAAGCGGCACCTGCCAGCCGAGCGCGACCCAGTGCCAGGCGATCGACCTGCAGGTCGGCCAGAGCGAGACGCTCGAAGTCGTCGAAGCCGACGGCAGCACCGTGACCTACGAACTGAAGCTCGTGAGCATCGACAAGAGCACGAGCACCGCCTCTACCGCCGCGCGTTCGCGATGCCTTCCGCGCCCAGGCCAAGGCTGCGCGCGAACTGGCGCGCCGGGCGCCGAAGCTGTCCGAGCTGCGCTACTCGCCCTGGGGCGGCGGCTTCGTATTCGCCGGGCATCCGGCGTTCGCCGCGCGCGCCCACGCGGCGCGCCGGCACGGACGCTGAGCCGCCAGCAAATAAGCTAGGGCGCAGATGGCGCTCCGCTCTGATAACCGCCGGCGAGTCGCACGGCCCCGGCCTGACCTGCATCGTCGAGGGCCTGCCCGCGGGCCTGCAGCTGCGCCCGGAGGATCTCAACGCCGACATGGCGCGCCGCCAGCTCGGCCACGGCCGCGGCGGGCGCATGAAGATCGAGCGCGACGCGGCCGAGGTCACGGGCGGCGTCCGTCACGGGCGCACGCTCGGCGGCCCGATCGCGCTGCAGGTCGCAAACCGCGACTACGCCAACTGGGAGGAGCGCATGAGCCCCTGGCCGGTGGACGCGCGAGGTCGCGGAGGTCCATCTGCCGCGGCCCGGTCACGCCGACCTGGTGGGCACGCAGAAGTACAAGCAGTCGGACGTGCGCAACATCCTCGAGCGCGCCTCCGCCCGCGAGACCGCCGCGCGCGTCGCCGGCGGGGCGCTGTGCAAGGCGTTCCTGCGCGCGCTCGGCGTCGAGGTCTACTCGCACGTGATCCAGATCGCCTCGGTCCACGCCCCGATCGCGGAGCGCCCGCTCGCGCCGGCGGACTTCGCGGCGGTGGACAGCTCGCCGGTGCGCTGCCTGGACGCCGAGGCGACGAAGGCGATGGTGCGCGAGATCGACGAGCTGCGCAAGGCGAACGAGTCGCTCGGCGGCGTCTTCGAGGTGCAGGCGTTCGGGCTGCTTCCCGGGCTCGGCTCGCACATCTCCTGGGAGGAGCGCCTCGACGGCCGTCTGGCGATGGCGATCTGCTCGATCCAGGCGATCAAGGGCGTCGCGATCGGCGACGGCTTCGCGGTCGCGGGCGTGCCGGGCTCCCAGGCCCACGACGAGATCTTCTACTCGGCCGAGCGCGGCTACTACCGCGAGACCAACCGCTCCGGCGGCCTCGAGGGCGGGATGACCACCGGTGAGCCGCTGATCGTGCGCGGCGCGATGAAGCCGCTGCCGACGCTCACCAAGCCGCTGCGCTCGGTCGACACCGAGACCCACGAGCCCGCGCAGGCGCTGCGCGAGCGCACCGACTCCTGCACCGTGCCGGCCGCCGGCGTGGTCGGCGAGGCGATGGTGGCGCTCGTGCTCGCCGACGCCTACCGGCAGAAGTTCGGCGGCGACCACATCGACGATGTCCTGCAGGCCGTCCGCGCCTACGAGGAGCGGATCGGATGGCGCCGGCTAGCGCGGCGCAGGAGCGCGAGCAGGACGGGCGCTCGTCCTGATCGGCTTCATGGGCGCCGGCAAGTCGACCGCCGCCGGCCGAGCTGGCGACGGGCGCTGGGCGGCAGGCGCTCGACAGCGACAAGCTGCTGGAGGAGCGCTTCGGCCATCCGATCGCCGGGGAGTTCGAGCTGCGCGGCGAGCAGGCGTTCCGGGCCGCCGAGGAGGAGCTCGTGTGCGAGCTGCTGGACGGCGCCGGCGCCGGCGACGTGATCGCGCTCGGCGGCGGCAGCGTGCTCTCCGAGCGCGTGCGCGCAGCGCTCGAGCCGCACTCGCGGTGCTGCTCGATGTCGACCCGGCGCGCCTGGGAGCGGTCGGCGCTGGGAGCGTGTGCACGCCCGCTGGCGCGCGAGCGCGAGCGTTCCGCGCTGCACGCAGCGCGAGCGCGTATGAGGACTTGCCGACGCGTTCTGCCGACGCTGCGCGCGGAGCGCTCGCGCGCTCGTGCCCTGCACGCGCAGCGTCGCCGATGGTGCGCGCCTGCTGTGGGCGAGCTCGGCCTCGGGCGACTATCCCGTGCTCGTCGGCCGCGGCCTGCTGGCGGCCGACGACGCGCGCTCGGCCGCATCTGGCCGCTCGACCGCTCGACCTCGCGCCCGTTCTGCGTCAGCGACGAGACCGTCGCCGGCGCTCTACGGCGAGCGGCTCGGCGAGCTGAGCGCGCTGATGATCGCGATCGCGCCCGGCGAGCAGCAGAAGACGCTCGCGAGCGCCGAGCGGGTATGGCGCGAGCTCGCTGGCCGCCGGGATGACCCGCGCCGACCACGTGGTCGCGCTCGGCGGCGGCGTCGTCGGCGACCTCGCCGGGTTCTGCGCCGCCACCTACCAGCGCGGCGTGCCGGTCGTGCAGGTCCCGACGACGCTCGTCGCCCAGGTCGACTCCGCCTACGGCGGCAAGACCGGCGTCGATCTGCCCGAGGCGAAGAACTACGTCGGCGCCTACCACCAGCCCGCGGGGGTGCTCGTCGACCCCGACACGCTCGCGACGCTGCCCGCCGCGGAGCTCGCCGCCGGCTGGGTCGAGGTGCTGAAGACCGCGCTGATCGCCGGCGGGGAGCTGTGGCAGCGCGGTCGCCGCCGGCGGCGAGGTGGACGAGCGCACGATCCTCGCCTGCGCGCGCACGAAGCTCGCGATCGTCGCCGCGGACGAGCGCGACGGCGGGCGCCGGCAGGTGCTGAACCTCGGCCACACCGTCGGCCACGCGATCGAGACCGCCACCGGCTACGCCCGCTACCGCCACGGCGAGGCCGTCGGCCTGGGGCTGCTCGCCGCGCTGCGCCTCTCCGGGCAAGATGACCTGCGCGCGCAGGTGCGCGAGCTGCTGCTGGCCCGCGGGCTGCCCGTGACGCTCGGCGGGCGCGGATGTCGACGTCGAGCGGATCGTCGCCGCGACCGCGCGCGACAAGAAGCGCGTCGGCGCGCACGTGCCGTTCGTGCTCGTCCAGGCGCCCGGCGATGTGCGCGACCGGCCGCGAGGTCCGCCGAGGCGGAGCTGCGCAGCGCCGTGGTCGAGTTGATCTGAGGCTCGTGCTCGGATGACGCGCGCGCGGGGTCGCATAGAGGTGATGCACGGGGTCAACCTCGACCATGCTCGGGCGGCGCGATCCGCTGCACTACGGCACGCTGACGCTCGCCGAGCTGGAGTACGCAGATCGCCGCGTGGCGCGAGCGAGCTGGACCTGGAGGCGCGCTTCTTTCAGACGAACGACGAGGGCGAGTACGTCGAGCGCCTGCACTCGCTGCGCGGCGAGCGCCGACGCGGTGATCCTCAACCCCGGCGCGTGGACGCACTACGCGTGGGCGATCCACGACGCGCTCGAGATCGACGGCGCTGCCGGCGGTAGAGGTCCACCTCTCCGACGTCCAGGCGCGCGAGCCGTGGCGGCGGCTGTCGGTGATCGGCGACCTCTGCCTCGCGACGATCTCCGGGCGACGGACCCGAGGGCTATCGCGACTGGCGCTCGAGCGCCTGCGCGACGCAGCTCGGGGAGCGGCGCGTGAGCGCCGAGCGTGACCGCGGGCGCGAGCGCGCTGGGCGCTGGCCGACAGCTGCGCGAGCGGGAGATCGACGTGCTGCTCGTCGCCACGCCGGTCAACGTGCGCTATCTGACCGGCTTCACCGGCACGAACGGGCTGGCGCTGATCGATGCCGGCGAAGGCCGCCGCGCACCGGTTCCTCACCGACTTCCGCTACGCCACCCAGTCGGCCGCGCAGGTGCCGGACGCGTTCGAGCGCGAGATCGTCGCCGGCGAGGTGCTCGAGGGCGTCGTCGCGGCGCTCGCCTCGTCGCGAGAACGGGGCGGGCGTTTGGGCTTCGACGACGCGAGCCTCACCGTCAAGCAGCACGCGCGCCTGGTCGAGCTGCTCGGCGCGGAGTGGGAGCTCGTTCCGCTGCGCCGGCGCGGTCGAGCGGCTGCGGGCGGTCAAGGACGCCGGTGAGATCGACCGCATCCGCGCCGCGACCCGAGCTCGCCGACGAGGCGCTTGCGCGAAGTCGCTCGAAGACGGCCTCGTCGGCCGCACCGAGCGCGACGTCGCGATCGAGCTGGAGCTGCGCATGCGCCGCCTCGGCGCCGAGGGCCCGAGCTTCCCCTCGATCGTCGCCGCCGGCGCCCACGGCGCGCTGCCGCACGCCGAGCCGCGCGCACGCGAGATCCGCGAGGACGTGCTGCGTCACGATCGATTGGGGCGCCCTGCACGAGGGCTACTGCTCGGACTGCACGCGCACGTACGCCACCGGCGAGCGTATCTCCGCGCGAGGCGCGGGAGGTCTATGAGCTCGTGCTCGCGCGCCCAGGAACAGGCGCTCGCCGCGGTCAGAGCGGGGCCGAACGGCCGAGAGGTCGACGCGGTCGCGCGCGAGGTGATCGAGGTGGCTGGGCAGGGCGAGCACTTCGGCCACGGCCTCGGCCACGGCGTCGGGCTCGAGGTGCACGAGGGGCCGCGCCTGTCGCGCATCGGCCGGCGAGGATCCGCTGCGGGCCGGGAACGTGGTGACGGTCGAGCCCGGCGTCTATCTGCCTGGGCGGCTCGGCGTGCGGATCGAGGATCTCATCGTCGTGACCGCCGACGGTCAGGAGGTGCTGAGCCGGCTGGGCAAGGAGCTCACGGTCGTCTCCTGAGCGGTTCTCCTCGTGACCCTTGAGCGCAGTCCCGGTGCATATAGTCGCAGGCCAAGCCACGTTGCGAGTGGCAGTGTCCATGCTAAGAAGAAGATCGCCTGGGCGTCGGGGGTAGTGTGATCGGGCAGCCACTGGTAACTGACCCACGCGAGCACTGTGCTAAACAGCGCCAGCACCGGCGGATGTCGGCTATCGCTGTGCGCCTCCCACGCGAGTAGCGCAAAGATGAACGGCAGTATGTAGTAGCTCGTGTCCCATGTGTCGAGCACACACCGCACGAGCATCACGAGGGCGAGTATCAGCAGCGCGTCGCGCTCGCTGACCGACCCACTCCCTTGTCTGTGTCGTCGCTGCAGCCACACTGCTACAGCGAGGCCCATACCCACCACGATGATGAGTGGGTGTGTGAGACCTGTCAGCCAGGGAGGAACAAGGCGCCATTCCGGGTGAGTGCTCCATGCCGCATTCAGCGGAAAGGCTCCCCCGAAGCCAGTCGATGCCGAGACATGATTCGAGGACCCAAGGAACCACCACACCTGCCAAGGCAGGAAGATTTCTTGCTGTGGCACAGATGCCCCACGGGCACCAGCAAGTCCGCTCGGGGAGACGAGCGCAAGTGGCGCGAGCACGATCGCGGTCACTGCTAGCGTGCAGGTCAGGCAGAGAATCACCTGCCTCCATCGCCATGCTCCGGGATGTGGTGCCAATGCGAGTAGCACGGGTCCCGCGGCGAGCAGCGCCCACTCCTTGTTGGCGATCGCCAGTCCGAGGGCGAGCCCAGCCCATAGCGGGCGCTCGCGGGCGGCGAGCAGCACGGCTGCCACGCACAGCGCACCGCCCAACAGCTCCTCCGGATGGCCAACTTCGAGTGCGCTCAGGGTGAGTGGATTGGCTACGCATACACCGAGCGCCACTGCGCGCCAAAGCGTCGGCCGTCCGGCGGTACGCATCTGTGCGACAAGCCACACCCCGAGCACGGCGGCGGCCAGTAGACAAGGTAGCGCGACCATCCGGTACACTGCCAGCTGCCCGCCGCCCCACAGCCCTGGCAGCAGCGCGAACGGCGCACGCACCACGAGCGAGCCGCCGTAGGCGGGCGCGAGGCGCAGGAATTCGAGCACGTGTCCGTGTGTGAGGGCATCGAAGGCCGGTCGCACCTCGGTGTCGTAGTCGCTCCACGTGAAGCCGTACAGTCCGAGCCACGCCATCGTCGCCGTGGCAGCCGCGGCCAGGAACGCGCACAGGGCGTTCTCACGTACTCGCAGCCTCATGGTTCTCCATCGGCGGCGTGCGGAGTTTGCTTAAGCAGAGTTAGTGGGCGGTCCGTCTGGGCGAAGCGCCCTGGCAGGGGCGCTTTTAGGCGGAGAACGACAAGCGCTTGACGATACGCTGGCGCCTCGGGTCGAGGTCGTGATGAAGGTGCGCAGGAGCAGCATCAGCACGACCCCCGCCGATATGCAGTAGAGGATGCTCGAGGGTGCTACGCCGAGGAAGCTCGGGGTGAGGCTATCGAACAACACCCAGCTGAGCAGAGCGCCGCTGAGCGCTCGTAGTGGCAGGCGCTCAGCCGTGAAAGCATCCCATGCGAGCAGGTCCAGAAACAGTGCCGCGTGGTAGTAGGGCATCGTCTGGGTGTCCAGCGCGCAGCGCAGCAGCAGTACTGTGGCCATCAGGGCAAAGGCATCATTTGGGCGCAGGGGAAGACCTCGGATGCGGGCAACGATCACCGCGATTATCGCGTCCAGCGAGATGATCAACGCATGCAGCGATTCTACGAGCGGCAGCGGCAGGCGGTGCAGCGTTACGGGCACCTTGGTTCCTTCAATGACGACGTATCTGGTCACGTTCGGAGCGACGGGCCACCACCAAGACCACGCCGAGGAATCGGAGCGATGATGACTGGCGAGGGACAGCTGGTTGCCCAGATAGGTGGCGGGGGAGCCCACGACCTCGGGCAGGGTGACGACGGCCGCCAATGTCAGTGCACCAACGAGAGCACGGATTCGGCCACGCTCGAGCGCGAACAGGATCGGCAGGATCGCGATGACCGACCATTGCTTGCATGCGAGCGCGAGTCCGAGAAGCACAATTGTGAGCACGGCGCGCTGTTTGCAGGCGGCGACCAGGGCGCCGACACAGAGACTTGCGGTCAGCAGCTCCTCTGGATGACCCATGATGATCGCGGTGCTCGTGAGGGGATTCAGGACCGACAGAGCGACGATCAGGAGCTGACCAGTTAGGCCGACGCCGCGCGAGCGCGCGATCCCGGCCAGCCATAGACCGAGAATGGCGACGGACACGACACAGGGGAGAACCCCCCAGCGATAGATGCTCAACGCCGTCGGATCGCCGAGGTAGGCGAGCGCGGCAAACGGGGCACGGACGAGCAGTGAGAGGTCGCCCATTTCGGGACGTGCATGCCCGAAGGCATGCAGACTGCCATGCAGCAGAGCCGCGATCGCTGGCCCGCCGTCGCCAGGATAGTCACCGAGCGTCGTCACCGAGAAAGCTGCGCGGACGCTGAGCACGAGCGCGAGGGCCACAAGGGCGGCGTCGCCCAGATGCTGTTTGAGAATCCTCACTAGAGAGATTCTCGGCACAGGCTTGGCGATTCTTGATCCTCGTGCGCTCTCGGCACCTCCTCGTGCGCTTGAAACCCAGCCTGAGACTAGATGCTAAATGAAAGGTGAGAGTAACGATCCACGGCGGTTTGGTTTGGTCGAGATGATCGTTTTGCTTGTCGTTGCTGTCGTCGTAGTTGTCCTGAAGGACATGGTTGGTTTGATTTATGGCTTAGCCTTTGCGGTTGTCATCGGCGGCTTAGCGGGAATGGTGGTTATCCGATCTGGTAGCAAGGGGCAACTTCGCTAGGTGCGGTTCGAGGGCGGGGTGGAGGTGCGCAGCTGGTTGACGCGCTTGTTGACGAGCTCGGGGAGGCTACGGGGGAGCGTGCCGATTTCCTCGGTGGCTTGCGAGATCGCGGCTGGTAGACGGTCGAGTGAGTCAGCGACGATCTCCTCGGCGCTCCTGCGTGTCATGCCCCATTTTGTTGCCTCGTTGACTATGCGCTCAGCGGTAACGCGATCTGCCTTTTGCACGCTGTCGACATACATCGCGAGCTTGTCGTCGAGCGGATAGAGCCTCGTGGACAGGAGGTCGTAGAGGGGTGCGAGCCGCAGAGCCCCTGTGTGGGTGTGCAGCAGCGAGAAGTTCTTGCCGTGGGCGTCGCAGTTGCCGAGCGCCACATTGAGCGTGAGAGCTCGCAGTAGCGTTGCGGGGGCTGATGGCTCGGCGAAGTCCTGTAGGACTCGCGCGATGCGTGCAAGGCTTGGCCCGGCGTCCTGCTCGTACTTCTGCTCGGGCGGGAGGCCGAGCGCCTGGCAGAAGTCCTCTTGGTGGATCCTGTGAACCGTCCCGTCGGGGTCGATGACGCGGTCGTAACGTTCGACGACGAGCACGGGGCGCTCATCAACGAGGATCGATTGCACGGGGGCGACGCTCAGCCCGAGGTTCTTTGCGACGGTCATGCAGAACAGCTCGTTCTCGACGGTGTTCTGGAAGGGTTCGATCTCGGGCTTGAGGATGTGGGTAGAGGGCGTTCCCTCTACGGGCCGGCCCCACGTGCCGTCCGGCATACGGGTGAGCAGTAGCTTCTCCTGGACGCCCGCGAGCGAGAGACGGACGTTGCGATCGATGCCGAGAGGGGCGCGGTGTAGGTTCGCGATCAGCTCGGCGAGGTCATCCTCGGTGAGGGGCTCGGCGGTGAGCGTCGTGGGTGGCGGAGGAGACGGAGCGCCCTCTGGTTGAATGACCAGCGCCCCGGCACAGTCTTTGCCGAGCGCGGCAAGCAGGCCAAAGACGTCGCTCGCGCGGCAGGTCGAGGTCCTGCGCGATCGCCCTGCGCGGCTCCCCCTCTGGGAGGAGCCCGTCGAGAAATGCGTGTGTTGCCCCGTTCGGGTATCGATCGCGGGTCAGCGGAAACGCCAGCGACAGCAGCGGGGTGCCGCCCTCGTATGTATCGAGCGCGTACTCGGTGTAGGAGAGGCGCAGGCGGTCCTTGCGCTGCTTCTCAACAACAGCGACCTGATGGCCGTAGAGCCAGATCGCAAGGGCGCCCGGCACCTACCAGTCCGCCTTCTGCAGCGTCGCTCGTACACCGAGCAGCTTCAACAGACGCAGGATGCGACGCATCTGCTCGGTTTCCCGCCCCTGCTCCAGCTCCGATAGGTAGCTTCGGTTCAGACCCGCCATCTCAGCGAGCTCCTCCTGCGTCAACCCAGCCTCTTCGCGGTACTTTCGAATCGCGGGGCCGACTGAAGCCGCCGTGTAGAGCCGGAAAGGTTTGCCTGCGTGAGGAGTGCTCTCGCGCGGGCGTTTATCGCTAGATGTCTGCATATCTAGACATCATAGCATATTTAGCTCAAAGTCGGCTTTTTCAGACAGAGACCAGTTCTTTCTTCGGTGTCGAGATTTTTGGACATATCGTCCACGGGCCCCTGATTGGCGGGCACCCTGTCTCGCCGCCGTATCAAGCGTGGGTCGTGACGGTCGCATACACTAGAACGGCAACCACATTCGGTTGGAGGTCTGGCTCGAGCAAGCCGATTTTACGCGAGCCGGGGCCTCTCAGTGACGCCTTGTTCGCGGGCCTATGACGACCCCAGAAACTAGTGATTTGCAGGTAAAATGAGCATTTCGACCAACCAATTCAAAGCCGGAAATCACATCGACGTCGACGGAACCGTCTTCAAGATCCTCGACTTCCAGCACGTCAAGCCGGGCAAGGGCGGCGCATTCGTGCGGACGAAACTGCGCAGGGCCTCCGACGGCAACGTGATCGACAGGACGTTCAGGGCGGGGGAGAAGTTCAGATCGGTGAGGACGGAGGCGCGCAGGATGCAGTTCCTGTACGCCGACGGGACGGACGCGCACTTCATGGACACGGAGTCCTTCGAGCAGATCGCGATCGCTGAAGGCACGCTGCAGGAGATGCTGCGCTGGACCAAGCCGAGCAGCGAGGTGGACGTGCTGTTCATCGACGACGAGCCGTCCGACATCCAGCTGCCGAGCGGGGTGGACCTGGAGGTCACGCAGGCCGACCCCGGCCTGCGCGGCGACAGCGTCTCGGGCGGCGGCACGAAGCCGGCGACGCTCGAGACCGGCGCGACGCTGCAGGTCCCGCTGTTCGTCGAGGTGGGCGAGCGCATCCGCGTGGACACGCGCTCGGGCGAATACGTCTCGCGGGCGTAGGGGCGAGGGGTGCGGCGCTCGGATCAGCGCAGGGCCGCGGTCGTGGCGCTCTACCAGCACGATCTGACCGGCCGGCCGCTGCTGGAGACGCTCGGGCCGAACGCATCGATCTTCGCCCGCGCGCTGGCCTATGCCGCGGCCGACCGCGCCGAGGAGCTCGACGAGGTGATCGACCGCCACGCGCACGGCTGGTCGGTGCAGCGGATCCAGCCATTGGAGCGCAGCATCATGCGCGTCGCGCTGATCGAGATGCTGCACCCCGACGTCGCCCCGGGGGAGCAGCCGATTCCACCGGAGGGGGCGATCGAGGAGGCGCTGGAAAGCGCGAAGACGTTCTGCGGCTCAGACGCGCCGGGGTTCGTGAACGGCGTGCTGGGCGCAGTTTTGCGCGAGTTGCGCGAGAATCAGCCGATCTCATGAGCGGCGTCGAGCATTTGGAGGACCTGATCACGCAACTGGAGCGCGCCGCTGAGCAGCTGCGCTCGGGTGAGCTCTCCTCTGACGCCGCCGCGACGATGGTCGAGGATTGCGCGGCGCTGGCGACACAGGCAGCGGTAGAGCTCGAGCAGCTGGCGCATGCCGAAGCCAACGCCGTGGCGCCGGGCCAAGACTCTCTGCTGTAGGCAGGTCGCCGAGGCTGTGAGCACCGACGCCTACCCCGAGCACCTGCGCGAGGAGGTCGAGCGCTACCTGGAGGCGATGCGCTTCTCCGAGGAGGCACTGACTGCCGGACTGGAGGAGGCGATGCGCTACTCGCTGCTGGCGGGCGGCAAGCGCATCCGCCCGGTGCTGGCGCTGGCGAGCGCGCGGGCGGTGGGCCTCGAGCAGCGCGAGGTGTTGCCGCTGGCGGGCGCGATCGAGCTGATCCACACCTACTCGCTGATCCACGACGACCTGCCGGCGATGGACGACGACGCGTTGCGCCGCGGGCAGCCGACCTGTCACGTGAAGTTCGGCGAGGACGTGGCAATCCTTGCGGGTGACGGGCTGTACGCGGAGGCGTTTCATCACCTGCTGAGCGAGCGGAGCGCGCCGCCGCAGCGAGTCTTGGCGGCGGCCGCCGAGCTCGCGGCCGCGACCGGCGTCAGCGGCATGGTCGGCGGGCAGTACGCCGACGTGAGCCCGCGGACACCGAACGGGCCACAGGCGCTGCGGCGCCTGCACGAGCTGAAGACGGGCCGACTGATTGGCGCCTCGGTGCTGTGCGTGCTGTTTTTGGGGGGAATCGAGGATGGACCTGCGACAATCGAGTTTCGCCGTTTTGCCGCCGAGCTGGGCGTGTTGTTCCAGATCGTCGACGACATTCTCGACGTGACGGGCACCGACGACGCGCTCGGCAAGCCGCGAGGCAGCGATGAGCGCCATGGAAAGCGCACATATGTCAGCGAGTTCGGGATCGAGCGGGCCAGGGAGCTGGCGGCGCAATCCCACAGGACCGCCCGCCAGGCACTCGCCGCGGCCGGCGAGCAGATAAATCAGGCGAATGCGACCGGCGAGCTCGAGCAGATCACCGACTTCATCTACACCCGCACCTCATGAGCAAAGACAAGCAAGAGTCACAGATTCCCCTCCTGGCGGGGATCGACGGGCCGCGGGACCTGCACGGCCTGAGCGACGAGCAGCTGGCCGTGCTCGCCCAGGAGGTGCGGGAGCACATCATCGACACGGTCGGTGAGATCGGCGGGCACTTCGGCGCCAACCTCGGCACCTGCGAGCTGGCAGTGGCGCTGCACTCGGTGCTGGAGAGCCCGAAAGACAAGATCCTGTGGGACGTCGGACACCAGGCCTACCCGCACAAGATCCTGACGGGACGCCGCGATCAGCTGAGCACGATCCGCCAGTACGAGGGCCTGGCTCCGTTCTGCTCGATCGGGGAGTCCCCGCACGACATCATGGGCGCCGGGCACGCTTCGACTTCGATCGGGTACGCGGTCGGCATCAAGGAGGGGATGCGCCAGGGCGCGGGCGAGCAGGGGAAGGTCGTGGCGGTGATCGGCGATGGCGCGATGACGGGAGGGGTTGCGTTCGAGGCGATCGGGCAGGCGGGGGGCCTGGGCACGCCGATCGTGGTGGTGCTGAACGACAACGGCATGTCGATCGCGCCGAACGTCGGAGCACTGTCCAAATACTTCAACCGGGTCAGGCTGAACCCCAAGCTGTGGCACGCACGCGAGGGCGTCGAGGGCGGGCTGACGCGCCTGCCCGGTGGGATTGGCGCCGCGCTGGAGCGGATCGGCCCGCAGCTGAAGGAGTCGATCAAGGCGTTCTGGGCGCCAGGCCTGTGGTGGGAGGAGCTCGACTGGGCGTACATGGGCGTGGTGGACGGTCACGACGTGCGCGCGCTGCGGGAGGCGCTGCGGGAGGCGCTGGCGGCCGAACGTCCCGTCGTCGTGCACGTGGCGACGGTCAAGGGCAAGGGGTTCGCGCCGGCCGAGGATGGCGGGCTGGAGGGCATGGAGAAGTGGCACGCGGCCAAGCCGAAGTCGATCTTGAACGGCATCGAGACACGACCGGTGACGGCGCCGGCCGCCTCAGGACGAAACGAGGAAGCGAAGCCCGCCGCGCCGGCGCGGGCGGGCGGGCGGGCGGGCGGGCTCCAATACACCCAGGTGTTCGGCGAGGCGCTCGTGAGGGAGTGCGAACGCGACGAGCGCGTAGTCGGGATCACCGCGGCGATGAACTCGGGCACGGGGCTGAACATCCTGCAGAAGGCACTGCCGGATCGATATTTCGACGTTGGGATCGCCGAGCAGCAGGCGATCCTGTTTGCGGCCGGGTTGGCGCTACAGGGGAGCAAGCCGGTGGCGGCGATCTACTCGACGTTTCTGCAACGGGCGTATGACCAGATCGTGCACGACGTGTGCCTGCAGAAGCTGAACGTCGTGTTCGCGCTCGATCGCGCGGGGCTCGTGGGCGACGACGGGCCGACGCATCACGGGGCGTTCGACATCGCCTACCTGCGCTGTCTGCCGAACATCGTGCTGATGGCCCCGCGTGATGAGGCGATGCTCGTGAACATGCTGCACACCGCGCTGCTCTACGACGACGGGCCGATCGCGTTGCGCTATCCGCGCGGCGAGGGCACGGGCGCGGAGCTGCCGCGGCGGCCGCGGGCGATCGAGATCGGCACCGGCGAGATCCTGATCGCTCCCGATTCATCCGGCGCGAGCGCTCCGGCGGGCAGGCGCGTGGCGCTGGTCGGCTACGGCAGCGGCGTGGACAAGGCGCTGGAGGCCGCCGAGGAGCTGGCGAAGCACGAGATCGCGGTGACGGTCGCCGACGCGCGCTTTGCGAAGCCGATCGACGCGGGCCTGATGGCGCAGCTGGCGGCTGAGCACGATTTGCTCGTAACGATCGAGGAGGGGGTACTCGCGGGAGGCTTCGGCAGCGCCGTGTGGGAGACCCTGAGCGAGACGGGCACAACGATCCCACGAATTTTGCGGGTGGGGTTGCCCGACCGCTACGTGACGCACGGCAAGCCGGCGCTGCTGCACGAGGAGGTCGGGTTTACGGGCAAGCGCATCGCCGAGCGGGTGGAGGCGGCGATCCTCAATCGCGACTCTGCGGCCGTGGGCGCGTAGGGACCCGTTAAATGAAACGACCCGCAGGGGAAGCGGGCCGTTTCGGGGAGGAGGGATGCTGCTGTGCTTCGGGTCGTTCATCATGATGCCCAGGCGAGGGTGAGCTATGTGTGAGCTTGATCACAGAGCGATGCCGGCGTTCGTTTCGCGGGGCGGGATCAAGCTGGAGAATGCGCTGACTGCGACGGGGCTCGATGTGAGCGGCAGACGCGCACTCGATGTGGGCGCCTCGACCGGAGGGTTCACGGACTGCCTGCTGCAACGCGGCGCGACGGGCGTGATCGCGGTGGACGTCGGCTACGGGCAGCTCGACTGGGGTCTGCGCAACGATCCCCGTGTACCGTGCTCGAGCGCACCAATGCGCGCGCGCTGACCGCGGAGTTGCTGCCGTACACGCCTGATTTCGCGACGATCGACGTGTCGTTCATCTCGCTCGCCAAGGTGCTGCCCGCGGTGCTCGGGTGCATGGCCGAGAGCTATGACGTGCTCGCGATGATCAAGCCCCAATTCGAGGTTGGCCGCGCGATCGCCAGCAAGGGGCGCGGCGTCGTGCGCGACCCGAACGACCGCCGCGCCGCGCTCGTGGGCGTCGGGGAGGCGGCGCTCGGCCTGGGCGCGAGCGTGCTCGGGTACTACTCGTCGGGGCTGACGGGGCCAAAGGGCAACAAAGAGACGTTCGTGTGGCTGGCCGAGCCCGGGCGTGGGGGCGGGGCGGGAGATGCCCAGAAGGTTGAGATGATGGCACGCGAGGTGGAGCCATGATCCTGAACATAAATTGCCTGGGCTGGCGTATTGGGAAGATGGAGCCATGAGAGAGATCACCGTGTTCACGCATCGCCGTCCCGAGGACACGAGCGCGGCCCTGGGGCTGCTCGTGGCGGCGGCGGCGGATGCCGGGGTGACTTTGCGGCTGGACGAGGAGGAGACGCGCAAGCACGGTCTTCAGGCTGGTCCGGGGATCGCGGTGAACGCGCCGGTGAAGGATGGGGTCGAGCTGTGCGTGGTGCTGGGTGGGGACGGGACGATCCTCGGTGCGCTGCAGCGCTATGCGGGCACGGACGTGCCGGTGTTCGCGATCAACTTCGGCCAGATCGGATTTCTGGCGACGGTCGAGCCGCAGGACAGCGAGGACGGCATCCGCCGCGCGCTGGAGGGGGACTTCGAGTTGCTGCGGCTGCCGGGGATCGCGCTGGATATGCCGGGAGGCGGATCGGATGTCGTGGCGGCCGATGGATCAGAGGCGATCGGGGAGCTGACGGCGTTCAACGACGTGGCGATCCACCGCAAGGTCGGAGAGCGGGTGGCGCAGATCGCCTATGCGCTGGACGGCGAGGAGGTGGGAAGCGTGCGCTGCGATGGCCTGGTGGTGGCGACCCCGGCGGGGTCGACCGGCTACAACCTGGCCAACGGCGGACCCGTGATGGCGTGGGGGGTGGAGGGCTTCGTGGTGTCGTTCATCGCGCCCCACTCGCTCGCGGCGCGCACGTTGGTGGTCGCACCTCGCGACCGGCTGACGATCTACAACCGCTCGCGAGAGCCGCTCGATGTGGCTGTCGACGGGCGTCCGGCGTACGGGATCCCGCCCGGCGAGGCGATCGACGCGCGGTTCGTCGATGCGGCGGGGACGATCGCGCAGCTGCCGGGGTCCTCGTTCTACCGCAGGCTGCGCCAGAAGTTCGGGCGTCTGGCGAGCTGAGGCTTGGTCAGGCGACCTTCGCGGCCGGCGGGTCGTGAATCTCGCCGGCGTTCTGCATCGAGGTGACGAAGTCTTCGAGCTGGTCGCGCGAGAAGCGCCGCTGGCCGCCGGGTGTCCTGTAGCAATGGATGTGGCCGGCGTCGGTCCAGCGACGGATCGTCGCGAGCGAGACGCCGACGTAGCGCGCCGCCTGGGAGCTCGTGAAGACGAGCTGTCGGTCGCTTGGGGCTGGGAGGGGGGTGATGGGCATGGGCTCGCCTTCTCGCTGGGGGTGGGCGCGGGTGATGCTCCATGTTTCGGCTGGATGGGGACGGAAGCTGAGCGCCGAGAAGCTTTGTGGACGTTTGGCCGAGAAAGGCTGGGAAATTCCACTAGTCCGACGTTGAGAGCCGTCGAACCCCTTCGTCTGCAAGCAAACGTGCAAAGGGCGACGTATCACTGGACATTCCGTCCAATCTCGGTACTATTCTCGTCGAACCTACTCAAAGGTGGCGGTTGTCCCGTGGATGGAGACAAACGGTGCTGCCTCGCAACTGGCCCCCGAATCGGAGAAGGAGACCATGCATGGACGCATACACTAGCTGACGGCTGGTCGTAAGTGACCAGACTTGGAGTTTGAGGGCGTCTCGCGAGTGTGCGCGGCGCCCTCATCTTCGCTGGAGCGCAGTTGTCATCAGACGTGGCACACTGGGCCGTGGGTGAGTGAGTAAGTCCAGCGGCAGCGCGTCAGGTGCGTTGCGGGGTCGGCTGAGCGCGGCTCTGCCATCTTGCGCACCCGCCGCTCGAATTCGAGCTCGGTCTCGAAGTCGGCGTCCTGAGCAAACGTCGCGACCCTCGCGTTCGAGCAGCGCGATGAAGCGTCTCGACGAGCTCGCCGTCGAACTGGCCGTTCCCGGCGCGCGTTGCGCAGCTCGTCCATCGCTTCCTCGGGCGTCATCGGCGAGCGGTAGCGTGTCCTGTGCAGTCATCGTGTCGTAGGTGGAGCAGATCGCAAGGATGCGCGAGGCCAGCGGGATCTCGTTGCCGATCAGCCCGGCCGGGTAGCCGCCGCCGTCGACGCGCTCATGGTGGTAGAGGATCGCGTCGGCGACCGGGCCGTAGCCGTCGAGCGCGCCGACGAGCGTCGCCCCCTCCTGCGGGTGGTGCTGGACGATCGCCAGGTCCTCGTCCGTGACGACGTCCGCGTGCAGGACGCGGTCGGGCCACGTGAACTTGCCGATGTCGTGGAGCAGGCCGGCGGTGTGGACCATGTCCTGCTCCGCCTCGTCGCAGCCCATCTCGATCGCCAGCGCCTTTGCGTAGCGGGCGACCGCGGCGGCATGCTGGCCAGTCGTCTTGTCACGCAAGCCGAGCGCCCTCACGAGCGTTGCTGAGCACGCCCAACTGCAGCCCGACCAGCTGTATCGAGCGCGCTTCCAGCTGCTCGGCGCGATCCTCGGAGCGCAACAGCGCGACCGTCAGGTGCCGGAAGATCAGGAGCACGCGCGATCGCGGCGAACAGAACCGGCAGGCCGACGCTCGTATAGGCGACCGCGAGGATCGTCGCGAGCGCGCCCGTGGCGAGCTCTGCCGGGGAGCAACGGAAGGAACTCGCGCACCTGGCGCGGGAGCGAGCGACCTTCCTCGACGCGTGTAGTCCAGCCCGATCAAGACATAGTTGAGCACCGATGAACAGAATGAAGGCGCCGAAGACGATCAGGCCAAAGATGACGCTCTGCGTCAGATGTTGGCTGTGCGCGGCGTGGACGTCGCCTGCCAGTGCGCGCACCATCAACCCTCCCGCAAAGGCGGCGAACGCATATGCCGTGAGATTGCCCAGCCAGAAGGCTGGCGCAAGACGCCGCCGCAGCCGAGCCAAGGACCGCCGCGGCGATGCCACATGCCACGGCCGGAGCCTGGTCCGAGCAGGCCCATGGCCAGCACGATCGCGACCATCGAGGCGCTCAAATGCCCATCGCTGGTCTCGACGCTGAACCACTCACCGACGAAGCGCGAGTAGCCAGCAGCAGCGCGACGAGTAGCAGCGGCTGCCATTCCTCGGGCGTGAGAGCCACGCGGCCGCGACGACCGTGCCTGCCAGCAGCAGGACCTCGGCGGCCCAGAAGAGACGTCTCGTGAGCTTGGGTGCAGGCATCGTCGGACTCTGTCGTACTTAACGGCCGACGCGGCGTCGACTTAAGGTGGCTTGCCGGACTGCTGGACGGATAAGCGTGCGTCTGCCGGACGTTATCGAGTCAACGCCGTGTGCTCCGTTAAGGTCCGTCGGCGCTCCGAGCCATCTCGGCTCGGCGATCAGGGCACATGCGTCTGGGCTCGTCGCAACTCGCTCAGCAGTCGCTGCCGCCGCGGGCGCACGCTCCGTTCGTCTCACTGGTCTTGGTCCCTGTCAGTGAGACGCGAAGCAACGCGACCGAGGCTGCCGCTGGCCCCAGCCCGACGACCAGGAACGCCACCCGGGGCGAGCTGAGCGCGACCAGCGCTCCGCCCAACGGCAGGCCGATCGCGAGACACAGCGCGTCAGCGATTCGACCGCGCCCATCAGCCGGCCGTGGAGGTGCTGCGGGGTGAGCCGCTGGACGAGGCTGATCAGCGACGGCAACTCCACGCCGTTGCCGACCCCGCCGATGAGCGCGGCGACGCACGCGAGGGCCAGCGACGGCGCGGCGGCGAAGCCGACGTAGGCGAGCCCGATCGCGAGCGTGCCGGCGCTCAGCATCGCTCCCAGTGGCCGCCGGAGCGAGCGCGCGAAGACGAGGCTCCCGAGCACCGCGCCCGCTCCCCACGTGCTCAGCAGCAGGCCGAAGCCACGATCGCCGGCATGCAGGGTCGCCTTCGCGTAGGCGACCTCGATCGGTCCGGCGGACTCGGAGAAGACGAGCGCGACCGCCTCGACCAACAGCAGCCCGCGCAGCGAGGGTGCCTCGTTGATGTGCCGCCAGGCGGCGCGCAGGCGGGCGCGCACGGAGTCGCCCCCGGCCTCCTCGACATGGGGGTGCAGGTCGATCAGCAGCGCGCCGCAGATCGAGGAACGAGCCGACGTCGATGAACAGCGCTGCGGGTGCGCCAGCGGCGGCGACCACCGCGCCGCCGAGCACCGGGCCCGAGCACGAACGTGGCGGAGAAGGCGACGTTCAGCGCCGCGTTCGCCTTGCGCTCGGCCTCCTGGGCGTCCTCCTCGCGGCTCTCGCCCGGTCGCGTTTCGTCGCCGGGCTGCGCTTCGACCTGATCGCGCGCGGCCCGTGCCACCTCCGCGCGCAGCAGCGCGCTGGCGGCCAGCGCCGCCGTCCCGTCGAGCGCCGCGAGCAGCAGCACGGCCGGCAGCCAGAAGTGCCACAGCAGAACCGCGAGCGCGGCGGTCACGATCGCCTCGAAGACGTACAGCGCGCTCAGCTCGCCGCGGCGGTGCGGAGGCCTCGACTCGGGCGACGACGGCGGGCACGAGGAACGCGGGCAGCGCCTGCCAGGCAAACAGCAGCGCCGCGACCGCGATCGCGCTGTGCGTGTGGTCGAAGACGGCGAGCAGCAGGGCGACCAGGCCAAACCAGGTGCCCAGCCGGTTGACCGTGTAGGCGGCGAGGATCCTGCGCAGCCGGGAGGACTTCAGCGGTGACGGCACGCCGCCACGCTAACGGTTGCCTGCGACCGGAGCGAGCGTTGCAACCGCTCGCGCGGGTGGAGGCGAGCTGGAATGCACGGCCGTCATTCCGGCCAGTTATTTAGGACAGTTCCGCCCTCCGCGACGTACGGCGCTATCCGTGCCGGATGCGCAGCTCGTCGTGACTGAGCGAAGTGCCCGCCGCCGTCTTCGCCGGGGCCGTCCACGACCAGCACCGGCAGCTCTGGATGGCGGTGGGCGAGCGTCTGCATCAGCGACTCCGCGGGAGCGTCGTCGAGGTCGCCGGTGATGAACGCCATGCGGCTGCCGGGGGCGTGCTCCAGCACGTCGCAGACCGCGTCGGCCTGCTCGAACACGGTATTTGCGGGCAGTGTCCGGCTCAGCTCCTCGAGCAGCGTCGCGCGCCGGGCGGCGTCCGCGCCGGCGAGCAGGACACGGGTGGGGCGATCGACGACGCGCAGCGCCGGTGCGGGGGCCTCCTGTCCCCGGAGCGGCTCAGGGTGGGGGGATCGTTGACCATGCAGCAGACGCAGCGCGGGCGCCCGCGAGTGTGAGCGAGTCCTGAGGAGTGACTGGGTCGGGCTCATAGGGGCGACACCCCTCCAATCGCGGGCCACGTGTCGGTGAGGGCGATACCCTCGATCCCCTCCGGCCCGCGCGAGGCCCGGTCGGCCTCGTGGTCTTTGCGCAGCTCGAGGCGACCGAGCGCGGACAGCGCGACGAAGCCGCCGGCCGTCAGGGTCAACCAGGTCATCGCGATGCTGAGGGCGATCATGCGGACTCCTTCGTTCTCGCGGATGGGATCTCGTGCGGCATAACCGACATGATGGGCCCTTGCAGGGCTTTTGTCTGTCGGGCGAGTAGTGCCGATCGTGTAGTCCCAAAGGTGCCGATCTGTGTAGTCCTTCAGGGACGTCAAAGAGCTTGTTGGCAGGTCGTGACTCGAGGGAGTCGGGGCCGTGGTTGGCGTCCGACGCCGCGTACCGGCCGCCGCAGCCGCTACGGTTGTGCACGCAATGGAGGCTGGAAGTACACCAGGGGTGGATCGACCGATCGACGTGATCATCGCGGACGATCACGGGGTCGTTCGCGACGGCATCCGCATGGTGCTCGAGCGCGAGTCAGGCGAGTTCCGGGTCGTGGCCGAAGCCGGCGACGTGCCCGCCACCGTCCGCGCGGTCCGCGAGCACAAGCCGGACCTGCTCACGCTCGACCTCTCGATGCCGGGCGGCTCGAGCCTGGCAGCGCTTCCCTCCTGCTTCGTCGCCCACCCCACGCTCGCGGTCGCGATCCTGACGATGCGCGAGGACCCCGAGTACGCCCGCCAGGCGCTGCGAGCGGGGGCGCGCAGCTACGTGCTCAAGGAGGCCGAGCCGGCCGAGCTGCTGCAGGCCTTCCGGCTGGCGGTGGCAGGCGGCAACTACCTGCACCCGCGCCTGGGCGCGCTGATGGCCACCGGCGATGAGACGCCCAGCGACGGCGTCGCGCTCTCAGAGCGGGAGCGTGAGGTGGTGCGGCTGATCGCCAACGGCTTCACCAACCCCCAGATCGCCGAACAGCTGCACGTGGCGGAGCGCACCGTGAAGACCTACAGAGCGCGGGCGATCGAGAAGCTCGGCTTCTCCTCGCGCGCGGAGATCACCGCCTACGCGCGCCGTCTCGGTCTGGTCGAGTAGCGCTCGGCGCCGGTCTCGGCGCCCGCTTCAGCGGCCGACGGTCGCTCCCGATACATCGCCTGATACCTCACCGGGCACGGGCCGTCCCGCGAGCGGGACCGTCAGACGCATGACGGTCCCTTTGCCCGGCGCCGGGACGAGCTCCAGCTCGCCTCCGACCAGCTCGGCGCGCTCGCGCATTCCCGACATTCCGAACCCGCCCTCCAAACCGTCGCCCCGCGGCCCGAGACGGTCCGCTTCAGGAAGTCCCCGCCCGTCGTCGGTCACCGAGGCGTGAATCATTCCGTTGCGCTCGACGATCCTGATCGTCGCCTGGGTCGCCTGTGCGTGGCGGCTCACGTTCGTCAGCGCCTCCTGCACGACGCGATAGATCGTGCTCTCCAGCTCGGGATCCAAGCGGCGCTGATCTGTCTCTGGGCCGGGGTGATCGGACTCCGGACCGAGATCGATCTCGGTCTGTACGTCCAAGCCGTCCACCGCCTGTGCGCGCCGGGCGAGCGCCTGCAGCGCAGCCGCCAACCCGAGGTCGTCGAGCGCCGCCGGGCGCAGCTCGGTGATCAGGTGGCGCAGCCCGTCGATCTCCTCGCCCAACCCCTCCAGCACCGATTCGACAGCCGCGCTCATCGCGGCCTGCTCGTCGAGGTCGCGGGCGTGGGCCAGCTTCATGCGCAGCGCGCCGAGCCCTTGAATCGCTTCGTCGTGAATCTCGCGCGCCCAGCGCGTGCGCTCGCGCTCGCGCGCCTCCATGCCGTAGCGCAGGCGCGTGATCTCCACCGAGCGCTCCGCCGCCAACCGCTGGGCGACGCTCGTCGCAAACGCGTTCAACGCCTCCCGGTCGGGGCCGCGGAAGCCGCCGTCGCGGCGTAGCGCGATCACCAGACCGCCGCCGTAACCCTCCATGCTCAGCGGCTCGACCAGCGCGGCGCGCGCCTCCAACCCCAGTTCGTGCAGCCACGCCGCCTCCTGCCCCCGCGGGCGGTCCAGCGACACCGGCTTGCCCTGGCGATACAGCTCGCCCAGCGCGCTCCCGTCGACGGGCACGATTCGCAGGCGCACTGTCTCCTCGCCGCTGGAGGCGGCCACGCGCAGCTCGCCGCGCTCCTCGATCACCACCAGCAGCGTGCTTGCGTCGACCAACGCCAAGCCGCGGTTGGCCATCAGGCGCAGCAGCCACAACTCTGATCCCGTGAGCATCTGGCGGGATTATGTCTCGATCGTCTCGAGCCCGTTCTCTCGGCGGCGCGCGGCGGCCCTGGTCTGGGCCAGCAGCTCCTCGCCGCCGACATCCTCGCGCCAGGCGGCGAGCCCCACGGACACGCGCAGCGGCCGGCGCTCTCCGCCGGTTTCGACCTTGATCGCGCGCAGGCGCTGCAGTGCGCGCCGGGCGACGATCTCGCCGCGTGGGCCATCCGCGCCGGGCAGCAGCACCGCGAGCTCACTCTCGCTCGGCCTGCCCACCCGATCGAAGCGGCGCAGCTCGTGTCGCAGTGCCTCGCCCACATAGACGAGCGTCTGCTCTGACAGCTCGCTGCCGTGGGCCTTGCGCAGCTCCTCCAGATTCTCGATCACCACGATCAGACAGCTCAGTGGTGTGCCGTGGCGCCCGGCGCGGTTGATCTCCTCCTCCATCCGCTCCGCCAGCGCCGCTGCCGGCAGGCACACGATCGATCCCCGCGGGAGCGGGTCTGTACGGAGGTTCAGGTTGCCGGCCGGCATATGTCCAATCATCGTCAATCCGTCCTGTTCGCTCAAGCATCCCCGACGGATCTGTCCCCATCCGCTGGTACACCTGCCTCTGTGCTCCAAGAGCTCAACGTCGAGAATCTCCTGCTGATCGAACGCGCGCAGCTGCGGCTGGCGCCCGGGCTGAACGTGCTCACGGGCGAGACGGGCGCAGGTAAGACGGTGCTCGCCCACGCGCTCGACCTGCTACTCGGGGGCCGTGCGAGGAACTGGAACCAAGCCCACCCTTATTCGTCCCGGCGCTTCGGAGGCCTATGTCGAGGGTGTCTTCGATCTGCCCGACTCGCTGCGCTCCGAGCTCGCTGAGCGGCTCCCCGACGGCGCCGAGGAGATCGTCCTCGCTCGCCGTCTCAGCTCCGACGGACGCACGCGTGCCTACCTCAACGGCCGCTCCGCCACCGTCTCGGAGCTGCGCGATCTCGGCTCGCGCCTGCTCTCCTTCTACGGTCAGCACGATCACCGCAAGCTGACCCTCGCGGGCGCCCAGCTCGAGATCCTCGACGCGCTCTGTGGCCCCGATCACGCGTTGCGCCTGCGCGCCTGCGCTAAGACCTTCGCGGAAATCCGCCGCCTCGCCGCGGAGCTCGACTCCCTGCGTGAGCTCTCCTCAGCGCGTGAGCGCGAGCTCGACCTGCTCGAGCACGAGCTCTCAGAGATCGACGCTGCCGGCCTCGACCAGCAGGAGTACGACGAGCTGCTGCTCGCGCGCGCTCGCCTGGGCCGTCTCGATGCCCTGCGTCTCGCCGCGGGCGCGGGCGCCGACGCGCTTGTGCCCGAAGACGGCACCGACGGTCTCGGCAGCTCGCAGCTGATGGCGGGCGCCGCCGTGGGGCTGGACGCGCTCGCCGGCGTCGACGGGAGCTTGGACATGCTCGCCGAGCGTCTGCGCGCACTCGTGATCGAGTCCCGGGACCTGTCTGGCGAGCTGCGCGGCTACTGCGAGCGGCTCGCGGGCGAGGATGGCTCGCTCGACGCCGTCGAAGAGCGTCTTGCGAGCATCGAGCGCTTGGTGCGCAAGCACGGCGGGACGCTCGCCGCTGTGCTCGACTACGCCGCCGATGCGCGTGCGCGACGCGAGCAGCTCGCCGGCGCCGAGGTGGCGCTCGCCGCGGCCACCGCGCAGCTGGGCGAGGGGCACGCGGCGCTCGAAGGCCACGTCAGCGCTCTGCGCGACGCGCGCGAGCGCCACGCCCCGCGCTTGGAGCTCGCGGTGCGCGAGCAGCTCGCGGCCCTGGCGATGGCAGACGCGACCTTCGAGGTCTCCCTCAGCCCGCGCGAGGCAGGTCCTTCAGGCGGCGACGCCGTCGAGTTCATGATCGCCCCCAACCCCGGCGTGCCGGCTGGGCCGCTGCGTGAGATCGGATCCGGCGGCGAGCTCTCGCGCGTGATGCTGGCTCTCGCCACGGTGCCCGCTCGTCCCTCCCCGGCTCGGGGCGGCGCTCGCGCGGGCGCCCCTGTTGCTTCTGCGGCGCAGGCGACGCTCGTGTTCGACGAGATCGATGCAGGTATCGGTGGCCAGACCGCGCGTGCGGTCGGCGCGCGCCTGCGCGAGTTGGGCCGCGACAGACAGGTCTTGTGCATCACACACCTGCCCCAGATCGCCTCGCTCGGCGATCGTCACTTCTCGGTGGTCAAGGACACCGCCGCCGCGCCGACTCGTGCGACCGTCGTGGAGCTCACGGAGGGCGAGGTCGTCGCCGAGCTGGTCCGCATGCTCGGCGCCGATGCCGCCGACAGCGCCGCGCGAGCACACGCGCGCGACCTGCGCAAGGCCGCCTGAGGTGAACTGAGTACTCAAGCCGGATGCGTAGGAGCCCGGGGCCGTTACCCTCGATGGGATGGCCGCGAACCCACGTAGCCCGCGGGAGTCCGCGTCCAAGGACGCAAGCGACGTGCCCATGCCCGCTATCAACGGCTGCCCCTCTACCTGGAGGGGATGTCGCGCCCTGGCGCACGGTCACCGGGCCGGTGCGTCCGGGCAAGCGGACAAAGCTGCTCGTCAAGCACCTCTCCCGCGGCGACATTGCGCTGATCGACCACCTCGACATCGACCGCGTGTCGGCTGAGGAGCTGATCGCCGCGAACGTCGGCGCGGTGTTGAACTGCCGTTCCTCCTCCAGCGGCTCCTATCCGAACCTCGGCCCCCAGTTGCTCGTCGAAGCGGGCATCCACCTGGTCGACCTGCCGGACGATTCGCTTCTGCACGCGCTCTCCGACGGCGAGGCGATAACCGTGCGCGACGGTGAGGTTACGCGCGAGGGAGAGGTGCTCTGCTAGCGGCGAAGTGCTCGACCTCGCCCGCGTGCGCACCGAGACCGAGGCCCGCCGCCGCGAGGTCGGCGAGGCGCTCGAGCGTTTCGCGCACAACACGATCGAGCACATGCGCGAGGAGCGTGAGCTGCTCGCCGGGAAGATCGAGATGCCGCGCTTTGCCACCGACTTCCGCGACCGCTCCGCGCTGGTGGTCGTTCGCGGCGTCGGTCATCAGCGCGACCTGCGCGCCCTGCGGCCGTTCATCCGCGATATGCGTCCCGTGCTGATCGCCGTCGACGGGGGCGCCGAGGCGCTGCTGGAAGCGGGCTTGCGCCCGGACATGATCGTCGGGGACATGGACTCGGCCGGGGAGGCGGCCCTGAGGAGCTCGAGCGGCGGTCGCGGCCTGAGCGGACGGTGGGGCTCAGCCGCAGCGAGCGGCGGCACGGAGCTCGTCGTGCACGCCTACCCCGACGGGCGTGCCCCCGGCCGTGAGCGCCTGGAAGCACTCGGCCTGCCCTTCAAGCTCGTACCGGCGCCGGGAACGAGCCAGGACGTTGCGATGCTGATCGCCGCCGAGAAGGGGGCCAGCCTGATCGTGTCGGTGGGCTCCCAGTTCAACCTCGTCGACTTCCTCGACCGCAACCGCAAGGGCATGTCCTCGACGTTCCTCACGCGCCTTCGCATCGGTGAGATCCTCGTCGATGCGAAGGGCGTGAGCCGTCTGTATCACCCCCGACCGGGTCTGACCCCGTTGCTGGTCGTGATCGCGGCGGGCCTGATCGCGATGATCGCCGTCGTCTGGCTGACGCCGGCGCTGCGCGACGTGGTCGACCTGCTCTGGCTCAAGCTCCAGCTGCTCGTCTGAGCGTGTTCGACTATCGCTACCACGCGCTCTCGCTGGCCGCTGTCCTGTTCGCCCTGGCGGTGGGCGTGCTGATCGGCGTGGCGATCGGCGACTCGAACCTCGTTTCCTCCGCCAAGAACGGGATCGTCCACAACCTCGAATCGGAAGTCAGCGGTGCGCAGGGACATGCCGAAACGCTGCAGACGCAGCTGAGCTCCGAGGAAGCTTTCGCCAATGATCTCTACCCGCTCGCGGTCCATGGCCTGCTCGCCGGGCGCAACATCGGCCTGGTGTTCCTCGGAGGCTCTTCCAACAGGGTCAACGGCCTCGTGCGGAGCGCCGTCAACCAGGCCGGCGGCAATCTGGCGACGGTCGTGGCGGTGCGCGAGCCGATGGACCTGACCGGTCTCGCACAGGCGGCGACCGGCACGATCTACGCAGGGCTTGCGAGCAATCCGGAACTGGTGCACAAGTTCGGCGGGCTCGCCGGCCGCCAGCTCGTCAGCGGTGGAGCGCAGGTGGACCGGGAGCTTCTCAGCCGCGTGCGCGGAAACCTGCTGAGCGCCTTCGACGGCCAGCTCGGCAAGCTCGAAGGGCTCGTCGTGATGCGCTCCGAACCGACCGGGATGAGCACCGAACAGGCTCAGGCGAGCGCCGCCTTCGAGTCTGGGCTGATCGCCGGCGTGACCGCCGTCGGGGTTCCCGTCGTCGGCGTCGAGCTGAGCAACACAGAACCCTCTCAGGTGCCCTGGTACAAGAGCGTGGGCATCTCCAGCGTCGACGATCTCGACGCGCTCGCGGGTCAGGCGGCTTTGGTCTACGCGCTCGCAGGGTCCCAGGGCACCTATGGGACCAAGTCCACCGCGAACTCCCTGCTGCCTGCTGTCGCCGGTGGTTGATCGACCTCTGGAGAGGTTCTCCGCGAGAGATCCTCGACGTGTACAAGAGGCGTCGCGAGTGTGTCCGGCAAGTCTCGCGCGTGCCGGCGAGGCGCCTGAGCGCGTCCGCTCCCGTCGCTAACTTCCGCTCATGCACGCCCTGCCCTTCCTGCTGGCGCTCCTGAGCGCCGCGATTCTCGCCCCCGCGGTGTTGCGCACGCTCGCAGAGGGTTCTCACACGCGGCTCAACTACCGCGAGCGCCCGCTCCCTTTTCCCTTCGGGGTGCTGATCGTGGCCGCGGCGCTGATCGCGCTGATCCCGCTCGTGCTGCTGGCGCGGCTGGCGAGCTCGGAGGTCTTTCATCCTGAGCTGCTCCCGATCGCGCTCTACGCGCTCGGAGTCGCCACGCTGGGCCTGATCGACGACACGCTCGGTGAGGCTCGTGCCGGGCGGTCCGGCGCCTCCGGCGCGATCGAGGAGCCGTCCCGGCTCGGCGGCGATGCGCTCCAGGAAACCGCTCGGCCGGCCCCGCGCGGCTGGCGCGGCCATGCGCGTTCGGCGCTGCGCGGTGAACTGTCCACGGGGACGCTCAAGGCCGCCGGCTCGCTCGGCCTGGCGTTGTTCGCGATGAGCTTCGAGGGTCTCTCCAGGCCCGGATGGCTCCTGGCGGTCGGGGTGCTCGTGCTGGCGACAAACGTCTTCAACCTGCTCGACCTGCGCCCCGGACGCGCGATCAAGGCGTTCGTGCTGCTCGGCGCCGGCTTGACGTTGGGCTCGCTGGACGTGAGGCCGCTGTGGTCCCTCGGCCTGTTCGTCGCGCCCGCACTCGTGGCCGGCCTGTACGACCTGCGCGAGCGGGCGATGCTAGGCGACACCGGCGCGAACCTGATCGGGGCGCTCGCGGGCCTGTGGCTGGTGCTGACGCTGTCTCAGAGTGGCCAGCTGATCGCGCTCGCGCTGCTCGTCGCGATCACGCTCTACGGCGAGCTGCGATCGATCTCCGCGCTCGTGGAACGAACTCCGGGGCTGCGCGCACTAGACTCCTGGGGCAGGCCTTCATGACTCCGCGCCCATCCGACCGCCACGCCGTCGCGCCGTCCAAGACCCGGTTCATCTTCGTGACCGGTGGCGTGGTCTCCTCGCTGGGCAAGGGGATCGCCGCGGCCTCGATCGGCCGCCTGCTCGTCTCGCGTGGGCTGACCGTGGGCCTGCAGAAGTTCGACCCCTACATCAACGTCGACCCGGGCACGATGTCGCCCTACCAGCACGGCGAGGTGTTCGTCACCGAGGACGGCGCCGAGACCGACCTCGACCTCGGGCACTACGAGCGCTTCACCGACTCAAACACCAGTCGCGCCTCCAACGTCACCGCCGGGGGGATCTATGACACCGTGATCCGGCGCGAGCGCCGGGGGGACTACCTGGGCGGCACGGTCCAAGTCGTGCCGCACATCACCGACGAGATCAAGCAGCGCGTCGCGCTGATCGCCGAGTCCTCGGATGTGGACTTCGTGGTAACCGAGATCGGCGGCACGGTCGGCGATATCGAGTCGCTGCCGTTCCTGGAGGCGATTCGCCAGTTCCCGGTCGACGTGGGACGCAGGCGCTGCATGTTCATCCATTTGACTCTCGTCCCTTACATCGGTCACGCAGGCGAGCTGAAGACGAAGCCGACCCAGCACTCGGTCAACGAGCTGCGGCGCATCGGCATCGCCCCGGACATGCTGATGTGCCGCTCTGAAGGCTCGCTGTCGGCGGAGATCCGCAAGAAGATCGCCCTGTTCGCGAGCCTGCCCGCGGAGGCGATCGTCTCGGCCTGCGACGTGGACAACATCTACAAGGTGCCGCTCACCTTTCACGAGCAGGGCGTCGACGACTTCATCCTCGAGCACTTCGGCGTGGATGCGCCAGCCCCCGAGCTGTCGGATTGGCAGGAGCCGATCGAGCGCGCCGGGCGCAGCAGCCGCACGGTGCGGATCGCGCTGGTCGGTAAGTACATCCAGCTCGAGGACGCCTACCTGTCGGTCTCCGAAGCGCTTCGGCACGCCGCCTCGCTGCAGGACGGCAGGGTCGAGATCGACTGGATCGATTCCGAGCGCCTGGAGGGATCCGGTGAGCACTCGGTGGGAGAGGACGGCGGCGGTGTCGATCACGCCGATCACGCCGACGGTCGATCGATGAGCGAGCTGCTGGCCCGCGCCGACGGCATCCTGATCCCCGGCGGCTTCGGAGGACGTGGGATCGAGGGCAAGATCGCCGCGGCGCGTGTGGCGCGCGAGCAGGGCATTCCCTATCTGGGCATCTGTCTGGGGATGCAGATCGCAGTTGCCGAGTTTGCCCGCAACGTGGCGGGCATGGAGGGGGCCAACTCGACCGAGTTCGACCTCGAGACGCCGTACCCCGTGATCGACCTGCTGCCCGAGCAGAAGGAGGTCGCCGACCTCGGCGGCACGATGCGCCTGGGCGCCGACCCGATCAAGCTGCACGCCGGCACACGCGCGCGGGAGATCTACGGCGAGGCGGTCATCTACGAGCGCCACCGCCACCGCTACGAGGTCAACAACCTCCTGCGCAAGCGTCTGCAGAGCGCCGGCCTGTGCATCTCCGGCACCTCTCCCGACGAGCGCCTGGTCGAGGTTGTCGAGCTCGAGGGCGGGGAGGGTGGGCATCCTTTCTTCGTTGCTTCCCAATTTCATCCCGAGTTCAAGTCTCGCCCCGAGCGTCCAGCTCCTCTGTTCCGTGACTTCATCGCCGCTGCCCTGGAGCGGGCCGGTACGCGCGGCGAGGAAGAGCGCACCCGCAATGACGCGGACGGTACGAGCGGCGAGGTCCCGGCGACGCTCGCCAGCAGATCGTGAGCGCGGATCTCTCGACCGGGCCACCGCTGCGCAGCGTGGCATTCGCCACAGAGGGTCTGCTGCGTGTGGAGACAGTCTTCCACCTCGCGGACGAGTCACAGCGACAGGCTGTTGCGGCGAAGCTGATCGATCGCGCCCACGAGCTGGCCAACTCGCCCGAGTGCGAGTGCGACGTGGACGTGAGCGTCGAGTGGATACGGCCGGAGACACCCGCGGATCCCGGCGAGGTGCCGAGCGGCGGCGCGCCGCCGGCCAGCGGACGCACCGCCGAGCGATAGCGTTCCAGCCCGATGCTGAAGCTGCGCCGCGCCATTGTCCTTGACGCCGGTTCCCCTGGGAGCGCAGGAGAGCAGGATCTCGTGATCGAGCTGGTGGATGAGGCACACGACGCGAAGGGCGGGGCCCACGAGAAAGGCGCCGATGCCCGAGGCGAGCAGAGGCGCCGGACGGCGATCGCCGACATGGCGCTCGTCGGTCGTGCCGAGGTGGGCGACGAGCTGGTGGTCAACGTGCAGGCTCGCGACCTCGGCCTGGGCTCGGGTGGCTTTGACATCGTCCACGTCAACCTGACCCGCGGTCTCGACGGTGAGGAAGAGCTGGATCCCGCCCGCTCCACCCACCCGAACGTGATGAAGCTCAACTACACGAGCCTCCAGCACACCGTCGAGCCGGTCGAGGAGCTGGGCAGTGCCTCCGAGCATCCGATCGGTGTGGCGGGACGGCCGGTCGCCGTGCTCGCCCTGCATGGTCAGCTCGCTGCGGTCGCCTGGGCTTTCTCGCAGGCCCGTCCCGGAAGCCGCCTCGGGTATGTGCAGACGGCAGGAGGCGCGCTGCCCGGCGGGCACTCGCGCACGGTTCGCTCATTGCGCAAGCGCGGTCTGCTGGCCGGGCACCTGACCGCGGGTGCGGCATTCGGAGGAGAGGGTGAGGCGATCACGACCTTCGGCGCCCTGGATCACGGGCTGCGCGGACTCGGCTGGGACGCGGCGATCTGCGGTCCCGGCCCCGGAATCGTGGGCTCCAGCTCCCCGCTCGGACACGGCGGCATGTCCGCCCTGGATTCGGCGCATGCCGCCCTCGCACTCGGTGCTTCCACGCTGCTGGTGGCGCGGATGTCCTCAGGTGACCCCCGCGCGCGCCACCGCGGCATCTCTCACCACACGCTCACGGTACTTGACCTGCTGCTCGAGCCGGTCACGGTTGCGCTGCCCGCCGGGACGCGCTCCCCGGTGGGAGCGGATCTGCGCGCCGGTCTCGGCGCGGTCTTCGGTGGAGCCCTTCCGAGCCGTCCAGCGCTGGAGCTCGACGTCGAGCGTCCCGCGCGCGTCACCCGCCATGACTGGCGCCGTGCGATCGTCGATCTTCCGGCCTACGCCGCCGCCGATCTATCCGCCGAGACGATGGGTCGTGGGTTGACTGAAGACCCGCTGTTCTTCGGGGCTGCGCTTGCGGCCGGCACGACATTGGCGGAGCTCGCGGAGGATGCCGATCGTGGCGAGGACGGGGTGGGGGAGGCTGAACGGTCGGTTGCATCGCCAGGGAGGAGCTGAGGAGTGGGCGAAGCAGGTGGAGTGCCGCCTGGCTCAACACAGCTACTGAGGCCGAGCACCGAGCTCGCGCGACTGACGCTCGACTTCCTCGCCTACCTCGAGCTCGAGCGGGGCCTCTCGAGGAACACGCTCGAGGCATATCGCTCGGACCTGCTCCAGTTTGGGGAGTTTCTCGACCGTCGCCGTTTGAACGTGAAGGACGCTCGGCACGGCGACCTCGCGGCGTTCCTGTCCGAGCTGGCCGTGGGCACCGGCGAGCGCCCACCCGTCGCGGCGGCCACGCTGGCGCGCAAGGCCGCGTGCCTGCGCTCGTTCTACCGCCACCTGCGCCGCGAAGAGATGATCGAGCACGACCCCACTGCCGAGCTGCGCGGGCCGCGCAAGACACAGCGCCTACCGCGCGTGCTCTCCCGCGAGGAGGTAGCTTCGCTGTTGAGCGAGCCCAAGGGGACCGAGCCCCTTCCACTGCGTGACCGGGCCCTGCTCGAGGTCATGTACGCGTGCGGTCTGCGTGCTTCGGAGGCGATTGGGTTGCAGGCGAGCGACGTCGATCTCGACGAGGGGATGCTGCGCGCGCGCGGCAAGGGCTCCAAGGAGCGGGTTATACCGATCGGCCGCCAGGCGGTCGCGGCGCTGCGCACGTACGAGCAGCGTGGGCGTCCCGCGCTGGTCGGCTACAAGGTGCAGACGCAGCTGTTCGTCAATCGTCGCGGCGGCGGCCTGACACGTCAGGGCCTCTACAAGATCGTCCAAGGCCACGCCCGCGGCGCCGGCCTCGATCAGAAGATGAGCCCGCACACGCTGCGCCACAGCTTCGCCACCCACCTGCTCGCGGGCGGGTGCGATCTGCGCTCGCTGCAGGAGATGCTCGGTCACGCCGACCTGGCGACCACTCAGATCTACACGCACCTGTCGGCCGAGCGGCTGAAGGACGTCTACTTCCGCGCACATCCAAGGGCCAAGTCTCCGGGTGCCGGGCAGTTGGTGCCTTCTCACGAAGAGTGAGTGAGCCGGCGGACGCTTGCCGGCGTCCATAAGCTGGAGTGGTGCCCGAGCTGCCCGAGGTAGAGACGATCAGACGCCAGCTCGCGCCGTTGGTCGAGGGCCGCAGGCTGGAGCGCGTGGAGATCCTGGACTGGCGCTGGTCGCGGCCGCTTGAGCCTCGCGAACTGGCCGATGCGCTGGAGGGACGGAGGGTGCAGGAGCTTGGTAGGCGGGGCAAGTACCTGGTGTGGGACCTGGAGGACGACGTTCACCTGGTTCAGCACCTGCGGATGACCGGCGCCGTGCTGTTCGATCCCGATCCCGAGCCGCCCCATACCCGCGTACGCATCGAGCTCGGTCAGGGACACCGGTTGGCGATCGTCGATCCGCGCCGGTTCGGCACCGGCGAGCTGCTGATCGGCCACGAGGCGCTCGAGGCGTTCTTTGCCGCGCGGCTCGGCTTGGAGCCGTTGGACGAGTTGTTCACCGCCGAGCATTTGCGCGCTCAGGCGCGCGGGCGAACGGCGCCCGTGAAGGCGTTCCTGCTCGATCAGCGTCGCATCGCCGGCGTGGGCAACATCTACGCCGACGAGGCGCTGTTCCGCGCGGGCATCCACCCGCTGCGCGCAGCCGGACGGTTATCCAGCGAGCAGTACGGGCGCCTGCGGGAGACGACGATCGCCGCGCTGCAAGCCGGGATCGACGCGCGCGGAGCGACGATTGACGACTTCCGCCACGTCGACGGCGTCAGCGGGTCCTTCCAGAATCAGTTTCTCGTACACCGTCGCGAGGGGGAGCCATGCGGGACCTGCGGCACGGCGATCGTGAAGATGGTCGTCGCAGGGCGTGGGACCTATGTGTGTGAGACCTGCCAGCCGCGGCCGCGACGCAGGCGCGCTCGAGCGTAGGTGCTCAGGCGGCTGGCTGATCTTCGATCAGCAGCTCGTCCAGGCGACCCGACTCGGCGGCGGCCTGGACCTCGATAAAGCCGCCCACCAGCTCGTCGTCGATGATCACCTGCGGGAAAGTCATCATCCCGGTCTTCTGAGCGAGCTCAACACGGCCCTTGGGGTCCTTCGACAGGTTGATCTCGGCGTACTGGACGCCACGTGATTTCAAGATGCCCTTCACGCGGGCGCAAAAGGAGCACGGCTCGGTTGTGTATATGGTGACGTTGCTCATTACTTCATAAAGTATAGCTAGGCTATTTGCTGGAACAGGGGCCATTGTGAAAGCCCGGGTGTCTCGAACCAGTTTCGCCGAACGTCCTCATACGGTCTTCTCCAACGCTCGCTCCTGGGCGCGGTCGAACTCGAGCTTGACCTCGCCCCGGCGCGTTGCCAGCTCGCTCACGTCGCCGCTCTGCGCTCCGCGGGCCTGTTGGATTCGGCGGTCGACCCGCGCCAGCTCCAACTGCAGGCGCTGAACGTCGAGCATCGCCGGTTGCACAGGTTCGCGGCCGGCTTCCACGACCAGCTCGGCCAGCAGCGCCTTCAGCTGCGAATCGCCGTCCAACCCGTCCGCCAAGCCCGCCGGGTCGGCCATCGGATCGCGCAGATGCCCGGCGCCAAGATGTCTGGCGGCACGCTGGAGCAGCTCGCTGGTGAAATGCTCGTCCACATTCAAGCTCCCCAGCGCCTGTCCGCCTTCCTCCGGGGAGGCTATGCAGAGCGCCAGGAACGTACGCTCAGTCTCTTCCCGTCGAGACAGCCCGCTGGTGGGCGTGGGTGTCATGTCGCGGGGCGCCCGCAGTCCGCTGCTCTGATTGTCTTGCTGGCGTTGGTTTGCCTGGGACGCCAGCAGCGTCTCCATCAAGCTCTCGGGCAGCGCCAAACGCCCGGAGACCAGCTTCGTCAACTCCAGTCGCATCGCGCTTGGCGGCAACATCGCGAATACGGGACGCAGCTCCTCGACCATCCGGTCGCGGCCCTCAGGGCTGCCGTGGTCGCCGGTCGCGAGCACCCGCTCCACCCGGAAGCGCACGAATGGCACCGCCTGTTCGACCGCCGTGCTGATCGCCTCCGCTCCATCGCGCTGCACCAGATCGGCCGGGTCGGTACCCGCCGGGAGTGCCACCACGCGCAGCTCGAGCTTACGCTTCGCCGCGAGACCCGCGGCCTTCAGCATCGCCTCCTGGCCGGCACTGTCAGCGTCCAGCGCCAACAGCACCGTCTGGGCCATCCGCGACAGCTCGCCGACCTGCTCGGCGGTCAGCGCTGTACCCATCGACCCGACCGTGTTGCGCAGCCCTGCTTGGTGCAGCGCGATCACGTCGGTGTAGCCCTCGCACAGGATTGCCTGCCCGGCACGCGCCGCATGGGCGCGTGCGAGGTGGGCGCCGTAAAGATGCGATCCCTTGTGGTAGACGTCGTTGTCGGAGGTGTTCAGGTACTTCGGTTTTTGCTCATCGCGCATCGCGCGCGCGCCGAAGCCGAGCACGCGGCCGCGGACGTCCGCGAGGGGGAACATGATCCGACCGCGGAAGCGGTCGTAGGGCCGTCCGTTCTCCTTGGAGCGCTGCGCCAGCCCGGTCGCGTAGAGCTCCTGCTCGGTAAACCCGCCCCGGCGGGAAGCCAGCAGCACTCGGTCCCAGGCGCTCGGGGAATAGCCGACGTGGAACTCCCGTAGGATCTCCTCTCCAAGGCCGCGGCTCTCGAGGTACTCACGCGCGGCACGCGCCTCCTGCGCCTCCCACAGGCATCGTTCGTAGTAGGCGGCCGTGCGCGTGAGCAGCTCCAGCAGCCGCTCTCGCTGGCGGCGGCGCTCGGCCTGCTTCGGGTCCTCCTCCTCGTGCTCCAGCTCGACGGCGAAGCGATCCGCCAGCAACTCCAGCGCCCCTTTGAAGTCGACGCCCTCGGTCTCCTGCACGAACGTGAACACGTCGCCTGAGGCCTGGCAGCCGAAGCAGTAGTAGACCTTCTGTCCCGGGTCGATCCCGAACGACGGGCTGCGCTCCTCGTGGAACGGACACAGCCCCTCGTACCGAGCCGGTCCTGCCCGTCGCAGCTCAGTGCGCGCCGAGACCAGCTCGACGAAGTCGACCGCGTCGCGCACGCGATCCTTTGACTCACGGGTGTAAAAAGCCACTGCCGACTACGCTACCGGGCGAAGGCTTTTGGAACCTGTAGGTCGGTGTACTCCCTGATGCAATAACGGTCGGTCATGCCCGCAAGGTAGTCAGTTACACGCCGGGCCAGATCGTCCTCGTGCGCTCCGTCCGGGACGGGCAGGTGGTTGGGTTCATCGACGTAATGCTCGAACAGGGTTCTCACGACCCCCTTGATCCGTGCGTGCTCGGCGCGAACGGCGGGACCGAGGTAGACGTGCTCGAACATGAAGTCCCTCAGCTCGCTCATCGCCGCGCCTGCCTCCTCGCCCTGGACGATGTCGCCCGCAAGCTCTGAGTGCTCGACCATGTCGTGCACGAGCGCGTCGATCCGCGTCGATCCGCTTGCCCCAAGCACAGCGATCGGCTCCCCGGGCAGCTCGTCCTCCCGCAGCAGCCCCGCGCGCACCGCGTCGTCGATGTCGTGGTTGATGTACGCCACGCGGTCCATCACCCGCACGATCCGGCCCTCGAGCGTCTGCGGCCGAGGCGCGCGGCTGGAGTGACCGGCGATCCCGTCGCGCACCTGCTCGGTCAGGTTCAGCCCGGCGCCGTCGCGCTCGAGGCGCTCGACCACTCGCAGCGAATGCTCGTAGTGGCGAAAGCCCACCCCGAAGCGCTCTTTCAGGCAGTTGTCGAGCACCTCCTCGCCGATGTGCCCGAAGGGCGGGTGCCCGAGGTCATGGCCGAGTCCGATCGCCTCGACGAGATCCTCGTTCAGGCGCAGCGCGCGGGCCACGGTGCGCGAGATCGTGGTGACCTCGAGCGTGTGTGTCAGCCGCGTGCGGTAGTGGTCGCCCTGCGGCGCCACGAACACCTGCGTCTTGTGCTTCAGCCGTCTGAACGCCTTGCAGTGCACGATCCTGTCGCGGTCGCGTTGAAACGGGGTGCGCAGCGCGCAGTCGTCCTCCGCGCGTGCGCGTCGTGCTGGGTAGGAGCGCGCCGCCAGCGATGACAGTGTGCTCTCCTCCAGCTCGCGCTGGCGGTCGGCGAAGGCGCTTGCGACCGTGTCGGTCTGCTGGGCGATGCTCATCCTTCGATTGTGGCAGCGGTTTCGGCGGTCAAGGGGACCGCGCGAACTGTCGTGTCTCTTTGAGCCCGAGACGCCCGAACGCTCGGAGAGCGCTCAGCGCTCGTGATTCCAGTCGCTGCGCCCGGTGATTTTGTGGACCCAGTGGCGCCATTTCTGCTGCTTCTCCGGGTCCTCGTCGAACACAGGGGCCGCATGCTCGGGGGCGGGGAGGCTTTGCGCCGCGGCCGTATCGATGCGCAGGTCAACACCGTGCTCGTGGATCGACGCGATCGAGTCAGCTTCGAGAAAGCGAATTCCGTGGCCGGGGGTGTTGATCAACAGGCCGTGGAACACATCCTCCTCGGGAGCGCTCAGCACACTTCCCACGGTCCCGACCTGCGTACCGTCGGAGGCGAGCACGGGCACGCCTTCGTCGAGCATCTGGTAAGCGATCGGCAGTCCCTCGTCCATGGCGGTCACGATACAGCGCGCTCTTCAGGCACGAGCTGCGGCAGGCATCAGCCGCAGGTGCGCGTGGTGCTCGAGCGTCTCGGAGATCGCCCGCTCGACCTGGCCGAGCGCCGGCCCGGATGTCTCGGGGATCTCTGTCAGTGAGCGGCCGAGCGCCTCGGTCATGAAGTCGTAAGCAGCCGCGTCCAGCGGGAAGGACGCGGCCTCGCACGCTCCGCACACGACGCCGCCCGCCGAACCGGAGAACCCGACAAGGTGCTCATGCTCGCCGCAGCAGGCGCATGCGCCGAGCTGGGGCGCCAGGCCGGCCGCCAGCAGCAGCTTCAGGCGGAACGCCAGGGCGCCGGCGCGTCCGCCAGCCGAGCTGCCGATCGTGGAGAGATCGGACAGGTCTCCGTCGGTGGCCGCGGGTTGGTCGACGGTTCTACCCGTGACGGAGACCTGCTCGTCGAGTAGTCCCAGGTGCCTGCACAGCAGATTGAACACCCCCGGGTGCGGCTCGCCGGTCTCGAACAGGCGGCCGACCGCGTCGCAGGCGCGCGCGGCGCTGTCCAGCGCACGGGCGTCCCCGCGCAGGCGCGGGTATGCGTCCACCGTCTGCGCGCCGGTGACCGTCAGCAACTCGCCGCGTCCCTCGTGCAGGTCCATTCGTAGACGGAAGAACGGCTCCAGACGGCCCCCGAAGCGGCTGCGCGTACGCCTGACGCCCTTCGCGATCGCGCTGATCCGTCCGCGGTGGGGCGTGTAGACGTGCAGGATGCGGTCGGCCTCCCCGTAGCGCATCGATCTCAGCACCACCGCCTCGGTCTTGACTGGGCCGGCCATCGGTTGTCGAGTCTAGGTTCGCGGGCGGCGGGCATTCCTGCGGAGGACACAGAATTGGCTCAGAATGGGCTGGAAATTGGCACGTTTCTGTCCGTAAGACCTGAGACAATGCGGTGCATGGATCGCACTTCTTTAGAGCAGCTTTTGGGCCAGGGACTGTCGCTTGCCGAGATCGGTAAGCGGTTCGGGCGGCACGAAGCGACGGTCGGCTACTGGGTCAAGAAATATGACCTGCAGGCGGCCAACCGTGACAGGCACGTGGCTCGGGGTGGCCTTGCCCGTGAGGATTTGGAGCCGCTGATCGAGAAGGCATGTCGATCGCCCAGATCGCTGAGGCGGTCAAGTGCAGCAAGGGGACCGTACGGCACTGGCTCAGGCAATATGGACTGAAAACTCAGGCGCAACGATGGATTGGAGAGGAATCGACGCGTGCGATGAGACGAGCAGGGAAGGCAACGGTCATGCGAGAATGCCGCAAGCACGGCATCACTGAGTTTTGGCTCGAGGGTCGTGGCTATTACCGTTGCAAGCGCTGCCGTTTGGAGCGAGTGAGTCGGCGCAGGCGCAAGGTGAAGCAGATTCTCGTGGCCGAGGCTGGTGGATGTTGCGCACTGTGCAGCTACGACCGTTGCGTTGCGGCGCTGCACTTCCATCACCTCGACCCCAGCAGCAAGCAGTTTCATCTAAGCATGCACGGCGCCGCTCGCTCGATTGCCTCTGCGCGTGCAGAGATGGCGAAGTGCGTGCTGTTGTGCGCCAACTGCCACGCGGAGGTGGAGGCAGCAGGGATCGCGACTCTTGAGGCGGACGCAATCCGAAGCGGGCTTGCGTAGAATCCTGCCTGCGGTCCTCGGCAGCTCGATTGGCCGAGCGCTCGACTGTTAATCGAGAGGTTGTGGGTTCGAGCCCCACCCGGGGAGCTGTTTAGGTTACTTTGAAATCCGTCGCGTCCAGCTCTAAGACCTGGGCGCGACGGAATCTCAGCGGCGTTCGGCTCAGCCAGCCTCTGTCGGTTCGCGCATAGCCAGTTCCTCCACCAGCCCCGCCGCCGCAGTCCCCGCATCGTGCGAGCCGGCCCAGGCCGCCAGCGCCCGCGCCCGCGCCCGAATCGAAGGCTCCTCCAAAGCCCGTTCGACCGCCAGCCGCAACGGCCGTGGCGAGATGAACCGCTGCGGCACCCGCACTCCCGCTCCGGCCCAGGACACACGCGAGGCGTTCTCGTTCATGTCGCCGATCGCCGGGCAGGCGACCACGGCGCAACCCGAGGAGAGCGCCCGCACGAGCGTGCCGTGGCCCGCGTGGCAGACGACGACGTCGCACAGGGGCATCGTGCGCGCGTAGGAGACCCAATCGACGACGCGCGCGTTCGCGGGCACAGGGAGCGAGCGAGATGGCAGGCGGCGGTTCCAGGTGGCGAGCACGCGCACGGGCGCGTCCGCCAACCCGCGCAAAGCAGCATGGAGCATCCGGTGCGAAGGGTCCTGCGCGGTCGAGGGCGCCACGAGCACGAGCGGCGCCTCGCCCGGTGGGAGCTCCACGTCCGCGGCTGGGGGCTCCCACATCAGCGGGCCGACGACGTGGGCGTGGGGCGGCCACGAGCGCGGGTACTCGAGCTGGGGGAACGTAGCGACGAGCGCCAGTTCGCGGCTGGTGCCGCCGTGGGTGTAATCCAAAGCCGGCAAACCGAGGCGCGCGCGCACATCGTTGAGCTGCGCGCGGCCGAGCTGCAGGCCGTGCTCGAGCGGCCGGCCGGCGCGGCGCCAGAACGCGCGGCCGGCCGCGGTGCGTGGCAACCGTGCGCCGAGCGAGTAGATCGGCAGGCCCGGTGCACCCTCCGGGAAGACGTGGGGGATCAGCGTCGCGCACGGCACGCCTTCGATCTCCGCTGCGAGCGCGGGAGCGAGCGTGAGGATGTCGGCGACGACGACATCGGGCTGCAGCGCAGCGACCAAGGGCAGCGTGTCGCGGGTGGCGTGGACAACGGCCTCATAAAAGTCCAGCGGCTCCGGTCCGGACGGGAACACGTGGTACTCGGGCGCCGCCGCGAACTTCAACCCCTCGGCCTCGATCGGCGCGCGCCAGCGACCCCACGTCTGCACCGTGACATCGTGCCCGCGCGCCGCGAGCGCGCACCCGAGCGCGATCATCGGAAAGGCGTGCCCCGGGTCGCCGAAGGCGCCGAGCAGCACGCGTCGCGGGATCACTTGTCTCTGCTCAGGCGGCGGCGAGCTCGGCCACGAGCCGCAACTGCTCCAACCGCTCAGTCGCCGTGAGCGCGATCGGCGTGACCCCGAGCGTGCCGACCCCGGCGTCGCGGTAGATCGCAAGGCGCTCGCGCACCACATCCGGCGGTCCGCACAGCGAGACGGAGTCGATCAACGCATCCGGGACCGCGGCCATCGCCTCCTCGCGCTTGCCTTCGAGATACAGATCCTGGATCACGGCGGCCTCGGCCTCGAAACCGTAGCGACAGACGAGCTGGTTGTAGAAGTTCTGCTTGCGCGAGCCCATGCCGCCTACGTACAGGGCGATGAACGGCCGCATCCCGTCGCGCGCGGCCTGTATGTCGTCGGTGACGAACACCTGTACGGTCGGCGCCATGTCGAAGTCCTCGAGCGATTTGCCCGAGCGGGCGGCGCCCTCTTCCAGCAAAGGACGCAGCTCGGAGACGTGCTCGGGGGAGAACAGCGTCGGGATCCAGCCGTCGGCGATCTCGCCGGCGAGCGCGGTGTTCTTCGGGCCGATCGCGGCGAGATAAACAGGGATCCGCTCCTGCACGGGGGAGATCGTGAGCTTGAGCGCCTTGCCGGGGCCATCGGGCAGCGGCAGCTCCAGGGTCTCGCCATGGAACTCAACGCGTTCGCGCGCGAGCGCCATCCGCACGACGGCGACGTACTCGCGGGTGCGCTGCAGCTGTTTGCCAAAGCGCTGCCCATGCCAGCCCTCGGCCACCTGCGGGCCGGAGGAGCCGATCCCGAGGATCATGCGCCCGCCGGAGAGCTGGTCGATCGTCGCGGCGGTCATCGCGGTCATTGCCGCGGAGCGCCCTGGCATCTGAAAGATCCCGGAGCCGAGGCGGATCGTCGAGGTCTGCCCGGCGAGCCAGCCGAGCACGGTCGCGGTGTCCGAGCCATAGGCCTCGGCCGCCCAGACCGAGTCATAGCCGAGGCGCTCGGCCTCCTGGACGATCTTCAGCTGGTCCTCCGAGCCGAGGCCCATGCCCCAGTAGCCAATGTGAACGCCTAGCTTCATCGTCATGACCCTACAGGGCGTCGCCCGGACGGGTGAACATGATCTCCGGGACGATGCAGGCGGGGGAGACCTTCAGCAGGTAGCGCACGGCCTCGGCGATGTCCTCGGGGCGGATCATGTCCTCGGCGGGGACGTGCTGCTTGGCGAACTCGGTCATCGGCGTGTCGACGAACGCGGGGCACAGCGCCGTGGACTTGATGCCCTGAGGGGAGAGTTCCTTGTTCATCGCCTCGGTCCAGCCGACGACGCCGTGCTTGGTGGCGGAGTAGACCGACAACCAGCCCTGGCCGAACTTGCCGGAGATCGAGGACGTGTTGACGACGAGCGCGTTTTTGTGCTCGACCGCGGCGGCCGCCAGCAGGGGGACGCATTCGCGGTAGAAGATCACGATCGAGCGCAGGTTGATCGACAGCTGCATGTCGAGGTGCTTGGTCTGGATCTCCCCGACCTGCGCCCCGAAGCCAACCCCGGCGTTGTTGACGAGCACGTCCAGCCGCCCATAGCGCTCGCGGTGCGCCGCCACGACGTTCTGGATCGCCCCCTCGTCGGCCACGTTCGCCGCGATCCCGTGCACGTCGTCCAATCCCTCGGCAACGAGCCCCGCGACGGCCGCCTCGAGCTTGTCGGCTCGCCGCGCGGCCATCGTCACGCCATAGCCTTCCTCGCCGAGCACTTTTGCTACAGCCAGTCCGATTCCGCTCGATGCTCCCGTGACGATCGCCGCGCGCTCTGCCATGCTCTGCCTCCCCGTCGTGGTGTCTCTTCTAGGTCCGGCGAGAGCATTCCACACGCTGGTAGCGTCTGCCACGTCGCGGGCCTGTAGCTCAGTTGGTTAGAGCAGCGGACTCATAATCCGTCGGTCCCTGGTTCGAGTCCAGGCAGGCCCACTATTCGTAGTGTCTTTCATCTTGGTCAAGCAGGTCGGGAACTTCGGGCCGCTCAGCCGAGCAGCCCGCGGACGTCCTCTGCGGTGAGATTGCTTGCGAACAGATCGCCCTCGTCCATGACCCCGCTGAACAGCGCTGCCTTGCGACGCGCTAGGGCGGCAACCTTCTCCTCGATCGTGTCGCGTGCGATCATCCTGTAGGCCATCACCGGGCGGGTCTGGCCGATACGGTGGGTGCGGTCGATCGCCTGGGCCTCGGTGGCGGGGTTCCACCACGGGTCGAGCAGGAAGCAGTAGTCCGCCTCGGTGAGATTCAGGCCGAACCCGCCTGCCTTCAGACTGATCAGGAAGACGGGGTCCTCGCCGTCCTTGAAGCGCTCGAGCACGCGATCGCGCCGGCGGGTGCGGCCGTCGAGGTAGCAATAGCCGATGCCCTCGGCGTCCAGGCGCTCGCGGGCCTTAGCCAGGAATCCCGTGAACTGGCTGAACACGAGCGCCCGGTGGCCGCCGCCGACGATGTCCTCCAGCTGCTCCACGAGCGCGCCGAGCTTGGCGCAGGGCACGGTGTCGTGGTCGTCGTCGACGAGGCCCGGATGTAGGCTGAGCTGGCGCAGCAGCGTGATCGAGCGCAGGATCGCGAAGCGGTTGCGGTTGAAGTCGTCGATCAAGCCCAGCACCTTCTGACGCTCACGTTGCAGATGTGTGTCGTAGAGCTTGCGGTGGCGCGGATGCAGCTCCACGTCGAGGGTCTGCTCCTGCTTTGCGGGGAGCTCCGCGGCCACCAACTCCTTCGTGCGGCGCTTGAGCAGCGGCTTGATCCGGCGCCGCAGGCGTGCGAGCTGCTCGGCATCGCCGCCGCGCTCGATCGGTCGCGCGTACTGCTCGGCGAATCGCTTCGGGTCGGGGAACAGGCCGGGCGCGGTGATCGACAGCAGCGACCACAGCTCCATCAGGTTGTTCTCCATCGGAGTGCCGGTGATCGCCAGCTTGAAGGGTGCGGCCAACTCGCGGACGCATCGGTAGGTCTTTGCCTGATGGTTCTTGACGTACTGCGCCTCGTCGAGGATCAGCCCCGCCCAGGCCACCGTGCGGTAGGCGTCGGCCTCGAGCCGGAACAGCGTGTACGTCGTGACCAGGACGTCGGCGGCGGCGAGCGCATCGATCGTGCGTCCGGAGCGCGCGAGCGTGTCGGTGACCGCATCGACCTTCAGCCCGGGGGCGAAGCGGCCCGCCTCTCCCACCCAGTTGGACACGACGCTTGTCGGAGCGACCACCAGGAACGGGCCGATGCCCGGGTCGCGCTCGCGAGCGTGGCAGATCAGCGCGAGCGCCTGCAGCGTCTTGCCGAGCCCCATGTCGTCGGCGAGGATCCCGCCGAGCTCGAGCTCCCATAGTGACGCCAGCCAGCCGAACCCGTCGCGCTGGTAGGGGCGCAGCCGCGCCTGCAGCGTCGCCGGCTGCTCGTGCTTGGCGATCGCGTCGAGTCTCGAGCAGCGCGCCGACCTGACGCTGCCACGCCTGTGCCTGCTCGGTTACGACGCCGAGCGCGGCGAGCTCGGCCCAGAGCCCGGCCTGATAGCGGCTGATCCGCAGTGGCGCCGACGGGGGCGAGTCCGCCAGCGCTCTGGCCTCTTCGATCAGCCGCCGCAGCTCCTGCAGGCCCGGCTCCAGCAGCGAGAAGTGAGCGCCGTCGTCGAGCAGCATGTGCGACTCGCCGCTCGCGAGAGCCCTGAACACCTCGGCGAACGGCAGTTCACGGCCGTCGACGCTGATCGTCACTCCGAGATCGAACCAGTCGCGCTCTCCCGCGACGTCGGCGGTGGAGACGCCGATCGTGAGCGAGTCGCCGACGTCGCGGTAGTCCGCGGGCTCTCCGACGACCTCGACGGCCACGTCTGGGCGCTCCGCCAGTCGCGGCAGCAGTCTCCGTCGTCAGGCGCATGCTGTCGATGCCCGTAAGTGCGGCCGCGTGCGCCGTCGGCGGGCCGTCCGGCGCCGTCGAGCAGGCCGAGGCGCTCGAGGCCCGTATCGGTGAAGTCGGTGGCCGCGAGGATCGCGCGCTCGGCGTCGAGGTCGCGAAACCCGGGGCCGGCCCCGTTGCTGAGAAATGTCGCGTGCCGGGTGGCGGCGCCGACCTGGTACGCCCACTCCCATCCGACCTCGACGGGTGGCCGGCGCCGTAGCTTGCGCGCAGCACGAGCGTGGGCGCGGAGATCTCCGGCGGCGTGAACGAGCCGTCCGAGGACACCACCGTGGCGATGTGGCGCAGCGCGGGACACAGCTCCTCGGCGAAGCGCTGGAGCTCGCCCGCCGGGATCGCCAGCCGATCGCCGCTCAGGACCATCCGCTGCAGCGGCGCCGGCGCCGGCTTGGCGAGACGCACGAGCGCCAGCCGCCGGCGCTCGGGTCCGGCAATCCCGTCGTCGGGGTCGCTGCCGCGCTCGGCGCACACCACGCCGTGTCCGCTGGAGCCCAGGAACAGCAGCGGCTCCAGGCCGTCCGCGTCCTCGCCATCGACCCGCAGAACCGCGCTCACAAGCGATCCCCGATCGCCCGCTTGCGTGACGTCGATCAGCAGCTCGCCGTGCTGGTGGCGGCGCACCTCGCCGAGCCCGGGGTGCGCGTGGATGAGCTTCAGGCCGATGCGGTCGGCCTCCTCCAGCAGCGACCACAGCTGCACGCTGTCGCAGCCGCCGAGATCGAGCGCCTTGTCGGCGTTATAACCGTAGCTGTAGTATGCCCGTCCCTCGCGCGCGTGGTGGACGGCATAGCAGCTCGCGGATCAGCGCCAGGTGATCGGCGCGGTACTCGCCGCTCTTGACGTGCCACGAGTCCAGCCCGCTCCAACTCAGGGAGCCGTTGACCCAGCCGCCGCGCGCGCCGGGGCGCATCAACTTTGCCAGCAGCCGCGGCGTGCCGCCGCTCGGGGCCGCCGCCCGCGTGCAACGCCAGCTCGATCGCCATGGGGTTGCCTGCCGACTGCGCCGCCGGCGCATCGATCAGCGCGCGCAGGGGCTGCTCCCATGACAGTGACTGCTCTGCCTCCACGACTCGCAGCGGCGGGCGCTGCTTGCCTCGCAGCCGACCGGCTGCGGGTCCATCGGTCGCCGCGATCACGATCGCCGCAACGTGCTTGCAGTTGTACCCCACCGGGCAGGTGCACTCGCCATCGTCTAAACCCAGCGACCCACCACCATCGGAGGCGAAGAACGCGGCTGTGTTGTAGACCGCCCCCCGGCCGACCACCGCGCCGGTCAACGTCTTGATATCCGGGTCCCACTCGATCGTGACCACCCGGTTATCGCTCGCGTAGCTGCGCCCTCGCTGAAACGTCCGTGTCCCGACGACCGCCTCAACCTCCGACAGCTCGAGATCGCTCAGCTCGCTGACTGCACCCAGCACGAACGCAAGATAGCTCTCGCGCCGGACCCACGCCTGAATCGGGCATTGTAGAGCGGTTTATGCTCCATGTATGCCTCGCCGGGCCTCAGGTCTGGGCAGCCAAGCGCTCGTGCACCGAGCGCACCGCGCTCGAGCCCTCTCCAACGGCGGCGGCGACGCGCTTCATCGATCCGTAGCGGACATCGCCGGCGGCGAACACGCCCGGCACGGAGGTCTCAAACGGCAGTGGGCCGATGTTCCCGCGGTCAGCGATCCCACAGCTGACGATCGGTGAGCACGAACCCGTCCTGGTCGAGCAGCACGCCGTCACACAGCCAGCCCGTCGCGGGCTGCGCGCCGATGAAGCAGAACAGTCCCGAGCAGGGAATCGTCTGCTCCTGGCCGGTCGCGCTGTGCCGCAGCGTCACCTCGTCCAGATGATCCTCACCCGCAAGCGCATGGACTTCGACGCCGGTGAGGAGGTTGATCTTCGGATCGGCCACGATTCGCTCGATCAGGTACTGGGACATGCTCTGGGTGAGGTCGTCGCGGCGGATCGCGATTGTGACGGAGCAGTTGTGTTCGCCCAGGTGAATCGCGGCCTGCCCCGCGGAGTTGCCGCCCCCGATCACCAGCACCGGCCTGCCGTCGCAGACCCTTGCCTCCAGATCGGTCGCTGCGTAGTAGACGCCGGCGCCCTCGAAGCGCTCCAGATCTTCCACGTCCAACCGCCGGTAGCTGGCTCCGGAGGCGACGATCACAGCGCGCGTCGGGATCTCCGAGCCGTCGCGGAGCAGGACCACGTGGAAGCCCCCCGCCTCCGCCCGCAGGCCAACGACTTCGCAGGGAGAGTTCAATCGCGCCCCGAGCCGCATCGCCTGCACGGCGGAGCGGGCGGTGAGGTCGCTGCCGGAGATACCGTTCGGAAACCCCGTGTAGTTCTCGATCCTCGAGCTCGCGCCGGCCTGGCCGCCGATCGCGACGGCGTCCAGCGAGACCGTGCGCAGACCCTCCGAGGCCCCGTAGACGGCGGCTGCCAGGCCCGCCGGGCCGCTGCCGACGACGACCAGATCGAAGATGTAGCCCGGCGTCGGCTGGAACGTCAGGCCGAGGTGCTCGGCGAAGACCGCCGGCGTTGCGCGGCGCAGAATCTCGTTGGGGGTGATCACCACGGGCGTATCCTGCGGGCGCAGGTTCATCGTTCGCAGGAGCGCTTCGACGTCCTCGGCATCCTCGACGTCGATCCAGGTGTGGGGGAGGCGCGAGTGCTCGGCGAACGCGCGCAGGCTCATCGCCGCGGGCGAGTACCGCGACCCGATGATCCGGATCGCCTGAGCGCCCTGCCCGGTTCGTAGCAGCTCGCGGCGGGCGACGAGCGCGCCGAAGATGACCCCGGCGAGTGCCGGGCGCAGGCTCATCAGCCGCCGGAACTCGGGCTGTGCGATCACAAGCACCCTGCCTGCCTTGCTGACGCGCGCGGTCAAAAAGCGGCGCTGCCCGGTCAGCAGGTTCAGCTCGCCGATGAAGTTGCCTGGGCCAAAGACGAAGAGCGGGACATCCGTGGCGTCTGACCGTACGATCTCGACCTCGCCCTCGAGCACGACGAACAGGTCGTAGGAGGACTCTCCGGCCTCAAACAGCAGCTGCCCGGCCGCCATCGGCTGCTCAGCGCCGAACTCGGCGACTTCCGCGAGCTCGCGGTCGCTCAGCACCGGCCACGCGGCGGCGTCCTGACCCTCGTGCGCGCTCATCGTTGCCGTAGCTGCCGACGGTGAAATTCGCTTGACGCAACCATCAGACCGCGAGCTTAGCCTGAGTTCTATGCAGTGACCGTGTGTGACCGTCCCAGTGGTGTGCCGCCGGCGTCGAGCGCCTGCACGGCCAGATAAGGCCCGGCGGAGGCTCGAGTATTTGGTCCGCCCGAGGCGGTTGTGCCCAGCGCGGTCTCGAATCCTTCCGAGCGCGTACTCGATACCGGTTGCAGGTCCCCAGCCTGCGCACCCGCGAGCAACTGCCAGCTCTCGACTCCCGTCGCCCCGTTCCAGCTCGCGTAGACGGTTTGTTGACGGCCGTGCTCGGCAACGGCGATCGCCGGCGCTTCGGCGGGGAGGCCGGTCCAGGGCAGGCGAAAGGCTCGATAGCACTCGTACCGCTTGCCGAGCACGGCGTCGAACAGCATGCGGCCCGAGTGGTCGAACTCGGAGATACGCGGCGTTTCTCCCCAGCCGACGAACACGTTTCCGTTCGGGAGCAGTTGCGTGCTGCCCTGACTGCCGGAGAGGACCTTCGGGTGCGTGTATTGGTGCACGAGGGTCGCGGTCATCGCCTGCTCGTCGAGGTCGAGAATCAGGCCGCGCGAGCGCTTCTCCACGGCCGGAGTCGCGCCGTTGTCGAAAATGGTGAGCGTCCCGTCGGATTGGCGACGGGCGTGGTGCTGCCAGGCGAAGCCGGCCCCGGGGCCGATCGCGAAGTCGCTGCGCTTGCCGCCGAGGCGCCAGAGGATCGCGCCCGTGCGGTCGAGCTTGTAGACGGTCTGCATGCTGCGCGAGGAGATCAGCAGGTTGCCGTCCCAGTCGAGGTCGACCGAGTTGATGTGAAAGAAGTCCCAGTTTGCTTCCACCAGGGCATAGGACTCGTCGAGGGGCACGTGATCGAGGCTGTGCCACTCGAGTAGGAGCCTGCCGCTGGCGAGGTCGATCTCCTGGAAGATCGCGTCCTGGATCGTGCCTTTGCGCGAGCCGCCGACGCTCGAAAGGTCGGCGTTCCTGATGACGTAGCTCGTCAGAAGCGCGGTGTCGCGAGGGGTGATCACGAACTCGTGCAGATCCCCGCGCAGCCCGTGCGCGGCCTGCACGCGGCGCACCGTGCGGTAGCCGGCGTCCGCGATCACGTATTCGCCCACGCCGTGGCCGTATTCGATCAGCCCCTCCCACCACGTGAGCACCGGGCTGCCGCGGTAGCTCTGCACGCGGAAGTTGGTCGTGACCTTCCCCGCTAGCGGGTTCTCCCAGATCGGCTGCCCGTCGTTGTCGGCGATCACTGCGCCCGCCTGGCCGACGGGGGCGTTGTACGGGGCGATGAAGATCGGGTCGCTGGAGACGCCCTGCTCGCGGTGGATGACCGTCAACGCGGGAATTCGCAGATCGGGGCGGGTGTGCCATTTCGGTGGCGTGGGCGGCCCGGGAGGCTTCGAGGCGAAGGCACCGGTGGCGATCTCGCCGAGCGTGCCCGCGAGTGTGAGCCCCGCGGCCCCGATGCCGGCGGAGCGAAGCAGCTGTCTGCGGGTCAGGGTTGGGTTGACCACGGTCATCTGTAGCACTCAGGTAAGCGCATCTTCCGAAAGGATTTCTCAAGAAGGCCGAAGAACCCAGGTGCAGGAAAGCCGTGAAAGACGCCGAGATGTAACCTCTCGTCTCAGTCGCGGTACGCCTGCGGTTTTATGGAGGTGCATCGGAGTGACGCCGGTTGAGGGGGAGTTGAACGAGGTGCTGGTCGTCGAGCGCGAGGAATCGGCGCTGCAGACGCTGACGTTGTGTGAGGCGTTTCAGCTCACGGCCGCCGATAACGCCGGGCGGGTCGCTCTGCGCACCCCGGGCGGCAAGGTCGAGCTGACGTTCGCGCAGGTCGCCGAGCGCGTGGAGAAGATCGCGACCGGCCTGCATCGGCTCGGCGTGCGACACGGCGACACCGTGGGGCTGATGTTGCTCAACCGCCCTGAGTTCAACCTCTGTGACTACGCGGCGATGCACCTGGGCGCGACGCCCTTCTCGATCTACAACACGTGCTCCCCCGAGCAGGTTTCCTACCTGTTCGCAAACGCTTCGAACAAGATCGTGATCACCGAGTCACAGTTCCTCGAGACGATCAATGCCGCGGGAGTCGACTCCCTCGAGCACGTGATCTGCGTCGACGGCGCGCCTGAGGGCACGCTGTCACTCGCAGAGATCGAAGCGCTCGAGTCCCCCGACTTCGACTTCGAAGCGAGTTGGCGAGCCGTCAGTCCCGAGGATCTGATCACGATCTGTTACACGTCCGGAACCACCGGACCTCCCAAGGGCGTGGAGCTGACCCACGCCAACGTGCTGGCGGAGTGTCGTGCGGCGGCTGCGAGGATCTCCGTGGGAGTGGAGGATCGCATCGTCTCCTACCTCCCTCATGCACACATGGCCGATCGCTACTCGGCGCACTACTCGCTGATGCTCCACGGCTTCTCGATGACGGTACTCGCGGACGCCCGAGAAATCGCCGCGGTGCTTCCCGAGGTGCGCCCCACGAGCTTCGGCTCGGTGCCGCGCGTCTGGGAGAAGATGAAGGCCGGGCTGCAGGCGCGCTTTGCCGACGAGGAGGACCCTGCCCGCAAACAGGCAATTCAGTGGGCGATCGATGTTGGGCTGGCACGTGTGCGCGCTGAGCAGGCAGGTGAAGAGCCCTCAACTGAGCTGCTCGCCGAACACTCCCAAGCCGACGAGCTCGTGCTCAGCAAGCTGCGCGAGCGCCTCGGGCTCGACCAGGCGAAGATCCTCTACGCCGGGGCTGCGCCCACACCGATCGATGTGCTCGAGTTCTTCTACGCGCTCGGTCTGCCGATCTGCGAGCTGTGGGGCATGTCCGAGCTCACCTGTGTGGGCACGTGCAACCCACTCGAGCGCCCCATCATCGGAACCGTCGGGACGCCGCTGCCCGGCGTCGAGGTCCGCCTCGCCGAGGATGGCGAGCTGCTCTGCCGCGGATCGATGGTGATGCGCGGCTACCGATCCAATCCCGAGCAGACCGCGGAGACGATCGACTCCGACGGCTGGCTGCATACGGGGGACATCGCTGAGATCGACTCCGAGGGCTACGTGAAGATCGTCGATCGCAAGAAGGAGCTGATCATCAACGCCGCCGGCAAGAACATGTCCCCGGCGAACATTGAGGGGCATGTCAAGGGCTCGAGCTCGCTGGTTGGACAGGCGATCGCGATCGGCGATCGGCGCCCCTACAACGTCTCGCTGATCGTGCTCGACCCCGACGGCGCAAGCGTGTGGGCCGCCGAGCACGGACTCGCAGACGTCTCGCCCGCAGCGCTTTGCCAGGAGCCGGGTGTCAAGGCGGAGGTCTCACGCGGCGTCGAAGAGGCCAACGCCCACCTCAGCCGCGTCGAGCAGATCAAGCGCTTTGCGATCCTCCCCTGCGACTGGCTCCCCGGAGGCGATGAGCTGACGCCGACGATGAAGCTCAAGCGCAAGCCGATTGCCGAGAAGTACGCTGCCGAGATCGACGCGCTTTACATCTGAGCCCGGCTGCGGGGCATCTAAAACGAGGAGACAGATGATCGACGGCAACGCAATCAACCAGCTACTCGAGAACGCGGTGTCCGGCGGAGCGCTCCCGGGCGCCATCGCCGTCGTCGGAGACCGCGACGGAACGCTGTATGAGGGTGCGTTCGGGCGCCTGAGCGTCGACGGCGAGGAGCCCGCACAGGTGGACACGATGCTCGCGATCGCGTCGATGACCAAGGCGATCACGAGCGTCGCCGCGCTGCAGCTGATCGAGCAGGGCCGCCTGGAGCTCGAGCAGCCGGTCGCAAGCGTGCTGCCGGCTTTCGGAGAGCTGCAGGTGCTGGAGGGCTTCGACGGTGAGACGCCGCGGCTGCGTCCCCCTGTCGGCCAGGCGAGCATTCGTCAGCTGCTCACCCACACCTCTGGGCTCGGCTACGCGTTCGGCAACGCCGATCTGCTGCGCTACTACAAGTTTTGTGGCATCGACCCGATAAGCCTCGGGCACGCGATGCTCGACGGTGTACCACTCGTCGCCGACCCGGGAACCCGCTGGGAATACGGGACGAGCACCGACTGGCTCGGCCAGGTAGTCCAAGCGCTCAGCGGGCAGGATCTGGGGGCCTACTGCGAGCAGCACATCTTTACTCCTCTGGGGATGACCGACACGACCTTCACCCCCAGCGAGCAGCAGAGCGCCCGCATGATGGCCCTGCATGCTCGAGCGTCCGATGGAGGGCTCGCCCTATCGCCGCTGGAGCTCTCGATCGACCCCGGGTTCTTCTCCGGCGGCGCAGGCGCCTACTCGACCGCCGGCGACTACCTGCGCTTCCTGCGCGCACTACTGCGTGGCGGCGAGCTCGACGGCGAGCGGATCCTCGCGCCGGAGACGACCGAACTGATGTTCAGCGACCATCTCAATGGCGCGCCGCTGCCCGAGATCATGCGCTCGGCGCTCCCGGAGCTGACCAACGACGTGCCCGCGCTGCCGGTACCCCAGGGGTGGGGTCTGGGACTCAACCTCCTGCTGCAGGACATACCGGGTATGCGCCGCGCCGGCACCGGCTCTTGGGCGGGACTGTTCAACTGCTACTACTGGATCGACCGCGCCACCGGGGTCACCGCGGCGATTCTCACGCAGGTCCTGCCGTTCTTCGACGCCCGCATCGTGCAGACGATGCTCGAACTCAATGGCGCCGTCTTCAGCGGCGTGGAGGACGGTTCACTCATACGCTGACCGTAGCTGCGACCGGTTGCTCGGCGTCGATCTGCCCCGTCAGCGGCTCGTCTTCACACAACCGCGCGGCGGTGGCGGTTGCCGTGTCGAGCGCCCAAGCGGTCGTCGTAACCAGGCCGAGCACCACGATCAAGAGGCCACAGCCGGCGACGAGCCACCAGCCCGGGTGGGTGCCCGTTGCGAGGCTCTGCGGGTCGGTCGTTGCCACGACGGCGATCGCCCCGACGAGCGCGACCCCCAGCGACTGGCCGACCTGGCGACTGGTGGAGGCGACCGCCGAGGCGACGCCGGCCTGCGCCGGCGGCATGCCCGAGACCGCGGTGTTCGTGATCGGCGGGTTGACCGAGCCGAAGCCGATTCCGAAGATCAGATAGCTGAGTATCAGCCAGGCCGGCGACGTAGTCGCGGTCAGGCTTGTGAGCATCAGGCCGCTGATCAGAATCGCCGCGCCGCCGATCACCAGCGAGGGCCGCGCGCCCCGTGCGCCGACCAGACGTCCGGTAAGCGGTCCGACTACGAGCGTCATCGCGGCCATCGGCAGCGTGTAGAGGCCGGCGTGGAAGGGGGAGAGGCCGCGACCGTTCTGCAGGTAGATCGTGTTCAGGAACAGAAAGCCGCCGAGTGCGACGAAGGCGGCGATCGCGATCAGCGTCGCCCCTGAGAAGGGCACGCTCGCGAAGAAGCGCACGTCGATCAGGGGGTCCACGCGCCGGCGCTCGTAGTGGACGAGCGCGCCGATGGCGAGCGCCGCGAGCGCGAACAGGCCGAGGATCTCGCCCGAGAGCCAGCCATGGGAGGGGCCCTCGATGATCGCGTAGACGGTGCCGGCCAGCAGCACGATCACCAGCAGCTGCCCGACGGGGTCGATCCGCCGCGCGCGCGGCGCCTTTGACTCCGGGACGAAGCGCCACGTGAGTACGGCCGCGATCAGTCCGACCGGCACGTTCACCCAGAAGACCGAGCGCCAGCTGCCCGCGTCGACCAGCGCGCCGCCGAGCACCGGGCCCATCGCCAGGCTGACACCGATCACTCCTGCCCAGATGCCGATCGCCTGTGCGCGCTCGCGCGCGTCGGTGAAGGTGTTGCGGATGATCGACATCGCCACCGGGTTGAGCATCGAGCCGCCGACGGCCTGCACCATGCGAAAGACGATCAACAGCTGCACGGTCGGGGCGAGGCTGCACAGCAGCGAGCCGAGCGTGAACAGCACCAGCCCGAGCTTGAAGACACGCGCGCGTCCGAAGCGGTCGGCCATCGAGCCCGAGAGCATCAGCAGGCTGGCGAGCACCAGCGTGTAGGAGTCGATCGTCCACTGCAGCTGCGGGATCGACGCGTGCAGTTCACGGCGGATCGAGGGCAGCGCGACGTTCACGATCGTGTTGTCGAGCCCGACGATGAACAGGCTCATGCAGCAGATCGCGAGGATCAGGTAGCGGCGGCGGTCGGGGGCCGACGACGTCTGTCCTCTCCCATCACCCGCGCTGGTCGTAGCGGTCATAGAACGAACACGGTACAAACGTACATACCGCCAGCCCAGAACGGCCGAGGTCAAGCTTCATTCGCCTCTGCTCGCCCTACGAGCATCCTCATCAGGTACTGCTGGTTGGCTTGCGGGAAGGGACGAAAAGTGTTCTCAGCGGACAACTCGATCACAGCGCGTCCGTAGGCAAATACGAAACCTTCGGTGTAGAAGGGAAACTGCACGCGCCTGTCGCGGCGGGTGGTGTAGCTGCTCTGTATCGTCAGTCGCAGTGCTGTTGCACGGTACGGTCCGAGGCCTCGGTAGCTGGTGGGCGCCGGGGCCGGGAGCGGCGCGACCGTAATCTGACCGAGACGGAGCGGCTTGCGCTCGGCGGTACGGCGGAGCAACGAGCGGCGGTCGTTGTGCGTGATGCACGCCCGGGCGCGGGCGCTTGCGAGCACGACGAGATACCGGTCAGCGGCCGCTTCGCTTGGCAAGACCGCGACCGCGGAGTACACCGACTGGTATTCGAGTCGACCGCTGTATACGAAAGTGGGCGAGTGGATGGTCAGGACCGCGTGCGTGGCGCGCGGCTCGCCGGTACACCGGGCGAATGTTTCCCAGGAGCCACGGTCATCGATTGGACCTTCTGGAGCCACTTGTGTCATCCCGGGCACGTCGTAGCCGCGCAGGTTCACTGCGTGTGCATAGGTATCCGCTTGCGTTCGGGTGATCGGTCGAGGGGCGCCGGGATGAGCTGACGAGCTACCCGTGAGGGTCGCCAAGTTGGTGGCGCGAGCAGAGACAGCAGACGCCCGGCAGCCGGCCCCCGGCAAGGCGCAGGCCAGCACTTCCACGGTGCTGTTGGCGCGATGCTGCTCGAGCGTGCGCTGGGCCGGTCCCGTGGCAGGGGGATAGCCTGGCGGAACGTCATCGACGCGGTAGAGGCGGCGGCCACGGACGAAGAGCACGTCCCACTGCCGGGCGTTGTCGGGATTGACCCAATAGAGGCTGCCGGCGCCTGAGGGCAAGCGCGCTGCATGCGCCGCGCCATCGAGGCGACAGCGAGGGCTGGCGGCCCGTGCGAGGGCATCCTCGGCCTGTCTTTCCGAGACGAATTCGAACACGTCGGCCACGACGTCGTCTTCATTGCCCTGGCGATCGAGCGCCCACCAGCGCACCTCGTAGCCCGCGGGCACCGAGCCCGTCTGCAAGCCCGACGAGGATGACCGTTGCGGGTGATCGTCCGACCACAGGTTGCTCGTTGTGATCGTGCCCGCTTCATAGACGCGCCCGACCCGCGGCGGCATAATTCGCGTTACCGCATTGCGCAGGGCGGCGATGTCTGCACCCGGGATGTTCTTAACTTCCGGCGCACCCTGGCCGGGGCATCCAGGGGCGAACGCCGCCCCGCGTGCTTGTGCCAAGCCGCTTCCGCGGTTGAAGAGCTCGGTCTTTGCCGCGAGCAGAGCCAGCACCGCCAGTGCCAGCCCGACGAGCAACAAGCCAAGCCTCAGCCGGCTATCGGCCCACCAGGGAGCGTGCTCCATGCGACGAATGTCGGCGATGCGAGTCGTGCGCTTGAGAAGAAGCCCTCCGCCTGAGCCCTCCGGTCCGGCCAATACGCTCAGAGGATGCAGCCCGAGGAGCGCCTCGCCGTGATCGACCTCGGCTCGAACTCGTTCCGGCTCGTCGTCTTCATGGCGGCCGACGGCTGGTGGAAGCGCACGGATGAGATCTACGAGCCGGTGCGGATCGGCGAGGGACTGGCGGCGAGTGGCAGGCTGGGGGAGAGGCCGATGGAGAGAGCGCTGGCGACGCTGGAGGTGTTCGCCCACTTCTGCCGCGCCGCGGGCCTCCAGAACGGCTCTGTCGACGCGGTCGCGACGAGCGCGATCCGCGACGCCGAGAACTCCGCGGAGTTTCTCGGCTCCGCGCGTGAGCTGATCGAGTTGCCGATCCGCGTGCTCAGCCGTGAGGAGGAGGCGCGCTACGGCTATCTCGCGGCGGTCAACTCCACGACCCTGACGAGCGGATGCGTGCTGGATCTCGGCGGCGGGTCGCTGCAGCTGGTGCGTGTCGCCGACCGGCTCGCGCAGGAGTCGGGCTCGTGGCGCGTGGGCACGGTGCGGATGAGCGAGCGCTTCCTCCCGCCGAACGGGCCGGCCAAGCGCAAGCAGCTGGAGGAGCTGCGCGAGCACGTGGCCCGCGAGCTCGAGCAGGCCTCCTGGTTGGCGCAGACCGGCCGGCGCCTGGTCGGTCTCGGGGGGACCGTGCGCAGCCTCGCCACCGCCGCGCAGCGCGCCGCGGGTCTGCCTTCAAACGGCGTGCAGGGGATGGTGATCGAGCGCGCGGCGCTCGACGAGCTGGTGGAGCGACTCGCGGCGCTACCCGCCGCCGAGCGCAGCACGATCCCCGGCGTCAAGCCGGCCCGCGCGGACCTGATCCTCGCCGGGGCGATCGTCGTGCAGGGGGTGCTCCAAGCCGGTGGTTTCGACGGGTTGGAGACGACCGAGGCGGGGCTGCGCGAGGGTGTCTTCTTCGAGCGCCTGCTCACGGAGCACGACCCACCGCTGTTCGAGAATCTGCGCCGAACCAGCGTGATGAACCTGGCGGCTCGCTACAACGTCGACGCCGCGCACACCCGTCACGTCGCCGCGTTGGCGCTCGGCATGTTCGACGAGCTCGCTCAGCTCGGGCTGCACCACGGCGACGCTCGCGAGCGCGAGCTCTTGTGGGCGGCCTGCATGCTGCACGACATCGGCATGTCCGTCGACTACGACGACCACCACAAGCACTCGCGCTATCTGATCCTCAACGGCGGCCTACCGGGCTTCTCGCCGATCGAGGTCGCGATCATCGCCCAGGCCGCCCGCTATCACCGCAAGGGGATGCCGGACCCGGGGCCGCTGGCAGCCCTGTTCGCAGGAGAGGACACGGAGCGCCTGAACCGCTGCGCCGTGCTGTTGCGCCTGGCCGAGGATCTGGAGCGCTCGCGCGATCAACTCGTGCGCGGCGTTGACCTCGCGCTGCTGAACGGCAAGCCCGACGGAGCGGGTGCGGTCGAGCTGCGCGTGATCGCCGACGGCGAGGCGGCCGTGCCCCGCTGGGCGGCGAGCCGCGAGACCGAGCTGTTCGCCAGAGCTTTCCACCACGATCTCTCCGTGGCGGCCTGAGGACTCAACCCGCTGCTGTGAGGGCGCGTTCGTGGCCTGCGCAGTCGAATAGTGCCAGGCCGTACGGGTATCCGACCGGGCTGTGCCAGGCCGAGGGCGCCAGCTCCGTGCACGCCTTTAGGACCGCGCGCGTGGCGAGGTTGCCGCCACGTAGCGAGTACTCGCCGCCAAGCAGCACGTAGCGGGCTTCGCGGTTGGCCACCAGGCGCGCGAGCCGCGGGCCGTCGACGGCGGGGTCGGTGCCGCTGTAGCCGCCCACCGCGCCCGCGTCGAGGCCGAAGAGCATCATCGGCGACGCGGTGTCGGAGGCTACCGTCAACAACGCCCAGCGCGTGCCGGGATCGTGAGTGCTCACGTAGTCGGCCAGCGCCTGGTCGATCCTCTCGTCACGGGCATTGACGCCGTAGGCGCCCGGGCCGGGGTCGTGCCTGGGTCCGGCTGCCGGGAACGTGCCCTCGGCCGGCGCCAGCCAGGTGGTGGCCGAGTAGGCGCCCGGTGCGACGAGTAGCAACAGAAACGTGAACGCGACCGCCGGCAGCGCCAGGCGGCGCAGGGCCACCAGCGCGCACAACCCCACGGCGGCTCCGACCACGAGCAGGGGAATAAACCATTCCAGGTAGTGCTCACGGTGCAGCAGCACGACCTGCACGACCACGGTGCTCGCAACCGCGCAGGCCATCAGCGCGAGGCCACAGATCCTGCGCGTGCCGCGCTCGCGCGCGAGCCCCACGAAGCTCGCCGCGCCCGCTCCCGCCATCGCTCCCGTGCCCGGTCCCAGCGCCGAGACGTAGTAGGGGTGCACGATTCCCTTGGACAGGCTCAGCACCACCGCCTCCACCAAAAACCACCCTCCCAGCACCAGCATCCCCGCCAGCCGAGGGTCACGTCTGCGATCCAGAAAGATCAACAGCGCCACGCCGAGCAATCCGAAAAGCGCGAACGGGAGCATCCAGCCGGCCTGGTCGCCGAGGCCGACGTGGAACAGCCGCAAGGGGCCGGGAGGGCCGCCGAAGGGGATCGGATCCTTTTCGCGACCTTTCGTCACAATCGGTTTGAGGGTGGGCGTGGGCTCGTGGGCGCTGCTCGACGCGGGCGGGATGCTCTTGGCGTGCGCCGCATTTGCGGCGACCGCGCGTTCCTGCGCGGCGGGCACGTATGCGCCGGGGCGTACGACCACGCTGTTGGGGCCGCCGGCCTGGCCTTCCACACGCCCGAAGCCGTTGTATTCGAACGTCAAACCGAGCTCGGTGTTGTTGGTCGAGCTGCCCACGTAGGGGCGCTGGGAGGCGGGCGTGAGTTCGACGAAGGCGATCCACGCGAACGACACGACGAGCATCGCCACGGCGGCGACCGCGAGCTTCCAGACGCGATTCGGGATCCGACCCGGTGCGCACACCAGATAGGCGAGCGCGATCGGGGGCACGACGAGGTAGGCGGCCAGCGTCTTCGTGTTGAAGGCGAGCCCGATCAGCACGCCGCACCCCACCAGCGTGCGCCAGCGCCCGGTTTCGCACGCGCGCAGCCCCGTCCCGCAGGCGAGGATCAGCAGCAGGATCAGCACCGGGTCGACGCCGTTCTCGCGCGAGACCGCCACGAACGACGGGAACACGGCCAGCGTCAGCGCGCCCGCGACCGCCGCCCAGACGCCGAAGCGGGGCGCCATCACCCAATACAGCGCCGCCACGGCGAGCACGCCGACGATCGCCTCGGGCAGCAGCAGGCTGAGCGGCGAGAAGCCGAATACCTTCGCGCTCGCCGCCTGCACCCACAACGCCAGCGGCGGCTTGTCGAGCGTGACCAGACCGCCGGGGTCGAACGACACGAACACGAAGTTGTGCCACGAGCGCAGCATCGACTTCACACCGGCCGAGTAGAAGATGTTGGCGTAGCCGTTCTGGGACAGCTTGTTGACGTTCAGCACGGCCGACAGCGCGAGCACCCCCGCGAGCGCCACGTGCGCCGGCGCGAGCCGTACGCGTCCCCGTTCTCGCTCCAATGGCTCGCGCCCGAGCTCGGCGAATCCCGGCGCGGCGGCCGGGGGAGAGGCGCTGCTCATCGGGGAGTCATGCCGACAATCACGGGGAGAGCATCCCGATCAGCCGCTCCAGATCCCCCTCGTCGTTCCAGGCGCCGACAGAGGCGCGTAGCCAGGGCCGGTCGGGGATGTTGCGCACGATCACGCCGTGCTCGGCCAAGAGCTCGCGCTCGGTAGGCGGATCTGGGCTCGGGAAGGAGACCAGGGTGCTGTGCCCGCGCGGCGCGGGCTCGCGCCCGGCTTCGGCCAGCAGCTCGACCAGGCGCGCGGCAAGCGTCCGCGCGCGCTCGTGCACGGTGGCCCAGCCGGCGGACTCGAGCAGACGGATCGCGGCGAGCGCACAGGCGACGGTCTCGGCGTTTTGCGACATCGTGTCGAAGCGCCGCGCGTCCCCGTGCAGATGTGCATCGAGTCCATCGTTGGGGTCGGCGAGGTTCGCGTAGCCGCGCCTGGAGACGCTCAGGCGCTCGCGCAGCGCGGGACTGACCCATAGCATGCCGGTGCCATCGGGGCCGCACAGCCACTTCTGCCCGGCGCCGGCGTAAGCGTCGCAGCCGAGCGCGTGCACATCGACCGGGACGGCGCCGACGCCCTGGGCGCCGTCGAGCAGCACAGGGACGTCGAGCCGGCCGAGCTCGGGTGGCGCGAGCGAGCCGCTGACCCAGCCGACGTGCGAGCAGGCGACGAGCCGCGTGCTCGTGCCGACTGCTTCGGCGAGCTCTACAAACGGCACTTCGCGGACGTCCACGCCGTGCAGCTCGCGCGCGGCCGAGAGCGCGCCCAGCAGGCCCGGGTGCTCCTCATCGCTGGTGAGGATCTCATCGCCGCGGTTCAGCTGCAGGCCACCGATCACCTGGGCCATACCCTCGCTGGTGCAGGTGGTGAGCGCGACGTCGGCTGCGTTGGCGCCGAGCGCGGTGGCGTAGGCGGCACGCAGCTCGGCGTTCAGCTCGGAGCGGCGTTCGAAGTGCGCCGTCGCGCGCCCCTCGCTGCGCTCGCGCTCGAGCTCGCGCGTGGCCGCATGCACCGCGCGCGCGGGCAGCGGCCCGTCGGTGCCGGCGTTCAGGTACGCCAGCCGCTGAAGGACGGGAAACTCGGCACGCAACTCGGGTAGGTCCACAAACCGCGAGAATACCCCGATGTCCGGCTCTCCTTCGCAGATCCCGTTGTGGGAACCGTCCGCCGAAGATCGCGAGCGCGCCGAGATGACGCGCTTCATGCGCTTCGCCGGTGAGCGCCGCGGCGAGCCGTTCGCCGACTACGACGAGCTGTGGCGCTGGTCGGTCGCGGAGCTCGAGGAGTTCTGGGCGAGCATCTGGGAGTTCTGCGGGGTGCGCGCGTCACGGCCATACGAACGGGTGCTCGGTCAGCGTGAGATGCCCGGGGCGCGTTGGTTTCCCGGAGCTGAGCTGAACTACGCGGAGAACCTTTTATTGGGCCCACCCACCCCTCGATCGGGCGCAGGCCGGGATCCCGAGGAAGTTGCCGTCCTGCACACATCCGAGCTACGCGAGTCACAACAGCTCACCAGGGGCGAGCTGGCCGCAGAGGTCGCTCGCGCCGCGGGCGGGCTGCGGGCGCTCGGTGTGGGTCGCGGCGATCGCGTCGTCGCCTACATGCCGAACATCCCCGAGACGCTGATCGCGTTCCTTGCCGTCGCGAGCATCGGCGCGATCTGGTCAAGCGCCGCGCCCGAGTTCGGGGCGCGCAGCGTGATCGACCGCTTCGCCCAGATCGAGCCGAAGGTGCTGCTCTGCTGCGACGGCTACCGGCACGGCGGCAAGGACTTCGACCGCCTGGCTGTCGTGCAAAGCATCCTCGCCGAGCTTCCCACGGTCGAGCACACGGTCATGCTGCCCTACCTCTCGGAGGGTGAGCTCCCCGATCGGGCCACCGCGGGTCGACTCAGCTGGAGCAAGCTGCTCGCGCTCAGCGATGACACCGAGCTGACCTTCGAGCAGGTGCCGTTCGACCATCCCCTGTGGGTGCTCTACTCCTCCGGCACCACCGGCCTGCCGAAGGCGATCGTGCACGGCCACGGCGGGATCCTGCTGGAGCAGCTGAAGAAGAGCCTGCACCTCGACCTGCGCCGCGGGGACCGCATGTTCTGGTTCACAACGACCGGCTGGATGATGTGGAACTTCCTCGTCGGCTGCCTGCTCTCCGACGCCGCGATCGTGCTCTACGATGGCAGCCCCGGACACCCCGACCTGGGGATGCTGTGGGACCTGGCAGAGCGCACCGGAATGACCTGCATGGGCGTCAGCGCCGGTCTACTCGCGAGCTCGGAGAAGGCGGGAATCGAGCCGGGCCGCGACCACGAGTTGAGCGCGCTGCGCGCGATCGGCTCGACCGGCTCGCCGCTGGCGCCGGAGAGCTTCAAATGGGTCTACGAGCACGTCAAGCCCGACGTCTGGCTGTTCTCGACGAGCGGCGGCACGGACGTATGCACCGCCTTTGTGGCCGGGTGTCCGCTGCTGCCGGTCTACGAAGGCGAACTGCAATGCCGCGCGCTGGGCTGCGCGGTGGAGGCCTGGGACGAGCAGGGCAACAGCCTCACCGATGAGGTCGGCGAGCTGGTGATCACCGAGCCGATGCCCTCGATGCCCCTGTTCTTCTGGAACGACGATGATGGAGGACGCTGCCGCGGGGTCGGCGAGCGGCTGCGCGAGAGCTACTTCGCGATGTACCCCGGCGTCTGGCGCCACGGCGACTGGGTCCGGATCACGCCCCGCGGCGGCGCGGTGATCTACGGCCGCTCGGACTCGACGATCAACCGACAGGGCGTGCGCATGGGCACGAGCGAGATCTACCGCGCCGTCGCCACCGTGCCGGAGGTGCTCGACGCGCTCGTCGTCGACGTTCCCAGGGGTGGGGGTGAAGGAGAGCTGTGGATGGGACTGTTCGTGGTTCTCCGTGACGGCGCAACGCTGGATGAGGACCTACAAAAGACGATCAAGCGCCGCATCCGCGAGGACTGCTCGCCGCGCCACGTGCCCAACGAGATCCTCGCGATCGACGAGGTCCCGCGCACGCTCTCGGGCAAGGTCCTGGAGGTGCCGGTGAAGAAGATCCTGATGGGCACCCCGCCCGCCCAGGCCGCGAGCGTCGACTCGCTGGCCAACCCACGCTCACTCGACTATTTCGTGGAGCTCTCGAAGACTTTCTAGAGCCCCATTCCGCGGCCGACGATCTCCTTCATGATCTCGTTCGTGCCGCCGTATATCCGGGTCACCCGCGCGTCCGCGTACGCCCGTGCGATCGGGTACTCCGTCATATAGCCGTAGCCGCCGTGCAGCTGCAAACAGCGATCGACGACGCGGCCCTGCATCTCGGTGCACCACCACTTCGCCATCGCCGCGTCCTCCGGAGTCAGCTCGCCTTCGTTCAGAGCCTCCGTGCAGCGGTCGACGTAGCTACGCGCGATCTCGACTTCGGTGCGCACCTCGGCGAGCGTAAAGCGCGAGCTCTGAAACGAGCCGATCGGCTGGCCGAAGGCCTTGCGCTCGCGCACGTAGTCGAGCGTCCAGCCCAGCGCCGCCTCTGCAGCGGCCACGGCCGAGGCCGCGATCGACAGCCGCTCCTGGGGGAGGTTGGAGACGAGGTAGCGAAACCCCGCGCCCTCCTCGCCGAGCAAGTTCCCGACCGGCACGTGCAGATCGGAGAACGACAGCTCGGCGGTGTCCTGGGAGTGCTGGCCGATCTTCTCCAAGTTGCGCCCGCGCTCGAACCCCTCCATCCCGCGCTCGAGCACGAGTAGCGAGATGCCGCGGTGGCGCTCCGATGGATCGGTCTTGACCGCGACGATCACGAGGTCGGCGTTGATCCCATTCGTGATGAACGTCTTCGACCCGTCGACGATGTAGTGGTCGCCCTCGCGCCGCGCGCGCGTGGACATGTTCGCCAGGTCGGAGCCGATCCCGGGCTCGGTCATCGCCAGCGCCGTGATCAGCTCGCCCGAGGCGATGCCCTGCAGCCAGCGCTCCTTCTGCGCATCGTCGCAGTACGTCAGGAAGTAAGGCAGGCAGATGTCGTTGTGCAGCGTGATCCCCAGCCCGAAGCCGCCGACGCCCGCGCGCTGGGTCTCCTCGCCGATCACGAGGTTGAAGCGGAAGTCCCCAGCCCCCGCGCCGCCGTAGCGCTCGGGCACGGCCATGCCGAGGAAGCCGCCGCTCCCGGCGAGGGCGAACACCTCGCGTGGCACGATCCGATTGCGCTCCCATTCGCCGTAGCGCCCCTCGTCCCCGAGCACCTCGCGCTCCAAGAACGTGCGAAAGCTCGCGCGGAAGTCTTCGTGGACGTCTTCGTAAAGAGTGCGCTTCATGCAGCGAGAGACACTACCGGCGCAGACTCTCCTCGATAGCCCGGCTTGGCCAGCAGCAGCTGCACGTCCTGGATCCGCCGCTCGCGAAAACCGCCCTCGCAGTAGCTCAGGTAGAGATCCCACAGCCGGCGAAAGCGCTCGTCGTAGCCGAGGTCCGTGAGGCGCTCCGAGGCGTCGAGGAAGCGCTCGCGCCACAGCGCAAGCGTCCTCGCGTAGTGGGCGGTGATGTCCTCCAGGTGGACCTGCCTGAAGTCGGTCACGCGCGGTAGCTGGCGCGAGATCAGCTCCAGCGAAGGCAAACAGCCGCCCGGGAAGATGTAGGTGTTGATAAAGCTCTTCGAAGCCTTCTCGACCTGATAGGCGCGGTCGTCGATCACGATCGCCTGCAGCAGCATCGCCCCATCGTCAGCGAGCAGCTCCGAGCAGCGGCGGAAGTAGGTCGGGAAGTTCTGCCAGCCGACGGCCTCGATCATCTCGATCGAGACGAGCTTGTCGTAGGAGCCCCGCAGGTCGCGGTAGTCCTCGAGCAGGACCGTCACGCGATCCTGCAGCCCGAGCGTGCGCACGCGCTCAGTCGCGTAGGCGTGCTGTTCACGCGAAATCGTCGTGGTCGTCACGCGGCAGCCGTAGCGCTCGGCCGCATACACGGCGAACCCACCCCAGCCGGTCCCGATCTCCAGCACGTGGTCGGCGGGAGAGAGGTTGAGCTTCGCGCAGACCCGCTCGAGCTTGGTGAGCGAGGCCTCTTCCAAGGTGGCCCGCGGCGAGTCGAAGATCGCGCACGAGTACATCATCGTCGGATCGAGGAAGCACCCGAACAACTCGTTCCCCAAGTCGTAATGCGCGGCGATCTGCCGGCGCGAGCGGCCGATCGTGTTGCTGCGCAACCAGCGCATCCAGCGCTGCACCGGGATCAGCACCGGCGCGAGCACACGCCGCAGGTTGTCCAGCGAACGCACGTTCAGCGCGGCGATGCGGGTCAGCGCGACGAGGTCCGAGCACTCCCAGAGGCCGTCCATGTAGGACTCGCACAGCCCGACGCTGCCCCGCAAGAGCGCCCGGTAGAAACGGGGCGAGCGAACCTCCACCGTGACCCGCAGCGGGCGCAGGGCCGGCGTGTCGCCGAAGGTGAAGCGCTCGCCGCGCTCGACGATCGTCAGCTCCCCGCCGTGGATGTTGCGCAACAGGCGCAGGACGATCGATCTGGCGATGCGGCTTTTTATATTCATATCCGAACACCCGTTGTCCCATCCGGATGAGGAAAGTACCTGGCGCCACGTAACTTCAAACGCAGGGCATGAGCATAGATGCGGATCAGAATCCGTAATGTGATCAGGGGATATCGGATCAACACCGCTCGCAACGCATGCGGGGTCAGCTCACGGCGATGCAGAGAAAGGGTGGCGTCGAAAACCTTTTTTTGTTTGCGGTCCGATTCGATGTGCACGATCAATTGCTCGGCCGGCTCCGTCAAGCGCCAGTCGTAGGTGTGATCCATCCCCATCAGGGGCGAGACATGCAGCTGCTTGTCGAATTTGGCTTGCATCAGCGTAACGGTCCCATGGTTGGTCGTGTTATTGACTGCCATCACATAGGAATGACGCTCGCCCCAGGGTGTGTTCGTCACGTCTGCGATCACCGCAACCACCTGGTCATCCTGACCCTCACCTTTACCTTTACCCTGACCTTCACCCTGACCCTGACCCTCATCCTCACCGGAGAAGCAGTAATAGAAGCTCACGGGGTTGAAGGACTTGCCGAAATAGCGCAGGTGCGTGAGCAGCCGAATCGGTCCCTCGAGCGTTTATGCCCGGTGCGTTCCTTCACCAGCTCACGTACGGCATCGTCCAGGGGAACATCGGGATCGCCGAGGTAGTCGGAGCGACGAAACCAAGCCAAGGCAGGTCGGCGCGCCGACCACAACCAGGTCCCATCGAAGCATGACGGTAGCTCGGAAAGATCGAGGTAGGCCATGAACAGCGGGTAGCGAAACTCATTTTTCACCTCACCCATCCGCCGGTGGCGAACCGAACCTTCGTACAGGCACGAGTTGATCGGGGAGTGGCTGGCGGGGCGATCACAGCGTCACCCCGAATCGCTCGCAGGCTCGCAGGGCGCTGACGACACCGTCCTCGTGAAAGCCCCAGCCCCAGTAGGCGCCACAGTAGTGCGTGCGGGTCTCGAAACCCCCGATCGCTCCATGTTGGGATTGGGCGGCGACCCCCGCGGGAGTGAAGACGGGGTGGGAGTAGGGGATCGTGCGGATGATCGTCTCCGGGTCGATCGCCTCCGAGCGGTTCAACGTGACACAGAAGTCGCGGTCGGCGGACTGGATCCGTTGCAGGTGGTTCATGTAATAGGTGACGGTGCTCAGCGGCTTGGGCTCGCGCAGCAGGTGGAAGTTCCAGGCGGCACGGGCGAAACGACGGCGGGGGAGCAGGGTGGAGTCGGTGTGGAGGACCGCCTCGTTGCGCTGGTAGGGAATCGCCCCGAGCACCTCGCGCTCGCGAGCGGAGGCATCGCTCAGCAGCGCCAGCGCCTGGTCTGAGTGGGTGGCGATCACGACCTGGTCGAATGATTGGGTATCCCGCCCACCCCGCGGGACCCCGCGGTCCTCGGCGGTGACCTCGACACGATCCGCCGAGCGAGTGATCGACCGCACCGGGGAATCGAGCCGGATGCGCTCCCGGAAGGGCCGCGTGAGTGCCTCGACATAGCGCTGCGATCCCCCCACGACGGTTGCCCAGCGCGGGCGGTCACGGAAGCCGAGCATCCCGTGGTTTGAAAAGAACTCGGCGAGGAACCGTACCGGGAAGGAGGAGATCTGCCGCGGGTCGGCTGACCATACGGCCGAGACCTGGGGGACGATCAAACGCCGGATGAAGACCTCAGAGAAACGTCGCCGCACGAGGAAGTCCTGCAGGGACTCGCCGGTTTCCTCGCCACATATCAGCAAACGCCGCAGCTCGCGATTGAAACGCAGCATCTCGGCGATCATTCGCTGAAAGCGCGGGCTGGCGAGGTTACGCGGCTGGCAGAAGAGCCCGCGCGGCGTGCCGGCGTATTCGAAGTCCTCGTCCTCGCCCTTCACGGAGAAGCTCATGTTCGTCGCCTGGGTCGCGACCCCGAGCTGGGAGAGCAGCCGCGTGAAGTTGGGGTAGTTGCGGTCGTTCATCACGATGAACCCCGTGTCGAGGTGATGTGTCTCGTAGGCGGTGTCGACGCGGATCGTGTTCGTGTGCCCGCCCGCGTAGGAGCCGGCCTCGTAGATCACGACCTCGTGCTCGCGCTGGAGCAGGCGGGCGGCAACCAGTCCGGAGACGCCCGCGCCGACGATCGCGATCCTCATCTCTGATCTCCCATTGTGTGCCTATCTTCGCTTGGGATCGGGGCAATGGATCATCTGCCGGGAAGGAGTGCGGGAGGGCGGCGTCGAACAAGAGCGCCGATGAAGCGTGTTGGCACACCTACCCAGGATCGCCCACCGGCCAACGGGACGAGCGACCACCAGAGCCTGTCCAAGTACATCCAGGCGCGCTTCGAGGAGTGCTCGCGCTCGCAGAAGGACGTCGCCCAGTACATCGTCGACCATCTCGACGAGGCCGCGTTCCAGACCGCCGAGGAGCTGGCGCGCCGCGCGAACACATCGAGCTCGACGGTGGTGCGCTTCTCCCAGGCACTCGGGTTCGAGGGCTTCCCAGAGCTGCAGGCCGCCGCACGCGAGGAATACCGCCGCGTGCACAAGAAGACCGAGTCCAAGAACGGCGCCGGCGCCGCGGCAGGGGTGGGCGGGGCCTCAACCCCGCTGTTCTCACTCGACCAGAATGAGTTCGAGACGGCGCTGGCCGCCGACCATCTGAACGTCGAGGAGACCGCCCGCAAGGTCTCGCGCAGCTCGGTGGAGGCGCTGATCTCGGGAATAGTCTCCGCTGAGAAGGTACTTGTCGCCGGCACCGATCAGATGGCGTTCTTCGCCAGCTATCTCAGACACCTCTTGATGCTCTTGGACCTGCGCGTCGATGTCGTCGCTAGCCCTTCCCAGGAGGCACTCAGCCGCCTCGGGCGAATCGAAGAGGGCACGCTCGTGATCGGCCTCTCCGCCGGGCGCCCGCATCCTTTGGTCGTGCGAGCGATGAAGCTCGCGCGCCACCGCAAGGCCCGCACCGCAGCGATCACCGACGCGACGCTCTCCGAGGTGGCGAAGCTCGCGCAGATCAAGCTCTACTACTCCTCCAACTCGCCGGCCTACGTGCGCTCGCACACGGCCCTGCTCAGCCTGATCCAGGCGCTCGCGTACGGTGTCTACGCGCAGGATTCGGCGCAGTACGACGACCGCATCAAGGCCTTCCGCCTCAAGTAGCGCGCACGTCTCAGGCTAGACTGGGTCGCATGCGCGACGAGGCGACATTCCGGGTCAAGGCCGGCCTGGCGGAGATGCTGAAGGGCGGGGTGATCATGGACGTCGTGACCCCCGACCAGGCCAAGGTGGCCGAGGACGCAGGCGCCGCCGCGGTGATGGCGCTCGAGCGCGTGCCCGCCGACATCCGCCGCGACGGCGGCGTGGCGCGGATGTCAGACCCGGAGATGATCGCGGGGATTCAGGAGGCCGTCTCGATCCCGGTGATGGCGAAGGCGCGGATCGGGCACTTCCTCGAGGCCCAGGTGCTGCAGGCGCTGGATGTCGACTACGTTGACGAGTCGGAGGTGCTGACGCCTGCGGACGAGGCCAACCACATCGACAAGTGGGCGTTCCAGGTCCCGTTTGTGTGCGGTGCGACCAATCTCGGCGAGGCGCTCAGACGGATCGGCGAGGGCGCGGCGATGATCCGCTCGAAGGGCGAGGCCGGTACGGGGGACATCGTCGAGGCGGTCCGCCACATGCGCGCCATCAACGGCGCGATCCGCCGCCTGGGAACGCTCGGCGACGCCGAGGTCGCGACCGCCGCCAAGGAGCTGGCCGCGCCGCTGGATCTCGTTCGCGGGATCGCCCGCGACGGGCGCCTGCCGGTCGTGCTGTTCTGCGCCGGCGGGATCGCCACGCCGGCCGACGCGGCGCTGATGATGGCGCTAGGCGCCGAGGGCGTGTTCGTCGGCTCGGGCATCTTCAAGTCCGATGACCCGCCAGCACGAGCGCTCGCGATCGTTGAGGCGACGACCCACTGGCAGGACCCCGAGCGCGTGGCGGCGGCCTCGCGTGGGCTCGGCCCGGCGATGGTCAGCCTCGAGAGCGCGAAGCTCGATAGTGAGCAATTGTTGGCCCAGCGCGGCTGGTAATCAGCGACGCAGTTGGCCGATTCGCCGCTCATAGGCGTACTTGCCCTGCAGGGTGACTTCGAGGCGCATGAGCGGATGCTGTGCGGGCTCGGCGCCCGGGTGCGCGAGGTACGGGTGCCCGGGGACCTGGATGGTCTCGAAGGACTCGTGATCCCGGGGGGGAGTCGACCACGATGACCCTGGGGATCGAGCGCGAGGGTTTGAGGGAGCCGCTAAGGGAGCTCGTGAGTAGCGGCGTTCCGGTCCTCGGCTCGTGCGCAGGGCTGATCATGCTCGACCGCGATCACCTCGGGCTGATGGACATACGCGCCGAGCGCAACGCGTTCGGGCGCCAGCTGAGAAGCTTCGAGGCGGACGTCGAGCTGCGCGGCCTCGACCAGGACCATACCCACCCGGCCCCCAACCATCCGCTGCGGGCGGTGTTCATCCGCGCGCCGTGGATCGCCGAGCATGGCCCCGGCGTGGAGATCCTCGCGGAGGTGGACGGTCATCCGGTGGCCGCGCGGGAAGGGAAGATGCTTGCAGTGGCCTTTCACACCGAGTTGACCGACGACGACCGCGTGCACCGGCTGTTCCTGAGCAGCGTCGCTCAGGCGGTGTGAAAGCGAACCACGCCGTTTGATTCCTGTTCGATAACGCGCCCGTCGGTGAGCAACAGGTCGATGTGCCCGAGCACCTCCGACAGCGTCAGGTAGGCCTGGGTGACGGCGACGTTGCCCCACAGCTCGACCGCGATCTCGTGCGCGGTGCGCGGCTCGGTGGCGATCAGGCCGTGGATCTTCTCGGCGCGGCGGTCGTGCATGCGGAAACGCTGGTCGATCAGCGATACATGGTCGGTGATGGGCTCGCCGTGCCCCGGCAGCACCAGCGCGAGGTCCATTGCTCGCGTCTGTTCCAGCGAGTCCATGTAGGTGATGAGCGCCCGCGGGCGCGGGCCGTCGTAGTCGCTGCTCACACCGAGCGGCCGAGCGAGCAGCGGGTTGGAGGAGATGTGCTTGATCAGGTGATCTGCGGCGAGCAGGATCGAGCGATCCTCGTCCAGGAACACGGTGTCCGAGGGGCTGTGCCCGGGCCGGTGCAGCACCCTCAGCGTGCGGTCGCGCAGCTGCAGCTCGCCCCCGTCTTGCAGCGGGCGGGTGACCTGCACCGACGCGCCCCAGGCGCGGAAGCCCGCGGAGACGGCGCGCAGCGCAGTGACGACCTCTTGGGGAATGCCGTGGCGCAGCATCAGTTGCTCGGCAAAGCGGTCTTCCAAGTCGGTCTCGTGGCCATAGGCGGCCAGGAACGGAGCCAGTTTGTCGAGCGCCGCGACCTCGGCCCCCGAGCGCCTTGCCAGGATCGAAGCCAGACCGAAGTGATCCATGTGCTGGTGGCTGACGACGAGCAGCTCGATGTCCTCGATCGCGTGCCCGTGCGTCTGGAGCGCCTGCTCGAGCTCGTCCAGCGCCTTGCCGGAGTTGGGACCCGAGTCGATCAGCGTCAGCGGGGAGTCCTCGATCAGGTAGGCGTTGACCCTGCCGACCATGAACGGCGTTGGTATCGCAAGGCGGTGGATGCCCTGCTCAGTGGCTTGCTTGAGCAGCGCAGGATCGGGACGTTCGTCCCGCCCGATAGAACCGCTTCGCGGAGTCGATCGGGACGAACGTCCCGATCCTGCGCTGCTCACGAGCGGATGATCTCCAGCACTTCGTCGCGGCGGCGTTCCATGTCCTCGGGTGAGACGAGCGACTCCAGGCAGAGGCGCAGCAGCGGCTCGGTGTTCGAGGGGCGCACGTTGAAGTGCCAGTCGGGGTAGTCGATCGAGATGCCGTCGAGCTGTTTCTGCTCGGCGTCTGGGAAACGCTCCGCCAGCTCCTGCATCTTCGCGGCTGGGTCGGAGACCTCGGAGTTGATCTCGCCTGAGATGAAGTAGCGCGAGCGGTAGGGCGCGAGGAGCTCGGACATCGACTTGCCGGTGCGCGAGAGCAGCTCCAGCACGAGCAGCGCCGGGATCGTGCCTGAGTCCGCGCAGTAGAAGTCACGGAAGTAGTAGTGCCCGGAGACCTCGCCGCCGAACAGCGAGCCCTCCTTGCGCATGCGGGTCTTGAAGAAGGCGTGCCCGACACGGTTGACGTGGGGGGTGCCACCCGCGTGCGTGACAGTGTCGGGTACGGCGCGGGAGGCGCGCACGTCATAGAGGATCGCCTCGGGGTGGGTGGTATCTGATCTTTTTCCGAGCAGCGACTCGGCGAGCAGCGCCGTGAGAAAGTCGCCATCGACGAACTGGCCGGTCTCGTCGATAAAGAAACAGCGGTCGGCGTCGCCGTCCCAAGCGATCCCCAGGTCGGCGCCTGAGGAGAGCACTCGGTCGATGATGAACTTGCGATTCTCTGGGAGCAGTGGGTTGGGCTCGTGCTCGGGGAAGTTCCCGTCGGGCGTCCAGCAGGTCTCGATCAACTCGAGCCCGAGGTCCTCCAGCAGCGGTCCGGCGACAGGCCCGGCCATCCCGTTGCCGCCGTCGACGACGACCTTCAGGGGTCTGATCACCGAGCGGTCGATGAAGCGCAAGACCGCCTCGTGGAACTCGGCGTAGAGGTCGACCTGCTCGATCGAGCCTTCGCTGGAGGAGTCGGTCAACCCAGCCTCGATCATCCGCCTGATGTCCTGGATGCCGCTGTCGCCGGACAGCGCGATCGCGCCCTCGCGCACAAGCTTTGCGCCGGTGTAGGCCTTGGGGTTGTGCGAGGCGGTACACATCAGCCCGCCGTCGAGCGCGCGCGAGCCGACAAGGTAATAGAGCATCTCGGTACCAACCTGACCGGCATCGAGCACATTCGCTCCCTCTCCGAGCAGGCCGGCGCGATATCGCTCCGAGAGCTCCGGGGCCGTCAGGCGCATGTCGCGGCCGAGGCCGATGCGCAGCTCGGAGACGGGCTTGCCCGAGAGATCGGAGAGCACGCGCGCGAAGGCACGCCCGATCTGCTCAGCGATCGGGCCGTCGATCTGCTCGCCGTAGAGACCGCGGATGTCGTAGGCCTTGAAGATGTCGGGGTCGATTGCCATGAACTAGCGCATCCTATGCACGGCGATCACTCCCGGCTCGTCCGGGGCACGTGAACGCTCTCCAGGGGAGCGGATCTGGAGGCTACGTCGACGCGGCGATTGCCTTGGTCATCGCTTCGGCGGCGTCCTGCGCATCCTGCATTTCCTGGGCGCGCTTGGCGCCTTGAGAGAGGATCATGGCATCGAACGCAAGTTCTTTTGAGGAGCTCTCGTCCCACGCCCTGATACCGGTGCCGTCGGCAATGCAGCGCCCCGGGGGCAGATCCAAATCTCGATAGCGAATCGTCATCTTCCGGAGGGTAGCGCCTGACGCAGCCGGCGAATCGTCATCCATCAGCTTCACGATCAACTCCGTCAGCGGCGCGCTCGTGCGCTCGGCATCCTGGCGCATGGCCAAGCCCAGGCACTCGTCGTGGCGGGCGATCACGCGGCCAAAGCGGGCCGTCGGAAGCCCCAGCGATACGAGCCCCACCTGCAACGCGACATAGGCTGCGCGCAGGTTGCCGTCCACGAATGGATGGATTTCGAGGATCTCGGCATACAGATCTGCCGCAGGAGTCACCCCCTCGACGGCACTGGGCGCCTGCCCGCCGCGTTCAAGCGAGGCTCTCCGTGCGTTGAACGTCTCGCATGCGGCATGCAGGCGCGTGAGGATCGCTGACTTTGGGAGCACGCCTCGCATCGCAGATCTGATCAGCTCGCCATCGATCTCGATCGGAATCCCGAATCTGGCGTGCTCGTAGTCCTCGCGCACTCGTCCGGCATCGGACTTGAACGTCGTGAGGAAGATTCCTCGATGCCAACGGCAGATGTGCTCTACGGTCATCTCGACAGAACCGTGCCTGGCCGCCGCCGTCGCAGACTCGATCACCAGGTTCACTCGCCTGGCTGCCTCGGCCCACGTCTCATCGGGCGAGCAGGCGCCCGCGCGGTAGAAAGGCGCCTCCAGGGAGTCGCGAAAACCATCGAAGTCAATCATCTGGTCGAGAATGGCACGTGCTTAGGATGAAGCGCTCGGGCGGATGCTGGAATGATGTGGGGGCCCTGCCAGTCCACCAAGCGGCTCGGCATCCTAGACTTCGTCCCATGTCAGGTCATTCCAAGTGGGCGAGCATCAAGCACAAGAAGGCGATCGTCGACTCGCGCCGTGGCGCGCAGTTCACAAAGCTCGCGCGCTCGATCACGGTCGCGGCGCGCGACGGAGGCGGCGACCCCGTCGGCAACCCGGCGCTTGAACTGGCGATCCGCAAGGCCAAGGAATCCTCGATGCCGAAGGAGAACATCGAACGCGCGATCGCCAAGGGCACGGGGGAGGGAGGCGAAGCCGAGGCGATCGAAGCGGTGCTCTACGAGGGGTATGGCCCCGGCGGCGTCGCTGTCTTGGTCGAGGCACTGACCGACAACCGCAACCGCACGGGCGCCGATGTGCGCCACGCCTTCTCCAAGCACGGCGGCAACCTCGGCGAGCCGGGCTCGGTCGCTTACCTGTTCGAGAAGAAGGGCACGATCGTGATCGATTCTGAGCGCTACTCCGAAGACGACCTGATGGCCGCGGTCGAGGCGGGCGCCGATGACATCGTCACCGACGAGGGGTCCTTCGAGGTGCTGGCCGAGCCCGCCAGCTTCTCCAGCGTGATTGGCGCCCTGTCCGAGGCGGGGGTGGAGACCGAGAGCGCCGAGATGTCCTACCGGCCGACGAGCCTCGTGCCGATCGACGAGAGCCAGGTGCGCAAGCTGATGGGGCTGACAGACGCACTGGAAGAGCTCGACGACGTCGATAACGTGAACGCCAACTTCGACGTGCCCGCCGATGTGCTCGAGCGCGTCGCCGGCTGACTAGGCCCGCCCGGTCTGTCAATCATCCCCGCTGCATGAGCACCCCCGAGACCGCCTCCCGGCCTGTAGTAGTGATCCTCTGCGGCGGGCGCGGCACGCGTCTGCAGGAGCACACGCAGGCGATTCCCAAGCCCCTTGTTGAGATCGGCGGTTATCCGATCGTGTGGCATGTAATTCAGCTCTACGCTGTCCAGGGGTTCCGCCGATTCATTCTCGCCACCGGTTACAAGGGTGAGCTGATCGAGCGGTTTGTCGCCGAGTGCGAGTGGCCGGACGGAGTGAGCGTTGAGTGCGAGGACACGGGTTTGGAAACCCCGACGGGGGGCAGGATCAAGCTGCTCGAGGAGAGGCTCGCGGGGGATGGGCGCTTCTGCGCGACCTACGCCGACGGCGTGGCCGACATCGACCTGGACGCTCTGCTCCAGTTTCACTCACAGCACGGCGCGCTGGCGAGCATGACCGTGGTGCGCCCCGAGCTGCAGTTCGGCGTCACAGAGCTCGACGGTACAGACGGTCGCGTCACCGGTTTCCGCGAGAAGCCGCGCTCGGAGCACTGGATCAACGGAGGGTTCTTCTGTATGCAACGGGACGCTTTGAACTACCTCGAGTCAGACAGCGTCCTCGAGCGCGCGCCACTCGAGAGACTGGCCCAAGAGAGCGAGCTGCGCGCCTATCGGCACGAGGGTTTTTGGGAGTGCATGGACACCTACAAGGACGCGGTCGCGTTGAACGATCTGTGGGCGTCGGGGCAGGCGCCCTGGCGGTTGTGGGATTAGGGCTTCTCGGCGAGTCGCCGAGCGCGGAACAGCGGTACGGGCTCGCGGATGCCACGCAGGCGCCGTTCGCCCGCGTAGGACCATCGGTAGGCCTCGCGCGCAGACTCGCGCACCTCGCGCTCGGCCAAAAGGCTGCCGGGGCGGGCGATCTGAGTAATGCGGCTGGCGAGATTGACGGGACGGCCGAACCAGTCCCCGGCGCGGCTGAGCGCCGGCCCGATCGCGATGCCGGCGCGCAGCTGGGGGAAGTCCTCGGACTCGGCCTCGGCGGCATCGAGCAGTGTGAGCGCGGCGTCGAGCAGCGGCTCAGGCTCCAAGGAGGTGAGCATCGCGGCATCGCCGATCGTCTTGATCAACCGCACGGGCGCGTCAATCACTTCGCTCGTGAGCGCCTCCAGACGGACCGCCTTGCGCGCGAGCTCGTCCGGCGGCACCTCCTCGCCGAGACGAGTGAAGCCGACGAGATCGGCGAAGCAGACGGCGATCTCGCGCGAGCCCGGGAGCTGTCCTCGGCGGCGCTGAGCGCCTCGCTCTGGGCCATTTCGCGCAGGTGCAGCGTCAGCAGGTTCGTGACCAGCGGCCCCACCATCGGCGAGAGCTGCGAGGCGGCGTAGGCGTAGCGTTGGGCGAGTTCACGCTCGCTCACGCCGGGCTCCAGCACGAGTCGCATCGTCAGCGCGCGCATCGTCTCCGCCGTTTGCGAGAGGCCGCGCCCGAGCGTGCGCATCAGGTCGAGGATCTCCTCGTCGGAGATGCCGGCCGCTCGAAAGACATCGGTCATGCGCACCGACTCGAGATCGCCCTCGGTGTAGACGGGCTCGTCCGGGCCGGGGATCGGCAGGCCCATCGCGCGGCGCACGGCGATCAGGAAGTCGAGCTCCGTTCCAGTCTCCTGCGCGATCTCGCGAGCCGAGTAGCGGGCGCGCCCGCCGACCACCCGCTCGGCGGGGAGGAACATGAGCGTGCCGGAGCTCGTGGCGCGCTGCAGATCGCTGAGCGGCACTCCGTCGGTGGCCAGGTACCGAAGCAGAGCCTCCCGCTCGGCGCGCTGTTCGCCCTGCAGACCATCGAGCAGGCCCTCGGCGGCGAAGTCGATCTGGGACCCTTCGGCGGAGGTGGATTGGGGCTCCTCGGACACTGACTAGAACCTACCTCCTAGTGTCCTGAGTCAGAAATTCGCTGGCGTTTCCCGGCGCCTGAACGCGCCTGACGCCCGACGGCGCCGGCCATGTGCCACCAGCACACTAACCGGCGTCGGCGGGCGTCAGATCACGTCCATCCATCCGGCAAACACTGACCGAATTTCTGACTCAGGACACTAGGGTGCCGCGACTACCGGGACCGCGGAGCTGAACGCGATCGAGCTGCCTGGAAGGCAGGCATCCGACCCCACACGCAGAATCACTGACCGTGATCGTTCTTGGAATTGACCCCGGCCTCGCAAACACGGGTTACGGCGTGGTGCAGAGCATCGCCGGCCGGCTCGTGGCGCTCGATGGCGGCGTGATCGAGACGCGTGCGGGAACCTCTCAGGAGCGGCGGCTGGCCGATATCCATGCGGCGGTCAATGCGCTGCTGGTTGAGCACGAGCCCGATGCAATGGCGCTGGAGGAGCTGTACTTCGGGCAGAACGTGAAAACGGCGTTCGCGGTCGGTCACGGTCGTGGCGCGGCGATGCTTGCCGCGGGACAGCATGGGATCGAGTGCACCAGCTATACGCCCCAGCAGGTCAAGGCTGCCGTCTGCGGCAATGGTCGCGCGGACAAGGAGCAGGTTGCGCGGATGGTGCAGACGCTGCTTGCGCTGCCCCAGGCGCCCACCCCGGACCACGCGTCAGATGCCCTCGCGGTCGCGATGTGCCACGCCAACCGCGCGCCGCTGTCGGCCGCGCTCGCGGGAGTCGCGGGATGATCTTGACATGCATGGCGTACCCGTGACACTGACTCAACGGCGGCTCCTGGACCACTTCGACTTCCACACACTCTCGAGCGTGTCCGACGGGGAGTTCGTACTGCGCCAGTCCGAGCTGAACCTGGTTGCCGGTGGCGAGACGTTCGAGCATGCCGCTTTGGAGCTCGACGAGTTGGTCCTCGCCTACGCCGAGCGGTACTTCGAGCGTTTGAGCGTCTACGCACAGACCGACAGGGCTGAGCAGATGCCGTGGCTGGTGCGGCTGATCCTTACGCCCGAGGCCGATCGTCGCGCCTTGCTGATCGGTACCCAAGGTTTACCCGACCCCTTTTTGGGAGGCGCTGAGCTCCGGTGAGCCAGTTCCCCGGCCCGCGCTCGTGGACACAGAGCAACAGGTCGAGCACGAGGCATGGGTTCTCGCGGTGCTCGTGGGTGAGCTGCACATGACCGCGAAGCAGATCGAAGAGCTGGACGTCGAGCAGGCAAGGCAGCTTGTACTGGACCATCGGTCCCGGCCTACGTCGCTTTGATTGTCCGTCGAACGGCGGAAGGCAGGCGTCCGACCCCATGCGCAGAATCACAACCAACATGATCGCGGGCGCCAACAGATGATTGGGATGCTGAAGGGCGAGGTGGCGGTGCGCCGCACCGATCACGTCGTGATCCTCTGCGCCGGCGTCGGCTACCGCGCCGCGGTCTCAGCGGAGACGTTGCGGCACGTCCCCGCGGCGGGGGAGGAGACGACTCTGCACTCCCACCTGATCGTGCGTGACGACGCCCTGTCGTTGTACGGCTTTCACTCCGAGGAGGAGCGCGACCTGTTCCTGATGCTGCTGTCGGTGCAGGCGGTCGGTCCGAAGGTGGCGCTGGCGGTGCTCTCCGGCGGGACGCCACGCGAGCTACAGGCGGCGATCGCGGGGCAGGACGCCGCCCGCTTTCAGGCAGTACCGGGGATCGGCAAGCGCACGGCGGAGCGGATCATCGTCGAGCTGCGCGAGAAGGTCGGCGATGGCGCCCCGGGCGGTCCGATCGTCGCGCGCCGGGGCGAGGGACCACTGGCATTGGCCCGCGACGGGCTGATCGAGCTGGGGTACGCGCCCGGTGAGGCGGAGGAGCTGCTGCGGGGCGCGGAAGGAGGCAGCGCCGAGGAACTGCTGGCGCAAGCACTGCGGAGCGCGCGCACACAATGACCGCGGAGACCGCCCGCATCCAAACGCCTTACCTGGTCGAGGAGGATGAGCTCGACCGTTCGCTGCGCCCACGACGCCTGCAGGACTTCGTCGGGCAAAAGATGCTGCTGGAGCAGCTCGGCGTTGCGATCGAGGCCGCGAGCGCGCGCGGAGAGGCGCTCGACCACCTGCTGCTGGCGGGGCCACCGGGCCTCGGCAAGACCTCGCTTGCGCAGATCGTCGCGGCGGAGCTGGAAGTGCCGTTCGTGCAGACCGCCGGCCCGGCGCTCGAGCGCAAGGGAGACATCGCGGCGTTCCTGACGGCCCTGGAGCCGCGGAGCGTGTTCTTCGTGGATGAGATTCACCGCCTGTCACGCACGCTGGAGGAGACGTTCTACCCGGCGATGGAGGATCACAGGCTGCCGATCACGGTCGGGCAGGGCGCGGGTGCTCGCGTGGTGACGCTGGAGCTGCCGCCGTTCACACTCGTTGGCGCCACCACGCGCACGGGCCTCTTGACGACGCCGTTGCGCGACCGTTTCGGCATCCAGGCGCGGTTGGAGCCCTATGCGGTGGCGGAGCTGGCAAGCATCGTCTCACGCTCGGCGGGGATCCTCGAGATCGGCCTCGAGGACGACGGTGCGGTCGCGATCGCGGCGCGCAGCCGCGGGACGCCGCGTGTGGCGAACCGGCTGCTGAAGCGTGTGCGCGACTTCGCGGAGGTCAGGATGGAGGGGGTCGTTACGGCCGCGGCGGCGGAGGCGGCGCTGGAGCTGCTGGAGGTCGACGAGCGTGGATTGGACCGGCTGGACCGGGAGATACTCAGAGCGATCTGCGTGAAGTTCGATGGTGGCCCGGTGGGGCTCTCGACGCTGGCGGTCGCCGTGGGGGAGGAGCAGGACACGATCGAGGACGTCTATGAGCCGTACCTGTTGATGGAGGGTCTGATCAAGCGCACCCCGCGAGGCCGCGCGGCGACGCCGGCGGCTTTTGTGCATCTGCGCCTCGATCCACCGGCCGCCGCGGTCGACCCGGCGCTGTTCTAGTCCCGGCTTCCCTACTCTGTCGGTCAATGGCCCACCCGTTCATCTGCCCAAACTGCGGTCACCGCAGCTCAGAGCTCGACCGCAACCTCGGCTTCACGCGCCAGCGCAAGGGCTGCACGAAGTGCGGGTTCGCCTTTCTGTTCGAACTGCTCGATGACTATTACCCGGCGCCGGACGCGGCGTTCTTCGTGTGCGACGGTGAGGGGCGAGTGATCGGCTGCGGGAAGAACTCCTTCGCCTTCACGGGCCTGGAGGAGGAGGAGGTGATCGGCCAGCGCGTGGAGCAGGTGCTCGGGCTGAGCTTTCAAAATGGCGATGATCCGGTCGCGACGGTGCTCGAGTGGGGGGTAAGAGCGCTGGAGGTACCGGTCGAGGTCGCCGGCGAACGCGATCTGGTGGCGAGCGCGAGAGCGGACATGTTTCCGGCCTATGACGACGACGGCGGGCTGCTGCTCGTGCTGACGCCCGACAAGTAGTCTCTGAAGAGAGACATGACCGACCGCCGCCGCAACACATTCGTACTGCTGGTCGTCCTCGGGCTGGTGATCCTGTCCCTACTCGTCGTCGTCGGCATCCCCGGCGTCGTGAAGGCGAAGAAAACGCGTCTCGGCCTGGACCTGAAGGGCGGCGTCGAGCTCACATACCAGGGCAGGCCGACGGCCCACGCGAAAGTGGACGCCGAATCGCTGGAACGTGCGATCGACATCATGCGCAAGCGCGTCGACCAACTGGGCGTCGCCGAGCCCGAAATCCAGCGCACGGGCTCTGACGAAATCGACGTGGCGCTGCCGAACGTGAGCAACGCCGGGCGCGCGCAGGCGCAGGTCGGGAAGACCGCGCTGCTGTACTTCTACGACTGGGAGCCGAACGTGATTGGCCCCACCGGCAAGCCGGCGCCAAGCGAATCCACCGTCACTGGCGGAGAGCAGGCAGCCTCCTCGGAGGCGGGGCTACTCGAGTATCAGGCGGTGCTGCGCGCCGCCAAACGCCCGGCGATCATCCGCAAGAACGACACGACGCTGAGTCCCGGCTGCACGCCGGAACAGAAGGAAGGATGCATCTACGGGACCTGGTACCTGCTCGACACGAAGCATGAAAAGGTGCTGCGCGGGCCCGAGGAAACCGAAGCGAACCTGTATTCCGAAGGCTTCAAGGCGCCGAAGGGCGCGACGTTGAAGGCGGTGCGCGTGAACCCCGGGACCGTGCTGGTGCAGGCGCGCCCGGTCGAAGCGGCGGATGGAAAAATCACGCAGGCCTCGCCGAACAGCTGGTACGTGCTCAACGACGATCCGGTGCTGGAAGGCTCGGACATCACGAACCCGCAGGAGAGCTCGGAAAGCGAATCGGGCTCGCCGGACGTGACGTTCGGCTTCAACTCGCACGGGAAGAGCGTGTTTCAGCAGGTCACCAAGGAAATCGCCCAGCGCGGCCAGGAAGCGCAGCTGCCGGGGGTGAGCAAGGAAGCGGCCCAGCAGCACTTCGCGATCGTGCTCGACGGTCAGGTGATCACGGCACCGTCGATCGACTATACGAAGTACCCAGAAGGGATCGACAGCTCCCAGGGCTCTGAGATCTCCGGCGGCTTCACGTTGACCTCCGCCGAAAACCTCGCGGACGAGCTGCAGTCCGGGGCGCTGCCGATCAAGCTGAACCTGATCTCCCAGTCGCAGGTATCGGCGACACTCGGCAAACAGGCGCTCAGTCAGGGCCTGCTGGCGATGCTGCTGGGCTTCGCCGTAGTGTGCCTGTTCCTGCTGATCTTCTACCGCGTGCTTGGCGCGATCGCGATCGGCGGGCTGCTGATTTACGCGATCTACTACTTCGCGCTGATCAAGCTGATCCCGATCACGCTGACGCTGCCGGGGATCGCCGGCCTGATCCTGACGATCGGGATTGCGGCAGATGCGAATATCGTGATCTTCGAGCGCGTTAAGGAGGAGATCCGCGGCGGGCGCTCGATCGTCTCCGGGATCGCCACGGGCTACCGGCGCGGGTTCGCCGCGATCGTCGATGCGAACGTGGTGACGTTCATGACCGCGTTCATTCTGTTCGCGCTTGCCACAGCGGAAGTCAAGGGCTTCGCCTTCACGCTCGGGATTGGCACGCTCTTGTCGCTGTTCACCGCGGTGCTCGCCACGCAGGCGGCACTCGGCTCGATGAGCCGCTCGCCGCTGGTCTCCCATCCGGCGGCGCTCGGCGCGGCGCGGCGCGGGAAAGGCTGGACGTTCGATTTCATGGGCGCGTCGAAGTGGTTCTTCTCGCTTTCGGGCACGATCCTCCTGATCGGTGCACTGGCGATCGGAGGGAAGGGGATCAACTTCGGAATCGACTTCAAGTCGGGATCGCGGATCCAAACGGCGTTCATCAGGTCCGTGAACGAGAACCAGATCCGCGAAGTGATGAAGGCCAACGGCTACGGCAACGCGGAGATCCAGAAGTTCACGAGCAAGAGCGTCGGCGGTACGGGCTTTCAGATCTCGACCGAGACGCTGCAGCCGGAAAAGGTGACGAAGATCAAGACTGCCCTCGACACGAAGTTCGGCAATGGTCCAAGGGAACTCGGCACGAAGGACTTCTCCTCGACCTCGATCGGGCCGACGTTCGGGAAAACGGTCGCCAACAGCGCGGTGATCGCGATCATCGCCTCGCTGCTCGTGATCTCGGCGTACATCGCGCTGCGCTTTGAGTGGAAGTACGCGGTCCCGGTGCTGATCGCGTTGATGCATGACCTGCTGATCACGGCGGGTGTCTATGCGCTGACCGGCCGCGAAGTGACGACGGCTACGGTCGCGGCGTTGTTGACCATTCTCGGGTATTCGCTGTACGACACGATCATCGTGTTCGATCGTGTGCGCGAGAACGTGCCGCGAATGCCGCGCGCCGCGTTCTCGCAGATCGTCAACCGCTCGATGTCGGAGGTGCTGACAAGATCGTTGGCGACGAGCTTCTGCACGCTGCTGCCGGTGATCGCGCTGCTGCTTTTCGGCGGGGAAACGCTGAAGAACTTCGCCTTCGCGCTGATGATCGGGATCGCCTCGGGCGCATACTCGTCGATCTTCATCGCCTCGCCGGTGCTGACCGAATGGAAGGAACGCGAGGGCTCCTACCGTTCCCGCCGGGCGCGGATCGTGCGCGAACTCGGCGCCGTACCGGCGTACGCGACGGCACTCGGGGGCGAGCCGGTCGATGTGGAGCCCACACAGCGGCGCAGACGCAACCGGCGCGGGAGCATCATCGCCCCGCAGGAGGCGGGCGAGCAGATTTCGCGCGACGAGTTCCAGGAATTGGTGAGGGACCTGGACGTCGACGCCGAGCCCAAGCAGCAGCAGAAGGGTCGCGCCGCGGTCGCGCAACGCGACTCCGAGCAGGAGCAGCCCGAGGCGCAGGAGAGCGCCCCCGAACAGGCGCGCGACCCGGCGGCGGACCTCACCCCGGAGGACCTGGTGCTAAAGGAAGCGCCGAAGCGCCGCGAGCGCACCAAACGACCGCGCAATAAACGGCACGGGAGGTCGCGCTGATGGGGATGCTCGGCTGGGTGATGATGGGCCTCGCGATCTGGCACTTCACGATCTTCCTGCCCGACCGCTTCTGGGGTGGGATCGTTGGCGCGTTCGTGGGTTCGCTGATCGGGGCGGTGGTGGTGGGCCTGATCATCTACGGCGTGAAAGTCTCGGCCCTGGAGATCCCCGGCCAGAAGGCGACGGACATCGCGGTCGTGCTTTATGCGGTCCCGGGCGCTCTGCTCGGCATCGCCGCCGTTTACCTCGAGGGCATCAGACGCGAACAGCGCAGCTGAGACGCAGAGCGAGCCCGGGAGAAAGCTCCGTCCTGCACGAGCCGTAACCTGGCTGGGTGGAGAGACCCCGCTTCGAGATTTCCAATTGCCCGCTGGGCGATGTTGAGCTGCTGGAGCGGGAGCTTCGGATTAGTGAGCCGCTCGCGCAGATCCTGGTGCGGCGTGGGCTGGCCGAGCCGGCCAGAGCACGCGCGTTTCTCGCGGCTGACGAAGAGCATCCGCCAACCGCGTTCGCGGGCATCGAGCGAGCGGTCGAGCCGATCCTGCGTCACGTCTGTAGCGGCGAGCGGATCACGATCCACGGCGACTACGACGTCGACGGAATCTGCTCCACTGCCGTGCTCGTACGCTCGCTGCGCCGCCTCGGGGCGAACGTCGACTGGTACCTGCCAGATCGCGCCTCCGACGGCTACGGCCTGAACCTACTGACGGTCCAGCGGCTCGCCGCGCAGGGCACGCGCCTGCTCGTGACCGTGGACTGCGCGATCACCGCCGTCGATGAGGTCGCTCGGGCGCTCGAGCTCGGGATGGAGGTCGTGGTCACCGACCACCACGCACCCCGCGCCGACGGCGTGCTGCCCGATGCGCCGATCGTGCATCCAGCGCTCTGCTCCTACCCGTGCGTGGATCTCTGTGCCACGGCGGTCGCCTTCAAGCTTGCCATAGCGCTCGAGCACGCCGCCGCCGCGGGCTCCACGCATGCGAATGCGGGCGATGCCTCGGTTGGGCGCGCGCTGGAGGAGGATCTCGACCTCGTGGCTTTAGCGACGATCGCCGACGTCGTCAGGCTCGTCGGTGAGAACCGGACGCTCGTACGGCGCGGCCTGCGTGCGCTCGCGGGCACCGCCAAGCCCGGGTTACGCGCATTGATGGCGGTTGCCCGGGTCGATCCGGGCAAGCTGAACGAGCGCTCGGTCGCCTTCGCGCTGGCGCCCCGCCTGAACGCCGCCGGGCGCCTCTATCGGGCCGACGCTCCTCTGGAGCTGATCCTGACCGAGGAAGAGTCGCGCGCCGTGCAGGTCGCCGAGGAGCTGGGCCGCGCCAACCACGAGCGCCGGCAGGTGGAGTTACGCATCCGCTACGACGCCGAAGCCCAGATCGCGGCATTGAGTCCCACCCACCCGCGGGCGGCCTATGTGCTTGCGGGCGAGGACTGGCATGCCGGCGTGATCGGGATCGTCGCCTCGCGCCTGGCCGAGCGCCACCGGCGCCCGGTCGTGCTGATCGCGCTGAGCGGAGACGTTGGCAAGGGGTCGGGGCGGAGCATCGACGCGTTCGACCTGCTCGGCGGTCTCACCGCCTGTGGTGGGCACCTGCGTCGCTTCGGCGGCCACCGCGCCGCGGCGGGCCTGGAGATCGAACGCGGACGCGTCGAGGAGTTCGCCGAGGCGTTCTGCGCGCACACCGAGGAGGTGCTCTCGATCGCGGACACCGCCCCCCTAGAGCGGGTGGACGCCGTCGTCGGTTGCGATCAGCTGGGGATGGAGCTCGCAGAGGAGCTGCTCTCGCTGGCGCCGTTCGGGCGCGGCAACCCGGGCGTGTCGCTGCTCGTCGCCGATGCCGTGTTCGCCGATCTGCGTCCGATGGGGGAAGGCAAGCACGTTCGCTTCACCGTTGAGTCCGGCGGCGCGCGCTCGCGTGGCGTTGCCTTCGGCACCGGCGGGCGCCTGCCGGTCGCCGCGGGGGAGCCGGCCGAAGCGACCTTCACGCTGGAGATCAACGAGTGGAACGGCGTCACCGAACCTCGGCTGCTACTGCGACAAGTGCGGGCCGCCGAGCAGGAGGCCGAGCCTCAGGTGCATGCGATCGAGCCGCTGGCGGTGCGGGATCTGCGTACCGCCAAGACGCCTGTTTTGCAGGCACAGGAGCAGCCGCGGGAGGAGCTCACGCTCTTTGCCGTCTCCTGAGTACCGCGCTCCCGCACCCTGGGATTCACCCGCGGCGCCTCACAGCTTCAATCCAGGGTGTTCGTCCCCTACCCTTAGAGCATGGCGATCGCAAAGGATGCATCCACCAGCCCGCCTGTAGCTGCACTCGACGAGCGTCCCCGCGCGCCCGAGAGAGCCGGCGGCTCTGGCGGCGACCAGCGTCTGGATCTGAACGAGTTCGAGCAGCGACTACTCGGCGACCTGTTCGCGATCGTCTCCGAGCACGCCGAGGACTCAGCGGTTGAAATCGACCGCGACCGCGTGCACGACGCATTCGTGTTTGCCTGCGAGCACCACGCGGATCAGCGGCGCAAGTCCGGCGAGGACTTCATCGTGCACCCCGTCGGCGTGGCGCGCATCTGCGCCGGCATGCGGCTGGACACCGAGACGCTGTGCGCGGCGCTCCTGCATGACACGGTGGAGGACACCTCGGCCTCGATCGAGGAGGTGCGCGAGCGCTTCGGCGATCAGATCGCACAGATCGTCGACGGCGTGACGAAGCTGACGGGGATCGTCTTTCAGTCGCGTGACCAGGCGCAGGCGGAGAACTACCGCAAGATGATGGTCGCGATGGCCACCGACGTGCGGGTGATCCTGATCAAGCTCGCCGACCGCTTGCACAACATGCGCACGATCGACGCGATGCCCAAGCAGAAGCAGATCGAGAAGGCGCGCGAGACGCTCGACATCTACGCGCCGCTCGCCCACCGACTGGGGATCCACGCGATCAAGTGGGAGCTCGAGGACCTCGCCTTCGCGACCCTGCACCCCCGCAAGTACCAAGAGATCAAGGGCCTCGTCGCCCAGCAGCGCGACGAGCGTGAGCGCTACGTCGCCGAGGCCGGCGAGTACCTGGCGCGCGAGCTTCAGGCGTTGGGAATAGAGGCGCGGATCGCGGGCCGCGCCAAGCACTTCTACTCGATCTACTCGAAGATGACCAAGAAGGGACGCGAGTTCAACGAGATCTACGACCTGACCGCGATGCGCGTGATCGTCGACTCGGTGAAGGACTGCTACGGGACCGTCGGCGTAATCCACTCGCTGTGGAAGCCACTGCCCGGCCGCTTCAAGGACTTCATCGCGATGCCCAAGTTCAACATGTACCAATCACTGCACACGACGATCATCGGGCCCGAGGGCCGTCCCCTGGAGATCCAGCTGCGCACCCAGGAGATGCACGAAATGGCTGAGTTCGGTGTGGCCGCGCACTGGATGTACAAGACAAGCCCCGGGCAAGGCCCTGGCGATCGTGGCAGCGGGGTGGGCGGCTCGGGCGAGGACGCGAAGCTGCAGTGGCTGCGCTCGATGCTCGACTGGCAGAAGGACCTGCTCGACCCGCAGGAGTTCATGGAGACGCTGCGCACCGACCTGTTCGAAGACGAGGTCTACGTGTTTACACCCAAGGGCGAGGTCAAGTCGCTCGCGGCCGGCGCCACGCCGCTGGACTTTGCCTACGAGGTGCACACTGAGATCGGCCACCGCTGCGTGGGCGCACGGATCAACGGGAAGATCGTGCCGCTGCATTGCGAGCTGCACTCCGGGGACATCGTCGAGATCCTCACCGCCAAGCGTGAGCGAGGTCCCTCGCGCGACTGGCTGGCGACGGTCAAGACCACACGCGCGCGCAACAAGATCAAGGCCTGGTTCAAGGCCGAGTCCCGCCAGGACACCGAGCACACGGGGCGTGACCTCCTGCAGGAGCACCTGCGCAAGCAGGGCTTACCCGCACAGAAGATCACCGGCTCTGCGCTTTTGGCGGACGTGATCAGAGAGATGGGCTACCGCAAGGCCGACGACTTCTACATCGCTCTGGGGGCCGCCAAGGTCTCACCGAAGGTCGTCGTGAACAAGGTGATGCAGCGTTTGAAGCAGGGCGAGGCCGCCGATGGCGAGGTGAGCTCGGCCGACCTGTTGAGGGTGGGGCGGGCGCGCCGGCGCCCGACGAAGTCCTCCGGCCAGTACGGAATCCGGGTGGACGGCGTCGAGGACGTGATGCTGCGCCTGGCCAAGTGCTGCCGTCCCGTGCCGGGCGATGAGATCGTCGGCTACATCTCGCTCGGTCGCGGCATCACGATCCATCGCGAGGACTGCCCCAACTCGGTGCTCCTGCGCAAGGACCCCGAGCGCTTCACGAGCGTCTCCTGGGAGGGCGACCAGACGACGGCCTTCGTCGTCGAAATCCAGATCGACGCGTGGGATCGCCACCGTCTGCTCGAGGATCTCTCGCGCGTGTTCTCCGAGTCCGGCGCGAACATTCTCGAAGCGCGTTGCCTGTCCACGCCACCGATGGTCAAGAACCGCTTCGTCGTCGAGGTCGCCGACACACACACTTTGAAGGGTGCGGTCACGCGCCTGCGCAACATCGAGTCGGTGTTCGACGCCTACCGTGTCACGCCCGGCGTGGGGTAGGCCGGGCGTCTGTGGGGCGGACGGTCACAAAGGTGTAATGCAATAGCGGAAAGTACGGGATCGAGGAGCCATCTACGCCTCATCGCCGAACGCAAAAACCCTGGTACCGCGGGTTATTCTGCTGCGGTCCGCTCCTCCTTACAGACGCCGGGCGCGCCGGCTTGATGATCGGACTGCGCGCCCGTTGGTGCTACGCTTCCCATAAGCGGACCATTAGTCCGCTTATTTGTTCACACACAATGACTGGTGCATCGCTCAGCGACACCACGGCACACTTCAATCGAAAGGATCTCCCGTGTCTGATTTGAAGATCGCGATCATCCTTGGCAGCACGCGTCCCGGGCGAAACGGCAAGGCCGTCGCTGACTGGGTGCTCGAGAAGGCGCAGGCACGAACGGCCGCGCGGTATGAGCTCGTCGACCTAGCGGACTACCCGCTTCCCCATCTGGACGAGCCGGTCCCGCCGTCGGTGGGGCAGTACGTCGGTGAGCACACGAAGGCATGGGCGCAGAAGATCGGCTCTTACGACGGTTTTATCTTCGTCACGCCCGAGTACAACCACTCGACCTCGGGCGTGCTCAAGAACGCGATCGACTACCTCTACGCCGAGTGGAACAACAAGGCGGCTGCGTTCGTCAGCTACGGCGCGCTCGGCGGTGCCAGAGCGATCGAGCACCTGCGCGCGATTTGCAGCGAGCTTCAGATCGCCCATGTGCGCCAGCAGCTGAGCTTCTCGATGTGGACTGACTTCGAGAACTTCTCGAGGTTCACGCCGGGGCCCCAACACGACGAAGCGGCAGTCACGCTGTTCGACCAACTCGAGGCGTGGACGCGGGCGATGAATACCGTCCGCGATTGACGGGCGATCAACGGGAGGGATCGGTTGGACATAGCCGCAGCAAAGAAGCTGCCGATGGCGGGGGCGCCCCGCGAACGTGCCGATGCGGCGGCAAACCGTGTGCGGATCCTCGCGGCGGCTCGTCGGGTCCTGGCCGAGCGAGGCGCTGAGGGAACGTCGATAGATGCTGTGGCCAGTGAGGCTGGGGTCGGCAAGGGAACCGTCTTCCGTCGTTTCGGTGACCGCTCCGGCCTGTTTCAGGCGCTCTCCGACGAGCACCTCCGAGCGTTCCAGGACGCGTTCATAGCCGGTCCCCCGCCGCTGGGACCCGGGGCGCCCCCCGACGAGCGGCTCGCCGCCTTCCTCGACGGGCTGCTCGATCTCTACGACAGCCATCTCGAGCTGACGCTCGCCCTGGAGAAGGACCGCTGGAAAGCGCCGATCGAGGGCTACGTGACGCTCTCGCTGCACCTCGAGAGCCTCCTGGAGCAGATCTCCCCGACACTCGACGCGCCGATCGCCGCACAGTTGTTGTTGAGCGCACTGAACGTGAACCTGATCAGCCACCTGCGCCGCGAGCAGGGCGTAAGCCTCGAGACGATCAAGGCCGCGGTCCGTCCGCTGATCGCGGGACTGACGGCGCCGACAATCTCGGACTAGCACAGCCGGCTGATTCGGAATTTGGCGGACGGCGCGGCCGATCCCAGAGTGATGGAATCGGTAGGGCTGGCCGTACTCGGGTTGATCGAGAACACGGGCGACGGGGCACGTAAAGGGCGAGGTCAATGCCTGGTGGCTCCCGCCGGAGGCACAGTGGTTCGTCTGGAGTTGGAAGGACGGTTTTTTCCCTCAGCTGACGACGTGCAGTGCGCGTGGGAGGATCGAGTAGCGCGCCTCGTCGACCTCGCCGATGTAGTCGCCGTCGACCTGCAGCGGTAGCGGGCGCCCGTCGGCGCTCTGCACCGTGAGCTCGGTCAGCTCGGGGAAGCTGCTCACATGGCGGTGGCGCGCGATGCGCGCGTGACGCGAGAAGGCCCGCCAGGCAATCGAGGGCATGTCCAGCGGCCTCGCGCGGTGCAGGACGCAGCTCGAGAGCGCACCCGAGTCGAGCGCCGCGCCCTCGGCGATCTCGATCGGCCGGTTCTGGAAGAAGGTGAACGGTGAGCCGTTCTGCACGATCGTGGTTACGCCCTCCAGCCTCTGCCCGCCGGCGTGCGCCACCATCCGCGGTGGATGCACGAGATAGCGGCGGGTAAACGTGCCGATCGCGGCCCACGTGAAGTAGTAGGCGCCAAAGCGCGCCTTCAGGCGCGGGTTGGAGTCCACTCGCTGAACGACGCTCGCATCGACGCCTAGACCAGAGGCGAATGTGAAGCAGCGACCGTTGACGACGCCCAGATCGACCTTCCGCGGTTGCCAGTCGTCGGCCATCGCGAGCAGGTGCTCGGTCGCGTCGACGAGCTCGCCGGGGATCCCAAGCATCTTGGCGAACACGTTCGCCGAGCCGCCGGGCAGGCAGGTGAGCGGAGTGGGAGTGGCGCCCGCCAGCCCGTCGGTCGATCCGATCAAGCCATTGGCCGCTTCGTTTACGGTCCCGTCGCCGCCGAAGGCGACAACGACGTCATAGCCCTCGTGCGCGGCCTCGCGGCACAGCTCGGTGGCATGACCCCGGGCCTCGGTGTCCACGGCATCGACCTCGTAGCGCCCCTGCAGCGCGTACACCACGAGATGGCGCAGGCGATCGGAGACCGTCGTCGCGTACGGGTTGACGATGATCAGCATGCGCCGCTTCGTCGCCACCTGCAGCGGCTCGAAGTCCCGCGGCGCGGTCAGCCGGTCATCCTCATGCTGCACGGGTGAGCTCATCGCAAGTTCCTACACCGCACCCGAGGGAGCGTTACCGGGTCTTGTCTTCGTCCGTTAACCGGTCTTGCATTCGTCCGTCTGCTCGCGCTATACTTCGGCTGGACACATCCAGAGGGGTGGAGGGCCTGGCCCTACGAAACCCCGGCAACCACCGTCAAAGTCACAGGCGGGAAGGTGCCAATTCCAGGCGATGTGTGGCGGGCTTCGCGCTCTTTGCCACACGTGACAGGCGAAGACTAAGCGAAGGAGCCCCAATGGCTGTCAGTCATCTGCAGTGCAAGGAGTGCAAGACCCAGTATCCGCTGGAAGCGCTGTACGTCTGCGAGAAGTGCTTTGGGCCGCTGGAGGTTGCCTATGACCACAGCGGCTTGAGCCTGGATGTCGGTGAGCTGCGTCGTCGCATCCAGGGTGGTCCGCAGAACATCTGGCGCTACGCCGACTTCCTGCCGCTCGCCGGGGGCCCTCCCGGCCCATCCGGCCGGCTGGCCTCGCGCGTGGGTCTGCCGGCGGGATGCACGCCGCTGATCCGTGCCGACCGGCTCGCCGAGCGGCTGGGTCTGCGCGAGGTGTGGGTCAAGAACGACGCCGCCAACCCGACCCACTCGTTCAAGGACCGGGTGGTCTCAGTCGCCGTAACGCGTGCTCGCGAGCTCGGCTTCGAGACGATTGCATGCGCCTCGACCGGCAACCTCGCCAACTCGGTGGCCGCCCACGGGGCGGCGCTGGGAATGGACTCCTACGTCTTTATCCCCGCCGATCTGGAGGAGCAGAAGATCCTCGCCACAGGCATCTACGGGACCAAGCTCGTCGGCGTGAAGGGCAGCTACGACGACGTCAACCGTCTGTGCACAGAGCTGTGCGCCGAGCGCGACTGGGCGTTCGTGAACATCAACCTGCGTCCCTACTACGCCGAGGGCTCAAAGACCCTGGCGTTCGAGATCGCCGAGCAGCTGGGCTGGGAGCTGCCCGATCGCTGCGTGGTTCCCGTCGCCTCCGGATCCCTCTTCACGAAGATCTCCAGGGGCTTTGAAGAATGGACTGAGCTCGGGCTGATAGAGGGCAAAGCCCCGCGGATGAACGGCGCCCAGGCCGAGGGCTGCTCCCCCGTGGCCAGCGCATACGCCGCCGGCCACGATGTCTGTCGCCCGGTGAAGCCGAGCACGATCGCCAAGTCGCTGGCAATCGGCAACCCCGCCGACGGGCCCTATGCACTGGATCTGGCGCGCCGCACGGGCGGCTCGGTCGATGCGGTCAGCGACGACGAGATTCGGGCAGGCATCAAACTGCTGGCTGAGACCACCGGCGTCTTCACCGAGACGGCCGGGGGAGTCACGACGGCCGTGCTCTCAAAGCTAGCTGCCCGCGGCGACATCGATCCCGACGAGCGCGTCGTGCTGGTGATCACCGGCGACGGCCTGAAGACACTCGACGCGGTGCGCGACACGTTCGAGACCTACAAGATCGACCCCAGCGTGGAGGCGTTCGAGAGCACCGTGCCCGAGGCCGTGGCAGTCTGATGGCGGTGCTCGTCAAGATCCCCACGCAGTTGCGTGCCGCCGCCGAGGGCACAGCCGAGACGGAGGTCTCGGGCGAGACCGTGGCCGAGGCCCTGAACGGCCTCTATGAGCGCTTCGGCGAGCTGCGGGAGCGCATCTCCAATGAAGACGGCTCACTGAGGCGCTTCGTCAATGTCTACCTCGCCGGCGAGGACATTCGCTTCCTGGATGGGCTTGCCACGCCGGTCCCCGATGGCGCCGAGCTGACGATCCTGCCCGCCGTCGCGGGAGGCTGACCGGGCGTCGGCGCCGGTGTCGACCCGCTGACGCCGATCGTCGAGACGAGGCCCGCGGCGCACATCGCGCCGATCGTCAGGCCGCGTAGCCGGCGCGGGGTCAGCCAGTCAACGTTGTGGGCCTGCAGCCAGGACCTGAAGCCCGTCGCGCACGACGCCGCTGCCATTGCACAACCCGCGCACATGCCGTGAGAGTAGCGATCTTCATTCGCGACCGTAGAAGGTCCGCGCTGAAGTGATCTCACGTAGCGCCCAGAGCAGGCAACGAGAGCTGAACGTTTCGAGATTTCTTCACCGATGTTGAGGTTTGCCTGAGTACTCTGAGATTAGCTGCTGGTATGGCTACTCAAACACTCACTCGTCCCGCCGCCACAGACGGCGTGACCGAGTTCTTCGATGGGATCGCGTGCCTTGACGAGCGCGTGCGCCGCCAGGCGATGGCGGCCCCGCTACAGATGCCGTCCCGACCCAGCGAGCCGGGCCGCTACATCGAGGTTCAGGGACCTGACGAGCGGCTGCTGATAGCACTGGGGCATGGCGTAACGCACATCGGTCGGGGCCTCGCCGCCGACCTGCGCTTGGATGAGAACTCCGTCTCCAGGCGTCATGCGATCCTCGTATTTCGTAGCTCGGGCGCCCGCATACTCGACGACCGCAGCTCCAACGGCACGTTCGTCAACGGCCGCCGCGTCACGCAGGCGGATCTAAAGGACGGCGACGTATTGGTGCTCGGGCGGGTCGTGCTTCGGTATCTGGAGGTCTGACTGCGCGAGGTCCTGTCCGCAAGGGACGACGGCGAGGGCACGGCGAGCGGCCGGATACCATCGAGGACGCGTCCAAGCGAAAGGAGCCGATCATGAAGGCGGTCTGGAACGGAGGAACGCTCGCAGAGAGTGAGGCCACGGTGGTGGTCGAGGGCAACCACTACTTCCCTCCCGAGAGCGTTCACGCGGAGTACTTCCGCGACAATGACACCCACACGACATGTCCGTGGAAGGGTGAGGCCAGCTACAAGACGGTCGAAGTCGACGGGCAATCCGACCCGGACGCGGCCTGGTATTACCCGCAGCCAAAGGACGCCGCAGCGCAGATCAAGGACTACTTCGCTTTCTGGAAGGGCGTGATTGTCGAGGCGTAGGGCTACGTTTGACTGACCAACCGGCCAACGTGGGCGTCGGTGCTCAGTGGCCGCCGAGACTGAACGCGCCGCTGAGCACTACCGGCCCGGGCTGGGTCGCCCGGGTGTTGGTCTCGCGCGTCAGCCGGATCTCGCGATAGTCGCCTGCGTTGGCCGGTAGCAGCGCGCCGCCCTGTGCCTGGCCCTTGGAATTGACAGGTGGGATCCGGCCCAGCGGTGCGGAGCTCGTCGGGGAGTTGTAGAGCCACACGGCGTAGAAGAAGCCGGTCGACGGCGGCAGGTGTTCGGCCGCTATGTAGAAGGCGCGCTTGGAGCCTTCGGAGAGGACCTCGACCAAGCCGACCGTCTTGCTGTTGGGTTCCGGCGAGGTGAGGGCAATCTGCTTGTCGACGGTCGGCTTGCCGGACTGCGTGGAGGTGCTCGAGGTCGCGGAGGTGTTAGGGGTACTGGCCGTGGTGGCGGCGGTGGATTCGGCTTTGGTGCTCGATGCTTTGTGTGAGCCGCCGCCACTCGTGATCAGGATCACGGCGACCACGACGATCACGACGAGCGCCGCGAGCAGCAGCGCGCCACCGCGTCTGGAACTGGGCAGCGAGCTGGAGAAGCCGGTTGCTTGTGTGGGCGGGGTGGCCCGCATCTCCTCGGGCGCGGGTGTGGGTGGTGGTGGAATCGCCGGCGCAGGAGATGGGGCTCCACCGGATGCGCGTGTCTGCCCGCCGTTGCCCCGTGCCGGCACGCGAGCCGGGTCGTGCGCCTCGCTCGGCTCCTGCGCGAGGGCGTCAAGCGCCGCGCGGGCGCGGTCGCGAACGGCCTGCTGGGGAATGCCGAGCATCTCCGCGATCTCGGCGTGGCTCTTGCCCTGGCGCACCAGCAGCGAAAGCACGGCACGTTGATCGGGGGGAAGGTCGTCTAGTCGGCTCATGGGGGAGGGGTGCGTAGGCTATCGTGGCGCCGGGATGGCCACGCCGAGTGCACAGCAGCTGAACGAGCACATGGTTGGGTTCGACCGTCTGTATGGCCTGGAGCTGGTGGACTTCTCCGATGGCGAGGTCCGCGCCCGGGTGCAGTTGCGCGACGAGCTCAAGCAGCCGATGGGCTTGCTCCACGGAGGCGTCTACGCCTCGATTGCCGAGTCGATGGCCTCGCTGGCAACCGCTGCGGCGGTGATGACAGAAGGCAAGACCGCGGTGGGCATGTCGAACAGCACCAACTTTCTACGGCCGATCACCGACGGGACCGTGCATGCGCGCGCCGAGCGGCTGCACAGAGGTCGCACGACTTGGGTATGGGATGTGACGTTCAGCGATGACGCGGGCCGCACGTGCGCGGTGACGCGGATGACGATCGCCGTGCGCCCCGCGCCGGCCGCCTGAGTCCGGAGCTAACGTCGCCGCCCATGGCCGCATCAAAGAGGATCGTCGGGTCAGTTCGGTGCGTGCAGTGGGGGTGGCGTCTGTCCCGGCAGGGGCTGCTCGGCAAAGCCTGTGTCTGGAAGCGGCGCCGGCAGCGAGGTGGCTGGAGCGCCGATGTCGTTGATCGGTACGGCCGTCTCGGCGGCAGTGCGAGCGAGGTTGGGACTGTTGGCATAGATGCCGACAACCACACCGGCGGTGGGAAGCTCGATCGTGTCGTCTCCTTGCGCCGCCACGCCGGTGACGCCGCGGATGTGAATCGCGCGGTGTGGACGGGAGCCGAACGGGACGAAGCTGTTGTCGGGGGAGGTGATCACCCGCAGGCGTGGGACGCAGGTGTTCTGGCCGCCTTCGGCGCAGTCTCCGTACTGGACGGTGAACGCGCCACTGGGATCCTCGGAGGCTTCGGTGATCGCCATGTGCTGGAAGGAGCCGCCCAGCCAGTAGACGGGGTAGGGCGCCAGCAGCAGGCTCTCGAGGGTCGTATGTGAGATCGGCTGATCCTGAAGGGTGTCGCCGCATGCCCCGACGGTGAGCGTGCAGAGGCCCAACATGAACAGCGCGGCGAGCCGAGGAGGCGAGAAGCGAAGTCTCCGCAAGATCAGCCTCGGTAGCGATTTGTGATCGGCATGCGGCGGTCACGGCCGAAGGCGCGTGTGGTGACCTTGATCCCTGGCGGCGCCTGGCGGCGCTTGTACTCGGCGAGATCGACGAGCCGGATCGTGTGGTCGACCTCCTGCTCGGGCAGGCCCTCGGCGATCAGCCGCTCACGGCCCTGGTTGAGCTCGATATAGCCGTAGAGGATGCGGTCGAGCAGCTCATAGGGAGGCAGCGAGTCATCGTCGCGCTGGTCGTGGCGCAGCTCGGCCGAAGGCGCGCGCTCGATGATCGACGGTGGGATCGGGGCGCGCACGCGCGCTCTGCGCTGCGCATCCCCGGGCACTGCAGCGGCGGGGGAGTTGCGCCACTCGCAGAGGCGGTAGACGAGCGTCTTCGGTACGTCCTTGATCACGGCGAAACCGCCGGCGAGATCGCCGTAGAGGGTCGTGTAGCCGACCGACATCTCCGACTTGTTGCCGGTCGTGAGCACGAGCCAGCCGAACTTGTTGGAGAGCGCCATCAGCAGATTGCCGCGAATCCGGGCCTGCAGGTTCTCCTCGGTAAGGTCGGCCTCGCGACCCGCGAGCTCGGTCTGGAGCGCCTCGGTGTAGGCCTCCATTATTGGCTCGATCTCCAGCTCGTGCGTGCGCATGCCGAGCGCGGCGGCCAGAGCGCGCGCGTCGTTCTGCGTGGCGGAGGAGGAGTATGGGGAGGGCATGATCGCCGCGCTCGCGCGCTCGGCTCCGAGCGCATCGGCGGCCAGACAGGCGACGAGCGCGGAATCGATCCCCCCGGATAGGCCGAGGACCACGTGTGAGAACCCGTTCTTCTCGACGTAGTCGCGCAGTCCGAGCATCAGCGCCGCGTAGATCTCAGCCTCCTCGGGTGCTAGCGGCTCGATCAGACGAGGGGAGAGAGAGTCTGCACGCGGGGTGGCGGAGTGCCCGTGCAGAACCGCCAGGGGTGGCCGAGCGCCGCGCGCGGCTCGGCGATCGTCGGGATCGAGATCGTCCGGCCCAGCGGCGTCAAGGTCCGGATCCAGATCGAGGTCGCACAGCAGCAGGTCCTCCTCGAACTGCGCGGCGCGGGCGAGCGTCGCGCCGGTGTGGTCGACAACGAACGAGTGGCCGTCGAAGAGCAGCTCGTCCTGGCCGCCGACAAGCCCGCAGAACGCGATCGGGACGCCATCTTCGCGGGCTCGCTGGGCGAACATGCGCTCGCGCTCGGCGCCCTTGCCGGCGTGGTAGGGGGAGGCGGAGATGTTGACGATCAGCCTCGCGCCGTCGGCCGCCTCCTCAGAGGCCGGGGGGCCGGGCAGCCAGATGTCCTCACAGACCGTCAACCCAATCAGCCGCCCGCCGAGCTCGATCGTCGCTCCCGAGGTTCCCGGTTGGAAGTAGCGCCGCTCGTCGAACACTCCGTAGTTGGGCAGATGAACCTTGCGGTAGATCGCCTGGACCGCGCCGTCGGCGAGCACGGCGGCGGCATTGTAGACGTGCTCGGCGCGCTCCGGGAAGCCGACGATCGCGACCACGCCGTGCGTCTCTGCGGCCAGGTCTAAGAGCGCGGCTTGCGCGTCCGCGAGGAAGTGCTCGCGCAGCAGCAGATCCTCAGGGGGATAGCCGGTGAGGGCAAGCTCTCCGAACAGCACGAGATCGGCCCCGGTCTCACGAGCACCGCTGAGGCCCGCACGGATGCGCGCCGCATTGGCAGCGATGTCGCCCACCGTCGGATTCATCTGGCAGAGAGCCAGCCTCACAATGTCTGCTTTGCAGGAATTTTCAACTCTCAGAGTGAAGATGTGGTCTCGTTGAGAGACGGAAGCGGTCGGGTATGGTGCGGGACTGCCATGGCAGGATCGTATGTACTCGAGGGAGGTGGCGCCTGATGGCCGCAGATGACTGGCTGGTGGGATTCCTGCGCGACTTCGCGTCGCGTTCGGATGAGGAGCGCGATGCCGCGATCGACGCACTCCCACCGGCGGACCGCGAAGCGATCCTCGCCCTCGCGGAGGCCAGAGAGGCAACGTCGGAGGCGGGCCTGGTCCAGGTTTTGGATGCCGGCCAGGCTGGGCTGGAGAAGCTCTATGAGCTGAGAGAGCCCGGAGATCTATACACGCTGATCAACCTGGCGGTCAGGCAAAACCCAAACATCGTCGTCGAGGCTCTGTTCGCCGCTGTGGTCCTACATCGGGGATGGGACCAGGAAGAGCCATCCCCGATTCTCGAGCTTCGCGAACAGTGGCACTGGCACATGCACGAGCAGTTCGCAGCACATGAGCGGGAGAATGACGGCAACGGGGAGGGCTAGCGTGACCTGGTGAGCGCCGAACGGCCGTTGCGGACACTCTCCGCGGCCTTGCGTGGCGGTTTCGCGCCGTTTGCCCGGGAGCCGTTGGCGCTGCGGCTTGCGCTATGAGCTTTCGAGCGCTTAGCCGGAACCCCCGCCGCGCGAGCCAGCGAGGCGATCGCCGCGCGCAGATCGCGTGCAATCCCCTCCAGGCCCGGCAGGGCGTCGTAGTCGGCGAGCAGACCGAAGCCGAGATGGCCGTCGTAGCTCATCACGGCGATTCCGAGCGCCTGGCGCTGGGCGAGCGGCACTACCGGATAGAGGACCTCCAGGCGCCGCCCGAGCACGTAGAGCGGGAACTGCGGGCCGGGGACGTTCGTGACGACGAGGTTGAAGAACCGCTGGCGTGCCTGCAGCCGCGCTGCCTGGCTGAGGATCGTGGGGGGCGCGAACCCGGCGAGGTTGGTCAGCACCTGTGCGCCCACGGCCTGGCCGGACTCCTTCAGGTCCTCCATCGCGTTGCGGATCTGCGCCAGACACTCAGCCGGGTTCTCGACGCCGACGGGCAGCGGCGCCCACATCGCGGCGACCTGGTTGCCGAGCGCGCCGCGCTCGGAGTCGGCGCGCACGGATACGGGAACCATCGCCTTGAGCACGAGCCCCCCGGTGTCGATGTCCTGCCCGCGCAAGTATCGTCCCAGCGCGAGGCTGACGGAGGCGAGCACGACATCGTTCAGCGTTCCCCCCAGCGAGTCCTTGATCGCTTTGAACTGGGCAAGATCTGCATCGAGGAATGTGTAGCGGCGGTGCGGGCCGATGTCGACGTTGAACGGGCTGGGCGGCGCAGGCGCTTTGATGCCAGCGAGCGTGGTCGCACCGACGTTCGCGATGCTGTTCTTGACCTGTGAAGCCACTTTGCGCGGCGCGCGCAACAGCGCGCGGGTACCACGGCCCATCTCGGCGGGCACGGTCGCGCGCTCGAGCAGCGCCTCGCCCAGCAGCTTGGCCGAGCCCGGCAGCGGCTTGGCGGTCCACTGGGTCGCCGGCCGCGACGTCCCGGGCGGCTCGGGTGTGGTGTCGAACAGAACGGTCGTGATGTCCACGCCGGAGATCCCGTCGACCAGTGCGTGATGCGTCTTGGCGATCAGCGCGAAGCGCCCGCCCGCCATTCGCTGCACGAGCCAGATCTCCCACAGCGGCTTTGAGCGGTCCAAACGCTGGCTGAACAACCGACCGGCGAGCTGCTTCAGCGCCGCCTCATCCGCCGGCCGCGGCAGCGCGGTGTGCCTGATGTGGTAGCGCGGGTTGAAGTGCGGGTCATCGGTCCACACCGGCCTCCCCTGGCCGAGCGGCACGTAGGCCAGCCGCTGGCGATACCGCGGCACCAAATGCAACCGGCTGAGCACGTGATCGGTCAGCTCCCTTGGCGTTGGCGCCTCGCCCTTGAAGACCATCACCATCGCGACGTGCATGTGCGCGCTCGAGTGATCCTCGAGATGTAGAAACGTCGAATCCAGCGCGGTCAGGCGGTCGGGGTTGGCCATTCGGTTTGATTGTCGCCGGTCAAGCGGTTCGCGTCAACGCGGACCTTGCTGGGTCCTCCGTGGGGACGTCCGATGGGAGGCGGAAGATCCGCCTTATCTCGCTATCGGCGAGCGATAGCCCCTGAGCCGTTCGTCGAAACGACCCAGGGGCATCCCACCACTACGCATCAAACCAATCGGAGGCAAATCCGATGGTGACCTACCGACTCGCTCCAGGAGAGGTTGCTCCATGGGACGGGAGATACAGGCTCGTCACGCACTACGGCGAGCGGATGGACCGCATGGTCTCGATCAAACGGGGAGAACGTCTCCCGCTTGTCGAGGTCGAGGCCGACTCCGAGCTTTGGTTCGTCCGCGAGGACGAGCTTGGAGAAGCCATCAACGCGGCCTAGACCATGCTCAGCGGCCTCGGACTCATGCCCGGGGTCGCTGGCATCCTCTACCGCCCACTCGGCCGGGTGATCGGAGCAGCCCTGACACGTCCCGACATGCCTAGCAAGCACGGTTAGGGTCGCTCCCGTCCCTATAGGGAAGCTAGGGAAGCCTGGTGTCGTGATGGTCATACGATGCAGACGACCACCCACCGGGCGGCCGCCGTCGGCTCCACGTTCGGCGGAGCCATCCTCTCGGTTCAGGTGACTCGCGTACCATCCTACCTCTGCCGGACGGAACGCTGTTCCCCTGCCTGACGCCTCCGGTAACCCGGTCGAGTCGATCCACTAGCGGCTTCATCATCGACCTGTGTGTGGGTCCAGCACTCTGCTTCACCACTCCCGGCTAGCGGAGTGCTTGTGTGGATCGGCATTTCTACAGTGGCTGCCCATGTGTGTCACCCATCACACATAAACCTCGCAAAGAGCCCTTAAGCTACGAACAATTGTTCGACCCTGCCGAGTCGTCTCCGTGGATGGAGGCGAACGGGGGACCCACTGCCAGGTCGTCGCAGAAGAACGACCCGGATGGGGCGAATCGGCCGTTGTTACGGCCGTAACGCCCGGGAAGCGCACGTCTGGTTCGTGTGCCTACCGGCCGTGAGCCCGACAGCTAACCCCGTAGGCGGAAACAAGGAGGTTCCCAACACAATGTACGTCCCCGCGACCCTCGCGCAGCCTGCCACGGCCCTGACGCCACTCGTGATCGCTGCAAGCGATGCGACACCGTCGCTGCAGGCCCCGGCCCGAACCTCGCTGAGCGCGTTCCGCGCTGAGTTGAACGTGCTCGAGGGCCACACGACGAGCGTCACCGGCAGGCTGACGGCGCGCACGCCCAGCCTCAGCTCCATCTCGGAGTCCCCGGCCGACGGCGCGACCACCGCATCCGCACCAGCGGAGACAGCGCTCCACAACGCCGGCGTCGCGGGGCAGGAGGTGCAGTTGCAGGCGCTCGGCAGTCACGGCTGGAGGACCCTGGCCCACACGCGCACCGGCGCGAAGGGGCGCTTTCGACTGCGCTACATGCCGCTCCAGACCATTAGCGAGCAGGTGCGGTTGCGGTTCGCGGGTGACGCCCAAGACCTCGGGGCACACCGGCGGCTGGGCCGCCTGAACGTCTATCGTCTGGCCGAGGCGTCGTGGTACGGAGGCGGCGGTGAGCTGGCGTGCGGCGGCGAGTTGACCAGCGCGACGATGGGCGTGGCCAACAAGACGCTGCCCTGTGGCACGAAGGTGATGCTGCGCTATGACGGGCGCTCAGTGCGCGTCGCGGTGATCGACCGCGGGCCGTACGTCGCCGGACGCGAATTCGATCTGACCGAAGCGACCAAGCAGGCGCTCGGGTTCGGTGGCGTGGGCGAGGTGTGGAGCACGCGCTGATCGAGTCGAGGGCTCCGGCTTGAAAGGGCGGCGGCGCCAATCGGGATGCCGTCGCCTGGAGAAGTCCTGATGACTGCCGACAGGGCCGCGCGCTGGTGCTACGCCGCGCGAATTGCATGGGATCGTTCATGCAGGGGTTGGCTTTCGGTGTCGTGCCACCTTGAATCTGCCGAATATGTCTGCGGGAATGAGCACGTCACGAGCACACCCATGGCTGGAGAGCCTCGGCGAGTGGAGCTGGCCGGGCATGCGCGCGGAAGCCGTGGAGGCGCTGCCTCCGGCCTGGGTGCCGACCTTTCCACCACGCCTGGAACCGGCGATGCCGGGCGTGCGCCACCCCGGACGTGCGCGGGCGCAGAGGCTGATCACGGGCGCGTTGCTTTGCGCCATCGCGGCGGTCTGCACCGCGCTGGCTCTGAACGGGCAGTTGACCGTTGAGCACCTGATCGGGGTCCGTACGGCAGGTGCGGCCGCCCAGGAAGCGACGACCATCGGCTCTGCCGCGCCGACACAGCCCCTGCTCACGTTCAGAGGAGTGAGCGAAGACGCCGCCGGAAGCTCGATCGAGGCGGCGAGCTACTCCTCGGCGGCACTGCACGGCGCAGAAGGCTCGTTCCTGACCTACCTGCCGCCCGGCTACGCCGCCACCACCAACCACTACCCGGTGCTGTATTTGCTGACCGGCAACGACCAGTCGAACACGGCATTCCTGCAGATCGGCCTGCAGAGCCAGCTCGATCAGCTGATCTCGCACCACGTGATCCCGCCCATGATCGCCGTGATGATCCAAGGCGGCCCTGGATCGAACAACTGGCGCAACCAGGGTGCCGCCCGTTACGAAAGCTACATTCTCGAAGTGCAACAGCTGGTCGACCGCACGCTGCCGACCCTGGCCGTGCGCAATGCCCGCGCGATCGTGGGCGACTCGATGGGCGGCTACGGCGCGATGAACGTCGCGCTTGCCAACCCGTACCGCTTCGGGGTGGTGGAGAGCTGGCTGAGCTTCTTCAATGGGCTCGAAGGCGATCTGCACGCCGACCGGCCGATCTTGACAAGACTCGGCCTGCACGCCTTCATCTACGGTGGCGAAGAGGATCACATCGCCAACCCCGACGAGGACGCGCCGTTCGCCACGGCACTGCGGGGCGCCGGCGCGGACGCCAGGAGCGCCGTCTACCCCGGCGAACACAATCTCGAAACGATCGAAGCGCATCTGGCGAGCATGCTCACGTTCGCAGGACGCTCGCTGTCCACCGCCGCCCGCTGAAAAAGACAGCTTGCTCCTCGCAATGCACCCGCCGGAGCGCTGTGCGGCGCGGCGTCAGTCTTCGCGTGGCGGCGGCTGGAAGACGATGCGCTTCAGCTCGGCCGTCGCGCCGCCGCCGAGACGCAGCGCGGTCTGGAAACCCTCTTGCCCGACCTCACCGGAGTCGAGTGCCCGGCGCAGCTCGTTGAGCGTGGTGCGCTCATCTTCGGGCACCTGATCGCGCGGGACCTCGAGCAGGATCAGGTGTCGCGGGCGTTTGAGCCCGTGGGCGAGTCGCACGTAGCGCTCGCGCTCCTTCGCGTCCAGGCCCTCGAGCGTGAGGACGATCGTCTGCCGATCGCCGAGGCGCTTAGCGACGGCGGCGTCGAGCAGCTCACGCGCCCGCGCCTCGATGTCATCCTCAGCAACTCGTCCCGCCAGCAGGGTTCGCACCTTCGCAAGCGAAAGCACGGCGCCACGCTCCTCCACGACTCGCTCGGCAAAGCGCGCCGACTCAGCAGCGTCGGGGGAGACGACCAGCAACAGGCTGCCCGGCGAGTAGCGCATCCGGTCTGACGGAGTGAGCACGCGACAGCGCGCGGAGACATCGACCGGCCGCGGCGGCCCATCGCCCTCGCGGCGTGGACGTTCGGTGGTCCACCCGCCGCGCTCGTCAGCACCGATCTTGACGCTGCGCACGGAGGGGGGAGTCGGCATGCGTCCATCATGCCCTACGGCGCGAGCTGACGCTTTGCGAGCGCATCGCCGAGTAGGAGCTATCGTCCTTGTATCACCCGAAGTGGGGAGGAGCCAGATGGACCTGACCTTTAGCGAGAGAGAGACCGCCTTCCGCGATGAGCTGCGCGGCTGGCTGGCGGAGAACCAGCCTGAGGCCAAGCCCGCGGCGGACGCGGGCGATGACGCGCAGTTCGCCTATCGCCGCGACTGGCAGCGGCGCCTGTATGACGCGGGCTGGGCGGCGCCGGCGTGGCCGACGGAGTACGGCGGGCGCGGCGCGTCGCAGAGCGAGTCGGCGATCTACTTCGAAGAGCTCGGCCGCGCGCGCGTGCCGTTCGCGGCGAACACGCTCGGGCTGCTGCTGGGCGGCCCGACGCTGATGGTGTGGGGCACGCCGGAGCAGAAGGAGCGCCACCTGCCTCCGATCCTCTCGGCGGAGGAGATCTGGTGCCAAGGTTTCTCCGAGCCGGACGCGGGCTCTGACCTCGCGGCGCTGAAAACGAAAGCGGTAAGAGATCCCGTCCACCCCGACGAATGGGTCGTGACCGGCCAGAAGGTGTGGACGAGCGGCGCGCAGTACTCGAAGTGGTGCATGCTCGTGGCGCGCACCGACAGCGAGGTGGCCAAGCACAAGGGCCTTACATACTTCCTGATGGATATGGAGCAGGATGCCGTGCAGATTCGCCCGCTGCGCCAGATCACGGGTGAGGCGGAGTTCAACGAGCTGTTCATCGATCAGGCACGGATCCCGGACGCGAACATCGTGGGCGGCGTTGGCAACGGCTGGAAGGTCGCGCTGACGACGCTGATGAACGAGCGCGCGGGCCTCGGCTTCGCGCTGCAGATCCGTCTGCGCCAGCTGCTCGACGACATCATAGCGGCGGCCGCTGAGAAGGGCCTACTCGAGAATTCTCTGTACGCGGATGCGATCGCTGAGCTGCACGTGCGCTGCGAGTCGATCCGGCTGCTCGCGTGGAAGGGCCTGACCGACGCCGAGCGCTACGGCCAGCCCGGGCCCGAGGGATCGCTTGTGAAGTGGCTGTGGTCGGACACCAACCAGCGCGTGACGCAGCTGGCGGTCGACGTGATCGGCCCAGAGGCGCTGATCACCGGCACGAGCTGGAGCTACGAGCTGCTGCGCGCGCGTGGCAACACGATCGAGGGAGGCACCACGGAGGTGCTCAAGAACATCGTCGCCGAGCGCGTGCTCGGGCTGCCGCGCTTGAAGGTAGCCGCGTAGATGGACTTCGGACTGACAGACGACCAGCGCGAGATCCAACGCACCGCGCGCGAGATGCTGGCCGAGCGCGCCAAGCCTGAGCGGATACGCGAGCACGCGGAGGCGGGCACTACAGACATGGCTCTTTGGAAGGAGCTGTGTGAGCTCGGCTGGCCGGGGATCGCGATCTCCGAGGAGAATGGTGGTCAAGGGCTCGGCACGATCGAGCTGTCGATCCTGTGCGAGGAGCTGGGGCGCGTTCTCGCGCCGGTGCCGTTCCTTCCAAACGCGATGGCGGCGTGCGTGATCGAGCAGGCAGGCTCGCCCGAGCAGCGCGAGCGCTGGCTGGGAGGGCTCGCCTCAGGCGAGGCGATCGGCGCGCTGGCCGGCGCGATCGACGGGACCGCGGAGCTGGTCGTGGGCGGCGCGGAGGCGAATGTGATCGTGCTGGTCGAAGAGGACGGCACGGGACGCCTCGTGACACCTGCGGATGCTGAGGTGACGCCGGTCGCGGCGATCGACCCGACGCGCTCAGCGGCACGCGTGAGCGCTGACGAGAGCGCCGGCGAGGCGCTCGAGGACGGTTGTCCGGGCTTGGGGCGCGCGCTGGTGGCGGTCAGCTCAGAGCTCGTGGGCGTATCGGAGCGAGCGCTGGAGATGACGCTGGCGTACGTCAAGGAGCGCAAGCAGTTCGGCGTGCCCGTCGGCGCCTACCAGGCGGTCTCGCACCGCTGCGCACAGATGCTGCTCGACACGGAGAAGGCGCGCTCGACGACGGCGTTCGCCGCATGGAGCGCCGACGCCGACCCCGACGGTCTGGCGGAGGCGGCGGCGATGGCCAAGGCGGCCGCATCGGATGCCGGACGCGAAGTGACCGCGAGTGCGATTCAGGCGCACGGCGGCATCGGCTTCACTTGGGAGGCGGACGTGCACTGGCTGTTCAAGCGCGCGCAGATCGACGCAGTGCTACTGGGCGGCGCGGGGCGCCACCGCGCGCGCGTGGCGGCGATCCTGGCCGAGCGCTTCGCCGCCGCCTCCACCGCCGCCTGAGACATCACGGCCTACCCGGGCGCGTTCACCATGGCCCAGTTGACGATGTTGGAGCCGCCGTTGACGGTGCTGCCGTCGAGAAGCTTCAGCACGGGCAGCTTCTCCTGGCCGCTCATCTCCTTGAGCTCGGGCCGTGTGCCTGCGGTGAACAGGCCAAATGGTTTGCCTTTGCCATAGACCACCTTCTCGAAGTCGTGCCCCGCGTCGCGCAGCGCGCGCTGCGCCAGCCTGCAGGGATGCTGTGGCGGCCAGCTGTCGTCGTGGTGGCATACGTACAGGGTCGGCTTGTCGGGCATACGGGCATCCTCGTTAGTCAACGTTCGTGGAATACCAGGCTACGCGAGTGCGGAGCACAGCATCTCGACTGACTGTGCGCTGCTCACATGGGGTCGGCAACAGCTATCGATAGATATCCTTCGCTATCATCTGCGACATGGCACAGGATCGTGTCCCTCTCTTTGTCAGGCTTCCCCGCAGCCAGGCAGCCGCGCTGGATCGGCTGGCCGACACCACGGGTCAACACAAGCAGCGCCTCGTCAGCGAGCTGCTTGCCGACCGGCTCCAGGTCGGCCGCATCGACATCGACGAGAGTCCCGGCGTCCCGGTTGAGGTGCTCACCCTCAATGAGGTCGCGGCGTTGTTGCGCCTGCCCACTGAGCCTGTCGAGACCCTCGCGCTGGAAGGAACCTTGCCCGGCCGGCAGGTTGCCGGGGAGTGGCGGTTTGCGCGCTCGGCGGTGCTGCTGTGGCTTTCCCAGGGCGAACATCCCGAGGGCCCTGGCGTCGAGCCAGGCACGGACGGGCGCGATGGCTAGCGAGCCTCGCCCGCGGCCGATCGTTCTCGTTCCCGGTGCCTGCCTCGGTGGCTGGGCGTGGCGGGAGGTGGCCGCCAGACTCCGAGCTCTCGGGCACGAGGTCTATCCGGTCACGCTCACCGGCCTCGGCGAGCGGGTGCATCTCGCCAACCGGGACGTCGACCTCGACACGCACATCGCCGATGTGGTGAACCTGCTCGACTACGAGGACCTCAGCGACGTTGTGCTCGTCGGGCACAGCTACGCCGGGGTGGTCGTCACCGGCGTCGCCGACCGGCGGCCCGAGCGCCTACAGGCGCTCGTCTACCTCGACACCGGACCGCTGCCCGGTGGGATCGCGATCGTCGATGTGCAGGCGCCAGAGCAGCGCGAGCGCCAGCTTCGGGAGGCCGAGCAGGGCGGCAATGGCTGGCTGTGGCCCGTTCCGGACCGCGACACCCTCGTCTCCGGAGCCTACGGCAGCGCAAGCGGCCTGGAGCCCGCCGATTTCGAGCTGATCGCGGCGCGGGCGACGCCACAGCCATACGCGACCTTCACAACGCCGCTGCGCTTATCTGGTGCAACACCCACAGAGCTCCGGCGGGCGGCGATCTTCTGCGCCGAGGGAGGGATGAGCCTCGCACTTCTGCACGAGCTGATCGAGCGGCACGACCCACGCGCGGATGTCTTTGCCGATCCCCTCTGGGAGCTCCACGAGTTGCCGACCGGGCACTGGGCGATGTTCTCCCTGCCAGGTCCGCTGGCGGATCTGCTCGATCGGATCGCCGCGGCACCGAGAGGTTGACAGAGGACGAGCGCCAACGCGGGCTTAGAGTGTGCCCGGTGCTGCCCGATCGACTTGGTCAAGATGCCATCATTGATGTGAGCCCTGGTGTTCATGGGACCGCTTCGCCTCGCGCAAGGCTGCAGTCCGGGGAGTCCACCGAGCGCGGTCGTGCGGCCCGCGGGATCGCGCCCAGATCGGCTCACGGCGACTGGGGCCCGGCGCCGGACCGACCCGATCCCGTCGCGGTGCTCACGACCCAGGCGGCCTCGCGCGTGCAGGAGCTCGTCCCAATTCGCTATGGGCGGATGCTCGTCTCGCCGTTTACGTTCTATCGCGGCGCCGCCGCGATCATGGCGGCCGACCTCGCGAGGACTCCGGATTCGGGGATCGCTGTGCAGGCCTGCGGTGACGCGCACATCTCGAACTTCGGCGGGTTCGCGGCGCCCGACCGCAGGCTGATCTTCGGTCCGAACGATTTCGACGAGACGTTGCCGGGCCCGTGGGAGTGGGACGTCAAGCGGCTCGCCGCGAGCGCGGAGATCGCCGGCCGCGACGTCGGCCTGCCGGCGGACCGCCGCCGGTGGATCGTGAGCGACTGCGCGAAGGAGTATCGCGAGGGGATGCGAGCCTTCGCACAGGAGAGCCATCTCGACGTGTGGTACGAGCGCTTGAACGCGAGCGAGCTCGTCGACCGTTTCGGCGGGAGGCTGGGCGCAAAGGGCCGGATCGAGTTCGCCAAGCCGTTCGCGAAGGCGCGCCGCAAGACGAGCCTACGGGCGGTCAGGAAACTCACCGAGCGCGTCGACGGCGAGCTGCGCTTTCGCAGCGTCCCGCCACTGCTGGTCCCGCTGCGCGAGCTGTTCGATGCGGCCCCCGGGACGCGCGAGGAAACCCACTACGCCAGGAAGCTGCTGGACGAGTACGCATCGAGCCTCGGGGCCGACCATCGATACCTGTTCGAGACATACCGGTTCGTCGACATGGCGCGTAAGGTCGTCGGCGTCGGCAGCGTCGGCACCCGCGCCTGGGTGTTCCTGCTGACGGGGCGGGAGGGGAAGGACCCGCTCGTGCTGCAGGCGAAGGAGGCCCAGCCCTCGGTGCTGGAGCCCTACCTCGGTGAGGGCGAGTTTGAGAACAACGGCGAGCGCGTGGTCCGGGGCCAGCAGATCTCCCAAGCGGTCAGCGACATCTTTCTTGGCTGGCAGCGAAGTACCGGCCTGGAGGGCGACAGGCACGACTTCTATGTCCGCCAGCTGTGGGACTGGAAGGCCTCCGCGGATCTGTCGACGCTGAGCGAATCGGGTCTGCATGCATACACGCTTGCCTGCGGATGGTCCCTGGCGCGCGCGCACGCACGCTCGGGCGACCGACTCGCGATCGCCGCGTACCTCGGGGCGGGCGCGAACTTCGATCAGGCGATCGCCCGTTTCGCCGCCGCCTACGCCGATCAGAACGAGCGCGATCATCAACAACTGGCCGAAATGGTTGCCACCGGCGAAGTCGCAGCCGAGCTCGGCGTCTGAGCAGTTACATCAGCCGGAGGGGGCGCTAGATTCGGGTGCAGTGTCCGTAGAGCCTGCCCAGTTCAGCGTCGCGCATCTCGACGCCGATGCCTTCTACGTCTCGATCGAGCTGTGCCGCCATCCTGAGTTGCGCGGCAAGCCTGTTGTTGTCGCGGGGAGCGGCCCGCGTGCGGTGGTCACCACCGCCAGCTATGAGGCGCGGCGCTACGGGGTGGGCTCGGCGATGCCCGCGGCGAAGGCCCGGCGATTGTGCCCGGAGGCGGTCGTGCTGCCGCCGGACTTCCCAACCTACAGGGATGTCTCGCGGCAGATCATGGACCTCGTTCGCTCGCATGTGGAGCGGGTCGAGGTGGTCGGGCTCGACGAGGCCTACCTGGATCTGACCGGGCTGTACTCACCGCGCGCGGCGATGCGCAGGCTGCTCGCGGAGATCAGGGCGGCCACGCAGCTCATCTGCTCGGTAGGCATCGGCCCGAACAAGCTCGTCGCGAAGGTGGCCTCCGACGCCGAGAAGCCCGCCGGCTTCGTCGTGCTCACGCGCGAGCAGGCCTGCTCGCGCTTCGCGCAGGCGCCGCCGGGGCTGGTGCCCGGCATCGGACCGAAGACCACCGCACGCCTGGCAGCGCTGGGGTTGACCACGCTCGCCGCCGTCGGCGCCGCACCCGAGCAGGTCCTCGTCGAGCGCTTTGGCCCGAACCTCGGCCTCGAGCTGCGACGCCGCGCACGCTTCGAACATGATGGCGTCGTCGGCGCCGCCCGTAAGGTGGTCTCAGAGTCTCGCGAGCGGACCTTTGACGAGGACATCCGCGACCCCGCGGTCCTACGTGAGGCCCTGGAGCGAATGTCCGGCGAGCTGTGCGCGAGTCTCGTCGAGCACGAGCGCTGTGGTCGCACGATCGGGATCAAGGTCCGACTCGACGACTTCTCGACCATCACTCGCGCACGGACATTGAACGAACCGACCTGCAACGTCGGGCAAGTGACCGAAGTCGCGCTGACGCTGCTGCGCGAGTACGCGCCGGCACGGCCTGTGAGGCTGCTCGGCGTGCGGGTAGCAGGCCTGACCGGTGTGGAGGCCGGCTCGCCGGAGGACTTGCGAGGTGCGGTCGGGTCTTCGATCGCCGGCGCCGGCTCGGAGTGCGAGGATCAGCTGGCATTGCCCGTGTAGGAGCAGCTATCTAGGATTGCTCGATGCCCGTCGTGAGCACCGGTGAGGTCGAGCTGAGCATCGTCACCGACGATGGCGTCGAGCTGGCCGGTGAAGACTCGGATCCAGCCCGCCTGGGCCCGCCGATCGTCCTACTCCACGGCCTCACGGCAACGCGTCGCTATGTGGTGATGGGCTCGCGGACGCTGGAGCGCTCGGGGTATCGCGTGATCGGCTACGACGCTCGCGGGCACGGGCGCTCGACGGCGGCCCCCGATCCGGCAGCCTACGGCTACGACGATCTCGCCCACGACCTGGAGGCCGTCCTCGACGCGCTCGGCCTGGAGCGCGCGATCCTGGCCGGCGCCTCAATGGGCGCGCACACCATCCTGCGCCTCGCCCTGCGCCACCCTGAACGTGTGGCGGGGCTGGGGCTGATCACACCGTCCTTTGATCCCGAGCGGCCGCTGAGCGAGCCGGTCCTCGCCGGGTGGGACGCCCTGGCGCGGGGCCTGCGTGAGGGTGGGGTGGAGGGGTTCGTGGACGCCTATGACTTCTCCGAGGTGCCTGTCCAATGGCGGGATACCGTCGAGAAGGTCGTGCGCCAGCGACTCACCGACCACGAGCATCCCGAGGCGGTGGCCGACGCGCTCGAAGTGGTTCCGCGCTCGCGGCCATTCGAGGATCTACGGGAGCTCGAGAGCATCAAGGCGCCAACGGTCGTGGTGGGGAGCCGTGACGAGGCCGACCCGGGCCATCCGCTCGCGGTGGGCGAACGCTACGCACAAGCGATCCCCGGCGCGAGGCTGCTGGTGGAGGACTCCGGGCCGCCGCCCCGTTCGCCGATCGCCTGGCAGGGCGGCCAGCTGTCGAAGGTACTGATCGAGCTCGCGGCTTCTGTTTGAGCATACGTGATAGCGTACGAGTGTATGTCAGAGGTACGCAACTGGGACGGGCAGAGCTACGACCGGATCTCCGGGCCGATGGAGGCGCTGGGCCAGGCCGTGCTCGACCGGCTGCCGCTCGCCGGCGATGAGACGGTGCTAGACGCCGGCTGCGGATCGGGGCGGATTACGCAGGCGCTGATCGAGCGGCTACCGCGCGGAACGGTCATCGCCATGGACATGTCCGAGTCGATGGTCGCCGCCGCCCGCGAGCGATTGGGCCCCGACGCAGACATCCGCCGAGCGGATCTGCTGGAGCTGGAGTTGGACGAGCCTGTCGATGCGATCCTGTCGACCGCCACGTTCCACTGGATCGCCGATCACGAGCGGCTGTTTGCCCGACTGCACGGCGCTCTGCGTCCGGGTGGACGGTTGGTCGCGCAGTGCGGGGGAGAGAGCAACATCACGGAGTTGCGCGGCCGGGCGGCCACAGTCGTCGATCGCGCGCCGTACGCCGAGCATTTTCGCGACTGGCGCGCGCCGTGGAACTATGCGAACGCCGCCGATACCGAGGCGCGGTTGCGTGCGGCCGGGTTCGCCACCGCCGAATGCTGGCTGGCGCCAGCGCCCACGCAGCCCGAGCACCCACGCGAGTTCCTGGCCACGATCGTGCTTGGCCCGCACGTCCAGCATCTGCCCGAGCCGCTGCGGGACCCGTTCATGGACGAGGTCATGATCGAGCTGGGCGAGCCGGTCGTCGTCGACTACGTGCGGTTGAACATCGACGCGACGGCATAACGCTCGCGTCTATTGACGCGCTTGCTCAACCGGTCTCAGCCAGGGCGGCCGAGGAGGTGGTTCCCGCCCCGGGGCGGTCCTCGGCAACGGCTGCCCCGCTCAGCAGCGCCGCGTAGCGCCCGCCCAACTCGAGCAGCTCCTCGTGGGTGCCGCGCTCGACGATCCGCCCGGAGTCGAGCACGAGGATCTGGTCGGCGTCGCGGATCGTCGACAGCCGATGCGCGATTGCGATCGTCGTGCGCCCCCGTGAGAGGTCGTCGAGCGCGAGCTGCACGGCGCGCTCGGTCTCGGTGTCGAGCGCGGAGGTGGCCTCGTCGAGCACGAGCACCGGCGGGTTGCGCAGCACCGTGCGGGCGATCGCGATGCGCTGCTTCTCGCCGCCTGAAAAGCGATAGCCGCGCTCGCCGACCTGGGTGTCGTAGCCCTCAGGCAAGGAGGCGATCAGCCCGTGGATCTGCGCGGCACGCGCGGCGTCTTCGATCTGCTCGTCGGTTGCCTCGGGGCAGGCAAAGCGAAGGTTCTCGCGGATCGAGGAGTGGAACAGATAGGTCTCCTGCGAGACCAGCCCGACGGTGGCCGCAAGCGAATCGAGCGTCATGTCGCGAATGTCCACCCCGTCGATCGCTACACGGCCGCGTCCGGGCTCATACAGACGAGCCACCAGGTAGGCGAGCGTGGTCTTGCCCGAACCGGTCTCACCCACCAGCGCCGTACGCGTCCCTGCCGGGATCTCGGCGCTGATCTCCTCCAACGTCCAGGGCGCCTCAGGCGTGTAGCGAAACCACACGTCGTCCAGGCTCACGTCGCCGCGTACGCCGCTCAGCGCGTGGGCGCCCGGCCGCTCGACGATGTCGATCGGCAAGTCGAGGTACTCGAAGATCCGCCCGAACAGTGCCAGCGAGGTCTGTACTTCCAGGCCGACCGACAGCAGCTGCTGCATCGGGAACAGCAGACGGGTCTGGAGCGTCGTGAAGGCGACCAGCGTGCCGATCGAGATCGCGTTATCGCCGTGAATGATCGTGTAGCCGGCGAACCAGTAGACGGCGGCGGGCATGATCGCAAAGCTCATCTGCACCGAGGCCATGCGCCAGCGGCCCGCCATCCGCGCGCGCACCTCCAGGTCTGCGAGCTCGCTCGACTCATTGGAGAAACGGTCGACGAGCTCGTGCGAGCGGCCCATCGTCTTGCCGAGGAGGATGCCCGACACCGACAGCGACTCCTCCACCAGCGTCGACATGTCCGCCAGGCGTCCCTGGCGCACCGACTGGATACGCCGGCGCTCGTTACCGACCCGGCGCGTGAGCCACACGAAGAACGGCAGCAGAAACAGCGAGAACAGCGTCAGGCGCCATTCGAGGGCGAACATCGCGACGACGGTCGCGGTGACCGTGGCGACGGTCGACACGGTCGAGGTTGCGGTGCTCGTCACCACATCGTCGATCCCGCCGATGTCATAGGCGATCCGCGCCTGCACCTCACCCGAGCGGGTGCGCGTGAAGAATGCCAGCGACATTCGCTGCAGATGGGCATAGACGGCGGCGCGGAGGTCGTGCATCACGCGCTGGCCGACTTGATTTGAGATCAAGGTCTGCGCGACGCTAAGCACCCCGTTGATGACCGCCAGTGCGATCATCCCGGCGACCATCCAGGTGAGCAGTTCCAAGTCGTGTTCGAGGATGCCCTTGTCGATTGCTTCGCGCAGCAAGAACGGCGAGGCGACGCTGAGGATCGAGCCGAGGAAGATCAGCGCCAGCAGCAAGCCGAGGCGCAGCCGGTAGGGGACGAACAGCCGGCCGATGCGCCGCAGCGAGACCTGCCGGTCGGGGATGTCCTCGGGGCGAAGCTCGGGCTGCTGTGAGCGGCGGCCATTGCCGCCGCCGCCGTGTCCCTGGGCGAAGGGCTGACTGCTCACCGGGCTGACTTTAGCCGCCGGGTCGTAGGCTTAAGGCGATGAACCTGTCCGCCTCGGAGACGCGCGTGCTCGGGTGCCTGCTCGAAAAGCAGCGCACGACCCCCGACATGTACCCCCTGTCGCTCAACGCGCTGCGCCTGGCTTGCAACCAATCGACCAACCGCGACCCGGTCGTCAGGTACGACGATGCGATCGTCCGTGACGCGCTGCACCACCTCGAGCGCCGCGGCCTCACGCGCCTGGCCAGTGGCCGCCGCGCGCCAAAGTACCGGCATCTGCTCGCTGAAGCGCTGCCGATGGCCGAGGACGAACAGGCGGTCGTGTGCGTCCTGATGCTGCGCGGCCCGCAGACGCCTGGAGAGCTGAAGCAGCGGACGGAGCGCATGCATCCCTTCGCCGAGCTCTCCACGGTGCACGAGACGCTCTCTCGGTTGATCGAGCGCGAGCTGGTCATGTGTCTTGATCGCCGGCCGGGGCAGAAGGAGGACCGCTACACACAGCTGCTCGAAGACCAGGATGCCCACGCTGACAGCGACGGAGCGAGCATCGCCGCACGGCCTGAATCGCCCCCGGAGATCTCGTCCTCGAGGCCCTACGCCCCCGCCCAGCCCGCGGACGGCCTGGAGGAGCGCGTGGCCCGGTTGGAGCGCGAAGTCGCCGTCCTACGCGCCGGTGAAGTTACCCAGGCCACGACAGAGTCGGATGTTTCGTCAACCGATACCGCCGGCAGCTCATCGCACGAGCCCCCTCGGCGGAATTGGCAATGAGCTACGCTCAGCTGGTCCTCGTGGCCTCATCCGATGCGGCCACGGGTGTAGGCATACCGTTGGCGCTCGCCGCCGGGTTCGTGTCGTTCCTGTCACCGTGTGTACTGCCGCTTGTGCCCGGCTACCTGTCGACCGTGATCGGGGTCACGCCGGTGGATCTGAAGGAGGGCGGCATCAGCGCTCGCCGAGTGCTCGTTCCGAGCCTCCTGTTCATCGGCAGCTTCTCGGCGATCTTCATCCTGCTCGGGATGAGCGCGACGTTGATCGGATCGGCGCTTACCACACATAAAGAAGCGCTCGAGAAGGTCGGCGGCGTCGTAATCATCCTGATGGGCCTCATATTTCTTGCGACCCCGTTCATCGCCGTGTTCAACCGCGAGTGGCACTCCGAGACGCTGCTGCGCCTCGCGGGCCGCGGTGGTCCGGTGGCCGCCGGCGCCGCGTTTGCGATCGCCTGGACGCCCTGCACGAGCATCACTCTCAGTGCGATCCTCACGCAGGCCGCGGTCTCCGGCTCGGCGGCTCATGGGGCCCTGTTGCTCGCCTTCTATTCGGCGGGGCTGGCGATCCCGTTTTTGCTGATCGCGCTCGCGTTCGAGCGGATGACGAACGCGCTCACGGTCGTCAAGCGCCATTTCCCGGTGATCATCGGTATTGGTGGAGTGGTGATGATCGGCCTTGGCGTGCTGATCCTGACCGGCGATTTCACGATCCTCAACGCCAAGGCCAACACGCTGCTTCAGGGCACAGGGCTCAACGTCTCGGGCATCTGAGCCCGCTTGCGCTCCCGATAGCGCCGTTCCCACGCCTCCTGGTTGCGCTTCGCGTCGAGCACGAAAGGGGAATACCCGATTGCCCTGACGATCGCGCGGTTGATCTGCGACCAGGGAGATGGTAGGGGGCGCAGGACATCCACGAACAGCACAACCCGGGTCTCATCGGTGTCGTTCCACACCTCGTGGTTGTACGTGTCGTCGAAGATCATGCTCTCGCTCTGCTCCCAGTGGCGGAAGTCTTCACCGACCCTGATCCGGCACGCCTGCGCGTCGCGCGGCACGATCAGCCCGAGGTGGTAGCGCAGCACCCCCTTGTAGGGGCCGCGGTGGTCGAGGATGTGCTTGTGCGGGGAAAGGATCGAGAACATCGCCGTCGTCATTCCCGGGATCCGCCGCATCAGCGCCGCCGTCTGCGGGCACATCTCGGTGCCGAGCTTCGCCTCGAAGCCATACCCGAACAGGAAGAACGTCTTCCAGTTATCGTCGTCGGTGATCTCGATCTGGTCCTTGGAGATGTCCTGGAAGTTCGGCAGCGCGTCGCGGTCCTCGAGCACGCGCTCCAGCTCGTCGCGAATCGTCGTCCAGTTCGCCTCGATCTCCGCGATCCAGGGGAAGAGCTCATTTTCGAAGAAGGTCGCCTCGCCCACCAGCGAACGTTTCCCGATGAACCGCTCGACCGGCACCAGCACCCTTTCGCCCACGACGATCGTCAGATCAACCGTCCGTTGCCACACTGACTTCTCCATCCACTCCTCCCCGATCCGAGGGTCAGCGACGCGACCAGCTTAGCCAGTCGTTGGAGCAGTTTGCAGGGACGCCGTTAGGCGGCCTCGCGCAGGGCGAGGAGCTCTGGCAGCTCGGCCAGCTTCTTGAGGGCACGCTGCTCGAGCTGAGAAGCCCGCTCCGCGGAGAACCCAAGCCGTTTGCCGATCGCGGTCAGCGTCTGAGGCTCCTCCGGCCCCGTGCCGAAGCGCAGCGTCAACACGGTCCGCTCGGTTTCGGGCAGCTGCTCAATCGCCTCGTGCACGATGCGCTCACGCTCGTTGTCCCAGGCGGTGTCCTCTGGCGCCTCTTGGTCTGAGGGCAGTAGATCGCCGAGTGCGGTGTCGCCGTCCTCGCCGATCTGCTGATCGAGGCTGACCAGGGCGGCACGCTGGTGGCGCACCTCCTCGACCTGCTCGATCTCGAGGCCGGTCTCCTGAGCCAGCTCCTCGACGGTGGGCTCGCGCCCGAGGCGCACCGACAGCTCACGCTCGACCCGTCCGACCTTGCGCGAACGCTGAGCGACATGCACGGGTAGGCGAATCGTGCGTCCCGAGTTCTCCAGGCCGCGCTGAATCGCTTGGCGAATCCACAGAGTGGCGTAGGTAGAGAAGCGAAAGCCCTTGCGCCAGTCGAACTTCTCGCTCGCCCGGATCAGGCCGAGCAGGCCCTCCTGGACGAGGTCAGCGAGTGGCAGGCCCTGATTCTGATAGCGCCGTGCGTTGGAGGCGACCAGGCGTAGGTTAGAGTTGACGAGCAGTTCCTTCGCGTACAGGTCGCCGCGCTCGATGCGCTGGGCGAGGTCGATCTCCTGGGCGGGCGTGAGCAGGGGATAGCGGCGCGAATGCGCGAGCAGCTGATCGACCGCCTCGGGGATGAAGCTTTCCGCGGGCGTAAGCGAAATCGTCTCTGCAGTGGGGTTATCCAGCCGCTCGGGCTTCACGCGAGGCTGCTTGACGGCGCGCGGCCCAGGGGCGGGCGTGGCGCTCTCCTCACCACGCGCGGCGGCGATGGAATCGATTGGGGTGATGGGTGTGATGCTGGCGTCTGACATGGCTGTCCTTCTTAATCCGATGCTTGGAGTCGGGATTATATTCCTCGATAGTTGCGTTGTCAATGATTTTTTCTGTATACCCGACCAAGCCCCTTAAAAACACTCGTTCGACACGGTGTACGGCCAAACCTGCTCTTTGGAGCACAACCCACACCAACTGGCGCCGCAGGCCCACACGAGCTGTCTGCCAGAACCATGCTCGACGCGTGGGCACCGCGGCGAGAGCGAAACGACGATCTGTAGACCCTTTACCCGCTACGGGCCTGCTTTAACGGCGGTTTGACGCACACCCGCTAGAAACAAGCCCGAGTCCTCAATCGATTCGCTCCCAGCGCTCCCCAATGCATATCAGCCAATGGCGACGGCTGGGGCGTAGGACCCTCAACTCACGGGTCAGGACGCGACCAGATGCAGCTCATGAGCACCGAGGCAAACGGTGTCGCCAGGGTGTAGCTGCCGTCCCCGGCGCACCTCGGGCTCGTTATTGACCAGCACCCGCTCGGTGGCGAGGAGCGCTTTGACCTCGCTGCCGCTGTCGACGATCCCGGCGAGCTTCAACAGCTGGCCGAGCCTGATCATCTCGCCCCGGATCGCAATCTCGCTGGGCATAGGGCAAATCTAGCGATCGCCGAGGTAGCGCACGACATCCAGCGCATCTGTCTGCAGGGCGATGGCATGCTCGCGCGCGAGACGGCCAAACGGATCGAGCACCACCTCGCCAGCGGGCATGCTCCAGGTTGCCACCGCGCGAGCGCCGGCGAGTGCAAAGGGACGGAAGAGCCCGTTGACGGTGATCACCGCCCTGTGGGCCTCGAGCAGCCACTCGCGCGAGGCCCAGCCGAGCAGGACAGGGTCATAGGCGCCAAGCAGGCGGGGTGGGGGCAACTCCGCCGGCTGCTGAGCACCGGCGATGTCGAGGAGACCGTCTTCGCGCTCGTGCAGCTTCGTGGCGATCGCGCTCAGCCCGGCACGGGCATCGCGCAGGCTCAGTCCCGCCCACTTCGCGAGGTCGCGATCATCGGCGGGCCCGTGGCCGATGAGATAGCGGCGCGCCAGCTCCGCCAGCGCGCGGTCTCGGTCCACAGGCGCCGTCTCGCCGAACCAGTCACGGACGAGCACGTATGCGTGCCGGCGGCCGACCATCGGCCCGCGCACCGCCAGGCCACGTAGGCAGGCGAGCATCAGCAGGTGCACGAGCGCCTGGCCCTCGGTGCGCACTCCCGCCGCATCAATGCGCTCCCGCAGCTGCGCGCGCGTGAGCGGGCCCTCCGCCGCCAGCGAGCGGGCGATGACATCGACACCTCGCTCGGCGGCATCCGGGGTGATGCCCTCTTGCGCCAGTCTCCGAGCGTTGCCGGTGTGCAGCGGCGGCGTGGTCAACGCCTGCAGCCACGGGTAGTCCTCGCGGCGCACCAGATGCAGCGTGCCGCGGTTCAGCCACGTGATCAGCAGTGAGCGATCCTCGCTCAGGGCACGATCGACGTCCGTGGCGGACAGCCCCTCAGTCCGCGCGCGGATCGCCAGACGCGCTCCCCGCGGATCCTGGCCCTGAACCGCCACCAGCCGCTCAGCGACCGCGACAGGGTCGCGCGCCGGTGGCCCGGCAAGTAGCTGCGCGGTGAGGCGCTCGGCGAGCATCAGCGGCCAGTATGTTCCAGCATCGTGCCCATCAGGGTTGTGCCGAACTTAGACAGACACGAGGTGTGGGCGATCTTTCTCGGGGGAGCCGCCGGCGGGCTGTTGCGGGTCTGGTTGAGCCGCTCCTTCGCGAGCGGTGCGACTGACTGGCCGTGGGCGATCTTCGCGATCAACGTCTCCGGCGCGTTCGCGCTCGCCTGCATCGCGACCTGGTTCAAAGAGCGCCCGCCGGAATCGAGGTTCCATCACCCATTGTGGACCGCCGGCTTCTGCGGTACGTACACCACGTTCTCCACTATGCAACTGGAGATCCTCGTGCTGCTCGACCACAATCGCTATGGGCTCGCCGCCGGATATGCGCTCGCGAGCATCCTCGCCGGCTATCTGGCGATCAGGCTCGGCACGCAGCTGGTGCGGCGCGAGCGAAGGGAAGACGTATGAGCGTCTGGGTCTGGGTCGGCGTTGCGCTGCTCAGCGGGATCGCCGCGATCGGGCGGTTCCTACTCGTCGCGATCGTCAGCGCACGCGCCGCGGGCACATTCCCGCTCGGCACGTTCGTCGTCAACATCACCGGCGCGCTGCTGCTGGGCCTGCTTACGGGACTTGCCGTCGAAGGGGACGCGCTGGTCCTGCTTGGCGCCGCCACGCTTGGCTCCTACACGACCTTCTCGACATGGATGCTCGAGACGGAGCGTCTGAGCGAGGACGGGGCGATCTCCGTCGCGGCGTTCAATATTCTGCTCAGCCTCACGGTCGGCATCGGGGCCGTGGCACTTGGGCGTGTAATCGGAATGCATGTATGAGACAGAGCTCCAAGCGGGCGAGCGGCTGGCGCGTAATCGTCGCCTACAGCCTCGTGTGCGCGGCTACGCAGGTGCTATGGCTCAGCTACGCCGCGATCACCACTGAAACGGCCAGGCGCTACGGGGTTTCGGTCGGCGCGGTCGGATGGCTTGCGGAGATCTTTCCACTGCTTTACGTGGTGCTCGCGATTCCGGCGGGGATCCTGCTCGATCGCTGGTTTCGCCCAGCGCTGGCGACTGGGGGAGGGCTGGTCGCGCTTGGCGGACTGGTGCGCCTCGGTGGTGAGACGTTTGCCTGGGCGATGGCCGGTCAGGTGATCGTCGCGGTCGCGCAGCCGGTCGTCCTCAGCGGCGTGAGCAAGCTCGCGGGCGAGTACCTGCCCGCCGATCAGCGCGCGACGGGGATTGCGGTGGGCTCGGCGGGAAGCTTTGTGGGAATGCTGCTCGCGCTGCTGCTCGGCCCGACGGTCGGGGCCCACGGACAACTCGAGCGCTTGCTGGTGTTGGAGGCCGTGCTGGCGGTGATTCCGGCGGTGGGGTTGGCGATCGTGCTACGCCGTCCGGCGCAGGAGAGCGAGGAGCACGCGGCGATCGAGGGCAGCGCGGCGCGCGCACTGTGGGCGCTGCCGCCAATGCGGACGCTGTGCGGGCTCGTGTTCATCGGCTTCGGCATCTTCGTGGCGCTCGCCACCTGGCTGCAGACGCTGCTGGCACCGGCCGGCGTCTCGGAAAAGACGGCCGGCGCGCTGCTGGTCGGGATGGTCCTCGCCGGTACGGTCGCCTGCGCGGTGTTGCCGCCGCTTGTCGCCGCCCGGCACGCCGAGCGCGGCTTCATGCGCGGCGCGGTGCTCGTCGGCTGTTGCGGCTGCGTCGCCCTGGGAGTGTCGTCCTGGCTCGGGGTGCAGGCGCTTGCGATCGTGGCGATCGGGATCGTTCTTTTGCCGGCGCTGCCGATCATCCTCACGGCTGCCGAGCAGCTCGCCGGCGCCGCCGCGGGGACGGCCGGCGCGATCGTGTGGATGGCCGGCAACCTCGGCGGCCTGGTGGTCGCGCTGCTCGTGCAGATCCTCGTCCACCATCCGCTGGCGGCGTTCCTGGCGATGGCCGGCGTGGCGCTGCTCGGGCTGCCGCTCGCGGCGCGCCTGACGATGCCGGCGAGCGAGCCGCGCGGCGGCACGGCGGCTTCCGCCGTCGCCGGCTGAGCGTCTATCTATACGCGACCGGTATCGCGGCGGTAGGCGCGTGCGGCGAGCACGCTCAAGACAACCGTCCAGGCGATCATCACGATCCAGCCCTTCGCGGGCCATGCGTGTCCGCCGATTGCGACGTGGCTGGCTTGCACGAGCCAGTAGGAGGGGATCAGCTGGACGAGCTCATACACGAAGCCATGGGTGGCGATTGGGCCCCACGTCCCCCCGATCAGTGCCAGCAGCGCGATGCCGCCACCCATCGCCGGGCCGATCGACTCTGGCGTGAGCATGTGTCCGATCATGATTCCCAGCGCCGCGAACGGAATCAGACCGACGAGGATCAGGCCGGTCATCTGCAGCCATTCGCTTGCGCCGAGCCTGACCCCGAGCAAGGTCCCCGCCAGGTACAGCGCGAACAGGCTGATCAGCGCCATCATGTACCCGGTCAGGACCTTCGCGCGGAAGTAGTTGCGCGTCGAGAGCGGGCTGATGCGCAGTTGCCGGTTCCAGCCGACCGCACGCTCGGCGGCGATGCGCGCGCCGCAGGAGAGCATTGAGCTCATCGTCCCAAACGCCGCCAGCCCGATCATGAAATACAGCGGCGCCGGGATGCCGGTGCCGTCGAAGTCATGCACATGCCGGTTCGGACTTGCGATCAAGAAGTACAGGATCAGCGGAAACGCGAGCGACAGCATAAAGAACCGCCGGTTGCGCAATGTCCTCAGCAGCTCATACCGGGTGTAGACGAGCTGGTTCATCTGTCGCCGTCCCCGGTCAGCTCAAGGAACGCCTCCTCCAGCCCCGCGGCGGTGATCTCGATGTCGCGCGCGCCCGGATACGCGGAGAGCAGCGCGCGAATTGCCGCGTCGGAGTCGGTGCAGCTCAGCGTCGCCAGTTCGCCGCGGCGCTCGGCGCTGCTCACCCCGGGCAGCTTGGCGAGCGCGTCCGGTTGCACGTCCGGGAGCGTCGCGCGGATCGTGCGCGTGCCGACCATCGCCTTGATCTCGTTCGTCGGCCCGTCGGCGACGATCCGGCCGTGGGCCATCAGCACAGCGCGATCGGCGTATGCATCGGCCTCCTCCAGGTAGTGGGTCGCGAACAGGACCGTCTTGCCGCGCGCGGCAAACGCGCGCATCGTTGCCCAGAAGGAGCGGCGTCCCTCGACGTCCATTGCGGCCGTCGGCTCGTCGAGGACGAGCAGCTCGGGGTTGCTCACGAGCGCGACCGCGCAACGCACGCGCTGGGTCTGCCCGCCGGACAGCTTGTTCGTGCGCTGGGCGGCGAACTCGCTCGTACCGGTGAGCTCCAGCGCCTCTTGCACGTCAAGTGGCGCTGGGTATAGCGAGGCGATCATCGTGACCAGCTCGCGCACCGACAGGTCTTTGATCAGCGCGCCCGTCTGCAGCATCGCACCGACGGCGCCCTGATCGACCGCCTTGCTCGGCGAGCGGCCGAAGACCGAGACGGTGCCCGCGTCGGGCTCGAGCAGGCCGAGCAGCATGTCGATCGTTGTCGACTTGCCGGCGCCGTTGGGCCCGAGCAGTGCGACCGTCTCGCCGACGGCGATCGACACATCGATGCCACGCACCGCGCGCACCGGCCCCTGGGGGCTCGCGAAGGACTTCGTCAGGCCCGCGATCTCAATCCCACCGGACCGAGCCACCGACGAGATCGTTGGGGCTTGAGCTTCTGAGGACGTGCTCAAGGACACGACCTTATTGCCTACCAGGTCTGCGCGGAGCACAAACCTGGTTATGCGTCAGTCGACGACCGGCGCGGGCCGCCAGCGGCTGGTGTCGGGCAGGGGGGTGAGATGAGGCGCGATCTGCTCGCGCAACGGCTCGAACCGCGGGGGCAGGGCGAGCTTCTCACCGAGCGTCTCGGGCGCTTCGTCCGCGGCGAAGCCGGCGCCATCGAGCGTCGCCAGCTCGTAGAGGATGCCGCCGGGCTCGCGGAAGTAGACCGACTCGAAGTAGAAGCGGTCGATGATCGGCGTAGGGTGGAGGCCCGCCTCAATCACTCGCTCCCGCCACTGCTCCTGCTCGGCGCGGTAGACCGACCAGGCGATGTGGTGCACGGTGCCGGCGCCGGGGACGCCACGCTCATCGCACTGCTCGAAGATGATTCGCCCACCGCGATGCTCGCCACGCGCCTGCCAGACGTGCTCGGTCTGCTCAGAGAAGCCGAGCGGGTCACGCAGCAAAGCCTCGCTGGGAGCCGGATCGGCGACGAGCGCATGGACGGAGTCGAAGCCTCGCAGAGCGAACTCCGACGGAACCTCGATCGAACGGGCTGTGAGAGGCTCGTCGCCGGTCTGATCGACCACGAGATCGTGGCTCATGCCCTCGAGGTCGGCGAACCGCAGCCGGCCGGACTCGCGGACGACCTCGACGCCCGCGCCGGCGAGGCGCTCACTCCAGAAGTCGAGCGCCGCCTCGCCGCCGACGCGGTGGACGATGCGGGAGATCATCCCGGCGCCGGCACGGCCTTGCTGCGCGCCCGGGTACTCGAAGAAGGTGATGTCGGCGCCGGGAGAGCCACGCTCGTCCGAATAGAAGAGGTGGTAAACGCTCGGGTCGTCCTGGTTGACCGTCTTCTTGACCAGCCGCAGACCGAGCACGCGCGCGTAGAAGTCGACGTTGCGGGGCGCGTCGCCGGTGATCAGGGTGATGTGGTGAATGCCGTCGATTGCGCGCATGGCTGTCTCGGCAGAGATTACGCCACAGCCGAGGGCATCGTTGACGTCTGACCGTGCCGGGGACCGGCAGTGATGCAGATCGATGCCGGCGCCTGGCAAACAACGACCGCTATCGTGCTGAACTTACTGTGACAGGGGCATTTCTAGAGCGTTGGGGATTGCGTATCGCGGCCGCGACGGGCGTGCTCGTGCTGGCGGGCCTGGTTGTATCCGACTTCGAGACGAGCTTCTGGGATCGACACGAGATGACGTCCTCGATCATCGCGAGCCTAGTGGTCGTGCTGATCACCGTCGTCGTGATCAACGAAGTACTCGAACGGCGCGAAAGCGCACGCTGGCGGGTGTTCGCGCAGAACGCGCTGCTCGAGCTCGCTGCGACCGCGCGCTTCACCTGGGTTGGGCTGGGCGAGCTGCTCGAGGTGGACGAAACCGCCAGTCGGCGCACGATCGAGGTGCGCAACTTCATCTGCAGCCCAGCGGGGACCGATCGTGTCGCAACGCTTGTCGATGAGCACATGCCCGACAGCGAATGGCGCCACCGGCTTACGCAGCTGGTCGAACGACTGCTCGACGACGGGCGCGACTCACTCGCGGCCTGGGGTCCGGTGATGCTCGGTGCGCGGCCCTACACGGCGCTGATCGAGCGCCACGTGGAGCTCTACGGGCGAGTACAGCTGCTCCGTTACATGATCGACGACCCCGATGATGCCGAACTGGACGATCTCGAGGATCCGGCCGCGCGAGCCCGGCGACTGAGCGCCACGCGACGGGCCGTCGTTCAGGGACAGTCGAAAACCGATCTCGAGTCCACGATGCGCACGACGCTGATCATCATCATCCGCCGCGCCGCCGAACTGGAGATCGACACGCGGGCGCTTGCACGGGCGCTGGTCCCACTCGAATGGTGGGCGATGCCATACGCCGACCTCGATCCGACCGCCGCGCAGTCCGAGGCGCGACTACCTCCGTTGCCGTAGGCGAGCCCTGCCGTGAACACGGTCGCAACCCACCTACCTCCGTGAGCGTGATCAGTAGCGTGTAGGCGTGAGCTTCCAGGCTGAGGGCCACGCTGGACATTCGCACGGCGTGAGCGCTGACGCGGATGCGGGCAAGCTGATGGTGGCGCTTGGGTTGATCCTGGGGTTGATGGTCCTCGAGATCGCGATGGGGGTGCTCGCCAATTCCCTGGCGCTGCTCTCCGACGCGGGGCACATGCTCACCGATGCCGCCGCGATCGGCCTGTCGCTCCTGGCAGCACGGCTGGCCGCTCGCCCGGCAAAGGGCGCGTTGACCTACGGTTTCAAGCGGGTGGAGATCCTCTCCGCGCAGGCCAACGGCGTGACGCTGCTGATCCTTGCGGCTTTCATCACCTATGAGGGGATCCGCCGCCTGTTCGATCCCCCGCACGTACTGGCTGGGCTGATGCTCGTCGTGGCGCTGATCGGGGTCGCCGTGAACCTCGCCGCGACCTGGACGCTGGCACGGGCCAACCGTCGGAGCATGAACGTCGAGGGGTCCTTCCAGCACATCCTCACCGACCTGTATGCCTTCATCGGGACCGCGATCGCCGCCGGGGTGATCCTGTTGACCGGCTTTGAGCGGGCCGACGCAATCGTCTCGCTGCTCGTCGCGTGCCTGATGGCGCGCTCGGGGTACGGATTGGTCATGGCGTCCGGACGCGTGTTTCTGGAGGCAGCTCCGAAGGGGCTCGATCCCGAGAAGATCGGCCGGGCGCTGGTGCGCGAGCCCGGTGTGGTCGAGGTTCACGACCTGCACGTCTGGGAGGTCACCTCGGGGTTTCCCGCGCTCTCAGCGCACGTGCTCGTCGGCCGCGAGAACGACTGCCATGCCGCGCGTCGCGGGCTGGAGCGGATGCTGCACGACGAGTTCGACCTGCACCACACGACCCTCCAGGTCGATCACCAATCTCGCGAGCTGTTGAACATCGAGATGCCCAAGTAGCACCGTGTGCTGCCTTCAGCACCGGCACTCGCAGTGCTGAAGGTCGTCGAAGGCACGGGCTTCATCGTCTGAAGCCCACGACGGCTTGTGTCGTCTCACTGAGGTGAGACTAACTCTCTGGACCCGGAAAGCTCAACGGGAAGGAATCCCGCGATAGCGGAGTCAATGCAGGAAGCGCGCGAAAGGCGGGCCGTGCGTTGATTGCTGCCGAAAGCCGACTAGGGGATTGCGAGATTCGCGGTCGGGATCGGGCTGTGATCAGGAAACCGTCTTGTCCTATTCTCGACCACAGGAGATACCCCAGTGCCTAGAACGTCGATCCTTGCTCTAGTTGGTGTTGCGCTGGCTGTCGCCGGCTGCGGCAGCTCGAGCAGCACCAGCAGCTCGTCTAGCACCAACTCCGCGGCGAGCGTCAGCACGCCCGCTGAATCGACACCAAGCTCCGGCCCGTTCCTGGCCAAGTTCACCAGTGTCAGCAAGGTCGCCTCGACGGTCCCGGCCAACGGCGACATCAATCCGTACGGGATCGTGACCGTGCCTACGAGCGTGGGCAAGCTGCAGGCGGGCCAGCTGCTGATCAGCAACTTCAACGCCAAGGAAAGCGCTCAGGAGAACGGTCAGGGCACCGGCACGACGATCGTCCAGATCAGCCCCGCCGGAAAGACCTCGCTGTTCGCAACCGTGAACGCCAAGACGCTGCCCGGCCCATGCCCAGGTGGGGTCGGACTGACGACGGCGCTTGACATCCTGCCGGGCGGCTACGTCGTTGTCGGCAGCCTGCCGACAACCAACGGCAAGACGGCGACCGCGAAGTACGGATGCCTGATCGTGCTCGACAGCGAAGGTGAGCCGGTCGAGACGATCGCCAGCAAGAACATCCAGGGACCGTGGGACTCGACCGCTAAGAGCGAAGGCTCAAAGACGACGCTGTTCGTCAGCAACGCGCTCAACGGCGGCGCCGCGAAGGGCATCCACACGATCGATAACTCGACGGTCCTGCGGATCGAACTGGAATCCGGCGAAGGACAGACGCCGAAGGTACTGAGCGAAACGGTGATCGCCAACGGCATCCCCTGGGTGAACTCAGCGGAAGCCCTCGTGCTCGGCCCGACCGGACTCGCGCTCTCCTCCAACGGGACGCTGTATGTGGCCTCGACCGAGGACAGCAAGATCCTCGCGATCTCCGAAGCGACGACGCGCACGACGCCCGTGGCCCACGGTGGGACCGTCGTCACCAAAGGCGGGCACCTCAAGGAACCGCTCGGCATGGTGCTCGCACCGAACGGCAACATCATCACCAGCAACGGCGGCGACGGGAACATGGTCGAAACGACACCAGCCGGCCAGCAGGTGGCCGTGCAGACCGCTGATAAGAAGACCGGAGCCGGATCGCTGTTCGGCCTGGCGATCGCCGCGGAAGGCAAGGGCATCTATTTCGTCGATGACGGCGAAAACACGCTCAACCTGCTGCACGAAGGCCAGCCGGCCACGTCGACGACATCGAGCTCGGCGGCGTCCCCGTCGACTCCTGCGACGAAGTCGATCGCGCTCTCCGTCCGCACCCTGCCAACCGTGGGGGCAGTGCTCGTGAACAGCGAAGGCCACACGCTCTACACCTTCGCGCCCGACAAGCACTCCAAGGTCACGTGCGTGTCCTCGTGCGCGTCTGTGTGGCCGCCACTGAAGCTCGCGAGTGGTGAAACCCCCGGCGGGTCGCCCCAGATGAAGACCTCGCTGCTGAGCAGCGACTCCGATCCCGAAGGCGGCAGTGTCGTCACCTACGCGGGCTGGCCGCTCTACACCTACGCGGGCGACGGGTCGGCCGGCCAGGACAGCGGCCAGGCGATCGAAGCCAACGGCGGGCGGTGGTACGTGATCGCACCGTCTGGGAAGGTCATCACGACGGGCTGAGACCGTCCGCCGGAAGGGAATACGCCTGCGCGGAGTCTCCATAAGTACAGGAGGCTCACGCGACAGGCGGTGCCCCGACTCATCCATAGGAGTGAACACATGCGCCATCTACTGAAGCTGTCCTTACCGGCACTCGCCGCGTCGCTCCTGCTGGCCGCCTGCGGCAGCAGCTCATCCAGCAACACGACCAGCTCGGCCGCCAGCACACAGCCCGCCGCACAGAGCACCAGCAGCTCGTCGAGCGCCGCCGTCGTCAAGACGGCCTCCAACTCGCTCGGCACGATCCTGGTCGACAGCCAGGGGATGACGCTGTACCACCTCAGCGGCGAGCAGAACGGCAAGTTCATCTGCACCAGCTCCGCCTGTGTCGGTGTCTGGCACCCGCTGATCGCGCCGTCCAGCGGCGCTCCCAGCGGCGAAGGCGTCGCGCTCGGCACCGTGAAGCGCCCCGAAGGGACCGTGCAGGTCACCTACAAAGGCACGCCGCTCTACACGTTCACGGGAGACCAGCAGTCCGGTGAAACCAAGGGCCAGGGGATCAAAGACGTAGGCACCTGGAGCGTCGTTACGACCAGCAGCTCCGGCAGCGCCCCCGCGGCGGCAAGCACGAGCAGCGCGCCGGCGGCACCCGCGCCGAATACGGGCGGCTCCTCGGAATCCTCGAGCGGTGGCGGCGGCTACGGCTACTGAGCCGTCCCGCGGATGCGGCGCGGCGCGGCGCGCGTGGGTGTGAGGAGCAACACCCATGCGCTGGCCGCCAGTTGCTTGTGCGCGGTCGCGCTCGGCGGGTGCGCGAGCCAAACCTCGTCGGCGGCCAGCTCGCAACGCGCTGGGCGGGCAGCGATCGAGCGCTATCTGCACGAAGTCGAGCCGATCAGGCTGGCCGTCAACAATCTGCTGGAAGGCGCCGATCCGATCCTGTCGGCCTACAACGAGCACCGCATCTCCCCGCGGCAGGCATCGCTGCGGATGGGCGCCCTGGAGCGGCGTTTCGCCGCCTACACGGTCGAGATGGCCGCGCTCCAGCCCGCCACGATGCAACTGCGCGCCGTGAACGCACCCTACGCCCATACCTACATCTTCGAGGACTCCTATCTGAGTGCCCTCACCACAGGCCTGGCAGAGCGCGACCTGGACAGTCTGCCCGACACGCAGTCAGAACAGCGTGCAGCGATCATTCAGTGGCGCACCGGCCTGACCGTCCTCGCCCGCGCCGCCAACGCGCCCCTGCCGGCCGACCTGCAAGAGGCCGGCCGCGGCGAGATCGCGCCGTCCCCCGACGGCAGCTAGCTGAAAGGTCGTGCAGGAGCTACCGGCGTCTTGTTCAGCAATGGCCAACGGCGGAGGGAGCACGATGTTGGATCGAGAAGCCGCCGGGAAGGATCGCGCCGGGCCGGAGTCCTGGGTGGTTAGAGCGTGCATCGGCGCCTTTGGACGAGCACGCGGGCTGACTGGGTACTTCGATCGAGAGGTGGGCTGAGGCTGTGAGACCGCGCACGCTGTTGCTGTTTGCTTTTGCTGCTCTGCTGGGAGCGACGGCCGCTGTGTCCCCGGCGCTGGCCGCCCCCTCGAAAGTCAAGCTAGAAGTCAACCAAAATTGTGTGGACCCCGAATGGCCTTGCTGGACAGCTGAACCGTCCGCCCTGAACCACAGCCCGACCTCAAATTCTCAATCACAGAAGGCGGCGAAGTCGAATTCGCCGACCACGATCCCACCACTGAAACCAGCGTGGTCTGGACTGGCGGTCCCACCACGCCCTCGTGTCCCGGGGTCCCAACCACAACCACGGTGAGTACGGGCTGGGAAGGCACATGCACGTTCACACAGCCCGGGACCTACATGTTCAAAAGCTTGAACATGTTCAATGGCCCCAAGAATGGGCCATATGGCGACGAGGACTACACGGAATACGAAGTAGTAGTCACAGGGCCGCCCACGCCGACGGCGACCACCGAGCAAGCTACGGCAGTCACCGAAACCGAAGCTACGCTCAATGGCAGGGTGGATCCGGAAGGACAGGCGACATCCTACTACTTCGAGTATGGCACCACCGAAAGTTACGGGACCAAGACGAGTGAAATGCCGGCCGGCAGTGGCAGCACGAACCAGGAATTCCACTTCACGTGGACCGGGCTTTCGCCCAACACCACTTACTACTTCCAGTTGGTCGCTGTCTACGGGACAAGCAAAACCAAGGTGGAAGGCGGCAAGATGACCTTCAAGACCGCTGCTCCCCCCGGCCCGCCTACGGCGAGCACCCAGGCGGCTACGGCAGTCAGCGAAACCGAAGCCACACTGAAAGGCACGGTCGACCCAGACGGCGAAGCGACCGAATACTTCTTCGAATACGGCATCGACACGAATTACGGTCAGAAAACCGCAAAGGCGACTCTCCAAACGAGCGGAGGTGGCAATCAGGGTGTCTCCGCCGCGCTCAAAGGCTTGACTCCAGGCACGGAATACCACTTCCGGCTCGTCGCGGAAAACAAACACGGATCTGAAAAAGGCCTGGACCGCAGCTTCAAGACGGCGTCTCCTCCGGCCACGCCCACGACTCCGACTACACCCACGACCCCCACCACCCCGCCAACACCGACGCCGACCCCGACGCCCACCCCCGGCCCGATCTCTCCCGAGCCGGAAATCGTCCCGCTGGTCAGCCCCGTCGCGACGCTCGCGCTGGCGAACGCCCAGCACGGCGACGCCGTGCACGGCACGATCCAGGTTCCCGCCGCCGACGGCGGCGCGCGCCTGGAAGTCGAACTGCTCGCCCAGGGTGCCTCGCTGGCCAAGGTCAAGCGATCGAGCAGCTCGCGCGTCGGGCGGTTCGTGCGCTCCTCGGCGCCCGCCGGCACGGTGTCCTTCACGGTCGCGCTCGACGCGCAGGCCAAGCGCGCGCTGCGCCGGCATCACAAACTGGCGCTGACCGTGAAGATCGTGCTCACGCCCAAACACGGAGCGGCGATGACCCTCACCCGAAGCGTGGTCGTACGATGAGGCCGCGCACCGTTTTGAAACCACGCATGCTTGTGCTTGTCGCCCTCGCTGCGCTGATCGGGGCGGCGGTGGCCGTGCTGCCGGCGCTCGCCGCCGCGCCGTCCGAAGCAAAGCTCGAAGTCAACGAAAACTGCGTCGAGAACAACTGGCCGTGCTGGACCACGGAAGGGTCGGCGTCGAAACCGCAACCCACGAAATCCGTGATGATCGCGAGCGGGGGGAAGGTCACATTCGTCGACCACGGTGAAAAAGCGAATATCGCTTGGATCGGTAGCGCGCCCGAATGCGAACCGGTGGTGCCCATCGCCCCAGAATCGCCGAAGACCGGCTGGGAAGGAAAATGCACCTTCCTAACCGCTGGGACCTACAAGTTCGAAAGCTCCACCCTCTTCATAGGTGACGGCTTGAACTACACCATGTACGAAATCGTCGTCGAAGGTGCCACCACCGGCACCACCCCCACCACGCCGACGTCGCCCGGCGGGGGCGGCACCACGACCTCGCCATCGAGCCCTGGCGGAGGATTGGGCCCCGGAGCCGCGCTCGGATCGCCGCTGGTGGGAAGCGCATCCGAAGCCGTCAAGCTCGCCAGAGCCCAACACGGCTCCTCGGTGCGCGGCTCCGTCGAGATCTCCCAGGCCGGCGTCGGAGGACGACTGGAGGTCGACCTGCTGGCAAGCGGCGCCTCGCCGGCCAAGGCGGGGCACTCGCCGCAGATGCGCGTCGGGCGGCTGGTGCGTTCGTCGTTGTACGCCAGCACGACATCCTTCACGGTGCCGCTGAACGTGAAGGGAAGGGCCACGCTGCGCCGCCACCACAAGCTGGCGCTGACGGTGAAGATCATGCTCACACCACTACACGGCGCGGCGGTGACGGTCACCCGCGACGTCGTCGTGCAACGCCTGAGCTGAGATGGCGCGCTAAACGTACGCGACTATTTGGGGCTCTCATGGCCAGTCTCACATGGATGAGACGCTGTAGCTCGTGGATCGGATACTCATCCCATCCAGTGCTCGATAATGTATATTATGTAAACCTAATGCGAGGACAGGCGGTAAGGTGCTCTCGCCCATTCGCAACGACCCCTGAAGAACGGGTGCCACGATGTACTCCCGGCATCCGCGGACTGATGTGAGGCGAAGACTGGGCGCGCCGGCCGCGGGAGACTGCAAGCTGACAGATCAGCTGATCGCGTAAGTGAGCGAAACCTGAGCCGATAGCGTGCAGCCGGCGACGCTCGCCCGTTTTGCGACGGGAGCCTTGCGTTTTTTCTTCTTGGGATGTTTCACTGCCGGTTTGCTCGCGCCGGGAGTTGCCTCGGTGACGGCGCGCGGGCTCACCGCGACCCCCGACACTCCAACCCCGGGTGAGCCGAAGTCGGGCTGTTCGCCCAAATATTCGATTTCGTTGCCCGTGCAACCGATGTAGCCGCCGTCTTCGACGATGCTCTGGATCGCCCCGAGCGTCACACCGGCTGAGCTCGCCAAGAACTGCGCCTTGGCCTGCCCGTCGGTGACCGCGGCGGCCATCCCCTGCCGGTAGACCGTGGTCGCCGTCGCGGAGCTTGCGCTCTGTTCGATCGGCTCGATTGCGACGCCCTGCACGCTGACCGTGGGTGGCGGCGAAGCCGTGGTGGGAGCTTCCGCTGAGGCGACGCCCAGCATGCCGGCGGCGACCAGCGCGGTGGCGGTGACAACCGCTGCCGGGATCACGATCCTCATCTAGCTTCCAAGCGTGCGCTCACACCTTCAAGGCTAGCGCTTGGGAGCACTCTCGACGAGCTTTTGCGCGCGCAGCAGCACCGTGTCGACCATCGATTCGGTGAGCTTGCCCGTGAAGGTGTTCTGCTGGCTCGGGTGGTAGCAGCCGAGCAGTGTGTACCGCCCCCTCTGAAACTCGGCCGCATGGCCGAAGCGTGGACGTGGTCGCGGTAGCGATTCGGGTGGATCGGCGAGTGCGCTAATCAGGCGCAACGCGGCATCCCAGGCGAAGGCACCCAAGCACAGGATCGTTTGGACGCCGGCCAGCAGCTGCAGCTCTCGCACGCTCCACGGTAGGCACGCCTCCCGCTCGGCCGGCGCCGGGCGATTCGCCGGCGGCGCGCAGCGCACTCCCGCTGTGATCCACGCGTTCCTCAGCTGCAGGCCGTCGTCCCGGTGCATGGAGGTTGGCTGATTGGCAAAGCCCGTGCGCCACAGTGCGGCGAACAGGAAATCGCCCGAGCGGTCGCCCGTGAACATGCGCCCGGTGCGGTTGGCCCCGTGAGCCGCCGGGGCCAGTCCGAACACCAGCAGACGCGCCGACGGATCGCCGAAGCCGGGAAGCGGCCGGCCCCAATACTCCTCGTGTGCAAACGCGGCACGGCGCTCATCCGCGACCTGCTCGCGCCACGCCACCAAGCGCGGGCAACGCCGGCAGCGGCTGATCTCCTCGGCCAATGCCGCCAAGTCTTTCTCTCGAGAAGACTCCACAGCGCAGTAGTAGCATTGCTCGGGCAATGTCGCTGTGGATGCTGTTCGTGCTACTCGCGCTTATCAAGCTCCCGTTGATCGGGCTGATGCTGTGGATGCCCTTTCGCAACGACGAGGCCGTGATCGCAACCGATCTCACAGACCTCTCCGACTCCTCCGAAGACGACGGTGGTAGCCACACACTGCCGGGAGGACCCCTTGATCCTCATCCCCGTATGCCCCTCCCCCGCTCCCCGCGCCGCGGTCCACACGGCTCTCCGGCGCTCCCGCCGCCCGCCCGGATACGCACGCCGGTGCATGCAAAGGGCATGAAGAGCATCCGCTGAATGCGCCGGCTTACCTGCTGCGTTTGAGGTTCTGCTTGCGCTGCCTGCGAGCGGCCTTTGCTTTCGCCCGCCGCTTGCGCATCATCGCCGCCGTGTCGTGACCGGAGCCTCCCTTACCCAAGAGGCCGTCGCCCGCGGGCGCCACCCTGCGCGCGTCGCGCATTATCAGGAAGGCAATGCCCCCCAGCAGCAACAGCGCAGCACCACCGGCGATCACGAGCACGCCGCTCGAGCTCGAGTTGGTGGTTTCCGTCGTAGCGCTGGTCGCGGTCGTCTGGGTTGGCGTCGTTTCGGTCTGAGTCTGTCCTTCGGTCAATTCGCTGAACGCGCTCGAGCCGCCGAGCGCGGCAAACGTCGTGGCCGGTGCGCCCAGCGCTAGCGCCAGGGCCGCGCATACGGATAGGGAAGCGATACGTCGGCTCGACACTGACGCGAGCATAACGCCTCGGGCGCGCACGGCATGCGCCTGCCCAGACCGTAGAATGAGCGACCGATGCCACCCAAGCAACGTCAGGTCAGGATCGAGCAGCGCGGCGCCTTCGATGCGATCCAGGCGCTCGAACAGCGCTCCGACGAGGAGCTCGAGGCCGAGACCAAATACAAGTCGGCCGCGATGGCGATCCTCGGCGCGCGAGCGTCCGAGCGCTTCGACGCCGAGGCGGCTCGCTCCTACTTCCAGCGTGCGATCGCGGCCGCCCGCCCGCAGGAGCGGATGCAGATCCGCCGCATGGCAGACGCGTCACTCGCGCTCGCCGAACGTCGTGCAGGCGATCTCAAGGACGCCGTCGAGCGTCTCGGTCAGACCCCTCCAAGCGGCCGTCAGATGTTTGCGCTGCGCGCGATGGGGCTGCTCGTCCCCCCCAACTCCGCAGGGATCCTCGCGCGCATCCGCGGGATTCTGCTGATCATCGCGCTGATTATCGTGCTGCTCGCGATCGGGCTCGGCCTGGTCGAGCTGATCTCGCTGCCGTTCGGCGGACTCGGGCTCGCGCCGGGCGTGCTGCTCGGCCTGTTCCTCGTGATCGCCGTCTTCGGTGTGATCGCGGCCGTCGGCCGTCGCCGCCGAGATCGGGCGGAGAAGGCCGCCGCAAGCTAGCTGTTCAGTTTCCCTCGCGCTGCCAACTCATTCCGTGGCTCGCAGCGTGAGGTGCGCCAAGATGTTCTCCGTGGCGAAACGCACGCACCACAAGCACTCCTCGCGCAAGGACTACCGCCGCCTGCTCGACCGCCTGGCCGACCACGGGGCGGTCCACAGCATCGCCACTGGCCGCGTCAAGCCGCGCATGGGCTCGGGACGTCCGGTAGCGCCGATCTCGAAGGTGCGTCAGGTCGATTCCGGTCTCTCGATCACGATCAACATCGACGGCGCGATCATCGACGCCTACGTCGTCACCGACCAGCCCGATCAGGTGATCGAGTTCATGCGCGATCAGGAGTGGACGCGGTGAGCTGCGACGGCCCGTCAGTTCGACGAGCCTGAGCCCCAATACGATGGGCTCGTGCCCGCACCCGTCTGCCTGATCGTCAATCCCTCCGCCGGCGGCGGCAAAGCCGGGCGGGTCGCACCAGAGATTGAGCGGACCCTGCGCGGGCGCGGGTTGGAGGTGCGCCGCGCCGACACGCGCGACCTCGCTCACGCGCGCGTGCTGGCCGAGGAAGGCGCCCGCGCCGGAGAGACGGTCGTAGCACTGAGCGGCGACGGCATGATCGGAGTGGTAGCTGACGTCTTGCGCGATGTTCCGGGCGCCGTGCTCGGTGTGCTCCCAGGCGGTCGCGGCAACGATCTGGCGCGCGTGCTCGGCATCCCTGAGGATCCGATCGCGGCGTGCGCGGTGATCGCCGACGGTGTCCCCCGTTTGATGGATCTCGGCGAGGTCGCGGGACAGGCGTTCGTGGGGATCGCCTCCGTCGGCTTTGACAGCGACGCGAATCGCATCGCAAACGAGGCTCCCTCATGGCTCGGGGGGCTCGTATACGCGTACGGTGCACTGAGGGCCCTCGCCGCATGGCGTCCAGCACGGTTTGAGATCGAGCTCGACCCCCCCGGCGAGCGACACGTGTTCAGCGGCTACACGATCGGGGCCTGCAACTCGAGGACCTACGGCGGCGGAATGCGCGCGGCGCCCGACGCCCTGCTCGACGACGGCCTATTGGATGTTGTGGTCCTCCGGAGCATCAGCAAGTTCAGGTTTCTGACGAGAATCCTCCCGAGAGTCTTCAGCGGCACGCACGTTCATGAGCCGAACGTCAGCGTATTTCGCGCACGGGAGGTCTCCATCAGCGCCGACCGTCCATTCGCGATGTATGCCGACGGCGACCCGATCGGCGATCTGCCGGTGCTGGTGCGCGCTGTACGAGGGGCAGTCTCGGTGATCGTGCCCGCCGATTTCGCGGGCGAGTCAGCATTTGCATCGCCGGTCGAACACACAACGGGGGACTGATGGCGGGGCCGCTCGCACTCAAGCTCGCCCTCGCGCGGGCCATCGGCGCGGTCTCGCGCCTGCGCGGCGGGGGCGCGTCCAGCGCACCGGGCAAGGTCCTCATGCGCCTCGATCCCAGAGCGATCGGCGAGCTCTCCGCGCGCCTGCCGAGGGGCAGCGTGCTCGTGTCGGCGACGAACGGCAAGACCACAACGAGCGCGCTGCTCGCCGGAATTCTCGAGCGTGCCGGTGTGTCGCTTGTGAACAACCAATCCGGGGCGAACATGGCCGGAGGAATCGCCTCCACGCTGCTTGCCGCCGCCCGCCCGGGCGGGCGCATCGCCGGCGAGCTCGGCCTGTTCGAGGTCGACGAGCTGTGGCTCGACTCGCTCGCCACCGAGTTGCACCCGCGCGCGATTCTGCTCGGCAACCTGTTCCGCGACCAGCTCGATCGCTACGGCGAGCTGGAGACGATCGCCGATCGCTGGGATGCGGCCGTGCACACCGGAGCGGCCCGTGATTCGACGCTTGTGCTCAACGCCGACGACCCCGCGATCGCCGACCTCGGTCGTGAGCGCACCGCGCCGGTGCTGTACTTCGGAGTCGAGGACGACTCGCTCGCGCTGGCAGGGATGGCGCACGCCGCCGATGCGAAGCACTGCCGCCACTGCGGCGCTCCCTATGTCTTCGACGCGATCTACCTCGGCCATCTCGGCCACTACCACTGCCCGAGCTGCGGTCAAACGCGTCCCGTGCCCACCGTCACCGCGACGCGAGTCACCCTGCAGGGCGTACGGGCGGCCAGCTTCACGCTTCAGACTCCTTCAGGCGTTGCCGAGGTCGCCCTCGCGCTGCCCGGTCTCTACAACGTCTACAACGCGCTCGCCGCCGCCGCGCTCGCCACCGCGCTGGAGGTTGGCCTGCCCGAGATCGTTGCGGGATTGCAGGCCACGAAGGCCGCATTCGGTCGAGCCGAGACCGTGCACGTCGGCGGGCGCGAGATGCGGATCCTGCTCGTCAAGAATCCCGCCGGCGCCAACGAGGTGCTGCGCACGCTGGCCTTGGAGCCGGGCGAGCACGACCTGCTCGGGATCCTCAACGACAAGATCGCCGACGGACGCGACGTCTCCTGGATCTGGGACGCCGACTTCGAGCTGCTTGCCGGGCGGATCCGTCAAGTCACCTGCAGCGGCACCCGCGCCCCCGAGCTCGCACTGCGCCTGAAGTACGCGGGCATCGACCCGGCACACATCCGCGTCCAGGCTGACCTCCCCAGCGCCCTGCGCGAGGCGGCCGCGGACGGTTCAGATCCGCAGAGGCCGCTGTACGCGCTGCCGACCTACTCCGCGATGCTGGCCCTGCGGGAGCTGCTCGTCGCGCGCGGGGAGGCGAGCAGCGCGTGGTCGTAACCTCAGCCGATGTGATCTGGCACGACCTGGAGTGCGGCTCCTACCGCGCCGACCTACCGCTGTGGCGGGAGCTTGCCGGGCGCGAGGGCGACCCGGTTCTCGATGTCGGGGCCGGTGCCGGTCGGGTGGCGCTAGATCTCGCCCATGCGGGCCATCGTGTCACTGCACTCGACCTCGACTCCGACCTACTGGACGCCTTGCAAGGCCGGGCCGCCGGGGAGTTAGTGGAGACGGTATGCGCGGACGCGCGGTCGTTTGGGCTAGATCGGCACGACTTTGCGCTGTGCCTCGTGCCGATGCAGACTCTTCAGTTGCTCAGCGACGCATCCGAGCGAGCCGCGTTGCTGCGCTGTGTCCTCACCCACCTGCGCCCCGGTGGGCTGCTCGCGTGCGCGATCGTCACCGAGCTGGAGCCGTTCGACTTGGCCGACGGCTCGCCCGGCCCAACGCCTGAGACCTCGCAGGTCGGTGAGACGCTCTACGTCAGCCAGGCCACAAGTGTGCGGGTGTTCCCCGCGCGGATCGTGATCGAGCGCTCGCGGCGGATCGTCTCTTCCGATGCCCGCGATCCGAATAACGAATGCTCCGCCGATAGGCCGGCCGTTGAACGCAACGTCATCGAGCTCGCCCGCCTCAGCGCCTCCGAGCTCGAGCGTGAGGGCTCAAAAGCCGGATTTCATCCTGAGCCCACACTCGTGATTGAGCCCACCGATGAGCACGTCGGCAGCGCAGTGGTGATGCTGCGTGCCTGAATCCGCTTTTCCCCCTCTCACGTCCCCCGTCCCATCAACAGGCCGTGTCCTCCGTGTCTGCGCGCTGTACCCGGACCTGATGAACATCTACGCTGATCGTGGCAACCTGCTCGTGCTCGAACATCGCTGCTTGTGGCGCGGGATCAGCTTCGAGCTCTCCTCCAGCGGGCTCGGGGAGTCGCTGAGTCCCGACGCGCATGACCTCTACTACCTGGGCGGCGGCCAGGATCGCGACCAGCGGCTCTGCGCCGAGGACCTGATCGAGACCAAGAGCGACGCCCTCCACGCCGCCGCCGCTCGCGACGCCGTGATCCTCGGAGTGTGTGGTGGCTACCAACTGCTCGGTCACTCGTATGTCCTTGGCCAGGACGAGATCCACGGTGTCGGCCTGCTCGACGTGCGCACCGTCCGCGAGGATGGCCCCCGTCTGATCGGCAATGTCGCGATCGAGGTCTCGCTCGGTGAAAATGACGTGACGCGAGTACTCGCCGGTTTTGAGAACCACGGGGGCCGAACCTACCTCGAACCCGACGCTCACGCCCTGGGTCGTGTTCTCAAGGGCCACGGCAACGACGGACGCAGCGGTTTGGAGGGCGCGCTTCATGGCAACACGATCGGCACCTACCTCCACGGCCCCCTCCTGCCCAAGAATGCCTGGTTCGCCGACTGGCTGATCGCCACTGCTCTACACCTCGATCCATCAGAGCTGACGCCACTTGATGAGACCTTCGAGCGCGAGGCGCATCTCAGCGCGCGTCGCGCGGCTGGGCTCTGACGCCGGCGGGCGGGGTCATTGGTGGCCGCGCGTCAAGACCGACGTCCGCAAATTCGAGGATTGCGGAGCGAACCGGCACCACTGTGCTCCTACGATCCGACCGTGGAGCTATCTGAGTACCAGCGCCTTTCGCGAAGCACCGCGCAGTATCCGCGCAATGAGGCGCTCACCTACCCAGCGCTGGGGTTGGCCGGTGAGGCCGGAGAGTTCGCCGATCACGCGAAGAAGGTGATTCGCGACGATGGCGGTGAAGTCACGGCCGGCCGGTGTGAAGCGATGGCCAAGGAGCTCGGGGACGTCCTCTGGTATGTCGCCCAACTTGCAAGCGAGCTGGAGCTCGACCTCGACGAGATCGCCCAAGCGAACCTCGACAAGCTGCTCTCACGCCAGCGCCGGGGTGTGTTGTCTGGCAGCGGCGACGACCGCTAGGACGCGACTGCGAATCTTGCGAAGCGCTCGGCTGTTCGCTTCGGGACCAATGCGCGAACGCGGACACCCTCGGGGGTGTCCTTGCGTGTGAGATCGCCCGCCAGCTCGTGGAGCTCCGCGAGACTGCCACCGTCGGCGTAGGGAACGAGCAGCTCGACGGGGCAGAGCATGTGCTCCAGCTCCGCTTCGAAGCGCGCGTTCAGCTCCACCAGACCCTCGCCCGTCACGCCGCTCACCAACATTGCGTCGGGGTAGCGCAGGCACAGCTCGTCGCGTGCCTGCACGTCGAGCAGGTCGATCTTGTTCAAGATCAGCAGCCTCGGGCGCTCGCCGGCGCCGATCTCCTCAAGCGTCTGCTCGACCGCATGCTGCATCGCCTTGCGCCTGCAACTCGGGCGCGGAGGCGTCGAGCACATGCGCCAGCAGATCGGCGCGGCGGGTCTCCTCGAGCGTCGCGCCGAAGGCGTCCACCAGTTGATGCGGCAGCTTGCTGATGAAACCGACCGTGTCGCTCAGGAGGTACTTCCTTCCTGCCGGGCCGGGTCGACGACCGTTTCCGTTGCCGTTCGTCGCGGCGGAGCCCCCGACCGTTCGCGTGGTCGGATCGAGCGTGTGGAACAGCCGGTCGCGCACCCCCACCTCGGCGCCGGTGAGCGCGTTCAAGAGCGTCGACTTGCCGGCGTTCGTGTAGCCGACGAGCGCCACCGTCGGCAACGCCGCGCGCTCGCGCTCGGCGCGCATCACCGCGCGCGTGCCCTTCACTTGCTCAAGCCTGCGCCGCAGCGCCGCGATCCGGTCGCGCGCCAACCTTCGATCCGTCTCGATCTGGCTCTCCCCCGGTCCCCTAGTGCCGATTCCGCCGCCGAGGCGCTCGAGGTGTGTCCACAGTCCGCGCATCCGCGCGAGGTTGTATTCCAACTGAGCAAGCTCGACCTGCAGCTTGCCCTCCGCGCTGCTCGCGTGCGCGGCGAAGATGTCGAGGATCACCGTCGTGCGGTCGACCACCGGCATGCCGAGCTCCTCCTCCAAATTGCGCTCCTGGCGCGGGGTCAGCTCGTCGTCACAGGCGATCAGGTTCGCGTCGGCTTGCATCGCTGCCTGCTTCGCTTCCGCGACCTTGCCCGGGCCGAGGTAGGTGTTCGGGTGTGGCTGCTCACGGCGCTGCACCATCTTTCCCACGACCGCCACCCCGGCGGTTCGCAGCAGCTCGCCGAGCTCCTCCAGATCATCGTCCTCGGCGAGCGCCGCGATGCAGAACGCACGCTGCGCGGCACGCTGGGTGGGTTGCACCATTCGTCGCCCAGTCTAGGACCCCAACTTGCCCAGCCGCCCCACGGCCTCCAACAGGCGATCGTCGGGCGTCGTCAGCGAGATCCGGAACCAGCCCTCCCCCGCCGGGCCGTAGATCGCGCCGGGTGAGAGCACGACCGCCGCCTGCTCGAGCACGTGCTCGCAGTACGCCTCCGAGCTCGCGTATCCAGCGGGGGTCGGCGCCCACACGTAGATCGTGCTGCGCGGCGGGTGCACGTCGACGCCGATCCCCTTCAGCGCGTCGCAGACGAGATCGCGCCGTCGGCGGTACAGCTCGTTCATCGAGGCGACCTCCGCGTCCGCGTCCGGCGAGAGCGCCGCGACGCCGGCCAGCTGCACCGCCTCGAACAGGCCTGAGTCGATGTTCGTCTTCAGTCGCCAGTACGTCTCGACCGCCTCCGCGTTTCCGACCACGACCGCGCAACGCCAGCCGGTCATGTTGTAGCCCTTCGACAGCGAGAACACCTCGATCCCGACCTCCTTCGCCCCCGGCGTCGCGAGGAACGAGGGCGCGCGGTAGCCGTCGAAGACGATCTCCGAATATGCGTTGTCGTGCACGACAAGGATCTCGTGCTCTTGGGCGAACTCGACGACCCGCTCGAAGAAGCCCGCCGGCGCGACCGCACCCGTCGGGTTGTTCGGGTAGTTCAGGAACATCAGCTTCGCCTTCTTCGCCGTTTCCTCGTCGATCGCGTCGAGGTCCGGGACGAAGCCCAGCTTGGACTCCAAGGCCATCAACACCGGCTCGGCGCCCGCGAGCCACGGACCGGCGGTGTAGACGGGATAGCCGGGGTCGGCGGCGAGCGCGTAGTCGCCGGGGTCGAGGAACGCCAGGTTCAGGTTGAAGATCGCCTCCTTCGCCCCGATCGCCGGGATGATCTCTTGCTCGGGGTCGAGCTCCACGTCGAAGCGCCGCTCGTAGAAGTCGCTCACCGCTTCCCTGAAGTCAGCGCGCCCGCGGTTCGTCGGGTATTTGTGCGTCTCCGGCTCGGTCACCGCCTCCTGCATCGCCTCCACGACCAGTGGCGACGTCGGCCGGTCGGGATCGCCGATCCCGAGGCTGATCACGTCCACCCCTTCCGCGCGCTTGGCCGCGATCTTGCGCTCCAGCTCGGCGAACGCGTACGGCGGGATACGCTCCAATCGTTTACTCGGTTTCATTCAGCTCCTTCACGAAGTCGTCACTCAGGCGACCCTCGAACACGGGTCTTGCCCAGCCTGTCAGATTCACGCGCAAGTCCTCCCCCACCTCGACCTCCAGCTCGCCACCGTCCAGCACGACCATCACGTGTGCTCCCTGCTCACCGGACCCTCCCCGGCTGAGCACATGTGCGATCGCGGCGCCGGTGGCGCCGGTGCCCGAGGACAACGTCTCCCCCACACCGCGCTCGAAGATCCGCGCCCTGATTCGAGCCCGTTCGCCCGCCTGCGCCGTTGGGTCTGGGGTCTCGATCTCGGTGTACCAGGAGACATTGGTGCGATTGGGGAAGCGCTCGTGGCCTTCGATCTGAGGTCCGAACACAGACAGGTCGAGCGCGTCGAGCGCGGCCAAGCCGGTGACGTGGATAGCGCACTGTGGGTTGCCAATCGAGACGTGCTGGAAGCTCACGGTGGCCAGCTCGGGGTTATCGATGGGCAGCTCCCCGCGACCGTCGGGTGGCCCGCCGGGGAAGTCCTTGGAGGTGAGGCTCGCGCGGCCCATATCCACGCGGCAGGTGTGGGGCCCTGTGATCTGCGGGCGGATCGGCCCGGCGGCGGTACTGATCGAGAACTCATCGTCCTCGGTCCAGCCACGGTTGCGTAGGTACATGATCGCCTCGCGTGCGCCGTTACCCGAGAGCTCGGCCTCCGAGCCGTCGGGATTGAAGATCCTCAGGTCCGCCACGTTCGCTGGGTCCTTGGGACGGGATAGCTCGAGCACACCGTCGGCGAACACGCCGAAGTGGCCCTCGCACAACCTGCGCACTCGCGGGGGCGTGAGCTCGAACGGCAGCTCCTCGCGCTCCACGATCAAATAGTCGTTTCCCAATGCCTGCCACTTCTCGAACCTCATCTGGCCGCGCTCCGCGCCTGGTCTTTGCTGGTTGGGCTCACGGCGCCTGAGTCTAGGATCTCGCGCGCGACGACGTCCGAATCGCGCCCGGCGGTGACGTCGATCACGCGCACGCCCGCGAGCTTTCTCATCCACGTCAGTTGGCGCTTTGCGTAGTTACGCGTGCGCCGCTTCATTCCCTCTACGTCCCCGCTGAGCAGCTCCTCGAAGCCAAGCGCCTTGCGCGCGGTCGCAGACGCGCCGGCCGCGTGTGCCCGGCGCACCTCCTCGGTGACTCCGGCCGCGACCATCGCATCGACGCGGGCGTCGATCCGCGCGTACAGCGCCTCCCGCTCCATCGTCAGCCCCGCGAGCAGCGTCGGATGGCGCAACTCGTCGCTCCACAACTGCGACGGTCCCTCGGGCGGTTCGAGCTCACCCTGCTCCAACAGCTCCAGCGCGCGCACGATCCGCTGGCGGTCGTTCGGGTCGATCCCCTCCGCCGCCCACGCCGCACGGCGAGTGAGCGTCGCGTGCAATGCCGGCGCGCCTTCCCTTTCGAGCGCCGCGGTCCAGCGCTCGCGCGCCCCCTTCGGTGGGGGCGGGCGCAGATCCAGTTCGGTCAATGCCGCGCGCAGGTACAGCCCGGTACCACCGACGACCACCGGCCGCCGACCGGTCGCGAGCAGCCCGTCGATCTCCGCGTGCGCGAGCTCCGCGTACTGACCGACGCTGAACGTCGCGTCGAGCGGCAAAAACGAGACCAGGCGATGCTCGAGCGTCGCCTGCTCGGCCGGCGAGGCCACTCCGGTGAGGGTCTCCAAACCTGCGTACACCTGCAGCGCGTCGGCCGACACCGCGACGGGGCTCGCGAGGGGACCCTCCTCGCCGCGTGATCGCAGCTGCTCGGCCAGCGCGACCGCGATGCTTGTCTTGCCCACGCCGGTCGGGCCGAAGAGCGCGATGATCTGCATTGTCGTAGGCTCGCACCTCGTGCAGATCTCCGGCTCCACCGTCCTGCTCACCGGCGCAACCGGCGGCCTTGGCCACGCGATCGCCCGTGCCCTGCACGAGCGCGGCGGCGAGCTGATCCTCACCGGGCGGCGCGCCGATGTGCTCGAGCCGCTGGCCGCGGAGCTCGACGGGCGCGCGTTGGCCGTCGACCTGAGCGACACTGCCGAGGTCGATCGCCTCGTGGCGGAGTCCGGCGCGGTCGACATCCTCGTTGCCAACGCCGGAGTGCCCGCAGCGGGGCGCCTGGAGTCGTTCGCGATCGAGGAAGTCGACCGCACGCTCGCCGTCAACCTGCGCGCTCCGATCGCGCTCGCACACGAACTGCTGCCGGGTATGTTGGAGCGTGGCCGCGGCCACCTGCTGTTCATGTCCTCGATCGCCGGCAAGACGATCGTGCCGGGCAATCCCCTCTATCACGCCACGAAGTACGGCCTGCGAGGCTTTGCCGCCGCCCTGCGGACCGACCTGCACGACAGCGGCGTCGGTGTCTCTGGAGTGTTTCCCGGATTCATCCGCGACGCGGGCGTGTTCGCCGACTCCGGCGTGAAGATGCCTCCGGGCGTCGGTACGCGCAGCCCCGAGGATGTCGCTCGCGGCGTCATCGACGCGATCGAGCACAACCGCGGCGAGGTCGATGTCGCGCCCCTCACCCAACGGGGAGGAGCGATCGTTGCCGGGCTCGCCCCCGATCTCGCGGCGAGCGTGGTGCGCAGGCTCGGCGGTCAGGACATCGCGCGCAAGATGGAGCAGGGACTGCGCGACAAGCGCTGAGCTGGTCGCTGGGCGGCGCGAATGCGGCGTTCTTAGGAGCGAGCTAGAAGAGTGTCTGCTGGCGTGAGCGCGCCCGTAGTGCTTCCTCCTCGTCAGCCGAAGGACCCGCTGCGGGCTGCACGCGTCTGAAAGGACCCCTCGCGCGCCCTGGACCTCGGCGCACCAGTCGCGAGAGGCGCTCCCGCTCCTCCTTCGGCGCATAGGCGCCGCGTCGGTAGAGCTCCTCATAGCGCTCCACCAGATCGGGGCGCTGCGAGCGCAGCCAGTCCATGAAGATGCCCTTCACCTCTCCACGCAGGTGTAGCGCCACGCCGCCGATGCTTGTCGCGCCCGCCGCGGCCGCCGCCTCCAGCAGCGGCTCAACCTGGTGCGGGGCGTCGTTCACTCCTGGCATCAGCGGCGCGATCAGCACTCCCGTGGGAATCCCCGCCCGGTTGAGCTCGGCCACCGCCTCCAGCCGCGCCCGCGGGTTCGGCGTGTGCGGCTCGGTCGCCCTCCAGGCCTTCTCGTCGAGCGTGGGGATCGATAGGCATGCACTGATTGTGGTCCGCTCGGCGATCTGCAACATCAGCGGCAGGTCGCGCAGCAAGAGCGGTGACTTGGTCAGCACAGAACATGGATTGGCGAAGTCGCGCATCGCCTCCCAGATGCCCTGCATCAATTTATATCTCCCCTCCACCCACTGGTAAGGATCGGTGTTCGTCCCCAGCGCGACGTGCTCGCCCTTCCACGAAGGCTTTGCAAGCTCCACCCTCAGCACCTCGGGCGCGTTCACCTTGACGACGATCTCCCGCTCGAAGTCCCGCCCGGCGTCGAAGTCCAGGTACTTGTGGGTGGGACGGGCGAAGCAGTAAACGCAAGCGTGGCTGCAGCCCCGATAAACGTTGATCGTCCAGCGGAACGGCACCTGGGATTTTCCGGGTACGCGGTTCAGGACCGACTTGGCGCGAACCTCATAGAAGTTAGTCTGGAGCGCCTCGGGTGCGTCGAAGTGGCGCACCACGGCTTCGTCGCGATAGCCCGGCAGCCGCCGCTGCTCGTCGTCCTCCAGGGTTAGGTTGCTCCAGCGCACGAACATATGTTCGCATAGGCAGAGGACGCCCTCTTGCACGACGGCGATTGACCACATCCGCCCCCTCTGGTCTTACACGACCCCTACAAACATCTATGCCCACTCTTACACGGGCCTTTGGGTCCACTTAGCCCCGTGAGGGACGATCGACCGACATATCCACCCAACCCCACAGATGGAGGTTCGATCGCATGAATACGTCAAAGTTACTCGGAGCCACGATGGTCGCCGGAGCGCTCGCCACCGGCGGCGCGTTTGCCGGCATCTCCAGTGCCGGCGCCGCGTCAAGTTCCACGACCAGCGGGACTGCGACGACGCAATCCACCACTCCGACAACGCCCCTGCCCGCGACGCCCACAACACCGCCCGCGGGCGCGAAGACCGGGACGACACCGCCGTCGGGAGCGCCCCCGGGGAAGCACTCGTGCCCAGGCATGGGCTCAAGTTCGAGCGGGAGCTCCGGCTCCAGTTCGGGATCAGGGTCGAGCTCGGGCGCGAGCGTTCCGGGCAGCCCCGCCGGAGCGAGCGCCCAGTAGTAAAGACATACCGTCCTACGGCCGATGGAGGCCCGGGCCGCATCGCGGGGAAGCGCTCGCGCGAGGCGGAGGGTCCTCAGCCGACGACCGTTCTTGCCAGCAGGCGCTCTTCCCCGGAGAGCGTCTGGCTGGTGGCGGCGGTGATCTCGACCTCGGCCAGCTCGCCCGGCGCTGCGAGACCGCTGAAGTTGACGGCCTTGTTGTGTCTCGTTCGGCCCCGCAAACGCTCGGGGTCGGTGCGCGACTGGCCTTCCACCAGCACCTCGACCGTGCGTCCGACGAAGCGCTGGGCGCGCTCGCGCGCGCGGCGCTGGACGACCTCGAGCAGGCGCTCCATCCGCTCGACCTTGACGGGGTGCGGGATTAGGCCCTCCGTTAGCTCGGCCGCGGTGGTGCCGCGCCGTGGGGAGAAGATGAAAGTGAAGGCGCTGTCGTAGCCGACCTGCTCCGCCACTTCGAGCGTCTGCGTGAAGTCCTCCTCGGTCTCCCCCGGGAAGCCGACGATGATGTCTGTCGTGAGGGATGCATCGGGGACATGCTCGCGAATCAACGCGACGCGGTCGAGGTAGCGCTCGCGGTCATACGTACGGCGCATCGCCTTGAGGATCCGCGAGGAGCCCGACTGGAGCGGCAGGTGGATGTGCTCGCAGACGCTCTCCAGCTCTGCGTGGGCGCGGATCACGTCCTCGCGCATGTCCTTGGGGTGCGGGCTCGTGTAGCGGATGCGGTCGATGCCGTCTATCCCGTCGACGGCCGCGAGCAGTCCCGCGAACGTCGCCGACGGGTGTCCATTGGATTTGAGGTCGCGGCCGTAGGAGTTGACGTTCTGGCCTAGCAAAGTGACCTCGCGCACGCCGTCGGCGGCCATCGAGCGGACCTCGGCGACCAGCTCGTCCCGGGGCCGGCTGACCTCGCGGCCGCGAGTAGAAGGAACCATGCAATACGAGCACGCGCAGTTGCAACCGACCGAGATCTGCAGCCAGCCCTGAAAGGGACGCGCTCGCCGCGCGGGCAGGTGGCCGGTGAAGCCCTCGAACTCGAAGTAGCCCTGGGCGGTGAGGGAATCGCTCGTGAGGAACTCAGCGAGCTTGTGCACCTGGCCGGGGCCGAAGGCGACGTCGACGAACGGGAAGCGCTCGAACACCTCCTCCTTGACCGACTGCGCCCAGCAGCCGCCGACGCCGACGATCCGCTCAGGCTGTTCGCGCTTCAGGCGCTTGGCCTCGCCAAGATGGGCGACGAAGCGGCTGTCGGCCGACTCGCGGATCGAGCAGGTGTTGAACAGGATCAGGTCGGCCTCGCCGCGCTCGGGCGCCTCCGCGTAACCGAGCGACTCGAGCATCCCCTTCATCCGCTCGGAATCGTGCTCGTTCATCTGGCAGCCGAAGGTCGTGAGGTGGTAGCGCTTCATCGCAACAGCCTATCTTGGCGCAGGCACTTCGACGGGTGAAGGCGATGTCGACCGACGGTCTAAGCTGCTTCGACCTCACAACGATCGGAGCTTCTGGTGCTGTACGTCGGCCTGGGCATCATCTACGTCTTTCTACTGCTTTATCTCGGTGTGAAAACGATCAAAAACGGCCACTGGATCCTGTTCATCATCGGGTTCTTCATCCCGCTGGTCTGGATCATCGGCGGAATGATCCCGCCGAAGGGCATGTCACGCATGGACGAGCTCTATGCGAAACGCGATCGAGCGAGCTGACGCGGCATCCATGCCACGTCCACGACCCGCTATGCGGCTGCGACTGCCGGTTCGCTGGCAATTGGCACTGGGACTGCTGCTGCGGCATCCTTATCCCGCTCGATCGGCGTGACGAGGTCCTTGCCGAGGCCGAGCGCGGCGTAGATCTTGTCCTCGATCTCCTTGGCCATCGCCGGGTGCTCGTCCAAGTATGCCTTCGCGTTACCGCGCCCCTGGCCAAGACGCTCGTCTTCGTACGAGAAGAACGAGCCGGACTTGCTCACGATGTTGTGCTCCAAGCCGAGGTCGATCAAACAGCCGGAGGTCGAGATGCCCTTGCCATACTCGATGTCGAACTCGGCCTGGCGGAACGGCGCGGCGACCTTGTTCTTGACGACCTTCACGCGCACACGGTTGCCGACCGCCTCGGTGCCGTCCTTGAGCGTCTCGATGCGGCGGATGTCCAGGCGCTGAGAGGCGTAGAACTTCAGCGCTCGCCCACCCGGCTGGGTCTCGGGCGAGCCGAACATGACACCGACCTTTTCGCGGATCTGGTTGGTGAGGATGCAGAGCGTCTGCGTGCGGTTGAGATTGCCCGCGAGCTTGCGCATCGCCTGCGACATCATCCGCGCCTGCGCGCCGACGGTCTGGTCGCCCATCTGACCCTCGAGCTCCACGCGCGGGGTCAGCGCCGCGACCGAGTCGATCGCGACCACGTCGACGGCACCGGAGCGCACGAGCATGTCGGCGATCTCCAGGGCCTGCTCGCCGTAGTCGGGCTGGGAGACGAGCAGCTCGTCGATGTCGACACCGATCTCCTTCGCGTACAGCGGGTCCATCGCGTGCTCGGCGTCGATGAACGCGCACACGCCGCCGAGCTGCTGGGCCTCGGCGAGCACGTGGTAGATCAGCGTCGTCTTACCTGAGGACTCCGGGCCGAAGACCTCGACGATCCGCCCGCGCGGCACGCCGCCGATCCCGAGCGCGAGGTCGAGCGAGAGCGCGCCCGTGGGGATCGCGTCGCAGCGCACCTGCGCGCCCTCGTCGCCCATGCGCATGACGGTGCCCTTGCCGAACTCGCGCTCAATCTGTGTGAGCGCCCCCTGAAGGGCGGCATCGCGCGCCTTGGCAGCCTTCTCCTGGTCGGTAACGGGCATGGCCTTGCTCCTCCTGTCGAAGATGGACTGAGAAAACTAGAGATGGCCTCGGACGGAACGCATGTTCGTATCGTCCCGACGAGTCAGAACGCTAAGAATGCAGCAGCGCGCGGCGGATCAGGTGCATCGCGATTGTCGTCGTGCGGTCGCGGATGTCGGCTCGCGAGCCTGGGAGATTGACCGAGCGGGTCAAGGGCTCGGCGTCCGCTGTGGCGACGCTCAGCCACACGAGTCCGACCGGCTTCTCCTCGGTGCCGCCGCCCGGTCCGGCGATGCCGGTCACCCCCACGCCCACGTCCGCGCCCAGCTTTGCTCTCGCTCCTTCGGCGAGTGCTTCTGCGACCTCGGCCGACACGGAACCGTGTTGCTCGATCGTCTCTGCTTGCACGCCTGCCTGTGTGACCTTCGCCTCATTGGAGTACACGATCGCTGCGCCCTTGAAGTAGTCCGAGGAGCCCGGTTTCTCGGTCAGCCTGGCGGCGAGCAGGCCTCCGGTGCAGGACTCCGCCGTGGCGACCGTCTTTGCTTTCCCTCTGAGCAGCTCGGCGACCTGGTCGTCGACCGTGCTGCCGTCGTCGGAGAACAGCGTGTCCGCGTGCCGCTCGCGCACGACCGCCTCGAACGCGTCGTAGACCTCCTGCTCGGCCGGCTCATAGCGGGTAACGACCTCGACCTCGCCGCGTTTCAGGCACGTTGTGATCTCCAGCCTGCTCAACTCGACGCCCTCGCGTTCAGCGGTCCTCAATGTCTCGGCGATCTCCGACTCGGGGATCCCGTACAACCTCAGCATCTTTTGGCGGTACTCGGTCGCATCTTTGATCGCCGCTTTCAGCGCCTCCGTCCCAACCGCCTCGCTCCACATTGGCTGCAGCTCTCTTGGCGGGCCCGGCAACACCACCACCGTCGGCTTGCTCTCGGGCTCGCACGGGGGCACCACAAGCCCCGGAGCGGTGCCGATGGGCTCGAGGATGCTCGCCCCCTCTGGGATCACCGCCTGCTTGCGGTTGCTCTCTCTAATTGCATCCATGTCGAGGTTCGGCCAGCGTTTTGCGAGCGGTGAGAGGATCTCCGCGATCCGTCCCTCAAGCGCCTCGTCGAGCACCATTTTCCGCCCCTGCGCCTTACCCACGACCTCGGCCGTCAAATCGTCCGCGGTCGGCCCCAGCCCGCCGCTGGTCACGATCAGGTCGAGGCCCTCTTTTGCCATGAACCGCAACGCTGCCTCCATGTCCCCGGGACGGTCGCCGACGATCGTCGTGTATGCGACATCCACGCCGAGCTCCTTCAGTCGCTCGGCGAGCCACGGCCCGTTGCGGTCTGTCACCCGGCCTGTGAGCACCTCAGTGCCCGTCACAACAATGCCCGCCCTCGGCGTCATTTGCAGGTGGGCAACTGGCCGGCTTTCAGCCTCTGCCGGCCGGCCTTCGTAATCGAATACCCGATCGCTTCGCTCGAGGGCGGCACGGTCCTTGCGATCCCATCGACGAACATCGTCACCGAGCTGTTCCCCAAGGTGATCGTGAAATGCTTGGCGTGAAACGTTTCCGTGCTCGTGCCCGGCTGCAGTTCCAGCCCAGGGATCAGCTTACCCCCGTCGTCGTCGTTGATCAGGCAAACGTACACGGCAGCACTCGGTCGCAACGACAGCGCGACCACGCGCGATGCGGTGCTCGTGGGATGGGTGGTGTGCCCGGTTCGTTGCCCGTGCGTGCGGGCATGCTTGTCGTGGGCCTTTGCGGTGGTCGTGCCGGTGGTCGTGCTTGACGGGCTGCCGCTCTCGCTGAGCAGGCCGATCACCAACAGCACGATCACCACGCCGACGACCCCCACGAGCGCCATATACCCGCGCGAGGGCCGTGCGGGCACCCGTCCCCTCGTAGGGCTGCTGCTCGGGGTCGAGACGATCGGCTCCAGCGCCCCCTCGCTCGGTCGTTCGTAGTTCAGGCGATATTCCTCGACGAGCGCCTTCGCGTCGAGCCCCAGCGCCTGCGCATATGTGCGCAGGAAGCTGCGCACAAACGTCGGCCCCGGCAGCAGGTCCCACTCTTCGTTCTCCAGCGCGCGCAGGTACTTTGCCCTGATCTTCGTCTGCGCCTCGATCTCGGACACGTCAATGCGAGCGCTCATGCGCGCCGCGCGCAGCGTTGCACCGATCTCCGCCATATCTGTCAAGAGGCTAGTCGCTAACGACCGTCGCCGGCTCGGTGGGCGACGATTCCAGTCCGGCCAGGATTCGCGGCAGGTCCGCCTCGGTGATCAGCACCTGCCTTGGCTTTGAGCCCTCGTAGCCTGAGATCACGCCGCGTCGCTCAAGCATGTCAATCACGCGGCCCGCACGGGTGTAGCCCAGTCGCAGCCTGCGCTGCAGCATCGAGGTCGACGCGGTCTGCATTTCCGCCACGAGCGTGATCGCGTCTCTGAGCATCGGGTCCTCATCGGGGTCGAGCTCGTCCGGATTTGAATTGGAGCCCTCCTCTACGCTCGGCTCGACCTCCTCCAGCAGCTCCTCGCGCAGTTCCGGCTCGCCCTGCTTGCGCCACAGGTCAGTCAACTTCGCGATCTGCGCCTCGTCGATATAGGCCCCCTGAATCCTCTGCAGCCTGGAGGTCCCGACCGGGCTGAACAGCATGTCCCCCTGCCCCAGCAGCGACTCCGCGCCGTTCTGGTCGAGGATCACCCGCGAGTCCGTCTGGCTCGACACCGCGAAGGCGATCCTCGACGGCACGTTCGCCTTGATCATGCCCGTGATCACATCCACCCGCGGGCTCTGCGTCGCCAGCACCAGGTGGATCCCCACCGCGCGCGCCTTTTGCGCCAGGCGAATGATCGAGTCCTCCACGTCCGCCGGCGCCACCATCATCAGGTCGGCGAGCTCGTCGATCACACACAGGATGTATGGCAGCGGCGCTTCACTGCGCCGTGCGCGCGCCTTGTTCAGTTCGATCAGGCTCCTCGTCCTGGCCATCGACATGATCCCGTAGCGCTGCTCCATCTCTTTGACGAGGTTCTGCAGGGCGTTAGCGGCCATTCTTGGGCTCGTGATTACGGGAGTCAGCAGATGCGGGATCGACTCGTAGTGGTTCAGCTCGACCTGCTTCGGGTCCACGAGCACGAGGCGCACCTCGTGCGGGGTTGCCCTCAGCAGGACGCTGGAGAGCATCGCGTTGATCGCCCCCGACTTGCCCGCGCCGGTCGTGCCCGCCACCAGCAGATGCGGCATCTTCGCCAGATCCGCGCCGATGGCCTTGCCTGCCACGTCCTTGCCCAGCCATACCGTCAGTGGCGACCAGTCCTTCGGCGGCCGCTGGAACACATCCCCCAGCTTCACGATCCTGCGGTGTGCGTTCGGAACCTCGACCCCGACCGCCTGCTTGCCAGGGATCGGCGCCAGGATGCGGATGTCCGTCGCCGCCAGCGCGTACGCCAGATCGTCCTTCAGCTGGGCCACCTTGCCGACCTTCGTCCCCGGCGCCAATCTCAGCTCGTAGCGCGTGATGTGCGGTCCCGCGACCGTCCCGATCACCTTCGCCTGCACGCCGAAGTGCCCGAGCGCCTCGGTCAGGCTCGTCGCCGTCCGCTCCTGCCCGGCGGTGTCCGGCCGTGTCTGCTCGGCCGTCGAGCGCGCCAAGAGCTTCTCCGCCGGCGGCAGCTCCCACACGAAGTCCGGGTCGTCGGTGATCGCCCCCCTCAGCCTGCCCTGCGGGGTCAGCTGCTCTGGGTCGGTCACGGCGACCCCAGGGATCGGGGCCTCCCGATCGACCCCCTCTGCCTCATCCTCGTCTTCGATCTCGGCGGCGGCTTGATCCACCGGATCCTCGGCCGAGTAATCCACCGGGTCGGATTCCCAAGCCGGTGGCTCGTCCAGGGGCGGGGCCTCCACATGGGTCGCCCGCACGATCAGCTCCTCCGGGGCGGGCTCGGGGGGGTGCAGCGATTCGGGCTGCCCGAACGGCGCTGGCGCCTCCGTGGTGGCGCCTCGCGGCCGGTGGGCTTTCAGCATCCGCGTGGTATCGACCACACCGCTGCCCGTCGCCCTGATTGCGCTCGCCAGTGACGCTCCCGTCAGCAGGATCACGCCGACCAGGAACAGGAACACCACGAGGATGTCCACGCCTACGCTCTGCACCAGCCGGTGCGAGCCCTGATACAGCGCCTCGCCCGCGACGCCGCCATGCGCCTGCAGGAAAGTCGAGGTCCACGACGCGCCCTTCTCCTCGGTCGCCCCCGAGCTCACGCCGAGGGTCCCAGCGGCCAGTGCCAGCACGATCGAGGCCGACAGGCAGATCGCCCCCGTGCGCAGCGGACTCAGCGCCGGCCAAACCGGGCGCAACAGCATTGCCGCGCCTGCGCCGATCAGCGCGATCGGCGCCAACGCCCGCGCTTTACCGACCGCCCAGCCAAGCCCCACCGCGAGCCCATGGCCCGCATGCCCACCGTTCCAGTGTCCCCACAACACAAAACCCATAAAGATCCCGCCAGCCACCAGTCCCAGCCCGATCACGTCGCGTTGGCGTTGATCCAATTCCGGCAGTCGTGGCAGGCCACGGGGCAGCGCCATACCGAGACCTGCGAAGCCATGACGCCCTCCGCGGCGGCTGCTGCGGCGTCGGAGCCTCGATCGTCCCCGTGCTCCGCGGGTGGACGTACGGGTTCGCTGAGCCGTGGTCGTACGGCTGGTGCGTTTCCGTGCGGGGACGCGCTTGCGAGTATTCGCCATCCCGCGCAACTTCGACATCGCATGGCGTGCACCTGCTCGGCACGACACTTTGCAAGCCTTACTCTTGCTTTACTCCCCACCGGTTACATAAAGACCCAGCTCATGAACGACTTCTCCCGCGCACCCCGTGTCTTGGTCGTTGAGGACGACGAGGACATCGCACAGGCACTCCAGCGCTCGCTGCGGATGGAGGGCTACGAGGTGCGCGCCGCCGCCGACGGCGCCGATGCGCTGGAGCACGGGCGCTCGTTCGCGCCCGACCTCGTGATTCTCGACCTCGGCCTGCCCGGGCTCGACGGACTGGAGGTCGCCCGCTCGCTGCGCGCCGATGACGACGTGCCGATCCTGATTCTGACCGCGCGTGACGCGCTCGAGTCCCGCGTCGAGGGCCTCGACGCGGGCGCCGATGACTATCTCGTCAAGCCGTTCGAGCGCCAGGAGCTGCTCGCGCGGATGCGTGCGCTTTTGCGCCGGCGGCCGCCGCGTGGCTCGGCTCCCCTGCGCGTCGGCGATCTTTTGCTCAACGCAGACACCCACGAGGTCACACGCGGCGAGCGCACGGTCGAGCTCACGCAGCGCGAGTTCGAGCTGCTCGAGTACCTGATGCGCAACGAGCGGATCGTGATCTCCCGCCAGCGCCTGCTCGACGAGGTGTGGGGCTATGACCCCTTCTCCACGACCAACACGATCGAGGTGTTCGTCTCAAATGTCCGCCGCAAGCTCGAGGCCGACGGCGAGCCGCGCCTTCTGCACACGATCCGCGGAGCCGGATACGTCCTTCGAGCCTGAGCATCTCTTGACGCGGCGCTGGATTACCACATGCCGGCTTGGCCGTGCTGACCGATCCCGGACGATCGGTCGTACGGCCTGCGCCGTCCCGCGTCGCCCAGCTTGGTCATGAGACACTCAGGAGGGATTTCTTTTATCCAGCGCGTGACGGCGACATTTGACCGGCTACCGATCCGCGTGCGCCTGGCCGGCGTCTCGGCGCTGCTCACGTTTGTGATCCTGTGCGGCTTCGCCATCACCGTGGGCTCGCTGACCGTACGCCGCATCCGCTCGGATTTCAACAGCCAGGTCGCGGTGACCGCCTCTGAGCTACCCTCGCAGCTGAGCATCAAAGTCAACCCCAGTACCTTCCAGATCGTCGGCATCGACCCGCCGCTGCAGGATCTCGCCGAGCCCGAGGGCTCGGCGGTGATCAGGATCCTCTCGCTCGGCGGCGCCGTGATCGCCGAAACCACCAAAGCGCCGACCCTCGGCCCCGCCTCGCTCCAGCCCCGCAATGTCGACGGCTACCGCGTGCTCAGCCACCCGGCCGCCGTCTACCTCGCCAGCACCGGCGAACGCGTCGGCCAGGTGTATGTTCAGTACGGGCGCAGCGTCGCCGATACCGAGGCAACCGTCACGCGCGTTGAGTTCTTCCTGCTGATCGGGGTGCTGATCGGAACCGGCGTCGCGCTGTTCGCGGGCATGACGATCGCGCGCCGCGCGATGGCTCCGATCGCACGGCTGACCAGCACCGCTGAGGAGATCGCCCGCACCCGCGACCCCTCGCGCGTAATGCCCCAGTCCGAGGCCGACGACGAGGTCTCGGAGCTGGCGCGCACCCTCCAGGGCATGCTTCGTGAGCTCGACGCCGCGCGCGGCGAGACCGAGGCGATGCTCGTCCGCCAGCGCCGCTTCGTCGCCGATGCCTCGCACGAGCTGCGCACCCCGCTAACGAGCGTGCTCGTCAACCTCGAGCTGCTGGCCGAATCCCTGCACGGCGACCAGGGCGAGGCGGCACGCTCGGCGTTGCGCTCCTCACAACGCATGCGCAGGCTGGTCGCCGACCTGCTGCTCCTGGCGCGCACCGACGTCGGTCGCGTGATCGCACACGAGCCGTGCGCTCTGGACCAGATCGTGGTCGAGGCCGCCTCGGAGCTGGGGCCTGTCAGCGCCGCGCATGAGATCTCCCTCGACGTGCACCCGGTTATCGTCGAGGGCTCGCGCGACGAATTGCATCGCCTGACGATCAACCTCCTGGAGAACGCGCTCCGCCACACCCCGACCGGCACCGAGATCCGGGTATCGAGCAGTCTCGGCGATGGGGGTCAAGCCATCCTGGTCGTCGAGGATGACGGTCCCGGCGTGCCCGAGCACTTGCGCGACACCCTGTTCGAGCGCTTCGTCCGAGGCGCCGGCGATCGCGGCGGCTCCTTCGGCCTGGGTCTAGCGATCGTCCGCGCCGTAGCCGAGTCTCACGGCGGCTCGGTAACGATCGAGTCGACGGGCGAGCGTGACGGGGCGCCCTACGGCGCCCGCTTCGTCGTGCGCCTGCCGGCGGCGGAGAGCCTCAAACCTCAACAACGACCGGCAGCACCATCGGCCGCCGCTTGAGGCGGTCGTAGACCAGCTTCGCGAGATCGTCGTGCAGTATCTCCTGGAGCAGATCGACATCGCGGATCTCCTCCTTCGCCGCACGCTCGAGCGTTGCATCGACGGTCGTCTTGATCTCATCTGAGAGCTCGTCGGCTTGGTCGAGGAATGGCACGCCCCGGAAGATCACCTCGGGGTCGACGACTGAGCTACCGTCCTGCTCGGCGATCGTCACGACCACGATGAAGATCCCGTCGGCTGAGAGCATCCGGCGGTCGCGCAGCGCGACGTCGGCCATGTCGCCGATCTCGACGCCGTCGACAAAGATCATCCCGGCCTGCTCGCGCTTGCCAAAGCGCGCCCCACGCTCGTCGATTTCCAACGGCAGTCCGTTCTCGCCCTGGAAGATGTCCTCCGGCGGCACCCCCACTGCTTCTGCAAGCTGCGCGTGCAGCCGCAGCCGCTTGAAGTCGCCGTGGAACGGCATCACGTAGTGCGGCTTGGTCAGGTTCAGCATCAGCTTGACCTCCTCGGCGTACCCGTGCCCGGAGGCGTGCACCGGCGCGTCACTGGTCGTGATCACGTCGCAGCCGATGTGGTAGAGCCGGTCGATCGTCTCGTTCACCGCGCGCTCGTTCCCCGGGATCGGGGTTGCCGAGAACACGACCGTGTCCCCCTGGCGCAGCTCGACCTGGCGGTGGTCGCGGTAGGCCATCCGCCGCAGCGCCGACAGCGGCTCGCCCTGGGAGCCGGTCGAGATGATCACGATCCGCTCATCGGGGAAGTCCTCGATCTCACGCGGCCCCACGAGTATCCCGTCGGGCACCTCGATGTGCCCGAGCGAGCGGCCGATTTTCACGTTCTTGCGCATCGAGCGGCCGACCAACACGACCTTACGGTCAAGCGCCGCAGCAGCGTCCACGACCTGCTGCACGCGGTGGATGTTCGACGCGAAGCTCGTCACCACGATCCGTCCCTCGCAGCGGGCGAACACCTCCTCCAGGTGCGGCCCCACTCCAGACTCCGACGGTGAGAAGCCCGGGCGGTCGACGTTCGTCGAGTCGCCACACAGCAGCAGCACGCCCTCCCGGCCGAGCTCGGCTAAGCGCGAGACGTCGGCCGGGGCGCCGTCGACGGGCGTCTGGTCGAACTTGTAGTCGCCAGTCACCAGTACCGTTCCCAGCTCAGTGCCGAGCGCGACCGCGCTCGCGTCCGGAATCGAGTGCGTCATGTGCACCATCTCCAGCTCGAACGGCCCCAGATCGAACGCCTCGCCCGCCGCGACCTCTTTCAGGGAGACGTCGCGCAGCTTGTGCTCGTCGAGCTTCGAGCGCGCCATCGCAATCGTCAGCGCGCCGCCATACACGGGCGGCACGTGTCCCTTGGCGCCTAGCTCGCGCAGAACCCACGGCAATGCGCCGAGATGATCCTCGTGCCCGTGGGTGATCACGATCGCCTCGATGTCCTTCGCGCGCTCGCGCAGGTAGGAGAAGTCGGGCAGCACGAGGTCGATACCGACCATCTCCGGGGTCGGGAAGCGCAGCCCGACGTCGACCACGACGATCCGGCCATCCTGCTCGATCACCGTCATGTTCTTGCCGATCTCCCCCAACCCACCAAGGGGAAGGACGCGCAGCGAGGAGCTCACGCGTGTACTCGGGCGGATGAGGCCGATAGGAGACCATGACGTTCCAACATCGTCCGGACGGCCCGAGTCTCCTCGTCGGTGGCCGCCACGATCGGTAGGCGCACGCCACCAGCATTTAGGCCAAGCAGGTTGAGCGCGGCCTTCGTGCAAGTCGGGCTCGCCGTGAGGAATAGCGTCTCGTAGACGTCCCGCAACGATGCGTCGATCCCCTGGCGATTCTCAGGCTCGTCCACCATGCGCCGCTGCTCGGAACCGACGATGTGGCTAGCGACGAGGATCCCCCCGGCGCCGCCCATGTCCAGCGTGCGCGCGAACGTCGCGTCGTCGCCGGTGTAGAGGTCGAGACCGTCGATCAGCCGCAGTTCCGCGGGATTGGACTGCTTGACACCAGCGATGCCATCGATCTGCGCGAGCTCTTCGAGCAGGTCCGTGGGCATGTTCGTTCCCGTTCTGGCCGGGATGTTGTAAAGCAGGATCGGCCTGTCGGTCGCCTTGGCGATCGCTTCGTAGTGACGCTTGAGACCGAGGGGGCTGGGCCTGTTGTAGTAGGGCGTCACGGAAAGCACCGCGTCGACGCCGAGCTCGGTGGCGCGTTCGGTGAGGTGGATTGCGTGGCGAGTGTCGTTCGTGCCTGTACCGGCGATGATCGTCGTGCCCGCGGGACGCTCCCGCACGGCCAGCTCGATCAGCCCGAGCTGCTCCTCGTCGGTCAGCGTCGAGGCCTCGCCAGTCGTCCCGGCCACGACGAACCCGTCGGATCCGTTCTCCGCCAAATGCGCCATCAGCGCCACGAAGGATTCCTCGTTCACCTTCCCCTCGGCGTCAAAGGGAGTGACGATCGCCGTCAAGATTGTGCCCAGAGCACTCATCGGCTGGAGTATCTCATGCTCACGCCAGCCGCTCCTCAGAACAAGAGGTGCTCGAGGCCAACGAGCGGTGACTGCTCCAGGCCGCCCACGCGGCGAATCGCGAGCAGCACCCCGGGCATGAACGACTCGCGGCCGATCGTGTCGTGGCGGATCGTGAGTGTTTGACCGACGTCGCCGAAAATGACCTCTTGATTGGCCACCAGGCCCGGCAAACGCACCGAATGGATTGGAATCCCGCCCGCCCGCTCGCCACCCGTCGCGGCGGCCATCAACCCGGCTGTGCGCGCGGCGGTGCCGCTGGGAGCATCGAGCTTCTGGTCATGATGCAGCTCGATGATCTCGGCCTTGGCCATGTGCCTTGCCGCCTCCTGCGCAAAACGCATCATCAAGATCGCCCCGATCGCGAAATTTGGGGCGATCAGTACGTTCGCGTTTGGCTTGCCATCCGCGGGTCGCGCCTGAGTCAGCGGCGCCGGATCAAAGCCGGTCGTGCCGATCACGACGTGCACACCGGCGCGCACACAGCTGAGTGCATTGCCAAGCGCTGTGTCCGGCTGGGTGAAATCCACGACGACCTCGGGCGGGTGGGCTGCCGTCAAGAGGTCCTCGAGAGTCGTCCCGAGCAGCGGGTCGGCACGTCCGACGAGCTCCATGTCCTCCGCGCCCTCCACCGCCGCGCAGACCGTCTCACCCATGCGCCCGGCCGCACCGGCGACCGCCACTGCGATCATGCCGCCACGCTCTGAAGCGGCGTGAGCGCCTCGCGAAAGGCCTCCTCGTCGGGGCCGACGCAGGCGACCGACAGACGATTCGCCACGAACAACTCGGCCGCGAGCTCTCCCAGCGCCGCGACATCCACCGCATCGATCCGCTCGATCACCTCGTCGACCGAGAGGATCGGCAGCCCGTTCAACACCGAGATGCCCAGGCGACTCATGCGTGCGCCCGTGGACTCCAGCGAGAGGACCATCCGCCCCTTCAGGTTCTCGCGCGAGCGGTCGAGCTCCTCCGCGCTCGCGGGATCCCCGACGAAGCGCTCCAGCTCGGTCGCGATCGTCTCCACCGCCTCCGTCAGATTCTCCGGCCGCGTGCCGACATACAGGCCCACCTCGCCGGTGCGAGCGTAGAGGCTCGAGAAGCAGAACACCGAATAGGCCAGCCCCCGGCGCTCGCGCACCTCCTGGAATAGCCGCGACGAGGATGTCCCGCCGAGCACGCCTTCGAGCACTCGCAACGAGAAGCGCCGCTCGTCATCGCGCGCCAATCCGGGACCACCCAGACAGAAGTGGTACTGCTCGGTGTCCTTCGCAAAGAAGCGCACGCGCCGCTCGAAGTCCGGCTCGCCCGGCGCCGGCGGTGGCGGGTGCGCCCCGGCCCGCTCGCTGCCGGCCGCGATCGCCAGCTCCACGAGCCTGTCGTGATCGACAGACCCGGCCGCGCCGATCACGACGTTCTCGGGGACGTAGCGCTCGGCATGAAAAACCCGCAGTTGCTCACTGTCGACCGCGCGCACGACCTCCGCTCGCCCGATCACGGCGCGCCCGAGCGGGTGCTCGCCGAAGACGGCCTCGCCGAGCACATCGAAGACCTTCTCCTGGGGGTCGTCCTCGTACATCGCGATCTCCTCGAGCACGACCTCTCGCTCGGCCTCCAGTTCCTCCAGGCGCGAGCGCCAGAGCATGTCGCTCATCACATCGAACGCCCGCTCCAGATGGCGGTCGAGCACGCGTGTGTAGAGCGTGGTCGTCTCTCTGTCGGTGCCCGCGTTGATCTCCGCGCCCATCGCGTCGAAGATCTGGTCGATCTCCTCCGATCCAAAGCGTTCGGTGCCGCGGAACAGCATGTGCTCCAGCAGATGCGAGATCCCCGCCTCGCCGTCCCGCTCGGCCGCGGAGCCGGTGCCGATCCAGAAGCCGAGCGCGACCGAGCGCACGCCAGGCACGCGCTCAGTGACCACCCGCACGCCGGAGTCGAGGGTGGTGATGCGGTGCTCGGTCTCGTGATCCTGCTTAGAAGAGCCCAGGTGCGCGCCAGCCGGTACTACGACTGACGCGCTGCCCTGCGGGTCCACCGGCACCTCAGGAACGGTCACTACCGCCATGACGCGGCCGGCCCGAGCCGCGCTCACCGTCGCGGCTGCGACCACGGTCACGACTGCCGTTGCGTCCACCACCGTCGCGTGGAGGACGTCCTCCTCCCCCACCACCACCGGTACCGACGCCGGCCAGCTCCTGCGCTGACTTGCCCGCGACATCCGGGTCCTCGGCCAGACGCAGGCCGATGCGGCCGCGCTCGCGGTCCACCTCGACCACGCGCACGTTGATCTCATCGCCCTTGTTGAGCACGTCCTCGACGGTCTCCACGCGCTCGCCCGGCGAGACGTTGGAGATGTGCAGCAGTCCGTCGGTGCCCTTCGCCAGCTCGACGAACGCGCCGAAGGTAGTCGTCTTGACGACCTTGCCGAGGTACTCGTCACCGACCTCGACCTCCTTCATCATCATCCTGATCCGCTCGAGCAGGGCGTCGCCCAACTCACCGTTGGCGGAGTAGATCAGCACCTGGCCATCGTCATTGACGTCGATCTGGGACTCGAACTCCTCCGCGAGACCGCGAATCGTTTCGCCGCCCTTGCCGATCAGCAGGCCGATCTGTGACGGGTCGATCTGGATCGTCTGGATGCGCGGAGCGAACTGGCTGAGCTCCGTGCGCGGGCCCTGGATCGTCTCGGCCATCTTTCCGAGGATGAACGTGCGGGCCTCTTTGGCCTGCGCGAGCGCATCACGCAGGATGTCGAAGGTGACGCCCGTGATCTTGATGTCCATCTGCAGCGCGGTGATGCCGCGCTCGGTGCCGGCCACCTTGAAGTCCATGTCTCCGAGGTGGTCCTCGACACCGGCGATGTCGGTCAGGACGATGTAGTCATCGCCCTCCTTGATCAGGCCCATCGCGATACCGGCGACCGGCCGCTTGATCGGCACGCCCGCGTCCATCAGCGACAGCGACGATCCGCAGACCGAAGCCATCGAGGAGGAGCCGTTTGACTCGAGGATGTCCGAGACGACGCGGATCGAGTAGGGGAACTCCTCGATCGATGGCACCATCGGCGCCAGTGCCCGCTCGGCGAGCGCGCCGTGGCCGATGTCGCGACGCTTGACGCCACCCATACGGCCCGCCTCCCCGACCGAGAAGGGCGGGAAGTTGTAGTGGTGCCAGTAGTACTTTTTCGTCTCCAGGCCGAGCGTGTCGAGGCGCATCTCCTCCTTGAGCGTGCCCATCGCCACGACGCTGAGCGCCTGCGTCTGTCCGCGCGTGAACAGCGCCGAGCCGTGCGTGCGCGGCGTGACGCCGACCTCGATCGAGATGTCGCGGATCTCGTTCTCGCCACGGCCGTCCGGGCGCTTCTTGTGGATCGCGATGCGCTCGCGGATGATCGACTTCTCGAGCTTGTCGAAGGCCATCTGCACCGCCGCGCGCTGCTTCTTGGCCTCCTTTAGCTGCTCCTCGGACGCGCCCTCGGGAGCTCCGGTCGCGTGCTGCTCGAGGATCTGAGTCTCGACGGCCTTGGTTGCGTCCTGGCGGTCGAGCTTATCCTCGACCTGGGTGGCATCCTCCAGCGCCGAGCCGTGCGAGGCGCGGATCGCGTCGAGGATCTGAGGATCGACCTGGATCGTCTCGAAGACTTTCTTATCCTTGCCGACCTTGTCGGCCAGTTCGCGTTGCAGCGCGCAGATCTTCTTGATCTCCGCGTGGGCGATGTCGAGCGCGTCGAGGATCTCGGCCTCGGGGATCTCATTGGCGCCCGCCTCGACCATCAGGATCGCCTCCTCGGTGCCCGCGACGATCAGGTCGAGGTCCGAGGGGTTCTCGGCGTCCGGCAGCAGGTCTGCCTCCTGCGGGTTGACGACGAAGTTGCCGTCGATCTTGCCGATTCGCACCGCGCCAACCGGCGTGGGCAGCGGGATGTCGGAGATCATCAGCGCCGTGGAGGCGCCGTTCATCGCGAGGATGTCGTACGGGTGGACGTGATCGATCGACAGCGGGATCGCCACCAGCTGGGTGTCATAGCGCCATTCCTTGGGGAACAGCGGGCGGATCGGGCGGTCGATCATGCGCGCGGTCAGCGTGCCCTTCTCGCCCGGGCGGCCCTCACGCTTGAAGAACGAGCCGGGGATTTTGCCGGAGGCGTACATGCGCTCCTCGACATCCACCGTCAGCGGGAGGAAGTCGACATCGCGGAGGCTGCCCGCCACCGCGGTGCAAAGGACCATCGTGTCGCCCTGGCGGACGACGACGGCACCGGAGGCCTGCTTGGCCATCCTGCCGGTCTCAAAGGAAATCTCGCTGCCGGCAATCTCCACGGAAACCCGTGTAACGGCATCACTACTCATATTCACTGCCTTTCATGTTCCGCCCGTCGGTCGGCGGTCCGTTTCTTTTTCTCTTTTCCGAACGGACGGAGCTTAGCGGACGCTTGGCAGTGGGCAAGGCGAGGCGTTACCGAGCGCGACGGTCGAGACGGCTCTGGGCTAGGTGCCGTCAGGCTGAGATGGCATCGCCGAAAGCGATGCCCACGCCCTCGCGCAGGAGCTCGACGCTCGGCAGCTCACCCGGCATCGGCGCCTGATAGCTCCAGCGCACGATCCCCTCAGCGTCGATCGCGATCAGGGCGCGCTCGGGAAAGCCGCCTTCGTGAAGCACCCCGAACGCCTTGCAGGCAGCGCCCTTGGGCTCGAAGTCCGATAGCTGCTCGATGCTCACGCCGAGCTTCTCCCTGAATGCCTTCTGTGACCAGCTCGAGTCGCAGGAGACGCCATAGCACTTCGTCACGCCTGCTCGGTCAGCTCACCGAGCGCCGCCTCGTATAACTGCAACTGGTCGGTGCAGACTGGGCTGAAGGCAAACGGGTAAAAGACGAGCACCGTACGCTCGCCCTTCAGATCCTTCCAGTAAAGCTGCCCCCATCCTCGGTGGCGAGCTTGAAGTTGGGAGCCGGTGTGCCGGAGTCGATGACGCTCATCGCCTAGGCCCCGGCGCTACTTGCGTAGGCCGAGCTCCTTGATGAGAGCGCGGTAGCCCTCGAGGTCGCGGCGGCGCAGGTAGTCGAGGAAGCGCCGGCGGCGACCGACCAGCATCAGCAAGCCACGACGCGAGTGGTGATCTTTGGACTGCTCGCGCAGGTGCTCGGTCAGATGATTGATGCGCTCGGTCAGCAGCGCGACCTGGACCTTGGTGGAGCCCATGTCCTGCTCGTTCGCCCCGAACTTCACGGCGATCTCACGCTTGCGCTCTGTTGTTATCGCGGCCATCAGCGGGCACCGTAGCAGACGGCTCGCGGTTTCAAGCTGCTTAGAAAGCGCTTTGAAGTGATTTTGAAGCGATCCAGAAGTGGCCTAGAGCGCGTTTTGAGCGATCTCGCGCGTGCGCTGCACGTCGCGGTGCATCTGCTCGATCAGCGCCTCCGCGGTCTCGAAACGGCGCTCGCCGCGCAGGCGCGCGAGGAAGTCGAGTCGCAGCTCCCGCCCGTAGAGGCCGCCCTCGAAGTCGAGCAGATATGCCTCGATCAGCTCGCCGCGACCGGTCTGGAAAGTTGGGCGCACGCCGATGCTGACCGCCGCAGGGTGGGGGTGGGCGGGGTCATCATAAGAAACGCACGCGTAGACGCCGTGGCCTGGACATACGAGCGCCTCGTCGGGAATCAAGTTTGCGGTGGGAAAGCCGAGCTCCCGGCCACGCTCGTCCCCGTGGACCACCTCGCCACGCAACTGAAACGGCGCGCCCAGCAATGTCGCCGCCTCGGCGACCTCGCCAGCGAGCACCAGCCCCCGGATGTGGCTGGAGGAGACGATCTCCCCGCCGACCTCGAGCAGCGGGTGTACGACGGTCTTGAAGCGCTCGTCGGCTGCGAGCAGCCGTGGGTCGCCTTGGGCCTTGTGACCGAAGCGGAAGTTCTCGCCAATCGCCACGCTCGTGGCCCCGAGCGCATCCACGAGCACGTCCTCGCACAAACTCGTCGGCCGTCTTCGTCGCGAAGGCCGCGTCGAATTCGATCACTATCAGCTCCTCAACCCCCAGCCCCTCGATCAGCTCGGCCTTCCGCGCCAGCGACGTGAGCAGCTTGGGGGTGTGCTGGGGGGCGACGACCGAGACCGGGTGGGGGTCGAACGTGAGCACGCTGTCCGCGCCCGCAATCACCTGCCGGTGGCCGAGGTGCACGCCGTCGAAGGTACCCACCGCGACGCTGCGCCCATCTTTTCGCTGCTCGACATCTCCCAGACGCGTGATCTCCACGCCGCAAGCCTATTGCGAGCGCCTCGCCGAGCGCGTGCTCGAGCTGGATCAGCGGTGGCTCTGACCACGGCTCTCCCCGGCGTGGTGGGGTGACCGCGTCGCGGACGTCGAAGGGACCGATCGCTGTGCGTCTCAGCTCCAGGCAGTAGGCGTCCTTCAGATCGGCGATCAGTGAGCGCACGTACGTGCCAGCCGAGCATTCGATCTCATAGCCCGCGCGTCGACGGCGGCGTGATCCCTCGCGCCAGAGCTGCTTGAAGCGATAAACGCTGACGATCCGCTCGGGCAGCTCGAACTGCTCGCCGCGCCGAGCACGCTTATACGCACGCTCACCACCGATCTTCACGGCCGAGTACGCGGGCGGGCGCTGTCTGATCTCGCCCGTCGGCAGCAGCGGCGGATCAGGCGGCAGGCGCCCCGTCTCGGTTATCTCCCCCTCTGTGTCCCCCGTGCTCGACACCGCTCCCAACCGCGCGACCGTCTCGTAACGCTTGCGTAGCTCCATCATCTGACGCTGGGCTTTCGTCGCCCTTCCCACTAGCACAATCAGGAGACCGGTCGCGAACGGGTCGAGCGTGCCCGCGTGCCCCGTCTTGGCCCCGTCCAGCGCGCGTCGCACCGCCGCGACCACGTCGTGCGAGGTAATCCCCGCTGGCTTGTCGATCAGCAGAACACCGTCCATCGGCACGCGGGCGGAGCTCAGGCGAGCGTCGCGGTCGCGTGGCCGTCCGGGGTGGCGTGCAGCTGCACCGCGAGTTCGCTTCGCAGAAATGCAATCAGCTCGTCGAGCTCAAGCGTTGTCGAGAACCCGGCCGCGCGCCGGTGCCCCCCGCCCCCCTGCGCCCGCGCGATCATCGACACGTCGACATCGTCGTCGGTAGCGCGCAACGAGACTTTGTGCTGACCCTTGCGCTCCCCGCTTGTCAGCTCGCGTATCAGTGCCGCCAGCTTTGTTCCCTGCACTGCCCGCAGATGGTCGATGATGCCCTCCGAGTAGCTCTCCTCGGCATCAGCCTTGGCAAAGTCCTCTGCGCTCAACGCCGACAGCGTCAGCTCACCGGAGTCAAAGCGCCGCATCTGGCTGAGCCCCAGCGCGAGCAGCGCAAGCTTGCCCTCCGGCGTTTCCTCGAACAACCTCCTGTACACGGCTTGGACATCGACACCCGCCCCGATCAGATCGGCCGCCATCTCGTGCGCGCGCGGACCAGTGTTCTCGTACATGAAGCGCCCTGTATCTGTGATCAGACCGACATACAGCGCCTGCGCCACCCCCGACGTCGGTTTCACCCCCAAGCCGCGCATGAGATCCCAGACGATCTCCGCCGTGCACGAGGCGTCGGGCACAACGTGATCAAGCGTGCCAAAACGAGTGTTGTCGTGGTGATGGTCGATATTCAGCAGGTGCCTGCCATCGTGCAGCACGCTCGCCGAGTTACGGTCGATGTTGCCACAGTCCAGGAACACAACGGTGCGCTCGGCGATGTCCTCCGGGGGTGTCTGGATCAGGCCCTCCAGCGCAAAGAAGCGGTACTCCAAGGGCAGCGGCAGGTCCTCGGGCGCGATGAACATCAACGAGTCCTTGCCCAATGCACTCAACAGGCCCTGCATCCCCACCAGCGAGCCCAGCGCATCGCCATCAGGACGCTCGTGCGCCGCGAGGACGAAGCGAGAGTCCTCGCGGATCCGCTCGAGCACGCGCTCGCGGGTGACCTCTGTGCTCTCGGCCTCGCTCATCCCTGTCCGCCGATCTCCTCGATCAACTCGTCGACGCGCATCGCGCGGTCGGTCGTGTCGTCGTAGTGCAGCTCGATCGCGGGCGTGCGCTTGAGGTGCAGCTCGGACGCGACCTTGCCCTGCAGAAAGCCGTGCGCGCTGCGCAACCCGGCCATCGTGGCCTCGCGCTGCTCGTCGGTGGATGGCCGGCCGCCGTCGCCGAGCACGCTCACGTATACGCGAGCGTGGCGCAGATCGGCGCTTGTTCTGACATCTGTCACGGTCACAAATCCCACACGAGGGTCCTTCAACTCTCCTGCTACCGCGTCGCCCACCACTTGGCGAATCGCCTCATCGACGCGGCGCATACGTCCCGTGCTCATCCTACCCTTCCCACGCCCGGCTCAGCTCAGTTGGCGCTCGACCTTGCGCGTCTCGTATGTCTCGAGCAGATCGCCCTCGCGCAGATCCTGGAAGTTCGTCAACAGGATGCCACACTCAAAGCCCGCGGCCACCTCGCGCACATCCTCGTTGAAGCGCTTCAGGCTGGCGATCGTCGTGTCGTGGATCACCGTGCCCTCGCGCACGACGCGCACCTTCGCGCCGCGGGTGATTGTGCCCTCGCTGACGTGCGATCCTGCGATCGTCCCGATCTTCGAAGCGCGGAACAGCTGGCGCACCTCGGCCTGGCCGAGCGCGCTCTCCACCTCGTCCGGCTCGAGCATGCCCTGCATCGCTGCGCGCAGCTCCTCGATCGCCTTGTAGATCACAGAGTAGGAGCGGATCTCGACTCCCTCGCGATCGGCCACCTGGCGAGCGTCTCCGACCGGACGCACGTTGAATGCCAGGATCACCCCGTTGGAGGCGGCGGCGAGCATCGCATCGGACTCATTGATGCCACCGACGCCGCGATGGATGATGTTGACCTTGACCTCGCCCTGAGGGAGCTTGGCGATCTCGTCCTCGATCGCCTCGAGCGAGCCGGCGACGTCGGCCTTGACGACCAGGCTGAGCTCCTTGACCTGGCCCTCCTGAGCGAGCTTGAAAACATCCTCCAGCGACATCTTCCGACCCGAGCGTCGCGCCAATGCCTCGGTCTTCAGACGGTTCGCGCGCTCACCGGCGAGCTGACGCGCACGGCGCTCGTTCTCGACCACGCGCACGAGTTCGCCGGCCTCCGGGACGCCATCGAAGCCGAGCACCTCCACCGGCTGGCCCGGAGATGCCGCCTTCACACGCGCACCAGTGAAGTCATGCATCGCGCGCACCCGTCCGAAGTGCGCGCCCGCGACGAGCGCGTCGCTCACGCGCAGTGTCCCGCGCTGGATCAGGACGCTCACCACCGGACCCCGGCCGGGGTCGAGCTTTGACTCGATGACGGTACCCGAGGCCTCCGCATCGCTGTTGGCCTTCAGCTCCTCCAGGTCGGTCACCACCTGAATCGTGTCGAGCAGGGAATCCAAGCCCTCGCGGGTCTTCGCGCTTACATCCACGAACTCGATCTCGCCGCCCCACTCTGCGGGCTGTAGCCCATGCTGGGTCATCTCCGTACGCACACGCTCGGGCTGAGCGCCCTCCTTGTCGATCTTGTTCACCGCCACCACGATCGGCACTTCCGCGGCGCGGGCGTGATCGATCGCCTCCTCCGTTTGGGGCTTGACGCCATCGTCGGCAGCGACCACGATCACCACCACATCGGTCACGCGTGCGCCACGGGCGCGCATCGCGGTGAACGCCTCGTGGCCCGGCGTGTCCAGGAAGGTGACCACCTTGCCGCCGTGGTGGACCTGGTAGGCGCCGATGTGCTGTGTGATCCCGCCCGCCTCGCCCGCGGCCACCTCGGTCTCGCGGATTGCGTCCAGCAGTGAGGTCTTCCCGTGATCGACGTGCCCCATGATCGTGACCACCGGCGGACGCTCGATCATGTCCTCCTCGACATCTTCAAAGACCGGCTCGATCTCGACGTCGTCGGCGGCGTGGACGATCTCGATCTTCTTGTCGAACTCGTCCGCCAGTACTCCGATCGCATCATCGGACAGGGTCTGCGTCAGCGTCGCCATCTCACCGAGCATCATCAGCTTCTTGATCACCTCCGGCACCGGCACACCTAGATACTCGGCGACATCCTTCACGGTGGAGCCCGAATTGACGCGAATCTCATCGGTCGCCTCCATCGCGGCCGCGTCGATCGGGGCGATCGTGTCGTCATAGGTGCCGCGCCTGCGCCGGCCACGGCGCGGACGGCGCTGGGGTTGATTGGCCGGGCCTCCCTGCTGACGACGGGATGCCTGTGAGTCGATCACGACGCGCCTACGCCCGCCCGGCCCGACGCCGCCGGGTGTCCGCTCGCCCGTGCGCGAATCGCGCGTGGGACGCACGCGCTCACCAGCGGCCCCAGCAGCGGCTTGGGGCGAGGAGCCAGACTCGGCAGCGGTGCCTGCTCCCGAGGGGCCGGCCTGAACGACCGCAGCTCCGTTGGAGGGGGTGGCTGCCGGAGTGCCGGTGGGGGCTTGACCGGTAGGCGAAGCAGAAGCGGGAGCAGCGGCCGGCGCAGATGATGTATCCGAGCCGGCGGGTGCAGTCGCCTTGGCCGCCTCGGCGACGGCAGGCGGCGCAACGGTCGCGGTCGAACCCTTTAGCTGGGCCGCCGCGGGTGCGCCATTGCCGGTGGTGCCGTTGGAACTCAAAGCCTGCAGGGCAACCGTCTCATCGACCGAGGATGCCGCGGCCTTGGCCTCCACGCCGGCTGCCTTCAGCCTCACCAGCAACTCCTTGCTGGATAAACCCTGCTCCTTTGCGATCTCGTGTACGCGCTTCTTGGTCATCGACTTATCGATTCTAGGAGCTTGGGGTCGATCTTCACCGCGCAACGCAATGCTCGGGCGAGACCACCACGTCGTGTGGCGAGGGCAATACAGTCGACGGAAGGCTTGTCGGGTGCGGCGACACGGCAGAGATAGGCTCCACGTCCGGGCATCACGCCAGCTCGGTCGAGCACCGCCCGCCTAAGGAGACCTTCACCCTCGCCGGCTGATCTCTGAGCGCCTATAGCGAGACGCAACAGCTCGGACTTCGGCGCGAGGAGCCCGCACCCGACGCAACGGCGCTGGGGCACATGCGGCCCTATGGCGTCTGCTCCTCGATGGCCTCGTGTACCACCGGCGCGTCAGCGAGCTGCTCCTGCGGCGCCATCGCGGTGAGCTCCTCGCCAGGGAGCGACTGGTCGCTCTCTTCGGGTGCCGGTGTCTGCGCCTCCGGCATCTCAGCGGCCGGGGGCTCTGCGTCGCCGGGCGGTTGCTCGGGCGCCGGGACATCCTCTCCCCCCGGGGTCAGGTCTGAGATCTGGTCGCCCTCGATGTTCGCCAGCGCCTGGTGGGTCTCAAGACCGCAGTAGCGTGAACCGGGCAGCGAGGCGTTCGGGCAGCGCCGTCCGTTGGAGAGGATCGCGGCGCAGCGTCCCTGGACCTCCTCCTCCTCGTAGCCGTGCTCGGCCTCCTCGGCGGCGAACTCGCTCTCCGAGCGGATATCCACGCGCCAGCCGGTCAGTCGCGCCGCCAGTCGCGCGTTCTGGCCCTCGCGGCCGATTGCCAGCGAGAGCTGGTCGTCGGGCACGATCACAGTGGCCTGCTTGGCCTCATCGTCGACGAGCACCTCGCGCACTCGCGCGGGAGAAAGTGCCTTGGCGACGAACCTGGCGGGCTCGTCGTTGAAGGGGATGATGTCGATCTTCTCGCCTCGCAGCTCGCTCACGACCATGCGCACACGTGAGCCGCGCGGACCAACGCAGGCACCGACGGGATCGACGCCGTCGGTGTTCGAGACGACGGCGATCTTAGAGCGGTAGCCGGGCTCGCGGGCGACGTTTGCGATTTCCACCAGGCCATCCGCGATCTCCGGAACCTCAAGCTCGAACAGCTTCTTGATCAGCTCCGGGTCGCGCCGGGAGACGATGATCGAAGGGCCCTTCGTTGACGGGGAGACCTCCTTGATCACAGCCTTGATCCGTTGAGAGTGGTCGTAGCGCTCACCCTCGACCTGCTCGGACTTGGGTAGTAGCGCCTCCACACGTTCACGCAGCTGCACAAGCGTGTAACGAGAGTCGGACTGCTGCACGATGCCGGTAATCAGCTCGCCCACGCGGTCGCGGTACTCCTCGAACATCATGTCCCGCTCCGCCTCGCGGATACGCTGCAGGATCACCTGCTTGGCGGTCTGCGCGGCGATCCGGCCGAAGTCGTCGGGGGTGACGTCCTGTTCATCGATCTGATCGCGGTATTCCTCAAACTTCTTCGGATCGATCTCTGGTTCCTCGGGCTCGCGCATCTCGCCCGTCTCGGGATCGACCGTGGTTTCCTCGTCGATCGTCTCGACGATCAGGTGCGCCTCCAAGCGTTCGGGGATGATCAGTTCGATTACCCGGAAGTCGGCCGTCTCGCGGTCCATCTCAACGCGTGCGTACTTGGCCGAGTCTGGCTGCTTCTTGTAAGCCGACAGCAGGGCGTCCTCGAGCGCGATCATCAGCTTCTCGGGCTCGATCCCCTTCTCGCGGGCCAGCGCGTGCATGGCTTCCAGGATTTCGCGTGACATGGGGCGGGCGGGCTCCTTAATCTTCGATCAGGTTCGAACGGCGAATCTCCGAGTAGGGGATCGCGATGATGCCCCCGTCGGCGGCCAGAGTGATCTCATCCTCGGAGGCTCCCACCAGCTCCCCGGTGAAGCTGCTCGTCGGTCTCGCCGCGGCCGATCGCTGGCCGGCCGGGTGGCCGACCGGACGTGGATGGCGGGTCCGTACCCGTGCGCGCCGCCCGACGAACCGGCGGAAATGTGCGGGCTTACTCAGCGGACGCTCGCTCCCAGGCGAGGAGACCTCCAGCGAGTAGCGCTCACGCTCCTCGCTCAGCAGCGCGGTGACCCGCTCGCACAGTGCGAGCGTGACACCGTCCGGATGATCGATGTACACGCGCAGGCAGCGACCGCCGAGCACCTCGGCAAGCAGCACCTCGACATCGGGCTCGCTCTGAGCGAGACGCCTTTCGATATCTGTCTGTAGCGGAGTCATTGAAATAGGTCCTTACGCAAAAAAAGCGGGCGATCGCCCACTCTCGGCACAACTACCGGCGTCTGCTGGCCGATCTCCGATCGGCGGTACGAAAGTCTCAATCGAGCATAGCATCGGGGAGGCGCCCGCTGACCCTGACCGGCTTGCGCCGGGCGCCGTCATGCCCCGCCGCGCAAACGCTCGACGACATCGAGGATCGCCTTCGCGACCTCCGTCTTGGAGGCACGTGGCACGTGCTCGACGGTCTGTCGCCGCTCTGCGTCCACAGCGAGGATCGCAACCTCGTTCATGTCCACGTCGAAGCCGATGTCCTTGCGTGAGATGTCGTTCACGACGATCGCGTCGAGGCCCTTCTCGGTCAGCTTCTCGCGGGCGTAGTCGACCGCGCGCTCGCCGTGCTCGGCAGCGAAGCCGACCAGCGTCTGACCGTCTGACCGCTGCGCCGCCAGAGAAGCGAGCACGTCCGCGGTCGGCTCGAGCTCCAGCTCCAAGCTCGTGTGGCCTGACTTCTTGATCTTCCCCTCCGCCGGCTCACGTGGTCTGAAGTCGGCGACCGCCGCCGTCATCAGCAGCACGTCGCACGCCGGGAACTCCCGCTCACAGGCCTGCAGTAACTCGGCCGCGGTGCCCAGGTCGTGACAGACCACGCCCAGCGGGCACGGCAGCGCGACGTTCGCAGCCAGCAGTGTCACCTCAGCGCCACGGGCGTGCGCGGCCTGCGCCAGGGCGAAGCCCATCCGCCCGGAGGAGCTGTTACCGATGAACCGCACGCTGTCGATCGGCTCGCGCGTGCCCCCAGCGGTGACGAGCACCTTCAGTCCGCGCCAGCCGGCGCTCGCGGCCCCACCGATCAGAGGTCGGCCTGCGTGCTCGCCCGCCGCTGTACCGAGCACCGTCTCGCAGATCTCCAGTAGCCGCGCCGGCTCCGCCAGGCGCCCCACCCCCTGCTCATCCTTTGATGCCAGCCGCCCAACTCCCGGCTCGACGATCTCCACGCCGCGCTCACGCAGGATCTGCAGGTTGGCTCGGGTGGCCTGGTTCTCATACATGTGGTTGTTCATCGCCGGGGCCACCACCACGGGGCAGACAGCTGCCAGCGCGCAGCTGCTCAGCAGGTTGTCCGCCAGGCCGTGGGCGAGCTTCGCGAGGGTGTTGGCGGAAGCCGGAGCGATCAGAAAGAGATCGGCGTTGGCAACCAGCGCCAGATGGCTCAGTGGCTCGTGCGCCGGAGGCTCCTGTCCGGGGAAGGCCCCACGCGCGGGGTCGCGCTCGAACTCGCTGCTCAGCACCGGGGCCCCGGTCAGGGCCTGGAAGGAAGCGGCGCCGACGAACCGCTGGCTCATGGGCGTTTGCACAACCCGTACTGAATGCCCGGCCGCTGTTGCCAAGCGCACGAACTCGAGCGACTTGTAAGCGGCGATGCCGCCGCTGACGCCGAGCAGGATTCGGGACATGACCTAGGTTCTAGACGGCATGTCGCCTATGGGCAAGCGCTGATTCAGCGCTTGCGCGACTGCCCTAGCGGTAGTGGTACTTGATCTTTCCTGCTGCTACCTCCTCGAGGGCGATCGTGAGGTAGTTCTTGGAGATCGTTTCGACCATCGGCGGCGGGAACTCATCGAAGGTGCCCTCACCGAGGTTGTGGTAGTAGCTGTTGATCTGGCGTGCGCGCTTGGCGGCGACGAGCACGCTTGCGTAATTGGAGTCGACGTTGTCGAGCAGGCGGTCGATGCGGGGAGAGATCACTTGGTCTGAGCCTTTCCTGGTTGATCCTCCAGTGTAGTGCCTCCTCCGTCCAGCTCATCGGCGACGACTGCCGTCAGCTGCTCCAGCGCGTCCTGCAGGCGGTCGTTGACCACCACGTGCGCGAACTCCGGTTGCGCCTCCAGCTCCTGTGCGGCGACGCGCAGCCGCCGCTCGACCTCCTCGGGATCGTCGGTTCCCCGTCCGATCAGCCGTGTGCGCAGCTCCTGGAGCGAGGGCGGCGCGATGAACACTTGAACCGCGTCGGGCACCGACGCCCGCACCTGGCGAGCCCCCTGAACCTCGATCTCCAATACCACCGGCGCACCTGCGCTCACCCGCTCCTCCAGCTCCGAGCGCAGCGTCCCGTAACTGCGGCCGGCGTAGTCGGCGTGCTCGACGAAGTCTTCGTCCTGGACCTTCCGGTCGAACTCCTCGCGCGTGAGGAAGTGGTAGTCAACGCCGTCCCGCTCACCCGGCCGTGGCGCGCGCGTGGTCGCGGAGACCGACAGCTCCAGTTCTCCCAGCCGCTCCATCAGCCCCCTGATCAGAGTCCCCTTGCCGACGCCCGAAGGCCCTGTGATTACGAACACCCGCGCCACTGCTGGGAGCCTAATGCGAGGAGCGGGGGAACCGGATTTCAGCGGCGCAGCAGCGATACCAGCTCGCTGCGTTGGCGCTCGGAGAGACCGCCGATAGTCTTGCTCGGGGAGATTCGGCATAGGGCGAGGATCTTGTTCACCTTCACCCGGCCGTACTTGGGCACAGCCAGCAGCATGTCGAACACCTTCGCGGTCTCGACGTACTCCGGCGGGTTCTGAAGCAACGTCTGGATCGACAAGCGACCCGATTTGAGATCGCGCTTGAGTTGTGCTCTGCGCGTGCGGATCTGGTTGGCCCTCGCGAGCGCGTCCATGCGCTGATTCAGCGACCGCTCGGGGGCTGCCGCGGGAGCCAAGGAGGTCTTCTCGCTCGCCGTCTCGGTCGCCATCGCCATGGGCGGCGAGTCTACACACCGGCGGCAGTCGATCAAGGAAAAACAGCCAATTCAGCTATACCTCAACTTGAGCTACAGGCATGTCGAGGCTAATGGACGGTCGCGCCGCCGCTTTGCAGGGATTTTTAGCGCCTCCTATCCTGGCCCATCAGCCAGCCACACTAGGCCTTGGCCGAACACTGATCTCCACCAGCGTCAGGCCGAGCCGGAGGTGGGCGAGGCTGGGCTGGGATCCAATCCCCGCGCGATCCTTGCCCCGGCCATGGGGTCGCGGAAGCTCTCGGTGCCGACCGCCACCAGCCGCGCCCCGACATCGAGCAGCTCGCGAGCGTGCGCCGCGCAGCTCACTCCGCCCATCCCGATCGCGGGGATCCTCACGCGCTCGACAACCGCTGCCACCTGAGCGAGCGCGACCGCGCGGATCGCGGAACCCGACAGGCCGCCGGTCCGGCCCCCCAGCCATGGCCGGGGCGAGGGCGGCGGGGATCGACCGTCGCGAGATGCCGGCGCGAGCACCAGTGCCCGCAGCGTGTTGATCAGGGACACAGCGTCCGCGCCACCCTCCTGCGCGGCCAGCGCACAGGCGGCCACATCTGCAGCGTTCGGCGTCAACTTCACGATCAGCGGCTTACCAGTCCGTGGACGTACCGCCCGCACGACTTCCTCAAGCTGGCGTGGATCGGCCCCGATGTCGAGCCCCGTCTTCACGTTCGGACACGACACGTTCAGCTCGATCGCCGCAATCTCCGCGCGCGCGTCGCAGGCCTGCAGGAGCTCAGCGATCTCCGCCGCGCTCGAGCCCATCACGTTCGTGATCAGTGGCACCGGCAGGGTTGCCAGCTCGGGCAAGTCCTCGGCCAGATAGCCCACCAATCCCTTGTTCGGCAGCCCGATCGAGTTGATTAGCCCGCCCGGCGCCTCCCACAGCCGCGGTGGCGGATTTCCCGCGCGTGGCTCCAGCGTGATTGTCTTCGATACGTACGCCGCAAACGGGAACTCCTCGTCCAGCACCGCCCCGAACGCCTTCCTCGCCGCGAGCGCATCGAACGTGCCCGAGCCGTTGATGATCGGATGCGTCAGTTGCAGACCGCAGAACTCAACGCTCATGCCGGAGCTCCGGAATGCTCCTCGATCGACTCCAGTTCAGCGGCGTCGACCACGGGACCGTCGACGCACACCCGCAGATAACCCCCGCCCCGCTTTGGCACGACGCAGCCATAGCACGCGCCGAACCCGCACGCCATCCCCGCCTCCAATGCGAGCTGTGCAGGCACTGCACCCGTCGCGCACAGCGCTCTGACGGCCTCCAGCATCGGCGCCGGTCCGCACGCGTACACGGTGGCGTGCGGGTCGCGCTTCAGCTCTTCGCCGAGCAGGTCTGTGACGAGGCCGTGATGACCGGCCGAGCCATCATCGGTGGCGAGGAGCGCCCCGCGCAACAGCGCCGCGCCCCGCGCACGCGGGCCATCGCGAAAGCCGAGCAGAACGGTCATCTCGCACTCCAGTACATCCTGGAGGATCGCCAGCGGCGCGATCCCCACGCCGCCTCCCACCAGCAGCGCGCGCCGGCCCTCCCGCGGTGCGATGAAGCCCCGCCCGAGCGGACCGAGCGCCCAGACATCATCTCCCACGCGGAGCTCGCACAGTCGCTTCGTACCCGGCCCCACGTCCTCCAGCAGATAGTGAGCCTCCCCGTCTTGCCAGCGGGCGATCGAGAAGGCGCGCGGGAGATATGGCCGCTCGTCCTCCCCTCCGCCCCAGTGCTCCGCGGCCGCGAGCATCGTGAACTGGCCCGGGGCGGGATTCGATCCCTCGGGGTCGGCAACTCGCAGCACGCAGTAGGCGCCCAGCTCGTCCATCCCAGTGACCGTCAGCAGCCTACGAGCGAAAGGCGCGGTCATCGGTCCCCGTGCAACTCCTGCAAGCACAGCACCTCCGGCGCTCCATCTCGCCGAGCGCTCGAGATCGCGCGTGCCGCGCTCACCCCGGCGGAGAGCGTCGTCAGGCAGGGGATGCCGTGCATCACCGCGGCACGTCTGATCTCCCAGCCGTCGGTCCTCGCCCCGACGCCCGTCGGCGTGTTCACGACGAGATCGACATCCCCGCGCTCGATCCAGTCCAGCACGTGTGGCGAGCCTTCGCCGAGCTTGTTCAATCGCTCCACCGGCACCCCCATCCGCGCGATCGCCTCCGCCGTCCCACGGGTGGCAACGATCCGAAAGCCGTTGTCGTGCAGGATCTGCGCGACCGCGAACGCACCAGCCTTGTCCGAGTCGGTCACCGTGATGAACGCTGTGCCCCTGTGCGGCAGTGGCACGCCCGCGGCGGCCTGAGCCTTGGCGAACGCGGTCGGAAAGTCGCGCGCAATCCCCATCACCTCGCCGGTCGAGCGCATCTCTGGACCGAGCACCGCGTCGGCGCCCTCGAAGCGGTCGAACGGCAGCACCGCCTCCTTCACCGACACATGCTCGCCATACCCCAGCCCCTCCCTGCCCGCCGGCAGGTCGAGGTCCGCGATCCGCTCGCCCAGCATGATCCGGCAGGCCAGCTTTGCCAGCGGCACGCCGACCGCCTTTGATACGAACGGCACCGTCCGCGACGCTCGAGGGTTGGCCTCGATCACGAACAGCTGGCCTGCGTACACCGCGTACTGCACGTTCAGCAGCCCAACCACCCCGACCGCAAGCGCGATCTCGCGCGTCGCCACCCTGATCTGCTCGAGCATCTCCTCGCCGAGCGAGTGCGGTGGCAGCACACACGCGCTGTCGCCCGAGTGCACTCCCGCCTCCTCGACGTGCTGCATGATCCCGCCGATCCACACCGTATCCCCGTCGCACAGCGCGTCGACGTCGACCTCGATCGCGTTCTCCAGGAATCTGTCGAGGAAGATCTCGGGTGCATCTGGTGATTGCACAGTGGCGTCGACGACGCCCTCACGTTCCAAGTAGTCCCTCAGTCCCTCACGCGCGTAGACGATCTCCATCGCCCTGCCGCCGAGCACGTAGGACGGCCGCACAAGCAGCGGATAGCCCACCTCCTCGGCCTGGGTCAATGCCTCATCTACCGAGCGAGCCGTCGCATACGGCGGGGCCCTGTAGCCGAGCTCCGCCAGCAGCGCGCCGAAGCGTCCACGGTCCTCGGCCAGGTCGATCGCATCGACGCTCGTGCCCAGCAGCGGCACGCCCGCCTGTGCCAAGCCGGCTGCCAACTTCAGCGGGGTTTGCCCGCCGAACTGCACGATCACGCCCTTCGGTTTCTCGACTTCCACCACCGCGAGCACATCCTCCAACGTCAGCGGCTCGAAATACAGACGGTCGGAGGTGTCGTAGTCGGTCGAGACCGTCTCCGGATTGCAGTTGACCATCACCGCGTCGCGGTCTGACTCGCGCACGGTCATCGCCGCGTGCACGCAGCAGTAGTCGAACTCGATCCCCTGCCCGATCCGGTTTGGCCCCGAGCCGAGGATCACGACCGACTCGCGCTCTCCACGGCGCACCTCGTCGGATGGGTGGGCTCCGGTCCTGTCCCAGCCGGAGTAGTAGTAGGGTGTGCGCGCCGGGAACTCGGCCGCGCAGGTGTCAACAGAGCGGAATGACCGCTCGCCCTCGAAGGGCTTGTCCGGATCAGAGCCAAGCACCTGCAGCTCGCGCAGGAACCACGGATCGATCGCCGTCGCCTCGTGGATCGCATCGACGCTCGTGCCCCGTCCGAGCAACTCGATGATCGCCTCGTAGCGCTCTGGCCCGGGCGTCTTCAGAGAATCGAGCAAGACCTCGCCGGAGACGTGATCGAGACATGGTGGCTTGTCCAGCTCGCGCGAGCGCAACGCCTTGCCGAACGCCTGTCCGAATGTGCGGCCGATCGCCATCGCCTCGCCCACCGACTTCATGTGCGTGGTCAACGTCGGGTCGCTGCCGGGGAACTTCTCGAACGCGAAGCGCGGCCACTTGACCACGACGTAGTCAATAGTCGGCTCGAAGCACGCCGGGGTCACGCCGGTGATGTCGTTGTCGATCTCATCCAACCGGTAGCCCACCGCGAGTCGCGCGGCGATCTTCGCGATCGGAAAGCCCGTTGCCTTCGACGCCAACGCCGAGGAGCGCGACACGCGCGGGTTCATCTCGATCACGAGGATCTCCTCAGTCGCGGGGTTGACCGCAAACTGCACGTTCGAGCCGCCCGTCTCCACCCCAACGGCCCTGATCACCTCGATCGCCTGGTCGCGCAGGCGCTGGTAGAGGCTGTCAGTCAGCGTCTGCTGGGGCGCGACCGTGACCGAGTCGCCCGTATGCACCCCCATCGGGTCGACGTTCTCGATCGAGCACACGATCACGACGTTGTCGGCGCCGTCGCGCATCACCTCCAGCTCGAACTCGCCCCAGCCGATCACGGACTGATCGAGCAGCACCTGCCCGATCGGCGAGGCCTCGATCCCGCGCTCCACCAGTGCCCTCAGCTCCTGCTCGGTACGCGCAATCCCACCGCCGCGCCCCCCAAGAGTGAACGCCGGACGCACGATGCACGGCAGGCCCAGATCGGGCAACGCGTCAATCGTTTCCCGCAGCGTCGTGACGATCGCACTGCGCGGCATCCGCAAGCCAGCGCGCTCCATCGTCAGCTTGAACATTTCACGATCCTCAGCGCACTGAATCGCGTCGTAGTTGGCCCCGATCAGCTCCACCCCGTAGCGCTCCAACGTCCCATCCTCGTGCAGCGCCGTGGCGAGGTTCAGAGCTGTCTGCCCGCCGAGCGTTCCCAGCAGCGCGTCGGGGCGCTCGCGCTCGATCACCTGCGCCACCGGCCCGGGCAGCAGCGGCTCGATGTATGTCGCGTCGGCGAACTCCGGGTCGGTCATGATCGTCGCCGGGTTCGAGTTGACGAGGACCACCTCATAGCCCTCCTCGCGTAACACCTTGCACGCCTGCACGCCTGAGTAGTCGAACTCGGCCGCCTGCCCGATCACGATCGGGCCCGAGCCCAGGATCAGGACCTTGTGGATGTCATCACGCCGAGGCAATGCGCTCCAGGAAGCGGTCGAACAGGTACAGGCTGTCGTGCGGCCCCGGCCCGGCCTCGGGGTGATACTGCACCGCCCCGCCCGGAGCGTCGAGCAGCTCGAAGCCCTCGACGGTGCGGTCGTACAGGTTCACGTGCGAGAGCTGGGCCGCGCCGAAGTCCGTGTGCCAGCGCACCGGCCGCGAGCCGTCGATCGTGCGCGATCCACTCGGCCCGAGCACCGCAAAGCCATGGTTCTGAGAGGTGATCTCCACGCGCCCGGTCTGTAGATCCTTGACCGGGTGGTTCGCGCCGCGGTGGCCGAATGGCAGCTTGAATGTATGCAGGCCCAAGGCTCGGCACAGCAGCTGGTGGCCGAGGCAGATGCCCCACACCGGCAGGTGGCCCACCAGCTGACGTACGGTGTCCACCACGTAGTCCAGGGCGGCCGGGTCGCCGGGGCCGTTGGCCAGGAACACCGCGTCGGGGTCTTCGGCGAGCAGCTCGGCGGCCGTGGTCGTGCACGGGTGCAACGTCACACGCGCGCCTCGCGCCACGAGCTCGCGCACCATTGACCCCTTGATCCCAGTGTCGAGCACGGCGATCTTCGGCCCGTCGCCTGAACCGTGGTGGGTGATCTCCCCGGGAGTCACGAGGCCGACCAGATCCTGCCCGGCCATCGCCGGCTCGGCCTCGATCAGATCCTTTGCCTCGCGCTCGGAGATCTCGCTCGTGAACACCCCTCCCTTCATCGATCCTGCCTCGCGGATGTGCTTTACCAGCGCGCGCGTGTCCACGCCGCTGATCGCCGGCACGCCGCAATCCCGCAGCCAATCCAGCCAGCCACGCTCCGCGCTCGGCGCGTCCTCGGAGTTGCAGGCCTCGCGCATGATCGCCGCTCGGCCCCACGCGCGCTCGGACTCCATCGCCTGCGTGCTCGCCCCGTAGTTGCCGATGTGGGGATAGGTGAACGCGATCAGCTGACCCGCAAACGACGGGTCGGTCATCGACTCCTGGTAGCCGGCCATGCCAGTGGTGAACACGACCTCACCAACCGCGTGGTGGGCTGGATCCGATACCCCGCAGGCTTCACCGTCAAAGCGCGTGCCGTCCTCCAAGAGCACGTAGGCCGTCGTGTCACTCATCTCTTGGCGTCGGGGGCTGTAATCGCCATCACAGGATCAGTTTCTGCACCGCTTTGAACTCCGGCGTACCCGCGCGCTCCAGCAGCTCGAACAACGCCGCCTCGACCGTCGTCACGACGGCTCCCGCACGCTCCAGCCGCTCCAAGCCGCGTTCGTAGTCGATCACGTGCCGCGAGCCGACCGCGTCGGCCGGGATCTGTACTTCGACTCCATGTTCCAACAAGTCGAGAACCGTCTGGCTCACGCACACATGCGTCTCGATCCCGCACACGACCGCCTGGTTTCGGCCTTTGAGGTCGAACCCGTCCGCACGAGCCGCCGAGAACACGCTCTTCTCGATCGGCGCCTCCTCTTCCAGGCCAACCTCCGGTGCGGTATGGCCGAGGCCTTTCGGGTATTGCTCGCTGACGATCCGCGGCACGTCCAGGATCCGCGCCGCCCGCACGAGCTTTGCGCATGATTCGGCGACGCCCGCGAAGGACTCATACGGCCTGAAGCCCTCCTGCACGTCAACGACGAGGAGCGCCGCTCGATCACGATTGAGCAAGCTCATCAGGCGGCCACCACCGAGAACGCTCGCTCTCTGTACACGACGCTGCCAGCGGCCACCGTCAACAGCACGCGGCCGTTCAATCGCCGCCCGGCGAAGCAGCAGTTCTCTGAGCGGCTCTCCCAGCCGTGCTCTCCCGCGATCCACTCGCCGTCGAGGTCGATCAGCGTCAGGTTCGCCGGCTCGCCCTTCGCGATCCGCGGGGTCGGCAGCTCGAATAAGGCCGCTCCGGCCGTCATCCGCTCGACGAGCAGTCCCAGCTCCAGTACTCCCGGCAGCACCAGCCCGGTGTATAGCGCTGCGAATGCCGTCTCAAGGCCTGTGGTGCCCATTGGCGCCTGCTCGAAGGGCACCTCCTTCTCGTCGCGCGCGTGGGGTGCGTGATCGGTGGCTACGCAGTCGATCGTCCCATCGCGTAGTCCCTCTACGAGCGCCTTGCGATCCCGCTCGGTGGCCAGCGGCGGGTTCATCTTCATGCATGTGTCCATGCCGCGCACGTCCTCCTCGCTCAGTAGTAGATGGTGCGGCGTGACCTCGGTGCTGACCTTCCAGCCATGGGCCTTAGCGTGCGCGACCGCCTGCACCGAGGCTGTGCAGCTGAGGTGCTGGAAGTGCACGCGCGCGTCCTCGTAGCCGGCGAGCTCGGCGTCGCGCGCAACCATCGTCGACTCGCTCACGCTCGGGATCCCGCCCAGGCCCAGCGCGGCGCTGACCGCACCCTCGTGCATTGCGCCGCCCTTCGATAGCGAACCGTCCTCCTCGTGTAGCGCGATCGTCCCACCGCACAGCCGCTGGTACTGCAGCGCCTTTCTCAGCATCCCCGCGCTCGCGACCGGCCGCCCGTCGTCGGTGAAGCCGAGCGCGCCCTCGTGGCGCAGCTCGGCCATCTCGGTCAGCTCCTCGCCTGCCAGCCCGCGCGTGATCGCCGGGAGAAAGCCGACCGGAATCCGTGCTTCGCGCGCTGCCGCGTCGCGCAACGAGCGCAGCAGCGGCGCCGAGTCGAGCACCGGGTCGGTGTTCGGCATCGCGATCGCCCCGCCGAATCCTCCGGCGGCGGCCGCGCGCGTACCGGTTTCGAGGTCCTCCTTGTGCTCCTGCCCAGGCGTGCGCAGATGGACGTGCGGGTCGAAGAACGCCGGCAGCAGCGTGCGCCCCTTCGCGTCGATCGTTTCCTCGTTCGCTGCTGGATCGAGCGTGCCGGGCGCCGCCAGCTCGGCGATCTCGCCGCCGCACACGCGCACGTCGTGTATGGCGTCGATGTTCGCGCGAGGGTCGAGCACGTGTGCCCGGGAGAGCAGGAGGTTTGCGGGGACTCCCGGTCCCTGGACGAGCGGGTTGGCGGCCATCACGCGAGCTGCTTGACGTTTTCTGGACGATCGGGGTCCGGCTGCGGCTCGCGCGCGCCGGCGAGCAGCTCGTACAGGACCGCCATTCGCACGACGACGCCGGCCTCGACCTGCGCGGTGATCACCGCCTGGGGTGAGTCGACGACCTCGCCGGAGAGCTCCACGCCGCGGTTGACCGGCCCGGGGTGCATCAGCACCTGGCGCGGCCCCAGCCGCCGGCCGTTGATCTGATACCAGGCGGCATACTCGCGCAGCGACGGCAGGAAGCTCTCGCTCATCCGCTCGCGCTGCATCCGCAGCGCGTACACCACGTCGGCCTTGGGAAGCTCGTCGAGCGTGAAGCGCACCTCGCAGCCGAGCGCCTCGATTCCGCGCGGGATCAGCGTCGGCGGGCCGGCGACCGTCACCTTCGCGCCCATTCGCTGAAACGCGATGATGTTCGAGCGCGCGACCCGCGAGTGCGCGACATCGCCGACGATCCAGATCGACGCGCCATCGATCCCGCCCGGCAGGCGCTTGAGCAGCGTGTAGACGTCGAGCAGCGCCTGTGTCGGATGCTCGTGCTTGCCGTCGCCCGCGTTCACGATCGCGGCGCCGCACCACTTCGAGACCAGCTCGGACGCGCCGGCCCACGGCGTGCGCAGCACGATCGCGTCGGGCTTGTGCGCACTCAGCGTCAGCACAGTGTCCTTCAGCGACTCGCCCTTCTCCACGCTCGATCCGTTCGCGGCGAAGTTCACCACGTCGGCCGACAAACGCTTGGCAGCCAGCTCAAAGGAGCTGCGCGTGCGTGTGGATGCCTCATAGAACAGGTTCAACACCATCCGCCCGCGCAGCGCCGGGACCTTCTTGATCTCGCGGTCCGAGACCTCGGCGAAGCGCGCCGCCTGCGCGACGATCCGCTCGATTTCAGCCCGGTCGAGTTCCTCGATCGACAGCAGGTGGTTCATGCAAGCGTCTCCACAGCGGCCGCCTCGATCGCGACCTCATCAACACCATCGAGCTCGGCAACGCGCACGTGAACGTGCTCATCGCGCGAAGTCGGCAGGTTCTTGCCGACATAGTCCGGCCTGATTGGCAACTCGCGGTGTCCTCGGTCGGCGAGCACAGCCAACTGCACCCGCGCAGGGCGGCCATAGTCGAACAGCGCCTCGATCGCCGCACGCACTGTGCGCCCTGTGAACAGCACGTCGTCGACGATCACCACCGTGCGTCCAGTGACGTCAAAGTCGATGTGCGAGGCATGCACCACGGGAGCGTCGGGGCGGCGCTGCAGGTCATCGCGATAGAAGCCGATGTCGAGATCCCCGAGCGGGACCTCCAGATCGAGCAGCTCTTCGAGCTGTGCCTGCAACCGCCTCGCCAGGAACGCCCCGCGCCGGTGGATCCCGATCAGCACAGGAGCCGGCGGTCTGGGATTGCGCTCGACGATCTCGTGCGCGACCCGCACCAGCGCCCGTCGCACGTCCTCCGCCTGGAGGACGACCTTCTCGCCTGAGTCCATCGTTTCCTTCCTGGCCTCTCGGGACCGGGTTAAAGGAGTGTTTCAAACGACTGTATCAGGGCGCCGCGACGGGCTCCTTGGGCGCCGCCTCGCGCTCACGGCGCTCGGACCAGCGGACCAGCTCGGCGGCGCCGCGCTCGGGAAACGGCACCTCGATCGTGTCGAAGTCGCGCGGCGCCTCAGTCGCCGCGAATACCGCGCGCGCCTGCTCGCGCAGTTCCTGGCCGGCATAGCGGCTCGAAATGTGTGTCAGCGCGAGCATCCTCACATCCGCATCGTGCGCCAGTTGCGCCGCCTGGCGCGCGGTCGAGTGAGCGGTCTGGCGTGCGCGCTCGGCCTCATCCTCGGCGAACGTCGCCTCGTGCACGAGCAGGTCGGCCTGATAGGCGGCAATCGCGAGCGCTTCACACGGCTCCGTATCACCGGAGAGCACCACCTTGCGGCCCTCCCGTGCGGATCCCATCACCTGCTCGGGCGCGACGCCATTGACCATCTCCCCGCGCTGAAGGCGCCCGAAGTCGGGCCCCGGGCTCACGCCCAACTCCTGCGCCAAGCGCGCATCGAGATGCCCCGGGCGCGGCTGCTCGACGAGCGCATACCCGAAGCACGCCGCGCCGCGGTGGCTGACGGGGATCGCGGTGATCGCATAGCCATCGCGCTGCACCGTCTCCGCGGGCGCCAGCTCCACGAAGCTGAGCTCATAGGGCATCCGGCCGTAGACGACCCGCATCGCCCCCATCAGCTCTTTCAGCCCACGCGGTCCATATACGGCCAGCGGCTGGTCGCGTTCACGCAGCGCGAAGGACTTCAACATCCCCGGCAATCCCAGCCAGTGATCGGCGTGGAAGTGCGTGATGAACACGCAGTCCACATCGGTTAGCCCGACCGAGCGCACGAGTTGACGCTGCGTGCCTTCGCCGCAGTCGAATAAGATGCGATCGCCGCCGCGGCGCACGAGGATCGCGGGCAGGCCGCGCCGGAGGCTGGGCACCGAGCCACCGGTGCCCGCAAAGAAGATCGAAAGGTCCATGGTTCGCTACGGTAGCGACACCCGCGCCCGTAGCTCAGTGGATAGAGCGCTCGCCTCCGGAGCGAGAGGTCGGCCGTTCGAATCGGCCCGGGCGCGTTTACAAAGGAGGCCCGTGGATCGGAGGCAGTCCTACGCGGGCAGCAGCTCGTCGAGTGACTTCGGCTCGAAGTAGCTGGAGTGCGTGAGCTTGATCGTCTCCAGCGAGTCGGCACTGAGCAGCACAACATCGAGATCTCCGCGCCCTCGGGCCTTCTGCTCGGCCTTCTGGTAAGCGTCCTGCGCAGCCTCGTAGTCCGTGCCAAACTCGACGACGGACGTCTCGTGACGCGCCATGTCCCGCGTCACGAGGAAGTGCTTGATGTCGTCGTCTGGGCTCATCTAGATCACGTTGGGGGCGTGCGTATCGTCAATGATGGCAGGCTCCTCAAGCCCTCACGCAGCCCGTCGGGCGAAAGCTCTCCTCTGTCGAAGCGAGCGATCAGCTCGCCCATCGCCACGAAGATGCTGTCGAGATGCTCATTGCCTGCGCCAAACTTGAGGTCTAGACCAACCTGCCTCCCGGTCTCCTCCACCTGGTTGGCCCATATGTTCTGCGCGATCGTTCGGAGTTGAACCTCAATCGGGAAACCCATACGCCTCACGATCAGGTGCAGCGCCCGATAGCCGCTGCTCTTGGGTTCAGCGATGTAGTCCCGCTCCCTGATGATCACCCATGACTTCAACAGCCGGCGTCTGACGACGTAAACGTGCCGCAGGCTCGGGAGCACCGCGCGAACGCCGCCGACATCCTGCATCTGCGTGACGTTGCCCAGCTCGCGGCCGAGCTTCCCAATCAACGTGTCGAGCCGCTTCAAGCGCTGCGTGACCTCGATACGGCCCTGCACGCGCGCATCGCCGCGGTCCACGTGGTGGCGAAGATTCGCGACGACCGCTGATAACGAGCGGGCGTGCAGGCTGCGCCACCACGTCAGAGCCTCCCACGCCTCGTCCAGCTTCCCTTCATCGAACTCCGCAACGGCACGCTCGGCGTCATCTTGATGCATCCGCTCGCGGAGATCGAGCAGCAGCACGCCAGCGCGGTTGACTTGGCCCTTCGTGAACCGCGCCTGCATTCCTAATGCTGTCATATGCTCAGACAGCCCCGTGCAGGGCGCCTCCGGAGCGAGAGGTCGCGCTACGCGTCGGTCTCCTCGTGGCCGCCCTCGTGATCTTCGCCTTCGCCGGCTAGCACGATCACGAACGTCAACGTGGCGGCGCCGACGGCGAACATCGCCAGGACGGCGAAGATCAGCACGACCGTGCTCTTCTCCACCGCCGCCCAGGCAAGCAGCATGACCGGAATCGAGATGCCGATCAGGCCGATCAGCAACGGCGAGACCTCGGCGAAGCCCGCGGGTAGCTGACGGTTGCTGCTGGTGTTGCTGCTGCTGGCGGCGGTGTTGCTCACTGTCGATTGACCTCCGGTCGGGGCACTTACTCTGAAGGGCGAAGGGTACTACCTGGCGACCCCGTGCCTGCGCCCCGCCTACGTCGCACGCTGTGCAGTGACGAGCGCGAACAGGCCGGCGAGCAGGCCCAGCGCGCCGAGGATCAGCGCGGCGATGCCCAGTCCCTTGCTGGCGCCCCCACTTGGCTTGCGACGGCCGTACTGACAGCCGCCGGCGCGTGCGGAGCCGATGACTGACCACTCGCCGTCGCGCCGGCAGCCGGGCCGGCCTCGTCACCGGCGATGTCCTGGATCACGCCGCCCTTGGCCGTCACGTTGATCCGCGGAGAGGGATGTTCCGCCGTCAGCGAGGGATCGATCCAGTGGACCACCTGACCGTTGCTGTAGGTCTGGACCGTCCTGAATTCGAGTGACTTGCCGGACGTATTCTCCGGGATCGCCAATGACAGTGGGAGATTTATAAATTGATTATCACTCACCTTGCCCAACGGACCTGTCCACGTCCAGACGATTTGAGAGACCTCGGTGTCAATTGTTTCTCCGTCTTCTTTGATCGGCGTTGAAAGTTTTTCTTCGATGACCCTCGTGCTCCAGCCGGGCACATTTTCATAATCGACTCCAGTGAATCCCGCCGGAAACAGCACGTCAACCTGCTTGACATAGGCGCCTTCCTGCTCGCCCGGGACCCGCACATCCAACGTCGCGAATGCCCCCGCGGGAATCGTGTTGGGGTGCAGGCTGATGTGTGCCTGTACGCTCGCCGGTGCAATGAGTGCCGCAGTAATCAGCAGCAGGGCGACTTTCTTGGCTGTGACTTGTCTAGCTCTCATGTTGGATGTTCCTTTCAGTGGATCGGGATCTTCACCGTGCGGGTGTGCTGTTCGAATTCGGAGACCCGGTCGATGATTTCGATCTCCCACGTGCCCCCGGGGCTGAGCACCGCGGAGTTCATTACGTAGTGGCCGGGGCCCGCCAAGTTCGCCTTCAGCGGCAGGGGCCCGATCCCCTTCGAGGGCAGCCGGGCAGTGACCGTCAGTTCCTTGGTCTCGGTGAACTGGGCGCCGGTCTTGGCGTCGATCAGATAGAGGTGGATCGTGTTCAATCCGACTTTGGCCGGTTCGAGGGTCAGCTCGAGCTCGGCCTGCCCGATCGTGGTGTTCGTGGAGAACGGTCCCGACGCCGCATCGATCGGCGGGGCGTAGCTGATCAGCGCGGCGGTCACGCCAAGCACGCAGAGCATCAACGCGAGCTCGCCGCGCATCGTGCGGCGAGCCAACACACCAACGCCGCCCGGCGGACCGTCCGCTGCAGCGATGCGCTTCAGCGCGGGAATCACTCGTTCGCGGTTTACCCAGCCAAGACAGATCAACAGCAACAGCAGAACGACCTTGACGATGATCAAAGCGCCGTAGGTGGTGTGAAACAGGCCGTCGAGACTGCGCACATCGATGTACGCCTGCACGACTCCCGTGACGGCTATGACGATTACGCAAGTGAGGGCCAGTGGGGAGAAGCGGGCGAGCGTCGCGAGCAGCAGCCGGCTGCGCTGTGAGCTCTGGAGCGCTCGCGTCGCGACAGGGCAGCGCCAGGAGCAGGCAGGCGATCCCCCCCACCCATACGCTCGCCGCGAGCACGTGCAGGACGTCAGAGGGAAAGAACACCACCGTCGGGCTCTGGATGCTCGCGTGGCCGCTGAGCGCCGGAGTCATAGCCAGGTAGGCCGCACAGGGCGCGGTCAGTCCGAGCAGGACGCGGCGTGGGAGCGTCTTGGCGAGCAGCAGCAGTGCGCCCAGCGCCAGCCAGTCGATCGCCCGCAGTCCCCACACCTCGCCGAAGCGGCTTTCCAGGGTGTTTTGCAGGATCGTGCTTTTCAGAGACGCCCACAGCGACACGCCGGCCGCGCTCGCGCCCTGCAGCAGGATGCCGAGCACGCTCACGAGGAGGCCCAACACGACCACGGCTCCCAGCAGTGATCGCATGCGCTTGGCAAAGATCCGCGAGGCCGCTTGCCATTGCGGCTCGGCGTCCGCCACCGCGGCGAATCCCGGCAGCCAAGCGACGAGCACGAACGCGAGGCCGCCGAGCAGCAGCGCGATCGTCAGGTAGTCGAGGCCGCGCGCGAAACCGAAGGCGATCTCGGTGACCTTGCCGCTCTTGTTGCGGCCGATCAGACCGGCGACCGTGAACTTCGGCGCGGCGCCGGCGTGGCCGATGCTGAACACGAGGCCGCCGTAGACGATGTGCGTGTCGGCCGAGATCACACGGTAGGTGGCGGTGTAGGTGCCATCCGGCAGCCCGGACTTCAGCCCGACGCCCAGCCAATGCTCTTTGCCTTGCGGATGGGAGACGTCGAGGTTGTCCACCTCGTCTCCCCTCGCGTCATAGACGCGCACCGCACCGAGCGTTCCTCCGACGTTCTGGTTGAACTCGAAGATGACCTCGGCCGGTTGAAGCGGAACGGTCGAACCGGCCGAGGGCGAGGTGCCCACCAGCTGCGCATGGGCGAGCGCGGCGGGAGGCGCTCGTGAGCGACGCCGCGCAGGCGAGCGCAAGTGCCAGTAGGACTCTGAGGCGGATGGCCCTTCTCACCACGCCTCCTTGGAAGGCCGGTCGTCCCCGTGTCTGGGATCGTCCGTATGCATGCCCCCACCCGCCGCGCCCGAGCGGCGGCGGCGCATGAACAGCACGAACAGCAGGCCCAGCACGATGAGCGCCACCAGCACCGGGATGGCAGCGGCGGGAGCACTGGTGCGCGCGGGAGTCCAGAACAGTTCGCCGTTGACCGTGGCCATGCTGAGCGCCGACCTCGATCGGCACCTGCCAGTCGAAGATCTTCGTGCGCTTAGCCTTGTTCTTGACCTGCGGGGGCAAGGCCGGAGACATCCAGTGGATGCGGTGGTCGTGCCATTCCAGGCGCCCGGTGCGGTCGACGACGGTCCAGTGGGAAGTCGCTGTTGCCGACGCGCTCGCCGGGACGTTCACGTCGCCGTAGAAGTTCTGGTTGAGGTAGTAGGCGGGCGAGCGGGTATTGAGCTGAACCGTCCCATTCGCCAGTACCCGCCCGTAGGGTTCTTTGTCATACCCGAGCACCGTGACCGTCTGGCCGCTGTGGTTGGTCAGGATCAGCCGGTCGGCGAATTCCAGGACCTGCAGGCTCACGCCGGGCACGCTTGGAGCGATGCCGGTGACGTAGGAGCGGTAGTCGTAGTTACTCCCCTGATCGTTGATCGGGTTCTCGCTCTCCGTCAAGGGAGTCTGCGTGTTGCTCTGCGCATGGGCCGCAAGCGGAAACGCCAGCAACAGGGCGCCGAGCACGGCGATGATGGGACGACGGGACATGGAAGGGCTCCTCGCATATGTGCCTGTACGGGTAAATCGAGGGCTCATCACAGCCGGGCGATCACGCCCGGTCGCGACAGGACCTCGCTCCAAGGGACGAGCAGCCGCCGCCCAGATCCGGGCGGGAAGGAGCTAGCTCGCCGAGTACAGCGCAGGTGGCGGGCGCACCGCCAGCGAACAGCCGATCAAGCGGCCGCCGCGCACGGCCACGAGCACCACGCGACGGTGCGTGGGCACAGAGGCACGTGGGCGCGGCCAGCGTGCCCGCTCCACACGACGAAGAGCGATCAGGACACGCTCACCCGGATAGCGCCGCACGAGCAGCGGGATCACCAGCAGGATCGCCGGCGCCAAGTAGAGCAGGGCGTGGATCACGAGAAATGAACCCTACTGGACCCGCTTGCGAATCAGGTGACCCACGTGCGCGACACCCTCGGCATCGCCCACACAACTACTGCGCGGCCAGCAGCGGCGCGTCGTGAGCGACTTCGCTCGGCGTGAAGCTGCTGCCGATGTAAACGGTCTTCAGCTCGCCCGACGCGGTGATCCCGTACACGAGCGCGGAGTGGTTGACGATGTCCGGCTGCTCCGCGTCCCGTTCGGAGCCAACCCCCCACTGCTGCCACACGTGCCCCAGTTCCCTCGGGGAACCGATCAGATACTGCATGCGTCCGGTCATCTGATGAACTTTCAAGAACGCCGCGACCGTCCGCGGCGTGTCTCCGCGAGGGTCGACCGAGACCGCGACGATCTGTGTCTTGGCGGCGGTCCCCGCACCCATCAGGCTCTGAGCCTCCCGCAGGTTGGCCGTAATCAGCGGACACACATCCGGGCAGTGGGTGTAGAGGAAGGTCACCAGCAGCGCCTTGCCGCGGTACTGGGCAATGTTCACGGGCTGGCCGAGATAGTTGTGCAGCGACAGCAGCGGAGCGGGCTTCGGCGGCGAGAGTTCGTTGCCGAGAAAGCTCGCCGACTTCTCGCTGTGCGTGCCGGCCGCCAGCGGTTGGGAGTTGTGGCTGGTGCCCTGGAGGAGCAGCGCGAACCCACCGGCGATCACAAGGATCGCGATCAGCGGCAGAACCATGCGCCGATCGAAGCCCTTGCGCCCGCCATCTGTTAGGTCTGGCTCCATCAGGCGAATCTACCAGGGCACACCCACCGTCCGATGCACGTCGGGTGGCATGAAGATGGCCGATCGGGCGGTATTATCGGGCGCCGTGGCCGTACCCCGCATCGTGGTCGGCAAGCAGCTACGCCCACGGTTGCGCTCGAGTTGCCTGGCGGCGCTACTCGCCTCACTACTGCTCCCTGCGTCGGCCTCAGCCCACGGCATCGTGGGCCGCGCCGACCTGCCGATCCCAGCCTGGCTGTTCGCTTGGACCGCGACGGCGGTGATGGTGGTCTCGTTCGTCGCGCTCTGGAGCCTGTGGTCGAGGCCGCGATTGCAGCGCCCTCCGGGCAGGGTGCGGCTGCGAGTGCCCAAGCTCCTCGAATGGCTGTGCGGCGCGATCGGGATCGCGCTGTTCGCGATCGTCGCCTACGCCGGTTTGGCGGGCGAACAAAACCTCACGTCGAACCTAGCCCCCACATTCATCTACGTGATCTTCTGGGTCGCCGTCCCACTCGCAAGCGCATTCGTGGGCGACATCTTCCGGCCGTTCAACCCCTGGCGGGCCTTCGGGCGGCTGGCCGGCTGGTTGCTCAGCGCGCCGTGGTCATCCGACGCCGGCCGTCGGCGAGGGCCGCTGCTCGGCTCATACCCCTCCTCCTGGGGGCGCTGGCCGGCCGCTGCTCTGCTGCTGTGCTTCGCGTGGCTGGAGCTCGTCCTACCCCTCCCCGGCAAAGACGAACCGCGGCTGCTCGCGATCCTGATGCTCGCCTACGGCACCCTGCAGCTGGCGGGGATGGCGGCCTTCGGCGTGGAGGCGTGGTGCGCGCGAGCCGACGGCTTCGGCGTCTACTTCGGTTTGATGGCGCGCCTGTCGCCGCTGTCGTGGCGCAACCGAGAGCTGCGCCTGCGCGCCCCGCTGTCCGGGCTCTGCGACCTGGAGCCGTGGCCGGGCACCGCGGCCGTCCTGTTCGTGCTGATCGGCTCGACGAGCTTCGACGGCTTCTCCAACGGCGAGTTCTGGGTCCAGTTCGCCCCAAACCTGGAGTCGGACCTCGGGCACCTCGGGCTGAGCCTGACCGGCGCGATCGAGATCGTCGGGACGGCCGGTCTGCTCTTCTGCGTGGCCGCCGTCGCGGGCCTTTACAACCTCGGCATCTACGGCATGCGCAGCGCGCTGCGAGACATCACCGCCGAGGACCATCGCGCGCTGTCGCTCACGTTCCTGCACACGCTCGTCCCGATCGCGTTCGGCTACATGCTCGCCCACTATTTCTCCCTGCTCGTGCTCCAGGGCCAGGCGATCGGATACCTGATCTCCGACCCGCTCGGGCGCGGCAGCGACCTGTTCGGGACCTCGAACCTGCTCGTCAACTACAACCTGATCTCCTTCGCCGTCATCTGGTACGTCCAGATCGCCGCGATCGTCGCCGGCCACGTCAGCGGGCTGATCCTCTCCCACGAGCGCGGCCTGATTGAGTTCAAGTCCCCCGAGGCCGCCGTCCGCTCGCAGTACTGGATGCTCGCGATCATGGTCGGCTTCACCTGCCTGGCGCTATGGATCCTCTCAGCGGTGACCACTACCACCGGGTGAGCGCCGCTGCGCTATGCCGTCGGTGAGGCTGCCGGTGGCCCTTCGCCTTGGTCGTCGGTCCGCCTGGTCATCCACCAGCCCCAGCCTCCGACGACCACAACCGGCGCGACGTAGAGCGCCGACATGTACCAATGCATCAGGCAGGCTAGCGTGCTCATTCGAGCGAAAGTTACCATGCCTCCCGGCCTGAGTACCGGTCTACGGCAGCAGCTTTCCCGGGTTCATGATCCCGGCCGGGTCGAGCTCGGCCTTCAGCGCGCGCAGAGCGGCCACGCCCTCGCGGCCGACCTCATCCTCAAGCCACGGCGCATGGTCGCGCCCGACCGCGTGATGATGGGTGATCGTGCCGCCGCCGTCGACGATCGCCTGGCTGGCGGCCCGCTTGACCGCGGCCCATTGCTCGAGCTCCGCGCCTTCGCGCTGGCGGGCAATGAACGTGAAGTACAGCGACGCGCCGGTCTCGTAGAGGTGCGAGACGTGGCACATCACAAGCCCCGGCGTGCCTTCGGCGCTCAGCGCGTCGGCGATTGCCGTGCCAACCTTGCGGTGCAGCGCGCGCACGTTCGACCAGTGTGTCGCGGTCTCGAGCGTCTCGACCATCACGCCCTGGGTGAGCAGCTCGTCGCGCAGGTACGGCGCTGAGAACCGTCCCTTGCGCCACGCCTCCCCGGGCGAGCGCCCCACTGCCAGACCACCACCGCGGCGAGCCAGCTCCAGCGCGCGCTTGCGACGGCCGGCAACCTCCTCTGCCTCGCCCTCGAAGCCCAGGATCGCAAGGCACCCATCGCCGTAGCCGCGCAAACCGATGTAGGCGCGACCGAGACGCCCCTTCACACCCCCTCCGCCCGCCAGCGCGAGTGACATCCGCGTCTCGGCCTCGTCTGAGAGTCGTGCCACGTCGGGGCACGCTCGCTGCTGGGCCAACGCCCGCACGCTCTCCACGCCGGCCGCGAAGTCCGTGAAGAACACACCCTCATACACCCGCTCTTGCGGCGCCGGGCGCACGCGCAGCGTCAACTCGTCGATCACCCCCAGCGTCCCCTCCGAGCCGACCAGCAGCCGGCGCAGCTCCGGGCCCGCGGCGCTCGCGGGGACAGCGGCCAGCTCGATCTTGCCCCTGGGCGCGGCGAAGCGCAGCCCGAGCACCATCTGCTCGATCCGGCCATAGCCACTCGACGCCTGACCCGCTGACCTGGTCGCAGCGCAGCCCCCCAGTGAGACGTACTCGTAGGACTGCGGGAAGTGTCCGAGCGTGAACCCGCTCGCCGTCAACGCTCGCTCCAGCGCCGGCGCGCGGATGCCGGCCTGTACGGTGACCGTCCGCGATTGGCGGTCCAGCGCGAGCACGCGCCTCATCGCCCCCATGTCGAGCGCAATCACAGCGGGGTGCTCGCCCCTCAGCGGAGCTACGCCACCGACCACGCTCGTGCCGCCGCCCCACGGCACCACGGCGACCGAAAGGCGCACACACTGATCGAGCACGGCCTCGAGCTGCTCACGATCGGCAGGTCGAACGATCGCGTCGGGCGCACCCTCAGGCCTCCCGGCACGCAGCCTCACCAGATCGGGATAGCCCTTGCCGGCGGCGTGCAGGACCCGTTCACCGTGATCGTCGCGCATACCCTCAGCGCCAACGATCTCACGCAACGCCGCCGCCGCCTCGGCGGAGAGCGCCGACTGCTCGAGGTGCACCGCTCCGAGCGCAACCGGCGGACGCGGACGCGGCGTGACACCGACCGTCTCGCGCAGGAACTGGAGCGCATGCGCGGGCAGCGCCTGGGGATGAGTGGGATCCCCCCAACCCCACCAGCGCATCGCAGGTGGGCTGTCCCGTGACGCGACGGACGGCCGCGTCACTTCAGCCACCGATTCGCTCCAGGCCATTGAGCGCCTCATCAAGCGTGGCTCGCGCCGCGCGGCGCACCATGTAGCCACCGAAGCGAGAGACTCCGTTGAGGACTTGGCGGAGCTCGATCGTCACCTCCGTCGCCTGTGCGGAGCCGGCTTGGACCCATACCTGCGTCTCAGCGGATTTCAGCACGCGCGCGAACGGCGACCCCTCGATCTGCTGGTCCCATGTCAGCGAGCGCGCGTCGTCGTCTCGAGCGAGAACCTTGAAGTCGGCACGCACGAGTTTGCCCTTGCGCGTCTTCAGCACCTCGGTGAACGCACCATCTTCTACACCCTCGACGCGTGTTACACGCGGCCACCAGCGCGGCAGGTGATGAGGATCGCTGATCACATCCCACAGCTCACCGGCGGGCGCGGCGATCGTGCGGACGGCACTCGCGTCGGGCATTGCCGCCTACTCTTCTTTAGGCTGCGGCTGCCATCAGCCGGCGATCTTGCGCAGGTCGCGGACGAGCAGGAGATGCTTCAAGTGGGTGGCCACGGCCGCGAGGTTCTCCAGCGCATCGAGCGCCTCTTTGCGCCGTTGCGGGTTGCGCGAGCGCAGCGCGGGAGCGAGGATCTGCTGGAGCAGGTTCGCCTCGCGGTCGGCCGAGGAGCGAAACACCCGCAGGTTGCGCCCGCCCACGCCGTAGCGCGCGAGCTCGGCCACGGCGCCGATGATCTCTCGCTCGGTCTCGTCGAAGTAACGCACACCGCCGCGCTGCTCGCCCTTGACCACGCCGTACTCTTCGAGCTCGCGCACGAGCTTCGCGTCGGCCTTGGTCTCATCGAGCACATCCTCGATCGAGTACAGCGCCCCGGTCGCTTCCCGCACGCTCACGCTCGTGCGCCACGGGCGCATCCCCTCGCGCGAGGAACGGGACCCGCCCGAATTTTGATCAAGCGTGGTCTCTCCCGCACGCCCCGCCGCCAGCTCCTGACGAATCACGCGCAGAGGCAGAAACTCATCTCGCTGCATCCTCAGGATGGTGCGCAGCCGAGCCACGTCCCCTTGCGTATACAGCCGATAGCCGCCTGGGGTGCGCCGCGGCGTGAGCAGCTTCTGATCCTCCAGGTAGCGGATCTTTGAGATCGAGATGTCAGGGAACTCCTGCACGAGCGACTTGCACACAGCGCCGATCGTGATCGACTTCTGTTTAGGACCCCCACCCACCCCACTCGCGGGAGCCCCCACAGTCGCGCCGGCTGCGAGCTCGTCCTGCAGTTCAGCCACATCCGCTTGAGGGATCTGGGTCGCCATCAGCGAATGTGAAACGTCAGCTTGTACTTGCCGATCTGCACCTCGTCGCCCTCATCCAGGCGTTGAGACTCGATCCGCGAGCGATTGACATAGGTCCCGTTCAACGAGCCGCAGTCGTCGAGGTACCACTGCTCGCCGCGGCGGATCAGCAGCGCGTGGTCGCGCGAGACGGTCACGTCGTCGAGGAACACCTCGGCATCCGGGCGTCGGCCGATGCTCATGCGCTCGTGGTCCACGGGGAAGCTCTCGCCGACGCGTCCTCCACCGGCGCGGATTACGAGCGCCGGGCCGTTCGCCGTGCCCCGCTCGATCTCGATCGGCACGAGCTCGCCGTCGTCGTCGATCCGGTAGGTCGCGGTTGTAGGATCCCCGCCCGCCCCCCCTCCGCTGCCGACGCTCTCGCCGCGCGTGAGCAGCGCGCCGCAACGCTGGCAGTAGTTGGCTCCCTCGTCGTTTACGAAGCCGCACTCGGTGCAGTGCAGGGCCATGACGCCGCTCTCCCTGCTCTCTAGGAGACCCGCGAGCGAGCGCCGCGCGCCTGCCAGCTGCGCTCTGAGCCGATCACGACTGACCGTCCTGCTCCGAGGCCTCGGGTTGACGATGCGCGAGAATGTCGGTCAGCCGCTGGACGTCGTCGCCGGTGATCATCACCTCGCCGCCGTCGTGCTTCTTGCGCAGGCGGTTGACCAGCTCGGCGCGCAGGATGTCGATCTTGCCGTGCAGAATGCGCCTCCGATAAGAGATCTCGGTCTCCTCCGCGGTCAACTCCTGAATCAGGTCTTTCAGCTCGGTATCTTGCAGCGAGCCAAGGTCGGGGAACGTCTCCATCGCGGGCTTTCTCCTCTCGCGGACTTGCGCCGGGCGTACCGGAGCGGACAGACCGGCACAGACGCCGGAGTTCCGAGTATAGACCAAAAGGTCAGGCTGAGCTTGAGGCTCTGGGCAGCTGTCGCGCTCCGTCCCTCACATACAGCCCCGTGGCCACCAACGCGAGCACGAGACCGATGTAGAGCAGGATCTCGCCCACCGTGCGCCAGCCAACCATCGCGAAGAAGAACGCGCCCATCACCGGCGCGACCGCCAGACGTCCCGGCCAGTTGATGCGCAGCTCCACACCGCGCTTCAGGCCGTAGCGACCGAGCGCGAGCATCGCCAGCTCGCGTAGCGCCAGGATCGCGATCGCCCAGCGCGGCAGCAGCTGAAAATGCCAGCACACGACCACGCCCGAGACGACCAGCAGGCGGTCCGTAACGGGGTCCATCAGCGCGCCGAGCCGGCTGTACTGCCCGGTCACGCGCGCGGCGATCCCATCGGCGTAGTCGCCCCAGGCGATCACCGCGAACAAAGTCGCTCCCAATGCGCCCGTGCCATTACTGCTGGAGAGCTCCAAGATCAGGAACACCGGGATCAGCACGAGCCGCGTGAAGCCGATCGCGTTGGGCAGCGTCCACGGCCGCAGTGGCTGGCCGGGGGCGACCTGCGGCGGGGGCGGCCCGGAACGGTCCAGGCCGACCAGGCGGCGGATGCTCAGAGGCGCGCGCTCTAGGGAAGGCTCCGCCACAGCTCGTCCACCGCCCGGATCAGCTCGGCGGGCTCACTGTTCAATGGAATGCCCGCCGCTGATTGACGTCCCCGGCGCAGCTGTACCTCGACCTCGCCCGACTCCAAGGACTTGCGTCCTACCGTCAGCCGCAGCGGACACCCGAGCAACTCGGCCTCGGCGAACTTCTCACCCGGCCCGAGATCGCGATCGTCGTAGAGCACCTCCAGGCCGCCCTGACTGAGCGTCTCATACAGCGAATCGGCGGCTTCGCGCTCCGGCGTGCCAGGCTTGCCGAGCGCAACCAGGTGCACCGCGAACGGCGCGAGCGCCTTCGGCCAGGAGATGCCGTGCTCGTCGGCGAACTGCTCGACCGCAGCCGCCACGATTCGCGCCGGGCCGATCCCGTAGCTTGCCATCCAGATCAGGTGCGAGACACCTGACTCATCGAGGTAGCTCGCGCTGAGCGGCTCGGAGTAGCGCGTGCCGAGCTTGAAGATGTTGCCGATCTCGATCGCCGCCTCGAGCTCGAGCGGCTGACCGTCCTTGAGGTACTGCTCGCCGACCTTCTCGACGCCGGGCGTGCTCAGAGCAATCTCGGTGTTGGCGGCGTAGCCCTCGCCCAGGACGACCTCGTCCTCGCCGGCGGCACAGGGCGCCATGTACTCGTGCGCCCCCAGTCCGCCCATCATCCCGACGTCGCCCTCGACCCGGTACCAGCGCAGCCCCGTGCGCTCCATCATGCGGTCGTAGGCGCCGACGTGGAGCTCATAGTTGCGCTCCAGGCCAGCCTGATCGCGGTCAAAACTGTAGGCATCCTTCATCACGAACTCGCGCGTGCGCAGGACCCCGGCCCGCGGGCGCGGCTCGTCGCGCTCCTTGACCTGGAAGTGGTAGAGGATCAGCGGCAGATCGCGGTAGGAGCGGACCGTCTGGGCGACATGAAACGTGACAGCCTCCTCGTGCGTCATCGCCAGCACCAACTCCGAGCCCTTGCGGTCGGTCAGCTTGAACAGCGCGTCGATGTCCAGGCGCCCCGTCCTGCGCCAAGGCTCGGCGGGCTGCAACACCGGCATCAGCATCTCCTGGCCGCCGATCGCGTCCATCTCCTCGCGGATGATCTGCACGACGCGCTGATGCACCCGCCAGCCGGCCGGCAGCCAGGTCCACATGCCGGCGCCCATCTGACGCACCAGGCCGGCTCGCACCATCAGCTTGTGGGAGATCGCCTCCGCGTCGGCGGGCGCCTCCTTCTCGGTCGGCAGCAGATATTCGGAGAGACGCGTCATCGCGCCAGAGCCTAGCCGTCCCTTTGATAGAACAGCGGTCACCGACCAATCTTTGATTCAAACCCCGACAAGGAGCCTCCAAATGGCCTATTCCGTTCCACCCCTTCCCTACGCCTACGACGCGCTCGAGCCGCACATCGACAAGGCGACGATGGAATTCCACCACGACAAGCACCACCAGGCCTATGTGGACAAGGCCAACGCGGCCCTGGAGGGCACGGAGTGGGCTGATAAGCCGGTTGAGGAGGTCCTGAAGAACCTCGACAGCCTCGGCGAGAAGAAGGGCCCCGTGAAAAACAACGGCGGCGGCCACTACAACCATTCGCTGTTCTGGGAGAGCATGTCACCGGACGGTGGCGGCGAGCCCGATGGCGCACTGGCCGAGGCGATCACATCCGCGTTCGGCTCATTCGCGGACTTCAAGACGAAGGTCAAGGAGACCGGCGTCGGGCAGTTCGGCTCGGGCTGGTCATGGCTAGTACACGACGGCTCGGGCCTAGCCGTGGTTGGAAGCGCCAATCAGGACAGCCCGATCTCTGACGGCAAGACACCGCTGCTCGGCGTCGACGTGTGGGAGCACGCCTACTACCTGAAGTACCAGAACCGCCGCCCCGACTACATCGAGGCGTGGTGGAACGTCGTCGATTGGAGCAAGGTCGCCGAGCGTTTCTCGGCAGCCAAGGGCTGATCGAACGGGAACGCGGGTCGAGCCGGCGCTCAGTTGCGGCTGAAGCGCCGGCCGGCCACCGGTGAGACGGCCTCGTCGAGCGCGACGGCCGGCTCGAGCATCGCCTCGAGCACCGCGTCGGCCTCCTCGGCCGCGGCGGCCTCCATCGCGGCGACCCGCTCCGGGGTCATCTGCGTGTCGTCCTCGTTCTCGGCCAGCCACTCGCGCGCCTCGGCGGCGGCGACCTCGTCGCGCTGGACGGTCTTGCCGGCCGCGTAGTAGCGGTCGATCTCCTTGAACAGCTCGTCGACGAGCTGCTCGGTGGGGACCTTCTTCAGGGGCTCACCCTTGGAGTAGATCATCCCCATGTCTTTCGCGCCGGTGATCCCAAAGTCCGCGTGGCGCGCCTCGCCGATGCCGTTTACTGCGCAGCCCAGCACCGAGACCTCGATCGGGTCCTCGTAGGCTTCCAGACGCCGCTCGACCTCGACGACGACGCTGTCCATGTCGAATTGCAGCCGCCCACAGGTCGGGCAGGCGATCAGATCGGGGCCGCGCTCGCGCAGCTTCAGCGCCTTGAGGATCTCCCAGGCGACCTTCACCTCCTCCTCGGCGTGGAAAGTAGACAATGAGATCCGGATCGTGTCTCCGATCCCGTCAGCGAGCAGCGTGCCGAGCCCGACCGCGGACTTCAGCGAGCCCGACCACTTCGTGCCGGCCTCGGTCACACCGAGGTGCAGCGGATATGGGATCCGCTCGGCCAGCATCCGATTCGAGGCAATCGTGTTCGGGACCGACGTCGACTTCATCGAGACCTTGAAGTTCTCGAAGTCCAGCCGCTCCATCAGCTGAACCGTCTCGATCGCGGCGGTCACGAGCGCCTCGACCGGGTTGTCGTACTCGAGCTGGCGCAGGTGCTTGGGCAGCGAGCCAGAGTTGACCCCTACGCGCAGCGGCGTGCCGCGCTGCTTGGCCAGCGCGATCACCTCGGCGACCTTCTCCGAACCGCCGATGTTCCCGGGGTTCAGCCTGACACAGTGCGCGCCCGCCTCGATCGCCTTCAGCGCGAGCGTGTGGTTGAAGTGGATGTCGGCGATCACCGGGATCGGCGATTGGGCGACGATCATCTTGAGCGCCTCGGCATCCTGCTCGCGGGGCACCGCCACGCGCACGATGTCCGCGCCGGCGTCCGCGACCGTCCTGATCTGGTCCATCGTCGCCGCCAGGTTCGCCGTCTCGGTCTTGGTCATCGTCTGCACCGCCACCGGCGCGCCGCCGCCGATCGGAACCGAGCCGACCTGGATCTGCCGCTTGGAGGCCATAGGCTGATTCTACGATGCCCGACGTCTACGCCACCGCGCATGGTCCCCTCGCCCGCCTGGCCTCGCCCCTGGCCGCCCGCGCCCGTGCCCGGCGCCACGCGCATTTCTTCGCGCTCACGCGGCTGTCGGAGGGAGCGAGGGTGCTGGATGTCGGCTGCGGGCGGATTGGACTGCGGGCGCTCGAGCCGTCGCTTGACGTGACCGGCGTCGACCTTGCCGAGCGTCCCGATTACCCCGGGCCGTTCGTCCAAGCCGACGCGTCAGCGGGCCTGCCGTTCGCCGACGGGGAGTTCGAGCTCGTGTATTGCTCGAGCGTGATCGAGCACGTCCCACCGGCCCGCCGGGCGGCGTTCGCGCATGAGATCCGACGTGTTGGCAGAGGCTGGTTCGTGCAGACGCCGGCGTGGTCGTTCCCGATCGAGCCCCACGCGCTGCTGCCCTTCGCTCACTGGCTGCCGGTGGAGCTGCGCCGTCCCTACTGGAAGTTGGGCGCTACGGGTGAGTGGGAAGACATCTCGCTGCTCAAGCGGGGCGAGGTCGAGGTGCTGTTTGGCCCAGCGCTCCCAGAGCGGGTCGGGCCGCTCACGAAGAGCTGGGTCTGCGTCACCCAGCCAGGCGACTGATGTCGTTACTGACGCCGTTGATCACCAGGAACAGCAGCAAGATGATCCCGACCGAGCTGTAGCGCCACATAGCCATGACCGACACCGGCCTGCCACGTATCTTCTCCGCCACGGCCCAGAGGATGTGCCCCCCGTCGAGTGGCAGAAACGGGAACAGGTTGAGCACGGCGAGCACGAGCGAGAAGAACCCGAGAAAGACCAGCGCGTAGCCGGCACCGGCGACGACCGTTTCGTGCGCGATTTCGGTGACGCCAATGATGCTGTGGAACTGATGGCGCACCTTTGCGCTCGTAAACGCCTTACCGATGTTCGAGACCATGCTCGTGGTCGTGCTCCACATCTCGTCGATCGCGGTCCCGGCGGCGCTGAACACCCCGTAGTGCTTGGCCGCCACCCCGAAGCCGAACCCCACCAGCATTCGCCCTTCGGCCTTGTCGTAACGGGGGTAGATGGAGAGCGTCAGCGTCCGTCCCGCTCGCCGTACCGTCAGCTGTACCGGGGTGGCCGCGCGGCAGCCTTCGGTGAGCGCACCGGCGCAACGATGTTCAGCGATCCGCTGCCGTGTAGCTTCGACCGTGGTGGTGGGACTCCCATCGACCGCGAGAATCCGATCGCCGGGCCGCAGCACTCCGTCGGCCGCCTTTCCAGGCTCGATCTCACCGATGGAGCTGGTTGCGACCACGGTGTGAATAGAAGGGTTGAGGTTCTCCAACGTGCTCGCGCCGCTGAGGCTGCCCGAGAAGAGGATCGCCCAGAACAGTAGGAACGCGATCGCGATGTTCACCCCCGGCCCGGCGAGGATCACCGCAATCCGCTTCCACGGTGCCTGCGTGTAGTAAGCGCGCCGCGCCACATCCGGGTGGAGGTCTTTGATCTCTTCGGGGTTCATCCCGCTGATCTTCACGTAGCCTCCCGCCGGGATCAGGCCGATCGCATACTCGGTCTCACCGCGGCGCACGCGGAAGATCGTGGGCGGGAAGAACAGCGAGAAGCGCTCCACGCGCATGCCGACGGCCTTCGCCACGGTGAAGTGCCCGAGCTCGTGCAGCACGACCAACGCGCAGATGCCGAGGATTGTCAGGGCCCAGCTCACGGGCTCAGTTTGACAGGCGGCGTCGGAGGTCTCGCCGCTACTGGTCGATCGCTCGCACTGTAGAGCTGAGCTACACCTGTCTCTCAACGGCGAACTTCAAAAACGGCCGGGAGGCGGCTCCCCTAGATCGTCAAGCTCGCCACGGCCTCGCTTGCAACCAGACGGCCCTCGCGATCAGCTTCGTAGAGCGACTCGAACGCGCGTACCGGCGCCACGGGCAGCTCGTCGAGCGTCCGCTCGATCACCTCGGGAATCCCGTTGAAATGAAGGCCGCCCTCCAGAAACGCGTGCACCGCAACCTCGTTGGCGGCGTTCAGCACGCACGGCGCCGTCCCCCCAGCCAGCGCCGCCTCGCGCGCCAAGCGCAAACACGGGAACGCGTCCACGTCAACCGGCTCGAAGGTCAGCTCCCCCACCGCGGCGAGGTCGAGTGGCTCGATCGGCAGATCCACGCTCTCGCCGCCGTGCAGGGCATAGGAGATCGCGATCCGCATATCCGAAGGCCCGAGATGCGCGAGCATCGCCCCGTCGGCCAGCTGCACGACGCCATGGACGAGCGACTGCGGGTGCACGACAACGTCGATTCGCTCATAGGGCGTGCCGAACAGGTGGTGGGCCTCCATCACCTCCAAGCCCTTGTTCATCAACGTCGCCGAGTCGATCGTGATCTTGCCGCCCATCGCCCACGTCGGGTGGTTCAAGGCCTGCTTGACGGTCACGTCCTGGAGCTCCGCGTGGGTCCTGCCGCGGAAGGGCCCACCGCTGGCGGTGATCGTCAGGCGCTCGACCGCCCCCGGCGACTGTCCGGCGAGCAGCTGGTGTAGGGCGGTGTGCTCAGAGTCGACCGGCGTGATCTGCGCTCCCGTCGCTTCCGCCAATGCGCTCACCAGCTCACCGCCGACGACCAGCGACTCCTTGTTCGCAAGCGCCAGGTCGATGCCCTCGCCAAGCGTCGCGACCGTCGGGCCGAGGCCGGCAGAGCCGACGAGCGCGTTCAGCACGAGATCAGCGCCAGACTCGACTACGAGCCGCACGAGCCCCTCCGGTCCACTCAGCACCTCCCCGTCGGTCCATGCCTCCGCGGCGCGGGCCGCGGCGTCCTCATCGACGAGCGCAATCCGCTGTACATCGTGCGCGCGGGCCTGTTCGACGAGCGCCTCCCAGGAGCGCTCGGCGGATAGCCCAATCAGCTCCAGGTCCTCGCTGCGGCTCAACACGTCGAGCGCCTGAGTTCCGATCGAGCCGGTCGAGCCGAGGATGAGGAGTCTGCGCACGGTGGAGAGATGCTCGCAGAGCGACGCCGACAGCGTCTATATGGATGCGTCTATATGGGATGTCTATATGGATGCCGTCTATATGGATACCGCGATGTGTGCGGATCGGTCGAGGCCGGCGACTCAGCCGGCGAAACCGAGCTGCTGGCGCCTGAGGCCGAACATCTTCGCCTTGGCCTCGGCCGCGAGCTGCTCGAGCCATGCATCTGGAGAGAGCTGCTCGCCAAGCATGTTCGCCTGACGCTTCACCGTCGCGAAGTCGCCCGGGGTCAGGTCGGCAATTTCGGCGAGCTGCTCCTCGAGCTCTTCGGCGCGCTCCGGTTGGGCCCCAGCGTCGAACTCGGTCTCAGCGCAGAACATCGACCATGCCTGCTCGGGTTCGAGCGCCTTGAACTCCAGCTTCCAAGTGAAGCGACGCATCGCAGCCGCGTCGACCGAGTCCATCAGGTTGGTGGCCGCAATAAAGACCCCCTCGAAGCGCTCCATGCTCTGCAGCAACTCGTTGACCTGCGTCACCGACCACTCCGCACGGGCGAGCGTGCGATCGCGCAGGAACGAGTCGGCCTCATCGAGGAACAGCAGCGCCCCCTCCGACTCGGCCTCGGTGAACATCCCCGCGATCTGTTGCTCGGTCTCACCCAGCCACTTGGAGAGCAGATCCGAGGCCGAGCGCATCAGGATCGGCAGGTCGAGCTCGACGGCGATGTGCTCGGCCAGTTGCGTCTTGCCGGCCCCCGGGATGCCCCAGAAGCAGAGTGAGCCCTTGGGGCGCTTGCGCAGGGCCGCGATGATCTGCTGTGGCGTAAAGCGTCCCGCGATGTTGAGGTGGTCGAGGCTGTAGCGGGTGACAGACTCGCGCAGCCCCTCGGTGCGATCGCGCCCGAGCACTTTCTGGCTCTGAGCGACCGCGCGCTTGATGACGCGTTCGCGTTCGGCGAGCGAGCCTCCGTCGGTCTCTGCCGCTGCCACAGACAGCAGGCGGGCGAGATCCGCCGCCTGGCGAACCTGCTTCTCACCGAGCAGGCTGTACTTCGTCAGATGCCGCTCGAGCTGCTCTGACAGACCGAAATCAGAGATTACCTGGGTGACGCGCTCGCGGCGATCGGCACGCGAACCAGGGAGCGCTTCGCAATGGAACAGAAAGGCGCCGAGGTTGCGCTCTGACAGGAGCTTGGCGCGGTCGGTCAGCCACACGCAGCGCACGCGGCTGCCGGTGAGCCCTTCGTCGGAGGCGCGACCCTCCTCCTCTTCCGCGGCGCCCTCGTCCTCTACGCCGAAGATGGTAAACATGCTGACGCGACGCGAGGCGAGCGCTTCATGGGCTCGGTCGACGAGCAGCACGGCGTCCGGATTTGACTGCTCCAGATAACGCTGAGCGATATACACCCAGGTCGGCAGGTCTCCGGCCGGGACGTGCTTGGCGACGACCATATAGCCGTCGATGCCCTCGTCCTTTAGGAGCCTCGAGAGCATGTCACGCTTGTCCACCGACTTCGGGCCGTAGATGAGACTGTGCAATCCGTGATCTTCGGGTAGCGCTAGCCCCAGGATGCCTCGCAGGATCTGCTCGTCGTCCTCATGCAGACGCGCAAGAGAGCTCGTCGAAGGGGACATTGTCAGCGGCTTGACGAAGCGCTCCAGGAACTGGGCCTCGCTGTCAGCGGACTCGGTCAGCGTCGCGCGCAGATGGATCGACAGTTCACCGATGCGCAACGGGCGCTCCTGAACACGCAGCAGCCCGGAGCTCACGAGCTTCGAGCTTTCCGCCAGTGCCGAAACGACCTCGAGCTCATCGACGTCGAAGGCAGTGGCGAGAATCGCCGCCGTGACGTGATCGGAGCCCAGCAGCAGGTCGAACAGCTGCGAGAACCCGGGCCGGTGACGGTTGAGCTGGAAGATGAGCAGCTTGCGCTCGACTTTTTCGAGACCCAGCAGGTCGGCGACCCAGGCGACGTTCTGTTCCTGCACAGTCAGGAATTTGGATGCCTTCCGCTCCGCTGCTTTCCGCCACGACCGCATGGCTCTGCGATAGGAGCCATCGTCTTCCTCGACGAGCGGGAACACACTGACACCCTGCAGATAAAGGCGCGCAAATCTACCGCTGGTGTCATCGCCGAACTGGCGCTGCAGGTCCTTGAGGGTCGGCAGCAGCTGCTCTGAAACCAGGCCCCCGATTCCAGGCTCGCCCGCGAGCGCCCCGGGAGCCGGGACCGCCGCCGCGCAGGTCGCGTAGAAGAGCGCGAACAGATGCGGGTCGGTGGCGAGCAGCCAAGCGAAGCCCTGGTTCTCTGCCAGGCGCAGCGTCCAAGCAGTCATCTGATGCGCGCCCGGCGTTTCGAGCGAGTTGTGAGCGGGCTCGTCTTCGTCGTCCATGCGCCACACGGTAGCGGAAAATGATGACGATTGTCATCATTCGTTTGAGGCGGTGCTACGTGTAGGCCGCCCAGATGTAGTACCCCACCACCGCCGCGAACAGCACCGCATCCAGCCGATCCAAGGCCCCCCCATGCGCCCCGAACACCCGCCCAGTGTCCTTCGCGCCGGCCTCGCGCTTGACGAACGACTCGAACAGGTCGCCGATCGGCGCGACGATCGCCACGCCGAGGCCGAGCACGAGCGCGTGCGTGCCGGGTAGCCACCCCTGGTAGCGCCCGGCGAACCAGACGCCGAGGACCGCGCAGACCATTCCGATCAAGAGTCCCTCGACCGTCTTGTTCGGGGAGATGTGCGGCGCGAGCGGACGCTTCCCGAACATCCTGCCGCCGAGGTAGGCGCCGGTGTCGCCGAGGAACGTGCCGACGAGCACGTCGATCACGATCCCCAGCCCGTGCGGGAGTCCGCGCAGTAGCACAGCGTGGGCGAGCGCGAAGCCAATCCAGTAGATCCCCAGCAGCGTTACGGCCATCCCGCCCACGCTCGGCCGGGTCTGGAGCAGCGTCAGCCCGAACAGCATCGGCAGCGCCGCGACCGCGACGAGCAGGATCTGGAACTGGCTTCCGTACAGCGCCGCGGCCAGGAGGCCGGCGAGCGCGATGAAGCCGGCCAGACGAACCGGGTGCGCGCGGTCGTACATCGCGTAGAGCTCGTGCATACAGATGCAGCCGAGCACGAACAGCCCGAGCGCAAACACCAAGCCGCCCTCGATTACGAGGAACAGCGCGAAGGCAATCGCGGGCACGGCGGCGAGCAGTCGCGCGTTCAGATCCGAGCGCTGCTTGCGCGGCACCGGCCTAGCTCTGCCTGCTCGCCGGGCGCTCATCGCCCGCCGAAGCGCCGGCGGCGCTCTGAGAACTCTGCCAGCGACTCTTCGAGCGCGGTGCGCGTGAAGTCCGGCCACAGCTCATCGCGGAAGATCAGCTCGGAGTAGGCGGACTGCCACAGCAGGTAGTTCGACAGGCGCCGCTCGCCGCTGGTGCGGATGATCAGGTCCGGGTCGTGCATCTCCGGGGCATACAGACACGCACGGAACTGCTCCTCGTCAGATTGATTGTCGGATAGGAGCCCACCCACCCCAGCTTGTCGGACTTCGGCCGACTGCGCCACCCTCTTGGCGGTAAAGCGTCGCGCGGCGTCGAGGATCTCAGCGCGGCCGCCATAGTTGAATGCCACGAACAGGGTGATCCGATCGTTGGTGGCAGTCAAGGCTTCAGCCCAGTCCATCTGCTCCACAACCTGCTCGCTGACGCCAGCGCGACGCCCGATGAAGCGCATCCGTACGCCCTCCTCGTGGAGCTCTGGGGTCTCATCTGCAATCCGCTGCGAGAACATCGCCATCAGTCCCTGCACCTCCGCCGCTGGGCGCGACCAGTTCTCGGTAGAGAAGGAGTACACGGTCAGCTCTTCGATCCCCAGCTCAGCGGCGTCGCGCAGGCGCGCCTTGACCGTGTCGGCGCCGGCGCTGTGACCCTCGTTGACGGGCACGCCGTGAGCGCGTGCCCAGCGACCGTTCCCGTCGGTGATGATCGCGACATAGCGCGCTGCCTGAGAATCCCGGCCGTCGGAGCCACGGACCTTCAAATCGGCGCCCTCCAAATCGCGACCTTCCAAGTCCCGGCCCTCCAAATCCGCCGTGGGCGGCATCAGACCTCGAGGATCTCCTCTTCCTTGGCCTTCAGCACGCCGTCGAGCTCTGCGACCTTGCCGTCAGTGAGCTTTTGCAACTCGACCTCGGCGCGGTGCTCGTCATCAGAGCTGGCTTCCCCTTCGGACTTCAGCTCGCGCAGGTGCTGCATCACGTCGCGACGAACGTTGCGGATCGCCACGCGCCCCTCCTCTGCCAAGTTGCGCACCACCTTTACCAGCTCATGCCGGCGCTCTTCGGTCAGCTCGGGCACCGCCAGACGGATCAGGTTGCCGTCGTTGGATGGGTTAAGGCCGACGTCGGACTCGTTGATCGATTTCTCGATCTCCTTGATCGAGGACTTGTCATACGGCTGCACGGTGATCAGGCGCGCCTCCGGAGCGGAGATCGTGGCGAGCTGGTTCAGCGGCGTGATCGCACCGTAGTAGTCGACGACGATCCGGTCGAGCAGCCCCGGGCTGGCACGCCCGGTGCGCACGGTCGAGAACTCCTGGTGGGCCGATTCCAGCGACTTCGTCATGCGCTCGCGCGCGTCGTCGAGCAGCTCATCGATCACGTTTTCAGTCGAGGCCATCGCCGTCTCCTTGCGCTGTCGAAACCAATGTGCCCACGCGTTCGCCTGAGATTATCCGGGGGATGCTCGTCGCATCGTCCATGTTGAACACGTTCAATGGCATCGAGTTCTCCATGCACAGCGCCAGCGCCGTCGAATCCATCACCCGCAGGCGGCGCTCGAGCGCCTCCATATGCGTGATCTCAGGGATGAACTCCGCCGTCGAATCGAGCGCCGGGTCGGCCGTGTAGACACCCTGCACACCGTTCTTAGCCATCAAGATGATCTCGGCATGGATCTCCGCGGCGCGCAGTGCCGCGGCGGTGTCGGTCGTAAAGAACGGGTTGCCGGTGCCCGCCGCGAAGATCACGACACGCCCCTTCTCGAGGTGGCGCATCGCGCGGCGGCGGATGTAGGGCTCGGCGACCTCGGAGATCCCCAGCGCCGACTGCACGCGCGTGGGGCTGCCCTGCTTCTCCAGCGCATCTTGCAGTGGCAGCGCGTTGAGCACGGTCGCAACCATCCCCATGTAGTCGGCGGTCGCGCGATCCATGCCCGCGGCGGCGCCCTTCATGCCACGGTAGATATTGCCCGCGCCAACCACAATCGCCACCTCGACCCCCTGGGCGCGCACGTCTGAGACCTGGCGGGCGACGGCGAGCACGCGCTCGGGGTCGGTGCCGTAGTTCAGCTCGCCCATCAGGGCCTCGCCGGAGAGCTTCAGCAGGATGCGTTTGAAGACGGGGTCGGCCATCCGGAGGAGCCTATCCGGCCCAGGTTCTCAAAGCGCCCGGGAGGATTATTGACCTACTGCGAACCGTGTGAAGCGACGGATAACGACGTTCTCCCCAGTGGTCGCGGTGAGCTCGTCGCGCAACTGCTGGACGGTCTTACCCTCGAACTTCGGGTTGTGCATCTCCTGCTCGAGCAACACGATCGTCTGAAGCCACGAGTCGAGCTTGCCCGAGACGATTTTCTCACGCACGTTCTCAGGCTTGTCGGCGGCCTCCTGCTCATAAATCCGCGCCTCGGCGTCGCGCTGCTCGGCCGGCACGTCCTCGCGGCTGACGTACTGCACGGTCGGTGTGGCGGCGATCTGCATCGCGATGTCGCGCGCGAAGCGGACGAAGTCCTCGTTCGTGGCGACGAAGTCAGTGTTACAGTCGACCTCGATCAGCACGCCCACCTTCGCGCCGGCATGGACGTAGGCCTGGACGGTGCCCTCGGTGGCGACGCGCTCGCCGAGGTCCTGGACCTTCTTGCCCTGCCTCACGCGCAGGATCTCAATCGCCTGCTCGATCTCCCCACCGGCCTCGGTGAGCGCCTTCTTGCAGTCCATCATGCCCGCGCCGGTGCGCTCGCGCAGGGCCTTCACGTCTTTCGCTGAGATCTCGACGGAGCTCATGCGCTCGGCGCCTCCTCCACGACCGGAGCGGCCTCTGCAGGAGACTCCGCCGGTGTGCTAGGCGGCGACTGGACTGAGGGCCCGGCCGCGACCGGCGCGGCAGGCTCCTTCGTCTCTTTCGGCTCCTGCGTTGGAGCGGGAGCGGCTTTTGTGACGGGCGCTTGTGCCGGAGCCGGGGTCTGTGCCGGGGCAGCGGCTTGCGCCGGAGCCGAAGCCGCCGCCTGCGCAGCGGCCGCAGCAGCGCGCTCGGCCTGCTCGCGAGCCGCCTGCTCGGCCGCCTCGCGCTTGGCCTGCTCCTCGGCCTCGCGCTTGGCGCGGGCCTCCGCCTCGATACGCGCCTTCTCCTCGGCCTCCTTGCGGGCGCGTTCCTCCTCGGCGCGGAAGACGGAGTGCCCCTCGGAGACCACCTGGCCGATCGCCTGAGTGATCAACGCGCAGGAACGGATTGCGTCGTCGTTGCCGGGGATCACGAAGTCGATCCCGTCCGGGTCGCAGTTGGTGTCGACCAGGCCGATAATCGGGATCCGCAGGCGCCGAGCCTCTTTGACGGCGATCTCCTCAGTCTTGAGGTCGATCACGAACATCGCGTCGGGCACGCGCTGCATGTTCTTGACGCCGCCGAGGTTCGCCCGCAACTTCGCGAGATCGGCCTGCGCGGCCATCCGCTCGCGCGTGGGCAGCAGCGCGAGCTGGCCATCGGACTCATAGCGTTCGAGGTCGTGCAGGCGACGGATACGCTGGTTGATCGTCTGAAAGTTCGTCAGCAGCCCGCCGAGCCAGCGATGATTGACGAAGGGCATGCCGGACGCTTCGGCGACGTCCTTGATCGTGTCACGGGCCTGCTTCTTGGTGCCGACGAACAGCACCGTCCCACCGCGGTGGGCGAGCGTCCCGGCGAACTCCTGCGCCTGGTTCAGCGCGGTGGAGGTCTTGAGCAGGTCGATGATGTAGATGCCGTCACGCTCACCATGGATGAAGCGGCGCATCTTGGGGTTCCAGCGGCGCGTCTGGTGACCGAAGTGAACGCCGGCCTCCAGCAGCTCCGCTATGCCTACTTGAGCCACGAGGTACTCCCTTTGTTATGCGATTGGATGCCGTGCGGGAGAGGCGGACCCGGCGAGCGACAGAGTCGAATGCCGGGCAGGGCCGCGATCTGAGACCGCACGGGTCGAAGATCTTCTGGTTAGCCGCTCAGGATAGCTCTTCGGCCCGTACAAGCGCGCCGCGGAGGTCCTCCGGCAGCGGCGAGAGGACCTCGACGTGCGCGCCTGTGAAGGGATGCTCAAAGGACAGGCGCGTGGCGTGTAGGAACTGGCGCTCCAGCCCGAGCAGGCCCGGGGCTCCGTACTCGGGATCCCCGCAGACGGGATGGCCGATCGCCTGCAGGTGCACGCGGATCTGATGGGTGCGACCCGTGTCCAGGTGCAGCCGCAGCAGCGATGTGTCTGGAAGGGCACGGTCGAGCGTGAAGTGGGTGCGCGCCTCGCGCGGCCTGGAGCCACCGACGGTCATACGCGTGCGTACACGCGGATCGCGTCCGATCGGTGCCTCGATCGTCCCGCTACGCGCCGGCGGGCGTCCCTCCACCAAGGCGATGTACTCGCGCTCGATGCGCCGCTCTGCCAAGGCGGCCTGCAGCAGCCGGTGGGCCTCGTCTGAGCGCGAGACGACGAGCAGGCCGGAGGTGTCGCGGTCGAGCCGGTGCACAATCCCCGCCCTGCCCTCCTCCTCACCACCGGCGGCGAGCGAGCCAAGCAGCTGCGCGAGCGTTCCCTCGCGATGACCCCGGGCGGGATGGACGACCAGGCCGGGTGCCTTGTCGATGATGAGGAGGTGAGCATCCTGGTAGGCGATCTGAAAGAGCGGTGAGTCGGTCACGAGGAGTCCTTGCGCGGGGTCTCCAGGACGAACAGCAGGAGCAACACGCCCAGCGTGATCGAGGTGTCAGCGAGGTTGAAGGGAGGCCAGCCGAGGGGGAGCTTGATGAAATCGGTGACCGATCCTTCGTGGAGGCGGTCGAGGATGTTGCCGAGTGCGCCGCCGATCAACATGCCCGTGGGCAGCCAGATCAGAGGCCGGGTAGCGTGCAGCGCGAAGTAGACGAGCAGCGCGAGCAGCGCAACGCCGATCACGATCGTGACCACGGTCTGGTCCCCGGGTAGAAAGCCGAAGGCGACGCCGTGGTTGCGGGTGTTGACGAGCTGGACGCCGGGCAGCACCTTGCGTTCTTCGCCGGGGATGATCGACTGGCGGATTAGGTGCTTTGAGAGCTGGTCGGCAGCGATCACGACGATCACGACAAGCCCAACGCGGACCCAGGCGCCGGCAGCGCTGACGGAGCTCATTCCCGCGGCTCAGCCGTGGAGGAGACCCTGGACGATCACGCTGTTGACGATCTCCAGGGTAAGGATGGCGAGCAGCGGGCTGAAGTCGATCCCACCGAATGAGGGGAGAAAGCGGCGGAAGATGCGCAGGAACGGCTCGCAGACGTCGCGCAAGAACCCCATAACGACATCGGTTGCACGCCAGTAGGGAGGACGCACGCCGAGGGAGAAGAGCAGCTGGATCACGATGTAGAGGACGATCAGGAGCGTGTAGACGTAGATCAACGTCGACAGGTATTCAGCGAGCTGGGTGCCCACGCTGGCGAGGATCATCGCTGCCCGACCCCGTCAGACAGGACCGCGTCGAGGGCGTCGCTGAAGGCCGCGCGCAGCCCGCCGCGCTCCAGTACGGCCAGGCCACGCGCGGTTACCCCGCCCGGCGAGGCGACCTCGCGGCGGACGGCGAGCGTGTCGTTGCCACGACAGCGCAGAAGCTCGGCGGTACCGGCGAGCGTCTGCACGACCAGCTCCGCACTCTGGGCTGCGGGAATGCCGCGGCGCACGCCCGCGTCGATCTGCGCCTCGGCGACGAGCGCGACGTAGGCGGGAGCACACGACATCAATCCCATCGCGACGTCGACGAGCGCGTCGGGCAGCGTGACGAGCGTGCCGAGCTCGGCAAACAACTCGCGGACGGGCGCGTCGAGCGCAGCCTCCCGCTCGGGAGCGGCCTGAACAACAGCGCCCTGGCGCACCTCCACCGGAAGCGAGGGGATGAAGCGATAGACAGGCCTGCCCGGGTAGGCGTCTTGCAAGTCCGCGAGGGCCGTGGTGGCAAGAATCGAGGCGACCGCCTTGGCGTGCGGCGCCAGCTCGAGCGCAACATCGGCAAGCTGGGCCGGCTTGTGGCAGAGCACCACCAGGTCTGCACGCTGGGCCACCTCGGCGTTCGAGGCGAGCGTCTCGCCCCCGACCTCGGCCACCAGCGCCTGGGCGCGCTCGTCGACGGGATCCGCCACGAGCACCGGACGGTTCCATCCGCGCGCGAGCGCCCGCGCCATATTGCCTGCGCCTATGAGACCGATCTGCATAGTGCGCCTAGGCTACCGACCCGACCTGCTCAGCTTTGATTGAAAAAACCCTTCTCAATCAGGCGAGCTCGCTCCTCGGCGGAGATCTCGACGTTGCGCGGGGTCAGCATGAACACCTTGTCGGCGATCCGTTGCATGCCGCCATTGAGCGCGTAGGTGAGGCCGGAGGCGAAGTCGATCAGACGCTTTGAAAGGTCTGTGTCGGAGCTCTGCAGGTTGAGGATCACCGGGATCGAGTCCTTGAACTTGTCAGCGATCTGCTGGGCATCGTTGAACGACTTCGGTACGACCAGGTGCACGCGGACATCGCCGTTGCCGTTGCCACGGCCGCCGACGGTACGAAGGGCAGTGCTCGAGCGTCCTCGGGGCTCGTCCTCGGCGAAGATGTCGTCGTACTCGTCGCGGCGGCGGCGCAGGCGTCGGACGTTCGGCCGCTCACGGTAGCGATCCTCCAGATCGGCCTCCGGCGGGGAGTCGTCGTAGTCGCCGTCGTCGTCGTGGTACTCCTCGGCCAAGCCGAAGTACACGAGCGCGCGGTGCCAAGAATCACGAAAGGCCATAGTAAGTAACTGCGTTTTCGCCCAGTAGACGAATTTCCCTGCTCATGCTACGGGTTACCGCAGCCGGGCAGGGCTCTTCAATCGTACAGTCTGGTGCCGATCCGCACGATCGTCGAACCCTCCTGCACCGCCACCCGGTAGTCCTGCGAGGTCCCCATCGAGAGCCGCGCAAGGCCGCGGTCATCCGCCAGCGCGCGCAAGGCCGCAAACCAGCGGCGACTATCCTCCGGATCCCGGGCGTGCGGGGGCATCGTCATCAATCCCGCCACGGGGATGGGAGCGCGCTCGATGAACGCGTCGAGATCCTCCGGGGCGACTCCCTCCTTGCCGGGCTCGCAAGCGACGTTCACCTCGATCAGGATCTCCAGGCCCGGGTGGACATCGGCCCGATGACGAGCCAGCTCGCCTAGCACGGATTCGGAGGCGACCGAGTGGATCAGCCGCACGTGCGGCACGATCGCCTTGACCTTGCGACTCTGCAGCCGGCCGATGAAATCCCACGTGAACATCTCCCCATGGGCGGCGACCTTCGCGGCGAGGTCCTGCGCCCGGTTCTCGCCAACGAGCCCGACGCCGGCCTCGGCGAGCACCGGCAGATCGTCCACCGACACATACTTGGTCGCGGCGAGCACCTCGACCTCACCCGGGGCTCGCCCGACGGCTGTGGCGGCAGTCGCGATCTCCTCGCGCACCTCCGCGAGGTTCGCCCGTACCGTGTCCGCGCGCAGATCGGAGATCAGCTCAACCATGCCACTCCCCCCTGCCGTCCGGCGCGCGCGCCTTCGCGGCGGTGGGAGAAGAAGCGCTCGTCGCAGATCGTGCACGCGGCAACGTCTCGCACTTCGCTGACTCCCACCGCCAAAGGCGGTCGCGCGCGATCGCCTTCAGATCGATCCGCCGGCTGGGCGGATTTCGGGTGGGCGGGGTTCCAATCACTTGGCCGCCGAACGCCGCGTGGACCTCCTCGCCGACCTCATAGCAGCAGGGTCCGGCGCCGGGCCCGATGACGGCAACCAGATCGCCGTCGCCGCCCAGCTCCCGCAGCGCGCGCACGCCCTCCTCGAGGACACCCGCCGCGAGCCCGCGCCAGCCGGCGTGCACCATCGCCACGGCGCCGTCCGCGGAGAGTGCGACAGGCAGGCAATCGGCCGTAAGCACCAGCGCGCCCAGGCCGTGCAGATCGGTGGCCTGCCCATCGGCCTCGATCTCCGGCTGGGTCTCGGTGTCGGTCGAGATTCCGGCTTCCGGTTGTGCCCCGGTCTCCATCGATGTCCGGATGCCTCCGACCGCCTGCGCCCCTTGCGCGTCGGCCCAGACCTTGTGCACCGTTGTGCCGTGGACCTGGTAGCCGCGCTGCAGGCGCTCCACCCCCACCTGCCGGCGCAACCGTTCCCGCGCCTGCAGACCGTGCTCGGCGTCAACGCCGCCGACGCTCGAGAGGTTGCCATGCGCACGCGCCGTGAACAGCACGTGGCCGCCGCCGGGCAGCTCGAAGGACAGCTCAGCCGCGCTCACGCCGGCCCACCCGCGCCATTTTCCGCGGGCATTGGCAGGCCCAGCGCCGCCTGTAACTCGGCCTCGCGTCCGTCGGGAAGCCGGCCGTCGAGGCGCAGCTCGAGCACCGCCTCCAGGCGCCGTCCGATCTCCGGTCCCTCGGGCAGGCCCGCGGCGAGCAGGTCATCGCCGGTGATCCTCAGGGCTATGTGGCGTGTCTCTTGCAGCCACCGTTTCGCGGGTCCTTCGCCTGTCAATGCGCCCGCCAGCGCGACGCCCTCGAGCGGCACGCCGAGCGCCGCGGCGCGCAGCTCTGAGGGCAGCTCGGCGCTCGGCAGCTGCTCGATCAGCCGGGGGACGGCGCAAGCGGAGGCCGCGACGCGATCGCGATCCCCCGCCGGGAAGTCCCAGCGATCCAGCAGCGCGACGATCTCCGCGCGCGGGTCGCCCTGCGCGCGCAGTGCGAGGGGAAGCACCAGCGAGGCGAGCAACGCGATCTCGGGCCGGCCGTCCTCGGGGAGCAGCGCGAGCGTCGCCTCGAACACCGGCCGCTCGAAGCGCAGCCTCGGGTGCAGCGCGCTCAGCACTCCCAGCTCGCTCAACGCCGCCAGCGACGCGACCGCGTCCGCTTCGGCCAGGGCGAGCCTCAGCTCGGCACCGATCCGCGCACCGGAAACCGTGTCGAGCGCGCGCGTCGCAATCGCCGCTGCAGCCAGCGCGGCGGTGTGTTCCTCGACCTCGAACCCGAGCCGCGCGGAGTAACGCGCCATTCGCAGCAAGCGTGTCGGATCATCGCTGAAGCTCTGCTCGTGCAGCACGCGCAGCCTACCCTCCTCGAGGTCGCTCAGCGCATCGGGCACCGCGCGCGCCTGCCCCCTTCGCTCACCACCCAGGCGGACGGCGATGGCGTTGACGGTGAAGTCCCTGCGCTCCAGGTCCTCCTCCTCAGTTCCCGCGCGCACTTCAGGCAACGCTCCCGGTGCTGGGTAGGACTCGGCGCGCCGAGTCGCGACGTCGATCCGGCCGCCATTCCATTCCACGAGCGCCGTACCAAAACGTTCGTGCTCGTTCGCGCTCGCGAGCACACCGAGGCGGGCGGCGAGATCGCGAGCAAACGAGGGAGCGGCTTGCGTGAAGGCCCACTGATCGCCGCCTACCACGACGTCGAGCTCGCGCGGGGTAGCTCCCAGCAGCAGATCGCGCACCGCGCCCCCGACGAGCTCCACATCGTCTCTCTCTGCAGCCAGCGCGAGCAGCGCATCACCCCCGGGCAGAGCATGCAGCCGCTCGAGCACGATCTCTGGCGAGGTTGCTGTCATCCGCCCATTCTCGAAGATCGGCTATGCGGGTTGTGGGCTGACAGCGCGCACCTGGATGCCGGCGGCCGCCAGATGGGCCTTCGCCTCCGGGATCGTGTACTGCCCGTAGTGGAAGATCGACGCGCACAGCGCCGCGTCGGCGCCGGCCTGCAGCGCCTGCGCCAGGTGCTCGAGCTCGCCCGCGCCCCCGGAGGCGATCACGGGCACGCTCACGGCCTCGCTCACCGTGCTCGTCAGCGGGAGGTCATAGCCGTTGTTGGTCCCATCGCGGTCCATGCTCGTCAAGAGGATCTCCCCCGCCCCCCGCTCGACGGCCTCGGCCGCCCATTCGACGACGTCGCGGCCGGTGGGAGTGCGCCCGCCTGCGAGATAGGCCTCCCAGCCAGTCGGGGCGCCCGGATTCGAACCGGTGACCTCACCGACCCGAACGGTGTGTGCCTTGGCGTCGATCGCCAGCACGACGCACTGCGAGCCGAACCGCATCGCCAGCTCGTCCAGCAGTTCCGGGCGCTGCAAGGCAGCGGAGTTGATCGAGACCTTGTCGGCGCCCGCGTCGAGCACCGCCTGGGCGTCCTCCACCGAGCGGATGCCGCCGCCGATCGTGAACGGCACGAACACCTCGTCCGCGGTTCGGCGCGCGAGCTGGACGATCGTCTCGCGCTTCTCGTGCGTGGCTGTGATGTCCAGGAACACCAGCTCGTCCGCGCCTTCGCGGTCGTAGTGCGCCGCCAGCTCAACCGGGTCGCCGGCGTCGCGAATGTCGAGGAATTCGACGCCCTTCACAACGCGGCCGCCGTCCACATCCAAACAGGGAATCACACGCTTCAGGTGCATCCGCCCACCGTAGCGACCGGAGGTCAGCTATCGAGCGCGGCCTGGGCTTCGGCAATCGTGAAGCGCCGCTCGTACAGTGCCGTGCCCACGATCACGCCGTCGAGGGCTTCCAGTTTCAGCTCTCGGCGGAGATCTGCGATTGCCCGGAGATCCTCGCGGCTGCCGATGCCGCCCGAGATGATCATGCTCCCCTCCCCCGCGGCCTTCGCCACCCACCTGACCTCATCGCGATTAGCGCCGTCGAGCATGCCGTCGTGGTCGACGTTGGTGAAGATGAAGTTGCGCACGCCTTTCTCGCGCAGAGCGTCAAAAGCGACGCTTGCCTTCACGTCGGTGTCCTGCACCCACCCGTGAGTCACCACGTCTCCCCCGCGCACATCAACCCCGACGAGTATCCGCTCGGGGCCATGTGCAGCCAGACAATCGCGCAGGACCGTGGGATCAAACATCGCGACGGTGCCCAGGATCACACGTGTGGCGCCTGCGTCGAGCGCGGCGGCGATTGCCTCAGCCGAGCGCAACCCGCCGCCGTACTGTACGGGCACGCCCAGCTCGCCCGCGATCCGCTTCAGGTTCTCCAGGTTCTTCGGCGCGCCGCCTTTCGCGCCGTCTAGATCGACCACGTGCAGGTATTGCGCACCCGCTTCCACCCAGCCGCGCGCGGCGTCGAGGGGATCCTCGTCGTAGACCTTCTTCGCGTCGAAATCACCCTTCACCAGGCGCACGGCACTGCCGTCAAGGATGTCGATCGCCGGGTACAGGATCATGCCGAAAACCCGCTCTGGGAAAGGGATCGCGACCCCACGACCAATCTTGGAATTTCGGGTTTGTGTCTATTGTCTCGATCGCCCGGCACCGAATCCCGACAGCGGCGCCCAATCACGCCAACACCACTGCCCGGCCACACAAGCGCGTGAAGTTGCCGAGCAGCGCCAAGCCGTGTGCGGAGGACTTCTCCGGGTGCGACTGCGTGCCGAACACGTTCCCCTGCCCCACGATCGCCGCAAACGGCTCGCCGTAGTCGGCGGTGGCCAGCACCACGTCCTCCTCGGCCGGCCACACCGCGAAGCTGTGCACGTGGTACAGGTACGCCGGATCGGGCAGTCCCTCGCTCAGCGGCGTCGCCCGCAGCCAGCGCAACTCGCTCCAGCCGATGTGCGGCAGCTTCAGTCCAGGGGCCCGCAACCGCCGCACTCCTCCCGCCAGCAGTCCCAAGCCCGTCGCGCCGCCGTGCTCCTCGGAGCGCTCGAACAGCAGCTGCATCCCCAAGCACAGGCCAAGCAGCGGCACGCCCGCGCTCGCGCGCTCTTGAAGCAGCTCATCGAGTCCCGCAGCGCGAATCGCCGCCATCGCCGCGGGAAACGCGCCGACGCCCGGCAGCACCAGCCCGTCCATCGCTCTCAGGCGCTCAGGATCGGCGCTCACCTCCACGCGCGCGCCGACGTGCTCGAGGGCCTTCTCAGCTGAGCGGCGGTTGCCCATGCCGTAGTCGACGATGCCAATTGAAGGCCCCCCCTCGCTCATGTGGTCAACGTTCCCTTCGTGCTGGGAACACCATGCTCCGTCGGGTCGATGCTCACCGCCTCGCGCAGCGCGCGCGCGAACGCCTTGAACGCCGCCTCGATCATGTGGTGGGCATTCGTCCCGGCCTCCACTTGCAGGTGCAGCGTCAGCTTCGCCGCGTTCGCCAGGGCGCGGAAGAACTCCTCCGTCAGCTCGTGATCGAAGCCCCCCGTCGAGCCCGGCGGCAATTCCGCCTCGAACAGCGTGAACGGACGGCCCGAGATGTCGATCGCGCAGCTCGCGCGCGCCTCGTCCATCGGCACCGTCGCCGCGCCATAGCGGGTGATGCCCACGCGGTCGCCCAACGCCCGATCGAGCGCCTGGCCGAGCACGATCGCGGTGTCCTCGGCGGTGTGATGCGCTCCGGTCTCCAGGTCGCCTGAGACCTTCACGTCCAGATCCAGCCGCCCGTGCCGCGCGAGCAGATCGAGCATGTGATCCAAGAAGCCCACACCCGTCTCGCGCGTGCCCGCACCGCCGCCGTCCAGTCCCAGGGTCAGGACAACATCGGTCTCGCCGGTCTTCCGCTCGATCGTGGCTGTGCGACTCATTGGACCTCATTCTCGCGCATGCGCGCCTCCATCGACTCCGCGTGCACCTCGAACCCCTCCGCGCGCGCAATCGGGGCACCCGCGGCGGCCAGCCTGCTCACCGCGTCCGCGCCGATTCGCACTTCCTGCATTCGCCTGCGGAAGTGCCTGGCCGACAGCCCCGAGGCAAAGCGCGCCGCGCCGCCGGTCGGCAGCACGTGGTTGGAGCCCGCCACGTAGTCGCCGAACGCGGTGGCACTCGCCGCACCCACGAACAGACATCCGGCCGAGAGCACGATTGGGGCGAGCGCCTCCACGTCTGCGCCGATCAACTCCAAATGCTCGGGTGCGAGCTCGTTCGCGAGCTCCACCGCCCCCCGCGCGTCTGCGACCTCGACGAGCGCGCACGCGGCGTCGCCCACCGTCGGGCGCGTCACCACCAGGCGCTCAAGCACGCCAGCCAGTGTGTCCAAAGTATCCGCGCTCGTCGCGATCGCGACGACCATGCTACCCGCCCCGTGCTCCGCTTGGGCGAGCAGATCGAGCGCGGCCAGCTCCACCCCACGCTCGCCGGCCTGCGCCCCGAGCACGGTGACGAGGTCGCTCGGTCCCGCGAAGCCGTCGATCCCGACCGTCGCGCCCAGTTGACGCTTGGCCTCCTGCACGTACAGGTTGCCGGGGCCGACGACCACTTCGACGCGGCCGACCGTCTCGGTGCCGTACGCCAGCGCGGCGATCGCCTGCGCGCCGCCGATCCTGTATACGCGCTCCACCCCACAAAGGCGGCACGTCCCCAGGATCGTCCTATCGATCTCACCGTCCGCGCCCGGCGGGGAGCAGACGACGACATCCAGCACGCCCGCCGCGCGGGCGGTCACGACGCCCATCACGACCGTGCTCGGATATGGCGCGCGGCCCCCGGGCACATACACGGCCGCCGCCCCTACCGGCACCTCACGCAGCGTCACGCTCTGTCCCTGCGGGAGCTTTACGGTCTTGCTCTCGTCCACGCCCGCCTGGGCCACCTCCGCGACGTTTGCGATCGCCACCTGCAGCCCGGCCACGAGCTCCAGCGGCAATCCCTTGATCGCCGCGTCCAACTCCTGCGGCTCGACCACCAGCGGCTTCGGCTCGTTGCCGGCAGTGTCGAAGCGAGACGTAAGCTCGCGCACCGCCGCATCGCCCTCAGCGCGCACCCGGCTCACGATCTCCTTCACCGCCTCCTCCACCGAGGCGCCGCCGGGGACCAGCGCGCGCACGCGCGCAGCCGCACCTCTCGGGCCACCTAGTCGCGCGACGTCCGCGACGCCCAGTCGATCGATCCTCATCTCAGTCGCGCCGTGCGGCGGTCGCGATGGTCGGGCCCGCGGCCGTGTCGGTCATGCGGTCGCACCGGCGCTCACGCCATCGCACGGGCACTCGCCAGGCCGCGCAGCCGATTCAGCAGCTCGTCGATTCGCGCCGCCTTCAGCTTGTGCGCCACCGGGTTGGCGATCAGCCTGGCCGTGCACACCATCAGCTCCTCACGGACGACGAGGTTATTCTCCTTCAGCGTCGTTCCCGTCGCCGTCAAATCGACGATCGCCTCGACCATGCCCGTCAACGGCGCGAGCTCGACCGAGCCTTTGACCTCGACGATCTCCGCCTGGCGGCCGGTCTCCTCCAGGTGACGGGCGGCGATCCGCGGGTACTTCGTCGCGACGCGCATCACCCCAAGCCGCCGCAGCGCCTCCACCGCCGGGTCGGGACCCTCGCGGCTGGCCAGCACCATCGTGCAGCGGCCGTAGCCGAGATCGAGCAACTCGTAGACCTCGCGCCCGCTCTCGCGGTGGGCGGGATCTTCGGACCCGTGCCTGGCCTGCTCGAGCAGCACGTCCTTGCCCGTGATCCCCACGTCGGCAGCACCCGCCTCCACGTACGTGGGCACATCCGACGGGCGCATGGTGATCACGCCGATCTCCTCGAACAGCAGCTTGCGGTCGTTCTCGCGCAGCTCCTCGGTATCCATCCCGAGCCCGGCCAGGAGGTCGACCGTGTCCTTGAACAGCGCGCCGCGCGGCACCGCGATCGTCAGACCGCTCGGGGAGCTCATGCGACTTGCTCCCCCGCAGGCTGCGCGAGCAGCAGGCCCGTACCGCGTTCCTCTCCGGCGAGTGCCTGATGCAGCTGGTCGACGTCGAGCGCAAAGCCGACCGCCGGCAGCGAGCGCCCGAAGCGCCCCAGCAGCTCGTCATAGCGCCCGCCACCGCCGATCGGCGCGCCAAGCGCGGGGTCGTAGACCTCGAACACAGCGCCCGTGTAGTAGCCGATGTTGCGGATCAGCCCGAGGTCGAAGATCACGCGTGCGGCGACATCGGGCTCGAGCAGCCGGTGCACGTCACGCAGTCCCATCACAGCCCCATCCGCCTGCTCAGGTGTGTCGGCAAGCACCTCAGGGCCACCACGTCGCTGCGGCACGTCGAGCAGCAGCTCAGCCGCCTCTCCCTCCAACCCGGCCTCGTGCAGACGCCGGCCGAGCTCGACGAAATCGCGGCGCACGAGTGCCTCCAGCAGGCCGTGCCGCACTGGCTCGCGCACCCCCAGGCTGGCCATCAGCGCGGGAAACAGCGAGGCGTCGCCCATACCCACGCGATAGTCCTTTAACCCAACGGCGTCAAGCGAGTGGCAGAGCACCGTCAGCGCCTCCGCGGTCCCTTCAGGGGCCGGCGAGCCGATCAGCTCGATGCCCGCCTGCAGCAGCTCGCGCAGCTGTCCGCGCTGCGGTCGTACGCCGCGATAGCAGTGTGCGAAGTAGCAAAAGCGTAGCGGCGGCTCGCTCGAGGTATAGCGCGTGGCGACCACCCGCGCGATCGGCACGGTCATGTCCGAGCGCAGCGCGAGTACGGCGCCCGACTCGTCGAACACGCGGTATGCGGGCTGCGCTTCGGCCATGTCGGCCCGCGCGAGCACCGACTCGTACTCGAGCGCGGGGGTGTAGATCTCGCCGTAATGGTGACGATCGAAGGCGGCCCGCAAGGTGTCTGTGATCGCTCGCACCTCGCCCGTCTCCTGTGGAAGCACGTCGCGCGTGCCGCTGGGGATGGGATAAATCATGGGAGACCCGAGACTACGCGGGCACAGGCTCGATCGCCACCCGCTCGATGCGCGCGCCCAGCTCGCGCAGGCGCTCATCGATCCGCTCGTACCCGCGGTCGATCTGGCGGATGTTGCCGATCTCGCTCTTGCCCTCCGCGCACAGCGCGGCCAGCAGCATCGCCATCCCCGCCCTGATGTCTGGCGACTCGACGCGCTCGCCGCGCAGCCTGCGCGGGCCGGTGACGATCGCGCGGTGGGGGTCGCACATCACGATGTCCGCGCCCATCAGGATCAACTTGTCGGTGAAGATCAGCCGGTTCTCGAACATCCACTCATGCACGAGGATCGACCCCTCGGCCTGGGTCGCGAGCGCGACCGCGATCGAGGTCAGATCGGCGGGGAACGCCGGCCACGGGCCATCCTGGATCTTGCTCTTGTACTCCCCCTCGTCCACCTGCACGGTCAGCTCTTGTCCACCCGGCACGATCACGTCATTGTCATCGAGCTCCGTGCGCAGCCCGAGACGCTCGAACACGAGCCGGATCATGCGCAGGTCTCTCGGGACCGTGTCCTTGATCCGCAATTCCCCCCCGGTGACGCCCGCAAGCGCGATGAAGGAGCCGATCTCGATGTGGTCCGGGGCCACCTCGTGCTCACACCCATGCAGAGTCTTCGCACCCTCAACGGTCATCAGGTTCGAGCCGATCCCCTGGATGTCGGCGCCCATCTTCACGAGCATCCTCGCGAGGTCCTGCACGTGTGGCTCCCACGCCGCGTTTCCAATGACTGTCGTCCCCGGAGTCAGCGCGGCCGCCATCAGCGCGTTCTCCGTCGCCATCACCGACGGCTCGTCCATGAACACATCCGTCGCTCGCAGCCCGTTCGGCGCGCTTAACACGATCTCACGCCCGCAATCGGCCGTGGCGCCCATCGCACGAAACGCATCGAGATGCGGGTCCAGCCGGCGGCGGCCGATGACATCGCCTCCAGGAGGCGGCATCACAGCCCGCCCGAAGCGCGCCAGGAGTGGACCCGCCAGCAGGAATGACGCGCGGATCTGCTCAGCGAGCTCGGGCTCGATCTCGACCTCTTGAACGCCTGTCCCCTCATGCACGCCCGCAGCGCAAAGTGAGACCTCGTTGGGTCCCCGCCAGTCTACGCTCACGCCGATCGCCTCGAGGATGCTCAGCATGGCGTCGACATCCCTGATCCGCGGCACGTTGCCCACGACGACCTCGTCCTCGGTCAGCAGCGCACTCGCCAGGATCGGCAACGCCCCGTTCTTGTTCCCGGCTGGGACCATCGTGCCGGACAGCGGGACCCCGCCTTCGATTACGAACTTCTCCATTTTTCGCTCTCTCCGGCGAAACCTCTCGCCCCTCACGGAGACGCTGATGTCGCTCGCCGGGATACTCATATGGGGCTCTTGAAGCCTAACAGCCATCTCCCCTCTCCAGTTCGAGGCCGCTGCGCTCTACCCTGCCTCGGTAGGCGAGGTCGAGCACGATCTGTGAGAGGTCCGCAATGAAGTCCTGGCGCGCAATCGGCGGGCGGTCAAGGACGTAACGCACGGGCAGGTGCTGCGTCAGCTCGAGGATCGTCCAGGTCAAACGGTCGAGGTCGTCGTGGGCCAGCATCTCGCGTTGTGCCGCGAGCGTCTGGTAGATGAAGTCCGCGATCCGCACGCGCACCGGGCGCAACGCTTCGGCCTGGTCTGCCGCCGGCACGCGGTCGACCAGCGCCCGGAGCAGGACGGCGCGTCGTTCGAGCACGTCCAGCACGGCTTCGAGGACGGTGCGCACGCCGGAGGCTGGATCGACGATCGCGGCGTGGCGCAGCGCGGGCGCGATGTCCTCGGCGAAGTCCTCGATCAGGCGGCGGATGATCGTTGCGACGATCTCGTCCTTGTCGGTGAAGTACTGATAGACGCTGCCGGGGCTGACTCCGGCCGCGGCAGCGATGCGGTTGGTCGACGCTCCGTGGTAGCCGACCTCCTCCAGAACGCGAGCGGCCGCTTCAACGATTCGCTCGACCATCGCCCGCGATCGGGCCTGGCGCGGCTGCCTGCGGTTGATCTGGGCCACGAGTGGATCATCGCAGAAAACGAGTTGAAAGCGAGCGAATGCTCGTCTTACTCTTTGGGAGCTTGAACGGGACCCAACCACGAGCCGCAGCGCCGCTTGGCCCGGATTCGCTGACCTGGCGCTACCTCGGCGATTCGCGTAACGCGCTGCTCGCCGCGCGGGCGGGGATCCTGCAGGCGATGCACCCGGCGATCAACGCCGGGCTGAAGGCCCATTCCGACTTCTTCGTCAATCCATGGAACCGCATCATCCGCTCGGCGGGGCCGATCCTGGGCGTCGTCTATGACGAGGACTCACAGACCACCGGGCACACAGTGCGTGACTTCCACCGTCCAATCAAGGGCCACGCGCCGGACGGGAGTCGCTACGCGGCACTCGACCCGGAAACGTACTTCTGGGCGCACGCGACGTTCTTCGAGGCGCAGATCGCCACGCAGGAGCTGTTCGGAACGCCGCTCAGCGACACCGCGAAGGTACGGCTATACGAGGAGTCGATCACATGGTATGAGCGCTACGGAGTGTCGATGCGGCCGGTTCCCAGCGACTATGCCGCCTTCGAGGAGTACTGGCGGCAGATGCTCGACCATGTCCTCGAGCCGACCTCGATCGCGCGCGCTTCGATCCGCAAGCCCAAGCGCCGGCTCCCCGCCCCGCTCCTCTGGATGAAGGGACCGTGGGCGGTTTTCTATCCGCTCCTCGTCGACGGTTCGACGTGGCTGGTGCGCGGTACGCTTCCCCCGCGGGTCCGCGAAGTGCTCGAGGTCGAATGGTCCCGCGAGGACGAGCGGCGACTGCACACGCTCGCGCTCTTGGTTCGCGGGGGATGGAATGTGGCGCCCGCGCGTCTGCGCCGGCTGCCACGAGCTCACAATGCCTTCGTGCGAGTACAGGGGCGAAGATGAGGACGCCCCCGACGGCACCTCCTCTACCGTCGAATAGCGCGGCAGGCCGACGTCAGACCGCCACAATGCAACTTCCGTTGCAAGTTCTAGTCACATATTTGGCTCTAGCATGCGCCTTTGCGGCATGACCTCCGGTACGTACACACGTTCGCATCCGTTCCGTCCGCAGGCCTGCGTATCGTACGAACAGATGTTCCCCTCAGCGAACTCATCTCTCGCCCGGCGCGCGCTCGATGCGCTGCGCCTCACCCGCTCGTTCCTCACGCTCGAGGACGACTATGCCGTCGACTGGGAGGTCGACAACAGGGACGAGCCCTATGGTGAGACGCCCCATCCGCATCGAGCGCCGCTGCGCGGGAGATCCGTTCGCCGGCGTCCGGGCCAGCCGGCTACGGCGCCGCAGCTCTGCCTATCGCCCGTCACCCGCCGGCCGCGACCACGATGCCTCGAGGACGAGCACATCGACTCCCAACGTTGCACGCTCAACCAAGTGAGGAATCGATAAGCACAAATGGGGGAATTTCGATAAGCGTCGATCGTCCACATACGCATCTATGCGTAACGCATAGTTGCGTAGCGATCAATATGCACATCTGTGCTCGCCTCTCCCCTGCTGCTAAACGAGGCATAGCCTGCGTTGTAGGCCCGGACGAGCACGCTACGGCGTCCCTTCGGGGCTTGCGAGCCTGCGCTCGAGGTCGGTGAACGCCTCGATCATCTCGGTCGCCTCGAATGCTCGGTTGCGTTTGCCGAGCGTGGTCTGGTGCAAGATCCGTGCTTCCAGGAGGCGTGGGATTGCGGCGTTGATGGCCTGCTCGCTGCGGCCGGTCAGCGCCGCTGCGCTGTGCACGGTCACAATCGGCGCGCCCGGGAGGGCTTCCAGCAGCAACGCGCCGGCGGCGTCGCTGCGCAGGCGCCCGAGGCGCCTGCGCCATCCCGACTGGATATCGGCGACGGTCTGCTCGTAGATCTGCGCGTCGGCGACGGCGCGGCTGCTCGCCGCGGCGAACAGGGCGATCCACCTGTCGATGCCCTCCCGTGCCGGGGCAGAGCCCGCGGGCCCGTGGTGGCGAGTCGCTGCGAGGCCGCCTACGTAGTCACGCGAGGAGGCGGCGAGCACGAGCGAGATTGGGGGCGTGGCGTTGGCCGTCAGGCCGCGCCGGCGCAGGATCAGATGGATCAGCGTGCGGCCGGTACGGCCGTTGCCGTCGATGAACGGGTGGATCGTCTCGAACTGGGCGTGCGCGAGCGCTGCCTGCGCGACGGCGGGGAGTCCGTCCTGGTTGCAAAACTCGCACAGGTCCGCCACCAACTCCGGGACCCGGCGAGCCGGCGGCGGAACGAACTCGGCGCTGCAGGGGTTGTACGAGCTTCCGCCGATCCAGTTCTGCTCTTCGCGGAGCCGGCCCGCGTGCTCCTCGAGGTTTGTTGCTCCGAGCAGCCGCGTGTGGATGTCGAGCAGCCGCTCGAGCGTGATCGGCTGCCCGGGCTTCTGCTCCGCGAGCGCGGCTGCCATCGCCTCGATGTTGTTGAGGATCTCCCGGGCGGTGACATCGGTCGCCGGTTGGCCGAGCGCCTGAGCGAGCTGCGCCTTCAATAGCCGGCGTCCACCGATCTGAAGCCCCTCGATCCTTGACGAGGCGACGGCCTCGGTACGCAGCAGCATGCGCGCGATCGCCTCCGAGTCGGCGAGTCCGTGCGCGCGCTCGTCGAGCCGGCTCACCGCGCGTTCTGCGTCGGCGACATCCGCGGCCGTCGCACCGTCGAGCGTGATCGTGCGGCCCACGAGAGGGTCGGGTACGTACGCTTCGTATTTACAACCTCGCCGGTCTTTGCGAGGCAGCCCGTCGATGACCCTGGGGGTCCACGTAAGCTTGACCAGCTCCGCCATGTGCTCTAGGTTAGCACCTAGCCTTGATTATGCACGGGGTCTAATGAGGCCTCGCCCATGGAGTCGGCCTACGTCACCTATCGCCTTGGTTGGGCCAGGAGCGCTCGGATAGGTGAGATGCATATAAAAGATGAATTTCGTATCCCCATTTTCGATACGCAATTCATTCTTTTATATACACCCACCCTAGTCCCCTGAACGACGCCGGGCCGCCCTGAGGCGACCCGTGTCTTGTACTTCATGAAAAAACCGGCGGCGTCCTACTCTCCCAGGCCCTTGCGAGCCAAGTACCATCGGCGCTGAGGGGCTTAACTGCTCTGTTCGGAATGGGAAGAGGTGTTTCCCCCTCGCCAAGGCCACCGGAAAAAGGCGAGAGACCTCGCCCTCCTCAGTCCTTCAAAACTGCACAGCGCCACAAACGAGTATCACCACACAGCGCGGGTATAGAACGCGCGAAACGCGAACGTCCCATGACTGCGGCATCAAAAAAATCCGTCAAGCCCTCGACCGATTAGTACCGGTCTCCTTCGAACGTTACCGTCCTTCCAGATCCGGCCTATCAACCTGGTGGTCTACCAGGGGTCTTACTCCCTCTAGGGGATGGGAGAACTCATCTTGAGGCCGGCTTCCCGCTTAGATGCCTTCAGCGGTTATCCGATCCACACGTAGCTAGCCTGCTATGCCCTTGGCAGGACAACAGATACACCAGAGGTGCGTTCATCCCGGTCCTCTCGTACTAGGGACAAATCCTCTCAATTCTCCAACGCCCACGGCAGATAGGGACCGAACTGTCTCACGACGTTCTGAACCCAGCTCGCGTACCGCTTTAATGGGCGAACAGCCCAACCCTTGGGAGCAACTCCACCCCCAGGATGCGACGAGCCGACATCGAGGTGCCAAACCGGGCCGTCGATGTGGACTCTTGGGCCCGATAAGCCTGTTATCCCCGGAGTACCTTTTATCCGTTGAGCGACGGCACTTCCACTTGCTACCGCCGGATCACTAAGACCTGCTTTCGCACCTGCTCGACTTGTCAGTCTCGCAGTCAAGCTCCCTTACTACCTTTACGCTCTACGTACGATTTCCAACCGTACTGAGGGAACCTTTGTGCGCCTCCGTTACATTTTAGGAGGCGACCGCCCCAGTCAAACTACCCGCCTGGAACTGTCCAGCACCCGGATTCACGGAATGCTGTTAGAAATCCAATACACCAAGGGTGGTATCTAAAGGTTGGCTCCACACCGGCCGCAACCGGTGCTTCAAAGCCTCCCACCTATCCTGAGCGAGATGCACCGAATCCCAATACCAAGTTGTAGTAAAGGTTCACGGGGTCTTTCCGTCTAGCCGCGGGTACTCGGCATCTTCACCGAGACTGCAATTTCACCGAGCCCCTCGTTGAGACAGTGCTGAAGTCGTTACGCCATTCGTGCAGGTCGGAACTTACCCGACAAGGAATTTCGCTACCTTAGGACCGTTATAGTTACGGCCGCCGTTTACCGGGGCTTAGCTTCGCTGCTTCGGATCAAGTCCTAACAACTCCACGTAACCTTCCGGCACCGGGCAGGCGTCAGCCCCTATACGTCGTCTTACGACTTAGCAGAGACCTGTGTTTTTGGTAAACAGTCGCTTCAGCCTATTCACTGCGGCCCCCTCGGGCTCCGTCCGCGAAGGACTTCACCCTACTGGGGCGCCCCTTATCCCGAAGTTACGGGGCTATTTTGCCGAGTTCCTTAACGAGGGTTATCTCGATCACCTTAGTATTCTCTACTTGCCCACCTGTGTCGGTTTTGGTACGGGCACGCGCTTCCTCCCTAGAGGATTTTCTTGGAGGTATGGCGTCAGGGACTCGCCGGCTTAGAGCCAGCTGGCATCGCACCTCAGGTTATGCGGCCCCGCATTTAACATGGGCCACCCCTACATGCTTACCCCAGGGCAACCATCGCCTGGGTTCCCTTAGCCTTCCCCGTCCCCCCATCGGTCAAACGGAAGCGACGTGGTACAGGAATATCAACCTGTTGGCCATCGACTACGCCTTTCGGCCTCGCCTTAGGTCCCGACTAACCCTGAGCAGACGAACTTTACTCAGGAATCCTTGGGCAATCGGTGGAAAGGATTCTCACCTTTCTTTCGTTACTTATGCCGGCATTCTCACTTCCCAAGCCTCCACGGCTGGCTTACGCCGCCGCTTTACTGGCTTGGGAACGCTCTCCTACCGCGCGATCGGTCCGAAGACCTCACGCACCCGCAGCTTCGGTGACTAGCTTGAGCCCCGTTACATTGTCCGCGCTCGAACACTTGACCAGTGAGCTGTTACGCACTCTTTCAAGGATGGCTGCCTCTAAGCCAACCTCCTGGTTGTCTATGCACTCGAACATCGTTTCCCACTTAGCTAGTACTTTGGGACCTTAGCTGGCGGTCTGGGCTGTTTCCCTTTCGACGCTGAAGTTTATCCCCCAGCAACTGACTCCCGGAGTAGACGTGATGGTCTTCGGAGTTTGCCTGAAGTCGGTAACCTGGTAGGGCCCCTAGTCCAAACAGTGCTCTACGGCCACCACGTAATTTATCCGAGGCTATACCTAAATATATTTCGGAGAGAACCAGATATCACTGAGCTTGATTAGCCTTTCACTCCGACCCACAGGTCATCCGCCCAGTTTTCAACCTAGGTCGGTTCGGCCCTCCACGAGGTCTTACCCCCGCTTCAGCCTGCCCATGGGTAGCTCGCTCAGTTTCGGGTATACCGCCTACGACTATGTCGCCCTATTAGGACTCGCTTTCGCTACGGCTCCGCTCATCGCTTAACCTTGCCGCAGACGAGTAACTCGCCGGCTCGTTATGCAAAAAGCACGCGGTCACACCACGAAGGTGCTCCCACCGCTTGTAGGCGCGCGGTTTCAGGTACTATTTCACTCCCCTTCCGGGGTACTTTTCACCTTTCCCTCACGGTACTAGTCCGCTATCGGTCACCAAGGAGTACTTAGCCTTGGAGGGTGGTCCCCCCAGGTTCAGTCCGCGTTTCACGGGCGCGGACTTACTCAGGAACATCTGACAGGAGATCATGCAGTTTCGTCTACGGGACGATTGCCCTCTATGGTACGCGGTTCCACACGTTTTGACTACCACACGATTTTGTAACTCCTGCCGAGCCGGACACGACTCGGAACAGACGTCCTACAACCCCTCATAAGCAACGCATGTCCGCTTACACTTATGAGGTTTGGGCTGATCCCCTTTCGCTCGCCACTACTCAGGGAGTCTCTTTTGATTTTCTTTCCTCGGGGTACTGAGATGTTTCACTTCCCCCGCTTGTCTTCTCCCGGCCTATGTGTTCAGCCGGGGATAACGCCGCATTACCAGCGCTGGGTTTCCCCATTCGGGAATCCACGGGTCAAAGGCTATTCAGCGCCTAACCGTGGCTTATCGCAGCCGTTCACGCCCTTCATCGACTCTTGGTGCCAAGGCATCCACCATGCGCCCTTACTATCTTGACGGTGATCTGGCCCAACATGCGTTTCACGTACGATCCGCTGTACCTCTTGCGAGAGCACGGCTCACACGTAGTATGACACTTGCAGGGCCCGGTGATACCCGTTATCAGCCGCCGCTTATCGATGGCGGCTGATTTGTGGCTTCTGTGCAGTTTTCAAGGACCGTGGAGAGGCGATAACGCCGGCCGGTCTTGCGCATTTGCCTCACGCCGTTCAAGGACGTGTCCACGCAATCACCGACGGACGCCGGTCTCTCAAAACTCAACAGGGACGCACACCACGATCGATTCTCGATCGTAGATGCGCATGCTGTTGAGTTTTCAAAGACCGCCGTGCCTCTATGGGGAGGACATCCCCGGAGAAGACTGTCTCGCCCGGCGTCCAAAGACGCCATCAGGGCGAACGAAGGACTATAGCGCTTACGGATCGGTGTGTCCAGCCGAGCCCTAGGCCCCCACGCCTCGTCAGACATCTTCGCCCGGATTGGAGGCCCAAACCCAATTCTTCGCCCGGATCGAGACCCGAATCCGGTCGAAGACGTCTGACGAGCCGCGGACGCCACAGGGGCCTGCCCGTCACCCTAGAGCGATCCTCGCGGCGCGAGCCAGACGCTCTCGAACGTCAGGCTCGTGTGCTCGGCGAGGATGTCGTAGTCGCCGTCGTGGTGCAGCACTCCGGCTTCGGCTCGGTGCGCGCACGCGGCGATGATGACGTCCATCGGCGCGAGGCGATGGTGGCCGATCTCCGCGAGCTCCCGCTGCGCCTGTAGCGCCGTGCGCTCGACCTCGCCGTCGATCGCGATTGCAGGCAGCTGATTGAGACGGGCCATCAACGCTTTGTGGTCCGGGGCCGAGCGGGCCGAGTAGCCGGCCTCCAGCAGGAATGGCAGGCAGACCGCGATCTCATCCGCCTCCATCAACTCGGCGACCTCCTCCGCGCGATGCTTTGGAACTGTGCCTCCGAGCAGGTGCGTCCACGCTGAGTTGTCGAGCAGCAGCACGCTACTTGTCGTAGTTGGCGATCAGCCCGAGGTGCTTGACCTCTTTGGCCGCCGCGATGTCCACCATGCCAGGATTGCCATTGCGAATCCAGTCGGCAAGCTCTTTACGAGCCTTACGAGCTTTCGCACTCTGATTGGGCAACCGGCGCAGCTTCGCGCGAGCGCCCAGGATCACCAGCTCGGCCATGTCGATCGGATCGCCGTTCAACTTCGCGCGCAGCTCATCCAGAGCCTCGTGTACGGGCGGGGTCTCAGTGATCGTATGACGTGGTCTGGTCGTCGGCACCAGGTCAGTGTATCACCGTGCAGCACCGCCCGGCAACGCTGTCGTCTACGCCGCCCACTCCTCGTCAGACGTCTTCGCCCGGATTGGAGAGCCAACCCGTTCGAAGACGTCTGACGAGCCGCGGGCGCCTCCAGGGCCTGCTCGCGAGGCCCCCTCTGCCGCGACCACCGAGGCCAACACCCCGGGGTCATCTTGCCGCTCGCCCCTGGCCAGGACTACGCTTCGCGTTTTCGCGGGCGGGGCTTTTGCTTGCCCCGAACGACCCGACACCGGAGTGTGGCCGTCTGCTCATCCCATCCCGCCAAGCGCGGCCGCACCGCGTTCCCCAGCTCAAGACGGCTCCGTACCAACACGGAGGAGCCTAATATCAAAAAACGCATTCCATTCCTCGAAGCTAACAGAACATCTGTTCGCCCCAGGGGATCTTTAGGCAATTGGCACACATTTGACGCACTCTCGTCAAAGTTGGCACATTTGGCCCACCGTTTTCGGGGGAAGTCAAAAAGCTGGCCGAGGAGGTTGTAGGGCGAGCGTCAAGACCTCTGTCAGGACGATATCGGCCCTATACTAAATGCGTCATCTTCCCTTGAGCTGTGTCCTAAGTACATGATCTTCCGATAAGGGGTCCCCCTGCCTACTCGTAAGTCGCAGAAATTGCCTGAGATCTTCAGGCCCAAAGACCCGAAATGGGCCAGCGCCGCAGCGGGGCGTGGCGAGATCCGCCGTCTGGCTCGCGGGCTGTACTCGACCAACCTCGACGAGGCCCCCGAGCAGCTTCTGCGCCGCCGCTGGCACGAGACGGCCGCGCTGTACTTTCCCGGCGCCGTGATTGTCGATCGTAGCGCGGCGCTTTCCGGCCCTGCCGCCGATGGATCGTTGTTTCTCGACAGCGGCCCGACGCCCGCCAACCCTCGCCCGGTGAGGCTCCCCGGCCTGACGCTGCGACCACGCAGCGGGCCGGGCCCGATCGCGGGCGACATGAAGTTCGCCGATCTCTGGATGGCGAGCCCCGCGCGGATCGCGCTGGAGAACATCCGTCCCTCACGCGCGCGCTCGGGCGTGGCCCGGACCCTGCGCCGCGAGGAGCTCGAGGAGCGACTCGATCGCGTGGCGCGCGTCCGAGGCGCACAGGCGCTGAACGAGCTGCGCGACGATGCCCGAGCAATCGCCCCGACTCTCAGCGCCGAGAAGCAGCTCGCCGACCTCGACAAACTCGTGGGGGCCTTGCTTGGGACCCAAGAAGCCGATCTGCGCACACCGGCGGCAAAGGCGCGCCGCGCGGGCCTTGCCTACGACACCGAGCGCTTGCATCGCTTCGAGGTGCTTCGCTCCGAGCTCGCCAAGCAGGACCTCGCCGAGCGGGCCGCTCCGGAGGATCCCGAACGCCTGTTTGCATTCTTCGAGGCCTACTTCTCCAACTGGATCGAGGGAACAGAGTTCGAGGTCGAGGAGGCGGAGGAGATCATCTTCGAGGGTCGCGTGCCCGCACAGCGTCCCGCAGATGCGCACGACATCCAGGGCACGTTCGACGCGATCACCGATCCTGCCCTGCGAACCCAGCCGCCAACCGATGTCGACACGCTGGAGGATTACCTGCGCGAGGTTCACACGCGCATCATGCGAGGACGTCCCGAGATCGCACCGGGTCACTACAAGGACACCGCGAACAGGGCGGGAATGACACACTTCGTCCACCCTGAGCTGGTCAGCGGAACGCTGCGCGAAGGCTTCACCGCCTACCAGACGCTCCCCGCCGGGCTGCCCAGGGCGATCTACGCGATGTTCCTGGTCGCCGAGGTGCATCCGTTCACGGACGGGAATGGTCGTGTTGCGCGCGCCCTCATGAACGCTGAGCTGAGCAGCGTCGGGGAGTGTCGCGTGATGGTGCCGATGTCCTACCGCGACGAGTACATGAGTGCTCTAAGGGCGCTCAGCCAAAACGACAACCCCACGCCACTATGGCGCATGATCGACCGCGCGCAGCGCTGGGCTTCGCTGATGACATGGACCGAGCACGATCGTGTACTGGAGCTCATGCACGAGACGAACGCCTTTGCTACACCCGAGAGCGTCCGAGAACTCAACCTGCATCTACTCGATCCCGTCTGAGCTCCGCCATCGATTCAGGAGCGACCCCACGACGCTGACGGGAACACCAGCCGCACCCCCCTCAGTGATGCTTTAGACGCCTGAGCCCGGCGAGGCTCCCTTCTTCCCGCCCTTCTTCGAGATGGGCTGCCGGGGCGGCCTAGCGCTGCTTCAGCTTCATGTAGGCCGCTCGACGCCGACGCCGACGCGCTCGTCCGGCGCATGCCGCCGCAGGGAAGCCTCGTGCGCACGCAGGGCGTCTGGTTCGAGCGTTGCCTCGAGGATCAGCACCGTCGCGCACAGCAGAGCCCAGGCCTGGGCGACGAACGCCCACAGGCGCTCTTCGAGTCCCTGGTAGCCGACGAACGAGTCGTGCAGCACGAAGGTGACGATCCCTGCGGCCAGGAGCACGAGCGCGCCGACTAACACGATTCGCCCGAGCCGGCTCGGCCAGGCTGTGCGGGCAAAAGTAAAGCCCGTCAGCAAGAGCGAGACCTTGATGGCGAGGCTCAACCAGACATGCGCTTCGTAATGCCACGAGCGCCCGTCCGTGGCTTCGTGTGACCTGCACGCCGCGCTCAGGATCGTCGAGCAGTCCATCCGCAGCGGTCCGACGAGAATCGCGCAGACGCCAGCGAGCACGAAAAACAACGGCATCGCCAGCGGCCACGGCCGCGTACGCAGCGACGGTACGACCGCGATTGCCAGCACGATCCACCCGATTCCCCAGATCGCCATGAAAATCACGAAGATCCAGGGATTCGCCGCGCCGATGCGGCCTAGTTCGCTGATGTACTGGCGCACCGGCGAGTAATGCGGTTCGAGAACACCCGCCAGCACCCAACCGCCGAGAAACACGACCTGAGCGAGGATCGCCGCCCACGCGAGCCGCAACGTCCGGCGACGCGCGGCATCGGGTAGCAGCGGCCACCCTGCCGGTCTGAGCCAAAGCGCGACGCTACGCAGCACGCTCAGCCACCCGTCTGCCCCTGATCGAAGGTCACCAAAAGCACAAGCCGAAAGCTACCCCAACCCTGAGACGGGACGCTCGATCGCAACCTGAATGTCGGACAACTGATAGACGAACGAGCGGATCGCCGCTCGATTTCCGACAATTGGCTTCTCAGCCCGCCGCTTCTTGGCGTGGCGCCGCTTCTTCGGCTTCTTGCTTCCCGGCGCGCCGCTTCCGCTCCTCGACGGTGTAGGGCTGCAGTATCCGCCGCACGTGATCGGGGATCGGGGCCTTCTCGCCGAGGCGCTCGGCGCGCACGAAGATATGGACGATACGCCCCTCGACGAGCGTCTCCCGATCCCGCGCAATCCCGATCGCGGACACCATCGACGTGTTGCCAAGGCGCTCGATCTCGAGCGTGATCTCGAGCTCGTCGTCGAAGCGTGCCGGGGCGCGGAAGCGCGCGCCCGTCTCAGCGACCACCAGGTCGAGACCATCAGCTATGAGCGCCTCGTAGGAGCCAAGAGCCTCGCGCCACAACTCGGTCAGGACGACGTCGAAGTAGACGAAATAGTTGGCATTGAAGACATGACCCTGCGCGTCGCACTCGTTGTAACGAACACGCAGGCGATGCACGAATGCGGGCATGGCTAGAGGCCGGGTCTCGAGCGCTTCGCTTGTGTGCTCATCAGCGGACAGATTCTCGCTGATCCGCGACCTCCGCGCTTCGGCCTAACCGTGGGCATTACCGCCGTCAATCCCTTGGCGGCTGCGGGAACGAAAACGACGCGGTCCCGGGCCGCTTGAGGAACCTTTCCCGGCGCCCAGCCCGAAGGCCTTCTTCCGGTTCCGGTGGCAGGGCCTCACACCTCGGTGGCCTCGCTCTTTGCGACTCAGTTCCGCGTCGAGGAGCAATGTAGGTAGCTCAGGCCGCGAAGACAAGTGCCCGGCCATCACTCTTCCCGCAATCTCCGGAAAAATACGATTCAGGTGCCGGCCCAGAGGCCTTGCACCGGGACGGCCGCGAGGCGCTCGCCGAACGGGAGCGTGTGGGAGCCTGTATAGAGCACTACTCCACCCTTGAACCTGCTGCCGAGCTTGTCGCGCAGGTACCGCAGCCCGGCGAAGTCTCTGCCGCTCACGGTCGCCGATGCCTTGACCTCGACACCCGCGACTTCGCCGCTGTGGCGCTCGATTACGATGTCGACCTCGCGCTGCTGCTTGTCGCGATAGTGATAGAGCCGTACCGGCTCGTCGAGCCAGTCGCTCTGACGTAGGAGCTCCATCGCGACGAAGCTCTCGAGCACCATCCCGGCGACCGCGCCATCGTCGATGATTCGCTGCTCGCCCGAGCCAATCAGAAAAGCGAGCAAGCCGCTGTCGAGGACATAGAGCTTGGCGGTCTTGATCTTACGGCTGCCCAGGTTCGTGTGCCAGGGCTCCAAGCGACGAACCAGAAAGAGGCGATACCTACTCCCCGGACAGATCAGGAATTTATAGGGAGGCAGATCAGGAATTTGATGCCCGGCAGATCAGGAATAGCAGGACCGCGAGACGTCTCCGTCGGTCACCTGACCCCGGCACTGGAATGAACCCGGCTTGACGGCCCTTTGTCGATCGGCGGGCTCAGTTGATGGCGATCTCGGTGCCGGCGAGGCCGGCGAGCAGTTGGGCGGCTGCGGTTTCGAAGCGCTCGATCGCACCGTAGGGGCGTGCGACGAGCATCGCGCCCTCGAGGCCGCTGACGATGCTTCTCGCGGTGTCGGCGGGGGTGTTGCTGAAGCGCAGGCTGCCATCCTCGCGACCCTGTTCGAGGACCAGCGCGAGCCATGCCTCGTTGTCGTCGAGGAACGCGACGACGGCGTCGCGAATCGGATCCGGGAGCGTCTGGTACTCGGCGGCGAGCATGCCGCACAGGCACATCCGTTCTTCGCGCAGCACCTCGGCGTACAGGCTCGCATACGCGTCGAGCTTGGCGGGGGCGGGCGTGACGCTTGCGTCGATCGCCGCGAGCGCCTGCACGAAACGCTCCGCATAGCGAGCGATCAGCGCCTCGCCCAGCTCGGCCTTGCTGGGAAAATGGTAGTGGAGGCTGGCCTTGGTGAGGGAGAGCTCGGCGGCTACGTCTGCGTAGCTGAAGCCGTTGAAGCCGCGGACCTGGACGAGTCGTTCGCCCGCGTCGAGGATCCGCGAGCGCGTGTTCGCAGGCCGCTGCTCGGCGTCGGGCGCCTCGGGACCTTCCTTCGTGGGGTGCGCGCTTATGGCCATCGAGGCATTCTCGCAGTCGCGGTTGACTTCTTACCTACTGGTAGGTAGGGTAGCGGATCGACTGGCGCGTCAATCACCTTCTGTGGGTTTTTATGCCCAAAACAACGATCAATGGAGGAGTCATGCCCCGTAAGTACATCGACTGCCGTGAGATGCCGAGTGAGAACAACTGTGATCTGGCGATGGCGGGAAGCGAGGAGCATGTCCTCGACGCGGCCGTCGCTCACGCGGTGAGGGCACACGGGCACGAGGACACACCAGAGCTACGCGAGCAGATCTCGCAGGGACTCAAAGAGGAGGTGCCGGGCGCACTCGCCTAGCTGCATCCGCGTATCGGCAAACAGCAGCTTTGAGATGGCGTACCTGTCAGCTCAACCACGCTGACAGCTCCTGCAGGGCGTCGGGGATCACGTAGTAATAGGCCCACAATCCCTGTCGCTCGGAGTCGACGATCCCGGCATCACGCAGCTTCTTGAGGTGGTGGGACAGCGTGGGCTGGGAAATCTCGAAGAGAGGCACCAGCTCGCAAACGCAGACCTTGCCGGCGTGCTTGCGCAGCACGTCCACGAGCTGCAAGCGGATCGGGTCGCCGAGCGCCTTCGCGACCTCCGACATTCGCAGCGCCTGCTCGCGATCGACATCTGGATAGACGACAGGCTCACAGCACCGCTCCCCGGCGGGGCGCTTCGTCTTTGGGCTCAGCTCGAGGACCGGCAAATCGACGCTCATCAATCTACTTATATCTATTGAAGTGAGCGATGTCAATGCAATACGATCCGACCCATGAACACTCCTCCACTCGCACGCCGCCTGCTCGCCGAGCTGCTCGGCTCAGCGTTCCTGGCCGCGCTCGTGATCGGCTCGGGCATCGCGGCGCAGACGCTCTCCCCGGGCGATGTGGGCCTCGAGCTGTTCGAGAACGCGGCCGCAACGGCGGCGGGGCTGTACACGATCATCCTGATGTTCGGCCCCATCTCCGGCGGGCACTTCAACCCAGTCGTCTCGCTCGCCGACGCGAGCTTCGGCGGGATCCGCCGGCGCGACGTGCTCGCCTACATCCCGGCCCAGGTAGCGGGCTGCGTCCTCGGCGCTGTTATCGCGAACGGCATGTTCTCGCTCGCCGCGATCAGCATCTCCACGCATCACCGCGCCACGCCCGCGCACCTGTTCAGTGAGACGATCGCCACCGCCGGGCTGCTGCTCGTCATCTTCTCGCTCGCGCGCAGCAAACGCGCAAACACGATTCCCGCCGCCGTCGGCGCGTACATCGGCGCGGCGTACTTCTTCACCAGCTCAGCGAGCTTCGCCAACCCGGCAATCACCGTCGGCCGCATGTTCTCCAACACGTTCGCCGGGATCGCGCCCGCGTCCGTGCCCGGCTACGTCATCGCGCAGGTCGTCGGCGGCCTCGCGGCGCTCGCGCTGCTGCGAGTCCTCTACCCCGACGTGACACCGGCCGAGGCAGAAGAGGTCCTGCTGCCACACCACCAAGAGGTCTCCGCCTGATGGCGACCGTGCTGTTCGTCTGTCTGCACAACGCCGGACGCTCGCAAATGAGCCAGGCACTATTCGAACGGGCTGGGGATAGTCGACACGCCGCCCTGTCCGCCGGCACCACCCCCGCCGACCACGTCCACCCTGAGGTGGTCGTGGTCATGAACGAGCTCGGCATCGACCTGTCCGACCGTAAGCCCCAGCTGCTCACCACCGAGCTCGCCGAACAAGCCGACATCGTGGTGACGATGGGCTGCGGCGACGCCTGCCCATATATCCCCGGTAAGCGCTACATCGACTGGGATCTCCCCGACCCCAAGGGCCTGCCAATCGACGAGGTCCGCGCGATCCGCGACGACATCGCCCGGCGTGTGCAGCAACTCGTTACGGAGCTGGAATAAGGGAAGCAAATACGCTCCCGGCATGCGAACGACCGACTCTCTGACAGAGCCCTCGCTTGGGGAGGGCATGGGGCGAAGCCGGGGAGGTTTCGCACGAGCGCCTCGACCTTGATTTCCTCGCGCAGGTGCAGCTGCACGTAGGTGCGCAGGGTTTCGTCGTCATTATGCGACGCAAAATGACGACGCTCTATACGAATGTCGCATCCGTAGCTGGGCCGTTGATCTGGACGACCACGTCGCGCGCGGCTCGTCAGACGTCTTCGAACGGATGCCGGCCTTCCCATCCGGGCGGAGACGTCTGACGAGGCGTGGGCGGCTTCTCATAGAGGCACAGCAGTCTCTCAAAACTCAACAGCATGCTGGGGTCGTTTTGCGGGCGTGGTCACTTGTGCTCCCCAAGTAGTAAGGGAGACGCGTAATTCACGTCCATCCAGCCAGGTTCGGTCGACATGCTAGGCCCGACCGCTCGAATGCCGCCCGATCCTTCGCGCTCTTCTGCGAGCTCGAGGCCTGACGGTCGCTGCGATCGGGGCACTGTTATGTGCTCCCTAGAAAGGAGGTGATCCAGCCGCAGCTTCCGCTACGGCTACCTTGTTACGACTTCACCCCAGTCACGAGCCCCACCTTCGACGGCTCCCTCCCTTGCGGGTTAGGCCACCGGCTTCGGGTGTTGCTCACTCCCGTGGTGTGACGGGCGGTGTGTACAAGGCCCGGGAACGTATTCACCGCGGCAATGCTGATCCGCGATTACTAGCAACTCCGCCTTCATGCAGGCGAATTTCAGCCTGCAATCCGAACCGAGACGCACTTTAAGGGATTCGCTCCACCTCGCGGTATCGCAGCCCTCTGTATGCGCCAATGTAGCACGTGTGTAGCCCTGGACATAAGGGGCATGAGGACTTGACGTCATCCCCACCTTCCTCCGGTTTGTCACCGGCAGTCTCGCATGAGTCCCCAACTAAATGCTGGCAACATGCGACGGGGGTTGCGCTCGTTGCGGGACTTAACCCAACATCTCACGACACGAGCTGACGACAGCCATGCACCACCTGTGAACCTGCCCCGAAGGGAAGACGTGTTTCCACGCCGGTCAGGCACATGTCAAGCCCAGGTAAGGTTCTTCGCGTCGCGTCGAATTAAACCACATGCTCCGCTGCTTGTGCGGGCCCCCGTCAATTCCTTTGAGTTTTAGCCTTGCGGCCGTACTCCCCAGGCGGACAACTTAATGCGTTAGCTTCGACACGGGGGGAGTCGACACCCCCCACATCTAGTTGTCATCGTTTACAGCGTGGACTACCAGGGTATCTAATCCTGTTTGCTCCCCACGCTTTCGCGTCTCAGCGTCAGTCACGTCCCAGCGAGCTGCCTTCGCCATTGGTGTTCCTCCTGATATCTGCGCATTTCACCGCTACACCAGGAATTCCACTCGCCCCTTCCGGACTCTAGCCCCACAGTATCCACCGGCATTCCAGGGTTGAGCCCTGGACTTTCACAGCGGACTAATGGGGCCGCCTACACGCTCTTTACGCCCAATAATTCCGGACAACGCTTGCACCCTACGTATTACCGCGGCTGCTGGCACGTAGTTAGCCGGTGCTTCTTGTGAAGGTACCGTCACTCCATCCGGCTATTCACCGGAGAAGCTTCGTCCCAACTGAAAGGGGTTTACAACCCGAAAGCCTTCTTCCCCCACGCGGCGTTGCTGCGTCACGCTTTCGCGCATTGCGCAAGATTCCCCACTGCTGCCTCCCGTAGGAGTCTGGGCCGTGTCTCAGTCCCAGTGTGGCTGATCGTCCTCTCAGACCAGCTACCCATCGAAGCCTTGGTGAGCCGTTACCTCACCAACAAGCTAATGGGCCGCGGGCCCATCTCGATGCGGAGGCCGAAGCTTCCTTTCCCCTTGCGGGCACATCCGGTATTAGCCCGAGTTTCCTCGGGTTGTCCCGGTCATCAAGGCAGGTAACCCACGTGTTACTCACCCGTTCGCGGCTCTGCCCCGGGGCAAGCCCCGGTTCGTCGCTCCACTTGCATGTGTTAAGCACGCCGCCAGCGTTCGTCCTGAGCCAGGATCAAACTCTCCGTGAAGAACTGCATTCACTGAGAGCTGTCATGGAGTTGCCTCCTGCCCAAAAGCAGAAGACGGGGCCGGTACCTATACACCGTGGTCCCGGCACCATGACGGGGTACTACCAATCTACTTGACTCTTTGTACCGCCTCCGTGAACGCTGGCGACTGATGGTGCGCTCCCGTTGACGGGTCGAACCTGGACGCACACCACGATCACGAATGATCGTAGATGCGCATGCTGTTGAGTTTTCAAAGACCGCCGTGCCTCTGTGGGGAGGACATCCCCGGAGAAGACTGTCTCGCCCGGCGTCCGAAGACGTCATCAGGGCGAACGAAGGACTATAGCGCGAAGCGGCGGGGTTGGCAAGGCGGGCTATGCGAGGGGCGCGCCGGCCCTCCGTCCGCCGCCCACCCCTCGTCAGACGTCTTCGCCCGGATTGGAGAGCCAAACCGTCCGAAGACGTCTGACGAGGCGCGGGCGCCACCGCAGCCTGCTCGCGAGCGGGGATGCGTAAGGCGCCCTTGCGGCTACAGCCAGTCCTCGCCGTCCGCGAGGTCGCGCTCGCCGGGATATGCGTTCAGCTTCTGCTCGAGCGCAGTGACGATCTTGCCGGTGTCGGCTTTGGTGCGGCGATAGCCACCGGGGATGAACACCATGCCGTAGTCCCCAGGCCCACCCGGAGCGATCGCCTCGTAATGCAGGGGCCTCATGTCGACGAGGTTGTCAGTGACTATGGCTCGGTGCTCGCGGCGAGCCAGGTCGAGCACTTCGGGATCGTCATACGCCTGCTGGCCGATCTCCGATCGGTCCGGGTGCTCCTTGATCGCCTCCACGTCGTGGCCGCGGGCTCGCAAGTCGCGTGCGATCGTCGGGGAAAGCATCTCGTCGAGCAGCAGCCTCACCGGGCGAGAGCCTTACGACCGGCGAGAAAAGTGGCGTGAGCGTCATCCGTCTCCCGACGGTTGCGCTCGATCCATTCGTCGATCTCCTCCTGATAGGCCCCGTAATAGGCAGCGGCGGCCTGCACGAGCCCCAGGGGCAGCTCGAGATACGCCGCGGTCGCCTGCAGATCACCGTCATTGTCGTGCGCGACCGAGATCACCTCCCACACATCCGGGCCACCCACCAACCGCGCACGACGGCCGGCGGGACCATCGGCATAGCGCACCAACGGATGCTCATCCATCCGCAGCCCCTCCTCGACATACCGCTGAGCAAGAGTACGCGGCGCCATCCGCAACCGCCCGGCACGATCACCGAGGCGCCCCACGGTCAGTTCAGGAAGCCGGATACTCAACGGCGCACTCCTCATATGACACATGGTAGCACCGCGCGCTACACGCCGCAAGACGCGCTTTTTTCCGCAATCCGAGGCTGTCTTGTTCCGCAATCCGAGCCCTGTTTTCTCCGCGATTCGAGCACTCTGGGCGTACGGATGGACGCTTGTCCTCAGCGGGCGTGCAGAGCCTGCACGAGCCCGGGGAGATCCGCGGCGGGGGCCGCGGCCAAGCGCTCGAGCCGGTGCTCCTGCACCGGCAGTGCGACGAGCGCCTCCTGAACGAGCCGGCGCAGCTCGGCGAGCTCCTCCTCGCCGCCAGGCTCCCCGCGGAGGGCCAGCACCCGCTCCCAGCCTACCGATTTCGATCGCTGGGTGGGCGGGACACAATCGGCCTCACGTGCTCCGCCGCGCCACCCCGGAGCGCGCCTCGATCATGACTGCCAGCTCCCGCCCCTGCGCGGTCAGCCACCACTCGTTGGCGCGGCCTCGCCCGTTGCCGTGGTCCGTGGTGTTTTCAATCAATCCCATTGCCTCCAGACGGTGCAGGAGCTTGGACATCTGGCCCTTGTCGGTGTCGCCCATCGCCCACGACACGTCGTAGTTGGACGGCGCGACCCGGCGCTCGTTCATCTCGCCGATGAACACGATCACAGACGCGGTCAGCCTGGTGACGCGCGCTGGGAGGTCTGCGAGCTCACCGGAGAGCTCAGCCGGCGGCAGCACGCTGGCGGGCATCTCACCCGGTGCCAGCATCCGCAGCGCCGGCGCGAACAGCTCTTTGCTCGCGGTCTTCGCGCCCACGTAAGGCACCAGGATCAGCGCCATCAGGGGACCCACCAGCACCACGAGCGGCGGCGAGGACCCCGCCGCGTCCCCCCACCAGGGCGCGACCACGCGGGCGTGAAGCATGCCGAGCACCGCGCTGACGACCGCTTCCTCGGTCAACGGCGGCGGCTCTCGTTCATCGGAGCGCATCGCGCGCACGCCTGCCCTGTGCACAACGCCCGCCAGCTGCGCCAGCACCTGCGTTCGCCGTGCGGCGACTCGTGGGCCCCCGCGCAGCGGCTCGACGATCAGAACACGCGCCACGTCTGGCTTGCGGTCGAGGTGGTCCAGCAGCGTCGCGAGCGCCGCCCGCAGCTGCTCGCGCGGCCGGCGCTCTGAGCGGTACGCGCGGGACACAAGCGCCTCGACGGTCGCGAGCTCGCGGTCGAACACCGCCAGGAAGCGCTCTTCTAGCTCCTGCGGCGGATCGTCAAACCAGCGTCCGTACGTCCGCGCACCACGCGACGGACGCTCCGAGTCACGACGAGCGTCGTCCGTCCGTGCCCCGTGCATATATTGGACATAGTGGCCGCATTCGAGTGGCGGTTTCTAGGGGCGAAGTCCACACAAACTACCCCCAGCGGGTGGACGTCTCGTTCGATACACAGGGCAGATCGCGAGATAGCAGTGAACTACCTGTTTCGGATCGAACCGCATACAAACCAGCATTTGAGGATCGCCGTGTTCGGTGTCCTCAATGCCCTGCTGGCGGCGTTCGCTGCCGCGCCTGGCGTGTGGCTCCGACGCCACGGGCCTCCCGCTCAGCCCCTCGAAGCAAACTGAGCCACGACCCACGCCCGATGGCCGTCCTGGTCGTCCCTGCCAAGCGGGTAGCTGAACTACTTATTGCTCTTCTTGGCCGTCATGGCGTACTTCTTCTCCATCTGGCGCTCGCAACTCGCTCGCTGTTTCTTGGGCTTCTTCGCACATAGCCTCAGCGCCTTCATCTTGATGGGTGAGGTAGAAGAATCAACCGTCGCAAGTGCCGATGAGGGAGGAGCGCTCGTTTCGCTCACGGGCCCCACAGGCGGTTCGGGCGTTTCGGGTGCGGGACCTTCGATCACAGGTTCCGGTGTTTTGGTTTCTTCAGGCGTTTTAGGCGTTTTCTGTTCTTCCGGCGTTTTGGGTGGCGTACCTTCGGTCACAGGCGCGGTCGATGGCGGCGCGAACGTGCCGACCGCCAAGCTGAAGTACTGCCCAGTCGCAATCGATGTGGCTTCGCCGAGCCCGCTCACTTCCACAGGCACTTCGCTGCCTGTTTCGGATCCCAGGCCGAGCATCCCGTTGGCGCCGTTGCCCCAGGCCATAACCTTGCCGTTGCTCAGCAGTGCGAGCCGGTGTTCGAAACCACCCGCGATGGCCGTGACACCGGTCAGTCCGCTCACCGCAACCGGCACCCTGCTGCAGGGGATGCCTTCGCAGGTTTCGAGCCGATGGTGTCGCCATTACCCAACAGCCCGACAGAGTTGAGGCCCCAGTCCACGACCGTACCGTTACTCAACAAGGCCATGGTCTGTCCCCCATCTGGCAGCGCAACGACCCCGCTCAGGTCGCTCACGGCGACCGGCACGTCACTACTTTCAGTGGTGCCATCACCGAGCTCCCCGAACTGGCCGTAGCCCCAATCCATGACCGTGCCATTTCTCAGCAACGCCGTGGCAACGCCGCCCAGCCCGGCAGCGATCGCCGTGACTTCGCTCAGGCCACTCACCGGTGCGGGCGTAGGATTCGCTTCTGCCGTGCTTCCGGTGCCGAGTTCCCCAGATGCGTTGTAGCCCCAAGCCTCGACCGCGCCATTGCGTAACAGGGCAAAGCTGTCGTTGTAGCCGGCAGCAACGGCCGTGACTTCGCCGAGACCGCTCACCGGGACCGGAACATGACTGCTGCCTTCATAGCCAGTCTTGCCATCGCCCAACTGACCGAAGGCGTTGTAGCCCCAGGCCACGACCGTGCCGTTGCGCAGCAGCGCCAGGGCGTGATTGCCGCCAGCCGCGACCTGAGTGACTTCGCCGAGGCCGTTCACCGGGACCGGGATGTAGCTGTCTTCGCCCGCGGTGGCGTTGCCAAGTTGCCCGAAGCCGTTTTCGCCCCACGCCATGACCGTGCCGTCGCTGAGCAGCGCGAGGCTGAAGTCCGCGCCGGCAGAGACGGCCGTGACGCCGCTGAGCCCGCTGACCGCCACCGGGACGTCGCTGCGTTCGGTGGCACCGTCACCCAATTCCCCCCTGACGTTTTCGCCCCAGGCCAGGACGCCGGTGGGCGCGGCCGATGCCGACGCGGATGCCGAGAGCGCCAGGATGCCGAGCGCGACGAGCAACACCACGACAGAGCTGCGTAGGCGCGCATCCGAAAGCAGCCCGGTGCTTCGCGGTGTCTCTGACGGAGTCCTCATACGCGCATCCCTTCGCCTCGCTGCCTCGGCAGCATGCCGGAGTATACAGCCGCGACAGCGGGCGCCCTGACCGTGCAGAGTAACTTAGCGCATAATAACATAATCTGTGCTAAGATAGTTTGCATGGAGTTCTTCAACCGTGTTGACGAGCTCGCCGCGCTGCAGGAGAGCTGGGCGGCCGACGACGGGAGCTTGTTCGTGCTGTGGGGCCGGCGACGCGTCGGCAAGACCGAGCTGCTCAGCCGCTTCGTCGAGGGCAAGCGGGCGCTCTACTTCGAGGCCACCGATGCCGGGAGTGCAGACCAGCTGCGCGATCTCTCGCGTGAGCTGGCGCGCGCGTGGGGCAACGAGCTGCTCTCGAGCCAGCCGCTCACGAGCTGGGAGGCCGCTCTCACAGCGATCGAGCAATACGCCGCGTCCGAGCGCACCGTCGTGGTCCTCGACGAGTTTCAGTACCTCGCGGCGCAGGATCGCGAGCTCTCAAGCCTCCTGAACAGGTGGTGGCGACGAGTTGCCCGCCGCCTCGAGGTGATGCTGATCCTCGCCGGCAGCGAGGTGTCGTTCTTCGAGCGCGACGTGCTCGCCGGGCAGATGTACGGCCGTCGCACCGGACAGCTGCACCTGACCCCGCTCGATTACCGCTGCGCGGCGCTGTTCGTGGCGAACTACTCCGCGCAGGACAAGATCCGCACGTACGCCGTGTGCGGGGGCATGCCCTATTACCTGGAGCGTTTCGAGGACCGGGTGGGGCTGGGCGAGAACATCCTGCGCAACATCCTCTACCGCGACGGCTTCCTTCACGAGGAGGCCGAGCTGCTTCTGCGCCAGGAGCTGAGCGACCCCCACAACTACTTCTCGGTGCTGCGCGCGATCGCCGCCGGGCGGACCCGCAGCAGCGAGATCGCCGGTCAAACCAAGCTCAGCGTAGCCCGGGTCAGGCAGATGACCGCCGTGCTGGAACGGCTACAGCTCGTCGAACAGCGCCGGCCCGTCACATCCGGCGCCAGCTCGAAGAAGACCAGCTACGCGATCGTCGACGGCTTCCTGAACTTCTACTTCCGCTTCGTCGACCCCTACCGCTCATTGCTGCGCACGCGAGCCGGCGCCGAGCAGCATCTGCACCAGACGGTTCTTCCCGCCCTCGACCACTTCGTGTCGAAGCCCACGTTCGAGAGCATCTGCCGCGAGCACCTGCACCAAGCCGAGCACGCAAGCGCCGTGGGCGCCTGGTGGGGAGCCGTGCCGACGGGAGAGGGCCGCCGCACCGAACAACGCGAGATCGACGCGGTGGCCATCGACAGCGCAGGCAGAGCGACGGCGCTCGGAAGCTGCAAGTGGACGGCCTCCCCTGTGGGCCTGCAGGAGGAGACGCTGCTCTCGCGACTGGCGCCCCACGTGCCGAAGGCCGATCCGCTGGCACGGCACTACTTCTACGCGCGATCCGGCTTCGCACCAGCGCTCATACGCCTCGCGGAAAGCGATCCCGAGCGCTACAGACTCCTCGCAACAGAGGATCTGTACGCCTGACCGTCCCCCAACGTCGCGTCTATCATGGCGACTGACGCCCCGGACCCGCCTCTGTCTCCCGCAAGGGGGTTATGCGCCCGGGGCTTTGTTATGCCTGGATCGGTGCTCTTGCCGACCTGGCGCGGCCTCCGCAGGATGCCTTGGCTTACCAGAATGGCCCGGTTCTGGTAAGGACATGGGACGGCTTGGGCGTAAAGAGCACCTCACGGCCGTCGTGATAGACGACCACGACTGGATCCCCACTGAACAGCGCACGACTCGTCATCAGCGCCTGGTGCGAGTTCTGGGCGTCGATGAAGTGTGTGCGGTTGGGGTAGCGGGCGTCGAGCTCGGGGTCCTCGATCATCGCGAGAACCTTCCGGCCTGCAGGTCCGATCGGTTGCAGTGTTGTGCTCATCGTGACCTCCAATTCTCGAGGATCGGCGGTCAGGCCGCGAGCGCCTGACGAAGATCGCTTACCGCGAGATGTGCGGGTGGCCAGGTGAGTTGCAGCTCTTCGTTGCGGTCGAGCATCGCTCGAACGCCCATCAACTCGAGCCCGATGATCGCGTCGTGCTCGTCGTATTCGACGGTGTGCCCCTCGGGTGTCTCGAGCGTCTTTGCAGCCGGGCCCTTCGGTGGACCGATATGCAGGTAGAGCACATCGCTGCGCTCGTCGTAGTCGCGGTAGTCGAAGTCTATGCCGGCAATTGTGATCGTCATGTCGTTATCCACGGGGATCGTTGTCTTGGACTACAGCCGTCACGATCCAAGCGGGCTCTTCACCGTAGTCTACGACCACGCGCAACCAGCCGCCGGGAAAAGGATTCTCACGGTAGTAGCGCTCGCGATCGCCAGTTGGATCCAGGACATGACGAGAATCCGCCGGATCGATTGAGCAAAGGACCATAGGCCGCGCTTGCGACGGCACGCTCGATTCTTCGCCCAAAACTTTCGAAGGCCCAGTGTTTCCGGGCGTTCGCTGCTCAAAGTTGGCGCGAGAACGCTCTTCGCAGCTCCCACGAGCAGCTACCTGTGGCGACTTCTTCTGTTGTCAAAGAACGTCTACTGCGAGTGGGGCTGGAGTCGAATATTCATTTCGACCGCATGAAAGCAATCAAGTCCCTCAGGTGGGAGGGTGCCCCGGCTCGGTCGAAATGAATATTCGACTCCTGCCCCACTCCTCACTACTTCTTGTGGCGCTTGGCCTTGTGCTTGGTCTTCTTAGCGGGCTTAACCTTTCGGACAGCCTGTGACCGTCAGTGCGGTGTTGGCGTTGTAGGTTGACCCGTTTTGGCCGATGTATTCGTTGCCCATTACCAGGGGTTCCGCTACCGACTTTGTTGTCTTCCTTGTGACCGTCTTTGTGATCTTGACGGTCTTGCCGGCGAGCTTCTCTGAGACCTTGACTTTGACTCGCTTCTTTGTCGTCTTGGTTGTGGTCAGGTTGCAGAGATTCTTGTTTGTGCCCAAAGCTGAGAACTTTCCCTCTGGGAGAGTGATTTCGAAGCTTGTCACGGGGTTGTCCGGGACTGCGTGGAAGGTTGTGCTTGTCACGCCCTGGGGGCTGATGTAGGTGGCTCCAACCAAAATTACAGTTACCCCATCTCCCTGCAAAACGACCTCCAACGACGGGAAGGCTTCTCCTCCGTGTGAGACAAAGTACACCGGGCCTTCCAATGCAACGGGGAGGTTGGGAACGACGGCATGCGCGTGCCCGATCGCCGATTCCGGTGGACACGATGCGGGGTTCGCCTGAAATTCCTTCGCCAGACAGGCCCTTTGTAGTGTGGTCAACCTACTTGGCAGTTGCTTCGGAAGGGTGACTTTGACGTATTTAATATTTGCATCGTTCCCCAAAGCGTTTGTTGGGTAGGTGAGCTTGTATGTGAGTGAGGCGCCGTCTTGTTTATTTGTTTTTCTGAAGTACTGACAGCAAAGCAAGATTTATAATTTGAGACTCGAACAGTCCGCCGTGTAGCTCAAGTCCCCTGCATCGAGGATCTTGACGTCTTGGCGGCTTTCCTTGTCAGCCATTTGCGGGATCTAGTTGGACGGCCCCGGCGTGCGGTGAGCTCCGATTGGGTCTCGGCGAGCGCTCGCTCCAGCTCGGCGACGCGATCCTCGAGCGTGAGCGGTGGCTTGCCGTTGGCAAGATCAAGAAGATCCGTCTCGATGCGCAGGGCGCCTGCGGCTTGGAGGGTCTCGAGCAATGCGAGGGTCGAGCGACGCTCTGGATCTGTCCCTGGGAGGAGGAGGTAGGTGCTGTCGCCGCCGCTGTAGTAGAGGACGCCGAACTGGACGGGGACGCCGGCGACTTGGACTGTGGCGGTCGCGAGGCCCGGTGTCTCACCGTCACCGTCGTCGACTTCGGTGAAGATCGCGCCGAGGCGCTCCCACGCGGACCGATCGAGCGCGAGTGTGGCCGTCGGATCGGCGCCCAGCATCTTCGCCTCGGTGTCCCAGCTGATTGCGGTGGTACTCATAGGTCTAGGGTAGAAGATCCTGAGTGATCCGGACGAATGCCACTTGAAGCTTTGCAACCTCGTTGCTGTGGTCGATCGTAACAAAGCGCCCGCCGGTTCTCCAGTAGACGCGGTGGGCATGGGGCGACGCCGGTCGTTGGAAGGACCAGAACTCGATACCGCTCTCACCCGCTGTGAGGGCGCCGGCGTAAGCCTTTACGGTCGGGGAGTAGCCCCATCGGGCGGGCCGTCCCCAGATCTCTCCGCTCAGGAGCTGCTTGACGACCGTCTCAGCATCTTGGACCGTAACTGTTTAGGTCGCGGCGGGGTATGGGGGCGGGCGATGGGTTCGCTGGTTGGTGTGGGCAGGATTCGGCTTGTATGCGGGGAACTTTGCATCGATGGCAGGCCGGGATGCAGACCGACCCAGCTATGCAGAGCTTGAGGCGCTCGTTGTCGCGCAGGCCGCGCGTATCGCTCAGTTCGAGGCCCGTGTTGGCGAGCAGGACCGGCTGATCGCGGAGCTGCGGCAGCGGCTTGACGCTAACTCGCGTAATTCCTCCAAGCCGCCGTCCTCGGATGGTTATCGCAAGCCTGTCGCGAAGAAGGACCGCAGCCTGCGGCGCCGCTCGGGACGAAAGCCGGGCGGCCAGAAGGGCCACGAGGGCTCACATCTTGAGCGCGTGCAGAGGCCCGACCGGCGGGTCGTGCACGAGCCCGAAGGGCCTTGCGCTGGCTGTGGGCGCGATCTGGACGACGCCGAGGAATTGGAGGGCGGGGAGTCCCGCCAGGTTTTCGATATTCCGGAGGAGCTCGCGCTTGAAGTGATCGAGCACGTCGCAGGACTCAGGCGCTGTGCAGGCTGCGGGCGAGTGAACGAGGGACGATTCCCCGACGGTGTGACGGGGCGCGCGCAGTATGGGACTTCGCTGCGTGCGCTGGGTGTCTACCTGCATGTCTTCCAGCACATCCCCTACGACCGTGCACGGCAGCTGATCGCGGACATGACCGGTGCCGAGATCTCGACCGGCACGCTGAAGGCGTGGGTCGATCAGGCTGCGAGTGGTCTGAGCGAGTTTGATGAGCAGTTGCGCTCGCTGCTATGCAAGGCAGCGGTGGTCAACTTCGATGAAACCGGTGCCAGGATCGCTGGCCGGCTTGGCTGGATTCATTCGGCGTCAACCGAAACGCTGACGCGCTACACCGCGCACCGAAGACGCGGCACAGAGGCGATGGACGACGCGGGTGTGCTGCCCGAATTCACCGGCGTGGCGGTGCATGATGGCTGGAAGCCCTACCAATCCTACGAGCAGGCGATCCACGCTCTGTGCGCCGGACACCACCTCCGGGAGCTCTTGGCCGCCGAGGAGCAAGGACAGTCGTGGGCATCGGCAATGAGCTGCCTTTTGCTCGACACCCGCGAGGAGGTCGAGCAGGCCAAGGCGGCCGGTCGAACCGCGCTCACCAAGACCGCGTTGGCCAGGCTTCGCGTCTGCTACCGAACGGTGATCGAGCTGGGGTACGAGCAGTACCCTGGCCTGGCCGCCTCGGCGGAGCAGAGGATCAAGCGGACCAAAGCGCAGAACCTGCTGCTGCGACTGGATGAGCGGGAAGATGAAGCGCTCAGATTCGCGCACGACTTTCGGGTGCCGTTCACCAATAATCTCGCCGAGCAGGACATCAGGATGGTCAAGCTGCAACAGAAGATCTCCGGCAGCTGGCGCACCGAGCAAGGCGCCGAGCGCTACCTACAAGTCCGCTCCTACATCTCCACCGCCCGCAAGCAGGGCCAGCGCCCGCTCGCGGTGCTCGCCGAGCTGGCCGCAGGCCGGGCGTGGCTGCCCGAGCCCGCGCCCGGCTAAAGGGCGCGTCCGAGTGGCACGCGATCGTTCTCGGGCGGTGACCCTGGAGCGCATCAGACCCGCCGCCTGACAGCCACGACAAGGAGACACAAAGATGAGCCCTGCCCATCAATCTGACCCAGAGCTCGACGCCCTGATCGAGGAGATCACCGTTGACTGTTACGACGAGGACGAGCAGCTGATGGGATTCGAAAACGCGTTCTACGACGCAAACTTCCCATGCCCAGGCACCATCGTCGGCGAGACCGTCGAGGTGCTCTCTGTCACCACCACAGGCAACCGCCGCGAGCTGATCGCTACCTGCCAACGCAACAACAAACGCTACGAGGTCGCCCTACTCGACATCCACATCGACACCGACCCAGCCACCTCACGCCTCCTCGCCGCCTACAAACGCTGGATCGGCACCTGAATAGTTACCTTGGACCTTGGGCGCCACAAGACGATGAAAGGGGCCGAAGACAGTCCGCGTTTGACTATTAGGCATGGCGCGGCGTCCCATCCACGATCAGCGCACCGCCAGTCGGCCCGATCGACCATCTGAGGTTGCCTCGTTCACGAACGGCACTCCCCCGGCCCCGCCGTAAGCAGGTCCGCGAACAGCCCGTCGCATGTCTGGTTCGATCCATGCGTTGCAGAGTAGGCCGCGCCTGAGACGGGACAGTCAATCAAGGCACCTCCCGTCGGCTCAACCCCCGGATTTACTGGACGTTTGCCCGCAAAGTTGGCGCGAGAACGCTCTTCGCAGCTCCCACGAGCAGCTACCTGTGGCGACTTCTTCTGTTGTCAAAGAACGTCTACTACGAGTGGGGCTGGAGTCGAATATTCATTTCGACCGCATGAAAGCAATCAAGTCCCTCAGGTGGGAGGGTGCCCCGGCTCGGTCGAAATGAATATTCGACTCCTGCCCCACTCCTCACTACTTCTTGTGGCGCTTGGCCTTGTGCTTCGCTTTCGCCTTGTGCGCTTTGGGACAGCCTGTGACTGTCAGCGCGGTGTTGGCGTTGTAGGTTGCTCCGTTTTGGCCTATGTATTCGTTGCCCATTACCAATGGTTCCGCCACCGTTTTTGTCGTCTTCTTTGTTTCCTTGACGAGCTTGCCGTTCTTGCGGACGAGCTTGCCCTTGACGCGCTTGTCGACCTTTGTCTTTGTTGTCTTGGTTGTGGTCAGGGCGCAGAGGTTCTTGTTTGTTCCCAATGCTGAGAACTTACCCTCTGGGAGGGTGATTTCGAAGCTTGTCACGGGGTTGTCCGGGACCGCGTGGAAGGTCGTACTCGTCACCCCCTGGGGGCTGATGTAGGTGGCTCCGACCAAGATTACCGTTACCCCATCTCCCTGCAAGACGACCTCCAACGAAGGGAAGGCTTCTCCCCCGTGTGAAACAAAATAGACCGGGCCTTCGAGCGGAACGGGGAGGTTGGGAACGACGGCATGCGCGTGCCCGATCGCAGATTCCGGTGGACACGATGCGGGGTTCGCCTGAAATTCCTTCGCCAGACAGGCCCTCTGCAGTGTGGTCAACCTGCTCGGCAGGGCCTTCGGGAGCGTGACTTTGACGTATTTAATGTTGGCGTCGTTACCCAAAGCGTTTGTCGGATAGGTGAGCTTGTATGTAAGCGAAGCACCATCCGCTTTGGATGTTTTTCCTTGAGTGCTAACAGCCAGTTTCGGTTCGAATTTCAAGCTGCCGCAAGCCGCGAGCTGGAAGGGGTCGCTGACGGTCACCGGGTCATAGCCGGCCGGGTTGACGGGGTTCGCGCCGGGCGCGGTCGCCAGATACCGATCGTCTACGGTTGTACCAATGGGCTCATCGCCACACCTTGGATAAACGCGACGCCTTTGTCGTTCTCGATTAGCTTCACAGTCTGAGAGTCTGACAAGGACTGAATACACAGATGATGGACAGTGAGGAAGGCATCTTGCAATTTATCGTCCTTCTCTAATTCGGTAACCTTGAGCCCAATTTCTTCTGCTCGTGCATAATCGATATGACGCGCGTGTGAAAGAGTCAAAGCATGATCCGCGAGCTCGTCAACTACCTTCTTTGCCTTGGAAGAACGGATACTGGGCGTAGTCTCGTCCGCGAACATTCCAGTCTTTAACCACTCGGTCACGATGTCCCTCGACCATTTTATGGCCTTCTGACACTCACCAATCAGCGTCGGGTGATATTTCGCAATGATCGGCTGCCAAAGTGGGATCGTACTTGGGTTGGTCGTGATTTCGGCTCGGGCCTTCTGGAACTCCTCGACAATACCATGGGCCGGAAGACCTCTCATCTGCGGATCTATTGGTCCAAGGCTTGAATGCTTTCCCATGAGGATCTCGCGACACGCACATGCGATCATCGTGCCCGCTGATAGTGAAAGCTGCGGCACGATCGCTCGAATGTCGTTACCAAACATAGAGCGCAGATAACCGACCAAGGACTCGGTCGCTGCGACGTCTCCACCGGGCGTGTGCAGCAGCAGATCGAGTCCTTTTGTTCGATCCATTCCATGGATCATGGACATAAAGCCGTTCTTGTCAGTGTCGTTGACTGTGAACGGCAGCGGCGACTGAGGGTATATGACAGGTTTCTGCAGCCAGCCGGAGTAGTAGGTGATCGTGTTGCGACCGGTACGTTTCGCGAGCGATCGCAGGTATTTCCGTCTAATTAGATCATGTGTAGAGCCGGCCTGCTGCAGCTCGACAAGAATCTGTTGCCAGTTAGGCACCTAGTCGGAAACGATCGGCGATGACGGTGTACTGGCCGAAAGCGGAAAATAGAGCCGCGGTGTTGATTCGGCGTTCATCGACCAAGAGGTGTCGGGTTCATGATCTGACAGGCGCAGCGCCTCGAACACTTTCTCAATCTCGGTCCCACTGAGATCGCGCTTCGCGGTGTCTTTGGGCTTCTCTTTTTTGGGCTTTTGCTTTTTTGTTGTTCTCTTTGTTGTCTCGCTGGTTGCCATAGCGACTCCTCTCGGCAGGCCTCAAACCCGGCCCAACGCCCTCGCTCAAACCCGTTATCGGCTGTCCATCGCCGCGCCTGCTAGACCGGTACCGGTCCCAGCGTAGCACCTACTCCGGGGATCTGGCCCGCGACCGTTCTACATCGTCAGTCCGTTGGCGGACGGGTTGTGCTTACGCCATCGCACCGCGCCCCGCCGTAAGCGTGTGCACGAACAGCCGGTCGTATGTCTGGTTCGATCCATGCAGAGCAGAGTAGGCCGCGCTTGGGGCGAAACTCTCGGCCGGGAGCCCGATCAGATGTTCCTGAAGGCGCCCACCGTGTGATGGACGGACCATGCGAGGATGGCGATCAGGAATGGCGCGTCGCTGAGCGCGATGACCAAGGCGAAGTTGTTGGTGCTGAGCGTCAGCAAGGCGGTCAGTCGGACGAGGGCTCGGGCCAGGAAGTAGGCGCCCCAGACGAGCGTGATGGTGCGCATCGCGTGCCGGAACGTGTCGGACTCGCGCATCTCTTGCGGGAGTGGAGATATCTCACCGGCGAACCAGGATGCGAACGGACGTCCCCGCGCCAGCGATGCGAGCACGGTGACGCTCAGCAGCATGTCGATTCCGATTTCCTGGGCCAGGTAGACGGTGGCGCTGCCAGAGCTGAGGCCGACGCTCGCGCGGATCGCGACCAGGACGAGCGCCAAGCGCACGACCATCGCCGGCCTGCCCTGACTGCGCTCGTGCACAAACACGGACACGCCGAACAGCGCAGCGATCCCGATCCCGGCGGTCAGACCGATCAGCTTCCAGCCGGCGAAGAAGACGGCGAGCGGTCCAAACGCGTCACGCACCAGCCGCGGGCCCGCACGGCGGATGACCGCCCCAATCGACACCGGCTCGAGGACGCGCGCGTTAAGCATGCCCCCTTGCACGCTCCCACGGCGATGTGATACTTTTCTCGCCATGCGTACAGTGTACACATCGTCGCCGCTGAAGCGCGAGCGCGTGCTCGAGGGAGCACTGGCCGTGGCTGAACGCGAGGGCTTGGAGCGACTGTCCATGCGGCTGCTGGCAGCAGAGCTGGGTGTCTCCACGATGGCCCTCTATCGCCACGTCACGAACAAGGACGATCTGCTGGATGGGCTCGTCGAGCGCCTGCTTGGAGAGCTCGAGCTGCCCGAGGAATCGCTGCCGTGGGACGAGCGCTTGCGCAGGCTGGCCGGCGAGCTGCGCGCGCTGGCGCGCAGACGGCCGCAGTTGTTCGGCTTGCTGCTCCGCCGGCGCGCCGTGGGCGAGGACGCAACCCGTGCCCGGCAGGTGGCCCTGCGCGCCCTGCGCGATGCCGGGCTCGAGAGCAAAGCGGCGGAGCGAATGGAGCGACTGCTGAGCACCGTCGTCATGGGCTTTGCGCTCTCTGAGGCAACCGGACGCTTTGACGGTATCGACGTGGACGAGGAGTTCGACAGTGCCCTAGAGCTGCTCGCGCGTGTGGTGGACGGGCGATGAAGACGGGGACGCCCTCGCGCACAGCGGAATACATGGCGCTATTCCGCGCGCTGGAGTCCGCACGGCCCGCCGGCAAGCGCCTGTTCGAGGATCGCGCCGCGGTGCGTTTCCTGGGTCCAAGATTGCGCGGCGTCGCATATGCCGCCAAGCTCCCGCCGGCCCGGCAGCTGATCGTTACGTTTATGGACTATCGCTGGCCTGGCCCACGACTCTCGGGTATGGCGCGCACTCGCGTAATCGATGACTTTGTCGTGGACGCCATACGTGGCGGCTGCACCCAACTCGTGCTGCTGGGAGCGGGCTATGACACGCGCGCGGCCAGGCTCCCTGCGGCGAGGTCGATCACAACCTTCGAGATCGACTACCCCGCGACTCAGGCACGCAAGCGCAAGACCCTTGGCGCGACTGCAGAGAACGTGCGCTATGTTCCCCTCGACTTCGAGCGTGACCCCATCGCCCCGGCACTCGCCAAGGCTGGATTCGACTTAGGGCAGCGAACTTGCGTGCTCTGGGAGGGCGTCTTCAGCTACCTCACGCCCGAGGCCATCGACCTGACCCTCGCGGCGGTGGTCGAGCTGTGCCCGCCGCGCAGCCAGATCCTCCTCACCTATGTGGATCAGCGCGCTCTCGATGCTCCTGACGCACAGCCACGACCATGGCTAACCGCGGTCCAGGAAGCCGGCGAGCCATTCCGAACCGGGCTGGATCCCACCAAGGCCTCGGCATTCTTCGCAGCTCGCAACCTGATCCTGAACCATGACGAATCGACCACCGATGCCGCCAGACGCCTCGGCATAGAGAAGGCCCACGCGATCCCCGATATGTACCGACTGGCCACACTCCAGATAGTAGCTTCAGCCGGCCAGCAACCGTGATTGACAGGTTGTCGGCCGTCACGTGCTGCGGACCAACCGCTGCTCAAGACCTCGAAGCGACGTCCGTCTTCGGTGCCTGCCTTATTCTGTTTTCAAAGAGTGATCCTGCGAACTACTGATACGACGCAAAGCTGGATGCTGGGTGCTTCGGTGGCTCGGTCCTCGCCCCGTTCCCGGACTGCTGCTCGAGCAGTCGCCGTGGGTGCTTGGACTGACCGTCCTCGAAGCTACCGATCGCCTGCGATGGAATCGGCGATTTCCGGGGCGAAAGTTTCGCGCGCCCAGTGTTCGCAGGCGTTTGGGGCGAATACTTGGCGCGCAAACGCTCATGGTGGGGCTAGAAGCGGGCGGAAAGGTCATAACTGCTGCAGCTACTTCTTGCGCTTGCCTTTCTTGTGCCCCTTACCCTTCTTCGCTTTCTTCGCCGCCTTAGCGGCCTTCGGGCAGCCTGTGACCGTCAGTGCGGTGTTGGCGTTGTAGGTTGCGCCGTTTTGGGCGATGTATTCGTTGCCCATTACCAGGGGTTCCGCTACCGACTTTGTTGTCTTCCTCGTGACCGTCTTTGTGACCTTGACCGTCTTGCCGTGAAGCTTCTCTGAAACTTTGACTTTGACTCGCTTCTTTGTGGTCTTGGTCGTCGTCAGGTCGCAGAGGTTCTTGTTTGTGCCCAATGCTGAGAACTTTCCCTCTGGGAGGGTGATTTCGAAGCTTGTCACGGGGTTGTCCGGGACCGCGTGGAAGGTCGTACTCGTCACCCCCTGGGGGCTGATGTAGGTGGCTCCGACCAAGATTACCGTTACCCCATCTCCCTGCAAGACGACCTCCAACGAAGGGAAGGCTTCTCCCCCGTGTGAAACAAAATAGACCGGGCCTTCGAGCGGAACGGGGAGGTTGGGAACGACGGCATGCGCGTGCCCGATCGCAGATTCCGGTGGACACGATGCGGGGTTCGCCTGAAATTCCTTCGCCAGACAGGCCCTCTGCAGTGTGGTCAACCTGCTCGGCAGGGCCTTCGGGAGCGTGACTTTGACGTATTTAATGTTGGCGTCGTTACCCAAAGCGTTTGTCGGATAGGTGAGCTTGTATGTGAGGCTGGCGCCGTTGGCTTTGCTGGTTTTGCCCGACGTGCTGACGGCAAGTTTTGGTTCAAATTTGAGCGCTTCACAATCCGCCGTTTGGAACGGGTCGTTGACGGTGACCGGGTCATAGCCGGCGGGGTTGGTTGGGTTCGCACCGCCGCCGATCACCGTGGCCGATAGCGTCTGCGGTGCGCATGAGGTCGGGTTCAACATGAAGTTCGCCCTGTTCACGTAGACGCGGATGTCGCGGACGTGCACGACGATCCCCTTGAGGATGTGCGGGATCACATCCGACGGGCTCGCCGGGATCGTCACATCGGCCGTTTCCGGGTTGATGTCCAGCGGGAAGTGGATCACGACGGTCCCCAAATCGAACGGCCCGACGTGCGCCGCGGTGACGGACACGACCGAGAACGGCGCGTTGTCGTAGGGTCCCCCGAGGTAGATCTTGCCGGGGTTCTGCGCGAGCGTGCCGCCGACGCCGGCTTCGGCGATCGAGTAGCCGATTTCACTGTTCGCGGGGCAGGCCGGGCTCGTTTCCGCTTCCACACCCGTCTGTTCACGCGCGTGCTGGACCTGTGCTTCAGAGCACTCCGCGACACCCGACAGGTTTCCCGTCAGGCCGGGTGGGAACGCGGTCGCGAAACCTGTTATTTCCTGTTCGCCGTCGTTACGACTGATCTGCAGATAGAGCGGGCTATATGCGCCCGCGTTGCCGTGAACGGGATAGGAGGTGACGCTCGGGTGAAACGGCGGGACGCCACCCGCAGGGCAGTTGGTGTCGATCGGGAACGGCGGGATCAACGGTGTTACCGGTGTGCCTTCAGGGTCGGACCACGGCGTCAGTTCCGTCGTCACTTCATAGCTCCCGCACGTCGGGGGCGTGACCAGCGGCGCGGTTTCGCCCGGGTTGAACTTGAACGTGAGCAGGCTGAACGGCAGCGGCGGCAGCCCACCGCCGGGATGTTCGGCGCTCGAGGTGTCAAACGTCGTCACGAGCCGGCCCGTCACGGGATCGGCATGGACTTCCCCGGGAGCCTTGACGAGCACCCCACGATCCGGTATCCGCGCCACGATATACAAGGCGAGCAGGGAATTGAACGGGTTCTTGCCCGCTTCCCCGCGCGGCGCCGGTTCGGCGAGGAAGACCGAGCCCTTGACGTGTTCGGAGAGCGACGGCGTGACGATTTCGACTTCCCCAAGCTTCGATTCGTTCGGACAGCCCTGGCCCGGTATGTACTGTGCGCCTTCCTGCGCGTACCGCGCAAGGCTGCACGCCGCGAGACCCGCGCCCGCGGAAGGATTGACCGTCATCCCTTCCGGCAACGTCACGACCTGCTTCTCCAAGGTCGAAGTCGCCAAACCCGCCGCGTTGTCGTAGGTCTGCGGAACATTCACGTTCAGGACCAGGCCGGTCGCGGCGTCGGCCCTGTCTGTCGTCGCTTCCGCCGTCAGTTTCGGTTCGATCGCCAAACGATCGCAACCCACGATCCGTCCCAGCGATAGTTCCGTGACCGTCGGATTTTCGCTTTCCAGCGGGTTCTGCCACGACGTCAACGAGAAATCCGCGTTTAGTTCTTGTGAGGTACAGGCCGTCGGGTTCGTGAAATACGGCGCTTCGACCGCGGCCGTGGATTCACCGAAATGACCATTCTCGCCTCCATTGGTGTTGTGCGAGAAGCGCAGCGGATTGTGCAGCGGGCTGGCCGGCACTCCCCAGATCGTGATGATGTCGTTGTCGAGCTCCGTGTCGCTGCTCGCGTTCAGGTTGTAGAACGTGGTCTGCAGACCGTATTCCCCCGGCCCGCCGCCGCCCGGGCGCACCGAGACATCCGCCTCGATAAAGAACTCCCCGACGTTGAAGCCGAGCTTCGCGACATCGCCCGGTTCGGGCGCGAGATTATACACCGGCTCGAGCTTGAGTGCTTCGGCGTTGTCCCCCACGTGGAGCGTGATCGTGGTGTCCCCCACCTGCGTCGGAGCGGGACATACTTCATCCAGGAACTGTGAAGCCTGGCACACCGGCGTATCGACGAGATCCCCCGCGAAACCAGCCGGCAACACATAGCGCGTATTCTTCGCATTACCCGCCGTCGCCCCCGAACCGTTGGTCGTGTTCCACGCGATCGAGACCGTCAAATCGGGATGCGCACCCGCCTGCACGCTCGACAGCGCGTTCGTCGCCCCACCCGCGGCGACACCGAACCCGGCAGGCCGTCCACTGATCAGCGTCGGCGTTTCGATGCTCGCGGGCGCCGGAGCGCCGCCACCAGAGACACGCACCACGTTCCCGACACAGCTCAGCGCTCCCGCGGGCAACCCCGCTTCTTTACAGGAATCGGGCAGTTCCACCGGTTCCTTGGCCACCAACACTGGGACCTTGATCACCAACGTGTCGCCCGGCTGCACCAGACCGCCGTAAGTGCAACTAACGCCACCCTCGCCACTCGCCAGACAATCGCTGCTGAAGTTGGCGTCTTCTCCCGTGATGTAAGGGTTGGGGTATTGGGGCGTGTCGTTGGACGCGAGCTGATCCACGGCGGACACGCCCGCGAGGTTGGCCGTGAGCCCTTCCGGCAACTGATCAGTGATCGTGACCGAGTTCACCACAGGACTGTCTTCGGGACAAACCGTGGTGCGATTCCCCTTGCTATCTGCAGGTTCGGATTCCCAGTACGCCCTGGTGCAGCCGGCGATACCACCGCCCGTGTTCGTGACGAGGATCACATACTGATCGCCTTCGGTATCGCCACCCGGCTTGAAGTTCGTCGGATGGGAGACGGCGCTGACGGTCCACTGCGGACCCGTGGTTTCGGCCAGGGCCGGGGTCGCGGCGAAGGTGAGTATCGCTAGGACAGCCGCGACTGCGATTAGGACTATTTTGCGTTCTCTCGAACGCAAAATAGCTCCGTAATCTCCGTCGCTGATCTTGCTGGTCATTTTACTTCCTCCCCTTCGCCGACTTATGAGCTGATTTCTTGGGTTTCCTGATGCAGGTCTCCTTTTTCTTTACCTTCTTGCGGACATACCCCTTTTTGCATGTCGTCGTTGTCTTTTTCGTCACCTTGGTTGTGACAGGCGCCAGGGTGAGTGGCGCGGGGGGCGCCAGCAGGCTCGCCGTCGGGTCGCTCGGGGCGGGCGGTGGGGTCTGGCAGGTGTCTCCCAGGCACTGTGCGGTTTCCCCGGTGGGAGGCTTGATGCAGGGGGACTGCGCCACGCAGATGCGGGCGTCGTAGATGTTGCCGATGCTGTTCGTGTCCTGCGGCACGAGCCTGTCGTGCGTACCGATAAAGACGTTGCCGCCTTCGATCGTTTCGCCACCGGGGGTGACATACGGGCTGTAGCCGAGGAAAAATGACGGGTCCGGTTCAGAGCCCGACCCCAGCAGCGAGATCGTCCCGTCGTGCCACTGGTACACGTCGAGCGTGCCGTTCGTCGCTTCCGGCACGAGCGCAGCCGGGGTGTCGAAGAACACATAGGACCCGTCGTTGGACATCGCGCGCACCGGACCCGACGCATCGTGGGTGGGGGCAGAGCGCGTGAATTCGCCGCGCGGCGAGATCAACGTCAGTGTTTCGCCGACCGCGTCATAACGATAGATCGCGCGTTCGTCGTTCTTGAACAGCAGATAGCGCCCGTCGGGAGTCGTATAGGCTCGCGTGGTTTCCGGCTGGGGGGAAGGGGAATCGCCTGTGGAAACCGGGCCACATTCAACCGGCGCTGCAAAACTGCAGGCGGTGCTGGGGGCGATGAACGTCGTCTTCGCGGGGGTTGAGGCGGTCGCGGGCTGGTAGCGGTAAAGCGAGCAAACACCACTAGAAGGTTGAGGTTCGCAGCTGCGGGGTTCGGCGTGCGCGCCGTCGATCTGGTTGGCCGCGAGGACACCGTCGGCGGTGAAGTAGACCGCGGATCCTTCGGCGGCGACCGCCAGCACGGCGATGACTTCGGCGCCCGCCGCGGGGTCCGCTTCACCGGCGTTTGGCTTGCCCGCTTCGCCGACCGGGACCGAGACGCGCGTCAGGCAGCCGATCGAGGCCGAGCTGTAGCCGGGGCTCGACGCCGTGCAGGCGCCGGCGCCTTCTGCCTGCCACTCATACAACTCCAGGTCATGGCTGCTCGGATGATTCGCGGTCAACCACGTCCTGGTCGCGAAGAACACCTCCGAGCCGTCTTCGGATGCGCCCACGTATTCAGCGGGATAGTCCTTGCTCGCCGGAACAGACACCCCTTCTTCGGGGGCAGAGACCTCAAGCGTCTGCGTCCCATCCACACGCACATACAGCTGCGGCGCGTTGACAGGCACACCCTCCGCCACTCTGGGGGGCCCTTGCAGGCGCGGCTCGCCATTCCAACAGCCCGGACCAGCCGTCCTCACCGCTTCATGGCTCGGGTCGGGCGCGGTGAAGAAAACCCGCGACCCATCCGCGGAGAACCGCATGATAACCACTACCACCACTGCTGGCACCGGTGAAGCTGCCCTCGCCGAGCGCCGCGCCGCATTCGCTCACCGGTTCCGATTCCCCCCCAGGCCTGACGTTCACGAGCTTCAGCTGGCCGCCCGCCGATTCGCACAGCGCGGCGCCATGCTTGACGGCACCGGCACCGGGGCACCCCTGATCGCCATATCCCGCTGGCGCCCCTTCGCTCACTTCGCTTTCCAGCACGACATGGCTCAAGCCACGCGAAGCGCCAACGATCTGCGTCCGTTCAACCAAGTTGCTCGTCGCAAATCCACCGTGGAAGGCAGGATCCGCATGCAGCATCGTGTAAGGACCACCGGGTTCACCCAACAGATCCAACAACTGCGCGCCCGCTTCGCTGAGCCCCGAGCCGACTTCGTCGTTGACCGCCACCCGCGAGAAATCGGCCGGGTCGAACACAGCCCCCTGATCGCTGCCGAGACGCCCGATGTCCTGCACCCCGAGCGCCGGATCGGCAAGCGACTTATACGACCATTCACCCTTTTCGTAGTCGCGCGTAAAGACATACGCACCGCCCAACGCCCCCGGGAACGACCCAAACTCAGACAACCCTTCCAGCAGGAACCCGTTACCCGATTCCGACGGCGTACCATAATCCTCATCATTAACAAATTCGTCCTGGCTGAGTACCGGTTGGGCAAACATGTCGCTGCCGCCTTCCTTGCTCGCCGGGGTCACCAGCTCATAAGAACGCCCCGCCACAACAGGCGCGGGCAACGTCACGAACGTCCCACTGCCCGCTTCGCCTGCTTCGTCCGCACCGACCGCGTTACTCGCCACGACACGGAAATAGTAGGTCGTGCCCGGCGTCAGCGGACCGACATGCTGGGAGACACTTTCGGAGGAGTTGCCCGCCGCACCACCCAAGCCGATCGCCGCATCCGGGACGGGCACGCTCGTGCCGTGCGGTTCAACGCCGGTGTACGGGCGCGTGTCGTATTCGAAATGGTAGCTCGTGGCGGCGCCACGCGGATCGATCTTCGCTTCCAGATCGGCAAACGTCGAGGAGATGTTCGCCGCCGACACCGATTCGACCTTCGGCACAGCCGGCGCCGTGAACGCCAGCACCGCACTGTATTCGGGCCGCCCGCCACGAGGCCCAGCCTGAGTGGCGGACAGACGGTAGCGGTAGGTGACGCCGGAGGTGAGGCCGGAGATGGACGCTTCGACGGGGACAAAGGCTTCGCCTTCGCCGATTTCGACCGCGGTGGGTTTACTGCAGGGGGCGTCTTCGACCCGGGGGCTGGAGAAGCCGCCTTCCTTGTCGAACTGTTCTTCGGTTAGGTATTCAAAGTGGCAGTCCGCGATCCCAGCCTGATGAGACGCACGATCGAGATCAACCCCGGATTCGGGATCCACCGAACCATTCAACACCACCGACGCCTGCGCAGCATGAGTAACAGCGGCGGCGCGAACCGAGGGCAGGAAACCGCCTTCTTCATAGACGTCAACGACACCTGCGCCAAGCCCATTTTCGCCGAGAGAGGGGCGATCGGCGACATAGAGGTGCCCCTTGGAATCGAACGCGACGGCCTGCGCACCGCTCAGCGGCTTACCCGCCGCTTCGACGATCTGACCCACGAAACGCCCGGAAGGATCGAACTCATCGACAGCACCCGCGAAAGAACTCAAACCATTGGGGTAAGTGAGAGAGACGGCGAGGTCGCCGTTGACGGGATCGACAGCGAGAACCTTCGATGTCGAAAAGGGGTGAGTGGGTGGAGCCGGGCGGGACCGGCACCCCCTGACCGGTTATTTCGCGGATGAACTGTCCGCTGGGACCATACTCGATCGCGCCCGGCTGCCCTTGGTAGGTCGAGGTTACGGTCATGACGTAGATGTCGCCGTCGGTCGGGTCGACGGCGAGGGCCCCGCCGGCTCCGGCTCCGTAGGTACCGGTGATTTCATCGCCTTTGACGTATTTCTGGCATTCGCTGGTTTTGCATTCGAAGTTTTCCTTGACCCCGGCGGCATTGAACTTGAAGAGCGTCTCGGGCCCATTTGTGTCGACACGGTTGATGACGTAAAGAGAGCCATGAGAGCTATCGACGGCGATAGCCGTGGGATTCGTGGCCCCAATTTCGGAGTCTTCGATCGAGTGTTCGAGCGCGCCGGCGTGGCTGAAGATCTCAACGTTGCCGGGATGGCCGCCAGGCGCATTTTCTGAGGAGATGTAGAACGCGCCGGAGGAGAGGTCGATCGCCAGCCGTTCGGCATTCTCTCCGGCCCCGGCGAGCGGCTGGGTGGCGGTAAGGGCATTCGGTTCGAGCGCGGCGTAGGCGGAGTTGAACCGGTCGAGCTGACCGACGCCTTCGCCGACCCAGAGGTGATCTTCGGAATCGACGGCGAGGCCTTCGGGGACGATCGGGGCTTCGGCGGCAAGCGCGGCCGATTCGGTGTGGGTGGCGTAGGCGGAGAGGAACAGATCGCCGGCGGTCTTGCCGGAGCCGACGTACAGGATCGTGGTCCCGGCGGGAATGCCCGCGCCGGGCGAGGTGATCTGCTGGCCGGCCGTGAACGCGCCGCTGGAGGTCACGACCGATTCGACGATCGGCGAGCCGGCGGTGAGCTCGCCCGTGCCGGCGACGTGGATCCCGGTGATCTGACGCACGAGGGGGCGGACGTAGTGGGCGGAGGCGAGCGAGGGCGCGAGCAGCGCGAGGGCAAGGGCCGCCACCAAGGCGAGGAAGGACGCACCGGTCCCTGGGAAGGCACGCGAGCGAGCAGGACCGACGACACCGAGACGGTGAAGCAGGGACCTGACGATGTGGCCTGACTTGCTCATTGCATGCCTTCCTGTGGTGGTGTAGTTCATCTGGCGGAGAGCCGGAGCCCGGACGGCCGTAGGTGTTACGGCCGTCCGGGTCACTGGCGTTAGCTGGTGGTGGTTATTGCGTGAGGCCGCTTGTCAGTGCGATTGCGTGAGGCCGTTTGTCAGTGCGCTCAGGGTGCGGTCACCGCCCAGGTGCCAAACGCTTTGGCACCGTTGTGTTCAGATGAAGCTTCCAGCACCACCAGAGCCCCGCTGACCCCAGCGCCCGCCAGTTCCGATGGAGGGATGCCATTGCCGACTCTCAAGCCTGGAGGAATCACGGCCTCCTGGCCGGCGGGCACGTCAAAAGCCTCCTCTTCGTACACGCAGAGATTGCCCGGTTCGGCCTTCGGCGCTTCGACGCTACCCGGGCATGTTTCCCCGTTTCCTGTTTCGCCGACGTAATGCACTTCTTTTTCGCCGAGCGCTTTCGCCAGTGGAATAGTGAACGAGATCGGGGCGGCCAGGAGTTGTTCAGGCCGCTCATTGATAGATTGAATCGTGAAGTTGCCCTCGGGTTCGAAGTTCGGGCCACGTTTCGTCGTTCCGATCGTGCAGTTGCTGTCTTCGTAGCCACCTTTACCCGGGGTTTCGACACAGGGACTCACAGGGAGGGAGTCCGCGCTCCAGACGCCGGTTTCTGTGGCTTCGTGGGGAAGTGTTTCACCCGGCTGGATCGCGCCGTTCTTGCCTGGGATGCCCTGGGGGCCTCTGGGGCCTTCACCTTTTTCTCCCTTTTCGCCTTTTTCACCGTTGCTGCCGTTGCTGCCCGCAGGGCCTGTGGCACCGGCCGGGCCCGCGGGACCCTGGGCGCCCGGCGCGCCATTTGTGCCGTTCGTGCCGTTTTTACCGGCGGGGCCGGCGGGGCCGCGAGGGCCGGCCTTGGTTTTGGGCTTAGCCTTGGACTTGGCGGCGCTCGCGGTCAGCGTCGCGTGCGAGGGACCGTTGCTCCGGCCACCCGTCGCCGCGAACGCGCCGCCGGTGATCGCGAAGATCAGGGCGACTAGCGCAATCGCTGTTGAAGCATTGAGGTGTTTGGTTATTCGTTTCATTGTTTTAGTGACCCCTCCTAGGGATGTTGTTTACAGTGACTGCACCCCAGAGGGGTTTGTTGCGAGGTTGGGTGGCGCTGCTGGGCGTGCGTGCCTTCCTGGGTTTGAGCTCGATCGTCGGTTCGGCGGGTTCTTCGATCGTCGGTTCGGCGGGTTCGATCGCGGTCTCGGCGACCTGCTGGGCCAGCATGGCTGCGAACCCCCCACACGATCCTGCGACGCCGACTTCGGGTGGGCGCGGATCGTGTTTGTGGTGAACCGGCTGCAGCGAGGGGCACAGGTTCGGGGCTACGGACTCGATCGGGTTCATCGCTCAGGCCTGCCTCTCACGCCGCGTTCTGCCGCACTGATGAGCGGGATCGCGCCAACTTCGAGCGTCGAAGGCCCGCAAACAGTGGGCTTCGGCGACCCGAGCGGAAAGTCGCGGCCCCCAAATGAGCGTCCCGTCCCCGCTGTCTGCTTCGATGTCCGTCGATCGCAGAACCGCTGGCCGTAGGACCGGCTTGCACGGGGGCCGCTCGAGAAGCGGCACGGATGTGAGCCAAACGCCAGAGCCAACGATCGCCGCAGCAGCGCCGCGGCATCCAGCTTTTTCCGCGCCACCCAGCTTTGCGCCGCACGGCAGTACCATTGGGCAGCAGTACTCTGAGAACTGAAGAGATCGACGGGGCAAGACCGCGAATGATTGGGTCCCGCCCAGCCTGTGATCATCATTGCGTCGCCATATCCGAATGGTTCGACTTCTCTGACGCGCTGCGCGACATCGCGGTGGCCGCAGTAGCCGGATGATGCGATCGGCGGCGGCTGACCCGGCAGCGGATGGCTCCAACGCCCCTTCACAGAGGCCATGACGAGCAACCCACCCGCCCGCCACGACCCCCGTGGAGGGACGAAGGGAGATGCCTCTCCCACCGAGGACCTCTTCGAGCGACACCGCCAGGAGAGGGAAACGGCGGCGGCGCTCGAGCAAATCCGCGGGTGGACCGATCGGAGATCGGGGGCAGACAGGCCGACCCAGCCGTCCAGGCCGTGTGCCTGCTCACTCGAGCGAGCCTTCTGACGCTCCCGGTGGTGCTCTTGCATTCCCACTGCTCCTCATCCCCTCCCACGCCGATGAGGCGCGAGCTCGTATCCTCTGACGAGGCGCCTCCCCCACTGGCCGCAATCGGCAAGGGGTCCTCACCTCTCCTGAACTCATCGTCCACTCACGGGGAGCGGATTTCTAGGGGAGGAGTCCACACTTTCTTTGGCCAGCGCCGCCACACTTTTTGGGACGTTTTGGTTAACTCCGCTTGGGGGTTGACAGGGGCGGGGCCAAGGCGGGCCGAGCGTTGATGCTGCGGGGGGGCCGTCCCGCGTCGCAAGCAACAGCTCCTACACGGCCCGTGTACTACACAGCCCGTGTAGTAAGCCGGACGGCAGCGTTACGGCGCGCGTCAGTCGGCGAGGACCGAGCTAGTGTGGGTCGCGCCAACCGCCGTCGGCGATCTGCTCGAGCGGCGGCGCGTTGCGGAGCAGAGCGCCGATTTGCTCCATCAGCGTGTCGGCGGCGGTGTCGATGTCGTAGCCCTGATATCGGCACACATCTTCTCCCACTCGTCATAGATGTTTTCCTCAGGCAGCTGCTCGCGTTGATGGAGCACGAGCCACTCGGCCATCTGCCAGTAAGCGACCGCAGCCTCACCGAACCACTCACCGACGATCTTGCGATCCACGAGGTTGCGGTTGTACATACCCGCCAGCTCCTCCCAGAAGTTCAGGAAAAGGAGCGCATCGAGCTTCTCGGCGAATAGCATCTTGTCCCACGTGGCGATACGAGCAGTTGCTTCGCCGTCACCCGTGAGGACCGCGTGTGTCTTTGAGATGTAGGGGAGCAGCTGCGGTTCGTCGTAGCGCTGCAGGTACTGGTGAGCGCGAGTCTCGAGAGTAGTCTTGTGGGTGCGCCGTAGTTGGTATATCGCGCCAGCGAAAGCGAAGAGCGCGATCAGAGCGGTCGCGGCCTCTGCGATCGCGCCGAGCTTGCTCGTCCAGTTCGCGGCGTCGGATGCCGCGCCGAGGATGGTTGTGCTGAAGGAGCCCATGGGAGCGATACACTCTATGACTATGAGTGGTCCAGTCATCTTGCGCTAGCGGGACTCACAGGTCGGCTTCCACCTGCGTGTTGACGCGCACCCGTCACTCGCGATCGGTCTTGCCTCCTTTGCCCGCGGCCGGGTCCAGCAGCGCGGGCTCGCCGAGGTCCAGACGCGCGCCCTGGCGCAGCGCCTCGAGCTCGTCGGCATGACCGAAGCGCTCGACGAGCCAGCCGGTGCGGCGCACTACGGCGCGCCCCCGGCGGCTGGCGACCCGCGCGAGCTCCGACCCTGAGAAGCTCCCCGATCTCGCTGAGGATCGCGGCTTTACGCCAACTTCATACCATCGGCTGCGCCACGGCCGGGCCCGGCGAGACGCGGGCGGCAAACGTGCCCGGAATGGCGGTTGGTCGCGGTGAACCACGCCTTACTCACCAATCCCATTCCAAAAGTCTAGGGTCTTTTGGAGACTGTCATCCAAAAGTCTAGGGTCTTCTGGAGGCGACGGCTATACCCAAAGTTCATACCAGTCACTCCGTGCGGGCCGCGCCCGGCGAGACGCGGGCGGCGAACATGCCGGGAAGGGCGATCACGAGCAGCGTGATCGCGCCGACCAGCCCGAGTGTCTCGAGCACTCCCACCGCGCCCAGCGAGAACGGCGCGGGAAAGCCGGTGCTGCGTTCCAGATAGCGGCTCGCCAGCGCGTGGCCGCAGATGCCGACCACGGCCCCCGCCACGGCGCCCACCCCGACCGTGACCACGCACTCGAGCACGATCGCCCGCCACAACTGCCACGTGTCGTAGCCCTGCATCTTCAGCCCCGCCAGCCGCCTGCGACGCTGCCACACGGTGGCGCTCAGCGCGGCGGCGACGGCCAGCGCGGCGGCGAGGAGGAGCAGCGTCGCGATCTCCTGGAGCGTGCGCAGCCCCTCGCGCGCGCTCGCGTTGCTCAGCGCTTCGCGTTCGCTGCGCGTCTGCACTTGCAGGCCCGGATAGGAACGCAGCGCCGCTGCGACCGCGCGCCGACCCTGCGCCGGGGAGATACCCGCCTTCAGGCTCACCTCCAGCGCCGCGGCGTCGCTGCTCATCCAGTAGCGCTCATAGTCGTTCGCGCTGATCGTGATCGCGCCCGCCGGCCAGCCCGAGTTGGTCAAGATCGCCGCCACGCTAAAAGGGATCCGGCCCGACGGCGTGGGCAGCCTCATGATGCTGCCGACGCGCAGGTGGTGTTCTGAGGCGTAGTCGCTGGAGACCGCGACGGCGCTGCCCGCTTCGATCAGCCGCGTTGCGCGCGCGAGGTTGCCGTGGCGCAGCTGGCTCGGTTCGACCATGAGGCTGTCGCCCGCGGGCCTTCCCCGCACCCACGTGCGGCGCTCGCCGACGTCCAGCAGGCCGCCGCGATAGACGCGCACCGAGGAGACCCCCGGGGCGTGCGCGAGCGCCGCCGCCGGCCCCGCGGAGGCAAACGAGCCGGTATTGAAGATGTCGCGCCCCGCCGTGACCCAGATCTCGGCGGTTGAGAAGTACTGATCGGTGGCCTGAGCGATGCCATTGAGCAGGTCCTCGCGCGCGCCGCCGACCGCCACCCCACCGTACACCGCGATCCCCACGATCCCCGCCAGCGCCACCAACCGTGTCGTGGTCGCGCGCAGCTCGGAAAGCGCGACCGGCAGGGCACTCGACGCAACGTCTTCGCTGATCCGCGGCAGCGCCCGCGTGAGCGTCCAGAACACGCCGGGGATCAGGCATAAGAGCGCGAGCGCGAGCGCGACTCCGCCGACGATCGTCGCCCCCGGGAAGAGCACCACGATCGCGACCACGACCACGATCAGGGCCGCGCCCGTCAGCGCGAGCCTCGCGATCGTGCGCGCTCCGACGAGCTCGCTCCTCGAGCCTTTCTCGCGGAAGACCGCGTCGGCGGGACGGTCCGGGCGCAGGTCGAGCAGTGGCGAGAGCGACGCCAGCGCGGTCGCGAGCACGCCGGCCGCGATCGCGACCAGGATCGTCCCCACGTGCACGACCTCCTCGGTGCCGATCGGGAACGCGGCGGTCAAAAAGCTCGGGGTGCGCTGGAACAGCGCGTGCGAAAGCACATCCCCCGCGCCCACTCCCACGAGCGATGCGACCACCCCCAGCGCCAGCGCCTGAAAGCCCAGCAGCAGAATGACCTGCCGCGGATCGTGACCCTGCATCCTCAGGTCTGCCACCCACCGCCGTCGCTCGGGGACCGTCAACAGCATCGCGCTCAACGCCAGCAGAAAACCGACCATCACGCTGATCGCCGTGAACAGCGAGGTCGACTGACGGTTCGCCTTGGTCGCCTGGTCCAACAGCGACAATTCGTAATCGGCGGGGCGCACGTCCAGCCGGCCTGCCGCCAGCTTCCTGAGCTCCCCCGCGACTTTCTCTTCCGCTCCCGGCGCGGGCTCGATCAGCACCTCGCTGACGACTGGACCGATCCCCGCGAGTCGCTGGGCCTCGGACAGCACCGCCACCGCCACCGGGCTGGACGACGCCGAGCCGAGCACGCTGCCGCCGAGCAGCGCCTTCACCCGCGCCGTGCGTACCTGCCCATTGCTCGCCACCCCCACACTCGCGCCGCGCCCTACGTGCAGCTCGCCCGCCACGCCGGTCGGCAGCCCGATGCCGCCCGCGAGCAGCGCGGTCGCCGAGGCGTACTGCTGCGTCGCCGACCCGCCGAGCGATTCGACGCTGGGGCTCACGCCGATCAGCGCCACGGCTTCCTGCTTGCGCTGCGGGCCGATCAGCGTGACGTTCTCGCGCAGCACGGGCGCGGCCACCGCCACCCCGGGAAGGTTGCCCGCGCTTTCGGCCAGCGTCTGGTCGAACCCCTGCGACGAGCGCGCCACGAGCGCGAACCGCGCCGACCCCGTCAGGCCGTGGATCAGCTTGCTCGCCGAGCTCTCCAGCGAGCTGTTGGCCAACAGCGTGCCGAACACGAGTGCGACGCCGATCGCGACGCCCGCGCCCGCCAGGAGCTCCCCCGCCACGTGTGCGCGCAGGCGCCGCCTGTATTGCAGCAGCACCATCGTCACGCGGATCCCGAAGATCCGCGGGTTCAGCGGGCTGCTCACGGCGCGGGCGGGGTGGATCGGGGTGGGGCGGCCGGGGATCTCATCGAGTGGGCGGTGGCTCGTCCACCAGGCGCCCGTCGCGCAGCCTCAGCACCCGGTCCACGAACTTGACCGCTTCGGGGTCGTGCGTGACGAGCACCCCGGGCGCCTCACGCTCCCGGCAGATCTCGCGCAGCAACTCGAGTACTTCTTCGCTGCGCTCGGTGTCCAGGTTGCCGGTTGGCTCGTCCGTCAGGAGTAGGCCCGGTTCGCCGACCAGCGCCCTGGCGATCGCCACCCGCTGGCGCTCCCCCATCGACAGCTGCTCTGTCGTGTGGGAGACGCGCGCAGACAGGCCCAGGCGCTCCAGCCACGGCAGCGCCTTTTTGCGCGCCTCGCGCCCCGTGAAGCCCGAGGCGCCCAGCCCCATCATCGCCTCGTCCAGCGCGGTGGCGTGCGGTGTCAGGAGGAACTCCTGCGAGACGAAGCCGACATCGTCGCGGCGATACACCGATCTCTCGCGCTCCGAGAAGGCGCCCACCTCGCGCCCGTCGAAGCGGATGCTCCCCTGATCCGGTGCGAACACCGCCGCGCACATCGACAGCAGCGTGCTCTTCCCCGACCCGCTCGGGCCGTAAAGCGCCACGAATTCTCCGGGCTCGATCGTGAGCGTCACGCCATCGACCGCGCGTACCGTCTCCGCGCCGCCCGCGTAGTGCTTGACGACGTCCCGCAGCTCCAGGGCGCCCACGCTATGAGGGCCCGGATGCGGCTGCGCGATGGGGGCGCAGCTCCACGATCGTGCCCTGCTCCTCGGTGGTTGACAGCTCGCCGTCCGCACCCAGCCACATCTGCGACGCCACGCCGCCGGTCTCGAGGCTCTCCGACGCAACCAGCAGCGCAATCCCGCGCTCGGCCGTCACCTCCCTCAAGGTCTCGCAGAACCAATCGTGATCTTCGATTCTCGGCATCGGCGCCGGCTCGTCGACCAGCAGCAACCGCGGCTCGCGCACCAGCGCCCGCGCCAGCATCGCCCGCGCCCGCTTCTCCGCCGACAGGGCGTCGGTGCTCTCCGCCGCGCCGGCCGCGCTCACGCCCACGGCGTCGAGCGTGAGCAGCGCCCTGTGCTTGCACTCGCGCGGCGTCAGACCCTGAGAACCGATCGACATCGCCACGTGCTCGAGCACGCTCTCCCCCGGCAGCGGGAGCCAGCCCCCACCGGCAAGCAGCGCGATCGGGCCCCGCAGCAGCCTCGCCCGCTGGGCACCCGAGCGTCGCGTGATCTCCTCCCCGTCGAAGCGGATACTGCCCTCCTCGGGCGATTCGATCGCGGCGGCGAGGCGCAGCAGCGTCGACTTGCCGAACCCGGGAGCTCCGTACAGCCCGACGGCCGCGCCCTCCGCGAGATCGAAGGAGATCGCTTTCAGTACCACCCGCTCGCGACTCCCATCCGGGTAGCGCTTGGTGACGTTCGCAAACGACAGCAACGGCACGGTCGACGGGGGTGAGTGGGCGGGATCCATTCTTCTCGGGGCCGGATCGTCGAGGCCGCGCGCCCTCCCCCGTCACCGACGTGGAACTGCTGCTTCCTCCCGGGCTCGCCATCGCCTCGAGCGACCTCGGCCTGGAAACGTGCGAACCAGCGAAGCTCGAAAGCGAAGGTTTTGCCGGCTGCCCGCCGGACTCGCTGATGGGCCGCGGCTCCGCCGCGGCGGAGGTCCCCTTCGGCTCGGGGTTCGTCACCGAGCGCGCCCCGATCAGGCTCTTCTGGGGACCGCTGCAGGAAGGCCACCCGCAGCTGCTGTTCTTCGCCGAAGGCGAAGCACCCGTGCTGGCGAACATCATCTTCGGAGCGCTCGTGCTGCCGGCGCCGGCGCCGTTCGGGGGCGCGCTCAACGCTCGCCTCCCGCTCGTACCGAGCGTTCGCGGAGGCCCGGACGTCGCCTTGGTCCACTTGGAGACAACGATCGGGGCAAAAGGGATCGTCTATACCGAACACTCCAAAGGCAAAACGATCCACTTCCGCCCGCGCGGCATCGTCCTGCCCGGCAGCTGCCCCCACGGCGGATTTTCCTTTGCCGCCCGTCTGAGCTTCCAAGACACCACGCAGGCGAGCGCCACGACAATCGTAAAGTGCCCGCGAGCCGATTGAGAATGCTGACTTGACCCCTGTCTGATGCTGATGTTTAGTGGACTTGACCCCTGTCTTTACTGATTCCCACCTGTTCTACTACTTTGACCATGACACCCCAGGCGACAGTTCCGCCGGAGAACTTGCTCGACGCCACGGGAGTCCTCGACCGCCTGAAGCTCACCGCGACCTTCGCCGGAGCGGCGCGGCGCTATTGGGTCAACGTGTTTCCGATCCTCAGGCGCGAGCGCACCCGCTGGCAAGAGCGCGCCGCTGAGATCCCCGATCCGCTGCTGCGCACGCTCGCGCTTCAGGCCGAGGGCGACGGGGGCAACGTCGAGGGCGCGGCGGCGTTCGCCGCCTTCGTGCCGCGTGCCAACCGCACCGCCGTCGTCCGCGCGCTCGTGGCCTATCAGTCGGGGTACAACTACCTCGACCGGCTCGCCGAGCAGCCCTCCCCCGAGCCGGTCGCCGGCGCCCGCGGGCTTCACCAGGCCCTGCTCGACGCACTCGAGCTGACGGGGACCGAAGGGTGCGTGGGCACCGAGGGGTGGGTGGGAACTCAATCCTCGGACTACTACGCCGACTACCCCCAGCGCGAGGACGGCGGCTACCTCGCCGCGCTCGTGCGGGAGTGCCGCACCGCGCTCGCCACGTTGCCCTCGTACGCCGCGGTCGCGCCCGCCGCGCGGACGGCCACGGAGCGGATCGTCGAGTTCCAAAGCCTCAACCTGTCATTGGCGCAGGGCGAGCACGATGCGTTTGCCCGCTGGGCCGCCGGCGAGACCCCACCGGCGATCGACCTGCAGTGGTGGGAGACGGCCGCCGCCGGGGGCTCTTCGCTCGGCGTGTACGCGTTGATCGCGGCAGCGGCCGATCCGAACCTCGACCCGCGCGAGATCGCCGCGATCGAGCGCGCCTACTTCCCGTGGATCGGCGCGCTGCACTCGCTGCTCGACCACCTCGTCGACCGCGCTCAGGACGCGGCGTCGGGCGAGCGCAGCCTGATCGACTATTACCCCTCGCCCGCGCACGCCGCCGCGCGCATGCAGACACTGGCCGAGCGCGCCGCAAGCGCGGCGGGTGGCCTACCGCGAGCCCGCGCGCACACGGTCGTGCTCGCCGGCATGACGGCCAACTACCTATCCGACCCCGGAGCCGCGATGCCCGCCGCCGCCCCGATCGCCCGGCGCGTCAGGGGCGCAATCGGCGGGCTGGTGGGGCCCGCACTGCTGGTCTTCAACGCTCGCCGCTTCGCCGGCGGGCTGGGACGGGCTCCTGCGCCCCAAGAACCGCTCCCGCATCGAACGACCCTCCACGAGCGAGACGCCCAGATCGCGCTGCACTTGCAGCGATGACCGTCACCGTCGCCTCATACGAGTTCGACAACATCCGCTACGACAGCGAATGCGATGTCCTCTGTCTACGCCGGGGCGACTCGCCGCAAAGGGCGGCCAACACGTTTGCGACCCCCGAGGGCCATCTCGTCTTACTCGATGCGCTCGGCGAGGTGACCGGCATAGCGCTGATCTCAGCGCAGGAATTGCTCGACCGCGACGGCAGGGTCCCCGTGACGCTGCCGAGGGTTGTCGAAGTCAATGTGGACGAGCTCACCCAAGCCCTCGCGCGCTAACACGGAGCGAACACGAAGTGATGATCGACCCGCAGTCCGCGCCGGAGCTACGGGAGCCGCTGGAGGAGATCGAAGCGGCGCTGATCGAGAGCGTGGCGCGTGAGGAACGCGATGTTCTCAACCCGGTGGAGCAGGCCCGTGCCTTCGCGACACTGAAGGAGGAGCGCGGTCTGACCCTTCAGCAGGTCGGGGATCTGGTGGGCTGCCACAAAGCCAAGGTCGCAAACGTGATACGCCTGCTGAAACTACCCGAGGAGATCCTCGAGCTCGTGGCCGCCGGCGAGCTGACCGAGGCACACGGACGATCGCTGTTGATCGCAAAGGACCCCGAGACCCGTCGGGAGCTGGGCCATATGGCGGTCGAGGAGGGCTGGTCGACACAGGAACTGACGGAGCGTGCCCATGAGAGCAACGGCGATGCATCTCACTCCAACGGGGACCTCCCCACCCCACGTCGACGGTCCCGTAAAGAGAAAACACAAGAGCAAGAGCAATCCCCTGACGCGGCCACCATCGAGCAAGCACGGACGATCGCGTGGACGACCGCGCTGGGTGCGATCACCGCCGAGGCGCTGGCCGAACGGGATCGAGCTGAGCATCGACGTCGCCCGGGAGCAGCTGGATGAGCTGGTCGGATCGGAGCTCCTGGAGCGCCACTCGGTGCTCGTTGGCCATCCCGACCTCTACACCGCGACGATCGCGGGCCGCAGGCTGGCGCGCAAGCACGCACACGCCGGCGGCTACAGGTACCCCGAAGGGCTGCGCACGGCCCGCGTCACGATCAGAGAGGCACGGCACATGATCGCCTGCGCCAGCGTCGCAGCCGCACTGGAACGCCGCTACGACGACCACCGCGTGATCGGCGAGCGCGAGCTACACCGCGACGAGCGCAAAGCACGACGCCGACTGGCCAGCGTCGACATCCGGCGTAACAGCCGGAGCGGATCGCACTTCCCCGACCTCGTGGTCTGGCCGCCCGGCGAGCCCGGAGAGCCACCGCCACTACCGATCGCCGTCGAGGTCGAGCTGACGCTGAAGTCCACGCAAGAGCTAACCGCGATCCTCCTCGCCTGGGCCGACTGCCGGTACATCGAGGCGGCGGTGTACTTCGCTGAGACCCTGAAGCTGGAAGAACGACTGCTCGACATGATCGAAGAGCTCAAAATCGAGGACTGGGTTGTGGTGAACCCGCTCGGTGAGATGGTTAAGGAGCTCGCGGGGTTTGAGCTGGGGGATCATTTGGAGGGGGTGGCGGACAGCTGACCTTGTAGGCGCCAGGGTGGATATAAGGAGGCGTGGTGGGGGCATGGCTACGCTACTAGGGGATTGGTATTACATCTGTTCGTGAGCTTGCCGAAGATGTCTTCTTGAATTGATTGGTTTCTGTTGGTCTTGAAATCGAGGTGGGTGGCCGAGGACGGAACTGGGGTTGGTGAGCCTGGGCGGGCGATTTAGCGTCCCGTCTCATGCGATCTCTATCTTTCCCGGCGGTGTTCGATTTGGTCTGGTCTGCGAACGCACGGGGCTCGCTCGAGAAGCGAGACGGGAATGCGGCGAAGGCACGGCCTGTGCGGCACTGGAAGGCGGCAGCACCCCAAGACCCGAAGTACTTGTCGCGGTAGGGACCGCCATTGCTGGCGGCCCCCCGCGCAGATCCCAGCGTGCGGGACTACCGCACTGGGCTCTTGCCTTAGATTCTGGCGTCAAAGCGAGCCTCCGGCCAGGGATGCAAGATGCGTACTGTTGGTAGCCATCGCTTTTCAAGGCGCCCCATCCGTGCCCAGGTCATCCCGTCACGCTGGCTGCGACGCCGCAGCGTCTTGAGCCAGTACCGGATGATGTGGTAGCGAAAGGCGGTGAGCGCCCTGCTGTTGTCGGGCACCGCGTAGTAATTGAAGTGCCCGCGTAGGACGCTGGCGAGCCAACGCCCCTGCTCGGGGATCGATAGATGCATTCGCCGCTTGAGCTCGGCTTTGACCTCACTCAGTTTGCGCCGCATCCGCTTTGAGTCGGTAATGCGCTTCAGCTTGAACCATCCATGCCTGTTCTTCGCGCAGATGTGCGTGAATCCCAGGAACGTGAACGTCTCAGGCTTGCCAAGACCCCGTGCCTGCCGGTCCCGGGCGGCGAACCGCCCGAACTCGATTAGGCGCGTCTTCTCAGCATTCAGCTCCAACGCGAACTCCGCCAGTCGTGCACGGAGGTCGTCCTGGAACCGCTCGGCGTCATCCCGGTGCTCAAAACCCACCACGAGATCATCAGCGAAACGCGTGATTACGACACTTCCGCGCGCGTGCCGAGACCTCCATTGGTGAGCCCACAGGTCAAAGACGTGATGGAGATATACGTTCGCAAGGAGCGTTGAAATCGATGCCCCTTGTGGCGTGCCCTCCTCGGTCTTTGACCATGCCCCGTCCTCGATGACCCCTGCTTTGAGCCATTTCTGGATCAACCGCAGGACCCGTTTGTCCGCGATCCGGTGCTCGATAAACCTTTCAAGCCACGACTGGTCGAGGCTGGAAAAGTAGTCACTAATGTCACAATCAAGCACCCAGTTCACCCTCCTACGCTTGACCCCGACCGCGAGCGCGTCCAGCGCATCATGCTGGCTGCGTCCGGGACGGAACCCGTAGGAGAAACCAAGAAAGTCGTGCTCGTAGATGGCGTTCAACACCTCGACCAGCGCCCGCTGGAGGAGCTTGTCCTCCAACGCAGCGACACCGAGCGGCCGAAACCGCCCGTCCGGCTTTGGGATGAACACTCTGCGAGACGGCTTCGCCCGGTACGCGCCCCTGTGAAGGCGCGCGTGCAGGTCTTGGAGGTTGTCCTCCAGGTCCTGCCCGTACTCCTTCCAGTTCACGCCGTCCACCCCTGTGGCGGCCTTCGGGTTCAACGCCCGATAAGCCACCCGCAAGCGATCGACAGTCACGTGGTGCAGGAGCGCCGTGAACCGCACATCCTTGTCCCTACTTGCTGCTTGGCGCACGCGATCCAGCCCACTTGACACGCTCACTCCGGCACGGTGTCCGGGACGTGTTGCGCTGTCCGCGTTCTCCTCGGCTGGTCCCCTTTCCTCCACGGCCTCCGCCACCCCGCCCTGGGCGTTGTTCGGCCGCTTCTCAGGTACTACAGGACCGTCCGACTGCCCACGATCGTGCATCACGGGATTACCACCTTGGTGTTCCCCGCACGACCCGCCGCTCGCCGACATGCCACCCCGCGACCCACGAAGGGCGGGGCATCATCGACGACCACGGGTGACCGTGGGCTCTCCCGGTTCTCGAGTACGGAGAGATCGCACACATGCCAGGTTCTCAGACCCCGTGGGGTCCGCTGACGGCTCGCGAAAGCGTCGCCAACGGTGTTGCCTTCCGACGTTGTCAACCGCGTCGGCACCCCAGTAGATTCATTTCGGGGCTCAATAGCCCGCCTGCGTACACCCCTGTCCAACGCTTCGCTGCGCCCTCGCGGAACGCCAACGCATGGCTCGGGGCCACTGTGTGTCGCTAGCACTTCAATGTAGGACTCTTTCATTCCCATCTCCGTACCGGTTTATCCCGGCGCTTTCTGACAACCGAAGAACTGATGTCGTCTTGCTCGGCTTTGGCGGATAGGCGATCGACAGGCTGGCGGCACGCCGTAGGCAGCGTGGCTTGACCGTGACGGGAACGAAAACGACGCGGTCCCGGGCCGCTTGAGGAACCTTTCCCGGCACCCAGCCCGAAGGCCTTCTTCCGGTTCCGGTGGCAGGGCCTCACACCTCGGTGGCCTCGCTCTTTGCGACTCGGTTCCGCGTCGAGGAGCAACATAGGCACCTCCGGTCCCGAGCACAAGTGCTCGCCGATGAGTCTCCCTGGATTTTGCGAAAAAAAAGACGCTGAGCCCCCACACAACCTGTCGGCGAGTAAGTTCGCCAGATGCGCCAGCATGCCTCCGTTCGTCAAGCCGATGCTCGCGAAGCTGTCGACGCTTCCGGCAGACGAGTCGCGGTGGGCGTTCGAGGTCAAGTGGGACGGGATCCGGGCGATCGCTCGCCGCGAGCCGGGGCGGCTGAATCTGCTGACCCGCAACGAGATCGAACGCGCCGCTCGCTACCCGGAGCTCGGGGTGCTGGACGAGGCGCTCGGGTCACATTCAGCAATGCTCGACGGGGAGATCGTCACCTTCGACCAACAGGGGCGCCCCAGCTTCCAGGGGCTCGCCTCGCATGACGAGCCAGGCGCCCGGCAAGCGAGCTACATGGTCTTCGATCTGCTGTGGCTCGACGGCGACTCCCTCTTGGATCTGCCCTACCTCGAGCGGCGTGAGCGCCTCCTTGATCTGGAGCTCGATGGCGACCGCGTCAAAGTCCCGGCCCACTTCGTCGGCGAGGGCACCGCGCTGCTCGCCGCCAGCAAAGAGCAGCAGCTGGAGGGGATCGTCGCCAAGCGCCTGGACTCCCGCTACGTCCCAGGCGGCCGTAGGGGCGAGTGGCTGAAGATCAAGAACCTCGCAAGCCAGGAGCTCGTGATCGGCGGATGGCTGCCCGGACAGAAAAGCCGGGCCGGCCGTCTCGGCGCGCTGCTGATCGGCTACTACGACGCAGACGAGGACGGCTCCCCCGTGCTGCGTTACGCCGGCCGCGTCGGCACCGGCTTCACGGATCGGGAGCTCGAGCGCCTCGGCGCCGAGCTCGGAGCGCGCGCCCGAAAGACGAGCCCGTTCGTCGGCACCCAGCCGCCACGTGAGGCCCGCTTCGTCGAGCCCGAGCTGGTGGCCGAGATCGAGTTCCGGGAGTGGACGAACGCAGGATCGCTCCGTCATCCCTCCTACAAGGGCCTGCGTAACGACAAGGACGCGCGGGAGGTCGTGCGCGAGCGCCCGGCTTGAGCACGGAAGCGGCTAGATCAATGACAGCTGCTCTTGCCCAGACCCCAGGGGCTCCGGCTTGGCGAGTTTGCGCCGCAGTCGCGATTCAGGCAATACTCGGCACAGCGACGCGGCGTGCTCCACGCCGACCGCGGGGTCCATCCACTCCTGCTGCTCCTTCTGATCGGCCAGGACCGCGGGGGTGCGGTCATGGATTTCCGATGCGATCAGGTTGCCCGCGGGGTTGCACGTGAGGATCACGCACTCGCTCCGCGTCTCGCCGTCGATCGTCACCTCCCTCGCGAGACCCGCAAACCCGATCGCCTCGCGGTCGGGAACGTCGAACGCGTAGCGCTGCTCGTACCAGCCGTTGGCGGGCACGATCACGCGGTGCGTGGCGCTGGAGATCAGCTCCCTGAAGCTGCGCTTCTCCGGCGCGGTCTCCGCTTTCGCGTTGATCACGAGCTTCGGCTTGAGTTGAGCGGCGACCGGGATCAACATCCCCCAATGCAGCAGCCGCAGCTGCGGCCCCTCCTCCCCACGGGCGATCCCGAGCACGTTCTCGGTCCGGCGAATGCTCCGGCTGGGTGGCCGCTGCAGACCCCGCGGGACACTGACGCCGAAGTACTCGCCGATCTCCTTGGGGGACTTGGTCAGTGAGTACGTGCCGCACACGGGATGCAGGATAGGGCGGCTGGGGAAATGATCGTCGCCCTTAATCAGAGCCGCAAGAGGCTGTAACGTAGACGTTGACGATGAGCGTGCGAACCAGCGGAATCCGCCAGCCGAGCGTTTGGGCGAGCGTCGTCAGTGACCACGCGTTGGTGTTGCATGACTGGCTGCTCGGTCTTGGCTTCACCGAGGATCTGATGATCCCCGGAGAGGAGGAGGGGCTAGTCCATCACTGCCAATTGGATTGGCCTGAGGGCGGTCGCGTGTTGCTGTCCAGCACCGGCGAGCGCAGCACGCCCTGTCGGGCAGGCACCAGCTCGCTGCACGTCGTCACCTCTGACCCTGACGCTGTGATGGAGCGATCGCTCAAGATCGGCGCCACCATCGTGCACCCACTCGTGGATCAAACCGACTATCCATCGCGCGATTTCACGGTGGCAGACCCCGACGGAAACCATTGGACCTTCGCGACGTTCGCCGGATAGCGAAACCCGCGCTGAGCGGGTCCTCATGACGGTCCCACCGGTGAGCATCACCCGTCGCCCCGGCGCACAACGAGAAAGACTTCATCGAGCTAGTCCGTCAGGCGATCGACGAGCTGCCGCCAGACTTCACACGCGCCCTCGAGCATGTCGCGGTGGTTGTCTCCGATCAAGGCGCGGTGCAGCGGCGCAACGGCCGGCTCCAGCCGCTCTACGGCCTCTATGTCGGTTACGGCGGCCGGGGCTCCTACGTCATCGGCGCCCCGGTGAGGAGTGCGCTGCCAGACCGCATCGTCATCTTCCGCGACACACTGGTGCACAACTACGGCAACGATCCCAGCCGCCTACGGCTGGAAGTCACCCGCACACTTCGCCACGAGCTCGCGCACCATCTCGGCTGGGACGAGACCGGCGTACACGCGCTCGGGCTCTAAGAACGCGACCATCGCTGATCACAAAGAACGCGTCGGGCATCCATCCCATGTGCGCGAGCGTGAGCGGCAACACCGCACATGGGGCTCAGGTGTTGCCGCTCAGGCCAGATGACAGTTTGAGATCTAGTTGCCAGTTCCCGGCAACCAGATGGCCGCGCCGGTTCCTTGGCGGCGACCCAGTTCATGTCAGCACCCTGTACTTGAGGTGCGTGACGCCGGGCGCCTGCACCGCCCGGACCTGCTCGAGCTCGATCTCGGCGCCCCCGAGGTCCTCGAAGAGCCGCGTGCCGTCGCCGAGTAGGACCGGAACGATGTGGAGCTCGAGCTCGTCGATGAGGCCCGCGGACAGATACTGCTGGGCGACGTTTGCGCCGCCGCCGAGCGAGACGTCCTTGCCGCCAGCCGCCTCCTTGGCCTTGTCGAGCGCCGAGGAGATGCCGTCGGTGACGAAGTGGAACGTGGTCCCCCCGGACATCTCCAGACGCTCGCGGGCATGGTGGGTGAGCACGTAGACGGGCGTGTGGAAGGGCGGGTCCTCGCCCCACCAACCGCCCCAGGGGTCCTCTCCCCAAGGGCCGGCGTCGCCGCCGAACATCTTGCGGCCCATGACGGTCGCGCCGACATTCGCGACGGCCTCCTCGACGACCTCGGTGCTGACGTTGACCTCGCCGCCCTCCCGGCCGTGCGGCTTGCGCCATGCCGCAAGCGCAAACGCCCACTCGTGGAGCTGCATGCCGCCCTTTCCGAGGGGGTGCTCCTCACTCGGGTCAGGCCCGGCGATGAAACCGTCCAACGACATCGAGACCTGGAATCGCAGCTTTGCCATCGTGCCTCCTCAGTAGACGGCCGCTGTGGCCGCAGGATCTTCTCAAAGCCTATTCACCATTCCGCGCTGTGACGGTCGCTGATGGGGCTCGCAGCGTGGGGCCGCCTGCGAGAGAAGAGGGGCCCCACGCACTGCGGGGCCCCTCTTCTGCATTTGATCTCGAGAGCCGGCTACAGCAGTGGCGGCCGACCTTGCTTCAGCAGTGTGGTGATGGTCCACATGAGCGATCATGCGCCCTCCATCGCTCCTTTGAGGGACTATGGCGACTCGTACGCACCCCCGACCTCGGGCGAGGCTGCGCTCATGCTCGCTTCAGGAACCTCAAATAGAACGCCGCGAACACTAGGACAATCCCGACGTTGACCATCAGGCGCTCCAAGAACCGGTGCCTAAAGAACAAGACGTCCACGCCGACCACGACGGCTACCAGCGTGAGCACGTAAAGCACGACGCCTGCCTGCCTTCCCATCCTTCCATCCTAACGTGTGGGAGAGACCCGGTAGCGAAGGTAAACGACGCGAGTGACCAGCTTCGGCCGATCAGCCTGCCAGCATTCATGATGTGCACAACTCGATCAGCGGAAGCGACGTAGTAGTCGCAATCATCGGTGGCACTCCAGTCTTGAGCTGCGGTGAAGCATTAGCCATGACATGCCCTCCAATCAAGTGGTCGGTGAACCAGTAGCGACTTGCTTATCCGGGTTAGCATGACTTGGTGGGATTCCTCGTTACCAGCGCCGGCGAGGCCAACGGCGGTGGCCATGATGCGGTGCTCGCCTTCAACGCCGAAGGCGAGTTGCTTGGCCCGTTCAGCGACGACCCCCGGATCGTCGATCCGCGTGGTCTCTGCATTGACCCGTCCGGCGAGCTGATCTACCTGAACAGCGCCGATCGAATGCTCGCCCTTGATCGCGGTGGACGCGTCATGCGCGACTCAGGGCCGATGGCGGACCTCGACCCGGGCGGCGCCGTGTTTGGGCCCGACGGCCGCTTCTACGTCACGATGCGGCGCCGCCGGAGCATTTTGGGCATCTCTGTGACGTTCGACGGCCACGCGGAACCCCTCCTCCCGGAAGACATCGTCCGATTCCCACGCGGGTTCGGTTTCGGGCGGGACCACAGCCTGTATCTCGCCTCGGGCATCGGCCCTTCCGGCGAGGGCGACAGCACCATCCTGGTGTTCGATCCCGACACGCCCGCCCAGCCGCGTCACTTGGTCACGGATCCCGAATTGAGCCCTCTGGACCTGACCGTTGCACCGAATGGCCACATCGTCGTCGCCAGCGAGTCTCCGTTTGGTGCCCGGAATGCTGTAGTCACCCTTCGCGAATACGATCCGGCCAGCGGAGACCTCCTCCGCGTCTTTGCTCCTGACCGTTCGGTGAACTTCCGCCAGCCACGCGGGCTGAGACTGGGGCCGGACGGCCACCTCTATTGCGTCGGCGAGGCGCACGCAATCTCCTTCGACTTCTCGACTACAGAGTTCCTGGGGCCGGTCATACGACTCCCGAGACTCCACGGCCAAGCGCTCGTGCTGCTCGACTGAAGCAGCTCGTGGCATCCGCTTGGGTGGTTAAGAATGGCTCCCGGGCTGTCGGCAGCGTAGGCGCTCAGCATCGGAGGTACTCTTGCGAAATGCGACCCCTTCGGTACTCGATCAACGTCACGTTGGATGGGTGCTGCGATCATCGTGCAATCCCTGCGGACGAAGACTTGCATGCTCACGCGGTCGAGAACCTCAGCCAGGCCGATGCCCTTCTCTTTGGGCGGGTGACTTACGAAATGATGGAGGCAGCATGGCGGGCGCCGGCGCCGGCGGGAGCGCGACCCGATTGGATGGAGTCCTTCGCCGAGACGATCAACGCGGCCAAGAAGTACGTCGTGTCGAGCACCCTGGAGCAGGTCGATTGGAACGCGGAGCTCGTGCGCGGGGATCTGGGCAAAGCCGTGCAGCAGCTCAAGCGGGAGTCGGGCAGGGGACTGTTGGTGGGGGGTGTGAAGCTCCCGCTGGCGTTGGCGGAGCTGGGATTGATCGATGAGTACGAGCTCGTGGTGCATCCCAGGCTCGCGGGCCAAGGGCCGACGTTGTTCGCGGGGCTATCGAAGCATGTCGACTTGAAGCTCATGAGCCGGCTGGAGCTCGACTCGGGGGCAGTGGCGATGCGCTACGAGCCGAGAAGGTAGCCCTCACGACTGCGAGCGCTGTAGTAGTTCACGCGACGGTCCATCGGCGCGAGCGCGATCCTGGCGAGCATGGACGAGTTCTTGGCTGGCTCCGCAGAGTGCCCCAGCCGGACACAGCTCGGCGGCCACCTTGCGGCGGGGATTGCGGATCCCGGCGAGCGCGATCAGGCCTCCGCCGGCGACGAGCACGGCTGCGATCGTGTCCGCAACACGGAAGGCATGTACGGACGCGTCCTCGAAGGTCGCTCGTAGGAGAACCCGCTCGCCGGGGGGCACTCCAACTAGCCTGGGCGAGCCGAGAGGCTGTCGCTTGGCGGCGCTGATCGCCGCGTGGCCGGCGGGATCGAGCGCGGATCGTCGCAGCGTCGCGTCGACGCGACTGGCAAACGCGAGCGAGACGACGGCTCCCAGCACAGCGACCGCGAACAGCTGCGCGACGCGTGAGAGCGTCGTATTCACCGCGGCGGCGACACCTGCGTGATCCTCCTCCACTGCCCCGAGGACCGTGGCGGTCAACGGCGCGACGAGCATCGCGAGTCCCAACCCGAACACGAGCAGCGCCGGCAGGACCTCGCTGAGATAATCAGCGCGCTGATCGACGCGCGCCAAGAGCAGAAGGCCGCCTGCAGCGACCAGCGCCCCGAGGCTGATCGGCACCCTTGAGCCGATGCGGTCGGCGAGCGCGCCGAAGCGGCGGGAGAACAGGATCATCAGCGAGGTGACCGGCAGCAGCGCAAGCCCCGCCTGAACGGGGCTGTAGCCGCTGACCTCCTGCAGAAACACAGGCAGCAGAAAGATCACACCCCCCAGCCCAAGGTAGCTGGTCAACGTCGCCAGGTTTCCCGCCGTGAAGTTGCGCTCGCGAAACAGGCTCAACGGGAGCATCGGCGCCCGGGCTCGCGCCTCGTGCGCAACAAACGCGATCGCTCCCAGAACCCCTATCGCGAGCGAGCCGACCACCAGGGCGCTCCATCCGCGCGCCGGCTCCTCGGTCACGGCGAACACCGAACCCGAGAGCGCGAGCGCCGCCAAGAAGGCCCCGGGGAAGTCCAGACGCCCGCCGGTGGGAGCGCTCGCGCTCGCAGGCACGCCACGAACAATCAGCACCAGGGTCACGAGCACGAGCGGCGCATTGAGCACAAAGATCAGGCGCCACGAACCGGCGGCGATCAACACTCCCCCGATGAACGGCCCGATGACCCCGACGATCGAGCTGAGCGCGGTCCATGTCCCAATCGCTTTGGCTCGCTCGTCCTCGGGAAACACGTGGATGATCAGCGCCAATGCGGTAGGCGTCACCAGCGCCGCGCACACCCCCTGCATCGAACGAAACACGCACAACTCGGGGATCGACGACGCGAGCGCGCAGAGAGCCGACGCGAGGCCGAACCCGGCAACGCCAACCAAGAACACACGCTTCTGACCCAACACATCCCCAAGCGAGCCACCGATCAACAACAGCGACCCCAGCGTCAGCAAGTACGCGTTCGTCACCCACTGCTGGCCCGCCAGACCACCACCGAGGTCGGCTCGAATCGCGGGCAACGCGACGCTGGCTACGGTCGCGTCGAGGAACACGACGCTCGTACCGAGCACGGCTGCGAGCAGGGTCAGCTGCTTCTCACGCGGTGTGGCCACCCCTCGCATGCCTGGCACATGCGCAGATTGGCACAAGTTACCTCCATCAAGGACGTCCAATCACGGGACGTGCGGGCGATCATTCCCCTGCGAGAGATCGATCTCCAGCTGGCGCGGGGATGGCCGCAGCGGCTCGCTAGTCTGTCGCGGTCTTCCTCGCTTTGCCCAATGGCCGATGACCTCGCGGCTGCGACAGGAGTAGTAGTTGACGCGCCGGTCGGTGGGCTGGATCGCCAACCCACCGGGTGCCGCTCCCCTCACCACGGCGTGGAAGCGCCGGCCCCCGTGATCGACCTCGACGATGTCTCCCGTTTGGATGCCCTCGAGCCGCATTGGACATGCAACTGTAGGCTGCTTGCCGTGCGCTGGCTCGTGGACGGCATGAACGTGATCGGCACGCGACCGGACGGATGGTGGAGGGACCGCCACCGCGCGATGGTCAACCTCGTGGACCTGCTCGAGCGCTGGGCCGCCGCCGAGGGCGAGGACGTGACGGTCGTCTTCGAGCAGCCGCCGTCGCCACCGATCCGCTCGACGGTGATCGAGGTGGCACATGCTCCCCGCCCGCGCCGCGACGCGGCCGACGATGAGATCGTGCGCCTGCTGGCAGCCGACTCACAGCCGGGCGCCGTGCGTGTGGTGACCTCTGATCTGTGGCTGTCCGACCGCGTTCACGCCGCCGGCGCCACGGTCGAACCCTCGGCGCCATTTCGGGCGCAGATCGAACAGGAGTGACGGCGCCCACCACGCGCCCAGGGTATCGCCACGAACGTGGACTCTGGCGCTTCCTATACCGGCGGCATGCCCAAGATTGCGCGCGTTTCGCTCGTGCTGTTGGTGGCGGGGAATGCCTCGTTCGGGACAGCCACGCCCAACCGCTCGCAGATCGGCTCCCAGCCGTCGGACGCAGTCCACTCGAGCAGGCGGTCTGCGGGAACACCCGCCCGTACCTGAGCGTTGTGGTGCTCGAACGCGTCCATCATCGCGGTGGGGTTTTCCAGATCATCGGAGAAGCGCTCCTCAAACAGCTTGTGCATCGTCGTCCCGAACCACTGCTCGAGTCCAGGTGGAGGAGTGGCAATGGGCAGGAAGATGGTGTTGGACGCACTGCGATACCAGGCGTCCGGATCGCGGGTGGAGAGCAACACGAGCGCATCGGGATTAGCCGCGGAGATCTCGCGCCAGAAGGAGGCTCCCGGCCAGTCGACCTGTGCCACGTAGCCGCTCAGCAGCTGCGGCCAATCGACATCCCGGCCATCGATCGCGTCGGTCCACCCAGACGCCTGAGGCGGGTCGCCGATGATCTCGACCATGTGGTGGCAGCGACCCCCGAGCAGCTGCTCGAGCGCGAGCTTCAGTGAGTGGGTGCCCGTACGACCCACGCCGGCTCCTACTACCTTCAGCGGCATCTGACCCCCTGTTTGTTTGCCAACTAAGAGCTTTTCCTGCCCGTTGCGGAGTACTTCTTCTCCGCTTGGCGCTTACAACTTGGCCGCTGCTTCTTTGGCTTGCGCTCACAGAGCTTCAATGCCTTTGAGAGCTTCTGGGCTTTCTCGAATGGCTCGAGCTTGGTGGTCTTGCCAAGCCCGGCGCCAGGAGAGTGGACGCCCGGTGTCGATGAGGACGAGGAGGGTCCCGACGCGGCGGGCTGATCGGCGCTGTTGGCACTGGAGCCGGCGGGCTGGCCGGCGCCGGACAGGGACGAGGTGGTGGTGCCGAGCGGCTGAACCACGTCTTCAGGTGTGGTGAAATTATGAGGAGCACTTGCTGTCGTGCCGGCCCTAACCGAATAGGTGTAGGTACCCCCAGGCTGCAGGGTGACGCCCGCGGTGTTCAGGTCGAGACTGACGCTCTGATCTACGAAGGAGCCGAGCAGCAAGCCGCTGGGCAACGGGTAGTTGACGACGACGAGACATGCGCCCTTTCCCCCACAGATAGCCGAAAGCAGGAATTGATAGCTCGTCGACAGGCCCTCGGTGTCGATCTGCGCTTCGAGCGTCGCGTCAGTCGAAGTCAGGTGCGAGACCGACACGGAGTCGATCACCGGGGCCGTGCCTGCCGAGTGCGTTGTGAATGTCTGATCGGGGCCGTAGACCGTCGGTGGTTCCCATTGGATCGTGTCTTCGGTGAGCTTGGACCTGGCCGCGATGACCCGGTAGTGGTAGGTGGTGCCCGGCTGCAGCGTGATGCCCGCGCCGCCGAGGTCGAGGCTGACGGGCGAGTCCTTCAGCGGACCTGCTTCATCGCTTGGCGCGAAGCCGATCGGCGCAACGCCGGGCGATTGAGGACCGACGCATATTTCGGCCCGCTGCGGGCGAGTGGACGGACAGATGAGTTCGGAGGCGTATTCGCTCGGGTTCTGCACGATCTGAAACTGGTAGTCGGCACCGTGCTGCAAGCTTTCGACGTCGATCTGCGCTTCGAGCGTCGCGTCGGTCGAAGTGACGTGCGACACGGACTCGCCGTCGATCGACGGCAGTGGTGCTCCGGGCGTGAAGTTGACGAGCCCGCCATACACGGTGCCGTCAGCGTTGCTCGCGACCAGGATGTCCCAATACCTTTCCGATCCCCCTGACCCTGAAAGGCCCGTCACTTCAATGGCAGGCACTTCCTGCTCGGTGTCACCCGTGAGCGGCCCGCCCGTCGCGGTCTTCGATGGGGTGCAGCCTTCGTCGCACGTGTCGCGGGCGTATATGAAGTAGTAGGTCGTCGGCAGGCCGCCCGGGTTCAGCTTGCCCTGCAGCTTCGCCCCACCCGGGATCGGTTGCGCCGGTTCGGTCTGAACTTCGCTCGGTGATGACGACGCCTGCGCCGCGGCGGGCAGGACGGCGACAGAGAGGGCGACGCCGATCGTGGCAAGCAGCGCGAGCAGGCCACGTATCGGCCATCCGCCGGAACGTCGCTGGGTCATTACAGAATGCCGCATCACCCTACCCTCGCAATCCCGTAGCACAGCTCAGTCAATGCATCATACCTGAGACTGGCGGCGGCGGGTTCGGGTTTCCCCGCAGCTAGACGACGCTAGACACCGTGGGTTCTACGGCCGCTCCTCAGCCAACTGAAGCAGGTTCGTCAACTATCTGTACCGCGTCAGCACCTCGCAGATGCGGTCAGTGCCCCAGGCGATCTCCTGCGCCGGTACGCGCTCGTCCGCCGCGTGGATGAGGTTCGTGAACTTCATCTCCGCGGGAAGGCGCATCGGTAGAAAGCCGTAGGTCTGGATTCCCAGCCGGGCGAAGAACCGGCCGTCGGTGACACCTGGCATGAGCATCGGCAATGGCACGGCGTCGGGGTCGGCGGCGGTGAGCACGTCGCTCAACAACGGCATCAGGGACAGGTCCGCCCGATCGGATCCCGGCTCATAGTTAAGTGCCTCCAGCTCGAGGTCGTCGTCATCGGCCAGCTCACGCAGCTCGCGGAAAAGATCGTCCGCCCTCTGCCCGGGAAGCAGACGCCCGTCGAGCTCGAGCTGCAACTCACTCGGGATCACGTTGACCTTGCCGCCGCCTCGCACGACGGTGGCGTTGACCGTGTTGTGGAACATCGGATCCAATGTCTGGCCCGCCTCGCCGAGCATGTCGAGCGTCGCGTCGGTGCGCTCGGGGTCAAGCAGCCCGTCGGCCAGCTCCCGCCCACCGGCGGGTAGGGCGGCCGCCGCCGCCTCGATCATCGCGCGCGGAATCTCGGTGACGTGCACCGGCAGTCGCCGCGCATCCAGCGCGCTCAGCAACCGGCCGAGCTTCGCCATCGCACCGCCGCGCAACGGGATCGAGCCATGCCCGCCGGGCCCCCGAACGGTCGCGCGCATCCAGCACACCTGCTTCTCACCCACCTGAATCGGGTATGTGCTCAGACCCGCCAGCTCGGTGCGCGCGCCGCCAAACTCACCGAGCGCGTGCCTCACGCCCTCGAACAGCTCGGGGTGCTCCTCGACCACGAAGCGCGCGCCGTACGCTCCCAGATTCTCCTCATCCGCGAGCACGCACAACAGCACGTCGCCCGGTGGAGGCTCAGCGGACTCGGCGAGCCGCAGGATCGCCCCGAGCATCATCGCCACACCGCCCTTCATGTCCAGGGCGCCTCGACCCCAAACCTCGCCGTCGATCAGCTCGCCGCCGAAAGGGTCGTGGCGCCAGCTCTGGCCGACCGCCGCGACCACGTCGACGTGACCCTGGAGAAGCAGCGGTGGCGCGACACCCCGACCGGGCAGCCGCGCCAGCAGGCTCGGCCGTGCCGCGTCCTTGGCCAAGACTCTCGTCTGCAGGCCAGCTCCGTCGCAGAGATCCTTGACCCACCCGACGCACTCAGCCTCATTGCCGGGTGGATTGGTCGTGTCGAACCGGATCAGCCGGCGCAACAGCTCGACAGGATCGTGCGACACGGCGCCGGCTCAGCGCTCGTGCACGCCGACGACGTTCGAGGCGCCAGCCAGGAATGGGAAGTCGGCTTCGTGGCGTGAGACAACGCGGAAGCGGTAGGTGATCGGGCCGGGGAACTTGAAGCGATAGCTCGCGCGGTAGTGGCCCTTCGCGTCCGTGCTGATCGTGTTGAACTGGATCCATTCCCCGCCCGAGGAGGCCTCCAGCACCAGCTGCTTGCCGCCTTCCGGGATCGGTGTTCCGTGCAGCACGCCGCTGAAGAAGATCTTCCGTCCCACGCTCGTGACGTGGGGGGCGATGCGCAACGCGATCCCGGCACGCACCCGCAGCGTGAGGGTCGCGGTGGCGGCAGGGATCGTGTCGTCCAAGTGGCTGAGGTAGGCAAAGCGCAGCGTGCTCGAGGAGACGTCCCGGGGCAGGCTCAGAGTCCACTCACCCGTGGGTCCCGTGCGTACCCCCGTGTCGCTGAGGCGTGCCTGGGCGCCCTGCTCGGCGGGCGTCTGGAACACCTCGATCGAGGCACCCGAGATCGGTACACCGCCGGGGGCCGTGAGACGCCCCGTGATGCGGTCGGCCGCCCCATAGCCGCTCGTGCACATTTCCTTCGCCGTGCTCGCCCAGCGCGCGGTCAGCGTGGCCTGATCGGAGGCGTTCGCGCCGTTCGCCGGCCCGCGCACCGCGGCCGGGCTATCCGGGCCGACGGACGGGAGCAGACTACCCGAGCCGATCGGGGTGCTCAGGCCACCCGAGCCCCCGGTAGAGCCTCCCGTGGAGCCCCCGCCCGAGCCCGGCGAACCAGCGACGGTGATCGTGCCCAGCGAGTCGCTTGCCGTGTTGCCGGCCGCATCTCGTGACGGTCAGATTGACCGTGTAGCTGTCGTCGTTTGAGGGCTGGCGGTGTTCAGCGCGAATTCGCTGACGGACTCTGTGAGCGGGGCAGGCGTTCCAGCGAGTCATATGAGCATTGTGCGGCGAAGTCGAACGTGTGGGTGTAGGGCGTTTCGCCGTCCTGGGGAGTCAGGGTCAGCGTCGCGGAGCGAACACCGCTGTCCGCGTCGCTGGCGGTGAAGCTGAGCGTCTGCGATCCGGCGACAGTCGACTTGTCCGCCGCTGCGGTGGCAAGCGGGCCGGATGCGCTCTTGATGACCGGCGGGGTGTTGTCTTCGAGGGTGAGGCGTGACGTCGTTCAGCGCTGGGACGGCGATCGAGTCCGCGAAGTAGCACGTCGGGGAGCTGTCGTCCGTTGAGCAGTGACGTGCGCCTCGAAGTCCCGGGCGCCCTGGGGCAGTGTCCAGCTATCGCTGGCGGTGCAGTTACTCCGCGACCACCGTTCAGGAGCTCGACTTCGCCGGGGAGCGCCTGCCCGCCAGAGGTGAAGCCCATGGAAGCGTCGTCGCCTGTCACCGACGACGCCGCATCCCGTTGGCGCACTGATCCGCATTGAATCGTACACGTCCGGCGGCGCTGCCGCAGGCCGTAGCTGATATCGCAGCCCGCCTTGGCTGCCGCTGTACCCGTTCTCTGTTGCCGTCGCCGGCCGTCGTTGTGGCCCGATCGGATCGGGACCGATCGCGCAACCCGAACGAGCCCGCACCTCCACAGCGCGCTGCCATCGCGTAGGTGATGTATTCGCCTGTGGGCATCCCCGCAGCCCATCCCGGCGAGACCCGATCCCGATGCCGGAGGGGCACGTGATGCATCGGAGCTGTAACGTGCCCGCGATGGCAAGCGATGGCGCCGCGAGCAGACACGCGGCGGCGGCCAAGACACCCACAAGCATCGAGACCGCGAACCGTCCACTCTCGCGCCGTCCGATCGCCTCCTCTATCGACAAGCCTCGCATCTCCACCTCGCTCTCATGAGCCTTCCACCTACGATCCTTCTCCTTATACCGACCATCTCTTCCAAACGGGACAAACCTCATGAAAAAAAACGTGGCCCTCTGATCACCCCACGCGCAGGCGGCGGAAGCGGCGCTTGCCGACCTTCAGCACCTCCCCGTCGGCGCGCGCGGCCGCCACGTCGTGCTCGCCCTTCCCCAGCACGGCCCCACCGAGCGTGACCCCGCCCTGGTCGATCAAGCGCCTGGCCTCCGAACGGGACATTCCGAACGCCTCGCTCATCGCCTCGGGCAGGTGCACCGTTCCGTCCTCGCGCGCGTCTACGCGCGCGTCTGACACCTCCTCCGGCGCCGCGTGCTCGATATGCACGCGGTCGAACTCTTGCTCGGCCTGCCGCGCCTGCGCCTCGGAATACAGCCACTCCACGATCCCACGCGCGAGCGCGCGCTTGGCGTCGCGTGGCGGCAGCTGGCCGGGTGAAGTCTCGTGCAGCAACAGCCTGTAGTACTCCTCCATCGCCTCGTCGGGGATGCTCATCGTCTTGCCGTAGATCTCCTTCGGCGTATCGGTGACCCCGATCTGGTTGCTGAGCGACTTGCTCATCTTCTGGCGTCCGTCCGTCCCCACCAGGATCGGCATCGTCATCACCGCCTGCTCGGGCTTTCCATATGCGCGTTGGATGTCGCGCCCCAGCAGCAGGTTGAACTTCTGGTCGGTCCCCCCCAGCTCGACATCTGCGTCGATCGCAACCGAGTCATACCCCTGCAGCAGTGGATACAGCAGCTCGAGCATCGAGATCGGCTCCTTCGCGCTCCAGCGTTTGGCGAAGTCGTCGCGTTCCAACAGCTGCGCCACGGTCGTCGTGCGCACCAATGCAAGTAGATCCGTCAGCCCCATCTCCAGCCACTCGCTGTTGCGCCTCACCTCCAAGTGGTCGGGGTCCGGGTCGAGGATCCTCACTGCCTGCTCCTGAAAGGTCGCGGCGTTCTCCTCGATCTCCCCTTTCGAGAGCATCGGCCTCAAGCTCGAACGGCCCGACGGATCGCCCACGAGCGCCGTGTAGTCCCCCACGATCAGCACCACCCTGTGCCCGGCGTCCTGAAACTCCCTCAGCTTGCCCAGCACGACCGCGTGCCCGAGGTGGATGTCCGGCGCCGTCGGATCGATCCCGAGCTTGACCCGCAGCGGCCGGCCCTCCGTACGCGCGGTCTGGAGCTTGGCGGCGAGCGCGCCCTGCGGCAGGCTGTCGACGGCGCCCTGCGCAAGGACGGCGGCTTCCTCGGCGGTCACCTCAGGTGCGTCGGGCATCGGAAGCCAATGGTAGAGTCTTGCCCTCTGTGGAGTCCGCCGCACCGCCCGCCCGCGGCCGGCCGCGTCTGAAGAGGTTGCGCTTCCTGCTGATCCTCCTCGCCGTCCTGCTGCTTGGCCTCGTCTCGTTCGTCTTCGGCATGTTCGTCGCCGTCGCCTCCGACCTGCCGTCTTTGACGAGATTCTCCCAGTTCAAGAATGCGCAGAGCTCAATCCTGACCGACGACCTCGGCCACCCGATCGGTGTCATCAGCGAACAGAACCGGGTGATCGTCACACCCCAGGAGATCCCCCCAATCGTCAAGGAGGCGGTGATCTCGATCGAGGACAAGCGCTTTCTGACCAACAGCGGCGTCGACATCCGCGGGATCGCACGCGCGTTCGTCCAGGACGTCCTGCACAAAGGAACGGTCCAGGGCGCCTCGACGATCGAGCAGCAGTTCATCAAGAACGCGCTGCAGGCCCAGTCGCACCGCACGATCTTCGAGAAGCTCCGCGAGGCGGCGCTGGCCTATCAGCTCTCGCACAAGTGGACGAAGGAAAAGATCATCACCGCCTACCTCAACACGATCTACTTCGGCAACGGCGCCTACGGGATCGAGGCCGCCGCGCAGACCTACTTCGGCCAAGAGCCGGGCCACAAGGGCTGCGGCATGCCCGGGCAAAAGCTGTGCGTCTCGGATCTCCAACCGTGGGAGGCGGCGCTGCTGGCGGGGATCATCCAGGATCCCACGGCGTACGACCCCGCGAACCATCCACTGGCGGCGCGTGAACGTCGCGACGTGGTGCTGCGCCAGATGCTCGACCAGGGGTACCTGACGCAACCGATCTACGAAGCGAGCGTCAAGCAGGACGTGCCCGTGCAGGCGCAGGTGCAGGCGCCCGAGGAGCAGACAATCGAAGGGGTCGACGCAGGCTACTTCACAAGCTGGGTGCAGCAGCAGGTGATCGAACGCTACGGTCAGCGCGCCTTCTACGGCGGCCTACGGATCAAGACGACACTCGACCTCGAACTGCAGCGCGCCGCCGAACAGGCGATCAACGGCTACCTCGCCTACTCCGGCGACCCCTCCGCCTCGCTCGTCGCGATCGAAAACTCGACCGGCGAGGTGCGCGCGATGGTCGGCGGGCGCAACTACGACGCCAGCCCGTTCAACCTCGCCACCGAGGGCGAGCGCCAGCCCGGCTCCTCGTTCAAGGCGTTCGACCTGGCCGCGGCGCTCGAGCACGGCATCTCGCCCGACTCGGTGTGGACCTCGAAGGAGAAGGTGTTCGTCGTCCCCTCCCCGCGCGGACCGGAAAAGTTCGTCGTGCACAACGACGAAGGCGCCTACACCGGCTCGAATACGCTCACCAACGCGACCGCCTACTCCGACAACTCGATCTACGCCGAAGTCGGCCTGAGGGTCGGTACCCACAAGATCGCGCGCCTCGCTCACGCGATGGGCATCACGACCCCGATCTCGACCAACCCGGCGATGACGATCGGGGGCCTGTCCGTCGGCGTCACGCCGCTGGACATGGCCCATGCATATGAGACGATCGCCCACGGCGGCGAGCGCGTCAGCGGCACGATGGCCAAAGACGACGCGCCGGTCGGAATCCAGGAAGTCGAAGCGAGCGGTCGCCCGCTGCCGGACGGGGCGCGGCACGACACGAACATGGTCGAGACGAAGCGGATCCTGCCCTCCGAAGTCGCCACCACCGAGACCTCGATGCTCGAGACCGTCCTTCAATACGGGACCGCCAAAGCCGCCGCGCTCGGCGAATTCGCCGCCGGCAAGACGGGCACGACCTCCAACTATGGCGACGCCTGGTTCGTCGGCTGGAACCACAAGTACACGGTCGCCGTCTGGGTCGGCTACCCGAACAAGCTGATCCCGATGACCACCGACTTCAACGGCGGCCCCGTGCTCGGGGGCACCTTTCCGGCGCTGATCTGGCACGACTTCATGGTCTCCGCTTTGGGGATCGAAAAGGAACGGGCCGAACATGCGGCGAAACCGAAGGGCTCCACGAGTGCCAGCGGGAGCGGTACCGGTACTTCGAGTACGGGCGAAGCGGAAACCGGCGCGCCGTCGAGCACTGCGACGACGCCAAACCAAAGTGTGGCCCCAACGACGGGCACCGGCAAGGAAAGCGGAAAATCCGCCGCACCCGGCGGTGGCAGCGAAGCGGCAACCGGCACACCCAAAGCGTCCGGCGAACCGGAACACACAGCCACGCCGGCGCCGGCCACTCCCACCCCGGAATCCTCCCCGTCCGCCCCATCCTCGCCGGCACCGTCTACGCCGGCGACACCCGCCTCGCCGTCGCCGACGGGCGGGGTCAGTCCCGGGGGCTAGTCTCTGCCTAGCTCAGGCGGGGGATGGGAGCCTGCTGGGGTCCTCCGCGCTCGCTCGTGCGCTCGACCTTCTGCTCGACCTCGACATCGATCAGCCTGTCGTCGTCGAACCAGTGACCGTAGTGGTGTTTGCCCTCCTTGTCCACCTTCGGCACGAGCAGCACCTGGTCACACCCCGAGATGTACGAGGTGAAGCCCGCACAGCGGCCTTCGTAGCCCGTCAGGTCATCGCGGTAGAGCCGGCCGAACTCGACCTTCGGTGCCTGCCCGTCACGTTTCCCAGCCTTCTTCGTTTTCTTCTTTGGTGACATGCTGTGTTCCTTTCGGTGTTGTATTTCCGACACCGTAGGACGACCTCACAAAGAATTCAGGGTATGTGCAAATTTGATCCAAACTCGGCACAGTTTTGTCACACTTTCTTGGGGCACTCCTCAGTTAATTCGTGTAGTTCAATGTCACCCATTAAATGACATGCGTGCGGAGGTCCTCCCCCGGCCGGGGCCGGGAGACGTTGCGGTTGTGAGCCGTACAGAAACGCCAGGGAAGCTCGACCGCCTTCGTGATCCCGATCCGCGTGCCGGCGAGGATGGTGGGCTCGAGCCACGCCGATTCACGCGGGAGGATGCGGACCGGCCCGCCGTAGAGATCGCCACCATTCTCGGTCAGCTCGACACCGAGCGCCTGGGTCAGCTTGCCGGGGCCCGAGCAGAGATCCTCGTCGCGCATCCGCACGCCGGCCGGCGAACGGCGCGCGCGCATCGCCTCGATCCCCTCGAGCGGCTGCAGCGCCCGGATCAGCACTGCCGCGCCGACGCCCTCGGGCTCGCAGACCGCATTCAGCAGCGCGTGAATGCCGTAGGAGCGGTAGACGTAGGCGCGGCCCGGCGCCCCGAACAGGATCCGCGTGCGTGGGGTCAGCCCGACGAACGCGTGGCAGGCCGGCTCTGACTCGTGGTAGGCCTCGGTCTCGACGATCACGCCGCTGACGAGAGGTTCGCCTGCGGGCACGTGCTCGACGACGCAGCCGATCAGGTCGCGCGGCGACCTCGAGCACGGGCCGGTCGTAGAAGTCGCGTGGGAGTGACCGTCCAGCTGCATTGCTGGACGCCGCGCGGGCTACGCCCATCTCAACCGCTTCCGGCGAGCACACTCCGGGCGGCTTCGATCTGCTCCTGCACGCGGACCGTCGCGGTGCCACCCTCGGAGATCTTCGACTCGAGCCAAGAACCCTGCTGGAGCACCTCCTGGAACTCGGCGGCGTGCGCGGCCAGCACCTCGCTGTGCGCGGCGAGCTCCTCCGGCGTGAGCTGCGACAGGGTCCTGCCGCCGTCGAGCGCCGTACGCACCAAGCCCGCGACCACACCGTGCGCCTCCCTGAATGGAACGCCCAGGCGCACGAGCAGGTCGGCCACGTCGGTGGCGGCGAGCAACTCATCCGAGGCCGCCTCGCTCATCCGCTCGCGATCGAAGCGTGCGCCCGCGAGCATCCCCTGTGCTGCAGCGAGCGTCAACTCGATCGTGTCGACCGCGTCGAACAAATGCTCCTTGTCCTCCTGCAGATCCTTGTTGTAGGTCAGCGGCAGCGCGTGGATCACGCCGTGCAGCGCCGCCAGGTGCCCGACCACGCGAGGCGCCTTCGCGCGCAACAGCTCGGCCGCGTCGGGGTTCTTCTTCTGCGGCATGATCGAGCTCCCCGAGCTCCACTCATCCGGCAGCTCGCAGAAGCCGAACTCGCTGCTGGACCACAGCACCAACTCGCCGCCCAGGCGGGACAGGTGCGTCGAACAGGTCGCGGCGGCCCCCAGGTAGTCGAGGATGAAGTCCCTTCCGGAAACCGCGTCGATCGAGTTCGGCGAGACCTCGCGAAAGCCCAGCTCCTCGGCAACCTGTCCGCGGTCGGTGTCGAAATTGACCCCCGCGAGCGCGCCCGCGCCGAGCGGCAGGCGGCCGGCCTCGTGCTCGGCGTACGCAAAGCGCGCGCGGTCGCGCGCGAGCATCCAGAAGTAGGCGAGCAGGTGATGGCTCAGGTACACCGGCTGCGCGCGCTGCAGGTGCGTATAGCCCGGCAACGGCCAGTCGAGGTGCTCCTCGGCTTTGGCCAATACCACTCCCATCAGCCCCGCGATCACGCTCTGCGCGGTGGCGGCGCGCTCGCGCGTGAACATCGCCAGGTCGGTCACCACCTGGTCGTTGCGCGAGCGTGCGGTGTGCAGCTTGCCGCCCACAGGACCGGCGAGCTCGGTCAGGCGCCGCTCGATCGCCATGTGAATGTCCTCATCGTCCTGCTTGAACGGGAAACGCCCCTCGCTCAGCTCCGTCTCGACCGCGTCGAGGCCGGCGAGCAACGCGTCGCGATCCTCCGCCGTGATGATCTCGCGCGCCGCCAGCATCTTCGCGTGCGCGCGACTCTGCGCGAGGTCCTGCGGCCACAGCCGCCGGTCATAGCCGATCGAGGCGTTCAGTCGCTGGAAGTCTGGATGCTGGGGTTCACGGAAGCGGGACACGGGCGATCAGTCTGACAGCACCGCACGCAGCTGCTCGGCCACGCGCGCCACCTGCCCCTCGCTCATCTCCGGGAAGAACGGCAGCGCCAGCGAGCGCGCGGCGACGTCCTCGCAGACCGGGAACTCGCCCTCCCTGTGGCCGAAGCGCTCGCGGTAGAAGCTCATCAGGTGGATCGCCGGCAGATACGGCTTGCTCTGGATCTGCTCCGCCGCGAGCGCGCGGATCGTCGCGTCGCGGTCTACACCGTATGGGAGCTGCACGACGAACACGAACCATCCCCGCCGCGCGCCGCCGCTGTCCGGACACGGCAGCACCAGGCCCTCGATCCCGGCGAGCGCTTCCCGGTAGGACCCGGCAACGCGCGCCCGTTCCGCGAGCATCTCATCGAGCCGCTCCAGCTGAGCGAGCCCAAGCGCGCAAGCGATGTCCGACAACCGGTAGTTGAAGCCCAACCTGTCGTGATCCAGCCAGCCCATGTCCGGAGCCCGCCCCTGGTTTCGCTCACAATCAATCCCTGCCTTCATTCCCTCGTCCACCAGCGTGACCATCCCTCCCTCCCCTGTGGTCAGCTGCTTGTTCGCATAGAACCCAAACACAGCCGGATGACCCCGCCCACCCACGGCAACCCCATCCTCATGAACAGCCCCCAAGGCCTCGCAAGCATCCTCGACGATCCCCAGCCCATGCCTGTCCGCAATCCGCTCGAACGCCCCCATCTCGGCGGGGTAGCCGAAGATATGCACCGGCAACAGGGCCTTCGTGCGCTCGGTCACAGCAGCGGCGGCGGCCTCCGGGTCGAGGTTGAGCGTGACCGGATCGATGTCCGCGAACACCGGCGTTGCCCGCTCGTAGATCGCGGCATTAGCCGACGCGACAAATGAAAAAGGGCTGGTAACCACCTCATCCCCATCCCCCACTCCCACGGCTCTCAAAGCCAGATGCAACCCTGCGGTTCCGCTGGACACGGCGCTCCCCCACTCCGCTCCCACCCGTGCGGCAAACACCCGCTCGAACTCCGGGACCCGCGGCCCGAGCGACAACTGTCCCGAACGCAGCACATTGAGGACCGCGCTCTCCTCGGCCTCCCCCAGCACCGGTCGCGCCAGCGGAATCGTCTCCTCCCCGTTCACGGGAGGCGTGCAGCCGGCTGCATCCCGTACTCGAGCGAGTCAACCAAAGCGTCCCAAGAAGCAGCAATAACGTTCTCCGAGACCCCGATCGACCCCCAAACCTCCTGCCCATCGGAGGCATCCAGCAGAACCCGGGTAACGGCCCCGGTCCCCTTGGTCTCATCGAGAATCCGCACCTTGAAGTTGACGAGGTCGATGTCCCGCAGATGCGGGTGGATCTCGCCGATCGCGTCACGGAGCGCCTTGTCGAGCGCGTTCACCGGACCGTTACCTTCGGCGGTGCGCACGTAGCGCTCCTCGCCGGTGGGGGTGGGGATCCATACCTTGATCGTCGCTTCGGTCTGCACGTGCCCGTCGGCCTGTTTCTCGACGATCACACGCCACGACTCCAGCTTGAACAGCGGCTCGTACTCGCCGGCCTCCTTGCGCATCAGGAGCTCGAATGACCCGTCGGCGGCCTCGAACTGGAAGCCCTCATGCTCGAGCTCCTTGACGCGGTCCACGACTCGCTGAGCGAAGGCATCGTCAGCCGCGATCCCCGCTTCGCGCGCCTTCTCCGCGATCGTGCCGCGGCCTGAGAGCTCGGAGACAAGGACGTCACGACGGTTGCCGACCAGCTCGGGATCGATGTGCTCGAAGGTCTGCGCGTCGGCCCGCACTCCGGCGGCATGCATCCCCGCCTTGTGCGCGAAGGCGTGCTTGCCGACATAGGGCTGCGCGGGGTTGGGCGCGCGGTTGAGCAGCTCGTCCACCAGGTGCGCGGTCTCCGTCAGGCGCGCCAGCTGTGCGGGCACGAGCAGCTCGTAGCCCAGCTTCAACTGCAGATCGGCGATGATCGTCACGAGGTTCGCGTTGCCGACGCGCTCGCCGATCCCGTTGATCGTGCCCTGCACCTGCGTCGCGCCTCCTTCGACCGCCGTCAGCGTGTTCGCGACCGCGCACCCCGAATCGTCGTGCGCATGAATCCCGAGCGCCACACCCGGCAGCGCTTCGCCGACGACCGCCATCGCGACGCGGATCTGCGGCGGCAGCGAGCCCCCGTTGGTGTCGCAAAGCACGATCCGCTCGGCCCCGGCGTCGGCCGCCGCGCGCGCACAGTCCAGGGCATAGCCGGGGTCTTCGGCGAAGCCGTCGAAGAAGTGCTCGGCGTCGAGCAGCACGCGCTTGCCGTGTCTGATCAGGAAGGCAACCGACTCAGCGATCATCTTCAGATTCTCCTCGCGCGAGACTCTCACGACCTTCTCGACGTGCAGCACCGAGGACTTCCCGACTAGCGTGCACACGGGCGCGAAGGACTCCGCGAGGATCCGCAATCCCTCGTCGACGTCGGCGTCAACCCCGCGACGGCGTGTCATCCCGAACGCGACGATCTCAGACGTCTCGAAATGCTCCTCGGCGAGCAGAGCGAACAGCTGCTCCTCCTTCGGGTTCGACGAAGGAAAACCGGCCTCGATCATGTGCACGCCGAGCGCGTCGAGCGCGTGCACGACGCGCAGCTTCTCATCCGCGGTGAGGCTCATGCCGCCGCCGCCCATGCCGTCGCGCAGGGTCGCGTCGTAGAGATGGATGTCTCTCATCGGGCTACCCCGAGACGGTCGGCGCGGCCGCCGAGCTCGCGGCGGCCGCCGTGCCGGTCACATCGCCGGTTGGAGTCTGCAGCGCCTCCGGGGAAACCACGTCCAGCCACTCGCGGTAGCGCTCGCTGCGCCCGTGGATCGCGTCGTCGAAGGCGGCCTGGAGCACACGCGTGACCTCGCCCGGCCGGCCGGTGCCGATCGTGTGGTCGTCGACCTCGCGCACGGGCACGAGCTCGGCCGCGGTCCCGGACATGAAGACCTCCTCGGCGAGGTAGAGCTCGGCGCGGGCGACGTTGCGCTCGACGACCTTGTAGCCGAGATCGCCGGCGATCTGGATCAGCGAGCGACGCGTGATGCCGTCGAGGATCGAGTTGTGCTGCCCGGGCGTCGAGATCTCCCCGTCGCGCACGATGTAGAGGTTCTCGCCGGTGCCCTCGCAGACGTGGCCGTGCTCGTCGAGCAGGATCGCCTCGTCGTAGCCGGCCTTGACCGACTCGACCTTCGCGAGCACGCTGTTCAGGTACTGGCCCGAGGCCTTCGCGTGGGGGATCAACGAGCGCGGGCTGATCCGCTCCCACGAGGAGACCTTCGCGCGGATACCTTTGCGCTTACCCTCCTCGCCGAGGTAGGCGCCCCACTCCCAGCAGGCGATCGTCACGTCAACCGGCGCGTCCAGCGGGTTGAGCCCCATCTGGCCGTAGCCGCGGTAGACGATCGGGCGGATGTAGCACGAGCTCATGCCGTTTCTGGCGACGAGCTCGAGCGTCGCCGCGCGGAGCTCCTCAGCCGAGTAGGGCACGGGCATGTAGTAGAGCTCGGCCGACTTCAGCAGCCGCGCGACGTGGTCGGCGTTGCGGAACACCGCCGGGCCGAGCTCGGTGTCATAGCAGCGCACGCCCTCGAACACGCCCGTCCCATAGTGCAGACCGTGCGTCAGGACGTGGACCTTGGCGTCCTCCCAGGCGACGAAATCTCCGTTCATCCATATGAGGTCGGTCTGGTCCATGTTCATTTGACTCCTGCTAGGGGTTACTCGAGGTGGGCGATCACTGCCTTCGTCGCCTGCGCCGTGCCCACCGTCCCTCCCAGGTCGGGGGTGCGCAGACCCGCCGCCAGCGCGCCTTCAACGGCCGATTCTACAGCCGCCGCCTCGCTTTCCAAACCGAGCCCGTGTCTGAGCAGCATCGCGGCGGAGAGGAACATCGCCAGCGGGTTGGCCTTGCCGGTGCCGGCGATGTCAGGGGCGGAGCCGTGGACGGGCTCGAACATGCCCGGGCTGGTGGGAGTGGCTGACGGATTTCGATCTCCTCCGAGTGAGGCGCTGGGGAGCATCCCGATGGAGCCTGTCAGCATCGCCGCCTCGTCGGAGAGGATGTCGCCAAACATGTTCTCGGTGACGATCGTGTCAAAGTCGCGGGGGTTGGAGATGAGCTGCATCGCGGCGTTGTCGACCAGTACATGCTCGAGCTCGATGTGGGAGAACTCGCGCGCGTGCAGCTGCGTGACGACCTCGCGCCACAGCCGCGAGGTCTCGAGCACGTTGGCCTTGTCGACGCTGGTGACCTTCCGCCTCGCGGCGCCGAAGGCCATACGCGCGATCCGCTCGATCTCCGCGGTGCTGTACGCGCATAGGTCGGAGGCGGAGGTCTCCGTACGGGTCTTCTCGCCGAAGTAGATCCCGCCGGTGAGCTCGCGCACGACGAGCAGATCCGTGCCTTCGATCCGCTCGCGTCGCAGCGGCGAGGCCTCATAGAGGGCCGGGAGGGGCTTGACCGGGCGCAGGTTCGCGTAAAGGCCGAGTCCCTTGCGCAGGCCAAGCAACCCTTGCTCGGGCCGCGGCTTGGCGGGATCCGTCGTGTCCCACTTGGGTCCTCCAACGGCCGCGAGCAGGACCGCGTCCGAGGTGCGGCAGGCCGCGAGCACCTCGTCGGTGAGCGCGGTCCCGTGCGCGTCGATGCTGGCGCCGCCGAAGAGGTGCTCCTCGAACTCGAACTCGCCGACCGCTTCCAGCAGCAGCAGCGCCGGGGCCATGATCTCCGGGCCAATCCCGTCACCGGGGAGCGTGACTATGTGGTGGGCGCTCATCGAATACCTCTTCTGGCTTGCGCTCGCCGGTCCTGCACCCTGAGCCGCTCCACAGGCTCGCTCACAGCGCCGTCGTCGGGGTCGGCGCCCAGCCGGCGTGCTCGCTCTCGCGCTCGAACTCGGCGATCTCGGCGGCCTGCTCGAGCGTCATCGCGATGTCGTCGAGGCCGTTTAGCAGGCGGTGGCGGATCTCGTGGTCGATCTCGAAGGCGACCCCGCGCCCCGCGAAGCGGACCTCCTGCTCGAGCAGGTCGACCTCGCCCGCGCCGGCGTGCACGAGCGCGCGGCAATCCTCAGCGTTGAGCACGACCGGCAGCAGCCCGATCTTCGTGCAGTTGGAGTAGAAGATGTCGGCGAAGCTCGGCGCGACGATCGCCTGAAAGCCATAGTCCTGCAACCCCCACGGCGCGTGCTCGCGCGAGGAGCCGCAACCGAAGTTCTCGCCAGCGACGAGGATCGGGTTCGCCGGCAAATCCCAGCCCGGCTCCTTGGCCCAGTCATAGAACAGGAACTCGCCGAAGCCCGTCCGCTCGACGCGCTTCAGAAACTGCTTGGGCATGATCTGATCGGTGTCGACGTCGGCCCGATCGAGGTGGCTGATGGCGCCTGCGATGACGCTTATGGGATCCATGGCTAGCTCCAATCCCTGATGTCGACGAAATGGCCCTCGATCGCCGCGGCGGCGGCCATCTGCGGGGAGACGAGATGCGTCCTGCCACCGCGGCCCTGGCGGCCCTCGAAGTTGCGGTTCGAGGTCGAGGCGCAGCGCTCGCCCGGCTGCAGGATGTCAGGGTTCATGCCGAGGCACATCGAGCACCCCGCAACGCGCCAGTCGAAGCCGGCCGCGCGGAAGACCTCGTCGAGCCCCTCCTCCTCGGCCTGTTTCTTGACCTGCTGGGAGCCGGGGACGACCATCGCGTCGACGCTCTCAGCAACCTTGCGGCCCTCGATGACCTTCGCGGCGGCCCTCAGGTCGCCGATCCGAGAGTTCGTGCAGGAGCCGATGAACACGCGGTCGAGCGAGATCTGCTCGATCGGCATGCCGGGCTGCAGGTCCATATAGGCGAGCGCGCGTTCGGTGGACTCGCGGTCTGCCGGGCTGTCGAACTCCTCGAGCGTGGGCACGTTCTCGGTGACGGCGCGCACCATCCCCGGGTTCGTCCCCCACGTCACCTGCGGGGAGATCTTCGTCGCGTCGATCACGATCTCGCTGTCGAACTCGGCGCCCTCGTCGGTGCGCAGCTCGCGCCAGTGCTCGATCGCCTTGGGAAGCTCCTCGCCGCGCGGCGCGCCGGGCAGCTCCTGGTCGGTGAACCAGGCGAAGGTCGTCGCGTCGGGCGCGATCATCCCGGCGCGGCCACCGCCCTCGATCGTCATGTTGCAGACGGTCATGCGCCCTTCCATCGACAGCGCCTCGATCGCCGGGCCGGCGAACTCGACCACGTGACCGGTCATCCCGCCGACGCCGAGCCGGCCGAGCGTGCCGAGGATCAGGTCCTTGGCGGTCACGCCGAAGCCGAGCTCGCCCTCATAGGAGATCCGCATCGAGCGTGGCTTGTGCTGGACCATGCATTGCGTCGCGAGCACGTGCTCGACCTCGCTCGTGCCGATCCCGAAGGCGAGCGCGCCGAAGGCGCCGTGGGTGGATGTGTGCGAGTCGCCGCAGACGATCGTCATGCCGGGCTGGGTGACCCCGAGCTCGGGCCCGATCACGTGCACGATCCCCTGTCGGTCGGAGCCGAGCGAGTAGACGGGCACACCAAACTCCGCGCAGTTGCGCTCGAGCGTTTCCACCTGCACGCGCGAGAGCTCATCCTTGATCCGCGCGGCGATCGGCGTGCCGTCGGTCGGGGTGTTGTGGTCGGCAGTCGCGAGCGTGCGGTCGGGACGCCTGACCGGCCGGCCGGCCATGCGCAGGCTGTCGAAGGCCTGCGGGCTCGTCACCTCGTGAACGAGGTGCAGGTCGATGTAGAGCAGGCCGTGAGCCACCTCGTGCGTCTCCCAGATCTTGTCGAACAGCGTCTGTGGCATTCTCATCGGCCCTTCTCGTCGTGGGTTAGCTGCGTCGCAGCCCTGCGGAGACGACCGCGAGGAGCTCGGCCTCGACGTCGCGCTCCTTGGGATTCTCAAAGTGGTGGGGCAGATCGGCATCGAAGGTGACGCAGTCGCCCTGGTCCAGCACATAGCGTTGCCCGTCACACACGAGGATGACCGAGCCCTGCTCGACGAGTGCTGTCTCCCGGCTGCCGGGCTCATGCATCGGTGGGTCGTCAACAGCACCAGTGGCGCCGCCCGGAGCGAGCGTATGACGTGACAGCTCCGCGCGCTGGCCGGGCTGTCCGGAGGTCAGCACCTCGAAGCTGTGCCCGCGGCGCTTGTTACCCCCGCGCTGGCGCTCGGGGGCACGCACGATCGTGACTGCGCCCGACTCGTCGAGCCGCAGCAACTGGGAGAGGCGCAGCTCCAGGCCCGCGGCGATCCGCGCGGCGACCGTCAAAGTCGGACTGGTCTCCCCCCGCTCGACCTGCGAGAGCATCGGCGCGCTGACGCCGCTGCGCTCCGTGAGATCACGCAGCGACAGCCCCGAGGACTCGCGCAGGGCCTTCACGCGCGCGCCGATCACCGCCGGGTCGAGCTGGTCGGGTAGTGACGTGGCGGGCACAGGTGCGGATACAGTGGCCATACGTGCGTACGTTATCACAGACGAATGTATTGCGTGGCCGTATGGGCGAACGCCGCAGAGGCGCCCGCCCATACTCGGAGCGTCAGGGTGCCGCGGTCTCGGGCAGCCCGATCGCCTCGTCGGCCTGCGCACGGGCGACGGCCACCGACAGCGCGCGCACATACGCGCGCGCGGCCGCGTCGATGATGTCGGTCGAGACGCCCTGACCCGCGCCGGTGAATCCGTCCAGCTCGACTACGACCGACACCTCGCCGAGCGCGTCCTGGCCCTCGGTGACCGCTCCGATCGTGAACTCGCTGAGCGTGGGCGCCGTGCCCGTGGCCACGTTGATCGCCTGGAAGACGGCGTCGATCGGACCATCCCCGGTGAATGAGCCGCTCGCCGAGCTGCCGTCAGGCAGGACGATCGAGACGCGCGCGTGCGGCGGGCGCTGGGAGGAGGACTCGACGTCGAAGGACTCGAGCGCGTAGCCGGCGATCTCCTCGCGCAGCTCATCGGTGACGAGCGCCTCCAGGTCCATCGCCGTCACCTGCTTCTTGAGGTCGGCGATCTCCTTGAAGCGCTTGAACGCGGTGTTCAGCGCCTGGCCGTCAATCTGGAAGCCCATCTCCTCCAGAGCGTCGTGCAGCGCGTGGCGGCCGGAGTGCTTGCCGAGCACCAGCGAGTTGCTCTTCAGGCCGATCGTCGTCGCGTCCATGATCTCGTAGGTCGTGCGCTCCTTCAGCACGCCATCCTGATGGATACCGGCCTCGTGTGCGAACGCATTGCGCCCGACGATCGCCTTGTTCGGCTGCACCGGATAGCCGGTCAGCCGTGAGACCAGCCGGCTCGTGCGCGCGATCTCGGTCGTCTCAATCCCTGTCCACAACCCGAGGCTCGGCTCGCGCGTGTGCAGCAGCATCACGATCTCCTCGAGCGACGCGTTCCCGGCGCGCTCGCCGATCCCGTTGATCGCGCACTCGACCTGGCGGCAGCCCGCTTCGATACCCGCCAGTGAGTTGGCAACCGCCAGCCCCAAGTCGTCGTGGCAGTGCCCGGAGACGACCACGTCACGCAGGTCGGGTACCAGCCTGTAGAGCTCTTCGAACATCGTCCGGTACTCCCCGGGCATCGTGTAGCCGACGGTATCGGGCACGTTGATCGTGGTGGCACCCTCATCCAGTGCGATCTGGATCACCTCGGCCATGTACTCGACATCCGAGCGCGAGCCGTCCTCCGGTGAGAACTCGACGTCGTCGGTGTGCTCGCGCGCCTGGGCGACGGCCGCGCGCGCCTGGCCCTTCACATCCTCGCGCGTTGTCTGCAGCTTGTACTTGATGTGCACGTCGCTGGTGGCGAGGAAGGTGTGAATCCGCGGGCGCTCAGAGTCCCTGACCGCGTTCCAGGCAGCCTCGATGTCCTGCTTGCTCGTACGCGCCAGAGCGCAGATCACGGGACCTTCGACGTCCCGAGCGATCGCCTGCACCGACTCGAAGTCGCCCGGCGAGGTGATCGGGAAGCCGGCCTCGATCACATCCACGCCCAGCCGTGCGAGCTGGTGGGCGATCTCCAGCTTTTCCTGCTTGTTCAGCGAGATTCCCGGCGACTGCTCGCCATCGCGCAGGGTCGTGTCGAAGATCTTGACGCGGTTGGACTCGCTGCGTGCATCGTTCGTGCTCATGTCGTTCGCTCTCCTTCTAGGTCTCTTTCAGGCTTCCTCTCTGCTGGGTATGCGGCTACGCGGCCGCCACGCGCTATTCCCCCCGAGGGGGGAGCAGGAGAAGGAGTGAAAGGGACTTGCGGAACGACATCTGTGAGCAGGGTAGCACCGCCAGACGTCGAGATGTACGCGAACAGCGGCGCGACCCGCGGTCGACTGCGGGTCGCGCTCTGTCAGTCCCGGCCGCCTGCTTCTACAGCTCGATGCCGGTGAGATAGCAGTGCGCCGGCGCTTCGTTCGTGGCTCCTGTCGCGCCCGCCCACAGCTCGAGCCAACTGAGCGAGCCGCCCGCGTTGAACATGAACGTGGCGCTTTCCGCGACGCTGCCTTTCGCCCCGGCGGACAGTTCTACCGACATGGGTCCGCGTGCGGGCAGGGTCGCTTCGAGGACGATGGGACTCGTTTTTTCAGCTTCCAGCTTAGTCCCGAAGGCCGTCGTGCTGACCGTGGCGGGGATCGTGCTCGTGAGGATGAGCTTGACGTCGCCGACTTCATTGCCCTTGGGCTGGCACGCGGCCCCGAACAGGACCGGCCCGACGGTGACCACCGGGTGGTTGGAGTCACCGGTGCTGGCGTTCTCTGAGAAGTAGAACTTCGTGGCTCCCGGACCAGCTGACCCCTGGATACCCTGCGCGCCCGTTGGGCCGGCGAGCCCCTGCGGCCCAGTAGCGCCCGTTGGTCCGGTCGCGCCCGTTGGTCCGCGCGGCCCGATCGGCCCCCGGGGACCACGGTTGGAGCTCTTCTTCTTGCCGTGGTGACTACTTGCCCGTCTGGCCTGCTTCGGTACGGTCTTGACTGTTGGCGCCACGAGAGTCAAGAGTGTGCCGGCGTCGGCCGTGGCCGCGCCGGCGAGCAGGCTCAGGCTGGCGGCGCACGCAAGCGCGGCGCTGCGTTTTAGTCGCGATGACATCGAGATCTCCAGTTCTTGGGTCGTGGAAGGCGCGGTGCCTCCCGCCAGCCATTCGGCTGACGCGGCGAGCCTAACTGCTCACACCGCGAACGGTGGTCCGCCTGGACGGATGTCGCGGTGGCTCGACTGAGCTCTCCGGCGTGCCCGCCTCAGGGCGTGAGCACGACCTTGCCGACGTTACGCCGCTCGGTGATCATGTTGTGCGCGGCGCCGGCTTCCTCGAAGGAGAATGCACCCGCGACGACGGGCTGAATCGTGCCGTCGCCGAGCAGCTCCCGCAGCGCCGCGGCCACCTGCGCGCGGCGGCGCTCGTCCTGGGAGAGCGTGTACATGTTCAGGCCGATCACGGCCTTGGATGCGGACATCTGCTTGATCAGGTTGAAGCGGGGCATGCGCAAAGCGGTGCCGAGCGCAGCGATCGGGTTGCGCCGCTCGCCGGAGACGATCCCGGAGGCCCCGAATGCGATCAGGCGACCGCCGGGGGCGAGCAACTCATAGCTGCGCCGCAGGCTCTTGCCGCCGATCGCGTCCATGATCAGATCGAACTTCGGCAAGCCCCGCTCCCAGCCGCTCTGCGTGTAGTCGATCGCGTGATCGACGCCCAGTTCTTCGCAGCGCGCGTGCTTGCCGGGCGAGGCGGTGCCGTACACCTCGGCGCCGTGGCGCTTGGCGAGTTGCGTCACGGCGATGCCAACGCCGCCGGCAGCCGCATGGATCAACACGCGTTCGCCGGGCTGCAGGCTGCCGAAGCCGAAGAGACCCATCCATGCCGTCCCATAGTTGACGGGGATCGCCGCGCCCTGCTCGAAGGTGAGTCCATCCGGCAACGCGATCACGCCGTCGGCGGGTACTACCACCTGTGAGGCATAACCGCCGAAGTCGGTCTGGGCGATGACGCGCTGGCCATGATTCAGGTTCTCCACTCCCTCGCCCAGCTCGAGGATGGTGCCGGCCACCTCGTAGCCGACGACGCACGGAGTCTTCGGCGCGTCGGGATAGAAGCCCAGGCGGGCCATGATGTCGGCGAAGTTGATCCCCGCCGCTGCGACATCGATGCGCACCTCTCCCGCGCCAAGGCTCGGATCGGACCGCTCCTGTACCTGAAGCACGCCCGGCCCGCCGTGCTTAGTGATGACGACCGCCCGCATCGGCGACACCCTACTCGATTTGGTTAGTGGCCGCTAATAGCCCGGCCATGGCGCCAAGACGACGGAGAGCCGAGGTCTAGCGAGGCGCAAGGAAAAGGCTCGCCCACCTTCGGGCGTGCTGGCCGGCCGGCGAAAAGTCGCGTCCCGGCCGGCTCAGCTCAGCACTACAGCCCAGCCGTCGACGAAGCCCCCGGAGGCGACGATCTCCTGCACAACCTCCCCAGGCACGGCGGCGTCGGTCGTGACGACCATCGCGGCGAGGCGCCCGTCCTCCCCGGCGGAGTCTCCGTCGGGAGTGTGACCGACGGCGGCAGATGAGATGTTGATCCCGTGCGTGCCGAAGATCGTGCCGACGCGGCCGATCATGCCGGGCAGATCTCGGTAGCGGAAGATCGTCACGAACGGCTCCAGCTCGACCGTGAAGCGCCGGCCCTGCACCTCGACGAGATGTGGCACTCGGTTCGGCCCGATCGCGGTTCCCGCAACCGCGACCCGCTCGCCCCCGGCGATCACGGTGACGCGGATCAGCTCGTTGAAGTCCTGCGCCTCGGAGACTGACTTCTCCTCGATCACGATCCCGCGCTCCTCGGCCATGCTCGGAGCGTTGACGAGGTTGACCTCCTCCTCGGTGCGCCCCTGCAGCGCGCCGCCGATCACCGCAAGCGTCAAGAGACGCGTGTCGAAGTCGGCGATCCGCCCCATGAACGCGGCCTCGATCCGCTCGACCGAGCTGCCCTCGGCGAGCTCCATCGCCAGCCGCCCGAGGTTTTTCGCGAGCGGCAAAAACGGCCCGAGCACCTCCATGTCCTCGGCGCCGACCGAGGGGATGTTGACCGCCGTTGCAACGACGCCGCCGGTGAGCGCCGCGACGACCTGCTCGGCGCTCTGGTAACCGGCACGATCGGTCGCCTCGGCGGTCGAGGCGCCGAGATGCGGGGTGACAATCACCTTGGGGTTGGCGAACAGCGGGTTCTCGGTCATCGGCTCCGACGGGAACACGTCCAGCGCAGCGCCGCCGACCTTGCCCGAGTCGAGCGCGTCTCCCAGCGCGGCTTCGTCGATCAGCCCGCCGCGCGCGACGTTGAGGATGCGCACGCCGTCGCGCATCTGCGCGAACGCCTCGGCATTCAGCCAGTTCTGCGTCTCCGGGGTCTTCGGCAGATGGATCGTGATGAAGTCGGCCTGCGCGTAGATCTCCTCGCTGTTCTCGGCCTTCTCGACCCCGAGCTCGCGATAGCGATCACCGCTGACGAACGGGTCGAAGGCGATCACGCGCATGTTGAATCCCCGCGCACGGGTCGCGACCAGCTGGCCGATGCGCCCGAAGCCGACGATCCCGAGCGTCTTCTCGTACACCTCCACGCCGGAGAACTTCGAGCGCTCCCACTTGCCGCTCGTCAGCGAGGCGTACGCCTGCGGGATGTTGCGCGCGAGCGCGAGCAGCAGCGCCATCGTGTGCTCGGCCGCGGTCACGACGTTCGACTGCGGCGCATTCGCGACGATGATCCCGCGCTTGGTCGCGGCCTCGACGTCGACGTTGTCCACCCCCACCCCGGCCCGGCCGATCGCTCGCAGGTTCGTGCCCTGTTCGATCAGCTCGGCGGTCAGCTTCGTCGCGGAGCGAATCAGGATGCCCTCGTAGGCGCCGATCCGCTCGCCCAGCTCCTCGTCGGTCCAGTCGAAGCCGAGGTCGACGTCGAAATGCTCTTTCAGCAGCTCGATGCCCGAGTCGCCGATCTTCTCCTTCACCAGAACTTTCAAACGCTCGTCGCTCATGTCGAGATCCTCTCTACGACCCAATCGATACACCCGGTCAAGGCCTGCACATCGCCGGGCTCGACCGCCGGGAACATCCCGATCCGCAGCTGGTTGCGTCCAAGCTTGCGGTACGGCTCAGTGTCCACAATCCCATTCGCTCGCAACGTCTTCGCGACCGCGGCCGCATCGACCTCGTCATTGAAGTCGATCGTGCCGACCACGAGCGAGCGCTTCGCGGGGTCGGCCACGAACGGTGTCGCGTAGCCGCTGCGCTCGGCCCAGCCGTACAGATGCTCGGAGGAGGCCGTGGTGCGCGACACGCACCAATCGAGGCCGCCGCCGTCGAGCATCCAGTGGATCTCATCGGCGAGCAGGAACAGGCTCGCCACCGCCGGCGTGTTGTAGGTCTGGTCTTTGAGCGAGTTCTCCAGCGCCGTCTGCAGCGAGAGGAACGCGGGGATCCAGCGCTCGGATTTGTCGAGCGCGGCGATCCGCTCCTGGGCGGCAGGGCTGAGCAAAGCGATCCATAGGCCACCGTCGGCGGCGAAGCTCTTCTGGGGGGCGAAGTAGTAAGCATCGGCCTGATCGATCTGCACGGGCAGGCCCCCGGCGCCCGAAGTCGCGTCGATCAGCACCAGCGCGTCGCCGGTTGCCGTTGGTCGTCGCACCGGGACCATCACGCCGGTCGAGGTCTCATTGTGCGCCCAGGTCACGACGTCGACCCTCCCCTCACCGGCGGCCACCTCCAGCGCGGCCGGGTCGGGCGCGTCGCCGGGATCGGCGGAGACGACGACCGGGTCCTCGAGAAATGGCGCCCCGGTAGTCACCTGGGCGAACTTCGAGGAGAACTCGCCATAGGTCAAATGCAGCGCGCGTTCATCGACGAGGCCGAAGGCCGCTGCGTCCCAGAAGGCGGTGGCGCCGCCGTTGCCGAGCGCGACCTCGTACCCCGTCGGGCACCGCGAACAGCTCACTCAGGCCGGCACGGATCTCGCCAACGAGCGCCTTCACAGGCTTTTGGCGATGCGATGTCCCCATCACCGCGGCGCCCTCTCCTGCCAGACGCGCGAGCGCCTGCGGACGGACCTTCGAGGGACCGCAGCCAAAGCGTCCGTCGGACGGCTTCAATCCTTCGGGGATTACAAGGGCGGTTGTCTCAGCAGGCGATGAGTTCAGCGTCATGGGCTTCCTTCGTGGAATGTCGCAGATCGAAGAATGCCCAGGCGCGCGGCGGTGCTACTCATACGTCGCTTCCCGGTGGTTAGGTCCACCTCGAGCGCCAGTCGCGACGACGTGAGCGAGTGTAGCGAACGCGGCTTCAGCAGGTCCAGAGCGCCTCACGCTCGAACACCGTCGCCGTCCAGCCGTCGGGCAATCGGGTCGGCGCCACACCCGCCGGCAGCCCAAGCTTCGCTCTGTTGCCAGCGAGCAGGCAGAACTCAGGCGCCGGCCCAAACACCAACTGTCGGCGCCAGAGGCTCGCGTGCCGGGAGTCCATGCCGTCGCCGAGCAGATCGCCGAGCGCGCGCCGCTCGATCCCAGGCGATCGTCGGACCCAGACGGCAACTGATTCCTGGTCCAATGCGCCGGGGGCGACTGGCGGATGCCCCTCGATCAGCCCGTACAGACCACCGGCACCCCCGCCGAAGCGGTGAGCGACCTCGTCGTGGACGGTTCGATGTCCATGACTGACCGCGGCCATGTTCAACACGCCAAGCGCCGTGTAGTCCTCGACGAAATACCAGTCCTCATAACCGGGACCCTCGAGCCAAGGAAGCTCGGCGACGCGAAACACCGCCGAGCCCTGAAAACCGGCCGGCGGAGCGTGCGCGAGCGAGCGATGAAACGCGATCTCGGCGTGCTCGTAGGCCTCGACCGCCAAGTCGTCCAGCGGTCGATGCCAGAAGACGTAGGCGAGCACCGCGGGAACCTCAGAACGAGGTTTCGATCCAGTCCATGCCCTTACGCAGCTCGGCGCCGACGTGCTCGACCTGCGTGTCGGCCTGCTCAGCGCGCATCCGCTTGAAGTTCTCCTGTCCGGCGCGGTTCTCGGCGATCCACTCGCGCGCGAAATCGCCGTCCTGGATCTCCTTGAGGATCTGGCGCATGCTCGCGCGGGTCTCCTCGGTGATCACGCGCTTGCCGCGCGTGTAGTCGCCGTACTCCGCCGTGTTGGAGATCGAGTAGCGCATCCCCGCGAGGCCCTTCTCGTGCATCAAATCGACGATCAGCTTGAGCTCGTGCAGGCACTCGAAGTAGGCCATCTCCGGGTCATAGCCGGCATCGACGAGCGTCTCGAAGCCAGCCTGGACGAGCTCGGAGGCGCCGCCGCAGAGCACGGCCTGCTCACCGAACAGGTCGGTCTCGGTCTCGTCCTTGAAGGTCGTCTCGATCACGCCGCCGCGCGTACAACCGATGCCCTTGGCGTAAGCGAGCGCCAGCCCGCGGGCGTTACCGGTCGCATCCTGCTCGACCGCGACGAGCCCGGGTACGCCGCTGCCTTCGAGGAACTGACGGCGCACGAGGTGGCCGGGGCCCTTGGGCGCGACCATGCCGATGTCGACGCCCGGCGGCGGCTCGATCTCTTTGTAGTGAATCGAGAAGCCGTGGCCGAACAGCAGCATGTTGCCCTCGGCGATGCCGTCGCGGATCTCCTGCTCCCAGACATCGTGGTGTCGCTCGTCTGGCAGCAGGATCATCACGAGATCGCCGCGACTGGCGGCCTCGACGACGGACAGCACCTCGAGACCCTGCTCGCGAGCCTTGGCGACGGAGGCTGAGCTCTCGCGCAGGCCGACCACGGCGTTGACGCCGGAGTCCTTCAGGTTCAAGGCATGGGCATGGCCCTGGGAGCCGTAGCCGATGATCGCAACGGTCTTGCCGTCGAGCAGGTGCAGGTCAGCGTCGTCGTCGTAGAGCATGCAGCGCAGGCTATCCAACTTACGCGGCGGCGGAAGCGACGAGGGTGCGCCCGGGAATATCCAAAGAGCCATCGTCGGCCGTATAGGGCGCGAAGCGCTCCGCCAGCGCTGCATAGATCTCGGCGATCTCCGGCTCGGGACGGTCAAGTACCGCATCGTGCAGCGCGCGCGAGAGGTCGAGCGTCGAGTCCCAGAACTCCTCGAAGCTCGCGTGGCGCCGGCGCAGGTCGAGCCCCTGCAGGCGCACATCGACAAAGCCAGCCTGCTGGAGCAGCTCTTCAGTCCGCTCGGAGCTCCCCAGCGCAAACGGCCCCGGAGTCCCCGATTGAGAAGAGGTACCCGCCCACCCGGTGCTGAGACCGCGCTCGATCAACTCTCGCGACGGAAGCAGGGCCCAGGGGTTCTGCTCGACCGAATCCCACACCGCGAGCGCGACACGGCCACCCGGACGCAGCACCCGCCGGGTCTCGATCAGCGCCGCCAGGGGATCGGCCATCAGCATGTAGCCCCAGCGACACAGCACCGCGTCGACGCTCGCCACCGGCAGGTCGATCCATTCGGCGTTCAGAACCCGGAACTCGACGTTGCTCAGACCCAGCGCGATCGCACGCTCGCGGGCGCCTGCAGAGCATCGCCTCGGCCTGGTCGGAGACGATCACCCCGCCCATCGGCGCGACGAGCTCCGCCGCCAACATGGCCGTCTCGCCAAGACCGGCCGCCAGTTCGAGCACACGCTCGCCGGGTTGCGGCACGATCGCGTCGATCATCCAGTGCGAGACCGGCGCGCTGAATTCGCGCATCGCTCGCTGCTGGCGCGTCCAGCCGGACGCAGCCTCTTCCCAGTTCTGCAAGCTCGCGTCCCGGTGGGCACTCGGGTCGAAGCTCATCTCGATCGCTCCTCTGTGCTCATGAGGAGCTCTTTGCGCAGGAGCTTTCCCGATCGAGTACGTGGCAGTGGCTCGTGGGCGAACGACACCTGCTTGGGCACCTTATGGGCGGCGAGGCCACGAGCGCAATGGGCGCGCAGCGCCTCTACCTCCAACACCGTGCCAGGCCGCGTCACCACGATCGCCGTGACGGCCTCGCCCCAGCGCTCGTCTGCGCGGCCGAGGACGGCCGCCTCGAGCACCTCGGGGTGTTCCTCCAACACCGCCTCGACCTCAGCCGGCGCAACGTTCTCGCCACCACTGACGATCGTGTCGGCCTTGCGGCCGGTCACGCGCAGCCGGCCGTGCTCGTCGATTGCACCGAGATCGCCGGTGTACAGCCAGCCGTCGCCGTCGAGTGACCCCGGCGCGACGGTCGGCCCTGCGACCGCGATCTCCCCCTCCTTTGCATTTCGCAGCTCTTCTCTGGAAGCCTCTCCCACATTGGTTATACGCACCTGCGTGCAGAACAAGGGCGGCCCCGCGCTCAGAGCTTCGTCGTTGAGACCCGCGACCGGCGCGGTCGTGACCTGCGAACAGGCCTCCGTCAATCCATAGGTGAGGCCGACGGGAACGCCGGCCTCGCGCGCACGAGAAACCAGAGCTGCAGGCACCGGCCCGCCCCCGGTCAGGGCGCAGCGCAGGGCCGGCGGATGCTCCAGACCCGCATCGAGCAGACGAGTCAAAGTGGTGGCGACGACAGAGATAAGCGTGATCTCCCGCTCGCGCAGGGCTCGAAGGACGGCGTCGGTGTCGAAGCGCTCGTGGAGCACGGCTGTAGTGGCGTAGATCGTCGAGCGCAGGAGGATCGAAAGACCGCCTACGTGGGCCAGCGGCAGCGCGCACAACCAGCGCTCGCGCGGATCGAGACCGAGCGCGACGGCCGAGCCGAGCGCGCTCCAGAGGAAGTTGCCGTAGGTGAGCTCGATCGGCTTGGGTTGAGATGTCGTGCCGGAGGTGTGGATCACCACGGCGGTGCCCTCCAGATCGTGGCGTGCGGTGGCGTAGCGATCCGCGCCACCGCGGTCCCCGCCCGGCGCGAGCGGCTCCTCGACGAGCACGGCGGCGCCGGCGGTGAGATGCTCGCGCTCGGCCGCAGTCAACCTGAGATCGATCGGCACTGCAACCGCTCCGAGCAGCAGACAGGCGTGGAGCGTCTGAGCGAAGGCGAGCCCCGGCGGCAGAGCGATCGCGACGCGCTGCCCGGGCCTCACGCCGCGCGCGGCAAGCTCGGCCGCGTCCGCGCTCGCATCGGCGAGCAGCTCCGTGTAGGAGAGGGCGCCCTGTGGTGTCTCCAGCGCCACCCCCCCTGGCCACAACGCGGCCGCCCGCGGCAGCCATCCCTCGACGATCATCGTCCACAGGCTAGCCTTCACGGCGCTCATCTCCAATACGGCCCGGAGGAACGTTTGTCCACCACCACCACCTGGATCGCCGTCGGCGAGTACGAAGACATCCGCTACGAGAAGTCGACGGGGATCGGACTGGTCCCGCCCTCACGGCATCGCGAAGATCACGATCGACCGCCCCGAGGTCCGCAACGCGTTCAGGCCCCAGACGATCATCGAGATCTCACGAGCCCTGGAGGACGCGCGCGAGGACACGCAGATCGGCGTGATCGTGCTCACCGGCGAGGGCCCGGACGCCTTCTGCTCGGGCGGCGATCAGCGCGTGCGCGGCGACTCTGGGTATCTGAATGACGAGCAGCTGAAGTCCCCGCCCGCCCAAGCCAGCGTCGGCCGCTTCCACGTGACCGACCTGCATGTTCAGATCCGCCGCCTGCCGAAGCCGGTCGTGGCGATGGTCGCCGGGTATGCGATCGGCGGCGGGCACGTGCTGCATCTCGTGTGTGACCTGACAATCGCTGCCGATAACGCGCGCTTCGGACAGGTGGGTCCGAAGGTCGGCTCGTTCGACGGCGGCTTCGGCGCGGGGCTACTGGCAAACCTCGTGGGGCCGAAGAAGGCGAAGGAGATCTGGTTTCTGTGCCGGCAATACTCGGCCGAGGAGGCCCTGCAAATGGGCATGGTGAACACAGTCGTGCCGCTGGAGCGATTGGAGGAGGAGACCGTACAGTGGTGCAGCGAGATGCTCGCGCTGTCGCCGTTTGCGCTGCGGCTGATGAAGGCCAGCTTCAACGCCGCCGAGGATGGTCTGAGCGGCATCCAACAGCTCGCGCACGACACCAACCTGCTGTTCTACGGAAGCGAGGAGGCGCAGGAGGGCCGCGACGCGTACAAGCAGAAGCGCAAGCCGGACTTCTCCCGCTTCCCCAAGCGTGCCTAGCGTGAGCGCCGTGCGCATCTGGGTGATGGCCGCGCGTCCGCGCACGCTGCCTGCAGCCGTTGCGCCGGTGCTAGTGGGCACGTCACTCGCCCTTGGCGCCGGTCACTTCCGCGCACTTGCGTTCGTCGCGGCATTGCTGGGCGCTGTGTTCATCCAGGTGGGGACGAACCTGTCAAACGACTACTCCGACGCACGGCGCGGGGCAGACACCGAGGACCGGCTCGGACCTGTCAGGGTGACCGCTGGTGGCCTGGTGCCGCCGAGCCAAGTACTGCTCGCCACATACGTGACTTTTGGCCTGGCGGTGCTCTGCGGCGTCTACCTCGTGGCGGTGGCGGGACCCGAGTTGATCGCGGTCGGCGCCGCCTCGATTCTCGCCGGCGTGCTGTACACGGGCGGCCCGCGGCCATATGGCTACGAGGGGCTGGGCGAGGTGTTCGTATTCCTGTTTTTTGGGATCGTGGCGGTCACGGGCTCCTACTTCGTGCAGGTTCAGTCGCTGCCGTGGCAGGCGTTCGCCTGCGCCGTCCCGGTGGGCCTGTTGGCGAGCGCGATCCTGGTGGTGAACAACGTGCGCGATCTGGAGACCGATCGCCGCGCCGGCAAGCGCACGCTCGCGGTGCGCCTCGGCCGCGAGCGCACACGAGCGCTGTACACGGGGATGGTCGCGTGCGCGTTCCTAAGCGCGCCGCTGCTGTGGGCGCTCGGTTCGATGACCCCATGGTTGCTGCTCTGCTGGGCCGCGATCCCGCTGGCGATCGGCACGATCGGGGTCGTCAGAACCCACACGGACGGACCTGCACTGAACGGCGCACTGGCAAAGACGGGCGTACTGCAACTCCTCTTCTGTCTGCTGTTCTCGGCCGGAATCCTGGCCGGTGGCGGAATCGGCTCGTGAAGCTGAGCACTCAGCGACATACGCTGAGACTGGCAACGCCGCTGGAGAGCTCATATGGGGCGGTGAATGAGCGGACGATCCTGAGCGTGTCGCTGACCGACGCAGATGGCCTTTGCGGCTATGGCGAGGCGGCGCCGCTGGAGGCTTATGACGGCGTAAGCGTCGAGCGAGTGGAGCAGGCGCTCGAGGCCTACACGCCTGTGCTCGCAAGCTCAGAAGGCAAGAACGGAGCCCAGCTGATCGATGCGTGCCGTGGCGTTGATGATCTGCCCGTGGCGTTCGCCGCGATCGACATGGCGCTGTGGGACCGCGCCGGGCGGCGTGCGGGCAGGCCGGTCGCTGCGCTGCTTACCGATCGCCCCGCGCGGGCGGCGCCGGTCAACGCGACGCTGTCGGCGCTCGACCGCGCGGGGGCCGCCACCCAGGCGGCAGCCGCTGTGGCGGCGGGGTTCAAATGCCTGAAGGTGAAGGTCGGCATCGGCGACGACGCGGGCCGCGTGGCCGCGGTGCGGGCCGCTGCCGGCCCGGAGATCTCGCTGCGCTTGGACGCGAACGGCGCCTGGAGCGTCGATGAGGCAGTGCGGGCGATCGAGTTGCTGGCCCCTGCCGGCTTGGAGCTCGTCGAGGAGCCAACCCACGGTCTGGGTGCGGTACGTGAAGTGCGCGAGCGGGTGCCGGTGAGGGTGTCGATCGACGAGACCGCGGCCGAGCATGGAGCACTCGGGGCAGGCGTGGCCGACGCGGTCTGCCTGAAGATCTCGCGCTGCGGAGGCATCTCCGGCCTGATCGCGGCCGCTACGTTGGTGCGCGCCTCCGGCGCCGAGGTCTACCTTGCATCCACACTCGACGGCCCCCTTGGCGTGGCCGCGGCCGTGCATGCTGCTGCGGCACTGGCATCCCGTGGTCCTGTCCCACCCTGTGGCCTGGCAACGCTCTCGCTGTTCGAGGGTCTCGAGAATCCGTTGCAGGCAAGGGAGGGGCAGATCGCGCTGCCCGCTGCCGGCGGGCTCGGGGTGGATCCGCTCTGAGCGGTTCCTCGAGGTAGGCCGGATGCTCATCTTCTTCGCCAACTGACCCCCTTACGGGTACCGGTCGAAGCTACCGTCGCTCGATTGCCTGGGCAACGGCCTCCGGATCCTCCAGCGGCAAGCCGTGTCCGCCGCGCGCGAGGACGAGTTGCGCGATCGGCAACAGCTCCGCCATCCGCTGCCCCAGCGCCCGGTACTTCTCGTCGCGAGCACCGACGAGCACGATGACCGGCATCTGCAGCTCCGCGAGGCGGTCCCAGAGGGGCTCCATCTCCCCGGCGCCGATGCCTCGAAGCGCCGCGGCGAGCGCGTCGGGACGATTGCGGCGCTGATCTTCGCGTGCGAGGCAACTCGCGTCGGGGGGTTCGCCGACGAACAGCGGCTGGGCGCGCCAGCGCTCGATGAAATCATCGAAAGGGGCCGATTCGAGCTCGTCGGCGAGCAGATGGTCTGAGCGGCGGCGTCCGGCCCGCTCGGTGGCGTCCTCGATCCCAGCCGAGGTCGAGACGAGCACAAGCCTGCTCACGCGCTCGGGTGCCGCCAGCGCGACGTGCAGAGCGATGCGCCCTCCCTGCGAGTAGCCGCACAGCACGAAGCGCTCGGGGCCAGCGGCGAGCACGTTGGCAACGCAGCCGGGGAACGTGATCGGACGTTCGGCGTCGGCCGCCGCGCCGTGCCCCGGGAGGTCGAGCGCCAGCGGCAGGTAGCGTTCCGGGTCAAGCCGTGCCACGACACCGTCCCAGGCGCGGTGGGTGCCGCTGAACCCGTGCAGCAGGACGACGCTCTCCGGCACACCGACATCCTATGACCACTTCCAGCCCCGCCTCCCCCGCCACCGACACCTACCTGCTGCTGCGCGCGTTCGTCGACGAGCTGGCGCGTTGCGGGATGCGCGCGGCCTGCACCTCCCCCGGGTCACGATGCGCGCCGCTGGTGCTGACGCTCGCGCGCGAGGAGCGCCTGCGCTGCTATTCACACATCGACGAGCGCTGCGCCGGGTTCTTCGCGCTGGGGCTCGCCAAGGCCTCGGGGCTGCCCGTCGCCGTCACCTGCACCTCCGGCACGGCCGCCGCCGAGCTGGCGCCCGCGGCGATCGAGGCCTTCCAGGCGCGCGTGCCGCTGCTGCTGCTCACCGCCGACCGGCCGCCGGAGCTGCGTGAGAACGGCGCCGGGCAGGCGATCGACCAGCTGAAGCTGTTTGGCGACGCGGCAAAGTGGTTCTTCGAGGTCGGCACGCACGACGCGAGCCCCGAGCGACTGCGGTGGATGCGCACGCTCGCTGCTCGCGCCTACCACACGGCGCTCGAGGGCCGCCCGGGCGTGGTCCATCTGAACTTCCCCCTGCGCGAGCCGCTCGTGATCGACGGGGAACTGCCCGAAGACTCGACAAGGCGCCCCGACGGGCGGCCCTACGTGCGCCGCTCGCCTACCGTCATCGCCACCGGCAACCGCGGCGCAGGCAACGAGGTGCATCTTCAGAAACTGGTCGCAGCGGCCAAACGCGGCGTGGTGATCGCCGGGCGCCACGAGCGTCACACACCACTCGGAGCGGCCGCCGCCGCGTTCTGCGAGGCGGTCGGCTGGCCGCTGCTGGCCGATCCTCTCTCCGGCGCGCGTCAAGGGACCGCGGCGATCGCTCACTACGACGCCCTGCTGCGCGACGATTCGTTCGCCGCCGGCGTCGTGCCCGATCTCGTGATTCGTGTCGGGGACCTGCCCGTCTCCAAGCCGCTGCGAACGTGGTTGGCGGGCCTGAAAGGCACTCCGCAGGTGGCGCTCGACCCAGAGGGCGCGTGGCAGGACCCGGCAGCGGTACTGAGCGACTCGCTCACACTGGAGCCTGCCAGCGCCCTCGCCGAGCTGACAGCGCAGCAGCCCGCCGCGGATACGGACTGGCTGGCGGGCTGGCGCGCCGCCGACGAGCAGGCGGCGGAGGCGATCCTTGGAGTGCTCGGTTCCGCGGAGCTGAGCGAGCCAGGGATCGCTATGGAGCTGGGCGTGCTGCTGGGAGAGACGGCGACACTATTCGTCGCCTCCTCGATGCCGGTCCGCGAGATCGAGACATTCTGGCCGGTCCGCCCTGACCCGCCCAAGCGTGCTATGCAACCGCGGCGCAAACGGAATCGACGGAATCGTCTCGAGCGCGTTCGGCGCCGCCGCGGGTGGAGATGGGCCGGTTGTGCTGTTGATCGGCGATGTGGCGCTCGCGCATGACATCGGTGGCCTGCTCGCCGCGAAGCGCCTCGACCTGAAGCTGACGATTGTGCTGATCGACAACGGCGGAGGCGGGATCTTCGACTTCCTGCCCGTATCCAGGACCGCGATGGCGCAGGAGTACGACATCTATACCCGCCACATCGCCACCCCCACAGGCCTCGACTTCGCACAGGCCGCCGGGCTGTATGGCCTGGCCCACGAGCTCGTCGAAACCGTTCCGGTCTTCCGCGCGGCCCTGGAGCGGGCGTTCTCGCCGCAGGTCGGCTCGGCGATCCTGCAGGTGCCGACCGACCGCGCGCGCAACGTCGAGCTGCATCGGCGTATCTGGGCCAGCGTCGCGCGCGAGCTGGACGGCGCTCGCGGCGGGATGCGTAGCGAGCGACAGGACGGCTAAGCGCGCAACGCCACCGCCGCCTCGGGCGTGGCCACGCGGAAGCTGAAGCTCTCCTCCAGGTACAGCTGGACGGTGTCGGCGTCGTGATGGTCGTAGCCGATCGAGAGGTCCTGGCCCGATTGGAACAGGAAGTCGCCGCCGCGTAGGCTAAGCAGTACCGCGCCATGCACACCTGGCGCCCACACGATCGACCCGCCCACGATCTCGCGCAGGTGATCGAGCAGCGGATAGCCGCCACTCTCGGCCGTCTCGACCACGCCGGTGTACTCCGCGGGTCCGAGCGCCAAACCGTAGGGGCCTTCGACACCCGCCTCCAGTAGTAGCTGCTGAGCCTTGGCGACGTGTCGGGGGTACTCCTCGAAATGGCCGTCGCCGAGCGCGATCAACGGATGGGGAGAGGCCTCCGCGATACCGTCGATCGCGGCCGCGGACCAGCCGTGGAAGACCGCAAGGTTCTCGAGCGTCGCAATCCGGTGGGCGGCCTCGTCGAGCTCGCCGAGGTCGACGTCATCCGCGCCGCGATCGCCGTCGGCGAGCTCGGCGCGCGAGACGCTGAAGGGAGCGCGTACCTCCACCAGCGCGAGGACACGTCGCTGCGCGGCACGCAGACCGTCGACCGGCGTCTCCTTGACAGCGGTGGTGCGGCCAAGGTTCGTGGCGGAGTGATCCCAGCCCTTCGGCCCCTCGAAGTCGACGAGCTTGCGCGCCGCGAGCGCGGAGCGCAACCGCTTGCGCGCCTCGTCGTCGAGCAGCGTCCAGCCGGCGGCGGTGATCGGCGCGTGGCCGCGGAGGAGATGGTTCTTCACAGTCCGCCTCCTCTCATGCCGCCGATGCCGAGCGATCCGGAAGCGGCGGCCGCACCGCCGGCAGCAGGCGTGACGCGCGTATCGGAGTCGGCAGCCGCCTCGGCGGACTCGCCGTGCTCGACGATGTCGCCGTCCTGGAAGAGCACGCCTTTGGCGATCTCGCGCCACTTCGGGGTGCGGCGCAGCAGCAGCTCGAGGTCCATCGAGAAGTGCTTGAACTCCTCCCCCTGCGCGTCGTGCATGATCGCAACCGCCTGCGCGTCGATCTCGACCGAGATCCGCTGCTCATACCAGCCGATCGCCTCGGCCTCCTCGGTCAGCGAGGCGCACATCCGCGCGAACGTCCGCGTCTGCGCGGACAGCTCCTCGGGCGGCTCGTGGTACTGATCGAATCCCATCGCTTCCCTCCTCGATCGCGCTCGTCAGTCTGACAGAGCTGGGCTTCCAGCTATCACTACCCCGTAGCTTCGCCGAGCAAGCGGACCCGGCGCGAAACCCCGTACGTGCTCGCGCGCGCTCATCCAGCCAGCAGCGGCAAGAGCGCCTGTAGCTTGATCTCGGTCTCCGCCAGCTCCTTCGCCGGGTCGGAGTCGCGCACGATCCCATTGCCGGCATAACAACGGGCGACGCCGCCGCGCAGCAGCGCGCAGCGCAGCGCTACGCAGAACTCGCCGTCACCGGCTCCATCGGTCCAGCCCACCGGGCCCGAGTACCAGCCGCGATCCAAGCCCTCCAAGGCTGGGATCAGACGCAGCGCCGGCGCTGCCGGCTCGCCGCCGACCGCCGGCGTCGGGTGCATCAGCCCGGCCAGCTCCAAGGCCTCGATCGGGGCGGCCAGCTGAGCACGGATCGGCGTCGCCAGATGCTGGATGTTGGCGATCCTCACGAGCTCCGGTTCTGGAGCCGCGGCGACCCACACGGCGTGGGGCCGCAACGCCCGCTCGATCCGCCGCGCGACGATCGCGTGCTCTTCGCGATAGCTCTCGTCACGCAACAGCTGCTCGCCCAGATGGTCGTCGACGGCGGGGTCGGCGCTGCGTCGTGTGGATCCCGCGAGCGCGAGCGTGCTCACGCGGTGGCCCTCGCGACGCACCAGCAGCTCGGGGCTGGCGGCCACTAGCGTCGCATCGCCGCGGCCGACGCAGAACACGAAGCACGACGGGAACGCCTCCCTCAATACCCCGAACACCGCCATCGGGTCATACGCACGCGGCGCGTGGACCTGGACCTCGCGGGCCAGCACCACCTTCTTGATCTCCCCTGCCTCGATCAGCCGCACCGCGCTTCCCACAGCCGCCTCGTAGTGCTCGGGCGGCATCGCGCTCGCGACCTGGTAGCGCCCAGCCGGCGCGGGGTCCAGCAACGGCAGCGTTCGCTCCTGCAGCTCGGCCAAGCGGCGCTCCAGTCGGGCCAGCAGCTCCTCTGCAAGATCGTCGGGGCGGGCCATCGCCGCAAGCGTCAGGCGCACCTCCCCGCGTTCGTCTTCTCCCCCCCGCCGCGATCCTCTTCGCGTCAGCGCGACCTCGGGTACGACCAACGATGCCGGCCGGAACCCGGCCCAGTGCGGCGCGGCGCCTCCGTCGGGCGCGAACGCGAACCCGCCCACCGCCACTGGACCGCCGCTCTTCGCATCATCCTGTGGGTCGGCCACGGCTGCTGCAACCAGCGCACGCCAGCGCTCGGCCACCACCGCGAAGCGGTCTTTCCCGGACGCCTCCAGATGCGCCACCTCACCCAAGGCCGCCAGGGCGGCCCTGCCGCGGTCTGGCTGCTCGAACACGAACCAAGCCTCACCCTCCCTCCGCGAGGCACACACCACAGCGCTCGGGTCCACCTCGGCTCCGAGCTCCAAACCGATCGTCGCAAGGGTCTGCTCGCCACTTCGCCGCGCGCGCTTGACCGCCATCTCGAGACGGTTGGACAGCCTGTCACGGTTCTCCGCGCTCAGCTGAAACGGACTTCTGGATTCAGTGAAAGGCGGCTGTCGCACCGCGCTCGCTAGGTCTCTGAGCGTCCGCGGGAGATTGCTATCTCGCCCGTGCGCATCATCTCGATCAGGCCGAACGGACGCACCATGCCCTCAAATGCCTCGATCTTCTCGGTCGTGCCCGTGACCTCGACGATCACTGAGCGCTTTGTGACGTCCACGACCTTGCCGCGAAAGATTTCGGTGATCTGCATCAGCTCACCGCGCTGAGCGCCGTCGGCGGAGATCTTGAACAGCGCCAGCTCGCGGGTGACCGTGTCGCCCGGCTCCAGGTCGCGGATCTTCAGCACGTTGATCAGCTTGTGCAGCTGCTTTGTGACCTGGTCGATCGGGTGCAGCGCCCCATCGACCGTCAGCGTCACGCGCGAGATCCGCTCGTCGTCGGTCGGACCGACGGTGAGAGTGTCGATGTTGAAGCCCCTGCGCGCAAACAGCCCCGCGATCCGTGTCAAGACGCCCGACTTGTTCTCGACAAGGATCGACAGCACGTGCTTGCGTCCGCTGCGCATACTGCCCGACGCCTGCAGGCCCTCCAGGCTCAGGGGCTCTTTGGTGGCTGGAGCACTCATCGCGCTCACCCCACCATTTCCCGCGCGGCATGACCCGCGGGAATCATTGGGTACGTGTTCTCCTCGGGAGTAACCCTTACATCAACCACGACTGGGCCATCCGTCTCGATTGCCCGCTTCATGTCGTCGACGAGCGTTTTCTTGTTCGTGAGGCGCATTCCGGTGGCGCCGTAGGCCTCGGCGAGCTTCACGAAATCGGGGAACTCGCCCGTGTCGACGTGGCTGTATTTGCCGTCCCAGAACAGCTCCTGCCATTGGCGGACCATGCCGAGGTAGCCGTTGTTCATGATGAAAACCTTGATCGGGATCTCGTTCTGCGCGCACGTCGCCAGCTCCTGCGCGTTCATCTGCACCGACCCGTCGCCGGCGACACAGCAGACCAGACGATCGGGACAGCCGACCGCGGCGCCCATTGCCGAGGGCAGCCCAAAGCCCATCGTACCCAGCCCACCGGAGTTGATCCAGCGGCGCGGCGCCGGGAAGTCGTAGTACTGAGCCGTCCACATCTGGTGCTGGCCGACGTCGCTCGTCACGATCGCCTCGCCGCCGGTCGCCTCATACAGCGCTTGGATCATGTACTGCGGCTTGATCTCGTCGTCGGTCGAGTCCTCGTAGCCGAGCGGGTACTTCTCGCGCCAGCCCTCGATCCGCTCCCACCAGGCACCCAGACGGGCGGGATCGACGCCCAGCGCGCGGTACTCGATCACCAGCTTCGCCAGCACGTGCTTGGCGTCGCCCACGATCGGAATGTGCGCGGGGATGTTCTTCGAGATCTCCGCCGGGTCCACGTCGATGTGGATGAACTTGGCGTGCGGTGCGAACTCCGACAGCTTGCCGGTAACCCGGTCGTCGAAGCGCGCGCCCACCGCGCAGATCAGATCCGCCTCGTCCATCGCGTAGTTCGCCGCGCGCGTCCCATGCATGCCCGGCATTCCCAGCCATTGCGGATTGGGTTCCCGCCCGCCCGCCCCCTCCACCGTGGCCGGGAACGCCCCCAGGCCCATCAGCGTGCAGGTGACCGGGAAACGATCACTCGTCGCGAACTCAACCAGCTCCTCCGAGGCATTCGCGTTGACGACGCCGCCGCCGGCGTAGATCACCGGGCGTTGCGCCGCCGCGAGAGCCTTTGCCGCCTGGCGAATCTGCTTCTGGTTGCCCTCAGTCGTTGGCTGATACCCCGGCAGGCGCACGTCGGTCACCGGCTCGTACTCGATCTCTTCGCGCGAGAGGTCCATGGGAATATCGACCAGCACCGGGCCGGGGCGGCCGCTACGCGCGATGTAGAACGCCTCGTGGATCGCGCGCGGAATCTCATGCGGGTCCTGGATCATGAACGAGTGCTTGACGATCGGAATCGTGATCCCGAGCGTGTCGGCCTCCTGAAAACCGTCGGTGCCGAGCAACTCCGTACGTACCTGGCCAGTGATGAACACGACCGGGACCGAATCCATCATCGCGTCACAGATCGGCGTGATCAGGTTCGTCGCGCCGGGCCCTGACGTGGCAAACGCGACCCCAACTTTCCCGGTCGCCTTCGCATAACCCTGGGCGGCGTGACCGCCGCCGGCCTCGTGCCGGACAAGGATGTGGCGAATGCCCCCGGTGACGAAGGCGTCGTAGGTCGGGAGGTTGGCGCCACCGGGCAGCCCGAAGACCACATCGACACCCTCCGCCTTCAAGCATTCCATCACCGCGTCCACCGCGCGCATATCACCGACCTCCTTTCGTTCCTATCCAGGGGTTTATCTCCGCAAAAGCCCAGTGTACCAGCGGGTTTTCGCCGCCCTGAGCTAAATCCCGCTTTCAGGACGACCCGATGCCGATGCCGATCGCAAGCACGATCAGGCCGCCGACGGTGACGACCAGCAGCGAGGAGCGCATCGAGACCTCCAGAAAGCGTTTGCGGATCCAGGCGATCGTGAAGAGCTCCACCGCGACCACGCATCCTGCCACCAGCAGAGCCGTGTGGACGTCGGAAATGATGAACGGCAGCGTATGGAACAGGCCGCCCAGAGTGGTCATCCCGCCGGTGATCGAGCCACGGACGACCGCCGAGCCGCGGCCCGTCTGCTCGCCGGTGTCCGACAGCGCCTCCGACCAGCCCATGCTGACCCCGGCGCCCAGCGCTGTGGCGAGGCCGACGATCAACGCCGTATGGGAGTTGGCGTAGATCGCCGCCGCGAAGATCGGCGCGAGCGAGGAGACCGTGCCGTCGATCATCCCCACCAACGCGGGCTGCACCACGCGCAGCACGAAGTCTGTCTCGTCCTCGAAGCCCCAGCGGTGGATTATCCGCGCGATCCGCGAAGAGCTCAGATGGACAGCCGGCTTTACCTGTGTGCTCATACACCTTGACAGGCTAGGCGAAGGTCCGGATTAGGGCGGCCGAAGTGGCTCCGTGCGTCTAGCCTCAGGAATGGTGTCAGGATGAGGAGCCGAGCGGGGCTCCCACGATTCCGGAGCGATCGCCACCTCGGGGAACTCGAGCTCGGCCCCGCAGCGGGTGCACAGCGCATCGTAGATCTTGGTCACGCGCCCACATTGCGGGCACTGCCGGCGCAACTCGTCACGCTCGAAGCGATAGGCGATCGCGGCCATCAGGCCCAACACCGGAATCAGCCCCGAGATCAGGAACCACAGAAAGAACGAGCTGCCCTTGATCTTGCCGACGATCCCGCCGGCCAGACCAAAGCAGATCGCGATCACGACATAGGCCATCGGCGGGCGGGTGGGACTCCTAGAAGAGGACCCGCAAGGCCCAAATCAGGGCCCCCACGGCCAACACCACGACGGCGATGCTCGCGACGAACACGACCAGGTGGATAACGAAGTGCAGCAGCAGCCAGACCGCAACGACCAAGATCAGCCCCGCGACGATCATCTTGCCCAGCGACGGAGAGGAAGACTCGTTCACGTTCATAGACAGAGCGTAGACGGTTATGCGGTCGAGCAGGGCGCTAACAACCCCTGCCCGACCGCATTCGCGTGCACCCGGCCGGGGGAAGCCAAGGTGCAGTTGGTGTGAGGAGAGAGCTAACTCATGCGTTCGTCATATTGACGCAGGGCTGGGCGCGTGCCATTGGCCTACCGTCCAAAATGTGCACCGCGCGCGTGTTGGGGATGACGCGGCGGCTCAGATCCCCAGCTGCTCGTTGACCAGCCTCGTGACCTCGCCTCCGTCGGCACGGCCTTTGGTCTCGCGCATCACGTGCCCCACGATCGGGCCGATTGCCTTCGCGTTTCCCCCTCGCACGCGCTCGGCGGCATCCGCGTTGGCCTCGAGCGCCGCCGCTACGATCGCGGCCAACTCGTCCTCACCACCAATCGCCGCGAGCCCTTCGGCCTCGACAATCGCCGCCGGTTCGCCGCCTTCGGCGAGCAGCTTGTCGAGAACCTGGCGCCCGGCGCCAACGCTGATCTGCTTCGTCGCGACGAGGCCGACGAGCGCCGCCAAGGCGGCGGGCTCGACACGCGAATCGGCGGGGTCCTCGCCGTCGCCGAGCCGCCCGACGAGGTCGCCGCTGACCCAGTTCGCGAGCGTCTGCGCGGGCGCGAGCGGGTCGCACGCGGCGGCGAGCGCCGCCTCGAAGTAGTCCCCGAGCTCGCTGCGGAAGGCGAGCTGCTGGGCGCTTTCCGCGCTCAGCTCGAACTCCCGCTCGAAGCGCTCGGCACGAACAGCCGGCAGCTCGCTCATCGCCTCGCGCGCCTCTGAGAGCATCTGCTCATCGATCGCCACGGGCAGCAGGTCAGGCTCGGGGAAGTAGCGGTAGTCGTGCGCCTCCTCCTTGGAACGCAGCGAGGAGATCGCGCCGGAGCCCGGGTCGAAGTGCAGCGTCTCCTGGACGACCTGACCGCCGCCTTCGAGCAGCTTGCGCTGGCGCTCGATCTCCGCCTTGATCCCGCGTTCGATGAAGCGGAAGGAGTTCATGTTCTTCAGCTCCGTCTTCACGCCGAGCGTGTCTGTGCCGGCCGGGCGCAGCGAGATGTTCGCGTCGCAGCGCAGCGAGCCCTCCTCCATGTTCACGTCGCTGACGCCGAGCTGACGCAGCGTCACGCGCAGGAGCTTCAGCCACTCGCTCGCCTGCTCGGCCGTGCGAATGTCCGGCTCGGTGACGACCTCCGCGAGTGGCGTACCGCCACGGTTGAAGTCGACGACGCTCGCGTCAGAGCCGTGGATCCGCCCGCTCTCCCCCACGTGGATCAGCTTCGCCGCATCCTCCTCCAGGTGTACGCGGTGAATACGCACTTCACCGAGCCGCCCGCCGAGGCACAGAGGCTCGTCGAATTGGGAGATCTGGTAGCCCTTCGGGAGATCGGGATAAAAATAATTCTTTCGATGAAATATCGATCGCGGGGCCAGCTCGGAGCCGAGCGCGAGCCCGATCATCAGGCCGAAGTGGACCGCCTGGGCGTTCGCTACGGGCAGACTTCCCGGCAAGCCGAGACAGACCGCGCAGGTGCGCGTGTTCGGCGGCTCGCCAAACGACAGCTCGCAGCCGCAGAACATCTTTGTCTTGGTCGCGAGCTGCACATGGATCTCAAGGCCGATGACCGGCTCAAGCCGCGGCCCGGCGCCGTTCGTGCCAGGCCCGCCGCTGACCGTGACCGCGTCCTCAGACACGTGCCGCTCCCTCAGCGAAGCCGAGTGCCTGCTCAAGCGCATATGCGGCGCCGAGCAACCGATTCTCACTGAACGCCGGGCCGGCGATCTGCAAGCCGATCGGCAGCCCGCCTCCGTGCAGGCCGACGCCGTCGCTTGCCGCGCTGAGCCCGCACGGGATCGAGATCGCCGGGATGCCGGCGAGCGACATCGGCACGGTGAAGTAGTCGCTCAGATACATCGACCAGGGGTTCGCCGTCTTCTCGCCGAGCTCGAACGCGACATTTGCCGACGTCGGCGTGACGATCAAATCGACGCTGTCAAACGCCGTCTTGAAGTCCTCCGCGATCTTCGTGCGCACACGCTGGGCGCTGCCGTAGTAGGCGTCGTAGTAGCCCGAGGAGAGCGTGTACGTGCCGAGCATGATCCGCCGCTTGACCTCCGGCCCAAAGCCGTCGTGGCGCGTGCGCGTATACATATCGAGCAGGTCCGTCGCGTCCGGGGCGCGCATCCCATAGCGCACGCCGTCGAAGCGCGCGAGGTTCGAGCTCGCCTCTGAAGGGGCGAGCACGTAGTACGCCGAGAGCGCGTGTGGCGCGTGCGGGAGGTTGATCTCCTGCACGCTCGCCCCGAGCTCCTCGGCGAGCTTCAGCGCGCGCTCGAATGCCTCGCGCACGCAAGGCTCGACCTCGGCGTCGGCGAAGTCGCCTGCCGGCGCGCGCAGCTCGGCCGGCACGCCGAGCCGCACCCCGTCGAGGCGCTCGAGGTGCGGCTTGGCGATCTGCTCCGGGAACTGCAGCGACGTCGCGTCGCACGGGTCTTGGCCGACCATGTGCTCGAGCATCAACGCCGCGTCCGTGACGTCGCGCGTCAGCGGACCGGCCTGGTCGAGCGAAGAGGCGAACGCGATCATCCCGTAGCGCGATACCGAGCCGTACGTCGGTTTCAGCCCGACGATCCCGCACAGCGCCGCCGGCTGGCGAATCGAACCGCCAGTATCGGTGCCGAGCGCCCACGGCGCGAGGCCCGCCGCGACGGCCGCCGCGCTGCCGCCGGAGGAGCCGCCTGGCACGCGCGAGCGGTCCCACGGGTTGAGCGTTGGTCCGTACGCCGAGTTCTCCGTCGAGGAGCCCATCGCGAACTCGTCCTGGTTCGTCTTCGCGAGCAGCATAGCGCCGGCCTCTTTCAGGCGCGCGACCGATGTCGCCGTGTACGGCGGACGGTAGCCCTCGAGGATCCGCGAGCCCGACTGGCTCGGCACGCCCTCCGTGCAGAACAGGTCCTTGACGGCGAGCGGCACGCCCGCGAGCGGGCCGTCGGGCACATCGGGAACGCCCGGCGATGTCCACGTGAAGCAGTTGAGGCCGCCGCTCTCGACGTCCCCACCGTGTTCGACGGCGCGCCCGCGGTAGAACGCGAACAGCTCCTGCGCCGAGAGCTCGCCGGCCTCGATCGCCGCGATCGCCTGCGCGGCCGACAGATCGAGCATGTCCGCGCTCATGCTTGCGGACTTGGGACGAGAAAGCCGTCATCGCTGACAGCCGGCGCCTGTCCGAGCGCGACCTCGCGCGGAAGGCACGGGCGCGGCTCATCGGGGCGCAAGCCGGGTTGGGTGGGCATCGCATTAGCGACGACGTGTGACGTCGGAGGAACGTCCTCCAGATTGAGCTCTGAGATCGTGGCGATGTGATCGAGCACAACCGAGAGCTCGCGCGCCATCGGCTCGACCTCATCCTCGCTCAATCGCAGGCGCGCCAAGCGCGCCACATGCAGAACCTCGTCACGGTCGATCACTGATCGCATTCTACGGAGCGCCCTGTGTAAAGCCACGGAGCCTCCCGCGTGAGACATCGAGCGCCCCGCCCGATCTCGGCGGATCGACACCGGACGCTCCTGTACTCACCAGCCGGGGACGCATCTATGCTGGGAGTAGATGTCGGAGCATTCCCAGACGATGGCGGAAAACCCGCACGCCGAGCACCTAAAGGAGCTGCTGGAGGGCCTGAACGAGCCCCAGCGCGAGGCCGTGACCCACGGTGAGGGCCCGCTGCTGATCCTCGCCGGCGCGGGCAGCGGCAAGACGCGGGTGCTCGTTCACCGGATCGCGTTCCTCGTCTACACCGACCAGGCCCAGGCCGGCGAGATCCTGGCGATCACGTTCACGAACAAGGCCGCCAAGGAGATGCGTGGCCGCGTCGAGCAATTGCTGGGAAGAGGCACGCGCGGGATGTGGCTGATGACCTTCCACGCCGCCTGCGCGCGCATCCTGCGTACCGAGGCCGAGCGCCTCGGGTACACCAGGCAGTTCACGATCTACGATCAGGCCGACGCGCGCCGGTTGACCAAGCGCTGCATCGACGAGCTCGGGATCGACCCCAAACGCTACACCCCCGCCGCCCTGCACAACCAGATCTCGGCGGCCAAGAACAAGCTGCTCAACGCCGAGGCTTACCAACAGGCAGTGGGCTCCCCGTTCGAGGAGATGGTCGGGGAGGTCTACAGGCTGTACGAGCGCGACCTGCTGCGCTCAAACGCGATGGACTTCGACGACCTGCTGTTCCGCACCGTCAACCTGCTGGAGCTGTTCGACCAAGTCCGCGAGCGCTACGCGGAGACGTTCAGACACGTGCTCGTCGACGAGTACCAGGACACCAACCACGCGCAGTACAGGTTTCTACAGTTGCTGGTGGGTGGGGGTCGGCGGCCGCGGGGCGACTCTCGGAGCCACGAGGATTCACCGCGGAATGGAGAGCGGCCTACGTACGCCGGCCCGGTCGGGCACCGCAACCTGGCGGTCGTCGGCGATGACTCGCAGTCGATCTACAGCTTCAGAGGGGCCGATGTGCGCAACATCCTCGACTTCCAGGAGGACTTCCCCGACGCGAGGGTCGTGAAGCTCGAGCAGAACTACCGCTCGACCGAGACGATCCTGCAGGCCGCGAACGCGGTGATCGCGAACAACCGCGGCGGGATCGCGAAGCGCCTGTGGAGCGAGCTCGGACAGGGAGAACAGGTCCAGGTGCGCGAGCTCGAGGACGAGCACGCAGAGGCACGGTTCATTGTGGGCGAGATCGAGCGCTTGGTCGACGAGGGCGCGAGCCGCGCAGAGATCGCGGTCCTGTACCGCACGAACGCGATGTCGCGGGTGCTCGAGGACACACTCGTGCGCCGTGAGATCGCCTACCAGGTGATCGGCGGAACGAAGTTCTACGAGCGCGCTGAGATCAAGGACGCGATCGCCTATCTCTCTCTCCTGGCGAACCCGTTCGACGTGGTCAGCTTCACCCGCGTGGCCAACTCGCCGCGGCGTGGGCTCGGACAGACCTCGCTGTCGCGGATCGTGGCCCACTCGGCCAGCGTCGGTGTGTCCGTCTGGGAGGCCGCCTCGGCCCCCGATCAGATCCCCGGGCTCGGCACCGCCGCGATCAAGTCGCTCAGACGTTTCATGGACACGATGGACGACCTGCGCGCGCGTGTGGAGCAACAGCCACCCGTCGCCGATCTGATCGAGGCCACGCTTTCGCAGACGGGCTACATCGACGCGCTCGAGGCCGAGCGGACGATCGAGGCGCAGGGACGGATCGAGAACCTCGAGCAGCTCGTACAGGTAGGGCGCGAGTTCGACACGAGCGCGCCGCAGGGCGAGGGCACGCTCGAAGTCTTCCTGCAGCAGATCGCGCTCGTCGCCGACGCGGATTCGCGGACCGAGGATGAGGGCCTCGTGACCCTGATGACGCTGCACAACGCGAAGGGGCTGGAGTACCCGATCGTGTTCATCGCCGGCTGCGAGGACGGGGTCTTCCCCCACTCGCGTGCACTCGACGAAGGCGCGCTGGAGGAGGAGCGGCGTCTGTTCTACGTCGGCGTGACGCGCGCTATGCAGAAGCTGTACCTGACCCACGCGCGCCGGCGGGCGGTGTTCGGCGCACAAAGCTACGGGCTGCCGAGCCGCTTCCTCGACGAGATCCCCGCGGAGCTGCTTGACCGCGTGCAGGCGCCGGCGCTCCACTCCTGGAGCGGCGCCCGGGTCGGCGCGGGCGTGGGCAACGGTGGGTCCTCGCTCGGCGGTGGAGCACCGGCCGGCGGCTGGGGCGGGCGCTCGGGAGTGCGGGGCCGGGAGGCCTCCTCCGGTGGGCACGGCCGGCAGGTGCCGGCCGCTCCGGCGTTTCGCATGGGCGAGGACATTGTTCACGCGGCCTTCGGCGAAGGCGTGGTCACCGGCGTGGAGCCTGGCGGGGTGATCGTCGTGCGCTTCGCCGACGACGGTTCCGAGCGCAAGCTGATGGCCGAGTACGCCCTCCTCGCACGGCGTTGATAGGCGAGGAGCAGGCGACCGGCCGAACCGTGACGGACCTGATCACGGCAACCCCTTAGCATCCGGCACATGTCCGCCACGATCATCGACGGCAAGGCGATCGCCGCACGGGTGCGAGGAGAGGTCGCAGGCGAGGTGGAGACGTTCGCCGCGCAGACTGGACGACCCCCGGGCCTGGCGACCGTGCTGGTCGGCGAGGATCCCGCCTCGGCCGTGTACGTGGGCGGCAAGCAGCGTGCCTGCGCAGAGGTGGGCATGGTGCCGTTCGACCGGCGCCTGAGCGCAGGTGCCTCCTTCGAGGAAGTGGCCGACGAGCTGGGAGCCCTGAACGCCGACGACGCGGTCAGTGGCGTGCTGCTGCAGCTGCCGTTGCCGGTCCATCTCGACGGGGCGGCGCTGACGGCGATGATCGACCCGGCGAAGGACGTTGACGGTCTGACGCCCGTCAACGCCGGGTTGCTGGCACTCGGGCTGCCAGGGCTGCGGCCCTGCACTCCCTCGGGGGTGATGGAGCTGCTCAGGAGCGTCGATGCGAAGCTGGAAGGCGCCGAGGCGGTCGTGATCGGGCGCTCGAACCTGTTCGGCAAGCCGATGGCGCAGCTGCTGCTTGCGGAGAACGCGACGGTAACCACCTGCCACTCGCGCACGCGCGATCTCGCTGCGGTTTGCGCGCGCGCGGATGTGCTGATTGCGGCGGTGGGTCGCGCGCGGCTGGTGAGGAGGGAGTTCGTCAAGCCGGGCGCGGTGGTGATCGATGTGGGCATGAACCGCCTGACGCCCGAGGAGGCTCACAACAAGAGCGGCCTGGTCGGCGATGTCGACTTCGACGCCGTATCCGAGATCGCCTCCTCGATCACGCCGGTGCCGGGCGGCGTGGGCCCGATGACTATCGCCTACCTGCTCGTGAACACGCTGCAAGCCGCGCGCGGTCTGGCGGGCATCCAGTGAGCGTGAGACGCCTCCGCCTGGGAGAGCTGCTCGCCGCGGCGGGAGCCGTCTGCCTGATCGTCGCGCTGACGCTGCCCTGGTACGAGAACGCCGAAGGCAAGCTCAGCGCCTGGAGCACCTTCGGACCCGCGGTCGTGCTGTTGATGTTGGCGGCGATCGTCGCACTCGCGCTGCTCCTGGCCACCGTCACCGAGCGCACTCCCGCTCTGCCGGTCGCCACCGCGGTATGGAGCGTGCTGTTCGGGCTGATCGCGGTTGTTGCGGCGCTCGTGAGGGTGCTCGAGCGGCCCGACCACGCCACAATGCTGTGTGCTGGCGCCTGGCTGGCACTCGTCGGCGCCGTGGCGGTGCTGCTCGGCTCGTGGCAATCGATCCGCGACGAACGGACCTCGCGCTACGAGCCGGCGTCGCCGGAGGCGCGCCGGCTGCCCGAGTAGGCCCCACCGCCGGGAGGTGATCCGCTGACCCCTGCGGCCCTACCCCCCAGCGGGATTCGGTCCCTTGACCGTGCGCAGCGGCCGCACCTCGGCCAGCGGAGCGTCGGACTCCTTGCCGGATAGCTCTGAGACGGTACGTTCGAGCGCACCGATCCGGCTCGCGAGACCCTGAATTGCCTCGGCGATCGGGTCGGGGAGATGAATCCAGTCGGCGTCCGGACCCTCGGCGCGGCGCCCGTCGACGCGCACAGGATGACCGGGATTGCCGACAACGGTGGAGTTCGGCGGCACGTCGGTTATGACCACGCTGTTGGCTCCGATCTTGGCGCCGTGACCGATCGTGATCGGCCCCAAAAGCTTGGCGCCGGAGCCGATCGTGACGTTGTCCTGGACCGTCGGGTGGCGCTTGCCGGTCGCGAAGCCCGTGCCTCCGAGCGTGACGCCCTGGTAGAGAGTGACGTTCTCGCCGATGTCGGCCGTCTCGCCGATCACGACGCCGGTGCCGTGATCGATGAACAAACCCTCCCCGATCTGGGCCGCGGGGTGAATCTCAATGCCGGTGAGCGCCCGGGTGAGCATCGAGAGCGTTCGTGGCAACAACCGCACGCCCGCGTGGTGCAGCGCATGCGCGACGCGATAGGCCAAAAGCGCGTGAATCCCGGGCCAGGTGGCGAGAATCTCGCCCTGCCCGACCCCCCGCGCGGCCGGATCGCGATCGCGCGCCGCGGCAACGTCCCGACGCAGCTCGCGAGCCACTTGCGCAAATGCGCTAAAGCCAGGCATGTCATCAGCGTAGCGGCCATCTCTCTGAGCTTCAGCGCGATGCCTCGAGAGGCAATGATCCAGGAACAGAAGCGTTCGACGGTGCACGGCAGACTTCTGCGTGCTACCGATCGTCCGGGATCGGCCAGCACGTGGAAGGCTGCCGGGTGGCGTCAGGGAGTGAAGAACGCCTGCGAGATGTAGCGCTCGCCCGAGTCGGGCATGATCACGACGATCCGCTTGCCCTTTGACTCGGGGCGAGCGGCCACCTGGAGCGCCGCCCACAGCGCCGCCCCGCAGGAGATGCCCGCGAGCAGCCCGGCACGCCGAGCGCAGGTCCAGGCGGTCTGGATCGCGTCGTCGTCTGACACGGCGATCACCTCAGTGAGCAGTTCGCGGTTGAGCACCGCCGGGACGAAGCCCGCGCCGATGCCCTGGATCCGGTGCGGCCCCGGGCGCTTGCCGGAGAGGACCGCGGAGCCAGCGGGCTCGACCGCGACGATCTCAAGGTCGGGATTGCGCTCACGCAAAAACTCGCCCGCGCCGGTAATCGTTCCGCCGGTGCCGACGCCGGCGACGAGGATGTCGACGCGGCCATCCAGTGCGCGGTCGATCTCCGGCCCCGTCGTGCGCCGGTGGATGGCCGGGTTGGCTGGGTTGGAGAACTGGTCAGGGAGGAACACGTCAGGGTCCTCGGCCATCGCGCGGGCGGCCGCAACGGCCTCTGACATCCCGCCGAGCGACTCGGTGATGTCCACGCGCGCGCCGTAGAGACGAAGGAGGCTCTCGCGCTCGCGGCTCATGCCCTGCGGCAGCGTGAGCACGAGCTGATAGCCCCGCGCCGCGCAGACGAACGCGAGCGCGATGCCGGTGTTGCCGGATGTCGCCTCGACGATCGTCGTGCGGCCGGGCTCGATCAGGCCCTCGGACTCGGCCGCCGCGATCATCGCCACGCCGATCCGGTCCTTGACAGAGCCGCCCGGGTTGAGCGACTCGAGCTTGGCGAACAGTTCGACACCATCCGCCGCTCCTGAGCCCTCGAGCATCCGCGGCAGCCCGATCAGCGGGGTGTCACCGACAAGCTCCGCAATGTTGATCGGGATTTGGGACATCCACCCCCGACAATAGTGGCCAACGAGGGAAGGCGGCTGCAACGATCGTGCAAGACCACACCCACGACCGTCAAGCTCGAGCTTGGACAGCCGATGAGGTGATCATGTCCCGATCATCCGAACGCCAGGCACCAGGCCGGCAGCAGACCCTGCAAGTGCTCGACGAGCCGACCGGGAGCGCCGCGGCCGCGCTGCGCGAGCTACCCGAGGCGCTGATCCTGGTGTTCGACTCCGAGCTTCGCTTCGTGCTGAGCGCCGGTCAGGCGCTCGGACCCAGCGGGCGCACTCCCTCGAGCTTCCGCGAAGGGCAGTCGATCGCGGATGCCTTCCCCGCGGAGCTGTGGCGGCAGATCGAGCCGCTGTGCCGCTCCGCCCTGGAGGGAGAGACTCGCTCGCGTGAGCTGTGGAGCACCGACGGGCGTCGCGGCCTGATGGTGGACGTCGGCCCGCTGTGCCTGGAAGGCTCCGCTCCGAGAGTAAACGAGCCCGGCGGCCTCACCGGCGGCGTGGCGGTCGTCCTCGACATCTCCGCACGCGCACGCACGGATGTGGGTGAGCCCTGGCCTCACTCGCGCGAGCACTTCGAGCTGGTCTTCGACCAGGCTCCGGTCGGAATGGGGCTGCTGGATCAGGACGGCCGCTGGGTACTGGTCAACCACGCGCTGTGCGAGATCACCGGCTATACCTCCATCGAGCTGATCGGCAAGCGCTTCAAGGACATCACTCATGCCGACGAGGAGAGCGACGTGGAGCCCCGTCGACGGCTGCTGGCCGGCGAGATCGCCGCGTTCCAGACCGAGCTGCGCTATTTCAACTCGGTCGGAGAGACGATGGCGGCGTTGCTCTCGATCTCGCTCGTACGAGACCAGGACGGCGACCCCCTGCACTTCATCGTGCAGCTCCAGGACATCTCCGAGCGCAAGTTGCTGGAGGAGCACCTGCGCCACCTCGCCGACCACGATCCCCTCACCGGTCTGCGCAACCGGCGCCTGTTCGAGCACGACCTCAAGCTGCAGGTCGGACGCTGCCAGCGCTACGGCGAGCAGGCGGCCCTGATGGTGATCGATCTCGACTACTTCAAGCAGGTCAACGACCTACACGGTCACAAGGTCGGCGACGAGGCCCTCAGAGTGATCTCGAGGACACTCACCCGTCGTCTGCGGACCACCGATCTGGTGGCCCGCCTCGGCGGAGACGAGTTCGCTGTGCTGCTGCCCCACATGGACCGCCAGGGCTCTGAGCACGTCGCCGAAGACCTGGCGTCCGTAATCGCCGCATGCACCGTCGACGCCGGTGACGCCGTCGTGCACCTGTCGGGCAGCGTGGGCTTCGCTCTGATCGACAGCCAGGTCCGCGACAACGAGCAGATCCTGGTGGAGGCCGACCGAGCGATGTACGCCGCCAAGCGCGCCCGAGCATTCATCGCCCGGACGCACTGAAGCGCTACCTACCAGCTGCTTGTCTGCTCCACCCGAGCAGCCCGTTTTGCTGCCTTTTTTACTCACACACGTACGAGTCATCGTGCCGGTCGAGCTCTTCGAGATCGTGAATTCGTCCCCGGTGCTCGCCGCCGTGGCCGTCACGCTGTAGCTGTTGGGTGAAGGGGTCCCGGTTTCGCTGATGTAGGCGTTTCCCCCACCCGCGGCGGTCTGGATCGTCGGTTCGTACTTGTTCAATTCTGCCTTCGTGACCTTTGTGTATTCGCCATTGTTGTCGGCGGCAATCGTCTCGGCGGTGACCGCGGCAGAGTGAACCAGTTCCTTTGCGGCGGCGTCGTAGGCCTTTGTTTTCTGGTTGAGGAACGCCGGCAGGGCAATTGCGGCGAGCACACCGATGACCAGGATCACGACGAGGACTTCGACAAGCCCAAAGCCACTCTCATCCCGCGAGCGCTCCCACAGTCGAGCCGGCGTACGGGCGAGGCTGGGCTGCAATATCCGAGAGGTGCGCGACGGGTCCGTAAACAAGATAGCCCTCCATGGCTTTGACTGGCGGCCGAGCTATCTCGTCGAGATCTCTGACTTTGCGCCCCCCTCTCACGACGGGTTTGCCTTTTTCAGTTCTAGGTTGTCGAGCACGCAGTGTAAGCACAGAATAAGCTGCCGTGCAGAGACTGGACGAATGTACTAGTGACCACCCGTGGGCATCAAATGGCAAAGGTGCACACAACACCTCAAAACTACATCTCCGCACCCGCTTTCTAAACCTACGCCGGACTTGGTTACAGCTGAGATGTGAGAGATACTCAAATGTAGTACATCGAGGCGCCCGCATCGCGCGACTCGCGCTCGATCACATCCGCGATCGTAGTCTGGGCAAGCACCTTGCGGGCGGCATCGGCGGCATCGGCGAACACGCCCTCGGAATCGCGCCCGAGCGGGCCGTCGAGCAGCTCGACGATCTCCAGCACGGTCACCGACGAGGGCTCGCGCGCGAACCGGTAGCCGCCCTTCACTCCCCGTTGTGAGCTGATCACCCCCGCCCGTCGCAGCGCGGCGAATAGCTGCTCGAGAAACTGCACCGGCACATCGCGCTTGCGCGCCAGCTCGCCGATCGGAACCGGCCCCGAGCCCGCGGAGCGCCCGAGCTCGGCGAGCGCGAGCACGGCGTAGGGAGACTTGCTGGTGATCGAGATCACACGGCGATGCTACGGAACTACAACCAGCCGCGCTCGGTGGCGATCAGGACCGCTTGGGCGCGATCGACGGCGCCGAGCTTGCCGTAGATGTTGTGCAGGTGGGTGCGCACCGTGCTCGTCGAGAGCGTCAGCTCGTGGGCGATCTGCTTGTAGACCTTACCCTCGGCGAGCCGCTGCAATACGCCGAGCTCGCGCCCGGAGAGCGGGCAGGGGTCGACATGGCGCTGGCGCTGGCTGGCGGAGCTCGGCAGCTCGTACATCACGCGCCGCAGCTCCTCGGGACCGATGCCGACGATCCGGGCGCTCTGCAGCATCTCGGTGGAGGACACCGGGGCGCCCTGCTCATAGTGGGCGAGCATGTCCGCCAGGCGGATGAAGGAGGCCTCGCCCTCGACATCCGGGTTGTGATGGCGCTCGATCGCGGTGGCGATCGTGCCCGGCAGCCCCCAGCGCCGCGCGAGCACACCACCCACCAGGGCGTGATCCACGCCGAGCTCCCGGCGCTCCTGATGGATGCGTTCCTCGGGCGTCTTTGCCCCGAGATGCACCTCCGCGGGATAGCCGGGGTAGGCGTGCAGCAGCACGAGCTTGCCGATGTCGTGCAGCAGGCTCGTCACCGTGAGACGATCGCGGTGCTCATAGCCGACCTCCGCCGCGATCCGGTCCGCCGCGCGCTGCGTCGCCAGCGCGTGCAGACGGAAGCGCTCCGGCGCCGCCTCCCACACGCTCGAGCGCTCGAAGAATTCAAATGTGCGCACGCGCCCCGCCAGCGCTTGCACCATCTGCGGGCTGAGCAGCTCCACGGCGGCAACGACGGTGTCCACGCGCACGCGCGAGCTCTGCGCCTGGTTGGCGACCCGCAGGACGGCGATGATCAGCGCGACATCCGACTCGACGGCGGTGACGATGTCGGCCGTGGCCACGTGGTCCCCGGACATCACCGCGAGCAGGCGGTTGCGCGACTCGGCAAGCGCGGGAAAGGCCTCCAAGGCCTCGAAGGCCATCGTCAGGCGGCGGCCATGCCCCTCGTTCTGATGACGCGCGCCAGGAACGCCGGCGGATCCGCCGGCCCGGCGCTCTACCTCCGCAGCGCGGCCCTTCGTGGTCGCCCGCTTTGGCTTGGAAGCTGTGGCATGCATACGTCCGTGTACCTGCCTTGTGATCGTCGGCACTCAAGAGGGAACGCCGTGTGTCGGGGTACTATCGGCATCCCTGGACGAACGGTTGAGGGGCAGTTTGCCGGTTCAGTGCGCCCCGGCGAGCGCGGCGTCGAGACGCCGCAGCGTCTCCTCGCGGCCAAGCAAAGCCACGCTCTCGAAGATGCCCGGAGAGATCGTCGTGCCGGAGATCGCCACGCGCACGGGCTGGTAGACGGCGCGGGGCTTCAGGTCGCGACGCTCGAGAACGCCCTCCAACGCCTCCTGCACGCCCGCCTGATCGAAGTCGACGACCTCGGCGAGCGCCGCCCGCACATCGCTCAGCACGGCCAGGCCGTCCTCACCCAGCCACTTCTCCCGTGCCGACGGGTCGTCATGGGGCCCATCGAAGATGAACCCACTCAGCGGCCAGAAGTCGGCGAGCGTGTGGATCTTCTCCTGGCTGATCGCGACCGCTCCCGGGAAGCGCTCGTCCTCGCGCGCTTTGGGATGGCCGCCGGCTCCGTCGAGGAACTCCCCGACCAACCCCGCCAGCTCCTCGAAGGGCAGCTCCCGGATGTGGACACCGTCGAGCCACCGCAGCTTGACCTCGTCAAAGCGCGCGGGGTTGCGGCTCACCCGCTCGAGCGTAAAGCGCTCGATCAGCTCGTCAGTCGAGAGCACCGTCGCGTCATCGCCCGCGCCCCAACCGAGCAGCGCCAGGTAGTTGCGGACCGCGTCGGGCAAATAGCCGGCGTCGCGCAACTCCTGCACCGAAGCGGCGCCGTGGCGCTTGGAGAGCTTCTTGCCGTCGGGTCCGTGCAGCAGCGGCAGATGCGCATACAGCGGCAGCGGCTGCTCAGCGCCGGCGAAGCCGGCCGCCCTCATCGCCTCCAGCACGAGCACCTGCTTGGGGGTGTTCGAGAGGTGATCCTCACCGCGCACTACGTGCGTGATGTTGGCATCGAGGTCGTCGATCGCTACCGCGAAGTTGTAGAGCACCGAGCCGTCCGCGCGCGCGATCACCGGATCGTCGAGGTGGACGTGCGCGAAGCGCGTCTCCCCACGGATGACGTCGTGGACGACGGTCTCGCCTTCGTCAGGAACGTGCAGGCGTACCGCCCCCTCGGGCTCAGCCTCACCCCGGAAACCGCGCTCGGCGCCGTGGAGTTGCTTGTAGGCCTTCACATCCTCCGCCGTCGCATTCGAGCGGTAGGCGTAACCCGCCTCCAACAGTGCTTGCAGCGCCTCGCGGTGGCGCTCAGAGCGCTCAGACTGCATGATCGGGCCCTCATCCCAGTCGAGCTCCAACCAGCGCAGCGCGTCGAGGATCTGCTCTACGTTCTCCGGAGTCGAGCGCTCGCGGTCAGTGTCCTCGATGCGCAGCACCAGCTTCCCACCGGCGTGACGGGCGAGCAGCCAATTAAACAGCGCCGTGCGCGCCCCACCAATGTGCAGCGCCCCCGTCGGAGAGGGAGCAAACCTCACACGCATCCATGCGTCTGAGCGGCCGGTCTGAGCGGAGGCGGAAACCATAAGATCGCCGCCATGCTAATCGGCGCACACGTATCACCCGCGGGTGGCTTGCCGAAAGCGATCGAGCGCGGAGTGGAGCGCGGCTGCCGCGCGATCCAGATCTTCAACCAGTCACCGCGCATGTGGAAGCCCACGATCTACCGCGAGGAGGACATCGTGGCGTTCAAGCAGGCAATGGTCACGAGCCCGATCGCGGTGGTTCTGATCCACGCCGTCTACCTGCTCAACTGCGCCAGTGACGACTCGGACATCCGCGCCAAGTCGCTGACCTCGCTCACACACTCCCTGCGCGTCGGACACGAGATCGGCGCCAGCGGGGTGGTTCTGCACCCCGGCTCGGCGAAGACCGGCGACGTTGGCAAGGCAATCGCCAGGGCGGGCAAGACGATCAGCGAGGCCTTGAAGGAGAGCGAGGGCTGTGAGCTGCATTTGGAGAACACGGCGGGCACGGGCGGCACACTCGGGCGCTCGTTTGACGAGCTCGCAGCGCTGCTGGAGACTTCCGGCGCAGGCGAGCGACTTGGGGTGTGCCTGGACTCCTGTCACATGCTTGCCTCCGGCTATGACATCCGCACAGCCAAGGGCATGAGCTCAACCCTGAGCGAAGCGACGCGCAAGCTCGGGCGCGGCAGGATCCGCTCGCTGCACCTCAACGATTCTCAGACTCCACTCGGCTCAAACCGCGACCGCCACGCCAACCTCGGCGCCGGCGAGCTCGGCACGGAGGGCTGCATGGCGTTCCTGTCCGCGCGGGGCCTGCAGAAGCTGCCGTGCGTGCTCGAGACTCCGGGTGAGAAACGCGAAGGCCCCGGGCGTAAGGAAATCGAGCTGGCAATGGAGCTGCGCGAGCGGGGCATCGCAGCCCGCAAGAAGTGAGCTGGGGGCGTCAGAGTCAGCCGGCTGCAGCGGCCTGAGCCACCGGAGCCAGCACGTTTTCCAGCTCAGCCCGCAATGTCGGCGTGTGCTGCACCCGATAGGTCTCGCCAAGTCGGACCCGGCGGGTGCCCGTGCTCGTGTCGATCTCCAGCACGACCTCGGCCGGGCCCGGGTTTTCCTCGATCAGCTGCTTGCAGTCCTCGATCGCGCTTGCTCCCAGACAGGACGCATCGATCCGCAGGCGCACCGGATTGGCAAGCGCCGTGGCGGTCCTGGCAGTCGCGTCGGCGTGTGAGCGGGCTCGCTCGATCTCCTCCTGCGAAGGCGAGAAGGACTCCACCGACTGCACCACCAGAGAGGTGCTACCGGCTTCCTTGTGGTCGACGCGGCCGCGCACGAGCACGACCTGATCGACCGCCAGCGCCGCCTCGTGCTCTGCGATCGCCTTGCCGAAGATGATCATCTCGACCGCCCCCGCGAGATCGTCGAGCGTCGCGAACATCATCGGGTCGCCGTTACGCGTGCGGATCCGCTTGGCCTCGGTGATGATCCCACCGACCGTCACAAGGTCCTTGTCGCGGCGGTCGGCGAGCGCGGACAGCGGACAGTCCACGCGGGCGCGCAGCACCTCGCGCAGCGGCTTCAGCGGGTGCGCGGAGACGAATAGCCCGATCGCTTCCTTCTCCACGGCCAGCAGCTCGGCCTGCTCGAACTCCTCCGTCGGGATCGGCGGATGCATCGGCCTTGCCAGCCCAATCGCAAAACCGGCCGCGGCAGTACTCGCGGCGCCGGCGCCGGGCTCGCCGCCCGAGCCCCCCCCTACCCCGGAGGAGGAGCCGCCACCGCCGGCTGAGGCGGCCGGGGTATCCAGGTCGAAGATCGAACCCTGACCGATCAGCGCGTCCTGCTGGGCCTTCTGACCCGCTCCCTGGGCCTGCTCGAGTACCGCGAGCATGCCCTTGCGGGTCGCTCCGGTGGAGCCGAAGGCCCCGCACTTGATCAAGGCCTCGATCGCCTTCTTATTGACTGTGCGGTTGTCCACGCGCTCGCAGAAGTCCCACAGTGAGCTGAAAGCTCCACCCTTCCCGCGCGCCTGCTTGATCGCCTCGACCGCCTGGTAGCCGACGCCCTTGACGGCGTCCAGGCCGAAGCGGATGTTGCCCTGCACGACCGTGAACTCGTGGTCTGGGAGGTTCACGTCGGGGGGCAGGATCTCGATCCCCATCTCCTCACAGCGCGCAACGAAGAACGGGACCTTGTCCTTCGTGGACATCACCGAAGAGATCAGCGCCGCCATGTACTCCGCGGGGTAGTTGGCCTTCAGCCATGCGGTGCGGTAGGCGATCAGCCCGTAGCATGCGGCATGGCTCTTGTTGAAGGAGTAGTCGGCGGACTTTTCATTCGTCTGCCACAGCGATTCGGTCACGGCCGAGCTCGTGCCCGAGGCGCGGCAGCCCTCGACGAACTCCGGCTTCAATGCGGCCATCGCCGCGCGGTTCTTCTTGCCGATCGCCTTGCGCAGGTCGTCCGCCTTGGCGCCGGAGAAGCCGGCGATCTCCTTGGAGATCTGCATCGCCTGCTCCTGGTAGAGGATCACCCCGTTGGAGGATTCCAGGATCGGGCGCAGGCGCTCGTCGGGATAGAAGATCGTCTCCGGGTTGTGCTTGCCCCTGGCATAGACGGGGATCTGGTCCATCGCGCCCGGCCGGTAGAGCGCGTTGAGCGCGACCAGGTCGTTGAACTCGTCGGGGCGGACCTTCTTCAGCGCCTCGCGCATGCCCTCGGACTCGAACTGGAACACACCCGTCGAGTCCCCGCGCGCGAGCATCTCATACGTTCGCGCGTCATCGAGCGGGAGCGTCGTCATATCCGGACGAGCAATGCCGTTGCCGTTGGCGTCGACGCTCGAGCGCTCGATGATGTCGAGCGCGTCCTCGATCACGTCGAGGTTGCGCAGCCCGAGGAAGTCCATCTTCAAGAGGCCGATGTCCTCGATCGGCTTCATCGAGAACTGAGTGACGGTGCGCCAGACGCGCTCGCCGTGCTCATCGGTGCCGCCGTCGGCGAGCTGCAGGGGCACGATGTCGGTCAGCGGCCGATCTGCGATCACGACTGCCGCGGCGTGGATCGAGGAGTTGCGCACGATCCCCTCCAGGCCCTGTGCGACGTCGATGATCTGCTTCGCGGTGGGGTCCTCATCGCAGGCCTTGCGCAGCGGCTCGCCGCTCTTCAGGCAATCCTCGAAGGACGGGGAGCGTCCCATGATCGGATCGGGAATCAGCTTCGCCAGGCGATCGCCGGCACCATAGTCCAAGCCGAGCACGCGCGCCGCGTCACGCGTGGCGGCGCGGGGGAACATCTTGCCGAAGGTGACGATCTGCGCGACCGACTCGCGCCCGTACTTCTCGGTCACGTATTTCATCACCCGCTCACGCCCGCGCACGGAGAAGTCGATGTCGATATCCGGCATCGACACGCGCTCAGGGTTGAGGAAGCGCTCGAACAGCAGGTCGTAGCGCAGCGGGTCCACATCCGTGATCGCCAGGCAGTAGGCGACGATCGAACCCGCGGCGGAGCCGCGGCCGGGACCCACCGCGATGCCGTTCTCCTTGGCGAACTTGACGAAGTCCCAGACGATCAAAAAGTAGGCGTTGAAGCCCATCCGATTGATCACGTCGAGCTCCATCTCCATGCGCTCGAGCGCCTCCGCGGGCGGCGGGTCGCCATAGCGCAGACGTAGACCCTCGAGCACCCGTGCGCGAAGGTACTCCTGCTCGCTGCTCTCGTCGGGTGTCTTGTAGCTGGGGATCAGTTGCTTGTCGAGCTCCAGCTGCACCGTGCAGCGCTCGGCGATCTCCAGGGTGCTCGCGATCGCTTCGGGCCACTCCGCGAAGGCGTCGGCCATTTCCGCGGAGTCGCGCAGGTAGAACTCGTTGGTCTCGAAGATCATCTTCGGCGCGGCGAGCGTGCTCTTGGTCTGCACACAGAGGAGTGCCGTGTGGTGGCCGTGATCCTCGCGACGCAGGTAGTGCACGTCTCCGGTCCCGACCAGGCTGCCCCCGACTTCGCGGGCGATGCGAACGATGCCCTCGTTGCACTTGTCCTGATCGGCCAGGCCGTTCTTCTGCACCTCGAAGTAGACGTTCCCGGCGCCGAAGATTCCAAGCAGCTCGTCGGCGTGCGCGCGCGCGTCGTCGTTGCGATCCTCCACCAGGCGCTGGCAGAAGCGCGAGGCCAGGCAGCCGGTGAGCGCGATCACACCCTCTGAGTGACGCTGCACCTGCTCGAGGTCAACCGTCGGCTTGCCTCGGTGCAAGCCTTCGAGGAAGCCGGCGGAGGAGAGCTTGACGAGGTTGCGGTAGCCGGCGTCGTCGGCGGCAAGCAGCGTCAGGTGGTTGCGCTCAACACGCCCTGAGGATCCCACCGCGACCGTGTGGTCGTCAACGAGGTAGATCTCGCAGCCGACGATCGGCTTGACGCCGTGCTTGGCGCAGGCCTTGTGGAGCTCGACCGCGCCGTTCATCACGCCGTGATCGGTCAGGCCCAGCGCGGGCTGAGAGAACTCCGCCGCGCGCGCCGCAAGCGCGTCGATCTTGCACGCACCGTCGAGCAGCGAGTACTCGGAGTGCACGTGTAGGTGGGCGCAGGAAGGGGTACTCACTGGGCCTGAATCTTAGGCGGCTCGGCGGCGGCTGAGCGGTGCTCGCGGCGCTCTTTGCGTCTTAACCGCGCACGGGTCAGCAACGACCTGCTGTGCTTGTGCGGCGAGCCCTCGGACACAAGCCTAGCTGGGGTGGGCTCGACCTCTGGCGGGCGCGGCATGACGGGTATATCGGTGAGCTCCTCGGGCTCCATCACGGACTCGGCACGCGCGCGAAGGCGTTCGACGGCGGCCGCCAGAGCGTCGGCCAGCTCCTCGCGCTGCTCGCCGTGCGCGTCGGGAACACTGGAGAGATGCTGCTCCGGCTCAGGCTCGCGTGCAGTGGCGGCCCGCAGCTGGACCATGACGTCCTTCAACTCCGCGATCAGCAGCCCCATCCGCCGATAGCCGGCGCGCATCTCGGTGAGCTGGTGCTCGACATGCGTGCGCGCAGCGCGCTCGGAGTCGATCTCGTGGCTGAGCTCAAGCGCACGGCGCTCGAGCTCAGCGAGCCGCAACCGCAGCTCTCGCTCGCCGCTCGTGCGCAGCTCGGCCGCGGCCACCGCCGAGCGCAACTGGGCCAGCTCGGCCGCCGCAGCCTGCTCGGCCTCGTCCAGCTCGCGCTGGGCGCTCTCCAAACGCTCGGCCAGCTCACGGGCGTGGTGCTCGCTTGAGCCCAGACGGCGGGTGAGGCGGTCGATCTCAGCACGGCCGTCGCGCTCAGCGCGCGTGCGACGATCCTCGGCCTCGACGCGCAGCTGCTGCTCGGCGTACTCACGTTGCTTGACACGACGCAGCTCGTGCTCACGCTCTGCCACGGCCGCCTGTTCGGCGGTGAGCCGCTCAGCGAAGATCGCTCGCTCCTCGGCGGCCTCACGCACCCGTTGCTGAAGGCTTGAAAGGTGGGTCTCGAGCGTCTGCACGGTCGCCTCGGCGGCCTCGGCCCGGCGCGTGAGCGCATCCGTCGGGTGATTGGGATCCAAATCAACGGCGCGACGTGCACGACGCTCGGCCAGGAGATCGCGGTCAGTTGGCCGCGGTGGCTCTCCAGGTGTCTCTGATCCCTCGGCCATCACAGTGACCGCTCAGGCTATGGGTGAGACCGGACGCAACCGGCGAGCCGGGACTACTCGTTGTGCCGGCGCCAGGCCATCCGCGACTGCAATGACCACAGCTCGATGAACCCGGGCGAGGCGGCCTGGGAGAAGAGCCCACCGGACTGCGCGAACGAGGCGAGGCTCGCGTCGTAGACCGCGCCCGGCGCGGAGCGGGTGACCACTCGCGCGTGACCCTTGAAGAGCTTGATCCCGATCGTCCCTGAGACGTGCTCGTTGACGTGCTCCATGTAGGCGTCGAGGTCGGCGCGCAATGGCTCCCACCACAGGCCCGCGTAAACGAGATAGGCCCACTGGCGCTCGAGCCCGGCCTTGAACTGGTTCTGGTGGATCGTGCACACGAGGCGCTCGATCTCGCGGTGGGCCGGCAAGAGGATCGCCGCGGCGGGCACCTCGTAGATGTCGCGGACCTTCAGGCCGACGATCCGGTCCTCGATGTGGTCGATGATTCCCACGCCGTGTCTGGCGCCGAGCTCAGCGATCCGTTCGATCAGCTCCACGAGCTTCAGGCGCTCGCCGTTCAAGGCGACAGGCACGCCCCGCTCGAACTCGATCTCCACGATCTCGGCCTCGTCGGGCGCGCGCTCGGGGGGCGTGACGAGCTGGAACACGTCCTCCTCGGGCGCGTGGTCGAGGTCCTCGATCCAGCGGCCCTCCGAAGAGCGTCCCCAGAGGTTGTCGTCGATCGAATATGGCGCCTGCGCACTCGACCCCCTGAGATGACTTGATTGGGATGCCGTGCTCTTTCGCATAGGCGATCTCCTCCTCGCGGCCCATCTGCCAGGAGCGCACGGGCGCGATCACCTTCAGCTCTGGGGCAAGTGTCGCGACGGTCGCCTCGATCCGCACCTGGTCGTTGCCCTTTCCGGTGCAGCCATGGGCGATCGTCTCACAACCGGTCTTGCGCGCATAATCGACCGCAAGCTTTGCGATCAAGGGCCGTCCGAGCGCGGTGAACAATGGGTAGTCCCCGTACAGCGCGTTGGCCTTGATCGCCGGCAGGACATACTCGCGCGCGAACTCCTCGCGGGCGTCGACGACATGGCACTCGAGCGCGCCCAGTCGTAGAGCCTTGTCTTCGATCACCGCGTAGTCCTCGCCCGGCTGTCCGAGGTTGACCGTCAGGCAGACGACTTCGGCGGAATACTCGTCCTGGATCCACTTCAGCATCACGCTCGTGTCGAGGCCGCCCGAGTAGAGCAACAGCACACGGCGCACCTCGGCGGGGTCGGCCTCATAGGAGGCGGTCCGCGGCGGAAAGTCACGAGTCGAGGAGTCGGACACGGCGGCGAACCCTATCTTTCGTCCTGCCCGGCGAGGGCCGAGCCCAATCGCTGCAGTGCGTCGTCGATCTCTGACTCGCCGACGATCAGCGGCGGCAGCAGGCGGATGGTCGTGGGCCCGGTGGCATTTACGATCAGCCGCTCGGAGAGCAGCGCGTGGCGTGCGAGGGCGGGCGCGGGGACGTCGATCTCACAGGCGAGCATCAACCCGCGCCCACGCACCGAGACGACGTGCGGCAGGGCTTCCAAGCCTACCGTGAGCCGCAGGCCGAGCTCACGCACGGCCTTGAGCAGAGCGGGATCCTCGGTCACGTCCAGCGCCGCGAGCGCCGCCGCCGCGACGACGGGACCGCCGGCGAACGTGGAGGCATGATCGCCGGGCTCGAGCACATCCGCCAGGCGCTCGCCGGTGATCAGCGCGCCGATCGGCAGTCCTCCCCCGAGCGCCTTCGCGACGGTGATCGCGTCGGGTGTGACCCCGGTCTGCTCATAGGCCCAGAGCGTGCCGGTGCGGCCCATCCCGGACTGGACCTCGTCGAAGATCAGCGCCGCGCCGTGCGCATCGCAGACCTCACGAGCGGCGCGGAGGGTCTCGGTGGAGAGCACGTTCACGCCCGACTCGCCCTGGATCGGCTCGAGCAACACGGCGGCGGTAGCACCGTCGACTGCCGCCGCGATCGCCGCGGGGGTGGGATCAACCGCACGGAAACCTGGGACGAGCGGCGCAAATGGCGCCTGCTTTGACTCCTGTGGCGTCGCCGAGAGCGCGCCGTAGGTGCGACCGTGGAAGGCGCCGTGGACCGACACGACATCCCCCGCGGGACGGGCCTTACGGGCGAGCTTGATCGCCGCCTCGTTAGCCTCGGCGCCCGAGTTGCAGAAGAACACCTTGCCGTGAAGACTCGACCGCGACAGGCGCTCGGCGAGGCGCATCGCCGGCTCGGTGTAGAACAGGTTCGAGACGTGCATCAGCCGCCCGGCCTGCTCACGCACGGCCGCGACCACGCGCGGGTGGCAGTGGCCGATGTTCGTGACGGAGATGCCGCAGAGGAAGTCGAGGTACTCGTTCCCATCGACGTCCCACAGACGCGCGCCCTGCCCGCGCGCGAACTGGACAGGGAACCGCGCGTAGGAGTGAATCACGCTCGAATCCTCGAGCGCCTGCAATTCGGCCAGGCTCATGGCGCGGCCTCGATCTTCGTGCCGACGCCGGCATCGGTGAACAGCTCCAAGAGCAGCGAATGCGGCGTGCGCCCGTCGAGGATGTGCGCGGCGCTCACACCCTGGTGGATCGCATCGAGGCAGGCCTGCAGCTTGGGGCGCATGCCGCCCTCGAGACTCGGCAACGCATCCTCGACCTGCTCCGCGGAGGCCTGCCCGATCAGGCTCCAGGGTCAGCCGGGTCGGCCAGCCAGCCGGGGACATCCGTGAGGAAGATCACCTTCTGCGCGCCCATCGCGCCCGCGACGGCGCCGGCTGCCTCGTCGGCGTTGACGTTGTAGGAGCGCCCATCACGGTCGGCGCCGACGGAGGCGATCACGGGGATGTAGTCGCTCGCGACATGCTCGATCACGCCCGCGTTCACGCGCTCGATCCGCCCGACGAAGCCGATGTCCTCACCGCCGGGGCCCTCGCGGCGCACGACCCGGAACAGCGAGCCGTCGTCGCCACAGAGGCCGACCGCGGGCTGACCGTGGCCGGCGAGGCGCAGCACGATCTCCTTGTTGACCTTGCCGACGAGCACCATCTTCGCGACCTCGACGGTGTCCGCGTCGGATACGCGCAGCCCGCCGACGAACTCAATAGGCAGGCCGAGGCGCTCCATGTAGGCGGTGATCTCGGGACCACCGCCGTGGACGACGATCGGGTTCAGGCCGACGTACTTGAGCAGGACGACATCGCGCGCGAACTCCTCGCGCAGGGCGAGGTCCTCCATCGCGGCGCCTCCGTACTTGATCACGACCGTCTTGCCGTGGAACTCCCTGATGTAGGGGAGCGCCTCGAGCAGTGTGCCTACATCGCGCATGGTGTCCTCACGTTGTGTAATCCGCATTGATGGTCACGTACTCATGGGATAGGTCGGAAAAGAACACCTCGGTCTCGGTGCCATCCCCAGGCAGGGTGATCTCGTATTCGACTTCCTTGCCCTTCAGCGCCTCCTCCAATATGGCTTCGTCGTAGTCGATCGCGGCGCCTGCCGAGCACACGTGGATGCCCTCCAGCGTGATGTCGACCGCGAGCGGGGCTGTCCCCGGCAGTGCGGCGCCGACGGCCTGGACGATCCGGCCCCAGTTGGGGTCGCCGCTGTGCAGCGCGGCCTTCACGAGCGGCGAGTTGGCGGCTGCGCGCGCGACCGCCTCGACGCCCTCGATGTGACCGCCGCGCACGACCACCCGCGCGATCCGCGCGGCGCCCTCGCCGTCGGCGACCATCATGATCGCGAGCTGACGCAGCAGCGCGTCGAGCGCCTCGCCGAAGCGCAGCTCGTCCTCCGATTCCGGGGCGACCCGCACGCCGGAGGCGCCGGAGCACATCAACACCGCGATGTCGTTCGTCGAAAGCTGACCGTCGACCGAGGCGCGGTCGAACGAGCGCTTGACCGTGACCCCGAGCAGCAGGTCCGCGGTCGCAGGCTCCAGTGCCGCATCGGTCTGGACGAAGCAGAACATCGTCGCGAAGCGCGGCGAGATCATCCCCGCGCCCTTGCACTGCGCGGTCAGACGGACCGGCCCGCCGGACAGCTCGACCTCCAGGCAGGCGCGCTTCTCGAACGCGTCGGTAGTCTGGATCGCCTGCTGGAAGTCGGCGTCGCCCTCGCGGCGCAGCTCACCCTGGGCGGCGAGGATGCCCTTCAGCATCGCGTCCACCGGCAGGTACTGGCTGATGCCGCCGGTCGAAGCGAGCGCGACCGCGGACTCGTCGACCCCGGCGGCGATCGCCGCGGCGCCCTGCGTCTTGGCGGCGTCTTCGATGCCGCGCTTACCGGTCGCCGCGTTCGCGCAGCCGGCGTTGGCGAGGATCGCACGCAGCCGGTCGAGTCGGCAGCGCTCCTGGCTGACGAGCACCGGCGCCGCCGGCGTTCCCGACGAGGTGAAGCGCGCCGCGCTGACCGGGTTCGCGGCGTCGCATACGAGCAGCCCGAGGTCGCGATTGCCACTGGGCTTGATCCCACAAGCCACCCCGGCCGCGCGGAAGCCCGCGGGCAGGCCGGCGTCCGGGCCGAGGTCGCGTACGTGCGCCGGCGAGGGCACCCAGCGGGAGTGGAAGAATGGCCGCGGCGGTCCGGCGGAGGCCCTGTCGCCGAAGATGTCTTTGCCCGCGCTCACAGCAGTCCTTCCGTCTCGGGCAGCCCGAACATCACGTTGAGGTTCTGCACCGCCTGCGAGGACGTCCCCTTCCAGAGGTTGTCGATCGCCGAGAGCACGATCACCTTCCCGCTGTGCGGATCGACCTTCGCGAACACGCGGCAGAAGTTCGTCGCCTGCACATCGCGGGTGCCCGGCGGCGCACCCACCACCTCGACGAACGGCTCCTCGGCGTAGGCGGCGAGGAACAGCTCGGCCAGCTCGCCGTTCCCGACCGGGCGCGTCGGCGTCACGTAGCAGTCGGCGAGCTCGCCCTGGTCGAGCGGGACGAGGTGGGCCTGGAACAGCACCGCAAGCTCGTCGCTCGCGCCGGCCGCGGCGCGCAGCGGCGACAGCTGCTCCTCGATCTCGGGCGTGTGGCGGTGTTCTGCCACCTTGTAGGGCAGGATGTTCTCGCCCGCGAGTGAGCCGTGCGTCGTCTCGTCGAACGTGCGTCCCGCTCCCGAGAGGCCCTGCTTGGCGTCGATCACGACGTCGGCGATCAGCCCGGCGCGCGCAAGCGGCGCGAGGCCGAGCAGCGAGGCCGTCGGATAGCAGCCCGGGTTTGCGACGATCGCGGCGCTCTCGATCCGCTCGCGGTGCAGCTCGGTCAGGCCATAGACGGCCTGCGGGAGCAGATCCGGACGCGGGTGCTCGCCGTACCAACGCTCGTAGGTTGCGAGCGAGGAGAGCCTGAAGTCGGCGCTCAGATCGACCACGCGCGCGCCGCAGTCGCGCAGACTGCCGACCGTCGGCGCGGCCGCCGCGTGGGGATAGGCGACGATCGCCGCGTCGAGCTCGCCGTAGGCGTCGAGGTCGAGCTGCTCGATCTGCAGCGGCACGCGATAGCGTGGATACAGGTCATCCAGGCGTCTGCCGACCTCCGAGCGTCCTGTCACCGCGACCAGCTCGAAGCGCGGATGGCGCCACAGTAGATACGCGGCGAGCGCGCCGGCAAAGCCCGTCGCCCCGGCGACGAGCAGGCGCGGAGAGCCGGGCGCGAAGCTCTGCGGCGGGGGCGCACCGGCAGCGGCGCGCGTCGAGTTAAGCTCAGCCACGCAACTCACCCCCCAGCTCGCCCAGGGCCGCCACAATCTTCGCCCGTGCGGGCGCCACATCCTCGTCGGTCAATGTCTGCTCTCGCCCCCTGAACGACAGCGCCAGCGCCAGCGAGCGCTTGCCCTCGCCCACCTGCGGGCCGGTGTAGACATCGAACACGCTCACGTCGTCGAGCATCTGCCCGCCCGCCTCTTCTACGCGCTCCAGCACCTGCGCCGCGGCGACCTAGTCGGGCAGGACGACCGCGAGGTCCTGGCGCAGCGACGGCACCGACGCGAACGGCGCGAAGGCCGCCACGGGTGGGGACGCGGCGGCGAGCTTGCCGAGGTCGATTGCGAACACGGCCGTGCGGCCCAGGTCCCACTCCGCGGCGACGAGCGGGTGCACCTCGCCCACGAAGCCGAGCCTCGCGGGCTCCGCTCCTCGCCGCCGCGAGCACCTCGGCGGCTGCGGCCGGGATGCAGGAATGGCCAATCGTCGGCCGGCCGCACCGACCAGGCGACATGGAACTTGTCGAGCACCCCCTCCAGCAGCGCCTTGACCGCGAAGAAGTCCGCCTCAGCCCGCTCCCCGCGCCAGGATTTGGACGTCCCCCCACCCAGCGCGCCGCTCAGCAGCGCGCCGAGCGCGTGGTGCTCCTCGACCGGCGTGGCGCCGTCCGGCGCATGGGCAGCGGGCCGATACACGGCGCCGGACTCGAAGATCGCCACATCCGGCCCGTTGCGCGCGACGTTGTGCCGTGCCGCATCCAGCAGCGAGCCGAGCAATGTCGGGCGCATCGTCGACTGGGTCTCCGACATCGGGTTTTCCAATCGCACGACCCGTCGCAGCGGGTGCTCGCCGGGCAGGCGCAGCCAATCGAGCAGGCCGGGGTCGGTGAAGCTCCAGCCGACGACCTCGTGCAGGCCGCGGCCGACGAGCGCGTCCTCGGCCGCGCGGCGCACTCTTCTGGGCGTGGCTGAGTAGCCCAACCGCGCCGCGGCGCGCGGGCAACGTTGCCGGCAACTTCTCCAGGCCGTCGATCCGCGCGACCTCCTCGATCAAATCGACCTCGCGCGTGACGTCCACGCGTCGCAGCGCCGGCACAGTCACATCGAGGCCGTCTGCGCTCGGGCGGGTCGAGCACCGCGACCGTCTGAAAGTCGAGCGCCTCCAGGATCTCCGCCTGGCGCTCGCGTGGGACCGGCAGCCCGAGGATCGCCTGCACCCGCGCCTCCCGCAGGCGGATCAGGAGCTCCGGTGCCGGCTCCCAGCCGACATCGATCGTGCCCGGGGCGACGCGCGCGCCGCAGCACTCGATCAGCAGTTTGCTCGCCACGGACTGCGCGTGCATGCATTGCTCGGGTGCCAGCCCCTTCTCGAAGCGACCCGACGCCTCGCTGCGCAGGCCCAGGCTCCACGAGGTGCGGTGGATGTTCGGGCCACTCCACGTCGCCACCTCCAGCAGCACCCGCGTCGTCTCCGGTCTTATCTCCGAGCGCGCGCCGCCCTTCACGCCCGCGATCGACGTCGGTCCATCGGCGTCGGCGATCACGACCATCTCTGCGTCGAGCTTGCGGGTCTCGCCGTCGAGCGTGTCCACCTGCTCGCCCTCCTTCGCGCGACGCACCGTCAGACGCCCGCCGGCGACGTGGTCGAGGTCGAAGGCGTGCAGCGGTTGGCCGGTCAGCAGCATCGCGTAGTTGGTGATGTCGACGACGTTGTTGATCGGTTTCTGCCCGGCCGCCATCAGCCGCGCCTTCAACCACAGCGGCGAGGGTCCGACCTCGACGCCCTCGAACACGCGCGCGGTGAATCGTTGACACAGGTCGGGACACTCCACGACCACCTCGGCGCCATCCACGGGACCGTCCGAACCCGAGTCCTCGCTCCATGGCGCGTCGGCCAGCGGCGCTCCCGTAGCCGCGTGCAGCTCGCGCGCAACCCCGTACACCCCGAGACAGTCTGGCCTGTTCGGCGTGATCTCCAGCTCCAGCACCTCGCCGGCGATCGGCAACACATCCGCGAGCGGCGTTCCCGGGGCAAACTCCGCGTCGAGCGTGAGATCGTCCAGCACGAGAATTCCCTCGCTCGGTGAATCGGGGGGCTCAAATCTAGCTCGGTCTCGGCGCAGATCATCCCTTCGGAGATCACGCCCCTGAGCTTCGCCTGCTTGATCTTCGTTCCGTCGGGCATAACCGCTCCCGGCGTCGCGACCGCGACCGTCTGTCCCGCGGCGACGTTCGGCGCCCCGCACACGATCGTCGCCGGCGCGTCGGGATCGCCCGCGGGCGGCGGCGACCTACAGGTCAACCTTGCACACCTTCAATCGATCCGCGTCAGGGTGTTTCTCTACCTCCAACACCCTTCCCACGACGAACTTCTCAGCCGCCCCCACCCCGTGGTGATGGATCGCCTCGACCTTCGTCCCGGTCATCGTCAAGCGCTCCTCGATCCCCTTCGCGTCCAGCGCCGGATCGCAGTATTCACGCAACCAATCCAGAGGGACCCTCATCAGAACTGCTCCAAGAAACGCAAATCGTTTTCGTAGTACAGCCGCAGATCCGGAATCCCGTGCTTGAGCATCGCGATCCGCTCGACGCCCATGCCCCAGGCGAAGCCCTGCACCTTCTCTGGGTCATACCCAGGCTGGTTCGCCTCCGTAGTGGGTACGTAGGAATAGACATTTGGATCGACCTCGCCGGCGCCGAGCACCTCCAGCCAGCCCTCGCCCTTGCACAGGTAGCAACGCGCCCCGTCTTTCAAGAAGCCCTTACCCCCGCAATGAAAGCAAGACACATCCACCTCGACGCTCGGCTCGGTGAAGGGGAAGAAGTGCGGCCGCAGCCGCACATCGCGCTCGTCGCCGAACACCGCGCGCGCGAACGCGAGCAGCGTGCCCTTCAGGTCGGCCAGCGTAATGTCCTCGTCGACCGCCAGGCCCTCGACCTGGTGAAACTGAGGCGTGTGCGTAGCGTCGGAGTCGGGCCGGTACACACGTCCCGGGATCACCACGTACAGCGGCGGCGGGTTCGCTTCCATCGCGCGCACCTGCATCGGCGAGGTGTGCGTCCGCAGGACGACGTCGTCGGAGATGTAGAACGTGTCCGTCCGCGCCCGCGCTGGATGAGTCGGGGAGTGGTTGAGCGCGTCGAAGTTGTAGTGCACGGTCTCCACCTCCGGCCCCTCCATCACGGTGAAACCGAGGCCGAGGAAGATGTCTTCCAGCTCGCGCATCGTGCTCGTCAGCACGTGCAGCCTGCCGATCGGCTGGGGCGGGGCGCCGGGCAGCGTCACGTCGACGCGGTCGTCATGGAGGCCGCGCTCGAGCTCCGCCGCGCCCAACTGCGCCGCGCGGGCCTCGATCAACGCCTCCAGCGCCTGCCGCGCCTGGTTGGCGGCCTTGCCGACCGCGCCCCGCTGCGCCGGCTCGAGCTCGGCCACTCCTCGTAGGAGCTGAGGCAGCTCGGCCTTACGGCCGAGGTAGCCCACGCGCAGCCCCTCCAGCGCCTCGCTACTGTCGGCCCTGGCGATCTCTCCCTCGGCCTGCTCCCGCAGTTGCTCGATCCGCTCGATCATTTCGTCCGTGACCGTATCGTGGTCCCGCCCGGGAGGGTGGGACCTCATCGTCATCTCGTACAGCGCCACCGTCGCCGCCATCGCGGCGTTCAGCGACTCCGCCGAGATCGGGATGTGCTGCCGTGCGCTGGCATGCTCTCACGACCTCTGCCGGCAATCCCTCGCGCTCGGCGCCGACGAGCAGCGTGACCGGACCCGCGAGTCCCGCCAGAGGCTGGGCGGGTGGGCTCGGGTCGGCCACGAGCGCCACCCGCTCGCCAGGCAGCTCGGCGATCGACTCCACACGAGCGATCTCCACATCGAAGATCGCGCCCATGCTGGCCCTCACGGCCTTCGGCGCATGCGGATCGGCGCAACCCGGGCCGAGCGCCACGCTGCTCGCGCCGAACGCCTTCGCCGAGCGCAGCACCGTACCGACGTTCCCCGGGTCCCCGACGCCATGCAGGTACACGCACAACGGACCACTCGGCGCCATGGTCCAGCGCTGCTCGTACACACCGATCACGCGCGTTCCCGAACCCAGTGTCGACACGGCGACGAGCGCGTCCCTCTCCACATCGATGAAGCTCTCTCCGCCGAGCCCGCTGCCCGCCACGCGATAGCCCTCGAGCGCACGCCGTCCTGCCAGCTCGGCCGCGGCGATCAGGTCCTCGCCCTCGGCCGCGAAGCGGCCGCTGAGCTCACGATCGTGCTTGCGCGCCAGGCGACGCAGTTGCTTGAGGGCTGGATTGTGTTGGGAGGTGATAGTCATCGTTTCGTCAGGTTCAGTTCGTCCGGTGGGCCGTTCGTCCTTCGGTGGGTCGCAATCAGGTACAAAAAAGGGCGCCGTCCTCTTCAGGAGCGACGCCCGCGGGCTTTCTCTGTCGAATGCTTGCCTAAGCAGCCGACGCCTCGCGGGCTGGCTCGGAGGTAGCCGCCGAGGCTGACGCCTCGCGGGAGACCTCCACAAAACGTCGAAACGTGTCGGCGTCGCGCACGGCGATGTCCGCGAGCACCTTGCGATCGAGCTCCACGCCGGCCAGCATCAGCCCGTGCATGAACGTCGAGTAGCTCATCCCGTGCTGCCGCGCGGCGGCGTTGATCCGCGTGATCCACAGTCTGCGGAAGTCGCGCTTGCGGTTGCGCCTGTCCCTGTAGGCGTATTTGTCCGCCTTCAGCAACGCCTCCTTCGCCCGCTTGTAATTCGAGTGCGCCTCACCCCGGAAGCCCTTCGTCAGCTCGAGCGTCGCCCGGCGCTTCTTCTTTGCGTGAACCGACCGCTTGACGCGCGTCACTTGCCCACCCCCAGCATCCGCTTGATCCGCGGCGTGTCGTCGTCGGACATGATCTTTGGCCCGCCCAGCGCGCGCTTCTTTTTAGGCGACTTCTTCTCGAGGATGTGGCTCGTGAAGGGGTGGCGCCCGCGCACCTTGCCGGTAGCGGTGACTTTAAAGCGCTTCTTAGCGCCGCTGTGGGTCTTCATCTTGGGCATCGCGCCGTGATTATGACACGGCGCCGTCACCGGCGCCGTGTGAGCCTAGGCTTGCGGCTCTGGCGACGGCGCGTCCACGCCGTCTACAGCCACGGGCTCAGTCGTCACCGCGCCCGCGCCGTTCTCGGCTGGAGCGTCGCTCACCGTCGCGTCCGTCGCGCCGTCTGCCCCGTTCCCGGCCTGCGCCTCGGACACCACGGTCGGGGCGTCGCCATCGGGGTGCGCCTCGCCCTCGAGGTGGCCTGCCAGCACCGCTTTCGAGGGCGCCATCATCATCGTCATGTTGCGCCCTTCCTGCATCGGGCGCTGCTCGACCACGCCGATCTCCGCCAGCTCCTCGGCGAGCCGATCGAGGATCATCGTGCCGCGCTCGGGGTGGGTCACCTCGCGCCCTCGGAACATGATCGTGACCTTGACCTTGTCCTTGTGCTTGAGGAAGCGCTCGACGTGGTGCTTCTTCGTGTCGTAGTCGTGCTCGGCGATCTTCGGGCGGAACTTGATCTCGCGCACGGTGATCTGCTGCTGATGCTTCTTCGCCTGCTTGATCTTTTGCGCCTGCTCGTACTTGTACTTCGAGTAATCCAACACACGACAGACCGGCGGGCGCGCCTCGGGCGCGACCTCGACCAGATCCAGGTCGCGCTCCTGCGCGAAGGCCAAGGCGTCGGGCGTCTTCATCACACCGACCTGATTGCCCTCGTCGTCGATCACCCGGACCTCGGGTACGCGAATGCGCTCGTTGATCCTCGTCGTGTCCCGCTCGGGCGGGCGCCGGTCGAAGCGGCGGGGAACCGGCACTAGGAGCTGTCTTTACCGCGCGTCAAGCCGAGAAGTTAGGCGCGGTGCTTTGAATTGGTTAGCTTCAACGAGGCCGAGTATAGCGCCGTGCCGTCAGCGCGCAAGCTCATCGAGCGCTACTGCGCTGGGCATCTCGTAGTAGCCGCTCCGTCAGCTCCCCGACCGAGACGCTGCCGGTGTCCCCCGCGCCGTGCTCACGCAACGCGACCTCACCCGCCTGCTGCTCGCGCTCCCCGACGATCAGCATGTACGGGATCTTGCGCAGCTCGGCCTCGCGGATCTTCTTCCCGATCGACTCGCCGCGCCCGTCCAGCTCCACCCGTAGGCCGGTCTGCCGAAGTATGTCCCGTACGCTCGCGCCGTACTCGTTGAACGGGTCGGAGATCGGCAGCACGATCGCCTGCACCGGCGCCAGCCACAGCGGGAACTCGCCCCCGTAGTGCTCGATCAGGATGCCGATGAAACGCTCGAACGAGCCGAGCAGCGCACGGTGGATCATCACCGGACGGTGCTCGGCGTTGTCGGCGCCGGTGTACTCCAGCTCGAACCGTTCCGGCATCATGTAGTCGAGCTGCACGGTGCCCAGCTGCCAGCCACGGCCGATCGAGTCTGTCATGTGCAGGTCGATCTTGGGGCCGTAGAAGGTCCCCTCCCCCTCGCCGATCTCGTACTGCAGCCCACGGCGCTCCAGTGCCTGAGTGAGCGCACCTTCCGCGTGGTCCCAGGTCTCATCGGAGCCGAGGCGGTTCTCCGGGCGGGTCGAGAGCTCCACGCGTGGCTCGAATCCGAACAGCGAGTAGAGGTCGTAGCCGAAGTCCAGGCAGCGCAGCACCTCCTCCTCGATCTGCTCGGCGGTGCAGAAGATGTGCCCGTCGTCCTGGGTGATCGAGCGCACGCGCAGCAAGCCGTGGAGCGTGCCGGACGGCTCGTGACGGTGCACCAGGCCCTGCTCGGCGTAGCGGACCGGCAGGTCGCGGTAGGAGCGGGGCTCATTCTTGTACAGCTGCACATGGGCGGGGCAGTTCATCGGCTTCAGACCCATCTGGCGCCCCTCCACCTCAGTGAAGTACATGTTCTCGCGGAACTTGTCCCAGTGACCAGACTGCTTCCACAGGCCCACGTCGTAGAGGATTGGGGTGCGCACCTCCGTATATCCGCGCGCCACGTTCTCGCGCCGCCACAGGCCGGTGAGCTCGTTCCAGATGTGAGTGCCCGCCGGCTGCCAGAACGGCATCCCCGGGGAGAGCTCGGAGAACATGAACAGGCCGAGCTCTTTCCCGAGCTTTCTGTGATCGCGTTCCTTCGCGCGCTCGAGGAGCTCCAGATACTCCTCCAGCTGAGCCTTGGAAAAGAACGCCGTTCCGTAGATCCGCGTCAGCATCGTCCGTGTCGAGTCCCCGCGCCAGTAGGCCCCGGCGACCGAGGTCAGCTTGAATGCGCCCACGCTCTTTGTCGTTGGAGCATGCGGCCCCCGGCAGAGGTCCGTAAACGGGCCGTTCGTATACAGCGACACGGTCTTCAGGGGATTCTTTGCGTCGGCATTTCGCACCAGGTCATCGATCAACTCGACCTTGTAATCCTGCCCGTCTCCCGCGAAGCGCTCCCGCGCGTCCACCGGCGTGATGTCGACGCGCTCGAACACCTCCCCCGCCTTCACGTGCGCGCGCATCTTCGCTTCGATCTCCGGGAAGTCCGCCTCGGAGATCGCCACCCCCTCGGGGAACTCGAAGTCGTAGTAGAAGCCGTTCTCGATCGCCGGCCCGATCGAGATCTTCACGCCCGGCCACAGCTCCATCACCGCCGCCGCCAGCACGTGCGCGGCATCGTGCCTGATCAGCGCCAGCGCCTGCTCGCCGCTCTTATCCGTCACGATCGCAACCTGCACTCCATTTGGCAGCTCGCGCGCAAGGTCGCGTAGCTCGGGGTCGGTGGGGTTCGAATCAGCGGAGTCCGAGTCCGTGTCCGCATCGCTCACCTCGATCGCGAGCGCCGCACGCGCTAGACCCGGCCCGATCGCCGCGGCCGCATCCGCGCCACTCGCGCCATCCGCCAGCTCGAGTGCCTTCCCGTCGGGGAGTGTGACCGTGATCGCCATCTCAATCCTGGAGGCTACCCGGCCGTCCCCTGGCCGGCTCGCAGACCACGCACGCGCCCACTCCAGGACTTTCCGGCACACGGAACCAAACAACAGAATGCAGACAAACGTCCGCAGCTTTTGCCATCATCGAACCATGAACAACAGCGAGCAGGTCTCCATCGCCATCACCCTCTCCCCCACCCAGGTCGACGAGGTGGTGCGCGCCGCTTCCCAAAGCCGCGTGCCGAGCATCTCCACTCTGATCGCGGCCTCACTCAACGCGCCGCTGGACGCCGCGGATCGGGCGGACGAGGAGTCCCAGGTCGGCGGCTACCTACCGATCGGCGCCTCCGATCCGCGCCTTTCCCGCTCGCTACTGCGGGGGCTCTCGTTGCTCACCTGCTTCGGCCCTGACGGCGGTGCGCGGGGAATCGTCGAACTCGCCCACGACGCCGGCATGAGCCCCTCGACCGCCCACCGCTACGCCTCCACGCTCGTGGAGCTCGGCCTGCTCCAGCGCGACCCCAAGAGCCGCAAGTACCGGCTGCCGAGCGTCTAAGCCGGGCGCTCTGATTGAGCGCCGGAGCCAAGACTCAAAGCATGATGCCGGCGCCGTTCCCACCCGTCCCGTCCGGCCTGCACGCGAGCATCGGGAGGATGAGACCGATCAGCGTCCACATCGGGCAAGCGCGCCCGAACACGGAAGATCAGCCGAGCGTGCGGCGAGGTCCCGCCACTATCTCGATCCTGTGGAGGGTCTTCACAGTCAATGCGATCGTCTTCGGGCTGGCGGTGTTCGTCTTGATCGCGAGTCCGGCGACGGTCTCCAACCCGATCAAACTCAGCGAGCTGGCGGCGCTCGTCGTCGGACTGGTCGTGACACTGGCCGTTGACCTGGTGCTGCTGATGCTCGTGATGTCCCCGTTGCGCCGTCTGGCGACCCTGATGGGCCATATCGACCCGATGCACCCCGGCCAGCGCGCCTCGGTGAGCAACTGGATGAGCACCGAGATGATCACGCTGTCACGCTCCTTCAACACGATGCTCGACCGGATCGAGGCCGAGCGACGCGATAGCGCCCACCGCGCCCTCGCCGCTCAGGAGGCCGAGCGGCTGCGGATCGCCCGCGAGCTGCACGACGAGGTCGGCCAGACGCTGACCGCAGTCGCCCTGCGCGCCGAACGCGCCGCCGGTGAGCTGCCCGCGCAGGCTCAGGCGCTGGTCGAGATCGTCGATACGATCCACCGCAGCCTCGATGACGTCCGCCGCATCGCCCGCGAGCTGCGCCCGGAGGCTTTGGACGACCTCGGGCTGATCGACGCTCTGATCTCACTCTGCCTGCGGATGGAGCGTCAGGGCGCGCTACGGGTGCTGCGCGAGCTCGAGGGCGGTCTGCCGCCGCTCAGCACCGAGGCCGAGCTGGTGATCTACCGCGTCGCCCAGGAGGCCCTGACCAACGCTTTTCGCCACGCGGAGGCTTCCAAGGTTCGTGTCGCGCTCGTGCGCAAGGACGAGCACGTCGTGCTGACCGTTACCGACGACGGCCGCGGGCTTCCGACCCCGATGCCAGCCGAGGCCACCGGGCTGGCCGGCATGCGCGAGCGTGCGATCCTGATCCAGGGTCAACTCGAGATCGACTCCCCTCCCGGCGGGGGCGTGGAGGTGCGCCTGACGGTCGCGGCGAATGATGCAAACACATGACGACCCCGCTGAAGATCCGGGTGCTACTCGCCGACGACCACGAGGTCGTTCGCAGCGGGCTGCGGATGGTGCTCGAAGCCGAGTCGGACATCGAGGTCGTGGCCGAGGCGGGCGATGGGGCGCAGGCGGTCGAGCAGGCGCTCGCCGATGAGATCGAAATCGACCTGACGGTGCTCGACGTCTCGATGCCGCGCATGACCGGCCTGCAGGCTGCCGCCGAGCTGCACCGCCGCCGCCCCGAGCTGCGCATCCTGATGCTGTCGATGCACGACAACGAGCAGTACTTCTTCGAGGCATTGAAGGCCGGCGCATCGGGCTACGTGCTGAAGACGGCCGCCAACCGCGACCTCGTCGAGGCCTGCCGCGCGTGCATGCGCGGCGAGGCGTTCCTCTATCCGCCGGCGGTCGCGACGCTCGTGCGCGACTACCTCGAGGGCGCCCGGCTCGGCGAGGCCCCTCCAGAGGATCCCCTGACCACGCGCGAGCTGGAGGTCGTGAAGCTGATCGCCGAAGGCCATACTTCAGAGGAGATCGCCACCGAGCTCGTGCTCAGCAAGAAGACCGTCGAGCGCCACCGGGCAAACGTGCTCGACAAGCTCGGCATGCGCAACCGGGTCGATCTGACGCGGTACGCGATCCGGCGGGGGCTGGTCGAGGCGTAGGCCGCTGGGGTCTCAACAGGCGCAGGGGGACGCGACCCGCAGGCCGCCTCTGTGTGACTGCTTCGCTCTTCTTTGACGCGCCGGGCAGGAGAAGGCCGCTACCAACTGCTTGTTTTTTCGGAGTGTCCGGGACAACCCTTGACCGAAGCGGAGCTTGTGCATTCGTGCTTGACTTCGCCGGTCGATTCCCGCTTGACCGAGTATTTGTCTTTTGTGTTCTGCGCTTCAGCCGTACGTTCGTAGCTGTTAGCCGTCCCCAGTAGCCATGGTCAACTTTGCTTCGTTTGCGCTTGTGGTGTTGATCGAAGGCTCAATCTTCTTCAGCTCTGCCAAGCCTTCAGCACTGGTGCCCCATTTGTATTCGCCGTTGTTTTCAGTCGAATACGTCTCGGCGGCCGTCTGCGCCGTCTGGGCGAGCGTCTTAGCCGAGGAGTCGTAGGCCTTGTTCTTCTGGCTGAGCAACGCCGGGATCGCGATCGCGGCGAGGATGCCGATGATCAAAATCACGACAAGAAGTTCGATGAGCGTAAAACCACCCTCATCTAGTGCACCTCGTCTTATAAGATCTCGCATCACAACGCTCCTGTAAGTTCGCTCGTCTAACCGTCGGGGTATGCCTCAGTAACGGCCTCGGAACCGGACGGGTGTATGGGTGTTAGTACCCATATCTCCTGTGTTTACGAGAATCTTCAGTTGGGTGGCCAGCCGGACTCGACCGCCCCGGTCTCCCGTCCCGCCGGCGGCCTGATCACACGGGATCCGCCGCGCTGCCTGGGACGGGCTTATGCGCGCGAACCTGGTAGACGGCGGTGATGCTCGTGTCGAAGCCGTGCCGTGCTGCGCGCAGATAGAGCCGCCAGACCCGTGTGCGCTCGACGCCCGCCAGCTGCTCCGCCTGCTCCAGGTGCTCGTCCAGGCGCTTCGTCCACTCGCGCAGCGTGCGCGCGTAGTCCTCGCGGAAGCCCTCCACGTGGTTGACGTGGAAGCCCGCTCGCTCCACCGCCAGCTGGACTCGCGACAGCGGTAGCGCCTCTCCGTCGGGGAACACGTAGCGCATCGAGAACTCATCGTCGAGCGACTCGTACTCGGGATCGAGCGCGGCGATCGCGTGGTTGAGCAGCACGCCGCCCGGGCGCAGCAGCCCGAACAGCGTCTTGGCGTAGTTGTCGATCTGGCTCTCGCCGACGTGCTCGGACATGCCGATGCTGACGATCGCGTCGAACGATCCACCGGGCAGCTCGCGGTAGTCGGCCACCCTGATCTCGACCTGCTCACTGAGGCCAGCCTGCGCCACCTTCTCGCGCGCGAGCTCGGCCTGCGCGGGCGACAGCGTGACGCCGGTGACCGTAACCCCGTAGTTCTTTGCCGCGTGGATCGCGAAGCTCCCCCAGCCACAACCGACGTCCAGCAGGCGCATGCCCGGCTCCAGGGCGAGCTTGGTCGCGATCAGATCGAGCTTCGCGAGCTGAGCGTCCTCGAGCGTCTCCGCCCCTTTGGAATAGATCGCGCAGCTGTAGGTCATCGACCCGTCGAGGAACAAGCCGAAGAACTCGTTGCCGACGTCGTAGTGGTAACGGATCGCGGCCGCGTCGCGCTGTGGGGTGTGGCGTTCGCCGTGCAGGATCAGCTCGAGGCTCGGGCGCTTGGGGATCCCGCCCGGCAACGCCGCGGCCAGAACACCCAATCCGAGACGGGCCCTGTCCTTGACGCTCAGCTCGGGTGGCTCCCATTCGTCGATCACGATGAACCCGGCATCCAGATCGTCTACCTCCAGCGAGCCGTCCACGTAGGCACGGCCCAGACCGAGCGTGTCGGGCGCCCGCAGGAAGTGCGACAGAGCCGACGGGCGCCTGACGAAGAACGTCGGCGCGCCCTCGCTCGTCGCCTGCACCACCCCGCCGTCCCAGAAGCGCACGTGAAACGGCCGCTGCGGGAACGCCTGCCGTAGGGCTCGGCTGAGCGGGCTGCTTGCTCGGATCAATGCCACAACGGGATTACCTTAGCCATCTGCTTGGAGCTTCCATTGCCTCAGCTTGGAGCTTCAATTGCGATCTGGCACGAATCTCCTTCGGCTATAAAGACTTCATGGCCGAACACCCGCCAGCCGACTCCAAGCCCAAGCGCAAGCTCAAACCCACCCGCCAAGGGTGGATGCTCGATGGGGTCCGTTACGTGCTCCCCGCCCTTGTCGTGGTCGGTGGGCTCGTCGTGATGTCCTTTGGCGACGAAAACCACCTCGAGGGCGGAGCCGGGATCGTCAGCGCGGGCCTTGCGATCTTCTTCGTCAATTGGCTGTTCCGGACCGGGACCAGCGGCGACCGCGAACGCGAAGCAGAGGAAGCCGCGCGCGAGTACTTCGACCGCCACGGTCGCTGGCCCAATGGCTGAGCGCAGCCGGGTGGCCCCTCAGCGCGGGTCGGCGCGATCGAGGTTCCAGTGGCGCGAGGTCGAGCAGATCCACAACCACGGCTGCTCGTCCTCCTCCCGCGTACGCGGGAGCATGTAGAAGCGCGTGATCGTGCGCTGCCCGCCCTCGTGGTCGCCGTAGAGCAGATCGACGCTGAGCGGCGTGCGCGCTGAGATCGCCTCGCGCACGGGCGCGTAGAGGTCATCTTCGGTATCGCGCAGCGCCGCCTGCCAGAAGCTGACGTCGCCGGCCGGGACGTAGAGGTCGCGCGTCTGCGTACGGAAATCGTCGACCTCGGGGTGCGGATCGTCGAGACCGGCACGACGCGGCCACAGATGCCAGCCGTGCAGGACGGCGATGCCCGAGGCGACGTTTCGCAGTGGCAGCGCGAAGTACAGGTTCTCTTCGAACTCCTGCACCGCGGCGAGGCCGTCGCGCAGCACGAGGAAGTGATCGTCGCCATAGCCGACCTTCTGCGGCGGGTCCTGCGGACGCGCGTTGAACAGCACCGGGCGCAGACCGATCTTCAGCGCCTGCTCGGAGACGCGTGCCGCGCGGTTGGCCGAGCGAGTCGAGGCGAACGTCGCCAGCGCGAGGATCAACGTGCCACCGGCCGTGGCCAGCGAGGCGATCGTGCTCGTGTCGGCCATCTTGGCGCAGGGTACTAAGGGCGTCCTCGATCCCCGGAGCTGCTGCTCCCTATTTGTCAGGTGGGGCCACAGACACGGCTCGGGATGAAAAGCCTTCCAGCCCGATCGAGGCTCTTCTATATTCATCGCGCGGTGAGCGCGGCGAGCGACCCGGCGATTGGCCGGTCCTTCTGGGAGACGATCGGTCCACGCCGAGCCGGGCGAGTCGGTCGCCTGCAACTGCTGGGAGACCTCGTCATCATCGCATGGCTGATCTGGCTGTTTGACGCGATCAACAACCTCGCGCCGGTGCGCCAGCGACTGGCCGAACGCGACGGCGAGCGTGTCCTTGGCTTCGAGCGCTCGCTGCACCTGAACCCCGAGCATGCGCTGGACTCCTGGCTCGCGCGACACGAGACGTTGAGCCAGATCGTGGTCTTCTGGTACGAGAACGTCCACATCACTGTCACCCTCGCTGTCTTCGCCTGGCTGTGGTGGCGACGGCCGGAGCAAATGAGGGTGATGCGCGCGACCCTTGTGATCGTGACGCTGATCGCCCTCGCGATCTTCTGGAGCTTCCCCGTGGCGCCACCGCGCATGTTGCCCGGGGGGTACATAGACCTGGTGGCGATCGTCCACCATCTCCCCGCCTGGCAACTCGGAGCGACGGCGCTGCACTCCAACCAGCTCTGTTCGATGCCCTCGTTGCATGTGGCCTGGGCGACGTGGTGCGCGATCGCGGTGTGGCAGATCAGTGAGCGCCGCCTGATTCGCACGCTCGCGACGATCTATCCATTTCTGACGAGCTTCGCGGTGATGGCAACGGGGAATCATTACCTCGCGGATGCGGTGGCGGGGGCAGCGATCACGCTGGCGGTTTTCTTCGCGCTGAACCGCCAGTGGGAGATCAGATCGAGCAGGGACGCGAACGGCGATCTGTGCCCACTTCGGTGATCCCGGCCGAGGTGATCTTGATCCGCGTCGGGACGTTCCCACGCGCGAGCAACGCGCGCAGCACCGACTCGCCCTTGGAGGCGATCCCCGATCGCAGCGGCTCCTCGAAGGACTCCGCGCTGAGATAGTCCGCGATCTGGACATACACATGCTTTTCGGCACGGCCGTCCCGAACCTTCCAGCGGTAGGTTTCGCCGGGACGAGGAGCCGGGATCGGAGTAGGACCGCCGATGATCGCGGGATCGTCAGCCATACACTCAGGATGACCCACGCGCCCACGGGCGCAAGGGGCCGGTTGGCCAGCATCTTCGGCTCACCTTTGGACAGGTGAGGAGCAATCCGGGGGCAAGGTCTGTCCCGTTTCGGAGATCCCGTCGGAATAGGGAGTAGGGATGTCCGCCATAGCCACCATCCGCATCTTCTGCGAGACCAACCCTTCGTTGGGGACAGCCGTCGTCAACGGCCTGCTCGCGTGGGTGACCGTCCTGGGCGGCTGCACGGCGTTCTGCTCGGGACTGCCGGCAGCCGTCGCCGTGTTCATCCCCGGCAGGCCAGAGCCCCTGTCGTCGTTGTGCTCCACCACAGCGACGAGCTTCGCGCCAAGTAACGCAGGATCGCCGCCTGGGCGCAGCGCGCCGGATCTCGGCCAGCGCAACCGATGCTTCCGGCGTGAGCTACACGTGCACGTCTACCGGATCGTCGGCTCGACCGAGGTGGGTCATCTTCCGGTTCGTTGCTGTAGGTCATCCACGAACGAGCTGAGGGTCTCCGTGGCAGCTGACAGCTCTTCGAGCTGTTGGTCTGACAGCTCCTGCAGGTCAGCTCTCAAAGCAGCGAAGAATTGTGCGCGGAACTTCTGTTGTGCCGTGCTTCCCTCCTTGGTTAGGCTGATCATGGCCACGCGTCCGTCGTCTGGCAGTCCTTCTCGCTGCACCCATCCTTTCTCCTGCAGGCGTTTGACGAGCAGCGTCATCGTGGGCTGCGCGATCCCCTCGAGCTCGGCGAGCTCGGTGATCTTTCGCGGCCCGTCGGTGAGGATGCTCAAGACCTCCATTTCTGTTCGGGAGATCTCCCTGCTGCGCACCTGCTTGACGAGCAGCCGCACAAGCACGGCGGCCCGCGAGAGCAGGTGCTCGGCGACGTAATCGATTCGCTCTGCCCGCTCTGTCTGCGAGGACATACTCGTCTGAGTCATATTGGAAACTATATAGTTTTATGCTATAGATATCAAGGAAGACATAACAAGCTCCACATCGAGAAAGGAGCACACCATGTTTCGCAACATCCTCGTCGCGATCGATGGCTCACCGGACTCAGATCAGGCGCTCACGCAAGCGATCGACCTGGCCGAGTCAGAGCACAGCCGATTGACGCTCTTCAGTGCTGTCGTGATACCTCCCGCCACCGCCTACGTCGGCGTGAGCGGTCAGGTGGTGGCTAACCTCAGCCGCGACGCCGAGGCCGAGACTGAGGCCATCATGCGGACGGCCGCCGAGAGGGTTCCCGACCAAGTGTCGCTCAACACCGTGCTGAGCAGCGAGCCGGTGAGGCAAGCGCTCGTCCACCAGATCAAGACCGGTGCTCACGATCTCGTCGTCATGGGCTCCCGCGGACGCGGCGCGGTGCGCTCAGTCCTGCTCGGCAGCGTGAGCCACTACGTGCTGCACCACGGCCCGATCCCCGTGCTGATCGTGCACGCCGACCCCGAGCGAGGACTCAAGGCTTCCGCCACGCTCTCGCAGGATCAAACGGCAACAGATCAGGAGCCCGTCCATGCAAGCGCGTGAGGGAGAGCCTCCCCTCACCCCGACGGCAACTGGATAGCATTGAAGCGAAGCTGTGGGCAGTCAAAGGCGCGTTCACGACGAGGCTGCCTGCGATGCTGGGACGCCCGGTTGAGCGGCCACATGGGCCAGGCGCTTGTGTACGAACTGGACCACGGCAGCGCCCTCGCCGACCGCGGTCGCGCAGCGCTTGATCGAGCCGGCGCGCACGTCGCCGGCCGCGTAGACGCCCGGCACACTGGTCTCGAGAAGGCCCTCGGCGCCGGCGTCCGGGCCGGTCAGGATGAAACCGTGGCCGTCACGCACGAGGACCTCACCGAGCCATTCGGTGCAGGGCGTAGCGCCGAGGAACAGGAACAGGAAGGAGAACGGCAGCTGCTCGCCGTCGGCGAGCGTGACCGCGTGCAATCGCCCGTGCTCTCCTTGCAGTCCGGCGATTTCGCAGCGATCGCGCACGGCGACTCCGTAGCGGTCGAGCTCGTCGATCAGATACTGCGACATCGTCTCCCGTAGGTCGCCGCGGCGGTGCAGGAGCGTGACGAGCGCGCCCCCGCGCGCCAGCCAGACGGCAGCCTGGGCCGCGGAATTGCCCCCGCCAACAACCGCCACACGCTGTGCGGTGCAGAGCTGGCCCTCCGGCGGCCCAGCGGCATAAAACACGCTCACCCCCTCGTACTCCTCGAGCCCCGCGACGGGCAGACGCCGGTATTCGGCACCCGTGGTGAGCAGCACCGCGCGTGCAGCGATCTCGTTGCCGTCCTCGAGCCTCACGAGGTGGCGCTCGGTCCCGGGCTGGAGCTCCCGGGCGCGGTAAGGCGAGGCCAGGCGGGCACCGAACTTACGCGCCTGGGTGGCGGCACGGCTGATCAGTTCGTTGCCGCTGATACCGGCGGGAAAGCCCAGGTAGTTCTCGATCCTGCGCGAGGTCCCTGCCTGACCACCGATACTCCTGCTCTCCACGATCAGCGTGTCCAATCCCTCTGAAGCGCCATACACGGCTGCACCCATTCCCGCTGGGCCGCCACCGATGATCAGAAGATCGACCTCCTCACGCGGCGCGAGCGCCAGACCAATGCCGAGCGCCCGCGAGAGCTCTCCGTTACTCGGGTTCAGAAGCTCCACCCCGCCGGGCAGACGCACCATCGGCATCGCGGACACAGAGGGCTCCGCCGCCGAGCCGGTGCCATCAGTCGCGTCGGTGGGATCGACCCAGGTGTGGGGCAGCCGCTGGGCTCGCGCGAACTCGAGCAGCCGGCGCGTGTCGGGCGACTCGCGCGGGCCAACGATCTCCGGCCCGATGCCTTGGCGGCGCTGAAGTAGCTCGCGGCGCTCCACCAAGGCGCCAAGAATCAGATCCGAGAGCGATGGGTCATCGAACAGCAACGCCCGCAGATCCTCACGCGGAAGAGAGATGTAGCGCAGCTGCTGGGTGACAACCGCGGTGACAAACACCGACTGCCCGCTAAGAAGGTTGACCTCCCCGAGAAAACCCGACGCGCCATGACGCACAATCTCATGCCCCGCGCCATCCAACACTGCCACCTCACCCTCGAGGATCGCGATGAACGGGTAGGTCGCGTCACCGATCTCATACAGCTTCTCGCCCACCTCGGCCGTGAGCTTCTCGCCGCGCTGCGCAAGCAGCGCAAGCTGAGTACTCGAGAGCACCCGAGCCGGAATCGCCAGCTGATCATCAGCGCGAGACGTCATACGAGGGACAAGCGTAGCCAGATCGGCCAGGCGGACAGCTCATCTCGCGTAATCTCGGAGTCCAAGACAACAACAGAGGTCGACGTCGTCATGCGTCAGACTTCTTGGCATGAACGATCCTGAGCTGATCCTGGTGGCGGAAGTCCATGGGCGGGCTGCGCTGATAGCTGAGTTGCGCGCGGTGTTGAGCGCATTGGCGGATGGCGCAAACGGCGAGCCAGGTTGCATCGGCTTTCGCGTTCTTTCAGGCGATGAGGCGGGCGAGTTCGTGCTGCTCGCGTCGTGGACGAGCGAGGGAGCGTTACGAACCCACTACACCACGGCCCACTACCGACGCTACCGCGAGCAGATAGGGCCCCTTCTGGCGAGGCCCAGCGACGTGGTCGTCCATCACCTCCGAGCAACAGTTCACGCGCTCGATCCCAACCCGCCCGACCCGGGGAAGCTTGGATGAAGATGGGAATTGCAGACGTCTAAGCGGATCGGGTGTGTGCTTTCGGGCGGCGGTGCCCGTGGCGCTTACGAGGCGGGTGTGATCTCGGTCATTGCGCCGGCGCTCGAGGCGCGCGGGGAGCGTCCGACGCTGATGCTCGGCACGAGTGTCGGAGCGATCAACGCCGCGTATATGGGCGCAAGCCGGCACCTGAGCGCCGAGGAGCAGGCCGCCGGCCTGCTCGACCGCTGGCGGCAGGTCACCAAGGAGAGCGTGATCCGTCCGATCCTCTCTCACCAATTGCCACTCACCGCGCTGCGCTACATGGGGGGACTCCTATCGCTGCCTGGAGCTCGTGTTCCCAGCCTGCTCGACCCCTCGCCACTGCAGCGCAGCCTCGAAGACTGGATGAATTGGGAGGATCTTCACCGCAACGTCGCAGACGGCCTCGTCCAAGCGGTTGCGGTAGTCGCGACGGCCGCGCGTGCCGGCCGGACGGTCGTGTTCGTCGAGGCCGACGGCCAGGTTACCCTGCACAACTCGCATGTCGTGGACTACGTTCCCACGGCGCTTGCCGACGAACACATCCGCGCGTCAGCGGCGATCCCGGTCCTCTTCCCACCGGTACGGATCGAGACCCCGGCCGAGGCTCGCGGCTGGTATGTGGACGGCGGTACACGACTGAACACGCCGATCAAGCCGGCGCTGGATCTCGGCGCCGAGCGGCTGCTGGTGATCGGGACCGAAGCAATTACCGAGCCCGCGTTTGAGCCTGGGCGCTACGACTGCGAGCCCCCCGACTTCGGGGACGGTGCGCTGCACGCGCTGCAGGGAACGCTCGTAGATCCTCTGGGTGAGGACATGCGCCTGCTCGGAAACATCAACGAGTTCTATGCAAACAGTCAGGACACGCCAGCCGCGACCCGCTACCGGGCGGCGCGCGGCAAGCCGCCCTACCGCCGCGTGCCTTACATCTTCATCGCCCCGAGCCGCCGCGGCATCATCGGCGAGACCGCCTCAGAGGTCTTCCGCGCTCGCTACAGCGGCCGCAAGGGCCTTCGCTCCCCCGACTTCCCGCTCCTGAACCGTCTCCTCGGCGGTGACGGTCCCGCGCACGGCGAGCTACTCAGCTACCTGTTCTTTGACAGAGACTTCATCGACGCTCTGATCGACCTCGGACGAGCGGACGCCACACGCTGGCTGAACACCCCACACGGCCCAGAGGAGCCCTGGCAGACCAAGCCACTCGACGCATTCCTCGAACCTCCAGTCGCCAGTCGCTCGTGAGCACGCCGATCGCCGAGATCCGCGAGCGCAGCGCAGACCTCGCCCTGATGTATGAATTCCTCGCAACTGGACCGGATGTCATGCCGTCTCCTTCAGAAGCCCTTCGATGGCCGTGTCAAACGATGTCGGATCGCTCGGCGAGAACCCGCTGATCGCATCGCCGCTCGCGCCGATCAGAAACGATGGGGTTCCGGTGAGTCCGGCGTTCTGCGCCGCCCGCGCGTCGCGGGCGATCTCGCTGGCAAGCTCCGGGTCGCGTCGGTCGCCGGCCCAGCGCGCGAGGTCGAGGCCCGTGACCTGGCTCGCTATGCCCTGGAGGTATGCGTCGGTGACATAGCCCGAGTTCTCCTCTCCCTGCTCCGCGTAGAAGGTCTCGATGAAGTGCCAGGCCCGCTCCTGCCTGCCCGCCGCCAGCGCCGCGACCTGCTGGGCTACGAACACCTCCGGGTCGTGTGTCGCCGCCTGCAGAGCGTGGGACTCGATCCGCAACTTACCGGCTCCTACCCACCGCTCGATGATCGACGGCAGCACCTGCAGCGAGAAATCCCGGCAGTAAGGGCACTGCAGGTCAGCGAAGTACTCGAGTGTGACCGGGGCAGCCAGTTGGCCCAACCCGTTTGCGCTCTGCGGAATGCCCGCGAGTAGGGCTACGATCTGATTGTTGTCGTTCGTTGAGTTCATTGGCGGAAACTAGCATCGCGTGGTGTACCCGGTGACGCGCCCGTTCAGTCGCTCTCTGCTTTAAAACGGTGTGATGCTTACTCCTACCCGCGACTCGAGCGTCCTCCCGGACGACCTGCAGGTTCCCGAGCAACTGAGTCGTCGCAAGGTGCGTAAGCAGCTGCTGTTCTTGACGGGGGTCATCCTCGCTGTCGTGGCGGTCGTGACGTTACTTCCGGGCCTCGACGGGTTGCGCGCGCGGCTCTCGCACGCCAACCCGGTGTGGCTCGTGCTTGGAGCGGTGCTGAAGGTGCTCTCGGGCCTTGGGTATGTGGCGATCTTTCGGATGGTGTTCTGCAGGCGCATGAGCTGGCGCGTCAGCTACCAGATCGGGATGTCTGAGATGGGCGCGAACGCGCTCCTGCCGACCGGCGGCGCCGGTGGCCTGGCGCTTGGGGCCTGGGCGCTCAAACGGGGAGGGATGCCGACGGCTGAGATCGCGCGGCGCACCGCCGCCTTCTTCATGCTCACCAGCGTCGCGAACGTCCTCGGCGTGGTTCTGATCGGGGTCGGTCTCGCCGTGCGGGTGCTGCCGGGGGAGACGAACCTGGCGCTGACGCTCCTGCCCGCAGCGGTCGCGGCCGCCGCGATCGCTGGGTCGCTGCTCGCGGGACGCTCCTCCGCGGGCCTGCACCGGCGACTGGATCGCAATGAAGCAAACGAGGGGTCCTCGCGCCGCTCCACGCTGGTGCTGAAGACCCTGGTGGCCGTCGCTGACGGCGTCAACGAGGCGGTCGCGCTGCTGCGCGAAGGCAACGCTTGGCTGATCGGCGGAATCCTCGCCTATCTCATCTTCGACGTGATGATCCTGTGGGCGACGTTTCGCGCCTTCGGCGCCGCGCCGACGCCGGCGATCCTGGGTATGGCCTACCTGATCGGCGAGCTCGGCGGACTGATCCCCGTCCCCGGCGGAATCGGCGGCGTTGACGCGGGCCTGGTGGGCACGTTCGTGCTGTACAACGTGCCGATCACCGCCGCGGCCTCGGCGGTGCTCGCCTATCGAGCGATCGCGCTGTGGGTCCCCGCGATTCTCGGCTCCGCCGCCTTCGTCTCGCTACGCCGAACGTTGCGCCGCGAGTCCGCCGAGATCGCCGTCTGCGCCCCCCAGACAGAGATGGAGGTGATCGGGCTCGGGCGCGTCGTGATCGGACCGACATCGACGGTCCCACAGCTTTAAGCCGAACAGGATCAGCCGATCACCGAGTCCGCGACCCTTGAGGCGCTCGTCGACCTCGGTGTGGACGAACGCGATCAGACCGGGGCGTGAGCGGTGTGAGAGTCGATCAGCGAGCATGACGTCGAGGAGGGTCGGACGTGCGATGAGGCGGGGCGGGGATCCGCCCCGCCTTACTCGCAACGCCTGTTGGACGCGAATTGCTTTACGCCGTAGCCAGGGATCCACTGACGGTGGTCACGAGGTTTCGGATCGCGTCGAGCACGACGTCGGGATGGGAGAGCATAGGGACGTGGCTGCTCTCGACTTCGTACGTCGTGGCACCCATGCGCTCGGCGGAGAACCGCTCCAGCTCGGGGTTGACGCTGTGGTCCTGCGCGGCCACGATGTAGGCGCTGGGCTTCGTCTTCCAAGCGGCGCCTGGGAGCTTTTCGTTGAACAGGTTCGCGGCGGGCGGCGTCGCGGTCGCCCACACGATCTGCTTCTCCTCCTCGGATAGGTCCCCGGCGAAGGACTCGATGCCGTCCGGGATCATCCAGATGCGCCCGTCCGCGACCTCGATCTGTCCGAACACGTCGGTGGTCGGGAACTTGTCCTGTTGGCCCTGTGGGGTCTCGGTCTCGTCCGGCGCGAGCGCGGAGATGTAGACGAGCCCGACGACGCGGTCGTCGGTTCCGGCGGCCGTGATGACGGCGCCGCCGTAGGAGTGGCCGACGAGGATGGCAGGGCTGGAGACCCGTCCGAGCGTGCGAATCACGCTGTCAACGTCGCTCTGGCATGAGTCGAGGTTGTATTGGCAGGCGATCACCTCGTGTCCGTCGGCCCGCAGTGGGGGAATCAGCTTGCTGAAGCACGAACCATCGGCCCATATGCCGTGGCAAAAGACGATGCTGGGTTTGCTCTGCGGAGACATATTCATCCCTTTCGTAGTACCTTTGCAATAGACCGAGAGCCTGACGCCCGGCGTCCGCGTTCTCTTGAGTCATGTGACTGCTTCTTGCAGGGTGATTAGTCGGCTGCGGTCGAGGAGAGCAGTGCCATCGGCACCTCGACGCGGAGCGCCTCCAAGAGCGCCGCGAGCTTCCTGTCGAGCTCGACCCCGACTGCTGAGACCGCGGGGATCCCAAAGCTTGAGAACTGCGTGCTCGGCTGGTCGGCGGTGAACCACGCGCGTTCGTGTGCGTCTTCCCAAATGACCGTATGCAGTGGTGCGTAGAGCATCGCGCGCGGATCGTGGCGGAACATCTGCTCGGCGATGGTGACGTTGCCCATGAGGTAGGCGATGCAGTCCTGCTCGTCGCCCGCGAGCTGCATCACAGGATGGACGTCGTTGCGAAAGTAGATGAGAAATCCGTGCGGGGCCCACTCGGCGTGCGCATCCAACACTTCCGCCCAGCTCGCTCCGCGTTGCACGAGCGCGACAATCTCCTCGACGGGATTGGCGGGCACCGCCTGCTCGTAGAGCTCTTGGAACTCACGGACGCTCGGAACCTCCACGTTCAGGCGTCTCACGGTGTAGGTCTCATCGCTCGTTGCCACGGTGGCAACGTAGCGCTGGCCGGCGCCCTTCGCTTGAGTAATGTGACTGCTTGCGCTTATCCTCGGACTATGGCCGTCTCGAGCCCGCTTGGCGCGACCAGCGAGCTGATCGGGCGCAACGACGAGGTTGCGCTCCTCGACGCGCTCCTGGACCGCGTCCGCGACTGCGGCGGGGCGCTGGTGATCCGCGGAGAGCCTGGGATCGGGAAGTCCGCGCTGCTGGACCGCGCGCGCGGCCGCGCGAGCTCGCTGGGTGCTCGCACGCTCGCGACCGTGGGCGTCGAGTCTGAGTCCGAGCTTGCCTTTGCGGGACTGCACCAGCTGCTGGAGCCGATCGGCACTGGCATCGAGCGGCTTCCGGACCCCCAGCGACAGGCGCTCTACGCAGCGTTCGGGGTCGACGACCTGGTTGAGGCAGATCCGTTTCGCGTCGCGCTCGCCGCCTACCGGCTCCTTTCCGACGCGGCGGACTCGAGCCCACTGCTGTTGATCGCGGACGACACGCAGTGGCTTGACCGTTCGAGCCTCGACGTGTTGACCTTCATTGCACGGCGGCTGGACAACGAGCCGGTCGTGTTCATTGCGGGCGTTCGCGATGGGTTCTCGACCGCGCCAGAGGAGGCTGGATTGCCGAGACTCCAACTGGGCCGTTTGTCCGCGCCCAACTCCGAAAAGCTGCTCGATCGCGTCGCGCCGGGACTGTCCCCGAACGTGCGCGCCCGCGTGCTGGCGGAAGCCGCCGGCAATCCGCTCGGACTCGTGGAGCTTGCGCGAGCGATGCCGGAGGCCGACGACCCCGTCGAGCTGCTGTCGCCAACGCCGGCGGCGCTGACCGCGCGTCTGGAGCGCGCGTTCGGGGCGCGCCTGGACGGGCTCGGCGAGGACACGCGCCTCGTGTTGCTTGCCGCGGCGCTCGACGGTAGGGCCTCGATCGCGGAGCTCCTGTCGGCAGCCACGCGCGTCAGCGGACACGACGTGACGCCGTCTGCTCTGGATAGCGCCGCCGAACGTGGCCTGGCACAGGCGCACGGATCCGAGGTGCGCTTTCAACATCCCCTGATCCGCTCGGCGGTGCAGAGCGCGGCGGCGCCGGCGCAGCGGCTCGCGATGTACGCCGCTTTGGCAGCGGTCGTGCATGACCCCGAGCGACGGCTGTGGCACCGCGCTGCGTGTACGGTGGGCCACGACGAGGAGGTCGCCTCGGCGTTGGAGGAGCAGGCGCAGATCGCGCGCCGGCGCGGCGCGGTCATGGTGGCCGCGGCCGCACTCGAGCGTGCCGCGATGCTGACGGCCGATCCGCGCCGGAAGGGAGAACGGCTGGTGCGGGCAGCGGAGCTCGTGTACGACCTCGGGCGCGTCGAGGTCGTGGGCCGCCTGTTGCGGGAGGCGGAGTCGCTCGAGGTGGGCCCGCTCGAGGCCGCCCGCCTGGCCTGGTTGCAGCAAATGATCAGCGGTGATGTCTGGTTCGAGAAGGGCGCCGCCAAGACATCCGTCACGATCGCCGAGCAGCTGCTCGCCGGCGGCGACCCCGATGCGGCATTGCGGTCGCTCGTGCCGATTGCGCATCGCTGTTGGTGGACGCGGTCCCGCACCCGGACGCGGCAGTACGTCGTCGACGCAGCCGAAGGCATCGGCTTTCCGGCTGATGACCCGCGACTGCTGGTTGTCATCGCGCTCGCCGATCCCGAGCTGACCGCGCCTTCGGTGCTGCGCCGAGTCGCACACGTACGCCTGCAGCAGATGACCGATCCGGTGGCTGCGATGTATGTGGGCATCGCCGCAGAGAAGGCGGGCGACTTCACGGCAGGCTCACACTTCCTCGCGCGCGCCGTCGAGCGGCTGCGCGAGCAGAGCAGGCTGGGCATGCTCACGCAGGCACTCGTCCACTACGCATGGGCCGCGACCTATGCGGGTGATTGGGAAGCGGCCGAGCGCGCGGGCGCCGAGGCGGCGACCCTCGCTCGCGAGACTCGCCAGCCCCAGTTCGGACTCACCGGACAGCTCGTACGCGCCCTGGCCGCTGCGCTGCGCGGTAGCGAAAGCGACCTCGATGCGATGCTCACCGGGCCGGAGCGAGCACTGACGGCGATGAACGGCGGCCCGCTGCTCGCGCCTGCGCACCTTGCCCGGGCCGCAGCGGCTCTCAGCGAGGGACGCCACGACGATGCATTCCGCGCGCTCTGGCCAGTGTTCAACGAGGACGACCCGGCGTATCACCGCTTCATGCGCTGGCCGGCCGTGCTGGACCTCGTCGAGGCCGGCGGCCGCGGTGAGCACGCGTCCCAGGTCGCGAAGGTCATGGGCGAGCTCGAGCAGATCGCCAGGCGCAGCGAGCCGCCGATCTTGCGCGCCGGTCTGGCCTGCGCGCGTCCGCTGCTGAGCGACGACGATCACGCCGAGGCGAACTTCGTGGCGGCGCTCGGCGAAGAGCCGCGGAGCTACCCGTTCCTACGTGCGCGGACGCTGTTCTCATTCGGCCGCTGGCTGCGTCGGCAGCGCAGAAGCGCAGACTCACGCGCCCCTCTACGCGACGCGATCAACCTGTTCGACGCTCTAGGAGCGAGATGTTGGAGCGAACGCGCACGCCAAGAGCTGCGCGCCACCGGCAAGAAGATCGGGCCGCGCACGCCGGACGCTCGCGACAGGCTCACCGCCCAGGAGCTACAGATCGCCCAACTCGCGGCAGCGGGCCTGTCGAATCGCGAGATCGGAGAGCGGCTGTTCCTCTCCCACCGCACCATCGGATCGCACCTATACCGGATCTTTCCAAAGCTCGGGATCACTGCCAGGTCGCAGCTGCCCGCGGCGCTCGAGCCGTGGCGCGAAGAGACAACAGGTTGACCGAAGAATCTTCAGTGGCCTGGCTTGTACTCCCATTGCCGACACGGCCCGCTGCGGTCACAATAGGGCTGGTTGGATGACTGACCACAGCGGCAGATGGCGGCACGGGTCTCCCTTTTCCCATCCAGTTCGAGGTCGCCTTCCAGCAGCAACGGTCCGCCCTCCGGCAGCCGGATTCGCGTCGGGACCGAAGGTCGCTCGGGCGCGCCCTCTCGCAGCGTGTAGTGCAGCGCACCCGTGGGGCATCGCCGGATCACGGCCGCGAGCACATCGGCGTCAGCGCCGTCAGGAGCAATCCACGGGCGCTTCGCCGTATCGAAGACGGCCGGCAGGCCGCGCACGCACTCGGCGGCGTGAAGGCACCGCGCGGTGTCGTAGGTCACCTCGATGTGCTCGCCCTCGTAGCGCTTCACAGGCCGAACTGCTCCCTGTAGGTGTCTGGAACCAGTGCCTCGAACTCCCGATGACGTTCGATGAATGCTTTGACGAACGGACAGAACGGCAGTACCGCGAGACCTCGTGCGCGGGCGTCTTCCAGAGCAAACCGGATCAGCCGATCAGCGAGTCCGCGACCCTGGAGGCGCTCGTCGACCTCGGTGTGGACGAACGCGATCAGGCCGGGGCGTGCGCGATAGACGCTGAAGCCGACCACCTCACCGTCGATCGACAGCTCGTAGCGGTCACGGTCCGGTGCATCAGCCATCTCGATGCGTTCTGCCACAGCCATACTCGGAAGATTAGAACGCAAACTACGAGATACGGTGTGCGAGTTGGGTGCGCGACTTCACGTCGAGCTTGCGGAATGCCTTGCGTAGGTGGTACTCGACGGTGCTCTGGGTGATGAAGAGCTGAGCGGCGATCTCGCGGTTCGTGGCTCCCTTCGCGGCAAGGCGCGCGACCTGCTCCTCCTGCGGCGTGAGCTGGTCGAGCGTGTCCACGGTCCGTTTGCGGGCGCGCTCGCCGGTGGCCAGCAGCTCCCGTTCGGCGCGGCCCGCGAACGCCTCGGTGCCCATGTTTCTGAACATGTCCAGGGCGGTGCGCAGATGCTCGCGGGCATCGAGGCGGCGACGTTCACGCCGCAGCCACTCCCCGTAGAGAAGGTGGGTCCGGGCGAGCTCGACCCGCACACGGGTACGGGCGAGGTGCGCGATCGATTCGCCGAACAGGCGCTCGGCGATCTCGCCTTCGCTCAGCAGCGCGCGCACGCGCGCTTCGATTCCAAGCGCCCACTCGGACCTGGTCACGCGGGTGTGCTCGGAGAGCCAATCCAGAGCGGACTCGAGCAGCGCTCGGTCACCGGTTCGCGATGCAGCCTCGGCCAGCTCGCCCACCAGCAACGAGCCGTACCCGATCGGATCGGGCTTGAACGCCTCCCTGGCGGCATCGCGTGCGGCGTCATGACGGCCGAGGCCGTTGTAGAGCACGGATCTCGCATAGTTGTTGGATGTCCAGCGCCGCGCGGCCGCCTCCTCCGAGGTGGCCGCGATCAGCTCAGACGCTTGCGGCTCGTGGCCACGCCAAGCCGCGAGGATCATCGGGGCATTCAGCGGCGCTGGGTTTCCGGTCGCCTCAGCGATCGAGCGGGTTTCGTCGATCGTCAGAGTGGCCGCGGTCAGGTCGCCGGCGAGCATCTGGCTCCGGGCCAGGAAGCTGAGCGCGAACTGCAGGTGCACGAGTGCGCCGGCGTCGCGGGCAGCCTGGACCTGGCGCTCGGCGAGGCGATGCAGGGCCTCGTCGTCCCACAGCTCGAGGGCAACGATGTTGCTGTTTCTACTGCTGGAGAGCGAGAGCCGCCGGCCGACATCCTCGCCTGAGACATCCATCGTGAGCAGGAGCTCGAGCGACCGAGCGAGTGTCGGCGCCGCGGCCGCGTATCCGTCTGTCAAGCGGATCGCGAACGCGTCGAGCAGCACGTCAACCGTCCGAGGCTGGGCGGTGACGGTTGGCGCCGCCCGCGCGGCCAGTGCGGCCGCCGGTGCGCCGCCGAGCACTTCAACGTCGCTGGACATGGCGCCGGCGAGCGCCTCGAGGTACGTCTCGCGGGCCAGCTCGGGGTCGAGTGACTCGAGGCGTCTCGCCGCGCTTACAAACAGGCGACCGGCTTCGCCGCCGCGCCGCTGCTCGGACGCGATCTGGCCTTGCAATACCTCGACACGCGCTCGCCCGAGCTCATCGAGCAGTCCAACATCGACGCTTGCCAACAGCTCGAGCGCAGCCTCCAGAGCGCCGGCATCGCGCTTGGCGCAGGCGGCCGCCAGCAGGCGCTGCGCACGGTGCTCGGGCTGAGGCGTGAGCGTGGCGGCGCGCTCGAGGAAGGCGGCGACGGCCGCCAACCCGCCGCGCGCCTGCGCTCGTCCAGCGGAACGCTCGAGCTCTTCGGCGACGTCCTCGTCGGGCATTGATGCCGCCTGCGCCCGGTGCCAAGCGCGGCGATCCGGATCGACCTGTGGATCGGTTGCCCCCGCCAGGGCTCGGTGGACAGCGCGGCGCTCCGTCGGCCCGGCGGCCCGATAGACGGCCGAGCGAACCAGTGGATGACTGAAAACCACTCGGACACCAAGCTCCAGCAGGCCTCCCGCTTCGATGGTCTCCGCAATGGACTCGGGGATTTCAAGCTCCTTGGCTGCCCGCCATACGACCGACGGGTCGCCCGTTGGATCGGCCGCCGCGATGAGCAACAAGCGTCGCGCATCACCCGGAAGCCCGGCCAGGCGCCGCGTAAAGCTCTCCTCGATGCTCGCGGACAAGGGCACCGCCGGGGGCAGCCCGAACCCGCCCGCGAGCTGTATCGGCGTCAGCCCGCGCGGCAGCTCCAACAGAGCAAGAGGGTTGCCGTGCGTCTCCAGAACGATGCGATCGAGCACGTACTCGTCCAGGCGAGCGGGCAGGACGGACTCCAACAGTGCCCGCGCATCACGATGCCCCAGGGGCTCGACGCGAAGCTCCGGCAAGCCCGCAAGCACGTCGCCCGGTTCACGAGCCGCGAACACGAACGCGATCTTCTCCGCCAGTAGGCGGCGGGCCACGAACGCGAGCGCGCGCGCTGACGCACGATCAAGCCACTGCGAGTCATCGACGACACACAGCAGCGGCTGCTGCTGCGAAGCCTCAGACAGCAGGCCGAGGGCCGCCAGTCCGACCAGGAACGGATTCGGAGCCTGTCCGGCACTCAGTCCGAAGGCGACGCTAAGCGCATCGCGCTGGGGACCCGGCAGACACTCTGATTGGTCGAGGACCGGCGAGCACAGCTGTTGAAGCGCCGCGAACGGGAGCTCCATCTCCCCCTCGACCCCGACGGTCCGTAGGACCCGCAACTGCCGCGCCTGCTCGACTGTCCAATCGAGCAGTGCAGTCTTCCCGACGCCTGGCTCTCCATGTACCACCAGGACCCCGCCGTCGCCGCCGAGCGCAGCTTCGAGCAGGTGGTCGAGCGCCTCGCGCTCGCGCTGGCGGCCGAGCAGGGCTCGCGGCCTCGTGAGCGTCTGAACGTGTGACGGCGAGCCCCCCATCTACGGCGAACAGCATGACACTCGGGTTGCGGACTAAGGAAATCAAGGATTCGATCGCCGGCTCGTCGCTACACGATCGTGTCCATGAAGTACACCGGCGTGCTGGTGTCGGCCGACTCGCATACCTGAAAACGAGCCACAAGAGGGAGATAGATAATGAACAAGGACCTAGGGGTTTGGACGTACGAAGACTGCTCGCTCGTGCTGATCGACTTCCAGAAGGAGATGTTCGAGGTCATCCGTTCGGAAACCGACGCAGACCTGGTCGAGCTGAACGTGAGGCTGCTTGCGAAGACCGCCAAGGCGTTCGAGATGCCGATCGTGCTGTCGACCGTGGGCGTCGAATTCGGGCTCAACGGCCCTACGCTTCCCTCGATCCTGGCCGAGCTGGACGGAATCGAGCCGATCGACCGATCGTCGATGAACGCATTCGAGGATGCCGCCTTCAACGCCGCGGTGAAGGCGACCGGGCGCAAGCGCCTGATCATCGCCGGGCTCCACACCGAGATCTGCCTCACCTTCGCGACTGTCCAGGCCCTGAAGGACGGCTACGACGCGATGTTCGTAACCGACGCGGTCGGTGGACGGTCCCAGGTGGCCCACCGCACCGGGATCGAGAGGCTCTCGCACGCCGGCGGCGTGTCAACGACGGCACTCGCCGTCACCACGGAGCTCTTCCGTGACTGGGCCACGCCGGCCGCCGGCCCGGCCCTCGAGGTCATCCATTGGTATTTCAGGGAGGTCCCGAAGCTCACCGCCGCGGTCGGTGTAGCGGACGCGGAGAAGCAGGCCGCGGCGGCCGCCCTGCAGGGAGCAAAGTGACGCGCCTCATTCAATCCCCAATCCACCATTACAGGGGGGCAGCAAGCAATGAGCACCGTTGACACTCAGGTACTACCCACCGGCCGTCGCCCATCCAGGCGAGTGTGTACGTTTCGCCCATGAGCGACGCGACGCTCGCACGGAGCTACGGTAAGGTCTTCAACGAGGTTGCGGTCGAGTACGACCGCAACCGCCCGGCTTACCCCGATGCGCTCGTCAACCACGCATGCGAGGTGGCAGGCATCGGGGATGGCCACCGGGTGCTCGAGATCGGGTGCGGGACCGGTCAGCTCACGCGCAGTCTGCTCGCGCGCGGACTGCGCGTGACCGTGCTGGAGCCGGGAGACCAACTGATCCGCATCGCCGAGGAGAACCTGAAAGATGCGGGCGATGTCGAGCTCGTCCACGCGCGACTCGAGGACACGCAGCTGCCCCACGAGAGCTATGAGGCGGTGTTCTCGGCGTCTGCGATCCACTGGGTCGACCCTGATGTGGGCTGGCGGAAGATCGCCGAAGCGCTCGCTCCGGGCGGGACGCTCGCCCTGATCCAGTATTTCAGCCTTCAGGAGCAGTGCAGCGTCGATGATCAGGAGGCTCTACTGTCGGCCCTGCGCAGGCATGCTCCGGAGATCGCCGCGACCTGGCCCACCTACCGCGACCTCGATCACACGATCGCGGGCGTGCGGGAGCGCCGTCGGAACGTCGCGGACGCCTGGGCCTGGCTGGGAAACTACAACATAGGATGCGACTACGCAGCCGATCTGTTCGAGGATCTACAGCTCGCAACCGTGCCGACCCTGATCGAGCACACCGCCGGTGAGCTTTCCGCCCTGCTCGGCACGATGTCGTTCTGGGCACGACTCTCACCCGGCCAGCGCGACGCCCTCACGAACGAGACCCACGCTCTTCACGAGCACCTGGGGCGGCCAATCCGGGCGAGCACCCTCGTCGCGCTGCTCACGGCGCGACGCAGTACCCCGCGCGTCGGCGAGCTAGCTGGAAGACGGGACGAGGACGAGCTTGCCGGTGACATGACCGGCCTGCCCCTCACGGTGGGCCTCGGTAACGTCGTCAAGCGCAAACGAGCGGGGGTGGACCTTGAGCTTCCCCTGCTCGACGAGCGCGGTGAGCTGCAAGCGGGCGGCGTTGCGCAGCTGGGTTCCCGGGTCTGCGCCCGGGCCGCCCCCGATCATCTTGATACCGACCTCGCCACCGCGGGGAAACGCAGCGATCGAGACGATTCGGTCGCGATCGGCGACCAGCTCTAGCGACACATCGACGGCCTCGTCGGTGCCGATGCAGTCGATCGCGGCGTCGACGCCATCCGGGGCCAGCGCGCGCACCCGGTCAGCCAGGCCCTCGCCGTAGGTCGTCGGCTCGACCCGGAGCTCGCGCAGGTATTCGTGGTGGCCCTCACTCGCGGTCCCAACGACGTGCGCTCCGCGGGCGACGGCGATCTGGACGACCATCAGCCCAACCCCTCCCGCAGCGGCATGCACCAGTACGGTCTCCCCCACCCCTACACCGGTCGCGGCGAGCGCATGCATCGCAGTGGCGCCGGCCAGCATCAACCCCCCGGCCGCCTCCCAGCTCATCGCCGCCGGCTTCGGGACGACCGTCGATGCCGCGACCACGACCTCATCGGCGTATCCACCGTCGATGCGATAAGCGATGACCTCGTCCCCTACGGCAACCGGCCCGGCCGGACCGACCGCCTCACCGCCGATCTCCGTCACAACACCTGCTGCCTCGAACCCCAAGCGCATCGGCAACGCGGCGGCCGATCCCATCGAACCGCTGTAGAGCTTCCAATCCACGGGGTTGATTCCAGCTGCTCGCACAGCTATGCGAACCTCCCCCACTCCAGGTCCGTCGACGGCCTCCTCGACAACTGAGAGGACCTCGGGTCCGCCGAACGCGGTCGCTACCACAACGTGAGCCATACCACCCACACTACCCCAGCGCGTGCACGGCCCCAGCGAACGACACCCGCTACGGCTAATCGGTCTGTTCGCCTCAGTCGGCTTTCTCGCGCGCCGGTTCGTTTCAACCGGCCCCCTATCCGAGGTCGGGATGTTCGAGCTCGGCGCCTACGTCATGAAGCACGAGATTAGCCTCGACGGGCCCTCCGCGAGAGCAACCCACACGGATTCCTCGACACACCGAATGCCGAGGAATGGGAGACCGAGATCGGCTGGCCAAATCTTCCTCGCAGACCCATACCGCTGAGCCAAGAACCAACACGAATCTTCAGTGCGACGGCGGTCCGGGTTCGGCAACGTAGTGGCGGCTGCACTGCGAGGCCAGGCTATTGCTGATGAGGCGGATCGAGCCGCCCAACGTCTTCCAGGTAGTCGCGGTCCTTTCCCCGGTTGGCGACTCGCTTGGAGTGCTCGACATCGGCGAGGCTGGCTATCGCCACCTCCACCTGGGTCAAGCTGACACGGGCCTCCTGTGCTCTTGGTGCGAGCTTCGCATAGCCGTCGGGAAAGCCGGCTGGTTCAATCACCAAGTCGAGCTTGCCATGGATGGTGCGCAGGTTCCAGACGGTCGCTCGTCGGAGTGTGTCGGCGGTGAAGTAGTCGCGCGGCAACGTGATCGCGGTGTCGGGTTGGTCGGGGTCGATCTCGAGCTGGCATCCGAGCCGGTTGAGCACTTCGGCGAGTCGCTTGAGGTTCTCGCGCTCGCGGTCGGGGGTGATGTCAATGTCTTGGGTGGCGTAGGGCTGTCCGTGGCTTTCGATCGCGGCCCCGCCGATCAGGACGAAGCGCACGCCACCCTCGCGCAATTCGCGCAGCAGCGCTTCGCGCCCGGGATCTATGCGGCGGCTTGTCTCGCCAGCCACTTCTCAGCCTCTTCTCGTGCCTCTTGTTCTGTTCTCTTGCGTGGCTCGATATCGACCGCACCGCACCGCAGCCGTTCGGTCAATTGCAGCGTCTCGTCGTATGCGAATGCGAACCTGAGACTGAAGCGTCCGTTCTCACTGAGCGCGACCCGCAGCAGATCGACCAGTGCGGCGACCTGTACCTCGACTCCCTCGACGTCCATTGTCTTGGCCCCGCGCGCCAGATCGGCAAAGCCCCATGTACCGGGCAGCCCATCGAGCAGCTGGATCCGCTCAGGATCCTCCGCACGGTTGTAAATCACCTCTTCGACCGCAGCCCGGTCGTTGGGGTGTACGAGCAGCTCGAGCTCACCTGGCTCGCCGAGGATCAGAGGCCAGCCGTGCAGCGCGCCGGCCGTTTCACCGACGACGATCGTGCGCGCGTTTGCGCAGCCAAGCAGCTTGAGTGCCGCGACGCGATCGAAGCCACCTCGGCTCAGCTGCCTGACCCGCTCAGCGGGCGTCCGTTGCATCTGGTCGTAGATGAGCGAGTTCCAGGACCCTTGATCGGCGTTCGCGAACCCGTGCGTCAAATCCAGCCCACATGCAGTCACGACCTCCTGCACAGTCTGGAACTTGGGCTCAGTTGCTCCGCTCTCCCATCGTGCGACTGTCACCTGCGAGGTGCCCAGACGCCCCCCAAGCTCCTGCTGAGTGACTCCCGCCCGGCGGCGGGCCATGACAATGATGTCACGCGCACGCATCCCAACAATATAACAGAACTGATATAAATATGGGATGCTTGCCATCAGGCTGCCGGATTCGAACCGGCTACCTCTACGCCCTCAAGCAGGCATGGCGCGTTGATAGGCTTTCCTCATCCCCAGGGCGATTAGCTCAGCTGGGAGAGCGCCGCCTCGACAAGGCGGAGGTCACTGGTTCGAGCCCAGTATCGCCCATAGCCGAAAAGCCCTGCTAACGCTGGGATATTGTTTTGTCTGAGGGCTAGGAGGCGGGGGTCAAGATAGGCTTAGCCCTCGTATAGGCCCTCGTCGGAAAGATCACGCCTTCGCCATCGAGCGGATACGCCGGCCATCTGGGGCCTTCCGCGTCTGCGGCGGTGAGTGTGGCCCAACGGGGCTCAATCTCCAGGCCGGCGGAGGCGCCCGAGATCGGCCGCCTCCCCGAGCATCGTGCCGATCTCGCACATGGCCTTGAGCACGAGATCCTCGGGTAGTCGTGGGCCTCGGTCGTTTGCCGGGCAAGCGTGAGGTCAGCAGTCTTTTGGTCATTTCGATCAATACGTGGGTATCGGCGGAGAGACCCTATGCAAGAAAGAAAGGTCTCCCGAGGTGCCCTAGCGGTACACAGCGACCGAAAATAGAGAAACAAGGCGTCTCTATATTTGAGGTGGCGCTGTATCGCTAGCGCGTATTCGCCCCGAAGCCGCAGGGGTGGGGTAGGGCCACTTCTACGCCGTAGACTCGGCTTATGTGGCACTGACAGTACGCAATGGCGCATCCTAGAGCCAAGATTGCGGTCGGTCGGACCGAAGCGCAGAAGTCCTCCATTCTTCCGCCGCCGCGCCTGCTGAACTTTGGGTACTCATCGCAATGGGCGGATCGACATGGAAGACGACCCAAGCTTGAAACGGAAAGCTAAACCAACAACCGGACGTAAAAAATGACCAAGACAATCTCAATCCACTACTGCCTCAAGAGTCCCGGTGGCGACTATGCCGCCGTGACGGAGTACATCAAGGGATTCGACGGCTATGCGCATGTCCATGAGTCCCTGTGGTTCGCGTGTACCAACAAGAACGTGAGCACGGTGCGGGATGAGTTCGACCAGATCGTCCGTACGGGTGATCGTGCAGGACGTGACCGGCGATTCGTGGGCGACCAACTTCGCCGACGACATCACGGATTGGATGCTCAATCACATGGGCACGCGCGTCGCTGCGTGAGGCGAACGTCAGTTCGCTATTTCGATGCAAGCACCGAGCAAACGTGGGACAATGGTAGGAGCCCAATCCGAGGGCTGCTTGGGGCATACCGCCCTGGAAAGGAGGAGGCATATGGCTAAAAGCTCAGGCTCAAGCAAAGGATCGGGCAGTTCAGCTGGCAAAGGTCAGTATCACTCGGCCAAGACCGGCAAATTCGTGGCGCCGAAATACGCGAAAACGCATCCGAGCACGACGTTCAAAGAGTCCAGCAGGAAAAAGTAGAGGGACGACCGTTAGGTCGCCCCTCTAGGTGAGGTGTCGCCGCGTGACGTTCTGGAAGGCGCGCGCGGCGGCACTTATTTCTACCCTAATCATGTAGTTCGTGACATTACCGCCATATTCCTTGCATCACTCGCTACAAGCTCCGCCACGTTGTCCTGTGGCTTGGCTGCCTCGTCGTGCGCCGCGTCGAGCCCGTCGACCAGTGTGGCGTCCAAGCCGTCAAACAGGTGGCCGTAGCGATCCATGGTCGTGGTGATACTGGCGTGGCCCAGCCGCTCCTGGATAATCTTGGGGTGTGCGCCCTGCGCGATCAACAGTGAGGCGCACGTGTGCCGTAGATCGTGAAAGCGCAGCCCGTGAAGCTCGGTCGGTAGCGCCGCTTTGATTTTGCGCTTGTTGTCGCCCTTGATCGTCGGGTACCAGACGCGGCGCATGAACAGCCCGTGTCGCATGATGCCGCCTTCCGGCGACGTGAACACGAGCGCGTCAGCGTCAGCTCCGCCGGGGATGCGTCCGGCAAGGTGGTCGGTGAGCATGGCGCGCAAGAACTTCGGCAATGTGACCGTGCGCGTCTTGCCCGTCTTGGTGCCGCCGAACACCGGCGGGTCGAGCTGCTTGAGCGCCTGCCGCACCTGCACAACACCGCGCAGCAGGTCAACGTCCTTACGCCGCAGACCCGCGAGCTCGCCAGCACGCAGACCCGTGTACGCGGCCATGTAGACCAACAGCCGAAAGTGCTGCGGTATTCGCTCGGCCAGCGTACGCACCTGCTCAGCCGTGAGGACCACCCGCTCCTCAGTTCGCATCGCTGGCAGTCCGCGCATTCGCGTGCATGGGTTGACCGGCAGCAACTCCAACTCGACTGCCTCGCTCATGATCGCTGACAGCACCGTGTGAACCTTGCGCACCGTGCCCGGTGTCTTGCCTTCACGAGTCAGCCGCGCGAAGTACCGCCGCACGACCCCCCGCGTCATCTCCGTGATGGGCGTGGTGCCGAACTCTGGCAGCAGGTACGTCCGCACAATCTGCCCATAGCGCGCCGTGGTGCTGGGTGCCAAACCTGTCCAGCACGTCTCTTCCCACATGCCCACAACCTCCTTGAACGGCCGTGATCGCTGTGCGTTGGTTGGTTGCGCGAACATCGCGCCGTGCGCCTCAGCATCCATGCGCATGAGCCAGCGTCGCGCGACGTCCTTGTCGCGGAACTGCCTTTCTGTCTGCTTGCCGCCAGGGCTGTTGGGGTGACGCCAACGCGCTGCCCACTTGGTCGTGCCGTCTGCGCGCTTGCCGCGCGATCTGATGTGTCCCGGCATCAGGCCTGCTCCCTTGCCTCGCGGCGGTAGTCGTGCCGTGGATGGTTGACCTGTCGCAGCCGTGAACGCTTCGCGTGCCATGCCCTCTGGGACCAGCCCTCGCGGGAGCCCTCGTCAACTGGGTGGAAAGCCAGTCAACGGGTCAAGCGTTTACACGAGCGTCCAGCGCGGTGCTCAGGGATGGGTGGCTATGGATCTACTCGTCATGCCCAGTGTCGCGTAGTGCGTCGAGCAGGTCGCCGGTCGTGAAGACCTCGATGCGGGCATCGGTGTGGTCCTGTCTTGGGTCCAGACGGGAAGGTCGAGCTTGAGCGCGAGCGCGACGGTCGGACAGTCGTCGGAGTCACGTGCTGCGATGCGCTTCTCGGTTCTCGTCATCAACAGCATGCTTGTGAGCTCTACTTTGCCCGCCTTGCGCTCCGGAGCCTCGAGGCAGGAGCCGCCGTCCATGTGATCTCGTGCGGCTACGCTTGCAACGTATGGTCCGTACCCACACGCCAACCGAGGTCGGAGTCGAGCTGTTTGGGGAGACGGAACGCTTCGCGCGTAGCGATGCTGCCCGAAAAGTTCGGGCCGTGGCGCGGAAGCTCTTTCCCGAGGACGCGCCGGGAAAGGGCGGCAGATGGCAGCTGACGCCGATTCAGGTTGTCGAGATCAAGCAGCGCCTTTGCTAGTCGCGTGAGCGAGCGAGCTAAAAAGAGGAAGCGGCGGGAGAAGAAGCGGGGCCGCTCGGGCGGCCCCGCCGATCGATCAATGACGAGGACACTCGACATGGGTCCGTTCAAACTGACCCAGCAAGGGGCCTACCTCGCGTTTCAGGCTGACCCGGAGCATCCGGACTACGAGGCCTTCAGGAAGGTGCAGCGCCAGGTGGCCGACGAGCTTCCAGATCGCCTTCTGGCTCTCCGTGAGGACCTGGCAAAAGCGATGGCGCCGCACCACGCTTTCGACGTCATCTTCGGGGTTTGGATGACATACGGTCGCGTGCGGGCCTCGACGCTTCAGCCGTTAGCCGGAGACGCTCTTACGTCAACGGCTGAGTTCGTAGCTCACGTTCTTCTCGACAGGGACGGTCCCGAGCCCACACGGAGTCCTTCAACCGAGGAGCTGCGAAGCGGGGCAAACCCGTATCAGCTCGGCGAGATGGTTGCAGAGATTGTGAGCTTCCTGCCGGTTCTGTTTACCACGCGCCAGTTGGGTCATGACGGCGATCTCGACCCTTGGCTAGAGCTTCGGTCGCGCCTCTACATGCACCGGCTCGCCGTCCGATCGTTCACCTACGAAAAGCAGGAGACCGAAAGTCTGATGGGCCTCTTCAAGACCTTCGACGTCGATCTTGCTCGTGCTCTCGGCTACACGGTCGAGCAGGCTCTAGCTCTCGCGCGCGGTGCCGGAGAACTTCCGATGATCGGCGCCGGCGACCGCGGCGCCATCGCGCGTGCCGAGGCTGAGAAGCTAAGACAGGTCGTGGCCGCCCGCCGCGAGGGGAAGACGGTGAAAACGGACTATCCCGACGAGGTGATCGATCGCCTAGTCGAGGGCTCGTCGTCGGAAGCAGAGCAATGGATCGTCGGCTTGACAGCCAGCTGGGCATGGCATGCCTGCGGTCGTGACGCAGCCTTCACGGCACAGAATCTGGCGGACCATGTCGGGCTTCCGGTCCAGGCTGCTCAGGCGTTCCTCGACGAGTTTTCGGTGGACTTTGGCCAGCGCGAGGATCGTGAGCGGTGGGAGGCGGACCCGAAGCGTGCGCTTGGTGGAGAGATGGAGGTCATTCGAAGTCGGCCAATCCTTCACGCTGGCGACGGCAGCTACCTGCCCTGCGCTCTGGACAGCCTTCTCTATGGACTCCGCGATCGACTGACCGACGGACTCAAGAAAGACCCGAAAGCCTGGGAGCGTTTCCAGGCGCATCGCGCCCGCCTGATCGAGGATCGCGCTCTTGCTGCGCTGTCCGCCGCTCTGCGAGCGAACTGGTCCCACGGCTCGATCAAGTACACGATGCTCGAAGAGGACGGCACCGAGCAGGACGGCGAGGCGGATGGCGTGATTCGCTCTGACAGCCTGATCGTGCTGGTAGAGACGAAGGCCGGCGCACTTGCCCCAAGCGCGCGGCGCACAGCGCCCGACCGGTTGGAGCGCGGCCTAAGGGACCTGGTCGAGACCGCCGCCCGTCAGCTCGACCGCGATAAACAAGCGCTCATCGAACGCAGGGCCACGAAAATCACTGATAGCAACGGCAAGCCGATCGTGCTCGACACCGACGGCATCACACGAGTCCTTCGCGTCGCCGTGACTCTTGAGGACCTCTCGGCCGTCGCACCTGCGACGTGGCGGCTGCAAGAGGCAGGGTTGCTACCGGCCGATGAGCAGGCGCCGTGGGTAGTCGGGATCCACGAGCTTGAGCTCATCTGCCGGCTAGTGGAACGCCCCGCGCAGCTCGTTCACTACATCGTGCGTCGAGCACGGGCCAACCGGCATCGCATCTGGGCTATGGACGAGATGGACTTCTTCATGCGCTATCTGCAGGAGGGACTCCACTGGGACGACGAGGAAGTCGAAGGCACCTATCTTGAGCTAGGAAACCACACCAATCCACTCGATGAATGGTGGTTTGGCGAGCAGGGCATGCGCAAGCCGGCACGCAAGCCACGCCAACGCATCAATAATGCTACTCGCCAACTCCTCGATGACATTGAGGCCACAGGTATGTCGGGCCGGATAGAGGCCCAATTGATGGTCCTCGAGATGGACAAGAGCGGGCGTGAGCGAGTCGCCAGCGGGCTGCGAACGATGCTACGCAAGACACAACGCGACGGCAAGCCGCACGACATGACGCTGGTATTCGGCCAAGACTTCGCGGTCTCCCTGCACGCCGCGCCGGCCGAGCCTGCATCCCTTACCAGCGAGCGACTGGGCAACCATGGCGTAATACGGACCGAAAAGTCGAACCTTCGTCGCTGGCTGGGTCTCGCTACGGTCGCCGGCAACAAGAGCCGCCTCAGCGCCATGGCGGTCATCGTGAATCCCGAGCGGTTGGGCGCAGAGGAGCCCGATCGGACTGCCACATCCTGAGCCTGGGATTGCGCCCTCAGACTATTTGCGCGAGGACCTCGACAGCGGTGACTGGTCGCGACGACGACCTGATCGCTCGGGATGAGTTCGACGTCCGCCTGCGCCTGGTCACCCGCCGTCTACTAAGCGCGCAGCGGTGTCCCAGCGATTCTCGGCGCTACTGAGCGAAGCCGAAGCCGGGACCGCCTAGCATCAAGACCAAAGTCTCGATCGCGGCCCCGAGTGCCGTTAGCGCAGCGCCCGCGGCCTTCAGGTAGCGAGCCAGCTTGCGTAGCCATTCGAGGAAGTTCATAGGTCACGATTGTACGCCACTGGCGGCCGAGACCGAGCGTAAGATCGGCACGATGTTCGAGCGAGACGACAAGACTGAACGGTTCTACGCTCCAGCCTCAGACCCGGGTGCGGTGAGGGACGGATTCGCGTGGCTACAGAGCTACGCGGAGGCCCATCTCTCTCCAGACGCGATGGTTTGGCTTCCAACACTCGCCGAGCTGACCAGTGTGCCTGCGGCGATCGGTGAGCGCCGAACCGCCGAGCTGCGCAGGAGCCGCAACACCCGACTGGGCATGGTCAAGATCTCGCTCGTCACTGACCGCAATGCTCCCGGCCGCTACACCAACGGGCCGGTGCTTGGGCTCTGGCCCGGCGGCGCGCAGCTCGACTCGCTCGATGAACTCGACGCTCCGGGCCTTTGCGTCGTTGGCGGCGGGCCGGAGATCGACGGGTGGCGATTGGCGTGGAACCCAAGCGACGCCCGGACCGGTATGGCTGTCGAGCCGTCCGAGGTGGTCAGCAATCAGGTTGTGGTTGCTGCCCTTAAGGACCTGACGGATAGCGTCAACCTCACAACTGGCATCACCCATCCCTCAGACAAGAAGGCCGCTGTAGAAGCGCTCAAGATCCTTCGGAAGGCTGGCGAGAGCTTCGAGCCGATTGGCATCAAAGCCTGGGCTATTCGAAATGGATGGCCGCCTCGACACGCCCGTTCGCTGGCCAAACTCGCGGGCAAGATCGCCGAAGGGCGAACGGTCCAAGATAGCCGAGGAGGGGCGCATTGGAAGAAGGACATCTTGGAGAGATGGCGCGCGGAGGCGCGTAAGCCTGGACAGCAGCATGGGTCTGATCACCGCAGTCGACGTTGACGACCCGAGCACCTGGCCTGCCGCGATCTTCGAATGGTCGAGCGGTTACGCAGAGCGGCTCCGTGACTCGACCGAGTACCCAGGCGACCTGGAAATCCCGTTGGAGCAGGAGGATGAGTTCCGCGCACTATTCGCCGACTACAAGCTGCTCGCCTATCACTGCACTCGGCTACTCGACCACGAGTCGAGCGTGATCCGCGAGCACGGTCTCCTGACCCTCACGCCGCAGATTGTCGCCAGGCGACTTGCCGAAGCACACGAGCACGGTTTCCTGACCGATGCGCAGCTCGGCCACCTGCACTCCAAGGACGTGTTCTCGAACGGCCGCGTCGAAGCGGGTGAGATTCGCGAGGGACAGGTCTGCTTTGTCCTCGGACACGCACCCTTCTCAGAACCGAACAACGGCTGCCTGCCCCTGCTCGAATCGTGGGGCGGGGAGGGTCTCAACGGCGGGCCGCTCGGTGGGCAACCCTGGAACCTCGCTGTCGGCCAACCAAGCATCGTCGTCGCGCAGATCGACCTCAGCATCAGCCATCTCATTTCGCCCACCTATCCGGCGCTCGCCAACGTGTTCGTCGCATCGCTGCTCGACCTTGGCGGTTGCTACGCAGACGTATTCCTGCGCTCAGCCGTGCCGGCCAGCGACATTCTCGAAATCCGGCAGTCCGGTGATCCCTCCTACAACCGCTACCCGCACCTACCGACGTAACGCCGCTCGCCGGCCTATGTGCCGGTCCACGACACAACGACCGAACCCTTGAAGTCGTAGTAATAGGCCGGGATCGGGCCTGCTCCATCGATCTGGGCGCCGCGGCGCCATGTCCCAATGACGCCGGCGTGCTCGTAGATGACCTCGAGCTCCTCGTCCAGCAGCGTCTCGTGAATCTGCTGCGCCTTGTCCTGCAGATCGCGCAGCGCGGGCGGAGCTCCGATGAGCTCCGCGCGAATCTCTTGCTCGTCGGCCGGCGTCATCGCTCAGTGCGCATAGGGACAGATCCGGGCCACAGCGGCGAGCGGCTGGTGAGGCGGACACGCAAGTTCCTGTATTGGTCGGCGAAGACCTCGCCTCGCTCCTGCAGTTGAGTCACGGCAACGGCACCGTTAGGGATCTGCTCGCAGACACCGTCGACCTCCGAGGCCAGCCACGGGCCGTGAGCACGACCGCGAAGGACGGATAGAACTTCAGCTCGTGCGGCTCTCAGAGGGTCGTCTGACATGTACCGATTCTGCCGCCAGCACCGCCGGTCGTTGAGGCGCCTTCTGGGCTGGTGACCGCTCCTGGAGGGGCCCCAAAGCACACTCGTTCAGGGTCCCCACTGAGCCGGGGGTTGCAGGGCCTTGACGCCCGCGGTGTCGACGCCTCCATCTCGCCCATCATGCTCGCAGTCGGCAGCTCTGCTGCCGACATGATGCCATCCTCTCGCGCTTCGCTGCTGCCAGGTCGACTCCTCCATGCGTACCGTAGTTAGGTGTGTTTAGAGGGTTGTTTGAGGGTGTGCGAAGTGGTAGTATCCTGGACACAACGAAGGAGGAACCACACCATGCCACTCGTTCTTAGTACCGCCGAGAAGCTCGAAGACGATGCGACCAAGCTGCCGATCGCCACGATCGCTGGCCTCTTGCAGGACACTCTGGGGCAGCGGATGACGGCCTACCTAGCCGGGCTCAACGATGTCAAGCAGATCGGCCGCTACCGCAAGCCCGGCGGACCGACCCCCAATACGCAGGTCGAGCTGCGACTGCGGGAGGGCTATAAGGTCGTGCGGATGATCCGCGACTGCTACGACGCTGAAACCGCCAAGGCGTGGCTGTTCGGTACCAACAGCCGCCTCGACGACCAGGCCCCGATCGGGCTGCTGCGTAGCGGCAAGACACCTGAGGACTTCGTGCCCGTCGTTCGCACGGCACGGCAGTTCGCAAGCGCAGACGTGTGAGCGGCACGGGACTCCAAGCGCCCGGCGATGTCCGCTGGCGAGTTGGTCATATGTCCGACCCGATCGGATTCCTACCGCGGGAGCGGTGCTCATGGAACCATCGCTTCGACGATCCCGAACAGAGATTCCGCACCCTCTACTGCGCGATCGAGTCCGAAACCGCTCTGCGTGAGGTACTCGCCGACCTACGCCGAGACACCCAAGAGGTCGCCAACTATCTCGCAACGTTCGGCGCCGACGCGCTGGCCGACCTACCGGCACAGGAGATCACCGCCGACTGGCGGCGACAGAACGTACTCGTCTGCTGTCGCATCAACGCCCAAGCCGAGATCCTCGACCTCACCGACCCAACAGTGCGCCACGAGATGGAGCAGCGCCACGCAGCCCTGCTCGCCGCTCACGGAATGAAGCATCTCGACGTCACCGAGGTCACGCGCAGGCGACGCTCGATGACTCGCGTGATCGCCGCCGACGCTTACGACGAGCTTGGATGCGCAGGGATTCGCTTCCCATCGCGACTCGACGGCCTGCCCTGCTTCGCACTGTTCGAGGGCCGCGCCAGCCTGGAAGCCGTCGACGACCCGATCCCGCTGACCGACCCGCCTACCCACGCCCTCGAGAACGTCGCCGCCAACTGGAATCTGACGCTGCAACCAGCACCGGCGATCACCTCATCGTCATAGGAGCGTCTCGACGATGAACTTGCTTGCCAACACACGCTAGTGTTGACTGTTCCGACTCCTCCGCCAGATGCTGTATGGCCCCGGCGATTCGTGGATTCGAGCTGGATCGAGTTGCTCGGGTCGGTGGGCAAGCCAGGCCTGCAGGCGGCAGCCGCGGTTTCAGGGACTCACGGTCGTCCGGAGCGCTTCGTAACGTCTTGAGGGTGCCTGCCCAAGTCTCGCCGGACCCCCCGAGCACCCGTGTGGTAAACGGCGATCCGACGGTGATTTCGGCATTGGCGCTGGGCTGGGAGATGTCTGGCCTCTACGCCGCCCGTAAGTCAGAGCTCGGCGAGATGAAGCTGCCCGAGAACCTCCCGAGCGAAAGCGACCTTAGGCATCGCCAGCGGGTGGATGCCGGCATCGCAAAGGTTGCGGTGCTGATCGAGCGCGTGCTCGCTGCGCCAGCCCAACCCAGCGATCCGCCTCCATCAACCGACGCGCTTTGCAACGGGCCAACGGGCAAGAGAAGCGACTGGGAGAAGGCGGTCTATGACCTGCATATCGAGCTCGTGGTCGCGCTCCGTGCAAACGATATGGCTCTATTCCATGCCTATGACCTCGGCCGCTCGCTTGCCGACACGTGCCGTCGCCCGGAGGACCTCGCCTCTCTCGTTAAGCGGCTCGAGACGTATCGCTTGCTTGCGATCGAGGGGCGCTTGGCCGATCTCAGCAGCAAACTTCCATCGCACTCAGGTGCAGCAGTGTCAGCGACGCTCGAGCAATGGGGAAATTGGTCTGTACATGCGCCGCCTGATGCAGACATGGCAGAGGTCCGCGGGGCGCTGACTAGGCAGGGTACGCTCCGGCGCGCGCTCCTTACCGGCGAAAAAGGACGCGCAGCAGATGCTTGAGCCGGACGCCTTTGTCGCGGCAGCGATTCGTCTCGCAAGGCGGCTCGGGACGATAGTCCGTGGGCTGCTGCGGGTTTACCTTCCGGCAGTTGCGCTCGTGGTGGTAGCCGCCATTCTGGTGCTCTATGTGATTCTGAACGCGGCTGGTACGCAGAGCGTGGTGGCGTCGCTCGGAGCGCTTGCAGCCAGTCTGGGGATCACACGTAAGGGACTGTCGGTGACGGTCGAAGGCACGATCGACGAGATACGCCCGAGGCTGTGGGGCGCAGAGCTCGACACCGCAGTCGCACAGTCGATCCTTCGCCTCCCGTTCAACCAGCTATCCGAGGACCCGATTCCGGCCGGGGCAGCCGGGCGTCGCACGGCGAGGGCCCACCGTATGAGACGTATGGTTTTGGGTTCCGCTGTCCCCCGGGAACCGCCGTTGCGGGTGTCCGCATCTGGCCCGGCAACCACCGGGTCGTCGGCGGCCTAGGAGGTAGGCGGGACCGATAATGCTGGCGTGTGACCCATCGGCACACAGTCCGGCATCCGGAACGTCAGTCACTGTTGATGCGTGGCTGACTATCAAACAACGGTTCCGCCGCGGTTCGCGCAGCGCCACATCGTGGACGGAAACGGCGCACGCCAGATGGTTGCACGGTCGTCGGAGGCGAGCCTAGAGACCGATGATGGCGTCTGGTTCGCGGTATCGGTCGACAGCTCGCGTCACCAGCTACGCGAGCGTGGAAGCACGCCGCCTGACTCGGTAGGTCTCGAGCTCCCGCGGGCTGCTCTCGAAGGGTTGCCGGCATCCTTTCTCGCTGACGAGCTTCACTGGGCCACCAATGAGCGGACCTCGGATCCCGAAGCTGTGCGCACAGTCTTGGCCGGGCGTTTCGTGCTGCGAACAGAGGACCCGGCTGCCGGTACTCCAGGGTTGCGCGTCCCACAGGCAGGAGCGCTGCACGCGGTGCTAGCGCATTGGTCCACCGGGTCCACTGAACCCGCGACGGTGGTGTTGCCGACAGGGACGGGCAAGACCGAGACGATGGTTTCGCTGTTCGCGAGCGAGCGCCCCCAACGGCTGCTGGTGGTGGTGCCCTCAGACCGGCTGCGCACCCAGATCGCCGAGGTGTTCGAGACCTACGGTGTACTTCCCGCAGCCGGTGTCCTTGATGCTTCGCTGCCGGGTCCGGTCGTCGGACGTATCGAGCATCACTTCTCAAACGTCGCGGCGATGCGCTCGTTTGTTGAGCGTTGCAACGTGCTCGTAACCACCCCGAACGCTCTTGACGCCTCGAGCGAGACGGTGAGGGCCGGGCTAATTGAGCGTTGCTCTCACCTGTTCGTTGATGAGGCGCACCATGTCAGCGCGCAGCGCTGGGCACGTATTCGCGATGCCTTTGCCGATAAGCCCGTGCTCCAGTTCACGGCGACCCCCTACCGTGAGGACGGTCAGCGGCTGGGCGGTCGGGTGATCTACTCGTTTCCGCTGGGTCGCGCGCGGGCGCTTGGCTACTTCCAACCGATTTCTTATGTTTCGGTTCTCGCGCTTGCCGACCCCGACCGGGCCGTGGCTCAGGCGGCAATTAATCAGTTGCGCTCTGATCGCGCCGAGGGTCTTGATCACCTGATCATGGCGCGCGTCAGCCGCATAGGCCGGGCGCGCGATGAGGTCCTCCCGATCTATGAGGAGCTGGCGTCCGAGTTCGCACCGCGGATCCTGCACAGTGCGCTGCCAAAGCGTGAGCAGACCGAGGCGCTTGAGGCGATCAGGCAGCGAGATAGCCGGATCGTCATCTGCGTTGACATGCTCGGCGAGGGCTTTGATTTTCCCGAGCTTAAGATTGCTGCGCTGCACGACCCGCATCGCAGCGTTGGTGTCGCGCTTCAGTTCATCGGTCGTTTCGCGCGGAGTCGCCCGGATCTGGGGACCGCGACGGCTGTTGTCGCGCGGCCGGACCCTGGTTATGACGAACGCCTGCGTGCGCTTTATGCCGAGAGCAGCGAGTGGGATGCTGTGATCGAGCAGCTTGCAGGTGACGCGATCGAGGACGTGCGCGAGCTCGACGAGTTCGAGGGCGGGTTCGGCGATAGCAACGAGCAGGGCCTGTCGATTCACGTGCTGCGCCCCAAGATGAGCACGGTCGTGTATGAGACATCATGCACTGAGTGGGAGCCGGGGCGTCTGGCGGAGCGCTTCGCTGCTGAGCGGGTGGTGTCTCCACCAGCGATTAATCCCAGCGAGCAGGTCGTGTGGATGGTGGTCGAGGCGCGCACCGGTGTGAAGTGGGCCCACCTACAGTCGCTGCAGGAGGTCGCTTACCACCTGCATGTTCTCTATTGGGACCGTGAGCGGGCCCTGCTCTACATCAATACCTCTCAACTTGAGAGCCTGCACGAAGACCTCGCGCAGACTGTGTGCGGCTCCGACGTGCACAGAGTCGAAGGCGAGCGAGTGTACCGGGCGCTTGGTGAACTGCAGCGGCCGATCCCAACGAACGTAGGGGTGATCGACTTGCGCAACCGTAGCCGGCGCTTTTCGATGCACGTGGGTGCTGACGTGTATGAGGGCTTCCCGGACGCCGAGCGCCAGTCGAAGGCGAACACCAACATTTTCGTGGTGGCCTACCAGGAGGGAGAACGCGTGACGTTGGGGGCCGCGCGGAAGGGGAGGATCTGGAGCCAACAGGCGGCCGACACGGTCCTCGAGTGGGTACAGTGGTGTCGGCGGCTCGGACCAAAGCTCAAGGACGAGTCGATCTCTCTTGATGGGCTGTTTCGCAGTTTTGTGCGGCCACGCCCACTCGAGGAACGGCCGCCGCTGATGCCGCTTGCGATCGATTGGCCATGGATCGCCTACGCAGAGGTGAGCGAGAGCGTCAAGGTCACTATCGAAGGAACTGAAGGTCTCCTGATCGACTCGGAGCTGGTTGTGAGCCAGCACTCTGAGGAGGGTGCAATTCCCTTTGAGGTGTGCGTCGGTGACCTCACGCTGCCGTACGAGGCAACCGTCGAGGACGGAGCATTCGTTCACCGCGCGCTCGGCAACGAGGCGTACGTCGTTCGTGAACGCTCCGAGCCGCAGAAGCTGAGCGCGTTCTTGAATCAGGAAGGATGCACGCTCTGGTTTGAGCAAGAGGTCGTCGTCGAAGGCTCCGTGCTATATGAGCTGGAGCGCGAACAAGCGCCGATCGACCCGGATAAGCTCGTTGTGCTCTCGTGGGATGGGATCGACATTCAGCACGAGTCTCAGGGCCCTGAGCGCGACCAGGCAACAGTCCAGGCACGAGCGGCACAAACGCTGATATCGCTCGCGGACTGGGATGTCGTGATTGACGACGACGGGACCGGCGAGGTTGCTGACCTGGTAGCGCTAAAGGACGATGGCGAGCGGGTGATCGTGCACCTCGTGCACTGCAAGTACTCCTCCAAAGCCGAGCCGGGTACCCGCGTCAATGACCTGTACGCGGTGTGCGGTCAGGCACACCGCAGCGCGCACCACCGCCAGCACATCGACGCGATGGTCAGCAATCTAGTTCGGCGTGAGCGGCACCGCCAGAAGCAGGGTCATTCAGGCCTGATAGTCGGCGACGATGCGGCACTGCTCGCTTTCCAGGATGTCGTGCGCAGGCGCCGGCCCGCACTGCGGGTCACGATCGTTCAGCCCGGATTGAGCAGCAGCAAAGCTAAGGCACGACATCTACAGCTGTTGGGCGCAGCCGACGTGTATGTGTCGGAGGTAGCGTACGGCAGGTTCGACGTTTGGTGTAGCGAGTAGGCCACGTTGGCTACTCGAGCCCAAACCCCAGGTCGTTGTCCCGCTCGTACTCGATCTCTTGCTCGAACGCTTGCTGGCGGTCTCACTCCTCCTAGCGTGCCGCGGGGTTAGCAAGGCTTTAGCAGCCTTAGTCGAAAACCTGAGCCGCGCACCGACACTACGATTCTCAGTCGTGGTCGGCTGCGTTCCGGCCCTCTCAGGTTGACGAAGGCGACGACCCGTAGCGTTGGTTGGGTTTCCCACATGACTTCCCACAAACTTCCCACAAACGTTGGCGAACAACACGACATCGAGGCGCAAACGGAGGCCAAAAACCCCCGAAAACACGGGAGATCGGACGCTTAGACCGGCATAGTTCTCGCGTTTGGCTGATTCGACAAGGCGGAGGTCACTGGTTCGAGCCCAGTATCGCCCATTTCTGAGAGACCGAGGCGTTCTGATTCCAGCCCCCGCGCCGTCAGAAGCTCACATGCCGAGCGGGTCATCTCCTCGTCCATGACGCTGGGAAGAGTTGCAGCGATTGCCGTCGACTCTCGACAAAAGACACAATGTCAGGACCGGCCCCCTGGTCTAGTGCTCTGCAGACGTGCTCCCGCAACCTGCGCTGGCTCGGCTACGACCGTACGTCCAAGCTGTCGCTCACGTATGCGGCGATGGGCATCCTGCTCCTGGCCTACCTCGGGTGGCTGATCTCCGGTAACAGCTCGACGCTGATCAATGGCTGGGGCGTCAGCGCATTCGAGCTCGTCGGCGGCGCCCTCTGTGTCGCAAGTGGGCTCGTGCGGCGAGGGGCGCGGTGGGTGCCGGTCACCCTCGGCGCGGCTCTGATGGCGTGGGCCGTCGGGCACCTCACTGAAACGATCCAAACTCTGGGAGGCGCGACGCCCCCCGAAGCCGCTCTCTACGACGCCTTCCAACTGTGTTTCTACCCGCTCGCGTATGTCGCCTTGGTGCTCTATCTGCGCGGTGAGGTCCGGCGGCTGGCGAGCCTGAGCTGGCTGGACGGGATCATCGCCGGACTGGGCGCGGCAGCGCTGTGTGCTGCGACCACATTCCATGAGGTCGCGAGCTTGACCGGCAAATACGGCCTGGCGACCGCGGTCAATCTCGCCTACCCGGTCGGCGATCTCCTGCTCCTGCTGCTCGTCGTCGGCGGCATCACCGTCCTCTCGGGGAGAGACAGGCGGCCGTGGTTGGTGGTTGCGAGCGCGATCGCACTGATCATGGTCGGGGATACGTTCAACCTGTTTCAGTCCTCGGCCAGTCACTCACGCATCGGAGTGGTGCTCGGTGGAATCGCATGGCCGGCTGCGATCTATCTCATCTCAAGGGCGATGTGGCTGCCACGTTTGCAGTCTGATCCGCGTGCGCTGCGCAAGCCGGCAGGCTTTCTGCTTCCGGGCCTCGCCGCGGCGAGTAGCCTCGTGATCCTGTTCGTGGGCACGTTCGATGGGATCAACGGCGTCGCGATCGGACTGGCCACAGCTACGCTGGTGCTCGTCGGCATACGCGTGGCCTCCTCGGTCCGCGCCATGCGCGCGCTGACGCAGGAGCGCCAGCAGCTCTCCGTGACCGATCATCTGACCGGGCTGCCGAACCGGCGGTATCTGTTCGACGTGCTCGACGGCTTCTTTGCCGACGAGGCGGCCGCGCAAGCGCAAAGGAGCCTGGCATTCCTCTTCATCGATCTCGAGCATTTCAAGCAGATCAACGACTCCTTCGGCCATCCCGCCGGCGATGCGCTCCTCAGACAGCTCGGCGAGCGCCTCGCCCGATCGCTCACGCCCAGTGACGTTGTGGCCCGAATCGGGGGCGACGAGTTCGGCGTTGTGGTGATGGACGCGGACGGCACCCAGGCGGTGAGCGTCGCAGAGCGGATCGGCGCGAGCCTCGAGCAGCCATTTGCGCTGGAGGCGGTGCGTGCCCAGCTCAGCGCAAACATAGGCATCGCGCTGACGGGCGCCGACGCGTCGGACAGCGCCGGCCTGATCGAGTGCGCCGACGTCGCGATGTACCGGGCCAAGCTCGCGGCCAGACCGTATGCGCTCTACGAGCAGGGATTCAGCGAGGGTGGCAGCCGGCTGCGCCTCGCCGAAGAGCTGCGCGCGGCGCTCGACGCCGGCGAGCTCATCTTGCACTACCAGCCGCAGCTCGATCTGCGCAGCGGGGAGATCTCGACCGTCGAGGCGCTCGTGCGCTGGCCACACCCGACGCTCGGGTTGATCCCCCCGATCAAGTTCCTTCCGCTGGCGGAGGAGGCCGGGCTGATGGGAAGGGTAACGCGGTTGGTGCTCGCGCAGGCCATCGAACAAGGCGCGGCGTGGCGGGCTCAAGGCCGGAACATCAGAGTCTCGGTCAACGTGTCGGCGACGGATCTGCTCGACGCCGGCCTCACCGACCTGATCGCCGGGCTCCTGAAACAGCACGGTCAACCTGCGAGCTCTCTGGTCGTCGAGATCACCGAGACAAGCATCATCACCGAGTTCGAGCGCTCCAGGGGCGTGATCCAGGATCTGCGCGACCTCGGAGTGTCTGTGTCGATCGACGACTTCGGCGCCGGGTTCACGTCGCTCGCATACCTGAGCAGCCTCGCGATCGAGGAGCTAAAGATCGACCGCGCGCTGATCACTCGCTTGGCGAGTCAGAACAGGCAACCCGACGTAGAGCTCGTCAGAGCGACGATCGCGCTCGGTCATGCGCTCCGGCTGAGAGTGGTCACCGAGGGCATCGAGGACAGAGCCACCCTCGAGCTGGTGTCCGAGCTCGGCTGCGACCTCGGTCAGGGCTACTTCATTGGTAAGCCGAAGCCCGCTAACGAGCTGGAGTTTGGACGATCGCCGGTCGATACCCCCATCGCGCTGACTGCCAGCTCCAATACGGACCGCAGAGGTCGCCAACTGGCGCGAACCGCGTAGTTTCGCCCATCGCAAACGGCTGTGCTGGGTTGGTCGCCTAACCCGATTGAGTCCTGGCGAGGAACAGTGTGAGGTCGGTCCAGTCGGTCTGCGCTGGGCGGGTGCTCAGCTCGCGGGCGATCGTCTCGAGGATCGCGCCGAACTCGCCATGATCGATGTTGACCACGATCGCGCAGCCCGCGTGCGCGCGTCCCGCCTCGGCCCAGCGACGTGCGATCACGGGGAAGTCCTTGACGTCAAACGTGACGAAGATGCGCCCCTCGGACGCGGCGATCGACAGCAGCTCCTCGTCGGTGAGACCGTCGAGCTCACGCTCCTCGTCGGCCGCACGCACGTCGTGTCCGGCGTCGCGCAGCGCCCTGGCTATCCGCGGACCGGAGATGTGCGCATCGAGAAACAGCTTCACGGAGCGTCCAGCGCCGGTTCAGGCCTCGATGCGGCTGACGGCGATAAAAGGGAACTCCTCTTGCAGTTGCTCGATCGGCCGCCGGTTCTCGGCGATCGCCGCGTCGATCTCATCTGCGAACAATCCGTAGTAATTGAGCGCGAGCTGGATCTGACGCTCGTTGGCGGAGCCGCCCGCGGCCATCTGCTCGATCGAGCCGATGTCGCGATGGGCATCGACGATCTGCCACACGTCCAGCGCTGTTCCAATCACCCACGCGCGTCGCTCCCAGTCCGCGCCGCGGAACGCGATCCCCGGGAACAGCCGCGTCCGCATCGCCTCCTCCGCGAGCGCCTCGACGATCGCGCCCCTGCTGCGGCCCGTGCGCTTGGCCTCCCTGTCGATCAGCGCCTGCATCCGCTTGGACAGGCGCATGCTGAACGGAGCCGACTTCGTAGCCATCGCCTGATCGTATCACGAAAATTACGTCGTAATCCACCGCTAGGGCGGGTCGACGGCCGGGGCGATTTCGTTTCCGACGGCTGGTGCGACCATCAGCACATGATTTTGCGCATAGCCAAGTTTCACCCATCCTTCAGACGCTGCCTCAGCCCGGAGCCATAGCGGCAAAGGCCCAGACGGAGCCTCCCAAGGGCAACCGGGCCTCACGACCGGTCTGGATCATCTGACCAGGGTCAGGGCACGATCACGACCCGTCCCGCGCCTCCAGCGCCTGAGTATTCCGAGCCGCTCGAGCCGGCTACTTCTTCGCCGGCTCCTTCGACGCCGCTCGATCCAGAGCCGCCGGCTTCGACCGCGCCTTCCCCGGTCGCGCCCGAGCCGCCTGCTTCGACTTCGCCGTAGGGGCTCTCCGAGCGGCTCCCGTACGGAGACCGCGCGCTGCCGGATCCACCTTCGGACTGGGCAGCCGCGCCCTGCGTGGCCGAGGCGTAGCTGATCCCTTCCCCGGCCTCGATCTTCTTCACAACCGACGCGACGGTGTTCGAGGAGATCGCGAAGCCGACGCCGGTGCTCCCGGGTTGAGAGCCCTCGGTCTGGGCGGCGTCGCTTGCGATCTGGGAGTTGACGCCAATCACCTCGCCCTGTTCGTCGAGCAGGGGACCACCGGAGTTGCCGGGGTTCAGCGCGGCGTCCGTCTGGATCGCGCCGCTGATCTTCGCGCCGTCAGGCGCTGCTATTTCACGATTGAGCGCCGAGACGATGCCTTTGGTGAAGGTCTCTTCGAGGCCATAGGGAGTGCCGATCGCGTAGACGGTGTCGCCGACCTGGACGGAGCTCGAGCTCGCGAGCGTCAGCGGCGTCAGGCCGAGACCCGATGGGTCGACTTTGATCAGCGCCAAGTCCTGGTTGGCTTCTTCGCCGACAAGCGTCGCGCTCGTCGTCTTTTTTGACGATCCACTTGCATCAACAGTGAGGCTCGTCGCCCCCTTGATCACGTGATCGTTTGTGAGGATCAGCCCCTGTTCGTTGAGCACGATCCCCGTGCCCTCGTCCTCACCTTCGGAGGTGACCGCCTTGATCGCGACGACGCCCGTGGAGTCCTGCTGGTAGAGCTGGGTCGCCGTCAAAGCCTTAGAGGACCCGGACGATGCGGATACCTCGCGACGGGTCCCCCGGGAGGAGGAACTGGCCGGGGTCGCCCTGACCGTGCCGGTCGGGGTCGAGCCTGCGGACGAGCCGGTCCCCAGCAGGACGGCCGCGATCGTCGCGAGCGAAGCTCCGACGAGCGCCGCGAGCAGCATGGGTGCGAAGAGACGACGTTTCATCAGGGCGACCTCCATCCGGGTTCTGAAGCGATCAGCCCATGATGCGAGCAGCGGCTGTGCGGACGCTAACGTCGCCCCCAAGACTCCCTAACGGGAGCCGAAAGAGTTGCTAATCGGGGGTGAAGAGGGTGGTAAGAGGCGACGACCGGAGTCGAACCGGTGTAGACGGCTTTGCAGGCCGCTGCGTAGCCACTCCGCCACGTCGCCAGGAAGTCTTGCCAAGCGTATCGGGCTCGACAGCGCTTCCTCAGCCCCCCAGCGGTGACGGCGGGATCCGCGTCTCGCCGCGAACCTCGGGTATTCGCATCATCAGCTGATCGACAAAGCACCACGACCACTCTTCGCCCGGCTCGAGCGAGCGGATGATCGGGTGACCGCTCTCGCCCGCGTGCGCGGTCGCGTGACGGTTGGGCGAGTCGTCGCAGCAGCCGACTTTTCCGCACTCCAGGCAGATCCGCAGGTGCAGCCACTTGCCACCGGTGGCAAGGCAGTCCTCGCAGCCGTCGCTCTCCGCCGGCAGCTCGGTGATCAGGACGTGGTCGAGGTGCGTGCAGGGCATTTTTCTCTCTCCTTTACGCTGCTCTATGGTCAGGCATCGCGATTATCCCTTCATCTCAAGTTCAGCGTAAACCGTCGGCAAGAAATGTTGCAGACCTTCCGATGTGATGCATCTTGCAAAAAGACCTGTTAGGTTCCCGCCTGTTCGTGCCGAGTCCTTCTCCCCACGGGGCGAAGGATCGGGGGACCCAATGTGATCGATAGATCGCGGGGGCGAATCGCCACATCGATTGTGGCGTAGCGCGAAGTGCGCGAGCCCGACAGCTAACCCCGTAGGCGCCAAGAGAAGACTGAAAGGACGCCGTTTTATGCCGGGATTCCCGCGTGATCTTGCCGTGCTCGAGCCCTGGGAGCTTTCATCGATCCGCTCGCGTGAGCGGCGCCAGCAAACCGCCCGTGGACGCACTCGCGCCACCGCCAGGAAGGCTTCCCTGAAGAGCGCCTCCCCAAACTCCCTGTCGGCGATCCTCGACGTACGCAATCGGACCATCGCCCCGCGCGACCTCGCCGAGGAGCTGCCGTGGGATCTCTCGCTCGGCCGATCGCGCGCGCGCCGTCGCGCCGCCGAGCTGCGCTTCGTGCCGGCCAGCTCGCGCGCCAAGCGCCTCTCGCTCGGCGCGCTCGCGGCGCTCACCGCCGGCCCCGCCGTCGGCCTGGCCACCGGCATCGCTTCGGCCGGCACGGCCACCCCCACGCCGGAGCCCGCGACGAGCACCGAACACGCGATCGTGCTCAGCTACGGCAGCGAAGGCAGGCAGGTGCAGCTGCTCCAGCAGGCACTCGGCTCGATCAAAGTCGACGGCATCTTCGGCCCGGAAACCGAAGCGGCGATACGCAGCTTCCAGTCCAGCCACTCCCTCACCGTCGACGGCATCGTCGGCCCGCTCACGAACGCCGCGCTGCGCGATTCGGGCACGGCGCTCGCCTCGGACGTGCAGAGCACGATCCCCGGGGAAACCCTCGCAAGCTCCGCGCAGACCCAGACCGGCTCCGCGCCCGAACAGCCGGCATCGACCACGCAGAACACCGAGTCCGCGGCCGACTCCAGCGCCACGCAGGGGTCCGAAGCCTCGCAGGAAACCGGCGGCACACAGACGACCGGCGCCACGCAGGCGCAGACCGCCGACGTCTCCAACGAAAACGCCCCGGCCTCGACCGGCAGCACCCCCACCCCCGCTCCCGTGAGCGCCGTCGCGCAGTTGCAGCACGCGCTGCACCTCCCCGTGGACGGCGACCTCGGCCCCGAAACGGAGTCCGCAATCCGGCGCCTGCAAGCCCGCCACGGGCTGACCGTGGACGGGATCGTCGGCCCGGCGACGTGGAGCGCGATCGGGGCGCATGAGAAAGAAACGCTGACCCCTCCCCCCTCCGCGATCGTCAAGCCGGCCGCTACACAGCCGGCGCCCCAGACGACCGCCGCTGCACCGGCGACCGTCGAGGCCGACGACACAACCGGCACGCCCGGCACGCCGGCCCCGGCTCTGCTGGACGGCGGCAACCCGATCGCGCGGTTGCAGCAGGCGCTGCACCTGCCGGTCGACGGCGAATTCGGCCCGGAAACCGAGTCCGCCGTCCGCCGCCTGCAGGAACGCCACGGCCTGGACGTCGACGGCGTCGTCGGCCCCTCGACGTGGAGCGTGATCGGCGTCAGCGACGAGAGCACGCTGACGCCGCCCGCGAGCGCCCTCGCCGGGTTCGGGCCGGGGCGCAGCGACTCGCCCAGCAGCGCGGGCTCTGCCGGCGCGACGAGCACGGCGACCGCCGGCGAAGGCGAATCCTCGAGCGTCGTGGCGCGTGTGATCGCGGCCGCGGATGAAATCGCGACCCGGCCATATGTGTTCGGCGGCGGGCACGGCTCGTTCCAGTCCGAGGGCTATGACTGCTCGGGCTCGGTCTCCTACGCCCTGCACGGCGGCGGCCTCTTGAGCTCGCCCGAGGACTCGTCGGGCCTGGAGTCCTACGGCGAAGCGGGACCGGGCAAGTACATCACGATCTACGCCAACGCCGAACACGCCTACATGACGATCGACGGCCGCCGCTTCGACACCGTCGCGCTGCAGGAAGACGGCTCGCGCTGGGCCAATTCGCCCGGCGAGGATGGCGGCGGCTTCGTGGAGCGCCACCCGGACGGGCTGTAAACAGCGTCTGACCGGCAGGCTCAAGCCTGCCGGGCGCCGTCGAGCAAAGCACCTGATGCACCCGATCGAGCGTCCCGTCTCAAGCTCGGCCTAGTTTTCTTTCTCCCCGTCCAGAAACGGCGACAGGAGAAAGCAAATGCTTGCACGGGCACACACCTTCACAATCGAGGACTACCAGACGCGGCATGTGAGCGTCGAGGTGGACATCCGCCCCGGCCTGCCCGCATTCACGATCGTCGGACTGGCAGACGCGGCAGTGCGCGAGGCGCGCCAGCGGGTGCAGTCGGCGATCATCAACTCTGGATATGAGTTCCCCGCCAGGCGGATCACCGCCAACCTCGCCCCTGGCGACGTCCCGAAGATCGGCCCTGGCCTTGACCTGGCGCTCGCCTGCGCGGTGCTGGCGGCCAGCATGCAGCTACCAAGCGAGCCGCTGGAGAGCCATGTGCTGTTCGGAGAACTGGCCCTCGATGGCACCGTGAAGGCTTGCCAGCAGGGGACGCTCGCTGTAGCGCAGGCAACGGTGAACGCCGGTCTGCGGACACTGGTGCTTGCGCCAGAGCGGGCGCGAGAGGCGTGCCTGATCGAGGGCCTGGAGGTAGCCGCCGTCGAGCGTCTGTCAAGCGCGGTGCGAGTCCTCGGCGGCGGCCCGTCCGATGCGCTGCCCGAGCAAGCGCGCCGTAACCCGGACACTCGGAATCCCACGGGACCGGACCTGAGCGATATGCGTGGCCAGCACCACGCGGTCAGAGCGCTGATCGTGGCGGCCGCGGGCGCCCACAACAACCTGCTGAGCGGCTCGCCGGGTGCGGGTAAGACGATGCTCGCCCAACGGCTCCCCTCGATCATGCCGCCACTGAGCCGTACGGAGGCGATCGAGGTGACGCGGATCCGCAGCATGACCGGCGGATGGGAGGGGGATCTGGCAAGCAGCCCTCCGTTTCGGGCGCCCCATCACTCGATCACGACCGCGGGCCTGATCGGCGGGGCGCGACGCGGATGGGTCGGCGAGATCGTACTGGCGCACAATGGTGTGCTGTTCTTGGACGAGCTCTCGGAGTTCGCGCGCCCGACGCTCGAGGCGCTGCGCCAGCCGATGGAGGACGGGCGCGTGGCGATCGTCAGAGCACGGCACTCTGCCGTCTACCCGTCGCGATTCATGCTCGTGGCGGCCACCAACCCATGTCCATGCGGCTACGCGGGGAACTGGGAAAGATGCAGGTGCAGTGAAACGGAACTCGCTCGGTACCGCCGGCGGCTCAGCGGCCCGCTACTCGATCGCATAGATCTCACCGTCAAACTCGAGAGCGAGGGAGCGCTCGGCCTCGGCGGCACGCCGTTGACGAGCTCCGAGAAGGCACGCGAGCGAGTGATGCTCGCACGCGAGCTTCAGGCGGTGCGCCTGAAAGACGAGGGGGTGACGGTGAACGCGCACATGGACGTGCGCATGCTGCAGCGCCACGCGCGCATTGAGCCACAGGCCGAGGATCTTCTGAAAAAGAACCAGGAGCGGGGCTTGCTGAGCGCACGCGGCCAGCACCGGGTGCTGCGCGTTGCGCGAACGATCGCCGACCTGAACGGCAGTGAGAAGGTGCGAGCACGGGACGTGGGCTCGGCGCTGGCGATGCGCTCCGAAGCCCTGCATGCGGGAAGTCGGGCGGCATGATGGACGCATGCAAAGACTGTCTGCGCAGAAGCTGGCTGCTGGCTGCGATGAGCCGTTGCCTGGAGTACCGGGCACACGATCGGGGGCGATTGCTCGAGCTGCTGTCGCTCGACGATCAGGAGCTGGTGCAGGCGATCGGGGGCAAGCGCCGCGAGGAGCTGCGAGCGCGATACGCGCGCTTTGGCTCGCGGGACATCGATGTGACGGCGGGCATCGAGACGATCTGCCATCACCACCACGGCTACCCGAGGGCGCTGGCGGGCGATCGGGCGCCGCGGATGCTGTACGTGGCGGGCGGGACAGCCCGACTGCAAGCATTGGGAGACGCGCCCACCGTGGCGATAGTGGGGAGCCGCAGGGCGACGGACTACGGCATGGAGATGGCCAGCAGCCTCGCGCGCGGTCTCGCAGCCAGTGGCGTGACGGTGGTGGCGAGCATGGCGGATGGAATCGCCCTGGCCGCGCATGCGGGCGCGCTCGAAGTCGATGGCAAGACCCTGACGGCGATGGAGAGCGGCTTGGACGTTCCGTGCCCGGCGCGCAGACGGGCGTTGTACCTGCGTGTGCGTAAGGAAGGCTGCGCCGTGGCGGAGCTGCCGTGCAGCTTCGCCGCGAGGCGCAACAGCTGGTGCCACACGGCGCGCGAACGGGTCGTCGTGGGAATGGCGGAGCTGACAATCGTGGTAGAGGCTGACGAGAATCCGATCGAGCTGCTGGGCGCGCGGATCGCAAAGTCCCTGGGGCGAGGAGTCGCGGCGGTCCCGGGACGTGTGACCTCGCCGGTGTCGCGGGGAACGCACGCGCTGCTGATGGCGGGAGTCCCGCTCGTGAGAGGGCCGGAGGACGTCCTGGAGCTGTTGTACAGAGGCAATCCACTACGGGGCCAGGACAGCAAGACGAGCAGGATCTACGGCACGCCGAAGCCGACCGAGCTGGAGCCGAGGCTGAAGGAGACGCTGGAGCTGGTTGGCATCGGCAAGGACACGCCGACGAAGCTGACCGCGGACAGCGTGGACGCGGGCGAGACGCTGCTCGCCTTGAGCGAGCTGGAGCTGATGGGGCTGCTGACGCGCGGTGACGGCGGTCGCTACGTGCAGAGGGAGAGCCTGGCGGGCAGATAGACGCGGAGAGTTGCACGCGAGGACTGCGCTTCGCTTCGCAAGGCTTTTCCGAGTAAGCGGATGAAGGGACTCGAACCCTCGACCTTCTGCATGGCAAGCAGACGCTCTAGCCAACTGAGCTACATCCGCGCGAGCGCCGATTATAGAGGCAGGAGGCGGCGAGATCTGGCTATGGGCGACGGGCTGTGAGGGATGCCACGTACACAAGCATTGCTGGGATACTCCGCAGATGCCCAGCGATCGCGTGTATACGCGTCTTTCGACGACCTCTGCTTGGGCGCTGAAGACCTTCGGCAAGCTCAACGTCCCGCTCTACCGCGCCAGCCGCGGGCGGCTGTTCGGGCAGATCGCGGGCACGCCGGTACTGCTACTCACGACGGTCGGCCGTCGCTCGGGAGCACCGCGCACCGTGCCGGTGGTGTATCTCCCCGACGGCGAGCGCCTGATCGTGATCGGCTCGAACGCGGGGCACAAGACCGCGCCGGCGTGGTCGCTGAACCTGGAGGCGAACCCGGTCGCGGAGGTCGAGGTCGGTGGGGAACGAAGGAAAGTGCGCGCGCGGATCGCAGAGGGGGAGGAGCGCGCCGAGCTGTGGCGGAAGATGAACGAGCGCTACAGCGGCTTCGATGACTACAGCGCGCGCACCACGCGCGAGATCCGGCTGTTCGTGCTCGAGCCGCGCTGATCGAGGCCGCTTGAGAATTGACCCGTAGCGCCGGTTGAGAGTTGACCCCTGTGGTTCGCCGGCTCAACCCCGACCATCGGGTAGCCTGGAGGTCGTGCGCTTCTTCAGCCGTCCAGATCCGAGCATGGTCGACGCGGCGTCCGCGCTGCCGGGCCGCGAGCGCGCGATGGAGGTACCCGCGCTGCACGAGGTCTTGAAAACACCGCTGAAGCCGCCATTCCCCGAGGGCCTCGAGCAAGCCGTGTTCGGGATGGGTTGCTTCTGGGGCGAGGAGAAGGTCTTCTGGGAAGCGCCCGGCGTGTATACGACGGCCGTCGGCTACGCGGGCGGGTTCACGCCGAACCCGACCTACGAGGAGGTCTGCTCCGGACGCACCGGTCACACCGAGGCCGTGCTCGTCGTCTTCGACCCCGCCGCGACGAGCTACGAGCAGCTGCTGAAGCTGTTCTGGGAGGGTCATGATCCGACACAGGGAATGCGCCAGGGCAACGACGTCGGCAGCCAGTACCGCTCGGCGATCTACTGGCAGAACGACGCGCAACGCGCCGCGGCCGAGGCCTCGCGCGATGCCTACCAGCAGGTCCTGACGGCCGCCGGCCACGGCACGATCACAACCGAGATCGAGCCGGGCGCGCCGACACACCCCTTCTACTACGCCGAGGACTACCACCAGCAGTATCTGGCGAAGAACCCAGGCGGGTACTGCGGTGTGGGCGGCACCGGCGTGAGCTGCCCCGTCGGGCTCACCAGCAGCTGACGGCGCCTGCCGGCGTCGCCGCGCTACCACACAGCAGCGACCCCGCCGAAGCGGGGCCGCTGGTAGTGGGTTTGGGTTGAGTTGAAACCGGAGGCGTCCGTGCCTCCGGTGTGCGGCCGGGCTAGCCGGCCGCCGGGCTTGGCGCCGGATCGGGCTGCCACGACGGAGCGTGTGGTCCACCGAGCGTGGGCACGTCCGAGGGGTAGACCTCGTTGCCGTGGATCGCGTGATCGCCGATCTCCATCTCTTCGTCGGTGAGACGTAGAGGCAGGAAGATGCCGATGAACTTGAGGATGATGAACGTCGCAACGGCGGTGTACGCGATCACCCACACGGCCGCCTCCGCCTGCCAGCGCAGCAGCGTCCAGCCACCGCCCAGGAGCAACCCTGTCTTTCCAGGCAGGTTGCTCGCGCCGCCCACGCCGATGTACTCGACGATCGCGGGATCCGCCAGCAGACCGACCATCAGGCCACCCATCAGACCGGCGATACCGTGGGTATAGATCACCCCCAGGGTATCGTCGACATTTCTGAACGGTCGTGCGCGGCTGAGGTAGCGAATCGCGAACCACACGATCGTCGCATCGACGACCCCGATGATGATCGCGCCCCAGCCGTTGACGAACCCTGCTGCCGGGGTGATACCCACCAGCCCCGTGATCATCCCGTTGACCGCCCCGAGCATCGACGGCTTGTCGCGGAAGATGTAGTCCCACGCGATCCACACCATCATCGCAACCGCGGTGCAGAGGTTGGTGTTGATCACCGCCGCCGAAGCATCAGCGCCGGCATAGTAGGAATCACCACCGTTGAACCCGTTCCACCCGAGCCACAGCAGACCCGCACCAACCGCCACCATCAGCAGGTTGTTGGGCGCATCGATCTCGCGATCTCGTTGCAATCGTGGACCGATCACCGCGGCGAACACGAATCCAGAGACACCAGCGGACAGGTGGATCACGTACCCACCGGAGTAGTCCAACGCGCCATGAGCCGCGAAGTAGCCGCCGCCCCAGATCAGGAAGGCGTTGACCGCGTACACGAACGTGATCCACAGCGCCACATACGGGATCCAGGCCTTGAAGTTGACCCGCCCGAGCACCGAGCCGAGCGCCAGGATCGGAGTGATCGCGGCGAACACGAACTGGAAGTACACGAGCGATGCCTCGGGGAAGTGGAACGGCGGACCTTCCGTGATCGACACAATTTCCGCTTTGCCCTCCTCACCGACGTGACTGAGCACGCTGCCCGGTTCACCGAGGGCCGTCCCGAGGAAGCCCTTGGTCCCGAAGATGCCCCCACCGCTCTTCGCGATCGGATGGCCGAAGCCCATCTTGAACGCCCACAGGCACCAGACAATCAGCGTCACACAGAACGCCACGAACGTGAGCATCATTGCGTTGACCGACCAGCGCTTCTGCATGACTCCGCCGTATAGAACGGCGAGGCCGGGTAGGCTCATCAGCCCGACGAACGTCGCGGCGGTCATCTGCCACGCGTTGTCGCCGGCGTTGAGCCAAGATGGGTAGCTTGCCCAGGTCATGTGCCTCCATTTCCCTGCGGTTGTGGATCTTTGAGCCGCGATAGATACCGCGGTCCGCGTATACAAACGGGCGGGGAGGCAGGCTGGTAGGGACACCCTGGCCAACAGTTGGTGCAGGACTTTCGACATTTGTATAGACGCCCCTGTGGATCGCTGTCTGGATAACGAGCCACCGCGCGACTGGACCACGAGCAAAGGCTCCCGGACCAGACTGGGCGGAGAAAAAAGCGCTTTCGCCATCGGCTCATCCCCATCTCCCAGAGCAATCTGAGGACCCTGTGTGCCGACGAGTCAGTCGTGCCTGGCGAACGGGAAGCCGGCACGGCGGCAGGAGGCGCGCAGTTCGGCGGCGACATGCCTGAACGCGCCCGGTGTGGCGCACACCCTTCTGGCCTGCGCGCCACACGCATGCTCGGTCGCACCTCCGAGCGTGCTGGCGAACGAGACTTCGATGCAATCCCTCCGGCCCGGCGAGCCGCTCGTCAGGGCGTACGCGCCGAGACCGATCACGACCAGCGCCACGCACGCGAGCACCACGGCTACGACGGTCCGCTCACGACGGCCCCAGCGCAACGGCTCAGACAGCCGCTTGGACTGATCCTGCATGATCATCGTCATGGTCGCGGGAGACTACTGCGCGGCAGTTGGCGAATCCGCCCCCGGCTGGAAGGCGAGCGCCGCCGAGTTGATGCAGTAGCGCTGACCGGTCGGCCCTGGCCCGTCGTCGAAGACGTGACCCAAGTGGCCGCCGCAGGTGCGGCAGATGACCTCGGTGCGGCGCATGAAGAGGCCGTTGTCCGGACGTAGCTCGACGGCTTCGGCGACCGCCGGCTCGGTGAAGCTCGGCCAGCCCGTGCCGGAGTCGAATTTGGTCTCAGAACCGAACAGCATCGTGCCGCAGGCCGCACAGTGGTAGGAGCCGTCGGCCTTGTGGTGAACGTACTCCCCTGTGAACGGCGCCTCCGTCCCGGCCTTGCGCAATACGTCGTACTGAGCGGGCGTCAACTGCTCACGCCACTCCTGCTCTGACTTCTCGACTTTGGCCTCACTCATCTCCAATCAGTTCTAGCACCCCCTCCCGGCTTCGTCTAGTGCCTCCTCCCACTTCGGCCACCCCAAAGCCCTGCTATCGTGATGTTTACGTTCACGTCAACTTCCCCTCAAAGATCACGCTTCGGCGTCGCCGCCGGCCACGAGAACTACAAGTGGTGGGCGCTCTCCTGCACGAGCCTCGGAATGCTGCTGGCGGCGACCAACTCGGGCACGCTGATCATCGCGTTGCCGGATCTGGAGCGCTCGCTGCACGCGAGCCTGCTCGCGCTCGTGTGGGTGATCCTCGCCTACCTGATCGCCGCCACGGTGCTCGTGCTGATGGCGGGCCGCCTGAGCGACCTGTTCGGGCGTAAGCGCGCCTACGTGGGTGGCTTCCTCTTGTTCGCCCTCGCTTCGCTCGGAGCGGGCTTTGCCCCGAACGCCGACGTGCTGATCGTGTGGCGCGTGCTGCAGGGAATCGGCTCGGCCTTCCTGTTCGCCAACGCCGCCGCCCTGGTCACCGACGCCTTCCCGAAGGAGGAACTCGGTCTCGCGATGGGCACGAACACGATGGTCGCCGCGATCGGCTTGGCAATCGGCCCGGTGCTCGGCGGCGCGCTGGTGGCGATCTCCTGGCATTGGGTGTTCTGGTTCAACGTGCCCTTCGCGCTCGCCGGCGCCGCCTGGGGCGCGCTGATCCTGCGTGAGCTCTCAAAACCCGATCAGATCCGCGGGTACGACGTGCTCGGCAACGTCACCTTCATCGTCGGGCTGACCGGCCTGGTGCTGGGGATCTCGCGTGGCGGGATCAGCGGCTGGGACGACTCGATCGTGATCGGCGGGCTGATCACAGCGGCCGTGCTGCTGCCGGTCTGGGTGCTGATCGAGAGCCGCTCGCGCGCGCCGATGCTCGATTTGAAGATCTTCAAGAACCGCCTGTTCGCGGCCGCTAGCGCCGCCTCGTTCATCAACGGGCTCGCGCGGTTCGCGCTGATGTTCCTATTCGTCTTCTACTTCCAGGGGGCGCAGGCGAACACTCCGATCGAAGCCGGCGTCAAGCTGATCCCGCTCGCGCTGGGGATGCTCGTCGCCTCCCCCCTCGCCGGCATATACGCCGACCGCCACGGCTCCCGCGCGCTGGCCGCGATCGGCATGCTCGTGAGCGCGATCGGCCTCGCCGGGATGACGACGCTGGGCGTGCACACCCCCTACTGGCAGAGCGGCCTGTGGTTGCTAATTGTCGGCGCCGGCTCGGGCATGTTCAACAGCCCCAATACGGCAGCGATGATGGGCACCGTCCCCGCCGACCGCCGCGGTGTTGCCGCCGGCGCGAGAACCCTGCTGCAGAACACCGGCGCGGTGCTGTCGATCGCGTTCGTGCTCGCGATCATCACCTCGGCCGTGCCGAAGGCGACGCTGTTCGCGGTCTTCTCCGGCGTGACGAAGGGCCTCTCCGAAGCAAAGCTCGCGCCGTTCATCGACAACATGCACGTCGCGCTGTGGGTGCTCGCGGCAACCTCGCTGGTCGGAGCGTTCGTCTGCCTGCTGCGCCCGAAGCACATGTCCGTCGCGGAGTCGGCGACGCTGTCGTTCGAGGAGCATGCCCCGCCACGTGAGCGAGTCCACGCGTGAGCGCCTCAAGCGAGCCCAGCCTGCGCATCGGCGATGTCGCCAAGCTGGCTGACACGACTCCGCGCACGATTCGCTACTACGAGGAGATCGGTCTGCTGCCCCAGGCGCCCGCGCGCGTGTCCGGCCAGCACCGGCTGTACACCGAGAGCGAGGTCGAGCGCCTGCGCGAGGTGATGCGCCTGAAGGACCTGCTCGGGGTCTCGCTCGAGCAGCTGAAGACGCTGCTCGCCGCCGAGGACGCGCGCGCGGCCGTCCGCGCCCAGCTGCGCCGCGACGACGTCCACCCCGAGCGCCGCGGCGACCTACTCGCCGAGGCGCTCGGCCACATCGAACGCCAGCTCGAGCTCGTCCGTGCCCGCCAGGCAGAGCTGGCGACGCTTGAGGAGGAGCTGCGAGAGAGCCACAAGCGCGTGCGCCGAAAGCTCCGCGAGCTGGATAGGGACCCGGCCCCGAAAGACCATGAGCCGAAGGACCCCCTGTTGAGCACCACCGCCTGAGCCCGGTTGGCCGTTCCCGAGTGGTTTGTAAGGTGAGGAGAACCCGATTTTCGACAGAGACGGAGGAGCTTGAGTGGAGCGCAAGTGGTGGACCCTGATTGCCGTCTCCGTGGCGATCTTCATGCTGTTGCTCGATATCACGGTCGTAAACGTCGCGCTGCCGGACATCCAGCGCTCGCTGCACTCCTCGTTCTCCGATCTGCAATGGGTCGTAAACGCCTACGCGCTGACGCTCGCCGCGTTCCTCTTGACCTCCGGCTCGGTCGCGGACCTCATCGGACGCAAGCGCGTCTTCATCGCGGGCCTGTTCGTGTTCACGATCTCCTCCGCTGTCTGCGGCCTGTCGACCACACCGCTGATGCTGAACCTCGCGCGCGCGGTGCAGGGCACCGGCGGGGCGATGATGTTCGCGACCGCGCTCGCGCTGATCGCCCAGGCGTTCCACGGCAAGGAGCGAGGGACGGCGTTCGGCGTGTTCGGTGCGGTCACCGGCGGAGCGGTGGCGATCGGGCCGGTGCTCGGCGGGGTCATCACCTCGGGCCTCGGCTGGGAGTGGATCTTCTTCGTGAACGTCCCGATCGGCGCGATCGCGGTGTTCATCGCACTTACGCGCGTGACGGACTCGCGGGACCCGAATGCCACGGGCGTGGATTGGGCGGGCCTCGTGACCTTCTCCGGATCGCTGTTCCTGCTTGTGTACGCCCTCGTGCAGGGCAACGAAAAGGGCTGGGGCTCGACCGAGATCGTCTCATTCCTGATCGGCGCGGTCGTGCTGATGGCGCTGTTCATCGTCGTTGAGCTCCGCCAGAGCCAACCGATGCTCGAACTGTCGCTGTTCCGCCGCCCCGCCTTCAGCGGCGCGAGCATCGTGGCGTTCTCCCTGTCGGGCTCGTTCTTCGCGATGTTCCTCTACCTCACTCTCTACATCCAGGACGTGCTTGGCTACAGCCCGCTGCAGGCCGGGCTGCGGTTCCTTCCGTCGACGCTGCTTTCCTTCATCGTCGCCCCGATCGCGGGGAAGCTGAGCGTCCGCATGCCGGTTCGCCTGCTACTGGGCTCGGGCCTGGTGCTGATCGGGATCGGCCTGCTGACCATGACCACGATCGACGCGACCTCGAGCTGGACCGCGTTGATCCCAGGCTTCGTCCTCGCCGGCACAGGTGTAGGCCTGGTCAACCCGCCGCTCGCCTCCACCGCGATCGGCGTGGTGCCCGCCGAGCACAGTGGGATGGCCTCGGGGATCAACTCGACCTTCCGTCAGGTCGGGATCGCCACGGGAATCGCCGGCCTGGGCGCGGTGTTCCAGCACAGCATCACCCACGGCACCACGGCCGCGCTTCGTTCGAGCGGTCAGGCGCGCGAGATCCTCGGCGTCGCCCACGGCCAGTTGGGCACGCTACTCGAGTCCGGCGAAGTAACCAAGATCGCCCACTCTCTCTCCGCCACCGCGCGTGCGGCCCTGGAGCATTCTTACCGCGTCGGCTTCACCGAAGCGTTCACGACGATCGCACTGATCGCCGCAATGCTGGCCCTCGTGGGCGGCGTGCTGGCGTTCGTGCTGGTGCGCAGCCGTGACTTCGTCTCTGCCGGAGAGCTCCCCGCCGCACAGGCTCCGGAGCCAGTGGCCGTAGCCGCGGGATGACGCATGCGGGTAAGAAGGCCTGGCAACACCAGTGTTCCAACCGACAACTTCGACGCGGCCGGCCGAGTCGGCCGAGTACGCGCGAAGCAGGCTGCACCCGCGAGGCGCCCACAAAAAATCAGTCATCCTGCGGCTCATACCCACGACAGTCGAGGACGGGCAGCCGGGGATAGCGTGGATAGGCTGGATCTTCGCGCGAGCGTTCGCACAGCAAGAACGTGGAACCTCGTGTGTTCGGCACGTCCCGCTTGTGTCTGCAGCTTGCGCACAACCCTTGCGGGTCCCGCCTCGGCAGGGGTGTCGCAGGCATTGGCATGAGCGCAGCGTAGTGACCTCCGCGACGACGGCATGCGATAATCGTTGACTAAGCAACTATGAAGACATTTACTCGACTACTTGGCTTTCTGCGCCCCTACAAGCGCGGCATGATCATCTCCTGGACACTGGCAAGCCTCGCGATGGTGATGACGGTCGCGCTGCCCGCCCTGACCGGGCGCGCGGTGCAGATCATCAGCACGGCCCCTCAGCATCACCACGGCGCCGCGCAGGCCAACGCCCGCCATGAACTGACGTTGATCGCCGGCGCGATCGCGCTGATCGTGCTGGCGCGCTGGGGGTTCATGTACTGGCGGCGGATGGTGGCCGGGCGGCTCTCCCTCGGCGTCGAATATGACCTGCGCAAGCTGCTCTACGGTCACCTGCAGCAGCTCGAGCTCGGCTTCTTCGACCGCCAGCAGACGGGCCAGCTGATGTCGCGCGCGACGGTAGACCTGCAGGCGGTGCGCTTCTTCCTCGGCTATGGGCTGGTGTTCATCCTGCAGTCGATCCTGACAATCGTGCTCGCGGGGACCGTGATGATCGCGATCGAACCGCGCCTCGGCTTGATCTCGCTCGCGCCGGTGCCGTTTGTGGTGCTGATTTCCTACCGCTATGGCCGCCGCGCGCGCCCCGCGATCCAGCAGACACAGCAGCGCATCGCCGAGCTGACCGCCGACGCTGAGGAGAACATCTCCGGCGTGCGCGTCGTCAAGGCCTTCGCTCGCGAGCCGCGCCAGCTGCAGCGCTTCCAGGGCAGCGTCGGGCGCGTGTTCGGCCAGGCGATGGTCGCGACCCGACTGGAAGCGAAGTTCAACCCGATGATCGGCTTCCTGCCCCAGCTCGGCCTCGCCGCGGTGCTTTTGATCGGGGGCAACGCCGTGATCCACGCGCACCTGACGCTTGGCCAGTTCACCGCCTTCTACCTGTACCTGAACATGCTGATCGCCCCGATGCGCACGCTCGGCGTGATCCTCAACCTCGCCCAGCGCGCGACCGCCTCGGGCGCGCGCCTGTTCCAGGTCCTCGACCGCCCCCCGCGGCTGACCTCGCCACCCGGCGCCCCGCCACTGCCGGCGGGTAATGGGCATGTGCAACTACAGGGCGTCACTTTGCGCTACGACGAGTCCGACGAGTTCGGCGCGGCGTACTCGGCAACAGTCGCTTCAGAGTTAGCGACGGACGGGTCCGGTTCCGCGAACAGCACACAGATTGGAACGCGCGATATGGCAGCCCCAAATGGAGCCGCCACTCCGAACGGCGACTCCCCCACCCACGCCGCGCGGGCCGTGCTGAGCGACGTCGACTTGGACGTTCCGGCCGGGCGCACGGTCGCGCTCGTCGGCGCCACTGGCTCCGGCAAGACCAGCCTCGTCTCGTTGATCTCGCGGTTGTACGACGTGAGCTCCGGGCGCGTGCTGCTCGATAGCGCCGATGTGCGCGAGGTGGACCTGCGCTCGCTGCGCCAGGCCGTCGCGGTCGTCAGCGACGATCCGTTCCTGTTCTCGGAGACCGTCGCCGAGAACATCGCCTACGCGCGGGCGGGCGGGCCTCCAGTCCCGCGCGAGGCGATCGAACAGGCCGCCCGTCGCGCCCAGGCCCACGAGTTCGTCGAGCGCCTGCCCGACGGTTACGACACGCGCGTCGGCGAGCGCGGGCTGACCCTGTCCGGCGGCCAGCGCCAGCGCCTGGCGATCGCGCGGGCGCTGCTTGCGGACCCGCGCGTCTTAATCCTCGACGACGCCACCTCCTCGGTTGACGCCTCCACGGAGCGTCAGATCAAGCTCGCGCTCGATGAGGCGATGGCGGGGCGGACCACATTCATCGTCGCCCACCGCCTCTCCACGATCGCGCTGGCGGACGAGATCGTCGTGCTCGATCACGGCCGGATCATCGCCCACGGCAACCACGAGGAACTGCTGGAGGCTTCGGAGCTGTATCGCGAGATCGTCGAAAAGGGCCTTCCCGATCAGGTCTTCCTGACGCGGGAGCTGCCGCGCGAACGCGAGGTGAGCGGGATATGAGTCCTCCCGGCGGATTCGGTGGAGGAGGCGGCGGCGGAGGCATGGGTCGCGGCGGTGGCGGGCGCGGGCTCGGCCCGGGGTCTGTGCGCGGCGGAGCGCAATGGGACGGCGAGCGCGCCGCGAAGGGCACGCGCGGGCGCAACCTGCGCGGCCTGCTGGCGTTGCTGCGCCCCTATCGACTGCGCGTGAGCGCGATGTTGACCGCGCTCGTGCTTGGCACCGCCGCCTCGCTGGCGCCCCCGCTGCTGGCGAAGGTCGCGATCGACGAAGGGATCGACCGCCACGACAGCCGCACGCTCGTGCTCGTCGTGATCGCATTCCTCCTTTCAGCGCTGCTCGTGTGGGCGATGACCTACGCGCAGACATACCTCGTCGGCTGGGTCGGCCAGCGCGCGCTCGCGGACCTGCGCATCCGCATCTTCACCCACCTGCAGAGCCAGCCGATCGGCTTCTATGAGAGCCGCCCGGCAGGCGTGCTGATCTCGCGTATGACCAATGACGTCGAGGCGCTGGAAAGCCTCGTAACCGACTCCGTCGTGACGCTGTTCCAGGCCGGCCTCACGCTCGTCGGTGCAGTTGGTGTGCTGCTGTTCCTCGATGTGAAGCTGGCGCTGCTGACGTTCTGCGTGGTCCCGTTTGTGGCCGCAGGCTCGATCTGGTTTCGGCTCGTCTCAGCCGGCGCCTTCCGGCGCACACGGGAGACGATCGGCGCGATCACCGCCTACCTGCAGGAGACCCTGTCTGGTATCCGCGTCGTGCGCAGCTTCGGCCAGGAGCCCCACCACGAGGCGCGCTTCGCGGAGCTCAACGCGGACAACTGCGACGCGAACATGGTCACGGTACGCCTCAATGCCGCCTACTTCCCGACGGTGGAAATGCTCTCCGGCGTCGCGCTCGCGCTGATCGTCCTGTACGGCGGCTACCAGGCCCTTGAAGGCCACATCACCGCAGGCACCGTCGTCGCGTTCGTCGGAACCCTGTCGTTTCTGTTCGAACCGATCCAGCAGCTCTCCCAGCTCTACACCACCTACCAGTCGGGGATGGCGGCGCTGGAGAAGATCTTCCAGTTGCTGGACGTCACGCCGAACCTGACCGACCGGGAGGGGGCAATCCCGCTGGAGCGCATCCGCGGCGAAATCCGCTTCGAGGACGTCTCGTTCGCATACACAGACGACGCGATGGTCTTAGAACACATCGACCTGGTGATTCCCCCTGGTCAGACGGTCGCGCTCGTGGGCGCCACCGGAGCTGGCAAGTCGACGATCGCCAAGCTCCTCGCGCGCTTCTACGACCCGAGCAGCGGTCAGATCCTGATCGACGGGCACGACCTGCGCGAGGTATCGAGCGACTCGCTGCGCTCGCAGATGGGGATCGTGCCGCAGGAGGCGTTCCTGTTCTCCGGCACGATCGCCGAGAACATCGCCTTCGGCCGCCCCGATGCTGACGAGAATCACGTCCGCGAGGCCGCGGCGGCGGTAGGCGCCGAGGAGTTCATCTCAGAGCTCTCCCACGGCTACGACACCGAGGTCGGCGAGCGCGGCGCGCAGCTGTCCTCGGGCCAGCGCCAGCTGATCGCCTTCGCCCGTGCCCTGATCGCCGACCCGCGCATCCTGATTCTCGACGAGGCGACCTCCAACGTCGACCTGCACACCGAGGGCCGGATCGAGGCCGGCCTGCGCCGCCTGCTCGCGGGGCGCACCGCGATCGTGATCGCCCACCGCCTCTCCACGATCCGCCAGGCCGGCCGCATCATCGTGCTCGAACACGGACGCATCGTCGAGCAGGGAACGCACGACGAGCTGATCGCCGCCGAGGGCCGCTACTTCGAGCTCTACCGCGACTGGGCCTCCCAGGCCGCGGCCTAGTGTCCTGAGTCACCACTTGAAGATCGTCCTCCCCGGTATCGGCTACCCACCAGGGCGCCGTGCGGCCCGGCAGCCCTGGTGTGGTGCGCGCAGCCTCCCTCCCGGCCTGTCTTACACGACCGGCGGTGGCGTACCCTCGGCGCTGGCGAGAAGCGCCGGGTCCCAATCGCAGACCATGCACGCGTGCGCGAAGGCCGAGTGGGCGAACTCGAGGGCGGTCGCATGCGGGTCGGGACTCGAGCAGATGTCCTGCCAGTCCAGGATGTACTCGCCCAGCGTGGGGTCCCAGCGTGACGCGGCGGGAGAGAGCGTCGCGGCCGCGAAGCCCTCGGGTGCGGGGTGGGCGTAGGCGTAGAACGCCGCGTGGGCGTAGCGCGGGTCGCCGGGCCACCAACCGATCGCAACCTCCTGAGCGTCCATCGCGTTGCGCATGATGAAGTCGTCTGACGGGGGGTCGGCCGACTGGCCCGAGAACAGGTTGACCGCGAGGTCGAAGGAGCCCCACCAGGCGTTGACCGGCGTGCAACGCCCGCGATACGGCGCGCGGAACGCTGCGAGGACGAGCGCAGCGCGGGTCGCTGCAGCGAAGTAGGAGGCGACCTGAGCAGGGTCATAGCGCGCGTGGTCGAGGTCCTCGTCGAGCGGGGCGCTCCACGGGACCTCCTGCGGGGTTGGGTCGATGACGACGGCGCCGGCCATGGCGCGGACCATCTCAAGAACGTCGCGTGTGACCTCGGCGACCGGTCGGTCCGGGGCGAGCGCGACGCGGCGGGTGCCACCGCCACTGTGCTCGACGAGCGCCTCGTGGGTACGTAGATCGAGCGCGACGACGAGCGCCCCCGAGCCGTCTGGGGCTGGCAGCGGAGCAGTCTCCCAGCCGCGCGCGGTCAGGCGCAGCGCCGCGTGCTGGAGCTGCGGCTCGGGCGGCGCAAGCGCCACGGCCAGCTTGCCGAGGACCTGGGTGTGCGCGTGAAGCGTGTCGCACGTCTCGTTCCACCGCTCATAAGACAGCGCAGGCCATAAAGAGGACATAGCCAAACGCTACTCCTACCTGCAGGTCAGGATGTGTGACGCAGTAGGATGCGCTTACCAACCAGAGGATGGCCATGAGCGGGGATCTCAACAACCACCATCGCGACACACTCCGAAAGATCTTCAGTCATCCGGCGAGTGGCAACCTCGAGTGGCGTCAGGTCCTTTCGCTGCTGGAGGCTGTCGGGACCGTGTCTGAGGATCACAACGGCAAGGTCAAGGTGACTCTCGGCCCCGAGACTGAGATCCTGTCGCGTCCTCACGGTAAGGATGTCGATAGACAGATGGTCGTCGACTTGCGACGCATGCTGACGGGCGCAGGGTTTTCTCCGGACGGCGCGCAACCAGTGGCAGACGAGCGCTCGCGCGACCATGGCGACGGGCGGTGGGGCGCTCCCACCTGAGCTCTGGGAGTAGCTTGACCAGCAGCGGATAGCCTGGCTTGGCCTGGCTTGCGCTTTCAGTACAGCTGGGCAATGGCGCGTCGTCTCGCCGGCTATCGGTCCGTTTACCTCCTGTTACGGCTCAGCGGTACCCTTTCTTCGTGGATCCCGATCGCGCACACGAACTGCTCGGGCACGAGCGGGAGAGGATTGAGCGGGCGGTCGCCGGTCTTGGCGAACAGGATCGCGAAGCGGCCGCCGAACAGGGCGAACCGGGCGATCGAGGCTCGGAGAACCTCTACCAGAGTGAGTTCGACACGGGTCTCGCCGAGGATCTCGCTGAGCAGCTCGCGGCGCTCGAGCGTGCCGAGGCGCGACTCGCGGCCGGAACTTACGGGCTCTCCGTCGAGAGTGGCGAGCCGATTCCCGACGACCGCCTCGAGGCTTTACCGACATCTGAGCGCACCGTCGAGGAGCAAGATCTACGCGGGCGCCGATAGCCGCGGCAAGATCCCCTAGTGCAAGCGGCTCCCAGCCTGGCGCAGTACCGCGTATGCAAGCGCCGACGCTCCCAAATCAAAGCGATCGGACAGCATGGGCCATCGACGTACTCCGGGACAGGGACTCGAACCCCAATCTCCCGGACCAGAACCGGGCGTCGCTGCCAATTGGACTATCCCGGACAGTGCCTTCACGTTAGAAGAATAGTAAATGGGGCCGCCAAGCCCCCAACGCTCGCGGCTTTGTGACGCCCCACCCCGATCACGGCTCATTGTGCTTCGGGTCAGAGCACTCTCCAGGCGAGTTGCAGAGGCCGTCGTTCGGTTTGGCTCGCCTGCCCGTAGGGCTCAAACCGGCTGAGCGTTCGGTGCGAAGAAGGCGGTGAGTGCTTCCTCCAAGCCCGTATCGAGCACCAGCAGCACCTCGTCGCCGGCCTCGATCACGGTGTCGGGCTTGGGCACGAAGCCCGTCCCGCCGCGTAGCACCGAGATGATCAGGCTGCCTTCGGGCAGTGCGATCTCGGCCACCCTCACGCCGACGGTCGGCGCGTCATCGCTCACCTCCAGCTCGATGATCTCGAGGCGCTCCTCTTCGAGCGCCAGCAGGTGCACGAGCCCATAGCGCGGGACCTCGTGCTCGATCAAGCGCAGGATCAGGTCGGTGGCCGATACCGCCGGCTGGATTCCGAGCATCCTGAAGTGGTCGTGGTTACGCGGGTTGTTCACGCGCGCGATGATGCGTTCGCACAGGTACTTCTCCTTTGCCACCTGGCAGACCAGCATGTTGTCCTCGTCATCGCCGGTCACCGCCACCACCAGGTCCGCGCGCTGAATCCCCGAGCGCTCCAGTACCCATAGCTCGGTGGCGTCGCCGTATTGCGCGGCATGTTCGAACTCCTCCTCGATCGCCAGATAGCACGAGCGCGAGGACTCGATCAGAGTAACCTCGTGACCCTTCACGATCAGCTCTCTGGCCAGGTTGCGGCCGACCTTGCCAGCCCCGACGATGATCGCGTACACCGTTCCAGCTCCTCAGGCCGGCTGAATCTCGAGCGCGCTCTCGAACATCTCGATCGCATGTCGGGTGGGAGAGATTGTCTGCAAGCCCTGCGCGCCGTACCATCCAGCGCGTGCGGGGTCCATGACCCGCGCCAGCACCTTTTCAACATCGAAGCGCTTCTGAGCGATCTGGGCGATGATCAGATTGGTGTTGTCCCCTCCGGTGGAAGCGATGAACACGTCTGCGCGCTCGATGCCGGCCTGCACGAGCGCGTCGACCTCCAGCGCCGTACCGACCGTGAACTGCCCTTCCGCGTCCTCCCAACTCTCGCTCTGGCCCGCGTCCAGCCGCTCGTGCGAGAGTGGATCCTGGTCGAGCACGGAGACTTCGTGTCCTGCCGCCAACGCGGATTTCGCGACCGCCGAGCCGACGCGGCCGGCACCGACGATCAGGACAAACATGGGGCCGAAGCGAACATGGCGCTGGGAGAAAATGGAGTAAGGACAAACATTACGCGGATGCGGAGATTAGACGATGCGGGCCTCTGCTCGCGCAGGCCCTCCGGACCCGTGCTCCGCCACGGAGGAGACCTCTGGCGGGCGAGCCGCCGGTGCCGTCACGATCACCCTGCAAGTCGCCTTGCTCACGACGTACTTGGTGATCTCGCCGACGAAGTTCTCGAGCGGACCACCCCGTCCTCCCAGGCCCGCGCCGCCGCGAATCCGGGAGGGTTCCTCCGCCCCGAGTACGATCGCTTCGACGCCCCGACGGCGCGCCTCCTCCACGATCGCATACCCCGCGCGGCGAGTACGCACGGTGGCCGTGGCGACGTATACGCCCCCATACTCCTCGCCCACCGCCTTCGCCCGCGCCAGCGCCAGGCGGGCATGCTTTATCTGCTCCTCCGGCAGGCGCGCGTCGAGCGGCAGCGACATCGGCATCACAAAGATCCAAACGGCCTCGATCGTCGCCGTCTCGGTCTCTGTCTCGGTCTCCTCAGTGACCTCCCCCGCGGCCAGCAGGGCCGCCGTCTGCACGATGTCCTCGTCGAGCTTGGTGCCAAACAGTGGCACGAGGATCGACCCGTAGTCGCGTTCGCTCGGCGGCTCGGCGCGCAGGATCTGCGGCGAGACCGTCACCCGCGCCGTCAACGAGGTCTCATCCGCACGCCGGTAGACGACATACCCGAGGATCCCGAACGCCATCCACCCGAGGCCCACGTACCGCGCCGGTTCGTGGAGAATCATCACCGCCACCCAGCCGGCAGCGCAGACCAGCGCTCCGAAAGCCGCGGGCAGCGGCAGCTCGCCGCCGCGCACCCGTATCGACAGCGGCACTTTGTAGGGACGGTCGCGATCGGGCTCGGAGTAGCGCAGCCGGCAGATCGAGAGATGGGCGATCGTGAATGCCAGCATCGCCCCGAAGGCATAGATCCCGACGAGGAAATCGAGATCCTCGGGCACCACCAGCACCGCCGCGAGCAGACCCGCCAGGATGATCAGCACATACGGCGTCGAGCGTTGCGGATGCAAGCGCCCCAGGCCACTCGGGATCTGGCGATTGGTCGAGAGCGAGTAGGCCAGCCGCGAGAGACCGAGCATCGCCGAGTTGGCCGCGGCGATCAGCGTGAGCGTCGCCAGCGCGCCCACCACGTACCTGAGCGTATGCGCCAGCCAGTACGGATGTATCTGGGTGACGATCCCGATCACGGGATCGTTCAGGTAGCGGCCCGCCAGTGCCGTATGCCCATCGTGCACCGGCAGCGCGGTGATCGCCACCAGCGCGATCCCCACATATCCGAAGATCACCGTCGCGGCGCCGCTGCCGACCATGTGCTTCAGGCCACGACGACCGATCCGCACCTCCCCGGCCAAGCCGGCGGCGGACTCCAGGCTGGTAAAGGAGATCACGGCGACCGTCAGGGCGAACACGAGATCCGACCACTTCGGCGCGCTGCCCAGGTGGATTGGGTCGAGCAGCTTGCCCGGATTGAAAAACAGGACCAACCCGATCACGACAATCAACAGCTGCAGCACCAGGTCGCCGGCGACCAGCAGCCCGACCCGTCGCGAGCGACCACTGCCGAAGCCGCGAATATTGCCCAGCACGACGATCGCGATGAACCCCAGCGCGAGCAGCAGCGCCTCGGTGCTATGTCCCAACGGATGCCAGAAGACGCGCAGGTATTGGGTCGCTGAGAAGGCACAGACGGCGATCAGGATGATGTAGTCGAGCAGGATCGCCCAGCCAGCGATGAAGCTCACGAGCTCGTTGAACGCATACCGAGCGAACACGGTCGAGCCGCCGCGATCCTGGTGCAGCGAGGCGCCCTCGACGTAGGTCATCGCCGTCAGCACGAACAGCAGTGCCGCGAGCAGAAACACGAGCGGCGTGAGCCCGAGTGCGTGCCCGGCGATCACACCCAGGGAGAAGTAGATCGCGCTCGCCAGCGAGGTGTAGACGACCGTGAACAGGACCGGCGAGCCGATGCTGCGCCGCATCGTCACGCGCGAGCGGGCGGCGATTGCCGTCGCGGCGTGCTCGGCCTCGATTGCCGGCTCCACCGCATCCGGCGCTCCCGGGGCGCCGGCGGCGGGGGTTTTACCGCCCGGCGTGCTCACGAGCCCCTCCTGCCCCTCTTCGTCTCCAGATACATCCGTCCCCCCCAGCCGCGATGAACAGGAGGCCCAGCAGTAGACGCGGAGAGATGACGCCCCCGTGTCCGTCCACCGCCTGGGCGATCAGCGCCACGCCGATGACGACCATCACCAGGGAGAAGATCAACGTCGCCGAGCGATGCGCCTGTTGGCCGGGGGTCATCTTCGATTGAGCTTAAGACCTGGCGAGAGCCCGACTCGCATCACGACCCGGCCCGCATCGGTTCAGGTGATCAGCGGGATGATCAGGATCGCGACGATGTTGGCAACCTTGATCATCGGGTTGATCGCCGGTCCAGCGGTGTCCTTGAACGGATCGCCGACCGTGTCGCCCGTCACCGAGGCGGCGTGGGCTTCGGAGCCCTTGCCGCCGAAGGCGCCGTCCTCGATCAGCTTCTTCGCGTTGTCCCACGCGCCGCCGCCGGCCGTCATCAGCACGGCGAAGAAGAAGCCCACCACGATCACGCCGATCAAAAGGCCGCCGAGCGCCTGTTGGTCGATCAGGCCGACGATCAGCGTCAGCAGAATCGGCAGCAGCGACGGCAGGATCATCTCGCGCTGGGCGGTCTTCGTCACAATGTCCACGCACCTCGCGTAGTCGGGCTCTTCGGTGTAGTCCATGATCCCCGGGTGCTCGCGGAACTGGCGGCGCACCTCCTCTACGACCGCGCCGCCGGCGCGACCGACGGCCTCGATCGAGAGCGAGGCGAACAGGCACACCATCAGGCCGCCGAGCAACAGACCGATCAGCACCGGCGGTTCGTTGATGCCGAAGGAGATCGCGTGTCCGAGCTTGGTTTCGAGTTCTTTCTGAAAGCCGGCGAACAGCACGATCGCGGCAAGCACCGCGGAGCCGATCGCGTAGCCCTTGGTGACGGCCTTCGTCGTGTTCCCGACCGCGTCCAGCCGATCGGTGACCTTCCGTACCTCCTCAGGCAGATCGGCCATCTCGGCGATGCCGCCGGCGTTGTCGGTGATCGGCCCGAAGGCGTCGAGCGCGACGATCAGGCCCGTCAGCGAGAGCAGACCCACCGCCGCGACGCCGATGCCGTAGATCCCGGTCACGCCGCCGCCGGCGAGCTTCCAGGCGCCGAGCATTCCGAGCACGATCACGATCGCCGGGAGCGCGGTGGCCTGCAGCCCCGAGGAGAAGCCCTGGATGATGTTCGTGGCGTGGCCGGTGATCGACGCTTTGGCGGTCTTCTTCACCGGCGAAAAGCGGGTCGAAGTATAGTATTCCGTTATTCCGAATAGCAATGCCGTGACGGCGATCCCGATCAGCGAGCACAGATACAGGTGCCACCATTTCGGAGTGTTCACGGCGCTGCCCACGTCCTTGAAGGTCAGGTTGTGCATCAGCCAGTAGGTGATCGGCGCGAACGCGGCCGCCGCAATCACGCCGGAGACGATCAGGCCCTGCAGGAGCGCGCGCTCGACGTTGTCGGAGTTTGTGCGCACCGCGAACGTGCCGATGATCGAGGCGATGATCGCCACGCCACCGAGCACGAGCGGATACAGCGCGACCTGCGTGGACTCGTGGAACGTGAGCACGCCCAGCAGGATCACGGCCACAGCGGTCACCGCGTAGGTCTCGAATAGGTCGGCCGCCATGCCGGCGCAGTCGCCAACATTGTCGCCGACGTTGTCGGCGATCGTCGCCGGGTTTCGAGGATCGTCCTCGGGGATGCCCGCCTCGACCTTGCCGACGAGATCGGCGCCGACGTCGGCCGCCTTGGTGAAGATGCCGCCGCCGAGCCGGGCGAACACCGAGATCAGCGAGCCACCGAAGCCGAGGCCGATCAGCGCGTCCACGGCCGTCTTCGGGCTGTCGTTGAAGAACGACGTCAACGCGCCGTAGTAGCCGGCCACGCCGATCAGCGCGAGGCCGACCACGAGCAGGCCCGTGATCGCGCCCCCGCGGAAGGCGACCTTCAGCGCCGGTGAGACCCCGCCGCGAGCGGCCTCCGCCACGCGCGCGTTCGAGCGCACCGAGACGTTCATGCCGATATAGCCGGTCGAGCCGGACAGCAGGCCGCCGATCGCGAATCCGCACGCCACCGCGATGTTCTGGATGAAGATCAGCGCTATGAACAGCACGACCCCGGCGACTGCGATCGTCGTGTACTGGCGGTTCAGATAGGCGCGCGCGCCCTGCTGGACAGCCAGCGAGATGCTCTGCATCTTCTCGTTGCCCGGCGAAAGCGCGAGCAGGGAGCGTGTGGTCACCAGGCCGTAAACCACGGCGCAGGCGGCGCAGACCAAGGCGACGACGACCCCATGGTTCATCAGAAAGCTACTCAACAGAAATCCTCCGCGGTCTTGTTAGCGTGCCGCGCGAGGATTTCGCGCGTCGTACGTATGTCCCCCGGGGCGCTCATCAAAGCGCTTCCCCGGCGGAAAGGCGGGCGCAGTCTATCGTGCCGGCCTCGGGAAAGCGTTCTCAGCGTCCGGGCACCCACAACCTGCCGCTCGACTCCGCCGGCCCGGGGCCGGGCTTACCCTCCGTCGGTGGCGCATCCGGTTTATCCGCGGCCGGCGACGCGCCGGTCTTCCCCTCAGCGACGGGCGCACTCGACTCTCCGGCCGGCCGTTGTTGTGCGCCCGGCGCGCCACCGCCTGCCCGCGCCTCACGTGCATAGGCAATCTGCAGCTGTGACAGCGCGTCGCGCAGTGGTCGCAGCTCCTGAGCGGCGACGCTCCGTTCGAGGATCCCCAACAGCGCCCGCACGCCGTCGACCGCGTCACGCACCTGCTCGAGGTCGCGCTCACCCTCCGCGCCCGGAGCTGGCCGATCTCCGATCGGTCCCAAGCGGCGACCGCCCAGGTTCAGCAACGAGACCGCCGCCTGCAGGATCATGTCCGCCGTGGTGATGCGGCTCAATTCCGCTTCGTAGGCCGCTCGCAGCTGCTCCTCGCTCGGCTGGCCCTGCGTTTGGTCGGTGCCTTGCTCGCTCTGCACCTCGGTTGGATCGGTGCTCATCGGTCGTTCTCTCCTCGCCTGCGCCACGGTCGGGTAATGATCGTTGGTGCGTGCCTCACACCGCCACCTCTTCTGAATAGGTCTGCTGGGTCTCGGCCACCGAGGCCGCGAAAACCTCCTCGCGCGTGGCGCCCGCCGCGATCCTCTCACGCTGGCGCTGTGCTCCGTTGCGCTCGGGGAAAGCCGGCTCGATGCCCAGCTCAGCGCGAATCGGCGCCGTCCAGACGGCCAGGCGCTCGATCGCCGAGCGCGCCGGGTACTCCTCGCCGCGCTCTAGATCCAAGAGCCTGCCGTCGAGCCCGAAGCGGATCGCCCGCCACATGTTCTCCTCGATCATTCGCGGCGGCGGATCGGAGAAGGGAACACCCTCGTCCACGTCGCGCATCGCCTGAGAGATGCATGCGACCATCAGCGCGGCCAGCGCGTCGGACTCCTGGGCGGTGGCCTGCGCGTCGCAGATTCGCACCTCCACGGTGCCAAAGCTGAAATGCGGCCTGACCGACCACCACACCTGGGTGAACTCGACGATCGAGCGTGTCCGCACGAGCAGCTCGATGTACTCACGGTACGCCCGCCAGCCACCGAACGCGTCGGGCACCCCGCAGCGCGGAAAGCTCTTGGTGAAGCTCTGCGTCCGCGCAGAGTGCAGCCCCGTTTCCAGACCGTCCAACCAGGGCGAGTTCGCGGAGATCGCCAGCAACGCCGGCAGCAGCGGGCGTAGACGGTCGCAGACGCGCACCGCGCGGTCGATGTCGCGCACGCCCACGTGCACGTGCAGGCTGAAGGTGTTGTTGCGCCAAGCCACGTACTTCAGCCCTTCCTCGACTCGGCGGTAGTGCTCGGTGTCGATGATCGGCTGCTCGCGGTAGTCGGCCCACGGATGCGTCCCAGTGGCCCCCAGCGCGGCGCCATGAGCGGCGGTGAGCGCGAACAGCCCTCTACGGCGCTCGCGCTGGCGCGCCAGCGCGTCGTGAAGGTCGACGCCGACGCCGGAGATGATCTCGATCTCCGATGAGATCAGCTCACCCGTGATGTGCTCGTGCAGGAGCCGATCGCCCTCCGCGGCAGCGCGCAGCTCCTCAAAGCGCGGCTCCAGATCGAGCGTGCGCGGGTGAAGGATCGAGAACTCCTCCTCGACGCCCACCGTCATGTCGGTCGCCGCGGCAAAGGTCTGCTCCACCTTGTCGAGGTCGAGACTGGTCATCGCTCAGGTGCAGGTCAGATCAGGTCAGGCCGGGTCAAGTTGGGCAGGTCAGGTCAGATAGAAGTACAGCGCATAGAGCAGATCGACGGCCGGGCTCGACGTGTGGACGGTCACCTCGGGGGGAACGTCCAAGAGGGACTCGGAGTAGTTGAAGATGATCTTTACGCCCGCCTCCACCAGCTCGCCCGCTAGCCCCTGGGCGGCGTCCGTAGGCACCGCCAGGACACCTACGACGATGTCCTCGTCCTCCACCACCTGACGCAGGTCGCTGGTGTGTCGCACTACCTGGTTACCCACGCTCGTACCGATCTTCGCCGCGTCCACGTCGAAGATCGCCACCACCCGAAAGCCATGGTCGGCGAAGATGTCAGAGGAGGCGATCGCCTTGCCCAGATGACCCGCACCGAGCAGCGCGATGTTGTGCTGACCCGCCGTGCGCAGGATCTTGCGGATCTGCGACACGAGCGCCTCGACGTTGTAGCCCACGCCGCGCTTGCCGAACTTCCCAAAGCCGGACAGGTCGCGACGGATCTGGGTCGAGTTCACGTGGGTGTAATCCGATAGCTCCTGTGAGGAGATCGTCTCCTTGCCCATCTTCTTGGCCTGCGTCAGCACCTGCAGGTAGCGCGACAGGCGCGCCGCGACGCCAAGCGACAGGCGCTCGCTCGAGGAGATCCCACCGCCCAGCCCGGCAGCGTCCGCTCCTGTGCTCACTTCGTTGTAGGTCACCGCCGTGACTCTAGAGGATGCTTCCTCTGGCGACGGCCGGCGGTCGCGAGGTGATTGGTCGTTCCCCAGTGGCGTAGGCGTCGAGCGCCAGATACTCCGGGTAGGGCAACGCCCGCGTAAAGCGCGCGGCGCTTGCGATCATTGCGGCGTTGTCGGTGCACAGCACGCGTGGCGGAACATGCAACTCCGCGTCGAGCTCGCCCAGCCGCCGGCGCAGCTCGCCATTGGCGGCCACGCCGCCGCCCACCGCCAGACGGCCAACTCCGGTCCGCTCCAGTGCATGCTCGGCGCGCAGGATCAGACTGTCCACGATTGCCGTTTGATAGGAGGCCGCCAAGTCGGCGCGACGCGCTCGGGCCTCCGCCTCGGAAAGCTCGCGCAGCAGGTAGAGCAGCGCGGTCTTCAGCCCGGCGAAGGAGAAGTCGAGACTCCGCGCAAATGCCGCCCGGCCCGGCCCCCGCCCGCCACGGGAGCGCTCGCCGCGCGAGCCAGGGAAGGAGAATGCCTCAGGATCTCCCTCGGCGGCCAGGCGCTCCAGCGCAGCGCCGCCCGGGTATCCCAGCCCGAGCATCCTCGCCCCCTTGTCGAACGCCTCCCCCGCCGCGTCGTCGAGTGTGCGGCCGAGCACCTCGTATCCGTCGTGCTCGGTGACGTGCACCAGCAGCGTATGCCCGCCGCTGGCGATCAGACAGAGGAAAGGGGGTTCGAAACCATCGAGGAAGTTCGCCGCGACGTGCCCCTGCAGATGATCGACGGGCGCGAACGGCAGCCCACGGGCCGCGGCCAAAGCCTTTCCGGTGGACAACCCAACCAGCAATGCCCCCACAAGCCCCGGGCCCTGCGTAGCTGCCACTACCCCGATCTGCTCGAGCGTCATATCCGCCTCACTCAACGCCTGCTCGACGACGAGGTTGATCAGTTCGAGATGCTGGCGCGAGGCGATCTCCGGGACGACTCCCCCGAAACGATCATGCACTCCCTGCGATGAGATCACGTTCGAGCGCAGCCGGCCGTCGGCGACGAGTACGGCCGCGCAGGTGTCATCACAGCTGCTCTCGAGCGCGAGGATATTCATACCGGCCCAGGGTTGGGCACGTCATCCAGCGAGCCCCGCAAAGTGGCCGGGGTGCGCCACATCACGATCGCGTCCTCGCCGTTGTCCTGGTAATAGCGGCGGCGCATGCCGGCTGCCCGGAAGCCCTCTCTTTCGTATAGATGGATCGCGACGTCGTTGGACCGGCGCACCTCCAGGGTGAAGCGCGCATCGTCATCCCCGACTTGCGCATAAAGCTCCGCGAGCAGCGCCGAGGCCACCCCAAGGCGCTGGTAGTCGAGATCGACAGCCACGTTCATCACGTGCCATGCGTCCTCATAGCGAGAACAGATCAGATACCCCGCCAGCCGGCCGCCGTGTGTGGAGTCAAGCACCGCCGCCAGGCAGATTCCGGACTGCTTGGAGCGCTCCAACACGAACATCGCAAGCGACCACGGCGTCGGGAACACGCGGCGCTCGATCGCGATCACCTGTGGCAGGTCGGGATAGACCAGCCGCCGGATCTTCACCGACAGAGGATCGCTTGTCACGGGCGAGGGGTGAATGGCTCGGTCACGGTTGGGCATCCTCCCCGATAGGCGCGCCGTCAGGTGCTTGCGCGAGCGCCAGCGCTTGCTTGTGCTCCAAGGCAATCTCCGCATCCGGGCGGCGCCGATAGTCCGGCACGATCGCCTCACTTGACGCGATCACCTCCACGCGGGCGCCGAGGTCGCAGATCGCCTCCGCGCTCAGCAGGTGCAGCGGCGAAGAATCGGGCGGGACCGCTACGCCGGCGGCCTGTAGGTCTCCTCGAAAGCGCACGGCCCCATCGCCGATCGCCTGCCACCGCCTGCCCCGCTCCTCTCCCATTACTGTTTCCGCCTGCTCGACGACGCTCCCCAAGTCCTCGGGGGCCAGTGCGCGGGGCGGCACGAGCTCCTCGGCCGATCCCCGATCGGCCATCTCATACGCAGCCGCAAATGCCTCTCCGCGGCGTGCGTCCAGGACCGCGAGGATGTGGTGTGAGCCATCCAGATCGGACTGCAGCGCCGGCTCGGCGAGCGCTCGCAGGCTCGATATCCCGACCAGATCCACGCTCAGCGACTGCGCCAACCCGCGCGCGGTCGCGACCCCCACGCGCAGACCTGTGAAGGTGCCCGGCCCCAGCCCAACGGCGATCCGGTCGATCGCGCTCCAGCCGATACCCGCGCTTCCCAGCAGCTCGTCCGCCATTGCAAGCAGTCTTGTGGCATGTCCGGGATGCTCGCTGGTTCCGGGGTCATCGCGCGCCTGCAGCGTGCTCCCGTCTCCCAGGCACAGAGCGACCGCGGTGGACCGTGTGGCGGTATCGAAGCCGAGCACGATCATCCCTGCACCACCTCGACCCGCCTGCGATCCTCACCCAGATGAGCCAACGTCACCCGCACGCGCGCATCTGAGAGCTCGGCGCTGTCCCGGATTGGCCACTCTACGAAAGCGATCCGCCCGGGACCCAGATAGTCATCCAGCAGGCCGGGGTCCTCGGCCTGCAGACCGTCCGCCAGACGGTAGAGATCGAGGTGGGAGACGGTGGTCTGCGCGGCCCTATAGCGGTGGCCGATGCTGAACGTCGGGCTGGTGATCGGGTCGGTGACGCCCAACGCCCGCGCGGCGCCGCGCACGAAGGTCGTCTTGCCCGAGCCGAGCTCGCCGCGGATCAGCACCACATCTCCGTCCCGCAGGCCGGCGGCCAGCTCGGCTCCAAGCGCCTCCGTTTCAAGGGGATCATTCGTCTCGACGACGCTCACGCTCACGCCGAGACCTTAGAGCGGATCTCGCCTCAAACGCGGGGAGACTCACCTCAAACGCGGGAGGAGGCGCTCAGCGGCGCCAGACGCCGCGGGTGCTTAAACACGACCGGCCCGCGGGAGAGGGAAAGCGCGGGCCGGTCGTTACTACTTGGGAGGATGGAGACAGGGCTCATATCGACAACCATCTCGGTTTGCTTTAGCCCTTGGCTCGAGAGGTTCGACATTTCCCCCCAGATCCCCTCTTTCCGGGGGAAATGGCGTCCAAAAGTGTCTAGAACAACCCTAGCTGGTCGATCTCGGATCCCTGCTCCTCAGCCGCTATTTGCGCCACCTCGGACGCCGCCTCTGGGACCATCTCCGGCATCTCTGCCGGGTCCGGCTGCTCAGGGGCGCCCAGCGCCAGCAGCTCCGGCAACCGCGTGAAGTCCTCGCGCAGGGTCTCGAGCATGCGCGGCGTGTAGAGCGCCGCGGCGGGATGGAAGATCGGGTAGAGCCGCACGGCGCGCTTGCCCAGGGTGAGCACCTCGGACTGTCCGTGCAGCCGCGTGATCCCGGTCGGATCGCCACGCAGCAGCTTCGTCGAGAAGTTCCCGAGCGTGCAGATCACGTTGGGTTGGATCAGCTCGACCTGACGGTGCAGATACTCCTGGCAGTTGTCGATCTCGATCGGCTGTGGGTCGCGATTGCCGGGTGGATGGCACTTGAGGACATTGCATATAAACACCTCCGAGCGAGCGATTCCGATCTCCACCAACAGCTTCTCGAGCAGTTTGCCGGCTGCTCCGACGAACGGCACCCCCTGCTCGTCCTCGCTCGCGCCCGGCGCCTCCCCCACGAACATCAGATCGGCGTCCGCGTTGCCCGCGCCGAACACGACCGTCTTGCGCGTCGCCGCCAGCTCGGTGCAGCGCGTGCAGCCCCGGGCTTGGGCGAAGACCTCCTTCAGTGCCTCACGCCGCTCGGCGGCAGACTCGCTCTCCTGGGCTGACACGGCCTGCATGCTAGTTCTTGCAACTGTCGAGGTGCATGAACGAAGGAGCGCACGCTATCAGCGACGCGGGCATCCGACCGGCTCGGTGGTCATGAGCGATGATCTCGCAATGGCGCCACCCTCTAAGCCAGACGCAAAGACGGCGGAGATCATCGCGCATACCACCGAGCCACAGGGCGGTGGTGAGCGCGCGGATCTCCAGACCGTACGTGAGCGTCACGAGATCGGTTCGGACGCGGCCCGTCCCGAGGCTGTCGCCAAACGGCGCGAGCGCGGCCGGCGAACTGCCCGTGAGAACCTCGCGGAGCTCGTCGACGAGGGCACGTTCGTCGAGTACGGCCCGCTGGTGTTCGCCGCCCAAGAGCGTCGCCGCTCACGCGAGGAGCTAATCGCCCGCACCCCCGCCGATGGCCTGGTCGGCGGGATCGGCGAGATCGACGGCCAGCGCTGCGTAGCGATGTCCTACGACTACATGGTGCTGGCCGGCACCCAGGGCATGCGAGGCCATCAGAAGAAGGACCGGCTGTTCGAGCTCGCCGAGCGCCGCAGGCTGCCGGTGGTGCTGTTCGCCGAGGGCGGCGGGGGACGACCGGGGGATGTCGATGTGCCGATGGTCGCGGGCCTCGACTGCCGCGCCTTCAATCTCTTCGCCCGCCTGAGTGGCCTCGTTCCGCTCGTCGGCATCGCCTCCGGGAACTGCTTTGCCGGCAACGCCGCGCTGCTCGGGTGCTGTGACGTCGTGATCGCCACGGAGGACTCGAGCATCGGCATGGGCGGCCCAGCGATGATCGAGGGCGGCGGCCTGGGCGTCTACGAGCCCGCCGAAGTCGGCCCGATCGACGTGCAGGACTCAAACGGCGTGGTCGACCTGCGCGTCGCGGACGATCATGCCGCCGTCGCGGCGGCCAAGCGTTATCTCTCCTACTTCGGCGACTCTGTACCAGCGGATGACGTGCGCGTGCCCGATCAAAGGCTCCTGCGAGAGATCATCCCCGAGCGGCGCCGGCAGATCTACGACGTGCGCAAGGTGCTCGACGGACTGTTCGACGAGGACTCCGTGCTGGAGCTGCGCCGCGGCTTCGGGGCGGGCATCGTCACAGCGCTTGCCCGCGTGGACGGCCGGGCACTGGGAGTGGTGGCCAACCATCCGCCCCATCTTGGCGGAGCAATCGACGCCGATGGCGCCGACAAGGCGGCGCGCTTCATGCAGCTGTGCGACGCGTTCGAGCTGCCACTGCTGTTTCTCTGCGACACGCCCGGTTTCATGGTCGGCCCCGCGGCCGAGCGCACGGCGACCGTGCGCCACTTCGCGCGGATGTTTGTGACCGGCGCGAACCTGACCGTGCCGACGGGCACGATCGTGCTACGCAAGGGCTACGGCCTGGGCGCGCAGGCGATGGCGGCTGGCGGCTTCAAGGCGCCGCTGTTCACCGTCGGCTGGCCGACCTCGGAGTTCGGCGGTATGGGCCTGGAGGGCGCGGTGCGGTTGGGGATGAAGCGCGAGCTGGAGGCGATCGCGGACGCCGAGGAGCGAGAGCGGATGTTCCAGCAGACGGTCGCTGCGGCGTATGAGCACGGCCAGGGCGTGAACATGGCCGCCTACGGCGAGATCGACGACGTGATCGACCCGGCCGACTCGCGTCGCTGGATCGCCACGCTCCTCGATGAGGGCACCGGTCAGTGGAGGCGACCAGAGGGGAAGAAGCGCCCGAACATCGACGCCTGGTGACGGTCCTCATGTGCGATTGCGCACACAGGTTCCAAGCGTCTTCCTGAGCGGTATGCTTAACGCAGTCGCGACCGGTATCCCCGAGGGAACTGGACCGAGCCAGATGAGCAGAGCAAATCATTCTTCGCCCATGAAGACGCTCCGCACTGTGGAGCAGCTGCGCGCGGCGCTCGCGTCCGACCGTCGCGCCGGGCTCACGATCGGCCTCGTCCCGACGATGGGGGCATTGCATGAGGGCCACCTCTCGCTGATCGAGCGCGCGCGCGAGCAGTGTGACCTGGTGGTGGTCTCGCTGTTCGTGAACCCCGCGCAGTTCAACGAGGTCACCGACCTCGAGCGCTATCCGCGTCAGGAAACCCACGACGCGCGTCTGGCAGTCGAGGCCGGTGCCGACCTGTTGTTCGCACCGTCGGTCGAGGAGGTCTACCCCCCGGGGTTCGCGACGACCGTCGAGGTGCTGGGCGTGACCGAGCGCCTGGAGGGCGCCGCCCGCGGTGCGGAGCACTTTCGCGGCGTCTGCACCGTTGTTACGAAGCTGCTCTGCATGTCACTCCCGGACGCCGCCTACTTCGGTCAGAAGGACGCCCAACAGGTCGTTGTCATCCGCCGGCTCGTGCGCGATCTGAACCTGCCGGTCCGCATCGAAGTCTGTCCGACCGTGCGCGAGCCCGACGGCCTGGCGATGTCCAGCCGCAACGCCCGTCTGAATGCGGATGAGCGCGCGCAGGCGCTCTCCCTGTACCGCGCGCTCAACGCCACCGCCGAACATGCCACCGCCGGCGAGCGCTCCGCCGAGGCCCTGCTGGACGCCGCGCGCGCGGCGATCGTCCCGGTCGAGCCCGAGTACCTGGCGCTTGTCGACCCCGACACGCTGGAGCCCGTCACCCAACTCGACGGGCCGGCCCTGCTGGCGGTGGCCGCCCATGTTGGCGACACGCGCCTGATCGACAACCTGATCCTCGACCCCTTCGCCCTCCAGATCCACGTTCCCCTCCCAGGAAAGGCAATGACCACATGCAGCGCGTGATGCTCAAGTCGAAGATCCACCGGGCAACCGTCACCGATTGCGACCTCCACTACGTCGGCTCGATCACGATCGACCCCGACCTGCTGGAGGCCGCCGACATCCTCGAGCACGAGCAGGTCCATGTCGTCGACATCGACAACGGCGCGCGCTTTGAGACCTACACGATCCCGGGCGCGCGTGGCTCGGGCGAGATCAAGATCAACGGCGCCGCCGCCCGCCTCGTGCATCACGGCGACACGATCATCGTCATCTCCTACGGCCAATACGACGAGGTCGAGCTGTCCCGTTACGAGCCTCGCGTCGTTCATGTCGAGGCGCAGACCAACCGCATCATCACAATCGACGACGAGGTGGCGACCCTGCTGGCGGGATGAAGTCCCCGCCCACCCAGCGTCAACCCGTCAGAGAGGAATCAGAAACACCATGTCAAGCCACGCCAACGTTCAAGCACCCGTCCTTGCCCCGTCTGATCCCGGCCGCCTGCCGATGACCCTGCCGCTGCTCGCCGAGAAGAAGCGCCTGCGCGAACCGATCGTGATGGTCACCGCCTACGACTACCCGTCCGCCCGCGCCGCCGAGGCCGCGGGTGTGGACCTGGTGCTCGTCGGCGATTCGGCCGCCACGACAGTGCTCGGGTACAACTCGACGACGCCCGTCGAGCTCGGCGACATGCTCGTGCTCGCGCGTGCCGCCCGCCGCGGACTGCGCACTCCCCTGTTGATCGGCGATATGCCGTTCGGCTCCTACGAGGTCTCCGACGAGCAGGCGATCTCAAACGCGATGCGTCTGGTCAAGGAGGCCGGCTGCGAGGCCGTCAAGCTCGAGGGTGGCGGGCCGTCCTCGGTCGCTCGCGCGCGCGCGATCGTCGCCGCGGGAATCCCCGTGATGGGCCACGTCGGCCTCACCCCTCAGACCGCGACCGCACTCGGCGGCTGGAAGGCTCAGGGCCGCACCGCCGCCGCCGCCGCGCAGATCGGCGCGCAGGCGCTCGCGCTGCAGGAAGCCGGCTGCTTTGCGCTCGTGCTCGAGGCGATCCCCGCCGCCGTCACCGACGAGCTGATGCCCACGATCGAGATCCCCGTGATCGGGATCGGCGCAGGGCCGGCGACGGACGGGCAGGTACTCGTGTTCCATGACCTGCTCGGCATCCGTGACGGCCTCGGCGCACGCTTCGTCAAGCGCTACGCCAACCTCCAGGAGGAGATGAACGCGGGCGTGACCGCCTTTAGCGAGGACGTGCGCACCCGGCGCTACCCGGCCCCCGAGCACACCTACTCGATCGACCCCTCGGAGCTGGCGGTTCTACACGCGCGGTTGTCGTAGTCGATCTTCCTCAGCACACGTGCCGGCGCGCCCGCCACGACCGAGAACGGCTCGATGTCCTTTGTCACGACGCTGTTAGCGCCGATCACGCAGCGCTCGCCGATCGTTACGCCGCTGGTGACGACGACATTCGCGCCGAGCCAACAGTTCTCGCCGATTCGCGTCGGGCCCTTCGTCGTAAAGCCCTGCCACGGCACCGGCTTCTCCTGATCGTCGTAGCGGTGACTCGAGTCGGTCACGAAACAGCCGTTCGCGAGCATGCAGTGATCGCCGATCTCCACCAGCTCCTCCGCGGCGATCATCACACCCAGATTCAGGAAGGTGCCCGCGCCGATCCGGACCCGCGCCCGCCCCGGCGCCGTGATCCACACGTCCGGCTCCAGCAGCACCCCCTTGCCTAGCTCCAGCCGCCCCCCGCGCAACGCCTCCAACACATTCCCGTGTACCGGCCAGCGTATGAACGCCTCGCGGCGCATCGCCTCCCAGTGAATCAGCGCGCGGTTCCAGGGCAGCGAGTTGCGCTCGTACCAGCGCCACTTCTGAACCCACAGTCTGGCCTGCCGGGCGAGATCGCCGTCTTCGCTCAAGCAGCTATCTTCGCACGCGGTTTGCGCTTGGGGGCGGCTTTGGCCCGAGGTTTCTTCGCGGTAGCGCGTTTCGCCGGCGTGACCAGCTCCGCCAAGAATTCGCCCGTGTGCGAGCTCGGCTCCGCCGCGACCTGCTCGGGGGTGCCCTGAGCGATCACCACGCCGCCTTCCTCGCCGCCCTCCGGGCCCATGTCGATCAATCGATCCGCCGACTTGATTACGTCGAGGTTGTGCTCGATCACGACGACGCTGTTGCCCGCGTCGACGAGCCTTTGCAGCACCTCGAGCAACCGCTCTACGTCAGCGAAGTGCAGGCCGGTAGTCGGCTCGTCGAGGATGTACAGCGTCCTCCCGGTCGCGACCTTCGACAGCTCGGTCGCGAGCTTCACGCGCTGCGCCTCGCCGCCCGAGAGCGTCGTCGCGGGCTGGCCGAGCCTGACGTAGCCGAGTCCCACCGCGTTGAGCGTCTCCAGTCGGCGACGCACCTTCGGGATGTGCTCGAAGAAGGGCAGCGCGTCCTCGATCGCCATGTCGAGCACGTCGGCGATGCTCTTGCCCTTGAACTTCACCTCGAGCGTCTCGCGGTTGTAGCGCTTGCCGTGGCACTGCTCGCAGGGGACGTACACGTCGGGCAGGAAGTGCATCTCGATCTTGATCTGTCCGTCGCCCTTGCACACCTCGCAACGGCCGCCCTTCACGTTGAAGCTGAACCTGCCCGCCTTGTACCCGCGCGCGCGGGCCTCCTGCGTCTTGGAGAACATGTCCCTGATCACGTCGAACAGGCCGGTGTACGTCGCCGGGTTCGAGCGCGGCGTACGCCCAATCGGGGACTGGTCGACGGCGATGATCTTGTCGAGCTGGTCGAGACCGTGGATCGCGCGGTGCGCACCCGGGCGCCGGCGGGCGCGGTGCAGTCGGCTGGCGACGCTCTTGTACAGAACTTCGTTCACGAGCGTCGACTTGCCCGAGCCCGACACCCCCGTCACGCACGTCAGCACGCCGAGCGGAACCTTCACGTCGACGTCGCGCAGGTTGTGCTGGGTCGCGCCTTCGATCTCCACATACCCCTTCGGGGTGCGGCGCTTCTTCGGCGCCTCGATCGTGCGCGTGCCCGCGAGGAACTGCCCCGTCGCCGAATCCTTCACGCGTTCGACCTGCTTCGCGGTGCCCTGGGCGACGACCTTCCCTCCGTGCACACCCGCGCCGGGACCCATGTCGACGAGGTAGTCGGCCGCGCGCATCGTTTGCTCGTCGTGCTCGACCACGATCACCGTGTTGCCGAGGTCGCGCAGCCGCTCCAGCGTGCCGATCAGCTTCGAATTGTCGCGCTGATGCAACCCGATCGAGGGCTCGTCGAGGATGTACAGAACGCCCACGAGCGAGGACCCGATCTGCGTCGCCAGCCGGATCCGCTGCGCCTCGCCCCCGGACAGCGTCGTCGCGGCCCTGTCCATCGACAGGTAGCCGATTCCGACGTTCTCGAGGAACCGCAGCCGTTCGTCGATCTCGCGCAGGATCAGCCGTGCGACGTGGCGGTCGGTCTCCGACAGCTCGACCTCCCGCAGCCACTCGAGCGCGCGCCGCGCTGACAGCGCGCAGAACTCGTCGATCGCCGTCCCCGCGACGAGCACAGCGCGCGACTCCGCGCGCAGCCGCGCCCCGCCGCAGACCGGGCAGGGCCGCAGCGACATGAACTGCTCGATCCTCTCTTTCGTCAGCTCGCTCTCACTCTCGCGGTAGCGGCGTTCCAGGCTCTTGACGATCCCCTCGAACTTCGTCGCGTAGGTCCGTTTGCGCCCGTAGCGGTTGCGGTAGGTGATCTGCAGACGTTCGTCGGTGCCGGTCAGGAACAACTCGCGCATCTCCTCGGGCAGGTCCTCCCAGGGAATGTCGAGGTCGACGCCGTAGCGATCGGCGATCGCCTCGGTCACCTGCTCGTAGTAGCTCGACGAGCTGCCGGCCCACGGCGCGAGCGCGCCTTCGGCGATCGACAGCGACGGATCGGGCACGATCAGCTCGGGGTCGATCTCCATCTGCGCTCCCAGCCCCGTGCAGTGCCCGCAGGCCCCGTGCGGGGAGTTGAACGAGAAGATCCTCGGCTCCAGCTCGATGAGCGACGGTCCATGCACCAGGCAGGCGAAGCGCTCGGAAAAAGTGAAGATCGTGCCCTCCGGCGGCACCTCGCCGGGGACGATCTGCGTGGCGGCCTTGCGCGCGCCCTTCGCGCCGGTGGCGTGCGCGGGATCGGACTCCGCCTGCGAAGAGGATCCCACGATCTCAATCTCCACGAGCCCCTCGGCCTGTCCGACCGCCGTCTCGATCGAATCGGCCAGCCGCTTGCGCAGGTCGTGCCTCATCACCAGCCGGTCGACGACGACCGAGATGTCGTGCTTGTAGCGCTTGTCGAGCACGATCGACTCCTCCAGCATCCGCAGCCGGTCGTCGATCTTCACACGCGCGAAGCCTTCCGCGCGCAACTCGTCCAGCAGCTTTCCGTACTCGCCCTTGCGCCCGCGCACGACCGGCGCGAGCACCATGAAGCGGGTCCCCTCGCCGAGCTCCATCACCTGGTCGATGATTTGCTCTGCGGACTGGCCCACGATTGGCCGCCCGCAGATCGGGCAGTGCGGCTTGCCCACGCGTGACCACAACAGCCGCAGGTAGTCGTAGATCTCGGTGACGGTGCCGACGGTGGAGCGCGGATTGCGCGAGGTCGTCTTCTGATCGATCGAGATCGCCGGGGACAGCCCCTCGATCGAGTCGACGTCGGGCTTGTCCATCTGCCCCAGGAACTGTCTGGCGTAGGCCGACAGCGACTCGACGTAGCGCCGCTGCCCCTCGGCGTAGATCGTGTCGAACGCGAGGCTCGACTTGCCCGACCCGGACAGCCCCGTGATCACCACGAGGGCATCCCTCGGCAATGACAACGTGACGTCTTTGAGATTGTGCTCGCGCGCCCCCGTGACGACGATCTGATCGCTTACCGGCATCTACCGATCATTGTATTGTGGCGAACAGACGTTCGCCTTCGCGAGCTACGGAGCTACCCCTCAACCGCCGCGAACACCTCGTCCAGCAGCTTCTGCCGATCCCCAAGCTCGTAGTGCTCTGCCAAGTAGCGATCGGTTGCCGCGCGCGAATCGCCGTTCAAAGCCATGTTCAGCGCGATCAGCCGCGCCCCGTCCAGATCTCCGTTGCCGGCGCCCGCCTGGGGCTCGGATCGCGGCGGAGCAGGTGACGCTGCGATGGACGGCATAGGCGGCACCGAGGGCGCGGCGACATCCGGGGCCGGAGACGCGGGGGCCGGAACCGGAACCGGGGGCGCGGGAATGAACTCGGAGTGGCCTTGGCGCACGGGCGCGTCGGGGCCAGGGTCCCCAGCCTGCGCCAGGCGCACAGCGGGCGTAGGGTCCGCCTCAGGGGCATGTGGCCCACGTCCCGCGGCCGCGTCGTACAGCTCGGCCATGTTCGTCTCGACGGCGGAGAGGTCCGTCGCGAGCCGGGAGGCACCGGCGCGCAGGGACTCCACGAGCGTGGCGGACTGTGCGTCCATCGACTCCACGCGCTCGATCAGCACGCCGGTGGCCTGTGCGACCGCGGCCACGTGCGCCTGTGCCCGCGCGACCGCCTCGGCGCGGGTGCGCTCAGCGTCGGCGTCGACCTCCGCGCGCGTCTGGCGCGCGTCCTCGGCGGCGCGCTGCTCGATCTCGGCGGCGGTCGCCTCGGCGGCCTCGAGGATCCCCTGCACCTGCGTGCCGGCGCTCGACCCGAGCGTCTCCCCCGCGCGGCTTTCGAGCGCGTAGCGCAGCTCCTCGACCTCGGCGGCGACCGTCCTCAGGTGCGCGTCGACGGCCGCGGGGTCATACCCCCGCCGGCCGATCGGAAAGTCGCGCTTCTCGATGCTCTGCCGGTCGAGCTCCACGGCGTAGATCCTACATGCGTCGCAAGTCGGCTCAGACGGTCTCCTCGGCGGGCGCCTCACTTACCTGGATCTCTCGCAGATCGCGCCTGAGCTCACGCAGCTCGTCTCGTAACTGGGCGGCGTACTCGAAGCGCAGATCCTCGGCCGCGACTGCCATCTCCTCCTCGAGCTCCACTACCATCCGCTCGAGCTCGTTCTCCGGCAGTTCCTTCCCCGCCCGGCGGCGCTCGGCGCCGCGCCGGCTGCGGCCCTTTTTCGGGACCTTGCTGTCGGCCTGCAAAAACTCAGCGATGTCCGATATCCCCTTGACGATCGTCGCCGCGGTGATCCCGTGCTCCTCGTTGTAGGCGAGCTGGATCTCGCGCCGGCGGTCGGTCTCCTCGATCGCCGCCTTCATCGCCTTCGTCTCCTTGTCGGCGTACATCAGCACGGTCCCCTCGATGTTCCGCGCCGCGCGGCCGATCGTCTGGATCAGCGAAGTCTCCCCCCTGAGGAAGCCCTCCTTGTCGGCATCCAGGATCGCGACCAGTGAGACCTCAGGCAGGTCGAGCCCCTCGCGCAGCAGGTTGACCCCGACGAGCACGTCGTACTCCCCCAGCCGCAGGTCCCGGATGATCTGAATCCGCTCCAGCGTGTCGATCTCCGAATGCAGATACCTCGTCTTGAAGCCCATCTCCAAGAGGTATCCCGAAAGGTCCTCTGACATTTTCTTTGTCAAAGTCGTGACCAACACGCGCTCGTTGCGCTCCACACGCTTACGGACCTCGTTCATCAGGTCGTCGATCTGATTCTTCGTCTCGCGCACCTCCACGCCCGGGTCGACGACCCCCGTCGGGCGCACGATCTGCTCGACGACGTTCGTCGAGCGCGTCCGCTCATACTCCCCCGGCGTCGCCGACACGAACATCAGCTGCGGCGTAATTGACAGGAACTCCTCGAACCTTTGCGGCCGGTTGTCCATCGCGCTCGGCAATCTGAACCCATAGTCGACGAGCGTCTGCTTGCGCGAGCGGTCGCCCTCGAACATCCCCCCGATCTGTGGCACTGTCTGATGAGACTCGTCGATGAAGCAGACGAAGTCCTTGGGGAAATAGTCGATTAGGCAGTAAGGCCGCTCCCCGGGTTGACGGCCGTCGAGGATCCGCGAGTAGTTCTCGATCCCCGAGCAGAACCCCATCTCGCGGAGCATCTCCATGTCGTATTGAGTCCTCTGCCGCAGCCGGTGGGACTCGAGCTGCTTGCCTTCTGACTCGAGCTCCTCGCAGCGCGCGTTCAGCTCGTGCCCGATCGCTTCGACGCCCGCTTCGATCGTGCCCTCCCTGACGTTGTAGTGCGTCGCCGGCCAGATCGCCACGTGCTCGATGTCGTCCTCGATCAGCTCCCCGGTGAGCGGGTCGAAGTGCTGCAGCCGCTCGACCTCGTCGCCGAACAGCGTCGCGCGGTATGCAGTCTCGGCGTAGGCGGGGAACACCTCCAGCGTCTCCCCCTTGACCCGGAAGCCGCCCCTGGAGAGCACTGTGTCATTACGCGTGTACTGGATCGAGACGAGTTTCCTCAACAATTTCTCCCGATCGATCGTCTCCCCGCGCCGGAGAATCTGCATGTTCATCTCGTACGTTTCCGGCGAGCCCAACCCGTAGATGCAGGAGACGGAAGCCACGACGATCACGTCGCGGCGCGCGAACACCGCCGCGGTGGCCGCGTGCCGCAGGCGGTCGACCTCCTGATTGATGGCAGAGTCCTTCTCGATGTAAAGATCCCGGCTGGGGACGTAGGCCTCGGGTTGGTAGTAGTCGTAGTAGGAGACGAAGTACTCGACCGCGTTATCGGGGAAGAACGTCCTGAACTCGTTGCACAGCTGCGCAGCGAGCGTCTTGTTGTGCGCAATCACGAGCGTCGGGCGCTGCACCGCCTCGATCGTGGCCGCCATCGTCATCGTCTTGCCGGTGCCGGTCGCCCCCAGCAACGTCTGAAAGCGCTCGCCGCACTCAACCCCCCGGGCCAGCGCCGCGATCGCCTTCGGCTGATCGGCCGTCGGGGTGAAGGCGCTGTCGAGTCGGAAGTCAGGCATAGCTCCTACCGTAGCGAGCCCGTCAGAGCAGGCAGGGCTCAGTTCAGCCCGAGTTGCTTGGGATACGTGGCGCGGTATTCCTTCTGCGCTTCGAGCACGCGCTGCACGTACGCGCGCGTCTCGGGAAATGGGATCGCGCTCACGGTCAGCGCTCCCCCTTCGGCGCGCGCCTTCGCCACCCAGCGATCCACGTTCGCCAACCCCGCGTTGTATGCGGCCACGGCCAGCATCTCGTTCCCTTCATAGTGGTCGAGCAGGTAGCGCAGGTAGTAGCTGCCGTAGGCCACATTCACCTTCGGCGTGCCGAGATCGCTGGTCGTGAAGCTATACCCGCCCGAGAGCTTCGCGAGGAACTCCGCCGTTTCCGGCTCGATCTGCATCAGGCCCTCCGCGCCCGCCGACGATGTCCTCGGTTCGAATTTCGTCTCCGCGTAGATCACCGCCGCGATCAGCGCCGGGTCGAGCTGCTTTGCCTGAGCCTGTTCGCGGATCACGCTCGCGTCGCTCAGCGGCAGCGTCAATTCGTTCACGGCGTGGTTCACATGCGCGATCATCACCCCCACTACAACCACGAGCGCGATCCCGACCAGCACGCCCAGCGTTCGCCTGCGCCGCCGCCTCATCTCCCCAGCTTGTCAAGCACGCCTGACAACTTCCGCTCCAGCTCCTGCACGCTGCCGTCGTTCTGTACTACGTAGGTCGCCCTTTGCGCCTTCTCCTCCTGAGTCAGCTGGCGAGCCGCACGCTCCGTCGTGAGCGCGTGCCCGCGGTCCGCGGCGCGCCGCTCGCGTAGCTCCTCTGACGCGACGACCGCGATCGTTACGTCGTAGGCCCCCTCCAACCCCGCCTCGAACAGCAACGGCACCTCGATCACGATCACCCTCGGGGAGGGTTCGAGCGCGCGCGCCTGCTCCAGCCATGCCCCCATCCGCTCGCCCACCATCGGCCAGACGGTGGCCTCCAGCCAGGCCCTGCCATGATCGTCGGCGAACGCGCGCCTGGCGACCACCGTGCGATCAACCTCGCCGTTCGGCGCGAGTACCTCCTCGCCCCAGCGCGCGATCACGGCCTCGCGCAGCTTCGTGCCCCCATACAACTCGTGGACGACCGCATCACTTGACTGCACCGCCGCTCCGAGCCGCTCCAGCGCCTTCAGCGCGGTCGACTTCCCGGCGCCCATGCCCCCTGTAAGCCCGATCAGAGGGACGCTTTGCTCCACCTGCTCAGCGCGCTCGGCTGGGACCGTCTCGGCCGTCTCAGTCCTGCGCGGACTCGGCGGCCGGCTCGTCGGGCTCGGCCGCGGCCTCGGGTGCGTCCGCCGGCTCAGGGATCGCCTCTGCCTCCGGCGCCTCGGGCGCAGCGGCCTCGGGGGCTTCTGCTGGAGCCTCTGCGACGTCAGCCTCGGGGGCGGCCTCGGCCTCCGCCTCCGGTGTCTCCAGCGTAGCCTCGGCCTCGGACGCGGGAGTAGCCTCGGCCTCAGACGCCGCCTCTGCGACCTCAGCCTCAAGCGCCTCAGGGGCCGCCTCGACATCAGCCGCCAGCTCCGCAACCTCGGCCTCGGGAGACGCGATCTCGGCGGTCGCCTCCGCGGTGATCTCCTCCGCCTCCGCAACGGCCGCGTCCTCGCCCGCATCCTCGGGGTGGGCGACGTCGTCAGGGCGCGACAGCGGCAGGATCTGGTCCTCGACGCGCTTGGCCGAAAGGCTCAGGCGGCGGCGCTCGGAGTCGATCTCGAGGATCTGCACGCGGATCTCATCGCCCGGGTGGACAACCTCGCGCGGACTTTCGACGTGATGCGGAGCGAGCTCGGAGATGTGCACGAGCCCCTCGACGCCGTCAAGGATCTCAACGAACGCGCCGAACGTGACCACCTTCGTGACCTTGCCCTCGAGCTCGTCGCCGATGTTGTAGGTATCGACAATCCGCTGCCACGGGTCCTCCTGGGTCTGCTTGAGCCCTAGCGAGATGCGCTGGCGATCACGGTCGATGTCGAGCACCTTGACCTTCACGGTGTCCCCGATCGTGAGGATCTCTGACGGGTGGTTCACATGTGACCACGACAGCTCGGAGATATGAATCAATCCGTCAATCCCGTCGAGGTCGACGAACGCGCCGAAGTCGACGATGTTGGAGATCTGCCCCTCCACGACGAGCCCCGGCTGCAGGCGGTCAAGGATCTGCTGGCGGACCTCCTTGCGCTCCTCCTCGAGCACCGCACGGCGCGAGAGCACGACGTTGTTGCGCGAGCGGTTGAGCTCGATCACCTTGCTCTCGATCTTCGTGCCCATGTATTCGTCGAGGTTCGGCACGCGGCGGATGTCCACCAGCGAGGCGGGCAAAAAGCCGCGTACGCCGAGATCGATGATCAAACCGCCCTTGACGACCTCGATGACAGTGCCCTCGACCGGCTCACCCGACTCCGCGGCAGTTTCGATCCGCCGCCAAGCCTTCTCGAAGCGCGCGCGCTTCTTGGACATCATCAGTCGCCCGTCCTGGTCCTCCTTGATCAGGACGATCGCGTCAACCTCCTCCCCCAGATGCACCTCGTCCTTGGGGTCGACCGACTTGCGGATCGACAGCTCATTCGCGGCGATCACGCCCTCGGACTTGTAGCCGATGTCGACCAGCACCTCATCCTTGTCGATCCTCACGACGTGGCCGGTGACGACCTGTCCCTCCTCGATCGGCTGGAAGGTGGCGTCGTAGTTGGGGACGATCTGGCCGTCGATTTCCAGCAGGAGTCCGTTCGACCCCTCGACCACGCGAGCGTCGGGTTGCTCAATCAGCGTTTGCACGGCAGCAAGCCTAGCGCAGCGGGGATGCTCACCACCGGATGGGCACTCGTATGATTGGAAGATGCCTGTGCGAGCCACGAAGCGGGGAGCGGAGCGCACCCCTTTAGAGCAGCGCGACTGTGACGTGCTCGTCTGTGGCGCCAGCTTCGCGGGGCTGGCCGTCGCGCGCGAACTGGCCGGTTCGGGGGCGAAGGTCCTCCTCCTCGACCGCTACGAGCTCGGTGAGCGCCAGACCTCGGCCTGTGCGATGCCCACCGGCTGGGTGGACGCTCTCGACCTGGGTGAGTCGTCGTGCCAGAGCTTCGACAAACTCGTCGCGCACACCCCCTATCGGACCTCCCACTGGTCGCTGCCGTGGTTGTACTCCACGTTCGACTACCGCCAGCTGTGCGCGCTGCTCTGGGGCCAGGCCGGGGCAAGCGGGACAGAATTCACTGAACTCGAGATCGCTACCGTCACCGGCCGCGAGGGCTTCACTGTGCACACCGACCGCGGCGATGTGAGCGCGCCGCTGATCGTCGACGCGCTCGGCTGGCGGCGCGTGCTGTCGAACGCAGCACCGATTCAACCCCCGAACGCCACGTTGTCGCGCGGTCTCGAGGTTCACCCTGCCGGGGCCGGCGAGGAGATGGAGCTGTGGATCGACCATCGCTACATCCGCTCGGGCTACTCTTGGAGCTTTCCCGCGCATGATGAGCTGCGCGTCGGCGTCGGCTCGTTCTGGCCCGCCCACCACGTCAAGGAGCCAACCGTCCGGCTTGCCCGCGATCAGGGCCTGCCGGCCGACGGCTATCAGGGCAACTGGATCCCCCACAAGCTACGCGCGGCCATCGAGGACGGCGTGTTCTTCGCTGGTGACTCCGCAGGTCACTGCCTGCCCTTGACCGCCGAGGGGATTCGCACCGCCCTGTACTTTGGCCTCGCCTGCGGACGCGAGCTGCGTTCGGTGCTCGACGGGCGAGCCACGCGCGCGCAGGCGCTCGCGCGCTACGGCGCGTTCTCCGCCGGGCACAGGCATAAATACGACTCACTCTTCAAACTCCAGCGCGCGATCGGACGCATGACTCCCTCGCGCGCGGTCACCGCGCTCGCGCTTGCGTTCGAGAGCCGGCGGATTTCCCATTGGGCGTTCGAGCACTACCTGGCGATCGCGCCGCCCACGTTCGTTGGTGAGAGGCCGCCCACTTCGCGCGACAACCCACCGTCGAAGCGGGTCGCAGTTGCCGCGAGCACCTGAGCCGGGGCCTTTCCTCCTGAGCGATCAGGCGACCCTGCGTAGTTGCGGTCTGGTCGCGCTCGCCGCCGCAAGCGCCAGCCGGCTGGCCTCCACAGCACTGGTCAGGGAGACCTCAGCGAGCAGGCCTGGGGCCGCGACCATGTCGCCGGCCAGGAACACGCCGTCGCCGCGGTCCACCGCGGGTCGGTCGCGCCAGGTCTTGCCGGGCATATCCAAGGCGCCCGAGCGCGCGTCCATCACCTGACGCCGGCGCCAGGTCTCTCGGGCACGCCAGTCCACCAGCGACGCGTCGAGCAGCTCCTGGAGGCGCAGGCCGGCCTGATCGGCGCTCTCGCCCGGACGGATCGGCATCTGCGCTTGGATCAGATCGTGCCCGGCAGGCGCAATCGCTCGATCTGAGGTGGAGTAGCGCCCGATCCAGCCCGCCTGTTCCATATCCGAGACGATCCATGGATCGCCACGGCGGCTGCGTAGGCCCAGGTCGAGACACACGGTACGACCACTCGGCCAGCTCAGCGACTCCTCGCCCAGCAGTTGTGCCGCCTGCTCGTGCTCAGTGGCGAGGATCACCGGTCCCGCCGGCAACTCGTCCACACGCCGGCCGGTCTCGACGGTGACGCCTAGCTCGCGCACCCGCCGCTCGAGTAGCGCGACCAGCATCCCCCAGCCGCCGCTCGCGTAGCGGACGGGGCCGGGCGGGCGCGCGAGAAACAGGCGTACCGTCTGCGGCCACACGAACGCCGCCGACAGCTCACCCGGGTCGTGGTGGAATGTGTAGACGCCGGCCGCCGCCGACAGCAGATCCGCGGTGCGCTGGTCGGTGTGGCTAGCCGCCCAGCTGCGAAAGTCGAGCTCGACAGGCGCCTCACGCCCGCGCAAACGCAGCACCGAGGGAATCGTGCCCAGCGGCGGCGTACGCCGCACGGCGCCTCCCCAGCGGAACCTCGCGCCGCTGGCGCCGCCGAGCGGCGGCCCGACGTGCGGGGGAAGCAGGTTGCGCTCCGCCAGCCACTGCCACAAGGGTCCATCCTGGTAGAGGGCATGCGGGCCGAGGTTCGCTTTGAACGGCCCATCGTTGCTGCGTGCCCGCCCACCGAGCGCGTCATGCGCCTCGAATAGACGCACCTTCGCCCCACCTTCGGCACACGTGATCGCGGCGCTCAGCCCGGCGAGTCCGCCTCCTACTATGGTGATCTGCTGGCTCATCGTGGTCCTCCAGGATCGATTGCAGGCTGCACGCTACGCCGCAACTGGCTCGGAGTACAGTTCCAGTTGTGCCGGATTCTTTAGGACCAGTCGGGGGCCCGGAGTTGCTCATCAGGCTCGACCTTTCCGGCGAGATTCCGCTCCACGAGCAGCTCGAGCGCTCGCTGCGAGAGGACATCCGCTCAGGGCGCCTGCCCGGCGGCACACGGATGCCCTCGACGCGCGGGCTGGCAGCCGAGCTGGGCGTCTCCCGCGGCGTGGTCACCGAGGCCTACGGCCAGCTAGCGGCCGAGGGATACCTCAGCACCCGCCAGGGGGCGCCCGTGCGGGTCGCCACTGCGGTACGCGCCTCGATCCCGCGCGCTCGCGCGCGGTCGCTTCTGCCGAGCTTCGCCTACCACTTCCACCCTGGGCTGCCCGACCTCGCCGGCTTTCCCCGCGACGGCTGGTTGCGCTCGCTGCGCACCGCTTTACGCGTTTCGCCGCACGGGGCGCTGGGCTATGGCGACCCGCGCGGCGTCCCAGAGCTGCGCGAAGCGCTCGGCGACTACCTCGGCCGCGTTCGCGGCACGGCGTCCGACCCCGAGCACATGCTGATCTGCACCGGCTTCACGCAGGGTTTCTCGCTCGCCTGTCGGACATTGAGCGGCCATGGCGTACGCTCGATCGCGTTGGAGGACCCCGGTTGGCATACGCATAAGCTGATCGTCGAGGAGGCTGGCCTGAAGGTAGTGCCGATCCCGGTCGATGCCCAGGGGTTGCGCGTCGAGCGGCTCGCTCAAAGCGGCGCTGATGTGGTCGTGGTGACCCCCGCTCACCAGTTTCCCTCCGGCGCAGTGCTCAGCTCCGCGCGCCGCGCTGCACTCGTCGAGTGGGCCGAGAACGGGGATCGACTGATTGTCGAGGACGACTACGACGGTGAGTTTCGCTACGACCGGGGGGCCGTCGGCGCGCTGCAGGGCCTGGCGCCGGAACGCGTGCTCTACTGCGGCTCGGCCTCAAAGCGCCTGGCTCCGGGGATGCGCCTTGGCTGGCTCTTGATGCCCCCGTGGCTGGCCTGGCAGTTGACCGCGGCCAAGGCGGTCGAGGACTCGGGTTCGGAGGTCATTGGGCAGCTCGCCCTATGCGACTTCGTCGTGCGTGGGGAGCTGGATCGCCATGTGCGTCGCATGCGCCGGCGCTATCAGGCACGACGCGAGGTGTTACTCGGAGCGCTTGCCCGCTGGCTGGGAGATGCGCATGTGGGCAGCGACGAGGCCGGGCTCTACGAGCTTCTGGAACTGCCCGGCGACGTGAATGAGGCCGCGTTACTGGTGAGCGCCGCCAAGCGCGGGGTGGGCGCCGAGGGCCTCTCCTTACATCGCTTTACTCCGGGGGGTCCCCCGGGTCTTGTGCTCGGCTACGGGAACCTCGCCGAGCCGGCAATCGAGCAGGGGGCACGCCTACTGGGCGAGGCGCTGACCGAGGCTCGCAAGCGCTCTGGGTGAGACCTACAGAGACCTAACAGAGCACCGAGTGTCTACTTACGCACCACCAGCACAACCCCGATCGCGAGCAGCGCCAGCCCGACGATGCGATGCGTGCCGATCGGCTGCTTGGCGATCCCGAGCAGGCCGAAGCGGTCGATCGCCACCGACACGGCGAGCTGGCTGGCGATGACGGCGGCGGCCAGGCCGCTCGCGCCGAGGGTGCGCACGGTGATGATCGCGATCGTCACGAACACCGCGCCACACAACCCGCCGAGCAGTGCCCACCACGGAGCGCGCCCGATGTGGGTGAGGTTTCCGAAGCCGCCGTTGACGAATGTGACCGCGAGCAGCAGCACCGCCGTGCCAACCATGAACGACACGCTGGCCGCCTGCACGCTTCCGACCGACTTGCCCAGACGGGAGTTGATCGGCGCCTGAATCCCCACGAGACAGCCCGCGCCGACGGCCAGCAGCACGGCCAGTGTGCGGCTCACTTGACCTCCAGCCGGGTCACTTGGTCTCCAGCCGAGTCACTTCGCCTCGAGCCAATTCTGACCCACGCCGACGTCAACGGCGAGCGGTGGGTCGTGCTCCCACACCCCACACATCTCGCGCTCGATGAGCGCGCGCGCGGCGTCCTGCTCGGTGGGTGGGCCTTCGAACAGAAGCTCGTCATGGATCGTGAGCAGTAAGCGCGTCTGCAGCTCGGACTTCACGAGCGCGGCGTGAGCGCGAACCATCGCGAGCTTGATGATGTCCGCGGCCGTGCCCTGGATCACAGTGTTCACAGCGAGGCGCTCGCCGAGCATCCGCACCTGGTAGTTGCGAGCCTGCAGCTCCGGAATCTGACGGCGCCGGCCCCACAGCGTCGTTACGTAGCTCTCCTCCTTCGCGCGCTCGATCGTCTCGGCCATGAACGCCGCCACGCGCGGGAAGCGCTCGAGGTATGCGTCGATGAACTCCTTGGCCTCCTCGCGCGGGATGTTCAGGCGATCAGCCAGACCGAAGTCGGAGAGGCCATAGACGATTCCGTAGTTGATCATCTTGGCCTTCGAGCGCATCCCGGGGTCAATCGCATCGGGCGCGACCTGAAAGACCTGCGAGGCGGTCGCGGTGTGCACGTCTTCCCCGCGCACGAAGATCTCCTTCAGCACGGGCTCTTTGGCCGCGTGCGCGAGCACGCGCAGCTCGATCTGCGAGTAGTCGGCGGAGATCAACACATTGCCGTCCTCGGCCTCGAAGCAGCCACGGATCTCGCGCCCGAGCGGGGTGCGGATCGGGACGTTCTGCATGTTCGGGTTGGTGCTCGCGAGTCGCCCCGTCTGAGCGCCGGCCTGCAGAAACGTCGTGTGGATACGCGAGCGCTCGTCGACCACCTCCGGCAGCACGTCGAGATAGGTCTTGGCCAGCGTCGAGAGCTCGCGCCAGCGCTCGATCTTTGGCACGATCTCGTGCTCGGTGCGAATCGCCTGCAGCACGCGTGCGTCGGTCGAGAAGCCGGTCTTGCCACGGCGCTTGCGCGAGAGCCCAAGCTTCTCGAACAGGATCTCCCCCAGCTGCTGCGGCGAGGAGATCAGGAATTCCTCCTCGGCGAGCGCGAAGATGTCTGCTTCCAGCGCGATCAGCTCCCCGCGCACGCGCTCGGTGATCTCGGCGAGGCGCTCGATATTCAGGCGCACCCCGAGCAGCTCCATCTCGCGCAGAACGACCACGAGCGGCAGCTCGATGTCGCGCATCACGCCCTGCAGGCCACGCTCGGTGATCTGCTCGCGCTGCCAGTTCGCGAGCGCGCCGAGCAGCAGCGCGTCGGCTGCGAGTGGGTCCTCCAGGTCGCTGTCGAGGCCGCGCTCTTCGCACAGCTCCGCAAACGGATAGCCGCGACGGGCGGGCTCGAGCAGGTAGGCGCCGAGCAGCGTGTCATGCGCGAGTCCCGGCGGCACGAGGCCAAGCGCCTTGGCATCGTGCGCGAGCACGGCCCGCCCGCCCACGGCCTCCACGACCTGCTCGGGACCCTCACAGTCGCCCGCAAGCACCTCGCCGGCGACCGCGGCGGCGAAGCGCCAGGGCGCGCCCTCGGCGAACAGCGCGCCCTCGGGCGTCTCGGCCTCGCGCACGACGAGCGAGAGCTCGACCTCGGGCGCGCCAAGGCCGGCGATCTTGGCGGGTGCGCCCGCGCGCACGCGCGCACTCAGCTTGACCTCGGCGGCTACTACAGGCGCGGCGAGGTCTGGGTCGCCGAGCGCCTCCTCCAGCCGCCGCAGCGGATCGCGCAGCTCGTACTCACGAAAGACCGCACGCACGCGCGAGCGGTCGGGCTCGCGCACGGACTCCGTGGCGACGTCGAAGTCGACGGCGAGGTCACGCTGGACGGTCGCGAGTTGCTTGGAAATGCGCGCGTTCTCGGCGTGCTCGATGAGGTTCTCTTTGCGCTTGGCGCCTTTGATCTCCTCGACGTGCGCGAGTACTTCCTCCAGCGTCCCGTAATTCTGGATCAACTCGCTGGCCGTCTTGTCGCCGATGCCGGGGATGCCGGGGATGTTGTCTGAGGTATCGCCCTTCAGCCCATAGAAGTCAGGAATCATCTCCGGTGCGATTCCGTAGCGGTCGATCACGGCCTGGCGGTCGTAGATCTTCGTGTCGGTGATCCCGCGGGCGGTCGCCATCACCTTGACGACACCATCACCGTCGATCAGCTGGAAAGCATCGCGGTCGCCGGTGACGATCATCACGGGCACGGGCGGGTCGGCCCGAAGCGCGCGCTCGGCGATCGAGGCGAGCACGTCGTCGGCCTCGAAGCCCTCGACGCGCAGGTTGCTATATCCGAACGCCTCGACGAGCGGTTCCATCGCCGGCCACTGCTGTTTGAGCAGATCCGGACGCGAGCGTCGCGTGGCCTTGTAATCGGCGAACATCTCCGTACGGCCCGAGGTGCCCGCATCCCACGCGACCACGGTGGGACACACGCCGTACTCGGTGATGATCTTCACGAGCATCGACGCGAACCCAAAAATCGCGTTCGTAGGGACGCCGGTGGAGGTGGCAATCGACTCGGGCAACGCGAAGAAGGCCCGGTACACGAGGCTGGGGCCGTCAATCAGGAACAGGCGGCGCTCGTGGCGCTCGGTTCTCAGCGCGGCGGCACTCACCCGTGCGCGGCCCGTCGTCTTGGCTTGAGATAGAGCACTTCCAAGCACTCTATTAGTAGGCGTGGCGGCCGCAGGGCAGCAAGTAAATAAGATGCCCGACCGCCCGTCCACATCGTCTTCGACCCAGGAGCCATCCTCCGTGAGCAGCGTCACCCCCAGCGCGCAGTACCGCCTGACGATTCGCGTCGAGCTCGACGAGACCGCGGGCACGCTCGCCCATCTGACCGGCGCGATCGGCGAGGCCGACGGGATCGTCGTGGCCGTCGACGCGGTCGAGATCGACTCCGGGCACTCCGTGCGCGACATCGTCGTCGACGCCTCCGGCAAGGAGCACTGGGAGCAGATCCTCGCTGCGATCGCCTCGGTGCAGGGCGCGCACGTGATCGACACGATCGACCGCACGTTCCTGCTGCACGTAGGCGGCAAGATCGAACAGCACAACAAGCATCCCCTGAAGACACGCGACGACCTATCGATGGCCTACACCCCCGGCGTCGCGCGCGTGTGCCTGTCGATCGCCGACGACGAGGACCGGGCGTTCCAGTACACGATCAAGCGCAACACGGTCGCCGTCGTCTCCGACGGCACCGCGGTGCTCGGGCTGGGCGACATCGGCCCGCGCGCGGCGATGCCGGTGATGGAGGGCAAGTGCTGCCTGTTCAAGGAGTTCGCCGGCGTCGACGCGTTCCCGATCTGCCTGGACACGAAGGACACCGATGAGATCGTCCGCGCCGTGACTTTGATCGCGCCCGCATTCGGCGGGATCAACCTCGAGGACATCTCCGCGCCGCGCTGCTTTGAGATCGAGGAACGTTTGAAGGAAGACCTGGACATCCCGATCTTCCACGACGACCAACACGGGACCGCCGTGGTCGTGATGGCAGCGCTGCTGAATGCGGTGAAGCTCACCGGGCGACGGTTGGAGGAAATCCACGTACTGATCATCGGGCTGGGCGCTGCCGGGATCGCGGTCACGAAGATCCTGCTCGAGGCGGGTGTGCGTCACATCATCGGCGCCGACTCGCGCGGGGCGCTGCACGTCGAGCGCGAGGATTATCAGGACGGCTCGATGAACGACGTCAAGCGCTGGTTTGCCGAGACGACCAACCCCGAGTGCCGCGCGGGCACGCCGGCGGATGTGATCGACGGCGCCGATCTGTTGATCGGACTGTCCGGCGCACGCGTGATGCAAGCGGACGCGCTCGCCCGGATGAACGACGACGCGATGGTGTTCGCGATGGCCAATCCCACCCCGGAGGTCTCGCCGGAGGAGGCCGCGCCGTACGTGCGGATCATGGCGACCGGCCGCTCGGACTACCCCAATCAGATCAACAACGTGCTCTGCTTCCCGGGGATCTTCCGCGGCGCGCTCGACGTGCGCGCGCCGGATATCACCGACTCGATGAAGATGGCCGCCGCGCGCGCGATCGCCGCGATCGTCACCGACGAGGAACTGCATGAGGACTACATCATTCCCTCGGTCTTCAACCGGGATGTGGCGCCCGCGGTCGCCGCGGCCGTCGCCGATGAGGCGCGGGCGAGCGGGACGGCGCTGGCCGGCTCGGAGGTGGGATTCGCCCCGGGAGACGATCGTTCGTAAACCGCTCGCGCGGTAGCATCCCTCACGCGATAGTCCAGATTAGGCGGGCGCTGGGGTCGCCGCGCGATAGTTGGCGTTGCACTGTCGGCGTGTGCATACTCATATGTGAGTCATGCATATGAACGAGAACCACCGGGAGCGACAGTCGCCATGCGCGTGACCGTGACGGGAGCGAGCGGGCTGATCGGCAGTGCACTCGTCACCGGGCTGCGCGAGCACGGCACCGAGGTCACGGTGCTCTCACGCCACCCGTCCCGCGCGCGGGAGGCGTTGGGTGTCGAGGCGGTGGGCTGGGATCCGCTCGGTGAGCCCGCCCCGCTGCAAGCCCTCGCCGGTGCAGACGCAGTCGTGCACCTGGCCGGGGAGAACATCGCCCAGCGCTGGAGCGAGCGATCCAAGCGGGCGATTCGTGATAGCCGTATCGTTGGCACCCGCAACCTGCTCGCAGGGTTGGAGGCGGTCGGTGATGTGGCGGGTGGCCAGCGCCCTCGGACGCTGATCAGCAGCTCGGCGGTCGGGTACTACGGTGCGCGCGGCGAAGAGCCGCTCGACGAGGACGCGCCACCGGGGAGCGACTTCCTGTCAGAGACGTGCGTCGTCTGGGAGGCGGAGGCGCAGAAGGCCTCGGCGCTGGGGATGCGCGTCGTGCTGGTGCGCACTGGCGTCGTGCTGAACCGCGACGGGGGTGCTTTGAAGAAGATGTTGCCCCCATTCCAACTCGGCGTGGGCGGACCAGTGGCGGGAGGTGAGCAGTACATGTCCTGGATTCACCGAGAGGATCTCGTCGGCGTGATTCGCGCTGCGCTGGATGACAAGCGCTGGTCGGGGCCCATCAACGCCACAGCGCCCGAGCCGGTCACCAACCGTGAATTCTCGCATGCGCTCGGTCGCGCGCTGCACCGGCCTTCATTGTTGCCGGTGCCGGGCTTTGTCTTGGGGTTACTGTACGGCGAGATGGCCGAGATCGTCACCGCCGGCGCACGCGTGATGCCCGCCAAGGCGCTCGTGCTGGGCTACGACTTTCGCCACCCCGAGCTGGATGAGGCGCTGCAGTCCGCACTCAGCTGAGCAAAGGAGGGATCACGGACCCATGGCCCATCCACCAGCGCGATCCCTCAGACCGGCGCGGGCACTGCGGCCGTCTGAGACGAGCGCGCGGGGCGATTCTCGGTCTCGATGATGATCCGGCAGGGACGCTTGCTGAGCAGATAGGCGGCGGTGGGGCCGATCCGCTGCTCCCCCTAGGGGCGTGGATCGTCGACCAGTAGATTACGTCCGAGCCGACGCGTTCGGCTTCTTCGACGAGCGCCGCGCCGGGGTTACGCGTGCGTATCAGGCCAGTATGAATCTTGATGCCCGCGCGCCGTGCCTGGATGCGCGCGCTCTCGAGCACCGAGCGGCCCTGCGCCTCCTCGTCCTCGAGGCCGGCCTCCAGCGAGAGCTGGCTGGGCACCGGTAGCACGAAGATCGCGTAGACGACGCCGTCTTCGCCGATCAGCTTGGCAGCGCTGGAGAGCGCGCTCGCGGAGACGTCCTCGCCGAAGATCGGCACGAGCGCGGTGCGGTACTCGAGCTCCTGGAAGTCCGGTGGGCGCTCGGCGCGTTCGATGCGGTAGTGCTTGCGCGGATCCAGACCCTGGTTGTGGCGATAGTAGAAGTAGCCCGCCATCCCAACGATCATCCAGGGGATGCCGACGTAGCGGGCCTCGACGTGTAGAACGGTCACGGCGACCCACGCGGCGGCGGTGCCGATGCCACCGATCACGGCGGTCATCGGGATCTCTGCGCCTTTGACGCGCACACCCCACGGGCTCCGGTACGGGCGCTCCCTGTCGGGATCGCTGACGCGCAGCTTGACGATCGCCGCGTGCGCCGTCGTGAAGGAGAGCATTGCGCCGAACGAGTACAGGTTGCCGAGCACCTGCGTGTTGCCGTAGATGATCAGGGTGCTCGCCAGCACCGAGAAGAAGATCAGCGTGAACCACGGCGTGCGGTACTTGGAGTGCAGTTTGGAGAACAGCTGCGGCAGCTGCCGGTGCTCGGACAGCGACCAGGACAAGCGCGAGATCCCGATCATCCCCGCATTGGTCGCGATGAACAGGATCGTCGCGGCGAGGATCCCGAGGTAGTACCTGGACAGTTTCAGCACCGTGCCGTGCAGCCCGAGGTGTTCGATCACCCCGAGCATCGGGTCGTTTTCGAAGAAGCCGCCGAGCGAGGTCGCATATCCAGGCTGCGAAAAGGACTGTTTGAGCTCGGCGCTGTAGCCGACGCCGTGGTGAATGACCGGCAGCGCCGAGAGCGCGACGACCGAGATGCCGGCGTAGACAGCGAGCACCGCGAGCACGACGAGGTTGACGGCTTTCGGCACCTGCTTGCCCGGATCCTTGGACTCCTCGGCCATGTTCGCCACCGTCTCGATGCCCGTGTAGGCGAGCATCGCCAGCGACAGCGCGAATATCAGTTCCTTCCAGCTCGGCACCGACCCCAGATGGATCTGGTGGATCAACAGCGCCGGATTGAGGACGAGCACGATGCCGATCCCCGCCAGCAGGATCTGCGTCGACAGGTCGAGGACGGCGAGGACGAGGTTCAGTTTGGCCGACTCTCCGAGCCCGCGGATGTTCAGCCAGGCCAGCATTCCAACCACGATCAAGCCGCCGAAGATGTCGTCCGGATTGTGCTTGAGCGCGCCTAGGCCCGGGAACGCGCTCAGGTAATGCGGCACGAAGAACGCCGAAATCGCAATCGTGAGGATGTAGTCGAGGCTCAGCGCCCAGCCGGCGAAGAACGAGACGACGTCATCGAAGGCGTGGCGCGCGAACGACGAGGAGCCGCCCGCTTCGGGGAACATAGACGCGCCCTCGGCATAGGTTTTGGCCGTCAATGCGAACAGGCCGCCGGCGAACACGAACACCAGTGGCGTGAGCCCGAGCGCGTGCGCGGCGACGAGGCCGAGCGCGTAGTAGATCGAGGAGCCGACGTTGCCGTAGGCGGTCGCGAACAGGCCGGGGACGCCGACGGAGCGGCGCAGTCCTCGTTCGGTTAGGCGTGCCATCGGCGGGGAGCCTAGCGCGGCATCCGCGCGAGGGCTCGGGATCGGCTCTGCAAAATCCCATTCACGAGGACCTGAAATGCAGGAGCCCTGCATATGATCCCGACGACCCGGGCTTCAACCTATCCCCCGGCCCTTGACATGGAAACGTCGCGCCGCGGAAATTACGACTCGGGAGAGGACTTCGTCCTCGAATATGGAGAGCTGCGCTTTACCTTCAACGAGGAGGACTTTTCCGAGCGCTGCGAGCAGGCGGCGCTGAAGCTCGGCTTCGTCGGCGGGCGCCTCGGCGACGGCGAGCTCGAAGACCTCGTCAACCTCGCCGTCAACGGCGAGATCCTCGATCCCGCCTCGGCCCTGGGCGAGCACGTCAACGACTGCTGGCCCGAGCTGGTGGGACCGGCAGAGCGCTCTTTGGTCCACTGGCTGCGCCGGTTGGTGTTTCGCGGCGCCTGGCTCGACCAGCGAGTCAACGAGGGCGAGCTGAGCGTCGCGTTCAATGAAGAGACTGGCAGCTTCGCCTACGTGCAGCCGATCGATGCCATGGTGGCAGGCGGCGAGCCGATCGAGCTGGCGCCCGAGCCCTCGTGGGACCGCGTCGCTTACACCAGACGCTAGATATTCCCTAGCTGCGAGCCTCCGCGCGGGCCTTCGCGATCGCCTTGGCGCCGTCCTCACCGACGAGCAACTCTGCCTTCAGCGTGCCACTCCCCGCCAGATCGAGGATCGGCAGGCCTCTGTCGGTTAGCCCGGCGTCGAGTGCGATCACGGTCGTCTCGCCTCCGAACGGGTGGGCGGCAGTCGCAATCACCGTCAGCGAGCCGCCATCACGCAGGTTGCGGGCGGCCGCGAGCGTCTTGCGCGCGGCCGGTGGGTGCATCCCGTCGAGGCCGTCGATCAACACCACTGCGTCTGCACCGCGCGCAGCGATGCGCTTGGCGGCCTCGATCACACGCTCGACCGCCTGACCCTGAGCGTCCGCCGAGGCGGCGAAGCTGAGTGCGGCTACAGGCGCTGCAGGCCCCTCCCGCCACTCGGCGATCTCCTCAGGCCGCGCACCTGCGAGCACCACCGTGATCTCCTGAGCTCCGGAGCTGTCGTCCGTGGCACCGGACGTCGCGGTCCCGGCACTCAGGGCACTCAACAGGCGCCGCAGGGTCTCGGTCTTGCCTGCGCGCGCCGGCCCGACAATCACCGCGCGCGAGCCACGACCCAGCGGCGTCAGCCATTCGATCGCGTCAAGCGTGGGGTCGCCGGCGTTCAGCGCGAAGCGCTCGCTGGGGTAGGCCACCGGCAGATCCTCGTAGTGAGCGCCTTCGGAGACCGCGTCGGCGGATGCTCCGTTGATGGTGTCGACGCGCAGGAGTGAGGGATAGCGCTCCGAGCGGCGAGGTGTGCGAACCGGCCCGGTCACCCGGTCGCCGGAGACGAGCTCGCAGCGACGGACCTGCGCGGCGGAGATGTAAACGTCATCGTCGGAAGGCTCGGGCGGATCGACGCGCAAAAAGGCGGAGCCGTTCCCCAGTAGCTCGACCACGCCCTCGGCGCTGCGGGCGCCGTCTGAGTCCTCCCCAGCCTTCGCATTCGACGGCGACGCCACAGTTCGGCCGTTCGGCTGTGCGGCGCTACGACCGCCACGCCCGTCGCGCTCACCTCTACCGCGACCACGGCGCGAGGAATCAGAGGTATCCGAGGAAGAAGAAGAAGAAGAAGAAGAACGAGATGCAGATGAAGACTCGCGCTCGTCCGCGGATACGTCCTCGGTCTCACCCTTCGATCCGGCGCCGCGCCGCAGACGAGGAGCGCGGCGTTTGCGAGCAGTGGTACTCCCGCTCCGCGATCGATCAGAGGAATCTCTCCCAGACTCGCTGTCGGCGCGCTGCCGGCCAGACTCCTCGGAATCTGAGAGGGAATCTGAGTCTCGCCCTGAGTCCGATCCATCTCGACCATCGGTCGGCTCGCCGAGGATTGCGTTGATCAAATCCGCCTTGCGCAGACGCCGGAAGCCATCGAGGCCAAGCTGGTCGGCGATCGCATGCAGGTCGGCCAGAGGTGATGCCTCCAGCTCGGAGCGGTCGAGTACTGACATGTTTGCTTCTCCTTCGTTTTAGATTGGGCGGTTGGCGTCCGGTCGCGTTGCGCAGCGACCGGCACCCGCTGGGTGAAGCCTAGCGTTCGTAGCGGTGTTCCTCGGCGAGCGCCAGATCCCTCTGCGGCTGTAGCTCCCCCGCAAGCGCCGCGCGCACCCTCAGGAAGTCGGCGGCGGCGCCGACATCATGGACCCGGAAGATCCGCGCGCCCGCGTCCACACCGTGGGCAAGCGCGGCCAGGGTACCCGGCAGGCGCTCACGCGGAGGCCGGCCGGTCAGCGCGCCGATGAAGTCCTTGCGCGAGACCGCCATCAACAGCGGCCGCCCCAACTCGTGCAGGTGCCCGACGCCCGCCAGCAGCTCGATCGTCTGGGCGGGCGTCTTTGCGAAATCCGGGCCCGGATCGAGGATCAGCTGCTCGAGAGCCACGCCGGCGGCGAGCGCCTGCTCGATGCGCTCGTTCAGAAAGGCGTAAACCTCACCGACCACATCCTCGTACAGATCGGGGTCCTGCAGTCGCTGCTTGGGCGCCGCGCGCGTGTGCATCAAGACGAGCGCCGCACCGCTCTGCGCGCATACCTCAGCGAGAACCGGGTCGCGCAGGCCGCTGACGTCGTTGACGATCGTCGCGCCCGCGGCGATCGCCGCGCGGGCGACTAGCGGCTTGTAGGTGTCGACCGAGACGATCGCGCCCAGCTCGCTCGCCACGAGCTCGATCAGTGGCACGACACGCTCGATCTCCTGCTCGACGCTCACCGCCGGGCGCCCTGTGCTTGCGGACTCTCCGCCGATGTCCAGGATGTCCGCCCCGTCCGTGAGCAGCTCACGCGCCAGCTCGATCTGTGCGTGCAGCGTCCCGAACCGTCCACCGTCGCTGAACGAGTCGGGTGAGGCATTGACGATGCCCATCAGCCACGGGCGCTCACCCAGCTTGAGCACGCGATCAACGGCACGCACGCAATCTGGGGATCCGCTCATGGCGAGGGTTCGGTGGAGCGGGGGGAACCCGCAACGCTCTCGGCGGCCTGCGGAGGACCCACGAGGAGACCCTCAGCCTGTGCCTCCGCGGCAAAGCGCTCGATCTCCAGCCCCATACGCTCCGAGTCCCAGCGGAGCTCTCTCGCGAGCACATCGACGACACGCTCGACCGGAAGCTCCCGTGCGGCGAGCACTCCCAGACGCGTACGGCGCAAGAGCACGTCGCCGACGCTGCGGGCCTGCTCATTGCGGGCGGCCAGCACGACCTCGGCCAGCAGATCGGGCAGGCCGGGGACAATCGGCTGAGCCAGCTCGCCGCGCTCCGCCGCGAGCGCGAGCACCTGCTGGGCAGCCTCGCCGTAACGGGAAGCCAGCGCGGCGTACGACTCCACGGGCACGCCCTCGACACGGGGCAGCTCATCCGCCGCGATCGCCTGCCCGAGTGGGATCTCATGGGTACGGCAGGGGGCCTCGCGCGCGTCGCGCTCGACGAGGCGGTCGACAGTCATCTTCGCCATCCGCCGCCAGGTCGTCAACTTGCCCCCAGTGATCGTGATCATCCCGCTTGAGGTCTCGTACAGCTCGGCCTTGCGCGAGATGTCCACCGACTTCTTCGGATCGCCGGTCGAGATCAGGGGACGGACCCCAGCGAAGGCGCCCACCAGATTGCTCGAGTCCAGAGCGACGCCGAAGAAGTCGTTGGAGGCCTGGAGCAGGTAGTCGATGTCCTCGGCCGACGGCTGCACATGCTCGAGGTCGCCCTCGTAGTCGTTGTCGGTGGTACCGACAAGCGTGCGTCCCAGCCAGGGAAGCGCGAAGATCGACCGTCCACCACCCGCCGGCACGATCGCGCCACCCACCAGCGGCAGGTCCTTGCGATCGAGGATCACGTGCGTGCCGCGGCTGGGGCGAATGCGCGGTAGCTCGGCCTCGTCGTGGAGCTCTCCCGGGCGCAGCTGATCGGCCCACACGCCGGTCGCGTTGATCACGTTCGCGGCGCGCACCTCGAGCTCCGCGCCGCTCTCGGTATCCAGCGCTCGCACACCTCGCGTACGTCCGTCCTGCTCCAGCAGCCCTGTTACCCGCAGACGGTTGGCGCAGACCGCGCCGAAGCGCTCGGCCTCGCCGAGCACGGTCAGCACGAGGCGGACGTCGTCGGTCTGACAGTCGTAGAACAGGTAGCCGCTCGTCGGCTCGCGCGCGGCGAGCGCAGGCAGCAGCTCGATCACCTCCTCACCTGAGATTACGCGATGGCGCTCAGGGCTCCAGGACTCGCCCTCCTCCAGCGGCAGGGACCGATCGTCCTGTTTATTAGCCGATCTGCGAGGCGATCTCCGCTCAGCGTTCTCGCGGGCGCGCCTGCCCCGCCGCGAGCGCAGACGATCGCGGTCGACGGACATCACGTCGTACAGGTTCAACCCCATCCCCACCATGCGGTCTGGGTGGGCGCCATCGAACGCGGGCACCACCAGCGGCAGCGGGCGAACCAGGTGTGGCGCCAGCGCCACCATCAGCTGGCGCTCCAGCAGCGCCTCGCGTACAAGCCCGAGATCGAAGTTCTGCAGATAGCGCAGCCCTCCGTGCACGAGCTTGCTCGAGCGGCTCGACGTCCCCGAGGCGAAGTCGGCGCGCTCCACGAGCGCCACGCTGTAGCCACGTGTCGCGGCGTCCAGCGCCACACCCGCCCCGGTGATCCCGCCACCGATTACGACGACATCGAACTCGTCCTCCGAGAAGGCTGCAAGAGCCTGGCTGCGCTCGATCACGACCGCAGTGTCTCAGAGCGGCGGTCGATCGGAGATCCGTGTCCCACGCGCGCGGGCACAGGCTGGGACCGAGCCTCGTGCGGGCGCCTCAGATCTGCGCCAGCTCGGCGGTGATCTCGCTCACAGCGGACTTCGCGTCCCCGAACAGCATCGCCGTCTTCGGATCGAAGTAGAGCTCGTTCTCGATACCGGCGAAGCCGGGGTTCATCGAGCGCTTGATCACGATCACCGAATGAGAGTCTGAGACCTCGAGGATCGGCATGCCGTAGATCGGCGAGGAAGGCGTGTTCTTGGCGGCCGGGTTGGTCACGTCGTTGGCGCCGATCACGAGTGACACGTCGGTGCGCTGGAACTCGGGGTTGGCGTCGTCCATCTCCCGCAACTGGTCATACGGCACGTCGGCCTCCGCGAGCAGCACGTTCATGTGGCCCGGCATACGCCCCGCGACGGGATGGATCGCATAGCTGACCTCGACCTGGCGCTTCTCGAGCTCCTTGGTCAGCTCGCGCACCGCATGCTGGGCCTGGGCGACCGCCATGCCGTAGCCGGGGACGATCACCACGCGGTTGGCGTAGGCGAGCTGGATCGCCGCGTCGGCGGCACTCGTGGAGCGCACCGTGCCGGCGTGCTCGCCGGCACCTTCAGCCCCCGCGACCGCCCCTCCCCCACCGAAGCCGCCGGCGATGATCGACGGGATCGAGCGGTTCATCGCGACCGCCATCAGGTTCGTGAGGATCGAGCCGGAGGCGCCCACGATCATGCCCGCGACGATCAGCGCCGGGTTGTTCAGCGCCATGCCCGTGGCGGCCGCCGAGAGCCCGGTGAAAGCGTTCAGCATCGAGATCACCACCGGCATGTCGGCGCCGCCGATCGGCAGCACGACGGCGTTGCCGAGCAACGCAGCGACGATCAACATGCCAACGAACAGCACTTCTGAGTGCGCCCCCGCGATCAGGTCGATGCCGGCCGCCAGCGCCAGGATCAGCAGGACGAGGTTGACGATCTGCTGGGCCGAGCCGAAGCTGATCGGGCGCCCGGGGATGATTTCCTGGAGCTTGCCGAAGGCGATGTTCGAGCCCCAGAATGAGACCGAGCCGACGATCGCGGCGAACACAGAGAAGATCGCGATGTAGGTCGGTACCCCCGCGATCTGGATGGTGGCGCCGGTTTGCAGGACGAGGCCGTGGCCCACTTCCCCGCCGAGGTGGACCGTGCGCGTACCGTAGGTCGAACCGTAGTGGCGGAACTCGACCCAGGCGATCAGCGCCACCGCGCCACCGCCGACGCCGTTGAACAGCGCGACCATCTGCGGCATCGCCGTCATCTTCACGTTCCTTGCCGCCGGGATCCCCACAGCGGCGCCCAGCGCCACACCGAGCACGATCAGACCCCAGTTGCCCTCGCCCGGGTTCAGCAGGGTGGCGATCACGGCGATCGCCATGCCGACGGCAGCGATCCGGTTGCCGCGCACAGCGGTCGTCGGGCCGGCCAGTCCGCGCAGGCCCTGAATGAACAGGGCGAAGGCGATTATGTAAAGGATGTAGATGAAGCTTTCGCTCTGCAGAAAGCTCGTCGCGATCGGGAGGTTGCTCACGACTCGCCCTCCCCGTCCTTGGTCTCCTCATCCACAGCGGGCTTGGGCTTCGGCTTGGCCTTGAACATCTCGAGCATCCGGTCGGTCACAAGAAAGCCGCCGACGATGTTGATCGTCCCGAACGCGATCGCGATCACGAGCAGCGCCTTGCTGACCCCGTCCAACCCGGGCAGGCCGACCAGCAAGAGGCCCCCGAGCAGGACGATCCCATGAATCGCGTTCGTGCCCGACATCAGCGGCGTGTGCAGCGTGTTCGGCACCTTCGAGATCACGACGAACCCGATGAACCCCGCGAGCACGAGGATCGCCAGGTTGGTCGTGAGGGTGCTGGCGAGAATCATGAGCCGGCCTGCTCCACTGCCGCTTTGGCGCCCGGATGGACGATCTCCCCGTCGCGCACGATGCACGCGCCGCTGACGATCTCATCCTCGAAGTCCAGGTGCAGCTCGCCGTCCTCGCCGACGAGGAGGTCGAGCAGCGCCTGCACGTTACGCGCGAACAGCTGCGATGAGTGCTCAGGCATACCAGCCGGCAGGTTCAGGGGGGAAACGATCTTGACGTCGTGGCGCACGACCGTCTCGCCGGGCTCGGTCAGCTCGCAGTTGCCGCCCGCCTCGCCGGCCATGTCGACGATCACCGAGCCCGCCTTCATCCCCTCCACGGCCTCGGCCGTGACCAGCCTTGGGGCCGGGCGCCCAGGCACGAGCGCGGTCGTGATCACCACGTCGAAGCCCTTGATCGCCTCCGTCAGCGCCTGCTGCTGTGAGGCGCGCTCCTCCTCGGTCAGCTCGCGCGCGTAGCCGCCCTCGCCGCTGGCCTCCAAGCCGAGGTCGAGCCATTGGGCGCCCAGCGACTCCACCTGCTCGGCCACCTCGGGGCGCACGTCATAGCCGGTCGTGCGCGCGCCGAGGCGCTTGGCGGTCGCGAGCGCCTGCAGCCCGGCGACGCCGACCCCCAGCACGAGCACCTTCGCCGGCGGGATCGTGCCGGCGGCGGTCATCAGCATTGGGTAGAAGCGGCCGATCTGCTCGGCGCCGAGCAGCGCGGCGCGGTAGCCGGCGACGTTGCTCTGCGAGGACAGCGCGTCCATCGCCTGCGCGCGCGAGATCCGCGGGATCGCCTCCATCGCGAACGCGGTCGCCCCGGCGTCCGCCAGCGCGCGGGTGGTCTGCGGGCTCGACAGCGGCGCGAGGAAGCCGATCAGGATCGAGCCGGAACCGAGCCGGCGGATCTCCTCCGGGTCGGGTGGCGCGATCTTCACGACCACGTCGGCGCCCCACACGTCCGCCTGATCAGGATCCCCACCCGCCCCGGGCGTGCCGATGACCTGTGCGCCGGCCTCTGTATAGGCGGCGTCCGGAATCAGGGCGTCGGTGCCCGCGCCGCTCTGAACGAGGACGTCGAGACCTTTGGCCCCCAGCTTGCTCACGACCTCCGGCACGAGCGCAACCCTGCGCTCTCCTGCCGCGGTCTCCTTCGGAACACCGATCCGCATGTGCGCCGGGAACGTATCCCATCGCGTTGATGAATGCCCACCCACCCCGTCCGGTTGTGCGAAACTCGAATCGCAGTGACCGTGAACCTGACCCGCATTTACACCAAGCTCGGCGACGGCGGCGAGACACACCTCGGCGACATGAGCCGAGTCTCCAAGCTCGATCCGCGCGTCGAGGCCTACGGCACCGTCGACGAGCTGAACGCGACGCTCGGCGTGGCGCTGCTACAGCCCGGGCTTCCGCAGGGCTTCGCCGAGTGGTTGCGCCGCGTGCAGAACGACCTGCTCGACCTCGGCGCCGATCTGTCGGTGCCCGCTGCGCCGGCAGCCGGCGACTCGTCCTCCGGCAAGGCCGAGCGCGAGCGGCTGCGCATCGGCCCCCCCTACACCGAGTGGCTCGAGCATGCCTGCGACGAGGTAAACGCGACGCTTGCGCCGCTGCGCTCGTTCGTGATCCCCGGCGGCACCCCCGCCTCCGCGCACCTTCACATCTGCCGCACGGTCTGCCGCCGGGCTGAGCGCCGCGCGATCGCCGTGGGCGAGGGTGTCAACCCCGAGGTCGTGCGCTACTTGAACAGGCTTTCAGACCTGCTGTTCATCCTCGGCCGCGCTGTGAATGAGGGCTCACACGCCAGCGGAGGATCCGAGCCGCTATGGGACCCCGGCGCGCATGGCGCCAACACCGCTCCTCAGTCTGCTTGAGCGACGAGCGCGCGACTCAGCCTTGCGCAGGGCCGCGACTGCCAGCGCCGCCCACAGCGTGCCCACCAGATAGCCGCCCACGACATCGCTCGGCAGATGCCAGGCGAGCAGTAGCAGCGAGAAGCCGACGGCCGCCGCGAAGATCGCGCCCAGCAGAGCAACGGTGGGACGCAGATGCCGCGGCGCCACGAGCACCGCACACATCACGAGCGCCGTTGCCGCGCTCGCGTGGCCACTGGGCCACGAGGCAGCGGAGATCTCATCTCCATAGATTTGCGCGTGCGGGTGCGCGAGCAGCGGCTTGAGCAACTCCGCGGTCAGCGGCGCCATGCCCATCACGACCCCTACGGCGAGCGCAATCCGCGGGCGCTGGCGCATGAGCGCAAAGATGATCAGCAGGACCCCCCAGAGGATGTACAGCGCGGGGTCGAGCAGGTACAGCAGGGCGTTCGCCAGGTCATCCGCCCGCGGACCGCCGAGCAGCGTGAAGTCGTACAGCGCGATCGCGTCTTTCACGTGCGTCGCCGGCACCAGCGCCGCCACGACCCAGGTCAGCGCGAGCGCGAGCGCGCACAGCCCGGCGACGAGGAGTGCCCCGGCCGCGCTCGGTGGGTTCGCAAGCCTCGTGGTGGGTCTCGCATTCATGATCCCTAAAGGGTAGAGACGCGGCTAAACGAGGGCTGAAGCGCTCTGAGCAGCTCACGGCCCGACGGGGAACGTCTTGCCCGACAACGCGATCAGGGCTTGTGCAGTCACCCACACGGGCGTCTGGGCGCCAGTGCGGGAGTAGCGGATGGAACCACCGGGGGCGAGCAGGCTTTCGAGATAGCCCTCGGGCGAGCGACTGCCGCGGCGGCGCACCGTGCTGGGGTTGCGCCCTGCCGCGATCAGGCCCTGGATTGCCCAGGCGGTGGACTGGGCGTTGGATTCGCTGCCGTACTGCTGCGGAAAGCCGCCGTCGAGATTCTGGGAGCGAATCAAGTAGTCAGCGGCAGCGCCGAGGATATGAGCATTGCGCGCGGCCGCGTCGACGAGCGCCTGCAGCGCCGCGCCGGTGTCGTCGACGTCGCTGGACGAGCCGCGCTCGCCAAAGGAGAAGCCTCCGTCGGAGTTCTGCTGCTGCTCGATCCAGCCGGCCGCGTCGCGGATCGCGGGGTAACTCGGGGAGTGGCCGACGGCGCGCAGCGCGAAGATCGCAAACGACGTGAGGTTGACGAGGTGCTCGAAGGAGTTGTCGCTGTCGCGTGTCTTCAGCACTTCGGCGACGAGGTCGCGCCCGGCGAACGAGTACGACGAGGCCCCGCACGCGGCCGCGGCAAGGATCGTGCGCTCGGCGTCGCCTAGGCCGCTCAGGGTCGAGGCTTCGGCGCGCAGGGCGTCGAGCACCGAGTGGCCGTCACGGCGTACGGTCGCGGGATTGCGACCAGCGGCCGCGAGGCCCACCGCCGTCCATGCGGTGTACAGCTCGCTGGAGCTCTGCCCCTTTGCGGCGCCGAAACCGCCGCCGGCGTTCTGGGCGGAGGTCAGGAAGGAGAGCTCGGGGGACAGCGACGCTGCGCGGGCGCGGACCGTCGACGGGGTGGACGCCCGAGCGCTCGCGCCGCCGAAGGCGAACGCGGTGCCGACGGTGCCGAGCGCAAGGATCGCCAGCACGCCCGTGATCGCCCCACTCGCCGGCGCTCTAGAAGAGACGGGCGCGGGTGGGGCTGGCTCCCATTGAATATCCATGCGCGCGCGCATCCGCTCGAGCAGGCGCGCGAGCTCGAGGCCGAAGGCGAGGCCGAACAGGAAGCTCGCGACCATGTCGGTCAGATCGAACGGCAGCCCCGCGCCCACGACCACCAGAAACGCGGCGGGCGTATGACTGGCGCCGATCGTGAACGTGTAGAGGTTCATCACCTCCTTCGCTGCCAGCGCGGCGATCCCACAGCAGAGCGCGAGCGGCAGGCGCCCCAGCTGTCGCCCGCTCAGCCGGCCGAGAGCGGCGCCGAACAGGCCAACGCCGCCCCAGGCCGCCATCTGCCATGGGGTGTATGGCCCCTGGCCGAGTAGGAAGTTCGACATCAGCATGCCGATCGCGCCGACGGTGAAACCGGGCAGAGGACCCAGCGCGTAGCCGACGACGAGCGTGATCGCGGTGATCGGCTTCACGTCCGGCAACGCGACAAACGCGTCGCGGCCGAGCGCGGCGACGGCCGCGAGGGTGCCCACGACCGCGACCATCCGCGCGGACGGTCGCCTGCGCTCGTAGACGAGCCAGCCGAGCGCCAGCACCACACCGACAACCAGGAACGAGGCCAGTGGCCAGCTCATCGCGCGGCCCCCGGGATGATCTTTCCGGAAGCGGCAGCGGGCCGTTCCAGAACCGGGGCGGCAGCGACAGCACTAGGCGCGGGCCCGGCAGTCGTGCGCGCATCCGCCCCCAAAAGCTCAGCGCCTTCCTCGGGCAGCAATGCGCCGCCGGCACCGCCCAAGATGCGGGCGGTCTCAGTCGCGAAGTACCAGCCGCCCGCGAGCAGCTCGGCCGAGGAGCCGTCGGCAATCACGCGACCGTCGGCCAACAACACCGCGCGCGAGGCGCAGGCGGCAGCGAACTCGGGGTCGTGCGTGGCCACGATCACGGCCTGTCCCTCCTCGGCGCGGCGCCGCAGATCCCGCGCCAGCTCGGCCTTCGCCCCGCGGTCCATCCCACGTGTGGGCTCATCCAGCGCGAGCACCGCCGGAGGGTCTCCTGCTCCACCGACAACGATCGCGAGCGCCAGGCGCTGACGCTCCCCGCCGGACAGGTCCTTCGGGTTGCGCTCGGCCATTCCCGCCAGCCCGACGGCCGCAAGCGCCTCGGCGGGCGCCTCTTCGGCGACGCGCTCGTGGATCAGGTAGTCACCCGGGTTCTGTAGCAGCAGCGCGACTCTTCCCGCGCGCTCCACCCGTCCCCGCGTGGGCTCCATCAACCCGGCGGCGTGGCGCAGGAGGGTCGACTTGCCCGCGCCGTTGCGGCCCATCAGCGCGACGCTCTCGCCGGGGGCGACCGTCAGCTCCACGCCGCGGAGAATTGCCGGTCCATCACGCAGCTCGTGCCACACGCCCTTCATACGCAGCGCACTCGACGCCTTGCGCGGACGGCGCCCTTTCGCCTTGGCCTCATTGACTGGCTCGGGATGGCCATCCTCGGGCAGCAGGCCACGCGCGCGCAGGGTCCCGCGCGCCTGCTTGACACCAACCGGCGCCGGTTTCAACCCCGCCAACGCGAACAGCTTCGCCCCGGGCGTCTGCAGTGTTGGCTCGTGTTGCGCCGCCCATTTCAAGAACGCTCTGGGATCGCCGTCGTGAATCACACGACCTGCTTCCAGTGAAATAACACGATCAGCGGCCCCGAGGCAGCGCTCCAAGCGGTGCTCCGCTAGCACGATCGTCGTCTCCCACTCCTCGTTCAGCCTTCGCAGCAGACCGATCAGCTCGTCCCCGGCGACGGGGTCCAGCTGCGAGGTCGGCTCGTCGAGCAGCACCAGCTTCGGCCGGCCCGCGAGCGCCGCGCCAAGCGCGACCCGCTGCTTCTCGCCGCCGGACAGCTCGTGCGTTGAGCGGTCCAGCAGCGCGTCGATGCCCAGCGCGAGCGCGACCTCCTCGACCCCGCGCGCGACCGCCGCCGCTCCCTGGCCGCGGCTTTCCAGCGCCAGCGCCAGCTCGGCGCGAACGGAGCTCATCACGAGCTGCGTCTCGGGGTCCTGGAACAGGACGCCCGCGTGACCGCCGAGATGCGCGGGACCGTGCTCGCGCGTGTCCAGACCGGCTAGCGACACCGTACCGGCGAACGTGCCGCCGTGAAAGTGCGGCACGAGGCCGCACGCCGCGTGCAGAAGCGTCGTCTTGCCGTGGCCGGACAGTCCTGCCAAGAGACAGAACTCGCCCGCTTCAAGCTCGAAGCTGACGTCATCCAGCGCCGGCGTTTCCGCCCCTGGGTAGTGGTAGCTCACCCGGTCGAACGACAGAATCATCTGTCGATCCCTCTCCTGTCTACAAACGGCAGCAGGATTGCCGCGAAGAGCGCTGCACACAGCGCGAACGTGCCCGCGTCGAGTTGCATCTTCACCAGCGGGTACGCCTCGAACGAGGCCGCTCCGCTCAACCTGCCCGCCAAGGCGAGCGCGATCACCGCAAACGTCGAGCAGAGAAACGCGAGGTCGTGCCGCGACCACGGGCGGCGCATCCGCCGATCTGAGGAGCGCCGCGGGCGGGGACGCCCCTCCGCGGCAACGGCGAAGCCGCGCAGCTCGAGCGTCGCCGCCACCTCCATCGCGCGCTCCAGCGAGCCGCCGACGATCGCGCTGAGCAACGCAACGCGGCCTCGTACACCGCGCGCGGGATCCTCGGGCCTGGTGCGCTGGGCCTCGGCCAAACGTTGCGCGTCGGCGCCGAGCACCGGGATCATGCGCGTCGCCAGCGAAGCGGTCAGCGCCGAGCGGAACGACAGGCGCCGAAAACCTCTCAACAGCTCGTCGGGGTCGACCGCGAGGCTCGCGAGCGTCGTGATCAGCATCAAGAGCGTCACCTTCAGCGCGATCACCGCGCCGTACACGACCGCCTCGACCGTCAGGTCGCCCTCCCCGAACGGACCGAGGTTGCCGAGCCGCGCGAACACCGTCAGGCCCTCGCGCGAGGCGAGCACGTTGATCGCGACGATCGGCAGGCCGACGATCAGCGCGGTTCGCAGCGTGCTGGCCAATTGGCGGCCCACACCAGCGCAGGCGCCGGCACCCAGCACCGCCAACGCCAGTGCCGCCAACGGCAGGGGGTTGTAGAGGATCAACGCGGCCGCCGTCAACGCGAGGGCCCAAATTGCGCCCACTCCCGCCCGCGTCGCGTGCAACGGACTGGCGAGGCGGCGGTAGAACAGCAGGCGGGTGTTCATCGGTCTCTCCCCGGCATCCGCAAACAGCAGTCACGAGAGGAAATCTGGCTTGTATGCCTCATCCGCTCGCCTCCGGCACCGGCACCTGCGCGCCCGTCGATGTCACCGCCAGCGCGAAGTGATCTCGCAGGGCGCTCGTGTCGAAGGCCTGGGCCGCATGCTGCACGCCCGCTTCGTCGGTGCCCGTCACAACCCAAACGATCGCGCTTTCGACGTCCTTTGTGGCCGCGATCAGGCCCGCTCCGACCGTCAGCGTCGCGGTCGTACTGCCCGCCCCATCGAGCAGCGTCAGCGTCTGGCCGTTCGATGCGAAGCGCGCGTACACGCCGCTTGCGCGCGGGCCACTTTCGATGCTCGTCACGCTTGGGTCGCCGTGCACCGCCGTCCATTGCCCCACGACCACCTGCAGCGCGTCGGGCTCGGCGCCACTGCCGATCGCCGCGACGGCGGCGGGGACGCCGAGCGCGCGCAACCGTTCGATCACCGTGCGGCATGGCGCGCTCTGCGCCGCGGCGCATTCCACGCGCACCGGCAACCGTTTACCTTCGGTGCCGTTCAGGAACGGCTCGGGAAACGAGCCCACGACCGCGGGTACGTCGTCGGTCTGGCTCCAGTCGTGCAGGTCCCACCACACATGGTCTCCTTGGTTTACGTTCGTCGCCGCGGCGCCCTTCGGGGCCTCGATCCCGTTGACGTAGTAGAACCAATCGAGCGGGTCTCCTCCCGTTTCTTGCCCCCCCGACAGACCGTCGATGCTCTCGACGAACCCGCCACCGTACTTCGTCGTCACCCTGTCGTTGCGCGCCAGCAGGCTCATCACCGTTTCTGTCCCCACCACCCGCGGAGAACCGGTCTGGCCCAGCAGATGCGCGCCGAAATCGCGCGTGACGGTCAGGTGAACGCCCTCCGGCACCGGGCCGGCACCTAGGCCACAGCCGGCTAACGCGGCGACAGTGATGGCCGCCGCGATGCCTGCCATGACGATCCTATTGCTGAGCCTCGCTCTCACCGCACCACGCAGGTGTTGTGATTGAGGCCTGTCGAACGAGATATACCTACTTGACATAGAAGACGATTCTGCTCGTGCCTCGCGCCAGCGAGCTGACGTGACCGCCGGCACCTATGCCCTGCGCATCGAGCACATAGCGACCCGGGGCAAGTGTTTCAGGCAGCAGATACGAGAACAGCTTTTGGTTGGACGCCTTGAAGTACTTCCCGTTCGCCGCACCGCAGCGCATCGCGTGAAAGCGCCCGGTGATGCCGTCGAAATAGGAACAACGACCCTTCGGGCCACGACGTGTCAGGCGCAGCTCGACCTCTTCCAGTGGGTCTGTGGTGATGACCGTACCACTGAGGATTCGAGGAGCGCTATGACGGGCATACACATGGCCATCCAACAGCGAACCGATGCGCGCTGTAATCGCAGTTGACGAGCCAGGGTTGGAGCTCACTGTTGTGGTCCCACCGCCAGTAGGAGCACCACTGGAACTAGTCGCCGACGTTCCGCAGTTACCATCGTTCCCGTTGTGAACACAGACCGTGAAGGACGCCGACGGGGCATCCCCGGGCTTGGTCGCTCGCAGTGTCACGTTTCCAGTGCTCGCGAGTGAGAGTGTCGCGATCCCATTTGATCCGGTGACCGCACTGGAACCACCACCCGAGATGGTCACTCCGGTTGCCGGCTTTGGTGTTCCTTCTCCGGGGCTCGCAAAGTTTGTGGTCGTCGTCGTGATTTCATTGACTTCCACATTGAAGGCAGATCCGGCTTGAACAATGCTGGGCATATTTGAGACAACCAGCGGTAGAACTGTCGGATCGTAAAATGGTTCCGGCTCGTGATCAGCGACCATCAGCACCTGATCTCCTTCGCTCAACAGATCGGAGCAGATTCCTCCGCCCCACTTGTAGGCGACCCACTCGGCCCAGGTGTCCGAGTTGTTGGTGAACGCATGCGTCTCTCCAAGGATCGTCTGGGTAAAATCGCCACCTCCGTTGTCAGCCTCACCGTTGTCCCAATTCCCATTGACCGCAAGGTTGATCGCAGCCGCAACGCTGTTGTAAGGACACCCGCTGACAGGCTCTGGCTTTTCGAGCGTGACAGTCGTTGCAGGCAGAAGGGTTTCCGATTCCCCCTCGATCCGCACGCTGACCGTCGGTCCGGCGAGCGCAGACACGGCGCCAACAAGCGAGAGAACAAGAACACCTGCGACACCGGCGAGCGCCGGCAACATACGACGGGATGTATTCATTGAGCCAACCCCTTTCCACGAGGGCTTGTGGGCTTTCGGTCGGAGGCAGGTCTCCTGGCTCCCGGGCTCTCCCTCAGCGCCTTCCCGTCTCGTCGTCCGAAACAGTGGCTGCGTGCTCATCGCACGCCGCGTCGGGCATCCCCAGTCACAGTGGCGGGTCCGCTCCGGATTCTCACCGGCTTCCCTTCACCACCGACCGTCTTGTCCTTCCATCTTACTCCCCCAAGCCCACCGCGCGCTTGCGACGCTATGCGGCAACGGTGCCGTGGCCGACGATCACGTCGCCCGCATACAGGCACGCGAACTGCCCCGGCGCGGTTCGCTCCGCCGGCTCCTTCAGCTCCACGCTCACGTGCTCGTGGCGCCCTGCCCCCGCCTCGCCCGCCAGCCGGCACTCCAGGCGGCGCCCACGCGAGCGCACCTTCACGCCGTCCACGCAGCCGCCATCGCGGTGCAGCGTCACCTCGCGCACCCTTACGCCGTCGCTCAACAGCTCCGCGCGCGGGCCGACCGTGACCGTGCTCATCCTCGTGTCTGTCGCGAGCACGTACAACGGCTCGCCGCCGCCGATGCCGAGGCCGTGGCGCTGGCCGACGGTGAACGTATGCGCCCCCGCGTGCTCACCGAGCACCCTCCCCTGACGATCGACGATCTTCCCCGTCCGCTCTCCCAGCCCACCGTGACGCTCCAGAAAGGCGCCCTGGCGCGTTCCCGCGAGGAAGCACAAATCCTGCGAGTCGCGCTTGGCGGCGACCGTGAGCCCGGCCGCCGCCGCCAGCTCGCGCACCTGCGCCTTGCGCATCGCACCGAGCGGAAACCGCAAGCGGGCAAGCGACTCGGGCGCAAGCGCCGCCAGCACGTAGCTCTGATCCTTGCCCGGATCCGCCGCCGTTCGCAACAGCGGAACGGACGTGCCTTCCGTTACCTCCGCCCGATGCTCGTCCGCAACGCGCGCGTAGTGCCCGGTCGCGAGCGTCTGCGCGCCCAGGCGCTCGGCCAGCTCGAGCATCGCGTCGAGCCTCACGTTCCCGTTGCAGCGCACGCACGGGTTCGGCGTCTCCCCGGCCTCGTGGTCTGAGAGCCAGTGCTCGACGACCCCGGCGCGGAACTCTGCACGCAGATCGATCGACAGGTGTGCCATTCCCAGGCCGTGTGCCACCTCACGGGCGCCGCGCACCGCCTGCGCCGAGCAGCAGCTGGCCTCGCCGTCGTTCTCCTGGTCAGACCACAGCTCCAGCGTGACCCCGACGGCCTGCGCTCCTTCGCGTGTGACCAGCAGCGCCGCCACCGCGCTGTCTACGCCGCCACTCATCGCCACCAGCGTGCGGTCCGCCGTAGGGGCCAGCGCCGCGCTTGCGCGTACGCCGCCGCCGAGCGCGCGATGCAGAGCGTCGGACGCCAGCTCTGCCGCGTGGCGCTTGGCCGCGCTCAGTCCGCCCAACTCCCGCGCGATCCCCTCTGTGCCGATTCTCGCCGCCTGTAGCAGCGGGACGCCGCGCACGAGGCCCACCACCGCGCTGCCGGCGGCGATCGACGCGCCACAGCCGCTCGCGTCGAACCCCGCGTCGGCGATCCGCCCGTCGGGGCTTGAGGGATCGAGCGCGATCGAAACGCGGATCAGATCGCCGCAGGCCGCGCCGCCCGCCGCGCCCGTGAAGGCGTGCTCGGGTGCATGTCCGCGGCCGAGTGGTGCTTCGAGATGCTGGGCGAGGGCTTCCGGGTTGCTCACCCGAGCGAGTCTACGATTCCTGGCGCGCTTCGTCGATCGTCTGCTCGATCGCGAAGGCATCCGTCAGGCCGTTCATCGTCGTTACCGCGCCGTGCCGGTTGATGATCAGGATCGTCGGTGTCCCATACACCTGCACGGTCTTCGTGAACGAGCCGAACGACGTGACCTGCGCCGCGGTCGCGTAGTGGACCGCGATCTTCTTTTCCAGTTCGAGCCCCGTCGCCAGGCGCAGCGCGCGCACCTGCGCCTTGTTGGGATGCACCGCGACCTCATGGTGCGCCGCCAGCAGGTTCTGCAATTCCTCGTGCACGGCGACATCGTCGGCGCCATTCTTGTTCCAGAACAGCACCACCGCGACTTCGCCCCGCTTGAGCTCCTGTTCCACGGCCGCCTGCTGGGCGGGAGCAGCGTGCACGGTGGTTTTCGTGACCGTAGCTGTGCCGCTCGGGGCGCCGTGCGTCGGGCGGGTCACAGTTGCGCTGCTTTTCGTCACGGTGGGAGCGGGGACCGCGGCATGCTTCGAGTGGATCACGGTGGTGCTCTTCGTGGTCTTGACCGCACTACTCCCCGGCGCACCTGCCCGCGTGGCATGGGTTACGGTCGTGCTCGACGTGGTGACGGTTGTGCCCTGGGGCGGGGCTTCTGCCGAGGCGGCCGCAGACTTGTCCGCCGTCTGCTGGGATGCCGCGACCGCTTCACGCGCGTGGGTGACCGCGCGCGTCATCCCTTCGATATGTGTCGTTCCCGCAGGGGCCTTCGCTTTCGCAGCGGCGGTGGGAGCCGGCGTGCTGGCGACGGGCGTCGAGCTGGAGCTCGAGCTGTGTCCCTGCAGCGCCACGAACCACACGACCGCAAAGAGCACCACCGCCGCGAGGGCGATCTGGAAGGGACGGGAAAGCTGTGCCATCGCTCCCCTTTCGGCATTTCTCGCCGAAGAGTTGAACCCCGCAAAACCCGCTGGACCGTCAGAGGGTGCGCAAAGCGCGCAAGACGGCGTGCACGACAGTGTCCGTGGGGATCGTCTCCTGCCCTGCACCCTGCATGTCCTTCAGCACCGTCTCCTCCTGCTCGACGATCGCCACGTAGCGGGCACCGAGCGCGTTTGCCAGGCTCAGTTGGCCCTTCAGCGAGCGTCCGGCGAGCTCCATCTGGGCCGTCAATCCGGCAGATCGAGCCGCGCCCATCACGACGAAGGCGGCCTTCCGCTCGCCGAGCGCGACGAACAGATCCAACGGGCTCGTCGCGACCGGCGCCGGCTCGCCCGCCAGCAGGATCCGCTCGACCCCGGCGGCCCAGCCGATGCCGGGCGTCGAAGAGCCGTCGCTGGACAATCCCTTGATTTTCTCCACCAGCCCGTCGTAGCGGCCGCCGCCACCCACGCCGCTCTGCGCCCCGAGCGCATCGGAGGTGAACTCGAACACCGTGCGCGTGTAGTAGTCGAGGCCTCGCACGAGCGTCGGATCGACCTCGTACGGAACCTCTGCCAGATCGAGCAGGTCGCGCACTTGTGCGAAGTGCTCGCTGTCCTGCACGCTCAGGTGATCGAGCAGGCGCGGCGCGCTCTCCATCACCCGTTTCGTGCCCTCGTGGTCGGAGTCGAACGCCCTCAGCGGGTTGAGCTCGATCCGGCTCTTGACCTCGTCGGACACACTCGCTTCGTGCTCGTGCAAATGAGCCTGCAGCAGCTCGCGGTACTCGCCCCTGCTCTCTTTGCCGCCCAGACTCGACAGCCGCAGCCTGACCTCGCGCACACCCATCTCCTCCAATAACGCCGCCAGCAACACGATCGACTCCGCGTCCACCGCGGGATCCTCGGAGCCGAGCGCCTCCGCTCCCACCTGCCAGAACTGCCGGTAGCGCCCCGCCTGGGCGCGCTCGTGGCGGAAGAAGCTCGACAAGTACCACAGCTTTACGGGCTGTTTGCGCTTGTGCATCCCGTGCTCCACGTACGCCCGGCAGACCGGCGCGGTGCCCTCCGGGCGCAGCGTCAGCGAACGTCCACCGCCGTCGTCGAGCGTGAACATCTCCTTCTGCACGATGTCCGTCGAAGCCCCGACCCCGCGTGCGAACAGCTCGGTCGCCTCCAGCGCCGGCGTCTCGATCCGCTCATACCCCGCCCCCTCCAGGATCTTGCGCGCGCTCGCCTCCAAGCTCACGCGCACCCCCACCTGCTCACCGAGCACATCGAACGTGCCCCGCGGCGCTTTGATCTGCTCCCCGCGGCTCAACTTCCGGCTGCCGGGTCCGCCACGGCTCGCACCGCCGGCTCGGACTGGCTGCCCGTCGCCGGCCTCTCCACGAGCACACGCAGCTCCACCAGGAACGGGTTCGTGTCGCGCTCGCGTCCGAGCGTCGTCGTGCCCATGTGGCCGGGGTAGACCGCTGTCTCGGCGGGGAACGCTCTCAGCAGGGTGCCGATCGAGCGCTCCAGCACGTTCCAGTCGCCCCCCGGCAGGTCGGTGCGGCCGACCGAGCCCGCGAACAGGACGTCTCCCGAGAGCAGCGCCCGCTCTCCCGGTGTCTGCTCGCGTACCCGCCCACTCTCGCCCGCGGACGTGACCTCGCGGTCGGACGCGCCCGCGGCGATCGCATAGGTGACGTGCCCCGGGCTGTGCCCGGGCGTGAACAGTACCTCGATCTCGAGCCCGGCCAGGCTCAACCGCTCGCCGCCCTCGACCGTCTTGTCGGCCTCGTAGCTCTCGAACGGCCCGAACCCCGGCGGCGTCCAGCTGTTGACATCCGCCAGCACGCCCCGCTCGATCTCCGGGCAGTAGACCGGCGCGCCCGTCGCCCTGGCCACCTCGGCGACCGCGCCGATGTGATCGAAGTGGCAGTGCGTGATCAGGATCGCCTCGATCTCCACTCCCAGCGCCCGCGTCGCCTCCAGCAGCCGCTCGGCCTCCGCCCCCGGATCGATCATCACCGCGCGCTTAGCGCCGCCGTCGCGGCGCACGATGTAGGCGTTCTCCTGGATCGCCCCGACGGTGAACATCCTCACGTCCAGATCGCCGAGCGGGGCGGGCGGGCTCGATCCCTCGCGCGCAACGCTCATCGCGCCGCCGCCTTGCCACCGCCCTGCGCGGCTTTTTTGCGCATGCGCCGGTTGAACATCCAGGTGTCGGTGTAGTAGCTGATCGGCACGTAGATCGCGAGCACGATCGGGAACAGCGCGATTGCCTCATTGGCTTTCTTGATCAGGAACAGGCTGACGAGCAGCATCAGCACGGCGGCGATCATCGCCCGGTAGAACGCGCCGAGCCACGTCGGCGGGCGGTCCTGCCTTGCCAGCTGCGGCGTCTTTTTCCCAGTGGCGTCGATGCCCTTGCCGCTTTTCTCGGCGGCCGTCGGCTTGCGTCCGGTGCGACCCCGCGATTCGACCACCCCGGCCGCGTTCCCGCGGTGCTTGGTCTGGCGCTTGCGCTTTGTCTGAGCCATCCTCTTAGCCTAGATGGTTGCCCCGGTCGTGGCCTTCACGCCTGCGATCCGGCGCATCCAACTCGCGTGTCACCCGCTCAGTGCGTTCTCAATCACGTGGCGCAGTGGATCGAACCCGACCAGCTGCACATCCTCCGGGAAGCCCGTAAGCGCCGCCCGCGGCGCGAGCCCGACCAGCTCTGCGCTCGCGAGCGCGGCGTGCCGGCGCACCGCCCCCACCACCCGCGCCAACGGAACCTCGCCGGGGCGCTCGACGTTCATTGACACCTGCGCGACCGCACCCTCGAGCTCAACGCCGATCGCGCGCAGTCCGGGCAGTCCCTCGGCACCACCCTCGCGGATCATCCCCGCGATCGTGCGGGCATCGTCGACCGTTGCCGGCTGCTCGAGCTGCAGATTGAACGCCACCAGCGGCTCCCTTGCGGCGACCAACGTCGCCCCCGCCCCGGGATGTGGCTCCCGCGGGCCGAAGTCCGGCCGCAGCTCACCCGCGCGCATCCGTTGCGCCAATCGCGCCGCTCCTCCCCGGCGCAACTCCGCCCGCGTGCGGGGTGGGTCACCGGTCAGGGCGCCGTAGAGAAACACCGGCAGGGCGAGCTCCTGGCCGATCCGGTCTGCCACCACCAACGCCTCGGCGCACGCGGCACCTCGTGCGCCGTCGTCCAGGTAGACCACCGGCACCACATCAATCGCGCCCACATGCGGGTGTTGGCCACGACCGTCCTCGATCTCGATCTCCTCCACCGCCGCCCTAGCGCCTTCAAGCAACGCATCGGCGAGCGCGCCGGGGGGGCCGGCGAGCGTGAACACCGTGCGGTGATGGTCTCTGTCGGAGTGCCTATCCAGCAGGCGCACATCCTCTCTTGCGGCGAACGCCGACCCGATCGCCGCGACCTTCGCTCGGTCACGGCCCTCGGAGACGTTCGGCACGGCGAGCAGGATTGGTGGAGGCGTCATTTTCCGCGCTTGTCTCTCGCTCAGGAGGCAACTGCCGCCGCGTGGGTCTGTACGCCCTTGCGCAAGGCCGAGTCGTCGATGAAGAACTCGTGCGCGAGGTTGGCGATCAAGCGAGCGAGATCCGCGTGCTGATCTGGACGCCAGCACTCGAGTAGGTCCCTCAAGCGCTCTTCGCCGGTCGCCTTCAGGCTCTCCAGCGTGCTGTGGCCGGCGGCGGTCAGCCCGTAGGTGAGCGCGGCATCCGGGTCGGGAGCGGTCGGCTCGTGACTGCTTGTGGCGCCCAGGTCGGGAGCGATCAGCCCGAGCTCGAGTAGCCGGTCCCTGGCTCGGTCGAGCGCCGCCACTTCCACGTGCGCGCGGTCAGCTAGCGTGGAAAGCGAAACCGGCGCATGCTCTGAGAGCCTCGCGAGCAACCAGCACGCGGCGGGGTCGAGCTCAACGCCCGCGCGCAAAGCGATCCGCCGGATGATCTCGCGTGCGCCCTCGCGACGGTCGAGACGCCCGATCTGCTCGATTACCACAGCCAGCGAGTCTGAGCCACGCGGGCTGGCGAAGGTATCGGCCATGTCGGGGCTCGCGACGGTCTCGCGCAGCGGCAGCTGGCGGATGAACCAGGAGAGCGCAAACGCGAGCACCGCGAACGCTGACGCCACGAGGAAGACGGTGCTGAGCGCGTTGGTGAAGGCATGCAGATAGCCAAGGCGCAGCACCGACGGCAGCTTCGCGATCGCCTGCGGGTTGACTTGGCTCCCCGTACTGGCGTGGCCGGCGACTCCGGCTGGAAGAACGCTCTTCAGCTCGCTGGTCAGCCGGTTGGCGAAGATCGCGCCGAGCACCGCGGTGCCCAGCGACCCGCCGATCGAGCGAAACAGCGTGGCGCCCGAGGTCGCGACCCCCAGATCCGCGTAGTCGACCGCGTTCTGCACGGCGAGGATCAGGACCTGCATCACCATCCCCAGACCCAGCCCGAGGATGAACATGAACAGCGAGATCGAGACCCGCGAGCTGGACGGGTCCATCGTTGAGAGCAGGTAGAGCCCGACCGTCATCACCGCGGTCCCGGCGATCGGAAACGGCTTGTAGCGGCCGGTGCGCGTGATCATCTGCCCGGAGAGGATCGAAGTAATCAAGAGGCCGCCCATCAAAGGCAACAGCTGCAATCCCGATCCCGTCGGTGTCGCCCCCTTGACGACCTGCAGGAACAGCGGCAGGTAGGTGACCGCGCCGAACAGCGCGAACCCAACCACGAACCCGACGGCGCCGGTCACGACGAAGACGCGGTTGGTGAGCAGCCGCGGTGGCAGCACCGGCTCCGCCGCGCGGCGCTCGGCGAGGGCGAACGCGGCAAGCAGGAGCACGCCGGCGATCGCGAGACCGACGATCTCCGGCGAGCCCCACGCGTAGGAGGTGCCGCCCAGCGAGGCCGCCAGCACGATCGCGGTCAGGCCGCCGCCGAGCAGGACCGTCCCGAGGTAGTCGACCACGTGGTGCACTCGCTCGGTGACGCTGGGAAGCGTGGCCGCGAGCACGAAGAAGGCGAGAATCCCGAGCGGCAGATTGACGTAGAAGATCCAACGCCAGCTGAAGTCGCTGGTCAAAAAGCCACCGAGCAAAGGCCCGGCGATGCTGGCCAGACCGAACACGGCACCGAACAGGCCCGTGTAGCGGCCTCGCTCGCGCGGCGGCACGACATCGCCGATCGCGGCCTGCGCGCTGACCATCAGCCCGCCGCCACCCAGCCCCTGCAGCGCGCGAAAGGCGATCAGCTCATCGAGGCTCTGGCTCTGACCGCAGAGCGCCGAGCCGATCAGGAACACGATCAGGCCGGCCTGCAGCACGACCTTGCGCCCGTACATGTCGCCGAGCTTCCCGTACAGCGGCGTAACGGCGGTCTGCGCGAGCAGGTAGGCGGTGACGACCCAGGAGATGTGGTCCAGGCCGCCGAGGTCGCCGACGATCGTGGGCAGCGCCGTGGCGACGATCGTCTGATCGAGTGCCGCCAGCAGCATCACGAGCAGCAGGCCTCCGAATACCAGCCGTAGATTGGGCGGGTCCGGGGTCTTCATGTCGGGGCCGGCCGGGGCGGCGCCTGCTGCGGCGTTCAATGCACCCTCCTCGGGAGAAGCGCTCAAGTCTAGAGCTCGTGTGAACGGCGCCCCTGGGGCTCGGTGTGAACGACCACGTCGACGATGTCCGAGATCTGGCTGCGCAGCTGCTCCTCGAGCTCACTGGCCAGTTGATGGGCATCGATCAGCGATACATCGGCACCCACTTCGACCGTGAGAAAGACGACACGACCGGTGTTGGTCGACAGCAGCCGCGCCGAGCGCGGCTCGCTGCCGGTCCGTTCGCGCACGAGGCGCTGAATCTCCGCCACGGCATGCCTGTCCGCGCGATCGTCGGCCGGGCCGGCAACGAGTGGAAGCTCGAGCGGCTCGAGATGAGTTTGCACGTCGGCCACACCGGGCCTTGCGCGGATCGCTCGCTCGACATGCTCGGCGACGGCGTGCGCCGCCTGCAGATCGAGATCGGCCGGGAACTTGAGGTGCATGGCGATGCTGACCGCCCCCGCCTGCTCGAAGATCGTGATGTCGTGGGTTTCCCGGACCAGCGGCTCGGCCAATGCGATCGCCAACACACGGTCGCGCATATCCAGGCCACTGCGGCGGGGCTCGACGTGGACGACGACGTCTGAGCCGGGCAGCGCGCGCTCGATCGCCGCCTCAATCAGGTTCGCGGTCTGATGGCCCTCGATCACTGCCTGCCCGGGCGGCACCGCGACGACGACATCGGCGAAATAGCGCCCGGCGGACTCGCGCAATCGCAGCCGCAGAAGCTCGATGTCGGGTTCAAGGCGCGTGATCGCTCGCTCGGCCGCCTCCCTGGCCTCGGCGGGAGTGCGGTCCATCAGCACATTCGCGTTCTCGGTGATCAACCGCGCTCCGGTGGTGAGGACGATCGTCGCGATCACCAGCGCGGCGATCGCATCGCCCTGGACAAAGCCGTCGCGCACGAGCAGCAATCCGACGAGGACCACCACGGAGCCCGCCATGTCCCCGGCGAAATGAAACGCGTTCGCACGCAGCGCGGGACTGCCGTAGCGCCGCGCGGCACGCAGGGAGACAATCGTGCGGGCCAGGTCTACGACCAGCGCGACCGCGATCACCGCGAAGACATACCAACCGGTGTCGGGCGTGCTTTCGGTGCTGAGCACGTGTTTGATCGCGCCGGCCGCGACGATCGCGCCACCGGCGAGCAGGATCGCCGCCTCGCCCAGCGCTCCGAGGTTCTCGGCGCGACGGTGTCCGTAGGGATGCTCGGGGTCCGCCGGTTGGCGGCCCAGGCGAACGGCGAAGAAGGTCAGCGTCGCGGCGACGACATCGCCGCTGGACTCGATCCCGGCCGAGATCAATCCCAGGCTCCCGGCCAGCAACCCGGCTCCCAGCTTGAGGATCACCAGCAGGCCCGCCGCGACGATCGACACGATCGTCGTCCGTTGCGGCACGGCTGGGAGATCGCTGCCTTGCAGATCTGGCATCGCCGCAGACTACGTCCCGTCGGCCCTCAGTGGAGCGTTGCGGTGCGTTCTTCTCCGTTATGCTCGAGCCAGCTGAGCGTCGACCCGTGGAGCTTCAGCGAGTACGGTCGGGTCGTGTGCGTCGTGTCGAGCTTCTTCAGACCGTGAACGGTGTGCTCGAGCACCTCGTAGGTGCCGCCGGGGACCAGCTCGGTCCACGCGACCGAGTCGTCGCGCTTCAGCACGGTGCGGCCCACACGAGGACTTTCCGGTTTGCCCGGGGTTTCCAGCATGGCTATTTCCGGCAGAGCCTTCTTGTAGGAGACCTTTCCGGTGGCGAGATCGACGACCCACAGTTCGGGGACCGATCCGCTGAACCCGTAGTCGAACTCCAGGGCGGCCTGCTTGCCGGCGAAGTCGAGACCCGAGTAGGTGAGAGAGTATTCGCTGCCGCCCGGTCCTTCGATCCGGAACGGATGTCCTCCCGCGGAGCTACAAAGGAAGGCTTCTTCGGTTTCCGGCCCCTCGCCGTGGTAGCGGACTTCGTGGTCAAGGACCCCGCCGGATGTTTCCTGCAGAACCTTACCGGGGCAGGCCGTGGCTGCACGAGGAGCTCGGTCCGCCCCCGACGCGCCGGCCGGGGCGCCTGCCCAGCAAGCACCGGTCAGCAGGATCGCGACGGCCCCTCCAAGCAGGCGCGGCAGGGGGCTCAACTGTTTCGGAGCCATGCGGCCGATCATCCCACACGTCCGCTCAGCGGAGTGGGCTATCGCCGAGTTGCCCTCCTGTGCCTCCGCCGCACAGGCGCAGTCGGTGGGCTCACGGTGACGAGCACGGCGCTGTCGGGCGCGAGCTCGAGCGCAATCGCGCCCGAGCGGGCCGAGGCGCTTTCAGCCGGCATCGATGTGCTCCAGGAGCCGTTGGCCGCGACGGCGCGGCCGCCGAGCAGTACTCCACCGGTAGCGCTCTGCGTGGGCGCGGTGAGACGCAGGATACGTCCCGCGCCCAGGCCGGCGCCCACATTCAGCCGCACGGCGAGCGGGCTTGCTCCAGACGGTTCATCATCAGCGAGCACCACCTTCAGCGAGTGACCGGGCCCCGCAAATGACGCCACCACGAGGTTGGGGGAGCTTTCGGTGATCGTCGTAGGCAGCGGGCGATCGCCGGCGAGCGAGCTGGTCAGCAGCAGCGCGTACCAATCCGGCTGGGTATGCAGACTGCCGCTCACGAGGGCTGCCGGATCGGGCGCGCAGAGGGGCGTGTAGCCGGTGCAGTTGGTCGGGTTGCCCTGGAGGTTGATGCCCGCCGTCCCCGCCGCCATTGCCTGGGTGATGTAGCCGATCGCCCACAGCGCCGAGGCGAACGTGTCGCTGATGCCCGCGACTCCTCCGCAGGAGACGGAGTTGGCCTCGTCGAGACGAAATGGGATGCGGTAGGAGCTCGCCACCGACATGTAGGTCTGTAGCGACTGCGCCTCGCGTCCGCGGGTAGCGGCGCTGAGCAGCGTTTCGATCGAGGGCGCGGGCGTCTGTGCGCACCCCAGCGGGTAGTGGTGTCCGGTCAGCAGGGCGGGCTTTTGTGAGAGTGCCTCCTCCTCTCCCCATTCCGGGAAGACCCCCGAGCCGGACACGTCGGGACCGGCGATCGGCACCCCCGGGGTGAGCGCGTCGATCGCTTCGCGGTAGCTCGAGACTTCTTCCTCGTAGCCCTGGGCGATCCAGGGGAGCTGGCGAAAGCCGTGGCTGCCGTAGGAGTTTGGCTCGTTGCCGATCTCGACCGCCGCGAGATACGGCCCGAGCGCATGGTGGGCGGCCGCGACCTCGCGCGCGGCGGCGACCGGTTCATAGTGGGCCATCCCGACCGTGAGCAGAATCTGCCAGCCGCTGCGACGAGCAAGTACCCCGAGCGCCTTCATCTCTTCAGGCCCGATCGTGCTCGTGGCCCAAGCCGGCCGCGGTGTGGCGGCATCGGTCCAGGCGACGTTCTCATCGGCGGTGATGCCGCCGAAGCGCAGCACGCCGGGCCCCAGCGAGCGCAGCAGCCTGACCAGGTCGCCGTGCTCTGCGTACTTCGCCAGCTGGCCGAGCGCGGCGGCCTCGAAGGAGAGCCCGAGAAACCGCTGGGGCACCGGCAGGCCTGGAGCGAACGGGTCGATCGTCACGGTCACCGGGAGCGGGGCTTGCGCGGGCGCGCCGCCTTCGTTTGCGGCGACGAGCGTGGGACCGGGTGAGCGGCTCGTCTGTGCGCCGGCCTCGGTGGCCGGGATCATGAACAACGCGCTGCTCGCCGCAAGCAGCAGCAGGATCAGTCGTCGCGCAAGAGCCATCTCTCCAGTAAACAGGCTTCGCGCGCGATCGTGCGCAAGGTCCTAGTGAGGCTTGCAGACGGCGTACCAGTCGGACTCGAGCTCCGGTGCGCGCTTGCAGACCTCGCAGAGGATGCTCAAGACAGCGCGGCGCCCGAACTCCTCGCGTTCAGGGCGCTCCATTGAGAGCGGCGCGTCCTCTCTCCACGTGGCCCTCAGCTCAGCATCGACCTTCGCAAACTGGACGCCATCATCGTCGCGGACGACGCCATCCCGGTTGCAGTCGAGGCGCAGCCACAGCAAGTCGAGAGCGTCGGCGGGAGCCGCGAAGCCCGAATGATGGGTGATTTTGAATGTCACGCTTACGCCTCATTGCGCTGGCTGTGGAGCTTGCGCCAGGACAGGAGCGGCCTTCTCGGGGGTGGCGTTCTCGGCCCAGTTCTGAAGGAACTTCTCGGTATCGGCCACATCGAGGGGCCGGGCGAACAGGAAGCCCTGCCCGCTGTCGCAATTCTCGCCTCTGAGCAGAGAAAGCTCTTCCTGTTGCTCGATGCCCTCGGCGAACGTCTCGATCGAGAGCGACTTGCCCAGCTGCACGAGGGTGTGGATCAGCGTCTCCCCCTCCTGGTTGTGCTCCAAGCCCAGGATAAACGACCGATCGATCTTCAGCGCGTCGACCGGAAACCGCTGCAGGTGAGCGAGCGAAGAGTACCCGGTGCCGAAGTCGTCGATCGCGATCCGCACGCCCAGCTGCTTGATCTGAGCCAGGCGTCGCGCGGTCTCCTCGATATTACGCATCAGCGTGGTCTCGGTGATCTCGATCGTCAGCGCCGCGGAGTCCATGCCGCTGTGGGAGAGCGCTTCTTCTACATCGGCTATCAGCTGATCGGTGTCTAGCTGGCGTCCGGAGACGTTGACGGCCATCCCGATCGGATACCCGGCCGCACGCCACTTGGCGCCTTGCGCACAGGCCTCCTCGAGGACCCACTTTCCGACCTCGACGATCAGCCCTGTCTCCTCGAGCAACGGAATGAAATCGTCGGGTTGAACGACGCCGCGCACCGGGTGCTCCCAGCGGATCAGGGCCTCGACTCCGTTGGGGCTCATATCCTGCAGGTTGATCGTGGGTTGATACGCGAGGAAGAACTCGCTGTTCTCGAGCGCTTCGCGCAGGTCCATCTCGAGCTCCATGCGGTTCTGCACCATGCCCTGCATCCCCGTCTCGAACACGACGTGGCGATTCTTACCGTCCCACTTCGCCCGGTACATCGCAATGTCAGCATCGCGCAGTAGATCCTCGGCCGAGGTGTGGTCTCCGGCCGCGATCCCGACGCTCGCCGTCACAGTGACGCGGGTCTCTTTGTCGGCTCCGAGCTTGAATGGTTGTTTCAGCGCGTCGAGCAGGCGCTCGGCGATCAGCTCGGGACCCGCGGCCAGCGAGAGCTCCTCGGAGACCACGACGAACTCGTCCCCACCGAGGCGCCCCAGCGCATCGGTGGCCCGCACGACACCGTCGAGCCTTGCGGCGACCGCTTGCAAGAGTTCATCGCCGACGCCGTGACCGAGCGTGTCATTGATCGACTTGAAGTTATCCAGATCGACGAACAGCGCCGCCACCGGTGTCTGGCTGCGATGCGAGCGCACCAGCATCTGATCGACGCGATCCAGGATCAACGTCCGGTTCGGCAACCCTGTCAACGGATCGTGCGTCGCCAGGAATGAAAGCTCTTCCTCACGTCGCGCGAGCTCTTCATCGGTCAGCCGCCGCTCAGCCTCATAGCTCTCACACATCCGCAGAACACTGAACTCGAGGCTCAGCTGCAGGATGTTCAGCGCCTGCGACAGCGTGTCCGGCGCGACGCCCAGCTGCGTGGCGCTGTCCTTCAGCACCTCAGCCATCACATTGCGCCACCAGTAGCAGCGACGGGTCACCTCGTTCAGCGAGGCCGCGCGGTGAGCGGCCAGCTCGGCGAAGATCTCCCACGTTTCCCGGCCGGCCTCGATCGCCACCTCCATACCCTCTCCCGCGATCCAGCGGGCCACCGCGATCGTCGAGCTGTTGCAGATCTTTTCGAAGCTCTCCTGAACCACCGCGTCGACGACTTCGCCCGACGCCGACGTTCGCGCGACCGTCTGCTCGAGCACATCCCCGAGTCGCGCCTTCAGCGCCTCGCCGAGACGAGCGAGATCCTCTCCGGGCTCATCCCCCGAAACGAATGGTGGCGCCGGCACACGTATCTGATCCAATCCCGGGTTCGAGTGTTGCGCAGACATGGCAACTCAACACATCGGCAGTCGGCGCTCATTTCATAAGCTCTCTCGACCCAGGGCGGACTGAAATAACCTCCTCCCGCTGCTAGCCCTCGACATGCCGCAACCCTTCCTTGGCTGGGTTACTTCCCTGACTTCTTTCCCTTGGCCGCCTTCTGCTGCACGAGTCGCACATTCCCGGTGTGGGTCTGCACCGGAGCCGGAGAGGACTTCAGGATCGTCAGGGTCGCGCTCAACTGTCCATGATCGGCGCTGAGCAACGCCCGGCCGGCGACATTGAGCTTCAGCTTGATCGTCACGGTCTTACCCGGTGGGATCGAGAAGGCGGCCATCCCGATGGTCTCCGTCTTGGCGTGCCGCTGCTTGCCCTTGTCCCTCGTCTTGACCGTCAAAGTCAGCTTGCCGCGACACGTGCCCGTACCCATGCAGTGAGCCGTCCTGGGTTTGACGGAGACTTTGATGCCAGGTTTTTCCTGGTGGAGGGAGAAGTCACCGAGCATGCCAAGAGCGAGGAAGTATTCACAGGAGCTGCTGGACCGCGGGGCGCGCCTCGTGTTCGAGTCCGGGCGCCCGATCGCACACATCGCGAGAGATCTAGGTATCGAGTCTGAGACGCTGCGCAAACACGTGCGGCAAACCGAAGCAGATGAGGGCCGGCGCAAAGACGTCTTGAGCAGCCAGGAGCGTGAGGAGATCAAATCCTTGCGTCGTGAGGTCGCACAGCTACGCCGGGCTAACGAGATCCTGAAGGCCGCGAGCGTGTTTTTCGCGGGCGAGCTCGATCCACACCGTCCGAAGTGAGCGCGTTCATCGAGGAACACCGCGCGCGTTTCGGGGTCGAGCCGATCTGTCAGACCCTGGGCGTGTCGGCGTCCGCCTACTACCAGCGCGCCACCGGCCAACGCTCAGCCAGGGCCCGGGAGGATGAGCGGCTACTCGGCGTGATCGCAGAGCTACACGCGCGCAACTACTCCGCCTATGGCTCGCGGCGGATGTGGAAGGCGCTGCTGCGCTCAGGCGAGCAGGTCGGGCGCAGCCGTGTGGAGCGCCTGATGCGTGAGAACGGGCTGCAGGGCGCCAAGCGTCGCGGCAAGCCATGGCGCACAACCCGGGCAGATCCCTCGGCGATGCGCAGCCCCGATCTGGTGCAGCGCGAGTTCGAGGCCTCCCGGCCAGATGAGCTGTGGTTCGCTGACTTCACCTATCTGCGCTGCTGGGAGGGCCTGGTGTTCTTCAGCTTCGTGATCGACGCCTACAGCCGCAAGATCGTCGGCTGGCAGTTCGCGCCACACATGCGCACGACGCTCGTCCTCGATGCCTTGAGAATGGCACTGCACCAGCGAGCACCAGGCGCTGATGTCGAGCTGGTCCATCACAGCGACGCCGGCAGCCAATACACCTCGATCGACTACACCCAGACCCTCGAGGATCACAGGGTCCTCGGCTCGATCGGGTCGGTCGGTGATGCCTATGACAACGCCCGCGCCGAGAGCTTCGTCGACAGCTTCAAGACCGAGCTGATCGCCGACCGCGTCTGGACCAGCAGATCACAGCTCGAGCTCGCCGTCGTTGAGTACGTCGCCTGGTTCAACAACACCCGCCTACACCAAGCCCTCCACGACCGGCCGCCACGAGAGATCGAGGAACTCTACGCTGTGAAAGACAGGCCAATCACACCCACCAACTGAATGTTGGGAACCTACAAAAACAGTCTCCGTCAAACCCAGGACGGCTCACAGGTCAGCTTGATGGTCGCCTCGCCGCCGCTTGTTGTTGTGATGTGTGTGCCCGTAAGCGACACATGGCCGGAGGGCGCCGGCGGTAGTTCGAGTTCGACCGGCGCGGCGGGCATGACGGGAGCTGTGGGCGGAGTTTGATCAATGCCGGTGCCGCCCGCATTGGTGGCCTGCAGTCGCATGAAAACTGCGCTCCCCTGAACCGCCGCGGAGAACGTGTATTCAGAGGAGGCACCCGACTGCAGCACCTGCCCGCTCGAGCTGTCAATGAACGTGTAGGTATACGTCGGGGCGTTGCTCCAGTTGCCGGCCTGGCAGGTCATCGAGCCCCCGACGGACGGGTTGACTGCGGTGCAGATCGCGCCCCCTCCGCGCGGCGCTCGCGGCGGTTCTTCGCTACCGTCGATGAAGTCCTGGATCTCGGGTGCGGCGACATCGGCGAAGCTGTCACGGCCGGCGGCTATACACCCTTTCCCGGCGATCACCGCGCCATCGTTCATGACTCCGAGCAGCGCCGGTGGAGATCCGAGCGTCGTCAGGGCACTGCCGCTGTCACCGCTGCATGGGGCTCCCGAGGGAGAGCTTGCGCAGAGAACCACGGCGTTGTCTTCTCCCGTTTCACCTCCGCACTTTTCGCTCGATCCGACGTTCATGCCCAACGAATAGAGCTTGCCGTTGAGTTCTTTGGTGCTTGGGTTCTGCTCGCCGAATCCCGTGAAGCCGACGACTGTGCCTTCCGCTAGGTAGACGCCCGCCGGCGTCAGTGAGATCGGACTGACGGCCAGCCCGAAAGCGAGCGGTTCTTCGAGCGTCAGCACAGCCACATCATCCGGGATCACGTGACCGGAGTCGGGTGTGTATGTGTAATAGGGATGCACGCGGACGCCGGCAACCGCGACGCGCTGTTCTTCGGCTTCAGGGGAGCTGAGGTTCGAGGTCCCGGCCCGGACGGTGAAGTCGCTCGGTGGTATGCGTTCATCGGGCGGGGCGATGAACACGCAGTGCGCGGCCGTGAGGACATGGCTCGCGTCGATGATCGAGCCGCCGCACAAGATGCTTTCGGTAGACCCTTTGGCGGTTTTGAATACCGCTATGACCGCCACCTGCCACGGCGCCTGCTGCACCGAGATTTCAGTTCCGTTGACGATCGCGGTGTGAGCACGATCTCGATGCGCGCGCAGGCCGTGACGGCTTCGCGCCGCGCTGGCCACCGAAGCGGTCAGGAGCAACGAGCCGCCGGCCACGAGCACGCACAGCGCACGAGCCGCCCTAAAGCTCAACTGACCCGCACCGACTTGACGGTCGTCTTTGCGCCCTTGACGGAAACGGCGAGCTTGGCGGTGAGCGGGTGGTGCTTGACGTGAGCGAGCCTCGCCTTACCAGCCGCGGTCAGATGCAGTACGAGCGTCCCGCTCTTGCCGGCGGCGAGCGAGTAGGACCCCTTCGCGAGAACCAGCGTTTCCTTGCGCGAGACCGTCTTTTTGCCCTTGCGGTGCTTGACTACGATCTGCAAGGTCAACTCCGCCGATCCGGTGCAGGCCGCATCAGCGCATTGGATGTGTACGGTCGCCGACTTGCCCGACACGACGACCTTCGACCCCGTGATCGTGAGCAGCGGCTTTGGGGCCGGCGGCGGCGGAGGAGGAAGGCTAGGGAGAGCGGGGATCGCGACGCCGGCGCTGGCCGCGCTCTTTTCGCCCTTGCTGTTCTTCGCGGTGACCTAACAGGAGATGCTGTTCCCCGCGTCGGCGCTCTGCACCGTATAGCCGGTCGCGTTCGCGCCGGCGATCGGGGCGCCGCCACGCAGCCACTGGTAGCTGAACGTCGGGGTCGGTTTGCCCGTCCATAGACCGGGCGCACACATCAGCACCTGCCCAACGGCCGGGGTTCCGGACACCACTGGTGCCGTCGTGTTCACGGGCGGCGTGCCGACAGTCTGCATCGCGGCATCGATATTCGGTGTGGTCGCGGGCGCGGTAACCATCACCATGTTCGCTTCCGCGGGCGAAGACTTGCCATTGTAATACTGGGAGACATATTCTTTCCCCGCGTCAAATCCGATCTTGTAATTGCCGCTCGCGACTGCCGAGATTGTGTATTCACCGTTTGAGCCGGTTGTCGCACACTGTCTAAACGATACGAGTTTGCCGCTTTCCGTGAGGACACAGACCAAGACTTCTTCTAGGCCAGCGCCAGTCGATGCATCCGTCACCCTGCCCTCGATGCGCGCGCCTTCTTCAAGTTTTCCATCAATATTCGGCGTGGTGTCAGGTGCAGTGACGAGAACCGTTTTTGCTTCCGAGCGTGAATGTGTGTATTCCCAGTACTGAGATACGAAGTTGAGTCCGCCTTCAATCGGGGAGGAGAATTCGACATCATAATTGCCGCTCGCCAGTCCCGTGATGGTGTACGTGCCGTTGGGTTTAGTTTTCGCGCATCCGAAGCTTTCGCCGTGCACCGCAGAAGCACACACCTCGATGCCTTCGATCGGCGCCTCACCCGAGGCACGCGTCACTTCGCCGGTGATCCGCCCGCCTTCTTCAAGCTCGGCGTCGATCCCCGACGTGGCCCCTGGCGCGTTGACCGGCACCGCTTTCGCATCTTCAAAGGAAGTCGTGCCGTCGTAATACTGGGCGATGTAGCCAGGTTCACTTTCCGAGGGTGAGATGAATTCAACGTCGTATTGTCCACTCGCCAACCCCGTGATCGTGTATTCGCCGCTCGCGCTCGTCGTGGCGCACCCAAAGCTTTCAGCGCTGGGTTCTTCAGCACTCGTCGAAAACGCACAGACTTCGATCCTTTCGATCGGCGCGGACGATGTATCCGTCACCCTGCCGGAGATTTGCCCGGTGCCGGCAGCCAAGGCGCTCGGCGCGAAGCTGAGCGAAAGCGCGATTGTGACCAGCACGCCCAAGGTACGAGCCGCCCGCTTGGGGGCCTTCCCATCACCAACTCCGGCCAAGTCCATCCGCTGAGCGTGCTTCACCGCGCCACCCCTCCCCATCGGTCGACAATCGGCGAAAGATATCGCGATCGGCGTGAGCTCGATGCTCGAGCGCTCAGTGGCGGATGCCGGGTGTGGCAGCCTGGACTACGCGGCGTCCGAGCTCGGACACCTGCTCGTCGGTGAGGTGCTCGACGGCGAGGCCCGCCTGCTGCAGCTCGTGGCGCACATTCACGGTGGTCAGGATCGTGTCGATCGCCGTTCCCAGTTTGGCCAGCGCGTGGCTGACTAGCGGGTCATCCAGCGAGGTCGTACCGTCCTTAGCGGGCTTCAGCAGCCACGTGCGCAGCGCCTCTGCCTCGCTCAGCGCGAGATCGAGGGTGAGCGTGCGCTCGGGATCGCCCTCGCCGAGGGGCTCACTGGTCTGCTGCTCGACTGCTTTGTTGCCGTTGGTGCTCAGGTCGGTAGTGCTCACGGGAGATGGCTCGTTTGGGGGAAGGGGGTGTGACTCCCAAGCGCCGGGACGGGCGGGAGCCGGGTAGCCCCTATATCGACCGTGGCAGAGCCATGCTTGAGCGATCCGGCTCGAAATCCTGGCCGGCGAGCCGGGCACCCCAAGCTGGGCTTCGCCTCATAGCGAGCTCAGAGACGCCTTATGACGGCTCTTGGACATCACAGCATTTGACATAACGATCATTATTTATCATATTATCGATTATGTCAGACTCCTCAGGGCGGCCAACCCTTCGCGATGAGCAGAAAGCGCTCACTCGCCGCCGCTTGATCGACGCTGGGGAAGTCGTGTTTGCCAGAAGGGGCTTTCACGGCGCCTCGGTTGAGGAGATCGCGCGCGAGGCCGGGGCGAGCACGGGGGCGCTGTACTCGAACTTCGCCGGCAAGGAGGACCTGTTCCTCGCTCTCTTCGAGGAGCGGATCGCCGCCGACGTGCGCGACTACTCCCAGATCGCCGCAGCCGGAGCGACGGTCGAGGAGCAGGCTCGCGGGACCGCGGACCACTGGATGGCGATCCTGCGCGAGCGTCCCGACTACTTTCCCCTGTTCATCGAGTTCTGGGCCTACGCGATCCGCGAACCACGACTCAGGGAGCGCCTGGCCGGACAGTTCGCGGCGCTTCGCTATGCCAGCGCACGCCTGTTCTTGGCGGGAGCGGAGCAGCAGGGCGTCTCGCTGAGCGCTGAGGCAGGCGAGCTCGTGGGGATCCTGATCAATGCCCTGGCCAACGGCCTGGCGTTGGAGAAGCTGGCCGACCCGGACGCCGTCCCCGACTCGCTTTACGGGGACATGCTGATGCTCATCTTCCAGGCCCTGGACGCGCTCGCACGCGAGAACCCGAGCGTGACAGACAATGGTTGAGAATCCTGGGCTGCGTCACGCAACCCCGGAGGACATCCCACGCCTGAGGGCGATGCTGGCGGAGGCGTTCTTCGATGACCCGGTATTTGGGTGGTTGATGCCGGATGACAGCAAGAGACGAGCGAGGTTGCGTCGCTACTTCGGGATCGATCTGCGCCACCTGACGTTGCCGCGTGGGCGCGTATGGGCGACCAGCGATCTGACCGGTGCCGCACTGAGCCTGCCGCCCGGCAAGTGGCGTGTGCCACCACACGTCAGCGTGCTGCAGGGCAGCGCGTTCGGTGTGCAAATCGGGAGGGCCGCAAGGATGGGAGCGGCGATGGAGTGGCGCCACATGCGTCTCGTGCCCAAGCCTCACTACTACGTTCGCGACATCGGCGTGCACCCGACGGAGCAGGGCAAGGGTCTCGGCGGCGCACTGATGCGCCCGGCGCTCGACCGCTGCGACCTGCAGGGCCTGCCCGCCTACATCGAGGCCTCAAGCGTTCGCAGCGCCGCGCTGTACGAGCGTCTCGGATTCGAGCACATCGAGGAGCTGCGCGTTGGGGGCAGCCCACCGCTGTGGCTGATGCTCCGCCAACCACATCCCGGCGGGTGAAGCACAGAGGCATGGCAGCGGCTCTCCACAAGCAGGACGCACCATGCAGGGTTTTGCGATGCCGGAGGAGGGACTCGAACCCCCGACACGCGGATTATGATTCCGCTGCTCTAACCGACTGAGCTACTCCGGCGGGGGCACGCAGTCTAGCTTCACACGCGCGCTGCCTCCCCCGCTAGTAGCCGTATTTTTCGCTCGGCGGCGTAGTGGTGGTCGGGGTGCTCGTCGTAGGAGTCGTCGTCGTGGGCGTGGTGGGAGTGCTCGTCGTGGGCGTGGGCGCAGGCGTGGCCCCAGGTGTAGAGGTGGTGGGGGTCGAGGGGGAGCTCGGCGTGGTTTCAGTGATCGCCGGCTCCAGGGGCGCGCCGGTCGCCGCCGAGATCACATGCCACGTGCCGCCGAAGCTTTTGATGCCCTCGCCGTTGGCCGCGCCCTTGGCGCTGTCGCCCGAGAAGTGGTAGACGGGCAGGCCGCCGAGCGTGACCTGGAAGGTCCCGTTGCTGCGGCGCAGGATCCCGAGCCGGCCATGCACACCGGGCCCGGCCGTGAGCTTCCCCTTACGCGAATGCACCGTCAACGGCGGCCAGGCATGCAGGCATTCGTTGCTCTTGCACAGGAGGTGATGCGTCGTCTCAGGGCTCAACGCATACAACGTCCGACCGTGCGCGTCCACCACGATCCTTTCGCTGCCAAACTTGGCGTTCGTGGCCGCTCCGACGACCGTCGACGTCGTCGCAGAGCCGCTCGCAAGCGCCATCGCAGCAAACAACGCGACGACCAATGCAACCGTCACCACGGCCGCGCAGATCGCACGAGTCGAAGGGCGCCCGCGTCGACGCGACCGCGCTGCGCTCTGCTGTGACTCTCGATCGAACATGCTGTTGCTCCCTCCGCTGGTGGTCATTACCGGACTAGACGCCGGCAATCCCAGAACCTTTCAGCGACCGCACATGAGAACTTCTCTTTCAGCGCCGCATGAGAACTTTCAGCCTTCCACCAATCGGCTAGAAAGATCGGTAATTGCGGCCTACGAGCGTTACCCTGTGGAAGATGAGCGACCATCGAGATGAGCCCCCGCTGGAAGGGGGTGGCTCCGCCGGGCTTTTCGGTCGCTTCCGCAGATCCCGCCGAGACTCCCCGGCAGCGCCCCGCCGCGGTGGCGTCCCACCCGCCAGAACGCTGCTGACCACAGCTTTCGTCGCCGTTGTGGCCATCGTCGCACTGGCTGGCCTGGACCACGGCGTCAGCGGCCTGCTCGGCGGATCTCACCAGGCCAGTGCCGCGATGCCCACGGCCGGGACCCCCATCGCGGCGGAGTCGCACACGACCCTGACGGCGCTCCCCGACCGCACCCGCGTCGACGGCACCGCCCCTCTGTGGGTCAGGCTGTCGGGCACACCGGCGCCCGAATCGCCACGTCCGACGGTCAGCCCTCATGTGTCCGGCGCGTGGAGCACGAACGGCGATTCTGAGTACTTCACGCCCGCCTCGACGCTCGAGCCGTGCACCTCCTACAACCTCACGATCCCGGCCGCGATTCAAGCCACCGGGCAAGCTCCCCTCGGCAAGACCAGGACGGTCGCGCTGAAGGTCGTTTGCCCGCCCGTGAAGGCGTTCCAGCAGGCGCTGGCGCGGTTGGGGTATCTGCCCTACACGTTCCACTCGATCTACGGCCTTCATTTCCCCGGCGGCGCGGAGATCAGGAGCATGGCGGCCCACCACGCCTTCCACCCGCCGACGGGCGTGATGAGCGCCAACGTGCATGACGCGCCGCCGCTGAACTACGGCCAGCTCGACGAGACCACGCAGGGCGCCCTGACCGTGTTCGAGGCTGCCCGCGGAATCGAATCGACCGAATCCTCCAGCGTCTCCGACGCGCGGATCTGGGAGAGCCTGCTCGCCGCCGAGACCGAAGGGCGGCGGGACCCCAGCCCCTACACGTTCGTGACGGTCACGGAGTCCGAACCCGAGACGCTCGAGGTCCACAAGGGCAACCACGTGGTTCTCTCCACTCCCGCCAACACCGGCGTCCCGGGAGCGGAAACTCCCACGGGCATCTTCCCGATCTTCGCGCGCGACGTGTCGACGACGATGAGCGGAACGGACGTCGACGGCACCAAATACGACATTCCCGACGTCCCCTGGGTGAACTACTTCAACGGTGGCGACGCGGTGCACGGGTACGAACGCGGCTCTTACGGCTTTCCCCAGTCAAATGGCTGCGTCGAGCTGCCGATCGAAACCGCCAAAACGGTCTTCGGGATGCTGGCGCTGGGCGACATCGTCTATATCACCGGCTGACCGACGTTGCCCGCCGACGAATCGCCGACGAATGAGCCCGACCGCCTGAGCGCGAGTCGGACGGACGCCCACCCGCCGCTGCCGCGCGACAAACGGGGCTGGCAGGTCTCCCCCGCGCCCGACGGGCGCGGCATGCCCGAGCAGGCGCCGAAAGGCCCTCCGGCGCATCGCCGACCGGGCTTCATGTGGTTTGTCGGGATCCTGCTGGCGATCAATCTGCTGTCGGTCTTGTTCTTCCACCCTTCCTCGGGCGAACAGCGGGTGACGGTGCCGTTCAGCCCCTACTTCCTCGAACAGGTCAAGGGCGACGCGGTCTACTCGATCTCTTCCAAGGGCGACACGATCCAGGGCGAGCTCAAGGCCAAGCAGCGCTATCCGGAGAGCGACACGAAGGCGACGCCAACGAAGCTGTTCGCGACGCAGGTGCCGAGCTTCTGGAACGGCAGCCAGCTGTCCGCGCTGCTGCAGGAAAAGGGCGTGAAGATCAACGCCGAATCGACGAGCACAAGCACTTCGCTGCTGGCCGAGATCCTGCTCGGCTTCGGCCCGACGCTGCTGATCGTCGGCCTGTTCGTGCTGATTGCCAGACGTGCCGCGAAGGCCGGCGGGGCGATGGGCGCACTCGGCAACTTCGGGCGCTCGCAGGCGCGGCGCGTCGATCCGGAAACGATCAGGGTGACCTTCAAAGACGTCGCCGGCATCGACGAGGCCAAGGCCGAGCTGTCGGAGATCGTGGACTTCCTGCGCAACCCTGAGCGCTACGGACGCCTGGGCGGGCGCATGCCCCACGGCGTGCTGCTCTCGGGCGCCCCCGGCACGGGGAAGACGCTGCTCGCGCGCGCGGTGGCGGGCGAGGCGCACGCCGCGTTCTTCTCGATCTCCGCTTCGGAGTTCATCGAGGCGATCGTCGGCGTCGGCGCCTCGCGGGTGCGCGACCTGTTCGCCAAGGCCAAGGAGGCGGCGCCGGCGATCATCTTCATCGACGAGCTCGACGCGATCGGACGCTCGCGCCAGGGTTCGGTCTCGGTCACCGGCGCCAACGACGAGCGCGAGCAGACGCTCGACCAGATCCTGACCGAGCTGGACGGCTTCGAGAGCTCCGAGGCCGTCGTCGTGCTGGCGGCCACGAATCGGCCTGACGTATTGGACTCGGCGTTGCTGCGGCCCGGCCGCTTCGATCGCCGGGTCGCGGTCCAGGCCCCCGACCGCATTGGTCGGCGCGAAATCCTCGAAGTGCATACACGCTCGATCCCGCTCGCGGAGAGCGTCGACCTCGACGCGTTGGCCGCGAGCACCCCCGGTATGGTCGGCGCCGACCTTGCGAACCTCGCCAACGAGGCCGCCCTGCTCGCCGCCCGGCGGGAACACGAGAAGGTCGAGATGGCTGACTTCACCGACTCACTCGAGAAGCTGATGCTCGGCTCCCCGCGCGGCATCGTGCTCTCCCCCGCCGATCGCGAGCGCACCGCCTATCACGAGTCCGGCCACGCGCTCGTGGGCATGCTCACGCCGGGTGCGGACCCGGTCAGGAAGGTCTCGATCATCCCGCGCGGGATGGCCCTCGGCGTGACCCTCTCGACGCCCGACTCAGATCGCGTCTCCTATTCATTGGAGGACCTGCAGGCCAAGATCCGCGTGGCCCTCGGTGGCCGCGTGGCCGAGGAGGTCGTCTACGACACGATCACCTCGGGTGCCGAGTCCGACATCCAACAGCTGACCGCGATCGCGCGCCAGATGGTCGGGCGTTGGGGGATGAGCGAGGTGCTCGGCCCGATCGCGGTGCTGCCGGCGGATGGCGAGGGGCCTTTCCTGCCAGGCGCGAGCGAGACCTCGGAGTCGACCCAGCGCCTCGTCGATGAGGAGGTGCGCAAGCTCGTCGAGAGCGCCCACGAGCAGGTTACGCAGCTGCTCGTAGACCATCGCGACCAGCTCGAGAGCCTCGCGCAGGCACTGTTGAAGGCGGAGACGCTCGATGCACGCGACGCCTACGCGGCGGCTGGCGTGCCCGCGCACATTGAAGAGCCGGCGGTCATCTCCTGAGCCATCTCCCAACGACGGGTGTCGTGCTCGGCGCTGCTTGACGGCGGCTATGCCGAGTAGTTGCAGCATCACCGCCTGCCATGCTTCGGCGGTGCCCCTGTCACCGACAGATCCTCCCGAGCAGATCCGCGTTCGTCGCGAGGCGGCTCGGCGTGCAAGGAGCCGCCACCGCCGTCAGGCCGGCGGCCTGTTCGCCGTTCTGATCGTGGCCGTGGTCGTCGTCGTGGCGGGCAATCTCGGCGGCGGCAAAACGGGGAGCGCAGGCGCCAAGACGCAGACCGCGGCGGACCATACGAACCTGGCGCGCGGCGCGAACAACCCTGGAAGGCACGCCTCCGGACAGGCTCGCAGCACGACGACAGCGAGCAACGTTGCCACCGCCTCCGGCGGCCCTCCGGGCACGGCTGCCGTGCCGATCCTGATGTACCACGTGATCGCCGTGCCACCCGCGGGCGCCCCATTCCCCGGGCTGTACGTTCAGCCGAGCGAGTTCGCCGCGCAAATGGAAGCACTGAAGCGCGCCGGCTGGCACGCCGTGACGCTCGATCAGGTGCAGGCGTACTGGCAGCACGGTGTTTCGTTGGGGCCGGGCAAACCGATCGTGGTGAGCTTCGACAATGGCTACCAGTCGCAGTACACCCAGGCGCTGCCCGTATTGCGCCGGCTCGGCTGGGTGGGCGACGAGAACATCCAGCTCACAGGGCTGCCGCCCTCCCAGGGTGGACTCAGCCAGACGCAGATCAAAGGTCTCGTCGCGGCCGGCTGGGAGCTCGATACCCAGGGCTTCAGCCACGCCGACCTGATCACGCTCGACCCGGAAGAGCTGCACTACCAGGTGGCCGTCGCACGCAGCACCGTCCAGCGGCGCTTCGGCGTACCCGTGAACTGGTTCTGCTACCCGTCCGGCCACTACAACGCGACCGTGATCGCGGCCGTCAAGGACGCCGGCTACACGGGGTCGACGACCGTCGTGCCGGGCTGGGCGCACCCCGGCGAAGACCGCTACCGGCTGCATCGTTTGCGTGTGCTCGGGGAAACCTCACCGGGGGAGTTGCTGGCCGAGATCGCGGGTATCCACGAAGACCCGGCGGCACCCGGTTCCTACAGCGCTTGATCAGGCCCAAGGCCTGTGCGCCGGCCGGACTAGTGGTTCATTTGTGAAGTTCGTTGGTTATGCCTCGAGGACCTTGCCGGTGTAGGTCCACTTGAAGGGTTTGGCGGTTTGGTTGTAGGTCTCGATGAAGGCGAGCATTTGCTCGGCGAGGTCTTCTTCGCTGAAGAAGCTGCCGTGCTTGAGTAGTCGGCGGTAGAGGATCGAGAAGAAGATCTCGATTTGGTTCAGCCACGAAGCATGGGTTGGGGTGAACTGGAAACTCCAGCGTGGATGATTCGCCAGCCATTCTGTGACCTCTTGGGTGCCACGGGTGGAGAGGTTGTCGCTGACCGCGATGATCTTCTGTCCCTCGATGATGGGGATCTCGGTGTCGAGCTGGTCGAGGAAGCGGATCAGGTCGTGGCGGTTGCGTGTCTTTGACGGCATCGCGAGCACGTCGCCTTCCGTGACTTTCAAGCAGGCGAACAGGCATTGGGTGCCGTTGCGGACGTATTCGTGCTCGCGCCGTGTCGGGCGCCCCGGGGCCGGGAGCGTGTCGGGTTTGGTCGGCGCCTTGGCCTGGATGCCGGTCTTTTCGTCGATCGAGAGCACCAGCACGTTCTCGGGCGGGTTCACGTAGAGACCGCAGACCTCTTTCAGGCGCTCCTCGAACTCGGGCCGGGAGAAGTCGCTCATGATCCAGTAGTCAGTCCGGTGAGGCTTGATGTCGGCACGAGAGAGGATCGCGTGCGCGTGGGAGGCCGACATCCCGACCGTCGCGCCGAGCTGCTCATAGGTCCAGCGTTCCTGCTGTGCGCCCTCCAGTGTTTCGGGTGGCCGCGTGCACGCCTTCGCGATCAGCCTCGCCCGAACCTCCTGGGAATGGATCAGCGGTTTGCCCGAGCGCGGCAAGTCGACAAGGGCAGCGATCCCGTCCTGCTCATAGCGCGCCCGCCACTTCTGCGCCGTGTTCGTCGAACATCCCAACAGCCGGCCGATCTCCGCGGCCGAGCGGCCCTCGCCAGCCTCCAACACGATCTGCGCGCGCTCGACCATCCGCACCTCCGCGGTACTTGAGCGCACGATCCGTTCGAGCTCCGCTCGATCCTCCGCTCCGATCTCGATCCGCTTCGCCAACGCAGGCATACCGAACCCCCATCATCGCTGAACAGAACAGCGACAACTTCGGCAACGACCACAACACCCCTTCAACAATCCACGAACATCACGAATGAACCACTAGGGCGAAGCTTCGCCAAGCGTTACCCGCACACCCGGCGAGACGAGCACCTCGGGATGAGCTTCTGTGATCACGTGACTGCGCAACGTGGCCTCGGAGACCGTGCGGGGCACCGATGAGACGAAGCGGTAGACGATCAGCCCGTTCACGTCGTCGCGGCTGAGCAGGTGAAAGCCGGGTGCCGGGGGGCTGGCAGCCGAGTCCCGCAGCGGTGCGTAGCCGGTCTCGTCGATCTCGCTCACCTTTACCGTCGTGCCCTCGGCGAGATTGTGCAGCGGCGGCAGGTAGTACTCGAGCGGCGCGGCACCCAACTCAACGGTCGTGATCACGCGGTCGGCAGCGATGATGCGGTTTCCGGTGGCGGCACTGCCACGCAACACCTTCGCCACGCCGCGCCAGTCGCCGCGTTGCAGGCGAGGGCTGAGATCGACGTCGATCGTTATCGCCAGCCCCGCCAGTGCGATCAGCGCCGCGAGCACCGCACCGGTTCGTCCTGCCCTTCGAGCTACGACGATCACCGCGATCAGGGCAGTGACGGGGATCATCGCCGCGACGAGGTTGCGCGGCGCCAGGTAGTCCGCGCCGAACGCGATCAGCACGATCGGCGCCAGCACCCCGCAGGTCGCGATGCTCAGCGCGATCAGCGCGCCCCGCTCCTCGCGCGGTTCGAGCACGCTCCACAGGCCATAGCCGATACCCGCGAGAATCGGCAGCGCCACGAGCAACTCGATGCCGTGTCCGAGCGGCGCGCCCGAGTAACCCGTCAGGTAGTACTGCGGGATCGCTTCGAGGCGACTGGTGAGCGCCCATTCGCCGATCCACTGCGCGCCGTGGCCGCCCTGGGCGGAGGCCAGCGGCAGCAACGCGAGGCCGACGAGGACCGGCACGCCGCACGCGAGCAGCGTTGCGCGCCGGCGCGCGCCACCATTCATAAGCAACATCACGATCATCGGGGCCAGGAGGAACGCCGCGAAGTAATGACTCAGCAGCGCCAGCGAGGCCGTGAGGGCAAAGGCCGCCAGTCGCCGTGGCGTCGGCTCCCGCCGCGCACGCAGGAAGCAGAGCATCGCCAGCGCGCTCGTCAGCACGAACAGCCCGTAAGCGCGCGCCTCCTGCGAGTACCACACAAACAGCGGGTTCACCGCGACAAACGCGGCGGCCGCGATCGCCGTGGCGCGACGGCTGGTCAGCTCGCGACCGATCCCCCATGCGACAGCCACGGTTGCGACGCCGAACACGGCCGAGGGCAGTCGCAGTGCGACGGCGCCCGTGCCGAAGACGCGCGACCACGCCCAGATCAGCACGTACCACAGCGGCGGCGTGTTCTCGGTGTGAACCACCGAGTGCAGCGTCGCCCCAAGGCTCGTGTGCAGCACGTGCACGGGGGTGAACGCCTCGTCGTACCAGAAGCTCTGCAGCCCGAGCGTCGAGAACCGCAGCGCGGTGGCGAGCAGCAGGAGCCCCGCGAGTGGCCACCAAGCGGGCAGCGCTCCTCTGCGCATGCTCACTGGGTGGTTTCCGGCGATGTGCCTTCAGGACTTCCCGCCGCGCCCGCCGCGGCCTTCCCGCAGAACTCCGCCGGCGTCGCCGCGCCGAAGCAGCCATAGCGGAAGGCCGGCGCGTCTTCGACCTTCGGCGGCAGGTACCAGCCGCCGCGCGCGGCGCGACGTCCGTCAACAACCGGCCCGGTCATCTGCAGGCACAGCTGGATCCGCTCTTTCGGGGGTCCGGGCGTCGTGTTGCCGCAAACGATGTCGCGCGTGGTGTGTCCGTAGATGTCCTGTTCAGTGGAGATGTTTTTGTAATCGTGGCCGGTGTACTCGCGCCACGTGCGCAGGTCCGCATTCAGCCGATGGTTGACATGCGTCTGCTCAACCACGTCGTTGACGGTCGCAACCGCCAGCAACAGACCCGCGAGAATCAGCAATGTCACCTCCACCAACCGGCGGCGCCCCGTCCCGGACAGCTCCCGATCGCATGGCTGTATCCACTCGGGCAGACGCCTCCAGCGGCCACCGTCGACGGGAGTCGCGTTCGGCGAGGGAGTCACAGCGTCGCTCATCCGACAGGCACCAGCAACGGAGCCATCTGGTGGACGATGAACAGCCCCTGCACCGCCAGCGTCGCGGCGAGCAGGCGGCGGTCGCGCACGACTACAGCGAGCGGCAGCGACCACAGCGTGTACCAAGGCAGCAGCCACGTGCTCGTCACGGAGATCGCGAGCAGTGTCCAGCCGGAAGCAGCGATCCAGTCATAGCCCCGCCACGTGCGCCACAGCAGATACCCGATGATCACGACGAGCCCGCCCTTGAGCAGGTCGTGATCGATCGGGAACACCCCCGGCTTGCCGACCAGGTGGGCGAGCTCGGTCGGGAAGCTATCGGTCGAGACGAACGCCGCGTCGCGGTTCAGCGCGGCGACGAGGTCGATCCCGTGGATGCCGAACACCGCGTAGCCGACCACCGCTGCGAGTGCCAGCGCTCCCAGCGCGCCGAGGATCGGCGCGAGCTTGCGGCGCGAGAGGATCATGAACGGCAAGAGCGCAGCGACCGTCGCCTTCACGAGCGCGCCCGCCACCACCGAGGCGGCCGCCTCGGCGTCGCGTCCGGCGAGCGAGAAGCCGACCGCGGCCATCATGAACAGGGTCATGATCAGGTCGTTGTGCGCGCCCCCGAGTCCGTAGATCACCCACAGCGGGTTCGCGCCCACCACCAGCAGCGCGAGCACCGGGTCCAGGCCCCGCACGCGCGCGCAGCGCCAGGTGAGCGCGAGCGTGCCCGCGCTCGCGAGCAGCGCCTCGAGTTTCATCCCCCACAGCGCGGCCTTCAGGCCAAGCGGGGCGAGTGGATAGGAGAGCAGCGTGTACAGCGGCCCGTAGGCGGTGGCGACGTGCTTCCAGTCTTTGCCGACGTACTGGTAGACCGGATCGTGGACGATCGCGATCGGGCCGTGGGTGTAAGGATTGATCGCATGCTCTACGCCCATGCGCGCGTAGGCGATGTAGCTGAACACGTCGGTCGAGATCAGGATCGGGCCGGCGAACACAACCAACTGCAAAACCCCCACTAGCACGATCGCCCAGCGCTTTGAGATCCGACCCGCCAGCCCCAAGAGCACTGCGTAGGCTGCGGTGAAGGCGAGCAGCGCGATCAGGAAGGTGCGGTAGCCGAGACGTGTCCCGATCCCGCTCATCCAACCCGCGATGTCGGGCTGTTTGGGTACCAGCACCGAGTGCCCGACCGCTGCGTCGAGCACGATCTCGAGCGTCGCGGCGAGCAGTACGAGCGCGCACAGGACGATCAGCGCCCGCGCCCAGCGTTCCGCCTGCGGGTGCTCGCGCAGCCGCGCAAAGCGCGAGGCGCTCAGACGCCCGGCGTTACCGGCGCTCTTCCCCGGACGATCTACGACGCTAGGACCTACAACGCCGCCGCTGCTCCCTACAACGCTGTCCAAACCGTCTTTGTCTCTAGGTAGGCGTCGAGACCGTCGTGGCCATGCTCGCGACCGATGCCGGAGGCCTTGAAGCCGCCGAACGGCGCCGACGGATCGACCACTCCCCAGGTGTTGATGTAGACCATGCCCGCGTGCAGCATCGCGGCCAGGCGATGGGCGTTGGAGACATCTCGCGTCCACACACCCGCGGCCAGGCCGTACTCGCTGGCGTTCGCCCTGGCCGCGACCTCCTCGAGCGAGTCGTAGGGCGAGGCCACCAGCACCGGCCCGAAGATCTCCTCGCGGGAGATCCGCAGCTCGTCGGAGGTGGTGGCGAACAGGGTGGGCTCAACGAAGTAGCCGCCGCTGTCGGTCAGCGCCGCCTCACCGCCGGCGAGCACCTCGGCGCCCTCCTCGCGACCGGCCTCGATGTAGCCGAGCACGCGCTCGTGCTGCTCGGCGGAGACCAGCGGCCCGAGCTGCGTGCCGGGATCCAGACCCGGACCGAGCTGCGCCGCTTTGGCCGCGTCGGCCAGTCCGCTCATCACCTCGTCGAAGCACTCCGCCGGCACGAACAGGCGCGAGCCGGCATTGCACGCCTGGCCGGAGTTGAAGTAGATCGCCTGAAAGGAGCCCTTGATCGCCGCATCGATGTCGGCGTCCGGGAGGATGATGTTCGGCGACTTGCCGCCGAGCTCCAGCGTCACACGCTTGAGCGCCTTGCCCGCCTTCGCGCCGATCTCGCGCCCGACAGCAGTCGAGCCGGTGAAGGCGATCTTGTCGATGCCGGGGTGGTCAACCAGCGCGGCACCGGTATCGCCGTCGCCAGTGAGCACGTTCAGCACGCCCGGCGGGAAGCCGACCTCCAGCGCCAGCTCGCCGATCCGCAGCGCGGACAGCGGCGTCTGCTCGGCCGGCTTGAGCACGACCGTGCAGCCGGCTGCGAGGGCGGGACCGAGCTTCCACGCGGCCATCAGCAGCGGGAAGTTCCAGGGGATGATCTGCGCGCACACCCCTACAGGCTCGCGACGAGTATAGCAGTGCATGTTCGGCGCGGCGACCGGCAGCACGCCCCCCTCGATCTTCGTCGGCCAGCCCGCGAAGTAGCGTAGGTGCCCGATCGCCCCGTTCACGTCGACGTACTGGGCGAGGCCGACCGGCTTGCCGTTATCGAGCGACTCGATCTGCGCGAGCTCCTCGGCGCGCGCTTCCATCGCATCGGCCAGCGCATGCATCAGGCGCTCGCGCCCGGCAGCGGGCATCGAGGCCCACGGCCCGTCAGCGAACGCCGCGCGTGCCGCCTTGACCGCCCGATCTACATCCTGCGCACCGGCGTGGGGCACCTGGGCGATCTCGCGGCCGGTGGCGGGGTCGAGCGTCGCGAACGTGCGCCCGTCGGCGGCCTCGGCGCGCTCGGCGCCGATCAGTAGGCGCTGGGGACTGGAGATGAACGCGCGCGCGGCGTCCCCCAGCCCGTCGGGGAGGGTGTTACTCGGCGTGGCGGTATCGGCTGCGGCGGTCATAGCGGCTCCTTGCGGATGGCTTTTACGGCTTGAGCACGATCTTAAGCGCCTCGCGCCGGTCATACAGCGCATAGGCCTCGACCGCATCGTCGAGGGCCATGTGGTGGGTGACGAGCGGACTCGGGTCGAGCACCCCCGCGGACATCATCGCGAGCACGCGGTCGACGTGTCCGATCACGTTCGCGTGGCCGGCACAGAGCTGCAGCGACTTGATCCACAGCAGGCCCATGTGCAGCTCGCAGCGCTCGGCATAGACGCCAATCGCCTGCACCGTGCCGCACTTGCGCGTCAGGCGCAGCGCGAGCTCGAGCGCCTGGGGGTGGCCGACGGCGTCGATGCACACGTCCACCCCGCGTCCTTCAGTCGCCGCGCGCGCCGCGGCCCGAGGGTCCCCGTCGCTCAGGTGCACCGGCTCGGCGCCGAAGGACTCCGCCATCGCCAACCGCTCCGCGACCGAGTCGACGGCGATCACGTGGGCCGCGCCGGACGCCTTTGCCGCCTGCACCGCGCACAGCCCCACAGGCCCGAGGCCGAGCACCGCGGCGACGTCGCCGGCGCGCAGGCCGCTCTCGGCGACGGCGTGGTAACCGGTGCCCATCACATCGCCGGCGAACAGCGCCGTCTCGTCGCTCATGCCCGCCGGCACCTTGCGCAGGACGAGATCTGCATTCGGCACAAGCGCCCGCTCGGCCTGCGTGCCCTGGAGCGAGCCGAGCGCCGCGCCGTGGCCGAACGTACGCGAGGTGTCGCACTTGTGAAAGGCGCCGCGGCGGCAGAACCAGCAGTGTCCGCACGCGGTCTGAAAGCAGCCGAGCACACGGTCGCCGACCTGGATGTCGCGGACATCCTCGCCGGCCTCGATCACCGTGCCGACGTACTCGTGCCCAATCGTAAAGCCCGGCTCGATCTGCACGCGACCGTGGTAGATGTGCAGGTCCGACCCGCACACGCCCGTCGCCTCGATCCGGACGATCGCATCCCCGGCGCCTGAGCACTCCGGCTCGGGGACCTCCCCGACGAGCACTTCGCCGGGAGCTTGGAAGGTGACCGCACGCATTGGCGAACCAGCCTAGAGAACGGCGGCGGCTTTTGGCGCCACGCGGAGCGAGCAACCCAGGGCCGCGACGTGAAGCCCTCACCTGAGCCCTTATGCTGCTACGCCGATGGGCGAGATCTCAAAGGCGGTGCTGATCACCGGCTGTTCCTCAGGCATCGGCGAGGCCACCGCCCGCCGGCTGGCCACCGGCGGCTGGACCGTGTACGCGACGGCCCGGCGGCTGGAGACGATCGAGCACCTGAAGGACGCCGGCTGCCGCACGCTCGCGCTCGACGTGACCGACGAGGCATCGATGCGCGCGGCGGTGGATGAGGTGGAGCGCGCCGAGGGCGCCGTCGGCGTGCTCGTCAACAACGCCGGCTACAGCCAGGGCGGCGCGATTGAGCAAGTTCCGCTGGAGGCCGTGCGAGCACAGTTCGAGACCAACGTGTTCGGGCTGATCGCGTTGACCCAGATGGTCTTGGGCGCAATGCGCGCCCAGGGCTGGGGCAAGGTCGTCAACATCGGCTCGATGGGTGGCCGGCTGACGTTTCCCGGCGCGGGCCTCTACCACGCCACCAAGTATTCGTTGGAGGCCATCAGCGACGCGCTGCGCTTCGAGGTGCGCGGCTTCGGAGTGGACGTCGTGCTGATCGAGCCCGGGCTGATCGTGACCGAGTTCGCGGCCACCGCCGTGGCCAAGGCGAGCGAGGCCGGCGACGCCGCCACAGATGGTCCGTATGCCGAGTTCGACGCGAAGGTCTCGGCGCTCACCACGGGCGTCTACGAAGGCCCGATGCGCCACCTCGGCGGCGGCCCGGATGTCGTCGCGAAAGCGATCGAGAAGGCGATCTCCCGCCGCCGCGCGCCGTCGCGAGTGCCGGTGACGGCGTCGGCGCGCCTGTCGATCTTGCAGCGCAAGCTCACCCCGGATCGTATCTGGGACGCGGCGATGCGATCCCAGTACCCCCAGCCCAAGTAGCGGTCCTTATCTACGCCGCGAGTGGAACCACGGGATCTGGGCGCCCAACCTGGAACCCCTGGGCGTAGTCGACGCCGAAGTCGCGCAACAGCTGCATCGTCGCCGCATCGCCGACGTACTCAGCGATTGTCTGCTTGTTGCCCATGCCGCGGGCGAGCTCCACGAGCGCCTTGACGACGAGCTGATCCTTCGGCGAGGCCGGCAGGCCGCGGATGAAATCGCCGTCGATCTTCAGATACTCGAACGGCAGGTGCTTGAGATATTGGAACGAGCCGAACCCAGCGCCGAAGTCGTCGAGCGCAACCGCGCAGCCGAGCGCCTGCACACCGGCACAGAAGTCTTGGGCGCGCGCCATGTCGGATATTGCGGCGGTCTCGGTGACCTCGATCACCAATTGCGCGGGATCGGCTCTTGCCAGCGCAAGCCGCTCTTCGATCTCGGCGAGCATCCCCCCATCGGTGATCGACAGAGATGAGCAGTTGATCGCGATCCGCACGCCCTGCCGACCGTGCTCGCCAGCGAGCAGCGTGGTCACCTGTCCCAGCACCATCCGGTCGATCTCGCGGATCAAGCCGTAGCGCTCGGCCGCGGGGAGGAACCTGCCGGGCGCCACCAGCTGCCCGCCCGGATCGTCGGCGAGCCGCACAAGCGCCTCGTAGTGCGACACGGTCCCGTCGCGCAAGGAGATGATCGGCTGATAGTGCAACACAAACAACTGCTCCCGCAAAGCGCGGCGCAGGCGCGCCAGCCACGGCCGCCGGTGCAGTCCCGCCGGAGAGGACAGACCACCGCCGGTAGATGACGGGCCGCCGCCTGTATACGAGCGGGGCTCGGTCAAGCCGGCGTAACGATTATGCGCGGGCTGCGGCGGTGTCCGCAGGAACAGGCGAGGGGTCGCCGCAATCGTCGAAGTCAGCACGGCCTGGGTTTTCGACGGCGCGCGGGTCTCCCCTGCGCGGCCTACCGTTATGGAAGTTCTCGCCCAAAACCTCAATAAAACCCACGCAGAGATGCGCGGGGGCCACATCAGGTCCGTGAGTAAGGCCGCCGCGCGCGATCTGAGATCACCAACAGCAGCGCAAGCAGCACGAAGTTCATCACCACCGACGAGCCACCGTAGGCGACGAACGGCAGCGTGACCCCGGTGAGTGGGATCACACGCGTGACCCCGCCAACGATCACGAATACCTGCATCGCGACGACGAACGACAGTCCCGTCGCCAGCAGCTTGGAGAACGAATCCTTCGCCAGCATCGCCGTCTTCAGGCCGCGGGCGACGAACAGCATGTAGACGAGCAGCAGGCCGGCGGCGCCGAAGAGGCCGAGCTCGTCGGTGATGACCGCGTAGATCATGTCGCTTTCGGGGACCGGGAGGATCGAGGAGCCGCCGGGCAGGCGTAGCAGCGATTGGTCGAAGCCCGTCCCCAACAGCCCGCCGTCGGCCTGGGCGAACAGCGCTTGGCCGAGCTGGTAGCTGGTCCCGCTTCTGAATAGCGTTGGATCGAGCGGGTGTTCCCAGGCGAGCACGCGCGCGTGCACGTGCTCGACATGCCCGGCGACAAACCAGGCGCCGAGGGCGAACAGGACCAGGCCAATCAGCGGGAACGAAAAGCGCCCGGTGGCGACATACAGCAGCGCGAGGAAGGCGCCGTAGAACATCAGCGAGGTGCCCAACTCGCCCGTGAGCAGCAGGGTGCCCATCGCCGCGCCCCACACGAGCAGCATCGGGCCGAATTGCTTCATCGGCGGGATCGTCAAGCCCAGTATGCGCCGCCCGCCGGTCACGAGGATCTGGCGGTTGTCGCGCAGGTAGCTCGCGAGGAAGATCACGATCGCGACCTTCCCGAGCTCGGCGGGCTGAAAGGAGACGCCGCCGACGTGGATGTCGAGATAGGCACCGTTGACCTGCTCACCGATCACGGGCAGGCGCGGCAGCACGGTCATGCCGATGCCGACGGCCGCGATCGTGTAGCGGTAGCGCTCGAGCACGCCCACCCCGCGGCGGCGCAGGGCGAGGATCGTCGCGGCGAACAGCACCAGCCCGATCACCATCCACTGCGCCTGCTGGCGCGCCAGCGTGGGATTGATGCGGTAGACCATCACGATCCCCACGCTCGCGAGCACCGCGCCGAGTGGGAACAGATAGGGGTCGGCGTCGGGCAGGCAGAAGCGGATCACCAGATGCCCGGCCACGCACAGCAGCAGGAACAGCGCGCCGTAGGTCAACGACACGCTCGAGGCGTGGTTCAGCGTGAGGCTGGTCGCCGACCCCCGCGAGGTGTCCTGAACCTGGATGAAGATCGCGGTGAAGCCCGCGGTGACCAGCAGCGCGGCGGGGATCAGCCCCAACAGCTCACGATTTCGGGGGCTGAGCACGATCTCGAGGGTATCGGTCGCGCCTGTCGCCCACGCCGGCGCAGACACGCCGACCGGCTCGCTAACCTTTCGGGGCGAGTGCGGTGATGAGTGCCCGCCTCCCGGTGCCCGCACTGCCTGTTCTATGAGCTGCTTCTTGGTGACATCCGATGGATGAGCGTCCCCCCTCGCTGTGGGTGGGCATGTGGAAGCGCTTCCTGATCGGCGGCGTTTTGATCGTGCTGCTCAGTGCCGGGGCGACCGCAACCGTCGCCCTGAACACCGCGAGCGGCCTCGCGCACGACATCTTCCCCGCCGTCAGCCATATCGAAGCTCCTCGAGGCCTCGTCACTCCGGAATACAGCGGCGGAGCACAGACCTTCCTGATCCTCGGCTCTGACCGCAGGGAAGGCTCCAAGGACTCTTACGACAAGGAAGACCCGCCGCACTCAGACACGATCCTGCTCGTGCGCTTCGACCCCGAACAAGGTCAAACCTCGGTGCTTTCGATCCCGCGCGACTTGATGGTCAACATCACGACCCCCTCAGGTCAGGTGTATGCCGGCGAAAAGATCAACGCTGCCTACACGATCGGCAGCCGGCTCGAGGGCGCGAAGGGCGGGATCGTGCTCGCCGCCGAAACGATCAAGCGCGAAGTGTTCCCCGAACTGACGCTCAACGGGATCATCGACGTCAACTTCAAGGGCTTCATCCGCGTCGTCGACACGCTCGGCTGCGCCTACGTGAACGTCGATCACCACTATTACAACGAGAACATCGGCACGACCGAAACGGACTACACGTCCATCAACCTGCAGCCCGGCTATCAGAAGCTCTGCTACGAAAACGCGCTCGACTACGTGCGCTACCGCCACACCGACTCGGACTTCGTGCGCGTCGCCCGTCAGCAGGACTTTCTGCGCGACCTGCGCGAGCAGATCAACCCAGCCGATGAGATCGGCCAGATCGACACCGTCGCGAAAGCCGTCGGGCACGCGATCACCTCGACCTTCCATGCCTCCGCCGAAGAGTTGATCGAACTGGCGAAGTTGATCGCCTTCTCGCAGTCAAAGCCCCTGCGTCAGGTCAAATTCCAGACCACGAACGTCGACGCCCAGATCAACGGTGGCTCCTACGTAACCTCGAATCCGACGCTCGAGCAGGCGACACTCGCGGATTTCCTGCACGGCCACGAACACCTGAGCCTCCCTGCCTCCCCCAACGGACACAGCTCCTCGAGCCACCACCACCACTCCTCCGGCGGCGTCTCGCCGCGCGCGATCGGCCTGTTTCCGAGCACCTCGGCCGGCGAGAGTGAAACGGTGAAGGCCGCCCTCGAAGTCCCCTTCCCGGTCCTCTACCCGACGCTCGAGACGGGCCCCGCCGAACAGCAGCAGGTGCGCGCGTACACGCTCAAAGACCAGCAGGGCAATCGCCACCACGCCTACGTGATCGTCTGGCAGCAGAACTCGATCGGCGGCTACTACAACTTCGAGGGCACCGACTGGCTGAACCCACCGCTGTTCGCCCACGCTCGCGTCCAGGTCATCGGCGGCCGCTCCTACGAGCTCGTCGACGACGGCGCACATATCCACGTCGTCGGCTGGCGCTCGGGCCGCGTCCTCTACTGGGTGACGAACACGCTACTGGAGGAACTCTCGAACGCGCAGATGCTCGCAATCGCCAAATCCGCCCAGCCACTGCACTAGCGGGCCGATAGGCGGCGCAATACTGCGTCCTCGCTCGCTCGTGTGCAGAGCACACGTCGCTCACTGCGTCCTTGTCTTGCTTGCCTCTCGGCCCGCTAGAGGGTTGTGGCTGCGGCGCTGCGCGCCTTGTCCAGGGCTGCATTCACTAGCGCGTCGGCATGCGCATTCTGAGCGCGGGGCACCGTCCGGATCGACCAGCGCTCAAAGTCCTTCAAGGCCGCGAGCGCCTCACGGTGGAGAGGCTTCATCGCTTCGTGCTTGACCTTGTAGACGCCTCGCACCTGCTTCGCGATCAGCTCCGAGTCGCCCACGACCTCGATTTCGCTGGCGCCCAGCTCGCGCGCCTGCTCGAGCCCAAGCAGCAGTGCTCGGTACTCGGCCACGTTGTTCGTGACCGTACCGAGCAGCTGGGCGTGCTCGCCGATCACCTCGCCCGCGGGCGAGGTGATCACGCAGGCTGCCGCCGCCGGCCCGGGATTGCCGCGGGCGCCGCCATCGACATGAACGATCACCTTCATCGGCCGCAGTATTCCGGTCGGTTAGGACGAAACGCTCCGCCGGCTACGAGGCGGCGGTTGCGAGCGGGGGCATATCCCCGGCCACGCGGGCCCTGCGACGATTGCGGATCACGCGCCGCGGCGCACCCTCTGCGGCCGGGGCTTTCGCGACCGACGCCCCCCGGCGAGCGCGCCGGTCGAACTCGCGCCGGTCGACGATCACCGTCACGTTGTCCTCGTTCTGGTAGTGCTCGACGAGCTTCGGATACAGCTCATCGGCCAACGGCTTGGGTACGACGCAATAGATCATCTGTTCAGATTCTACTCTCCGCCTTGCGAATAAGCAAGCGGTGCGCCTCAGACGTGAACTGCCTCAAGCGTCCCGTGTTCGTCGGCTGCAGCGTTCACCAGCAGGTCCTCCCGCGCGAGCTCACCCAGCTCCGTCCCCTGCGCCATCACCTTCGCGCCGGCCGCCTCGTCACCGAGATCGACCTCATAGCGATACCAGCTGAGCTCCCAGGCGACGACGATCGATACCACGCTTCCGGACTCCGCGAGCGGGCGTACCGTGACGCTCGGCTCCCCCAGCGAGCGGGCGACCCCAGCCACACGCCGCGGATGCTCACCGGCGTTGAACACCTCCAGCGCGCGCTCGACCTTCACTTCGCCGGCGGTCAATACCGGTGCCGAGATCGAGTCCTCGCTCGACACGGCCGGCGCCGCGGATGGGTCCTCTGACCCAGATGCAATGGCTCCCAGAAAGTCGTAGGACTCTGTTTGCAAGCCCTCCACCGCCATCGGGGGCACGATCGGAAGGCCATCGCTTGCGAAGTCCTCATCCGTGCGAACGGAGATCGGATCGCGCTGGGAGCGTAAACGCTCGAACAGGTTGCGCCCGCGCCTGGAGCGTGACGGCGGCAGACTCACCGAGTGCCGGTCCGCCTCGCGCAGCCAGCCCTCGTGCGCCGCGCGCGGGGCACACAGCTCGCACACGGTGCGCCGCTGCCCACCCGCAAGGAAGACATCTGGCAGCTCGCCGCGCAGCAGCCTCCGCCCGCATACGTCGCAGGCGACATCGGGCTGGGAGGTGACGATCGAGCGGGTTGCCATCGGCCCGTAGGGTAGTCGCTCGCGGCCCCCGCCGCGCCGCGATCAACTGTCGAAGGACTCCTCCTGCATCCGCGAGCGCAGGCGCAGGACGGCCTTCGTGTGCAGCTGGGACACGCGCGACTCGGTCACGCCGAGCACCTCGCCGATCTCGCGCAGGGTCAGGTTCTCGTAGTAGTACAGGGCGATCACGAGCTTCTCGCGCTCGGGCAGCTTTGCGATCGAGTCGGCGATGCGGTCCTTCAGGTCGCCCACATCGAGCGCCTTCGCCGGGTCGGGCGCCGCGTGATCCTCGATCGTGTCCATCAAGGACACCTGATCGCCGCTTGAGTCCGAGACGCTCCACAGCTCGTCCAACGCGACCATCGAGGAGTGCGAGATCGCCAAGAGCGATTCGTTCAGTTCCTCGACCGTGATCTTCAGCTCGGCCGCCATCTCCTTGTCGGTCGGCGCCCGCTGCAGACTGTGCTCGAGCTTCGCGTTGGCGCGCTCGACTTCGCGGGCACGCGAGCGCACGCTGCGCGGGACCCAGTCCATTGCGCGCAGCTCGTCGATGATCGCGCCCTTGATGCGCATGATCGCGTACGTCTCGAACTTGATTTCCCGTGCTGGCTCGAAGCGCTCGATCGCGGAGATCAACCCGACCAGCCCGTAGGAGATCAGGTCCGCCTCCTCGACATGCGGAGGCAGCCCGGCGGCGGTGCGCCCGGCTACGTACTTGACCAGCGGTGAGTAGGCGAGCACGAGCCGCTCGCGCGCACGGCGATCATCGTCGGTCTTATACCGCCGCCAGACTTCGCGCAGCTCGATCGCTTTGACATTCGTCTCCAGTGTCTTCTCCCCCTCGCTCAGGCCCGAGGGTGGCTGCGCGCATAAGCGCTTCTCAGCCTTGAGGACTCTACCCGAGTGTAAACCTGTGTTGTAGAGACGCTCGCGTGTCCAAGCAACTCCTGGATGCTCCGCAGGTCCGCTCCGCCGTCGAGCAGGTGCGTCGCATAGCTGTGCCGGAGGGCATGCGGCGTCGCTCCACCGGGGATTTGAGCGCTCCTCGCCCATGCCCGCAACCGCCTGCGCACATCGCTCGTGCCGAGTGGTTTGCCCGTCTTACTCAGGAACAGCGCTTGCGCCTCTCCCACGCACGCAGCCGATACGCCTGGGGAGGTAAGCCCATTACGGCCTCGCTCCAAATAGAGCCTGACCGCCGCCATCGCGACCTCGCCGACCGGCAGATAACGAGTCTTGCGTCCCTTCCCTTCGACGCGCAGCTGCTCGTTGTCGTGATCGATGTCCGCGACCCGAAGCGATACGAGCTCCTCGGCGCGCAGCCCGCACGCATAGGCGAGCTCGAACAGCGCGCGGTCGCGTTGAATGAGTGACCCACCCACCCCGCCCACCCCGCGCGCCCCGATCGAGTCGAGCAGCTTCGCGGCCTCCTTGGCCTTGAGCACGCGCGGGAGGTAGGACGAGCGCCGCGGCGTGCTGACGAGGTCAGCCGGGTTCTGAGCGATCAGGCCATGCTCGCGCTGGCTGGCGAACAGAGCGCGCAGCGACGCCAGCTTGCGCGCGGTGGTGCTGGCAGCCGCGTTGGCTTCAGAAAGCAGCGCTACGTAGCGGCGCACCTCACGCGGGCCGACGGCCCTGGGCGTCAGTCCCCGCGCGCCCGCCCAACGGGCGAACTGGGCCAGGTCGATGCCGTACGCACGGCGAGTTCGCTGCGCCGCGTCGCGTCTGAGCAAGTCGTCTTCGAGCAACTGGAGCGCCTCGCGCCAGGCCCTGTCTAGACCCGATGCCTCGTCGGAGGTCCGTACTGGAGTGTTCATAGCGACGTCTACTTCGCCGTGGTGCCCCTCAGAACCTGTTCCTGCACCAGCTGAGATGCTTCTTCGTCGCTGCTCGATCGCCCCGTGGTTCAGCCCCCATGAGCCAAGGAACGCACCTGCATCCCCAGCACCGGCTCCAGCAGCGCTCCGAGCTCGATCCAGTTGCTCGCGCAGAGGATCTCCTCTTCCTCGCATACATCCCGATTCCAGGGGTGTTCGATCGTGGCGGCGAGGATGCCGCGTTCGAGGGCGGCGGAGAGATTCATGGGGCCGTCGTCGATCAAAAGGTCGATCTCCAGCTCGGCGCAGCGCGAGACCTTGTCGTAGGAGCAATGCAGATCGTCGAACGGCAGCTCGATCCGCTGCAGCCACGCGGTGGTGGCATCCTTGCGGTCAAGCGCCCGATGGCTGGTGATGTGCACGAAGTGGCCCTGCTCGTGCCAGCGGCGCACCGCCTGCACCGCGCCCGGATAAGGGGCGCCGGCGAGGATCCGCTCGTCGGAGTGGCTCTCCTCGATGCAGATCTCCAACTGCTCGGGGCGCAGACGCGTGGTGCCCCACGTGAACTGCTCGTCGTAGGGCAGCTCGATGCCGAAGCGTCGCACCGAGACCTCCGAGAGCACGTCCCAATAGTGGTGGAGCGTCGAGTCGATGTCGATCGCAATCCTCATAGAAATGCAGGTCCTTGGGTAGATTGAAAGGTCATGAACCCGACATCCACAGCGTCTCCCTCGCCTCCCCGGCCAGACGATCGGACATTCTACGGCCCGCGCGGGCGTTCTGCGTGGCTCGATATCGACTGGCGTGAGCATCAGCGCTGGGTGATCCTGGAAGACGATCAGCCAATCAACGTGGTGGAGATGGGCGAAGGTCCGCCGCTCCTGTTCGTTCACGGCCTGATCGGGCGCTGGACGCACTGGGTCGAGCAGCTGACGGCATTCGCTGGGAGCCATCGGGTGATCGCGGTCGATCTGCCGGGCTTCGGTGACTCGCCGCTGCCGGTGCGGGGCGGGATCTCGGTGCCGATCTACGCCCGCACGCTGGCGCGGTTGATGGAGGCGCTCGAGCTCAGCGCAGCCGCCTTCGTGAGCCATTCGATGGGTGGTTTCACCTCGGTCGAGCTCGCGATCGAGTACCCCGAGCTCGTCGAGCGCCTCGTGTTGGTCTCCCCCGCCGGCCTGAGCACCTACAACGATCGCCGCTCGCTGCAGCTCCTCGCCCAGGCGCGCCGGTTCAAAGGGATCTTCAACACTTATCACGCGCGGGTGGCAGCGCATGCGGAACTGCTCGCCAGGCACCCACGTCTGCGTCGACTGGAGCCGACGACGAACATCGTGACACGCCACCCCGACCGCTTGCCGGCCGCGTACGTGGCGGAGTTCGTGCGCGGGTTGGCGGCGCCCGGCTTCATCGACGGGATCGAGGCGAACCTGGACTATGACTACCGCGAGCGCCTGGGCGAGATCGCCTGTCCGACACTGATCGTGTGGGGCAGGCAAGACAAGGTCGTGACAGCGCGCGACGCCGAGCTGTACGAGCGGTTGATCCCGAACTCGCGAAAGGTGATCTTCGAGGACACAGGGCACATGGCGATGATCGAGCGCCCGGCGGCGTTCAACGGGCTGCTCGAGGAGTTCCTCAGCGAGTAGACATCCAGCTGCGGGCGCGAAGGCGAGGAGACCCGGCTCAGCCGGCCCAGATGTCAAAGCCGTCAGTTCCGACGGTCGAGTTGAACAGGTCCGCCAAAAGCGCTTTACCCAAAAGCGCTTTACCTATAGGCTGTCATGCAGCGGATCGACGAAGGAGCCAACTGGTGAATGAGTACGACGCGGTCGTCGTGGGTGCAAGCGTCGCTGGATGTACGGTGGCGACGTTTCTCGGACGACAGGGCGCGCGGGTTGCACTGTTGGAGCGTTCGCCGAAAGAGGATGCATACAAGGTCATCTGTACGCACGCGATCACGGCGTGCGCGACCGGGACGTTGCAGCGTCTTGGTTTGGCGGAGCAGATCGAGACGGCTGGTGGCCTGCGCAACGGCGCTGATCTCTGGACGCGTCGCGGGTGGATCCGTCCACGGCCACGGGCTGGCGCGACGGAGCTGCCCTACGGCTACAACATTCGCCGGGAGCGCCTCGACCCGATGATCCGCTCGCTCGCGGCCGGCACCGACGGCGTCGACTACCTGCCTGGCGCGACGGTTACGGAGTTGATCCGTGACCGCGCGGGGCGCCCTCGCGGTGTGCGCGCGACCGTCGGAGGTGAGGATCGTGAGGTGCACGCGCGCGTGGTAGTCGGCGCGGATGGACGCGACTCCAAGGTCGCTGAGCTCGCGGGTCTGCCCGCGAAAGTCAAGCCCAACGGGCGGTTCATCTACTTCGCCCACTACAAGGACCTCGCTATACCCAGCGGCAAACCGATCACGATCTGGACTCTGGAGCCGGGCGCGGCTGCGGCGTTCGTCAACGATGACGGCATCACCGTAATGGGCTGCGCGCCTAATAACGATCAGCTCCCGGCATTCCGCGAGGATCTGGAGGGCGCATATGTTCGATACTTCGCCGATCTGCCCGACGGGCCTGATCTTTCTGCCGGGCAGCGTGTGAGCAAGATCATGGGCCGTCTGGACATGTCGAATATCCGGCGTCGCGTCTCCGGGCCGGGGGTCGCGCTCGTTGGGGATGCCGCACAAGCGACAGACCCCCTCGTCGGTGTGGGGTGCGGCTGGGCGCTGCAGAGCGGCGAGTGGCTCGCCAATGAGCTCGCGGGCAGACTTGGATCTGACCGGGAGATCGATCGTGCGCTGGTCAGATATCGCCGCCAGCACCGGCGTGCGCTTGCCGTGCATCACTGGCTGATCTGCGATTACGCCACGGGCCGCCCGCTGAACCGCTTCGAGAATGTGCTGTTCACGGCGGCAGCGCATGACCAGTATGTCGCCCGAGCGGTGCACACACTGCTCAGCCGGATGACAACGCCGCAGCGTATCTTCACACCGGCTTTGCTCGCGCGGGCCGGATGGGTGAGTGCGCGAGTGGCGCTGGCGAAACCGAAGGCGGCATGAGCACCCTGGCGGAGACCACGGGGGTGGCGGGGATCAGCGATTCCTACGCCGAGGTCAACGGGATTCGTTTGCATTATGTGGAGGCCGGGGACGGACCCCTGGTCGTGCTGCTGCATGGCTTCCCCGAGTTCTGGTACTCCTGGCGCCACCAGATTCCCGCGCTCGCCGACGCCGGCCTTCATGTCGTTGCGCCCGACATGCGCGGTTACAACCTCTCTGAGAAGCCTCATAGCTGGCGCCAGTACGACGGCGATCGTCTTGCCGCCGACATCGCCGGCCTGATCGGCCATTTCGGCGACCAGCGCATCTATCTGGTGGGACACGACTGGGGTGCGGCCGTGGCCTACCTGACCGCGATGCGCTACCCCGAGCTGCTGGAGAAGCTGGCGATCCTGAATGTCCCCCACCCCGAGCGGATGCTCAGCGGCTTGCGGACCCTGCGCCAGTTGCGCAAGAGCTGGTACATGTTCTTCTTCCAGATCCCGTGGCTGCCGGAGTGGCTGGCGGCGCGCGAGGACTTCTCTCTCGGCAAGCGCTCCCTGCGCGCTGACTCGCCCGCTGCGTTCAGCGACTCAGACCTGGAGCGCTATGCGCAGGCGTGGTCGCAGCCGGGAGCGTTGACCGGGATGGTCAACTACTATCGCGCCGCCCTGCGCCGCTCCCCGCGCGCCGCCACGGCTGAGCTGGCGCCGATCCAGACCGAGACACTGGTGATCTGGGGCATGCGCGATCGGCACCTCGGCAGCGAGCTGGCCGAGCCGTTGCCGCGATGGGTGCCAAACGTCCGCGTCGAGCGCCTGCCCGACGCTACCCACTGGGTCCAGCACGACGCACCCGAGCGAGTCAACCAGCTACTCATAGAGTTCTTCGGCGCCGGGCGCGCGTAAAGGCCGTCGGCAGCTCAGCTCGTGACAGCGCCCTCGGCGGCGGAGCCGACCAGCTTCGCGTACTTCTGGATCGCCACGTCGACGTGTTCGTCGGCGCGCGGCGGCTGACTGTAGGCGCTCACGCGCGCGGCTATCTCCTCGTCGGACAGCGCCACGTCGAGGCGGCGCGTGTCCGCGTCGATCGTCAGCTCGTCGCCGTCTCTGAGCGCACCGATCGGACCGCCGCGGACGGCCTCCGGTGCGACGTGGGCCACCATGAAGCCTCGGGACGCGCCCGAGAAGCGTCCGTCGGTGATCAGCGCGACGTCCTCGCCGATTCCCTCTCCGACAATCGCGGCGGTCACCGAGAGCATCTCGCGCATGCCGGGACCGCCGGCGGGGCCCTCGCCTCGGATCACGACCACGTCGCCGGCCTTGATCTCGTGGCCGAGCACGGCCACCATCGCAGCCTCCTCGCCGTCGAATACGCGCGCCGGTCCGACATGCCTGCGGCGCTCGTGCCCGGAGAGCTTCACCACGCAGCCTTCGGGCGCGACGTTGCCGCGCAGGATCGCGAAGCCGCCGGTCGCTTTGATCGGCTCGGCAAGCGAGCGCACGACGCGCTGGCCGTCGGTCTCGACGGCCTCGGCAGCGTGTTCGCCGATCGTTCTGCCGGTGACCGTCTGCGCGTCGGCGTGGAGAATCCCTGCGTCATTCAGGCGGGCGAGCACGAGCGGCACGCCGCCAGCCTCATACAGCTCGGTCGCGACGTACTGCCCGCCGGGCTGCAGATCGCACAGCAGCGGCGTACGCTCGGAGATCGCCTCGAACTCGTCGATCTCCAGTGCCACGCCCATTTCGCGCGCCACCGCCAGCAGATGCAGCACGCCGTTGGTCGAGCCGCCACTCGTGGCAACCGCCGCGATCGCGTTCTCGAGCGCGGGCTTGGTGATGATCTCGCTCGGGCGCTGTCCCCGGCGCAAAACGTCCATCACCAGTTCCCCGCAGCTCTTTGCGACCTCGAGCTTGCGCCCGTCCTCGGCGGGGACCATCGCGGTGCCGGCAGGCGAGATCCCCAGCGCCTCGAAGGCCATCGCCATCGTGTTGGCGGTGAACTGTCCTCCGCACGCTCCCGCACCCGGTGAGGCGGCCTCCTCCAGCTCGTGCAGTTCAAGCTCTGAGATCTTCCCGGCAGCGAGCTCCCCGACCGCCTCGAACACCTGCTGGATCGTGACCTCGGCGCCCTTGTAGTGACCTGGCTTGATCGAGCCTCCGTAGAGCATCAGGCCGGGGATGTCCAGGCGCGCAAGCGCCATCACCGTGCCGGGGATCGTCTTGTCGCAGCCGGAGATCGTGACGAGCGCATCGAAGGCATGGGCAGAGGCGACGAGCTCGATCGAGTCGGCGATCAGCTCGCGTGAGACGAGCGAGGCGCGCATGCCGGAGGTGCCCATCGTGATTCCGTCTGAGATCGCGATCGTGTTGAGCTCCATCGGCGTGCCGCCGGCGACGCGGATGCCCTCCTTTACCTTCGCGGCGAGCACACGGTTATTGAAGTTGCACGGCATCGTCTCGATCCACGAGTGTGCGACGCCGACGATCGGCTTGGCGAGATCCTCGGCGGAGTAGCCGATGCCGTGCAGGTAGGCGCGCGCGGCGGCGCGCTCGGGGCCCTCGGTGAGGGCGCGGCTCTTGTGGCGAACGTCGAAGCTCACGCGTGCAGGGTATCGGCGCGATCTGAGTCATGCAGATCGCGGTCGGCGCGATCTGGAACGCCGGCACGATCTGGGCCAACTGGATCGCTGACGGCACGATCTGGGCAACGCGGATCGCGCGCCGTGTGCTCACGCTCCCAGCGGGCGAGCCGCAGCAGATCGCGGCGCACGCGCCCGGGATCGACCTGACGACCCGGTAGGTGCATGTTCGCGTCGGCAATCAGACGACGCTCGTCGGCGGTGAGCGCCATCCACTTGGCCAGCACGTCATCGGAGTCGGGCAGCCGCGAGCTGCCGTAGGGACGCGAGAGATCGGGGAAGGCGACGCAATACTCGTTCAGCAGCGCTCCTGTCTGGGGGACGTAGGCGACGACCGGCTTATGCGGGTAGATCAGGTAGGCATAGCTCGCGTGCTTCCCCCGCCCGCGCTCGCCGAACCCGCCCCATACGCGCAGGAACCCGAGGTCTCGGTACATCGCCCAATCGCGCTCGTCGACGCAAGAGCGCAGCAGCGCGCGCGCCCGGTTCTCGGCGCGACGCTCCCGGCCGGGATCATAGCCCGAGAGCGTCGAGGCGCCCCGGCGCAGCGACCAGATCTCCCGGCCGCGCGCGAGGGCACGTTTGAACGTGGGCCGGACGAGCTCCCAGAGAAGCACCACGAGCAGGATCGCACCGGTCCCCAGTGCCAGCGTCATCAGCGCTAGAGCGTCGCCCCGGGCGCGCCGCCGGCGGCCCGTGGGAAGAAGATCACACGCTCGGCCTCACGGGGGACTTCGGCGAAGCTCTTCACCAGCTCGGCCTCGCGGCGCCCACCGGGGGTCCCGGTCGGCACTGCCGCCCACATGCCGGCGTCGAGCTCACGGCGAAATGCCTCGATCAGCTCTCGCTCCTGCTCCGGCACACGCACATCCCCCTCGGCGAGCACGATCTCGCCATGACCGGGCTTCATACGCAGCAGCTTCATCGTGCTCCGATTATGGCAAATAGACCCCCACCCGCCCGCGCGATCTTTAGTCGGTGCGCATGCGGACCAGACCGAGGATGTCCACCGGACCGGCGCCTTGACCGACGTCGCGCAAGCCGTTCGCGACGGCCTCGCCCGCCAAGGCACGGGCAACGCGCGCGGCTTGCAGCGGCGAGCGACCAAGGGCCAATTGAGCGGCGAGCACAGAGGAGTGGGTGCAACCAGAGCCGTGCGCGGCGCCGTCGGGGTGGCGCTCTCCCTCAATGCTGACCGTCGATCCAGCGTCAGCCGAGTCGAGAAACAGATCTGCAGCGCGCGCGCGATGGCCTCCGGTGAGCACGACCACGCAAGGACCAAGCGCAAGGACCGCACGGGCGAGAGCCTCAGCTTCCTCATCCTCATCCGCTCCAGACGCCGGACCTCTGGGCTCACGCGCGTCGACACGTCGATCGGTGAGAGCGACGTCTGGAGCGCTCGGGGTATCCGTCCAGCCGGCCAGGACACGTGCCTCGATCAGGTTCGGGGTGAGCACGGTCGCGCGCGGCAGGATCTCCTGCACCAAGGCGCGCTGCGCGTCGGGGTCGAGCAGGCGTGCGCCGGACTCGGCGACCATCACTGGATCAACCACCACGGGAGTGTGGGCGGGTAGCTCATCCAGGGCACGAGCGACCGCGAACGTGATCGGGGCCGTGCCGAGCATCCCGACCTTGACCGCGTCGACGCCGATATCGGCGAGCACCGCGCGCACCTGAGCGAGCACGACATCTGGCGGGATGGGATGTACGGCGCGCACCTCGACCGTGTTCTGCACCGTGATCGCGGTGATTGCGCTACACCCATGCACGCCGCAGCGCGCGAACGCCTTCAGATCTGCCTGCACACCGGCGCCGCCACCAGAGTCCGAGCCGGCGATCGTAAGCGCCGTGGACGTCAGTGCTCTGGTGGGGTCGCAGGCCGGTCGCGCGGGGGGAAGATCGAGTAGCTGCCGATCGCTGTGACCAGCAGGCGACCATCCTCGTGGTGTACCTCGCTGCGCATCACCGCGGTCCTGCGGTTGCGGCGGTCGAGCGTCGTGCGACACACGATCTCGCCCTCGACGGCGGTCTGGATGTAGTTGATCGAGATGCTGATCGTCGCGATCCGCTCCTGCTCTGAGGTCTGCGCCCAGAGCGTCGAGCCCATGCAGTAGTCGACGAGCGCGTAGGTGACCACGCCGGAGAGCAGGCCACCGTTGTTGATCAGCTCAGGCCGGATAGTGAGACGGACCGTCTGAGGATCGTCCCAGCGGAGGCCCATGAAAGTGGTAACGCCGTCGAGCGACCGTGGCCCGGCGGCGACCGGCTGAGGATCAGCAGCCGGCGCGGTCGCGGAGGCCGTTGGGTTTTGGGGAGCGTTTTCCATCGACTGGAGGCTACGCGAGCGAGCTTGTGGATGGCGTCGCAGGTTCTTTACAGATCGGGCACAAAATTGGCACAGATAGGTGTCTTGCGTCACATTTCGCGCTCTAGCGTGATCGATCGTGCCTTCCGACGGTCCCTCATCCCCATCCACGACTCCGCCTGGTCAGGCTCAAAGCACCGACCAGCGCCCGGCCCTGGGCCGTCGCGGCGAGGAGCTGGCGATGGCCCACATGCACCGGCTTGGGTTCTCTCCGCTGGGCCGCAACGAACGCACGCGATACGGCGAGATCGACCTGATCGCCTTCGACGGACAGACGCTCGTGTTCGCCGAGGTAAAGACGCGACGCGTGAACACACAGCGACAGGGCATTCGCCCTGATCAGCAGCCCCTCGTGTGGCTGCGCCCACGTCAGCGCGCACGTCTACGCCGACTCGCCGCCGCGTGGCTGCGCGAGGAAAAGCACATCAGGCCGAGCGCCCACACGATCCGCTTCGACGCGATCGGGGTGATCCTCGACACGAAAGACCGCCTGATCAGCCTCGATCACATCGAGGGAGCTTGGTAAAGCTCAGAGCGCGAGCTGCTGGTAGGCGAGCGAGCGGAAGGACATCCTGTGCAGCGGGGACACGCCCTGGCGGAGGATCGCCTCGCGATGCACGGGGGTCGAGTAGCCGACGTGTTCTGCGAAGCTCCAGCCCGGGTGAAGGACATCGGCGTGGTGCATGTAGCGGTCGCGTGTGACCTTCGCGACGATCGATGCCGCCGCAATCGCGGCGCTGGTGGCATCGCCGTTGACGACCGCGCGCTGAGGCCGCTCGAACTCGGGCACGGAGAACCCGTCCAGCAGACACGCGACCTCGCCCGAGATGCCCGCTGTCACTCCCCGGATCGCGTCGCGCAGCGCCGCGAGGTTCGTCTTGTGCAATCCCCTCACGTCGATCCCGCTCGCGCACCGCGAGACGACCACGACGCGCGCGGCACTTCGCAGCACCAGCGGGTAGAGCTCCTCACGCGCATCGGGTGTGTGCTGCTTGGAATCGTTCAGCGCGGCCAGCGAGCGCAGCTCGCGGGTGGTGAGGGCCTCGTAGTCGAACAGCACTCCAGCCGCGACCAGAGGCCCCGCGAGGCAACCCCGACCGGCCTCATCGGCGCCCGCCACGAAACGCACGCCGAGACGGCGGTCGAACGCGAACAGGCGCTGCCCGCTCGTGCCCGCTCGCCTGCGACGCCGCACCGCGCGGGTTGGGCGAGCCGGGCGGTCGGGTTTTCCAGACGACTCTCCAGACGCATGCCTGGAGACTCCGGTAGCGACGATCGGAGTGGGCCGAGAAGCAGCAATAGCGGGGATCGCGGGCTCGGGGGCCACAGCCTCGACAGCTGGAAACCTAGAAGATGCCGATGCGGTCGGGGGGCCAGTAGGTGGCGATGGCTTCCCCAATGATCCATCCGGTGGGTACGGGACCCCAGAACCTGCTGTCGTCGGATTCGCCACGGTTGTCCCCCATCATGAACCAGTGTCCGGCGGGAATCTTGATCGGCGTCGGGAAGTTGCACTCCGGGCTCGATCCGCATTCGCGAATGTAGGAGTCCTGCTCGCGGACGAACGTGCTCTTGCCGGCGGCCTTGCGATAGACGTGGCCTTCCTTGATGTAGATCTCATCGCCAGGACCGGCGACGACCCGCTTGATGAAGTTCACGCTCGACTCCACCGGTTCTGGTTCCGAGCAGGCGGCTTCGCCGAGCTTGACGATGTGCGGCGTCGGCCCGCACACCTCCTTCTGGGCTTCCTTCGGAGGATGGAAAACGGCGATCTCGCCAACGTGCGGTTCACTGAAGTGCGTGCCAATCCGGTCGACCAAGACGCGTTGGCCGACCGCGAGCGTGGGTTCCATCGAGCCGCTGGGAATGCGGTATGGCTTGATGATGAATGCCTGGATGCCGAGCGCAAGACCGAGCGCCACCGCGACGATCACGACCAGCTCCACGATCGAACTCCTGGTGACCCCGGCGATCGAGCTCATACGTAAACCGGCAGACCCGTCGCGCTCATCACCGGCTTCACGCCGGTGGGTCGCCGGAGGACACGTCTTTCGGCGTGTCCTCGCCGGCATCGGGGGAGACATCGGCATCGGACGCGGATGCCTGGGGCTCTTCCCCGGCGGCGATTTCCTCGTCCTCCTTGCTCCCCCCTTGGCCCTCAACTTCAGTGGCGGCGCCCTCCACCGGCGACGTCTGCGATCCCACATCGTCCGCGTCCTTGAGCAAAGCCGCGTCCTGTTTCGTGGGCATACCGCCCTCCTCGACGGTGCCGTGCTCACCGTCCTGCGCTGCGGCGCTCTGCTCGGAGGCGTCCGCAGCGACGCCCTCGAGCACCGTGTCCTCGGCTGTCATGCCGTCCGCGTCAGTCGCGCCTTCCGCCTGCTGATGCAGCAGGCCGGGCTCCACCGCCTGCTCCGGGCCGGTGTAGCGGCGCTCGCGCACACGTGCACGCTTGCCGACACGATCGCGCAGGTAGTAGAGCTTGGCACGGCGCACATCGCCGCGCGCCGCCAGCTCGATCCGCTCGATCTTCGGCGAATGCACCGGGAACATGCGCTCGACACCGACGCCGAAGGACTGCTTGCGGACCGTGAATGTCTCGCGCGCACCGTGCCCCTGACGCTTGATGACCACGCCCTCGAAGATCTGCACGCGGCGGCGACTGCCCTCGATCACCTGGAAATGCACCTTCACGCGGTCGCCCGGCGCGAAGTCGGGAACGCGGCGCAGTTGCGCGCGCTCGATGGTTTCGATGACGCTGCTCATAACGTAAAGGAGGTGTGCGCCCTGATGACCCGATGAAGTGACCCCGATCAGGGTATCCGGCCGACGCGGGGAGGAATGGTAGCGGACACTCGGCCCACACCGCCGCACCCACTTCCGATACGAACGGGAGGACCGGTTCACCGGTCGGCATCGCCGCCGCGGCGCTCGCCGCGTTCGGAGCTGCGCTGGCGTCGCCACGCGCCGATCCGCTCGTGATGGCCGGACAGCAACACATCCGGCACATGCCAGCCGCGATACTCGGCCGGGCGGGTGTAGTGGGGGTACTCCGGATTACCCCCGAGCGCGGGGCTGAATGACTCCTGCACCGCCGATTCCTCGTGCCCGAGCGCACCTGGCAGCTTGCGCAGGATCGCGTCGCACACGACCATCGCCGCCAGCTCGCCGCCCGAGAGGACATAGCTGCCGATCGATATCTGATCGCTCGCGAAGTGCTCGACGATGCGCTCGTCGAAGCCCTCATAGCGCCCACACAGCAGCGTCAGGGCGGGCTCAGCCGCCAGCTCGTCGACGAGCCTGTCATCGAGCTCCCGGCCGGCCGGCTGAAGCGCGATCACGCGGCGCTGATCGCGCAGTCGTACCGGGTCGACGCCGTAGTGGGCGCGCAGGGCGCTGTCCATCACATCGACGCGCAGCACCATCCCCGCCCCACCGCCGAACGGAGTGTCGTCGACCTGGCCGCCGCTCAGTTGGGTGTGCTCGCGAAAGTTCACGCACTGAAGGCTCGTGCCCGCCGCAAACGCGTTGCGGACGTGGCGCTGGGTGGCAAACCAGTCAAACCACTCCGGGAACAGGGTGAACACGTCTATCTCCATCATCGCTCCCCGGCCTCACCGAGAAAGCCCATGTCGACCTCGATCCGGCCCTCATCGACAGCCACTTGACGGATTGCGCCTTTCACCATCGGCACCAGCAGCACCCCGCCCTGCTCGCGTGCTACCTCGAGCGCCTCACACGAAGGTAGCTCGATCATCCGGCCGACAGTGCCGATCAGATGCTCGCCGTCCATGACGGTGCAGCCCTCCAGTTCATGCGCCCACCACTCGCCCTGTTTGAGCGCCGGAGCTTGCAGTGCTGCGACCGTCAGCGCCATGCCACGCAGCGCGTCCGCTCCCTCGCGGTCATCGACACCGGCCAAACGCACGATCGGCCGCTGCTCGGTCCCCGCACGGCGGACAATCTCCATGCTCCGTCCCGCCACGCTCACGCTCCTACCGAGGAGGAGCAATCGCGGCCGTGGGCTCGTCACATAGAAGCTTCCATCCAGGCCGTGCGCGCGTCCAATGCGACCCGCCTGCAACTCGGGCGGCGGATCGTCCTCTGCTCGCTTCCCGCTCGCCTGCGAGGCGCTGGTGTCCCGTCCCGACACCGCACGAGGCGTCAATCGACGATGTCGAGCAGCACGCGCTGCCCCTCGCCCGTCGCGGCGGCTTTCACGACCGTCCGCAACGCGTGCGCGGTGCGTCCGCCGCGGCCGATCACCTTGCCGTAGTCGCCCTCGGCAACGCACAGCTCAAGCACGACCGTGCCGTCATCCTCCTCGAACTGCTCGACCGCCACGGCTTCGGGATCGTCGACGAGCCCTTCGGCCAGGTACTCGAGCAGCTGCTTCGGGTTCTCGCTGGACATGTCCGCGCGGGCCCGGATCGGCTGTCAGCCGGTTCGGGCCTCTATCCCTTGTATACGGAGCAACTTGCGCACCGTGTCCGACGGTTGCGCTCCTCGCGCCAGCCAGCTACGCGCACGCTCCTCGTCGATCACGATCGTCGACGGATCCGTCTGGGCGTTGTAATGGCCGATCGTCTCGATCACGCGACCATCGCGCGGGGAGCGCTGATCGGCGACGACTACACGCCACATCGGGTCCTTCTTACCGCCCACTCGCGTGAGCCTGAGCCTTACCGACACGTTTTCCTCTCGGGTCTTATTCGGATTGCGCAACCTAGCTTAGACGGTGAAGGGTCTCAGCGCGCGTTGCGAATCAGCGCGCCGATATCAGGTGTCTTGCCGCGTCCGACCTGTTTCATCACTTTCCGCATCTGGGAGAATTGCTTGACGAGGCGGTTCACCTGCTGCACGCTTGTGCCCGAACCGCGTGCGATCCGCAGGCGGCGCGAGCCCTTGATCAACTCCGGCTTGCGCCGCTCCTCGGGAGTCATCGCCTGAATGATCGCCTGGATCCGGTCGAGCTCGCGTTCGTCCACCTTCATGTTGCTCAGCTGAGCCCCACCCAAGCCGGGGATCATGCCCAGCAGGCTCGTCAGCGGGCCCATTTTCCGGATCATCTTCAGCTGCGCCAAGAAGTCATCGAGGCCCAGCTCGTTGCGCCGCAGCTTGCGCTCCAGCTCGACCGCCTCGGTCTCGTCGAAGGTACGCTCGGCTTGCTCGATCAGACTCATCACGTCGCCCATGCCCAGAATCCTTTGTGCCATCCGATCGGGGTGGAAGCGCTCGAACTGCTCGAGCTTCTCGCCGGTCGAGGCGAACAGGATCGGCTTGCCCGTAACCGCCTTCACGGACAGGGCAGCGCCACCGCGGGCATCCCCGTCGAGCTTGCTCATCACCACACCATCGAACTGCACCGCCTCGGCAAAGCTCTCGGCCACGTTCACGGCGTCCTGGCCGGTCATCGCGTCCACGACAAGCAACACGTCGTGCGGTTTCACCGCCGCCCTGATCCGCACGAGCTCCGCCATCAGCTCCTCGTCTACGTGCAACCGGCCTGCCGTATCGACAATCAGGACATCCTTGCCCTCCTGCTGCGCACGCTGCAGCGCCCACGCGGCAATCTCCACCGGGTCAGAGTCGGTGCCCCGCTCGTAGACCTCCGCGCCGGCCTGCGCGCCTACCTTTATGAGCTGCTCAACCGCCGCCGGGCGGTAGACGTCGCAGGCCGCCACCGCAACCGTTGAGGAATGCTCCTCGCGCAGGTAGCGAGCGAGCTTGGCCGTCGCGGTCGTCTTGCCCGAGCCCTGCAGACCCGCCATCAGGATCACCGTCGGCGGTTTTCCGGAGAAGCTCAGGCCGGCGGCCTGACCGCCCATCAGCGCCGTCAGCTCCTCCGCGACGATCTTCACGACCTGCTGGCCTGGGTTGAGCTTGCCGACCACCTCCGCGTCCTGGCAGCGCTCCTTCACCTGGGCGGTGAACTGCTTGACGACCTTGAAGTTGACATCCGCCTCCAGCAGCGCCAGGCGGATCTCGCGCATCGCGCCGTCGATATCTCCCTCGGTTAGCGTCCCGTGGTTGCGAACGTCGGCGAGCGTCCCCTGCAGCTTCTCCGCAAGCGAGTCGAACATCTGGCTCTAGAGGGTCGATTCCGGGGTCATCTGAGATCGGCGCGCCGGCTGCTACTCGGTGGGCTTGTTCAGATTCGCGCCCCGCGACAGAGCCGCACCGATGCCGCCGAAGGCCTCGGCGAACTCGCTCGGTACGACGAATACCTTGTTCGCGTCACCTTCCGCCAGTTGAGGGAGCATCTGCAGGTATTCGTAGCTCAACAGCTCGCGATTCGGTTTGCCCTCGTGGATCGCTTTGAAGACCGTGTCGATCGCCTTCGCTTCACCCTCCGCGCGCAGGATCGCGGCCTGGCGCTCGCCCTCCGCGTCGAGGACCGCCGCCTGCTGGGCGCCTTCGGCGGTCAGCACCGCGGACTGCTTGGCGCCCTCGGCCGTCAGGATTTGCGCCTGCTTCTCGCCTTCCGCGGTCAGGATCGCCGCGCGACGATCGCGCTCGGCGCGCATCTGCTTCTCCATCGCCGTCCTGATGTCCTGGGGCGGGTCGACCGACTTGATCTCCACGCGGTTGATCCTGATCCCCCACTTACCCGTCGCCTCGTCCAGCACCACCCGCAGCTCAGTGTTCACGTTCTCGCGCGCCGTTAGCGTCGCCTCGAGCGATAGGCCACCGATCACATTACGCAGCGTCGTCACCGTCAACTGCTCGATCGCCTGCAGCGGGTTGGCGATTTCATACGTCGCCGAGCGCGGGTCGGTGATCGTGAAATACAACACCGTCTCGATGCCGACGACCACGTTGTCTTCGGTGATCACCGACTGCGGAGCGAAGTTCACGACCTGCTCGCGCAGGTCCACGAGCGGCTTCACGCGATCGATGAACGGCGTCACGATCGTCAGGCCCGGCTCGAGCGTGCGGCTGTAACGACCCAGACGCTCGACCACCCCGGCTCGGGCTTGAGGAATCACGCGAATCGTACGCGCCGCCGCGACGAGCACGAACAGGACCACGATTGCGACGGCGATTAGAGCGACCATATTGCGTTTCCTTTGTTTGCCTTTTTTGCGGTCAGTGCATAACGAGCGCCGTGGCGCCGCGTATTTCGACCACCTCGACGCGCTCGCCCGCGTCGATCACCTCGTCCTCGTCATAACTGCGAGCGGTCCACACTTCGCTGTCGATCCTCACGCAGCCGACGCCCTCCTCGTTGGCGATCCGCTCTAACACAAGCGCACGCTTGCCCACCAGCGCCGCCGCACCGGTCCGGATCGACGGCGGCATGCGCCGGTGGCGGCGAGCCACCGGGCGCAGCGTCGCGAACACTATCCCCGAGGAGGCCAGGAACACGACCCCGGACAGCGCCCCGCCGACGCCGAGCAGCGCCACGACCGCCGCCAGCCCCGCCCCGATCGCAAACGGCGCCAGGTAGAAGGCGCCCTGATGCATCTCCCCCAAGCCGAGTAAACAGGCCACTACCAACCAGACGATCCAGATCTCCATACCTCCAGGTTACCCCTCACGCCTCTCCCGAACGGAGCATGCGGCCGATCGGTACCCTCGGGTGCCGAACCTACCGAGAAGAGTCCTCGGCGATCAGCGCCCGGGCGAAATCCTCGGGATCGAATGGCCTCAGGTCCTCAACCCGCTCGCCGACGCCGATCAGCTTCACCGGCAAGTCGAGCTCCTTCGCGATCGCCAACGCGATCCCGCCACGGGCAGTGCCGTCGAGCTTCGTCAGCACGACCCCCGTCACCTCAGCAATCGCAGCGAACATCTTCGCCTGGCGCAGTCCGTTCTGGCCGGTTGTCGCATCGACGGTCAGCAACGTCTCGTGCGGGGCGCCCTCGAGCTGCCTGCCGATCACCCTGCGCACCTTCCCAAGCTCCGCCATCAGGTCGTCCTGAGTGTGCAACCGCCCTGCTGTATCCACGATCACCACGTCCACGCCCGAGCTCTGCGCCTTGGCGATCGCCTCGAACGCCACCGCGCCCGGGTCCGAGCCCGCCGGCCCGGTCACGATCTCGCAACCCGCCCGCCCAGCCCAGCCTTCCAGCTGCTCGCTTGCCGCGGCCCTGAACGTGTCGGCCGCCCCCATCAGTACCGTCAGCCCCAACTCGTTGCGCAGATGCCATGCCAGCTTGCCGATCGTCGTCGTCTTGCCCGTGCCGTTTACGCCGACCGCCATGATCACCGTCGGCCTTTTGCCGACATCGATCCGCCCGTCGCCGACCCGCGCCGTCTGGGCCAGCAGTTCGATCAGTCGTTCGCTCAGCGCCTCGCCGCCGGTCAGCCCGCCGTCCGTGGCCTCGGCCTCCAGCCTCGCCACCACCGATGCGGTAGTGCTCGCGCCGACATCGGCCATGATCAGCGCCTCCTCCAGTCGCTCCCATGTGTGCTCGTCGAGCGTCCCCCACAGGGTCGCCTGGAGCTCACCACCGAGTGCCTGCCGCGTCTTCGACAGGTTCTCACGCAGACGGCGGAGAAGCCCGCGTTTTTGCTCTGCGCCGACGGTCGGTTGAGCCTCACCGCTACCAGTGGCACCGTTTGTGATGAAGAGGTCGTTCCAGTCGCGTGCCACGACTACGCGACCTCGGCCACCTGCGCGGCCGGGGCGGACAGGGTGTGTGCGGGCGGCGCGTCCTCTTCAGCAGGCAAGCGGCGTGAAAGCACCTTCGAGACCCCGTCACCGCCCATCGACACGCCGTACAGCCAATCCGCTGCCTCCATCGTGCGCTTCTGATGCGTGATCACGATGAACTGCGCTCTGTCCGCATACCTTCGCAGCAGCGCCAGAAAGCGGTCCAGGTTCAGATCGTCGAGCGCAGCCTCGACCTCGTCCAGGATGTAGAACGGACACGGCTTCGCCAGGAACACCGCGAACAGAAACGCGAGTGCGGTCATCGACTTCTCCCCGCCCGAGAGCAGCGAAAGACGCTTTGCCGACTTCCCCGCCGGCGTGATCTCGATCTCCACACCCAACTGCCCGATTTCCGATTCGTCCTCAGCCTGGAGTGCCTCGCGCTCGGCCTCAGCCTCGGCGGCTGCCTCCGCCGCCTCCCCACCCCCGTTGTGCCCATCCGCTGCATCCGCCCTGGCCTCCGATAGAGGCCGTCCACCCAGGACCGCTCGTGGTGTCTGCTCGTCGCGCACGAGCTTCAGCCTGCCCGAGCCACCCGGAAACACGTCGCCGGCAAGTTCCTCGAAGTTGCGCGCCGCGGCGGCGAACGTCTCCGCGAAGGTCTCCTCGATCTGTTTGTCGGTCTCCGCGGATCACCGCTTTCAGCTCGCGCAACGCAGTCTCCAGGTCTGAACGCCTACCCTCCAGCTCCTCCACGTGCGCGACCGCCTCCGCGTACTCCTCTTGCGCGAGCGGGTTGACAGGGCCGAGCTGCTCGCGCCGGCGGCGCAGTCGATCCACCCGGGCGGCGAGCGCCTCGGCCTGCTGCTCCTCGAGCGGCTCCGCCTGCTCGGCACGCGCCTGCTCTGAGAGCTCCAGCAGATCCGCCACCGCCTGCGCCTCCTGCATCGCCTCCTGAGCCTGGTCGCGCAACCGCTGCGCCGCCACCTCGGCACCCGTCACGGCCTCGCCAGCCCCGCGTAGCTGCGCCTGAATCTCGGCCTCCTCCACCGCGCAGGCGTGCAGCTCGCCCGCCATCGCCTCGCCCGCCTCACGGTCGCTCGCGAGCTCTGCCTCGAGCTCTGCTACGCGCTGCTCAACCGCCTCGCCAGCGCTGCGCAGTGTCTCCGCGAGGCGGTTGGCCAGCGGGATCAGCGCCACGTCGGCCATGTGTTGCGCACGCAACCTCTCCGTGCGGGCGGCTCGCTCGGCCTGCTCGCGCGCCACTCGCTCGGCCTGCCGGCGCTCGACCGCCAGCTCACCCTCCAGCTGCGCCTTCCTCACAGCCAGCGGCCCCTGCTGAGGCGCGGCCTTGCGCTGCTCGATCAGCCACTCCGTCCGGCGCCACGCCTCGCTCCCCTCGGCGCAGGCGCGCTCGGCCTCGCGCAGCGCCACTTCGGCCCCGGCGCGGGCGTCCTCGGCTGCGCGGAGCTGCTCCAGCACACTCGCCGTATGGACTTGTGCGGCTTGCTCGGCCTGCACTGCCAGCTCGCTCGCCGCGATCAGCCGGTCACGTTCGTTGTGCCGCGCCAGCACCTGCTCCTCGCCGCCCTCTGTCAACTGGCGCATCTCGCCCCACGCTGCGAACCACACCCGACCCGTGCGCGTGGCCGCGATCCCGGTGAAGGCCGCCGGGAGATCCTCCAAGCGCTCGACCACCCATGCGTCCGCCAGCAGTCGTCCTGCCAGCTCCATGACCTGTGCCGGCCCGCTTACCAGGTCCAGCAGCCGCTCCGCGCCGGCCTTGGGCGGCTCTGACTCGCGCCCCACCGAAGACTCGCGGTGTGAGCCAAGCTCGGCCAGCAGCGCACTGCCGCCATCGGGGCCAGCGCGGTCGAGTAACGCTTCCGCACCAGCCACGTCCTTGACCAGCGCGGCGCTCAAACGGCCGCCGAGCGCAGCGGCCAGCGCCAGCTCGTACCCGTCGCGCACGCTCAACTGCTCGCTCAGCGCCTTCGGCGCGTCATCCGGTGGGTGGGCACTCTCATCCCCGACGGTCGCGTGACTGCGCAGAAATTGGTTCGCGACCGCCAGCTCTCCGCCCACCCGCGCGGCCTCTCGACGCGTGTCCTGTATCTCGCTCTCGGCCGTCCTCAACCTCTCGCGTGCTTGCTCAGCAAACTCATCAGCCAGCGCTCGTGCTGCCCGCGCCTGCTCGACCTCCCCCTGCAGCTCGCTCACACGCACCGCCTCGCGCTCACGCAAGGCTTCCAAGCCCTCGATCTCTCGCTCGATCTCTCGCTCGCGCTGTTGCTCGATCTCCTTCAGCTCACCCTCGAGCGTCTCGATCCGCTGCTCGCTTACGCCCGCAGCCACGACGTACTCGGTACCCACCCCCAAGCCCGCGTCCGGCCGATCGATCTCGCGCTCGCTCAGCGCACTCAGCTCGAGCTCTACTCGCTCGATCCGCCGGGTTAGCGCCTGTGCACTCGCGCCAGCCTGCTCCGCGCGCAAATCCAGCCGCTCGCGCCCGGAGCGGGCTTCGTATACGCGTTTTGCCAGCGCGTCGTGGCGCTCGGTTCGTTCGGACAGCGCCCGCTCGGCCATCCCGCGCCGCTGTACCACCGCCTGCAACCGCTCCTCGATCTCCGTTCGCGCAGTGCGTGCCTCTTTTACCTCGGCCTCGGCCTTATCGAGATCCACCCCCCGGGCGCGCAACGTCTCGCGCACGAGCTCCCAGCGCGCTTCCAGCATCTGGAGCTCCAAACGCGCGTGCAGCTCAGCCGCCTCCGCCTGGCGCTTGAGCGGACGCAGACGGGTGCGTGCCTCACGCTCCACATCCAGCGCGCGATCCAGGTTCTCCTGCGTTTTCTCGAGCTTCAGCTGCGCTCGTCGCCGGCGCTTGCGGTGCTTGCCCAGCCCCGCCGCCTCCTCGATCAGCAAACGCCGCTCACGTGGCTTGGAGGTCACGATCGCCTCCACTCGCCCCTGCGAGACGACCGAGTGCGTCTCCTTCCCCAGACCCGTGTCAGAGAGCACCTCGATCACGTCCGTCAGCCGGCAGCGAGCGCCATTCAGTCTGTATCCACCCTCACCCGTACGATCCAAGCGCCGCACGATCGAGATCTCACTCAACGGCAAGTCGACGGTGCCATCGGAGTTGTCGAGCACGATCTCCACCTCGGCCGCACTTCGCGCCTGCACCCCCCGTCCCCCTCCGAAGATCACGTCCTGCATCGACTGGCCCCTCACCGCCAGCGGCGACTGCTCGCCCATTGCCCACAGGACCGCGTCGGTCACATTCGACTTGCCCGACCCGTTCGGGCCGACCACAACACTCACACCGGGACCAAAGTCCAGATGAGTGCGGTCGGGGAAAGACTTGAAGCCCTTCAAGGTGAGCGACTTCAGGCGCATAGGCTTACCGATCTCACTCGTCGCTCGCCAGCCCCTCGACGGCCTCGCGGGCGGCCTCCTGCTCGGCGTGCTTCTTGCTCCGGCCACTTCCCTCGCCCAGTATTCGTCCGTTCACCTTCGCCGCCACTGCGAATGTCCGATCGTGCGGCGGGCCGGTTTCGCCGATGATCTCGTAGCTTACCTCGGCCCCGCGCCGCGCCAGCAGCTCCTGCAGCGCAGACTTGAAGTCCAGCGGGTGCTCCAGCGCCTGCGCAATCTCCGGTTCGAACGCCTCGACCACCGCCGCCGCCGTGCGCTCGTAGCCCGCGTCGATGTAGCAGGCCCCGATCACCGCCTCGATCACCGATGCCAGCACTCGCTCGGTCTCCACGAGCGCCGCGGCCGCGTTCGCCTCCACCCCCGCCGGCGCGGCCGCCTGCAGACGCCGCGGTACCTCCAAGCGCTCGGCCACCACCCTGCACGACGCACCGGATACCGCCTGCGCGCGGATCTTTGTCAGCCTGCCCGCCCCGAACCGCTCCGCCTCCAGACGCGGGTAGAGGTGCGTTGTCACGGCCAGCGCCAGCACGCTGTCGCCGAGGAACGCCAAGCGCGTGTACGAATCGCTCGAGCGCTCGCTCCACGACGCGTGTGTAAAGACCTGGCGCTGTAGCTGCTCTGGCAGCTCGTCGAGCAGTTCGCCCAGCAGCTTCATCGCACATCAGCCGTCTGTGCCGTTTTCCAGGACGAAGTCCACTGCCTGGCCCACTGTCAGGATCTTCGCCGCCTGCTCGTCTGACATCTCCACGCCGTAGGTGTCCTCCAACTCCTGCACCAGCGTGTAAAGGTCGAGGGAATCGGCCTCCAGGTCCTCCTTGAACCTGGTTTCCTCTCCGATGTTCTCCGGATCGACGTCCAGCTCGTCGGCGAGATGGGTTTGAATCAAGGTGAAGACTTGCTCGCGGGTCATCGGGTCATCTCGCCTGCGGCAGGCTAGCTGGCCGGGCGGATGATGGCCTGCCCACCCCGCCCCTCAGCGCCCCCGCTTGCTCGAGCGCAATCTCGGTCTTCCCCGTTAGGTCTTCCTGCTCGCCACGGCGCGCGCGCAGGATCGCGCGCGCGAAGCCCCTCCGCGTGAAGCGCCCGTGGGGCACAACCCCCAGGCTCCTCAGCCCCAGCAGATAGGCGCCACCCTGCTCCTCCGGGTCGAGCTCGTCACGCACCTCGCGTAGCGCGGGCCGTAGCAGCGCGCCTCCCAGCTTTGCCCGCGTCGAGGCCATCGCGGCGTCCCTGACCGCACCGAGCAGTGTCTGTGAGACCCCCTCCATCAGCTTCAGCGCGATGTTCCCCATCAGCCCGTCGGTCACGATCACGTCAGCCACGCCGCCCACGACGTCGTTGCCCTCGACGTTGCCGATGAACTCCAGCGCGCCTGTCCTGCCCGCCTTCTCTGCCAACTCCTCGCCGGTCTCCACTATCAGCCGGCTCCCGCGCGCGGCCTCCTCGCCGTTGGACAGCAGCCCCACGCGCGGGCGCTCCACCCCGAGCACCGCCCGTGCCAGCGCTGCGCCCATGAACGCGAACTGCACGAGATGCTCGCGCCGCGCCTCGGCGTTCGCGCCCACGTCCAGCAGGATGACGGAATGCCCGCCCGGGTGGGTGGGCTGGCATCCCGGAATTGGCAGCGGGATCGCCAGCGCCGGTCGGTAGATGCCCCGCGCACGCTTGATGTTGAACAGCCCCGCCGCGAGCGCCGCGCCCGTGCCGCCCGCGCACACCAGCGCCTGCGCCCTACCTTCCGCGACCGCTCGTGCGGCCTGCACGATCGAGGCCTCAGGTGTCGATCGCACCGCACTCACCGGATCGGCGCTCTTGGCGATCGAGATCGGCGCGTCCACGACCTCGACACCGTCCCGCAGGGGTATGACTTCCAGTTCCTCCGCCGGCCCGAACAGCAGAACCCTCGCCCCCTGCGCCGCAGCCAGACTTGCGCCAGCCGCGACCTCGGCCGGACCCAGGTCGGCGCCATTGCAGTCAACCGCGACGACCGGCGTGATCACCGGCGCTTACTCGTGGTCGTGGTCGTGCTCGCTGTGGTCGTGCGTGCTCTGCACGACGACTTCCTTGCCCGCGTACGTACCGCACACCGGACACACCCTGTGCGGCCTTCTCGGGCTGTGGCATTTCGGGCAGGCGTTCACTGCGGGCGTGCCGATCTTGTGCTGCGCCCGGCGCTTGGCGGTGCGGCTGTGCGATTGCTTTTTCTTGGGGACGGCCATCGGTCGAGAAGCCTACCAGCCTGGAGGCGCCCTACTCCAGCTTCAGCTCGCGCAGCTTGGCCCAGCGCGGATCTGGCTCCGGCTCGTGGCGGTGCTCGGCGCGGGCAGGGTCCAAATCGTTCAGATCGGCCGCGCAGATCGGGCACAGGCCCGCGCAGTCCGGTTTGCAGAGCACCGTCGCCGGTACCTCCAACGCGAACGCGTCGCGCGCCCACGCCGCCAGATCCAGCTTTTCGCCGTCCACATATGGGCTCTCCAGCTCCTCTCCCCCACCCGGCACCTCGACCTCACGCGCCTGCACCTCCACTTTCGGACTCGCGTCCTTCAAGCAGCGCATGCACTGGCCCATCAGCGCGGCCTCGAACCGCAGTCGCAGCGCGTATCCGCACCCTGTCATTCTCGACACCTCGAGCTGCACAGGGACCCTTTCGGGCTTGATCTCGTATCGCTCACCACCAAGCTCGAGCGGCTCGATCGGCACGCTCAGCTCGATTCGCCGTCCCTCGCCGACGCTCAACCGCAGACCCCCAAGGTCGAATTCGTCGGCTCTCGCAGTCACCCTTCCCAGGCTAGCGTGGGCGGGTGGGACCTATTCAGCGTCCCTGCAGCTCGCGCTTGAGCACCTTGCCCGTCGCGTTGCGCGGCAGCTCCTTCAGGAACACCACCTCGCGCGGAACCTTGTATCTCGCGAGGTTCTCCTTCACATAGCCCTTGACCGTGTCCTCGCTCAGCTGCGCGCCGTTGCGAGGTACGACGAATGCCTTCAGCCGCTGGCCCCACTCCGCGTCATCGACGCCGATCACCGCGGCCTCCTCGATCTGCTCGCTGTCGGCCAGCAGGTCCTCGACCTCGCGCGGGAACACATTCTCGCCGCCTGAGACGATCATCTCGTCGTCACGCCCGTCGACGAACAGGCGCCCGGCAGCATCGAAGTGCCCGACATCGCCTGTGCTCATCAGGCCGCCGATGATCTCCTTGCCACCACCGCCGGTATAGCCCTCGAACACGAGCTCGTTCGCGACGAAGATCCTGCCTCCTTCACCCGGCTTGGCCTCGTTGCCCTCCGCGTCGAGCAGCTTCACGACCGTCCCCAGCGGCGGCTTTCCCGCCGTCCCCGGCGCCGCGCGCAGATCCGCGGGCGTGGCGATCGTCGCCCACGCGACCTCGGTCGAGCCATAAAGGTTGTAGACGACGTCGCCGAACACGTCCATTGCGCGCGTCGCCAGCTCGCCCGGCAGCGCCGAGCCGCTGACGGCGATCACCTTCAGCGCGTGGGTGTCGTATCGCGCGATCGTCTCTCTCGGCAGCTCCAGAATCCTTTGCAGCATCACCGGCACCACCGCCAGCGCACTCGCGCGGTGTTGCGCGACCGCCCTCAGCGTGTCCTCGGGGTCGAAGCGCCGGCGCAGCACCAGCGTGCTCGCCAGCGGCAGACCAAGCGTGAAGTGCGCGAAGCCCCACGAGTGGAACATCGGCGCGGCGATCATCGTCGTCTCTCTCGCCTTCAGCGGAATCTTGGAGAACAGCGCCGCCGCCGGATCCAGCGACTCGGGCTGTTTGCGCGCTGCACCCTTCGGCGTCCCCGTCGTGCCCGACGTCAGGATTACGACGCGACCCTTCTCGCTCGGAGGTTGTAGTTCGGAGTCTGTCTCTCTCGCGATCAGCTCCTCCAGCAGTGGCGCGGACGGCACCTCACCGGGGTCGCGCCAAGCGACGAAGCATTTCCGTCCCACGCATCCCTCGCTCACGAGGTCGGCGAACTCCTCGTCGTAGATCAGCGCCGTCGGGTCCTCGCGCCTGAGTACGTCGGCAATCTGGGGACCCGCGAATGCCGTATTCAGGTACAGCGAGTTCGCGCCCAGCTTCGAGCACGCGATCGTCGCGTCGATGAACCCGCGGTGGTTGCGACACATGATCGCCACCCCGTCACCCTCTCCCACTCCCTCCGCCTTCAGCCCCCACGCGAGCGCGTTCGTGCGCCGCTGCACCTCGTCGAACGTCAGGGTTCCCCGCTCGTCGACGATCGCCGCGCGGTTTGGATAGCGCGCGGCCGAGCCCGTGTACGCGGCCGCCGGCGTTGGGCCCCAGCGGCGCAGCGCCCTGATCGAGCGTACGGCCCTGTCCGGGCGCGTCGGCTGGATCATGCCCGTGCCGAGCAGCGTCTTTATGACGTGCAGCTTGTGCTTCGCCTCTGGAGCGTTCACGCGCGGCACCCTACTTCAAAGACTCAGCCCAGCGCGCCCCTGGCTGGGACTAGCTGACTTCGGCGGGCTCGTCCTTGCCCTGAAGACGCTCACGGCCGCGCTGCACGGCGGCGATGAACTTCGAAAGGTTCACCTCGAGCGTGTTGAGGATCTCATCCGCGTAATCCTCCGCGCCCAGGCGGATCTCGCGCTCACGCGTACGAGCGTCCTCGACGATGTCCTCGGCGGCGCGCTCGGCCTGCTTGGTGACCTCCTCATCACCGACCAGCTTCTCCTGGCGCTCGCGCGCTTCCTTGACGATCCGCTCGGCCTCCTTCTTGGCCTCCGCGAGCATCTCCTGGCGCTCCTTGACGATCCACCGTGCTTGCTTGATCTCCTCGGGGATCGTCGCGCGCATCTGGTCGAGGATGTCGTAGATCTCCTCCTTGTCGACCCTGACCTGGTCGGTCATCGGCACAGATTTGGCGTTGTGCACCAGATCGTCGAGCTTGTCAATGAGTACTAAGACATCCATTGCGTCTCCAAGTTCGTCAGCGTTTCAGCTCTTCCTGCAACCGTCTCGCCACCTCGCCGGGGACGAGATCGTCGATCCTGCCCCCGAAGGTGGCGAGCTCCTTGACGCCACTGGAGGAAAGAAAACTGTACTGCGGGCTGGCCATCAGGTAAACCGACTCTATCTCGGGATCCTGTCTGCGGTTCAGCTGGTTCATCTCCAGCTCGTACTCGAAGTCCGAGATCGCGCGCAATCCCTTCACGATCGCTTTCGCCCCGACATGCCGCGCGAATTCGACCACGAGCGTGCTGAACGGCTCAGCCCTCACCCCGTCCAGATCCGCGATCGCATGCTCGATGAAGCTCATCCGCTCGTCGATCCCGAACAGCGCCTTGTCCTTCCGCACCGAGCGATTGACGACCGCAACCACGACTTCGTCGTACAGCGCCGCCGCTCTGCGGATCACGTCCAGGTGGCCGTTCGTGATCGGGTCATACGAGCCCGGACACACGACGATCGCCTTCTCTCGCGCCGTCATTTGCTCACCCATGCAGGTCGTTGAGGTCATTGGTACCGGTGGATTGTGATCGTTGTATCGCCATAGCGCCGCTCTTTTTCGATCTCCCAAGGCAGCTGCAGTGGCGCCCTGCGATCGCTCTCGACGACCACGCGTGCCTGTGGCTCAAGCAGCGACTCGAGGGCCAGCGCCAACTCGCCTCCTAAGTCGCTCGCCCGCCTATACGGGGGGTCGATCAGCACCAGATCGTACGTCTCTGCGTGCTTCCGTGCACCGCGCAGCGCGCCGAGCGCCTCCGCGCAACGTACCTCGGCCTCGCTCTTCAGGAGCCCAAGGTCTCCCAGATTGGCCCTCAGCGCCACCAGCGCGGCGGCGTCGCGCTCGACGAACACCGCCCGCTTCGCGCCCCTCGACAGCGCCTCAATCCCCAGTGCGCCGGTGCCCGCGAACAGATCAAGCACGCGCTCGTTCTCCACCGTGCCGAGCATCGAGAAGACGGCCTCCTTCACCCGATCGGCTGTCGGCCGGGTGATGGCCCTGCCCCTTGGCGCCTGCAGGATCCTACCGCCCCAGCGCCCGGCGATCACCCTCACGCGGAGATCGGCTCCGACGCACCGGCGCCGAAGGTGTGCTCGAGTGCTTCACCCAGTAGTGCGTGCTCAGGCGCCTCCAACCCGGGGTCAGTCGCAACGATCACCTCAGCCCGCGCGCGTGCACGCTCCAGCAGAGCCGCATCCTGGGGTAGGCAAGCGATCTCGAACTGGCGCAGTCCCGATTGACGGGTGCCGACCAACTCCCCCTCGCTACGCAGCTCCAGATCAATCTCCGCCAGCCTGAAGCCGTCGGAGTGATCCATCATCGCGCGCAGCCGCCGCGCGCCGGGCGGTCCCACCAGCAAGCAGCTGGAGCGGTGCTCGCCGCGGCCGATCCGTCCCCTCAGCTGGTGCAGCTGCGAAAGCCCGAAACGCTCCGCGTTCTCCACCAGCATCACGGTCGCGTTCGCGACATCGATCCCGACCTCGATCACGGTCGTCGCGACCAGTACATCCGCCTTGCCGGAGGCAAAGTTGGCCATCGCCTCCTGCTTCTCGGCCGGACGCATCCCACCGTGCAGCAGCTCCAGCGTGAATCCCTCAAGCTCCCCCTTCGCCAACCGTTCGTACTCCGCTCTCGCCGCTCTCACCTCGACCTCTCCGCCCGCGCCCACCCCAGAGGAGTCCCGGTCGGCCGGGTAGGATTCCTCGACCAACGGGCATACGACGAATGCCTGTCTGCCTTCACCGCACCGCTTGCGCAGTTCCTCGTAGGCGCGCGCCCGTGCCTGCTCGCCCGTGACGATCCGCGTCTGGATTGCCTGCCGTCCCCGCGGCAGCTCGCGCAGCATGCTCACGTCGAGGTCCCCGTAACGCGCCAGCGCCAGCGTGCGCGGGATCGGCGTGGCGGTCATGTGCAGCACGTGCGGCGCCGGCCGATCTCCGATCGATCCCTCGCCTCCCGCCGCCTGGGATCCCTTCTCATCCAGCGCCGCGCGCTGGCGCACGCCGAAGCGATGCTGCTCGTCGACCACCGCCACCGCCAGCGCACGGAACCGCACGTCCGGCTCGATCAACGCGTGTGTGCCGACGATCAGCCCCAGCTCGCCGCTTGCGAGCTTGCCCAGCAGGTCCGTCCGACGACGTGCCGGGGTCGAGCCGCTCAGCAGTGCGGCTGCTACCGGCTCGGCGCCGAGCAGTCGCTGCAGGGTCGCGAAGTGCTGCTCGGCGAGCGTCTCCGTCGGCGCCATCAACGCAGCCTGCAGGCCGTGCTCGACCGCACGCAGCATCGCGTACAGCGCCACGACCGTCTTGCCGCTGCCCACCTCCCCCATTAGCAGCCGCTGCATCGGGCGGGTGCTCGCCAGCTCTTTGCGGATCGTCTCCACGGCCCTTTGCTGATCTCCTGTCAGCGTGAACGGCAAACCCTCCTTTAACCAGCGCTCACTCAACCCTGGCGGCTCGTCCAATCGGTGCGCCTTCGTGCTCTCCCCCCGCCGCTTGCGTCTTCTCAGGAACACCAACTGCGTCGAGAGCAGCTCCTCGAATGCAAGTCGCTCACGGCCCTTCTCGCGATCCTCCGCATCGCGCGGGAAGTGCATTGCCGCGAGCGCGCTCCCGCGATCTGGGAGCCCCTCGCTCATCCTCGTCGCCGCTCCCAGCGTCTCGGGCACGTCCCCCAGGATGTGCCTCACGCCCTGGACGAGCGCCAGAATCTGGGTCGAGCTCACGCCCTCAGTCGCCGGATAGTGGGCGATCTCGCCCGGTGCATCCGGGTTCGGGTGGGCATTCGTCAGGTGGGCATTCAAATCCCCTCCCAATGCGTGGTGGGCGACGTTGAACGTTCCCCGCTCAGTTGTCTTGCCGTGCAGCACCAGGCGCGTTCCCGGCTCGTAGCGTTGCGCCAGCCACGGCTGGTTGAAGAACGTCGCGCGCATGCTCCCTGTCCCGTCGAACACGGTCGCTTCGACCAGGGGCTTCATCCCGCGTCTTTGCACCGCACGCGCACCGATCTTTCGTACCTGCACCGCAACCGTCGCCTGCTCGCCCGCCTTCAGCGCCGCCACCGTACGCGCCTCACGGCTGTCCCTCGGCAGGTGCTCCAGCAGCGCGCCGGCGCTCGTCAATCCCAGTACTTGCAAACCTTCGGCGAGCTTGCCTGCTTGCGGTACGTCCAGCGGGACTTGTAGACGTGAGGGGCGCGGCCAGTGCACCGGCGCCTCCAACATCTCCCGCCAATCCAGACATCTTCTCGATCCAAACGCCGGCAGGCCACCTGAGAGGGAATGCCGAGCATCCGCGATCAGGTCATCGGGGTTCCTCGTGATTGTCGCGGCTGTGGACATCTTCTTCGTCCATAATGCCTCGCTCAGCGGTCGTCACTCTGCGGCCAGCAGCCACCAGTAAGCGGGCTGACCGCCGTCGTGCAGTTCGAGCTCGACCCCGCCGTTGAGAAGTTCGGCGACGTCGCCAGGCTCCAGTGGAGCGTCCTGACCCGCGAGCACGCTGATCAGCTCCGCGCCATCGGCGAGCGTCTGAAGGACCGCTCGCAGGGTCTCGCGAGGCTCCCCCCATGCGACCACCTCGTCCGCCACGAACCCCACCGCCTCGCCCCGACCGAAGCGTCCCTGCGCATCGTCGCGCGCGGCCTGGGCGACCGCACCCGTGCGCAGGTGGGCGAGCGCCTCGTCCAGTGCCTGTGCGTTCTCCTCCACCGTGCGATCGGACTCCAGCGCGACCGCGGCGGAAAGACCGGCCTGCTGGCTGGTGGTGCGCGCCACAAGCACCTGCTTGTCCGATAGCTCGGCCGCGTGCTCGGCGGCCATGATCACGTTCGCAGAGTTCGGCAGCACCACCACCTCCTCGGCCTGCACCTCGTGGATCGCCGCCAGCAGATCGTAGGTGGAGGGGTTGAGCGTCGGGCCGCCGTCGATCGTGTGCACACCCAGCTGCTCGAACATCGCCGCCAGACCGTCGCCACTGACGACCGCCACCGCCCCGCAGCGCACGCGCGGACCATGGACGGAGGCCCGACCGTCCGTCTGGGCGGGCGGGATCCCATCAACTCCTCTGCCTTCGACATCAATGCCGCCACCATCGTCTCTCAGCCGCTGCTCGCGCTCGCTCACCTGCAAATGCATATCCGCTACGTCCAAACGCGATACCTCTCCCGCATGCGCGAACACCGCGGTCGCCCGCTCGGGCTCGTCTGTGTGCACGTGCACCTTCAGTGTCGTCGCGTCGCCGACGACCAGCACTGAATCTCCGAGCTGCTCCAGTGGCGCGATGAAATGCCCCGAGCTCAGCCCGGTGCCGGTGACGGCGAAGTTCGTGCAGAAGCGGTACGTGCTCGAATGATGCTCGGGATGGCTTATGCGGGCGGGCGCGTAGTGATCGAGCTCAGGAGGGTCGTCGCCGCGTAGCGCCGCAACGACGCCCGCAAAGATGATCGTCAGCCCGTAACCGCCTGCGTCGACCACGCCGGCATCGCGCAGCGCCGCCAGCAGCTCGGGACCACGCTTGACCGACTCCTGCCCTGTCCTCACCGCGCGCTCCAGCGCGGCGGCGATCGCCGCATCCTGCAGCCGCGGCTCCGCGTCGGGGTCCAGGCGGGGACTCTCCGGACTGTGCGCGAGGTCGGTCACGATCTGGTGGGCCATCTCTCGCGCCACGGTCAGGATCGTGCCCTCCGCCGGCTCGCGCACCGAGGAGTAAGCACGGTCGGCCGCGTTGGCCAGCGCCGCGCCGATCAGCGTGGCGTCGATCAGCTCTCCAGGGCGGCTGACCAGCTCCTCGGCGGCGCCACGAATCAGCTGGGAGAGGATCACACCCGAGTTGCCGCGCGCACCCAGCAGCGCCGCACGAGCCACCGACTGCACAATCTCCTCACGCCCGATCTCGTCGATCGTGCGCGCCTCGTTGGTCCCCTGCAAGCGATCGAGCTCGGCCAGCACGGCACGCAGCGTCAGCGCCATGTTGTCGCCCGTGTCGCCGTCGGCGACCGGGAACACATTGAGGTCGTTGACCTCCTCGCGGCGCGATTCGAGATGCGCGAGTGCGCCCGCCACAGCAGCGCGAAAGCGGACCAGATTCGTATCGGTCACACCCACACCTCTATCACCTCACCCGGGCGGCACGCCGCCCGCTCGCAGCAAGAATGGCCTAAGCAGCCTTGGTTACCTTGCCGGCTTTCAGACAGCGGGTGCACACATACACACGCCGCGGCGCCTTGCCGACGAGGATCCGCACCTTCTGCAGGTTTGGGTCGAAGCGCCTCTTGGTCGCGACCATCGAGTGGCTACGGCTCTGGCCGAACGCAGGACCCTTCCCGCAGCTGTGACACACCTTTGCCATGCGCGGCAGTCTAGAGCCTTTTTAAAAAGACTCTCAACCGCTTGAAAGCTCGCGGCGCAGCGCCGCCATCCGCAGCACCGCCTCGGCGGCGTGAGCGCCCTGATCGCGCTTGCCGCCGCCGGCTCGCGCCAGTGCCTGCTCCATCGTCGCGCAGGTCAGCACGCCGAACGCGCACGGCACGCCCGTCTGCAGCTGCACCTGCATCACTCCCCGCGCGGTCTCGGCGCAGACGAAGTCGTAGTGGTCGGTCTCGCCCTTGATCACCGCGCCCAAGCACGCCACCCCCGCAAACTGTCCGGACTTCGCCGCATAGCTCGCGGCGATCGGCAGCTCGAACGCGCCAGGCACGTCGAACACCCCTACCTCGTCATGACCCGCCTCCGCAAATGCCTTCCTTGCCCCGTCTAGCAGGCGCTCTGCCAGCTGCTCATAGAAGCGCCCGATGACGATCGCATAACGCTCGCTCACGACTCTCGCCGATCCCCGGTGCGACGCTCAGCACCGCGACGATCTCGAGCGCGGTCAAGCTCGCGCTCCGAGTGCAGCAGCTCCTCGTCGAGGTTTAGGCCCTGGTGGTGCAGGGTGTGTCCCATGCGCCGTGCCTTCGTGCGCATGTACTGCGCGTTGTGCTCGTTCGGAGCATGCTCGATCGGTATCTGGGCGCTCACCGACAGCCCATAGCCCTCCAGGCCAAGGATCTTCTTCGGGTTGTTCGTAAGGATCCTGATCGAGGAGAGCCCGAGGTCGGCGAGGATCTGCGCGCCGATCCCGTAGTCGCGCAGATCCGCGGGCAGTCCCAGCTCGAGGTTCGCTTCCACCGTGTCCATTCCCTCCTCCTGTAAGCGATAGGCCTTCAGCTTGTTCAGCAGGCCGATGCCCCTGCCCTCCTGGGCCAGATACAGCAGCACCCCCTCGCCCTCAGCCTCGATCATCGCCAGCGCCGACTCCAGCTGCTCCCCGCAGTCACAGCGCAGCGAGTGGAACACGTCGCCGGTGAGGCACTCCGAATGCACGCGCACGAGCACGTCGCTGCGCCCGGCCACATTGCCCTTGACGAGTGCAACGTGGTGCTTCTCGTCGAGCAACGCGCGATAGCCGACGACCTCGAACTCTCCGAACGCCGTTGGCAGCTTCGCCTCGGCGACGCGTTCGACGAGCTTGTCGTGACGCCGGCGGTAGGCGATCAGGTCGGCGATCGTGATCATCTTCAGCTCGTGCCTTGCGCAGTAGCCGGCGAGATCGTCCACGCGTGCCATCGTGCCGTCGTCGTTCATCACCTCGCAGATCACACCTGCGGGGTTCAACCCCGCCAGGCGTGCCAGATCGACGGCCGCCTCGGTCTGCCCAGTTCGCTCGAGCACGCCTCCGGCACGCGACTTCAGCGGGAAGATGTGACCCGGCTGGACGAGGTCACGAGGGTTGGTCTCAGGGTCGATCGCTACCTGAATCGTGCGTGCGCGATCGTGCGCGGAGATTCCTGTGGTCACCCCTTCGCGTGCCTCGATCGACACCGTGAACGGCGTCTCGAACGACGATTCGTTCTTCGCCGCCATCAGCTCCAAGCCCAGCTCCTCGCAGCGCTCGGAGGTCAACGACAGGCAGATCAGCCCACGACCCTCCTTCGCCATGAAGTTGATCGCCTCAGGAGTCGCAAACTGCGCCGCCAGCGTCAGATCGCCCTCGTTCTCGCGATTCTCGTCATCGCACACGACGATCATCCGGCCCTCGCGGATCTCTTCGAGCGCCTCCTCGATCGTCGCGAACGGTGTAGTCGTGCTGGTGTCGCTCATGCTCTTGCCTCCAAAAGACGCTCCACGTGCTTTGCCAGCACATCCGCCTCCAGGTTGACCTTATCTCCGACGATCACCGCTCCCAGGTTGGTTCGCTTGAGCGTCTCCGGGATCAGCGAGACCTCGAAACCATCGTTGTTCAGCGCGCTGACGGTGAGGCTGACGCCGTTTATGGCGATCGATCCCTTCTCGACCAGATAACGCCCCAGGCCGGGCTCCTCGCTCGCGACTCTCAGCACGCGCGCGAAGCCCTGCTCGTCGATCGCGCTGACCGTGCCGATCCCGTCGACGTGGCCCTGGACGACGTGCCCGCCCAGCCGATCGGCGGCGCGCAGCGGCAACTCGAGATTCACCCGCGCGCCGATCGTCAACGCTCCGAGGGCCGAGCGATCGAGCGTCTCGCGCATCGCCTGTGCCGCGAAGCCGTCGTCGCCGACCTCGGTCGCGGTCAAACAGACGCCATTCACGGCGATCGAGTCGCCCTCGCCCAGCTCCTGTGCCAGCCGCGTGGCGATCTCGAGCGTGGCGCCATCTTCGTCCTCGTGTAGCGCTGTCACTCCCCCTATATCGGCGATCAGGCCCGTGAACATCACTCACCTACCACTCGCGTAGGCGCGCGGAGATCAAGAGGTCCTCACCGACCCGCTCGCAGTCGAAGGTGAGCGCGCGCAGCGCCTCGGAGATCTGCTCGACTCCCTTCCCCTCCAAAGGATCGCGGGCCGCGCTCCCGCCCAGCAGCAGCGGCGCGAGGAACAGGCGGATCTCATCGATCTCGCCCGCGTCTAGGAACGCGCCCGCGAGATGCGGACCGCCCTCCAGCAGGACCGCGGTGACGCCGAGCGTGCCCAGCTGCTCGAGCCCCGAGCGGACCCGTGCCGGCTCGTTCTCACCGGTTGCCAGCACAACCTGTGCGCCGGCCGCCTCCAATGCGTCGGTGTCCGCCCGTGCCGCCGCCCGCGAGACGACGACCGTGAGCGGTATCTCCGCCGCCGCGGCCACCAGCTGGGAGGTGGGCGGCAGACGTGCGAGCGAATCGAACACCACACGTCGCGGCTGTGTGGCAGGTCCGCGGCCAGGCCCTCCGGCCGTGCCGTCAGCCGCGGATCGTCCGCCAACGCGGTGCCGATGCCCACGACCACCGCATCGACCGACGCACGCCAGCGGTGAGCCAGCTCGCGGCTGTCCTCGCCACTGATCCACTGCGAGTCGCCGGTGCGGGTGGCAACCTTGCCGTCGAGCGTCATCGCGGACTTGAAGAGCACCCATGGCCGCCCAACACGGGCGTGCTTACGGAACGCCTGGTTGAGCAGCCGCGCGCGCGCCGCGAGCTCGCTGTCAGCGAGCAGCACCTCCACGCCCTCGTCGCGGAGGATCCCCAAGCCCCGTCCCGAGGCCTTCTCCGTGGGATCGTCGGAGGCTACGACCACCCGCTTGATCCCCGCCTGCAGGATCGCATCAGTGCAAGGAGGCGTCTTGCCCTCGTGACAGCACGGCTCCAGCGACACGTACAGTGTTGCTCCACTCAGGTCCGCCACACCACACGCCTCGATCGCGTTGACCTCCGCGTGCACACCACCGAACTGTTCGTGCCAACCCTCGCCCAGCACCTCTCCGTCGCGGGCGACCACGGCGCCCACCACCGGGTTGGGCTTGACCGCACCCAATCCGTTGCCGGCGAGCTCGATCGCGCGCTCCAAGTGCGCCCGGTCTGTGTCCGTACAGGTGGTCATTGCCTTTCAGGATATCCCCGGGCGATTCCCGCACCGGCCACCGTGTAGCCGATACACCGTCATTTCGGGCCCCGGGCGGTAGTAGGCGAGCGGGTAGTAGTCGAAGCTCCAGTCGAAGTCGAACCCCACGCGGCCCCGGCCATGCGTATAGGGCGAGGCGCGGTAGACGACTTCGCCCTGCCTGGACAGCGCCGCGTAGTAGGCAATTGCCTGCGGCACCGCCTTTGGGTCGGTGAACGCGCGCCCGTACTGCGTAGAGCCGCTCACCACCCAGCAGTAGCCCTGGCGCTCGTAGTAGCCGATCAGCGACGGGGCCAATGTGCGCACGTAGTCCTCGATTCCGACTTTCCGCGGCTGGCTCGTCGCCGGTTCGAGCGCGCCGGCGGCGGTGATCCGCGAGAACAGCGAGGCGTACTTCGGCCAGCGGTAGGGATTGCCCGCGGTAGATGTTCCGGGTCTTACTTCGCGCGCCCATTCGTCGGGCGAGACGGGCTCGGCCACGATCAGCGCGCCCTTCGGCACGTTCGCGACCATCCACGCGCGCGTCAGGTTGCGCGTGTCGGGGCGCGAGAGCACCAGGCCGGAATGGACGCTATAGACGAGGCCCTGGGCCAGCAGCGCCATGACGAGCAGCGCGGCGACGCCGAGTCTGAGCCTGCGCGAGGTGCTGAGCGTTTCCGCCACCCGCAACGCGAAGAACGCCGCGAGCAGGCAGAGGATCGGGAAGATCGGCAGCAGCCAGCGCCCGAAGTAGCGACCCTCCAAGCCCATCAGGAGGAGGAACAAGAGCGGCGCGGGCACAAGCATCAGACCAAGCCACCGCTCCTTGCGCCAAACCGCGAGCATCCCGCCGAGCGCCGCCAGCGCCGGCACCCAACCGAGACCCCAGGTGAGCGTCCAGAGGTAATAGAGCAAGCCGCCCTCTTTTGGCGCTCCGAGCTTGCCCTGAGCTTCGGCGGAGAGCGTCGACTGGTGCACCAGTTCGGAATGGAAGTCCCCGTAGTCGAGCACCGCGTAGGGGTTCGCGAGGAGAAAGGCGAGCAGCGCGGCAAGGCACGCGAGCAGGAGGCCGATCGCCGCGCGACGGCCGACGACATACGCGCGCGCGTTCCCCTCAACGTTCAGGTAGCGCGCCGTCGCGGCCGCCAGCAGCGGCAAAAGGACGATCCCGGCGGTGTACTTGCTCGCGCAGGCCAGGCCCAGCCCGACGCCGGCAAGCAGGTAGTCGCGGCGGCGGCCTTTTCGCAAAACCCCGGCGCTCCCCAGTAGCGAGAGCGTCAGCGGAAACAGCGTCGGTACGTCGTTGAGTGCCAGATGCGCATAGAAGACCGGCAGGAACGCGACCGCCTCGATCGCCGCCGCGAGCAGCCCGACGGCACGGCCGAAGAGGCGCGCGCCCGTCGCATACAACAGCCACAGCGACCCCGTGCCGAGCAGCGCGACGGCCACCCGGGCGAGCGTGTAGACGCCTTCCGGGTGCAGTTCGAGCGCCCGCACCACCCCGTCCGCACTCCCGTACCAAAGCCGGAAGAGGAAGTGCAGCAGATACGTGAACGCGGGTGGGTTCGCGAAGTAGTGCGGGTTGAGCGTGCTCCTCCGGAACATTTCGACCGCGTGCGGCACGAAGTGCTGGGCCTCGTCGGTGTTGTACGGATAGGGCAGCCCCTGCCGCACGCCCCACAGGCGCAGCCCCAGGCCGGCGAGCAGCACCGTCGCCAGGCCAGACCAGGCCCTGCGACGGGACAGCTCCAGCCCCGCACCTCCGATCGCAGGCTCCTCCCGCGCGGCCATCGAAGGCTCAGCAGTTGCCATAGACCGCGTAGTAGCGACTCGTGAAGATCCGCTTGAAACCGGCAAGGGGAATCTGGTCGCGTGGGTCATCGCCGACGTCGACGATCGCCTCGAAGAACACCGCGCTGCCCAGCGGATAGACCGCGACGCTGCCGGCGCGGATTCGGTTCTCCAGCGCCGGCGCGCCTTTGTCGGCGTCTGCGCGCGCCTGACTGCGGGCGACTATGTTGCGCTGGCCGATGCTGTCGAGGATCCAGCGGGCGTCCGGGATCAGCTTGTTGTCCGGCAGCGAGACCAGCGGACAGCGTTTCAGCTCAGCCTTCACTGCTGGGTCCGCCAGTGCGACGGCCAGCCCCTTGTGAAAGTCCTCGTGGTAGGCCAGCGTCGTGCGCAGGCTGGAGAGGCTCAGCGTGGTGGCAGCGAGAACCGCTCCGAAGAGCACCAGCGCCGCGGCGGCGACCATCCACGCCCGGCGCAACCACCCTCCGGGCTCGAGCATCGCCCAGCCGCCGATCGCGACCGCGCAGAAGATCAGCAGCACGGTCGCGGCGCCCATCAGGTAGCGGTCGATTACCGAGGCGCCGGCAGCGCCCTCCGCGACGAACACGAACACGAGCAGGACGAGCACCGCGAGCGGCACGAGCACGCGTCGCGGAGCCAGCCACACCGCGATCGGCACGCCGATCAGGCCGCCGAGCACGACCGGCAGCTTGTCGATCCGCACCGAGTAGGTCCACACCGAGGTCACCACGCTGGTGAACCCCTGCGTACGTCCGAGTTCCTGGGCGAGGCCGGCGGTCGAGTGCAGGGAGTACAGCGGGTTCCCTGTGACGATCCCGTCGGCGCCGACCCACACCAACGGCGCGATCGCCGCCAGTGTGAGGTACTCCAAGCGCCTGCGGTTATCGATTGCGGGGCCCCTGTCGATTACCGGCCCAGCTCCTACCGAACCTTCTTGTTCCGACAGCTCGCCGGGAGACATACTCACCGGAGCACGGGCACCACTCGCCGGCCAGGCGCACCACAGCCAGTAGACGCCGCTCAAGACCCACGCGTCGGGACGCAGCAGCCCGGCGGCCGCCAGGATCACGAAGACCAGGGCACCACGGCGCGGCCTTTCGACCTCCAGCGCCACCGCCCACACGATCAGGGCGATGTAGGAGATGTCCAGATACCCCTGGGCGGCGAGGTTCTCCTCAAAGAAGCGACTCAGCATCAACAGCGCAGCGAACATTCCAACGACCGGTCCGAAACACAGCCGTGTGAGGCGGTAGACGCCCGCCACGAGCGCCACAAACGAGGCGATCGACCCGAACACCATCAGCCGCGCGCTGCCCTGACCGAAAAGCGAGCACAGCACGCCGAAGGCGATCGCCAAAGGATGCTCGGTGGGACCACGGTAGACCTCGAAATCGGGCAGGTGCAGGTGCAGCAGGTCGCGACCCCAGAGCAAGGCGTAGAAAGAGTCGTATGTCGGGTACGTCGGAAACGCGAAGTACCCGATCAGAGCCAGCACGCAGAGCAGAGCGAACGCGAGCTTCGCCCACGTCGAGGCACCCACAGCGCGCAACCGCTGCAGCGGGGTGGAGTCCTGCCGCGGCTTGCTGAGGGTGGCGCCGGCCATGGGGCGTAGAGCCTATCCGGGCGGGTGCACGCGCCTCTGCACACGACCTCACGGGGTAGGCTTACATGCGGTGAAGCTCATCATCCAAATCCCCTGCTTCAATGAGGCGGATCAGCTCCCCCAGACGCTCGCGGACCTGCCGCGCGAAGTCGCGGGCTTCGACGTCGTCGAGCGACTCGTGATCGACGATGGCTCGACCGACGATACGATCGCGGTTGCGCGGTCGCACGGCGTCGACCACATCGTGCGCCTGACGAACAACAAGGGCCTCGCGGCAGGATTCCAGGCGGGCCTGGACGCCTGCCTGAAGCTCGGTGCCGACGTAATCGTCAACACCGATGCCGACAACCAATACTACGGCCCGGACATCGCAAGGCTCGTCGTGCCGATCCTCGCCGGACGAGCCGACATGGTCGTCGGCGACCGCGAGGTCACGGGCATCGAGCACTTCTCACCGCTGAAGAAGTCACTCCAGCGCCTCGGCTCGTGGGTCGTGCGCCAGGCCTCCTCGACGTCGGTGCCGGACACCACCTCCGGCTTTCGCGCCTACAACCGCGAGGCGGCGATCCAAATGCTCGTGGTCTCAAAGTTCACCTACACCTTGGAGACGATCATCCAGGCCGGCAAGCAGCTCGTCGCGATCGACCACGTGCCGGTGCGCACCAACCCGAAGACGCGCGAGTCGCGCCTGTTCCCCTCGATGGGCGCCTATGTGCGTCGTAACGCCGTGTCGATCTTCCGAATCTACGCTCAGTACGAGCCGCTGCGCGTGTTCTGGAGTCTCTCCGCATTGATCGGTGTGGTCGCGCTCGCGGTCTGGATTCGCTTCGTCGTCTCCTACATCGACGGAGGCGGCAAGGGCCACGTGCAGTCGCTGATCCTCGGAGCTGTGCTGTTCATCGCCGCCGTCGTGCTGTTTGCGCTGGGGGTGATCGGCGACCTGCTCGCCGCACAGCGGGTGATGACCCAGAAGACCTTCGAGCGAGTGCGCCGGATCGAGCTGGAGCTGAACGTGGCGCCGTCGCATTACGAGCCCGGCGTCCCGGCCGCCGGGCATCCAAACCAGGAGCGCAACCCCGCCAAGGACGACGCAGACCGGACAATCGGACGAGCGGGAACCGAGGAGCACGAGGCGGTGCGATTGTGAGCGGCGCCGTCACCGTCTCTGAGGAAGGGATCGTCACCGGCAACACCTACGACAAGTACGGCTCCACCAACCCCGTCGTGCGCCGTCTGATGAGCGCCTTCGAGCGCACGCTCGACGAATTGTTCACGCGCGCCGAGCCCAGCTCAGTGCTCGACGTCGGCTGTGGCGAGGGGGTTCTCGTCCACAAGTGGGCTCAGCGGTTGGGCGAGCGACGCGTGGTCGGCATCGATTTGCAGGAGGAGTCGATCCAGGCCGGCTGGGCCGAGCGCCAAGCGCCGAACCTCGAATACCAGGTGATGCACGCCGAGAACCTGCCGTTCGCAGCGAACGAGTTCGACCTCGCCAGCGCGATCGAGGTGCTCGAGCACGTCCCCGACCCAGAGCACACACTGGCCGAGATGGCGCGCTGCGCCGAGCGCCATCTGCTCGTGTCCGTGCCCCGTGAGCCCTTGTGGCGAGGGCTGAACATAGCGCGTGGCGCCTACTGGTCAGACCTCGGCAACACCCCCGGACACCTCAACCATTGGTCGCGGCGCTCGTTCGTCGGGCTGCTCTCCCGCTACGGCCAGGTCGCCGAGATCCGCTCGCCGTTCCCCTGGACGATGCTGCTTGTCCGGCTCTAACCGCTCGCAGCGCTCCTATGGGAGTGGCGCGAGGATCCTGTCAATCGGGATCGCCTCCACGGGCCTGCTGACGTTCGCGTTCTTCTCGATCGCGAGCCATGTCCTCGGCGAAGAATCGGCGCAGCGGTTGGACGTGCTGTGGTCGGTGATGTTCGTCGTGATCTCGGTGATCTACCGGCCGATCGAACAGCTGCTCTCACGCACGATCGCCGAACGCCGCGCACGCGGGCATACACATCACCCGCTGGGCATCCCGATCGCGATCCAGGCCAGCTTCGCGTTGGTCTTCCTGGCGGTCGCGCTCGCTTTGCGCGAACCGCTGGTGGACAAAGTCTTCGACGGCTACAGCGCACTGTACGACGTCCTGATCGTGGGCACCTTGGCCTACGCTGCGAGCTACTTCGCACGGGGATGGCTTGCGGGACATGAATATTTCGCCCTGTTCGGCGGCCTTGTGCTGATGGAGTCGACCTCGCGGATCTGTTTTGTGATCGCCGCAGCACTGGGGATCACCAGCGGCCAGACGGCGGTCGCCCTCGGAATCGCCGCAGCGCCGTTGGTCTCGTTGGTGGTGGTGCCATTGGCCTTTGCACGACGTGGTGGCGAACACCACGAGCACGAGGGCTTCGGTACCGGAGCGATCGAGGAGACCGAAGCCGCGCTGATCAGCGCGCCGATAACCGTGGACGAGGCGGTCGCCGCACTGGCTGGGCCAGGTACGGAGGGGGTTCAAGAGGCGGCAGCCCACGACGACCTCTCACTCCGCCGGGGCACTGGTTTTGCCGGCTCGGTGTCGGCGATCATGCTCTCCGAGCAGACGATCCTGAACGCGGCGGTGCTGACCGTGGCGGCGACCTCGCCTGACAAAGCTCTCGCGGGAATCGTGTTCAACGTGCTGCTGATCGCCCGCGCGCCCCTGCAGTTGTTCCAAGCGATTCAAACCTCGCTGCTACCTCACTTGACCGGCCTCGAGGTGACGGATGGCCAAGAGGCCTTCGTCCGCGCGATCCGTGTGACGGTACGAGCGATCGCCGCCTTCGCCGCGGCGGTGGCCTTGGGGCTGCTCCTGATCGGCCCCATCGTGATGAGTCACCTGTTCGGGCAGAACTTCACCTATGGCCGCTTCGGCCTCGCGTTGATCGGTCTTGGCATGGGCCTGCATCTGACCTCGGGAGCGCTGAACCAGGCCGCCCTGGCACGTGACCGCGCGCGCGCCGCCGCTTGCTGTTGGGGATTGGCGGCGGCGTTGTTCCTCGTGTGGATGTTGATTCCGGCCGTGAGCGAACAGTTGCTGCGTACCGAGATCGGCTACGCGGGCGCGACCGCGCTGTTGGCGTTCACACTGGCGATGCTGTACTGGCGCGGAGACACGGGAGGGTCGGTCGCGCGATCGACCGAGGCTCAGTCGACCTCGACGGAGCGCGCGATCGCCAGGTAGGCCTCGCCCGGATCGCTCGAGGAGAAGATCGCCGAGCCGGCGACGAACACACTCGCGCCCGCCTGCCTGCAAGTGGGCGCGGTGCCGGGGTCGATCCCCCCGTCCACCTCGACAGCCACTTCAGCGCCCACGATCGCGCGAACACGCTCGATCTTCTGCGGTGAATGTGCGATGAACGGCTGCCCTCCCCAGCCGGGGTTGACCGTCATGCACAAAGCCATGTCCAGCAAGTCCACCACCTCTGCCAGCGCGCCGACTGGCGTGGCCGGGTTGATCGCCACGCCGACTCCCGCCCCACCCTGTCGAATCAGATCCGCGGTGTAGGCGACATGCGGCGTGGCCTCCGCGTGGAATGTAATCGAGTCGGCGCCGGCCTCCAGGAAGTCGGCCACGTGCCGCTCGGGGCGCTCGACCATCAGGTGCACGTCAAGCATCGCGCCGACCTTGCCAACCTGCTCTCGCAACGCCGCGACGACCAGCGGTCCGACCGTGATCGGAGGTACGAAGTGCCCGTCCATCACATCGACGTGGATGATCCGCGCGCCGGCGTCCAGCACCTCTCCCACCTGCTCGCGCAGCCGTGCGAAATTGGCGGACAGGATCGACGGCGCCACGTGCTCGCCCTTGAGCAACTCGCTTGCAGCTTCGCTCAGGTGAGTGGCCCGAGGGGATTTCACCCTCGGGCTCTCGCAGAACCGTACGTGACAGTCTCCCGTCATACGGCTCCCATCATCCGGTTGTTGGTTTGCGTGGTCATTCTCCAGTGGGCGAAGAGGTCCGGTTGACGTTTCTTTACGCCTTCCAGGAACTTCCAGGTCCTCGTGCGATGACCGCGCAGCCGTTTGTACTTGCTCATGGCCCAGCGCACCAGGTACTGGTCGATGCGCTTGAGAAACCGGGTCAACCCGGACGGGTAGAAGCGTCCGTAATAGTTGATCCAACCTTGCACGCGCTTGTTTGTTGCTCGTGCGAGGTCCGTTAGGGTCTTCCCGCTCCATAAGTGCAGCCTCCATCGCTTGATCGTTTTGCTCATCGCCTTCATGGCGTCGTCACTGACGGCCGGGAGAAAGTTGACGCACACCTTGCCGTTCTTTCCCCGCGAGCGTCGTGGACGAAACGTATAGCCCAGGAAATCAAACCGCTCGTGCTCATACGAGCCCTTGCGATTCGAGTCTTTGCAGTACACGATGCGGGTCTTACGTGGGTTTAGCTCCACGTTGCAATCCGCCATCCTTTCGGCGACTCTGCTACGCACGAATCGCGCTTGGCGCTCGCTCTTACAGTGCAGGACCACATCATCGACATACCGCTCAAACGGGATGGTCGGGAGTTCCCGTGCCATCCACATATCGAACGAGTAATGAAGATAGATGTTTGCTAATACAGGCGAGATCGCCGAACCTTGAGGGGTTCCACGATCCCGTGCTACCAAGGTGCCGTCTCCATTATCGAGCGGTGCAGTCAGCCACCTCTCGACATAGAGAAGAATCCACCGCTCATCGGTATTGGCAGCCACCGACTTCAGAACGAGCGAGTGATCGACAGAGTCGAAAAACGATTGGAAATCAAGATCGATCGTCCAGTCATATTTCCAACACCGTTCCCGGCATACCCCCAGCGCGTCATGTGCCGAGCGTTTCGGCCGATAGCCATAAGAGTCGGGGTGAAACATAGGCTCCACCTTCGGCTCTAAATACAGCGCTGCGACCTTTTGCGCGACGCGATCAGCAACAGTGGGAATACCGAGCGTTCTCACACCCTGCCCGTGCTTCTTCGGAATCTGCACCGCCCTTACCGGTGGCGGCATATAACTCCCCGAGGACAGCCTATTCCACAGAACGAACAGGTTATTCTTCAGATCCTGCTCGAACTCCGCAATCGACTGCTCGTCAACACCAGCAGCACCATCTTTAGCCCTGACAAGCTCCCAGGCATCCCAGACGACCTGCTTCGAGATACAAAACGGCTTTACCGCTGACTTTGACTCACCCATTAGTTCCTCCCACCAACACGGCGTGGTTGACCAACGGCCAAGCCTGGATGACCCGTCCGCTTCGCTCCAGCCCCATTACAGGACCCTCAACGCTACTACCGGACGGTCCGCCCCTGCGCCCCACATCGGTACTCTTATCCTCACGGCTTCGACCGCTCGGAATTCTCCCGTATCCAGCCAGCCGCAGGCCATAAGCCACTAGCTGACCATCCCGCGAGACAACAGGTTCCCGCCTTCCGCGCAAAAGCCCAACCCAAGCTCGCGCCACCTTCATGCCGGACACCACCTGGCCAATACACAGGCTCCCGCCAGGCTCCTCACAGGCCAATAACACGGACCCGCTTTTGATGTCATCTAGGAGGTTTCGACACGTCATCAGTGGTTCACTCACATTCGCCTTCTTGGGTCACACCTGCCGCGCTCACAGGCGCGACTTCTCCCGCAACGCTCACCACCACGGCTCTTGACCGCAGCAGCTTGCGGGTGGTTTGCAGCCTCTCCCTGCAGAGCGACTGCGGAGGACCACCAGCCCCAAAGGGACCAGCCCCTCCATCATCTGCGCAGCACCGCCTCAACTCAGCACGACCTTCTACGTTCATGCTTCGTCTTGACGTTAAACGGCACACTGTCAAACCCTCCCCATATCCGGCGTCATCAATCTCATATCGGCTGCAGCATCGAATCGCCGCAGTTGTTGCACTTGACGAGCGCCGTGGAGGACATGCGCACGATCGTCGAATGCTCGCCGCAGTTGGGACATACGGAGGTGAGCTCGAAGCGGTGCAGGCAATACACACAGCGATAGCGTCCCGGCAGGTTGGTGGGACGCAGCCACGGCTCACCGCAGTTCGGACACTTCGGCCCGAGATCGACCGGCGCGCCGCTGGAGGCTCCCCCTGGGTCGTCAGCCATCGCAGCAGCTCAGGTCCGGTGCAATCGAGCGATGAAAAACCCGGCCGTGTGGTCACGGTGCGGCAGCGTCATCATGAAATCATCGCGGCGGAAATCGGGATGGGCATCCAGGAAAGCGGCGATTTGGAGCTCGTTCTCGGTTGGGGAGATCGTGCACGTAGAGTAGACCAGCACGCCGCCCGGACGGACAGCGGCGGCGCCTGCCGCGAGGATCGATGCCTGGATAGGGACCATCTCGCGGACGTTCTCTTCAGTCACACGCCAGCGCAGATCTGCGCGCGCCTGCAGCGTCCCCAAACCAGAGCACTGGGGATCGACGAGCACACGGTCGAATACCGCTCCCTCCGGGCGCTTCACCGAGGCGTCGGCGACCTCGACACGGATGTTGGGGACGTGCAGTCGCTGCGCGGTGCGCGTGAGCATGCCCGCCCGCCGCGCATTGCGCTCGACCGCGACCATCTCGCCTTCGCCTCCCATCAACGCCGCTAGGTGGGTGCTCTTGCCACCCGGCGCAGCACACAGGTCGAGTACCCGCTCACCCGGCCGCGGATCCAGTGCCCGCGACACGCGCATCGCCGCGCGCGACTGCGCCAGGAACGCTCCCGCGCGCCACGCGGGCGAGTCATGAGCGTCGAACGGACCCTCGAGGACCAGCGCCTCGGGTAGATCCGGGTCGGTGTGGGTGGCCACCGGGAGCTCATCGGCGAGCGTCGTGGCATCGGTGAGCAGCGTGTTCGCGCGCAGCGCCACCTCGCCCGGCTCGTTGTCATAGGCCATCAGCGCGCGGGCGTCGCTCGCCCCTAGCTCTTTCCACCAGAGTCGCGCGATCCACTCCGGATGCGAGTGCTTGATCGCCGCCTGCTCCGGGGTCTCATCGCTCAGCTGCGCCAGCAGTGCGGGGCCCTCGCGCGCACCCCGCCGGAGCACCGCATTGACAAGGCCGTGACCGCCACGAGCGCCACCCTTTGCCAGCTCTACCCCGTCCGCGACGACCGCATGGTCGGGCGCGCCGCTCAGATACAGCAGCTCATACAACCCCAGCCGCAAAGCCGCCAGCAGCCGCGCATCCAGCTGCTCCGGGGGGCGATCCGCGAGACGCTCGATCAAGTAGTCGAGCGTACCCTTGCGCTGCACGGCCCCATAGACGAGACGCATCGCCAGCGCCCGGTCGCGCGCGTCGAGATGCTTCGCCTCTCCGTGCAGTGCACGGTCGGCGTAGGCGCCGTCCTCGAACACGCGCCGCAGCACCGTATAGGCGCAGACTCGTGCCTTAGCGGGCATGTCCACGCATATATGCAGCGGCGTCCATCGGGCGACCGCCGGGCGGTTGCACTTCGAGCAGCTCCAAAGCGCCATCACAGGCTCCGTATAAGAGTCGACCCTCGACAGCCGTGAGCGTTCCCGCCCTTGTTCTCTCCGCCGCAATGCACGCACGGTGAACCCCCAGCAGTCCCCCGTCCACAAGCGCGACTCGTGCACCGATGTGCGGATGCAGCGCACGCACGACGCGCTCGAGCTCGCTCGCCGGCCTGGAGGGGTCGAGCAGACGATCCTCGGGGGCGATCTTCTCGGCATATGTCACGCCACCCTCATCCTGCTCGGCAAACGGCGGAGGATCGCCCGCGGCGATCAGATCGAGCGTGCGCACGAGCAACTCACCACCGATCTCCCAAAGACCCGCAGCGAGCGACCCATAGGTGTCCTTCAGAGTAATCGGCTCAGAGGCAGTGAGACATACAGGCCCGCTGTCGAGTCCCGCGGTGAGGCGCATGATCGAGACGCCGGTGCGCTCATCACCGGCCATGATCGCGCGCTCGATCGGCGCGGCCCCACGCCAGCGCGGCAACAGCGACGGGTGCACGTTCAAGATCTCCTGCGCGGTGAGCAGCGGCTCGGAGATCAGCGCCCCGAAGGCACATACGATAAGCACGTCTGACCTCGACTGCGCGATCCGGGCCACAACTTGTGGCTCGTTCACGCGCTCGGGCTGCTCCAGCGCGATCTCCAGCGCGCGCGCTCTCTCGGCGACTGGTGGCGCGGCCATCCGGCGGCCACGGCCCCGTGGACGATCGGGGCGACTCAGAACCAGCGAGGGACGATGATCGCTCGCGGCCAGCCGCTCGAGAACCGCGGCGGCGAAATCGGACGTGCCGAGAAAGGCGGTGCGCAAGATCGAGACCCGCCGCGAACCGCCGCTAGGCGGAACCCTGGCCCGGGACAGCCTCGCCCGCTGCAAGGGGTGCGGCGCTGACGCCCGGGGCAGCCCCATCTGCTTCGGGGACGGTAGGAGCCTCGCCAGCATCCGGCTCCTCGGCGTCTCCAGCATGCTCGGCCTCCTCGGCGTCCCGAGCCGAGCGATCAGCGCCCGGAGGCTCGTTTGCCTGACGCTGCGCCTCGCGCATCGCGCGCATCGCCTCCTTGCGCTCGGCGCGCGAGACCCGGTCGATCATCAGGACACCGTCGAGGTGATCCATCTCGTGTTGGATCACCCTCGCGGTCAACCCGCTCCCCTGCACCTCCAGATCCCCGCCATACCCATCCCGCGCGCGTACCCGCACTTCGGCGGGGCGCTCCACGTCGACATGGACAAAGGGAATGCTCAAGCACCCCTCGCTCGCTGTCTCGGTCTCCTCGCTCGACCATTCCAAGACCGGATTGACGAGCACCGTCAGCTCCTCCTCCGGGTCGGCGCGGTAGACGAGCACGCGGTGCAGCACGCCGATCTGAGTGGCCGCGAGCCCGATCCCGAGCGCGTCCCCCATCAGCTCGCCCATGCGCTCAATCTCGGCGCGCAGCGTCTCGTCAAAGCGATCGACCGGAAGCGCGCTCGCACGCAGCACCGGGTCGCCGAGCTTGCGCACGCGTCTGAGCGCAGCGTCGCGCCGCGCACGAGTCTCGGCATCGAGCTCCTCGACCGGCCCGCCCTCGAGCTCCTCAGGGGACTCGTCGGCGTCCCGCTTGGACCCCAGAAGCTCGTCTGTCTCAGCCATACCAACTGCAGTTTATTGCGGGTCGACATCCACGCTGAAGCTCACGCCCGCGTGCTCCCGTGCCGCAGCCACCCGCCGCACGGCCTCTCCGACCGCGTGCACTGCGGGACGGTGCTCCGCCGCCTTCACCACCAGCACCTGGCGTTCACGCCCCCGCAGGCGAAACAACGATGCCGGACCGAGCACGCTCGAATCTGGGCCAGGAGGCAAGGACCGCAGGCGCTCGCGCAGCGCTTGCGCCGCCGCCCGCGCCGGAACGGGCTCAACGGCAGCGCAGACGATCCTGATCAGGTGCGAGAAGGGCGGGTAACGAAGCGCCTCACGCCGCTGCAGCTCGCCAGCCAGGAAGCCATCACTGTCGTGGCGCGCGGCGTGCTCGATCGAGCGAGCTTCGGGAGCGATGCTCTGCACCAGCACGCGACCCTCGCCGCCGCGCCCGACGCGCCCGGCGAGCTGTGCGATCAGCGCGAACGTGCGCTCCTCGGCGCGAAAGTCGGGAAAGCGCAGGGTGGCGTCGGCATCGAGCACCACCCCGAGCGTGACATCGCGGAAGTCGTGGCCCTTGGCGACCATCTGCGTGCCGATCAAGACTCCCGAGGGAGCCATCTCAAAGCGGCGCAGTACAGCGCCCACACGATCCTCCTCCCCGCTCCCACCGGCTACATCGGCGTCTAGGCGGAACACCGGGAAGTTCCCGTCGTCGAGCGTTCTCGCGAGCTCGTGTTGTACGCGCTCGGTACCCGCGCCGTGGCGCGCCACGACCGTTGAACCGCAGTCGCCACAGCGCGCCGGCGCGGGCTCGCGATGCCCACAGTGATGACATGCCACGTAGCACTCGGCGCGGTGCAGCACGAGCGCCACGTCACAGTCCGGGCAGCACCACACCCGCCCGCAGGAGCGGCACGAGAGAAAGTTCGACCAGCCGCGACGGTTGAGCAGCACCATCGCCTTCTCGCCAGCGCTGCGCACCTCGGCAAGCGCGCGAGCGGTTAATGGGTGGAGACCCTGGGTCTCACCACGCATGTCGAGGATCTGCACCTCCGGCAGGGGGCGACCATCCACGCGGCCGGGCAGCCGCAGTGGACCTGACACGGCGTATGCACTCTCGGGCCGCGGGGTGGCGCTGCCAAGCAGCAGCAGCCCTCCACAGCGCTTTGCGCGCTCGGCGGCGACGTCGCGGGCGTCGTAGCGCGGGTCGCCTTCGTGCTTGTAGGAAGCGTCGTGCTCCTCGTCTACGACGATCAGACCGAGATCCTCGATCGGCGCGAACACGGCTGAGCGCGGGCCGACGCAGACCCGCGCCTCGCCCGAGCGCAGACGCCGCCATTCCTCATAGCGCTCGGCCGGGCGCAATTGCGAGTGCAATACCGCGACGGTGTCGCCGAAGCGTTCGACGAAACGTCCCACGATCTGTGGAGTCAGGGCAATCTCCGGGACGAGCACGATCGCGCCGCGTTCCTGCTGTAGCGCGGTCGCGGCGGCACGCAGATAGATCTCGGTCTTGCCGGAGCCCGTGACCCCGTGCAGCAGCCGCCTGGCAGGCACTCGCGCGGTGAGCGCCGCCGTCAAGGACTCGAGCACTTCGCGCTGCTCCGCGGTCAACATGGGCGGCTCGGGACTGCGCGCGCCGACAGGCAGGTGCACGCGACGGCTGACGGCGCGGCGTTTACGCCCGCTCAGCCGCCGCGCGGCGCCGGGGGGCAAAACGAGGCCGAGCGCACGAGAGATCGTCGAGCAGTACTCCGCGGCGATCCACTCGGCCAGCGCCACCAAATCGCGGGGCAGGGCGGGGGGACCTTCATCAAGCGCGCGCAGCGGGGCGAGCAGCTTCCCCTCGGCGACCTCGCTGCGCTCTGTCAGCCCGACGACTACCCCCAACACCTCGCGCCGGCCGAAGGGCACGACGAGCATCGAGCCGACCTGTACCTCCCCGCCGCGCAGCTCCGGGGGCAGGCGGTAGTCAAACGGCCCGCGCAACGCGCGGGCCGTCGTCATCGGCTCGACCTGGGCGATGGCGGACACTCCGCCACATTAGACGCGACTTCGGTCAGAGACCGGCGGCGGAGCGCAGCGCGTCGGCCCTGTCGGTCCGCTCCCACGTGAAGTCGTCGTCGTCACGGCCGAAGTGCCCGTAGGCGGCAGTCTTCTGGTAGATCGGGCGATGCAGTTTGAGCTCCTCGCGGAACGCTCCGGGTCGCAGGTCAAAGTGCTCGTCGACGAGCCTTGCGATCTGACCACGGCCCACCCGCTCGGTGCCGAACGTCTCGACCATCACCGACACCGGGTGCGCGACGCCGATCGCGTAGGCGACCTGCACCTCGGCGCGGTCGGCGAGAGAAGCGGCGACGATGTTCTTGGCGACCCAGCGCGCCGCGTAGGCGGCAGAGCGGTCGACCTTCGAGGGGTCCTTGCCTGAGAACGCGCCGCCGCCGTGACGGGCCATGCCACCGTAGGTGTCGACGATGATCTTCCGTCCCGTCAGGCCGCAGTCGCCGACCGGCCCGCCGATCACGAAGCGGCCGGTCGGATTTACGAGGAAGTCGCGGCGCAAGGCGTTCGCATCGAGCAGCTCAGCCGGCAACACCGGAACGACGACCTGCTCCCAGAGGTCGTCGGTGATCTGCTTCTGCGTCGCATGCTCAGCGTGCTGGGTGGAGATCAGCAGCTTCTCGATCCCCACCGGCTTGCCGTCGACGTAGCGGACCGAGACCTGCGTCTTGCCGTCCGGGCGCAGATAGTCGAGCGAGCCATCGTGGCGCACCGCCGCGAGCCGCTTGGCGAGCTGGTGGGCGAGCGAGATCGGCAGCGGCATCAGCGACGGCGTCTCGTTGCTGGCGTAGCCGAACATCATGCCCTGGTCGCCGGCGCCGGCGATGTCCAGCTCGTCCTCGTCGGTCACATCGGTACGCTTCTCATAGGCCTGGTTGACGCCCTGTGCGATGTCCGGCGACTGCTTGTCGATCGCGTTCAGGACGGCACAGGAGTCGGCCGAGAAGCCGAGCTCGGCGTCGGTGTAGCCGATCTTGCGGACCGTCTCGCGCGCGATCTCTTGGATGTCTACGTAGGTATCGGTGGAGATCTCGCCAGAGACCACGATCAGACCTGTGTTGACGAGCGTCTCGCAGGCCACCCGGCCATAGGGGTCATCGGCGAGCACGGCGTCGAGCACCCCATCGGAGATCTGGTCGGCGATCTTGTCGGGGTGGCCCTCCGTGACCGACTCGGAGGTGAACAGGTACTCGTTGTCAGGAAGCTGGGTCATAGGCTTGCGGTCTGCTCCAGTAGTCGCCGTCAAAGTCCGGGAAGTCTACGCGGCGCGCTCACGGCTGCGCTGGCCGCGCTCAACGAAGTCGATCACCAATGGGACCCCATCCATCCCGTAGCGAGCCCGCAGGCGGTTCTCGACGAAGTAGGCGTAGTCGCGGGTGACGCGCGCGCGGGAGTTGATCTGGATCGCAAAGCGCGGCGGCCGCTCCCCGATTTGGGCCATGTAGATCAACTTCAACCGATGCTGGCTCGAGCCCCGACGGGTCCCCACGGGGGGTTGGCGCGCCTGGACGGTCTCGGCGAGGAAGCGGTTCAGCTCGGCGGTGGGGATGCGTCCGGACATGCGATCGCCGAGCGCGAGTGCCTCGGTCAACAGGCGCTCGACGTGGCGACCGGTGAGCGCGCTTGCGGTCAGCACGCGCGGACGCAGGCGCAGCTTTGCGGCCACGCGCGCACGCTCGTGGTCGAGGTCGTCCTCCGAGCCGTCGTGAACATCCCACTTGTTCAGCACAATCGCGGTGGCGCAGCCGGCCTTCATCGCGAGCTCCGCAACCCGCAGGTCCTGGGCGGTGACGCCTTCACGCGCGTCACACACGACCAGCGCCACGTCCGCCCGTTCGGCGGCGCGCTGCGAGCGCAGCGCCGTGTAGTACTCGACCGAGTCCTCGACCTTCGACTGGCGGCGCATCCCGGCCGTGTCGACGAGGACCAGCTTGCGCTCGCCGACCAGCAAGGCCATGTCGATCGCATCGCGCGTGGTGCCGGCGATGTCGGAGACGATCACCCGCTCCTCGCCGAGAAAGCGATTGACCAAAGACGACTTGCCGACGTTCGGGCGGCCGATGATCGCGAGGCGCACGGCGTCCCCGTCCAGCTCATCCTCGCCTTCGGGCAGCAACTCGACGATCCGGTCCAGCAGATCGCCCGTGCCGAGGCCCTGGGCCGCAGAGACGGGGATCGGCGTACCGAGGCCAAGACGATGGAACTCCGACGCCAGCGGAATATCCGCGACGCCGTCACACTTGTTCGCCGCCACGATCAGCGGCAGCTGCGAGCGGCGCAGAAGATCCGCTATCTCCTCGTCGCCGGGCCTGACGCCGGCGCGCGAATCGATCACGAGCACCGCCACCTGTGCGTCCGCCAACCCCGCGCGGGCCTGATCGCGGATCGAGCCGGCGAGCGGATCCTCATCCTGGAAGTCCACGCCGCCGGTGTCGATCAGCATGAAGCGGCGCCCGTTCCACTCGCACTCAAGCTCCTTGCGGTCGCGCGTGATGCCTGGGCGCTCGTGCACGACCGCCTCGCGCGTGCCCGTGAGACGGTTGATCAGCGAGGACTTCCCTACGTTTGGATAGCCGACGACGGCGACCTTCAACATTGCGTCAGTATGACCAGGCCGGAGCGAGGCTCGGGCGAGCAGGGCACAAAGTCCCATCACATGGAGGACGACGTTTAATCAAGACGGGGGTCCACGCAGCGAAGCTCGTGACCCGATCAGACAGACGAGGAGGCAGTGGCGGCGAGCGTCGCGATCCGCTCGACCACGTCCTCTACAGAGAGCCCGCTCGTGTCGAGCACCACCGCCCCCGGGGCGGCCGCGAGCGGGCTGTGCTCGCGCGTGGCGTCGCGCTCGTCGCGCAAAGTCTGCTCGGCGAGCACCGTGTGAGCGTCGGCGCCCAGCTCGGCGGCACGGCGGCGGGCACGCTCCTGCGGCGAGGCTGTAAGGAACACCTTCAGCTCGGCTTCGGGCGCGACGACCGTGCCGATATCCCGGCCCTCGGCCACCCAATCACCGCCGTCGATCAGGGCACGCTGCAAGGACACGAGCGCCGCGCGCACCCCCGGGTCGGCGGCCACGCGCGAGGCCTCCTCGGAGACCTCCGGTGAACGAATCTGAACGCTCACGTCGCGACCGTCAAGCAGCACGCGGGCTCCCAGCTCGATCCGCGCCGCCCCGGCCAGCTCAGCCGGCGCAGCGCCCGGCGCGGCGAGCGACAGCAGCGCCACGCAGCGGTACATCGCGCCACTGTCCAGATAGGTGAACCCGAGCCGGCGCGCGAGCGCGCGAGCGACGGTCGACTTGCCGGCCCCCGCGGGGCCGTCGATCGCGATCAGCATCGTGGCCGGCTAGGTCACTCGTGGCGACGGGGGCGACATGTCCTCGAGCGCGCCGCCACCACCGCCTGGCGGTGGTGGCGCGAGACCCGCCGTCTGCTCGGCGAAGTGCTTGCTCAACATCGTCAGCTGTCCCTGGTAGTTGGAGCCGATGTCTCTGCCATAGAGCACGTCGGGCTCTTCGGCCATTCGCTCGAAGGCGAGCTTGCACACCGGCTGGCCGTGCTCGACCATGAAAGACACATCGCGCGCGCGCACCTCCAGCGCCGCGCGACTGCCTTGCGCGGTCTGGTCGCGATGGAATCCGAACCCGGGGTCGAAGAAGCCCGCATAGTGTGTGCGCAGCTCTCCCGCAGTGGGATCGTAGGCGAGCATCTCGGCGGCATAGGAAGGGGGGATGCTGACCCCCTCCGATGAGAGCAGCAGGTAGAAGACCTCCGGCTCGAGCACAATTCGTCTCCCTCGCTCGGGATAGACCGGCTCCCAATAATCGCGCCAATTCAGCACGCCCACCTTCGTCAGGTCGATCGGCAGGCTGTTCTTCTTGGCGCGGTAACCCACGATGCTCTCAGCCGAGCCCGAGACCTCAAGGCTGAGGAACAACCCGTCGGCTATCGAGATCTCCGAGATGGGGACGGGACCGCAGTCGCGATAGAGCAGCGGGCAGCGCCCGTGCAGCGAGAGCAGCTCCACGTCGCTCAGACGCGCGTCGCCGGCCATCAGACGCACCTGATTGAGGGCGAGGCCGGTCTTCACGCGGATCGCGAACGTGCGAGGGACAATCTCCAGATAGAGCTTGCCGTTGTAGCCGCCGGCGATCTCGTCGAAGCGGTGATTGCGATCGGTGAGCACGCGTGTGAACACGTCCAGGCGGCCGGTCGAGCTCTTCGGGTTCGCCTTGGCACGGATCGCCTCGGGGAGACGCAGCTCCTCGATCAGCGGCACCAGATATGGGCGGTCACGCTCGAGCGCGGCTCCATCGCGCAGATCGATCCGTTCGAAGGCGATGTCCTCGATCTTCTCCTCGACACTCGAGTCGCTGTCGGGCAGGAAGCTGCAGCGCAGCGCCCACGCGTGCTCGCCGAGCCGCAAATCCACGCTGGCGGGCTGGACCGACTCAGGCGGAATGCGCCAGTCCCCGGCGGTGAGCCAGCCGCTCGTGACGGCCTCGCGCAGCTGCTGGGCGGGCAGCACGCCCGTCAAATCGACTCCATCAGCCGGCTCACCTGAAAGACGGGGCGCCATGGTCGCGCCGCTCTCAGAAGGACTCATAGTGGAAGTGAAGCATGAGGTCTACCCGAGCGCCGCGAGGTCCTCGACGAACCCCGGATAGGACACGGCGGCGGCGTCGATGCCCACCACCTCGACCCCCTCGCGCGAGGCGAGACCCGCCACCGCGCCCATCATCGCCAGGCGATGATCGCCACGAGCGTCGATCGTGCCGCCTCGCAGACCGCCGGAGCCGCGCACCGCAAAGCCGTCCTCGGTCGCCTCGATCTCCGCGCCGAGGCCACGCAGTCCCTCGACGACACCCGCGATCCGGTCGGACTCCTTCACGCGCAGCTCCTGCGCGCCGCGGACGACCGTCTCCCCCTCAGCGAAGCAGCCGAGCAGCGCGACGAGCGGCAGCTCGTCGATCGCCAGCGGCACCTCCTCTGCCTCCACGACCGTACCCTCGAGCGCGCCGTGGGCAACGTCGAGATCGCTGACCGGCTCCTCGGGAGCGAGCTCGCCCGACTCGTCCTCGAGGTCGCCGAGCACGATCCCCTGCATCCGGCGCACGATCCGCAGGAAGCCGGTCCGCGTCCAGTTGACGCCGACGTCACCGATCAACAGGCGCGAGCCCGGGACTAGCACCCCGGCGGCGATCATGAAGGCCGCCGAGCTCAGATCGCCCGGCACCCGCACGCGCTCGAGCACCAGCTCGTCGGCGTTGACGACGGTCACGTGGCGGCCGTTGCGGTGGATGTTGACCCCGGCACGCAGCAACATCCGCTCGGTGTGGTCGCGACTACGCGCCGGCTCGCCGATCGTCGTCGCGCCGTCCGCGGCGAGCGCCGCCAGCAGCACGCACGACTTGACCTGAGCGCTCGCCACCGGCAGCTCGTGGGAGATACAGCGCAGCCGCGCGCCGTACACCTGAAATGGCGGAAAGCGGCCGTCGGTCGCTTTCAGCTCCGCGCCCATCAGCCGCAGCGGCTCCGCCACGCGGTCGACCGGCCGGCGGCGAATCGAATCGTCCCCGTCGAGCGTGAACGAGCGCCCCTCCTGGGCCGCCAGCCAGCCCGGGAGCAGGCGTAGCAACGTGCCCGCGTTGCCCACGTCTATCGGCCCGTCAGGCTCGCGCGCCTCGCGCAGGCCAGTTCCACGGATCACCACTTCGCCCTCGCGAATCTCCACGAGCGCGCCGAGCGCGCGCACGGCATTGAGCGTCGAGGTGGTGTCAGCGGCGTGCAGGTAGTTCTCGACCCGTACCGGCTCGCAGGCCATCGCCCCGAGCAGCGCCGCGCGGTGGGAGAGCGACTTGTCCGCCGGCGCGGTCAGCTTCCCGTGCAGGCCGCTGGAGGGCTCGAAGCGCGTGTTCATGCCCGCGCCACCGGAAAACCGAGGCCCGCGATCAGCTCCTGTGCGCGGGCGGCGCGGGGTTCGCCACCCACCCACAGCGCCACTACCCCCTGCCGGTTGTCCTCGGAGGGCGAGAGCGCCATGTCGAGGATGTTTACACCCGCGCCGCCGAGCGCCAAAGCCAGCTCGGCTATCACGCCCGGGCGGTTGGGGACGGAGGTGCGCAGCTCGATCACCTCGTCCCCCCCCACACCGCCGACCAGGCCGGCGCCGAGCAGCGCGTCGCGGTCCGCGCGAGCGCGCTCGTTCCAAGCCGACACGGCCGCCGCGTCGCCTTTCTGAAGCGCCGCGCGCACATCGCCCAAGCGCTCGGTCAGCCCATCGATCCCGGCAATCAGAGCGTCTCGGTTGGACAGATAGATGTCCGTCCAGATCGCGGTGTTCGCACCCGCTACGCGCGTGGCGTCGCGGAAGCTCGGTCCGACAGCCGGCAGGCGCTGGTCGTCCTCATCCTCAAGTACGCCCGCGGCCTGGGCGACGAGCAGGTTGGCGAGCACGTGCGGAAGATGCGAGACGGATGCCATCAGACGATCGTGCGTGTCAGCGTCGATCGCCGCGGGCTGCGCGCCGAAGCTCGTCAGGAGGCGATGCAGCCGCTCATACAAGACGCCCGCGGTACTGCCGCGCGCGGGCGTCAGGTACCAGACGGCGCCGTCGAACAGGTCGGCGCGCGCGTGCTCCACGCCCGCGGTCTCCGCACCGGCGAGGGGATGTCCGCCGATAAAGCGCTCGTCCGCGACACCGGCCTCGGCGATCGCGCGCTTGGTCGAGCCGACATCCGTGACCACAGCGGCCGACCCGGCAGAGGCGAGCGCCGTGCGAATGGTCTCGGCAAGCGCGCCGACGGGCGCGGCTACGAACACGACGTCCGAGCCGCCCACCGCACGGGGGATATCCGCCGCCTGCGCGTCGATCGCGCCCAATTCGAGAGCCGATGCACGCACCCGCGGATCGGGGTCGTACCCGCACACTTCAGCCCCCGCCCGCTCTCGCGCTGCCAGGCCGATCGAGCCGCCGATCAGCCCAACCCCGAGGATCGCGATCTTCACGACGCTCGGGTCCGGAGGCCCATCAGACAGCGCTGAGCGCCTTGCCTGCGAGCGCGGCCGCGCGCTCAACCGCGAGCGTGTACTCGGCGAAGCCATCCGCGCGCAAGGCTTGTGGGCCGTCGCAGACGGCCTCCTCGGGATTGGGGTGCGTCTCGACAATGATGCCGTCCGCGCCGATGGCCGCCGCCGCCAGCGACAGCGGCAGCACGAGCTCGCGCCGCCCCGCCGCGTGGCTCGGGTCCACGATCACCGGCAGGTGCGTGAGCTCCTTGAGAATCGGCACGGCCATCAGGTCGAGCGTCACACGGCGATGGTCCGTGTCGAACGTGCGGATTCCACGCTCGCAGAGCATCACGGATGGATTGCCTTCCTTGAGGATGTACTCGGCCGCCATCACCAGCTCGTCCAGCGGCGCGGCCAGACCGCGCTTGAGCAGAGCCGGGCATCCCGAGCGACCGATCTCCGCCAGCAGCGGGTAGTTCTGCATGTTGCGCGCGCCGATCTGAATCACGTCGGCGACCTCGAGTACCGGTTCCAGGTCGCGGATGTCCATCAGCTCCGTGACGATCGGCAGGCCGGTCTCGGCCTTGGCCTCGGCGAGCAGCCGCAGGCCCTCCTGGCCGAGGCCCTGGAAGGCGTATGGGGAGGTCCGCGGCTTGTAGGCGCCGCCACGGAACAGCGACGCGCCGGCATCTCGAACGATGCGCGCGGTCTCGAGCACCTGCTCGCGCGACTCGACCGTGCAGGGGCCGGCGATCAGCGCGAAGTTCTCGCCCCCGACCTTGCGCCCCTCGATGTCGAGAACAGTGGGCTCACCGTGGGTGATCTGCAAGGAGGCGAGCTTGTAGGGCTTGAGGATCGGCACCACGCGGTCGACCCCCGGCTGTCCCTCGAGCCCAAGGCCCTCGACGCTCACATCCTGCTCGACGTCGCCGATCGCGCCGATCACGGTCACGCGCGCGCCCTGCGAGCGATGGGCGAGCGCGCCGGCTCGCTCGATCTTGGCTACGACCGCGTCGATCTCCTCGGAGGTCGCGGTCTCTTTCATGACGATCATCATCGATTCATCCTTTCTACTGCACCTGGAAGCTTATGGCCTTGGAACGTGAGCGGGACGTGGGACGCCCGGGTGGGGCGGCACTCGGTCCGGAGGGACCCGAAGCGGCCATCTGAGTCCCGCTCACGAACGGGACAGGCCGAAGCGCCTAGCTAAATCGCCAGGTGCGATAAGACGACCACGAGTACGCGCAGAGATGAAGCGGGGATGTGGGCGCGGAAGTGACCATCTGAGCAAAGTTGTAGCAGGTCGATGAGACTTTTTGGGAGACTGTCGTGCGAAGTGGGCCGCAGGACGGTTCCTGTCGCCGGTCAGCCCGCACAGTTTCGCCAGCAGAGGAACTACAGCACTTCGGCAAGCGCCTCCAGAAAGCGTTCGTTTTCCTCGGGAGTGCCGTAGGTGACGCGCAGCGCGCCATCGCGGCCCAAAGCGCCGCCGCCGCGCACGAGCACGCCGCGCTCGCGCAAGCCCTCCATCACCGCGGCCTCCTCGCGCTCCTCGCCGAGTGAGAACCAGCAGAAGTTGGTCTGCGACAGCGCCGGGTCGAGGCCCAGCGCGCGTAGCCGCTCGTCGACCGACAGGCGCTCGGCGATCGTGCGTGTAACGCGCTCGGTGACGGCGTCCTGGTGGGCGAGCGCCTCCACCGCGGCGGCCTGGGCGAGCGCGTTGCAGAAGAACGGCTGGCGGACCTGGTCGACGGCTCGCGGCAGGTCCTCCGAGCCGCACAACGCGAAGCCGACGCGAAGCCCGCAGAGGCCATAGACCTTCGAGAAGGTGCGCAGCAGCACGAGATTCGGGTGGCGCTCGAGCAGGTCGAGCGAGGCGTCGGGGTCGTCGAGCAGGTTGAACTCGCAGTAGGCCTCGTCGAGGATCACGCACACGTGCGGGGGCACCTCGGCGACGAACGCGGCGATCTCCGCGAGCGGCAGCGCGGTCGAGGTCGGGTTGTTCGGGTTGCAGACGATCGCCAGGCGCGTGGCGACCGTGATCTCGCGGAGCATCGCCGTCAGGTCGTGGCGCTCCTCGGCGTCGAGCGGGACGGTCACCGCGCGCGCGCCGGAGGCGGCGGAGAGGTGCGGGTAGACCGAGAACGACGGCCACGCGTGGACGAGCTCGGCGCCGGGCTCGAGCAAAGCCTCGCCGGCCGCGAGCAGGATGTCGCAGGAGCCGTTGCCGATCGCGATCCGCGACGCGGGCACGCCGTAGCGGTCGGACAGGCGGGAGCGGAGGATCGCGTTGGTCGGGTCGGGGTAGCGGTTGAGAGAGCCGAGCACGCGTTCGATCGCCTCGCGCACCGCCGGCAGCGGCGGGTAGGGCGACTCGTTGCTGGCAAGGCGCACGAGGGGCTCTTGCTGGGCGTAGCCGCCCGCGGCCGGATAGACGGGGATGCGCGCGATCCGCTCTGTGAACTCGAGGGTCATCTCGAACCTATTGTGCCGAGCCCGGGCCTGGGACGCCGGCAGCGAAGCAATATTGTGGGACGAGCCTCGCCGAAGCGTGTCGAAACAAGTCCCGGCGGAGTGTGCCGCGGGATTACTGTGCCGCCTGCAGATCCGCGCGCAAAGCGCTCGCGTCGCCGAGGTACACATGGCGGGACTCATGGTCGGAGTCGGCGTAGTAATGGATCAGCACCCTGATCACACGCGGTAGCGCCCGCGGGACGGGGATCTCCCGCGCGCACAGCAGCGGTACGCGATCGAAGCCGAGCGCGCGGGCGGCCACCGCGGGGAACTCCGCGTTGAGATCGTTGGTGGCGGTGAAGATGCAACTGACGACGTGCTCGGGGGAGAGCGCGTTGCGCTCCATGATCGCCCGCATCAGCTCCGAGGTGGCGTCGAGGATGTCCTGAGCGTCGTTGCGATCGACGGAGATGGCGCCGCGTAGGGCGAAGAGACGTTCCAGCATGGCGGCGATTGTGTCAGTTGTCCTCACCCGCCGTTCGCGCGCACCAGGACCTGCCAACGATCCTGCTCCTCAAAGCGCGTGCAGGCGCTCGATTTCCTGCTCGTCCAACCGCCTGTGCATCCCGGGTGCGAGACCGTCCAGGCGCAACGGGCCAAACGCGACACGCTCCAGCGCCAGCAGCGGGTGGCCGACCGCCTCGCACATGCGCCGCACCTGGCGGTTGCGACCTTCGTGGATCGTCAGCTCGATCAAATTCGATCCCCTCCCACCCATCCGGCGCACGCGCGCAGGCGCGGTGGGGCCGTCATCCAGCTCGACGCCGTGGCGAAGCGCCCGCAGGGCGCCATCCCCCATGGGGCCGCCGAGTGTCGCGCGGTAGGTCTTCGACACCTCGAAGCGCGGGTGCGTCAACCGGTTGGCGAGCTCGCCGTCGTTGGTGAGCAGGATCAGCCCACTCGAGTCCGCGTCCAGGCGCCCGACCGGATACAGGCGCAGTCCTTCAGCGCGAACAAGCTCGACAACCGTCCGGCGGCCGTGGGAGTCATGTGCGGTGGAGACCACGCCGAGCGGCTTGTTGACGGCGTAGACGACGCGCGCCTCGGGGCCAGCCAAGGCGCGGCCATCGACCGTCACGCGATTCTCCTTGCCCACGTCGCGGGCCGGGTCGAGCACGATCTCCCCGTCGACACTCACACGCCCGCCGGCGATCACCGTCTCGGCCGCGCGTCGCGAGGCGACACCGGCGTGGGCGAGGTACTTGGCTAGGCGCATCGGCTGCCACCATAGGGGCGATGGACCTCGCGCTCCTCGACCAGACGCTCGCCGCCCACGGTGAGCCGCGCTTTCGCGCCGGGCAGATCTGGGCCTGGGCGGCCAAGGGCGTGCATGGGTACGAGCAGATGACGAACCTCCCGAGTGCCCTGCGCGAGACACTCACACGCGAGCTGCCCTTCTCCAGCCTCTCCATATCCGAGGAGGCTCGCTCGAGCGACGGCACGATCAAGGCGCTGTTTCAGACCTTCGATCATCGTCCACTGGAGGCGGTGCTGATGCGCTATCGCGACAAGCGGCGCTCGATCTGCGTCTCCTCGCAGTCGGGCTGCCCCCTGACGTGCACGTTCTGCGCGACTGGCCAGATGAAGTTCGCACGCAACCTGACCGCCTCGGAGATCCTCGACCAGGCACTCTACTTTCGTCGGATCGAGCCGATCGACCACTGCGTGTTCATGGGTATGGGCGAGCCGCTGCTGAACCTCGACAACGTCTTGGCTGCCTGCGAGCGCCTGCCCGACATTGGCATCACCCACCGGCGCACCGCGATCTCGACCGTCGGCTGGATCCCCGGGATCGAACGCCTCGCCGAGCAGCCGATGCCACTGCGCCTTGCCCTGTCGCTGCACGCGGCCGACGAGGCGCTGCGCTCGGAGCTGATGCCCGTCAACGACCGTTACCCGCTGAAGGATGTGCTGGAGGCGTGTCGCGCGTTCTACGAGCGCAAGCACCGCCGCGTGTTCGTCGAGTACGTAATGCTCGCCGGCGTCAACGACCGCTATCAACAGGCGCTCGCACTTGCCCGCGCGTTGTCCGGCCCGTCATCAGGCCCGCCCGCCCAGCAGTCGATCTTCAAGGTCAACCTGATCCCCTACAATCCGACCGACTCGCCCTACGAAGGCTCCTCGCGCGAGTCGATCGCCGCATTCCGCTCAGCGCTGGAATCGCGCAACATCCCGGTGACCGTGCGGCTGACACGCGGGCGCGACATCGACGCCGCGTGCGGCCAGCTCGCTGCCAGGACGGGCTGAATCACTCCGCCGATGGACCACCGCCCGCGCGGGCCTCGCCGGCACGCAGGAGCCGCTCGCGCAGCGTCGCCTGCTCCTCCGGCGTCGGGTCCCAGCGGGCGACGTCGGGGAGGTCATCGAGCGTGCGCAGGCCGAACAGCTTCAGGAACTGCGTGCCCGTGCGGTAGAGCACGGCGCCGAACTGAGAGCGGCCGCCCTCTTCAATCAGGCCTCGCTCCAGCAGCGTCGCGGTCGCTGAGTCGGCGCTCACGCCGCGGATGCGCGCGATCTCCGGGCGAGAGATCGGCTGCAGGTAGGCGACGATCGCCAGTGTCTCTGCCTGCGAGGGGCTGAGCGTCGCCACGCGCTTGCGGCTGAACAGGCGCCGGGCCGCGTCCTCGGCCACAGGGTCGCTCGCCAGCGTCCAGCCACCGCCCAGCTCGCGCAGCGTGATCCCGCGCCGGCCCTGCGCGTACTGCTCGGCGAGTGCGCCCAATGCGGCCTGCACCTCAGGTGCATCGACCTCCGTCGCTTCGGCCAGCTCCTGCTCGCTCAGCGGATCGGGGGCGAGGAACAGCAGCGCCTCGACCGTGTGCTCGAGCGTCGGCGTCTGGAGCTCGGTCGCGTCCATCGCCTCCATTGTCCCACTCCCGCTCACCCGGCGATTCTCTCGGCATAGCTCTCCACAGACTGCGCACGTGCCTGCACCGCGATCTCGCCAAAGCTCTCCTCCTGCTCCCAGTCGACCTCGCCGCGCTTGTAAAGCTCGAGCAGCGCGAACAGCGTGACCGCGACCGTCATCCGATCGGCGCCCCGAACGGCCTCGTCGAAGCTGAAGCGCCCGCGCCGTAGCAAGCCGCGCAGGTGGGCCAAGCGCTCCGCAACCGTGATCTTCGGCACGCCGATGTGGCGCAGGCTGATCGCCGGTGGCATCCGCAGCAGCCGTCCGAGTGCCTCGCCGAGGAGATCCGGGCTCTGTGAGCCGTCACTCGCCTGGGTCACCGTCTTACGCAGGTTCGCCGGCAGCGGCGCCTCACGGAAGCGCACGCCTTCCTCGCGCGCCAGCAACTCGCCTAGATGTCCCGCCGCCGCACGGTAACGCCGGGCCTCCAGCATCCTCTCCAGCAGCTCCTCCGCCGCCTGCGCCGGCTCGATGTCGAGTAGCTCGTCATCGTCCTCGCCGCTCAACATCAGCCGCGACTTCAGCTCCAACAGCGCCGCGATCAACACAATGAACTCGGTCGCTGTCTCCAGGTCCAGCTCGCCCTGCGCCTCCAGGTGGTCGAGGTAGGCGAGCACCACGTCAGCCAGCGCCAGCTCCAGCAGGTCGACCTCTTCGCGCAGGATCAGTGTCAGCAACAGGTCGAACGGACCGCTGAAGAGATCCAGGTCCAGCTCGAGCGTGGCGATGCTCATCCGCGCACCGTATCGGTCACCGCCGACGAGGCGCGCCGACGCCCATCCGCGCGCGCACGTCCACCAGCGTCTCCCCCGCGATTCCTCGCGCGCGCTCGGCCCCGTCGGCGAGGATCGCCTCGAGCCTCCCCTCCTCGGTGCGCAGGTCGGTATAGCGCTCGCGTACTAGCGCCAGGTAGTCGACCACCGCTGCCGCCACCGCCGCCTTCAGGTCGCCGTATCCACGTGTGCTCTCCATCTCCGCCTCGATCGCAGCGGGTGTGCTCGCCCGCGCAACCGCGAGGATCTCGATCAGGTTCGACACGCCCGGCTTGTCGGGCGCCCTGCGGATCTCGGTCCCGGAGTCGGTCACAGCGCGCTTGAACTTCTTCTCAATCGCCGCCGGCTCGTCGGTAACGTAAACGGTGCCCTCGACCGAGCCGGTCGTGGTCGACATCTTGTTCTCCGGGTGCTGCAGGTCCATGATCCGCGCGCCAACCGCCGGAATCCGGTGCTCGGGCACGACGAGCGTGTCGCCGAAGCGGGCGTTGAAGCGCTGGGCGATATCGCGCATCAGCTCGACGTGCTGGCGTTGGTCGTCGCCGACCGGCACCTCCTGGGCGCGGTAGAGCAGCACGTCGGAGGCCATCAGCACCGGGTAGAAGAACAGCCCCGCGGTGGCGAGCTCGCGCGCCGAGCCGGCCTTGTCCTTGAACTGGGTCATCCGCGACAGCTCGCCGTAGGAGGTGACGCTCGATAGCAGCCAGGTGAGCTCGGCGTGCTCGTATACGTCGCTCTGGCGGAAGAAGATGCAGCGCCCGGGGTCCAGTCCCGCGGCGAGCAGAACCGCCGCCGTGTCATACAGGCGCTCGCGCAGCTCAGCGGGATCGTAGGAGACCGTCGTGGCGTGCAGGTCGACGATGCAGAAGATGCCCTCGCCTCGATCCTGCGCGGCCACATACTGCGTGATCGCACCAATGTAGTTGCCCAGGTGCTTGCGCCCGGTGGGCTGGATGCCGGAGAAGATGCGCACGTCTAAAGTGCCTGGCGGATGACCGGCTGCTTGGCGGCCACGACCTCGTCCAAGCGACGAACCGGCGTCGTATAGGGAGCGTTCTGGGCGATCTCCGGGCCCTCCTCGGCGGCCTCGCGCAGGATCTCGGCGATCGCGTCGGCAAACGCGTCCAGCGTCTCCTTCGTCTCGGTCTCGGTCGGCTCGATCATCAAAGCCTCCTCGACGAGCAGCGGGAAGTAGACCGTCGGCGGGTGAAAGCCGTGGTCGAGCAGGCGCTTCGCGAGGTCGAGCGTCTTGATTCCCAGTGTTTTCTTCATCGGGCCGCCCGAGAGGACGAACTCGTGCAGGCACAGATCGCCGTAGGCCAGCGGCAGATACTCGGCAACCCCTTGCTCGCGCAGTCTTGCCAGCAGGTAGTTGGCGTTCAGCACCGCCGTCTCCGAGGCATCCTGCAACCCATCGCCGCCGAGCGAGCAGATGTAGGCGTAGGAGCGCACGAAGCAGCCATAGTTGCCCTGGAAGCCCCGCAGCCGGCCGATTGACTGCACGCGGTCGAAGTCGAGGTCGAAGGCGCCGTCCTCGCGGCGCACGACCAGTGGGCGCAGCAGGAACGGGGCGATGCGGTCGGACACGGCGATCGGACCCGAGCCGGGGCCGCCGCCGCCGTGCGGCTGGGTGAAGGACTTGTGCAGATTGAAGTGGACGATGTCGAAGCCCATGTCGCCGGGCCGTGAGAGGCCCATCACGGCGTTCAGGTTCGCGCCGTCGTAGTAGAGCGTCGCGCCGACCCCGTGCACGACACGGGCGATCTCCTCGATGTTCCGGTCAAACAGGCCGAGCGTGTTCGGGTTGGTCAGCATCAGGCAGGCCACGTCCGCTTCGGCCTTCGCGCGCAGGTCGTCGAGGTCGACGCCGCCGTCGGGGTTCGTCGCGACCTTCACTACCTCCAGGCCCGCCATCGTCACAGTCGCCGGGTTGGTCCCGTGGGAGGTGTCGGGCGTCAGCACCTTGTGCCGCCGTTCGCCCTTCGCCTCGTGGTAGGCGCGCGTCAACAGCACTCCCGCGAGCTCGCCGTGCGAACCCGCGGACGGCTGCAGCGAGACGTGCGGCAGGCCCGAGATCTCCGCGAGCGCCTGCTGCAGGTTCCACATCAGCTCGAGCGCGCCCTGCGCCCGCTCGGGATCCTGCAGCGGGTGCAGTCGCGCGTGCCCGGGCAGCGCGGCGACGCGCTCGTGCAGGCGCGGGTTGTGCTTCATCGTGCACGAGCCGAGCGGGTAGAAGCCCGAGTCGAGGTCAAAGTTCCGCTTCGACAGCCCCACGTAGTGGCGCACGATCTCGGGCTCTGAAACCTCCGGCAGCCGCGGTGGGTCCTTCCGGCGGAAGCGCTCAGGCAAGAGCTCCCCGTCCACCTGTGGCACATCCACCTCAGGGCACATGAACGCGCGGCGTCCAGGAGCGCCCTTCTCGAAGATCGTCGTCGCGCGTTCGCGCTGCAGGGGAAGCTCGCTTGTCGTCGTGGGGCTCATACGGCCACCGCCGGCTCGCCGGCCGATCTCCGCTCGGTGGCGTCGACGGCAGCGCCGAGAACCTCCGCCAAACGGTCGATATCGGCGCGCGAGCGCTGCTCGGTGATCGCCACGAGCAGCCCGCCACAGTCCTCCTCGCGCCCTGTGATCCGCTCCAAGTCGACGCCCGGGTTGACGCCCTGCGCGGCGCAGCGGCGCTTGACCTCCGCCACATCGGCGTCGAGGCGCAGCGCGAACTCGCGGATCACGGGCTGGGCGTGCATCGGTTCCACCCCGTCCAGCGCGCAGAGCGTCTCGCGCGCATAGTGCGTGCGCGCCAGCAGCAACTCGCCGAGCTCGACGATCCCGCGGCGGCCGAGCCACGTCAGGTAGACGACGCCGCCGAGCGCGTTCAACGCCTGGGCGGTGCAGATGTTCGAGGTCGCCTTCTCGCGGCGGATGTGCTGCTCGCGAGTCTGCAGCGTGAGCACGAAACCGCGCCGACCGTCGACGTCTGTGGTCTCCCCGGCGATCCTCCCGGGCATCCTCCGCAGGTACTCCTCGCGCGCGGCGAAGAACCCGAACGAGGGCCCGCCGAAGTCGAGCCGGTTGCCGAGCGGCTGGCCCTCGCCGACGGCCACGTCGACGCCGCACTCGCCGGGGGGAGCGAGGATCCCGAGCGTGATCGGGTCGACCTGGGCGATCACGACCGGCGCCCGCCCGCCCTTCGCGCCGCCGTTGCCTGCCGCGCCGGCCTCTGCCGCGCCGTTTGCAGAGCCCGACTTCGCGGCGGCGCTCAGCGCGGCCGCGTCCTCGACGGCGCCGTAGAAGTTCGGCTGGGCGAAGATCGCCGCGCTGCATTCCCCATCGATCGCCGAGGCCCACGCCTCGGGGTCGGTGACGCCGTCGCGGAGCGGAACCTCGACGACCTCCATCCCGTAGCCGTGCGCCTGGGTGCGCAGCGTCTCGATCGAGTGCGGGTGCAGCCCGGCGCTGACGACGAAGCGCGTACCGCCGTTGTGCAGCTTCGCCAGGTAGCCCGCTGCCGCGACCGCGGAGGGACCCTCGTAGACCGAGGCGTTCGCGACCGGCAGCGCGGTCAGCTCGGAGATCGCGGTCTGGTACTCGAACATCACCTGCAGCCCGCCCTGGCTGATCTCCGGCTGGTAGGGGGTGTATGGGGTGAGGAACTCCGAGCGCTCCATCAGCATGTCGATCAGCGCCGGCACGTAGTGGTCGTACATCCCCGCCCCAAGGAAGCTCAGCTCGTCTTCGGCGGAGACGTTCCTCCGCGCGAGCTCGCGCAGGTGCGCGAACACGTCCTGCTCGGGCCTGCCGTCGGGGAGCCCCAGCGGACGGCGCAGACGCACGGCCTCGGGGATCTGGCGCTCGAACAGCGCCTCGATCGAGGGCACGCCGATCGCCTCGAGCATCGCGTCGAGGTCCGCGGGAGTAATGGAGGTGTAGCGGCTCAAGTTCTCGCCGTCAGCTTAGGACGCGCTCGGGAACGTCCGGGAGATCGCTAGCCACCAAGCGTGGCCGAGTAGGCATCGGCATCCAGCAGCGCCTCGCGCTCGGCCGGCTCGGCGATCCGGATCTTCACGAGCCAGCCCTCGCCGTAAGGGTCCTCGTTGATCGCGCCCGGATCGCCGACGAGGTCGCCGTTGACCTCGACGATCTCCCCCGACAGCGGCGCGAGCACGTCCGAGACGGCCTTCACCGACTCGACCTCGGCGTAGGGCTCGTCCTTGACGAGCGTCGTCCCGATTGCCGGCGGATCGAAGAACACAACCTCGCCGAGCGCGTCCTGCGCATACCAGGTGATGCCGAGCGTGGCGAGATCGCCTTCGACGCGCGCCCAGTCGTGCTCGGGGTGGTACAGCAGGTCTTGGGGGTAGTTCGCCTCGGCCATTCACGCGCCCTTCTTTCGGTAAAGCGGCTTCTCCTTGACGACAGCCGGGCGGATCTTGCCACGAACGTCAATTTCCAGGCGCGTGCCGACCGCGGCCTGCCCGGCCGGGACATACGCCATGCCGATTCCAACCCCGAGGCTCGGCGACAGCGTGCCGCTGGTGACCTCGCCGCCGCCGATCACCGCGTTGCCCTGCCGCGCGATTCCCGGACCCTCGATCGTGAACGCGACAAGCTTTTGTCCTGATGACCCACCCACCCCAGCCTCGCGCACGGCTTGCACGGCCGTGGCGCCGATGAACCCTGTCTGCTCGCGGCAGCACCAACCGAGCCCGGCTTCGATCGGGCCGCGCTGCTTAGACAGATCATTTCCGTAGAGGTGGTAACAGGCCTCCAGGCGCAGCGTGTCGCGTGCGGCCAATCCTGTAGGGACGGCGCCGCGTCGCAAAAGCTCGTCCCACAACATGGGGGCATCGCGGGGCGAGGCGAGCAGCTCGACGCCGTCCTCGCCAGTGTAACCGGTTCCACATACCAGTACATCTGTGTCCATCAGGCATCGTATAGCCGCTGTCATCCGCACGGGCAACGGGGTGTCGGAGATCGCCTGCACGAGCCCGCGCGCGTGCGGGCCCTGGACGGCGAGCATCGCATAGTCGTCGATCCGGTCGGTCACCTCGACCTCGCCGAAATCCTCCGAATGCTTCTGGAACCAGGCGAGGTCGCGCTCGTGGTTGGCCGCGTTCGTGACGGTCAGATAGCGGTCGGCCTGGAGCCGGTAGGTGAACAGATCATCGAGCACGCCACCGTCTTCCTGACACAGCACGCTGTACTGCGCTCCGCCGATCGGGACCTGAGCGACGTCGTTCGAGAGCAGCCGCTGTAGCAACGCGAGCGCGTCTGGCCCCGCAGTTTCGATCTCGCCCATGTGCGACACGTCGAACACGCCGACGTCCTCACGCACCGCCATGTGCTCCTGGCGGACTCCCTCGTATTGAACCGGCATCTCCCACCCGGCGAACTCGACGAGCTTCGCACCCGCGGCGACGTGGCGGTCGAACAGGGCTGTGCGCCGGAGCGACGTATCAGCCGGTGTCGACACCGGCCTCAGGCTATCGAAGGACTACCGTAGGAACGGCGGCACGTCGATGTCGTCGTCGGAGATCTCAAGCGATGAGCGCTGACGATCGTCGATCCGGGGGTTGCGGTCCGGACGTCCGGACCGGTCGCGGCGCGCGCTGCTCCGGAGCCCGCCCACCCGGTGGTCGAAGCCGGTGCCGATCACGGTCACACGGACCTCGTCGCCCATCGCCTCGTCGATCACCGCACCGAAGATGATATTTGCGTTGGGGTCGGCCGCGTTCTGGATGATCTCCGCCGCGTCGTTGACCTCGAACAGGCCGAGGTCTTTGCCGCCGGTGATGTTCAGCAGGATGCCGGTGGCGCCGTCAACGGACTCTTCCAACAGCGGCGAGGAGATCGCAGCCTTCGCGGCGTCGGCGCAGCGGCTCTCGCCACCGGCCGTGCCGATCCCCATCAACGCCGAGCCGGCGTCGTGCATGATCGTGCGCACGTCGGCGAAGTCGAGGTTGATCAGGCCAGGGATCGTGATCAGGTCGGTGATGCCCTGCACGCCTTGCCTGAGCACGTTGTCGGCCTCGCGGAACGCGTCGAGCATCGACGTGCGCCGCTCGACGACCGCCAGCAGCTTCTCATTCGGGATCACGATCAGCGTGTCGACGACCTCGCGCAGACGCTCGATGCCTTCACTTGCCTGGCGTGAGCGCTGGGAGCCCTCGAAGTCGAACGGGCGTGTGACGACGCCGACGGTCAGCGCGCCGATCTCATTCTTCGCGATCTCGGCGATCACGGGTGCGGCGCCGGTCCCGGTGCCGCCGCCCTCGCCCGCGGTGACGAACACCATGTCCGCGCCCTTCAGCGCCTCCTTGATGTCGTCGCGCGACTCCGAGGCTGCCGCGAGGCCCACGTCCGGATTGGCGCCGGCGCCGAGACCCTTCGTCGAGGTATGGCCGACGTTCAGCTTCACGTCGGCATCGCACATCGCGAGCGCCTGGGCGTCCGTGTTGGCGGCGATGAACTCCACGCCACGCAAGCCCGCGTCGACCATGCGGCTGACCGCGTTCGTGCCGCCGCCGCCGACACCCACGACCTTGATCACTGCCAAGTAGCTTCCGCCGCCGCTCTCCATGGGTTCTATCCGAAGCCTTCAGTAGTTGTTAAGGGTTGGGCAGCCTACCGCATCTGGGGAGCCCGGATCAGCACGTTATGCAGGGATCTTCGCCCTGTCAACTTTGCTCACCAATCTCGCAAGATTCGTTGCAGATCGCCGAACTCTCGACCACTACCCGAGGATTGCCATTTTCTAAGCTCAACCTTAAGTTGAAGTTTAGAGTTGTTGGAGATGTTTGTCACGCTCCTGCCGTTGTCCTCAGCCGCCCGACCTCAACCGCCCGGCGTCGCGCTTGCCGCCGGGGTTTCCGGTTCGCTGGTCGCCGTCGTACCCATCGTGTCGGTGCTCGATTCCGCTGCTCCAGGCGCGGTCGATGCGGCTTCCGTCGTCGAGGTCGATCCAGTTGCAGGCGTCGCCGCTGAGGACGCTGCCGGTTCTCCGTTCGTGTCATCGGTCAAGCCCGCCGCCAGCGCAGCGACGGTCGATTCCGGTGTAGTCCCCAGTTGACCCGCCGTTGTCGTCGAAGCGGACGGAGCATCGGCGGAGGAGAAGCCCGCGGCGGGGCGTTCGGGCACTCGCACGTCGATATAGACGGCGCCCGCCGAGGTCGAGTCGGCCAGCACCTGTGCAAGCGACAGCCACTTCGCATGAGGCCGGGCGGCGTCGCCGAAGTAGACGAGCAAGCCGTTGTGCATTGCCACCGTCAGGCCCTGCCTGCCGGGGGAGGTGTACACGCGTGCCACAAACCGCGTCAGCGGTCGGGGAGCTGCGCCCATCAACGTCAGCTCGGCGAGCAGGTTCTCACCCTGTACGCGCTGGCCCGGTTGGGGCGATCTCGATGTCGCGCCCTGTGGCTCGCTGAGCGCCGGCAGCGAGCTGGACAGCAGGGCGGGGCCGAGCACGACCCCGTCAGCGGCGACCGCGGTACGCGTCCCCGCGATCGTCAGCGCCGCGACCGGCAGCTGCTCGGTCACCTCGATCCGTAGGCCATGCGGGAAGCTCGGGATCGCGTGGACCGAGCGCACGACGGGAAACGACGCCACAGCCGCGCGCAGCGCGGCAAGGTGTACGTCGAGTGTGCTCATATGGCTCGCAGAGCCATCCAGAGCCGCTTCGATCGCCTGTGCCTGCGGACCATGCAGGCCGCTCACCCGCACGTGCTCGACCACTGTGAACGAGGACTTCCTCAGCAGCAGCCAGCCCCCGGCGAGCAGTGGGAGCGCGACGAGCACCGCCAGGAGCGCGACGCGCAGGCGACGGTGGCGCGCGATCGCTTGGAATGAGCCTCGCATGAGGCCGGCGAGCGCTTCGAACGGGCGCCACAGGATGTCCAGGTACCCGACCGGAGAGCGAGCGGCGATGGAGCGTTCCATTCACGAGGTCTTCGACCTCGGGGGGAAACCCCTACCAGGGAAAACGCACGTCGCCGAGCGTCTGCACCTCTGCTTCCAACTCCACGCCGAAGCGCTCCTTGACGCGACGGCGGCCCTCCGCCATCACCGCGATCACGTCCGCGGTCGTGGCCGAGCCTGTGTTCTCAATGAAGTTCGCGTGCTTCTCCGCGAAACGCGCGCCACCGATACTCAGACCGTTGCAACCGGCCTCGGCGAGCAACAGTCCGGCGGAGCGAGCCTCGCCATCTGGCCCCACCCACCCCTCGGGGTTCTTGAAGGTCGAGCCGAACGTCTTGATCCCTTGCGGCTGGGCCGCATGGCGGCGCTCGCGCATCTCTGCAAGCGTAGCCTTGACGGTGGCGGTCCGCGCCGGCGCCAGCACGAACGAGGCCCGTGCGACGATCTCTCCCGCGGCCAGGTTCGAGTGGCGATAGCCGAACCCCAGCTCGGCCGGCACGCGGCGTTGCGCACCCTCGGCGGTAATGACCTCGACCCACTCGAGCGCTTTTGCAAGCTCGCCGCCGTAGGCGTTTGCGTTCATTCGCACCGCGCCGCCGACGGTGCCGGGGATGTTCACGCCAAACTCGATCCCCGTCAGCCCCGCCTGCGCCGCGCGCGCCGCGACCGACGGTAGCCGCGCGCCGCCGCCGCACACGATTCGCTCGCCTTCGTGCTTGATCAGCGCGAGCTTGCGATCGAGCTTCACCACCAGGCCTCTCACGCCCGCGTCAGCGATCAGCAGGTTCGAGCCGGACCCGACGATCGAGACCGACACATCGATCGTCGTCGCCCACCCGAGCAGCTCTTTCAGCTGCGCGCCCGACCCGGCCCGCGCGAAGTACTCGGCCTCGCCGCCCGTCCGCACGGTTGACATGCGGTCGAGCGGAAAGTCGCGCTGCACGATCGAGGGAATGGTCGCTGGCGAGTTCCTGGACGTCATCGGTTCCCTTGAATCGCTGCCGTAGGCAGATGCGAGCTCCCGTCGGAGCCCGTCCTCACCAGATCTCGGCCGAGCGCGTCAACATCCCCGGCGCCCATCACAAGGCACACATCGCCCTGCTCGAGGATGGTACCCAAGACTTGCTCGGCCTCCGCGAAGGTGGGCAGCCAGTACACCGGCCTGCCTCCAGCCGTATCCGCCGTGGCCTCGGCGATCACCAACCCGCTCGCTCCCGGATGGTCCTCCCCACGCTCACGTGCGGCGTATACATCGAGCACCACCACTACGTCTGCCAGCGCCAAGGCGACGCCGAACTCACGCGCCAGCAGCTCTGTGCGTGAGTAGAGATGCGGCTGGAACACAGCCACAAGACGCTGGTGCGCAAGCGTACGCGCCGCCCTCAGGGTGGCCGCAACCTCAGTCGGATGGTGGGCGTAGTCGTCGTAAACCAGCGCGCCGCTACTGGTCTCGCCAAGCCGCTGAAAACGCCGGCCGGCACCCGTGAAACCGGCCAGACCCTCGATTGCGCCTTTCGCATCCGCGCCAGCGAGACGCGCGGCCTCCAGCGCAGCCGTCGCGTTCAGCGCGTTGTGCGCGCCCGGCACCTCCAGACGCACCTCATTTCCGCGCCACTGGAAGCGGGAGCCCCCCGCCTCGAGTAGCGGATCCGACACGTCATAAGGAACAATCTCGACCTCGGCGGCCTGATCTGTCCTCAAGGCGAGCAGCTCGGGGCGATCCCACACCACGATGCCTCTCTCAGCGTGTGCCAGAAACGCACGAAACGCCTCCTCCAGCTCCCCCAGCGAACCAAAGCTCGCGTGGTGGTCGAGCTCCACATTCGTCAGCACGCCAATCTCCAACTTCAGGCTCAACATCGAGCGATCGGACTCATCCGCCTCCACCACCAACCACTCACCTTCCCCCCACTCCGCGTTCGGCAGGCCGCCGCCGACCGGAGCGCCCACGAGCCATCCCGGCCGCGCTCCAGCGGCACGCAGCGCGTGTACCAGCATCGACGCGGTGGTCGTCTTGCCATGCGTGCCCGCCACCGCGATCGTGCGCTTCATCGCGGTGAGCTCCGCCAGCAGCTCCGCACGAGGACGCTCTGGCAATGCCCGCTCACGTGCGGCCTTCCGCTCGGGATTATCCGCCGGCACCGCGCTCGAATAGATGACCTCTACACCCTCACCCCCAGGCACATTCGCTGCGTCGTGGCCGACCCGCGCCTCCAGCACGCCGTCCGCCTCCAACCGTTCCGCGTAGGGAGAAAGTGCGCCGTCAGAGCCCGTCACATTCGCCCCCAGCGCATGTGCCGCGCGCGCATAGCCGCTCATCCCCGCACCACCCACACCGACGAAGTGCAACCGCCGGCCACGCCACGGCTCGTTCGGCGAACTCATACGCTTCGGCGCAGTCGATTGCGAGCACACGCAATTGCGATCGAATTGCCCACCCGGGGTCTCATGCCCGTGCCGCCTGCAGCAACTCATCCGCGATGTGCTTGGCGGCGTCCGGCCGCGCCAGAACCTTGGACGCAGAGGCCATCGCCGCCAATCGCTCTCGGTCGGCCATCAGCTCAAGCACCTCTTGCGCCAGACGCGACGCGTCCAGTTCACCATCGGGGATCACGATCGCGGCGCCCGCGTCTGCCATCCAGCGTGCGTTGGCGGTCTGGTGATCGGCTGAGGCGTGCGGATATGGCACGAGGATCGCCGGCGTCCCGCTCGCGGCGATCTCGAACACCGACCCCCCCGCGCGCGCCACGACCAGATCGGCAGCCGCCAACGCGTCGCCGAACTCATCCAGGTCGAGGTACTCCAGCAGGCCGTATCCCGAAGGCAGATCACGTGCAGACAGCTCGGGGTAGTCGCGACGGCCCGCGACGTGCAGTACATCGAACGCCGCGCGCCCCTCGACCGCGAACGCCTCGACCGCGGCCTGGTTGATCGAACGCGCTCCCAGCGAGCCACCGAATACGAGCACGCAATCCCGTCCCACGGCCAACCCGAATCGCTCTCGAGCACCAGCACGATCATTCTGGGGCGAGAGGCTTGGCCTGCCCGTCACCCGGTAGCGAGGCCCCTCCCGCCCGGCCAGTGGGAACGCCAGGCATACGCGCCGCGCACCGCGCGCCAGCACGCGGTTGGTGATGCCCAGGTGGCTATCGGCCTCGGTGAGCACGAGCGGGATCCGCAGCGTCACCGCGGCCAAGCCGACCGGCCCCGCAACGTAGCCGCCGCCGCCCATCACCGCGTCCGGACGCATCTCTCTCAATAGCGAAAGCGCGCGTACGTACGCGCGCATGGCCCGCCACAGGGCCCGCGCCGCGCGCAGGGGGTTGGTCCTGCTCATGCCTTCCACCACGATCCGCCTCAACTCAAACCCGGCCGCGGGCACCAGCTCGGCCTCGGCGCGATAGCCGCCGATGAACTCGACCTGCGCTCCCTCAGCCCGCAGCGCGCCGGCCACCGCGAGCGCCGGCACCACGTGCCCAGCGGTCCCCCCGGCGGCGATCATGATCCTCGTCTCTCTGCTCACGGTCCCATCGTGCCGGTTCGCGGGCCTTGGCGTCGGCTGAACCTTCGGCGGACGGGCGCCCCCCGTTTGAACGCGCTTGGGTCGCACCCCGTTTGCGCGCCGGGGCAACCGCCCGCACGTGGGCGCTGCCGCCGGAGGCAACGTTCATCAACAGGCCCATCGACGCGAGCATCACGATCAGACTGCTCGACCCGTAGGAGACGAACGGCAGCGGCACCCCCGTCAGCGGCGCCAGGCCGAGCACGGCGAACACGTTCAGGATCGCCTGCGAGACGATCAGCGAGGTCACGCCGACCGCGATCAGCGCGCTGTAGAGGCTGCGCGCACCCTTCGCCGCGCGCAGGCCGGCATAGGCGATCAGCCCGTACAGGAACAGCAGCCCGCACACGCCGACGACGCCGAGCTCCTCGCCGATCACCGCGAGGATGAAGTCGGTCGGCGCCTCGGGCAGGTAGAAGATCTTCTGCACCGACTGTCCCGGCCCAGCGCCGAACAGCCCGCCCGAGCCGATCGCGATCTGACCCTGCACCGCCTGGAAGCCGCTGCCCGATGCGTGCGCCCAGGGATCGATGAACGAGGTCAGCCGCGCGCGCTCGTACGGCCGCGCGAGCGCGTACAGGAACACCAGCCCGAGCGTCACGCCGGCGATGATCGCGAGGTTGCGCATCGGGATCCCCGCCGCGATCAGCAGCGCGCAGGTCGTGAAGGCGATCACCATCGCCGTTCCCAGATCGGGCTGCGTGACGACCAGCAGGCAGGCCCCGCCGACGACGAACAGCAGCGGTTTCATCAGGTCGCGCAGGTCGTTCACGCGCCCCGGGCGCTTGGCCAGCAGCGTCGCCGCGTACAGCACGAGCGCCAGCTTCATCAGCTCCGAGGGCTGGAACTGCAGCTGGCTCGGACCGATCCAGCGCCGCGCGCCGTTGACGCTCACGCCGATGTGGGGCACGTGGGTGGCCAGCACGAGCACGAACGAAACCGCCAACAGAGGGCCGGTGATGCTCTGGACTTTCGCCACGCCGTCGCGTGCGAGCACGCGCATCACCACGAGCCCGACCGCCCCGTACAGCACGTACTTGACCAGATCTCCCGTGCCGTTCCCTTGGCCCTGCAGCAGGCTCGTCGCCGAGGAGGCGCTGTAGACCATCACCGCGCCGAACGCCAGCAGGCACATCGTCGCCGTCAAGAGGATCCGCTGCTCGAGCGGCTGGCTCGCCTGCGCGGACCTGCTCTGCTCGCCGGCGCGCGCGGTCCGTTTGCCTTTTCTCCCCAGCAGGGATACGCGCTGTGCGGCTGACGCCATCCCAGCCCTCTTCGACGTCGCTCTCGCGAAGCCTTCTATCCCCGGACCAGCTCGCGAAAGCGCTCCCCACGGGCTTCGTAGTCGGCGAACTGGTCAAAGCTCGCACAGGCCGGCGAAAGCAATACGACATCACCCGATCGCGCCGCCGCGCGTACCGCACAGACGGCATGCTCCAGGTCGCCGCATTCGCGCACCGGCGCCGACACCCCCTCGAGCGCCGCGGCGATCTGGGCCGCGTCCTCGCCGATCAGGTACACCGCCCGACAGCGCTCGCCGACCGGCCCGCGCAGCGCCGTGAAGTCCTGCCCCTTGCCCTGGCCGCCGAGGATCATGTGGATCGTGCCGGGAGCGAACGCGTCGAGCGCGACGAGCGCGCTCGCGACGTTCGTCGCCTTCGAGTCGTTCACCCACCTCACGCCGTGGTGCAGCGCGACCTGCTCGAGACGGTGCCGCACCCCCGCGAACGTGCGCAGCCCCGCGCGCACAGCGTCGGCGTCGATCCCGCGCGCCAGGCAGACGGCCGCCGCCGCCATCGCGTTCTGCACGTTGTGGCGCCCCGGCAGGCGCAGCTCGGCGACCCGCAGCAACGCCCGCTCCTCCCACCACAGCTCGCCCGCACTCAGCGACAGCGACGCACCCGGACCCTCGCCGAAGCACACACGCCGCGCGCAGCCGCCGAGGTCATCGACACCGAGTCCAAGCGGCGCGACCGCGATGTCGTCGTTGCCCTGCCGTGCGAAGATCTCGAGCTTCGCCGCGCGGTAGGCGTCGAAGGTGCCATGGCGGTTGAGATGGTCGGGGCTCAGGTTCAGCAATACCGCCGCCTCGGGCGCGAACGCCTTCGTGTCCTCCAGTTGAAAACTCGAGACCTCGCACACGACCGTCGTTCCCTCCTCCACCTTCCCCACCAGCCCGCTGACCGCCGCGCCGACGTTCCCCGCGACCGCGACCGGCAGTCCCGCCTCGCGGTGGATGTGCCCGATCAGCTCGACCGTCGTCGTCTTCCCGTTCGTGCCCGTCACCGCCACGAACTCGTTCCCCAGCAGCCGCCAGCCGAGCTCGAGCTCGCCCAGGACCGGCAGCCCGCGGTCGCGCGCGGCCTCGATCACCGGCGCCTGCGCCGGCACGCCCGGGCTCTTCACGACCGCCCGCGCTTTCTCCAGCAGCGCCACCCCGTCCACCCCCAAGTGCAGCTCCACCCCCGCCTGCGCGAGCTCCTGTAGCCCCTCAGGCGTTCCCGAGTCCAGCCCGATCACCTGCTCCCCCAAACCCCGCAGCGCCAGCGCCGCCGCCACGCCCGAGCGGGCCAGCCCAACCACCAGATATGGCCCTCCCGGCAGCTCCGGTCTTGCTCGACGCCTCATCGCGCCACTACTGCTGCGCCTGCCCGTTGCGTTACATGAGCGTCCTGACCGGCGACGCTACGCGTTCTGCGGATGACTGTGCGCGACAGTCTCCCATCCTGATCCAGCATGCTCGCTCACCCGCCCCTGCTCTGGCGGTAGATCGTGAAGCCAATAGCGCAGCAGATCGAGGCGACGATCCAGAAGCGCAGGATGATCTTCGTCTCTGACCACGCCTTCAGCTCGAAGTGGTGGTGGATCGGCGCCATCAGGAACACGCGTTTGCGCATCGTCTGAAACGAGATCACCTGGATCACGACCGACAGCGCCTCGATCACGAAGATCCCACCGAGCAATATCAGCAGCACCTCGGTCTTCGTCATCACCGCCATGCCCGCGATCGCGCCCCCGAGGCCCAGCGAACCGGTATCGCCCATGAAGATCGTCGCCGGGAACGCGTTGAACCACAAAAAGCCGACGCACGCCCCCACCAGGCAACCCGCAAGCATCGCCATGTCGAGGTCAGCTCCAGTGATGAACGTGATCCCGATGTAGGCGAGCAGCACGATCGCCGCGCAGCCTGCCGCGAGGCCGTCCAGCCCGTCCGTCAAGTTCACCGCGCTGGTCGTGCCCGCCACGACGAAGTAGATCAGCACCGGATAGAAGATGCCAAGGTCGATCTGGTAGTCGACGAACCGCAGCCGCAGCGTCGGCGCGAGGTGCGCCTTCTGTTCGGCGACGTACCACAGCGCGAGCGAGATCGCGATCGTCACGATCAGCTTTGTCCGCGCGCGCAGCCCGAGCGAGCGGCGCCGGACGAGCTTGATGTAGTCGTCGGCGAAGCCCAGCAGCGCACACGCGATCGCCACACCGAAGACCCCGATCGAGCGCCATTCATAGTCGCTCAGGATCAAAAACGGAACAGAGACCGCCAGGAAGATCAGCACGCCGCCCATCGTCGGCGTCCCCGCCTTGATGTGATGCCCCTCCGGGCCGTCCTCGCGGATCTGCTGTCCGAACTCGCGCTTGCGCAAAAACGCGATGAACTTCGGGCTCAAGAAGATGCAGATCAACAGCGCCGCCGTCCCCCCAATCAGAATGCGGCCCATTCAGCGCCTTCCCGCCGTCTGCGCTCCGCTCTGCAGGATCTGCGCCACACGCTCCAGCCCGACGCCGCGCGAGCCCTTCACGAGCACCGTGTCGCCGTCCCGCAACAGGCCCTCCAGCAGTTCGCCGGCCGCCTCGGCGTCGGGCACACAGTGCGCCTCATGGCCGAACGCCGTCGCCATCTCGGCGGCTAGGGGACCGACCGTCACGAGTAGATCGACGCCATGCATGCTCGCGTACGCGCCCACCTCGCGGTGCAGGCCAGGCCCTGCCTCGTGGCCGAGCTCGAGCATGTCTCCCAGCACGGCCACCCGGCGCGCCGTTGCGGTTTTCGTCAAGTCCTCGATCGCGGCGCGCATGGACATCGGGTTGGCGTTGTAGCAGTCGTTGACCAAAACGATCCCGCCTGCAAGCGCGATCCGCTCGCCGCGCAGCGCCGAGAAGCGCACCTCCAGGTCTCCCTCCGGAGTGACGCCGAGCGCCCGCGCGGCGGCGACCGCGGCGAGTAGGTTGCTCAGGTTGTGAGCCTGCGTAAACGATGGCCGCAGCGTCATCCGCTGCGTTCCGTGGCGGATCGTGACCTCCCCGGGCCGTGCCTGCTCCTCCAGCACCACGTCGCCTTCTTCGCCGAAGGTGATCGTGCGGACGTCCGCGCGTCTGTGTGGCTCCAGCAGCGGCTCGTTCGCGGGCACCACCACCGTGGCCCCGCTTGCGATCTCAGCGATCAGCTCCCCCTTCGCCGCGGCGATCGCTTCGATCGAGCCCAGCAGCTCCAGATGCACGGGTCCCACGTTCACGATCACACCGACGTCGGGCTCGGCGATCGCCGTCAGCTGCGCGATCTGCCCCGCGCCACGCATCGCCATCTCCAGCACCAGCACCTCAGTGTCGCCTGGCGCCGCGAGCAGCGACAGCGGCAACCCGATCTCGGTGTTCAGGTTCTCGCTGCTGGCCGCGGTCCGCCGCTGAGCACTCAGCACGGCCGCGAGGATGTCCTTCGTCGAGGTCTTGCCTGTGGAGCCGGTGATCGCGACGACCTTGGTCCCGCGCGCGCCCAGCTCGCGCCGCCAGGCGTTTGCGAGCGCCTGCAGACCCCGCAGCGGATCGGGATGCACGAGCACCGCCCCACCGGGCCCCGCCAGAGCCGCCGCCAGTGCTCGCTCGGCGTGCTCATCCGCTACCAGCACCCCCCACGCGCCCGCAGTCAGGGCCTGCCCCGCGTACTCGCCGCCGTCGTGGCGCTCGCCGCGCAGGCCGACGAATAGATCGCCGCGCTCCGCCGCGCGCGAGTCGATCGTCACGCGCCACGGCCCCGACTCGCCCGTCGTGCGGGACGTCACTGCGCCCGGGGATGGCGCCTCGACCAATTGGGCGCCGGCCGCCTGCGCGATCCGTGCCGCATCCCACTCCCTCATCTGCTTGCCCCGGTCGACGCCCCGGTGGGCGAATCGGGGAGGACACGGTCGGTGTTGAACCGGACCCTTAGCGCGTCCCGGGCGACATCCACATCATCAAACGGCAGCTTGTGGCCATCCGCGAACTCCTGGCCCTGCTCGTGGCCCTTGCCCGCGATCACCACGACGTCCCCCGTCGTGGCGGCAGCGATCGCTCGGAAGATCGCCTCCCTGCGGTCGGGGATCGACGCGATTGGCGCTGCGTCCTGCGGTGGCACCGCTCCCGCGGTCCCCGCGAGGATCTCGGCGATGATCGCGTCCGGGTCCTCCGAGCGCGGATTGTCCGAGGTGATGAGCAGAACGTCCGCCAAGCGCGTACCGATCGCGCCCATCAGTGGCCGCTTGCCACGATCGCGGTCGCCCCCCGCGCCGAACACGCACACAACGCGTCCTTTCCCGTGCTCACCGGTGCTCGCCAGCTCGCGGGCCGCAGTGAGCACATTCTCCAGCGAGTCGGGTGTATGCGCGTAGTCCACGAGCACCGCGAAGTCCTGCCCCTCGTCCACCGACTCCATCCGCCCGGGAACGCTCACCCCCCGCTCCAGCGCTCCGACCAATACGTCCAGATCGCCCCCCAACTCGTGCACGGCCGCCAGTGCGCCGAGGGCATTGGTGACGTTGAAGCGCCCCGGCATCGGCAGCGCGACCTCGATCTCTCCGGCGGGCGTGTGCAACACGAAGCGGCACCCCTCGACATCGCAGCGCAGATCCGTGGCGCGGTAGTCGGCCTCGCCCTCCACCGCGAAGGTGACCACCCGATCGATCTCCCGCGCAAGCCGCTGTCCGTACTGATCGCCGACATTTACGACGCTAACCCCGGGATGAGCGTCGAATAGCCGCCGCTTGGCCTGGAAGTAATCCTCCATGCTCGCGTGGAAGTCCAAGTGATCCTGCGTGAGGTTCGTGAAGATCGCCGCCGCGAAGTGGACGGCGTCGGCGCGACCCAACTCCAGCGCGTGCGAGGAGACCTCGATCGCACAGGCCCGGTCGCCGCCGTCAAGCATCGCGCGGAAATCCGCCTGCAGGTCGATCGCCTCGGGTGTGGTTCGGCTGACAGAGCGCTCCACCCCACCGATCACCGACTTGACGGTCCCCAGCAGCCCGCAAGAGCCCGAATCGGCCGCCTCCAACAGCGCCTTCAACAGGAACGCCGTCGTCGTCTTCCCGTTGGTCCCCGTCACGCCGACGACCCTCAGCGCGGCGCTCGGATCTCCGTAAAAGCGAACCGCCGCCGGGCCCATCGCGGCGCGCGCGGAGGTGACCAGCACCTCGGGCACCCCCAGTCCGAGTGGACGCTCGACGACGAGCGCCGCCGCCCCGCGCTCCACCGCCTGCCCGGCGAAGTCGTGCCCGTCGCTCTGAAAGCCCTTCACGCAGAAGAACAGGCTCCCCGGCGCGGCCGCGCGACTGTCGTAGGCGAGCCCCGTGATCTCGACCGCGGCGGCCTCGCCCTGAGCACCCTGAACCAAGCCCTCACCCGTGGCGATCACCTCGTCGAGCCTCATCGGCCGGTACCCCGCGGTAGCACCCTCCCAGTCTAGTTTCTGCCCGGGCGGCCTCCCGCGAACCGCTGCCGGAATTCAGGACGCCACGAAGTCGAACAGGAGCTGCGCGGCGCCGATGCTCGCGTGCAACAGATCCTGTGCAGACGTTAGGCAGGCTTGGACGCTTGCACCGGAGCGGGTGCGATATCGGTGGCGCAGCTTTCGAGGAACGCCTCGGTGGCGGCCACATCGAGGGGACGGGCGAACAGGAAACCCTGCCCGCTGTCGCATCGCTCGTCGCGAAGCACTGAGAGCTCCTGTGTTTGCTCGATGCCCTCGGCGAGCGTCTCGATCGAGAGCGCCTTGCCGAGTTGCACGAGCGTATGGATGAGGGCCTCGCCCTCCCCCTTGTTAGTCAGACCGGAGATGAACGAGCGATCGATCTTCAGCGCATCCACCGGGAACTTCTGCAGGTGGGCCAACGATGAGTAGCCCGTTCCGAAGTCGTCGATCGCAATCCGCACGCCGAGATCCTTGATCGTGGTGAGCCGGCGGGCGGTCTCGTCAGCGTTGCGCATCAGCGTCGTCTCGGTGATCTCGATCGTCAGCGCTCCCGGGTCCAGGCCGCTCTCTGAAAGTGCGCTCTCGATGTCGCCGATCAGCTGATCGGTGTCGAGCTGGCGTGCCGAGACGTTGACGGCCATCCCGATCCTATGCCCAGCCGCGCGCCACGCGGCGCCCTGCCCGCAGGCCTCCTCGAGCACCCACTTGCCGATCTGCGTGATCAGACCGGTCTCCTCCAGCAACGGGATGAAGTCGTCTGGCTGGACGGTCCCTCGCGTGGGACTGTTCCAGCGAATCAGCGCCTCGACCCCGGTGGGACTCATGTCGCTCAGGTCAAACGTGGGTTGGTAGACAAGCGAGAACTCCTTGTTCTCCAGCGCGACGCGCAGGTCCATCTCGAGCTCCATCCGCGTCTGCACCGCGTCCTGCATGCCAGCCTCGAAGATGACGTAACGGTTCTTGCCGTCCCACTTCGCCCTGTACATCGCGATGTCCGCATCGCGCAGGAGGTCAGCCGGCGCCGTCCTGTCACCGGAGGCGATCCCGATGCTCGCCGTCACCGTCAGACGAGTCTCTTCGTTGGACCCGAGCTTGAATGGCTCTTTGAGCGCTTCGATCAGCCGCTCCGCGATCAGCTCGGGACCCGCCGACAGCGACAATTCCTCGGAGACCACGACGAACTCATCGCCCCCGAGACGGCCGAATGCGTCGGTAGCGCGCACGACGCCGTCCAGCCTTGCGGCGACCGCTTCAAGCAGTTCGTCGCCGACCTCGTGACCGAGCGTGTCGTTGATCGACTTGAAGTTGTCGAGATCGACGAACAGCGCCGCCACGGGCGTCTGTTTACGACGCGAGCGCGCGAGCATCTGCTCGACGCGATCCAGGATCAAGGTGCGGTTCGGGAGCCCGGTCAGCGGGTCGTGTGTCGCCAGGAACGCGAGCTCCTCCTGGCGGTGCTCGAGCTGCTCGTCCGCGAGCTTGCGCTCGCTGTCGAAGGACTCGCACATCCGCACGAGCGTCACGTTGAGGCTGCGCTGCAGCATCGCCAGCGCCTGCAGCAAAGTCTCAGGCGGAGTCCCGAGCTCCGCGGCGCTCTCACGCACGACTTCGCTCGCGGCGTCACACCACCGCAGGCAGCGCTTGGTGACCTCGTTCAGCGCGGCGGCGCGCTGGACGGCGAGCTGACCAAAGATCTGCCAAGACTCCCTGCCAACCTCGCGGGCCACCTCCGGCGGCTCGCCCGCCATCCACCGTGCGACCGCGATCGTGGAGACCGTGCCGACCCGCGCGAAGGAGTCCTCGACCATCGCATCGAGCGTTTGACCCGAGGCGACGTTGCGCGCAAGAATCCTCTCCAGGACGTCCTCCGTACGCTCGTTGAGCGCCTCGCCGAGACGACGAAGATCCTCGTCAGCCACCTGCGGATCGCTGCGAGCCGCTTGTGGCTGCGCAGGGTATGACTCGCCGTTGTTAGTGCTCGACCCCGACATCACCCGAGCATCGACCGCCAACAGCAATTGCATAAGCGCCGACTCGGCGCTGGCGCGCCGCGAACGCATCGACTGGGCCACTGCGCTCCTCTGGCAAGCACTTCGACAGGATCGGCCATCGCCCAAAGCTCGAGCAGGCATACTCACGTGCTTGTTGCGACTCGTCACGCTTCCGATCAGTCACTACTGCGAAAAGGCACGATGGGCGCTCGAGCGGGCGGGAATTCCCTATCGCGAGGAGCGCCATGTTCAGGGTGTCCACCAAGTCGCGGCGCGGCGTGCTGGTGGTGGGATAACCGTTCCCGTGCTCGTGAGCACCGACGAAGCAATCGGGGATTCGGCGGACATTCTTGCCTGGGTCGACGAGCGCACACCGCCACAGCGGCGGCTGTTTCCCGCAGAGGTGGGCGCGCGGCGTGAGGTGGAGCGTCTATGCCTACGTCTGGATGAGGGCCTTGGGCCGCGGGGACGGCGGCTCATGTATATCCACATGTTCGCGCAGCCCAAGCTCGCGCTGCGCTTCAACAACCACGGCGTACCGGGCTGGGAGGACCGCGTGATCCGCTACGGATGGCCGCTTGCCAAGCGCTATGTCAGCCGCTCGCTCGAGATCCAGCCCGGGATCGAGGTCGAGGACGAGGCGGCGGTCTGGCGCGAGCTCGACCACGTCGCAGGCCTGCGGGCGGACGGCCGTCCCTACCTATGCGGCGAGCACTTCAGCGCGGCCGACCTGACGTTCGCAGCGTTGTCCGCTCCAATCATCGTTCCACCCGTGTATGGCGTTCCCCTGCCACAGCCCGACGTACTGTCGCCGGCTATGGCAGGACTCGTCGAGCGAGCACGCGAGCACCCCGCAGGGCGCTACGCCCTCACGCTCTTCACCGAGCACCGGCGAGCAACCGTCCGATAAAGCCGGCATCCAGCCCATCGGCGAACCGTGCAATCCCGACCTGCCAGGCATGTTTGCACTTTTGTTCACACCCCAGCCGTTTTGGATGATCTTCCATACCCCGGAACGCAGAAAAGCCCCGTGTTAGCAGGGCTTTTCTGAGGGTGAGCGACGGGGATCGAACCCGCGACCGCCGGAACCACAATCCGGAGCTCTACCAGCTGAGCTACGCCCACCACGGGCGTCCCGGAGCGGAGTGTAGCGTCGGCTCAGCGCTCGCCGGCGTCCAGCGAGCGCAATGTCGCTTCGGCCAGCGCGAGCGACTTGCTCGGCGCGAGCTCGGGCCGGCGTTCGGCGGCCAGGCGCCAGGCGGAAAGCAGCGACGCGGGGTCGGCGCCGAGTAGCGCCAGCAGCTGATCGGTGGCGCCACCGGCCGGTGGCGCCACCGCAGGCGCGGTCTGCGGGGCCATCGCCGGTTGCGAGGCCTGCTTGGCCTGCGCCACCATGCGCTCGGTCACATCCTCGCCCTCGTGCTGTGCCTTGGGCCAACCGCGACCGACCGACAGCTGCTCGACGGGAATCTCCGGTCCCTCCAGCACCGTCAGCTTGGCCTGGTGCGGGTTCCATTTGCGTTCGCCCACCTCGATCCACTGCCCCCGAGCCCAGCCCTCGACCACGGCGTCGAGGAGCTCCCGCTCGGTCATGTTGAAGTGGCACATGTTGTTCGGAAACTGCCTCAGCTGGATGTGGTACATCGCTCAAAGGCTCCCACGTCGGCGCCCGCGCCACCCCCGCAGGCGGAAGAGACACATCGCGGGCGCCGCCCACTCGCCCAGCGTCGCGAGGATCTCGGCTCTGGCGGGAGCGCCGTCGGGAGCGGACGCCTGCGGTTGGGAGAGGTAGAAGCTCGCCATCGCGGCGAGAATCAGCCTGTGCTGGCGGCCGTTGGGGAGCCCCTCGCTCGCGCGCATCGCCTCGGCCGAGATCGCCTGCAGGCGGACGGCCAGTTCCCGCGGTGAGGCATAGTGATCGACGAGGCTGTAGCGGCCGCTCCCGATGTCGTCTGCTTTATCGATCAGGCTGTCGAGCAGCAGGTGCAGCGCGCCGATCCAGGGGAAGTAAGCCAGCGCGATCGCGCTGGCGTCCTCCTCGCTCACGCTCGGCTGGGCCGCGGCGGCGATCAGCGCCAACACCAGCAGCGAGGAAGCCGCGCCCGCCGCCGTCTCCCACCAAAGCAACCCGCTGCCCTGTGGGGTCTGGGAATCCGCCCAGTCAGAGAACTCCCGCCACGCGTCCTCGTGCCCATCCTCGCCGTCGTGAGCGAGACCCTGAAAGGCGATGATGCGCTGCACCGCGCCCTGCGCCGGCGCCGTGAGCGAGGCATGTGAAGGCAGGGCTCCAAACGCTCTCCTGCAGGCATCGATCAGCTCCCCCAGGTAGCCGCCATCCTCTTTGTGGAGGCTATGCACGTAGTAGTCGGGCCGTCCCGTGTCGGGCCCTATCGTGTCGGGCGGTCCCGGATCGGGCTGTCCCGTGCCGGGATCGAGCGCGCTCAGCAGCGCGCGATGCAACTGCCGTCCGTTCTCGACCGGATCCGCGCTCGGCTGCTCGGCGAGCGTGTCCACGTAATCGTAGATCGCCTGGAACGCGACCACCGCACGCACCACGCGCGCGCGCTGCGGGCGCGGCGCCAGCACCGCGAACGCCGCGGCGCCTTCGAGATTGCCCCGCTCCTGGCGCTGCGTGCTCAGGGCCAGGCGGCGCAGCGCCGCGTCGGGGACCTGCTCGGCGCGGCCCCGCCAGTGGCGCGCCTCGCGCAGGACGTGGGGGTAGACGCTCATCCAGTAGCGCGCGGCGGCGGCGGCGAACGTCACCGCGAGCGCCGCTCGCTCCGAGCCGCGCAAGCCGCTCGTGGGCCTGGCGCCCGAGCCACTCGCAAGGCCGCCGTTCGTGGCGGACGCAGGCTCGGCGCTCGCAGGCCCGGCGCCCGGATCGATCGCGGGTTTACCCAAGACGGACACGCATCACCTGTACGGCCTCGGGGTTGGAGTCGATCAGTACATACCGCCGCCCGAGCCGTGCGGCGACCGCGCCCAGCGTGCCGCTGCCGGCGAAGAAATCCAGACACCAGTCGCCCTCCCTCGTCGAGGCCTGCACCATCCGGCGCACGATTCCCTCCGGCTTCTGTGTCGGGTAGCCGGTCTTCTGGTGGCCGTTCGTCGGCACGATCGTGTGCCACCATACGTCCGTCGGCAGCTTCCCCCGGGCGACCTTCTCCGCGGTCACGAGCCCGGGGGCCATGTACGGCTCGCGATCGACCTCTTCGGAATCGAAGAAGTACTTCTTCGGGTCCTTCACGTACACGAGGATCGTGTCGTGCTTCTTCGGCCAGCTCCGTTTCGCTCTTGCCCCGTAGTCGTACGCCCAAATGATCTCATTCAAAAATCTCTCTCTCCCAAAAATCTCATCCAACAGCAGCTTGCAGTAATGCGCCTCTCTGTAGTCGATGTGGAAGTACAGAGTCCCCGTGTTCTTCAACAGCCGGTGCGCTTCTTCCAGACGCGGCGCGAGGAACGCGAGGTAGTCATCGAACTGGTCGCGGTAGGAGGACTCATCGAGCAGGCGAGTCTTGTAGCGACGGCCCTTGAACCCCGTCCTGTCGCCGTGCTCGTCCGGCGTCGTTTGCAATGTCTTCTTGGTCTGCTCCCTGCCTGTATTGAACGGCGGGTCGATGTAGATCAGCTGGAAGGCCTCATCCGCGAAGCCCGGGAGCAGATCGAGGTTGTCACCGAGCAGGATCTCGTCGGTGCTCGGTGCGCTCGGGCTCTGCTGCATCGACCCAGACTAGATGTTGGCGCTCCTCACTCAGTCTCCAGGCTGGCTGGGAGTTCCCGCGATCGCGTCGGACATTCGGCGGCGACGGCGGCGCACTCGCGCAAAGCGCGCCTGCGCTCGCTGAAGCTTCCGAGACTCGGGTGGATAGCGACGGCGCGCCCAGGGCGATGTGGGGGTGGCGAGACGGACCGCGCCGATCAGGGAGGCGAGCGGGATGAACACACCCGTGAGGCCGAGAATCGGCTTGCCCTTGAGGATCGCAAGGGTGCACAGCGCCACGTCGAGCGCGACCACGACCAGGATCGACGCGATCGCGGAGGACTGATCGGCCAGTTCGAACGGGGCGAGCCCGAGCACGATCAACCCTCCGAGCAGCGCCGCGACGACGACGGCATCGAGCGAGGCTCGGCCCTGCTCGGCCCAGTAGACATCCTCGAGATGCACCCACAGCGCGAACTCGTCGAGCGTCAATCCGGCGCCGATCCCGAACAGCGCCGCGAGCACGTCCAACCACACGCCGGTCGGCCCGAGCGCGAAATTCAGAAAGCCCGACAGCAGCAGGAGCACGATCCCCCACACGAGGTGGTGCAGGTGCAGCCCACCACTGGTTGTCACGCTGCCTGGCCACCAGCTCACCCGGGGGCTGCGGATCAGACGCGCGCTCGTGCGGATGAACAGGAACGAGACGAGAAACGCCCCGAGCAGGATGAAGCCCGCGCGCTGCGCGGGTTCATCGAGGAAATGCTGTGAGATTTCGAAGTGCAGGCCCATTGAGCTATGCCCCCGGCTGGATTCGAACCGCGGGGATGAACACGAGATCGTTCCGGCGAAGAGGCAGGGGCAATACCACTGTGTTTGGCAATACCCCGCCGGAACGATCTCGTGTCTCACCCCTTTAGCTGATGGTGGAGTGCCCCCGGCTGGATTCGAACCAGCGACCTGCGGATTAGAAGTCCGCTGCTCTATCCAGCTGAGCTACGGGGGCCGACGGTCCCGCGGCAGACCCGAGAGACCCCTGAATCGTCGCACGCTCGACGCAGAGGAACGCGCGCGTGCGACGGGACTTAGACAGGCTTGAGCAAAAACGTGTAGAAAGTGGGCTAATGAGCTCGGGAGCGGGAGACGACGAGGGGGACCTCACACGCAAGCAGCGCCGCGAGCAGGCTCGCGGCGAACGCAAAGCGCTGGAGCAGGCCGAGGCCGCGCGCGCGAAACGGCGTGCGCGCCTGACACAACTCGGGATCGTGGTCGCGGTCGTCGTAGTGGTGATCGTCGGGATCGCGATCGCCTCCGGTGGCGGCGGGAAAACGACCGTGACCACCGCGGGAACCCCCCAGGCCAATGCGACGACCGCGGAAGTCAAGACACTGCTGGACGGCATCCCCCAGAGCGGCAACACGCTCGGCGACCCCAACGCGCCGGTGACGCTCAAGTACTTCGGCGACCTCGAGTGCCCGATCTGCAAGGAGTTCACGCTCAACGTGCTGCCGACGCTGATCCAGAAGTACGTGCGCACGGGGAAGCTGCGGATCGAGTACCACTCGCTGGAGACGGCGACGCGCGAAGCGGAAGTCTTCAAAACCCAGCAGGAGGCGGCCTACGCCGCCGGCAAGCAGAACCTAGGCTGGTACTTCATCGAGACCTTCTACCACGAGCAGGGCGAAGAGGACTCGGGCTACGTCAACGAAAAATACCTGCAAGGGATCGCCTCGCAGGTTCCCGGGCTGAACCTCGCCGACTGGACCGCCGCGCGCAGCGAACCGACGTACTCCAACGAGGTCACCGCCGACGCACAGGCCGCCAACCAGGCCGGCTTCACCGGCACGCCGTCCTTCGAACTCGGCAAAACCGGTGGCACTCTTGAAAAGTTCGAACCGGGCACGTACTCCGAAACGGCGCCGTATGAAGCGGCGATCGAAAAGCAGCTGAAGGGCTAGGCCGGCCGTGAGCTCCGGTGTGCTCCGCAAGACGATGATCGTCCTGACGGCCGTGGGCCTCTGCTTGGCCGCCTACCTCACCTACGTCCACTACTCCGGCGTCACCCCCCCCTGCTCGATCAAGGGCAACCCCTGCAGCGAGGTGCAGAAATCGCAGTACTCGCTGCTCGCCGGCGTGCCGGTTGCGCTGATCGGGCTGCTCGGGTACATCGCGATCCTCGGTTCGCTGCTTGCCCCCGACGGCGAACGGGCACGATTCGTGACCGCGGCGCTGATACTCAGCGGGTTTGGCTTCAGCCTCTATCTGACCTATCGCGAGCTGTTCACGCTGCACAAAATCTGCGAGTGGTGCGTCTCGAGCGCGGTGATCATGACCGTGCTCGCGTGCCTGTCGGTGTGGCGCTTTTTGCGCGGGGACGAGAGCCTCTCCACGGGCACGATCTCACTTTCGGCTAGGCAATCCGTCCAGCAATAGCGGGCCGGCCCGTGCAACGGGGCCGATGAACCGACGTGGTGTGCAAGGCCATGCACACCGATATCACGACGACCGGCCCCGAGGTAGGCAGCGACCTGGCGCCGCCCGGCGAGGCGCAGATCTCGCGGCTGTTCGAGATGACCGGCGATCTGCTGGCCGTGATCTCGCTCGACGGGCGCTTCACACTGCTGAACCCGGCCTGGGAGCAACTGCTGGGCTGGTCGATCGAGGAGCTCAAAGCGCACCCGATGCAGGAGCTCGTGCATCCGGACGATCTCGAGCAGACGCTCGCGCTCACGCTCGCCGGCCACCACCGCGCGGCACAGTTCGCGAACTTCACCAACCGTTACCGCCATCGCGATGGGTCCTGGCGCTGGCTCTTGTGGAGTGCGCGCTGCGATGGCGAGGCCTGGTACGCGGCCGCTAAGGACGTGACCGACCGTATGTGGCTGGAGCGCCAGGCACTGCACGACCCGCTGACGAAGCTGCCCAACCGCCTGCTCTTGATGGACCGCGCGCGCCAGGCGGTCGCGCGGCTGCGCCGCTCAAACGGACCGATCGCGCTGCTGTTCATCGACCTCGACCGCTTCAAGGCGATCAACGACAGCCTCGGTCACGCCGTCGGCGACCACCTGCTGATCTCGGTATCCGAGCGCCTGGCCGAGATGCTGCGCGACTCAGACACGGTCGCGAGGCTGGGCGGTGACGAGTTCGTGATTCTGGCCGAGGACCTCGACTCCGACGCCGAGGCGCTCGCGGTCGCCGAGCGTGTGCTGCACGCCCTGGAGGAGCCGTTCCGGGTGGGCTCAGCCGAGGTTTCGATGCTCGCGTCGGTGGGCGTATCGATCACGCACGACCCGGAGGCCGAGCCTGAGGATTTGCTGCGCGAGGCTGATGTGGCGATGTACCGGGCGAAGGGCGCGGGCGGGCACAACCTGGAGCTGTTCGACGAGGATCTGCGCCGCGAGGCCTCAGCGCGGCTGGATCTCGAGGACCGCCTGGACCACGCTCTGCCCCGGCACGAGCTGCTGCTCGAGTACCAGCCATTGCTGCCACTCGATGGCGGACGGCCAGTCGGCTGCGAGGCACTCGTCCGCTGGCACCCTCACGGCGGTGAGTCGACGGCGCCGCTGAGCTTCCTGTCGCTGGCCGAGGAAGGCGAGCTGATCGTGCAGATCGGCGACTGGGTGCTCCACACGGCCTGCGCCCAGGCGGCCGCGTGGCGCCGCGACGGGATCGGGATCCCGGTCTCGGTCGAACATCTCCGCGCGTGAGCTGACCGGGTCCGACCTCGCCGAGCGGGTGCATGAGGCGCTGCTGTACTGCCGGCTGCCGGGGGATGCCCTGTGCGTGGAGGTGAGCGAGGAGGTGGTCCTGCGCGATCCGGCCCGCGCGCGCTCGGCACTGAAGGAGGTCAGGAGCCTCGGCGTGGCCGTCGCGCTCGATAACTTCGGCGCGCGTCAGTCAACGCTCAGCCTGCCGGGGAGCCTGCCTTTGAACATGCTGAAGCTCGACCGCTCCTTGATCCACGGCTTCGAGCGCCACAAGGACAGGCGCGCGATGGTCGTCGCGGCACTCGCGCTCGCCCGCGAGAGCGGCCTGACGGCGATCGCCGTGGGGATCGAAACCAACCGCCAGCTCGCGCTCGCACGCGAGCTGAACTGCGCGGTGGGACAGGGCTTTTTGCTGCACCGGCCGGACGCGCCCGAGCGGCTGCGCCTCAGAGAGCCGGCCGGGGCGATACGCTCGCCGCCACCATGGCGCCCGATCGTGCGACTGCGCGGCACCAGCCGCCACTGAACGACTCGGTTCTCATCGACAGCTACAAGCGCGCCGCCGCCGAGGCCGCGGCGAAGATGATCGAGGACGGGATGCGCGTCGGGTTGGGGACCGGTTCGACGGTCGCATTTCTGCTGCCGGCCCTGGCTGAGCGAAAACTGCATGGCCTGCGCTGCGTCGCCACGTCGCCGGCGACCGAACATCTGGCACGAACGCTGGGGTTGAACGTCGAAGATCTGGATACGGTGGGCGAATTGGACATTGCGATCGACGGGGCCGACCAAGTCGACCCGTCGGGGTGGCTGGTGAAGGGCGGAGGCGCGGCGCTGACACGCGAGAAGATCGTCGCGGCGGCGGCGCGGCAATTCGTGGTGATCGTCTCGGAGGAGAAGATCGTCCCCGCGCTCGGACCGCCGGTGCCGCTGGAGTTGCTGCGCTTCGGCGTGGAGCGAACGCTGGCAGAGATGGGTGAGGCGCGGCTGCGCGGGAATCTGGTGAGCCCGGATGGCAACCCGATCGCCGATTACTTCGGCCCGATCGGCGATCCTGCGAGCCTGGCGAGTCGGTTGAGCGCGACTCCAGGCGTGGTCGAGCATGGCCTATTTGCACCGGAGATGGTCAGCTATATATGGATCGCCGGCGCTGGCGGCGTCGCAGGCCGCGAGGGTGGCAAGACGGAGAGCGGGCGCAGCTCCTCCTCGGGCGCGACGGAGTGACGCTCGAGGACGCCGTCCTCGCCCACAACGTACGCGCCCATCCGCGCCAGCGGCGGTGAGTAGACGTGCAACGTGACGGCCGGGTGCTCGCCCGCGTGGCGCACCCGGTGGATGTCGGCGGCGGAGAAGTGAAAGCTCTGGGTGGGCCCAAAAATACGATCGCGTGTCGGTCCGTCGATCGCGAGGCGCTCCTCGCGTACGCGTCCTCCCACCACGGCGACGGCTCCGGCGGAGATGTCGTGGTCGTGAAAGCCGGTGTCGTGGTCGTCCATCCAGCAGATCAGCCACGCCGTCAGGTGCGCGTCGGAGAGCAGCTCCTCGTAGACGCGCTGGGCGTGATCGTGGTGGACACGGTGAATCCACAACTCTGGCCGATCGGCCAGCTCAGCGACGAAGGCCTGCAGCTCGGGGCCGGTCAGGTCCCGGTCGCGCGGGCGGGGAATGGAGGCGAGCGGGGGTCTCATCGGAGCGCCTCCACCCGCGCGACCGGGACGATTGGGGCTTGTTGCGCCGAGGCAGCGACCTCGACAGGCGACCGGCCGGGACTCGGGGGTACGCCGAGCGGCGGCGAGCCGACGGCGCGCGCGGTGGTGCGGGCGAGCAGATCCCAGTCAAGCGCCGTTGGTGTGTCGAGCAGCGTGGGCTCGACGACGGGGCGATCGGATCCGTACAGGAGCTGCTCCCGCCCGCCGATCGCCTCTGACAGAGCGTCGATCGCAGCCGGTCCGTAGGAGGAGGTGTCGTAGAAGATGAGCGGATCGTGCTCCCGGCCGGGCTCTGAGCAATCGGGGCCGCCGCGTGCGGCCAAGCGCTCTGCATGCAGCGGCGCGAGCCCGGCGAGCATCGCGAAGACGACCCTCAGCTCGGGGTGCTCGGCACGCCCGGCGTGCAGGAACGCGAGCCAGGCCGCGTGCATGTCGCCCACGTAGTTCGTGAGCGCCGGCCACCAGAGCGGATCGCCAAGCGATGCCGCGCCGGCTATCGGCGCGGCGGCTGCTCCGGGGTGGACGAACAACGGCGCGCCGAGCGACGCAAGTCGCGCGAGCAGCGGTCGCAGAAGCGCTAGCCGATCGACGCCGGCGAGCGCGCCCGCGGGCAGCGAGACGCCGATGCAGCCACGTTGCAGCACGCGGTCCACGTCATCTGGGTCGGGGCGGTCGAGCGCGATCGCGCCCCACACGCCGAACGGCTCGCCGAGCGCGAACGCGCCCTCGTGGTAGGCCTCGAGCAACGGCTGCGCCTGCGCGCGGGGCAGCGACTCGATTCCCAACGGGCTCGATAGGCACAGCAGCGCGCGGTGCAGGCCGTCGCTCTGTACGAGCGCGGCACGACGCGCGGGCGCCTCGGAGGCCAGGTCGATCACGTAGGGCCGCTCGCCCGCGAGGAACAGCACGGTCAGCCCGTGGTGCTCGTAGCGCACGAAGGGGAGCTCCCGGCGTTGGGCGAGCGCTTGCACGAGCGGCTCGGTCCAGAGGTGCTGGTGGATATCGGTCTTCATCGGGCTCTCCATTGCTCTCGCTTCAGTGTTCTCGGTGCTCTCTGCATTGCTCTCTTCACCGTTCTGGTTGCTCTCTTCGTCCTTATCGACATATTGTACAGATTCTCTATCGATTTTATGGACTTTAGCATATCGGTTATTTGTCGAAATAGGTACACAGCCTGGATAGGCATCCCTATTTACGCCCGATCAAAGGCCCCGAGAGCGCATGTGCGCATCTTGGTAACCAAACGAGATCGCCATGTCAGACGACGCGACACCCCAAACCAACCCCAGCCCTGACCCACAGGCCGAGCCCGTCCCCGGGCAGGGAATCGAGTCCGTCGAGGCCGAGCAGGTTGCGGATCCTGGACAGGCCGCCGTCATCGAGGGAGCGGCCGTTCGCGGCAATCGCCGCAGGGGTATGTGGGCCGCGGCGGCGGTGGTCTGCGTCCTCGCCGGAAGTGCCGCCTCGGTGCTCGGCGCGCACGCCGTGGCGCACAATGACGCGGCGAAGACGGAAACGAGCTTCCAGCAGGGCTCACAGGCGATCGCCTCGACGTTGAAGCTGGGGGTCCAGCGCCAGGAAGAGCTGACCGTTGCGGCTTCGACCTACTTCGCCGGTAATCCGAAGACAACCTCTGCGGAATTCGCCCGGTGGGTCACGTGGGCGCGCACGCGGCGTCGCTATCCCGAGCTCGACGCGCTCGGCCTGCTACCGGCGCCTCCAAAGCCCGCGCCGGTCGTCCACAAGCCCACGGCCGTCACCGCCTCCTCTACAGAAACTTCATCCACCTTCGGTGCAGCATCGCCCACTCCGATCGATGTCTCATCCCCACCCGCTCCGGCCTCCCCCGCGCCCGCACCCGTTCACGTTGCGCCCGCGCTGCTGCTGAGTCGTAACACCGGGCTAAGCACCTATCACCCCATCTCTGCGGGCCACAGGCAGGCGCTGGCCGTCGTGACGCCCGTGTATCGGGGCAACGTGACCCCGCACACCGTGTTCGGCCGCACCGCCGCATCGGTCGGATGGCTGCGCGAGGTGCTCGTGCCCGGCGCCCTGCTGGGAGGAGTGCTGGTGGGCCATCCCGGTTACGCGCTGAGCGTGACCTACCGGCCCCACGCCGCAAACCGGGCCGGCTCGAGCCTCGTATTCACCAGTGGCACCCCGCGGTCCGGCGCGCAGAACACGACGCTCAACCTGCACGACGGCTGGACCGTAACCAGCTTCGGCCCGGCCGCCGGCGCGAACGTGCTCGCCAACGGAGACGCGCTGGCGCTGCTGATCGGCGGGATCCTGGCGAGCGTGGTGCTCGGCCTGCTGGTTGACCTCCTTGGCGCTGCTCGCTGGTCAACGCCGGCGCCGACAGCGACGGAGGACGAGGCAAAGTCCAACATTGAGGTAGAGGCGCAGGACATCGCGCTGCCCAACAGGTATCTGTACGAGCCCGTGACCGGGCTACCCAACCGCGAGCTCACGCTCGACCGCGCCGAGCGCATGGTCGCACGGGCGGGGCGCGACTCGGGCATGCTGGCGGGCGCGCTGTTCGTCAACATCGACCAGCTGAAAGAGGTCAACGAGAAGCTCGGGCTGACCGCCGGGAACCAGCTCTTGAAGATCGTCGGGGAACGGCTCGAGGACGTGGTGCGCACAGGAGATACGGTAGGCCGCCTCGATGGCGACGAGTTCGTCGTGCTGGTCGAATCGGCCGCCCGCGGGGTGCGCCTCGATTCGCTCGCCCAGCGCATGATCGAGGCGCTGCACAAACCGATCGAGCTCGACAACTTCGGACCGAGCTTCGTCCTGACCGCGAGCATCGGCGTCGCCTTCGGCCGCTACGCGACCCCCGAGGATCTGTTGCGCGACGCGAACGTGGCCCTGGCCTCGGCGAAGGCCGCGGGCAAGGACCGCTACACGCTGTTCAACGCGAACATGCGCACCGTGATCGAGGGCCGCGCGGTGCTCGAGGCCGAGCTGAGTACGGCGCTGGCCGAAAACCAGTTCTTTCTGCTCTATCAGCCGATCTACGATCTGAGCACCCGCAGGGTGGCCGGCCTGGAGGCGCTGATCCGCTGGCAGCATCCCGCACAGGGCGTGCTGAGGCCCGACGCGTTCATCCCGCTGGCCGAGGAAACGGGGCTGATCGTGCCGATCGGCCGTTTCATGCTCGAAGAGGCCTGCGCCCGCGCCGCGGCCTGGCAGGTGGCGGGCCACCGGGTCGGCGTCTCGGTGAAGGTCTCAGCGCATCAGCTGGATCGAGACGGCTTCGCGACCGACGTGCGGCGTGCCCTGCAGCAATCCGGGATCGAGCCGTCGCTGCTCACGCTCGAGATCCCCGAGACCGCGATGATGCGCGACCTCGCCACGGCGGCGGAGCGCCTGCGTGAGCTGAAGGCGCTGGGCGTGAGCATCGCGATCGACGACTTCGGCGGCAGCGGCTACGCCCACCAAGCCGACCTGCGCCAGCTCCCGCTCGACTCCATGCGGGTGGACCGCAGCTCGCTGGCGGCGTCCGAGGACGAGGACTACCGCAGCTGGCTGCTCGAGGCGATCCTCCTCGTTGGGCGCGAGCTCAAGCTGACCGTGGTCGCCACGGGCATCGAGACGCGCGAGCAGATGGCCACGCTACAGACGCTGGGCTGCACGATGGCCCAGGGCGACCTGATGGGGACGCCCACGCCGGCGGACGCCGTTGCGAGCCTGTTCGACGTGGAGCTCCCCGGTGTGACCGGCGTCGTCGCTGACCCGAGCATGCCTCGGGATTTGGCTCTGTAGAGCCGACGGGGGACCCAGGAATCGAACCTGGCGTTGCGGTTTTGGAGACCGCCGTGTTACCGATACACCAGTCCCCCGGGCGGCCCTGGATTGTAGGCGCTCGGCGGCGCTGAGACATCGATGGGCGCGGCGGACCTCGTGCTAAAGGCGGGGCTCTGGAATGCCGAAACCGTCTATAGCCCAACCCCCTCTTGTGATGATGCGCACTTTCTCTGCCAGGCTTCGGGTCCTTGGCCGGTCTTTGACCGGAGGGTCGGCGGGCGGGTCGGAGCGGGGGGACACGCTGATCGAGGTGATCGTCAGCGCGCTGCTGACGGGGCTGATCGCCGTCTCTGTCCTGACCGGCCTCAACGAGTCGACCAAAGTCTCGCAGGACGAGCGCGCGCACAACCAGGCCTCGGTGCTCGCCGACCAATCCCAGGAGCAGTTGCGCAGCGATCCAGGGAGCACGCTCAACGCGCTGGTGGCCACCCCGCACGAATACAGCCAGACGGTCGGGGGCACGATCTACAAAATCAAGCAGTCCGCTGGATTCGTCAACGGATCCGGCGGCACCGGCAGTTGCAGCGGCACCAGCAGCACGACCGAAACATCGAAGAACATCGAGGTCACCTCGTCGGTCGACTGGCACGCGCTGGAAGCGGTCAAACGGGCGCCCGTGACCCAGTCGAGCGTCGTCACCCCTCCCGACGGCTCGGGACTGGAGGTCAACGTCACCAATCTCGGCAGCCCCGAAGCAGGCGTCTCGGGCGTGTCGGTGCTCGCGGACGGCACGGAAACGACAACGGGAGAAAAGGGCTGCGTGATCTACACGGGCATCCCAGCGACGTCAACGAGTGTCGAAGCGTCCAGACCGGAATACGTGCTCCCCAGCGGCGGGCACAAGTACATCGCCAAAGAAGTCTCGATTGCCCCGAACGTCATCACTCACACCCACGTCTACCTGGGAGCCGGAGGAAAAATCGAAGTCACGTTCAAAAATCCGAACGGCACGGCGAAGGGCGACACGTTCGTCGCCTACAACAGCAAAATGGGCGTCACCCCCTATTTCGAAGTGGGCAGCGTCAAATTCGGAACCCCGACCTCCGAAGGCAAGTACGAACCGCTGACCGGCAGTGTGACGGGCACGACACCGGAAGGCTACAGCGAAAAAGCCACGACAGCCGTCAACTCTTCTTATTATCCACACGGCGACCTGTTCCCCTTCACCGAAGCCTGGACCGTTTACGCGGGGGACTGCACGGAAAACAATCCCACCAAGTGGAGCACCCTCGTCGTACCGGCAAGCGCGATCGTCCCCGCCGGCGGCACAGAAAAAGTAACCGTCCCAACCTCCTATGACACCCTCACCGTCTATAAGGGAGTATCTCCCAGTACAACGAAGGAAACCACCAAACAGGAAGTCAAGATCACCAACCTGAGCTGCAAGAACGCCACCCCCGAACAGGTCGCCGTCAACGCCGTCAAAGCTAACTACGAACACCGGCAAACGACAAATGCAGAAGGGCATCTGGAAGTGCCCTTCCAGCCATTTGGTGAATTTGAACTGTGCCTAGCATACAATAGCAATACACCTAACGAACATCGTACCTATAAAACCACCTATACAAACACCACGGAAGCCGGTCCCACACTTCCACTTCCGAGCATATATGTCGGCGAAAAAAACTCTTATACCGGAGTGGCGGTGTCATCAACTACAGCCTCGACGGTCAAATGCTGAGCCCCAAGCTGAAAACCGCCACCTCCGACATCCGCGACGATCGGGGCTTCACCCTGATCGAGCTGCTCGTCGCGATGCTCACCGCCACGATCGTCGTTGGCGCGCTCTTTTCGATCCTGACGATATCGACGAGCCAGACGACCCTGGTCGCCGACAAGGTCCAGGCCAACCAGCTCGGGCGCACGGCGATGACCCGAATCGTCGACGAGCTGCACTCGTCCTGCCTCGCGGCCGGCTTCGCGCCGATCCAGGAAAAAAGCAGCGAAAACGAACTGATCTTCAAGAACGCCTACAGTAGCAAAGCGGTAATCCTCAATACCAAAGAATCAGAAGCAGAAACCGGCGGCGCCGGCACCGGCGTGTTTGAGCATCAAATCGTCTACAACTCGTCGGCCAAGACATTGACCGATTTTATATATAAGAGCACTAGTGGCGGAGGTACGGAAGCCGTGTTCCCGGCACAGGACTACTCCTCCACAACCCACGAAGCCGCGAACGCCACCCCTGCAAAGGGAGTGCTGCTCGCCAGCCATGTCACCCGAACCGAAGAAAAGAACTCTAAAGGTGAAGTCGTCGGAGTGCCAATCTTTCAGTACTACAAGTACAACACAGCCTCGACCGAGACCTCGACCACGCCCGATGGCACACTTACCCCAATAGAAGAAAAGTATCTTCCACTCAAAGCAGAAAAAACAACCAGTGCCAAAACAACCGTTGAAGAAGAAGAAAACGAAAACAGCACTCAGAAAGTGTCTGCCGTCCTGGTCAGCTTCAGGGTGGCGCCTGTCGATGGCAAAGCCGAACACGACCAGTACATCGACCTCAGCAACCAGGTCACGCTCGCGCTCAGCGCCCCCGACACCGAAACTCCGATCGAAGACTCCCCATGCGAATGACGACACTCCACAAAGCTCTCGTACGCGCCCGCTCAGAGGACGGGGTGACGATGGTGATCGCGATGGGCGTGATGCTCGTCACGAGCCTGCTGCTGACCGCCAGCTTCCTCGCAGCCCGAGGCGACATCCGCCTCTCGCACACCGATACTTCGCAGAAGGAGGCCTACTACGCCTCGCTCGCCGGCGTCCAGGAGTTCGAGTACGAGATGCAGGTGAACCCAGACTACTGGCAGACCTGCGGGAAACCGACCAACGAACTGCCACAGGAATCCAGCTCGTCCTACAAAGTCAAGATCTTGCCGGCTAAATCGGCGCCAGCCGGCACAGAAGAATGCAGTACCGCCAACCCATTCGAAACGGCGATCGAATCGACCGGGACGGCAGCCAACACGTTCCGGGTCGAATCGACCGGCTATGCCGGCAAGAGCCCGCAGGAGCAACACAAGATCGTCGCCACGTTCAAAGTCACGGGGTTCCTCAATTTCATCTACTACACCAACCACGAGGACGAGGACCCTTCTCTGTATAACGCCCCCGCACAATGCAAGGAAGAAACGACATATTATCCAGAAACTGAAACTGATGGGTGTCAGCTGATCCAGTTCGCAAGCGGGGACTCAATCGAAGGGCCAATGCACACCAACGACGCCCCCTGCGTCGGCGGGTCCGCCTCGTTCGGTCGTAAAGGGCACACTCCCCCCGATGTGGTCGAATTCTACCGTGGTGTCCACTGTGGTGGAACCGGCACATACTACACGGCCACAAAAAAATACATACAAGGCGAATCTCTGGAACCGCCCAAAAGCGACACCAGCCTGGCAACGTACGTAAAACCAGAAAACGAGTTCTCCGGCGTCACCCGCCTCGAACTGAAAGGTTCGACCATTACCGTTTACAACGCTGAACTCAGCGGCGGTAAAGAGGAACTCCCGTGGCCCAGCAACGGACTCATCTATGTCAAGAGCAGCGGGGCATGCGAATATACGTATCAAACGGCCAAGTCGGATAGTAAAAATGAGGCCGAACACGAGACGAAGTGCGCCAACGTATACGTGAAGGGCTGGTACAGCCAATCACTGACGATTGGTTCCGCAAACGATGTGATCATCAATGGCGAAATCTATCCAGAAGGCGACCTGGGAAAAGAACCGACCGGGACCGCGACGCTCGGGCTGATCGCGAACAACTACGTGCGTATTTATCACCCAGTGGGAGAAACATATGAAGGGAGCGGTTCGGGTCCAGAACTGGAAACGGCGGGCCACAAAGAAGTTATCAAGGTAGAACCAAAGAACGGCCACCCCGGCAAGGCGCTGAAGGTCGAAGTCAAGGAATCAGGCTCAACATATGAAGTAGTTGTGCTCGAAAAATCTAAAGTCCTAGAAACAAAGGGGCCGTTTAAAGAAGCAAAAGAACTTATAGGACTGTCTCCATCTCCGGCAAACGTGGTGTTCGAAAAGGGATCGAAATACTCCTTTGGTGAAAAAGAAAAACTGAAGAAAAGCACTGGCCAATGGGTTTCCGAAACGTGCAATAGGAACGATCAGTTCAGCTCCAGTGAAGGACTGTGTGAATACGCCAATAACACCAAAGAATGCGATGCGCCGAGCTTGAACGGAACAGAAGACCTGGTGCATGGCTGGGGTTCGCTGGAAAATCCATGGATCTATGCCGGAATCCTGTCGACGACTAATTCGTTCGTGGTCGACAACTTCAACTGCGGCGAAAAGCAGCTCGGAGACCTGCACGTCTACGGGGCGATCGCCCAGAATTATCGCGGCATCGTGGGAACGGTCGGCGAAACCGGCTACATCAAGGACTACAAATACGACCAGCGCCTTGCCGTCGACGAGCCTCCCTACTTCCTCAGCCCGCTCAACGCCGGTTGGAAAGTCTCGCGCGAGACCTCCCCGACCGGCGGGTAGCCGATGCTCAGTCAGTGCGGGCGAAGGGACTCGAACCCCCAAGGGCTTGCGCCCACTGGCTCCTAAGGCCAGCGTGTCTACCAATTCCACCACGCCCGCTCGGCCCTCCCGCGCCGCTTGCGCACACGGGGACCGCTTCAGATTGTATGGTTTCCCACGATGTCCTCTGCCCTTCGTAGCCGCGAGGAAGCCGATCGCCGCGCGCGCGGCGTGATCGTCACGCACCCCAACCGCGACAAGCCGGTCGTGCAATCCACGCGCGTGGTCGTAGTGGTGCTGCTGCTGATCACCGTCGTGCTGCTGCTGATCAACACGATCGGTGGCTGGAGCCTGCTCGAGGGTGCGCTGCCGGTCCAGCTCGCCTTCATCCTCGTCTACCTGCTGATGGCCTACTACGCCAGCCGCTGGAGCCGGGGCGTGCTGCCGCTCGGCGCGGGGCTCGCCGTGCTGCTCGCGATCTTCGCGCTCGTGGCCGCGCCCAGCTGGTTCGATCGCAACAAACCCGGCTTCTCGCAGGCTGCCCTGAACTCCGGGCTGCTCGGGGTGATCACGCTGCTGATCGTCCCCGTGCAGATCCTGCTCGTGCTGTTCGCGATGCGCGGCTTCAACCAGGGCTGGAACGTCGAGGTCGAGCGGCGCGACCCGGCGGCCGGCGCGGGGACGAGCAGCGGCCCGGGCGACTATCCCGACGCCCCACTCCTCCCAGCCTGAGGGGACCCGGGCACGGCCCTGGGATACACCCCGGATATCCTCCTCGCAGAGGGTTTGCGAACCCTTATGCGGCGGTGGCGGAACGGTAGACGCGGAGGCCTCAAAAGCCTCTGTCCGCAAGGGCGTGTGGGTTCGACTCCCACCCGCCGCATCGATTGGGCCTACGCCGGGCCTCCAACCAGCTCCAGCAGCGGCTCGGCGAGCGCCGGCGGGGCGGCGAGGATTCCGTACGGCAGATCCTCGTGCTCGGGCAAGTCCAGCACACGCAGACCGGCGCGTTCGCAGACCAGCGCGCCGGCGGCGATGTCCCAGGGCTTGACCGTGCGCTCGAAATAGGCGTCGAACCGGCCCGCGGCCGTCCATGCGAGGTCGAGCGCAGCGCTGCCGAAGCGACGGATGTCGCGCACCTCTGGGATCACCCGCGCGAGCACCCGCCCCTGCGCCGCCCGCACGCGCGCGTCGTAGGCCAGGCCGGTGGCAACCATCGCCGTCGCGAGCTCACCGCCCGGCTCTACACCCTGCACGCCCACGGCCTCACCGCACCTGGGACCCGTCAGCTCGACCTCGCCGTCAGGCCCGTTGAGCGTCGCGCGACCCTCGCGCGTCGCCGTGAACAGCTCATCTCGATTCGGGTCGTACACCGCGCCCGCCAGCGTGCCATCGCCATCCCTGACCGCCACGCTCACGCACCACTGCGGGATCCCGAACAGGAAGTTCACGGTCCCGTCGAGCGGGTCGACCACCCAGTCGAGACCGCTCGTGCCGTCTTCCGAGCCCCCCTCCTCTCCCACGAAGCCGTCGTCCGGCCGGTGCTCGGCGAGCAGTGCCTTGATCGCGCGCTCTGACTCCAAGTCGGCCTCGCTGACGAGGTCTGTGGGAGTGCTCTTGCTGCTCACGTGTTGCTCGCGGCCGGTGCGCGCACGCTCCAGCAGCAGGCCGCCCGCCATCCGCGCGGCCGCGATCGCCACGTCCAGCAGCGCGTCCTCCCCCATCCGGCGCTCGCCGCCGTCCCCGCTCACGAGAAACCGGGCGGGCGGTCCTGCGTCCACGGGCGCGCGGCTTCGATCTGCGCCGCCAGCGCGACGAGCGTCGCCTCGTCGTTCGGCCTGCCGACGAGCTGCACCGCGCGCGGCAGGCCGTCCGCATCGAACCCGGCGGGGACCGAGCACGCCGGTTGCCCGGTGAAGTTCCAGCAGGCAACGTACGGCACCATCGCCGACGCCTCGACCGATGTCCGCAGCCAGCCACGCCCCTCGCGGGCGCCGATCTTTGGCGCGGGCGCGGGGGTCACCGGCGTCAGCAGCACGTCGTGGTCGGCGAGCGGCTCGTTCAAGCGCGCCGTGTACTGCGCTCTGCGCCCGAGCGCCCAGTCCAGGACGCCCTGCGGGATCATCCCCCCGATGCGCGCGAGCGCGGCGATGCGCCGTTCCACGCGCTCGGGGTGCGCGAGCGCGGCGACCGTCTCGTGCACGCTGCGCAGGTAGACGACCGTGAACTCGGCCGCGGGCGTGAGCCGGCCATGATCCACCTCGTGCTCGTGCACCTCGTGCCCGAGGCTCCTCAGCAGCGCCGCCGTTTGCTCCAACGCCGCGCGGTTCTCTTCATCCAGCTTCGTCAACAGCGAAGGCGGCAGCCTGCTCGACACCGCGATCTTCAGGGGACCGGTCTGCCCGAGCGCATCCTGGAACGAGCTCGGCGGCACGACCGGCGTGTCGGGATCGGCCGGCCCGTCGGCGATCGCGTCGTAGAACAGGGCGCTGTCGCGCACCGAGCGCGTCAGCACGCCGTAGACGACCAGGCCGTGCCAGGCGCCCGCCTGGGGCGCCAGCGGCACGCGCCCCCACTGGGTCTTGCACCCGAACAGGCCGCTGAAGGCGGAGGGAATGCGAATCGATCCTCCCCCGTCGCCCGCCAGCGCGGCGCCCACCAGGCCGGCGGCGACCGCCGCCGCGCTGCCGCCACTGGAGCCCCCCGGGGTGTGCCCGAGCTCCCACGGGTTGCGCGTCACGCCCCAGGTGGGCGACTCGGTCCAGGGGAACGCTCCCAGCTCGGGCATGTGCGTCTTACCGATCACGATCGCCCCCGCCGCGCGCACGCGTCTGACGATCTCCGAGTCCGCCTTCGCAGGCTCGCCGTAAGCGTTCGTGCCGAACGTCGTCAGCTCACCGGCGACATCCTGCTCGTCCTTGACCGCGATCGGCACTCCCAGCAGCGGGCGCTCGTTTCCCGCCCCGCGTCTGGCATCGGCCTGGTCGGCCTCCATCCGCGCGCGCTCTGCGAACACCACGCGGAAGGCGCCGAGCTCGGGATTGTGCTGCGCGATCCGCCCAAGGTAGATGTCCACCAGCTCGCGCGAGCTCACCTCGCCCGCGGCGATCAGCTCCGCCTGCTTCGCGATCCCTGCGTAGGCGAGGTCGATTGCGTCCATTCCGGACAATCTATTGAAAAAAATTACACGTCCCCCGCACAGCGCTTTAGGATGCCCTCGGAGAGGGTCGCCGCACCTACAAAGGGGGAGCAGAGATCGTGTCCTATCCCGTCACCTTCGAAGCGGACTACGTTGAGCGACGCAACCGGCTGAGCACGTTCTTCCGCCTGATCCTGATGATCCCGCTGTGGATCTGGCTGTACTTCTATGGACTCGTGGCCGGTTTTGCCGTGCTGATCGCCTGGTTTGCAATCGTCATCACCGGCCACTACCCGCGCGGCCTGTATGACTTCGTCGCCGACTACACGCGCTTCATCACGCGCGCCACCGCCTACGGCGCGCTGCTGTGCGACCCCTACCCCTCCTTCGGCGGCTCCGCCGACCCCGCCTACCCGATCCGGATGGAGTTCGAGCCGCTCGATCACTACGACCGTCTGAAGACCTTCTTCCGCATCATCCTCGCGATCCCGATCGTGATCCTGCGCTACATCATCGGCCTGCTTTTGGAGATTGGCGCGTTCGCGGCCTGGTTCGTGATCCTCTTCACCGGCAAGATGCCACGCGGCCTCTACGACCTGATGGTGTTCGCCAACTCCTACACCGCCCGCTCGGACGCCTACCTCTACCTGCTGACCGAGACCTATCCCCCGTTCCAGGACGAGCAGACCCGCGCGGCCGGCGTGCCCACGCCCGAGTATCCGTCAGCCCCGTAGAGGGACGTCTAGTGGTCTATTCAGACTTAGACCGGGGTGATCGGGTTGCGCTTGGCCGGCCAGTCACGGGCCTTGCTCGCGGCGTGGGCGAAGCGGCGGATCAGCTCCTCGCGCAGGTCCTCGGGCTCGACCACCGCATCGATCACGAGTTCTGAGGCCAGATGCAGGATGTCGATGTCGGCCGCGTACTCCGCGCGCAACTCCTCCGTCTTCGCCGCGCGCTCGCCCTCGTCCTCGATCGCCTGCAGCTGGTTGTAGAACACCGCGTTGATCGCCGCCTGCGGGCCCATCACGGCGATCGAGGCGCTCGGCAGCGCAATGCAGCAGTCCGGCTCGAAGGCCGGTCCGGCCATCGCGTAGAGCCCCGCGCCGTAGGCCTTCCTTACGACCACGGAGATCTTCGGCACGGTCGCTTCGCTGACCGCGCTGATCATCTTCGCGCCATGCCTGATGATCCCCTCGCGCTCGACCTGCGTGCCGATCATGAAACCGGGCACATCGGCAAGGAACAGCAGCGGGATGTTGAACGCGTTGCAGGTCTGGATGAAGCGCGCGGCCTTGTCGGCCGAGTCGCCGAACAGCACGCCGCCCTTGTACTTCGGCTGGTTGGCCACGATCCCGACCGCCCGCCCATCCAGGCGCGCGTAGCCGACAACGATCTCCTTCGCCCAGCGCGGGTGGATCTCCAGGAAGGAGTCGGCGTCGACGAGCGCCGCGATCAGCAGCTTCATGTCGAACGGCTTGTTCTCGTCCTCCGGCACGATCTCTTCGATCGAGGTCTCTGACGCGGGCTCCGACGACCCTGCCGGCGGCGGGGACTCGGCCCAATTTTGGGGCATATATCCCAAATACCGCTTGGCAACTGCGATCCCATCTTCATCGCTCTCCACCAGCTGATGCCCGCACCCGCTCACCCCCGTGTGCATCCGCGCGCCGCCCATCTCCTCCAGGCTCACCTGCTCTCCAATCACCATCTCCGCCATCCTTGGCGAGCCCAAGTACATCGACGCGTTCTGATCTCTCATGATCACCAAGTCGCAAAACGCGGGTATGTAAGCCCCACCGGCGGCGCTGGGACCGAACAGCACACACACCTGGGGCAGCACCCCCGACATCTGCACCTCGTTGTAAAAGATCCTCCCCGCCCCCCTCCGGCCCGGGAACATCTGCACCTGCTCGGTGATCCGTGCGCCCGCCGAATCGACGAGGTAGACCATCGGGATCCTCAGGCTCAGCGCGCGTTCCTGGATGCGCAGGATCTTCTCCACCGTCTTCGGCCCCCACGACCCGGCCTTCACGGTCGGATCGTTCGCCATCAGAGCCACCGTCCTGCCGTCGACCGTCCCGACGCCCGTCACGACCCCGTCGGCGCCGAGGCCGTCACTCTCCCAGTTGGCGAGCAGCGCCTCCTCCGCAAACGAACCCTCGTCGAGCAGCAGCGCCACGCGCTCGCGCACCGGGAGCTTGCCCTGCTCGCGCGCCTTCTCGCGATGGCGATCGGGGCCGCCGGCGAGCGCGCGGGTCCTCGCCTCTGGGAGATCAGTCACCTCGTGTGCCGCCCGCTCGAGCCTGAATTCCGAATCGTGACTCAGATCCCCGGGTTCTCGGCCGGCGCCTCGCCCGAGTAGTCGTAGAAGCCGATCCCCGACTTGCGCCCGAACCAGCCGGCGCTCAGCATCTTGCGCAGCACGGGCGGCTGGGCGAAGCGCCGCTCGCGGAACTCGTCGAACAGAACGTCGCAGATCGAGCCGAGCGTGTCGAGCCCAACGAAGTCGGCCAGCGTCAGCGGGCCCATCGGGTGCCCCGCGCCGGCCTTCATCGCCTCGTCGATCTCACCGACCGAACCGACGCCCTCTTCGTATCCGCGCATCGCGTCGAGCATGTAGGGGACGAGCAGCCGGTTGACGATGAAGCCCGCGCGGTCCTTGGTCGGGATCGCGAGCTTGCCCTCGGACTTCGCGAACTCGAGCGCCGTCGCGAAGGCCTGGTCTGAAGTCGTCACGCAGCGCACGACCTCGACGAGCTTCATGACCTGCGCGGGGTTGAAGTAGTGCAACCCGACGAACTGCCCCGGCCGGCCGGTGGACGCCGCCTGGTCGATCACCGACAGCGAGGATGTGTTCGTCGCGAACACCGCCTCTGCCTTGACGATCCGATCGAGCTCCTTCCACATCTCGAGCTTCAGCGGCAGGCTCTCGGTGATCGCCTCGATCACGAGATCGCATTCGGCGAGGTCCTTGTAGTCGGTGGTCTCATGGATGCGCCCGCGCACCGCGCCTGAGTCCTCCTGCGAGGACTTGCCCTTCTCGACCGCGCGCGCGAGCTGCTTCTCGATCTTGCCGACGCCCTTCTGCAGGGTCGTGTCGTCGACCTCGCGCAGCACGACCTCGTAGCCGGCCTGAGCGGCCACCTGCGCGATCCCGTGGCCCATCAGCCCTGCTCCGAGCACGCCCACCTGCTTGATCTGCTGCTGCGCCATACGCCCTCCGTTTTTGCTCTCCGTTTTCCTGTCCCGGCAGCCTATATGCCCACCCATGCCGTCGAGTCCCGGTAGCCTGCTGAGAATGCCGGCGGATGAGACCTTCGACCTCTCTGCCGCGGGCCTGCGCGCCGACGGCACGGACCTGCGCATCTCGGTCGAGGTGCTCGCCTCCAAGCTCGAGTCCTCATTGCCCGGCCGCACGCGCGTCGAGCGCCGCGGCGGGGGCCTGCTCGGCCGCGGCGAGAAGCACGTGCGCCAGATCCAGGTCGAGCTCGGCTCTGGCAGTGGGACCCGCTATCAGCTGGAAATTGACGGCGATCGCGTCGAGGGCTTCCGCGAGCGCAAATCGGGCGGTATCGCGATCAAGCGCGAGCCGCTTGACCCCGACCAGTGGATCACGGCGCTCACCGAGGAGTTGCAGGCGGAGGCGCAGCGCAGCGCCGAGGCGCGCACGGCGCTGGAAGGACTGGTTCGCTGAGATGGCGGGCGAACCGGACGAGGGCGCCGCGCAGGAACGCGAGCAGGCAGAATCGCTCGCGCGGATCGAGGCGGGCGGCATTCCCCTCTCGGCCGAGCGGCGCCTGAGCGAGCTGCGCGGGACACAGGGTGAGGAGGGTGGGCGCGGCGCGTCGTTCACGTCCGACCTGTCCGTCAACGGCTTCGCGCTCTGCCACCAGCTCGGGCTGACGCCGCTGTCGCAGGTGATGGGCAGCTCGATCTACCAGATGGGCTACCAGGGCGCGTGGGGGGCGACGAGCTTCGGTGGCAGCGCACTCGTCGAGCTCGACTCGCTATCGCAGGCGCTGAACGAGGTGCGTGGACGCGCTCTGAACCGGCTCGCCGAGGAGGCGCGCCACGTCGGAGCCGACGCGGTCGTCGGCGTGGAAACGCGCGCGGGCGAATCCGAACTCGGCGGCGGCGCGGGCGGTGGCCAGCTCGCGCTCGAGCAGATGGTGCTCGGCACCGCCGTGCGTCGCGAGAACGCCCACACCGAGCAGCCGGTGATGACCGAGCTGTCGGTCTCCGACTACGCGCTGCTGCTGCGTGCGGGGATCGAGCCGGCCGGGATCGTCGCCTGGAGCTCGGTGTTCTTCGCGAGCTACGCCTACAGCGGGATGCTCGGCGCGGGACCGGGCGCGATGGGGTCGATGCAGCCGTATGAGCTCAGCGAATTCACCCAGGCCCTGTACAGCGCGCGCGAGCGGACGATGGGCCAGATCACACAGCAGGCCGCCGCGCTCGGCGCCTCCGGCGTCGTCGGCGTACGGATCGGCCACACGATCCAGCCGCGCACGCTGGGCGCCGGCATGGGCGGCGCCGTCGGCGGGTTCGGCGCTCGCGAGCTACGCGGGATGATGGTCACCTTCAACGCGGTCGGCACCGCGATTCGCCAGCACGCCGATGCCGAGATCCAGGCCCCCGAACCCGTAATCGACCTATTCGCATGAGAAGGAGCACCACATGACCGAGGAGCGCGAGACCGCATACGACCCATCCTCCCTCGAGGGCGTCCCCGAGGCGGGCCGCGCCCGCCTGCAGCAGAACAAGGCGGGCCTGTTCACATCCGATCTGTCGGTCAACGAGTTCCTGCTCGTCAAGCAGGCCGGCTTCGAGCCGATGGGCCTGGTCGTCGGCAGCTCGATCTACCACATCGGCATCCAGCTGTCGGGCTGGAAGAAAAGCCAGGAGATGACGGTCCTCTCCGAAGCGATGTACGGCGCGCGCCAGCTCGCGATGACGCGCATGGAGGAGGAGGCCGACCAGCTCGGCGCCGATGGCGTCGTCGGCGTGCGCCTGGACATCGGCCGCTATGAGTGGGGCCAGGACATGGCCGAGTTCATCGCGATCGGCACCGCTGTGAAGCACCGCGACGGAGTGCTCCATCGCGCCCCCTCGGGCCGACCGTTCACCAGCGATCTGTCCGGCCAGGACTTCTGGACGCTGCTTCACACCGGGCACCGCCCGGTCGGGATGGTGATGGGCAGCTGCGTCTACCACGTCGCCCACCGCGGGATGCTGCAGTCGATGGCCCAGACCGGTCGCAACGTCGAGCTCTCGAACTTCACCCAGGCGCTGTATGACGCGCGCGAGCTGGCGATGGAGCGGATGCAGTCCGAGGCCCAGGAAATCGGCGCCGAGGGGATCGTCGGCGTCGACCTGCAGGAGAAGTCCCACGGCTGGGGCAGCCACACGATCGAGTTCTTCGCCGTCGGCACCGCGATCGTCCCGCGCGAGGGCCACGACGAGGAGATCCAGGCGCCCACGACGGTGCTGGATTTGAGTTGAGCCCAGGCATGCGACTGAAAGGATGTCCCCAATGAGCCTCGTCACCACTGAAGACCGCGGCGCCGTCCGCCACGTCGTGCTGAACCGCCCCGACAAGCGCAACGCGATGAATCAAGCGTTGCTCGTCGAGCTCGGCGATGCCCTGCGTGCGGCATCCGACGACGCCTCCGTCCACTGTGTGATCCTGCGGGGCGAGGGCCCCGTCTTCTCCGCGGGCGTTGACCTCGGCGAGCTGATGTCCTTCGCCGGCAACCCGGATGTGCTGCGGCCCTTCCGCAACGTGTTCCTCGACTGCGCGAACCTCTGCGAAGCGATGCCCAAGCCGGTCGTCTGCCAGATCCACCGCGCCTGCTTCGGCGGCGCCCTGGAGGTCGCGCTCGGCTGCGACCTGCGGATCGCCGCCGACGATTCCCAGCTCGGCCTGCCCGAGGTCAAGTTCGGGATCATTCCCGACGTCGGCGGCTCCTCGCGCCTGCCCGCGGTCGTCGGGCTCGGCCGCGCGAAGGAGCTGATCATGACCGCCGCCACGATCGACGCCGCCGAGGCGCACCGCATCGGCCTCCTCAACCGCGTCGTTCCGGCCACCGAGCTCGAGGCCGCCACCCAGGCTTTGGTCGATGAGCTGCTCGCGAATTCCCACGTCGCCGTCGGCCGCGCCAAGCGCGTGATCGACGCCTCCGCCCGCCCGGCGCTGGCGAGCACACTGGAGATGGAGGTGTCGGTTCAGGAGTACTGCGTCGCGGCGATGCGCGCGCGGGAGGCGGAGGACGCCGCCGAGACCGAGACCGTCGCGGCTGGTTAGGGTTCGTCAAAGAAAATAAAAGAAAATTGAGGGGTCGAGGCGCCGTTTCGCTACTTCAGACGCTACTTATTCATGGCCTCAATTTTCTTTTATTTTCTTTGACGAACCCCTTAGAACCCCACTCCACCTAGGGTCCCCACTCCACTGGGCCGGCCACGAGCGTGTGGCTGCCCAGCGGCCGATCGAGGATCTTCCGCACGCGTGCGACGCAGGCCAGCAGCGCGTCGAGGTCGATGCCCGTCTGGATCCCCATCTCCTCCAACATCGAGACGAGATCCTCGGTCGCGACGTTCCCGGTTGCGCCGGGCGGAACCGGACAGCCGCCCAGCTCGCCGAAGCTCGACTCGAAGCTGTCGATCCCAACCTCCAGCGCCGCGAGCACGTTGGCTAGGCCCTGCCCGCGCGTGTTGTGGAAGTGCGCGGTCAGCTGGACTCCGTCCGCTGGGCTTTTCAGATGCTGGCGCATTGCGGTGAAGAACTCACCCACCTGACGCGGGTTGACCATCCCAGTGGTGTCGCCGAAGCCGATCTCCTGCGCACCCGCGAAGTGCAGACTCTGCGCGAGCTGGAGCACGCTCTTGGGCGAAACGCGGCCCTCGTAGGGGCAGCCGAACGCCGTTGAGATCACCGCCTCGCAGCGCAACCCTTCTTCGCGTGCGCGTCCCAGCACGACCACCAGGCCGGCGAGCGACTCCTTGATCGAGCGGTTGACGTTCTTCTGGTTGTGCGTCTCCGAAGCCGACAGGAAGACATTGATCTCGTCGATCTTCCCGCGGTGCTCGAGCGCCGCGTCCAGGCCACGCTCGTTCGGCACCAACACGCTGACCGCGACGTCCTCGGGGACGTCGATCCGCGCCAGCACCTCACTTGCGTCCGCAAGCTGCGGGATCACATCGGGACGCACGAAGCTCGTGACCTCCAAACGCTTGATGCCTGTGCGCGCGAGCGCGTCGATCAGCTCGACCTTCTGCGCGGTCGGGATCGTCTCGGGCTCGTTCTGAAAGCCGTCGCGCGGACCGACCTCCCTGAATGCTGACCTTGTCCGGCAGCCTCACCACATCGATAGTCCACCGGAGACATTCAACGTCTGCCCGGTGACGTACGACGCGTCCTCGCTCGTCGAGGAATGCGATCGCCGCGGCGACCTCCTCCGGCTCGCCCGCGCGGCCCATCACGGTCGCATTGACCATGCCCCGTTGCAAACGCTCGCCGATCTCCCCCAGCAGCTGCGGCGCGGAGTCGAACAGCGGCGTCTCGATCGGCCCCGGCGCGACGGCGTTGCAGCGCACTTTGTAGCGCGCCGACTCGCGGGCGATCGCCTTCGTGAAGCCGATCACGCCGGCCTTGGCAGCCGAGTAGACGACCGAGCCCTGCGAGCCGACGCGGCCGGCCTCGCTGGCGACGTTTACGATCGCGCCCGTGCGGCGCTCCTGCATCTGCGGCAGGACCGCGTGCGTGACCGCAAGCACGCCGCGTAGGTTGACGGCAAGCACGAAATCCCACAGCTCTTCGTCTGAGTTGACGAAGAACGAGAACCGGTCGGTGCCGGCGTTGTTGACGAGCACGTCGATCTCGCCGAGCGCATCTCTGATCGCCGCGACCCCGGCGCGCACCGAGCCGGTGTCGGTCACGTCGAGCGCGCACCCAAACCCGTCGAGCTCGCCGGCGACCGATTTGGCGCCGTCCTCGTTGACGTCGCCGATCGCCACCCTCGCGCCCTCGGCCGCGAGGCGGCGAGCGGTCGCCGCGCCGATCCCGGAGGCGCCTCCAGTCACGAGTGCGGTCTTTCCCTCCAATCTCATCATCCATGAAGCCTATACTCACCCGCCGTGCCACCCGCCACGATCGACCCGGTCGCCATCGTCGGAGCCTCGGGCGCGCTGGGGTTCGGCCTCGCCGTGCGCCTCTCCCGCGCCGGCGTGCCGATCGTGATCGGCTCACGCGACGCCGGTCGGGCCTCAGAAGCCGCCGAGCGCGCGCGGGTGATCGTCCCCGACGGCTCCTGCGACGGATACGACAACGCCGACGCCGTCCGCGCGGCGGACACCGTGATCCTCTCCGTCCCGTTCCGCAACCAGTCCGAGACGCTGGCCAATCTCAAGGATGTGCTCACGCCCGGCCAGCTCCTGATCGACGCGACCGTCCCGCTCGCTGCCGCCGTCAGCGGCAAGGCGACGCGCATGCTCGGCGTGTGGCAGGGCTCCGCCGCCCAGCAGGCCGCCGAGATGGCGCCCGCGGGCGTGCGCGTGGTCTCGGCCCTGCACACCGTCAGCGCCGCCTCGCTCGCCGACCTGCGCCATCCACTCGAACAGGACGTGCTCCTGTGCGGGAATGCGCACGCGGACAAGCGCGACGCGGCGCTCCTGATCGAGCGAATCGCGGGCCTGCGCTGCGTCGACTGCGGCCGTCTTGAGATGGCGCGCATCACCGAGTCGCTCACGGCAATGCTGATCTCCGTGAACTCGCGCTACAAGGCGCATGCCGGCATCCGCCTGGCGGGCCTGCCTGACGTACCCTGGGAGTGATGTCTGGAGATACGGGTGACGTGGTCGTTCTCGCCGGCGGCACCGGGGGGGCGAAGCTCGCGCGAGGCATGCTCGACGTCGTCGACGACCCCTCGCGTCTCGCGGTGATTGCGAACACCGGCGATGACATCGAGATCTACGGCGCCCACGTCTCCCCCGACCCCGACCTCGTCTCCTTCTGGCTGGCCGACCTGATCGACACACGTGGCTGGGGGCTGCACGACGACACGTTCGCGGCGATGGACGGGCTGCGCGCGCTCGGTCGCGAGGTGTGGTTCAACCTCGGCGACCGCGATCTCGCGTGGTGTATGGAGCGCGTGCGGCTGCGCGAGGAGGACGGGCTGCAGCCGACGGCGGCACTCGCGCGTCTAAACGAGGCGATCGGCGTGCGTGCACGCGTGCTGCCGATGAGCGACGACCCCGTGCGCACCTGGATCCGCACGACCATTGGCTGGCGTCCGTTCCAGGAGTTCATGATCCGCCAGCGCGCCGAAGGCCTCGTCGAGGGTCTGGAGTTCCGCGGCGCTGAGCAGGCAAGACCCGGCGCCGAGGTGCTCGCGGCGATCGCGGGCGCTCACGCGATCGTGATCGGCCCATCCAATCCCCTCGCCTCGATCGCCCCGATCCTCGCCGTCCCCGGTGTCCACGACGCCCTGATCGCCGCGCCGGCGCCGGTCGTGGCCGTCAGCCCGATCGTCGGCGGCGAGGTCCTCAAGGGCCCTACTGCCGCGTTCATGGCGTTCGCCGCACTGGAGCTCAGCGCCAACGGAGTGGTCGACTTCTACGGTGAGCTGCTCGACGGGATCGTCGCGGACGAGAGCGTCGGGCGGCTGCCGACCCTGCAGACCGACACCCGCATGGGCGACTCCGCCGCTCGCGCACACCTCGCCCGGCAGACCCTCGACTTCGCCACAGCGCTCGCCGGTGACCGGCTGGACACGTGAAAAAGTCCATAAGTACACCGCACCTTTGCCGGTTCTGACGGTCTTTCCAGCTAGGGTCAGGCTAGACTTTATGGTTTCTATGGGTCCAGGCCAAGCCATGCATCGCGGCTCCGACGAACCAGCTCGACTTACTCCAACGCCCACCCCGACAGCCAGGGAGTTCCGACCGTGCCCAATACGCTAGCCGACTGGAGCTCGACCGCGGAGCTGCGGGGTAACCTCACCCCGTCTCGCCGCACCGGCCCGCGGATCGCCGGGATCTCCGTTTCTGACTCTGAGAGCACCTACTCGCAGGAGCAGGTCCTGGAGCGGCTGGGGCTGAAGGGGGACGAGTTCGCCGAGCGCATCTTCGCGCGCAGCGGGGTCAAGCGCCGCCACCTGGACCTCAGCGAGGACTTCCTGGGAAAAACGTTGCAAGGACGCGCCCAGCAGATCGAGCAGGACCTGCTGCGTCACTCGATCCATGCCGTCGACGCGCTCGAGCTCGACCCCCTCCAGGTCGGCACGGTCGTCAGCTCGAGCCTGTACTCACTCGGCTGTCCCGCGCTCGCCCATCGCATGGTCGACCACTACGGGATGCATCCGGCGACCGACAAGTACCACATCAGCGGCGTGGGTTGCGCGAGCGGCGTGCCGCTCATGCGCCTGGCGATCCAGACGATGCGCGAGCAGCCCGGCAAGCAAGCGCTGGTGGTGGCGGCCGAGAGCATGAGCGGCATCCTCACGCCCGCCAAACCCGATGACCCGCGGGCCAAGACGGTAGGCTCGGCGCTGTTCGGCGACGGCTGCGCCGCGGCCGTGCTCTCCGGCGACCCCGACGCGGATGGCCCGGTCATCCTCGACTCGCAGGTTCATCAGATCGAGGGCACGCTCGACGCCGTCCGCCTGGACCTCACCGCCGAGGACAGCTACCTGCACCTCGCCCGCGACCTGCCGGACATCGGCGGGGCGGCGCTGCCGGATCTCGTCACCGGGTTCCTGCGCCGCAATCACCTCGAGCGCTCGGACATCGATCACTGGATGGCTCATCCCGGCGGCAGGCGCATCGTCGAGAATGTGCAGAGCGCGCTGGGGCTCTCGGAGGACGACCTCGCCACGAGCTGGGGCGCGCTGGCCGAGCACGGCAACATCGGTACCCCCTCGATCCTCTACGTGCTCGCGGACACGGTCAAGCAACGCGAACCCGCACCGGGCGAGCACGGCCTCCTGGTCACGATCGGACCCGGAGTCACCCTCGGACTAATGCTCCTAGGCTGGTAAGCCCAAACACGAGCAGGAACCGCCGGCCGCAGGCCCGTCTCTGGATACCCTCTCCTCAGTGCGCACCGCCGCGATCCTGCCCGTCAAGCGCTTCGCCCAGGCCAAGCGGCGCCTCGGCGCGAGCGTCGAAGATCCCCTGCGGCTTGATTTGGTGCGTGCGATGGTCGGCGACGTGCTCACCGCACTGGCAGAAACCGCTTCGATCGAGCATACGATCGTCGTCACCGGCGAGCCCTCTGTGGCCGATACGGCACGCGCGCAGGGAGCGATCGTGATCGACGACTCTGCACAAGACGGTCAAAGCGCCGCCGTTGCTCTCGGCGTTGAGCGCGCACTTACGGGGGGGATGGAGCGCGCGTTCTGCATCCCGGGAGACTGTCCCACCCTCGATCCCGCCGAGATGGAGGCGCTCCTGAGTCCATCCGCAGGCGATCGGCCGGAGGTCGTGATCGTCCCTGACCGCCACGGCACTGGCACCAATGGCCTCCTGCTCGCGCCCCCCGACGCCATCCCCCCCAGCTTCGGCCCCGACAGCTGCGAGCGCCACCGCGCGCTCGCGATCGCCGCCGGGATCGCCGTGCGCATCGAGCAACCTCCGTCGCTGCTCCTGGACATCGACACGGGCGACGATCTCGTCGTCCTACGGGATCGCCTTTCCGGTGAGCGCATCCGGGCCTCGCGTACCCGCGCCGTACTTGGCCTTCCCACAAGCCCGCCCCACCTGCCCGCGAGTCCGCCCGCCTTCTCCGCCACCACGCCCGTCTGACCCACGCACGCTCGATGTCAAGTCTTTCCGCCCAGGGTCTGAGCGGTCTCCCAGAGATCCGTGCCGGGGACGACCTCGCGAGGTTGATCGTTCAGGCGCTGCACGCCGAGCAACCGCTGGTGACTCCGTTACACGACGGCCAGATCGTCGTGATCGCCCACAAGGCCGTCTCCAAGGCCGAGGGCGCCGTGGTCGACCTGTCCACGGTGACGCCCGGTGAGCGCGCTTTGGCGCTGGCCGCCGAACAGGACAAGGACCCGTGCGCGGTACAAGTCGTGCTCGACCAGTCCGCGGAGATCCTGCGCGCGGCGAACGGCGTGCTGATCAGCCGCACTCACCACGGCTTCGTCTGCGCCAACGCGGGGGTCGACACCTCCAATGCTGCTCGGGAGGACGGGACCGAGACGCTGATAGTGCTCCCCCGCGACCCCGACGCCTCCGCGCGGCGCCTGCGCGCATGCCTGCGCGAGCTGTCCGGGGCATCGCCCGCGGTGCTGATCACCGACAGCTTCGGGCGCGCCTGGCGCCACGGGCAGTGCGACGTGGCGATCGGCTGCGCGGGGATGGCGCCCCTGGAGGACTGGCGCGGGCGCACCGACTCCGTCGGTCTGGAGCTGCGCGCCACCTGGATCGCCGTGGCCGACGCCGCCGCCTCCACCGCCGATCTCGCCCGCACCAAGGACTCGCGCGAGCCGGTTGTGTTGATTGACGGCCTGCAGAGGTTTATCACCGCGGAGGACGGGCCCGGCGCTGTGGCGCTGACGCGGCCCTTGGGGGAAGATTTGTTCCGGTGATGTCGCTCCCGATCAGGCCGGCGAGCGGACGCCCAGCTGCTTGCGCAGAAACGGAAGCACCGTCTGCGCCACGCGCTGAGGATCGTCCTGGAACGGCCAGTGTCCGCTCTCCTGCATGATCGCCACGTCTTCCACCTCGAAGAACTCCCGCTGACGCTCGGCGAACTCAACTCCAATAAAAGGGTCCTTGGCGCCCCATATGACCAGCGCGGGCTTGTGCAACTCGGCCATCTCCGCGACCAGCTCCACCGCCGTGCTGCCTGGGTCCGGCGTTGCCCGGTAGAGCTCAAGCACCGTGCGGCGCGTAGCGTGGTCGTAGTCGTCGTACATCTTGTCCACGAACTCCGCCGGCAGTCCCTTCGGGTTGGCCTTTTGCATCGCCCGCCGCCAACCGGCGCGTGGGATCCAGGCCTGCATCAGCTCGCCGAGCACGGGCGTACGCCAGCGCCTGGCCATCGTGTGCCATTCGTAGCCAGGCATGATGCCGATGTTGATCAGCACGACACTCGCCCACGCCTGCGAATGCTGAAGGCCCCAGAACAGGCCGAACGGGCCGCCGAAGTCGTGTAGGACGAGATGCACCCGCTCGATCCCAAGCTCCGTCAGGGCGCCCTGCAAGAAGTCAGCGTAGGCAGACACCTGGTAGTCGAAATCTCGCGGCTTGTCGGCTTTGCCGAAACCCGGCATGTCCATCGCGACGGCCCGCCCCAGCTCGCCAGTCGCGTCCACAAGCGCGGTCCAGTCGGTCGAGGAACCGGGATTGCCATGCACGAACACGACCGCCTCGCGCTCGTCCTGCGGTCCTGCTTCGATCACGGGCGAGCTCAGGCCGCCGACCGAGATCCTCCGCGTCCGCGGCATCTCAGGCGCTCCCGGATTCAGCCGAAGGGACCGGCTGGGCTACGCGCCGAGATAGCGCGTAGCGCGCGTTTACATACGCCGCGCGCGGGATCCCCGAGACCAACATCCGCGCCGGCCCGATGTTGCGTGATCCGAACGCCTCGAAGGTCCGGGCCAGGCGCTCGTCGCGCGTAGCGGCGGAGAACAGCGTCCGCTCGCCGAGATTGAGCTTGCGGCCGCTGGAATAGTCGGTGATCATCGCGGTGTGACCGCGCAGGCGGCGGGCGTAACGGCGGCGGTAGCGCTCCAGACCCTGCTCCAGAGACTCGGCGCCGGCCAGCGCCGGGGCGACGCTGTCGGCGAGCCACTCGGCGGACTGGAAGGCGAAGCCGCAGCCGATGCCCCACAGCGGGTCAAGCGCGCCCACGGCGTCACCGGCGAGCGCGAGACCGGGGGCCGTGGGGGTGTGGGTGACGGTGGTCATGTCGATCTTGCCCGTGACCTCTCCGACCAAGCGCGAGGCGAGGATCGGGGGGGCCTCCGGCACGGAGGACACCAGTGCCTTCAGCGCCGCCTCAGGGTCGGTGCGGAATTCGGGCAGGCGCTCCATGCTCGGCATCACGGCGTAGAGGACCAGGTCGCTGTCGGTGGGGAACGCCGCGGCCATGTCCGGATCGAGCAGCCACAGCACCGGGTCGGGGTAGGTGACCGGCCGTGGTCCCTCGAAGTAGCCACCGTAGGCGAAGCGCCCGTGGCGCTTGGTCCTCGTGGGCACCTCCGCGAGCTTGGCCACGCGCGAGTCGCGGCCATCGGCCCCGACGATCAGGCGCGCACGCAGCGTCAGCGTCTCACCCTGGGGGTCTCGCGCCTTCACGCCGCAGACCGCCCCCTCTTCGCGCACGAGCTCACGTACGGTGTGGCCGAGGATCAGCTGCACTCCGGGGGTCTCGGACGCCAGCTTGCGAAGCAGCGGGTCCAAGCGCTCGCGGCGCAGGTTGACCCCCATCGGAACCGAGCTCCTCGCGGGCGGTTCGATCCAGCCCCAGCGGGTCCGCAGGCGCGCGCGCCCTCGCAGCGCGCCCACCTCCATCATCCGCTCCAACAGCCCGAGCCGTTCCAGCGTGGGCACGGCGGAGGACTGGATGTAGTGGGTACAGATCCGCTTGAACGCATTGGCGTCCGGGCGCTGCTCGATCAGCGCCACGCGCGCGCCGGCCCTGGCGAGCAGGATCGCGGTGGTGCAGCCGGCGAGGCTGGCGCCGACGATCGCCGCGTCGTAGTCGCCTGCGCCTGCGACGTGCCCTGGCATCTCGGCGGCACTCGCCGCGACGGGGTCCGCGACGGCAGCGATGATGCCCTCCGCCTGTGCTGAATCGGCCATCTCAATCAGCTCCTTCCGGTCGCGCCGTCGAGGGAGTGGCGCGCACGCTCTATAGTTCGAGCCGAACTATACAGGACGAACTATGAAAAGCAAACCGATTCGACTCACCACAACCTCCTATGCCGTGATGAGCCTGCTGAAGATGATCGGCGAGGCCACTCCATATGACCTCAAGCAGGCATTGGAACGCTCGATCGAAAACTTCTGGCCAGTGCCGCACACCACCTTCTACGACGAGCCGGCGCGCCTGGCGCAGGCCGGCTACCTGTCGCAACGCCAGGAGTCCGGCGGGCGCCGGCGCAAGCGCTACGCGCTGACCGACAGCGGCCGCGAGGCGTTGCGTGCCTGGGCCGACACCCCCGGCGCGGGACCGCCGCAATATCGCGACGAGGGCATGCTGAAGGTCTTCGCGGGCGCCGACCCGCAGGCGGTCTACGCCGGCCGCGGCGACTGGCACCGCGCCAAGCTGGCCGAGCTCGAGGGCTACCTGGAGAGCCTGCGCGCCGTACCCCAGAAGCTGCGCGCGGAGGAGTGGCGTGGGGCAGAAGCGACACTGGTGGCCGGAATCGACTACCAGCACCAGATGATCGACACGATCGAACGCCTGATCGAGCGCCCGTCTCCTCAATGATGCCGCAGCGGTATCTGCGCGTCACCCGGGCAGGTCAGGCAGCCGCCGGCACCCCGCCCACGTCCCTCAGCGGATAACGACGCCTGATCTCATACAGCGTCGTGCGCTCAGCCGCCGGCCTGCCGGCCTCGTGCGCGGCGGCGACGAGCTGATCGGGGTCCAGGCGGGTGCCGTGGTAGGAGCCCGCCAGACGGCTGATCGACTCCTCCATCAGCGTTCCGCCGAGATCGTTCACGCCCCAGCGCAGGGACTCGGTCGCCGTCTCGATCCCCATCTTCACCCAGCTCGCCTGCAGGCTTCCGATCGTGCGGCCGAGCGCCAGGCGGAAGACGGCAGTGTGCTTGAGGTTCTCCTCGCGTGAGATCTCTTCCACCCCATGCGTGCGGCCGAGCAGCGTCTGAAACGGGATGAACGACAGCGGCACGAACTCGGTGATCCCGCCAGTCCGTTCCTGCAGTTCGCGGATCACGCGCATGTGCTCCGCCAGCTCCCACGGCTCCTCGATGTGGCCGAACATCACCGTCGAGGTCGACCTGAGCCCGGCGTGGTGCGACGCTTCGACGATCTCAACCCAGCGTGCGACGGGCAGCTTGTTTGGGCTGATCCGCTCTCTGACGCCGTCGTGCAGGACCTCCGCCGCGGTCCCCGGCGTCGAGCCGAGGCCCGCCTCCTTCAGCTGGGCGAATACCTCGGACGGTGGCAGCCTGGAGATGTCGCACATGTGCGCGATCTCCATCGGGCTGTACGCGTGCAGGTGCAGGTCGGTCCCGGCCTCCCGCGTGGTCTGCTTGGCGAACCGCAGCCAGCCGAGGTAGTCATCGAGGCTCCAGTCCGGGTGGATGCCCGATTGGATGCAGAGCTCGCTCGCGCCGAACTCGATCGCCTCCCCCACGCGTCGCGCGAACTCCTCGCGGTCGTGCTCGTAGGCGTCGGGCGAGCGCTTGCCCTGGCCGAAGCCGCAGAACGCGCAGCCGACCGTGCAGACGTTCGAGACGTTGATGTTGCGGTTGACGACGAACGTCACCGTCTCCCCCGCCAATTCCTCGCGCAGCTCGTCGGCCGCCTCGCGCAGCTCCTCGATCGCCTCTGGACGGGTCTCGGCGAACAGTGCCGTCAGCTCGTCGGGGCTGAGCGCGACGCCATCGCGGCCCTTCGCGATTGCGCCCGCCACCAAATCAGGGCGGATCGGTGCGGGTGGGTCGGTGCGGCCGGAGCCGCGCCTGGGGATGAAGCTCCAGTACTTGACCTTGATTGTGTCCATCACCGCCGGCGCGATCCACTCCTGATCGATGTACTGCGGGTACACGCACAGCCGCTCGGTTAGCGCCATACCGTCCGCCTGCAGCTGCTTGCGCACCTGGTGCGGCGAAGGAAACGGGTGCTCGGGTGAGATGTGATCGCCGTTCGCGCTCAACCCGCCGAGATCCGTGGCCCCCGTCTGGACGAGCTCGCCCCACCAGTCGGCGAGGTTCGGCGGGATCTGGATCCCGACGTCGGGCATCAATCGCCGTGTCTCCCGGATCAACCGCTTCATGTCCTCGATGCTCACCGCGCAGGCCCAGTCCGGCAGCGGCAGTTCCGGCCTCGCATGGGTCAGATCCTCGTCGGGGTGGGTGGGATTCTCATCCACCCAGTACTCACGCGCGGCCTGATCGGCGATCTCGGCCGGCTCTTCGCCGTAGTAACTCTGGTGCGGAACGAAGTTCTGCAGGATCACCTCCTGGATGTGGCCGTGCCGGGCGTGCACGGCGGCGAGCGCCTCGATCGATTCGATCCGCTCCTCCTCGGTCTCGCCGATCCCCACGAGGATCCCGCTCGTGAACGGGATCTTCAGCTCGCCGGCCGCCTCGATCGTCTCCAGGCGCCTTCTGGGATGCTTCGTCGGCGAGCCAGCGTGGACGGTCTGCATCAGCCGCTCCGCGACCGACTCCAGCATCAGCCCCTGCGAGGCCGTCACCTCACGCAGACGCGCGAGATCCTCACGAGAAAGCACGCCGAGGTTGGTGTGCGGCAACAGGCCCCGCTCGAGCGCCCGTTCGCACGTCCACACGACGTAGGCGGTGAAGTCCTCGTGCCCGTACTCCGCCAGGCGCGCGCGCACCTCGGGGTTGACCTCGGGGTGCTCGCCGGTGAGCACGAGCAGCTCCTTGACCTGGCGCTTGGCGGCGCCGTCGAGAATCTCGTTGACCTCATCGGGGGCGTAGAGATGCGCCTTGTGCGTCGCGAACGCGCAGTACTTGCAGTAGCAGCGGCAAGTCCGCGACAGCGAGAGCGTCAGGTTGCGTGAGAATGTGACTCTGCGGCGCACCATGCGCAGTGTATGACCACCGCAGGGCCCGTCCGACCCAGGATCGGAGTCCGTCCGACCCGGATCGTAAGTTTGCGACATGTTCGAAGATACCCCGCGCCGCGCGGTCGCCGAGATGATCGGCGCCTTCACGCTCACGTTCGTCGGAGCCGGCGCTGCCGCGGCCGCCGGCGTCGCACACGACACCACGCTGATCGGCGTAGCGATCGCCAACGGGCTCGCGATCGGCGTGATGGTCTGCGCGCTCGGGTACATCTCGGGCGGGCACTTCAACCCTGCGATCACGTTCGGTTTTCTCATCACCCGCCGGATCAAGCCGGCACTCGCGGGCGTCTACTGGGTCGCGCAGTTCGGCGGCGCCGCGCTCGCCGCGCTGCTCGTCCGGGAGCTGCTCCCGCGCGCTACGACCGAAGCCGTGAATCTCGGCGTGCCCGCGCTCGGTCACGGCGTGGACGCCAGCTCCGGATTTCTGCTCGAGGCGGTGCTCACGTTCTTTCTCGTGCTCGTCGTGTTCGGCGCGGCCGTCGACACACGCGGTCCATTCAATGCAGTCGCCGGGCTGGCGATCGGCCTGACGATCTCGATCGACGTGCTCTTCGGCGGACCGTTCACCGGAGCCGCGATGAACCCATCGCGTGCGTTCGGACCGCAGCTCGTCGGCGACCACTGGTCCAACGGCTGGGTCTGGTACGTGGGGCCGGTGTTGGGCGCTACGGTCGCGGCGCTGCTCTATGAGTTCCTGTATCTGCGGCCATCCGCCTCCGAGCCGGACGGCCCGCCCGAGACGGGTGTGCTCGAGCCCGGCGTCAGCGATACCACGGCGAGCTGAGAGCGCTGCGCGCACAGCGCACCCGCCCAGAACACCGTTACCCCACACACAATCGCGTCTCTCCCGCGGCGCGAGATAAGGCAGCCGAGGAACTATCCTCCGCCGTCAGATGAGATCCGCCAACCGCGTCTTCCTCGCCCGCCACGGCCAGACCGCCTACAACCTCGAGGGCCGCTTCCAGGGTCAGCAGCCGGTCCCGCTCGACGACACCGGCCGTGAGCAGGCCGGGGAGCTGGCCGAGCGGGCCGCCGGGTACGGCTTTGCGGCGCTGTGGTGCAGTCCGTTGCTACGCGCCCGGGAAACGGCGGAGATCGTCTCGGCGAGGATCGGCCTGGAGGCGCGCGAGGACGCGAGGCTGATGGAGACCGACGCCGGGGACTGGACCGACCGCACCTTCGCCGACGTACAGACGGAAGCGCCCGAGCTGTTCGAGAAGTTCTTCACCGGCGATCCCTCCTTCGCGTTCCCCGGCGGAGAGTCATTCGCCGAACAGGAGATCCGCGTCGAGGCGGCACTGTGCGAGATCGAAGCGGGCGCGCTGCCAGCGCTCGTCGTCTGCCACGGGATGGTCATCCGCGCAGCGCTCTCTTCGCGCGACGGCGAATGGCTGCCGAACGGTCAGCGCGTGCTCAACGGCGCGATCGTGCCGCTCGATCCCGCGGCGGCGGAGCGGCAGCGGGCCGACCTCGGGGACGAGGACGCGACGGTGGCGAGCTGAGGAGCGGTTAGCTGACCAGGCTCGTGACGAGCGTCGTACCCTCGCGAGCCATGCGCGAGCGGGGGACGACGAGATCGAAACCGGCTCGCTCGGCGCGCTCACGTGCAGGCGCGTCCACATGTGAGTAGAAGCCCAGGATGCACGTCTGACCCAACAGGCCCTCAGCCGTAAGAGATTCCACAAGCGCCGCACCGTCGAGATCCCGATCCACCAGGTCGACAACGAGCACCGCCGGTGAATCCACCAGTCGCTCCCGTATCCGGTCGGCGTTTCCGACCAGCTCCACCTCGTGACCGCCCGCCGTGAGCGCACCCTGCACCTGGGAGCCGAACAGCAGATCCGGGACCAGCGCCACAACGCGCGCCACGAGTGACGAGCTCCTATTGCGCGCGCAGGCGGCGGAAGTCTTCGCGGACCGACTGCGGGCGGCCCCACATCTGCGTGACCTCGACCCGCCCCGAACGCACCTCGCGCACGACCAACTCGCCCTCGATACCGGCGTCGTCGAGCAGAGCGAGCGTCCCGTGAACAGTCGGCGCGGAGGCGGCATGGCCAAAGCGGTGGGCAACGGGAAGCCGCCAGTGCCAGTCGTGGTGGGAGTAGGGCTGCGCGTTGCACGTCGTCAGGTACACGGCGGCGTCCACGTAGCGCGACTCGTCCAGTAGCCGCAGGTCGAGCTCGAGGTCGGTCCAGTCGTCGGGGAGCGAGTCGACGATCGTCTGGAATGTGTCTGCGAGGCCCATCAAGGGTGAAGCCTAGCGTGGCTATCCTCGAATCAGTGGCGGCAACCGACACATCGCGTATCGACGCCGAGTACCAGGCGCTCATCGAAGGCTGCGGTCTGGTGGACCGCTCCGAACGGGGCAAGCTCGCCCTGACCGGTCCCGGCGCAAAGGAGTTTCTCGCCGGACAGGTGACGAACGACACCGAGGCGCTCACCGCCGGGAGCGGCTGCTACGCCGCGTTTCTCACGCCGAAGGGCAAGATGCTCGGCGATCTGCGCGTCCTGGACCTCGGCGAGGAGCTGTTCCTCGACACCGAGCGGGTGGCGCTGCAGGCCCTGTTCGACATGATCCGGCGCTTCAAGATCGGCTACGACGTGCAATTGCACAAGCGCACCATCGAGTGCTCGCTGCTCTCGCTGATCGGGCCGACAACCCAAGCAACTGCCGAACACACCGTCGCGGGTTCGATCGCGTCTGGGGGAGCCGGCGAGCACGATCTGGAAGCGCTCACGCTTCCGGACACCGAGCACGCGAACGTTCACGCTGAGATCGAGGGCGTGCCGGTCATTTTCGTCCGCACCGATATCGGGATTGACGTCATCTGCGACGCCACCGCCCAGGAGACCGTGCGCGAAGCGCTGCTGAATGCGGGGGCCAAGCCCGTTAGCGAGGCGGCCGCGGAAATCGTCCGCGTCGAGCATGGCCGGCCGCGCTACGGAGTCGACCTCGACGAGACTGTCATCCCCCAGGAGGCCTGTCTGAACGAGCGCGCGGTGAGCTTCACGAAGGGCTGCTACGTCGGCCAGGAGACCGTCGCACGCCTCTACTACAAGGGCAAGCCCAACCGTCACCTGCGCGGCCTGCGCCTGACGGCCCCCGCCGAGCCGGGCGCTGAGTTGCGCATGGGCGAGCGGACGGTGGGACATCTGACGAGCGCGGTCCTCTCCCCGGCCCGCGGGCCGATCGGTCTCGCGCTCGTGCGCCGTGAGGCCGAGCCGGGAGCGAGCGTCTCCGTCGGTGAGCACGGCGTCGAAGCCGAGGTCGTCGAGCTCCCGTTCGCGGCCCGGTAAGCCTCCGAAGGCCCGCCCCGGATAGGATTACCGGCGTATCCCGATCCCGACACGCGAGGTCCAAATCACCGTGGCAATCGATCTGCAACAAGTCTCCGAGGTTCTCGTCGAGCCCGGTGAGCTACCCAGGACGATGGCGGCCTGGGTGATCCGCGAGGAGCGCTTCGGCGAGCCGAAGGACGCCTTCCAGCTCGAGGAGATCGAGGTGCCCGAGCCGGGCGCCTTCGAGGTGATCGTGCGCGTGATGGCCGCCGGCGTCAACTACAACAACGTCTGGGCGGCGCTCGGCGAGCCCGTGTCGGTGATGCGCTACGGCGACCATCCCGAGTTCGGCCACCACATCGGCGGCTCCGACGCGTCGGGGATCGTGTGGAAGGTCGGCGCCGGCGTCACGCGCTGGAAGGTCGGCGACGAGGTCGTCGTGCACTGCAACCAGGCCTCCTACGAGGATCCCGAGGTCCACGGCCTCGACCCGATGGCGGCGCCCTCCCAGAAGATCTGGGGCTACGAGACGACCTGGGGCTCGTTCGCCCAGTTCACGAAGGTCCAGGCACAGCAGCTGCTACCCAAGCCGGCGGCGCTCACCTGGGAGGAGTCGGCCTCCTATGGCCTCGTCTACTTCACCGCCTACCGCATGCTGCTCACCCGCTGTCAGATGCAAGCAGGCGCGAATGTGCTGATCTGGGGCGCGGCCGGTGGGCTCGGCGTGTTCGCCACCCAGCTATGCGCCGCGGCGGGCGCCAACTGCGTGGGCGTCGTCTCATCGGAGGAGAAGGGCGAGCTGGTCAAGCGCCTCGGCGCCGTGGACTACATCAACCGCGACGAGTTCGCGGGGATGATGCGCAAGGGCGGCGAGAGCGCGGAGGAGGAGGCCGCGCGCTTCAAGGTCTCGCGCGCGTTCGCCAAGCGCGTCAAGGAGATCCTCGGCGACGCCCCCGATATCGTCTTCGAGCACGTCGGCAAAGCGACCTTCCCGACGTCGGTGTTCACCGCCAAGACGTTCGGCAAAATCGTGATCTGCGCCGGCACCACGGGCATCGACATCGACTTCAACGTCGCTTACCTGTGGATGCGTCAGAAGGAGATCCTCGGCTCGCACTTCGCCAACGCGTATGAGTGCACGAAGGCCAACGAGCTGATCGAGTCCGGTCAGATCCGCCCGGTGCTGTGGCGCACGCTCGGCTTTGAGGGCGTCGCTGAAGCGCACCAGCTGATGCTCGAAAACAAGCACCTGGGCAAGATCTCGATCCTCGTCGGCGCGACCGAGGAGGGACTCGGCAAGACCGCAGACGGACCGGGAGCGATCCACGCCGAGGTAGGTGCCTGAGATGGCCGGCACAGTGATCATTCCCTGGTACTCCACGGGCTTCCGCGGCGCTGACCTGGAGACCGCGCTGAACGAGGTCGCCGCCACTGCGCTGCGCTACGGCGCCAGCTCCTATGCGGTTTACCGTGCCCGCGATGACCGCTACAAATTTCAGCAGCTCGCCGTCTTCGAGGAGAAACTCGACTGGGAGCGGTACTGGGCCGGGCCGGAGATGACCGACTTTCGCGTGACCCACTCCAGCTGGTACCAGGTCCCCGTGCTGTACGGCTGGTGGGATCTGACCGCAGGCGGCGCACTCGTTACCCCGGCCGCGACCAACGGCCACGGCGGCAACGGCGCCGGAAACGGCGCGTCTCACCCGGTCGAGGGCGAGAGCGCCTAACCCTGCTCCAACGGCGCCATCGTGAGCCCCGCACCCTTCAGTTGCTCCCAGTAGTGCTCCGCGGCCTCCTGATGGCCGCTGTATACGATCGCCTGTCCCGAGCTGTGAATCGCCTGCGCGAGCCGGTGCCCGCGTTCCAGGGTCGTCGCGGGGATGTATCGCGCAAGTGTGTGGGCGACGTGCTCGAAGGTGTTGTGATTGTCGTTTCTGACGATCACCCGCCAGGAATCGTCCAGGCCGCTTCCCGGCGATCCGATCCGCGGCAGCTCGGTCGTTTGGCCCGTCATCACGCGGCAGAATAAACGCCCAGCCCTACAATTGTCGGTATGAGCGGCGAGGAAGCCCCCCGGCTGGAGCAGCCCGACCGGCCCTGGATGATGCGCACCTACGCCGGCCACTCGACGGCAAAGGCCTCGAACGTTCTGTATAGGGGCAACCTCGCGAAGGGGCAGACGGGGTTGTCGGTCGCCTTCGACCTGCCGACCCAGACCGGGTACGACCCCGACGACGAGCTCGCCCGGGGTGAGGTCGGCAAGGTCGGCGTGCCCGTGGTTCATCGCGGCGACATGGCGACTTTGATGGACGGCATCCCGCTCGGGGAGATGAACACCTCGATGACGATCAATGCCACCGCCGCGTGGCTCTTGGCGCTGTACATCGTCGCCGCCGAAAATCAGAACCCACCCACCCCCCAGGCAGAGCTCCAGGGGACGACTCAGAATGACATCATCAAGGAGTTCCTGGCGCGCGGCACCTACGCCTTCCCGCCCGCGCCCTCGATGCGGTTGATCGCCGACATGATCGCCTACACGGTCGAGCACGTGCCCAAGTGGAACCCAATCAACATCTGCTCCTACCACCTGCAGGAGGCCGGTGCGACGCCGGTGCAGGAGATCGCCTACGCGATGTCCAACGCAATCGCGGTGCTCGACGCAGCGCGTCAGCGCGTCCAGAAGGCCCACGCAGGCGAGGAGGCGGTCGCACGGGAGCTGATGGGACAGGTGTTCGGGCGGATCTCATTCTTCGTCAACGCCGGCGTGCGCTTCATCGAGGAGCACGCCAAGCTGCGCGCGATGTCGATCCTGTGGGAGGAGCTCGGCCGCGAGCGCTACGGCGTCACCGACGCCAAGCACCTGCGCTTTCGCTACGGGGTGCAGGTCAACTCGCTGGGCCTGACCGAGGCCCAGCCGGAGAACAATGTCCAGCGGATCGTGCTGGAGACGCTCGCCGTCACGCTGGGGCGCGACGCCCGCGCGCGAGCGATCCAGCTGCCGGCCTGGAACGAGGCGCTCGGTCTCCCCCGCCCCTGGGATCAACAGTGGTCCTTGCGGATCCAGCAGGTAATGGCCTACGAGACCGACCTGCTCGAGTACCCCGACATCTTCGAGGGCTCGTTTGTGATGGACGGGCTCGTTGCGGAGCTGCTGGACGGCGCGCGCGCCGAGATCGCCGTCGTCGCCGAGCACGGCGGGGCCGTCGAGGCCGTGCCGTACATGAAGGGCGCTTTGGTCGACTCCCACCGGCAGCGCATCCACCGGATCGAGTCCGGCGAGCAGGTCGTCGTCGGACAGAACCGCTTCGCCGAGACGGCCGTCTCGCCGCTGACCGACGACGCCGAGGGCGGCATCCTGGTCGTCGACCCCGCGGTTGAGGCCGAGCAGATCGAGGCCGTGCGCCGCTGGCGCGCCGAGCGCGACCAGGGAGCCGTCGACGCGGCGCTCGCGGACCTCGCCCGGGTCGCCGCAGATGAAGCCTCGCGTGAGAACCTGATGATCCCGACGATCGCCGCCGCGCGGGCGGGCGCGACAACCGGCGAGTGGGCGCGCACGCTGCGCGAGGTGTTCGGTTCATACCGCGCCCCCACCGGCGTCGGCGAGGCCAGCGGGCACGAAACGCCCGACGCGGAGCTGACGGAGCTGCGCGAGGAGGTCTCGCGGCTGCAGGAACGCCTCGGCCGGCGGCCGAAGATCCTCGTCGGCAAGCCCGGCCTCGACGGACACTCCAACGGCGCCGAGCAGATCGCCGTGCGCGCACGTGACGCGGGCATGGACGTGGTCTACGAAGGGATCCGCCTGACCCCCGCCCAGATCGCCGCCTCGGCGCTGCAGGAGGGCGTGCACGTGATCGGGCTCTCGATCCTCTCCGGCTCCCATCGCGAGCTGATCCCCGCGGTGATCGACGCGCTGCGCGAGGCCGGCGTCACCGTGCCGGTCGTCGTCGGCGGGATCATCCCCGACCAGGACGTCGCGCCGCTGAAGCGCGCGGGGGTGGCGTGCGTATACACGCCGAAGGACTTCGATCTCACTCAGATCATGCGCGACATCGTCGAGCTGGTGGGCAGTGACAGCGCGTCCGGTAATGGCGCCGCCATGCCCAACGGCAACGACTCCGCCACGGACAATGCCGCCGCCTGCAACGGCAGCGGCTCCGGCAGCTCGGCCCACGTGGCGTGAGCGACGACGGGACGGCGCTCGGCGCGCGACTGCGCGAGCGCGACCTGAGCGCGGCGCCGGCGGCGCTGAACCTGCTGGAGAGCGCCACGACCGCCGACCGCGAGCAGGCCGCGGCGCTGCTGCGCGAGGTCTCGCCGCAGGCGCTCGGGGGCGAGGCGCCGGGGCACGTGATCGGGATCACCGGACCGCCGGGCGCGGGCAAGTCGACGCTGCTCTCGGCGCTGCTTCACGCCTGGCGCGCACAGGACCGGACGGTCGCGATGCTGGCCGTCGACCCGAGCTCGCGCCGCTCCGGCGGCGCGCTGCTCGGCGACCGTGCGCGGATCGAGTTTGACGCCGCCGATCGAGGCGTCCTGATCCGCTCGACCGCGGCCGGCGAGCGGCTCGGCGGCCTGGCCTGGCCGACCCGCGCGGCGGCGCACGCGCTGGCGGCGGCGTTCGACGTGGTCGTGGTCGAGACCGTCGGCGTCGGGCAGGCCGAGACGGAGATCGTCGACGTGGCCGACACGGTCGCCGTGGTCGTGCAGCCCGGCAGCGGCGACGCGCTGCAGTTCCTGAAGTCCGGGATCATGGAGATCCCCGACGTGCTCGTCGTCACCAAGGCCGACCTCGGACAGCTGGCTGTGCGCACGCGGCGCGATCTGAGCGCGTCGCTGCGCTCGCTCGGCTCGCAGGTCGACCCCCGTGCTTGCGGTCTCCTCACTGCCACCGCCTCAGGGCATCCAGGAGCTCCTCGCGGCGCTCGCGGAGCACCGCGCCAGCCTCGACCTCGCGGAGCGACGACTCGCCGCCCGGCGGGCTGGAGCCCTGACGGACTTCATCGCGGAGCACGGCGCCCGCGGGCTGCGCGCGCTGGGCGGCCGTCAGGCCGCGGTGAACCTGCTGGCAGAGCAGGATCCGGGCCTGGGCATTCCCGCGCTGGTGGCGGTTCTGGAGGACAGCATCGGGGCTGACGATGGCGCGTGATCTGCTGATGATCCTCGGCGCGTTCGTGCTCGCGAGCCTGCTCGCCGGCGCGCTGGGCGCGACCAACCTCGGCACCGCGCTCGCCTTCGGGCAGATGGCGCTCGCAGCGACGACGGTCTACGTGCTGCTCAAGCGCTGACCCGGAAGATCGGGCATCCATCCGACGTCATAAAACGTTAAGGAAGCTGTACTAGCTTCATCTCGCGCCCGCCGCACCGACGACCATGCTGATCCTGATCCTCTTTGCCATCCTCGCCGGCGCGGGCACCGCCCTGTCGCCGTGCGTACTGCCGGTGCTCCCCGCGCTGCTCGCCTCCGGGGGCGTCGGCGGCCGGCGCCGGCCGCTGGGGGTGGTGCTCGGGTTGATGATCACGTTCACGATCACGATCGTCGGGATCGCCAAGGTCGTCGGCGGCGTCGGGCTCGGCTCGGATCCGTTGCGCGATGTCGCCGTCGTCGTGCTGCTCGCCGCCGGCATCGTGCTGCTGGTGCCGGCGATCGGCGACCGGCTGGAGGCCCGTCTCTCGCGTCTGGCCGCGTTCGGGCCGAGCTCAACCGGCGACGGCTTTCGCTCGGGCCTGCTTGTCGGCGCCGCGCTCGGGTTCGTATACACCCCCTGCGCAGGCCCGATCCTCGCCGCCGTGATCTCCGTCAGCGCCGCCAGCGGGCGCACCGTGGCAGTGGCGATCGCCTACGCGTTCGGCTCCGGGGTCGTCCTGCTCGGGCTGACGCTCGGCGGTCGCGCGCTGTTCGACCGCGTGCGCCGGGCCGGCCGCGGGCCGCTGTTGCAGCGCACGCTCGGCGTGATCATGATCCTCACAGCGCTCGCGATCGTCACGAACCTCGACGTCCGCTTCGACCAGCAGGTCGCGGAACGGATTCCCGACGTCAACCTCACCGCCAGCCTCGAGAAATCCCATGTGGTCGAAAGCCGGCTGCACGAGATCACCGGCCACGAAGCCAAGTTCAAGCAGAGCGTCTCGACCCCCACCGCCTCGCACAGCGCCAGCCAGGCGAGCCTGCTCGCGATCGCCGCCGGCCTGAAGGACGTCGGCACTGCTCCGGAATTCACCGACACCGAGGACTGGTTCAACACGCCCGGCAATGCGCCGCTGTCGCTCGCCTCGTTGCGCGGGCGCGTCGTGCTCGTCGACTTCTGGACGTACACCTGCATCAACTGCATCCGTACGCTCCCCTACCTGAAGGCCTGGGACGCGACCTACCGCGGCCAGGGGCTGACGATCGTCGGCGTCGAGACGCCCGAGTTCTCCTTCGAGCGCGACGCCTCGAACGTCGCCAGCGCGATCGGACAGTTCGGGATCAAGTACCCGGTCGTCCAGGACAACGAAATGGGCACCTGGAACGCCTACGGCAACGAGTACTGGCCGGCCGACTACCTGATCGACGCCTCCGGCCAGGTCCGCTACGCGACGTTCGGCGAGGGCGATTACGACAAGACCGAAACCGCGATCCGCGCGCTGCTCGCCGAAGCCGGCCACAACGTCGCCGCCGAACACTCGCATCCAACCGATGTGATCGTGCCGAGCCAGGAAGCCACGCCGGAGACCTATCTCGGGACCGCGCGCGGGCAGGGCTGGGTCACCGGGCCGATCTCCGGCGTGCACGACTACGGCGCAGGCCATCCGGGACCCCTGGAAGTCAACGACTTCGCCTTCTCCGGCACCTGGAACACCGCCGCGCAGCCGGTCACCGCCGTCTCAAACGCCGGGATCGACGTGCAGTTCGAGGCCAAGCACGTGTATCTCGTGCTCAGCTCGGCTGGGGACGTCCCGCGAACCGTGCAGGTGCTGCTCGACGGCCGACCGATCTCGGCCGCGGACGCTGGTTCCGACGTCCACAACGGCGTCGTCACGGTCAAGGGCGAGCGCCTCTACACGCTCGTCTCGCTCCCCCGTGACGAACAGCGCCGCCTGTCCTTGCGGTTCGAGCCGGGGGTCACGGGGTATGCGTTTACGTTTGGGTAGGCAGGATGCCGAAGTCCGGAGCGAGGACTCCTCCACGGGCTCTCCCCCGCCTGCGCATACAATGAACCCCATGGAGGGTCCGATGGCTGAGACGAGCGCGCGTAGCTGGCTGCGCTGCTACCGCTGCTGGTCGCAGGACCTGGAGGTCCAGGTCCACTACGAGGGGATCCACAAGATCGATCCCGACACCGGCGAGCGCTCGGATGTCGTCGACGAGCTCCAGGAGGCGGTCGTGCAGTGCCTCGACTGCATGCACGACCAGCCCCACCTCGGCTTCGCCAACGGTCGCGTCGAGCCGATCGAGGACCGCTGGGAACGGATGATCGCGGGGACCCCCTGGGTCGCCTCCTGCACCGTCTCGGTCGATGCCGACGACGTCGAGACCTGCTCCGGCCCGGAGGCCGGCGACTCGCTCTCCTACGCGGCCTTCGGCGACCACGGCGTGCGCGAGTTCTTCACCCACGTGCGCTTTCACAAGCACGAGGACGACAACTCGATCATCGTCCACCTGCTCGTCGAGCTCTACGCGCGCTCGCTGGAGGAGGCCACCGAGGTGCTCGAGTCCTCCGCGCGCGGTCTCCTGACGATCACCTCGCTCGCCGAGGAGTCACGCCCGCCGGCCGCGGCGGGCGAGTCCCACGGCTTACACGACTAGCCCAGGCGGGCTTCGAGTGCGTCTAGCTGCGCGGTGATCTCCGGCGGCAGGTTGTCGAATTTCGCCAGGTACTCGCGGAACTGTGGGAGGTGGGTCTTCCACTCCTCGACGTCCACGCGCAACAGCTCGGCCATGTCCTCATCGGAGACGTCCACCCCGCGCGTGTCGATGCCATCGGCTCCCACGGGCGGGATCAAGCCGATCGGGGTCTCTGTGGCCGCGCCGTGGCCAGCGCAGCGGGCGAACACCCAGCTCAGCACGCGCGAGTTCTCGCCGAATCCCGGCCACAAAAAGCGTCCGTCCTCGTCCTTGCGGAACCAGTTGACGTAGAAGATCTTCGGTAGCTTCTCCGGGTGGGCGGGATCCGATCTGCCGATCTCGAGCCAATGGGCGAAGTAGTCGGCCATGTTGTATCCGCAGAACGGCAGCATCGCGAACGGGTCAAACCGTAGCTCGCCGACCGTGCCGGCCGCGGCGGCGGTCTTCTCGGAGGACATCACCGAGCCAAGGAATACGCCGTGCTCCCAGTCGAGCGCCTCGGTCACGAGCGGCACGACGGTCGAGCGCCGCCCGCCGAACAGCATCGCGTCGATCGGCACGCCGGTCGGATCCTCCCACTCCGGCGCGATCGCCGGGTCCTGCGACGCCGGGGTCGTGAAGCGTGCGTTCGGGTGCGCCGCCGAGGCACTCGCGTCAGGGGTCCAGTCGTTGCCGTGCCAGTCGATCAGGTGCGCAGGCTTCTCCCTGGTCATGCCCTCCCACCAGACGTCGCCGTCGTCGGTCTTCGCGCAGTTCGTGAAGATCGAGTTCCGCTCGATCGTCCTGATCGCGTTCGGGTTGGTCTCCGTCCCCGTCCCCGGCGCCACGCCGAAGAAGCCGTACTCGGGGTTGATCGCGTACAGCCGCCCGTCCTCGCCGAACTTCATCCAGGCGATGTCATCGCCGATCGTCTCCACCGTCCAGCCCTCGAGCGTCGGGATCAACATCGCCAGGTTCGTCTTCCCGCAGGCGCTCGGGAACGCACCGGTGACGTACTTGACCTCGCCCTGCGGAGACGTCAACTTCAGGATCAGCATGTGCTCGGCCATCCAGCCCTCGTCGCGCGCCATCACCGAGGCGATTCGCAGCGCGAAGCACTTCTTCCCCAGCAGCGCGTTGCCGCCGTAGCCCGAGCCGTAGGAAGTGATCTCGCGCGTCTGCGGGAAGTGCACGATGTACTTGTTATCCGCATTACACGGCCACGGCACATCCTCAACGCCGTCGTCGAGCGGCATCCCGACCGAGTGCAGGCAGGGCACGAACTCACCCTCTGAGCCGAGTGTGTCAAGCGCGCCCTGACCCATCCGCGTCATGATCCGCATGCTCACCGCCACGTACGTCGAATCGGTCAACTGCACGCCGATGTGGCTCTTGTCCGATCCAAGCGGGCCCATCGAGAAGGGGACGACATACATCGTCCGGCCCTTCATACAGCCGGCAAACAGCTCGTTCAGCTGCTCGCGCATCTCCTGCGGATCGCGCCAGTTGTTCGTCGGCCCCGCTTCCTCCTCGGTGGCCGAGCAGATGAACGTCCGGTCCTCCACGCGCGCCACGTCGCCCGGGTCCGACAGCGCCAGGTAGGAGTTCGGGCGCTTCGCCTCGCTCAGCTTCTCGAACGTGCCCGCCTCGACGAGCTCACCGCAGAGCCGGTTGTACTCCTCGGCGGAGCCGTCGCACCAGACGATCTTCTCGGGCTCGGTCAGGGACGCGACCTCACCGACCCAGGCCAGCAGACGCTCGTTCTTGGTGGGGGCGGGGGCGGTGGTGCTCATGGCGTCGAAGCAACTCCTTCGTGTCGCGGTCGTGATCGTCGGGGCGCGCGTCGTTGCGCAGCGCTTCCGGGGCCGAGATTGGCTCCGGAAATGGAAAAGCGCCCATCCGGGGCGGTCCAGAGAGCGTATCGCACCCCCGATTTACTCGACGTTGCCCTCCGCCGAGTCCGCCGAGCCGGGGTTTTTCCGCGGCACCAGCACCAACCGCTTGAACTCCGCGACGAGCACACCGTCCTGATTGAAGACCCGCGTGTGCACCCTGACGGTGCCGCGGTCGGGCTTGGACTGCGACTCCTTCTTCTCGAGCACCTCGGACTCGACGAACAGCGTGTCGCCATGGAACACCGGCGCGGGGTGCTTCAGCTCTTCGGTCGCGAGGTTCGCGATCGCCTTGCCGCTCACGTCTGAGACCGACATTCCCAGCGCCAGCGAATAGACCAGCGGACCCACGACCACATTTCGGCCCTGCTGCGATTTCGCCGCGTACACGTCGTTCAGGTGCAGCGGGTGGTGGTTCATCGTGATCAGACAGAACAGGTGATCGTCTGACTCCGTCACCGTCTTCGCGGGCCAGTGCTTGTATACGGCACCGACCTCGAACTCCTCCAGGTAGCGGCCGTACGGGTGGGCGCCGCTCGCCTCGCGGGCGGCCTGCTCGGTCTCGACTGTCTGGGTTGCTGTCTCGCTCATTGGTCGCGGGGTCTCCTGTTGCTCTGCTCGATGTTTACGTTGCCCTGAACACTAGTGAGGAGCGCTCAGGCGATACCGTTCAGGCCTCCACGACGATCCCCAACAGGAGACGAGCCCGACTTGCGCAACCCCCGCGACTTCTTCAAGCCCCTCGCGATCGACGCCCCCGAGCCCGCGCGGGAGATCCCGTTCAAGCCGTCCCGGATGATCCACTTCATGGACTTCTCGAACCCGAAAATGGTCGAGAAGACGCCGGACCTCGCGCCGAGGGTCGACATCCTGCTCGGCAACCTCGAGGATGCGGTCCCGCTGGAAAAGAAGGAGGCCGCGCGCGCCGGTCTGATCAAGGTCGGGCGTGAGATGGACCTTGGCGAAACCGCGCTGTGGACGCGTGTCAACGAGCTCGCCTCGCCCTACTTCCTCGACGACATCACCCAGCTCGTGTCTGAGATCGGGCACAGGCTGGAGGTGATCATGATTCCCAAGGTCGAGGGTCCCTGGGACATCCACTACGCCGACCGGCTTTTGGCTCAGTTGGAGGCGAAGGCCGGCCTCGAGCGGCCGATTCTGCTGCATTGCGTGCTCGAGACCGCCCAGGGCGTCGCCAACCTCGAGGAGATCGCCTGCGCCTCCCCGCGCATCCAGGGCATGTCCTTCGGCCCCGCCGACCTCGCCGCCTCGCGGCGCATGAAGACCACCCGCGTCGGCGGAGGGCACCCCGGCTACCGCACGATCGCCGATCCCGATCCGGACGATCCGGACGCCCCCCGCGCGAGCTACCAGCAGGACCCCTGGCACTACTCGATCGCGCGGATGGTCGATGCCTGCACTTCCGTCGGCGCGCTGCCGTTCTATGGCCCCTACGGCGACATCTCCGACGCCGAGGGCTGCGAAACGCAGTTTCGCGCCTCCTTCCTGCTCGGCTGCGTTGGCGCCTGGTCGCTGCACCCCGGCCAGATCGCGATCGCGAAGAAGATCTTCTCCCCCGACCCCGACGAGGTCGCGTTCGCGAAAAAGGTCATCGCCGCGATCCCCGACGGGCGCGGCGTGCACATGATCGACGGCAAGATGCAGGACGACGCCACGTGGAAGCAGTGCAAGGTGATGGTCAACCTCGCGGAAATGCTGGCCAAGAAGGACCCGGAGCTGGCCGAGGCGTACGGGTTCGTGCCCGTCGCGGCATAGGGCCGGCCGCGCAGCACCCGAGCTTCGTGCTGCTCGGCTGACAGCGCCGTCGCACGGACACTCGGCGTAACCCGCTATTGTTAACCTTATGGCTAACAATGCTTTGCTGGACCGATCCTTCGCGGCGTGCTCGCACCCGATCCGCCGCGGGATCATCGAACGACTGGGCGACGGCGAACTGACCGTCGGCGAGGCGACGCGCGACTTTGGCGTTTCGAAGCCCGCGATCAGCAAGCACCTGAAGGTGCTCGAGGAGGCTGGCACGATCGTCCGCGTGATCGACGGACGCACCCACCGTCTGCGCCTGCAGCAACGCCCGCTCGACGACGCGTACACCTGGATGACCCGCCAGCGCGAGCTGTGGGAGCGCAAGCTCGACACCGTCGAGGAATACCTGCGCGAGCAGCGCGCCAGCCAGCAGCAGCAACAACAACAACCGCAACAACAGCGCGACAATCAATCAGCGAAGGAGTCGAGATGACCGAGACACAAGAGATGATCACCAAGCCGACCGAGACGAGCCTGCGCGTCGAGCGCACGTTCGACGCGTCCCCCGAGGACGTGTTCGATGCCTGGACGAACCCCGAGGTGCTGCGCCGCTGGTGGCGGCCCAACCCGGCGTGGAGCACCCCCGTCGCCGACGTCGACCTGCGTGTGGGCGGGCGCTATCGCATCTCGATGGAAGATCCCGAGAACGGGACCAAGCACACGGCCGGCGGCGAGTACAGCGAGGTGAGCCGCCCGCAACGGCTCGTGTACAGCTGGCAGTGGGAGGAGGACGACGGCCGACTCGGTCACGCGAGCACCGTGACGGTGGACTTCCGCGCCGACGGCGAGCACACGACCGTCGTACTCGAGCACTCGGGCCTGATCTCCGCGGAATCGCGCGACTCGCACACGCACGGCTGGGCGGGGATCCTCGAGATGCTCCAGGCGCACGTGCTCGAGAGTGCGGCGCACACGTTCTGAAGCACCGTCGTTCTTCCATACCAAACCAAGACAAGGAGCAGCGATATGGCGAGTTACCTACTGGCATACACCGGCGGCAGCATGGCTGAGACCGACGCGGAGCGCGAGGCGGCGATGGCCGCTTGGGGACAGTGGTTCGGGACGCTCGGTTCCGCGATCGTCGACGCGGGCAATCCCTTCGGCCCCTCCGCATCGGTGGGCTCCGACGGAGCCGACGGCGCAGCCAAGAGCGGCCTGAGCGGCTATTCGGTGCTCACGGCCGACAGCCTGTCCGCCGCGACCGAACTAGCGAAGGACTGCCCGGTGATCGCAAACGGCGGGGCGGTGGACGTTTACGAGACGATCCCAGTGATGTAGAGCACATCCGCAGACCCAGCACCCTGCGAAGGGGCGGCCGCCACAGCACTCAGGCGGCCGTCCCGCTAGGCTTCCGCGCCGCATGAGATTCTTCGAGTTCGAGGCGCGCGAGATCGTCAAGCGGGCCGGCATTCCCGTCACCGACTACGGCTTCACGACCGATCCCGCCGAGGCCGCCACGATCGCCGCGCGGATCGGCGGGCCGACCGTGATCAAGTCGCAGGTGCTCGCCGGCGGGCGGATGAAGGCCGGCGGCGTCAAGTTCGCCGACACGCCCGCGGAAGCCGAGTCCTACGCGCGCGACATCCTGCAGCTGGAGATCGGCGGTCACATGCCACGCGGCGTGCTCGTGGACCCGAAGGCGGAGGTCGAGCAGGAGTTCTACGCCGGCGTCGTCTGGGACGGCACCGCGAAGAAGCCTTTGATGCTGTTCAGCGACATGGGCGGCATCGACATCGAGCAGGTCGCCGAAGAGCACCCCGACCACGTCGGCCGCGGCCACTTCTCCACGCTGCAGCCCTTCTCCGACTTCCAAGCCAAGCAGGTGATCGCCGCCGCCGGCGTCACCGGCAAGGCGCTGCAGCGCGTCACGCCCGTGCTCGCGCGCTTGGCCCAGCTGTTCCTCGACAACGACATGACGCTCGCCGAGATCAATCCGCTGGCGCAACTGAAGGACGGCTCGTTCGTCGCGCTCGACGCGCACATGGAGATGGAGAACGAGGGCATGCCGCGTCAGAAGGGCCTGATCAAAGCACTGGGAATCGGCGCCGACGAGGGCACCCGCGAGAACCACACGCCGACCGCGTTCGAAGAGGCCGTCAAGGCGATCGACGCCGCCGATCATCGTGGCGTGATCCAGGGCAAGGACACCGGCTTCAAGGGCAACATCGGCCTCGTGATCGGCGCGGGCGGCGGCTCGCTTACGCTCACCGACGCCGTGCGTCAGCAGGGCGGCAAGCCCGCCAACTACTCCGAGATAGGAGGAAACCCCTCCGTCGCCAAGGCCTGCGGCCTGGCCAAGGAGGTCCTCCGGAAAGACGGCGTCAAGAAGATCGCCGTGATGATGTCGATCGTCTCGAACACGCGCGTGGACATCGTCGCGCGCGGCGTGATCAAGGCCTGCCTGGAGCTCGGCAAGGACCCCGGCGAGACGATCGCGATCTTCCGCATCCCCGGCGCCTGGGAGGAGGAGGGCTTCAAGATCCTCGACAAGTACGGGATCGAGTACTGCGACCGCTCGGTGTCCTTGTGGGAGGCCGCCGGTCGCGCAGTCGCCAAGATCCAATCCGACTCGACCGCGGCGGCCTAGCCATGTCCATCCTGATCGACCAAGACACGACGTTCATCATCCAGGGCATCACGGGGCGAGAGGCGGTCAACCTCACGCGCGAGTGCCTGGACTACGGCTCGAAGATAGTCGGCGGCGTCACCCCCGGCCGCAAGGGCCGTGAGGTCCACGGCGTGCCTGTGTTCGACACGGTCGAGCAGGTCGTCGAGCACAACGGTGGCGTCGTGCCCGACGGCTCGGTCGTCACCGTCCCCCCCGCCGGCACGCGCGACGCCGTATTCGAGGCGCTGCACGCCGGGATCAAGACGATCGTGATCGTCACCGAGCGGATCCCGCGCCGCGACGTCGCGATGATGGTCGAGCTGGCCGACGCCAAGGGCGCGCGGATCATCGGCCCCAACTGCCTCGGCGTGATCGTCCCGGGCGTAGCCAAGATGGGCGGCATCGGCGGCCCGGCACGCAACGCCGCCGTCGCCTACCAACCCGGCGCGGTCGGCGTGATGAGCCGCTCCGGCGGCATGACCACGGAGATCTCCTCCACGCTGACGGCCGCGGGACTCGGCGTCTCCACGGCGGTCTCGATCGGCGGCGACGCGATCATCGGCTCAACCTACGCCGAGCTGATGCCGTACTTCGAGGCCGATGAGCAGACCCAGGCGATCGTTATCTATACCGAGCCCGGTGGCCGTATGGAGGCACAGCTGGCGCAGTGGGTCAAGGAGCAGCACTCGCGCCTGCCGATCATTGCCTTCATGGCCGGCAAGTTCATGGACGACGAGGAGATGCAGGGCATGTCCTTCGGGCACGCCGGCACGATCGTCGAGGGTAAGGAGGACTCAGCGACCGAGAAGATCGCCCGTCTGGAGGCGGCCGGCATCCCCGTGGTGCAGCGGATCGACGAGATTCCCGACCTGGTCAAGGCCAAGCTCGCCGAGCGGAGCGCCTCGTGAGAAAGGACGCCCTCTTCATCGCGGTCGAAGTCGATGACCAGTCGGCTGCCGACACCGAGCTGGCGCGCCGCCTGACCGAGGCCTGCCCGGTCGACATCTTTGCCCAGAAGCCCGACGGCGGCTTGGAGATCGTTGAGCAGAACCTCGACGAGTGCGTGCTCTGCCGTCTCTGCCTCGACGCCGCTCAATCGGATCCCACCCACCCGGTGAAGATCGTCAAGCTCTACGACAACGACGCCATCCTCGCCTGAGCCACATCGGCCGTTCAGTGGACTAAAGTGGTACCGAGCCCATGAACGAAAACTTCTCCCTGATCGTGATGTGCCTGTGTCTGCTCGCCTCGCTGATCTTCTTGGCCCAGCAGATCTCCGCCTACCACTAGACGATCGCTGGGCGGCGCGCTAGACGCGAAGTGATTGTGACCGGGCTCAGTCGTCGTGCTTGCGCGCGGGGCGCAGGTTTTGACGTTCCTGCTGGCGTTCGACGACATTTCTGATCAGCTTCAAGAACTGATCCGGACCCGAGGCCTTCGCCTGGCCGTACGTAAACGCCTCGATCCAGTCCGGCACCTTCGCCTCGTGGGCCATCACGTTGAAGAACTCACGCCTCATTTCCACCCTCACACGCGCATCCGTCGGGGGAATCTTCGTGACCTTCACACCCGGCATCTCCAGGCGGAAATGCTGCACATCGCCGCGCCCGCGCAGCTCGACCGCCACCACCAACTTCATCGGCTCCAAGGCCGGCACCTCCTCGAGGAACCTGTTGACCGCGAGCTCGATCAGGGTTTTCGCGTCCTCTGACATCAGATCTTGTGCCGTTGCAGCAGCTTCTTGCCGATCACCATCCGCTGGATCTCCGAGGTCCCCTCGCCAATCAACAGCAGCGGCGCGTCTCGATACAACCGCTCGATCTCGTACTCCTTCGAATACCCATACCCACCGTGAATCCTGAAGGACTCCTCAACGCAAAAACGACCCGCCTCCGACGCGAACAGCTTGGCCATCCCCGCCTCCAAATCTGAGCGCTCGCCGGCATCCTTCAACCGCGCGGCGCGCAGCGTCAACAGGCGCGCGGCCTCAACCTGGGTGCCCATGTCGGCGAGCTTGAACTGGATCGCCTGGTGCTCTGCGATCGGCTTGCCGAAGGTCTTGCGCTCCTGCGAGTAGCGCAGCGCCAGCTCGAGCGCGCGCTGTGCGATGCCGACACCACGGGCGGCGACGTTGACGCGACCCACCTCGAGCGCGTCCATCATCTGCACGAAGCCCTTGTTCAGGCCGGCGTCCTCGCCGCCGAGGATGTTCTCGGCCGGACACTTGTATCCGTCGAACACCAGCTCGGTCGACTCGACGCCCTTGTAGCCCATCTTGCGCAGCTGCGGTGGGACCGTGAGGCCGGCATAGGCGCCGCTGTTCTCGCTGACGCCGCCCTCCTTCTCGGCGATGAAGCAGGTCATGCCCTTGTAGGCCTTCTCGGCGTTCGGGTCGGTCTTGACGAGCACGAACACGAGGTCCGAGCGCAGGCCGTTGGTGACCCACATCTTCTGGCCGTTGATCTCCCAGGAGCCGTCGTCGGTCTTCTTCGCGGAGGTTTTGATCGCCTGCACATCGGAGCCGAGCTCGGGCTCGGACAGCGAGAACGCGGCCCTGATCTCGCCCGTGGCCATGCGCGGAAGGTAGTTCTGCTTCTGCTCCTCGCTCCCGAACTTCATCAGCAGGTAGGAGCCGATGAAGTGCGTGTTGATCACGCCCGAGATCGAGATCCAGCCGCGCGAGAGCTCCTCGACGATCATCGCGTACGTCGTCAAGTCGAGGCCCATCCCCCCGTACTCCTCGGGGATCGTCACCCCGAACAGGCCGAGCTCCTTCATCTGCTCGACGATCGCTTCGGGGAACTCGTCCTCGTGGTCGAAGTGCTCGGCGTTCGGCAATATCTGCTCGTCGGCGAACTGCCTCACCATCTCGGTGATCGCCTGCTGATCGTCAGGGTCGGTCGGCGTTGTGGCGGTGGCTACTGCCATGCGTGGCACTCCAAAGGTCGTTTTCGGCTTTCCAAGAGAGAATACCGGCATGAACTTCGCCAGCTACGTCCTCGACCGACTGCCCCCGTCGAGGCTCGCGCTTGTGGAGCTTTCGCGCGATGGCTCCCGGCGCGAGTGGAGCTTCGGCGAAGTGAGCAAATGTAGCGCCGCGCTTGCCGGGACGCTACGGGCGCACGGGATCGGTCGCAGCGACGTCGTGATGACCTTGATCGGCAACCGTCCCGAGTGGGTGTTCACGATGTGCGCCTGCTTTCGGATCGGCGCGGTCGTTTTGCCGTGTACCGAGCAGCTGCGGGCGAAGGACCTCCGCCTGCGGCTGGCCGTGGCGAAGCCCCAGATGATCGTCGCCGACGAGCGCAACCGGGGCGAGCTGGAGCTGGCACTTGCGGGAGATGACACCGATGTGATCCCCGTGCTCTATGTGCCCGACGAGGCCCTGTTCGCCTGCCCATCTGCCCCTGCCGTCGAGCTCTCACCGGAGGACCCCTGCCTGGTTACGTTCACGAGCGGCACCTCGGGCGAGCCGAAGGCAGTGCTGCACGGGCACCGCTATCTGGACGGCCAGCGCCTGCAGGCGGAGCACTGGCTGGGCGCGCGACCCGGCGAGCTGGTCTGGTGCACGGCCGCCTCGGGCTGGTCGAAGTCCGCGCGCAACGTCTTCATCGCGCCCTGGCTCTCGGGTGCGAGCGCGCTGTTGCACGACGCGCGCTTCGACCCGGCCGAGCGCCTGGCCCTGCTCGCGCGCGAGCGCGTGAACGTGCTGTGCATGGCGCCAACCGAGTACCGCGTAATCGCCGCACGAGCCAGCCTGCACGCGTTGGGAGACCTGCGCGCGATGGTCGCCGCGGGCGAGGCGCTCAATCCGGAGGTCTTACATGCGTGGCGCGAGGCGACGGGCCTGGAGATCCGTGACGGATACGGCCAGACCGAGACGGGCCAGCTGACGGGGATGCCGTTGGGCGAGGCCACGCGGCCCGGCTCGATGGGCAAGGCCCTGCCGGGCGTGGCGCTTTCGGTTCGCGACGGCGAGCTGGTGGCGAATCCCGCCTCTGTGCCGACCTTCTTCCTCGGCTATCTCGGCGAGGGCGTCGAGCGACGCGATGATGGGACGTGGCGCATTGAGGACCGCGCCGCGCACGGGACCGACGTTCCCTGGCACACCGGCGACCGCGTCGGCGAAGACGACGAGGGCTACCTGTGGTTCGAAGGCCGCTCCGATGACGTGATCGTCTCCGCCGGCTACCGGATCGGCCCGTTCGAGGTCGAGTCCGCGCTCGTCGCCCACCCGGCCGTGGCCGAGGCCGCCGCGGTCGCCGCGCCCGACGAGGAGCGCGGCGCGGTCGTGCGCGCGGTGGTCGTGCTGTGCGACGGTCACACCCCCTCCCCCGCACTGGCGAAGGAACTGCAGGAGCACGTCAAGCGCGAGACCGCGCCCTACAAGTACCCCCGGATCGTCGACTTCGCGCCGGCGTTGCCGAAGACTTCGAGTGGCAAGATCAAGCGTGCCGAGCTCCGGGAGCGGTGAGCTCGGCACGCCTGCTCGCGCTCACTGCTCGCGTCGCGGTGCAGCGAGCGAGCCATCTCGCTCACCACACCAGCGTCCGCGTGACGCATCCGCACCGCGGCTCGCATGTTGGAAACACTTCGTGCGCCGCTCATGCCGGCTGCCCCACCGGCTCGAGCGCCCCGACGAGCTCGGAGCTCATGCGCTCCTCTTCGACGTCGAGCACCTGCGCCACGGTGCTCGCGGGCGGGCGCAGCGTCAGGAACGCGGCGAGGATCCCAAGCCCGACGCAGCTCGCGGCGACCAGGTAGGCGAGGTGGTAGCCCCCGGTGAGCGCGCTCGGGAGCGCGTGCCCGGCTTCGGTGAGCGCTTTCGTGTGGTCGGTCGCGATCGTCCCCAGCGTCGCCAGGCCGATCGCGCCGAACAGCTGGACCGAGACATTGATGATCCCCGATGCCAGGCCGGCGTCCTTTGCCGGCGCGTCGGCCATCCCCATCGTCAGCAGCGGCAGGAACGAGGCGCCCGCGCCGAGCCCGATCAACAGGAACGCGCCGAACAAGCCCGGGAAGTAACCGGCGTGGACGCCCTGTGTCGCGAGCAGCAGCAGGCCGGCGGCGATTGACGCGAGCCCGACCGCGAGCGTGTTCAGCGGGCCAAAGCGATTGACCGCCTTCACCGCGAGTCCCATCGACAGCGCGGCGATCGCGATCGTCAGCGGCATGAACGCCAGGCCCGTGTCGATCGCGTCATAGCCGAGCACGCGCTCGAGGTACAGCGCTCCGAGGAAGAAGGCCGAGAACATGCCCGTCACGAGCAAGCCGCGGACGAGGCTCGAGCCCATCAGCATTCGCAGCCGCAGGATCCGCAGCGGCATGATCGGGTTGGAGATGCGCGACTCCAGCACGAAGAAGGCGCCGAGCAGTATCAGCGAGGCTCCGCCGACGCCGAGCGTGCGCGCGGAGAGCAGACCGTATTCGGTCGACTTGACGATCGCGAAGGCGCCGAGCATCGTCGCGAGCGTGATCAGGACCGAGCCGGCGACGTCGACGCCACCGGCGAGGCCGATGCCCCGGTTCTCGACGATCAGCGCCGAGCCGAGCACGAACGCGATCACGCCGATCGGCACGTTCACGAAGAAGATCCAGTGCCAGCTCAGCGACTGCGTCAGCGCGCCCCCGGCGAGCAGCCCGATCGAGCCGCCCCCGGCGGAGACGAACGCATACATGCCCATCGCCTTCGCCTGCTCGGCCTTCTCGGGGAACTCGGTGACGATGATCGCGAGGATCACCGCGGAGGCGACGGCGCCGCCGATCCCCTGGACGAAGCGCCCGGCGATCAGCATTCCCTGGCTCGTCGAGGCGCCGCAGAAGATCGAGGCGGCGGTGAACAGGACGAGCCCGGAGAGGAAGACTTTCTTGCGCCCGACGAGATCGCCCATCCGCCCGGCGAGCAGCAGGAAGCCACCAAAGGTGATCAGGTAGGCGTCGATCACCCATGTGAGGTTGCCCTGGGAGAAGTGCAGGTCGCGCTGAATCGAGGGCAGCGCGACGTTCACGATCGTGGCGTCGAGCACCATCATCAACTGGCCGAGGCACAGCACCCCGAGCGCGATCCAGCGGCGGCGCTCGCTGCGCGATGCCTCAACGGTGGCGGAGTTGTGGGTTTCGAGCTGATCTGCGGTGGCGCTCATGATGTTTGGCTCCCTTTCAGTTTGTGGCGAGGGCACACCATAGCATGGATCATCCTTGTCATAGGGATGATCTATACAAAATTTATAATCGTTGCTAAGATGACAACAAATGCAAAATGGTGTAAAATCACACGCGATGGGTGCTGAGAGGGAATCTGCTCCGGGCTCAATGGTGCTGCTCACCCGGCTGGCCAAGCAGGTCTACCGGCGCAGCAGTGACGAGCTGCTGGGTATGCAGCTGCGCCATCTGGTCGCGCTGAGCTACGTGCGCGACCACGACGCCTGTCCTCAACACGAGCTGGCCGAGGCGTTCTGCATGGACGCCAACAACGTCGTGCTGCTGCTCAACGAGCTCGAGCAACTGGGCTACGCCACGCGTCTGCGCGACCCCGACGATCGCCGTCGCCACATGGTCCAGCTCACCCCCGTGGGCGCCGAGGCGCTGAGCCTCGCCGAGCACGCGCAAGAAGCGATCGAGGACGACGTGTTGAAGGCGCTCGATCCGACCGAACGTGCCACCCTGTGGCAGCTGTTGACCCGCGCACTCTCAGGCGCGGAGCAAGATCAGCACGATGCCTACAGCACCACGACCGCGTCGATCTCGACCTGAGCGCCCTTCGGCAGCTGCGCCACGCCGACCGTCACGCGCGCTGGTGGCTCGTCGTCGAAGAAGCCGCCATAGACCTCGTTGACCTCGGCGAAAGCCGCCAGGTCGGTCATGTAGATCGTCATGCGCACGGCCCCTTGCAGCGTGGCGCCAGCAGCCTCACACACAGCGCTCAGGTTCTCCAGACAGCGGCGCGCCTGCTCGGCGGGCGTCTCCCCCACCAGCTCGCCGGTGCTCGGATCGAGCGGGATCTGGCCTGAGCAGAACAGCAGCCCGGCAGCGGATACCGCGTGGCTGTAGGGACCGATCGCGGCGGGAGCGCCGGGCGCCTGCACGATCTCACGAGAGGAGGCCATTGGTGACGCGAGACTAACGTGTGGGAGCAGTTGTGTCGCGTCCGTGAACCTCAGCAGATAGATTCCGAAAAATGCAACTCTCGAGGTTCGTCGGTGTCGTCTTGGCGGTGGGCCTCTGCGCGGCGGCATCGACCGCAGCAGCTCAGGCCCAGATCGCGTGGGCGCCGTGCGGCGACAGCAACGACTTTGCCTGTGGCCATCTCACCGTTCCACTGGACCCGAGCGGGGGCACACCCGGGACGATCACGCTCGCGATCCGCCGCCATCTCGCCCCGGTCGGCGAAGCGAAGGATGCGATCGTCGCGCTCGCGGGCGGCCCCGGGCAGTCGGCGATCCCGTTCACCGAACAGTTCGCGCGGGTGCTCGGCCCGATCGCGGACACACGCGATCTGATCGTGTTCGACCAGCGCGGCATCGGCCTCTCCGGGCCGCTGTCGTGCCATCGCTTCGAACTGGACGCCAACACGCCCCCGGGTCCCACGATCGCCGAATGCGCCGCGCAGCTCGGGCCGACACGCTCCTTCTACGCGACAGCCGACACCGTCGCCGACATCGAGGCGCTGCGCGTGGCCGGGGGCTACGAAAAGCTCGTGCTGTACGGGACCTCCTACGGCACGAAGGTCGCCGAGGACTACGCGCAGGAGTACCCCAGCCACGTCGAGGCACTGGTGCTCGACTCGGTCGTGCCCCCCAACGGCCCCGAACCGCTCAATCGCGCGACGCTCGTGGCGGTCCCCCGCATCCTGCGCCAGCTGTGCGCCGCGCGCGCCTGCGTGCGCATCACCCCCAACCCCGTCGGCGACCTCGCGCGACTCGTGCGGCGATTGGCGCGCGGAGGACTGCGCGGCCGTGTGATCGACGGCCGTGGCATCGCCCACACGGTGCGCATCTCCTCCGACGGTCTGCTCGGGACCCTGATCGAGGGCGATTTGGAACCGATCCTGCGCAGCGAATTCCCCGCGGCCGTGCGCTCGGCGGTGAATGGCGACACAGCCCCGCTGGCGCGTCTGGAGGCACACGCGGAAAGTGTCGAAGCAAGCGAAGCGGAAAGCCCCAGCGAGAGCTTCGACAACCCGCTCTACTACGCGACGAGCTGCGAAGACGAGCCGTTCCCGTGGAACCGCGCGGCCAGCCCGGCGACTCGCCTGGCCGAAGCGAAGGCCCGAATCGCCGCGTTGCCCGCAAGCCAGCTCGCGCCGTTTACTGCCGCGAACGTGCTCGACCTCAGCGACGTGCCGGCATGTGCCTTCTGGCCCTACACCGCGCCCGCGCCCGCGCCCAATGAAGCGCCATTGCCGAGCGTCCCGACGCTGATCCTGAGCGGCGCCGACGACCTGCGCACGCCGACCTCGAACGCACGCGAAGTCGCCGCGCAGATCCCCGGATCGCACCTGCTGGTGGTGCCGAACACCGGGCACTCCGTGCTCAGCTCGGACCCAACCCACTGCGCGAGCGATGCCCTTCAAGCCCTGTTCGCGGGCAAGCCGATCAAGCCCTGTGCGGCCACACCGCCACCGCCGATCCTGCGCCTGACGCCGCTGGCGCCGAGAAGCCTGGCGGACCTCGCCCCGGCGCCGGGCAGCCACGGACTGCCCGGACGCACACTGCAGGCGGTAGTGCTCACGCTGGGGGACTTCGACCGCCAGCTGGCGCTCCAGCTCATCAGGCAGCTTGAATCGGGCGGACTCGGAGGCTCGCTGTCGTTGCGTACCGGCGGCCTGCGCGCCGGTTGGGCCGGACTCGCGGGCGCAACGTTGACGTTCGACCGCTATTCCTACGTGCCAGGCGTGACCGTTTCGGGCAAGCTCACCTCGCAGGCGAGCGAGCTCCGTATCGGAGGGGCCGCTGCCGCCCACGGCACGCTGCGCCTCGGCCCCCACAAACAGCTCGACGGAGTGCTGGACGGCGAGCGTGTCCAGACGGCGGACGCCGCGCTCGGCGCGGTCAGCGCGCAAACGGCGCGCTTCCGTGGCAGCTACCGCTAACGTCTGCGGCGATGCCCAGGTGCTCGCCGATCACACTGTTCGCGGCGGCGCTGATCGCCGGCCCGCTCGCCCTCGCGCAGGCCCCCACAGCCAGCGCGCTGACGTTCGTCCCCTGTGCCGGCAGCGCGGCGTTCTCGTGCACCACGGTCCCCGTCCCACTCACCCGGACGAATCTTGCGTCCGGCACGCTCTCGCTGAGTCTCGAGCGCAAACAGGCCGGCGCCGCGCAGAGCAAGACGGCGGTCCTCGCGCTGGCCGGCGGACCCGGCCAGGCGGCCCTGCCGCTGGGCGAATTCATCGCCAAGGCGCTCGCCCCGGCACTCGGCACACGCGACCTGCTGATCTTCGACCAGCGCGGCACCGGCTCCTCCGATCCCCTCAGCTGCGGTGCGCTGAGCAACTTCAGCGGCGTCAGCGCGAGCCAGGCCTTCGAACGCTGCGCGCTTGAAATCGGACCGGCTCGCGGCGGCTACACGACCCAGGAATCGGTCGAAGACATCGAGGCGATCCGCCAGGCCGCGGGCTATGAAAAGCTCGTTCTGTACGGCACCTCCTACGGCACGAAGGTCGCCGAGGAGTACGCCGAACGCTACCCCCAGCACGTGGAATCGTTGGTGCTCGACTCGGTCGTGCCGCCGGACGGCCCGGAACCGTTCTCGATCCCCACCTTCCAGGCGATCTCCTCGGTGCTCGGCGAGCTGTGCTCCAACAACGCCTGCGCGGGGATCACGACCAACCCCGTGGCCGATATCGCGGCCCTGACGGCGCGGCTGCGCAAGCGGCCGCTGAGCGGCTCGGTGTATGACGGTTCAGGCCATCGCCACAACGCCACCCTGAACGAGTCGGGCCTGCTCGGGATCCTCGAGGCCGGCGATCTGAACCCCGCCCTGCGCGCGCTGCTGCCGGCCGCGGTGCGCTCGGCGCTGAGCAACTATCCCGATCCGCTGCTGCGCCTGGAGGCGCTCGCGGAGGGGTTGATCCCAAGCGTGCCCGGTGGTCACGCCGTCGAAGAATCCGAGCAGATCGACGAAGCGCTGTACGTCACGACGAGTTGCGAGGAGATGCCCTTCCCCTGGCAGCGCTCGGCGCCGGCGACGACGCGGCTCGCGGAAGCCACCGGCGCCCTGAACGCGCTGCCGAGCACCGACTTCTATCCGTTCGACGCCGCCACGGCGCTCAACAACAGCCTGATCGGAGCCTGCGCCGGCTGGCCGGACGCATCGGCGGCGAGCGTCGAGCCCGGCGTGCTGCCGAACGTGCCGACGCTGATTCTCTCCGGCGCCCAGGACCTGCGCACCCCAACGTCGAACGCGCGGCGTGTCGCGGCGCTGATTGGAGACGCGCAGCTGCTCGTCGTGCCCTACACCGGCCACTCGGTGATCGGCAGCGACTTCGGCGACTGCGCCTCGCTGGCGGTGAGTGCGTTCTTCGCCGGCGGGGTGGGCGGGGGTCAAATCCAGCCGTGCGCGCCGAGCGCCAATCCGTTCGCGCCGACGCCGCTGACCCCGACGAAGCTCGCCTACGTGCACCCCGTCCCGGGCCTGAGCGGCAAGCCGAGCCTGACGCTCACCGCCGTGCTCGACACGATCGTCGATCTCAATCGCCAGGTGGTCGGCGCCACACTGCAGGCCGATGCGCAGCTCCCCAGCGGATCGAGCTTCGGCGGGCTGCGCGGCGGCTACGCGCAGCTGAGCCCCTCCAAGCTGCAGCTGAATCGCTTCACGTTCGTGCCGGGCGTGGAACTGAGCGGAATCTTCCCGGTGAAGAGCGGCCAGCTGCAGAGCACAACCCTGCGCATCACGGGGTCGAGCGCCTCCAACGGCACCGTGCGCGTGAGCTCGGGCAAGCAGGTAACAGGCGATCTTGGAGGCAAGCGCTTCAACGTGAATGTCGCCAATGTCAAGCTCTCGCGCGCGAGCGGTAGCGATGTCGAATGGCCTTCGGCGCCGATCATCTTCCCGCTGGGAAAGCTGGCCCGGCTACGCTGAGCGGGTGCCGAACGCGCTCGCCGCCGAGACCTCGCCCTACCTGCGCCAGCACGCACAGAACCCGGTCGATTGGCTCCCCTGGGGCCCGGTCGCGCTCGCGCGCGCATGTGAAGAGGACAAGCCGCTGCTCGTCTCGATCGGCTACTCCTCGTGTCACTGGTGCCACGTGATGGAGCGCGAGTCCTTCGAGGAGGAGCGCACGGCAGCGCTGATGAACGAGAGCTTCGTGTGCGTGAAGGTCGATCGCGAGGAGCGCCCGGACATCGACGCGCTGTACATGGAGGCCGTCCAGAGCATGACCGGCCACGGCGGCTGGCCGCTGAACGTGTTCCTCACACCCGAGCAACTGCCGTTCTACGGCGGCACGTACTTCCCGCCCGAGCCCCGTCATGGGATGCCCGCCTGGACGCAGGTGCTGCAGGCAATCGGCGAGGCGTGGTCGGAGCGGCGTGAGGAGATCCGCGCGGGTGGCGAGGAGCTGCGCGAGCGGCTGTCCGGCGGGGCTGGGCTGAAGCCCTCCTCAGCGCCGCTCGAGGAGATCGCACTCGAGACGGCCGTCACGAACCTGCGGGCGGCATTCGACCCGGTCAACGGTGGGTTCGGAGGGCCGCCGAAGTTTCCCCAGGCCTCGGCGATCGAGTTTCTTCTCTGCCGAGGCGAGCAGGACATGGCATTGCGAACGCTGAGCGCGATGGCGAGCGGCGGAATCCACGATCAGGTGGGTGGCGGGTTCGCGCGCTACAGCGTCGATCCGACCTGGACGGTGCCGCACTTCGAGAAGATGCTCTACGACAACGCCCTGCTCGCGCGCGCCTACCTGCACGGGTTCCAGCGCTCGGGCGAGCCCCGTTTGGAGGAGGTCTGCCGCGACACGCTCGACTGGGCTTTGCGCGAGATGCGCGGCCCCGAGGGCGGGTTCTACTCCGCGCTGGACGCCGACTCCGAGGGAGTGGAGGGACGCTTCTACGTGTGGACCGTCGACGAGCTTCGAGAGGCGCTCGACGAGGACGCGGATGCGGCGATCGCGTGGTTCGGCGCGACCGAAGATGGCAACTTCGTCGGGGAGGGTGGGGTGGGTGGGCCTCCATCTTCCGCGCCCGGCCTGAACGTGATGGAGGACCGCGGCGAGCGCCCGGACGAGGCCGCGCAGGCGCGAATTCGCTCCCGCCTGCTGGAGGCACGCGAACTTCGTGTGCGCCCCGGCTTGGACGACAAGCGGTTGACCTCCTGGAACGCTTTGATGATCGCCGTCTTGGCCGAGGCTGGCGCCACGCTTTCAGGGGTGGGTGGGGATCGATACCTCGAGGCGGCAGTCGCCTGCGCGGAGTTCATCCTGCGCGACCTGCGTGACTCCGACGGGCGGCTGTTGCGCACCTACAACGACGGCCACGCGAAGATCGGCGCCTACCTCGAGGACCACGCCTTCCTGTTGGAGGCTTTCCTGGTGCTGTTCGAAACCACGTGTGAGGAGCGCTGGTTCATCGAGGCCCGTTCCCTGGCGGACACCCTGATCGCGCAGTTTTCAGACCCGGTCAACGGCGGCTTCTTCTCAACCGCTGCGGACGGCGAAGCACTGATCGCGCGACGCAAGGACCTGGAGGACTCACCGATCCCCGCCGGGGGCTCCTCCGCGGCGATGGGCCTGCTGCGCCTGTCGGAGCTCACCGGCGATGGGGGGTACGAGCGTCAGGCACTGGGCATGCTTGCGCTGCTGCGTGACATCGCGCCGCGCCACCCGACCGCGTTCGGACACCTGCTGCAGGCACTCCACTGGCGCCTCTCCCCCGTGCGCCCGATCGCCTGCACGATTCCGGCGGGCTAGCAGCCTTGGCATTTAGTCTCTTTCCACCTACAAAATCGACAAATATCGATCCAGCTCCCATTGGGTCACGTGCACGCGGTAGTCGTCCCACTCCTGGCGCTTGATCTCGACATACCGGTTGAACATGTGCTCGCCCAGTGTCCTCAAGACCAGCTCGGACTCCGCCGTCAGCTCAATCGCTTCGCCCAGGCTCTCCGGGAGCTGCTCGACACCCAGCCGCTTGCGCTCCTCGCCTGATAGGTGATAGAGGTTCTTCTCCATCGGCTCCGGCAGCTCATAGCCCTTCTCGATCCCCTCCAACCCCGCCTGCAACAGGACCGCGAACGTCAGGTACGGGTTGCACGCCGGATCCGGGCAGCGCAGCTCCATGCGCGTCGCCTTCTCCCTGCCGGGGTGATAGAGAGGTACGCGCACCAGCGCCGAGCGGTTGCGCCGCGACCACGCGACGTACACCGGCGCCTCGAAACCCGGCACCAGGCGCTTGTAGGAGTTGACCCACTGCGCAAAGATCGAGCAGATCTCGCGCGCGTGCTTGAGCTGGCCGGCGATGAACGCCTTGCCGACATCTGACAGGAAGTACTGGTCGTCGGGGTCGTAGAACGCGTTTTTTCCGTCCGAGAACAGCGACTGATGGGTATGCATCCCCGAGCCATTCTCCCCGAACAGTGGCTTTGGCATGAAGGTCGCGTGCCAGCCGTACTTCATCGCGTACTCCTTCACGGTGATCCGGTAGGTCATGCAGTCGTCGGCCATCTTCATCACGTCCGCGTAGCGCATGTCGATCTCGTGCTGTGAGGGCCCGACCTCGTGGTGGGTGTACTCGACGTGGATCCCCAACTGCTCCATCGCCAGCACCGTCTCACGGCGAACGTCCGAGCCCGCGTCGAGCGTCGTCAGGTCGAAGTACCCCCCTTTGTCGAGCACCTCCGTCGTCCGCGAGTCCTTGAACAGGAAGTACTCGAGCTCGGGCCCGACGTTGAACGTGTCGAAACCCATTCCCCGCGCGCGCTCCATTGCGCGGCGGAGCACGTGCCTGGGGTCGCCCTCATACGGCGTTTTCTCGGGCGTGACGACGTCGCAAAACATACGTCCCACGCCCTGCTCCTCCGGACGCCACGGCAGCACCGCGAACGTGCTCGGGTCGGGCATCGCGATCATGTCTGACTCCTCGATCGCGTTGAACCCGGTGATCGAGCTGCCGTCGAAGCCCATCCCCGCCTCGAATGCGTCGTCGAGCTCGGCCGCGTTGATCGAGAACGACTTCAACTGCCCCAGGATGTCCGTGAACCAGAACCGGATGAACCGGATCTCGTGCTCGGCGACAAGCGCCTTCACGTCGTCCGCGGTCTTCGCCCGCTCCGGTTTCTCCTGCTCAGCCATCTCGGCGGACCTTAGTCGATGGACTTCTTGACCGGTATCGACGGTTGGCTAAACCTGAGACGGCTCAGTGGCCAGCGACGGCGGCGACGAAAGCGGCGACATCTTCGGCTTCTTTGCCCTGGTACAGCTCGGCCGGCATGTTGCCGAGGCCGATCGCACGGCCTTCGAGGATCGCGTTCAGGACGAGCGCCTTGCGCGCCGCCGGAGTCGAGATTTCATCGCCGACCCGCACGTCGAGGTTCGGGCCGATCCGGCCGACCGACTTGACCGCGGCCAGCGTGTGGCAGACCGTGCAGGTGTGGGAGAACAGTTCGCGGCCCTTGACCTCTTCGGCGTTCAGGTGCACCCCACCGATCGCCTCGCTCTGCTTGTCTTCGGCGTTGTGCGCAAGCACGAGCGCGGGCACGATCAGGCCGAAGGCGAATGCCAGCACGACGGCAAAAGTAATCAGGCGCTGGCTGGCCTTCGATTCGGCCGGCGGAGGTGTCTGCGAAGGACTCTCGGAGCTCATCTAGGCGGGGACAATATCGTCTGCCGCGGCTGGGCGGTCCATAGGCGCTCATGCGACCCAGCGGGGCTGTGGGCCATCGGTCGTAAGCATTCGATGAGAGCGCTCTTACCTTTAGGCTGGCGCAAGCTGCGGCGCTACCCTGGAGGAGAGAGTCCAGATGACCTACCTACTTCGCCGCCTCCCCCTCTCGCGCCTACTGCTCCTCTGTGGGCTGGTGGTCGTGATCGGCATCTCCGTGACCGCGCTCGCGTTCGCGCTGGGCACCGGACCGACGCCGCCGCCCAAGCCCCTGGCGGATGCGATCCACGATGCGCTCGCCGGGGCGGACGGGGAACCGATCCAAGGGATCAGCGCGAACATCCAGCTGACCGATCACCTGCTCGAAGGCGCCAACCTCACCAGCGGCAGCGGCGAAGGAAGCGGCGGCGGCGAGCTCTTATCCAGCCCGCTCGTAACCGGCGGCTCCGGCCGGATGTGGGTCGCCAAGGATGGCCGCGTGCGCCTCGAACTGCAGTCCGAAAAGGGCGACACCCAGGTGCTCTACGACGGGCACACCGTGTCGATCTACGACGCGGCCTCGAACACGCTGTATCGCTACACGATCCCGCCTCATGAAGGCGGCGCGGGCGACTCCTCAGGCTCGGAGTCAACCACCGCCGACCACGAAGCTCCCTCCGTCGCGAAGATCGAAGAAGCGATCTCGCACCTGGATCACGTCAACGTCTCCGGCGCGACACCGACCGACATCGCCGGCCAGGCCGCCTACACGGTGCGCGTGTCGCCAAAGGAAAGCGGCAGCCTGATCGGCGGCGGCGAGCTCTCCTGGGACGCCGCCAACGGCGTCCCACTACGCGTGGCGGTCTACTCCTCGACAAGCTCTTCCCCGGCGATCGAACTGGCCGCCACCTCGATATCCTACGGCCCCGTCGCCGCGTCGGTGTTCGAATTCACGCCGCCGACGAACGCGAAGGTCGAAGAAATCGTGCTTCCCAAGCAGGACGGCTCGTCCCCCGATTCCTCGACGCACAATGGCGATCATCCCCATGTCACAATGAGCGGCCAGGGGATCACGTCGGTCGCAGTGCTCGAAAGCAAGACAAAGGAAGGCGCGGACGCCAAGCAGACCTCGTCCGCGACTGAAGAAGGCCTGCAGAAGGTCAAGATCAACGGCATCGAAGCCTCCGAGCTGCCGACCGAGCTCGGCACGCTGCTCAGCTTCGAGCGCTCCGGCGTGCGCTACTTCCTCGCCGGCGCCGTCTCCCCCAGCGCCGTCGAAGCGGTCGCCAAGGGCCTGTAACCGGTGATCGAAGCGCCGCCCCGGGAGGCGATAGCGGAGGAGGCGCCACCGGTCAGGGCGCGGGGACTGGTCAAGCGCTACAAGGAGGTCTTGGCGGTCGACCACGTCGACCTGAATGTCAACGTCGGCGACGTCTACGGGTTCCTCGGGCCCAATGGCGCGGGCAAGACGACGACGCTGCGAATGGCCCTAGGTCTGATCGTCCCCACCGAGGGCACGGTCGAGCTGTTCGGGCGTGACCCGTTACGCGAGGGCGCGAGCGCACTGGAGGGTGTCGCCGGGTTCGTAGAGGCACCACGCTTCTACCCGTACCTCGCCGCGCGCAAGAACCTCGAGCTGCTGGCCGGGCTCGACGGGGACGGCGCAAAGGAGCGCATCGACGAGGTCCTGGAGATCGTCGAGTTGACCCCGCGCGCCGGCCACCGCGTGGGCGGCTTCTCGCACGGGATGCGCCAGCGCCTGGGGATCGCCGCGGCGCTGCTGCGCCGCCCGCGCCTGCTGATGCTCGACGAGCCGGCGACCGGCCTGGACCCGGGCGGGATGCGCGACATGCGCGCGCTGATCCGCCGGTTGGCGGACGAAGGGATCACGGTGCTGCTCTCCAGCCACCAGCTGCCGGAGGTGCAGGAGCTGTGCGACCGCGTGGCGATCGTCGACTCCGGGCGCGTCGTCTACGAGGGGGCGCTCGCAGACCTGCGCCGCCAGGGCGGGGCCGGCTACCGCCTGCGCACGACCGACGACTCGCGCGCGCTGGAGCTCGCGCGTACTCAAAGGGGCGTCGAGCACGTCGCCAATGGCGAACACGGCCTGGGCTTTCAAGCCGAGGAGCGGGACGTGGGCGCGCTGTCGCTGGCGCTGGCCCAGGCGGGGATCGGGATCCTCGCGCTCACTCCGGAGCTCGCGACGCTCGAGGATCTGTTCTTCCGGCTGACCGAAGATGGCGGCAACGCACACGATCCCGCAGCCGGTGAGTCGAGCGACGACGCCCTGTCGGGAGGTCCGCTGGAGGCCGCCGCGTCGGGGCCAGCCGCGTCAGCAAAGGCCCTCGAGGAGACCCGGTGAGCAGCACGGCCGTCAGCGCTGCGCCCGCGACCCCGATCAGCGGGGCGGGCGGGCTCCCATTCAAACGGCCGTCCACCGCGACCGCCTATCGCTGGGAGCTGCGCAAGCTGATCTCACAGAAGCGCACCTACCTCGGGCTCGGGCTGGCTGCGATCCTGCCGCTGATCTTCGTGCTGGTCCAGAATCTGCACACCCACAGGGGCCACGACCAGGGCAACATCTTCGCCTCACACATCACCCAGTCGGGCCTGGCGACCCCGGTGCTTATGCTGCTGTTCCTGTCGGTCTTCATGCTGCCCCTGATCGCCGCCCTGGTCGCCGGAGACATCGTCGCGGCCGAGGACTCAAACGGCACGCTGAAGACGATCCTCACGCGCTCGGTCGACCGCGGCCAGGTGTTTGCCGCGAAGGCTCTGGCGGCGATGACCTATGCCGCGATCGCGCTGTTCCTGTCAGCTGTAGTGGCGACCGTTGCCGGCGTCGCGTCGTGGGGCTTTCACCACGTCGTCACGTTCTCGGGCACCATCGTCTCGGCGCCGGAAGGCCTGCTGCTCGTGTTCGCCGCGAACGCTGTCTACCTGATCCCGCTGCTGAGCGTCGCGGCGATCGGCGTGCTGCTGTCGACCACGACCCGCAACAGCGCCGCGGCAGTGGTCGGCACTGTGGGCCTCGTGATCCTGCTCTACATCGTCTCCGGGATCCCGGGCATCGAAGGCCTCAAGCCCTATCTGCTCACCGAACAGTTCGAGAACTGGCACGGCCTGCTGCGCACCCCGACCGACTGGACGCCGATCTGGCACTCGGCGTGGGTCTGCGCGCTGTACGCGATTCCTTCGCTGTTCGCGGCGTACCTGGTGTTTCTGCGGCGGGACGTCACGGGTGGCTGAGGCGGCTGGGGCGCTTCACGGGTTCGGTCCCTCACGAGGCTGTTCATCCAGGTTCAGGGCCTCCGATACTTGGCGAGCGTCAAGCCCTTTGCCACCGTCGCGCCTTTGAGCTTGCTCTGCACGAGTGCAGAGTTGAACCCTGCCTTCAACCCGAGCCTGCGGCTGAGCGCATAGAGAAGAAACGCGACGTGGTGCACCTGGCCCCTCGCACCGCAGATCCCGCCCCAGCGGGCCTCACCGGCGCTGTTGCGCCCGACGACCGCCCCACGGGGCAACCTGCCGGCGGGGATCCCATGTAAGCCGGGACTGAGCCCGCCCACGGCCCACTGGATCGCGTCCCTGTCGCCGCCATCCAGGTCGATCGCCAGCAGCAACAGTTCAGCCGTGTCCGCGGGCACGTTTCGCCACGCAAGCGGTGGCGAAACGCCGGCACCGTCGCAGGTGTAGCGCACCGGCATCGCCCCACCCGGCCTGAAGGCGGGGCTGCTCAGCACGATCGTCCCGATCGCTGATTGGACGGTGCCGTAAGCTGGCGGTTTCGTTTGGGCGGGGGGACTCTCGGCCGAGTTTCCGGTGCTGCCGCTACAACCGGCGAGCGCGAGCGCCAAGGTCATAGGCACAACAGGCAGCGATCCGCGGTTCCAGACCGTCAAGCAGTTCAGCCCACCTCGGCGGGCAACTCGATCGCCGAGAGCTCGACATCGCCCATCAGACGGCGCGCCTCGCGCGGATCGATCAGGCCCGCGCCCAGTCTGGCGGTGGACTCCGCGCCGCAGGCCACGCCGAAGCGCAGGCACTGGTCGGGCGAGCGGCCCTCGTAGCGCGCGGCGATGTAGCCGGCCAGGAAGGCGTCGCCGGAGCCGCGCGTGGCGATCGACTCGCGCACCTCGACGCTCACGCGCCGCATGCATGGCTGGCCGTCGATGAGTACCTGGGCAAAGCAGCCGTCGGGGAGCGTCATGATCGCCTCGTGAGGACCGAGCGCGGCGATCTCGCGCACCCCCAGCGAGCGCTCCTGCTCGCTTGCGAACTCGTGCCCCACGAGCTCCTCGGCCTCGATCACATTCGGTGAGACGACATCGGGCTCGGCGCGGACCGCCTGGTGCAGGGGCTCGCCCTCGGTGTCGATCACGGTCGTGACCCCCGTCCGCTCCAGCTCGCGGATCAGCACCGCGTAGAAGTCGGGCTCCAAGCCGCGCGGGAGCGAGCCGGCAAACACGACGATCGCGGCGCCGCGCGCCAGGTACAGCAGCTTCTCGCGAAACAGCTCAACCTCGTGCTGGGATACCGACGGGCCGCGTTCGTTGATCTCCGTCTGCTCCCCGGTCGTCGGGTCCAGCACCGAGGTGTTCGTGCGCGACTCCTCGCGGATGCGCACGAAGTCGTTCAGGATCGCCTCCTCCGTGAGCTGCTCGACGATGTGCGTGCCCGTGATGCCGCCCGCGAAGCCGGTTGCGATCACCGGCTGGCCGAGCGTCTTCAGCGTGCGAGCGATGTTCACGCCCTTGCCGCCGGCCATCGTGCGCTGCTCGACCGTGCGATGACGCCGCCCCAGCCGGAAATTCGGCACCGAGAGGGACTTGTCGATCGCCGCGTTCAGCGTGACCGTGATGATCATCTCTGCCTCTCTACCCACATTCCTGCACTTCGAACGGCGGGTGATGCCGTGGAGCGCACACCCAGAGGCTAGCGAACCTGCCTGGAGCCCGAGATCCGATATCCGGCTACCCCAACAACGCCCATGTCTGCGTGCGCAGGCGCTCAGCCTCAGCGCGGGCAGCCGCCGCCGGTTCCTCGCCGGTATCTAGGTAGGCATTGGCGATGCTGCGAGAGGCGCTCACGAGTCCGCCCGCTCGGCCCGGGGCAAAGGCGGGCGCGAGATCCTCGACCCGCCCCCCCTGCGCGCCTACCCCAGGCAGTAGGAACGTCGCGTGCGGCATCAGCTCACGGGCGCGCACGAGGTGACCGGGGACGGTGGCCCCGATCACCGCGCCCACGTCGCTCAAGCCCGACTCACCCACGCCGGGCCGGCCCAGCTCATCGACGATTCCCGCAAGTCGCTCCCACACGCTTGCACCGTCGCCCAGCTCGAGGTCCTCGACATCGGCAGCACCCGGGTTCGAAGTGCGCACCAGCGCCAGCACCCCAGCGCCGGCGGCGCGCGCCGCTGTCACGAACGGCTCGACCGCGTCCGCCCCCATCAGCGGATTGACCGTCACCATGTCCGCACCAAGCCCCGCCACCGCTCCGAACGGTGTCTCGATGCCGCCGATCAGAGCCTGTGCATACGCGGAGGCGCTCACCGAGATGTCGCCCCGCTTGCCGTCGGCGATCACGAGCAGCCGCCGCGCCTTCGCGTGCTCGGCGACCGCCGCCAAGGCGCTCCAGCCGGGGGCGCCCAGCCGCTCGAAGCAGGCGAGCTGGGGCTTGACCGCCACGCACGCGTCCGCCGTCGCGTCGATCAACGCCTTGCAGTGGGTCGAGCACGGCGCTTGCGGCGCGCTCCGCAGGGGAGCCCTCAGCGGATATGCCCGGCGCGGGCTCGTCTGCCGCCGGCCACAGCATGCTCGGGTCCGGATCGAGGCCGAGCACGATCTGCGACCGGCGCGCCTGCACACGCGCCGTGAGTGTGTCTCCGAATCCGGGGGACAGGCTCAGCGACCCTTCACCGCGCTCTTGAGCCCGCTGCCTGCGGTGAAGCGAGGCACCCGCGAAGCGGCGATCTGGATGCGCTCGCCCGTGCGCGGGTTGACGCCCTGGCGCGCACCGCGCTCGCCGACGTGGAACTTGCCGAACCCCGACACCGTCACCTCGCTGCCCCTGCGCAATGCGTCCTCCACGGTGGCCAGCACCGCATCCACCGCGCGCCCCGCGTCATGCTTGGTCAGATCGGCGCGATCCGCCACCTGGTCGACCAACTCGGACTTCGTCACTTCGTCCTCCTCGCTCGTGAAACCGTTACTCCGAAGCTAACACCGCGCGCGGACGGCCGCCTCCGCCATGACATCCGCGACAATGGCGAGATGACCTTCGAACGCGTCGCCTGGAGCATAACCGTGCTCGTCGCGCTGATCACCGCGCTGCTGCTGCTGCTCTCCGGCTACAACGGCTACGCCGGCCTCGGCCTCGCGGTCGCGATCTCCGCGGCGATCAACCTTCTTTGAGCCACGCCAGCAACGCGCGGGCAGCGCGCCCCCGGTGGCTGATCGCGTCCTTCTGCTCGTCACTCAGCTGCGCCATCGTGAGGGTGGATGGGCTCTTATCGGTGGGGGCGGGTGGGCCCCAATCCCCGTCATCCGGCAGGAACGCCGGGTCATAGCCAAAGCCGCCCGCTCCGCGCGGCTCCGCCGCCAGAGAACCCGTACAGCGGGCCTCGAATACGCGCTCCTCGCCCGGCGCGCGCGGATCGATGTACACGAGCGCGCACACGTACGCAAGCCCACTGCCGGCCGGCGCCTCGCGTAGCAGCTTCGCCAGGTTCTCCTCGTCGGTCGCACCCTCTCCCGCATACCGCGCCGAGCGCACCCCCGGCGCGCCGCCGAGCGCCGCCGCCTCGATCCCCGAATCGTCGGCAATGCTCACCCTTCCGGTCGCCAGCGCCGCGGCGCGAGCCTTGCCGAGCGCGTTCTCCGCGAACGTCTCCCCCACCTCCGGTGGCAACTTCACATCGGCGGGCAGCAGCTCCACCTCGTGGCCCTCCAGCAGGCGTGCAAGCTCTCGGCGCTTGTGCTCGTTGTGGGTGGCCAGCAGCAGTTTCACTTCACGATGCGGCGATCGCCTGCTCTTGGGCGGCGCGCAGCTGCTCGATTCCCTCCCCCGCGAGCGCCAGCAGCTCGTCCAAATGGGCGCGCGACAGCGGCGTGCGCTCGGCCGTCGCCTGCACCTCGACCAAGCCACCCTCGCCGGTCATCACGACGTTCGCGTCGACCTCCGCGGTCGAGTCCTCGGAGTAATCGAGATCCAGCAGGGCGCCTCCATCGACCATCCCGCAGGAGACCGCCGCGACCGAGCCGGTCAACGGGGAGCCCGCCAGCTTGCCGTCGGCCTGCAGGCGCGCGCACGCCAGCGACAGCGCCACATACGCGCCCGTGATCGACGCACAGCGAGTCCCCCCGTCGGCCTGCAGCACGTCGCAGTCGAGGTAGACCGTGCGTTCGCCCAACTTCGACAGGTCGATCACCCCGCGCAGCGAGCGTCCGATCAGGCGCTGGATCTCGACGGTCCGCCCGTCCTGGCGCCCCCGTGTGGCGTCGCGCTGCTTGCGCTCGCCAGTCGATGCCGGCAGCATCCCGTACTCGGCCGTCAGCCAGCCCCTGCCCTGGCCCGCCATCCAGCGGGGAACGCTCTCCTGCACGGAGGCGGTGCAGATCACGCGGGTCTCCCCGGCCGAGATCAAGGCCGAGCCGGTGGCGGTGCGCATGAACCCGGGCTCGATCGCGATTGGCCGCAGATCGCCGGGCCCACGCCCGTAGCTGCGCTCAGGGCTGCTCACGCCGTCACCTCGACCGGCGCGAGCTCGACGTGCTCGACCGGACCCAGCGGCATCTGCAGGAAACGGGTTCCCGCCTGCTCGAAGGCCTCGGTATCGCCCGTGCACAGAAAGCGGTACTCACCCTCACCCTCCCGCGGGTTCTGCAGATCGCGGGTGCTCAGCGCGTGCTCCACCTGGCGCGCGAGCGCCGCGCCGGAGGAGACGAGCGTCACCCCCGGGCCGAGCATCCGCTGGAGCATCGGCTGGATCAATGGATAGTGAGTACAGCCGAGGATCACCGTGTCGACTTCGGCCCGCTTCAACGGCGCGCAGACCTCGCGCACACTCTGCACGGCGCGCTCGTCGAACTGCTCGCCGGCCTGGATGATCGCCGCCAACGTGGGGCACGGCACGGCGTGTAGCGTCACGTGTGCGTCGATCGCACCGACAGCCTCCTCGTAAGCGCGACTGGCGACCGTCGTCGGGGTCGCCAGCAACCCGATCCGACCCGTGCGCGTCGCCGCCACCGCTCGCAGCGCCTCCGGACGCACGACGCCGAGCACGTCGATTCCGAGCGTCGTCTCCATCATCCGCCGACACAATGCGGGCAGGGCGGCGGCGGTGGCGGAGTTGCACGCCACCACCAGCAGCTTCGCCCCGCGCCCGGCGAGCTCCTCGGTCACCTCCGCGGAGAATCTGGTCAGCTCCTCCGGCGTCCGTTCGCCGTAGGGAAAGCGCGCCGTGTCGCCCAGGTAGAGGAAGTCCTCGCGCGGCAGCCTCACAAGCAGCTCGTGCAGCACGGTCAACCCGCCCACGCCCGAGTCGAATACGCCGATCGGCCGTCCACGCGGATCACTCCTGGATCCCGCCGACATATTGGTCGAGCCCGCTCAACATGCAGCCCATCATTCCAGAGCGCTACGGTCGGAGGACTGTGCGCGCACTCGTGCTCTCAAACATGCGGCCCGACGCCGCACACCCCGAGCGCGGAACCTTCGTCCGCGACCAGGTCGCCGATCTGCGGCGCCTCGACGGACTCGAGATCGAGCTGTACGAGTTCGCACCCGGCCCGCGGGCGCTCGCGCTCGCGGCCGTTGACCTGCGCCGCCGCTACGGCGGCCCGTCGACGCTCACTCGCCGGCCCTCCCGCGAGGTCCACGACATCGTGCACGCCCACTACGGCCTGACCGCCTGGCCGGCGTTCGCGGTCCCGGCTCGCGTTCGCGCGCTGACCGTCCACGGCAACGACATGCGTCACCCGCGCACGCGCATGATCACCGGCGCGGCGCTCAGCCAGATCGACCTCCTGGCCGCGGTATCGAGCTCGCTGGCACAGGAACTGCCCGGCCGCAAAGCGCGAGCGAGGGCGCAGGTTCTGCCCTGCGGCGTCGACCTCGAGCGCTTCTACCCGATCCCCCGCGCGCAGGCGCGCAGCGAGCTGGGGCTCGATCCAGAGAAGCCCTACCTGCTGTTCGCCGCCGACCCGGCCCGGACGATCAAGCGCTACGACCTGGCGCTCGAGCTGGCGCGCGCGGTCGACGCCGAGTTGCTCGCGCTGGGGGGCGTCGACCCCCCGCGCGCGCCCCTGTGGGTCAACGCGGTCAACGCCGTGCTGATGCCCTCCGGGCACGAGGGCTTCGGCTTGGCCGTGCTCGAGGCGCTCGCCTGCGATGTGCCCGTGCTCGCCACACCCGTCGGTATCCACCCCGAGGCGCTGCGCGGGGTCGCGGGAACACTGTGCGCGCCATTTGAGATCAGCTGCCTGGCGCGCGGCGCTCGAGCCCCACTTGCACGCGGTGGAGTCGCGCATTCAGGGGCGCACCCACGCCGAGCCGTTCTCGGGCCCGCGCATGGCCGAACGCGTCGCCGCGGCCTGGCGCGCGGCGCTGGAGAGTGTCGAGAACCCGCGGGTTCACCCCGAAATCCGGAGAATCAATCCCGATAGTTGACGCACACACGGTGGAAAAGAGTCCTAAGCAGCGGGTAGCATGGGACGACGGTGGAGCAAAGCGCACCTGCAACGGCCACTCACGCCGCCCCTGTTCAGGCGCCCGGCGACAGTCCGGCGGTCGCTGCCCCTACGCCTGGCGAGAGCCCGGCGGCCGAGATCCATGCGCCCGCCGGCTCGCCGGGCTTCAGCGAGCGCGGGCGCATGCGCCGTCGCGCACGTTTCCTGCGTAAGGCACGCGAGCTCGCCTACCGCGATCTCGGCGGGCTCGTCTTCAACCTGCACCGCTTCGGCCAGCGCAACGACGCGCTCGTAATCGCGAAGCTCTCAACGCTCGGCCAGATCGACACCGAGCTGCGCACGCTCGAAGACGCTCTTGCCGAGCATCAGCCGGTGACCGTGCTGCGCGACGCCGGCATCGCGGCCTGCCCGCGCTGCGCGGCGATCCACGGCAGCGAGGATCGCTTCTGCCCCAACTGCGGGCTCGCAATGGACCGCCACGCGGAGCGGCCCGTCGCCGGACCGCCCCAGTCGGGCTCCGCACCAGGTCAGCCCGCGGCCGTCGCACCCGCGGCCGCCCCGGCCCCGGCAGCGCCCGCACCAAGTCCGACTTCCCCCACACCCATCACTCGCACCCCCGCATCGGACCGTGTCCCCTCCGCCGCCACTGAGCAGACCACGATCGATCGACCCGCGTCCCCGCCCTCACCGCAGATGCCCGCGTCCGCATCGCCAGCGCCACCAGCGGAGCCCGCCCCAGACGCTCCGGCGGCGGAGCCAACCGACCAGGACCAACCCACCGTGATCGTCCGTCCCCCGGGCACCGGCGCGTGAGCGTCGGGGCCCCCCCCGCGGGCGGCGGGGCGGGCGGGGCGGGCGGGTACCCAAGTCCCACCGCAGCTCGGCCGCCCGCGGGCGAAGCGTGTCCCTTGTGCGGCGGGGCGCTCGATCCCGAGCAGGAGTGGTGCCTGTGCTGCGGCGCCGCCGCCCGCACGCGCCTGGCGGCATCCCCGGCCTGGAAGGCACCGATGATCGCGCTCGCGGTCGTCGCCGCGCTCTCACTCGGAGTGCTCGCCGCCGCGCTCGTCACGCTGGCCGGTGGCTCCGGACATTCGACGACGGCGCCCGTGACCGTAATCGTCACGACCGCACCCGCCACGGCGCCGACCGCGACCATACCTCCCACCACCAGCACGACGACGACCGTCCCGAGCACAAGCACCCCGAGCGCCGGCCCACACACCACGACCACCGCCCCCGACACGAGCACCTCGGGCGCCACCACGCCCGACACCACGACGGCGCCCGGGCTCACGACCCCGAGCACGGCCACCACCACCCCCGCTCCGACCACGCCAAGCGGCGTCACAAAAGCTCCGAAACAGTGAGCTCCGAGTGAGCTCCACGCAGACCGGCCCAATCTTCGAGGCCGAGATCGCAGTGGTGGGCGCGGGCGCCGCGGGGCTCTATGCGGCGCTCTGCGCCGCGCGCGAGGGCGCGAGCGTCGTGCTGATCTCGGCCACGCCGCTGGCCCAGACAGCCTCCTATTGGGCGCAGGGCGGCCTCGCCGCGGCGCTCGGGGCCGATGACAGCTTCGAGCTGCACCTCACCGACACCGAGCGCGCCGGACGCGCGCTTGTCAGGCGCTCGGCGGCGGAGATCCTCGTACGCGAGGCGCCCGCCCGGGTGGAAGACCTGCAGGCGCTGGGCGTCCGCTTCGACGGCGACCGCTCCGGGCGCCTGGCGCTCGGCCTGGAGGGCGGGCACTCTGTCAGGCGCGTCGTTCACGCCGGGGGCTCGGCGACCGGCCGTCGTGTCGTGCGCCAGCTGTCTGCGCTCGTCGCCGAGGAGCCCTTGATCAGCGTGTTCGAGCGCGCGCGGGCGCGCGCGCTGTGGACCGATGGAGACCCAAACCAGCCCGGTTTTGACGGTGACCGCTGTCGCGGCCTGATCTGCGACGACGGGCGGATCGTCTCCGCACGCGCAGTAGTGCTCGGCACCGGCGGCGCCGCGGCGCTGTGGGCGCGCAGCACCAACCCGCCCGGCTCCCAGGGGATCGGCCTGCTGCTCGCCCACGCCGCCGGCGCGTCGCTGGCGGACCTCGAGCTGCTCCAGTTTCATCCCACCGCCGTAATCGGGGTCGCCGGGCGCGAGGGCTTTCTGATCACCGAGGCGATCCGCGGCGAGGGCGCCACCCTGCACGACTCCACCGGTGAGCGCTTCGTCGAGGAGCTCGCCCCCCGCGACGAGGTCTCGCGCGCGATCGCACTGCGCCTGCGGGAGTCCGGCGAGCAGTCGGTCGGCCTGGACATGCGCGCGATCGACCCCGCGCACTTCCCCAACGTGGTCGCCGCACTGCGCGAGGCGGGCCTCGACCCAATGCGCGAGCTGATCCCGGTCGCCCCGGCAGCCCACTACATGATGGGCGGGATCGTCGCCGACCTGCACGCGCACTGCACCCTGCCCGGGCTGTATGCCGTCGGCGAGTCCTCCTGCACCGGCCTGCACGGCGCCAACCGCCTCGCCTCGAACTCGCTCAGCGAGTGCTTCGTCTTCTCCCGCCGCGCCGTTCTACACGCCCTCTCAACCGAGGAGTCCTCGCCTTCGCCGCCCGCATCGCCCGTGGAGCTCGAGGCGCTTCGGGCGCTACCCTCGCCGTCGCCAGGCACCCCCATCACGCGCGACGCGCTGTGGCGCGACGCCGGCATCGTCCGCTGCGCCGAGGGTCTTCGCCGCCTGCTCGACGATTCCCACCCCTTGGCCCGCCTGCTCGCCCGCAGCGCGCTCGCGCGCACCGAGAGCCGGGGCGCTCACCAGCGTTTGGACCATCCCGAGCCAGATCCCGCACTGGATCAACATCATTTCGTGCTCTCAGGCGACGAGGACGGCACCTGGGAGACATGGGCTTAAAGAGATCCTCATAAAGATCTTTAAATCTTCGCTTCCCCTCGGGAAATCTCGATCCTTTCTTCCAGGCCACGTGTTTTCGTTCGTGGAATGTCTTTTCACGGTCGGTTGGCGAACAGCCAAACCGGTTCGGATCGAGAAAGAGGGTGAGGGGTCGCCATGTACCAGTTCAGCCGGGCCATCTACCGGGAGCTTGCTCCCCACCTCCTGGCTCCCAAGCCGGACATCGCCGTCAACGCCAACCACGAGCATCTGCTGCAGGCGTGTGAGGCGGTCGTCGAGCGGATGGCCGTCGAACATCTCTTCTTCGCGCGTCCCGAGCGCACGCTGTTCTGCAACATCCGCTCGCTGTTCCCGATGAGCGAGCAGGGCCACGTCCACCGCGTCGTCTGCCGCTACATCGCCCTGGCGGAGCAGTTCCTGGTCGAGAACCCCCTCGCGGGCTACGCCTCGATCGGCGGCAAGGCACCCCAGTGTCGCGCGACCACACGCAAAGGCTCCGCCTGCCAGCGTGTGCCGCTATCGCACAACGGCTATTGCCCTTCTCATCAGCACCTCGCCGATACTGAGGATCGGGAGCTCGTGGCAGCCTGAGTGCCTCGAAGTCGTATGCTCGGGCCATGCCTGAGCGAATTGGCTTCCTCGGCCTCGGGATCATGGGCTCACGGATGGCCGCGCGGATCGCGCAGGCCGGCTTTCCGCTGACGGTCTGGACACACACGCCCGGCAAGGCCGCCACCTGGGCGGCCGCGCACGAGCCGGCCGTCGCCGTCGACACACCCGCCGAGGTCGCGCGCAGGAGCGAGATCGTCGTGAGCATGGTCGTCGACGGCGAGCAGGTCGCCTCTGTGCTGCTGGGCGAGCACGGCGCGATCGAGGCCGCGCATGGGGATCTGCTGTGCGTCGACATGTCCACGATCGCGCCCGTCGACAGCCGCCGGATCGCAGCGGCGCTGGCCGAGCGCGGGGTGCAGATGATCGACGCTCCCGTCACGGGCTCCTCCCCGCGCGCGGAGGCGGGCACACTCACGATCATGGCCGGCGGCGCCGCGGAGGACTTCGCCCGCGCGCAGCCGATCTTCGCGGCGATGGGCGAGGTGATCATGCACGTCGGCGAGCTCGGTCAGGGCGAGATGCTGAAGCTGATCAACAACTCGCTCGGCGCGGCCAACGCGGCGGCGCTCGCCGAGGCGCTGCTACTCGCGCGGGCCACGGGCGTGGACCTCGACGCGTTCGTCCAGGTCACCTCCGCGGGATCGGGCGCCTCAGCCCAGCTGACACTGAAGTCGACGCCGATGCGCAAGCACGACTACACGACGCTGTTCAAGACCGAGCACATGCTCAAGGACGTGCGCCTGTGCCTCGAGGAAGCCCAGGCCGCGGGCATCCCGTTTCCATCCGCCGCGCACGCGCGCGACCTGCTCACAGCCACGCTGGGCCGCGGCCACGGCGAGGACGACTACGCCGCGATCATCGAGGCTGCCGAGGGACTCGTCGGGCGGCGATTGTAGCGATTTAGCCCAAAAAAGACGTCTATTTGCAGGGGATTTGGGATTTCCGCTTGGGTTTCGTATCTTTAAGGGGTCGGGCTCGCCCTTCGGTTGCTTCGGATGGCGTTCAGAGCCCGAGGATTTATCGAGACTTTCCTTACTCCTGCTTTCGTCTTTCTTTCCATGCCAATTGCTTTCAAAGAATGGGCGGTCACCGTCCGTGCTCTCGCCGAAGGCGAGCAGCTGATAACCCTACGCAAGGGCGGAATCCGCGAACCCGGTAAGGCGTTCCGGCTCGCCCACGAGCGTTTCTTCCTGTACCCCACCTTCGATCATCAGCCGGGCGAGTTCGTGCGCGAATCCCATCAGCCCGAGCTGCGCCGCGCGCTCGAGGAGGGCGTCTGGAGCGACGGCGAGCCACCGCCGCACGCTTTCGCCGCCGGCGGCATCCAGCAGCCCGACCGCGTGCGCATCCGCGCCTGGGCCGAAGTCGCCGGCCACTTCACGATCGCCGACCCGCGTTGCGTCGACGCGCTCTCACCGTTCTACGTGTGGACGACCGACTACGCCGAGAAGCGCCTCGGCTGGCGCCGCCACCAGCCGCTGCACGTCCTTTTGCTGCGCACCTACCGCATCCCGCGGCCGGTCACCGTGAAGGTCAAGGACGAGTACTCCGCCACCCAGGCCTGGGTCGAGCTGCAGCGCGAGCTCCCGTTCGAGGGCACCCCCGTGCTCTCCGACGCCGAGTTCGAGCGTGCCTCCGAAGAGATCGCCGAGATCACCCGCAGCGCCGGCCAGCCCGTCTTGGTCTAAGGCGCTTCCCAAGCGAGAGCTTCCCTGGCGGCTTCGGCGCCTGACTCGGGGACGAGGATGTCGCGGCGGCCGGCGACCAGGAAGTCCGGGACATCGGCGCCTGCCGCCCGGCGCTGCATGCTGGGGATCCCCTCCTCGAGCAGCAGTCCCTGGATCATCTCCGCCTCGGCGCCGTTCTGCGCGCCGGCGACCTTCACGAGCTTGCCTTCGCTGTACTGCGGCTTGATCTTGCGCGCCTTCTGCTGACGCTCGCCGGCGAGAAGCTCGATACCTGGGCCATGGACCAGCGGCATCCCACACGCCACGCAGAAACGCTCGCTCGGCGGATGCTCGCGCTCGCACCCCGGGCAGATCAGCGGCTGCTCGCCCTCCCCCACCGATGCCCTGGCTGGCTCCTCGTCCGCCACCTACTTCACCTCCAGCGCTACCTCCCGCACCTGGCCGTCCTCGATCAGGTAGGAGCGCACCTCCGGCGCCTCGCCGTTGGTCAGGCCGACGATGATCCACTCCACCCCCGGCCAATTCGCCGCGAAGGCGATGTCGGTTTGAGATGGATAGGGCGCGCTGCGCACATGCGAGTGGTAGATCGCACCCAGCGTGCGTCCGGCATCCTCGATCTCGCTGTAGAGAGCGAACAACTCAGACGGGTCGATCTCGAACTTCAGCGGGCTGGCGTGCAGATTGACCGCTCGATGCACATCAAGCGCCCGGGTGGTCTGAGATGCCCGAGGCGTCTGACCGATTCCCGAGTCCGATCCAGATCCCCACCCATCTTCGACGGCCACGACCCCACAGACCTCGTTCTTCGGGTCCTCCAAGGCGTGCGCGACCACGCGATCGAGCAGCTCGGGAGCGATCTTCATCTCGACACAGAGCTCCGGCTGACCGTAGCGGGCTCGGCTACCACCAGACGGTGGAGTCGAGGTTCTCGACCTCGTCGACCGGCAGCGTGTAGATGCCGCTCGAGAGGTACTTCCAGCCGTCGTCGCAGACCACAAACACGACGTTCCCCTCCTCGAGCTCGCCCGCGATCCGCACGGCGATGCTGGCGATCGCGCCGCTGGAGACACCAGCGAACAGGCCCTCCTCGTCGAGCAGCTTGCGCGTCCAGACGATCGCGTCGTGGTTGGTCACGAAGATCTTCCGGTCGAGCAGCGAGATGTCGATGATCGGCGGGATGAAGCCGTCGTCGAGCGAGCGCAGGCCCTGCACCGGCTCGCCCTGCATCGGCTCCGCGGCGACGATCTTCACGGCGTCGCCGAAGGCCTCCTTCAGACGACGGCCATTGCCCATCAGCGTTCCCCCGGTGCCCAGCCCCGCGACGAACGCGGTGACCTCGTCGAGCTCCTCGAGGATCTCCAGCGCCGTGCCGTTGTAATGAGCGTTCGGATTGGCCGGGTTGCCGTACTGGTAGGGCATGTACACCGACGAGTCCTCCGCCGCCATCTGCAGGGCCTTTTCGACCGCGCCGTTGGAGCCGAGTGAGCCCTCGGAATAGACGATCTCCGCGCCGTACATCTTCAGCAGCTGCGTACGCTCCGGCGTCACGTTCTCCGGCATCACGACCTTCAGCTTGTAGCCCTTCAACGAGCAGATCATCGCGAGCGAAATGCCTGTGTTGCCCGAGGTCGGTTCGAGGATCGTCTGTCCGGGCGCGAGCGCGCCTTTCTCCTCGGCGTCCTCGATCAGCGCCTTCGCAACGCGGTCCTTGACCGAGCCGGTCGGGTTGCGGGACTCGAGCTTGGCCCAGATCCGCACACCGGGCTTCGGCGAGAGGCGGGGCAGCTCGACCAGCGGGGTGTTGCCGATCGACTGCACGACATCCCCGTAGCGACCTCCGCAGGGCTTGTTCCTCAAGGGCTGGGCAGCCATTACTTCAGGAAATATAGCGACCATCGCCAGCCACATGTGCAATCACTAGGATGACGGTGGGACATGGAGGACAACTTCGACTTCGACTGGCTGGTCATCGGCTCCGGCTTCGGCGGCAGCGTCTCGGCACTGCGCCTCTCCGAGAAAGGGCACTCCGTCGGGGTGCTGGAGTGTGGCCGGCGCTTCGCCGACGGCGAGCTGCCGCGCTCGACCGCCGATTTGAAGCGCTACTTCTGGAATCCCTTCCTGGGGATGAAGGGCATCTTCCGGCTGACCACCTTCAAAGACGTCTCAGTCGTCTCCGGCTGCGGTGTCGGCGGCGGCAGCCTTGGCTACGCGAACACGCTGTACGTCCCCCCGACGATGTTCTTCGAGGACCGCCAGTGGGCGGAGATGAACGACTGGGAGTCAGTGCTCGCCCCCCACTACGCCGAGGCACAGCGGATGCTCGGCGTCGTGCAAACTCCCACCGACGACCCCGCCGACCAGCTCCTGCGCGAGCTCGGCGAGGAGCTCGGCGTCGGCGACACCTACAAAAAGACGCCCGTCGGCGTCTTCTTCGGCGGTCCGGACGGGGCCGGGAAGACCGTCCCCGACCCGTTCTTCGGCGGCGAAGGTCCGGCGCGGACCGGCTGCCGCGAATGCGGTCGCTGCATGGTCGGCTGCCCCCACGGGTCGAAGAACACGCTCGTCAAGAACTACCTCTACCTCGCCGAAAAGCGCGGCGCGCGCGTGATGGCAGAACGCACGGTTGTGGACGTGCGCCCGCTCGGCGACGGCTCGGGGAAGGACGGCTACGAGGTCGAATCGGTGCGCTCCGGCGCGTGGCTGCGCAAGGAACGCCAGGTTCAGCGCGCCCGCGGCGTGGTCGTCTCGGCCGGGCCGCTGGGCACGAACAGACTGCTGCAGCGCTGCCGTTTGAATGGATCCCTGGGCAGGATCTCCACGCGCCTGGGCGAGCTGGTGCGGACCAACTCAGAGTCGATCCTCACGGTTACCGTGCCCGAGGACTACCCCGACGATCTGATCAAGCGTGTCGCGATCACCTCCTCGATCTACCCCGACCCGAACACCCACATCGAGACCGTCACCTACGGCGACGACGGCGATTCGATGCATCGCCTCTACACGCTGCTCGTCGGCGACGGCACACGCCTGACTCGTCCCCTGAAGCTGCTTGCCCAGGTCCTGTTGCACCCACGGCGGCTGGCCCAGGTGCTGTTCCCGAAACACTGGTCGCGGCGCACGATCATCATCCTCGTGATGCAGACGCTCGACAACGCAATCGCGCTGCGCCCCCGCGAGGGGCCGTTCGGATCGCTGTGGCTGAAGACCGAACAGGACCCCGAGAAGCCGATCCCGACGTTCATCCCCGTCGCCAACCAGGCCGCCGAATGGTTTGCCAAGCGCACAGGTGGGATCGCCCAGAGCTCCGTCACCGAGGCGCTCTTCAACATCCCCACCACCGCCCACATTCTCGGCGGGGCCGTGATCGCGCCCGACCCTTCCAGCGGCGTGATCGACGCCCGCCAGCGCGTTTACGGCTATGAGAACCTGCTCGTCTGCGATGGCTCAGCGATCCCTGCCAACGTCGGCGTGAACCCTTCCTTGACGATCACCGCGCTGGCCGAGCACGCGATGAGCCACATTCCGGCCGCCGGCATGCCCGACACCTCACGGCCGGATGCGCAGGACAGCGAGCCGGCTCCCGCGGCCGCGGCGCTGTAAGCCACCCGGGCACTACGCCCTGTAGGGGAAGATCACCTTGTGATCGCAGCCCACTAGCTTCCAGGGCCGGTTCTGCGGTAGGTAGCGCATCACAAGGGTCTTCAGGCCGGGCCCGTTGCAGTAGACGGTGCCGTGGCCGTACACGAGCGCGACGTGGTCGTTGCCGGCGCCCGTCCAGATTGTGTTTTCGCCGTAGCTCGCGTAGATCCAGTCTTCGCCTTCGCCGCCATGCAGGTAGTCGCGCTGGCTCGTGGGCTGTGCGCCGGGGTGCGAGTCGCCCCAGATCACGTCGCCGTCGTTACCGCCGTAAATCGTGTCGTTGCCGCCGCCACCGAGCAGATAGTTGTGCACGCCTTCCTCGCCGCGCATCACACCACTTTCGTTGTTCGGGTGTCCCTCGTGGTGTTCTTGCTGGGGCCAGCCCGTGTGGTTGGCCTCAGCGAGCGCGGTGCCGGCAAAGACAAGCACAGCACAGCTCATGACCGCGAGCAGCCGAGCGGGTCTCCGTGTCTGGCCTGGCGAACTCATCTACCGTTCTTCCATCGGAAGATCGCCGCCGAATCGGCATCCCGGCAGGCGTCAGTGGACGATGATCGGCGATCAGCGCGCGATCAGCCGCCGGCCATCGCCGGCAGGATCACGAGCGTGTCGGCATCTCCGACTGCCGTGTCCAACCCGTCCAACACCCTCACATCCTCATCGTTCAAGTACACGTTCACGTACCTGTTCAGCGCCCCGTCGACACCGAACAGCTGGTCCTGGGTGGCCGGGTGGTTGGCGGCGAGATCGCGTAGAACCTCGCCGATGTTCGCGCCGTCTGCCTGCACCTGCTTCTCGTTGCCGACGCTCGCGCGCAGGACCGGGGGAATCTTGATCGTTGCCATGGCCGGGAGGCTACCCGGCGGCGGCGCAGAACGCCTCGTAGTCTGGGAACACTCCCAGCTCCTCGTCGGAGATCTCCTCCGGCGGGCGCGAGCAGATCGGGCACTCGGGGTCGCGGTGGACCTTCACCTCGGTCAGCGTTGCCCCCAGCGCGTCGTACAGCAGTAGCCTGCCGATCGCGGGCTCGCCGATGTCGAGGATCAGCTTGATCACCTCGGTCGCCTGCAGCAATCCCATCGTCCCCGGCAGCACGCCGAGCACGCCGTTGGCGCCGCACGAGGGGGCGAGCTCGGCCGGCGGCGGCTCGCGGAACAGGCAGCGGTAGCAGGGGCCGTCATACGGTTTGAACACCGACAGCTGCCCATCGAAGCCCAAGATCGAGGCCGACACCACGGGGATCTTCAACCGCACAGTCGCGTCGTTCAGCAGGTACCTGGTCGGGAAGTTGTCGACCCCGTCAACGATCACGTCGTAGCCCGAGATGATCTCAACGATATTCGTCGCGTCGATCCTCACCGGGTACTTCACGACGTTCACGTCGGGGTTCAGCGCCTTGATCGTCTCCTCCGCAGAATCAACCTTCGGCACTCCCACCCGGTCGGTCGTGTGGATCACCTGGCGCTGCAGATTCGACAGGTCAACGACGTCGTCGTCGACGACCCCGAGCGTGCCGACACCGGCCGCCGCGAGGTACAGCGCAGTCGGCGAACCGAGCCCGCCCGCGCCGAGCAACAGCACCTTCGCGTCGAGCAGCTTCTGCTGGCCGTTAGCGCCGATCTCCGGGATCAAAGTGTGGCGCGAGTAGCGCTCGCGCTGCTCGGGGGTGAGCGTGCGCGGGATCTGGACCTCGTAGCCACGGTCCTTCCACAGTGTGATTCCACCGGTCATCGACGACACGTTTGTGTAGCCGAGGTCCTGTTCGAGCGTGCGCGCCCCGTAGGCCGAGCGGTTGCCGGAGGCGCAATACAGGATCACGTGCGCGTCACGGTCGGACACGACACCCTCGATCCGCGTCTCCAGGTAGCTCCTGGGCACGTGCTTGGCTCCTGGCAGATGCCCCGCGGCGAACTCCTCGGTCTCGCGCACGTCGATCAGCGCGACGCCCTCGTCGATCAGCTCGTTGACCTCGCTGGGGTCGACCTCGTCGATCTGGGACTTGACTTGGCGTAGAAGCTCGGCGCTTGAGAGACTCATGAAACTCCTAAATCATGGTCGGAGATTAGGGAGACTTCACAAAGTATAGCGCCCTCGGGGCTCCCCGTAACTCAGGAGACCAGCAGATACGAGAAGCCGACGGCGCTGGGGCTCGACGTGCGCGAGCCCTCGTACGTCGCCTTCGCACGCCACTGCCCAACGGCGGGTGGCGTGAAGGGGATGCTCGCCGACCCTTCACCGACGAAGGCGGTTTCCTGCCTGTAGAACTGCCAGCCGAAGACGGGGTCGAAGCGTTCGATCTCGACCACCACCGGGCCGGAGGCCGCGGGCGAGACCTTCACGTCGATGCCCAGACCTTCGCCAGGGGCGGCCTTCGACGAGGAGAACGAGAGCGAGGTCGAGGTGATCGTGCGCGACTCGCGCACCAACGTGAAGTTGCCGGAGCTGCCGTTGCGCACGGCCACGACCGCGTAGTAGGTGCCCGGCTGCAGCTGATGCTGCAGCGTCTGCGAACCCGAGCCTTCGCAGTCGCATTCGATCACGTCGCCGCTACGGTTGCGCAGCTGGAGCTTGAATTCGGCGGAATTGGGCGCCGTCAGCTTGAGCGTCAGATTGGAATGGCTCGTGACTTCCATGCGGTACAACCGCAGCACCCTCACGCTGCGACCGCTGAGATACCCGTGCGCGTGGGCGTAGTTGCCCAGCACCAGCCCGGGCGCCGTTTCGGCGGGGCCGGCGGGGGCGACCTGCAGATGGAAGCGCTGGATGCCCCGGTACGACGTGCGCGGGGTGATGTCGAGGCTGTAGCGCCCGCCCTGACCCGGACCGGGGGTGAACAGGCGGTAGCCGCCGCAGTTGATCTGCAGCAGTCCGGGGGTCGTGCCTTCTTCTTCTTCGCCAAAGGACCTGGTGCCCGGGGCATACAGAGCGCCGCTGACGCACGCGTGTTCGGTCTCATTCGCGAGGCTGATCAGGTAGCTGACGCCCGCGTGCAGCGTGAACGAGTACGCCGCGTTGATGTTCTGGATGCGATCGACCCGCCCGTTGACCCCGCCTGAGGGCAGTAGCGCGCCCGGCGGCCCGATCGCGGGGGTCGGCAGGAACACTTCGAGCGAGAAATTCGCGAGCTGCGAGCTCTGCAGCGCGGCCACGCGGATCAGGTAGAGGCCGTTCTTCGAGGCCTTGAACGAGAGCGAGGCCTTGCCGTGGCCTTCGGTCCGCTGGCAGCCGACCGAATCGAGCTGCGAGCGCACGGCGTGGTAGATGTCGATCGTGGCGTCGAGCTCGCCGCCGGCCGCCAGGTCGAGCGCGATCCGCTTCGCGCTGGAAGCGCGCAGGCTGTACCAGACCGAGCTGGCCGTCTGCACGCCGCACGCGGACTGGCTCTCCCCCGGTTCGATCGTGGCGCCGACCGTCGTGCCGTTGATCGACGCGGGCAAGTTTCGGATCGGCTGTGCGTTGGCGCGTTCGTCGTTGGCGGGGGCAGGCACGGCGGGAGTGGCAGGCGTGCCCTGCGCAATCGACGGCAGAGTTAGCGCGACGGTCGCGGCGGAGGCCCCGGCCGCGCATGACATTGCCGGCGCGGCAGCGAGGCCAAGCGCGAGAGCCACAACCCTGATGGGCTTTTGATTGAGGCGCACAGTTGCTATGTACGCCGCCTGACCTGCGATTTCCTTCATGTTTGCATCCAGCATTTACCGAGCCAATGAACCCAACTTGGCCTCCCTCCCTCCCGTACCCTGAGCCAAGATGAATCGGTGTACTCGGATCATCCTGCTCGCCGTCGCGACCGCGGTGGTGCTCGCCCTCGCGCTCGTGTCGATCCTCGATCGGCCGGCCACGCGATCTGGGGGCGTCGCGGCCACTGCGAGCGGCACGGCGGCAGCCGAAGTGCAGCACGCCAGCTCGGGCTTTGACGGCGCGCTGCTGCCGGGCGGTGCCGGCGCTCCCAACTTCACCCTCACCGACCAGCACAGCCGGCGCGTGTCGTTGGGTCAGTACCGCGGCCGGGTCGTCATCCTCAGCTTCCTCTCCCCCGCCTGCCAGCCCACCTGCCCGCTGATCGCCCAGCAGATCCGTGGCGCGCTCGATGAACTGGATACCAACCCCGCCCGTACCCACCCCCCCCACCCCGTCCCGGTGCTGATCGTGAGCACCGACCCGGCCGCCGACACCCCCGCCGCCGTGCGCCGCTTCCTCGGCGAAGCCGCCCTCTCGGGCCGTGTCGAGTACCTGACCGGCACGCTTTCAGAACTGCGGCCGGTCTGGCGCGCCTACGGGATCGTTCCTTCGCTGCTCGGCGACGCCGCCTCCCCCCACGCCGCATCGGTGCTGCTGATCGACCGCTCAGGGCAGAAGCGGGATCTGTTCGAGGTGGAAGAGCTCACCCCGGAAGGGCTGGCGCACGATGTGCGCAAGCTGGATTGAGATCCCACCCACCCCTGATACCCTAGCTGGCAGGTAGGAAATGCGACGATGATGTTCTCAACCAAGACCGAGTACGGCGTGCGCGTGATGGTCGAGCTGGCTCGGCGCGCCGGCGAGGATCCGATCCCGCTAGCGGAGATCGCCGAGCACGATGGGTTGCCGCTCGCCTACCTGGAGCACCTCGTCGCGCGCTTGCGCAAGGCGGGGCTCCTCGACTCGCGGCGCGGCTCGCGCGGGGGCTACCTGCTCGCGCGCTCGCCCACGGAGATCACGATGGCAGAGGTCGTCGAGGCGCTGGAGGGGTCGATCGCGCCGATCGAGTGCATCTCCCAGGCTTCCGATGGCTCGATCGTGTGCTCGCGGGAGTCCGATCCGGCGCATGCCTGTCCTACGAAGCTGCTGTGGACGAGGGTGCGTTTTGCGATCGTGCGCACGCTGCAGGAAACCACGCTCGCCGACCTCGTGCTCGGCCCCGCCCTCTTGAATGGAATTGAACCCGAACCACTGACAACTGGAGCTTGAAAACAGAACATGGCCGACCTAGAGATCAGAGACCTGCACGTGCGCATCGAGGAGCGCGAGATCCTCAGGGGCGTCGACCTCGACGTCTCCCGCGGCGAGGTCCACGCGCTGATGGGTCCGAATGGCTCGGGCAAGTCGACGCTGGCGAATACGCTGCTCGGGCATCCCTCGTATGAGATCACCGAGGGAACAATCGTCTTCAAGGGCGATGACATCACCGAGGCCGAGCCGCACGAGCGGGCGAAGGCGGGCCTGTTCCTGGCCTTCCAGTACCCGGTCTCGATCCCGGGCGTGTCGGTCGCGAACTTCCTGCGGATGGCGATCAACGCCAAGCGCGAGGAGCCGATCCAGGTCAAGGAGTTCCGCACCCAATTGCAGCACGCGATCGAGCTGCTCGATGTCGACAAAGCATTCACCTCGCGCCACCTCAACGACGGCTTCTCCGGCGGTGAGAAGAAGCGCGCGGAGATCCTGCAGATGGCGATGCTCGCCCCCGACGTGGCGATCCTCGACGAGACCGACTCGGGGTTGGACATCGACGCGCTGCGGACGGTCGCCGAGGGCGTACAGCGCCTACACGAGGAGCAGGGCCTCGGCGCGCTGATCATCACCCACTACCAGCGCATCCTGCACTACATCAAGCCGCAGTTCGTGCACATCCTGATGGACGGCCGGATCGTGCTGCAGGGCGGCGTCGAGCTGGTCGAACGGCTCGAGCGCGAGGGCTACGACCAGATCCGCCAGGAGGTCGGCGCCAGTGCCTGAGGTGAGCACGAACGGCGCGACGACCACGAACGACGCGACGCCGGTGCAGGTCAAGCCCGGTCGCCACCGCGAGGCGACGCTCTACCACGCGCTGGGCGGCGCCGGAGCGGGCAATGGACGCACGCTGGAGCAGTTGCGCGAGGCCGCGCTGAAGTCGTATGAGACCTCGGAGCTGCCGGTGTGGCGGCGCTCGGGGTTCTGGACGACGAGCCTGCAGACACTCGACCTGGACGCACTGCAGACCGCGGGCGCGGGGGACTCGATCGCGGTCGAGCCCGGCGTCGTGCCAGAGATCGTCACGCGCACGCTTCCCGACCGCCTGCACGCCGGGCGGATCGTGCAGAACGCGGGGTCTGTGGTCCACGTCGAGCTCGACCCTGCCCTGGCAGAGCGCGGCGTGATCCTCTGCTCGCTGGAGGAAGCCTTTCAAGATCACCGCGAGCTGGCGGAGCGTTGGTATTCCAAGCGCCTGACGATCGATCGTCACAAGCTGGAGGCCGCGAACGCGGCGTTCTGGACCGGCGGCGCCTTTTTGCACGTGCCCAAGGGCGTCGTCGTGGAGGACCCGTTCGAGATCGTCTACGCGATCGACGGCCCGGGGGTGGCGCAGTATGCGCGCACGCTGGTCGTGGGCGGCGAGCACAGCGAGTTCAAGCTGCACGAGTACGACCTCGCGGAGGACTTCTCAGAGGGCCAGGCGCTGCACGCGGGAGCGTTCGAGCTGTATTTGGAAGATGGCGCGCGCTGCCGCCTCGCGCAGGTTCAGGATTGGGGCCGCGGCGAGGTCTACGACTGCTCGACGCGCTTCGTCGGCGTCGGGCGCGACGCCTACTGCCACTGGCTGCCGGCGCTGCTCGGCGGGCACCTCGTGCGCCAGCACCTGGAGCTGGCGGTCTCAGAGCCCGGCGGCGACATGGCCTTCAGGGGCCTGTTCTTCACCGAGGAGCACGAGCACCTCGACGTGTTCGCCGTGGACCTGCACGAGACCGGCCCGTCGGGAGGGGACGTCCACTGGCGCGGCGCCGCGACCGGGGAGAGCCGCGCGAGCTTCGAGGGGCTGATCCAGATCGACCCGGGCGCCCAGCAGACGCATACCTACCTACAGATCCACTCGATGATGCTCTCGCCGAAGGCTCGCGTGGACGCGATCCCCTCGGTCCTAGTGTCCGCCGACGACGTCTCCGCCTCCCACGGCGGCACCGTCGGCGAGCTGGACGAGGCCGCGATCTTCTACATGCAGTCGCGCGGCCTGGACCGCCCGGCGGCGGTGCGCGTGATCGTCGAGGGCTTCTTCGAGCCGCTGATCGCCGAGCTCGCCGACGAGGCCCTGGAGGAGCTCGTGCGCGCGAAGATCGCCGGCAAGCTGGCCGCGGCGCGCGATGACATCGAGGCCTATGCCACCAGTCGCTGAGAGCGCCCTCGGGGTCAAGTCAGACTTCCCGATCTTCTCCCGCCGCTTCGACGGCCGTGAGCTGATCTACCTCGACTCGGGCGCGACATCGCAGAAGCCCGAGGTCGTGATTCAGGCCGTCGCCGATCACCTGCGTGAGCACAACGCGAACGTGCACCGCGGGGTCTACGCGCTGGCGCAGGAGGCCGACGCGGCCTACGACGGCGCACGCAGGCAGGTGGCCACCTTCGTGGGCGCCCAGCCCGAGACGACGATCTTCACGAAGAACGTCACCGAGGCGATCAACCTCGTCGCGTATGCATGGGGCCGGAGTATTGCCACGGGACGCACGGATGGCGAAGACCGTGCGAACGTCGGACCCGGCGACGCGGTGCTGATCACGCAGATGGAGCATCACGCGAACATCGTCCCCTGGCAGATGCTGTGCCGTGAGCGCGGCGCGGAGCTGCGCTACCTGGAGGTCGACGAGCGCGGCGAGGTCTCGCTCGACCAACTCGACGCAGAGCTCGCACGCGGCGACGTGCGCATGGTCGCGGTTACACACGTCTCGAACGTGCTCGGCACGATCCTCCCGGTCGCCGAGATCGTCACACGGGCGCGCGCCGCGGGCGTGGTGTCTTTGGTGGACGGCGCCCAGGCGGTTCCGCACATGCCGGTCGACGTCGCGGCGATCGGCGCCGACTTCTACGCGTGGACAGGCCACAAGGCGCTCGGGCCGACGGGAATCGGCGTGCTGCACGGCCGGCGCGAGATCCTCGAGTCGATGGAGCCGTTCCTGACGGGCGGCGACATGATCGCCTCGGTCGACTTCCAGTCGGCCACCTGGAACGAGCTTCCCTACAAGTTCGAGGCCGGCACCCCCCCGATCGCGGAGGCCGTCGGGCTGGGCGCGGCCGTCGAGTACCTCAGCAATTTGGGGATGGATCGTGTGCGCGCGCACGAGCGCGCGTTGACCGGCTACATGCTCGAGCGCCTAGGAGATGTACCCGGCCTGCGCGTCACCGGACCCCCCGAGGCGGATGCGCGCGGCGGGTTGGCCTCGTTCACGATCGAGGGCATGCACCCCCACGACATCGCCGAGCTGGCAAACCGCGGTGGCGTGTGCATCCGCGCTGGCCACCACTGCGCGCAGCCGCTGATGCGCTGCCTCGGCGTCAGCGCGACCGCCCGCGCGAGCATCGGCGTGTACAACGAGCCTTCGGACATCGACGCGCTCGTCGAGGCTTTGCTGGCGGGGCGCGAGGTGTTCGGGCTGTGAGGGTCCGCGAGGAGCGCTGATGGACGACCTGTACCGCGACTACATCCTCGATCACTACAAGCAGCCGCGTAACTTCGGCGAGCTGGAGCCCCACGACCTCGAGGCGCTCGAGCACAACCCGCTGTGCGGCGACGAGCTGGGGGTGCACATCCGCGTGAAGGACGGCCAGATCGAGGACCTGCGCTTCCACGGCCACGGCTGCGCGATCTCGCAGGCATCGGCGTCGATCGCCTCGGAGGAGCTGAAGGGCATGTCGCTCCAGGAGGTCGGCGAGCTGGGCGCCGACTGGATGATCGAGCTGCTCGGGATCCCCGTCTCGGCGACGCGCCGCAAGTGCGCGCTGCTTAACTTGAAGGTCGTGCGCGGCGCGGTGACCGGCGACCACGCTTGGCCGGTCTGAGCACCGCGATACAATTTCTACTTCAGAGCACTGGATTCAGCGCACAACAGCAGTCAGGAGCCAGATGGCCACGACGGACAGCACCAGGATCACCAAGCCGAGCCCGATCGTCGAAGACGATCAAGGCCAGCTGCTTGCCCGCCAGGGTATCTCCCGCGAGGTTGTGAGCGAGCTGTCGAAGATCAAGGGCGAGCCCGACTGGATGGCCGAGAAACGGATCAAGGCGCTGGAGATCTTCGAACGCAAGCCGATCCCGACATGGGGCCCGGACCTGAGCGAGCTGAACCTCGACGACCTCGTGCTCTACTCCCCCCCCACCGCCGGTCGCTTCAACTCGTGGGACGACGTCCCCGCCGAGATGAAGCAGACCTACGAGGACCTCGGCATTCCCCAGGCCGAGCGCGAGCACCTCGCCGGCGTCGTCGGCGTATGGCGTCAGGAGCCGGTGTACGAGGGCCTAAAGGAAGAGTACGCCAAGCAGGGGATCCTGTTCTGCTCGATGGACACGGCGGTCACCGAGTACCCCGAGCTGGTGCAGAAATACTTCATGAACAAGTGCGTCCCCGCGCAGGACAACAAGTTCTCGGCGCTGCACGGCGCCGTCTGGTCGGGCGGGGCCTTTTGCTACATCCCCAAGGGCGTCAAGTGCGACCTGCCGTTGCAGTCCTACTTCCGCATGGAGGGGGCCGGCGAGGGCACCTTCGAGCACACCTTGATCGTCGCCGACGAGGGCTCGGAGGTGAACTACATCGAGGGCTGCACCGCGCAGACCTACTCGGTCAACTCGATGCACTCCGCGGTCGTGGAGATCTTCGTCCACGAGGGTGCGAAGGCCAGATATACGACTGTGCAGAACTGGTCGAAGGACGTCTACAACCTCAACACCAAGCGCGCCGTCGTCGACGCCAGCGGCACCGTCGAGTGGGTCGGAGGGTCGATGGGCGCGAAGTACGTGATGCTCTACCCCGGCTCGTTCCTGATGGGCGAGGGCGCGCGCGCCGACCACCTGAACGTGGGCGTGGCCGGCAAAGGCGTGCATAAGGACACGGGCGCGAAGGTCGTACACCTGGCGCCGAACACGACCTCGAACATCCTCGCCAAGTCGATCTCCAAGGACGGCGGCATCATGGGCTACCGCGGCCTCGTGAAGATGGGCCCCAACTCCCAGGGTTCGAAGTCGCGCGTGCAGTGCGACGGTCTGATGATGGACGGCGAGTCGAAATCCGACACCTGGCCCGACATCCAGATCCAGAACCCCCATGTGACCGTCGCCCACGAGGCGACCGTCGGGCGCATCTCCGACGACCAGCTCTTCTATATGGGCTCGCGCGGCTTCACCGAGGACGAGGCCGCCGCGATGATCGTCAACGGCTTCATCGAGCCCGTGACGAAGGAGCTGCCGATGGAGTACGCGGTCGAGCTCAATCGACTCATCCAGCTGGAGATGGTCGGCTCAATAGGCTAAGGCGCGCTCCGTTTTGAGGGTGCCCACGGACACAATCGTCGCGCCGCTATTCCCCACGGGGCTACCCTGGGCGAACGTGGTCGGGCGCGAGGCGAGCATCATTCAGCGCGGCAAGCCGCTGCTGATCGAGTTCTGGGACTTCTGCCGTCCAAACTCAGTCCGCACGCTGCCCTATCTGCAGGCCTGGCACGAGCGCTACGCGCAGGACGGCTTGCGCACGGTCGGCGTGCACTCACCCGGCTTTGCGCCTGCGCGCGACGAGGACGCGGTGCGTGCGGCGGTGAAGCGCCTGTGGATCGAGTATCCCGTGCTGATCGACCGCGAGCTAGAGCTGTGGCGCGACTACGAGAACCAGGGCTGGCCGGCGCGCTACCTGTTCGACGGTCGCGCGCGCCTATTCGAGTACCACTACGGTGAGGGCGCCTACACGGAAACCGAGCTGGCGATCCAGGAGCTTTTGGGCGTCGAACGCGAGCCCGTGGCGCCGCTGCGCCCGGAGGACGCACCGGACGCCGCGCTGGCGCCCCAGACCGAGGACCAGCCGGGCGCCTACTCCGGCCCGTACGAGGCCGGTGGCGTGTGGGCCGTGCTGGACGGGTCGGGCACCGTGCGCGTCAACGTAGAGGGAGCCACCGAGAACGCCGCCGGGATCATCGTTACGGAGGAGCTCACGGTCACCCACCCGGGCGCCTATCCGCTGATCGAGCACGAACGCCACACAACGGGCACACTGGCCTTGGAGATCGGGCCGGGCGTGCAGTGTTATGCGACCTGCTTCACGCCGGGCTTGGCGTAGGGCTGTCGGCGGCAGGCGCCGGCGCCAGCTCGGCGTGGGAGCGATCCAGCAGCAGGCGCTTCAGCAGCGGTGAAGTTGACGGGTCGTCCTCGACGAGCACACAGCTTCCCGGCCAGTAGGGGGTCTCACCGGCGCCGCGGCCGAGGAACACGAGGTCGTACGTCCAGCAGCCGCAGTTCATCAACCGCGCACCGCCGCGCCCGCGCCACTCGGACTCGCTATCGCCCGGGAGTGGCCCGGCGCGGTGCGTGTGGCCGAAGATCACGTACGCGTCGCCCAGGCCGAGACGCTCGGCCACCTCGCCCATCGCACGCAGCCCCGCGCGACGCAACTCCTCGGTCGAGATGTCGGTCCGCAACGGCCCCAGCCCGGCGCGGTTGAGCACCGCGACGGCGAGCGGGAACGCGCCCGCGAGGGCGAGCCCGCGCAGCTTGCGCACCTGCGAAGAGCCACCCCCGTCGCCTGAGAGCGCTCGCCACGCGCGGATCGTGTCGACCTTCGAGACGTGGCCCGTACGGGCTTCCCTGGCGACGGTGTCTCGCCACGCAAACACCGGCGCCCCCACCGCCTCGTAGTCCTCGACTCGGCTGAAGGACGCGGCCGGGAGACCCAGCACGCGACTCATCGCGGCGACGCTCAGGCGCTCGATCGTGGGTACCGTCAGATGGCAGTCGAGGTAATGGCCGTGGGTGGCGTATACGTCGGGGCGCACCCACAGGCCCGGATAGGCGACGCTCATCTGTGCCGGCGCCGCCCACTCGGCGAGCCTGGCGAGCATCGGCGAGGCCCGCTCCGGGAGCAGGCGCTGTTCCAGTCCGAGCGGCTCCGGCTCCTGCAACGCGCGCTCGCCGAGCCACGACTCGATCAGCAGATGGTCGTGGTTGCCCGCGCTGACCACGATCTCGCGGCCGGAGAGCGCCTGCCCGAGATCTTCGAAGAACGGCCGCGCGGCGGCCATCGCGTAGCGCGGCGGCCGGTGGCGCAACTCCAGCACGTCGCCGAGCAGCACGAGGCGATCGACATCCTCCAGGGCCTCCAGCAACGCCCCGCGCGGCCCGGGACGACTCAGCACATCCGAGCCCAGACCGCTGCCGAGGTGCAGGTCAGAGACGATTAATGTGCTCAGGACGCCTCGCCCGCGACGACTACCTCGCGCACCTGCTTGGGCAGCATGAAGCGGACGTCCTCTTTGACCGCGTCCACCTCGGTGATGTCTGCGACGCCCCGCTCGCGGAAGAAGCCGACCAGCTCACGCACGAGGTTCTCGGGCGCGCTGGCGCCGGAGGAGATGCCCACGACGCGCTTATTTGTCAGCCACTCCTCGCGCACCTCGCTCGCGCTGTCGATCAGGTGCGCGTCGGCGCCGAAGTCGCGTGCGACCTCGACGAGCCGGACGGAGTTCGACGAGTTGCGCGAGCCGATCACGAGCATCAGATCGCAGCTGCCGGCGAGCTGCTTGACGGCCGTCTGGCGGTTGGTGGTGGCGTAGCAGATGTCGTCGGTGCGGGGACCGACGAGCGCCGGGAAGCGCTCCTTCAGCCGGGCGAGAATCGAGCTGGTTTCATCGACTGAGAGCGTCGTCTGCGTGACGTAGGCGATCCGCTCGGGGTCCTCGACCTGCAGCTCGTCCACGTCCTGCTCTGACTGCACGAGCAGGATCCGCTCCGGGGCCTCGCCCATCGTGCCTTCGACCTCCTCGTGGCCGTCGTGACCGACGAGCACGATCGTGTAGCCCTCCTCGGCGAAGCGCAGCGCCTCGCGGTGGACCTTCGTCACGAGCGGGCAGGTCGCGTCGATCGTCTGAAGTTCACGTGCCTGCGCGTTGGCGTGCACGCTGGGGGCGACGCCATGCGCCGAGAACACGCACACCGACCCCTCCGGCACGTCGGTCTCCTGCTCGACAAAGATCACGCCGCGCTCGCGCAGCCGCTGCACGACGTGCTTGTTGTGCACGATCTCCTTGCGCACATACACCGGCGGACCGTGAATCTCGAGCGTGCGTTCGACCGTCTGCACGGCACGATCCACCCCCGCGCAATACCCACGTGGGGCGGCGAGCAGCACCTTTTCGACGGTGTTTGCCATTGCAGCATTGTAGAGAGCACTGGCCCCCGTCATGTGGGACGGACGGCCTGCTTCATCGCTGCACTGTTCAACCCTCGGGCTCCGGTTAGGCTAAGCCCGATGGCGCAACGTCACCTCGACAGGCTCACGCCGGTGGACGCTTCCTTTCTGCATCAGGAGGGACCGACCTCGCACATGCACGTCGGCGGGCTGACGATCGTCGAAGGCCCGCCTCCCTCGATGAATGACTTCCTCGAACAGATCCGCCGGCGGTTGCACCTCGTTCCGCGCTACCGCCACAAGCTCGCCCATACGGCGCTCGACAGCGGCAGGCCGGTTTGGGTTGACGATCCGAGCTTCAACCTCGAGTACCACATCCGTCATGCCGCGCTGCCGACTCCGGGAGGCTGGGAGCAGCTGCAGGGTCTGACCGCCTGGATCTTCTCCCAGCAGCTCGACCGCTCCAAGCCGCTGTGGGAGATGTGGCTGATCGAGGGGCTGAAGGACGACCGCTTCGCGCTGATCTCAAAGAGCCACCACGCGCTGATCGACGGCATCGCCGGGATCGACCTGGCGACGGTGCTGTTCGACCTCTCGCCAGGATCCGCCGCCGCTGCGCCACTCCGGGCGCGCGTGGCAGCCGCACTCAGAGCCCGGCGTCGCCGAGCTGCTGGCCGCCGGCATGCTCGGCGCCGTGCGCACCGGGCTCGCGCTCGCGGAGGGCGCGCTCGACGCGCTCTCGCACCCCGATCATGCGCTCGCCCGCGCGCGCGAGGCGGCGGAGGGGATCGGCGAGATCGTCTGGGCCGGTCTGAACCCCGCGCCGGAGACGCCTTTGAACGTCGACATCGGCCCGCACCGGCGCTTCGTCGGCGTCGGCAGTTCACTTGAAGACTTCAAGCTCGTCAAGAACGCCTTCGGCGGGACCGTCAACGACGTCGTGCTGGCCGTCGTGGCCGGGGCGCTGCGCTCGTTTTTGATCTCGCGCGGGGTGCGCACCGAGGGGATGGAGATGCGCGCGCTCGTCCCCGTCTCGGTCCGCGCCGAGGACGAGCATGGCGCGGGCGGCAACCGCATCGTCGTGATGCGCGGGCCGCTGCCGGTGTACATCGCCGACCCCGTTCAGCGCCTGCGTTTCGTCTCCGCCGCGATGGACGGCCTGAAGGAGTCAAAGCAGGCCTTGGGCGCCGAGGTGATCGCCGGCGTGCAGAACTTCGCGCCGCCGACGATTCTCGCGCAGGCCTCGCGCCTGAACTTCTCCACGCGCCTGTTCAACCTGCTCGTGACGAACGTGCCCGGCCCGCAGTTCCCGCTGTACGTGCTCGGTCGCGAGATGCTCGAGGCCTACCCGGTAGCCTTCCTCCCCCAGCACCACGCTTTGGCGATCGCGATCATGTCTTACAACGGCCAGATGAACTTCGGCCTGCTCGGCGACTTCGACGCTCTGCCGGACATCGACTCGATCGGTGAGAGCATCGCCGTGGAACTGGCGACGCTGGTGTCGTTGGCCCGCGAGGCTGTTACGACGCCGGCCTGAGCCGGCGTTCGCGCTCAGTAGCCCAAAGCAAACTTCGCGTCCTCTGACATCTTCTCCGGTGACCACGGGGGTGTGAAGACCATCTCAGACTCGATCGTCCGCACATCGTCCAGTTCGCCGACGAACTCGTCGATCTGCTCGGTCACCTGCGGGCCGATTGGACAACCAGGTGTGGTCAGCGTGAAGGTCACATGCACGTTCCCGTCATCGACCTCCACCCCGTAGATCAGGCCAAGCTCGACGAAATCCAACCCTAGCTCGGGGTCGATCACGTTCGACAGGGCGTCCATCACCTCGTCCACAGTTGGCGCAGCCATGCTCCGAGTCTAGCTTGCTAGTTGTCGCAGCCTAATCTGTCCCACATGTACAGCTGGATGCACTCCGTCGCCAGCTCGACCGCCCGCTCGCGGGAGAGGCGGGGCAGCACCGTGTCCAGAGCCTGATCCTCACGAGACGCCAGCCTGAAAGGCCTCCTCGCCGCGGAAGCCCGCCGCGATCTTCAAAGCCTCGCGCCGGTTCTCGCCCAGGCTCGCGAACACCCCGACGAGGAACTCCGTGTTGGGAACCGGCTGACCGACCTCCAGCGAAGCGTGCCAGGCGGCGAGCAGGTGCAGGTCATCCTCGTCGAGATCAGCGATCGCCTTGGCGTAGTGGATCGACAGCTCCTGATCGGGAATATCGTCTACCCACGCGCGCACAACCTCGCCCACCAACTGCCGGCGTGCCTCGCGGCCGACCGACTCGGCGATCACGCGAATAGCGTCCTGGGGCTCGATGAAGCAGAGTGGCATTACGCGAGACTGTAGGTGGCGGTGTGGACGGCATTTTTCTACAGCTCAAATGCCTCCCGGCTGCGCACTCGAGCGCATCGTCGATCGTAAGTCTCACGCCGGACTCCGAGCGTTGCCCGCGACCCGGAGCCCCAGTTCGCGAGCGCCAGGTCGAACGTTTCGATCGGCACCGAGATCGCCTCGGCGAGCGCGCGGGCTCGGCGCTCGAGCAGCAGCGGATCGCCGATCGCGAACACCCGCTTGGCGGCCAGCGTGGTGAGATCGCCGGAGTGCGCCTCGCTTGCGCTCGTCAGGTGCAGCGAGTCGGCGCGCAGCTCGTACAGGCCGAGACCGCCCAGCGTCACGAGCAGGTCATAGCGACCCATGCGACCGAAGCCGGGCAGCGCCAGGCGCTCGAAGCCCCGCTCGAAGCGCCGCTGGGGGGTCCACGCGGCATCGCCCGCGAACGCCACCCGCCTGCGGCCGCCGGCGCGCTCGGCCCAGTGGCGGTAGGCGAGCAGCGTGCTCGCCCCGCGCGCGGGATCATGGGAGGTGCGCGGACCGAGCGGAATCTCGTCGAGCTCGCCCAGCCGGCCCAAGTCGTAGCCGCCACCGTCGCCAGTGGCGGCCAGAGCGATGCGGATGCCGGCGAAGGGATCCTCGCCCTCCAGCGGCGAGAGGTAGGCGATCAGAAAGCACGCCCACGTCGCCCGCTCGATGTCTCGCTCGGCCAGCGCGCGGACCTCGCCATACAGATCTGGCGGCGCCGTTCCGAGCGTCAGCAGGCGGCCATGGGCGAAGGCGATCTCCTGTGCCAGCGCCTCGGCGTCGCCGGAAGCGCGCAGGCCGGGGAGCAACCCCGAGCGATAGCCGTCGTCCCCAGCGCGACTCTCGCGCTTGACGCGCACTTCCTTGCCGCCGGCGTGCAGACGCGGGTGGCGCGGCCGTACAGCAGCGCCTTTGGTGGGGGCGCGCTTGGGTTTTGTCGCCGACTTTCCAGCCGTCGCGCTGTCTGCGAGCGTCTTGCTGCAGATCGGGCAGCGCTCAATGAAGCGATTGTGGCGGCAGAAGGTGGGCACTGCTTCAGTCTAGGAGTGCCGTGCACACCCGGAGCAGCTACCCCGCTTCGATCCCCGGCCCGACGTGCTGCGGCGGGCCCTCGGGACCTGCGTCCGCGTCTTCGTGACCCGGTGAGCCATCGTCCTCGGGCAGCTCTCCGGCGGCGGGGCCGCCGTTCGCTTCCCCGCCAGGTAACGATCGACCATCCGCGCGCACTGACGGCCCTCGTTGATCGCCCACACGATCAATGATTGTCCGCGGCGAGCGTCGCCGGCGGCGAACACACCTTCGACGGACGTCGTATATGGCTTGACCGCCTTCACGTTTCCGCGCTGGTCCTGCTCCACATCAAGCTGCTCGAGCAGCGCCAGCTCGGGGTCCAGGAAGCCCATCGCGAGCAGCACGAGCTGCGCCGGCAGCTCCTTCTCGGTGCCCTCCACCGGCGCGAACGGTGGCTCGGGCGCAGCCTGGGCGATCCGCAGCCCCACCACGGCCCCGCTGCCGTCGTCCTCGAAGCGGACGGTCGCGATCGAGTAGTCCTGCTCGCCGAGATCCAGCTGCTTCGCCTCCTCCATCGCGTAGCTGAGCCGGTACTTCTGTGGCCACTGCGGCCACGGAGTGCGATCGTCCGGACGTTTGGGCGGCGGCTCGGGCAGCAGCTCCAGCTGGACGATCGAGCGCGCGCCCTCGCGCAGGGCGTTGCCGACACAGTCGGCGCCCGTGTCGCCACCGCCGATTACGACCACATCCTTGCCCTTCGCGGTGATCTCGCACTCGATCACGGGCTGAGCGAGGTAGGCTCAGGACCGAACTCGCGTGCGACGAAGCGGTTGCGCTGGTAGAGGTAGTCCATCGCGAAGTGCACCCCATCGAGCTCGCGGCCAGGCACCGGCAAATCGCGCGGCATGCGCGAGCCCGTCGCCAGTACGACCGCGTCGAAGCTTCCCCGCAACTCCTCGACGGTCACGTCGCGCCCGACATCTACGCCGCAGCGCAGCTCGACGCCCTCGGCGATCAGCTGCTCGACGCGCCGTTGCACGATGGTCTTCTCGATCTTGAAGTCCGGCACCCCGAAGCGCACCAACCCGCCCGCCGCCTCGTCGCGCTCGAGGAGGGTAACGCGGTGGCCGGCGCGGCGCAGCTGCTGGGCGGCGGCCATTCCGGCGGGCCCGGACCCGACCACGGCGACGCCCTGCCCGGTCTCGCGACGCGGGGGGCGGGGCGTGACCCAGCCCTCCTCCCAGGCGCGGCCGATGATCGCGTGCTCGATCTGTTTGATCGTCACAGCGTCGCCCTCGCGGATCTCCAGCACGCAGGCGGCCTCGCACGGCGCGGGGCAGAGACGGCCGGTGAACTCAGGGAAGTTGTTCGTCGCGTGCAGCTCTGACGATCGCATCCTCGAAGCGGTCTTCGTAGACGAGGTCGTTCCAGTCGGGGATCAGGTTGCCGAGCGGGCAGCCGTTGTGGCAGAACGGCACGCCGCAGTCCATGCAACGAGCGCCCTGCTCGCGCAGCTCTCCCACCGGCCGCGTAAGCTGGAACTCCTGGTAGTCGTGCGCGCGCTCGCGCGGGTTCCGCTGGGGAATCCCGTGGCGCTCGATCTGCAGAAAACCCCCCCAGCTTCCCCATCAGGCCGCTACTCCCTCAGACTGCTCGGCCAGCTCGCGCAGCACGCGCTTGTAGTCGTGGGGCATCACCTTCACGAACGCTCCACGCTCCAGCAAACCATCCCAATCGGCGAGCACCCGCGCCGCCACCGGTGAGCCCGTGCGCCGGCAGTGCTCCTCGATCAGCACCCGCAGCTCGATCGCATCGGCTTCCTCGAGCTCATCGAAGCCGACCATGCCCATGTTGCAGCGCTCGGCGAAGGCTCCCTGCTCGTCGAGCACATAGGCGACGCCACCGCTCATGCCCGCCGCAAAGTTGCGTCCAGTCGGCCCGAGCACCACCACTCGGCCACCGGTCATGTACTCGCAGCAGTGATCGCCCACGCCCTCGACCACCGCGCTCGCGCCCGAGTTGCGCACGGCGAAGCGCTCGCCCGCCAGGCCGCGGAAGAATGCCCTGCCGGCGGTCGCGCCGTAGAGGACGGTATTGCCGACGATCACGTTCTGCTCGGCGATGAAGTGCTCGCCCATACCCGCTCGCGGGCTGACGGAGAGCACTCCGCCCGAGAGCCCCTTGCCCGCGTAGTCGTTGGCGTCACCGCGCAACGTGAAGTCCACCCCTGGCGCCAGCCAGCCGCCAAAGCTCTGTCCGGCGGAGCCTTCGAAGTCGACCACGATCGAGTCTTCTGGCAGGCCCTCCGCCCCGCAGGCGCGCGCGATGTGGCTGGAGAGGATGCCTCCGACGCAGCGATTGCGATTGCGGATCGGCAGCTCGATTCGGACCTGCTCCCGGCCAGGCGTGCCGCCCGGCCGGCCATTCCCAGCGACATCGGAGCCGCCGCGCTCGAGCAGTGGGCGCGCCCGCTGCAGGAGCTGCCAGTCGAGCGCGTCCTCGAGTACCGCCGGAGGCGCTTCCACACGCCGGAGGGACCCGCCTGCGGTGATCTCGACGGGCCGCAATACGTGGGTCAGGTCGACGCCGCGCGCCTTCCAGTGATCGATCGCCGCGCGCGTGCCGAGCAGATCGACGCGGCCGATCGCGTCATCGAGCGAGCGCAGACCCAGCGAAGCGAGGATCTCGCGTACCTCCTCGGCGATGAAGAAGAAGAAGTTGACGACGTGCTCGGGCGTGCCCTTGAAGCGCTTGCGCAGCTCTGGGTCCTGGGTGGCGATCCCGACCGGGCAGGTGTTCAGGTGGCAAGCGCGCATCATGATGCAGCCGGTCGCGATCAACGGCCCCGTTGAGAAGCCCATCTCGTCGGCACCGAGCATCGCCGCGATCACGACGTCGCGGCCGGTCTTCAGCTGACCGTCGGTCTGCACGACGATCCGTGAGCGCAGGTCGTTGAGCAGCAACGTCTGCTGCGTCTCGGCGAGGCCGATCTCCCACGGCACGCCCGCCGCCTGGATCGAGGACAGCGGCGAGGCGCCGGTGCCGCCGTCGTGGCCGGCGATCAGCACCCTGTCGGCGTTCGCCTTCGAGACGCCCGCGGCGACCGTGCCGACGCCCACCTCGGAGACGAGCTTGACCGACACCTGCGCCCGCGGGTTGGCGCAGCGAAGGTCGTAGATCAGCTGCTTGAGGTCCTCGATCGAGTAGATGTCGTGATGCGGCGGCGGCGAGATCAGGCCGACGCCGGGGGTGGTGTGACGGATCGAGCCGATGTACTCGTCGACCTTGTGACCCGGCAGCTGGCCGCCCTCGCCGGGCTTGGCGCCCTGGGCCATCTTGATCTGCAGCTCATCGGCGTTGACGAGGTAGTGGATCGTCACTCCGAATCTTCCCGAGGCGACCTGCTTGATCGCCGAGCGCCGGCGATCGCCGTTCTCGTCGGGTGTGAAACGCGCCGGGTCCTCCCCGCCCTCGCCCGTGTTCGAGCGCCCGCCGAGGCGGTTCATCGCGATCGCGAGCGTCTCGTGGGCCTCGCGCGAGATCGAGCCGAGGCTCATCGCCCCGGTGCAGAAGCGCTTGACGATCTCCTTCGCGGGCTCGACCTCCTCGAGGGGAATTGCTGTGCGTGGTATGCCCGCACCGATCTGAAGCAGCCCGCGCAAGGTCGCTTTGCGCGCGGAATCCTCGTTGACCTTCTCTGCGTACTCGCGGTACTGCTCGTATGCCGCGCTGCCGCGAACCGTCGCGAGCGCCTCGGCGTCGCCCTGGAGCGCCGCGCCGACGTTCCCGTTGGCCGCGCGCACGGCGTGCTGGACGAGCGCGATCGTCTCGGGGTTCCAGATGTGGTGCTCGCCGTCGCGCCGCCACGCGTAGACGCCGCCGACGGGCAGCAGCCCGCTCGTGTCGATGCCCTCGCGAGAGGTTGCCGTTGGCCAGGCGCGAGCGTGGCGCTCCAGCGCCTCGGTCGCCAGCACCTCCAACCCGACCCCACCGATCCGTGAAGCCGTGCCGGTGAAGTGCCTGTCGATCAGCGCCGGCTCCAGTCCGACGGCCTCGAAGATCTGTGCGCCACAGTAGGACTGGATCGTGGAGATGCCCATCTTCGAGATCGTCTTCAGTAGCCCTTTGCCGATCGCCTTGATCGCGTTCTGGGCGGCCTGCTCGGGCGTAAGCGTTACCTCGCGGCCGTCCTCCCCGACCCGTGTGATGAGCCCGTCGAAGACCAGCCGATCGAGCGTCTCGAGCATCAGGTAAGGGTTGATCGCACTCGCGCCGTAGCCGAGCAGGGTGGCAAAGTGGTGCACCTCGCGCGGCTCACCCGACTCGAGGATGATCCCCGCACGCAACCGCGTGCCCTCGCGTACGAGGTGGTGATGGACGGACGCAACAGCTAAAAGCGATGGAATCGGCGCGCGGCTCGGACCCATCAGCCGGTCGGAGAGGACGATGATGTTGACACCCTCGGCGATCGCGTCGTGGGCTTCGGCGCAGACGCGAGCGAGCGCGCCCTCGATCCCCGCCGCCCCCTCCGCCACCCGCCAGGTGATGTCGATCGTGCGTGCTGCGAACTCCTCGTAGGCGACGTGGCGCAGGGTCTCCAGCTCGCGGTTGAGCAGGATCGGCTGCTCCAGCGTCAGCTTGTGCGCATGCACGGGCGTCTCGCCAAACAGGTTGAGCTCGGTGCCGAGGCTCGTCGCGAGGCTCATCACGACTTCCTCGCGGATCGGGTCGATCGGTGGGTTGGTGACCTGGGCGAAGAGCTGCTTGAAGTAGGAGAACAGCGCCGGTGCCTGGTCGGAGAGCACCGCCAGGGAGAGATCGTTGCCCATCGAGCCGATCGGCTCGGCCGCATCCCGCGCCATCGGCGTGAGCAGCACGCGCAGATCCTCCATCGAGTAACCGAATGCTCGCTGTCGCAGCTGTATGGGCTGTTCGGAGAGCGTCACCTGATCCGATGGGGGCAGATCGGAGAAGGGAACCGAGCGCTCCGCGTACCACTCTCCATATGGCCTTTGGGTGGCGACCTCGTGCTTGACCTCGCCGTCCTCGACGATCCGGCCGCGCTGCAGGTCGACAAGGAACAGCTTGCCCGGCTGCAAACGCCCGAGGCGGCGCACCTGATCGGCGGGTATGTCCAGCAGACCGGACTCCGAGCCGAGGACGACGTGCCCGTCGGTGGTCTGCACCCAACGGCCCGGCCGCAACCCGTTGCGATCGAGCGTTGCGCCGACGACGCGCCCGTCGGTGAACGCGACCGACGCCGGACCGTCCCACGGCTCCATCAAGCAGGCGTGGAAAGCGTAGAAGCCCTTCAGCTCCTCGGGCAAATCCTCGCGGTCACGGTAGGCCTCGGGGATCATCATCATCACGGCATGCGCCGGGGTTCTACCGGCGAGCATCAGCAGCTCGAGCACGTTGTCGAATGTCGCTGAGTCCGAATTCCCCTGGGTCACGACCGGCAGGATCTTCCGCAGGTCCTCGCCGAAGAGCTCGCTCTGCAACTCGGACTCGCGCGCACGCATCCAGTTGACGTTGCCCTTGACCGTGTTGATCTCGCCGTTGTGGCAGATCACCCGGTAGGGATGCGCGAGCTCCCAGCTCGGGAACGTGTTCGTCGAGAAGCGCGAATGCACCAGCGCAAGCGCGCTCTTGCAGCGCTCATCCTGCAGGTCCTGGTAGAAGGCCGCCAGCTGGTAGCTGATCAGCATGCCCTTGTAGTTGAGCGTGCGCGAGGAGCTCGAACAGACATACAGGCCGGGGTCCTCGGCGGTCAGCTCGCAGACGCGGCGGATCACATACAGCTTGCGCTCGAAGGAGTCCTGGTCGCTTTGCTCAGCCGATCCCGCACCGACAAGGAGCTGGCGGACGCTCGGACGGCAGGCGCCGGCGACCTCGCCCGTGTGCTCCTCGCAGACCGGCACCTCGCGCCAGCCGAGCACCCGCTGGCCCTCCGCGAGGACCGTCCGCTCCAGCAGGGCTTCCAGCCGCGCGCGCGCGGCCTCGTCCTCTCTGGGCAAAAAACACATCATCACGCCATAGGCGCCGGCGGGCGGCAGCTCGAAGTCCACCACCGCGCGCAGCAGCTCGTCGGGCATCTGCAGCAGGATCCCCGCGCCGTCGCCCGTACGCGGATCCGCGCCGGAGGCGCCGCGGTGCTCGAGGTTCTCGAGCGCCGTGATCGCTTTGCAGATCACCTCGTGCGTCGGGCGGTTGTCCAGGCGCGCGACCATGCCCACGCCGCACGCATCGTGCTCGAAGCTGGGGTCGTAGAGTCCGACGGCCTTTGGCGGCTGCATGGTGTGCGTGGTCATGGAAGTGCTCCCTGGGAGCGGTGTATCCCGTGCGAGTGGGCACATCCCGGACGGGTTTAGGCGGGCACCTGAGGCGGAGCCAGAAAGCGTAGCAGCGCGGAGGCACCCTGAGAGGGTGCGCGGCCACGTGGCAATCCTGCGACATCCGATGTGTGAGAATCGCCCGCACAGGGCACTATCACCGATGACAAGAGCACGTCAAGGATCCCAGGAGTCACGATGACGCTGGCCACCACGACGCCGGACATGGAGCTGGCGCTACCCGCGCGAGCCACGAACATCTCAGTCGTACGCCATGCCTTCGGGGCGCTCGGCGAGGCGTTCGCCCTCGACGAGGAGATCCTCTCCAACATCCGGCTCGCGGTCACCGAGGCGTGCACGAACGTCGTCGTCCATGCTTACCCGGACGAGCACGAGGGGCTGCTCGAGGTAGTCGCCACCCTGCAGGCAGACAAGCTGGAGGTCGTCGTGCGCGACGAGGGCCCGGGGATCGGACCGCGACCGGGCAGTCCCGGCCTTGGGCTCGGACTGCCGCTGATCGCGTCGCTGACGGAGTCTGTGCAGCTCGGCCGTGACGAGGACGAGCGCACTGAGGTGCGCATGATCTTTCCACTCTCCGCCGCGAGCTCGTGACCCAAGTGCTCCCGCATCACCGGCCGGCTTCACACCAAGAGCTCGTGACGGCAAGCTCGTGACGAGTGCACCCGTCAAGCAGGATCCGGCTGCGGAGAACTCCGTGTCCCTGCGCCTGGCGAACGGGCCTCTGGCCGCCCCCGTGCTTGGTCGCGTGATCTCGATGATGCTCGCGCGGGCCGACTGCCCGATGAATCGGCTCGACGACGCGATGATGCTCTGCGACGCACTGTCCGCGCACGCACCGGCTCACGCCCGCGACGGCCATCTCGCCTTCACGATCGAGACCGATGGGCAGAGGATCGAAATGCGCGTCGGCGAGCTGGCCGAGCAGGGCGCCACCAAGCTGCTCGCCGATGCGGCTGTCCCTGGCGTCGGCAATGTGCTGGAGCGGCTGTCTGACGAGCTGCGGATCGAGCCCTCTGCAGCTGGTGAGCAGCGCGAGGAGCTGGTCCTCGCGTTGCGCTTCGGCTGAGCGCGTCGCGCTCACCCGGCGGTGGCGCTCTACTCGGGCCTCGGCGGCTCATCGCGGCGGCGGTTCGTCGCGTGGCGGAGGCTCGGCCAGGCCGGCGCGCAGACGGATGAGCGCCTGACGGATCAGGCGGGAGACCTGCATCTGGGAGACGCCGATCCGCTCGCCGATCTCCGCCTGGGTCATGTCCTCGCCGAAGCGCAGCGTCAGCACCAGGCGTTCGCGGTAGGAGACATGTGCGAGCAGCGGCGCCAGGGTCGCGCGCTGCTCGGCCCGCTCGAAACCGTCCTCCCGCACGCCGAGCGTGTCGGCCAGACTCTCCCCCGACCCCTCCGCGTCGGCCCGTCCGGGACGGGGCGCGTCCAGCGAGCCGGCGTGGTAGGCGTCCCCGGCCCGCAGCGCCTCGAGCACGTGCTCCTCGGTGGTGTGCAGGGCCGCGGCGAGCTCGGCGACGGTCGGCGCGCGGTGTTTGTCCAAAGACAACTCCGCCGCCGTTCGATCCACCCGTAGCGCCATCTCCTGGAGGTCGCGGGGCACGCGCACCGACCACGTGCGATCGCGGAAGTGGCGCTTGATCTCGCCGAGGATCGTCGGCACGGCGAAGCTCGAGAAGGCCACCTCACGGCCAGCGTCGAAGCGGTCGATCGCCTTGAGCAGGCCGAGCGAGGCGACCTGCTCCAGATCGTCGAGCGGCTCCTCGCTGCGCTGGTAGCGACGGGCGAGCCGGCGGGCGAGCGGCAGATAGCGCTCAGCCAGCCGCTCGCGTGCTTGCGCGTCGCCGGCACGAGCACGCGCGAACAGCTCCCCATCCGAATCCAAGGAGTCCCCCGTCAAGACCTATGCTCTCGCTCACGGAGCGTGTCGGAATCGCCCCACGAGCACAGTCCCGAACGTCCCGGACAGGTCAGGCACAGACCGCGATGTGGATTTTGACTGACTACGAACGGGTGTGCGCGCGCGTTCTCGACCAACTGAGCGATCGTATCCTCCAACCGCTGCTTATCCGCCGCAGCGAACACGGCGCCGATCGGCTCGGAGGGACGGTGCAGGAACCAGTGAACGATCTCCACGCGCGGGGCACCGTCTGAGAGCACGGCGAGAGCGTAGAGGAGGCGTTGGATCGAGTAATCGCGCTCGACCACCGCCTCCAAATCCTCCTCGGCAGCGACGCGGTCGCTCTTGTAGTCCACGACCAAGCGATTGCCGTTGGGCTCGCGGAGAAGAATATCGAGCACACCAGTGAGCAGTGGCTCGCCGGCTCCGAGCGAGAAGGCAAACGGATGCTCCCGGCGCGCGCCCGCAGTCGCGGCCGAAAGACGTGCCGCGAGGGGCGTGGCGAGCGCTGAGCCAAGCAGCGTCGCGAGCTCCTCGCGCTCGGCGAGCCCGACGCGTACACCCAGCTCGCCTGCGATCTGGGCCACGTCGTCCGCGCCAGGGGCGCCACCGGGAAGGAAGTCGAGTGACTCGAGCAGCCGGTGGACGATCGTGCCGCGCACGCGCGCGTCCAAGCCATCCCCGCGAGACTCGTCCTGCGCGCGCGCAGGCGGACGCTGCTCGGGCAAACCGATGATTCGTTCGAGGTAGAAGCGATAGGAGCAGCGAGCGAGCTCGCTGAGGGTTGTGTAGCTGAGCGTGTCCAGACGAGCCGGATCGCCGAGCGGCGTGGAGCCGCCGTGGCGCAAATGATCACCGGGACGCGCGAAATCCCCCGCCGTCGAATGACCCTCAGCATTCGCCTGCGCGTGCAGAGACGAAGAAAGATCACCGCCACCCGAGCTTGGGAGGCCATCGAGACGCAGCACCGAGCCGACCGTCTCGGGAGCGTTCAGGCGCAAGCCCACACGTACCTGCGTCCCGTTGCTCGCGCCGACGAGGAGCTCCCGCACCGGCGGATCCAGTATCTGCATCTCTCCGGGCAGCTCGGCCGAAAGCACGGGGCCGAGCCAGGAGATCGCGGGGGCGCCGAGCCGCTGCTCCGGCCAGCGTTCGAAGTCGACCGCCCCACTCAACAGCAGTCGCTCGCGCGCGCGAGTCATCGCGACGTAGAGGATCCGGTCCTCCTCCTCGGCCTGCGCTAAACGGCGCTCCCCGGAAAGCTCTGGCCACGCCAGGGACGGAGTCGCCTCCGAGGAGTCCAGGTGCGCCAGGCGCAGGCCAATCCGGTCGCCGTCCACGAGCAGGTCCCCAACGCCCAGGTTCTGCGCGCGTCCAAGGTCGGTGACGCAGACCACATCGAACTCCAGGCCCTTCGCCGCATGAATGCTCATCAGCCGCACCGCGTCGGCCTCGCCAGCGGCCACTGGGGCATCCGGCTCGGCGCCGCTGAGCCCGTCCTGGTGGTGGGCGACGTGGTCGAGGAAGCCGCGCAACTCACGCCCCTCACTCGCTTCATAGCGGCGAGCCACGCGCAGCAGCTTGTGCACGTTCGCCAGCCGTCGCTCGGGCCAGCTCAGCGTGAGCACGTGCTCGGCATAACCGCTCTGCGCGAGCGCACGTTCGATCAGCTGGGAGAGCGTCCGTCGCCCCGCGGCAGCGCGCTCGGCCCCAAGGCGTGCGCGGAACCTCACGAGCCGGTCACGGTCGACAGGCGGCAAGCGGACGGGCTCCTCTCCAACAAGCGCAAGCGTCTCCCATACGCTGCGCCTGTTCGCTTGCGCGGCACGCCCCAGCAGCGCGAGCCCGTCGCTGGAGACGCCGACCAGCGGCGAGGCGAGCGTGCCGTATAGAGCCAGCTCGTCCAACGGGTTGGCCAGCGTGCGCAGGTAGGCCAGCAGGTCGCCGACCTGCTGGGAACCCCAGAAGCCGCCGACCGTCGCGAGCGTGCTCAGGCCGCGGTCCTGCAGTGCCCGCTCATACACCTCCAGGTCGCCGACCGCGCGCAGCAGCACCGCCACGTCCCCTGCCTTCGTGGCGCCGTTATCCACGAGCTCCGCCACGCGCTGGGCCAGCAGCCGTGCTTCGGCCTGGCGCCAGCGCGGGGCCGGCGGGAGCTCACCGGCGATACTCGCGGCCAGATCCTCGTCCTCGTCCCACCCCAGTTTGTGGGTCAACAGCAGCTCGACGATCGGCTCCCCGAGCGTCGTCTCCTCCACGCGGCCCGCTTCGAGCGGTGTATACCGATCCCCAAAACGCTCTCCGAACACCATGTTCACCACGTCCAGCAGCGGCCCGCGACCGCGGAAGTTCCGCGTCAGCGAGAGGCTTGAGCCATGCTCGGCGAGCTCGTCACGTCGGGTGCGGAAGAGGGTGACGTCGGCGTGGCGAAAGCCATAGATCGACTGGAGCTCATCACCGACCGTGAACAGGTTCCCGCGCTCCAGCGCCTCGAGGATCGCGAGCTGCCGAGGGTTGGTGTCCTGGAACTCGTCGACCATCATCAGCTCGAACCGCTCCGCCCAGGCCCCGCGCACGTTCTCGTGCTCTTCCAAGAGCGCGCCCGCGCCGAGCTCCAAATCGTCGAAGTCGACGGCGCTGCGCCTTTTCTTCAGCAGTTCGTACTCACGGCCGAAGAGCTCCAGCAGCTCCCCCAGCAGTACACAAGCCCGCGAGCCTTCCGCATCGGCCTCTTCCGAATTCCCTGTTGGTAGCTCATCACGGTAGATATGCCCATGCTCGGAATGCCTATCTCCAGAGTCCTCCTCAGACAGCGCCGGCTCAGGGACCCTCGGTTGAAGAACCGGCGAGGGCAACGTCGGCTGAAAGACCAAGGCGGGCAGCTTCGGCAAACGCTCGCCTCTGCTGCGCAGCTCCGCATACGTGCCCGCCACCATCGCGCGCACGCGATCGGCGCCCCACGCCGCCATCAGGTCTACCGCGTCGCCGCGCTCGCCCTCCAGAAATCCCCTCAGCGCAGCTGTCCACGCCGCTCCACGCAAGCGCGCGGCCATGCCTTCGTCGAGGATCTCAAAGTCGGGGTCGAGTCCCGCCGCCAGGGGATGCACGCGCAGCAGGCGCGCACAGAACCCGTGGAACGTGCTCACGAGCGCCGCCTCGGTATCGCGTGCCGCCTCACGCTCGCCCAGTTTCACGAAGCGCGCACGCACCCGCTCGCGCAACTCGCCCGCGGCGCGCTCGGTGAAGGTGATCGCAAGGATCCGCCCGGGCGCCACACCATCCTCGAGCACTGCGCGCACGAACCGCTCGACCAGCACGGATGTCTTCCCGCTTCCCGCTCCGGCAGCCAGCAATAGTGGCTCTCTCCGGCGCTCCACCGCCAACTCCTGCTCTTCGGTGAGCATCCGCGTCGTGGGGTCGGCTCGGTCGAGGCTCGACCGCGGCGGCGCGCGTTCGCTGAAGCTCAGCTGGGTCATGCCTCGCACCGGCAGATCGTCGGATACATACAACCGCCCCGATATGCGCATGTGCGCGGGCGGGGCTCCAACTCGCCGCGTCCCGCCTGCGCCGCCGCCGTGCGTGCCGTTGCGAGAGCCTGCGCCAGCAGCTCCCTCACCTCCGCGTGCTCATACACCTCACCCCTCACGCACTCGATCTCCACACCGCTCTCGGAGTCGAGCACGCCCCGCGCACGCAGGTCCCCACCGCTCAGCGGCTGGTAGAAGCCGCCCGCGGCTTCCAGCCCGAGCAGCTCCTCAACGGCTCGCATGTACAGCGCGACCTGCACATTGCCCTGCTCGGTCCACTTCGCCGCCGCCGGCGCGAGTCGCCCCTTGTAGTCGTACACGACCCCCTGCCCGCCACCCGTGGCAATGTCCACCCGGTCGATCCGCCCACGCAGCTTGAGCCGATCGCCGAGGTCGAGTGCCGGCAGCTGGGTTTGGGAGGTGAGGGCAGGAGGTATGGAGTCCGTCGAGAGCTCGGGATCGGCATCCCGCTCTCTCTCCTCGAACCCGAACCCCAGCTCCAAATACTTCGGCTCGAGCGGGCTCTCGTGCTCGGCGGCGTGCTCCAGATAGCGTTCCAGATCGGACTGGAGCCGGCGGCGCAAGCCCGGCCGGCGCTCCAGTCTCGCCGACAGCGGGAACTCAGCCTCGTGTCTACCCAGCGCCTGCAGTAAAAGCTCCTTCGCGAGCCTTAACCGCGCCCGGGTCAGGCGTGCCGAGCCGGTCCGCTCGCGCAGGCCTTCGAGCGTGTCCTTCAGCGCCGCGTGTGCCAGACTCCCGCGCGCGAGTGGCTCGGGCTGCGGGTCGAGATCTTCGGCGCGGAGCATCCGGGCTACGAACCACTTCACCGGGCATTGCGCCCATACTTCGAGCGAAGAGGCCGACCAGACATGCTCGCGCAACTCCTGCGTGATCTCCTCGTCGCGCAATGGCCCGAGTGGGGTTGGACCGGGCGTGCGCGGGTGATCGACAGATGTGGGCGCGAGGGATGCGGGTGTGAGCTCATCTGCTGCCGCAGCGGGTATCAGACCTCGGGACTGCTGGTCCGCAGTGGACGTCAAGTCTCCAGGCCGAGAAAGTCCGACCGCCCCCAGCGGCCTGCGCACGCGTCGCTCTTCCAATCCCTGCTCAAACAGGTCAACGACGTCGTCGACGAAAAGTGACCTCGCCTCCGCCACGCCGTCGTCGTCTCCCGCGTGCCAGCTCAGCGCCAGCAGCTCCTGCGGACGCGACACCGCCGCATACAGGGCATACCGCTCTCTAGCCAGCGCATCCACCTGCCGGCTTCCCCCCAACCGCAACCCCGACGTTTCCGCCAGCCGCCTACGTTCCTCTTCGGCCAGCAGCGGCTCGGGACGTGCGCCGGCCGGGAACACGCCCTCCTGCAGACCACACAGGAACAGTGCCCGTACCCGCCGAGCCCTCAGCGCGAGCGGGTCGACGACCGCCACTCTTCCTTCTCCCGCCCGCTCACCGCTGAGGATCTCCAACCCCCCGAGCATCCTCGCGAGCTCCGACGCGTCGAGCACCAGCTCGGGGGCGCCGCGTGCCAGCCCGCCCAACTCCGCCAGCGCGCGCCTGCCCACCGTCAGGGCGCGCGCCTCGTCCAGCTCATCGCTCTCGAGCAGCGCCGCGCTCCCGCGCCGGGGGGCGTTGAACAGCCACTCCAGCTCGCGCGCCGCCCGCTCGGTCAGCGCCTTCCCGCCACGCCGGGCCGCCTCGCTGAGGTGATCGAGCGCCTCCAGCCGCCAATGCTCCTCTTCCCAGATCGCTCGTGCCCGCGCCGCGCTGCTCACCCCCTCGCGCTTCGCCTTGGCCTCCAGCCCGTCGGCCAGCTCGGGGTGCGTCAGGAGACCCGGCGCTCGCAGCCACGCCAGCAGATCGCCCACCTCGCCCGCGTCCGTCGTGCCACGCAGCGCCCCGAGCAGCGCTCCACCGATCGCGGTGTTCGCGAATCCCACGCGCCGCTCCAGTGCATAGGGGATCCCCTGCGCCCTGAACACCTCCCCGAGCAGCTCGGCCAGAGCGCTCGGCGTCCGGTGCACCACCGCGATCTCCTCCTCCCTCATCCCCCCGTCCAGCAGCGCCCTCACCTCGCCCGCCACGAGCTCCAGCTCCGCGCGCTCGCCTCCGCCCTCCAGCAGCCGCACCGCCCCGGCCGCGTCAATGCGCTCGGCAACCGGCTCGAACAGCGAACGCTCCAGATGGTGCAGCGCCGCTCGCGCGTGGGGCGCGTAGTACTCGGCGTGTGGCTGTAGCCGCCGATGCTCCGCAGCCAGCGGCCGCAGCGTCTCGAACGTGCCCGCACGCCCTGCGAACGCGCTTCGGCCGGGCTCATACGTAAGCGTTACCGTCACACGAGCATCCACCACCGCGCCGAGCGTCTCGATCGCGTCGAGTTGTAAGGCGCCGAAATCGTCGAAACCGTAAACAACCACCGGCGTCTCTCCCCACAACGCCGGCTCACGCCGCAACGCGTCCAGTGCCTGCACCGCGCGGCGCTCGGGGTCGACACGCTCGATCCGCCGCAACAGCTTCCGATACTCTCCGTACAGCCTCCCCAGCTCCTGCGCGCCCCCCACCGCTCCCGCACCGTCCGCGCCAGCCCATGCTTTCAGCCCCGCCTGCAGCCGTGCCGGCGTGACACGCTGCACCTCCAGTTCCGCCACCGTGGACGCCAGCGCGCTCACGAACCCAGGTGTGCTCCCGGATGCACCGTCGCCGGTGCCGGCAGCCAGCACCGCCAGCACCCGTTCGCGAGCGACCCTCCCCAGCACCGGCTCGCTCACCCCCGCACGCCGCACGACCTCGCCGATCAGCCCCGCAAAGCGCTCCACCCGCGCGCCCAGCACCGCCCCCTCCAGCGCCAGCTCACGCCGATAGCGCTCCACGTCCGCACGCGTCGGCACGACCAGCAGCGGCTGGCGCCCGTGAGCCAGATGCCCGCGCCAAGCGCCAAGCGCCTCGCGGGCCTTGCCCGCGTTCGCGGGTCCTGTGATCAGCGTGATCGGCACTGCGTCTCATCCTTACGCACGAGCCCGACACGCGCGCTCTGTCGCTAAAAGTCGCGCCAAGACGCTACGCCGCGCTCTTGGCCTCCACCGCGGTGGCGCTGGGGCTCTCCGCCGCCGCCTCGGTCTCCGTCTCGGCGTCCGGCGGCTTTGCGCCCTCCCTGGCCCACTCCTCGTTGAACTCCACGCGCCATTTGCCCTCCTCAGTCTGTTGCATCGCCAGGTGCGCGCGGAAGGAGCGGCCGCTGCGTCCTTTGAAGCCAGTCACCGCGCGGGAGGTGTAACCGGTCTTGATCAGTTCGCGCGCGATCGGGATCGGCAGCGTCTTGCCAGCTTTGCTCTTCCAGATCACGAACCCGCAGCCCGGGTCGGTGCGCGCCCAGCACGAGTAGCCCTTGCGGTTCTCGACGATCTCGTGCCCGCAAATCGGGCACGGCCCGAGCTTCGCGCGGGGGATCTTCACGTCTTTCAGAGTCTCATCGAGCTCGGTGATCGTTTCTTTCGCAAAGCCCGCGATATCGCCCATAAAAGCCTCGCGTGAGTCCTCGCCGCGCTCGATCTTGCCCAGCCGGTGCTCCCAGTTGCCCGTCAGTTCGGGCGAGGTCAGCGCGTGCGCGTTCAGCAGCCTGATCACGTTCAGCCCCTTCTCGCTCGCCACCAGCGAGCGCGCGTCGCGCTCGACGTAGGCCACCTGGATCAGCCGCTCGATGATCGCCGCGCGCGTCGCCGGCGTGCCGATCCCCGAGTCCTTCATCGCCTCGCGCAGCTCCTCGTCGTCCACGAGCTTGCCAGCGGTCTCCATCGCGCCCAGCAGCGAGGCGTCGCTGTAGCGGCGGGGCGGTTTGGTTTCCTTGCGCGCGCTTCCGATCTTCCCGGTCTCCACGTCCTCGCCCTGCTCCAGCCGCGGCAGCTGCTGAGCGGTGCCCTCGTCCTCCTCCCCGGCTTTCTCCTTTTCCGGTTTCGCCGCATCGGCCGCCTCCTCGCCGTACACCCCGCGCCAGCCGGGCTCGAGCAGCAGCTTGCCGTGTGTGCGGAACACATACCCACCGTCCCGCTGCGGCCCGGCCGGAACCGTCGTCTCGACTTTCGTGTTCTCGAACACCGCTTCGGGGTGAAACACGGCGAGGAAGCGCCTGACGGCCATGTCGTAGATCCGTTTGTCGTCGCTGTCCATCCGCTCGACGTTGTGCTCGGAGCGCGTCGGGATGATCGCGTGGTGATCGGTTACCTTCGCGTCGTTCACGACCCGGCCCAGCGGCAGCTCCCGTAGTCCCCTCACGTACTCCGCGGCATTGCGGTAGTCGGCCTGCCCCCCAACCAGCTCGGCGATCGGCTTGATCTCGCCGATCATGTCCGTCGTCAAGTAGCGCGAGCTCGTCCGCGGGTAGGTCAGCGCCTTGTGCTCCTCGTAGAGCCTTTGCGCCGCCGACAGCGTGCGTCGTGCCGAGAACCCGTAGCGCGTGTTCGCCTCGCGCTGCAACGTCGTCAGGTCGTACAGCATCGGCGCGCGCTCTTTCTGCTTTTTCTTCTCCAGCTTGGTGATCTTCGCGTCCTTGCCCTCGCACGCTTGCACGATCGCCACGGCCTCCTCCTCGCTTGCGATCCGCGGTTTCGCTCCGGCGTGGAAACGGCCGATGTAGCTGCGCTGCTCATCGGCCACGAAGGTCGCGTCAACCAGCCAGTACGGTTCGGGCACGAACGCCTTGATCTCCTCCTCGCGCCGGGCGATGATCGCCAGCGTCGGCGTCTGCACGCGGCCGAGCGAGACCGCGCCGTCGAACGAGCTGCGCAGCCGGATCGTGGCCGCCCGCGTGGCGTTCATGCCGACGATCCAGTCGGCCTCCGAGCGTGAGCGCGCCGCCTGCTCGAGTTTCGCGAACTCCGCCGCCGGGCGCAGCTCTTTGAACGCCTCTTTCATCGCCGCGTTGGTCATCGAGTTCAGCCACAGCCGCCGCACGGGCTTCTTCGCTTTCGCCTTCTCGTACAGATACGCGAAGATCAGCTCCCCCTCGCGGCCGGCGTCGCAGGCGTTGACGACCTCGTCGACGTCGTCGCGACCGAGCTGTTTGGTGACAACCGACATCTGCTTGCGCGAGCGCTCGTCGCGGACGACGAGCTTGAACTTCTCAGGCACGATCGGCAGGTCTCCCATCCGCCAGGTCTTGAACTTCGGGTCGTACTCGTCCGGGTCGGCGAGCTGCACGAGGTGCCCGACCGCCCACGTAACGACGTGGTCCGGACCCTCCAGAAAGCCCTCCTGCTTCTTGAACGGCCCCTTCAATACGCGCGCCAAGTCCCCCCCCACTGAGGGCTTCTCGGCGATCACCAGGGTCTTCGACATGGCGCCCAGCGTAGCGGCTGGGGGCGGCGGGGGACCGCGAGCAACCGGAAGGAGCGCCGATGTCCAGCTGAATCAGCCGGAGGTGCAGGGCCCCGTGCTCACCTGGACGTCGGCGCCCGCTTCATCGGCTACGGCCAGCACATGAGCGACGGTCGAATTGGCGACCCCGTAGCCGCCGTGCGGGCCGCCGCCGACGGTGCCGGCGAACACGGTGGTCAGGACCTGCCCGGCGCCATCCACCAGGGGACCGCCGGAGTTGCCGGGGCGCACGAGGCCGCGCAGCGGGGTCAACAGCCGCGAGACCGGCCCCTGGCCGTAGGCGTTCTGGGTGATCACCGTCTGCGTGCGTCCGATCCGGCCGGGCTGCACGTCGAAGGGTCCGTTCTCGGGATAGCCGAGGATCGCGCCGGCGGTGCCTGAATCAGGTTCGGAGACGAGGCTGAGAGCGGGCGCAGAGAGGCCTGGGACGCGCAGTAGGGCAATGTCGTCGGTTGGGTCGAAGGCGATCGCGCGCACGGGCAGGCTCGGCGAGGAGCCACCCGGCTCGACGGTCGTGTCCTGCTCGCCGGCGACGACGTGCGCGTTGGTGACGACGATTTCCGGCTGGATCACCCAGCCCGAGCCCTCGATCGCCAGGCCACAGGCGGTACCGAGCACGCGAACGACGCTGCGCGAGGCGCTGCGTACACCCGGCTCGCGTGCGACGGCAGGCTGGGGGGCAGCGACGTCCGGTGAGGGGCCAGCCACCTGGGGCAGGGGATCGAGCCGCGCGAGCGCGTTCAGGACCGAGCCGGACGGCGGCAGCAGCTGGTTGAGCTCGCGCAGGATGGCCGAGCGCTGGATGTCCGCACGCAGCTCCCTCTGACCGGGGGTCTGCGCCGCCACGGCTGCGAGGATCCACACGATGCCCAGACCGAGGGCCGCGCCGAGGGCCGCGCCCAGCAAGCCGTCGAGCAGGCCCAAGCCCGGGAGGAAGAGCGCGCGCCGCAGCCTGAAACCCAGACCCTCCAGCCCGCTCGCGAGAATCGCACCAGCCAGCAGCGCACCGATCAGCCCGAAGGCGGGCGCGTACGGCGAGGAGGACCCACGGGGCAGCAGAAGAGGACCCAGGCGAGTTCCGAGGAATGCACCAAGCGCGAACCCGCCGAAGGAGAGCACTCCGACGATGAAGCCCCGCCGGAAGCCGAAAGCGGCCAGGATGGCCGCAAACGCGACGATGAACCAGTCGAGCTCCGTCATCTCCCATGTTCTACCGTTCGGAGAGGTGGATATCCGCATCGGGGTAGGACCGTGAGCACCATGCCCTCCTCCAGCCGGCCTCCCCGGCCATCGCAGGGCAGCCGGCGAGAGGATGTCCAGCGACGGCGCCGACTGGCGCAAGCAGTGATCGCCCTGGCCACCGTGGCCTTCCTGATCGGCGCGATCGCCGGTGCGAGCCATTCCCCCTCCTACGCAGACACGCTCGCCGAACGGTTCACCGCCGCCTGGAGCAGGAGCGACTACGCAAGCATGTACGCCGACATCGACCCCCAGGCCCAGCGCGAGATCACGCCGAGCGAGTTTGCGAGCTCCTATAGCGGCGCGCTTACCACCGCGACCGCCCTTGCGACCGGCATGCGTGTGACCGGCAAGCCCCGCGGCGTGGCCGGCGGCGTGGAGGTGGCGGTGCGCGTGCAGACGCTGCTGTTCGGGACGCTCTCGAGCGACTTCACGCTGCCCATGCAGGGAAACGGCTCAGGCACGCGGATCGCCTGGTCGCCCTCGCTCGCGTTTCCCGGCCTGCGAGCAGGCGAGCGGCTGGACCGCCACACGACGCTGCCGCGCCGCGCGACGCTGCTGGCCCGTGACGGTACGGTCCTGGCCGAAGGCGCGGCGATGGAAGCGGGGCAGCGCGCATCGCCGCTCGGCTCGGTTGCGAGCGCGGTCGTCGGCACGGTCGGCCCGATCCCCGCCGCCAGCCTGCACACGCTGGAGGCCGAAGGCGTGCCCGCGGACGCGATCGTCGGCGTGAGCGGGCTGGAGCTGGCGCTGGACTCGAGCCTGCGCGGCACACCCGGGGGCGAACTGCTCGCAGTCAACGCACAGTCGGGGACGACGGCCCGCGTGCTCGCCACCGCAACCCCCAGGGCCGCGAGCGCGGTGCGCACGACGATCTCCCCGTCGGTGCAGCGCGCCGCCGTGACCGCGCTCGGGGGACAGCTCGGCGGAATCGTCGCGATGGTGCCCGCCACGGGGCAGATCCTGGCCGTCGCCGGGATCGGTCTCGACGACCTGCAGCCGCCGGGCTCGACGTTCAAGATGGTCACGCTCACAGGCGTGCTGAACGCACACCTGGCCAACCCCCACACCGTCTTCCCCTACGCGACCTACGCGACGCTCGACGGCGTCAAGCTGAACAACGCCAACGGCGAGGAATGCGGGGGCACGCTCGAACTGGCATTCGCGGTCTCGTGCAACTCGGTGTTTGCGCCGCTTGGCGCGAAGCTCGGCGCGGCGCGGCTGGTCGCCACCGCGGAAAGCTACGGCTTCAACCACAGCCCCGGAGTCCCGGGCGCGGTGGAAAGCACGCTGCCGCCCGCATCCCAGATCCAGGGTCAGCTCGATGTTGGCTCGAGCGCGATCGGTCAGGGCGAGGTGCAGGCGAGCGCGCTGGAGATGGCGACGGTCGCCGCCACGATCGCCGACGGCGGCAAGCGACCCCAGCCGACCTTCAATCCGGCGGCTGCACCCCCCTCCGGCGGCGGTACGTTCGTGAGCAGCGTGGCAGTGGCGCACACCGTCAGGAAACTGATGATCGGTGTCGTGCGTGAAGGCACCGGCACGGCCGCGGCGATCCCCGGGGTGACGGTTGCGGGCAAGACCGGCACAGCCGAACTGAAGAGCGAGAGCACCTGCTCGCCTTCGGAATCTGAATCGAGCTCAAAGGAAGAATCGGGCTCAGGAGAATCGAAGCCGGCGGAAAGCTGCGGGTCGGCACAGAGCGAAGCGAGCAATACCGACGCCTGGTTCGCGTCCTTCGCCCCGGCGCTCGCGCCGCGGATCGTCGTGGGCGTGCTGCTCGTGCAGGACGGCGCCGGCGGGGCGACCGCGGCGCCTGTGGCACGTCAGGTGCTCGAAGCGGGACTTTCAGCCACCCACTGACGAGCGAATCGTCGTTCCTGGCAAGGATTTGAAGGCCCGCCCACCCAGCGTGGCGTGCTAGGCACGCGAGCGACCGAGGACGCAGTCAGCGGCGACGAGGCGCCGTCAGACGTCGAGCTCGGCCGACGCCGTCTGGGAAGCGTCGTTCGGAGCGACGATCTTCAGCTCCAGCGGACGGTTGTCGAGCGAGACAACCTGGATCTTGTAGAGCAGCACCGCACCCCCGGTGGCGCCCGAGGCGGCGGGCGACTCCGGCAGCGGGAGTTCGCCCTTGGCCGGCACCAGGCCGCCGCGATAGGCGAATTCGTTTTCGGCGGCCGGAACGATCGGTGTGTAGACGTTGTTCTGGGTGTCTGAGATCGTCAGGTTGGTCGCCGCCGGCAGCGGGACGGACTTGTGATTCCACACCTGCATGAACACCGCGAACCACTCCTGGCCAGGTTCGAGATGGGCCTCGGCGGGCGTGAGTCCCTTCAGGTAGGCGGCGTCTTCGATGTTGGCGGGGTTGAGCTCGCGCGAGAGCTGGACCTCATAGACGAGCGGGCCGACGTTCAGGTAGGGGGCGTTCTTGCCGGACTCCCCGGCGTAGGTGCCGGTGGTGACCCGCGTGTGAGAGTCGCCGCAGGCGCCGAGGGCGAACACCACGACGAGCACGAGCACGACGAGAGGGATCTTGCGCAGAGGGCTGAGCATGCGACGCGGCAGTTTATCCGGCGGCGACCGTGACGCGCCGTCCAACGTCCTCGGTGTAGACGCCCCGACCTTGATCGCGTTCGAAGATCGAGCGCAGCCGTCGCATTGCCTTGTTGCTCTTGCGCTTGCACCAGCCACGCCCGCCGAGCCCCTCCAGCAAGCGATCGGACAGCGTTACGGGCACGGTCTCGAGCGTGAACCTCACACGCGTGGCGCCGGGCGAGGCGGACGCGAGCTCGTAGACGCCGAGCGTGCGAATGCGGTTGTTCTTGCCCATACGGCCGGCCTCGACGATCCGGTGAGGCGCCTGCAGCTCGACGAACGTGACGTCACCCCAGCTGAAGCGGTTACCGGGCGCCTTTACGCGAAAGCGCGCCCCGGCGCCGAGCCCGACCGAATCGATCCGCGTGAGATGCCAGTCGACGAGGTAATGGTCGGTGAACTCGGGATGATTGGCGATGTCGCTCAGGTACTCGAATACCTGCTCACGGGGGGCGTCTACGATGATCGACACTGTCACGGGGTGCACGGGGACGCCAGTCTAGACGGCACTCACCTCGAACGCGGCTAGGCGGCGCGGGCGGTGAGGCGAACCGCGTGACCGTGCTCTGAGTGGCGCACGATCTCGCTCGCCACCGGAGCCTCGCGGCGCAGGATCCGGCAGAGCTCGCAGACGATGCCCTGGGCACGTCCGTACAGGTGGATGTGCTCGCCGGTGAGAGGAGTGCGCCCGCAGTCGGTGCAGCGATGCCGATCGGCCTCCAACGCACCGACGCCACGACGGAGGAGAACGCGCTCGAGCTGCTCGACATGGCGTTCGGTGGAGGCCATGGTCTGAAAGATTCGTCCTCGCAGGCTGGGTTCCTGCCGTTTTGGACATCCGAACGATGGGTAGGAGCTGAAAGTGCAAGAATGGCTGGGTACCCAAGGGGGCAGAGATGGAGATGCTTACATCGGGAACCGTCACCGGGGCAGGCTCATTTCGCTGCCTGGGCTGCGACTACGTGCTGACGCTCGTCGGCTCGGAAACCCTCGCGGACTGCCCGCATTGCGGCGGGGAGGACTTTGCCCGCGCTTCGCTGTTTCGGGCCGGGCAAATGGACACCGGTAGAGGCCCGGAGCGCGCGGACACGCTGGCCAGACGACCTGGTAACGAGGAGACGCTGCCCGGTCACCGGCCACCGGGGGACCTTTCCCAGTCCGAGCACGATGCGTTGCTGGCCGAAGCGAGAGAGCGTATCGAGCAGCCCGGGGAGTACCTCGTGTACGAGGAGAGCGGCGAGTGGCGCACCGTGTCACTCACGCGCGAGTGGACACGCGTCGGACGCTCGCTCGCGGCCGACGTGCGCTTCGACGATCCGACGGTCTCGCGCCGGCACGCGCTGATCGTGCGCCAGCCCGACGGCGTGCGAGTGCTCGACGATCGCAGCCTGAACGGGGTATTCGTAAACGGCGCGAGGATCGAAGGGCAGACACTCGAGGACGGCGATGAGATCCTCGTCGGGCGCTACCGCTTGAGCTTCCTCAGCGTGGCCTGCGAGTAAGACGCGTACGCGGCATGGCCCCCGGGAGGGCCCGCCGCGTAGTATCGCCCGCAAATGGCGAAGAAGACGGAGACGATGACAATCGCCGTGCTCTCCCAGAAGGGGGGCACCGGCAAGACCACCACCGTGCGCACGCTCACCGACGCGCTGCGCCGCGCGGACGTCAGAACGCTGGCGGTGGACCTCGACCCACAGGGGAACCTGTCCGACTACTTCGACGTCCCGCCCGACGCCGAGCCGACGATCGCCGAGGTGCTGTCGGGGCGCGCGAGCGCGGCCGAGGCGATCCACGACGATCTGATCCCCGCGAACCTGAGCCTGGCCGAGGCCGAGCTGATGCTGGGCGGCAAGATGGGCCGGGAGATGACGCTGAGGCGCGCGCTCGCGAAGGCGCCGAAGGAGTACGAGGTGATCCTGATCGACTGCCCGCCCTCGCTCGGGCTGTTGACAGTGAACGCGCTCGTGGCCGCCGATCGCGCGCTCGTGACCGCCGAGGCCCAGTACTTCGCGCTGCAGGGGGTCGAGCAGGCGATGGAGGTGGTGGACCTCGCACGGGACAGCCTGAACCCCGATCTGCAGCTGCTGGGCGTGCTACTGAACCTCGCCGACATGCGCACCGTGCATTCGCGCGAGGCGCTCGCTTCGCTGCAGGAGCGCTTCGGCGAGCAGGTATTCGACACCGTGATCCGCTCCTCGATCGCCTACGCCGAGTCGGCCGAGCGCGCGAAGTCGATCCTCGATCACCGCCCCGACCTCGGCACCGACTACCTGGCGCTCACCGGCGAAGTGCTCGCGCGGCTGGGTCAGAGCTCCCCGACGTAAGCGCCCTGCGGCTCGAACGGCGTCCGCAGCAGAGTCGCCCAGCCGTCGATCTCTGCCCGCAGCGCCTCGACGACCGCGCCGGTCTGCTCGTAGAAGCACCACACGAGCACCGTCGGCCCTGCGCCTGAGATCGTCGCCCCCAGGGCGCCCAGCTCGCGCGCGCGCAGCGCCAGCTCGTAGGAGTGAGGGAACAGCGACGCGCGGCGTCCCTCGTGCAGGCGGTCGTGCAGGCCGCGCGCCACCAGGTCCCAATCGCCGCGGGCAAGGCCGAGCGTGAGCAGCGCCGTGTGAGCGACGTTGAACACGGCCTGCGCCAGCGGGACCTCCGCCGGCAGCGCCGCGCGCGCTTGGAGAGTGCGCACCGCCTGATCCGGCACGACCGCCAACGCCTCCAAGCCCGTCGGCGCCTCGAAGCGCACCGCCTCGCCGTCGGCGCAGATCACGAACCCCCCGCGCAATGCCGCCGCGACGTTGTCGGGGTGCCCCTCCAGCTCGGTGGATAGCGCCAGCAGGTCGGCGTCCAACTCAAACAGGTGGTCGGCGGCCGTCAGGCCCGCGACGATCGCCGCGGCGCTGGAGCCCAGTCCACCAGAGAGCGGGATCTGCGAGCGGATGCGGAAGGTGAAACCGTCGGCGGAATGCAGCCGCTCGAAGGCTCGCACGCACAAGTTCTCGCGCCCGCGCGAGATCGCCAAATCGGTTTCGACAGCGAACTGCCCGGTCTCCTCGACCTCCAGCTCCAAGTGCAGTGCCAGCGCGGCCGCCATGCAATCAAAGCCCGGGCCGAGGTTGGCCGAGGACGCGGGCACGCGCACCACCCGTCTACGGATCACCCAAAACCGCTTCCTCGATCGCCGCCGTCTCGGCGACGCACTGGATCACCATGCCGTCATTGTTGGCAATCGCCGTCTCCGGGTCCTTCAGGCCGCGGCCGGTCAACACGCACGCGACCTGCTCGGCGCCATCGGCGCCGTACTTGAGCAGACCGGCGACCGATGCCGCCGAGGCCGGCTCGCAGAACATGCCTTCCCTGGAGGCGAGCAAACGGTAAGCCGAGAGAATCTCCGCGTCGCTGACGACCCTGATCGCGCCGCGCGAGTCTGTAGCCGCGGCCATCGCGTCCTCCCAGCGGACGGGGTTGCCGATCCTGATCGCACTCGCGACCGTTTCCGGGTGCTCGATCACTTTGCCCTCCACCAGCGGCGCCGCGCCCTCGGCCTGAAAGCCGAACATTTTCGGCGCCGCCCCCATCTCCTGGAAGCCGCGCCAATAGGAGGTGATGTTGCCCGCGTTGCCGACGGGGATGCACAGCGCTTCCAGGCCACCGTCCAGGCCCTCGTGGATCTCGAAAGCGGCGGTCTTCTGACCTTCGATGCGATATTCGTTCACGGAGTTGACGAGCACGATCGGGTGCGCGTCGGTGAGCTCGCGGACGAGCGTCAGCGCCTGGTCGAAGTTGCCCTTCAGGGAGATCACACGCGCACCGTGCACGAGCGTCTGGGCCATCTTGCCCTGGGCGATCTTCCCCTCGGGGACGATCACCGCGCAGGTGATGCCCGCGCGCGCCGCGTACGCCGCCGCGCTCGCCGCCGTGTTCCCGGTGGACGCGCAGATCACCGCCTTGGCGCCATCGCGCACCGCCGCCGAGACCGCGCAGGTCATGCCGCGGTCCTTGAACGACCCGGTCGGGTTGGCGCCCTCGAGCTTCAGACGCACCGTCGCGCCAACGAGCTCCGAGAGCACCGGCGCGCGCAGCAGCGGCGTCGAGCCCTCCTGCAGACTGACCAGCGGGTCGCCCGGCTCGAACGGAAGACGCTCGCGGTAGCGCTCGATCAGCGGCACATGCGCTCCGGTTGGCGGGATGCCCTCGACTCTGGGGACCTTGACGACGGCCTGGTTCATATTTATCCGAACTCCTCTTCGATCACTCTGATTGTGCGCGGTGTAGAGCGTATGAACTCGGACTCCTGCAGCAGCGCGATCGCCGCGCGCAGGCTCGACTCGGCCACCTGATGGGTGACCATCACCAGCCGCGCATTCTCGCCGAGACCCCGCTGCACGACCGATTTGATCGACACCCCCTGCTCGCCCAGCACCTGCGTGACGGCCGCCAGCACACCCGGACGGTCGGCCACCTCCAGGTGCACGTAGAACGCGCTGGGTACGTCCTCGAGCAGTCGCAACTCCAGCGGCGGGGCCGGTGGCCGCGCGCCGCCGGTCATCACGCTCACGACATCACCCAGCACCGCGCTCGCGGTCTGCCGGCCGCCGGCGCCCGGGCCGGACATCGTGATCTCGGTGATCGCCTCCGATTCGACCGTCACGGCGTTGAACGGGCCCGAGACCGAGGACAGCGGATGCCCGGCATACAGGAACGCGGGATAGACGCGCACCGACAGCCCGCCGTCGCGGCGCTCGGCGGTCCCGATCAGCTTCAAGCCGAGGCCCAGCTCGCGGGCGTACTCGAGGTCGTCGCTCTGCAGGTGCTCGATCCCATCGTAGGGCACGTCGTCCAAGTGCACGGGCGCGCCGAACGCCAGCCGCGCGAGGATCGCCATCTTCGCGGCCGCGTCACGGCCGGAGACGTCGTCGCTCGGATCCGCCTCGGCGTAGCCCATTCGCTGAGCCTCGGCGAGCGCCTGCGGGTAGGTACTGCCGCGGGCCATCTCCGAGAGGATGAAGTTGGTCGTGCCGTTGACGATCCCGTGGATGCGCTCGATCGGCGTGGCGGCCAGCGACTCCTCCAGCAGACGCACAACCGGCACCGCCCCGGCGACCGCCGCCTCGAAGCGCAGGCGCACGTCGTGCTCGCGCGCGACGCCGAACAGCTCCTCGCCGTGCTGGGATAGCAGCTGCTTGTTGGCGCTGACCACATCCTTGCCGGCGCGCATCGCCGTAAGCAGGTACTCCCGCGCGGGCTCAATCCCGCCCATCACCTCGACGATCAGCTCAGCGTCGTCGAGGATCTCCGCGAAGTTGCCCTTTGTGCGCGTCAGCACGCCGCAGATCACCGGCGCGCGGCCGTTGAAGCGCTCGATCTCCCCGGCCCGCTCGTCCAGCAGCGCGGCAAACGCCGAGCCGACGGTGCCGTGGCCGAGCAGGCCGACCTTGAAAGGCTCGCTAGCAGACATCGCGCGCCGTCAGATCGTCGAAGCTCTCGCGCCGCACAACGATCCTCGCGTCGCCGTCCTTGCAGAACACGACCGGCGGCCGCGACACGCCGTTGTAGTTGCTCGCCATCGCGAACCCGTACGCGCCGGTCGCCGGCGTCACGATCAGGTCGCCCGGCCGCGGATCGTCGAGCAGCGCCTCGCGCACGATCACGTCGCCGGACTCGCAGTGCTTGCCCGCCAGCACGCAGGGCATGGCACCGCCGAAGCGGTCGGCGACATGCGCTTCGTAACGTGCGCCGTACAGCATCGGGCGCAGGTTGTCAGACATCCCTCCATCCACGGCGACCCAGGTGGAGACGTTGCGCTTGACGCTCTGCACCGTGTACAGCGTCACACCCGCGTTGGCAGTCAGCGCCCGGCCGGGCTCGATCAACAGGCGCTTCCCGGGAGCGCCCATGCCGTGCTCTCTTGCCGCGCCCACGAGCGTCCCCACGTACTCCTCGATCGCCGGCGGGCGCGGCTGGGCCTCGGTGTAGGCAACGCCGAGACCGCCGCCGAGATCCCAGATGGAGAACCCGCCGGGCGGGTGGGTCTCCGATCCGAGCTTTGCGAGCTCTGCCACCTCGCGGCGAAAGGGCTCCAGCTCGAGCAACTGCGAGCCGATATGGGCGTGCAAACCGGCGAGCGCGAGCCCGTCGATGCCATCGATCCGCTCGATCGCCGCCCGCGCATCGTCCATCGAGAAGCCGAACTTGGAGTCCGCTTGGCCCGTTGAGATCTTCTCGTGCGTCTCACCCCGCACATCCGGCGTCACCCGGATCAGCACCGGCTGAGCCTCTCCCCCCCGCGCGCCCTCGGCGGTCAACCGCTCCAGGCGGTCGAGCTCGTCGAAGTTGTCCACCACAATCAGGCCCACACGCACCCCAAGCGCCGCCGAGAGCTCCTCTTCGGACTTAGCATTGCCGTGCATCACGATCCGCTCTGCCGCATAGCCCGCATTCAGCGCCAAGTGCAGCTCTCCGCCGGAGGCCACGTCACACCACAGGCCCTCCTGGGCAAACAGCGCGAGCACGGCGGTGCAGGGGAACGCCTTCGAGGCGAACACCGCATGGAAGTCCGAGTGCCCCGCCTCCGCGCCGGCCTGGACAAACGCACGTGCCCGCACGCGCAGGTCATCCTCGGCCACCACATAGGCCGGCGTCCCGAACTCGCGCGCCAGCTCCACGGTGTCGCAGCCACCCACCTCCAGTCGCCCGCGCTCGTTCAGCCGGCTGCCGAGCGGAAATACGTTCGAAAGACTCGTCTCGGTAGCCATCCCGGGGATTATCGCTTGCGGGCTCGGGACAGCGTCGGACGGTCTGGGTCAGGCCGTCGTCGGGCGGGGGGCGCTCGTCTTGGCGCGCAGGCCGCTCAATCCGCCCTCACGTGTCATCAGCGCCAACCACACGAGCCCGATCGCGAACAGCACGAGGCTCTCCACCTGCGGCGCCGTCAAGCCAGCGAACACCTCCTTGTTGCGGCGGATGAACTCGACCAGGAATCGCTCCAACCCGCTCAGCACGAGATACAGCGCGAACACCACCCCCGGGCGCACTTTGTCGCGTATGTGCCACAGCAGGTAGGCCAGGAGACACATCGTCACGGTCTCGTAGATCGGGGTCGGCTGTACCGTCACGCCCGGCGGGGTCGGAACCGTCCCGTGGGGATAGCCCATCGCCCACGGCAGTTTCGAGGAGATCCCGTAGTCGCCGTCGCCGGAGACCTGGCAGCCGATCCGCCCGATCGCGTAGCCGAGCGCGAGCGCGGTCGCGCACATGTCGAACATGATCAATTCCATCTGATCGCGCCAGCGCATCCACAGCAGCACGCCGATCGCGCCGCCGATCGCGCCGCCGTACCAGACGAGGCCCGACCCGGAGAAGAGCGATTTGAGCAGGTTGTGCTCGACCTGCGAGTAGTTCTGGATCACGTAGTACCCCCGCGCGCCGATCAGGCCGCCGATCAGCGCTGAGAACACGATCTCGTAAGACCAGTCGACCGGCTTGCCCAGCTCGCGCAGGCGGCGCGCCACCAGCGCACCGCAGGCGAGGAAGCCGAGCGCGAACATCACGCCGAAGGTCTTGATCGAGATGCCCAGGATTTCGATTTCGGGCTTCATTGCTCGTGCGGGACTTTAGGGCACGCCAATCCGCTTCTGCCACAATCACGCCCGTGTCACCCCGGCGATCCAACTTTGGCAAAGACACCGGCCTGCAGTCGCGGATGCTCTTGACGCTGTTCCTGCTCGGCCTCGTCTACGTCGTCTTCATCGGCGTGCTGATCGCCGTCGGCGCCGGCGCCGGCATCATCGTGATCGTGGCGCTCGTGCTGCTCGGCGGCCAGCTGTTCGCCTCCGACAAGATCGCCCTGGCCACACTAGGCGCCAAGGAAGTCTCGCCCGCGCAAGCCCCCGAGCTGCACGGCATCATCGAGCGCCTGTGCGTGCAGGCCAACCTGCCCAAGCCGCGCGTCTGCGTGATGGACACGTCGATGCCGAACGCGTTCGCGATGGGCCGCTCGCAGAAGTCGGCCACCGTCTGCGCGACCTCGGGCATCCTTCAGCTGCTGGAGCCCGCCGAGCTCGAAGGCGTGATGGCGCACGAGCTCACCCACGTGATCAACCGCGACGTGATGGTGATGACGCTCGCCTCCTTCTTCGCCACGCTGGCCGCGACGATCGCGCAGTTCGCCCTGTTCTTCGGCGGCGGCTACGGCAACAGCGAAGAGGAGGAGGACGTCTTCGTCGTGATCCTCGTCTCGGTCGCGGTCTACGCGATCTCGTTCCTGTTGCTCCGCGCGCTCTCGCGCTACCGCGAGTTCGCCGCCGACCGCGGCTCCGCCGTATTGACCGGACGCCCGAGCGCGCTGGCCTCGGCGCTGTTGAAGATCAGCGGCACGATGGACCGCGTGCCCAGTCAGGACCTGCGCCGGGCCGAAACGATGAGCGCTTTCTTCATCCTCCCCGCTCGTACGAAGAAGTCCTTGATGAACATCTTCGCCGACCACCCGCCCCTGGAGGCGCGCCTGACGGCGCTGGAGCGGCTGGAGTCCCAGCTGCAGGAGGGCTCGAAGTAGTGGGCCTGCGCGACATGCTCACCGGCCGCCACTCGGTCGCCGGCCCGGCGCCCGATCGCCTGTTCGCGATCTCCACCGCCTACATCGCGCTCCAGTCAGAACATTCGATCGATCCCTCCGGCGCGGCCGCGATCGTCTTCCAGGCTTTGGCGACGGCCGAGTTCGAATCGACGCTCGGAGAAATGGAAGAAGTCGTGCGGGCCACCGGCGGCGATTCCGGCACGACGGTCTCCAGCGAGAACGACGCCTTCGGCTACCGCTGGATGGTCCTGCACAACCCTCCCGCCACCCCCAGCGTCGAAGACCTCGCGGTCGGGATCAACGCGGTCTCGGGCTCGATCGAGACTGCCGGCTACGGCGAGCGCCTGCTATGCGCTGTCTTTGCATTCCTCGACACCCAGAAACGACCCGTCTACTTCATTTACAACTACAAGCGTGGGTTCTGGTACCCGTTTGTGCCCGAGGTAGCTGCCACAAACACACGCTCGACCGAGCGCGAGCTGCAGCTCAAGGCCCAGATGTCCGCTGAACTACCGATCGAGCCGGAACTGGAGCGCTGGTTCCCGCTGTGGGGAATCCCGCTCTAGTCAGTCAGGGATCAACCCGTGTGCGGAGAACTCGCTCTGCGCTTCCTGCAGCGTTATATCCGGCGGCGGCAGTGTCAGATCCGAGCCCCTCAGATCGTCGTCCTGGAGTTCTGAGCCTTCGCTACGAATGAGCTCGAGCAGCTGCTCGTAACAACCGTGGAAACGCTCACTGTCGCCGGCCTCCACGGCAGCCTGGCAGGCGTCATCGAGCTCATGCATCCGCTCGAGCGCCCCGTCCTTAAGCTCGTACTGGCCCTCGGTGGACACGCGCACAATCATGCCTGGTCACCCTCGGCCGGCTGGGCATCGGCGGGCGGAGACTCCTGGCCACCATTGGCGGGCGCCTCGATCTGAGCGGGCGGCGCGGAGGCGCCTTGGTCGAGTTCGCCCTTCATCTTCGCCAGCTCCTCATCCACCGCCGGCTGGCTGGAGAGCTGCTTGAGCTGGCGGTCGATGTCGTCTTCCCCGGAGCCCAGCGCCGTCACGTCGTCGAACGTCCCCGCCGCTTCCAGCTCGGACACCGCATCGGCGCGCGCTTTCATGTTTTCGGTCTTGTCGACCGCGCGCTGCATCGCCAAGCCGACGTCGGCCATCTGCTCGCCCACGCCCGTGGCGGCCTCGGAGATCTTCACCTGGGCCTCCGCGGCGGAGTACTGCGCCTTGATGACCTCCTTCTTCGTCCGGAACGCCTCGATCTTCGCGCGCAGTTTCTGCTCGGAATCGGTCAGCTTCTGCTGCTGGTCTTCCAGTTCTGAGACCTGCGTATCGAGCCCCTGCAGCTCGGTCTGGGCGACGTTCTTGCGCTCGAGCGCCGTCCGCGCCAGATCCTCCTGCCCGGCGGAGACCGCCTGGCGAGCCTGCGTGTCGAGCTTGACCACGCTCTGCTTGAGCGTCGCCTCCTGCATCTGCAAGCGCTTCTTGGCCGTCACCACGTCGGCGATGCCCTTCTTGACGTTTTGCAGCTGTTCGACCTGCTTCTGGTAGCTGTAGTCAAGCGTCTCGCCGGGGTCTTCGGCCCGGTCCAGCAGTTTCGAGACCTTCGCCTTCACGACGGTTGACATGCGCCCGGTCAGACCGGCCATCTAGATCCTCCTATTGCTGTTCTTCGATCCGGGCAGTTTCCCGGTGAGCCAAGCCCAAGCGTAGCCGACCCTGGGTTCGACGACGCTGATCAGAGACCGAGCGGGTGGCGCACGACGAAGCCTTCGTTGCCCTGACGCAACGGACGCCAGCGGGGACCCTGCTCATTGCTCGGATCGTCGGCCGCGCTCGTGTCCAGGCGCAGCCCGGCGACCGTCATGTAGGCATGACCGGGGTTGGCGAAGATCGTGACCCAGCGTCCGGCGCCATGCGAGCCCCAGACTTCGAATTCGGATGAATCCTCCGGGGTCTGCAGCAGGTCGGCGCCGTGCAGTGCGAAGGACACGGTCCCCGAGCAGTCGTACCCGGGCGAGCTGAACGAGGCGTGGCCGCCGCCGTAGATGTAGGGCAGACCGATCAGTTCGTTGCCGGCCCAGATGATCTCCTGCACGGCCGCGGGCACCGACATCGGCGCCGCCGCGAGCCCGTCGACGTAGCGGGCCATGGTGCCCGGCACGAGCAGCTGGGGCTTCGTGTCGGCCGCGGTCCCGACGGGCATGCCGCCGGTGGTGCCGTTGACCTGGCCCGTGGGCGCCGGGGGCACGTAGGGGACAACCTGGCCGGTCACGGTTTTCTCATATACCGGACCCGTGTAGGCAATGTTCGGGGTGGGCGCCGTGACGGGGTCCGTGTGCACCGGCTTCGCCGGTTTTACCGGCATGGTGGGGGTCGAGCCACCGCTCACTGCCGGTTCCGGCGTGGGCGAGACGGCGGCGACGCCGCCGGTCTTGGAGACCGCCAAAGCGGGCGTGGCCGCCACGGCGAGGACCGTCAAGCTACAGAAAAACGTGCTGCTGAGGGTTCGCACCCGCACAACCACAACCTCTTTCGTCGGCCTGCGGGGTTAGCTGACGGGCTAGCGCTGAAAGAGCCTGCGCTTCTCACGGTTCACCGTGGGATTCGCCCCAACAATTTGGGTCCCCCGTTCCCTGACATCTAGTCAAGGATTCGGCGTTCGGGCGGCAGACTAGCACGGTGCAATGACGCTTGCACCGGTTGCAGGAGATTTCGCGGGCTTTACCCCGCAAATGCCAGGCTTTTGGCGAGATGATCGGATGATCGATTCCTATGTCGCGCTTCTGAGACCGACCATCCCTGGGAAGCCGGCGATCCTGCCAGAGCATCATTTCGTGCGCTGGAGCGCCCGATAGTGTCCCGATCGGATGAACGCCCCCGTATCCCGCCTACTCATAGCCATACTTGCCGGCGCGGCGCTCGCGGGCTGCGGCAAGTCCGCTCCGTTGCCTGCGGGCTCCTCTGGCGCGCCGATCGCCCAGGTGAGCACCGAGGGCGCGGGAGGCCTGGCAACGAAGAACACCACGCGACTCGGCGGCTCCGATCCGGCGACCGACGCGGCGGCGGTCGCCCGCGCGGTATATCCCGGCCTGACGGTGAGCACGCGGCCGCAGGCGGTCGTGCTGGTAGACGAACACGACTGGCCGGCGGCTCTGGCCGCCTCCGCCCTCGCGAGCGCGCCGCTCGGCGCGCCGCTGCTGTACAGCGAAGGCTCCACCCTGCCCTCGGTGAGCTCCCAGGCGCTTGCGGCGATGCACCCCACCGGAGCCGCTCAGGCCGGCGGCGCGCAGGTGATCAGGATCGGATCCCCGCCCGCTCTGCCCGCCGCGCCGGCGGGCTACCGCACGACGACGCTCACGGCGAGTGAACCAGCCGCGCTGGCGGCGGAAGTGGCGCAGCTGGAGAGCCGCGCCCGCGGCGTCACTCCCCGGCAGGTGATCGTGCTCGCCGAGGATGCTCCACCCGCGCTCGTGATGCCAGCCGCCGGCCTCTCCGCCGAGAGCGGCGCGCCGATCCTGCTCGTCGCCTCCACGGGCATTCCCACGGCGACGAGGGCAGAGATGGCAGGCTTGCACCGGCCGACGATCTATGTGGTCGGCCCGTCGGCCGTCAACAGCCACGTGCTCGCCCAGCTCGCACACCTCGGAGCAGTCAAGCCGATCGGTGGCGGCTCGGGCGAAGAAACCGGGGCGGGCGGGAACCCAATCAACAACGCGATCGCCGTCGCGCGCTTCGCCGACGGCACATTCGGCTGGGGCATCCACGAACCCGGCCACGGTCTCGTGTTCGTGAACCTCTCCCGGCCGCTGGACGCGCCCGCCGCCGCGTCGCTCTCCGCCAACGGCGACTTCGGCCCTCTGCTCCTACTCGACGAGGTGGCCACCGGTCCGGGCGCGGGGACTTCGATTCCTCCCGTGCTCGCCGGCTACCTCAGCGACATCAAACCTGCTTACTCCCCCCAGGTCCCGCCTGTCCGCAGCGTCTACAATCACGGCTGGCTGATCGGAGACGAACAGGCGATCTCGGCCGTCACCCAAGCCGAAATCGACACGCTGCTCGAGACCTCGCCCCGCGCCACCGCCACCGAAGAACCCTCGCTCCCGCTCGCCGAATGACCGTCTGAGAAGATGACTCGATGAGCCAAGCCGAGGATCCCGCCCGCCTCGCCCGCAGCGAGAGCGAGCACCAGGTGAGCGTCGAGGACGTGCGCCAGCTGATGGGCGCCTCAACCCCTCACTTCGCGCTGCAGCTGCGCAACCGCATCGCCGCACTGATCGCGAACCTCCCGCCTGAGCACCCGGCTCGAATCGAAGGCGAGCGCGAGATCGCGCGACTGCAGCGCCTCGGCTTCGAGGGCGAGACCCGCGGCGAGGGCGCTGAGCTGGGCGAGCGCCCGCTCCCCTCGCTCGACCTCGCCTCCTGAGCGGGATCAAAAAAATCCTGGCGATTTGCGTGGTTGGTGGTCGTGGACGCCGGAGTACTTGCTTGACTGGGTGGAGTGATGGATTTGCGTCCACAAACCGCCGGCGAGGCGCACTGCCCGTTTGAGAGATGCGACGGCAGCGGCTTTCTGGTCGATGAGGCGACGAATACGGCCCGGGATTGTGCCTGCAGGGCCCAGCGCATCGCAAATGCCCGCGCCCACCGACTCCGCGACCGCGTACCACGACGTTACATGGACCTCTCGTGGGATCGCTACCCGCTGACGCAGATCGCCCAGGATCCAAACGCCGACTCCGTTCGCGTCGTCAAGCGCTTCTGCGCCGACATTCAGCGCAACCTCGCGATCGGCAAAGGCATGTGGCTGATGGGTCACACCGGTACCGGCAAGACGACCTTGGGCTATATGGTCGCTGCTGCGGCGGCTCGCTCGCAGCATTCGGTCCTGAGCTTCAACGCGGTCGCGCTCTTGAATCGCATCCGCGCGACGTTCAACTCCGACAGCCGCGAAACCCCCGACCAGGTGATCGAGACGCTCGCAAGCGTCGATCTCCTGCATATCGAGGACCTTCGCGTCGTGCGGCCGACCGAGTGGGTGCTCGAGCAGCTCTACCTGATCGTCAACGCCCGCTACGAGGGCCAGCGTTCGATCGTCTTTACCACCGACATCGACTCCGACGCCGATGGGCCGCTCGCGCCGGAACCCTGGAAATTGGAGGAGCACGTCGGCAAACGGATCTACTCGCGACTGATGGAGATCTGCGACACCCCAATCGTGATCGCCGGCAACGACAATCGGCTGGAGAGCCCTGACAAACGCCTGGATCGCGACGCGCGGACACCAACCTCATCGCTCGACATCTTCTCCGCCACGCCGGCCTGAGAGCAGTTCAGCGCCTGCGCGCGAACGTGCGCTCGCGTCTCGCGTCCACGTAACGCGCGCGCAGCAGCCTGAACAGGACCGTCCCGAACGCCACATCGACGAGCAGCAACCCTACGTTCAGCTCCTTCGGCACCGTGGTCAACGAGGCCACGGTCAGGATCACGACCGCGTGGAACACGAGCAGCAGCATCAGCGTCAGGATCAGGGTATGCGAGCGGTACCCGCTCAAATGCTCGCGCAGCGTCACCTCAACCGTGCCGATCAACACCGCCGCGATCCCAGCGAACAGCGCCGGACCGCCATTTGAGATCCCCCCATGTTGCAAACGCTCCAGACCGAACACGGTGCCGATCGCTCCGACCAGGATCAGCAGCTCGGACAGCGGCAGCGGGTGCCACGGCGCCTCCGGGCGCTCGCCCGCAGACAGTGGATCCCGCCAGCCGCCTGCGCTGCGCTCGGTGGCGCCGCGCGGGCGTGTCCGCTTGGCCTTGCGCGCCGCGGGGGAGGTTTTTCGCTCGCTGGGAGCCTTCCCTGGCGCCGACACAGTTGTGCTTGCGAGCGTCCCCGAACCATCTCCGGCTTCCTCCGCTCCCCGCTGACGCTCCCCGGCGGCGCTCGCAGCATTCGGACGCCGCTTGCGCGAGCGTCCAGCACGACCCCTGTTGCGATTCGCCACGGCGTCAGTCGCCGGCCCGGGGGTCGCTGCTCCACATCTCTCCGTCGATCCTAGCGCCTATGCTGGGCTTCGATGTCTACGTCCTCGCCACTCACGCATTCAGCCACACCCGCCGACCCGGGCATTCCCGGCAGCGGCCTCGCCGGGCCATTCCCGGTTGGGGAGTACGCTGCCGCGCTGCGCCGGCAGCTGCGCTCGTTCACCCACGTGCAACTCGTCGGCGAGCTCGTCAACCTGCGCGCCGCCCGCGCACGGGTCTACTTCGAGCTGCGCGACCCGTCGGGCGCGGTTCCATGCGCGGTCTGGCAGAAGGACTGGGACTCGATCCTCGCGCGCGCGGGCGATCAAGCGCCCGCCGAGGGGATGCAGGTGGTGATCGCGGGCGGCTGCGACTTCTACCCCGGCAGCGCCACCTCATCGCCCAGCTTCTCGTTCTCCGTAACCGACCTGCGCGTGGCCGGGGAGGGAGACCTGCTCGCGCGGATCGACCGCCTGCGCAAGGCGCTCGACGCCGAGGGGCTGCTCGAGCGCCAACAGGGCCTGCACATGCCGTTGCTTCCCCGCACGATCGGCGTGATCACGGGCGAGAGCGGTAAGGCGCGCGATGACATCCTCGCCGCGCTTGCCCGTCGCGGCTGGGCCGGACGGCTCGTCTGGGGCTTTGCCCCCGTGCAGGACCGCCACGCGGCGCCCGCGATCATCCGCGCCCTGGGGGATCTCGCCGCCGTGGGCGGGGTCGAGGTGGCGATCGTCGCCCGCGGCGGCGGCTCCCTGGCCGACCTACTCTGCTTCTGTGACGAGACCCTATGCCGCACGGTCGCGCTGCTCGGAGTGCCGGTAATCGCCTCGGTCGGTCACCACACCGACCGTACGCTGCTCGACGACGTTGCCGCCGTCAGCTGCTCGACACCCACGCACGCGGCGGATGCCGCCGTCGGCGTCGACTGCCGGCGCGCCCGCGCCGAGACCACCGCGACGGCCGCGCGGCTGCGCGAGCACGGACGGCGAGCGGTCCTGGCGCAGGCGAGCCTGCCGGTCGCGGCCTCGCGCCTACGCGAGCACGGGCGCCGGGCGGTGCTTGCGCGCGCGCGGCTGCTCGCGACGCTCTCCCGCGCCCCCGCCGATCACCTCGCGCGCCAGCGCACTCGCCTGCACCAGCAGTTGCGCGAGACCCGTGCCGGCTCGCGCCGGCGCCTCTCCACCGAGCACGCCCTTACCGAACGGCGCACGCTCGCTCTCCAACGCAAGGTCCAATCCTCGCTGCAGGACTGCCTGCGGCGACACCCCAACGAGCTCAGCCAGCTCGCCCTCACGCTGGCCGCCCACGACCCTCAGCGCACGCTCGAGCGTGGCTACGCGCTCGTCCAGTCTGCATCGGGCGAACCGATCTCCACGGCCGCCCTCGCCCGCGAGACCGCGGATGTGCGGCTGCGCTTTGCCGACGCCACCGTCCCCGCGCAGGTCCTGCCATGACCGATCCCCTGGCCGTGACCGACTCACAGCCAATGACCTACGAGACAGCGGCCGCGCGCGTCGAGGAGATAATCCGTCGCCTCGATTCGGGGGAGGCCAGCCTCAACGAGACGCTTGCCCTCGTCCAGGAGGGTAAGACCCTGATCGAACTCTGTGCCGGGGAGCTCGAGGCCGTAGGCGCGGCGCTCGAGGAGTTGCGCCTAGACGAGCTCGTCGCGCGTCTGGAAGGCGAAAACGGGGCCGGAACTCCGTGAGCACCTATGAGCTGCTTGCCGAGCTGCCCGTAGTGATCGAGGGGTACGAGCTCGAAGGCCACGAGGCCGCGCTCTCCAGTGAGTTCGTGCGCAAGACCACCGTCATCCGGCTGCGCGGTTCGGGTGAGGAAGGTCTCGGCGAGGACGTCACCTACGCGGCTGAGGACCAGGAGGCGCTGCAGCGCGCCGGCGCAAGCGCACCCCTGGCGGGCTCCTGGACGCTTGCTTCGTTTGCCGAGCACCTGCACTCGCTGGACCTCTTCCCACAGCCCACCGACCGCCCGGAGTTTCGCCTCTATCGCAACTGGGCGTTTGAGTCCGCCGCGCTCGACCTTTCCCTGCGCCAGGCCGGGACAACGTTGCACGCGGCCCTGGGGCGCGACTGCGAGCCGCTGCGCTTCGTCGCCTCGCAACGCCTGGGCGAGCCACCGTCGCTTCAGCCTCTGCTGCGACGTCTGGAGATCGCCCCGAAGCTACGCTTCAAGCTCGACCCCACGCCCTCCTGGGATGACAAGCTGATCGCGCGACTCGTCGCACTGGGCGCGGTCGACTCGGTCGATCTCAAGGGGCAGTACGAGGGGACGATCGTCGACAACCCCGCCGACCCGGCCCTCTATCAGCGCATCGTCGAGGCATTCCCCGACGCCTGGATCGAGGATCCCAAGCTCACTCCCGAGACCGAAACGCTCTTACGCCCGCATCGCGCCCGCGTCACCTGGGACGCGCCGCTGCACTCGGTCGCGGACATCGAGGCGCTGCCGTGGCCACCGCGCACGATCAACGTCAAGCCCTCGCGTTTCGGCAGTCTGAAAACGCTGCTCGACGTCTACGACTACTGCGCCGCGCACGAGATCGGCTGCTACGGCGGCGGGCAATCGGAGCTGAGCGTTGGCCGCGACCAGATCCAGTACCTCGCCTCGCTGTTCCATGCCGACGCCCCCAACGACGTCGCCCCCGCCGGCTTCAACCTGCCCGAGCCGCCGTCCGACCTACCCTCCAGCCCACTCACGCCCACGCCCTCCGCGCTAGGCTTTCGCTGGGATTGACGCAACTTCTCTGCCGCTGTTCGGTTTGTTCAGGCACAGCGGCTAAGGTCGATGGCCGCCGGTTCGAGGCAACCAGGTTTTCCGGCGCGGAGGGACTTTCTTGTTGGCGAACGGCGCCCCTGAGCGATCCATATTTTCCCTTGCGGCAGCTGCTTTTGCGCTGCTGTGCTGCCTGATCGGGTGCTCCCTGGTCGTCGCGGCGGCGCCGGCAGGCGCGGCCGACCCAGGTGGCACCGCGCCCACAGGCTCCACCAAGGCTCCCGCCGGCGCGACCGGCAAGAGCGCCCCGTCGCACGGGACCGCCCCCAAGCAGGCCTCGACCAGCCTGCACGTCCTCACGGTGCGGATCACGAGCGTCAGCTGCATGCCCACCGCCAGATGCAACACCAACGCACACGAGGTCTCCACCCATGGGACCCTGCTGCTGAAGGGCAAAGGGTTGACGCCGGGCATGACCGTGGCCTTCCCCCACACGCCGGGTGGCCGCATCGGCCCCAGCTCGCCCTACTCGCACCTGCGCAACTCAACGCTTGGCCTGATCCTGACGGTCCCCAGCAAGGCCCACTCCGGGCACATCATGATCCTGCTCAGCCACGGACGCCACACCAGCTCCTACGGGCCGATCACCGTCGTGCGCTACGCGCTGCACCCGCCCGCGCCGCCGAAAGCGCTCACCCCGGCGCCGACCGCCACCGCGGCCAGCGGCACGGCATTCGAAGGCCAGGGCATGTGGATCTGGTACGTCAACCAGTCCGACGGCGGCAGCGTCGCCGCGATCGTCGCCCAAGCGCACGCCGCCGACGTGAGCACTGTGTTCGTGAAGAGCTCCGACGGATCGTCGAACTACTGGAGCCAGTTCTCGCCCCAGCTAGTGGCGGAACTGCACGCGGGCGGCCTGAAAGTGTGCGCGTGGCAGTTCGTCTACGGCACGAACCCCGCCGGCGAGGCGAACCTCGGCGCCGAGGCGGTCGCCAACGGGGCGGACTGCCTCGTGATCGACGCCGAGGGCGAATACGAAGGCCGCTATGGCTCAGCGCAGACCTACATCGCCGACCTGCGCGCCAAGATCGGGGTCACCTATCCCCTCGGCCTCGCGTCCTTCCCGTACGTCTATGACCACCCCTCCTTCCCCTATTCCGTGTTCCTCGGACCGAACGGGGCACAATTCAACGCGCCGCAGATGTACTGGAAGGACATCGGCAACTCAGTCGACACCGCCTACGCGAACACCTACATCTCAAATCGCGTCTACGGCCGGGCGATCTACCCGCTCGGGCAGACCTACAGCCACCCCTCGAACGCCGAACTCGTGCGCTTCCGCGAGGAGGCCGTCGACTATGGTGCGACCGGCATCTCTTGGTGGGACTGGCAGGAAACCCCCGCGAGCGAGTGGACCGCGCTGGCGGAACCGCTAGCGCCGCTCTCAAGCGTGATCCCGAACCCGGGCTACACAGAACTCGAACAGGGCAACAAGGGAGACCCGGTGCTGTGGATGCAGGAGCACCTCGCCGATGCGATCCCCTCCCAGGCGACGACCGGCATCTTCGACGCGACCACCGCCGCCAACCTCGCCGCGTTCCAGTCCGCCCACGGGATCGCCCCGACCGGCAAGACCGAAGCGGCGAGTTGGCAGGCGCTGCTGGCCCTCCCGCCGGTCGCTGTGAATTGGACCGGCGGAGGACCTAGCGGCGGTTGAGACTCTGCCGGCTCAGACCCTCTGGATGAGGGTGCCGGTGCCGAGGCCGCCGCCGCAGCACATCGTCACGAAGCCGATCTCCTTGTCGGAGCGCTCGAGCTCGTGCAGCAGTGTCGTGATCAGCCGCGCGCCTGTTGACCCGAGCGGATGCCCGAGCGCCATCGCGCCGCCGTTCACATTCACGCGGTCCATGTCCGGGTTGTGCTCGCGCCGCCAGGCCGCCACCACAGGGGCGAAGGCCTCGTTGATCTCGATCAGGTCGATGTCGTCGATCTTCATGCCGTTGCGATCGAGGATCTTGCGCGTCGCGGGGATCGGCCCCTCGAGCATTTTCACCGGGTCACAGCCGACGGTCGTCTGGTCGACGATCCGCGCCCGGGGGGTCAGACCCAGCTCTTTGGCCTTATCGGCGCTCATCAGCAGCACCGCCGCGGCGCCATCGGAGATCTGCGAGGCGTTGCCCGCGGTGATCTTCCCGTCCGGCTTGAACGCCGGCTTGAGCTGGGACAGCGTCTCCAAGCTCGTGTCTGGGCGGATGCCCTGGTCGGCGACGAGCTCCTGCCCGTCGACCGTCATCGGCACGATCTCGCGCTCGAAGCGGCCCTCCTCGGTGGCCTGGTTGGCCAACCGGTGCGAGCGCACCGCGAGCTCGTCGAGCTCGGAGCGGGAGATCTCCCATTGATCGGCGATCATCTCGGCGCCGAGGCCCTGCCCGACGATGTTGTGCTTGGCCATCAGCTCCGGCGTGAACGCGAAGCCGAAGTCTTCCTGCGTCTTCATCCCAGCGGAGAACGGAAAGTGCCCCATGTGCTCCACGCCCGAGCCGATCATCGCGTCGTGCACGCCCGCGGCGATCAGCGCTGCGGAGAAGTTCACGGCTTGCTGCGCGGAGCCGCACTGGCGGTCGACGGTGGTGCCGGGCGTCTCGATCGGCAGCCCCTCCTGCAACCAGGCATTGCGCGCGATGTTGAAGCCCTGCTCACCGAACTGCTGCACGCAACCGGCGATCACATCCTCGACCTCTGACGCATCGATGCCAGAGCGCTCGATCACCTCGGTGTAGACCTTGCCGAGCAGCGCGTTCGGGTGGATGTCCTTGTAGTAGCCCTTCTCCTTGTGCCCACGGCCGATCGGCGTGCGCACCGCCTCGACGATAACGACCTCGCGGCCCTCTGCTTGCCTCATGACTGAAGTCCTCCTACGGTCTGTTGCCCGGGATTGAGTGGAGAGGAACCCGTACGCTTCTGGAAGAGATTGGAGCGCTTCTGGAAGATGCGCGGCTCCCGCGCCCTCTACTGTATCGCGTCCTCCCCATTAGATTGACTGGTCAGTCAATCCGCTGAGAAGCGCTGAGAAGACCGAAGAAAGGCAGCAAGTGGACGAACATCTGGCAATTGTCGGCAGCGGCGCGATCGCCTGCGGCCTCGCCGCCACCGCCGCACACCACGGCCCGGTGCTGCTGCTTGCCCGCTCGCTCGATTCGGCCGAGCGGGCGCGCGCCACCGTCGAGCGAACCCTCGACCGCCTGGGCGCCGATGTAGATCCCGAGCACGTTCAGGTCGTGACCGATCCCCAGGCGCTGGCCGAGGCCACCTTCGTTGTCGAGGCGGTGGTCGAGGACCACGAGATCAAGTCCGGCCTGCTGGCCGAGCTCGACCTGATCGCCGGCCCCGCGACGCTGCTGGCGAGCACTACCTCCTCGCTGTCGGTGGAGCGTCTCGCGGACGCCAGCGGACGCCCCGAGCGATTCGTTGGCCTGCACGTGTTCAACCCCGTCACGAAGATGCAGCTGGTTGAGTTGATCTTCCCCGCCGCCGCCACCGAGGACACGCGAGCGCGAGCGCTCGCGCTGTGCGAGACCTTCGAGAAGACTCCCGTCGAGGTCCCCGATATCCCGGGCTTCGTCGTTAATCGCCTGCTCTTCCCCTATCTCTTCAACGCGGTCTCGCTACTCGAAGAGACCGGTATGGATCCGCAGGACATCGATACCTGCATGCAGCTCGGGGCCGGCCACCCGATGGGTCCTCTAGCCCTGCTCGACCTGATCGGGCTCGATGTCTCAAAAGCGATCGGCGAGACGATCGGCGAGACGATCCCCAACCGGATCGAGTCGCTGGTCGCCGAAGGCGCGCTAGGGCGCAAGAGCAAGCGCGGATTCCACACCTATTGATCGTGTCGTCCGCTTCTTCGTGAGAATTTACTTGGGAGCTTCATGACTTTTAGCTCGCCTTCATCAAGCTCGCGATACTGGTAGGCGCGACGTAGTAGTCGCACGCACACCGCCTCCTCCCAGTGCGCACGCTCCGGCCCGCTCCCCCCGCGGGCCGGGCGTGTGCTTGGGCTCTTTTGGGGCTCTGGTTCTAGGAATTGGGGCTCTCGCGAGGCTCCCGAGGGGGCATCGGCCGGCGCTCGCGGATGCGCACCGCCTCGATCCGGTTCTCCCGCACCGACTCGACCCGGATCGAGAAGCCGTCCGCGTTCACGGTGTCGCCACGCTGGGGTAAGCGCCCGAGCTCGGCGAACACAAAGCCGCCGACGGAATTGTACGCATCGCTGTCGACCGGCAGGTCGAGGCCATAGTCGGCCAGGTCGGTCACCGCCACGTGCCCGCGCACGAACCAGTCACCACCGGCGAGCTGGCGCACCTCGCCCGCGGCGGGGTCGGTTTCGTCGGCGATCTCGCCCACGACCTCCTCGACGATGTCCTCGACCGTCACGATCCCCACCACGCGGCCGTACTCGTCCACCACCACCGCGAGCGAGGTGCGCTGGCGCTGCAGATCCGCGAGCAGATCGTCGAGCGGCTTGGTCTCGGGCACGATCGGGGCGTCGTGCACCAGCGGCTCGATCGTCGCCCGCGGACCCTCGTCCATCAGCTTCCTGATCAGCGAGTTCGCGTGCACCAGGCCCCGCACCCGGTCGCGGTTCTCCTCCTCGGTGACGACCAGCCGCGTGTGACCTGAGGAGATGCACAGTTTCAACGCGCTCTCCACGTCCTGGGAGACATCAACGGTGACGACCGCCGGAATCGGGGTCATCACCTGCCGAGCCTCCTGCTCGTGCAGGTGGAAGACGCCTGTCAGCATCCCCGCCTCGCCCGGGTCGATCTGCCCGCCGGCATGGGACTCGGCGATCAACCGCTTGAGCTCATCGGGCGAGCCGCCCTCCCGCTCGCGGGTCATGTCAACCCCGAGCAGCCGGAGAATGCGATTGGACACCGCCGTGAGCACGACGATCACCGGGTGGAACAGGACCCTGAACGCCTGCAGCGGGCGCGCCACCCGCCGCGCCACGGCCTCGGCGCGGTCGATTGCGTAGAACTTGGGAACCATCTCGCCGGCGACAAGCTGGACGGAGGTCACGATCAGGTAGGCGAGGATCACCGAGATCGCCACGGACACGCCGTGGCTGATCGTGGCGCCGAACGCTTCCTTCAGGATCTCGGCGAGTGCGGGCGCGCCCAAGGCGCCAATCGCGATCGAGGTCATCGTGACCCCGATCTGGACGGCCGAGATGTAGTCGTTGATGCTCTCCAACTGTTCCAACGCCAGCGCCGCGCCCCGCGCGCCCTCCTCTTGCATCACTTCCAGGCGCGCGCGTTTGGAGCGCACGAGCGCGTACTCGGCGATCACGAAGAACGCGTTCACCGCGACCAGCACGACCGCGAAGATGAGCTTCAGGCCGTTCACGCGAGCGTGTCGCTGCGTACTGCCATGCCGAAGTCGGCCTCGGTCAGGCCCCCCTGCGAGTGCGTGCTCAACTCCAGACGCACCTTGTTCCAACCATGCACCAGGATGTCCGGATGATGGTTCGCAGCCTCGGCGGCCTCGGCTACCCGGTTGACAAACGCGATCGCCTGCGCGAAGTCCTTGAACGTCCACTCCCGGACGATCGCCGCCCCCTCCCTACGCCACTCGCCGCCAGCGAGGCGTTCTTCGACTTCCTGGTCGGCCAGCGTCATCGGGATAAGAGTAGGCCCTTCAGACGATGCCATCCTCGGCGGAGCTCATGGCGAGGAGCCTGTCGCTCGATCTGATTCTCGCTGGGTACTGGCATTACAGTCACAGGATGCGCATCATAAGCCTCGTCCCCCACGCCACCGAGCTGCTGTTTGCGCTCGATCTGGGCGAGGAGGTCGTCGCGGTCACCCACGAGTGCGACCATCCGCCGCAGGCCCTCTCACTTCCGCACATCACTCGAGATGTATTGCCCGGGAACCTGAGCGCCGCCGAGATCGACGCGGCGGTGCGCAAGCGCACCGAGCAAGGCGAGGCGATCTACGAGCTCGACGAGGATGCCTTGCGAGCGCTGGAGCCGGATCTGATCGTCACGCAGGCGCTCTGCCCGGTCTGCGCTGTCTCCTACGAGGACGTTGCCAAGCTCGCCGCCCGGCTGCCATCAAAGCCCAAGGTCATCTCGCTCGACCCGCACACCCTTGGCGAGACGCTCGGCGACATCCGGACCGTCGCCGAGGCGACCGATCGCCGCGAGCGCGGCATCGATCTGGTGGGAGAGATCGCCGCGCGCATCGACCGTGTGAAGCTCGCCGTGCGCACGGCCGTCCGTCCCCGCGTGGTTGCCCTGGAGTGGCTCGACCCGGTGTTCGTTGCCGGCCATTGGACGCCTCAGTTGATCGAGCTGGCCGGCGGCGAGGATCTGCTGGGTTTGCCCGGCGAACACTCGATCACCGTGTCCTGGGAGATGGTGATCGCCGCCGCGCCGGAGATCGTGGTGGTGATGCCCTGCGGCTATGACGCGCCACGGGCCCACCTGGAGGCTCTGGAGCACGCCGACGCACTGGCCGCCATCGGCGCCCGGCGTGTGGTGGCCGTGAACGCCTCGGCCTACTTCTCCCGCCCCGGGCCGCGCCTGATCGACGGACTGGAGCTGCTCGCCCACATCTTCCACCCGGACCTCGTCGCGCACGCCACGGGCGAGGCGCTTGCTGTGGAGCTCTCAGGTGACGGCGATGCAGAGGGCGGAAACGCCGACGAGGCCCGGGCCGACGAGTGCGCCGTGCGCGCTGGCGCGCGTCACTGACCGGGTTCGATCAGCTGGGTGGGGGCCGTCGTTTCGACTTCGGTCGCCTTGGAGATCGCGATCGATCCGGCGAACGCCGCGACGCCGATCGCCGCGCAACCGGCCAGCGCGAGCGCCTGTCGGCGGTGGCGGGCGCCGAACTGGAGCACGAGCATCGTCACCGCCCCTCCGATCAGTCCACCGATGTGCCCGCCCCAGGAGATCCCGGGCAGCGCGAAGCTGATCACCAGGTTGAGCAGGATCAGACCGCCGACGCCGCTCTGCATCACCGGGATCTGCCTGGCCCGCATCTCCACGGCGGCCGCGCCCATCAGGCCGAACACCGCCCCCGAGGCGCCGACCGTCGGTGAGTGTGGTGTCACAAGCAGCGCCCCGAAGGATCCGCACAACAGCGACACCGCGTAGATCGTCGCGAACTTCACCCGTCCCAGCGCCGGCTCCAGCATCTGCCCGAGGATGTACAGCACGTACATGTTGAAGCCGATGTGGATCAGGTTCTCGTGCATAAACCCGCTCGTAACGATCCGCCACCACTGGCCGTGCGCCACTCCCAGCGTGGGAAGTCCCTTGAGGCTCCCGAACAGCGCACCTTCTTCGTAAACCTTGCCCGTCGGCCCCCCGCTGAACGTGAAGTTGCCCTCGGTCAAGAACACGATCACGTTGATCACGATCAGCGCAATCGTCACCTCGGGACGGCGCTGGCTGTTGCGCAGCGTCTTCACCTGCGTCTTCTGTCGCGCGCACTCCGGGCAGCGCATCCCCACGGGCGTGGTCGTCATGCAGTCGGTGCAGATCGGCCGCCCGCAGTTCGAGCACGAGACCCCCGTCTCGCGCGAGGGGTGGCGATAGCAGGTGGCCATGTCCGGGCAACTAGCCTATCTCGGCTCCGCCTAACAGCACACCGAGCACCATGCGAGATCGCATACACGCGCTCGGAGCCCGCGGAGCAGCGGAACCTTCGCCTAACCTCTACACCGAAGCGACGATCACCGGGCTGTGCGTCGGCTTGAGGCTGCCGCCGGCCGGCTCTTCGGTGACCAGCACCTTGCTGACGCCCTTCAGATCGCCCGGCACACCAACCGTGCCGTTGCCCTGGCCGGTGACCGAGAACAGCGCGTCGGTCGGCTCGGGTGGCTGGGAGCCGTCTTTCAGCCACACCTCATAGATTCGCCCGAGCGCCGGCGCGGGCATGCCCGTGACTTGGAGCTGCACATGCGAGCCGACTTTGCGCAGCGCCGCCGTGGCGTCATGACCGGCGGCGGGAGGCAACACCTGCGCCTGGATCACGCGCGTCTGCTGGCTCGAGTCAGTATTGAGCGCCAGCGCGCCGATCAGCACACCCGCGGCCAGGGCGCCTGTGGCCGCCAGCGCCGGGAGCGCGCGCCAGCGCCAAGCCGGACGTACGCGCGGGGGACGATCGGCCTCGTGGCCGGCTGCTCGCAGAAGCTCGGCCTCGCCGCGCACGACTCCCATCAACCGCCCACGCAACTCGGCCGGCGCCCGGGCGCGGGGCACGGCGATCGCCAGCGAGTCGGTCACCCCCTGCAACTGTGAGAGCTCCTCGCGACACTCCGCGCAGGTCTCGAGATGCTCCCGGAAGGGCTCCACCTGGTGCTCGTCGAGCGCGCCAAGCGCATACGCGCCGACATCGACGCCTCGCTCGCACTGATTCTCGCTCGTGCTCATGCCAAACACTCCCTCTGCTCTCGAGTGAGCCTCCATGAGCACGCAGGGCAAGCTGGGCAAGGATGCAGGGAGCGTGGAGTGCTCATGAGAGGACCTGCATAGGACCGAGTTGCAGTCGCATCTTCTGGAGGCCGAGTCGCATGCGACCCTTGATGGTTCCGATCGGTGTGTCGAGCATCGTCGCGATCTCGCTGTGGCTGAAGCCGCCATAGTAGGCGAGCTCGATCACATGGCTCTGCTCGTCCGGGAGCTCATCCAGGGCCGTCCGGATCTCGCGAGCCTCGTCGCGGCGACCGACCTCCTCGTCGGTTCGCTCGGGCGCCTCCAAACGCTCCTCGATGCCTTCGTCGCTGACCCTGCCACGGTCATGGACCGCGCCCCTGCGCAGCGCGTCGATCGCCCGATTGTGGACGATTCCGAGCACCCACGTGCGCACGCTGCCGCGCGTGCGGTCATAGCGCGCGCCGCTGCGCCAGGCGGAGAGGAACGCCTCCTGGACGACCTCTTCGGCAACCGGGCGCTTGCCGCACATGCGAAAGGCCAGCGAGAACGCGATGTTCGTGTGGCGCTCGTACAGGATCGCGAACGCGGCGTCGTCGTTCTCGGTCACGAGCTGCATCAAATCCTCGTCTGCGAGCCGTCTCAGAGCGGTCGAGGCGGACTCGGCAGAGCGCTTGTATCTGATCATCTCACCATAGATACGAGCCGGACGGCGTGGTGGATCAGCGGTCGCCGAGCAGCTTGCGCGTCTCCCGGCCGAGATCGCGCACGGTGCGCTCGGCGCTCTCGCGCGCGCCCCTGAGAGCACCGGATGAGCCGCGCGCCCGCCGGCGCGAGCGCAGCAACACCAGTGCGACCCCCGCCCCGCCGCCGGCCACGAGCGCCGTCGCCGGACGTACCCAGTTGCGTGGGTCGCGCATCGCCGCGAGCTCCCACTCCTGGAGCTCCTCAGCTGCCATCTCGGTAATACTCTCCAGCGTGCTCTCCAGGCGTAGCGCCAGATCCTCGGGCGGCTCCACGGGCGCAAGCGCTTCGCGCAGCAGCCCCTCGAAGTTGTTTCCCAACGCCTCACTCATCGTGGCCCTCCCCTTTGCCGGAATCGCTCGCGAGTCCCTTCAACGGCTTCGAGTCCCCTGTTTCGCCGGCATCGTTCACGAACCCCTCCAGCTGCTTGATCGCGCGATGGATCAGCACCTTCGTCGCGCCGTCGGACCGTCCCAGCGCGCGGGCGATCTCGCGGTTGTCCATGCCGAGCGCAAAGCGCATGATCAGCGCCTCGCGCCGATCCTCCGGTAGCCGTTTCACCCCGCCGAGCACGCGGGTCAGCTCCTCGCGCCCCTCCACCAGCTGCTCGGTCGTATACGGCGCGATCAGCGTGGTCGACTCGTCGATCGGGGTCGCCGGCTTGCGGGCCCGGTCGCGGTAGAGATTGGCCGCGAGGTTGTGCGCGATCCGTATCAACCACGGCCGCAGTGGCCGGCCATGCGACTGCAGCTGCGCGCGCTCGAAGTGACGGTAGGCCTGCAGGAACGTCTGCTCGGTCAGATCCTCGGCGTCGTGGTGATTGCCGATCCGGTAATACGCGTAGCTGTACACGTCGCGCAGGTGCGCGCGGTAGAGATCGGAGAACTCCGCGTCGAGCTGCGCCTTGGACTTCTTCCGCTCCTGCTCCTTGACCTGCTCGTCCACTCATCGCACCCTATCCCTCCGCCTCTCCCGCGCCCGTCTGACGCTCAGGCGGCGCGCGATACCTCGTGCCGCGGGGCCTCGTTGATGAGCTGCTGGGGGAGGAGCCTTGGCGCCACCCAGCCAGTCCCACTGCAGGCTGACGCACGCCCAGACGCGCTCGGTGACGCCGGCGGCGAGCGCGGGCGAGGAGCAGTGCTCGACCGTCGGGAAGAGCAGCGGCCGGCCGACGCGGATGCGAACCTTGCGCGGGCGGATACGCCAGCCCCTGCGCACGGCGTCTGAGCCGATCACCGCGACGGGAGCCACCGGCGCGCCGGTCTCCAGCGCCAGACGCCCGATGCCACGCCGCGGTGAGCCGAGCGGCCCGGGGCGTACGCGGGTGCCCTCGGGGAACACCACCACGCAGTCTCCGCGCGCCAGGATCACCCGGGCGGTCTCCATCGCGTCCCGATCGCCGGCGCCGCGGTCGACGGGGAAGGCGCCGAGCGCGTTCAGCAGCAATGCCTGCCAGCGCTTTTCGAACAGCTCGCGCTTGGCCATGTAGTAGACGGGACGGCGCACGAGCGTGCCGATCACGAACGGATCGAGAAAGCTACGGTGGTTGGAGGCCAGCAGCAGCGGGCCTGTGCGTGGCAGATGCTCACGTCCGGTGCGCTGCAGGCGGAAGTAGAGCAGGAAGAACGGCACCAGGATCGCGCGCAGCGTCCAGTACAGGATCGGGTTCACACCGCGCGTCAGAGTGTGCTCACGAAAGGAGCCCAGGCTTGCCGCTCGCTCGTCCGGCTGGACCCGCTCTGACTCGTCCGGCTGGGCGCGCTCTGTGTGCAAATGGTCCACGCTTGGGATACACCGAACGCGGGGACCCCGTTACAGTTGACCGACGATGGCAATCGATTACTCAAGGACGCTCCGCGGAGCGATCGCGGGCGCCCTCGCCGCCGGCGTATGGGCGGCGCAGATGCCGCTCGACAAGCGCGCCTTCGGATCGGACTTCGACGACATCGCGCTGCTCGGCAAGGGACTCACGCGCACAGACGCCTGGCCGGTCGCCGGCTGGGCGCTGCACCTGCAGAACGGAGCGCTGTTCGGCGCCGCCTACGCCAACCTCGCGCCGCGCATGCCCTTGCCCTCGTGGGCGCGCGGACCGGTGGCGGCGAGCGCGGAGAATCTCCTCACCTGGCCGCTCACGACCCTCAGCGACCGCCTGCACCCCGCGCGTAAGGAGCTGCCGGACCTGTTTGCGAACCCGCGCGCCTTCGCCCAGTCCGCCTGGCGCCATCTGCTCTTCGGTGTGCTGCTCGGCGAGATCGAGCGGCGCCTGAACGCGCAGGAGCCGGTCGCTCCGCCGCCGTCGCCCGTTGCCACCGCCTCCACCAACGGCCACGGCACGCTCGCGCACGCGATCCCCGCTGGTTGAGCGCACCGCGGCGAAGGCTACGATGCAGGAGCCACGCCGACGTAGCTCAGCTGGCAGAGCACCGGTTTTGTAAACCGGGGGTCGCCGGTTCGATCCCGGCCGTCGGCTCTACTCGACGACGCGGCATCCTTGCCGTGACGTTGCAGCAGATTGATACAAACAGGGGGTCAGGGTTCGAGTCCCCTTCCCGGCTCTCACACACCCGCACCCACCCGGGGGATGCCGGAGCGTTCAAGCGCGGGACGGCGCGGCGCGAGCATCAGCCGAGCGACCTTCGGCGACACCGGGCGCGCACTCGCAGGCACACTCACAGGCCGAGACAGGGTGCTGATTGGCCGGACGGCCTCCGGCGAGACCGCGACTGTACGCACAGGCTTGCGGTTCCCCGGAAAGCACAGAACAGCCGCCGACTTGTTGGGGTCAACATTCAGCGCCGCGGACGGCTCGGGCTCGTAAGGCGGCTCCGGCGCAACCTCTACCGTCGCCGGCGACTCGAAGCCGGCGAACGACTCCCGATCTATGTCCAGGGCCACCGCCGGCTCGGGCACGACGGGCGGCCCGGGGACGACGGGCGACTCGGGTACATCCTCCAGCGCATCGAGATCGGCCTCCAGCCGGTCGAACTCCTCCACCACCGGATACAGCTCCTCCATGCGCTCATACAGCTCCTGCTCGATCCTGCTCAAAAGATCCTCAACCATCGGACTGCCTTTCTCATCTCGGGGGTCTGAACAACACGACAGGAAAAACGCTACGCCGCGCTTGTGACGGCACAGTTTTTTGTCCCGTTGTGTGTCCCATTTGTGTCCCGTTCGACTCGCCTCGTCGGAGTGGTAAGAGGATGAGCACTTCTGCTTGGGCCACCTGGTTGGCGATCGTGTCACTCACCCTGTGCGGGTGCTCGATACCCGCCGCCAACGACACGAGCGGGGACGGTAGCGTAGGCAGGGGCGGCACAACCGTTCGCCGCGACGGGCTGTCGCTAATTACCGAGCCCGGCCCCGGCGACACGCCGTTCGTCGCGCTGATCGACAGCGCCCGGCACAGCGTCGAGGTCACGATGTATGAGCTCACCGACGAACTGGTCGAGCAGGCACTCGTCACCGACGCGGCCAGGGGCGTACGCGTGGCGGTGTTGCTCGACGATGGCCAGTACGGCGCCGGACAACCGCTCAACGACGCTGCCTACGACTACCTGGCTGCACACGGCGTGAGCGTGGCCTGGGCGCCCGGATACTTCGCGCTGACCCACCAGAAGTCGATCCTGATCGACCGGCGCGTGGCGGCGATCATGACGCTCAACCTAACCCCCGTCGACTACACGAGCTCGCGCGACTTCGCGGTGCTCGACTACCGGCCCGCCGACATCGCTCAGGTCGCGCAGACCTTCACCGCCGACCTGCACCACCGGCAGATCACCCCCGGCGCCGGCAGCGGTGAGTTGGTGTGGAGCCCGGGCGCGGGGACGGCGCTCGGCGCGCTGATCGCGCATGCCCAGCGCAGCCTGCAGGTGGAGAGCGAGGAGATGGACGACCCGGCGATCACCAGCGAGCTGTGCCAAGCGGCGCGGCGCGGCGTGCACGTGCAGGTGCTGATGACCTACCAGGCGGCATGGCGGGAGGCGCTCGGTTATCTGGCCGGCTGCGGTGCCCAGGTGCGCACGTACCCGGAAAGTGCATCGCTCTACATCCACGCGAAGGTAATTCGCGTCGACGGACGGACTGTGTTCATCGGCTCGCAGAATCTCTCTCGCCAGAGCCTCAGATACAACCGCGAGCTGGGCATCATTACCCACAGTCCCGTGATCGTCGCGAGCACCGGACAGACCTTCAGCAACGACTTCGCCGCCGCCCAGACCTACACGCCCTGACGGTCTGCTCCCGTAGTCAGGTGAGAAGCTCCCACCGGCCGTCAGATCGCGGCTCAGGCGACCACCGCCAGCGGCCCGCCTGAGGGTGACTCGTTTGATGGCGGCGGGGACTCGGTTTCCGGCGGGGACTCGGTTTCGTCCCGATCGCGCTCGATCGGATCCGCCCGCTCTGTGCTGATTCCGACCGCCGTGTAGATCTGCTCTTCGATTTCCGCCGCGATCGTGCGGTTCTCGTTCAGGTACGCCTTGGCCTGCTCGCGGCCCTGACCGATCCGGTTCTGACCGTGGGAGTAATGCGAGCCCGACTTGGATACCGCGCCGTAGCGCACAGCGAGATCGAGCAGGCAGCCCGCCGTGGAGATGCCCCGGCCGAACTCGATATCGAACTCGGCCTGCCTGAACGGCGCGGCCACCTTGTTCTTTGAGACCTTCACCCGCACACGGTTACCGACCGCCTCGCCACCGCCGTCCTTCAGAGTCTGGATACGGCGAATGTCCAATCGCTGGGAGGCATAGAACTTCAACGCACGCCCACCCGGCTGCGTCTCCGGCGAGCCATAGATCACACCGACCTTTTCACGGATCTGGTTGGTGAAGAGGCACAACGTCTGCGTACGGTTGAGGTTGCCCGCGAGCTTGCGCATCGCCAACGACATCATCCGCGCCTGCAACCCAACCGTCGTATCGCCCATCCCCCCCTCGAGCTCCTTGCGCGGCGTCAGCGCCGCGACAGAGTCGATCGCGACGACGTCCACCGCCCCCGAGCGCACCAACACGTCGGCGACCTCCAACGCCTGCTCACCATAGTCGGGCTGGGAGACGAGCAGCTCGTCGATATCAACCCCGATCTCGCGCGCATACACCGGATCCATCGAGTGCTCGGCGTCGATGAAGGCACACACTCCCCCCAACGCTTGAGCCTGCGCCAGCACGTGATAGACGAGCGTCGTCTTACCCGAGGACTCCGGACCGTAGACCTCCACGATCCTTCCTCGCGGCACCCCGCCGATCCCAAGCGCCAGATCCAGCGACAGCGCACCCGTGGGGATCGCTTCACAGTGCACCTGCGCGCCGGCGTCACCCATACGCATCAGCGTGCCCTTACCGAACTCCCGCTCGATGTGCTGGAGCGCGCCCCGCAGGGCAACTTCCTGGGCGATGGCAGCATTTTGACGGTCGGTGAGAGATACAGCGGACATTGTGATCCTCCTTCGTCAGGGATGGATCAAACAAGCTAGGCCGCGCTTGAGACGAAACGCTTCGGAGAGGGTCAAGGTTCGGTTGAGACTTTGCCATTGAGGATCTGCACGTTCGCGCCTGAGATCTGGATCGTCGGCTTTTCATCGACGCCCTTGCCCTCGAATTTGATGTAGGGCAGGATCGAGTTCAGGGTTTCCTGTTCGGATTTCGAGAGCAGCGAAAGACCCGGTTCGCCGGGTTCGCCCTGGCTGCCGGTTTCACCCTTTTCGCCGCGCACGCCCTGCTCGCCGGGTTTGCCTTCCGTTCCTTCCTTGCCCTGGACGCCTTCCATACCCTGCGCCCCTGGTGCGCCTGAGAGTCCGGGCGTTCCCCGCGATCCGGGTATGCCGGACGCGCCGGTTTCGCCCGCCGGCCCCGCAGGCCCCGCCCTCCCAGTGGCCTTCAGCTCCGCTTGCACGCGCGGGCTGATCTGGGTGATCGAGGTGATCAGGTAGCTGAACTCTTTTGACGTGGGTGGGGTCGTGAACTCTTTTGACTTGGTCTTGGCCGGTGAGGCGAACTGGTCCGCGGCAAGCGCACTACCGCCCATCGCGAACAGGAGCGCGATCGTCGCGACCACGTTCGCGTAGGTCAAATGCCTGCGGATCAACGACGTCATGAGGAGCACGATAAGCACCCCCTGCAACGAAACGCTCGCTCGCGGGTTCGATTCCGGCCTCAAACCCCGGTTTTACTGAGCCTGGCCTCGAAAACTTGGCGCGAGATCGCTCTTGGCGGCTTGCCGGCACCCGGTTGTGGGTCAGGCGAGTAGGGTCAGCAGGTCCTCGCGGGTGGGGCCCGGCAGCACAATGCGCTCGTGCTCTCCCGCCAGCTCGAGGGTTCGCTCGGCCACGCCCTCCTGGGCGAAGGTCTCGCTCAACGGCGTCAAGACGGCTCGCGACGCCAGGTATGCCCTGAACAGCTCGGGATCGTGCAGCATCGCCGTGAGCAGCGCTCCCCGCAACACCGACGCCCGCTCGCTCGGCGGCGCGGGCTCCAGCCCATTGCGCAGCGCCTCGATTTCACGCAGCCTCTCGCGATCCTCCTCGACCGTCTCCCGATACCAGGGGGTCAGCTTCGCCTCGGTGGTCGCATCCCACGCTTCGGCGAACTCCAATGGATCTGGATCGTCGAGGTGAGAGCCGACCACCTCGCGTAGACACCTCGTGTGCAGCAACCCCAGCGATATCCCGCGACCCAGCGAGGGATTCGTGCACGCCCACGCGTCACCCAACAGCGCGATGCCGGTGAGCAGGGGCCGCCCGTCGGCGACCGGACGGCGGTAGCAGTCGGTCAGCCCGCCCATCGCCTCGAGCTCGCCGATCGGCTCGCCCTGGAGCCAATGCGCATGCAGCGGACAGGCCTCGAGGACGGCGCTCCACAGGGCGGGGTCGCGCACCCGCTTGAGCACCTGGTCGCCGCTGGAGGTGACGAGCGCCACCGCCCACGTGCCGTTATCCGAAGGCAAAGTCAGGATCGAGAAGCTCCCAATCGGCGCCAGCAGCGGGCCAAAAGGCTGCGGCGTCGTCCCGTCCGCCGAGCGGAAGAAGCGGCCGTAGTAGATGAACCCGGAATCCTCGGACTCCTCATGCAGCGGCCCGATGTTGGCGTCGCTGCACCAGCGCGGCAGCTGCGAGCGCCGGCCCATCGCGTCCACCACGAGGTCCCCGTGCAGCGTCTCACCCGACTCCAGCCGGACGCCGGTCACGTGCGGCGTCCCATTGCCGACCATCATCGTCAGCTCCTTCACGGCCGAACCTCGACGCACCTCGACCCCCCGCTCCCCCTCCGCCGCCTTGCCGAGAACCCGCTCGAAGGTGCTGCGACGGGCGGTGTACGTCACGAACCGCTGATCGCCGGGCCGGGGGCCGCCTTCGGTCAGGTTGGGGGGAGCCAGTCCGAGCATGTCCAGGCGCAGAGCCCCCGCCGAGACGAGCCCCGCAAAGACGTCGGGGAGCTCCTCTTCCAGCACCACGCGGCCCGCGGGCTGCAGGAAATGGGCCATACGAAACTGCGTGACGCCATCGCGCGACCACTTCTCCCACGCCTGCTCGACAGACTCCGGCACGGGATCGGCGTCGCGCTCGAGCACCGTCACCTCGTGCCCGTCGCGCGCCAGCATCATCCCCGCCGACAGCCCGCACACGCCGCCGCCCAGCACGATGATCGTGGCCATGCGTGCTCCGATCCGCCTACTCGACCAGCGAGAGGACGTTGGCGGTCTGAGGGGCGACGCGGCCCTCGAGCACGTCCAAGTAGACGCGCTGCACCGCCTCGAAGCCCTGCTCCTCGACGACCTCGAGCCAACCCCCCACCCACTCGCAGAACGGGTGCCAGGCGCCGGACACCCTGCTCTGCAGCTCGCCTCGGCCCCACTCCTCGGAGCGCTTGGCAACGCGATCGGGGGCAAAGAACAACGTCGGCGAAGGGCCGGGCAACTCGCCCTCGCCGGCGGCGAGCTCCTCCCAGTGCGTGATCCCCACGGTCATGCTGTGGACGAGCTCCTCGCCATAGTGCGAATGGACGGCGAGGCGCACCTCACCGTCTCCCGCGATATCGACGAAGGTGGCGGGTCCGCGCTCAAGCGATTGGATCGCGTCGTAGGTGACGGTGCGCCCGTAGATCCCGAGGCCTTCGACGAACTCCACGCTCCGCGGCGAGGTCAGCCCCACCAGCTCGATTCCCTCGCGCTGCGCCAGCAGGAAGGCCGCCGCGATCGCGGTCTTGCTCGAGGCGCTCGAGATCACGATCGGCCCCCGCCCCGTCAGCCCCTCGTCGACGAGCTGATCGTCGATCAGAAACGACGTCATGAACAGCGGACGCAACAGCATCTGCAGCTCCTCGGTATCCGCCCGATAGAACGGATCTCCCCCGATCGCCGCGTAGCTCTGGTAGACCGAGGGCAGCGCCGCGCGCTGCGGCGAGCCGTCGACAAACCCGCCCCCACCGGCGCCGGCGGGCGTCACGACGAGGTAAGAAGAGGGGGGTAGATACCCATATACACGCGCGCCCTGCTCGACGCCCTCAGTCTCGCTTCGCTCCACCTCGGCAAAGCCCCACATCGGGACCCGGCCCCACCCCTCCTGCGCCGGAAAGAAGTCCCAGTAGGACATGGCCTCCCCCAGTACCGCATACGTGATGTTGTTGGCCGTCAGCCCGAAGCGCTCAACCCGCAGTAGCGCCTGCCCCTGTTCGAGCTCGGGCACCTCCGACTCGGCGATCCGGCACTCGCGCAGGGCGTCGCGCTTGACCAGGAAATCGCTCATTGGGGGGATCTTGTCACGATCGGCGTCGCGGCGGGGGCACGACCACGCGGGGGAGCCCGACTTAGCTTTGCCCGGCCCGCCGTGATATCTAAAAATATCTAAACAACCAAGGACGCTCGCCGAAAGTGGGAGTGAGCGGCGGTCCAACTCACATATCGTGGGTGAGATCGGGCAGCACAGGCGTCGATCGTGTCTGTGCCGCCGGGGCTTCGAGCGGCTTCTGAATGTCCGGGCGGGCGAGCGCGAGGTAGGAGACGAGGACGAAGACGGCGATGGCGAACACGACCGCAGTGGGGCCGTCACCGAAGTTAAGCCCGCCGGTGTTCTTGGGCTTTGAGATGTAGTCGGCGAAGGACGCACCGAGCGGCCGCGTGACGACGTAGGACATCCAAAACGCGGCGATGCCGTTCAGGCCAAGTTGCCATCGCGCCACGGCGGGGATCAGGATGACGATCGCAAAGAAGATGCCCGAGTCCAGGTAGCCGAGGTTGAGCGAGATCGCGGTGAAGTCTCCGAGCGCGGTCCCGAGGGCAAAGGTCGCGAACACCGTCGCCCAGTAGTAGGCCTCACGCCGCTGGGTAGAGATGCTGTGGATCGACAGCGTGCCCTCATTGCGCTGCCAAACCCAGAAGATCGCGGCCAGGACCGCGGCCCACAGGAGGGTCGTCCCCGCATAGAGGATATGGACATCGAGATGCAGGAAATCCGAGACACCGGTCCCCGTGATCGCGATCGCAAAGGCCAGCGACCAGTAGGCAAACGCTCGGTAGCGACGGGTGCCGAACTGCAGCGCCAGGCCCACGACGATCACAAGCACCTCAAGGCCGCCACCGCCGAAGTTGCCGTACGTCTTCAGGTAATCCGACGTCGCCTCCCCGCCGGCGGTCGTCAAGATCTTCACCACCCAGAAGAGCAGGATGACCTCCGGAACCTTTGCCGCGACCGGCGCGGGAAGGAAACGACCGATCCACGGAAGCTCGGCGTCCCGCTCGCTCAAACCCCACGACTCGATCACGTATTGCAAGATAACCGGAGCGCACTGGAAATCAATCAGCCCAGAGGACCAATTTTCGGCGATCCGCTTCATCCGCAGGGATGACTCGACTCGTCATGAGGTCCTAGATACGGGGATTTGCGCCTTTGCAGTTGAGGCCACTTTATGGCTTATGAGCATGGGCCCCCTGGTGGCTACATCGGGCTCCCTAGCGGAAGTAGTGGCCCTGCTCGAGATCGTCGATCAGCCCGGGTTGCGTCGCCTGCCACCCGAGCAGCTCCCGCGTCCACGCGCTCGAAGCCGGCGCGTCGAGCCCGAGGAAACCGCTCAACCAGGTGAAGTGCTCGCCTGCGTCCTCGGGAGCTACGGAGAGGACCGGCACGTCCAGGTGCCGCCCGATCACCTCGGCGATCTCGCGGATCGACACGCCCTCCTCGGCGGCCGCGTGCAGCGTCGTTCCTGCCGGTACCTCTTCCAAGCCGAGGCGGAACAGGCGCGCGGAGTCGAGCCGGTGCACGGCCGGCCAGCGGTTGTTCCCGTCGCCGATGTACCCGGAGACGCCGCGCTCGCGGGCGATGCCGACGAGCGTCGCCATGAAGCCGTTGTCTCCGTCGCCGTGATTCGTCGGCGCCAGGCGCACGATCGACGAGCGAACGCCACGGGAGGCGAGAGCGAGCGTGAACTCTGCCGTTTCCCAACGGGCCTGCGGACCGCCACCGAATGCGGCAACGGCAGCGTGAGCGCCATGGCCGTCCTGCTCGGTCGCGACCTGCCCCGGCGTGACCCCGAGCAGCCCGGAGGCGATCAGGAGCGGCTTATCAGAGCCCGCGAGCGCCTCGCCGAATGCCTCGACGGCACGGCGATCCGCGTCGGCGGCGCCCTGGAAGTCTCCCGAGAAGGCAAGGTCGTGCTTGAACGCGAGATGGATCACGCCATCTGACGCTTTAGCCGCGGCCTGCAGTTGATCGAGATCATCGATGGAGCCGCGCAGAACCTCTGCCCCGGCGGCGGTGAGGGCAGCGGCCGAAGCGTCTGAACGGGCAAGCCCGACGACCTGATGGCCCGCGCCGATCAGCTCGGGGACGACGGCGGAGCCGATCCAGCCGGATGCGCCGGTGACGAAGATACGCATGAAAACCTCCAAGTAGATGTCTGATGACAGTGACTGCCATCAACATAGCATACGATGTCAGCCGCTGTCATCGGATAGGATTGGGGCATGGGTCGATGGGAGCCAGACGCGCGCGGACGGCTCATGCAGGCGGCCTTCGCGCTCTACGGCGAGCAGGGGTTCGAGCAGACCACGGTGGCCGAGATCGCCAAGCGGGCGGGGCTGACAGAGCGAACGTTCTTCCGGCACTTCGCCGACAAGCGCGAGGTTCTGTTCGCTGGCGCGGACGCGTTGCGAGAGCTGCTGGTCAGCACAGTCGCCGAGGCGCCCGCGTCACTGGCGCCGATCGACGCGGCAGCCGCGGGCCTCCAGGCCGCCGGTGCTTCCATCCAGGAAGGAGGGGAGCTCGCGCATCAGCGCCAGGCCATCATCGCTTCCAGCACAGAGCTTCAAGAGCGCGAGCTGATCAAGCTCGCGTCACTCGCCGCGGCGCTCGCCGAGGCGTTGCGCCGGCGCGGCGTCAAAGACCCAGCCGCGAGCCTCACCGCCGAGGCGGGGATCGCCGTCTTCAAGGTCGCGTTCGAACGCTATGTCGAGGAGACCGATCAGCAAGACTTGCCGCGACTCATTCGAGAGTCGATGGACGAGCTCAAAGCCGTGACCGCGGGCCGATAATCTCGCCGGCTGACAGTACCCTCATCGGCCGTCCAGCAAACCAGTCCGACCACGTTTTGGGTGAGCTCCAGCACGACCATGCATCCGGGCGACTTGCGCGCAAGAAGACCATCTGCTGGTTAAGCGCTCCACCGCCGGCGCCGATATGGAGTTGTGCATAGGTTTGCGTTCTCGCAGGAGGCAGAGCCGGACCGTCCCCCCAGGATTCGCCGAAGACGGCCTGCAGTGATCGCGCTGACTTTGCTCGTCGTCGCGGTCAGGCTGGCCCTGCTGATATCGGACACGACAGGCAGCAGCGTGCTCTATCCGCTGCCCTACCCCTCATGCGGGTCTGCGTCCTTCGAACCACCGGAGTCTCGCGAAGGCCTATGCACGGTCTACGAACACTCCGGCATCGTGGTCAAGAACATCGTCGATCGCAACAGCACTCTGCACATGCCTGAATACGACGCGCGTGTGATCACCTGGAGGAGCGTTCACACTCGCGTCCCGAACTGGCGAAACGAACCCAAGCGCTTTCCCGAAGGACACGGGGCACTGGTTTCGCTCGAGGTCGAAGTCTCCAACCCCGGCAACGAGCCACTGCAATACGGGCCCCTGATCGTCCGCTCGTCGGTGCCGAGCTACCGCTCCCATCCGCCCGCCGAACTGGCGCTCCCGATATCGGCGGGCAGCCCTGGCGAGGGTCTAAGCGTCGTGGCGATCCTCAACCCTCGGGGAGCCCCCGGTCCGTCGATTTTCGGGCAAGCCCCGATTCTGCCCCATTCGAGCATCACCGGCTGGATCTCGTTCGTGATGTCATTGAGCGAAAGCGAGCTGGTGGGGCTGCCGCGGTCCGATCTGATGCTCTCGCCGGTGGACGAAAACCCCAACTACGTGGGAATCATTAGGCTCGGGAAGAACGCCTCTACCGACGTCGTACCGTCCAGCAGCGTGTGACTCGGCCCGACCGCGCCGCCGCACGTCGCATCGCCGAAAACGCGCACCTGCTGGAGCGCTCGCTCGGGACCAGACCGACCAAAGAGGGTGCTGAAGAGGCGCAACGTGCCCTCGAGCGCGAGCGCCAAGGCCAGCCAGTAGACATCACCGACGAGCGGCTAGACCACCCACGCTAACGGGCCAAGGCGCCGGAACTTGGCGAGCAGCAGGGCCGACCCGTGGTATTGATGCGGCATGCTTGCGACCGACGAAGCCCTGCTCGACAATCCGGCGTATGCGGCGCTGTGTGGGCCTCATGCGCGGTTTGCGCAGGTGAGTGGGCGCGCGCGCCGGTATCCAGACGATGTCGCGCCGTTCCTCGGTCTGCCCTGGCCGCCGTCGGCGCAGGACTGGCGGGACGCCGCGGCTCTCGTTGCACCGGGTACCTACGTGGCCGTCCGGCTCAGCGGCGCCGAGCCACCTGACGGTTGGCAGGCGGTTCAGGCATTCGATCTGGTGCAGATGATCGGAGAGCAGGTCACCGGGGCCGATTGCGCGGAGGCGATCACGCTCGGCGCCGCCGATGTGCCCGAGATGCTGCAGCTGGTTGCCCAAACCGAACCGGGACCGTTTCTCACCAGGACCATCGAGCTTGGCGACTACCTGGGGATCCGGCGCGACGGGACGCTCGTCGCGATGGCCGGCGAGCGGTTTCGGCTGGATGGTTGGACCGAGATCAGCGCTGTCTGCACCAACCCCGACTATCGCGGTCAGGGGCTAGCCTCCCGGCTTGTGGGCGCGTTGATCGCGGGCATCCAGCGCCGGTCGGAACGTGTATTTCTCCATGTCATCGCCACCAACACAGGGGCGATCGGGCTCTACGAGGAGCTTGGCTTTCGCGTACGGCAAACCGCGACGCTCACCGTCCTCACGCGGACTTGACGCCGACCAGTAGCGCCATCTCCAGCCACTTCCAGTAGCAGTTGACGTCGTCGAAGCCGAGGGCGCGCAGCCACTCGAGCTGGGTGTGCACGTCGAGCGTGCGGTCGGACGGGTCCTCCGCAAAGCAAGCGCCTGCAGCGCCGTGGGTTGGTAGTCGTGACATCTCCCTTGGGTGTGAGATACTTGCTTCACATGGCTATCCCGGCTATGCGAATCTGGTGCTTGCTCGCGCTCCTGGTGACGACGGTGCTCTTGGTCACCGGGGGAGTAGGTGTCTTGGCGTCGCCCACGAGTGCTGCTGAACCGCCAGAAGCGCCTCAGGCTGAATTCACGGGCGCCGTCGGCTACGGGATCGCGGTCGCGATGAGCACCGACGGGAGCACCGCCGTGGTCGGGCAGCTTGGAGACTCGCCGTCCACAGATGTCCCCGGTGTCGCGCACGTTTATACGTCCGACGGCGTCGACTGGACGCAGCAGGCGGAACTCACGGCCAGCGATCCGAGCTATGACACGCTCTTCGGCAACGCCGTGGCAGTGAGCGCGGATGGCAACACCGTGATCGTCGGCGATCCCGGTGAATGTGGGTACGGACTCGAGAACTGTGAACATGGCACCGCCTACGTCTTCGTGCGCGACGGCTCGACCTGGACGCAACAGGCAGAGCTGCACGGGGGCCCAGGGTTCGGCGGGGCCGTGGCACTCAGCGACGACGGGAACACGGCCCTGGTTGGCGCCGGCCTGTCTGGCTATTACGGGTACTTTTACGCCCCAGGCGGCAACGCCCCTCCGACCCTCTTCGGTCGCAGTGGCACGACTTGGACGCAGATGGCAACGCTCAGCAGCAGCGAAGCGTCAGGCCCGTTCGACAACTTCGGCCACTCCGTGGCGTTGAGCAGCGATGGCCACACCGCGTTGATCGGCGACCCCACCCAAAACGAACAAGCCGGCGCTGCCTATGTGTTCACTGGCAGCGGCTCAACATGGACTCAGCAGGCGGAGCTAACCGGCAGCGACGAGATGCAAGGGTGGCGCTTTGGCGCCTCGGTCGCACTGAGCGCCAACGGGCAGGCCGCGATTGTCGGCGCGCCCGCTCCAGGAGCAGGGTCTGCGTATGTGTTCGCCGGCAGCGGCTCGACCTGGACACAGCAGTCTGAGTTGACGCCGGACGATGCCGAAGTGAAGTCCTTCGATGGCTGGTTTGGCGATGCGGTTGCGCTCGACAGCGAAGGGAACGTCGCGCTTGTCGGCGCTCCATGGTCCGAAGAAGATTTTGGCGCTGTTTACGCCTTCGGGGGTGAAGGCTCGAACTGGGGCCAGCTTGGCGAGTTCGTCCTCGCCAACGCAACGCCCTACGACTACTTCGGAGATGCCGTCGCGCTCAACGGCGAAGGGAATGTCGCCTTGATCGGTCGCTACGATCCGGGCGTCGACTTCTTCCGGGTGCCCGCACCCAGCCCCCGCATTCCGACGGGCACGAAACCGCCCGGCACGACATCGAGCAACGCACCGACATCGACATCGTCCCCTTCAGGCGGTGTCACGACCGCAGGCGGCAACGGCCCGGGCGCGGCTGTGGCGGAGGTGAGCAGCAAGACCGATGTCGCCATAGCTGCCGAACACGTGTCCGTGCACGTCCAGCGCAGGCTTGCCGCGCGCAAGAACGTGCACATCACCTTCCACGCTCCGCGCCTTCCCGAAGGCGGCTACTACTACGCCGTGATCGTGCTGAAGCCCTACAAGGACTACACGCGGGCCTCGCCGCCGCCCTGCGCCACGTCAAGCGACATGCAGCGCACGGACTACGGCTACCCACAGTCGAGCGGAGAGGTGGCGCTCGCGCTGACGCCCGCTAAGTCCCTCACCGGGCATTGGTGCCCCGGCGGCGACTATGTTGGCGCGATCTACGCGGTTCCGCACGCGCCACCCTGTGAAAGCGCGTACCCGTGCAGTAGCGAACCGTACAAAGAGCCGTGCGTAGGAATCGGACCCGGTTGCGTCCACGGCATCGTCGCACGACCGAGGGAATGGTCGTATCCCGATGGCCTGCCAACGCCCCTGGCGAGCCGGACGACCATAGTGGGACGCTTCACCGTCCGATTCCCGTGACGCGGCGAAGCTCGAACCTTTTCGGAAGATTGCCCTGTCGGGTTGAGCTGGCTCAGCGCTTCATCTCAGCGGCATACCAGACAGCCACCCACTCGCCTACGTCAGTGAGCTGATCGGGCGTCGTTGGTATCTCCATGCGCTCGGTCTGAATCTCGGAAAGGTATTCAGATACCCCATGTGCGTCGGCCCCCTCACGGAGCTTCTCGGCCAGCCCCCCCAAATATGAGTCGTACTCGTCAGCCGCCCCTGGAATTCCGTTGACCCCGATGGGATCCCAGTAGGTCATCAGGAGCATGCGTAGCTCTCGTAGCTCGCTCTCGCTCTGCTCGGGGTTCTTGCCTGGTGAGCTCATGGCCTGAGTGTATATAGCTGGGCCTTGGTCCATTCAGGGATTGGCTTGTTTTTTAGCGCTGGTTGCTCTCTGGTTTGGGACGGGAGGCATGGTTGAGATGCGAGGTATAGATGCAGAAGGCAACTTAGATTTGGCTACGCGACTCTGCTGGTCTTACCTTTCGCTCTGTGCTTGCTGGCATGTGTATTGGCGTCATTCGGGTCTCGGTCTGGTGCTGTCCGCGACCGGTGGCGGTGGACCGGCCATGCCCTGTTAGCTGCGCCTGACGACGGGACGGGGGGGCCGGACGGAGACCGAGCCCCTGCGGCACTAGGAAGATCGGGCAACTTAACTGATGCTTCTGCGGAATGATGGCTCCCGGAGGCGGGGCGATTGTGAGCTAATCGCCTGGCGTCAGGCGGCGCAGGTCTCGCGGCAGGGGCTGGCCGGATACGTGCTTGCCGGTGCCGACACGTGTTCCCTGCATCACCCGCTTGGATGCCCGCCGCAGCTTGCGATGCTCGAATGTCTTCTGTTCACGTCTGCCGTTGGGTTTCCTGGCCATGAGCAAAAGCATACATCGAGGGTTGTCACTACACGCTCGGTCGCGTAGCTCAAATACACCACCCGTTCGTTAGTATCCTTGACACCGTCCCCGCTACCGTGAGAGCAATGAATCGCAACGACCTTTCCTCCCGAGGTGCCGACGCCGTATACGAAGGATTCCGTGGACCTGGGCCCGGGTACGGTCATGGGGGCCCGCGAGTGGTGGGTGTCCGTGAAGGAGACACAAAGCGCACGTTGGCTCCCGTCGAGCCATACCCTGAGTTCGAGTGGGGCTACGAGGGAGCCGGCCCAAAGAGCCTGGCGCACGCGATCCTCGAGGACCGACTCGGCTCTGCGCCGCCGATTGCCGCGTGCACGGCGTTCACCCGGGATGTGACCGCGAAGCTTCCCAGCGACTTCGAGCTCCCGGGCACCGCAGTCGACGAATGGATCGCCGCCGCCAGGCTCGTGGAGACCGCGCTCACGAGCGACGCACCTGACCTTTAGGGGGCATGGACATGGGCAAGCGTGACGGAGTTGCAGCTCAGGCCGGTTGGGGGGTTAGCTCGCGGGCGGGAACGATGCGGCGGCGTACGGCTGCGCGGCCTCCCTGTCCCGCGGCCAAGACGATGCCGCGGATGGCCCATGGCTCGTCGGGCTCCTCGGTGCTCAGCAACTCTGTGCGTTCGAGCAGCACCCGCAGCACGACGTCCATCTCCATGTGAGCGAAAGTCGCGCCGATGCAACGACGGATTCCGCCGCCAAAAGGGATCCACTCATACGTGTCCGGCAGCCTGTCGAGGAAGCGGTCGGGGTCGAAGCGCTCGGGATGGGGAAACAGGCTCGGGTCGTAGTGCGTCAGACACGCCGCCAGCAACAAGCGTGTGCCTGTGGGCAAACGGAAGCCGCCCAGCTCGTAGGGCTCGCGTGCCAAACGGCCGGCGAACAAAATCACCGGCCGCGTGCGCTGGACCTCGCGGATCGTCGCCTCCCGCAGCGCCCTGCCGCCCTCCGCGGCCTCCTCGACGAGGCGCCGAAGGATCTCCGGATGACGACGCAATCGCTCGACCGCCCAGCTCAACGTATTGGCGGTAGTCTCGTGCCCAGCCACCAGCATCGTGAGCAGCTGGTCGCGGATCTCGGGGTTGCTCATCGGGCTGCCGTCTTCGTGGCGAGCTTGGACCATGAGCGCGAGCATGTCCGGCCGCTCCTCTAGCTCGGGGTCGACCTGCGCGGCGGCGATCAGCTCGTCGAGGATCGCGTCGATCCGGATGCGGAGCGCCCCGAACCTGGCCCATGGCGAGCGCGAGCCGAGGTTGCGCTGCAGCCACGGCGCGAGCACGAGCCGTGTCGCCAGCGCCGTCCACGCGGGCACGAGCTCTTCAAGGGTGTGTAGTCGCGCCCCCTCAGCGCCGAAGACCGCCTGCAAGATCGCGCGCAGGGTGATGCGCTGCATCGATTGAGTGGTCGCGAACTCAACCTCGTCGGGCCAGCTGTCGATCTCCTGCGCCGCGATCTCCGCGATCAAGGACTCGTAGCGCTTCAGGCGTTGCCCCTTGAATGGCGGCAGCAATAGCTTGCGCTGCTGCATGTGCTGATCCTCGTCGATGCCGAGCAGCGAGTTGGAGCCGAGGATGACCCGCAACGGGCTGCCCGTGCCGGCGTGCAGCACCGACGGCGCCGCGCGGAAGGCCTGCTTGATCAACTCCGGATCGGAGACGACCACTGTCTTGCCGAGCCCGGGCACCTTGACGGTGAACATCGTCCCGTAGCGCCGCCGAGCGCGCTCCAGAAAGGGCCGCTGGCGTGTCACCATCGCCAGCGTCTGCAGCGCGACCGGCAGCCTCGGCCCCGGCGGCAGCCCCTCGATCGACCTGGCAGTTGCGCTCATCGTTCGACATCTTCGCTGATATGGCCGGTGCGGGGCTTCGCGCGCGTGTTACTCGAACTCTGGGTCGGTCCACCAGGGCATGATCTCGGGTAGGCCGTCGCTCACCTGGTCGGGAAAGTTGGCGGGGCGCTTCTCGAGGAAGGCGGTGATGCCCTCGACGGCGTCATCGGATTGACCTCGCGCGAACATTCCTCTCGAGTCGGCTCTGTGGGCCAACATCGGATGCTCCGCGCCCAACATCCTCCACATCAACTGCCTTGCCAGCGCCACCGACACCGGCGCGGTGTTCTCGGCGATCTCCCGCGCCAGCGCATCCGCAGCGTCCAGTAGGTCGTCTTTTGGGTGCAGGCTGCGCAGTAGCCCACCCTCGAGACCCTCTTGGGCGGAGAAGACCCTGCCCGTCGCCACCCACTCCATCGCACGGCTGATCCCCACCATCCTCGGCAAAAACCAGCTCGAACACGCCTCCGGGATGATCCCGCGACGCGCAAACACAAACCCCATCCGGGCATCATCGGCCGCCAAACGCACATCCATCGGCAGCGTCATCGTCGCACCCACTCCCACTGCCGGCCCGTTGATCGCCGCGATCACCGGCTTGGTCGACCGGAAAACCCGCAACGTGAACTGACCACCGTTATCACGCGGCGCCTCCCCCGCCCCCACCCGCTCGCGCTTGCGGTAGTCGAAGGTCTCCCCTCCGCTCGCCAAATCAGCGCCCGCGCAAAAGCCACGGCCAGCGCCCGTGACGACGATCGCTCGCACCTCGTCATCCGCATCCGCGCGGTCGAACGCCTCGATCAGCTCGCTTCCCATCTGCGCCGTCCACGCGTTGAGGCGCTCGGGGCGGTTCAGGATGATCGTCAGGACGCGCTCGGAGAGGTCGGTGGTGATCTGCTCGAAGGTCATCAGGGCTCGAAATCAACTATTGCAGTTATGGCTGTGGGGCCCCTCATAGCGAAAATCTATACTTTTTCGCTATCACCAGCCCAAAAATCTATGCTTTTTCGCTACCTGCGGTGAGGCAGTCGCTCAGCGCAGGGCCTGGATCAGGTCGAGCGTGCCGGCGCCGGTGCGGTAGCGGCCGAACACGGTGACGTCCGAGAAGCCTGCCCGCGAGACGATTTTGGGGAGCTCGCCGTGCGCGTGCGCGCGCGTGTTAGGGAATCCGTCGAGCAGCTGAACGGCGAAGAACGCGGCACGCATCAGCGGGTCGCCGGCACGGCCGAGGTCGCATACCAAGAGGCGCCCGCCAGGCACGAGAACGCGTCGCGCCTGCGCGAGCGCGGCGCGCTTCGCCGCTGGTCCGAGGTGGTGAAACATCAGCGTGCTCACTACACAATCAACGCTCGCGTCCGCAAGCGGCACGCGATCGGCGAGCGCCTCGTGCAGCTCGAGCTCCACACCCTCCGCCCGCGCCTTGCCAGCCGCTCGCGCGAGCACATCCGCATCGCCGTCGACGCCAATCAGCTTCACGCCTGGACGGACGCGGGCAATCGCCAGCGCCATCTCGCCGGTGCCACAGCCGAGATCCAAGATTCGCGGCTCAGCGCCGGCGCCCAGCGCTCGCTCGACGAGACGTGGCCGCCACTGCCCCTGGCGCATCGCCACCGCGTTGACCGTGTCGTAGAGCGGCGTAAAAACACCACGGCCGGCCGCCGGCACGTATCGATCGCTCACCGCACCCACCATAGCCGCCGTCGCCTGTGGTGAGCGCCGGATCCTCGCCGCGTCGACTGAGCGCGCGGCGAGGACCGGCTGGCGCTTCCCACTACCTCTCCTCGCACAGGATAATGGGGGTGGGCTTGTGTTGCAAGCGCTCGCGGGGTGAATGTGTTGAGATGAGAGCGCCGCGGCCGGTCACTCAGGCCGCGGCGCCCTCGAAGGGCCGGGTGCTGCAGTGGAGATCACCCAGCCCTCCCTCAGGCGCCCACCGGAGAGGGTGTGGGGGCGCCCAAGCATTGAATCGCTGAGCGCCACCGACCCGTAGAGCAGCCACCGGATCTCACAACGCCAGGCGTTTAGGTCGCTTAAACAAGCACCAGCCCCAAATCCTCTCCCTCTCCCGAATCTGCTTCCAGTCCCACCATACCCCCTGGCACCGCACAATGCACACCAATCTGGGCTTTTTTTGTGGAGCTCGGCGCTTTGTCGGAGGGACGACCTCAGAAGGGCTTAGAAAGTCTTAGAGTTCTGCAAACCGTCTGGTAGACCCACCGCGAACTGTATGGTAGGTCCACGGCGAACTGTATGGTTGGAGCCTGAAGCGCCCAAAAAGACCCGGCCCAGGCTACGATGGATCACATGACCGCGGGGACCAAGCTCGAGGACTACATCGAGGAGGTGCGCTCGGGCTACAACGACGAGCAGCGCGCTCACCTGGACGCCGTGATGCGTCACTTCGACCGAGTCAGCCAACTGCTTGCGCAGCGCTTGGAGCGGATGTCCGAGCAGACGGGGCGGATGTCCCAGGCCGACAAAAAATAAGGAGCCGGCGGGCCTTTCAGCCCTAAGCGTCGTTAGAAGCGACGCACCAGCCCCTCTACGGATCCACTCTACCACCAGCGGGCATCCCGTGCGACTTGTATGTTCGCCGAACCGCGCGGAAATCCTACCCACCCCCATGATTAGTGGGTATGACTTCCTCCCGTGCAGAGAGCCGGCGCTACGCAAATCGCTGGAGATCCTGCTGTGAGCGCGGACCGAACCTTTTGATTAAATGAAATATAGCCGTTTGCGCTATACGGATTCCTGCATAGAGGGCATATTCGCGCATAGGGATGCAGACAAAGAGCTTCAAAGCTATGCTTTCCTTCCCGCGGAAGCCTGAACGATGACCTCCGACGATTCCAAGATCCAGCTGCTGCACGGCGCGATCGAAGACGCCGAGCGCGCCATGCAACTGGCGATCGACCTGGGCCTATACGCACGCCTCAACGCCGAGCAGATCCGCGCGATCCGCGAACCCTGGAGCGTGCTCGGCGGAGCGCGCCGGCGGGAGTACCCGCTGAACACCGGCGAGGTCGCCCAGATCACCGGCACGAGCGCAAAGCAAATTCGCACGTGGGAGGCAAGCAGCCTTGTGCCCGCGTACCGGATCACCGGCCGGCGGCGCTTCTTCTCCGCCGCGCTCGTGAACGCCTTCCTGCTCAAAGACCTGGACCGCAACGATATCCGCTGCCTCGGGCGCATACTCACCGCCGGGCCAGACGACTCGTTACCCGAGCTCGTCGCCTCCGCGATCATCCACGCTCGACACGACGGCCGTCCCGCACGCCTGGACACGCTGCTCGCTCGAGTAACCAAAGACCGCGACCTTCGAGCTCGAGACGCTCAAGGAACTCCGTAGCCAGCTTTGTGGGCTTTCACCACATGAAGGTCAAAAAGACCCTGCATCTCGACCCTGCGTCCTGCACCTCCGATCAGGCGGCCCTCGTGACCGAGGAGGTCGATCGTCTGCTCGCCGAGGGCAAGCGAGTCACGGTCCACATCGCCGGCGCCAAGGAGCTCCTCTCCCCTCGACAGGCCGCCGCCTGGCTCGGCTTTTCCCGCCAGCACGTCGTCCGCCTGATCGGCTCCGGCGAGATCCCGGCCAAACGTCTCCCCCACTCGGGCTACTGGAAGATCCCGCTCGCGTCTGTGCTCGCGTTTGAGGAGCGCCACGGTGAGCTTGGCTGAGGTTTGCTACATCCGCTACACTGTAGCCAATGCCTCATCCGGCTAAGACCCAACCCTTTTCGATCCGGCTCGGCGCGCAGGCGAACCTGCTCGTTGCCGACGAGGTCCGCCGTTCCGGACACTCCCGCAGCGTCGTCGTCGAGGAGCTCGCCGAGGAGGCCGCGAAGGCGCGGTTGCATCCCGGGATCGCGTTCCGCGGCAGACCTCGTCGCGCTTGGGTGATCGGCAGCGGCCTCGACGTATGGGAGATCGTCGAGATGATTCGCTCTTACCGGGGCGATGAGGAGTCGTTGCTGGCAAACCATCCGCTTCTCAACGTCCGGCGTATTCGTGCTGCACAGGCCTACGCGGAGCGCTTTCCCGAGGAGATCGAGGCATTGATCGAGGCAAATCATCGGCCTCTGCAGGAGATCCTCGAGCTGTACCCCTTCATCCGTAGACCACCTTCGCGATAGTCGCTCCCTTTGCGGTTTCTGCTCGACGCGCACATCTCCGGGCCTGGGGTCGGGCGCCGGCTGGAAGCGGAAGGACACGATGTCCGCGCGCTCGACCAGGAGCCGGCGCTCGAGGGCCTCGAAGACGAGGACGTGCTCGCACTCGCATCTCAGGAAGAGCGCATCCTCGTCACCCAGGACGTCCACGACTTTCCCGCGATTTTGCGCGAGTGGGCGGCTGCGCAGCGCTCACACGCCGGAGCGATCCTCATCTACGGCATCGATCACAGCGAGTTCGAGCTGATCATCCGCGGCATACAGCGCTGGCTGGAGCTCTACCCAGAGCCCGCGAGCTGGATCGACCTCACCGCCGTGATCGATCGGGACTTCGCCTCGGGCTGAGATCACCTGCCTGTGAGCACCACATTTTGATTCTCTCGCAATTTTCCATTTACCCAAAGAATTGCAGAGCTCAGCGGTGGGCAAGCCCGCGTTAGGATGCGGAAACAATTATGAAGGTCAAGCCCCTTGAACGTCAATACTGGAAGATCAAAGACTTCGCCGATCACTTCGGGCTGGACAAGAGCACCGTTTACAACCAGATCGAGCGCGGCGAGATCCGGGCGATTCGTGTCGGCAAGACCGCGCTGCGAATCCCCACCGACGAGGTCAAGCGAATTCTCGACAGCTTCGTGGAGCCCAGCGAGCACCCACACCACCTGTACCGCCAGGTGCGGGACTTCGAAGTCCGTACCGGCCGCACTCCCGCTGATTTCACCGCCGCCTGGCGCGAAGGCAAGGTCGAGGACACACCCCACAACGCCAGCGACGCGATCGAAGCGTTGGCCCTACGGGAGGCGATGCAACAATGATGCATAACTCAGGCTCTTGCCGGCCATTTCACCAAAGCCACAACTCACTTGGGAGTGAATCCACCCAAAAAGAGACCCGGCCCCCAAAGGGACCGGGTGAGTGATGGACTCAATATAGACCCTCGGAGCGACGGGATCAAGAGCCGATCGACGCGTGGCGAGGTAGATCAGGAAGGCGTCTGGCTCGAACGATGCAGGAGCCGACCAAACCATCGCTTGACGGCCCGCTTACGCGCTTCTGCGCGCTTACGCGAGAGTTCATTCTCGACGAAGAACACGTCAAGTGACATCCCCTTACCCTGGCGTGGCGCCGGGGTAGACTTGGGGGCAGGGACGAGCGGATCGGACATGACAGTTATGTTAGCGCCAGCGCCAAGGCCCACAGCACCGTCTCCGCACCCAGCGCGAGGAGCGCGAGTCTAAAGACGAGCTCCCGCCGCTCGATGACTTCCTGGTTTTCGCGATATGCCTCCCGCAATCCCCGCGCGGCTTCGAGGAGATAGGCCGCCGGGTCATCCCGATAAGGGAAAAGTTCCTCCTCCACAAGATCGGCGTCGACCGCGAACAAGACCTGCGCGGGCCACAACACCCCGCCAGCAGAGGCGCCGGTTAACAGAAACGCAGCCATCGCGAGGACCGTCGCCCAAGCTGGTGCATTGCGGCCGATCGCAGCGGCGCCAAGAAAGCTCGCCGACAACGTCGCCGCCGCAACGAGCGTGCTCGTACGGGTACGGAGGTCAGACAAGGCCGTGCTCTGCTGATCGAGCGCGCGCTGCGCAGCAGAATAGACCAGCTCCTCGAGCATGGGTGCCGACATAGTCCAACCAACGCTAGGCCGCGCTTGCGATGGAACGCTCGATCATGACCTACTCGCCACCCCGATCCCCCGTAAAACCGGGGACTCACCACCCAAACTTGGCGCGAAAACGCTCACCGCTGGAAGGGTCCAGAACGAACGGAGCCCCAGGAGGATCACCGCCGAAGCGGGAGAGCCTTTCCTGGGGCATTCCCCTCGTACGGTAGCACCATCCTCCGCGCAACGAGCCTGGGCGCTCCCGCAGAAGACGAACCCGAACCCCGCAGATCCGCAATATTTAGACCGCAGATCCGCAAAACCCGCCAGCGCACCGCATATCCCAGATGGCGAACTCAATCTTCAGGACCGAAGTCCGGCCCGGGCGCAGCCGACACGTACTCACCGTCGTCGTCGTCCGGGCCGAAGCTGTCGAGATCGACCTTGACAAGATCATCGCTCCACATCGCACGCAAGCCGGGGCCGTAGAGACGCTCGAACTCCTCCCGCCGCCCAGGATCCTCCTGCTCCAAACGACTCAAGGCCTCCACCAACAACCCGCGCTGGCGGCCGTGGCGGCGCAGCTCCTTCACCTGCGCCGCGAGGGCCAGCAACGGACGCGGGGGAACCCGGTCGCGTTTGTAGCCCACCACACGCACGACCGGCAGCAGCCCACTTCCGATCCACTGCTCCAGCGTCGTCGTGCTCACATCCAGCAGATGCGCCGCCTGCGCCTTGGAGTACGTCGACTGCTCAGCGGGCATCAGGCGATCCTAGCGATGCAGACAAAGGGGTTCAAGGGAGAATGCCACCTTGGGTCCACATACATCGCGCAAGATGTGAGCTTGCGCTCGAGCAACCCTCACGGGTCGCTCGTCCTCCAAGGCCGCCACCGTGCGGTCTTGGTTACGTTAAGGGGACGGATGCTACGGTTATCATCTAGTACATAACCTGGCGCTTAGGCTTTGTGCCGAACGCCGCATCCTATGGGCACCTCACGGTGCCCATAGCGCGTCCAGGGGTTGGTTTGAAGGCCTGCGTCCGGCTCAGCCGAGTGCCCAGAGCAGCGTATGCGCGGGCAGCAGTGTGTAACCGTCTGCGAACAGCAGGTCCTCTTGGGTTGCGATCACGGCCGGACGTCCGGGGTGAGCCTTCGCGACGCTCGCTGCGCCGCGCAGGTCGATCTGGCGCCGGTACTTGACCTCGACGACATCGAGCTCGCGGCGTGGGCCCGCCACGAAGTCGACCTCGCCGGCTCTGGCCGTGCGCCAGGCGTGCAGCGGTCGGGCGAGATGAACGATTCGATCAGCCGCTCTCCTGGCTCGTAGCGACGGTAGAGCGCCAGACCCACTGCGTTCTCGATCAGTGCGGGAGCGTTGGCGGTGAGCCCGGGCGCATGCTCGAGCGCGATCGTGTGCAGCAAGGGGTCGGCGAAGAACACCTTCTTCTCGTTGGAGAGGCTGTTCGTCTGCTGGCCGATCTCCGATCGGCCAGAGCGCCAGAAGTAGAGGATGAACAGGAAGTAGCCGCCCGCCAGCAGCTCGATGTAGTCGCGCAGCGTGTGATGGCTCGTGCCGCCACGTCTGTTGCTCAGTGGCACGTCCATCTCGCGTGTCATCCGGCTCCAGTCGGTTCGCGAGCCCAGCGACCTGAGCACCCGCTCCAGCAGCGCGTGAGCCGCGGGAACGCTCGCGCCCCTGCGCTGTACCTCCTTGACGAGCGAGTCATGCAGGACCCGCTTAAAATTGCTCAGAGGGTTCGACGGCTCCCGTAGCGGCCTCGGCGACCGCCGCCGGCAGTCCACCGAACTTCAAATACAGCGACAGCGCATCTTTCAGCGCCGGTCCGTGAATGCGCGCCTCATGCAACTCCGCTTCACCGTCGGGTGTGCGCAAATCGGCGATCGTCAGGCCCGGTGAGGGAGGAATCGACTTGTGGATCGCGCGCGCGAACGCGGCAAACGTCTGCGGGAGCACGAGATAGTCGCGCCCCGCGCCACGGCGTCCCGGCAGTCTCTCCGTGGCTCCTTTCTGCAGGTCGATCGCGGAGGAGCCGGTGCATACGACCACGTCGTCGGCGATCGTCCCGTCGTCCCACAGAGCCTTTACCGCTGTCTGCCAGCGCGGGACCCCGGTGACCTCGTCGAGCAGCACGATACTCCTCCCCGGGTGCCTGGCCGCCGCCTTTGCGCGGGTGACCGTCTCCGCCAACTCCGTAAGGCGCTCGCCCTCGATCAGATCGAGTGCCAGGTACACAATCGAACGCGGCTCGTGTCCCTCGGCCAGCGCTCGCTCCACCAGCAGCTTCAGGTCCGTGCTCTTGCCGACCTGTCGCGGACCGCGCAACGTGTGGATGGCCGCGTCCTTCAGGTCGATCGTGCAACGAGCTCCGCGGTCAGCCGCAAGGGCTGGGAAGCGAGCCGTGCAAGCTGCCGATCGTGCAGGCGCCATGCCGGGTCGCTCCACCAGGGATTCTGGGCGAGGATCTCCTCGTCGCTGAGCGCCATGATGCCTGAATCGTAGCATCGACTGGCAAGGAATGCTGCCATCTTGGCACGTAGCTGCCGTAGTATGCTGCCTACTTTGGCAAAGCACTGTCAATAGACTGCTGCCTAGATTGGCATCAAGCGCCGGGCAATTCCGAGTTAGCAGCCTGTAAATTCCGAGTTAGCAGCACGCCTACTCCCCAATCGGCAGGGAGGCATAGTGGAGCTCGTCGAGCGGAATGTCGCCGGTACCGTCGCCCACGCGATGGGTCATTCCCGCGTGGTGGCATTGCTCGGCCCTCGTCAGGCGGGGAAGAGCACGCTGCGCGCAAGCTTGCCGCAGAGCAGCTGTCGGCCGACTATCTCTCGCTCGACGATGAGCCGGTGCGCACGCTTGCGTCCGGGGATCCGCCGGATTCATCGCGGCGTGCGGGCGGTGTACGGTGATCGACGAGATTCAGCGCGCACCCGAGCTGCTGCTCGCGATCAAGTCGCGGGTGGACAGAGACACTGTCCCAGGCCAACTCCTGATCACCGGTTCGGCGAACCTCCTGCGCATACATACCGTGAGCGACGCGCTGCCAGGGCAGGTGGACTACCTCACGCTGTGGCCGCTCACCCAGGGTGAGCTCGCTGGGCGCCGCGAGCGGTTCCTCGCGCGGATCTTCGCCGGCGAGCCGCCCGTCTTCTATGACGCCCCCGTTGGCAAGCACAGGTATGCGGAGATGCTGCTCACAGGGGGCTTTCCCCAGGCGCGTGAGCATCCGCCGCCGGCGCGCTCGATGGTCTTCTCAAGATACGTGGACTCGATCGTCGAGCGGGATGTGGGGGATGTCTCGCGGGTGCGCGACCCATCGTCGGTTGGGAGGCTGTTGCGCCTGGTGGCGCCCCGAAGCTGTACCTGTCCGACACCGGGCTGCTCGGCGCCCTCGTGGGAGCGGACGCTTCCCGCGTGGGCGAGGACGGCGGCTTCGCGGGCGCCCTGTTCGAGACGTTCGTCGCGACGGAGCTCGAGCGCCAAGCGTCGTGGTTAAAGCAGCCAATGACGTTCTGGCACTACCGCCAAGCCGGTCGCAAGTCAACATGATCGTCGAACGCCCCTCGGGAGAGATCAGCGGCTTGGATGTCAAGGCGAGCGCTACGGTGCGTGGCAGGGACTTCGCGGGGTTGCATCATCTGCGCGAGCGAGTGGGCGAGCGCATGGTCGGCGGCGCGATCCTCAACGCAGGGGCCCACACACTGCCGTTCGGCAAGCGCACCTGGGTGATCCCGCTGCAGGCACTCTGGGCAAGCTGACGACGATTTCTGCGCCAGGATGCGGAACACCACCAATAAATAAGGAGCCGGCGAGCTTACAGCCCTAAGCGTCGCTTATGAGGCGACGCACCGACCCCCTACAGAACGGTACCACCACAAAAAAGGCGCCGGGGGGCTTTCAGCCCTAAGCGTCGTTAAAAGCGACGAACCGGCACCTCTACGCACCCACGATACACCGATGTGCTTATATGCGCAATGGAGGCTTTGCGGGCTCAGCCCGCATTGCCTTTTTTACTCAGGGGAAGCGGCCGGGTCGCTGGAGTAAGCACCGCAATGCAGTCTCCTCCAGCGCAGCGGCACCGCAAAAGGGTCCTCCCGGCTGCACGTAGAGTATAGGGGTTTCCCCATACGACGGGAATGTTGCAACGCCGCGTTGCAACATTCCTTCTCGCCCAGGTCAGGCACGGGCTGGCCTGAGCAGATCGGTCAGCGACTCGCCGGCGACGATCCGCCGGACCCCTTCGTCGAGCTGCGCATCGGTGATTTCCTCGCTCGCCCACCGATCCAGCAGCGGCTCGGCAATACCCGGATCGAGCCCCTCCGCGCGAACCGACGCAAGCGCGCTTGCCGCGGCCTGCTTGCGGGAAACCTTTGACCCGACCGATTCCTTCTTGGTCTTGGCCATGGACCCAGGATATCACTGGCCGCGCGGGGCGAAAAGCGAAAGTCGCTACCCGCGCACCGATGCTCCGGGTGGTCGCAAAGCACCAAACTTTTGACTCTCTCGCAATTTACCGTTTACCCAAATAGGGTCGTTTTGGAAGGTTTGCCACACCCACGAGTTGGGCGGTTTCGAGGCCGAAGGTTTGCCGTGCGCAGCGCCGGATTTTGATAAACAGACATATCCTATTGGGCCACTCTGACTTCCTGGAAGGTGATGCCAAAATGATCCTCCTGCACATCTTCGCCAACGAGATCCGCGCCGAAGGCGAGCTCGTTGACCATCTTGCGGCTGTGTTTGAGATTCGTGGGCAAAAGCTCACCCTCACCAAGGGCGACGCACACTTCATCCAACGCGGCATGCCGGTCTACAGCGAGCGCTACGACCGGCTGATCGACTTCGACACCGACGGCGAGGAGTGGGCGCGCAACCTGCCCACCGCCTACCGCAACGGTGCGATGTACGTGTACGCCGAAGAGGTCCTCGAGCCCGCCGGCTCAGCTACTCGTGGGTAAGGGTGGTGATCGATACGGATAGACCGTGGCGTCCGCTACGGTTCGACCGTAGCGTCCGAAGCCTTGTGTCAGCGCTCGTGGTCAGGGTGACGGCGCCAGACGTGGGCGGCGAGGTCCTCGATGAAACGTGCATCGCGGGCAGCGACAGAATCACTATGCCTGCTGAGGATCTTTGGGCTTGTCGGTCGCGGGTCGTAGCGGCACCAGCTTAGGCACCGGAGGCGGTCCAGTGGGACCCTTCAAGGGCGTCAGTGCACCCTCTTCGATGCGCCGAGCGTTGAAGAAGCTTGAAATGGCGCTCCAAAGACTCATGATGAGACTATACCGTCGCTTCCGGCCGGCAGCAACTCGATCCGCGCGATCTGGGCGGCCGGCACGTAGATGCCGCGCTCGGGCTGGACACGCTCACCCAGCGCGGTGAGTTGAGGGCGACGACGAAGCCCGGGGGGATGATCCCGTGACCGTTGGTCCTGGAGCGAGAATGGGGTACACAGCCCGTGTACTACAAAGCCTGTGTAGTGAGCTGCATGTCCGTGAGGTCATTCGCGGAGAGGGGTATCGTTCCAGGCAAGACGCTCACAAGCTGATTGCCAATGCCTATGCATTGCTGACGGACAGGCGCCGGCAGGAGTTATTGGAGGGACCATTCATGCCTGTACATAGAGATCCAGAATCCGGTGTTGTGTTGTACACGTGGACTACATTCGAGACCATCAAGCGCCTGGTGGCCGTTGCAGATGAGCTGCTTCGCAGCGAGGGCATCGACCCACCATGGGTGCCGTTCACTGCGGCCGAGCTGCCGTAAGCAGATTGCCTAGTTCTGTAGAAGCCGCTGCGCTCGTCTGGTTATCGCGCGGCGTGTGTCTCTTGGCGCCGGAAGAGCTTGCGGAAGAACCTGGCCACCGGCGCGGGGATCAGGAAATTTTCTCCGATGATGTCGGGGATGATGTACGGCTCGAGGTGCAGCGGGCTCCCGTCCGACGCCGTGTACTTGTACTTGCCGTCAGGCGTCCTCGGATACTCCCGGGTGGACCGGCCGGTGGCGGTTGGCTCCATGACACTCATTGTACTCCCCGCCCCACCAGCTCCACAAGGGTCGCGAACGCCAGGAAGTTCAGCGCATGCGCAAACAGCAGGGTTTTGCGGGCCACGGCCCGCTCGTTGAGCCGGACGTCTACTTCGAGGTCGTCGAGCAGCGAGTCTTCGAATGCGCGTGCGTCTTCGGCCTCGCGAGCCCTGCGCATGGCAGCGAGGGAGGGACCGGCGTCCTTGGCGTTCGGCAGGCGCAGAGCCCGCATCGCCAGGCCGAACGAGCACCCGAGCGCCAGCAGCGCGAAGATCGACAGGCCATACGCCCCTCCGCCGCCGAGGACGATCAGGGCGACGGCCACGTCGAGGCCCATCACGCCCAGCGCGCCGCCGACGAGCACCGCAGAGCTCGATACCTGCGTCTGCAGCCGGTTCCCCGTCAGCAGGCGCAACCACTCGGAGGGCTCGGGCTTGTGCGGTTGCGTGGACATCCCTACTCCCTTATCCGACGACAGCGCCGAAACGGGACAGCCAATCTCAGCTTTCCACTCACCTATCCCAACGGCGATCTCGCCAGCTACGTGCCGATCGTGTTCGACGCGCGCGTAGTCGACGGGACACCTCGCCCCGATGGCGATGAGACGCTCGAAGCGGACCAGCTGTTTCCGGTGCCCTACGGCCAAAGTTTTCCAAGCAGAAAAGCCTTGTTTTCCAGGGCTGTCCTGCTAATCAGCCGAATTTTCTGAGATCATTCGGCCGGCAACTACCGCCAATCCTCGCAAGGCACCCTCCAAACCCGACCAACCGTTCACTCCGAGGGCTGGGCGCGAGAGCCGACGTAGGCCGCCGGGACTAACTCGGCTGGGGAGAGCGCTTCAGGAGCCGATTCAACCACCGCTTGACGGCGCGCTTACGCGCTTCGGCGCGCTTACGCGCCCCTTCATTCTCGTAGAAGAACGCGTCGGGCGATAGACCTTCGCCCCGGAGCGGAGCCGCAGGTGGCTGGGATGTAGCCGCAGGCTCAGACATGACAATTCATGTTAGCGCAAGCGCGAGCGTCCACAGCAGCGTCTCCGCCCCCAGAGCGACCAGGGCAAGCCTGAAGACAATCTCCCGCCGTTCGATCGTCGTCTCGTTCCTGAGATACACGTTGCGTAAGCCGCGTGCGGCTTCGATTAGATAGACCGCCGGATCGCCTCTAGACGGGGCAAGTTCGTCATACATACGGTCGATATCGACCGCGAACGAGACCCGTGCGGGCCATAGCACCCAGCCCGCAAACACCCCGGTCAACAGAAACGCGGCCATCGCGACCACCACTGCCCAAGCCGGCGCGCCGTGGCCGATCGCGGCGGCGCCGAGGAAGCTCGCCGACAAAGTCGCCGCGGCGACAAGCGTGTTCGTGCGAGTACGCAGATCGGAGAGCGCCGTGCTCTGCTGATCGAGCGCACGCTGCGCCGCAGAATAGACCAGCTCCTCGAGCGTAGGGGGCACCATATAGTCCTATCCGACGACAGCGCCGAAACGGGACAACCGTGAGTGACAAACTCGAGTTCCGTAAGGGGCGCGAGCCAAAGCGACCGATGGTTGCTAGACTGCTCGTATTGCTCGGCCGGCCCCCGGAATAGGGATCGCGGGCGGGGCGCCGCTAGGCCCGCTTCGGCGGGTCTAGTGCTTTCTGCCGGCACCTGCGAAACTGGCGCATCGGGGTCGCTCACGGATTAGGTGCCCGCCCACCCTTGCTCGGATCGTATGGTGGCCAGCCGTACCGGACGCGCTGCTCTTCGATCAGAGCCATCAGCTCCTCACGGGTGGCGCGTTTGCGGGGGCCGGTCTGTCCCATCAGCACGGGAGTGTCGTCCGCACGGCGCGGAGCGCAGTAGGCGTTTACCCAGTCGCCCCACTCCTTCAGCGAAGCAAACTCCGACCGCACCCGCCGCGGCGAATTCCTAGTCTGCATTCTCACCATCCATTTGTTGAATATGGTCATCATGATAGTGCCGCCTGCAGGTCCACAACACGACCACCAGCGAATGCCGGAGAGCATCCGGAGAGAGGGGTATCGTCCCAAGGATTACACCCACGAGCTGGTTGCCAATGTATGTGCATTGCTGATGACAAGGCGCCAGCGGAATGCAACGGAGCGACCCGAATAACTGGACAAGGAGACTACACGCTGGTGGTGAGGTGATTAAGGTCCCACCCGCCCACGGAGTAGGCGTGTTCGCCGTGTACACGCTGGGCGAGGACCAAACTGCCCAGGACCTGTTTGCGATGCAAGCCGAGCTGCTCTTCAGCGAGGGCATCGACCCACCATGGGTACCGGACACCGAGGCCGAGCAGGCCGAAGCCGAATCGCTATCCACCTGAGGTTCCCGTAACTCGTCCCGGCCTTACGTCCACTCCCTGATACCCGGAGGGGCTCGCCGGTCCCGCCGGTTGAGAATTGACCCCCCTACGGGTTAGACGATTACCTACGCGGCGGGGTTATCGCGCGGCGTGTGTGTCTTGGCGCCGGAAGAGCCTGCGGAAGAACTTGGTCACCCACGCGGGGATCAGGAAATCTTCTCCGACGAGGCTGGGGATGGTATACGGCTCGTAGTGCAGCGGACTTCCGTCCTGCGTCGTGTACTTGTATTTGCCGTCAGGCGTCCTCGGATAGGGCCGGGTGGGTCGGCGAGTGGTGGTTGGCTCCATGCTGCTCATTGTACTACTTGCCCCGCCAGCTCCACAAGGATCGCGAGCATTAGGAATGTCAGCGCATGCTTGAACAGTAGGGTTTTGCGGGCCACGGCCCGGTCGTTGATCTGGATGTCTGATTCGAGGTCGTCGAGCGGCGCAGGACCCGGACGTTCGTCCCGGCCGGCCGGCTTCGCCGGACTTTTCGGCCGGGCCGAAGTTCCGGGCCTGCTTGGCTTGAACTGCTTGTCTGTTCAACGCAAGGTGGTGGCTTTCAGCAGTGGGGTTTCACCCACTTCAGCCAAGCAGGTCGAACCTTCGTTTTTTCGGCCGATCCGCGAAGCGGTCTTCACGGTCGAAAAATGAAGGCCGATCCTGTGCCGCGTAGCCACTCGGAGGGCTCGGGCTTGTGCGGTTTCGTGGACATCCCTACTCCCTTATCCGACGGGATCGCCCAAACAGGACAGCCAATCTCAGCTTTCGGGCGACGGCTCAGCCGGACCTTACGACGGCCACGACGCCGACTTCGACACGCCACCGGCCGCCTAGCGAGCCGCGGAGAGCAAGCTCCACGGTGGCGCAGCTGGAGGACGAGCCAGCCGCGGGCTCTCTAGGATCTGGCGTCTGGATATCAACAGACCGTGAGGAGACCGAGATGGCCAGTCCGCCCGGGCCGATCACCGGTGTCGATTTCGTCACCGTTCCCACCAATGACTTCGAGGCCGCCGTCGAGTTCTACGGGACGACGCTGGGCCTTCCCTGCTCGGTCAAGATACCTGAGCGCCACTACGCGGAGTTCGAGGCCGGGCCGCTGACCCTCAGCGTGGTCGTGGCCGAGAACTTCCCCTTCGGCTACCACCCCAATGTCAACCCGATAGCGCTGCACGTCGAGGATATGCAGGCAGCGCGTGAACAGCTGGCCGCACAGGGCATCGAGTTCCAGGGCGATACGTTCGACACCGGCGTCTGCCACATGTCGTTCTTTTTCGATCCCGATGGAAACTCGCTGATGTTGCACCACCGCTACGCGCCAAGGGCTACCGAGGGCTAAGACCCTCGATCGCGATCTGTCTCTCACCGACAGGTTCACTTGCCATAGAGGAGCCATCCTTCGATCCGGTCGCGCGGGATATTCAAGCGCACTGTCTTATACGGTAAGGAGACCGTTATGGTCCGTCTTCCGGATGATCTAAAGCAAAATACGTAGTTCTATACGGCTAGCAGACCGCTATGGTCTGGGAATCGTGTATAATCTTCGGCATGAGTGTTGTCACCCGTACGGTCTCGTCTGAGGCTTCGGCCGTGCTCGAGCATGTCGCGGCCGCGAAGCGCAGTACCGTCGGCCTGCCAGCTGACCGGGAGTGGCTGGCTGAGATCACGCCGCATTACGCCCGTCTGCTGGATCGAATGGCTGTCCGCAAGTCGCTTTACAGGGTCTTGCGTGGCCAGTATGTGGTGGCCCCGTGGGCGACCGACGGGGTCGACCAGGCCGCGCCGGCGGAGCTGCTCGTGGATCTGGTGTTGCGCGAGCAGGGGGAGTACTACCTCGGTTTTCTCAGTGCTCTGATCGCCCACCGTCTTACCGATCTGCATACCTCGACGCTGTACGCGGCGATCCGCCAGGACAGCCCGACAGATATGACATCTGTGCCGCTGGCCGGCTATGAGCTCAGGCTGGTGCGCCTCTCGCCCTCACGCTGGCCGAGCGAGGAGAACGAGCGCGAACGCGTGCGGGTGCAATCGGGGCTGAAGGAGTTCGTCTGGCGCTCGACGCTCGAGCGGACTCTCGTCGATGGTCTGCTGCGCCCCGAGCTGTGCGCCGGCATCGAGACCGTCATCACCAGCTGGGCACGCGCCGAGGAGGACCGCGTCGACTGGCAAGCGGTGTGGGCGATCGCCAAGCGTTCAGGCATGGCCACCGCGCGACGTGCCGCCTATCTGCTGATCCATACCGGCCATGAACACGTCCTCACCGAGGATCTCCCCTCCCTCCAAGCCAAGCGCGCGGATACACCACTGGACCGCTCCAACGGGTACGGCATGAGCCGCGGGGAGATGACCCGTGACCCACAGACCGGCGTGCTACTCAACGTCCCCCCCAAGCATCTCCACGGATGGCTCGGCGCAGTGGGAGTCGGATGATCGACTACCCCGAGGACGAGCGGCTGCGTGAGCAGGCCAACCACCACGATCTACAAACGCCCGTGCTCATCCGCGACATCGTGCGCATCGTCGAGGTGCTTAATCTCCGCGCCCAGCGGTTCTTCAACAAGCGAAGCGTTCTATCGGGCTCGATGGCGCTGCGCTGTTTCGGCAGCCCACGCTTCACCGTCTACGACGCCGACTTCTCAACCTCCGCGGAAACCGTCGACCCGCCAGCATCGATCACAGACATGCTGCGCTACAGCGATGAGGACCTCGACATCATCCCCGCCGCGGCCATAGCCGCAGATCAGCGCGAAACCCTGATCCAGATCGAGCCGATCCGCTTCGACGCCGCCTTCACCAGCATCGCACTCGCCGATCAGGATCAGCAATTCAAGGCTGACGTCTCATTCCGCGGGCTCCTTCTCGACGGCCGGGAGGTGCCTTTCGAGACCCCCTACTCGCTGGAGATCTGGAGCGAGGCGCCAACCGTCTGGGTCATGGACCCCGTGGAGGTGCTCGCTGAGAAGATCCTCGGCTGGTGCGTACACGGTCTCGTCAAGCACTACGCCGACGCCGCCTGGATCACCATCGCAGCACAGACCCCGGGCTCACCACTCGCGTTCACCTACCTACACCTCCGCGACATCCTGCACGCCAAGCTCGAGCTCATGCGCGACCTACAGCCCGACACCTACCGAGCATTCCCCAGCGTCGACGCCGTCGTCGGCAAGCTCGCCCAACCACCCCAATTCGACCAAGTGCAGTGGCAGAAGCTCGTCTACCTGCAAGCCCACCGCGCCGCCTACTCCCAGGAAGACCTGCGCCACATCGTGCAAGACACCCTTGCCGCTGGGCTGCGCCGCTCACAGGCACGTTGAGTGCTTCGAGTTGCGGGGCAGGACTAGGGAAAGGTGGGATGCGATCGAGCAAGCTGGGAGCCAGAGAGCTATGCGCCTGTCTAAGGTGCACTCGCGTCAAAATCGACACACTTTGGTGCAAAGTTGTTACATTTGCCCCAGTGTTTAGGTGCCCACCCACCCGGCCGGTGTTCAGGACCGGCGATTAGGTGATCAAGCCGCTCAGTATGGCGTGCCCACCCACCTGCACCCACCCGCAGACCTTTGGTCGTTCGGTCGTCCCCCACCCCGCTCAGCGCTGATCGAAACACAAGCTGCCTGAGATCAGCGTCTACTTCAGCATCTCCGGCGACGGCTCGGCTGTCCCGCCCTCAATGGTTGGATCATCCCCGGTGCTCGGCCTGGATCGCCGCGCGAACACGTAGATGCCATAAGCGACCAGTGCCACCACGCTTGCCTTGATGAGGATGGGCCCGCCGCTCACGCTGCTTGTCAGTGCGTATTCGACGGACACGACGCCCCCAAGGATCGCGGCAATCGCCACGGTGACGTAGAGAATCATGGCCGAGCCACGCTCTCGCCAACCGTGCCCCTCGGAGAACGGCTCGAAGTGAACGCACGCCGCGTAGAGGCCGAAAAAGAGTCCGGCGCCCCGAAGCAGCTTGTCGATATCGCCGCCGAGTTGACGATGGAGAACTATGTAGAGGGCTCCGTAGGCGTACCCGCCCATCACAAACGCCACGATCGTCGTAACCACTTCGGCGTATTGCCGTGAGGAGTCGTCCAGCCGCTCAATCCAACGGAATCGAGGTCGCGTCAGCGCCAGCCCCAGCAAGGTGCCACCGATGATTGCGACGACTACATTGCTTCCGCTGCTCAGTTCATGCACATCGCGGATGCTGGCACGCTGATCGGCTAGAGCGAATCAGCGCCGCCGACGCCGTCCCCGCACCGCCGCACTCGCCGCCCATATATCGAGAGGTGCTGAGAGGCGTTGCAGCTGCTCAGAGGAGTTGCAGCTGGTCCTGGCCGGGGTGCGGGGGCTCGGACTTCGTGCTCGGGGCCTTCAGCAGATGCGGCCCGTCCTGGGTTCTACGGGTGCGCCGTGAAGACGTGGGCGACAGCTCCGCGGCTGAAGGCGGTGGTGCTCACGGGCTCGATGGTCAGCGGTGCGGCGAAGAGCCGCTCGCCCGCGCCCAGGATGACCGGGTGGATAGCGAGACGGTACTCGTCGATCAAGCCTGTCTGGATCAGCGAACGGGCGAACCGGACGCCGCCCTGGGCGAGCAGGTACCCGTCGGGGCGCTCCTGCTTGAGGCGCGTGACGGCGGCGGCCAGGTCGCCGCGGGCGATTGTCGCGGGGCCCCACTCGGCGGAGGCGAGCGAGTTCGAGAACACGACCTTGGGGATCTCGTTCATCGGCTTGGCGAACGGCCCCGATGCATCGGGCCAGAAGCCGGCCCACTCCGCATAGGTGGTGGCACCGATGAGGTGCGCGCTGGCGTTGCTCACCGTGTCGAGGACCCACTCGGCGCCGTCGGGAGAGCGTCCCACGGCCTCCCAGCCGGAACTCCCGTCGGCCGATGCGACGTACCCGTCGATCGACACGGACATCTTCAAAACTAGCGTGGCCATGTGCTGCTTGCCTCCAGATCCACCTCGAGGTTCCTGAGCGAGAACGGCACGGCCGCGATCCTACTATCCAGCTCCGTCCCGCTGGGGCCGCGCTGGGTCTACTACCTACCGCGAGTCGCCGGGCGAGCGATGGCCGAGCGCGGCTGGACATTCCCCTTCCCCATTTGTCTATATCGGAACTCCCCAATTGCCTGGGTGGTTATTCCCCATTGGCCGGGTACCTTAGTCCCCATTGGCCGAGATTTATTGTATGCTTGAGCGATGTCCGCGCTGATCGAGCGACATATCCGGCCGACGGTCGTGGAAGCGCTGGGAGAAGCCAGGGCGGTGTGCCTGCTGGGCGCCAGACAGGCGGGGAAGAGCACGCTCGCCCGTGCGATCGCCGAACACGAGCATCCGGCGGAGTATCTGACGCTGGACAACGACGCGACACGTCGCGCGGCACTGGAGGACCCGACCGGATTCGTGGCGCGCATATCGGGGCGGGCAGTGATCGACGAGGTCCAGCGCGCGCCAGATCTGATGCTGGCAATCAAGGAGCGGCTGGACTCGAACAACGCGCGCGGGCAGTTCCTGCTGGCCGGCTCAGCCAACATTTTGACGTTGGGAACGATCGCCGACGCGCTGCCGGGGCGGGTGGACTACGTGCGACTGTGGCCCCTATCTCAGGGCGAGATCCAAGGGCGGCGCGAGAGCTTCATCGATCGCGTGCTCAGCGGAGAGCCGCCGCAGATACAGGACGCCCCTGTCGGGCGGGGCGCCTATGCGGCCCAGATCGTCGCGGGCGGATACCCGGACGCCCAGCGACGGAGCGCACGTGGACGGGCCCGCTTCTTCGACAGCTACATCTCTACATTGCTCGGCCGCGACCTGCCAGATGTGGCGAGCGTGCGCGATCCCGGGAGTGTCGAGCGCCTGTTGCGGCTGCTCGCCGCGCGGTCGGCGAACCTCGTGAGCGCACGCGCCGTAGCGGGCGAACTCGGCGTCGACCACAAGACCGTGACCGCGCACACCCGAACACTCGAAGAGCTGTTCCTGCTCACTCAGCTGCAGCCGTGGCACGTCAACCTCGGCAGCCGCCAGATCAAGAGGCCCAAGCTTCACATCACCGACACGGGCCTGCTCACCCATCTGTTGAACCTGAGCGGCGAGGGAATCGCCGCCCACGGCACGCCGAGCGGATCTGTATTCGAGACGTTCGCCGCGATGGAGCTGGCCCGTCAGCGCGACTGGTCGGAGCTCTCCCCATCCCTGTGGCACTACCGCGACAACCAGCAACGCGAGGTCGATGTGATCCTCGAGCTCGGCAGCGGGGAGATCGCCGGAGTCGAGGTCAAGAGCGCCGCCACGGTCAGAGCCAGAGACTTCGCGGGCCTTCGCCACCTGCGCGACAAGCTCGGCGACAGGTTCAAGGCCGGAGTGATCCTCTACACGGGAGAACGGTCACTCCCCTTCGGCGACCGGCTCACGGCGGTGCCGCTGCAGGGACTCTGGGCCGGCACCTAGAGGAGCATCGAACCCGGGGCCAGTTCAAGCGTCGAACCTGGGGCCACTTGCAAGTGGCGACACCCAGCGCAGGCGGTGGGCACCAGGGCACGATGCCGGGGCGTCTTTAGCTGGAAAACTTCGCCAGGACCTTCTGATACTGCTCCGGGGAGAGCCTGAAGTGAGGTATTCCCCGCGTAATCGGCCCTCGAATGTCGAGTTCGTCGATATCCGGCGCCTTCGCGAGTGAGACCCGGCTTAGCCCCTTGACCGGAGTTAGCCAGGGCCAGGACTCGCCTGCGTCCGGCTCTTTGCCGTAGGCGTGTCTCTGAACGTGGGCGGGATTGAAGTCCGGTAGCCCGATGACTTCGACAATCAGTAGAACCTTCATCACGGTGCCGAAGTACAGACAGAGCTGATCGCCAACTTTGTAACTTGGCTCGCCTGCGGCCTGACCGTCTTTGCGATAGATCCGCTTGCCTCGAGCATCTCGCTTTCCCGGATCACTGATCCAGGACTTTTCGCCCGGGGCGACCGTCCACTTCCCGTCGCGGTAGTGCATCGACTTGATCCACACCTGGGGCACCCGACGCTTCGGCTGCGGCGGCTGGTGCCCAGGCTGCGCCTCATAGTCGACGGACCGGCCACGCTTCTTCAAAAGCAGAGTCCACGAAGACCGGTGGGATAGACATCCATCCCACAAGCATACCCGAACATCTGTTCGCCTTAAGTGCTTCCGGGCAAGCGGCACACTTCTGACACATTTGGCCCCCTGTTTCCGGGGGACACTCAAAAACTTGGCGCGAAAACGATCATGACTGGCCGGCGGCGCGGCGAGTTGAGACCGACGAGATCACCGAGAAGCTTCTCGCTAAGTGGTCCGTCTCGCAAGTTCGCGCAGTATCTGGTGTGCCGGACACGCCCACTCTTTCGCGAAGGCAAGCGTGCCTTCGGCGTGGGCGTGTACGGCTGCGTCTCGTCCATTGCGCTCGCGCGGGGCGATGTTCCCTCGATGCTCGCATGGCTGGGGAAAGCGGCGGTCAGCGGCCTCCAGCCACGTCAGGCGTCGGACTGAGCGCTGCGAGTAGTCTTGGGGGGTGCCCGAGGTCATCATCGCGGAGCGCTTTTGCGGGCCGTCCGACAGTGGGAACGGCGGCTACACGTGTGGACTACTCGCGGGGTTCATCGAGGGGCCGGCCCAGGTCACGTTGCGCAAGCCCCCGCCGCTTGATCGGCCGTTGACGATTCAAGTGAATCCGGACGCTACGGTTGGCCTGCTGGACCAGGATGGGCTCATCGCCGAGGGCGTTGAGGCAGCCATCGATCGGGAGGTTCCCGCGCGGTTGACGCTAGGAGAAGCTCGTCTGGGAGCGGAACAATATGAGTGGGCGCAGCCGAGCGATCACCCGTACCCGAACTGCTTCGTCTGCGGGCCATCACGCCAAGAGCGGGATGGCATGCGCATATTTCCCGGCCCGGTTACCGGCCGCGAGCTCTACGGCGCCACGTGGCGCCCCGATGACTCGCTCGTCAACCTACAGGGGCAGGTGCGCCCTGAGTTTGTCTGGGCAGCGCTGGATTGTCCCAGTGGGCTGGTCACCAACACGTTCAAGCCTGCGGGACGGATCTTGCTTGGCAGGCTCGCCGTCGATCTGCTGCGCCCAGTCCCAGGAGACGGGGATTATGCACTGGCATCGTGGCCGATCGATCAGAGTGGACGCAAAATGTCGACTGGTTCCGCGCTCTTTTCCGAGGAGGGCGAGCTTCACGCGGTCGCACGCGCGGTCTGGATCGAGGTTTCGGCATGACTCGCTTGGCACGCGGTCGCAACGCCTCTTGCGTCACGTGACTTGAAGCTGCTGCTCGCGAAGTCGGAATGGACTTGGCTGCGCGGGTGTGACAGGCTTGCGGCGTGGGTGGGGTTCGGGTAGGCACATTTCCTCCGTTCGCGGGGCCGGCGGGGATCGCTTCGGAGTCCGGCGCGATGGTAGATCGCATGATTGATGTGGGCGTCGACCACGTCTGTGTAGGCGATCATGTGAGCTTCTTCGTCGGCGCCGGATCGGATGGGTTGATCACGGCGACGTCGCTGTTGAGCCTCCAGGCTGAGCTGCCGGTATACATCGGGCTCTATCTGCTGCCCCTGCGTCACCCGGTCCCGGTGGCGCGACAGCTCGCGAGCATCGCTGAGCTGGCGCCCGGACGGCTGACGTTCGGCGTCGGGATCGGCGGGGAGGACAGGCACGAGGTCGAGATCTGTGGGGTCGATCCCCAAACGCGCGGGCGTCGGATGGACGAGTGCCTTCAGATCCTGCGTGCGCTGTCCGGTGGCGAGCCGGTCAACTTCGACGGCGAGTTCTTCTCTTCGCGGATGCGCTCATCGTGCCGGCACCCGCGCCCCGGATCCCGCTCATCGTCGGCGGACGCTCGGAGGCGGCTGTGCGGCGGGCGGGGCGACTCGGCGATGGCTGGCTCGGGATTTGGGTCTCGCCGGGGCGGTTCGCGACGGTGGTGGAGCAGATCGGCCAGGAGGCCACCGCCGTGGACAGAGACCCGGGAAGCTTCGATCATGCGATCAACGTCTGGTGCGGTTTTGGCGCCACCAGGGAGGCTGCGCGCGAGTCGCTCGCTGCCGGTATGCAGACCTTCTACCAGATGCCATTCGAGCCCTTCGAGCGCTACTCGCCCTACGGTAGCCCTGTGGAAGTGGCGGAGTTCCTGCGCCCGTACGTCGAGGCGGGGTGCTCAGCATTCAACGTGATTCCCTGCGCCGGCGACGATGAGACCGCAATCACCGCCGTCGGCGAGCTGCGAAGGCTGCTGACCGACGCAGGATAAACGCGATACGCCGCTGTGAAGAACCACTGCCGGCCCGTTGCCGGTCGCGCTCACGACCGCTTTTGTGCAAGAGCGAGCACGCCAAGAAACCGCTCCAGGACAGCTGAGTTGGACGAGGACCAGCACTCTCCGCAGGCGCCCTGCGGGCTCGTGGCGGCGAGATCCCAATATCCGCCGTTCCGCAGGCGGTGATGTTCGCTTCACGCAAGGGCTTCCTCACGCGCGAGGAGACCGCCGAGCTCGTCAAGGGACTCGTCGACATCTTGGCCTCAACGAAGCAGTCGGTTCCACTCGCAGGGCGATAAAGGCCGGAAGATCGCGCTCGCCGACTCGAGCGCTTAGGGCAAAAAGAAACCCGGCCCTCGAAGGGGCCGGGTGGGTAGATGAAGTGTAGCGCACTCGGGGGGACGTTGCACGACTACCAACCATGAGGCTTGTGCAGGCTGCCGACGGGGTCTGGGAACTGATGGGCCATGTACGCGCTCGCCGCCAGACTCCCCCACCAATGACCCCCCACACCATCAGCGGGCCGACCCCTCAGCTTGCCGGCCAGCTGATTGGCGCCCGGGTTGACCAGGCCCACCGGCACCCGTTCGCGCACACGACGCAGCGGCAGCTCGAGATCGCTGTCGTTGGAGACGACCACGGCAGCATCCACAGCGCCGCCCAACACATCCAGCAGCAGATGGGTCGCGACGTTGACGTCGGAGCCCTTCTCCTCCCAATTGAGCACCGACACCACAAAGCGGGCGTCGCTCACCTGATTGCCCGCGTCATCCTGGATCATCACGGGCCACCGTGAGCGCACCACCTCGGGCTTACCCTTCGCCGTCCACGTAGCAAGCGGCGTCGTCTTCACCCGCCGCACGAAGTTGCCGAACTCGACATGGTCGACGCTGCCGCTTGCTCGCAGCGCCCGCAGATAAACGAACTGGTCGCGCGGAGTACTGGGATCATCGATGCCGCTCACCCGCGCAGTGCAGTACACGACACGCTCGATCTTCGCCCCGCTCCAAGCCGCAGGCAAGCCGGGCGTGTGATTTCCCTCCCAGAGTCCAACGGCGAGCAGGCAGGTCCGGTAATAGGACCAGTAGGCATGCCGCAACCCATTCGCCAGATGCTGCCTGATCGGCCCGAGGTTGACTGTGACGGCACCTGGCTTCTCGGTAATCCTGTCATTGATGGCCATCGGTGAGCCGTGCAGCAGCAGATTGGAGAGGAAATGTTCTTCCTCGTAGCGCTCAACTGCTTCGTTCTCGTGATCTTGCGGGATTCGGTCGTCCACATCCAGAAGACGGCGTCGCAAATCCAGTGCTGTCCAATGGTTCTGTGCCTTGGGGCGAAACAGCCCCTCGAGTTCCTTGCGGTCAGCCAGATCCTCCGGAAAGCGGGGCATCTCGGGATCGCCGGGCCGCCTCGTCCTGTTATAGCGCTCGGCGGTCACGAGACGCAGTAGACGGTAGTTCTTGACCGCGAGTTCTTCCGCCCTTCGCGGATGCTTTGCGATCCAGTGCGCGTCCACCATGCCCTCGAACAGTGGTCTTGCCAGCATCGCGGTGTTATCGCCATCACCCTCGCGAGCCAAGGCCAGTACCGCCCCGTATGTGGTCTGCGATCTCGACCAAACGGCAATCAGCATTCGGTGACCGCTCCCAGCCCGCTGCTGAGGACCCCTACCTTGCGTGAGCACTCCGTCCGTGTAGTCGCCGAGCTCCTCGCACACTTTTAGTCTCTCCTCGAGAGGAAAGGCCTTCACTATCGGCATACGAAACGGTTGGGGCATCAGAAAGATCCCAGAGTCAGAGGAGAACCCACTGGCAGCCCGGCGACCAGCACTCGCTGATCTGAACCAGAGACTCCGAGAATCTCTGCGACCTCGCTCAGCTCGACGCGGTCGTCTAGCGCCAGCGTGCACATGCCCTCCCCCAGGCACCGAGAGACGGCACGAAGGAGATCAGCGCGAGAGATGCGTGCGCGGGTGTGCATGGGCTCTGTGCACGCTAGCGGTCGGTTCCCCATTGAACCTTGATACCGGCCGGAAAGCTGGTATCATACCTGTCGTTATGCCGGTATCGAGAACTGAGGCCGTGGCGTTGTTCCCTACCAGCGGCGCGATCCCTGAGGAGCTGCAGATCGGCCGGGCGTCGGCGACCGGCGACATGACGAGCGCCGCGGATGGCGGCAGCACGCTGATCTTCGCCGAGGATCGTCGTCTTGGCAAGTCGAGCATGCTGCTCGCCGATGACCGACCGGATCTTGCGCGACGGGAAGGATCGGATGGCGCTGTCGGTGGATCTCCGTGACGGGATCACCGACTCCGGTGTCCTGGCCACGACGTTGCTGACGCAGGCCGCCAAGCAGGGAGCGGGCGCGAAGGTCAAAGCGATGACGGCGAAGGGTCTGCTCAAGAAAACGCTAGCGCCGAGCGCCGCTGCCGGGGTGCGGGCCGCGGGCGTGCTGCTCGGCGAGCAGGACGACGCGGCGGCGGTCGGCAAGCTCATGGATCTGCTGGCGCCCAAGGGGGCGAGCCTGCGCGGAGCGCTGCTCGCGCTGGACGCGAATGGGCGCGCCGCGGGTGAGCGGACAGTGATCGTGCTCGACGAGGCGCAGGACCTGGTGCGCTGGAGCGACTCCGACGAGGTCCAGCAGGAGCTCGCGAACGCGATCAAGCGCCCCGGCAGCACGGTGAACTTCGTCTTCAGCGGCAGCGAAAAGAGCACCCTGCTCGCGCTCTACGAGGACGCGAAGGCCCCGCTGCACGGTCTCGGCCGGCGGTTCGCGTTGCCGGAGATCAGCCGCGATGACTGGTACTCCGGCCTGCGGGAGCGCTTTGAGCGCTGCGGAATCGCGATCGAGCGCAACGAGCTCCAGCAGATCGTTTACCAAAGCAAAGGCCATCCGCTGCGCACGATGCTGATCTGCGCGCACACGCTCGACTGGCTGTTCGAGGACACCGTCACCGTCGACACCGCCCAGCGTGCGATCAACGACGCTGAACGCCACCCCTCCTGGAGCCTCCCATGAGCGTCTGGGATCGCCTGACTCAGGCACGCCTGCCGGCGGTTGAGCGGATCGTCCAGACCGTGCAGGAGCAGTCGTTCACGGGCCTGGTAGGAGAGGCCGATGTCGGCAAGAGCGCGTTGCTTGGAGCGGCCGTCGCTCGCCTCTCAGATGAGTTCACGATCGTGATGCTCGACCTCGACGGCGCCTGGTCACCCAATCGCCTCGCTTGGCGGTGGGCGCGCGAGCTCACACGCGCCGTGATCGGCACGGTCGCGCTGTCCCATCTGGATGCGCTGAGCCCAGAAATGTGGCCCACGAGCACCCGCAGCGCACTGCTGGGACTGCCCGCGCAGCTCGGCCGCGAGGTGGCCACCCTTGCGCAGGCGCCGATGCCGCCGCGCGGTGTCGGCAAGCCCGACGTGCTGGACGGGCCAGTCCAGGCGACCCGCAAGCTCGCCGAGGAGAAGCCGCTGCTACTCGTTCTCGACCATCTCGAGGCGCCGCGTGCAGCCGGGCTCAGCTCCCCCGACGTCGCAGAGCTCCTCTGGCGTGTGCGCTCAGGCGGGCAGTACACGCCGAACCTGCACCTGCTCGTCTGCACACGAGGACCGGCACAGGACCTCGCCGCCGGAGCAGACGCAGCCTATCGTCTGGACGGCCGCTGGCTGACGCTCGATCCGCCCTCACCGGAAGTGTTCAGCGACGCCACGCGCGCCGATGAAGCCCTCTGCCGGTTAGTCCACGCGCGCACTCACGGACACCCCCGAGCGACGGTCGAGCTACTGGAAGAACTCCAACGGAAAGACCAGCGCCTGAGCGACATTGACTCCCTGATCGGCGCGATGGCGGAGCGTCACAGCGACCTTGCCCGTCGCTACATCCAACATGCCCGCTCCGTACACCGGCTCGGCGCCCACCTGCTGCTGGCGATCGTGCAGGGCCTCGGTCCTTATGAGGCGACACCGGAGATCGCCGCCTCGGAGATCGCGCCCGCGATGACCCGCCTGCACCTCAACGGCCTAGTCCGCCGCACCGGGCCACGCGAGTGGGCGAGCGCAGACCCACGAGTCGCATGGGCCCTCGGTGCAAGCCGCAGCTACGAGTTGACACAGGCAGCACATCATGGGCCCTCGATACCGCTAGCGCCACCCGACAGCGACGAAGAGAACGCGCTGCCGCGTCACCTCTCGGAAGAGCTCACAACCAGCCAACGCCGAATCCTCGAGCAGCTCGCAAACGGCCGAACCAACGCAGAGATCGCAGACACCGTCGGCCTCAGCCCCAGTACCGTGAAGGGTCATCTCCGCAACATCTACCGCCAGCTCGGCGTCGAGAACCGCCGCGATGCGCGCGCTGTCATCGACCACAAAACCCCCGTCGCCAGCAGCTGAGCGCGCGGGTGCTTTCCATGAGATCGTCTAGATCTGCCCTACCTTCGGGGATCGGCCGAAAAAGCGTCAAGCGCGGTTAGGAACTCGACGCGTCCTGCCCAGCGTCCGGAGCCTGATGAGGATGAGCTTCCGCAGAATAGCGACGCGGTACTCATCTTGACGCAATGGGAGGCTGCCGTCAACCAGTACAAGGCCAAGCACCAAGAATATGACAGTCTCACTGGCGGCTGGGTATGGAATCTGGCAAATGATGACACGCTCTCGGCACAGCACAGATGATCGAGGATTGAGCCGTACCAAGGGCAACTTAATTTCGGCTAGATAATCGTCAGGCGCATGACCCTGAGCGCATCAGTTGCAGAGAGGCGCGGCTTACCGGGCGGCGTCGGCTGTGCTGGCCCGAGCGCAATCAGGCCGAGTCGCTCGAGGTTGACCAAGCCCGCCAGGGGAAGATCTTTCATCTTGCCTTTGCCCATGCGCGTGCCCGAGTTAGACCCCAGGAAAGTGCCCTTGTCTTCGGCCATGGCATCGAGGATGCGGGCTTCGACTGGCTCAAGTTGTCGCAACACCTCGGCGTACGCCCGCGGGACGCCATCGGCTCCGGCGGCCAGCCCGTTCGCGAGCAGGTTCGCCCATTTGTCCCTGAGGCCGTCGTCTTCCTCGCGGACACCTTCTTCCAGCAGCGTGCGCATCTGCTCATCGCGCACGGCGCTAGGTCGGACCCCCGCTCGTTCAAGCTTTTCGGCAGCAGCCTCCAGCTGTTTGGCCGCCGAGGCCACGAGCCGCGGGTGCATCCAGCTCGCAAGCCAGCCGGTGACCTCCTGTATAGGCTTGGTGATGCCGCTCGCTTCGAGCACGGCCAAGACGATCGCGCCGGATGTCTTCGCGGCTAGTTCGACTTCTTCGCTCATACCGGTGTTCGCATTCGCGGTAGTAGACGCAGAAGAGCCAGCGCCGCCCATGAAAGAACGTTTGGCTCGGATATCTGGTTTGACCAGGCGACCCGCTTCAGTGGCATGTCGTGCAGTAGGAGCATCTTCAGGATCTCACGCTCCGGTGGCTCTAGCTCAGGCATTAGCTCGACCAGCGTCGTCATCGCTGTTGGACCGAGATCAGCAAATTCGGCCGCCAGCTTCGGATAGACCTGCCGCAGTCGTTCGAAGATCTCATCCATGGAGCACTGGCAGAACGCGGCCATGTCAGCCGGAAGGGGACGGTGACCAGTTTCGCTGGAAATGCGATCCATAACCGCCTCGAGCTCGGTGGTGGTTGCGCGTATGTCTTGGTGCTGGCGCCCATTGGCGAGCATCCGATAGAGCGTGGGCCTACTGACGCCGGTCAGGTGTGCGGCCTCTGCCGCCGAGACCCCGGAGTGGAGTGCGTGCGGCAGCAGGTTCGCAATTTCGTCTGCCAGCTGGTTGGCCTCATTCAGGGCCTTTACTCGCTGCTCAGCTAGACGCTGAAGCTCCACGCGATAGTCGCCGCCGGTGTGGTTGCTGGGATCGTTCAACTTAGATCCAGTGTAAAGGAGTGAGACAGTCATGTCAAACTACGATAGAGCTTAGTTCGGACGGAACCGGAGGCGGGGGGGGTTCCCGGTTGAGATTGGTGATGGCCCCACCCCCTTGCGCGCCGTAGAAACCGGATGACGCCTTTTGACACCTTTCATGGATCGACACCGCGGAGCAGGCCACGGATTGATCGTGCCGGTCAAGCGCTGATAGATGGCGGTTACATCTGCTCTCCGGTTCAGAAGGCCAACTGCAACTTTTGGTGGGCGAGAAAAACAGCCCTTGGGCGTCTTCTCGGTGCTCCTCCGCACCGCCACGCTCAGGGCTCGTGCCAGGACGCCCAAATGCAAGTTTCGAAATATCCTGTCCCCCGTTTGTTCCCCGTCGGCCCCGTTTGTTCCCCGTCGGCGTTTTTAGAGGAACGAGCAAGAGACCCCAGGCTCGTCGCCGCTGCCCTTTTTCCCCCTGAGTGGCGTGAGGGTCCGGCCCCAGCCGCGGCGCATGTGATCGATCCTGCTCTCGCTAGGGCCAACTTGCGAAAAACGTTAGTTTGCCTTATTATTAGACCATGAAGATCCACGAACTGCCTGACGCTTTGCTGGCACAGGGTCGTCATACCGCCAGCACCGATGAGCTGCTGGAGCTGACCGGGCTGGATCGCGATGCCCTACACAATGGGCTACACAGGCTGCGTGAGAACGGATCGATCATCTCGCCCGCTCGCGGGCTGTACGCCGTGGTTGCACCGCAGTACCGCTCCTGGGGTGCGCCGCCGGCGGATTGGTTCATCGACGCGATGATGGCGCACCTCGATCGCCGCTACTACATCGCGCTACTCACGGCCGCCGCGATGCACGGCTCCGCCCACCAGGCGCCGCAGAGCTTCCAGGTCATCACCGAGAAGGACGTCCGCGACCGCGATCTTGGACGCAATCGCCTGCGCTTCTACGCCAGCCGCCACATGGCGGACGCCGAGACCGAGCGACGGACCGGCCCCTCCGGATACCTACAGCTCGCCACCCGCGAGAGCACTGCGGTGGATCTCGCCCAACATCCTCGTCAAAGTGGCGGCCTGAGTAACGTCGCGACCGTCCTGATCGAGCTCGGAGACCTCGACGGCTCAGCACTCGGCCGGATTGCCGCCCCGCGTGGGAAGGCCACCGCACGAAGACTCGGATGGTTGCTCGAACATCACCGTCCTGACGTCGCCCTGGACTGGTTGCGAATCATTGCGCGCCCGGAAGAGGGCGAGCCCGCCCTACTGAGCGCCAGCGGTCTAGCCTCCGGCCGGCTCGACCGCGCCTGGGGCCTTCGACTCAATACCGACGTTCAACCCGACCTGTGATCCCCCAGCCCTTCATCACCGAATGGTCCGCTCACGCGCCCTGGCCGTCGGAGAGTCAGATCGAGCAAGACCTGATCCTCTCCAGACTGATCATCGAGATCGCATCCGATGAGCTGCTCGTCAAAGAGCTGGCGTTCCGCGGCGGCACCTGCCTGCACAAGCTGCACCTCCCGCGCCCCGCCCGCTACTCCGAGGACCTCGACTACACCCGGACCTCTGAGGAGCCCAAGATCGGAGAGTGCCTGACCGCGCTGCGACGCATCGCCGCAGACATCGGCCTAGAGGAGCGAAAGCGCAGGTTCCCCAGCCACGATTCCGACATGGCCTGCATCTGGTTTCGCACAAACTCCGAGACAGACGACGGGGAGATCTCGATCAAGATCGAGATCAACGTCCACGAGAGCACCCCATACCGACCCCAGCTCCTGCTGCCCCACCGGGTCGACTCCCGCTGGTGGAGCGCAAGCGCCGACGTACCGACCTTCCAGATCGAGGAGATCCTTTCCACCAAGCTCCGCGCCCTCTACGCTCGCCGCAAGGGACGCGACCTCTACGACCTCTGGCTCGCACTGACCGAGATGGCGCTCGACGACCAACTCATCGTCGACGGCCTCGCTTACTACATGGGCTCAAACATCTACAGCTACCGCCAACTACACGCCAACCTCACGAGCAAGCTCGCAAACCCCGAATTCCTCGACGACATCCATGACCTGGCCCGGGACCTTCACGGATACGAGCCCCGAACTGCCGCAGAGCTACTCATGAAGCGCCTCGGCATACGCCTACGAAACGCTCCCAGCGAGACGCCTGCACACCCTTTCCGGGCAGGGACCTGAATCCACCGCGCACCAACACCCGCGTATGAGCAATAACGGCACGAAGGACGACAACAGCCAGGCGAAGACGCGTGATGCTCGCAGCGAGGGCACGCGCGATGAGGGCTCGCCGAAACTATCTCCAGACAAGGAGCATCTCCGGACGCTTCGACGGAGCGAGGATCCTTGCATCGTGCGGCGAGCACCGTGTCCTCGCGTCGCGACGTGAGCCCGTGATCGCCAAAACTGAGCGCCGTCGCTGGTGCTCCATGACGGGCTTCCCGTCCTGGGAGATAGCGCACGAGAATCTCCTCCTCCATGCAGCCCTCCGGCAGTCGTTGCAGCGCGAACTCGACGGCCTGGGTCTGGTCTGAACCGGTGTTCGACCCGACGTTGCCCGGTCTGAGGATCCCGTCGAGCGCTCCGTCTGAGCCGTCCAAGTAGCAGAGCATCGGGTGAAACCCATAGCCGCCTTGTAATTCCCTCGGGCGTGCTCCTTATCGGAGTGAGAGCCAACCAGGGTCGCGTCGACATCGAGGCATTTGAAAGCGAGGGACGGACGGCGAAGCTGCCTTCTGGGCGGAGCGGAGCTGGTTACTCCGGCACTTCACGTGTCCCGGGCTTCTGGCCGCTCACCTTCTCGACCTGTGGACGATAATCACGCCTTGATCCCGCACACCTGCCGAACTCAAAAGCCAAGTGGCCCTTGGAGCCGTCAGACGGCCGGGATCACCTGAGGAACGAAAGGGGCGAAGCTGTGAAGCTGCGGTGCTGCTGCGTCACACATTGCTGAGCTGCTGGCTTCGTCGCTGAGCGTCTCTCCCATCTGCGCCGCTTCTCGAGCGGGCTCCGTGAAGGCGAGCTTCAAAGCTCGTTCGTAGCTGGTGCGGTTAACCGTGCTGGCCCCAGTTCAAGCCATTCCGACATCCAAAGCACCAAACTTGGTTCTCTCGCAATTGGCGTAAAGCCGAGAATTGCGGAACTCAGCGGCTGGCAAGCTCGGTGACCGTTTGTCACCACCGGCCGTTGGGCGTAGCTCGATTTCATAGCCGGCTCTGTCCTTTGCACCAAAACTCCGAAGCGCAAAATGTGAAGCTTTCTGGTTGGGTGGCCAGCAGAGTATTCGATTGTCAAAGCTGCGGTGCGGCGGAAAAGCTGGGCGCCTTGGTTGCTGCTGAGCGCCTCTGTGCTGCGGGAACTGCGGTGGCCGCGGTTGGCGGTCGGCACTTCGGTGCTGCGGTGGCCGGGTCCTTGCCCCTTCCCGTTCAACTTCTCGAGCCGACTCCGTGGGTTCCTGGATTGACCGTCTTCGAAAGTATCAGCCGGCTGCGACGGGACGGTCGATTCTGGGGCCAAAACTTTCACTCGCCCAGTGTTTCCGGGGCTCTTTGCCTCAAACTTGGCGCGAAAACGATCATCCTTCGCTAGCTGGGAGCTCAATCTTTGGGGGCGAAGTCCGGCCCGGGCGCGGCCGAAACGTAGTCCCCCGAGGGGTGCGCGACGGCTACCGAATGGGCGAAGGCGCTGATGGCCACCTCGAACTGGTCGAAGAAACCAACGTTGCCAAGCACCACAAACCCATTGCTGGGCCAGTCCTCCACGAAGCCGATCCTGGAGCGCCACTGCCGCCACTGGCGATACTCGTCTTGCGCGGCGTCAGGGGAATGCAGACGTAAGTCATCAGAGGAGTGCAGACATAAGTCATCAGGTGAATGCAGGCGTAGGTCGATCGTCTTGTAGCGGGCCTTCACCACACCGATCCCGAACCGATGGGTGCCTTCACCCTCGTAGTCCTCGAGGTCGATCCCCAGCAACCTCACCCGTCCGCCAGTCGAGGGCCACGTACTGGCCCTCGTAGCCTGTGAAATCGGTGTGGATCGGCTCCGAGCTCGCCTCCATGGGGGCTCAGTGTAGCCGGGGCCGAATGGCCCGGATAGGATCCAGCTAATGCGTGGCCTGGCAGGTCTGATGATGAGCCTGTTGGCGTTGGCAGGGGCGCCTTCGCCGGCAGGGCGCCTTCGCTGACGGGATTCTTCGTTGGCGGGGCCGCCCTGCGCGGCGAGCCACAGCGCAGACACTTATCAGCATCGACGGCAACGTAGCCGAACGCATCTACCGCGACGAGCTCGTGGGAACCGGGACGATCGCCGACCAGCACCAGGTCGAAGAAAACGGTCCGTTGCTGAAAGCGCTCGCGAGGGTCAGTGCGCTGGCGAAGGGCGGCGCGCCCGTGAGGAGCGGCGTGCCGGCGAAGGGCAGCGCAGCGGCAAGTCGCGGGGCGCTCGCGAAGGGCGGTGGAGCGGGCGGCGGAGTGGGAGATCGAGCGGTCAGAGAAGCGGCCAACGCGGTCACGGAAGCGGTACACGGACTCGTCTACTCGCACACGCACATCGTGCGCCTGAGGGTGCTGCAAGGCGGCAGATTGCTCGCGGATATTGGAGGGCCGTACATCATCGCGCCGGTCGGGGGTAGCTTGCGGTTCCACGGGCGGGTGGTTGGCACGTATTTGCTGTCCGTGCAGGATGATTTGGGGTTTGTGGGGCTCGAGCGGAGGCTCGTCGGCGTGCCGTTGATCCTGCACCTCGGGGCGATGCGGGTGCCTCTCCAAGGCACGACCAAGACGGGCTCTGTCGCAATCCCGGATAGGGGTGCCGTGGTGATTCGGGGTGCGCGTTTTCAGGCTTATTCGTTCGATGCGAAAGCGTTTCCGACGGGGGTCGTGCGGATCTCGTTGCTGCTGGCAGAAGGGCGCGGATCGGGTGCGGGGGTCGGGTCGGGTGCGGGGCATGGGCTGGGTGCGGGGGGTGGATCCGCGCTCAGTTGCACCGCAGTAAAGGTCGCCGAGGTGGGCCGAATCGCGCACCTGATCTGGCTTCGCTTCGTGCTCGACGGCTCGTCGGCCAGCAGCTTTGTGACGTTCACCCAAAGCCACACGGGAGCACTCACGTACCTCAGGGAAGGCCTACGCCAGATCGCGGGCAGCACACAGCCCAGCCCACCGGCGTTACCCGAATCGGGCACCGTTCGCTATCGCGGGACGACCTACGGAGTGACGTCCTTCATCGCCCAAACGCCAGGCAAACCGATGCGCGTTCCGATGCGCGCCTATGAGCTGGTGGCGCTGTAGCGACGCGGTGCGCGGTACGGTTGCAGCGACGACGCGGTCGAGGTCGGCGACGGCAGCGAAGGAACGAGTTGGGGCGCCGGATCTGGGCAAAAGGAAACCCGGCCCACGACGGGGCCGGGTGGGTGATGCTGATCATAGCTCCAAAGAAGCGGCTTAGCAAAGAAGCGGCTTAGGGGAGCAAGAGGCGACTTTAGGGAGCCAGAGGAGCGGCATACCATTGCGGCATGAAGGATGTGCTCCCCGGTTTCCCCGCTTATACCGTGCTGGTATGAGCAAATGGGCCCCGGAATAATTCGGGGCGCCATGGTCAGGGGATGACCACGACGCCCCAGGAGCCCAACAACAAACAGGACTCCCCCTGAGCACCACCGGAGAGGTAGTACGGCAGCACCCAAGCCTCCAAACGACCCGACGCCCGAAAGACTAAACCGGCCCGCTAAAGAGCGCCTAATAGTTACGCGAGATCGGGGGTGAGTCGCGGGGAGTGAGTTGGACGATCGGGATCGTGCGGTTCACCGGTTGGAGGGGGCCGGTGCTACGGTTACGGTCTAGTACATAACTTGGCGCTTAGGCTTTGTGCCGAACGCCGCATCCTATGGGCACCTCACGGTGCCCATCCATAGCGCTTTCAAGGGTTGGTTTGGCGCCGCTAGGACGCGGTCGGCAGGGCTCTGGTGGCCTCGGTCACAATGTCTCCAAGCCCGAGTTCGTTCAAGCGATACAGGGCCTCGCCGAGCTGGCCGCCGAGCTCTTGTAAGTCGGCTTCCCGCGGAGCGACTGCCTCCAGGACCGCCAGATCCGTAGGTCGCCTGACCGCGGCCAGTCGCCCGCCCTGAATCGGACCGAGCTCGGCTGCCGCGTAGCAGGCCTGCTTGACCGCGCCGACCAGCAGCGCCGGACGATCGTGGCGCCCCTGCAACCGGCTCAAGTTGAACATCTGGGCACCCAGATGCTGACCCCGAGCAAACGCCGCCTCGGAGTCCCCGATCGGCGTCGTGTCCGTCCCGCCCACGCCAATTGAGTCCAGCGCTCGAGCGGCCCACTCCACCCCCACGCTCAGCGCCGTCCACGCCTGTTCGCGCTGGGCAAAGAGATCCTGATCCTCACGGCTCAAAAGAGCATCCAAGCGCGCGGTGGCGACCATGTCTTCTCGCGCCGCGACCGCAATCAAGCGGCCACCCAGGGAAGCCCTGTAGAAGGTCGGGTCAGCGGCCATTCCCAAAAGGTATGGAAGTCAGCTGGGCTGCTCGCCAGCGCGGATCACAGAGGCGGGGATCTTCTTGGCTGGCATCTCAGGCGATTGTAGTGGGGTATTTTGATGCGTGGATGCGCTCAGGTCGTAGCGCGCACGGGCCGTACACTCCCCTCCAAGGAAGCCTGCGCGATGCCGTCCGACGACTCCAACATCCCCGAACGCCAGCTGCTGCACGGCGCGATCGAAGACGCCGAGCGCGCCATGCAACTGGCGATCGACCTGGGCCTGTACGCACGCCTCAACGCCGAGCAGATTCGCGCGATCCGCGAACCCTGGAGCGTGCTCGGAGGAGCACGCCGACGGGAGTACCCGCTGAGCACCGGTGAGGTCGCCCGGATCACCGGCACGAGCGCAAAGCAAATTCGCACGTGGGAGGCAAGCAGCCTTGTGCCCGCGTACCGGATCACCGGCCGGCGGCGCTTCTTCTCCGCCGCACTCGTGTACGCCTTCCTACTCAAGAACCTGGACCGCAACGATATCCGCTTCCTCGGGCGCATCCTCACCGCCGGGCCAGAGGACCCGTTACCCGAGCTCGTCGCCTCCGCGGTCATACACGCTCGACACAACGGCCGCCCCGTACGCCTGGACACGCTGCTGTCGCAGCGGCCTGTTGGGACTCCACGGCGGTCGCCTGCCTAGCGAAAATCTATCGCCAGGCAATGTTGCAACGCCGCGTTGCAACATTGCCTCTCGGTCCAGGCGAGCCGCTATGCCTGCACTGGCACTGGCTCGCGTAGACCTTTCCCGTGCAACGGCAAAAGCGGGCTAAAGGCCAGAGGCCCTCACCCGCAGGTCAGAGCATACCGTCTACAGATCGCGCAGTAAACGGTGGATCTTCCACGTCTATGGCGCCGCGTCGTCACTCAGGACAGGGAGCGCGCAGAGCACGAGTTGGTCCAGGACAATTACAGTAACGCGGACCGCACCCGCCCCTGCCACCCCTTGATGGTACGACTCGCTTGGGACGGTTCTCTCGATCGGCGGCGGGTGACGCCGGCTGGGCGGCGGCAATCGGCGGGGCGATAAGCAACACTGGAGGGCGGCGGCGAGCGGTGGCTGGTGAAGCTGGGTGGGGCGCGATCAACGCCGGACGCGATCGATCGCCGCGCGAGTTTCCTCAACGGTCAGCGTCGGCATCGGTGGTTTCGTCAGCGTCGGCATCGGCTGGTCGGGGACGATCACGGTATGTGGTTTCGAGCTGGCAGCGGCGTCGGCTGGCTTCGGCGGAGGCTGCGACGGACTCGGCGCCTTGCTTCGAGGCGAATATCCGCCCGCTTTTCGATCGGTGGGAGGTCGCGTTTTTCCGTTATGGCCCCACTCTAACCGCTGCGCTTTGAAGGGCGGAACGGGTTACGGGGCGTAGCCGGAACTGCGGGGGCGTAGCCGGAAACGGGTTACGGGGCGTAGCCCGATCCACGCTCAGCCGCCGCTTTGGACCACGCGCGGCGCACGTACCACGCGCAGGGGTTCTCGCCATGCACGCGCATCCAGATTCGCAGGCTGTCTGCGACGACCGCGGGCTCACCGCCCGCCTTCAACCACGCCTGATACAAGTAGTTCGCGTACAGGTAGGTCGCGTTGGCAGTCAGCCAGTCACGGATCGGCTCGCGCACGAGCTCCGGATCTCCGCCCGCCCGGAGCCACGCCCCGTAGATGAATGTCACCCCGGACGTCAGCGCCCCGTGCTCAGCCAGCCATACGCCGATCGCCTCGCGCACGAGCTCGACCTCGCCCGTCGCGTTCAGCCAGGCCGAGTAGACGAAGCACGCGCCCTTAACAGCAGCGTTCGCCCCAAGCCACTGCACCAGCGAGCCGCGGATCAGCTCCGGCTCACCGCCCGCCTTCAGCCAGGTCGAGAAGACGAAGCTCGCCTCCTCGGCGGTCGCGTCGCCGGCCGTCGCGTTGCCGGCGAGCCACTCCAGGAGCGGCTCGCGGATCAGCTCCGGCTCGCCGCCCGCCTTCAACCACTCCTCGTACACGTAGGCAGCCTGCGCGCGGTTTGCGTTGCAGTCTCCCCTGGCCAGCCATCTGCGCAGAGGCTCGCGCATCAACTCCGGCTCCCCGCTCCCAAGCAGGTCGCCGAAGCTCGGCGCAAAGTCTGCATCGGCATCGATTTTGGCTATCTGTGGCATCAGCCGATCCTCCCAAATGCTTGAGACGGTTTACGCCGGCTGAGGCTGTGAACGGTTTACGCCGGCTGAGGCTGTCAACGGTTTACGCCGGCTGAGGCTGTCGACGGTTTACGCCGGCTGAGGCTGTGGACGGTTTACGCTGGCTGGGGCATCTGTCGCTCTGGACGTGGGCTGACTACAATGCGCGCGATGCTCGACGCCGCCCACGACGCAGAGGTCCCCGAGCCTGGAGTTGGGGATGACGACGGCGGGGCTGGACTCGACGACCGAGAGGCCTCCGTCGAGGTTCAGCGGGCCCGGTTCACACTTCTGTTAAAGGAGCTCGAAGGAGAAGGCTTCGACGGCTCCGAGCACCTGGCCAAGTTGGAAGCCTGGCCCGCAGCAGACGAGGGCGCTCACGAGGGTGCTCATGAGGATGATCGCGAGGACGCTCACGAGGGCGCTCACGAGGGTGCTCACGAGGGTGCTCATGAGGATGATCGCCAGGATGATCGCGAGGGTGCTGGCGAGGAGGGCGCTCAAGGCGAGGGCGCTCGCCAGGGTGCTGGCGAGGAGGGCGCTCAAGGCGAGGGCGCTCGCCAGGACTTGCTGCTCGATGGCTCCGCCGTGCGCGCGCTCGCCACCGATCGGGAACTGTTCGCAATTTACCTGCGAGTGCTCGAGCGCGTAAATGGAAAATTGCTCATCCCGATGGTTGCCATGGGCGATGCCTATACCTGCGGACCAGATGAGCGTGCGCTGGTCGATCGCTTTATCGAGGAGATCAGCGTCGATGGCGATGTGTTCGTGCATCTCACCCTCGACACAGCGAGGCGCGCTGGTGAATTGCAGTTTGAAGTCCTGGCCGACGCAGAGGCATCTAAGGGACCGGATGATCAGGAACCGATTGATCAGGGGCCGGATGATCAGGGACTGGACGACATGTTCGGTCCGAGTAGCTGGAACTGAGCGCTAGCAGTCCACGCGCAGCGCTGGAAGCCTGTCAGGACTGATTCCCTTTCGATGCACATCAGATACGCGATCCCGCGATGGATTCCGTCGATTGCCAGCACGATGCCATCAAACACGCCGATCCGCATGACAACGTCGGCCGTCCACCTGTTACCTATCATTTCATCGACGAAACGGTCAACGCGGAGGTCGTCTGCCCGATCCTCGGCGGCGTGGAGCACCTTGCTGCGCTCTCGATAAATCGCGCGTAGCTCGCCGAATGTCTGATAACTCGTGCCCGCGTAACCCATGAAGCTGGCAAACAGCGTCGGCGTCTGCGTCAGTTCCTCTATCGATAGGGGCTCGAGCGCCATGGCGGACATAGTGCCCGCGGGGAAGGCCCGCCGATATGGTCCGCCGGCCAAAGATGGCCACCCCGCTTGCTACATCCGTCGGAACCTAGATCGCGCGATATGTGAATTTGGCGCGCACGACGAGTAGATCCTGTTGCCAAGTCGGGAT
>CAWAIB010000004.1:0-251868 GCA_963782025.1 uncultured Solirubrobacterales bacterium
TAGTGGGGCCACTCGCGGGTGCGCTGATCGCGGTCGGCTGTGCCTTCGTGCTGCGAGGGCGCGGCGGGGGTAAGTCCGGCTACACCGCCGGGTCCGGCAGGCTGGACAAGAACGAGTGGAGCGAACGGCAGCGTCTCTCACGACAGGCCGAGCGAGACGCAGCTCCCCGTCCCGGTATCGCCGACACCGACACGTGAAGCTACTTCCCGATCTCACGGTCGGTGAACGACCACTCACGCCGCCACAGCTCGGCGTAGCGCCCGCCGCAGCCGAGCAGCTCGGCGTGCGTGCCGCGTTCGACCACCCGGCCGTGGTCGAGCACGAGCACCTCGTCGACGTCCTCCAGCCCGGCCAGCCGGTGGGTGATCAGCAGCGTCGTCCTGCCCTCGTGTGATCGTCAAGCAGGTCGGCGACGATCGCATCCGCGGTCTGGGTGTCGAGGTGCTCGCCGGGCTCGTCGAGGATCAGCACGGGGAAGTCGGCGAGCAGCGCCCGGGCGATCGCCAGGCGCTGGCGCTGACCGCCGGACATGCGCGCGCCGCGCTCGCCGACCTCGGTCTGCAGGCCCGCCGGCAGCTCTCTCGTCCAGTCGAGCAGCCGCGCTGCGTCGAGCGCTGCGTCGAGCTCTCGTTCGGTGGCGTCGCGCTTGGCCAGGCGCAGGTTCTCCTCGAGCGTGCTGTCGAACACGTGGGCGTCCTGGGCGACGAGCCCGACCACGCGCCGGCTGGCGTCGCCGTCGAGCTCGGCGAGCTCCACGCCGTCGAGCGTGACCGAGCCGCCCTCGTAGGGCAGGAAGCGCAGCAGCACCGCGGCGAGCGTCGACTTGCCGGCGCCGCTCGGTCCGACCACGGCCACGCGCCGGCCCGGAGCTCAGGTCGAGGTCCACGCCGTCGAGCGCCCGGCGCGTCTGGCCCGGGTAGGAGTAGCGCAGACCGCGCACCCGCAGGGCATCGTGGCCGCGCGACGGCGAGCGCGACTGGGTGCGCGGGCTCCGGCACGGGCGGCGGCGTGTCCATCACCTCGAACACCCGCGCGGCCGAGCGGCGCACGCGCTGGAGCGTCTGCGTCGCGCTCGGCAGGCCGGTGACCAGCTCGAAGGCCACCAGCGGGATCAGCGCGATCCCGGCGAGCAGCACGCCGTTCCAGCCGCCCCGCGTGGACGGCCGAGACGCCGACCAGCAGCGCGCCCCACATCGCCAGCCCGGCGCACAGGCTCGTCAGGCCCTGGCCGATGCCCGCGGTGCGGGCGGCCGTGCCGGCGACGCGCGTGACCTCGGCGTCGGCCGCCATCGGCGCGGCCCAGCTGCTCCGCGGTGGCCCCGTTGACGGCCAGCTCGGGAGCGCCCTCGATCAGGTCGACGACCGACGCGGTCAACTCTCCGCGCGCCGCCGCCTGCCGCGCCTCCGTGCGCGCGGCGAGCGTCCCGGTCAGCCAGGGCACGAGCGTCGCCGGCGAGCAGCAGCGCGACCAGCAGGATCAGGCCCGCGGCCGGCAGCATCCACCACACCAGGCCGACCGTCGCCGCGCCGACGAGCAGCGCGATCGCGAACGGCGGGCACCACCCGCAGCAGCAGATCCTGCAGGGAGTCGACGTCTCGATCAGCCGCGCGAGCAGGTCGCCGCTCCGAAACGCCGGCAGGCCCAGTGGCGCCAGCCGCTCGAGCCGTTCGTAGACGCTGACCCGCAGGTCCGACAGCACGCGGAACGCGGCGTCGTGGCCGACCGACGCGCTCGGCGTAGCGGCACAGGTCCGCGCGAGAGCGCAAAGAACTGCACGCCGACGATCGCGATCGCGACAGCCGACTCCTGCGGGCGCTGCGAGGAGCGCGAGATCAGCCAGGCCGAGGTGGCGATCAGGCCGATCGCGGCGGCGACCGCGCCGGCGCCGAGCAGCGTCGCCAGCGCCAGCCGCCCCGCGGCGGGCCGGGCGAGCGCGAGCGGTTTGCAGCAGCGGGGCCTGCGGCCCGTGATCCCGCTCGACCGCGTCGGCGTCGCTGGGCAGGGGGCGTCACGCCGCGACCTCGACCGGCGGGCCGAGCGAGAGCACACGGTCGGCCAGCGCCATCAGGGCCGGGCGGTGGGCGACGAGCACCACGGTGCGCCCCTGGGCGAGGCGCCGCGATCGTCCGCACGATCTCCCGCTCGGTCTCGCCGTCGAGGTTGGCGGTCGGCTCGTCGAGCAGCAGCAGCGGCGCGTCGCGCAGGAACGCGCGGGCCAGCGCGACCCGCTGGCGCTCCCCCGCGGACAGCCCGGCGCCGCGGTCGCCGAGCACCGTGTCCAGGCCGTCGGGCAGCTTGCGCACGGCGTCTGTCAGGCCGGCCGCGGCGATCGCCGCCCGGACCTCATCGGTCGATGCGTCGGAGCGACCGAGGCGCACGTTCTGGGCGATCGACGCGTTGAACAGATGCGGTCGCTGGGGCACCCACGCCAGGCGCGCTCCGCCAGGCGTCGAGGTCGAGCTCGGCGAGGTCGACGCCGCCGACGCGGACAGACCCAAGCTCGGGCGCGACGAGCCCGAGCAGCACGCTCAGCAGGGTCGACTTGCCGCAGCCGCTGGGACCGACCAGCGCCAGCACCTCGCCCGCGCTCCACCGTCAGCGAAAGGTCGTCGAGCGCCGGCTCGCGAGCGGCCGGGGTAGCTGACGCGCAGCCCCTCGACGGTGAGGCCCGCGAGCGCGGGGTCGGGGAAGTCGGTGCGCGTGCCCGCGAGGCGCCTCGGGCGCTTCCAGCACGGCGAACACCTGCTCCGCGGCGGCCATGCCCTCGGCGCTCGCGTGGTAGTTGGCGCCGAGCTGGCGCAGCGGCAGGTAGGCCTCGGGGGCAAGCACCAGCACGAACAGCGCCGGTGCGCAGACCGAGGTGGCCGTTCATCAGCCGCAGGCCGATCGCAACCGCCACGAGCGCCACCGAGATCGTCGCGACGAGCTCGAGGATCAGCGAGGAGAGGAAGGTGATCCGCAGCGTCGCCGATCGCGGCCCGGCGGTAGCGTTCGGTGATCTCGCGGATCGCCTGCCGCCTGGGCCTTGGCCCGACCGAAGACCTTCAGCGTGGGCAGCCCGGCGACGACGTCGAGGAAGTGGCCGGCCAAGCCGCTCCAGGATCCGGAACTGGCTGGTCCATGCGTTCCTTCGTCGCGGCGCCGACGAGCGCCATGAACAGCGGGATCAGCGGGATCGTGACGGCGATGATCGCCGCCGAGATCCAGTCGTTCCAGAGCACGACCACGAGCACGACGACCGGCACGATCACGGCGAGGAACAGCTGCGGCAGGTACAGCGAGAAGTAGCCGTCGAGCGCGTCGATCCCGCGGGTGGCGAGGACCGCCAGCTCGCCGGTGCGCTGCTCGCGCGAAGCTGTCCAGGCCGAGCGTCGCGACGCGCTGCAGCAGCGCGGCGCGTAGCTGCGACTTCGCTCGGGCCGAGGAGCGACTCGCCGCCAGCTCGGCCACCCACGCCACCGCTGCACGGGCCAGGACGACCAGCAGCAGAACGATCAGCGGGGTCTGCAGTTGCGCCAGGCTCCTGCCGCCGAGGAACGCGCGCGAGACGACGTCCGCCAGCAGCCACGCTTGCGCGACGATCAGCAGCGCGCTGAGAACACCGAGGCCGACCGACTGCAACAGGAACGTGCGGGTCGCGCGCGCATACGCAAGCAGTCTCTGGTCGAGCGCCCTCACTACCCAATCATGACGACCAGGCCCGCGATCTACTCCGCGCGAGTTCGGTCATCCTCGTCCTCGGATTCAGGACATGGCGTCGGGCGGCAGGTGATCAACGGTCGCGAGAGCCCCGTCGATCACCTGATTCTGGGGATCTCCCACACGTGCGCTGATCCAGTCGATCAGGACCTTCACACGATGCCCGGGGCCGCCACCCGAGAGGTAGTACATGTGCACCGTCAGGTAGGTGAAGAACGCCGGCCGCCCGGAGAGCTTGTGGCCGCGGATTTCGCACACCGCTTTGCCCCGGCCGACGACGGCCAGCGCACCCTTGTCCAGGTATTTGAATGGCGTGCTCGCGCCTGCCGCGCCGCCCCGGATCGCCTTGGCCACGTGGCGCGCTTGCTGGATCGATACTGTGGCCAGGCCCGGCAGCGGTCGGTCTCCGGGGCCAGGGACCTGCGTTGCGTCGCCGATTGCGGAGATCTCGGGATGGCCCGGCACCGTCAGATCCGCCCCGATCTGCACGCGCCCCGCGCGGTCGGTCTCCGCCCCCGTCGCCTCGGCGAGCGTCCTGGCGAAGCCGACGGCCTGGACGCCCGCGGCCCAGACGACCGTCCGTGCGTCGATTCGCTCCTCGGCGCCGTCGATCTGGAAAGTCACCCCCTGCGCGTCGATCTCGGTGACGCGCGCGCCCTGGCGTACCGTCACCCCGAGCTCGGCCAGATACTTCGCGACCTTGGCGGAGAGCTTCTCGCTGAAGGCCGCGGTCACACGATCGCCGGCGTCGAGCAGGATCACACGCGCCTTGGCCGGCTGGATGCGCTCGAAGTAGCCCTTCATCGTGTGCTTGGCGATGATCGCCATCTGGCCGGCGAGCTCGACTCCCGTCGGGCCGCCGCCGATCACGACGAACGTCAGCCACTGCTCGCGCTCGGCCGGGTCCTCGGCGCGCTCGGCCTCCTCGTAGGCTCCATAGACTCGATTACGCAGATCGACCGCGTCGGCCAGGGTCTTCAGGCTGCAGGAGACATCGCGCCACTCGTCTTTGCCGAAGTACGAGGTCTCCGCGCCGCAGGCCACGATCAGGCTGTCGTAGTCGAGCGTCTCACCGCGATCGAGCGTGATCTGGCGGCGCTCGACGTCCAGGCCGGTGGCTGTTGCCATCAGCACGGTCGTGTTCGAGCTGTGCTTGACCGCCGCCCGGATCGGGGAGGCGCACTCGCCGGTGGACAGGCCGCCACATGCCAGCTGATAGAGCAGCGGCTGGAAAAGGTGGTGGCTCCTCGGGTCCACCAGCGTCACGTCCACGTCGGTGCCCTTCAGCTCGCGCGCGGCCGTCAGGCCGCCGAACCCGCCGCCGACGATCACCACTTTGCGACGGCTTACGTTCTGTGCTTCAGCCGGCATTTCCGCCCAAGCGCTCCAGCAGGTGATCGCCGACACGCACCGCGTTGGCCATCGCCGTGAGCGCGGGGTTGACCGCCGCGATGCTTGGGAAGAAGCTGGTGTCGACCACGTACAAATTGTCGACCTCGTGCGCTCGACAGTCGGTGTTCAGCGCCGAGGTTGCCGGGTCCGAGCCGAAGCGGCAGGTGCCCGCCTGGTGCGCCACCCCTGCGACCGGGATCTTGTTCTCCAGGTAGGCCCAGCGCGGAATCAGATGGTGCTCCTGCATGCCCAGATGACCGAGCAGCGAGCGCAGCTGCTTGAACAGCCGGTCCCGGGCGCCGTCGTTAGTCGCCTTGTAGTTCAGCGTCACGTCGCCTTTGCTATCCAGGCTGACGCGGTTCTCCGCCAGCGGCAGATCCTCGGTCGAGAGCCAGAAGTCGATTGCGTGGTCGGCCACCTCCGCCAGCGAGAAGGTCGGCGCGAGCTTGGTCATCAAAGGCTGCTCGCCGCGGTACATCTCAGCCACCGACTTGCCGACCATCTGGATGTTGCCCATCGGGAACTCCCACTCATCGCTCGCGAAGTAGTAGTCGTTGACCCCGAGCGTCTTCTGGAAGACCGTGTTGTTGGGCTCCTTCGAGAGCGCCAAGACCGCCTGGCTGTCGTGGAACATGTAGTTGCGCCCGACCTGGTCGGAGCCGTTGGCGAGACCGTTCGGGTGCTTGTCGTTGGCGGAGGCGAGCAGCAGCTTGGCCGTGTTCGCCGCGCCGGCGGACACTACGACGATCTCGGCGGAGTACGTCTCTTTCGCGCCGTCGCGCTCGACCACTACCTCGGTGACCGCGGTCCCGCCCGAGTTGGTGCTCAGCTTGACCGCCGTGGCGTTCGTCAGCAGCGTCAAGTTCTCGTGCTCCAGCGCCGGCCGCACGCCCAGCACCTCGGCGTCGGACTTGGCGTGCACCAGGCAGGGGAAGCCGTCGCAGGTCGAGCAGCGCACGCAGTTGCTGTGGGGCATGTTGGCCTCGTTCAGCATCACCCCGCAGGGCGCGTGGAACGGGTGCAGGCCGGCGGCGGCGAAGTCGTCGGAGAGCTGCTGAATCCGTGGCTCGTGCGAGACGGCGGGGAACGGATAGGGCGCGCTGGTCGGCGGTTCGGTTGGATCCTCGCCCCGCGCGCCGTGCACCTGGTAGAGCTGCTCGGCCTTGCAGTAGTAGGGCTCCATCTCCTCGTAGGGGATCGGCCAGGCTGGGGAGATCCCTCCGTGGTGCTGCAGCTCGCCGAAGTCCTCTTTGCGCATCCGGTACAGCGCCGCGCCGTAGAGCTTCGTCGCGCCACCCACGTAGTAGTGCACCTGCGGCTGGAACGGCTTGCCGTCCCCGTCGTACCAGGTGTCCTCGGAGACATAGCGGTTGTCGACAAACACATCTCCGGCCGACCAGTTCTGCGGCTCGCGCGCCAGCCAGCCGCCGCGCTCCAGCAACAGGATCTTCTTGCCCGACGGAGCCAGGTGCCGCGCGAGCGTGCCGCCGCCGGCTCCGCTGCCAATGATGATCACGTCGTAGTCACTCATCAAGACAGCTCCGAGATCCGCTCGGCGAGGATGATCCGCCCCGCGGCCTCGATCAGCGCGAGGTGGGAGAAGGCCTGGGGGAAGTTCCCCAAGTGCCGGCCGGTGCTCGTGTCGAACTCCTCGGCGTAGAGACCGAGCGGCGAGGCGACGCTGAGCAGCTTTTCCATCAGGTCGCGGGCGCGCTGTTCCTCGCCGACCACGGCCAAGCCGGAGACCAGCCAGAAGGAGCAGATCAAAAAGCTGCCCTCCTTGCCGGACAGGCCGTCGTCGGTCTCTCCCGTGCGGTAGCGCAGGACGAAGCCGTCCTCGGTCAGATCGTCGGCGATCGCGAGCACGCTCGCCCGCAGGCGCTCGTCGCCTGCTGGCAGGAAGCCGAACAGCGCCGCCAGCAGGTTGGAGGCGTCCAGCGCGTCGGTCTCGTAGTGCTGGCGCAGGACCCCCGCGTCGCTGAGTCCGTGGGCGAGGATGTCCGCCTTGATCTCCTCGGCGGTCGCGTGCCACGTGGCCTGCAGCTTGGCGTCGCCGCGAATCGCCGCGAGCTTGCTCGCGCGGTCCATCGCCACCCAGCACATCAGCTTCGAGGAGACGTAGTGCTGCGGCGCGCCGCGCGCCTCCCAGATGCCCTGGTCGGGCTCGCGCCAGACCTCGGTCGCGCACTCGGCCTGCGCCTGCACGAGCGGCCACAGCCGCCGGGGAAGCCGTTCTGAGCGCTGGGTGTGCAGCAGGATCGAGGCCAGCGCCGCGCCGAACACATCGTTCTGGCGCTGGTCGAAGGCGCCGTTGCCGACCCGCACCGGGCTCGCTCCGGCGTAGCCCGAGAGATCATCGCGCGTGGACTCGGTCAGATCGCGCCGCCCGTCGATCCCGTACATGATCTGCAGGGCGCCGTCGTCGTTGGGCTCGAGGTCGGCGACGAACTGCATGAACTCCTCTGCCTCCCAGTCGAGGTTCAGATAGTGCAGCGCCTGCAGCGTAAAGGTCGAGTCGCGCAGCCAGGTGTAGCGGTAGTCCCAGTTGCGCTCGCCGCCGGGGGTCTCGGGCAGCGAGGTCGTCAGCGCCGCGACCGTGGCGCCGGTCGGCATGTACGTGAGACCCTTGATCGCGAGCGCCGAGCGCTGGATCGGATCGCGCCAGCGATGGTCGGGGACGCGGGCGCCGCTCAGCCAGCTGCGCCAGAAGTGGGCGGTGGCGGCGAGGCGTTCGTTGGCCTCGTCGAGGGTCTGCGGCGAGGCGAGCTCCTCGGCCCAGGACAGAGAGCAGAAGATCTGCTCTCCCTGCTTGAGCTGATGCCGAGCCCTCACCCGCTCACCCTCGGTGCCGACCGCCATGTCCGTCTGCAGTCTGATCGTCTGCTCCGCGCCGGTTGCGTCGGCGGTGTGGCCGTCGTCGCTCACCGTCCATTCCGCCGGGACGCGACCGTAGTCGAAGGCCGGCTCGCAGGTCAGCTCCATCTCGACCTCGCCCTCCAGGCACATCGCGACACGCACGAGCAGGTGTTCGGCGTCTTCGTCGGTCGGCGGCCGCGTGTGCGGCGTGATCTTGTCCACGCCGCGGCGGGGGCCGAGGATCAGCGCGTCGCGCACGATCACCCACCCGCTCGTGGTCTTCCACGTGGTCAGCAGGATGTTCGTGCCGGGCTCGTAGATGCGCGCCGTCGGGACGTTGATCCCGAACGGCCCGAAGCGAAAGTCGCCCGCCTGACGATCGAGCAACGTGCCGAACACGCTCGGCGCGTCGAAGCACGGGACGCACAGCCAGTTGACGCTGCCGTCCGGGGCCATCAGCAGGCCCGTATGGCAGTCGGACAGGAACGCGTAGTCGGCGATCGGCGGGAACGGCGAGGGCATCGCCGCGCTCTGCAGCACCGGTTCGTCCCGCGCGTCGCCCGCGTTCGCGCCGCTCGAGCCTACCTTGCTCGGATTCTCTGCGCTTGTCTTGGCGGGGCTCATGCACTGCACCCACGGGCCGCGCCACTTGCCAAATCCCCTCACCAACCCGTCCGCCTCCACGGGACCCCACGAGCCCGGGGCATACGGATGAACCGGCGGCGGCTGCTCGAGCAGCGGTTGGAAGATCCGCCAGGTCTCTTCGACTGCGTCCTGGCGGGTGAAGCGCGTGCTGTCCCCGTGCATCGCGTCGAGCAGCAGCACCTCGTACGGGGTTGGCGCCTCCCCGCCCTGGTCGGCGAACTCGACGTCGAGCGTGACTGCCTCAGGTCCTTCGGCGTCGGCGCGGTGGGCGTCGATGATCTCCCGCACGCCGGTCGAAGGATCGAGCTTGACGACGAACTGGTTGGGCTCGGGGCGGCGGTGGGAGCCGTGCTCCATGAAGCCCAGGCGCGGCGGCTCGCGGAACACCGCGCGGATCTCGGTCTGCGTCGCCGTGAGCTTCTTCCCCGTGCGGATGAACCACGGCACGCCGGCCCAGCGCCAGTTGTCGATGTCCAGGCGCATCGCCGCGTAGGTCTCCGTCGTCGATTCCGGCGCGACGCCATCGATGTTCAGGTAGCCGTCGTACTGCCCGCGAACGTAGTGCTTCGGATCGGCCGGCGGCATCGAGCGGAACAGTGAGAACTTGGCGTCCTTCAACGTTTCTGCGTCATCGCCGGCAGGCGCCTCCATCGCGGCGAGCGCGACCACCTGCATGATGTGGTTGACGACCACGTCGCGCAGCGCGCCGACCGGGTCGTAGAAGTGCCCGCGGTCCTCCACGCCGAAGTCCTCGGCCATCGTGATCTCAACGCACGCGATGTGGTTGCGGTTCCAGATCGGCTCGATCATCGTGTTGGCGAAGCGGAGATATAGGAGCTCGTCGGTGCCCATCTTCCCGAGGAAGTGATCGATCCGGTAGAGCTGCGACTCGTCGATCGACTCGTGGATTTCCGCCGCGAGCGCGCGCGCGGACTCCAGATCGTGCCCGAACGGCTTCTCGACGACCACGCGCGCGGTCTTCGTCAGGTCCGCGTCCTTCAGTTGCTTGATCACTGCCCCGAACAGAAACGGGGGAATCTCCAGGTAGAAGACTGGGCTGTGCGCGTCGCCGACCGCGGCCGCAAGGCGCTCGTAGGTGGCCGCGTTGGTGAAATCGCCGCTCACGTAGGTGAGCCGTGCCGCGAACCGCTGAAAGACCTCGGGATCGAGTGCCTCGCCGCATCCTTCGATACACGTGCGGGCGTGCTCGCGCAAGTGCTCGAGCGTCCAGTCGTCGCCCGCGACCCCGACGATCGGGCAGTTCAAGAGGCCGCGCTTCTCCAGGCGATAGAGCGAGTGGAAGGTCATCACCTTCGCCAGGTCGCCGGTGATTCCAAAGACCACCAGCACGTCGGCGGCCTGGGCCACGCCGGGATCTGCGGCGGTCCCCTTCTGAGCTCGTGCGACTGTGCTCATGTTCCGGTCCCCTTGGTCTCGCCGCGACGGGCAGCGACCGCCAACGACGTTATTTGTTATGGCGATTTCCGATCATCCCACATGACCGGATTCGCGGTCAGTCGGCGTGTCGCGCCAGAAAGTCGACGAGCGCGCGGGTGGCGCGCTCGGGCTGATCGTCCCACACGAAGTGCCCGGCGTCCGCGAGCAGCACGAGCTCTGAGCCCGGCAGCTCCTCGTGGAAGCGATGCGCCATCTTCACGCCCGCGAACTTATCCTCCTCGCCCCACAGGATCAGCGCCGGCAGGCCGAGCGCGGCGACGCGGCCCTCGTACGGTATGAGCTTCTCGAAGTCGCCCGAGCGGTACAGCTCGAGGTGCGCGAGGCGTCGTGTGTCGTCGGCGAAGCACTTCCAGTACTCATCGATCGCCGCCTCGCTCATCCCGCTGGAGAGCGCGGCCATTGCCCCGTGAAAGCCCTCGTGCGTAAAAGACCGGATCAACTGCTCGCCCTCCTCCGGAGTCCGCAGCACGTTCGCCAGGTCGTGCCACTGGCGATCGGCGAAGAAGCCGCCGTCGGAGATCGCGAGTGCCCTGACCGAGCCCGGGTGATCGCAGGCCCAGCGCAGCCCGATCATCACTCCCCAGTCGTGGGTTACGAGCGCCACCGGGCCGAGTTCCAGCTCGCGCGCGAAGCGCTCGAGCGCCTGTACGTGCCGCTCCCAGGTTCCAGATCCCGCTCCCGTCCCCGGCTCGGAATCGCCGTAGCCGGGCAGGTCCAGCGCCAGTGCCCGCCAGCCGGCGTCGGCCAGGGCTCCCAGCACATCGTGCCACATGTAGGAGGACTCCGGGTAGCCATGCACGAGCAACGCGACGCGCTCGTTCCCGTTCGAGTCTCCGGCCGACCGGTAGGCGAGTCCCGCCGCGTGACTCAGCTCGACCATGCGCTCAGAAAGTCCGCGCTGCTCGCGCCTGCGCCCGCTCCCGGCGCGCGGCCGGCTCCAGATCGGGGTTGATCCAGCCGGCGTCGGCCTGGCTGAAGTTCGTGCCCGGTGCGACGATCTCGTCGATCCGGTCGAGCACGTCGTCGGACAGCTCGACCGCGACGGCCCCGAGCTGGGACTCGAGTTGCTCGATCGTGCGCGGCCCGATGATTGCGGCGGTGACCGCGGGGTGACGGATCACAAACGCCAGCGCGAGGTGGATCAGAGAGATGCCCGTCTCCTCCGCGAGCAGCGCCAGCTCCTCGACGGCGTCGAGCTTGCGCTGGTTGGCCGGGATCGAGAGGTCATAGCGGGCCGGCAGGCGTTGCGCGCGCGTCGATGACGGCGCGTCCTGGCCCTTGCGCCATTTCCCCGAAAGCCAGCCGCCGGCGAGCGGGCTCCACGGGATCACGCCCATGCCGTGGCGGCGGGCGGTGCCCAGCAGGTCAGCCTCCACGCCGCGGACCAAAAGCGAGTAGGGCGGCTGCTCACAGACGAAGCGCTCGAGGTTGCGCTCGCGGGCCGCCCATTGCGCCTCGACCACCCGTGAGGGCGGGAAGGTGGAGGAGCCGAGGTAGCGGATCTTGCCTTGGTGGACGAGGTCGGAGAGCGCGCCGAGCGTCTCCTCGATCTCGGTGTCGGGCTCGGGACGGTGGACCTGGTAGAGGTCGATCCAGTCGGTTTTCAAGCGCGTGAGAGAGTTCTCGACCTCCTGGAAGATCCAGCGCCGCGAGTTGCCGCGCCGGTTTGGATCCTCGCCCATCGAGCCGTGGAACTTCGTCGCGAGCACGACGTCGTCACGGCGGCCCGCCAGCGCCTTGCCGACAATCTCCTCCGACTCGCCCGCCGAGTAGACGTCGGCCGTGTCCACGAAGTTGATGCCGGCGTCGAGCGCCGCGTGGATGATCCGGATCGAGTCCTCGTGGTCGGGGTTGCCCCAGGCGCCGAACATCATCGCCCCGAGGCACAGCGGGCTGACCTCGACTCCGGTGCGTCCAAGCGCTCGGTACTCCATTGCCTCTCCTTACCCTCGATCACTCATCGTGTAATTACCACCTACTCTGACTCTGCTTAGCAGATCGCAAACCCCGCGCTGTGAGGTGTTCGCTGAGCTGAGCCCGGCACGGTCATACTGCGGCCATGGCCCGTGTCGACATAGACCCAGTCGCGCTGGGGACCGGCCCCTTCTACTCATTTCTAACCTCGGTGATCGTCCCGCGCCCGATCGCCTGGGTCTCCACACGCTCGCCGGAGGGGGTGGACAACCTTGCGCCGCACTCGTTCTTCACGGTCTCCGCGGTCGACCCGCCGATCGTGCAGTTCACCTCCGTTGGGCGCAAGGACTCGCTGCGAAACGCCGAGCACACACGCGAGTTCGTCGTCTGCCTGACGCCCGAGCCGCTGTTTGAGCAGGTCAACGCGACCGGCACCGACTTCCCCTCGGAGGTGAGCGAGTTCGATGCGGTGGGGATCGAGCGCGAGGCCAGTCTGCGCGTCGCGCCCCCACGCGTCGCGCGCTCACCTGTCGCCCTGGAGTGCAAACTGCACACGACCCTCACCTTCGGGACCGGCACGGTCGTGATGGGTCGCGTCGTGCACGCGGTGGTCGACGAGGACGCGCTTGAGAACGGACGCCCGGCGGCTGAGCGGCTGGCGCCGCTGGCGCGGCTGGGGGCGAACGAGTGGAGCACGCTCGGGCAGATCCGCGAGATCGCTCGCATCCCTTACCGCGAATGGCCCGGCCATTACAAAGGGTCGTAGCCTCTGAACGGCCTGTGTAAAAGCCTCTGTCCTCTGTCCCGTATGAAGGATCCGCCGATTACAGATCCAAGATCGTCCCCTCGGCCGCGACGCTGACATTGGGCTCGCTCCCGCCGCCGAGCCGCCGCGCGAGCCCGTCGAGCGCGTCGTCGGTGCGGTCATAGCGGTGGTGGAACAGCAGCACCGAGCGAGTTCCCGCGCGGCGGGCGAGCTCGACGGAGTAGTCGGCGACCGCGTGGCCGAAGTCGGCCTCGGCGGCGAGCTCGGTGGGGAACAGCTGGGCGTCGTGCAACAGTACGTCGGCGTCCTGCGCGAGCTCGAGCGCGGCGGGGTGGTACTCGCCGAAGCCGTCCTCGCCGGGGCCAAGCGTCGTCGGGCAGTGGTCGGGTATGTAGGCGAGCGTGGAGTGCCCGTCGCTGATGCGGTAGCCGAACGTGCGCCCACCCTTGTGCGGGATTTCGCGTGCGAGCACAGTGAAGCCCTCCACCTGCCACTCCTCGGGGGCGACCGTCGCGAAGTCCCACTCCCCGCGTAGTTCGGTCGGGCCGACCGGGAAGTACGGCGGGGACATCATCCCGGCGAGCACGCTCTCGGCGGATGCTCTGGTCTCCTGCTCGGGGAGCAGCACGGTGACGTGCGCGTCGAGGTTGTCGGCGGCCGCGAAGAACGGCAGCCCAACGACGTGGTCCCAGTGCAGATGGGTCAGCAGGATCGTGCCATCGAACGGCTCGCCCGCGAACAGCCGCGTCGCCGCCTGTAGGCCCGCGCCCGCGTCGAGGATCAGCGTCGGCAGCGGATCGCCGTCGCGGTACAGCGCCACGCACGAGGTGTGTCCGCCGTAGCGGACGAACTCGATGCCGGGCGCGGGGGTCGATCCGCGCACGCCGCAGAGGTGCACGCGCAAGCCCGGCTCAGCTCCGGTCGGGACGCGTGCGGCAGTGGTCCTTGAAGAGCTCCCCGTTGGAGAGCTTTTGCGATAGCGACGCAGTCGAGCTTTTGGGGCGCATTGGGAGTATTATCCGCCACCAATCGACTGCTGTCCAGGTCGGGCCAGGCCAAGCGTGTTTAGCCTTCGGACAACCTGGGCAACTGCAACACCATGACCAGCACAATTGATCAGGTCCCCCGCGTCTCGCTGCGCCCGGATGTCGCGATCCCGCAGCTCGGCTACGGCGTGTTCCAGGTGCCGTCGCGGGAAACCGAGGAAGTCGTCGCCCGCGCGCTCGCTGCCGGCTACCGCCACATCGACACCGCCGCGGCGTATCGCAACGAGGGCCCCGTCGGCCAGGCGATCCACGCCTCGGGGATCCCCCGCAGCGAGATCTTCGTGACGACGAAGTGCTGGAACGACGACCAAGGCAAAGACAGGGCCAAGCGCGCGTTCAAGGCGAGCCTCGAGCGGCTAGAGCTCGAACATATCGACCTCTACCTGATCCACTGGCCGGTGCCCGCGCACGATCTGTACGTGGAGACGTGGCAGGCGTTCATCGAGCTGCAGGCCGAAGGGCTCGTGCGCGCGATCGGCGTCTCCAATTTCCAGCCCGCCCACCTCGAACGGATCGTCGCCGAGACCGGCATCGTCCCCGCGATCAACCAGGTCGAGCTGCACCCTTACTTCCAGCAGACCGGTCTGCGCCGCGAGCACGAGCAGCTCGACATCGTCACCGAGGCGTGGAGCCCGCTCGGCCAGGGGTTGGAGCTCGACGACCCGGTGATCGTCGAGATTGCGCAGGCCCACGAGAGGACCTCCGCCCAGGCGATCATCCGCTGGCACTTGCAGCTCGGTAACGTCGTGATCCCGAAGTCGGTCACCCCCGAGCGGATCGAGGAGAACTTCGACGTCTTCGACTTCGAGCTGACCGCCGATCAGATGGAGGCGATCAGAGAGCTCGACGCCGGCAAGCGGATCGGTCCGGATCCGGACACGTTCGTGCGGCCGTAGCGGCAGCCACGGATCGGGATAGGGTGGCGAGCGTGAGAGCTGCCGTCCTGCATGAGTATGGAGTGCCGAGTCCTGGTGAGTTCGAGGAGCCCGCGGCCGCTGACGGGCAGGCGGTCGTAGAGGTGCTGGCGGCCGGTCTCAATCCCGTCGACGTCGCGATCTGCGCAGGGCGCTTCTACGCCGGTAAGCCACCGCTGCCGTCGGTCGCTGGGCGCGAGGGCGTTGGGATGTTGGACGGCGAGCGCGTGTACTTCGACGCGCCGATCACACCCTTCGGCTCGATGGCCGAGCGCGCGCTCGTCGATCCCGGCTCCACCTATCCCGTGCCCGACGGACTCGACGACGGCGTCGCCGTGGCGCTCGGGATCTCCGGGCTGGCCGCCTGGCTTGCGCTCACTTGGCGCGCCGAGCTAAAGGAGGGCGAGCATGTGCTCGTGCTCGGCGCCAGCGGCGTGCTGGGGCAGATCGCCGTGCAGGCCGCGAAGCTGCTCGGCGCGGCGCGTGTGGTCGCCGCGGCGCGTTCTGCCGAAGGGCTGGAGCGCTGCCTCGCGCTCGGCGCGGACGCGGCCGTTCGCTTCGGCGAGCCAGATGACCTGCCGGGGGCGCTGGCGGCGGCAGCCGGGGGCCGCATCGACGTCGTCATCGACCCGCTGTTCGGTGATCCATTCGTCGCGGCCCTCAACGCGGCGAGCTTCGGTGCGCGGCTCGTGCAGATCGGAGCGGGCGCCGGCGCGGAGGTGACGGTTCCCTCGGCGCCGATCCGCGGGAAGATGCTCGTGCTGATGGGCCACACCAACTTCGCCGCGCCGCCCGAGGTAAAGCGCGAGGCCTACGGAAAGCTGGCCGCGGCCGCGGTGCTCGGCACGATCGTAGTGGACGCCGACAGGATCCCGCTCGAGCAGGTGGGCGAAGCCTGGGAGCGGCTGGCCGCGGGCTCGCACCGCAAGCTCGTGCTCGTGCCCTGACTCGTCGAGCTGCTGCCGCTTCTCAGAACAGGGCGGACAGCGCTTCGACGAGGCCCGGCAGCTTGTTCGGCCCCCGTGCGAGGTCGAGCTGACGCACGGGTCGCGGGGTGGACGCTAGGTTCCGCGTCCACTGCAGCTCCTCCGTGCAGCCGAGGTCCTCGGAGTGCGGGGCACACATCTCCAGCATGCGGTCGAGCACGTCGGGGACCTGCGCACGCTGTCCCGAGCGAGCGTCGATCAGGCTCGCCTCCGCGCCGTCGCGCGCCGCGAGGAAACGGTTCTCCGCGATCACCTCGGGCAGGTCGATCGCCGGGTCCGCGCCGGAGCCCTCGGTCGCCTCCAGCCGGATCAGGCTCTGCACGAGCGCGGTCAGCGCCGTTGAGTCGACCACGGTGCTCTGGGCGTCCATGATCCGCACCTCGATCGTCCCGAATCGCGGCTGCAGCCGCACGTCCCACCACAGGAATGTCGGCTCGGGGAACGCTTCGCAGCGCAGCAGCAGATCTATCGTTGACACGTAGTCGTCGTAGTCGTTAAATGCGCGCGGTATCCCCACACGGGGGAAGGCTTGGAACAGGGGAGTGCGCGCCGAGGCAAGGCCCGTCTCGCGGCCCTGCCAGAAGGGTGAGTTCGCCGACAGCGCCAGCAGCAGCGGCAGGTGGGTGCGCAGGCGGTTGGCGGCGAGCATCGCGCTCTCCGGGTCGGGCACGGCGACGTGCACGTGCAGCGCGAACGTCGGCTCGCGGCGCGCCAGCTCGCGCATCGACCCGTACAGGAACCGGTAGCGGTCGCCCTCGGAGATCTTCGTGCTCTGCCACTGCGTAAACGGATGGATCCCCGCGACCGCCGCTTTCAGGTTGAGCGTCGCGAGCTCCTGAGCCAGCTCGCCGCGCAGGCTCTCGAGCTGGCTCAGGCCTTCCCCCGCGTGCTCGTGCGGGTCGGTCCTCAGCTCGAGCGCCGACCCGTGCGTCTCGGTGCTCGTGTGTGTTGCGAGCTCGCCCGTCAGTTTCGCCATCACCGCGTCGGCCTCCGAGGCCAGCGACCAGTCGCTCGGATCGAGCAGCATCACCTCCTCCTCGACGCCCACCGTCCAGGGGGTGACGCCCGCGGGCGCCCACTCCGACCATGCTCCGCGGCTCGCCTCCGCGGGACGAGCCTCCTCGCCCGCTCCGGATGCCGCGGACGCAAACGCCTCGGCCAGCTTCCTCGGGGCTTTCTCGCCTGTCCATCCGAGGGTCTCAGATTGCGTGGGCACCGGAGTCCTCCTCTTCCTGTTCGCTGGAGCTCTGCGCGGTCAGCTCCGCATCCTGTGCGCCGAAGCTACTCTGCGCGGTCAACTCCGCTGCCGCCACCAGGCGCTCGAACAGCGCCAGCTGCTCGGCTTTCTCTGTCAGCGTCTCCGCGTGCCACTGCACGCCCAGCACGAGATGTCCGTCGTCCATCCCCTCGACCGCCTCGATTACCCCGTCCCGTGCCCATGCCACGGGGCGCAGTCCCTCACCCAGCCGGTCGATCGCTTGGTGGTGAAACGAGTTCACCTCCACGGGGCCGCCGCCGGTCGTCTGCGCCAACCCGCTGTCGGGCGCGACCTGCACCTCGTGCGTCGTGCGATCGCCGGGCTCTGACTGGCGGTGCTCGATCGGTCCGCCCCGGTCGGGCAGGTGCTGGATCAGACTGCCCTCTCGCGCGACATTCAGCACCTGCGCTCCCCTGCAGATGCCGAGGATCGGCATCCCGCGGCGGTCCGCGTGCCGGCACAGCGCGATCTCGAAGACGTCCACGTCGTGGTCGATCGGCCCCAGCTCCGGGTGCGGCTCGGCTCCGTAGCAAGCGGGGTCGATGTCGGGGCCGCCCGTCAGCAGCAACCCGGACAGCCGATCAAGCAGCGGGTCTAAGTTCTCGTTTTGCAGCGGTGGCAGTGCGACCGGCAAACCCCCGGCCCGCTCGACGGCGCGCATGTAGGCCAGGCCGAGCGTCATCTCCGTCTGTGTCGGCTCACCGTGCCTGACGCGTTGGGCGTCTTCCTTCGCGCGGATCTCCGAAACCGTCACACCGATCACCGGCTTGTTCACGCGAGCACCCATGTGTCCTTACTACCACCATTCTGAGAGGAGTTGACGACGAGCGCTCCGCGCTCGAACGCGACCCTGGTCAGGCCGCCGGGCAACACGTGCACGCTCTCGCGGCTGGAGATCGCGAAGGGGCGAAGGTCGATGTGCCTCAGCTCCAGGCGACCGTCGGTGACGGTCGGATGCCGCGAGAGCATCACCGTCTCCTGGGCGATGAACAGCTCCGGGGCGCGCTTCAGCGTCGCTGCAGTGCTGTCGAGATCCTCCTGTTCGGCGTGTGGCCCGATCACCACGCCGTGCCCGCCGTGCCCGGTGCGCGGCTTGATCACGAGCTCGCCGATCCGCTCCAGCACCATCTCCAGCACGCCGGGTTGGGTTGGATCGTAGGTGGGGACCGATTTCAGGATCGGCTCCTCGCCGAGGTAGAAGCGCACCATCTGCTCGACGTATGCGTGCATCAGCTTGTCGTCGGCGACGCCCGTGCCGAACGCGTTTACACAGGCGAGCGTGCCTTTCAGCACTGGCTCCAGCAACAGCTGCGCGAGCAGGGTCGGCTCGCCGCGGTCGTCGGTCAATCGGTCCTCGTCGGTGCGCCGGTAGACCACGTCGACAGCGCGCTCGCCGTCCGGCAGTTGCGCGTACAGGCGCCCGTGGCGGACCGACAGCTGGTCAACCAGCACCAGCGGCAGGCCCAGGTACGCGGCGATCGTTGCGTGCTCGTAGAAGGCCGAGTTGAGATGCCCATCGCTCAGCAGGACCACCGTCGGATCCTCGCCCGCCTCGCCCGGTGCCGCGGCGCGCAGACCTTCGCCGAGCGTCCTGAACGCCGTGTCGAGTGAGCGCACGTGCAGATCCTCCGGTGGCGGCAGGTGCTCGCCGAGAACCTCCCTGGTCGCGACCGCGTAGGCGATCCCGGAAGGCGTTCTCAGGTTGTCCTCTAGCACCTTGAACGAGCCGTCACTGTCGCGCACCACGTCCAGCCCGGCGACCGTGATCCAGGAGCCGATCTGCTCGCTCATGCCCATCAGCTTGCGCTCGTAGTGGTGCGTGCTGTCGAGGCTGCCGGCCGGCACCACACCGGCTTCTACGATTTGCCGATCGCCGTACACGTCCCTTACGAACAGCTCCAGAGCGCGTACGCGCTGAGCGACGCCGGTCGAGAGCTCGTTCCATTCCTCGGCGTCGATCACACGCGGGATCGGGTCGATCCGAAAGTCCTGTGCGCCCTCGGCTGATTTGAAAGAGACGCCGCGGCGGCTGCAGCCGCGCGCGACGGCTTCGCTGAGCTGCTTCAGGTTTCGCCCACCGATCGACTCCCAGACCTTGCGGTCGTGCGCGGTGGCGTTGCTGCCACCGGCGATGCCCTCCTCGAAGGAGCGGCTCAACTCGATTGTGGACACCCACTCATTCTTTACCCGCTCGGCGTCAGGGTCATTCGACCTACGTCCAAAATGGGGCTCCGCCGCTTGGACGGAGCCCCTTGGACGTTACTCCCCTGTTGTTTTATGCCGCTGTCGTCATTCGGAGAGCGGTGTTTCGGTTTCCGGGCCGCTCGTCTGGCCTTCTGACGGCTGCGACGAGTTGCCCGGCGCCTCCGGTGTCAGCGCGGACGCCGGCGCAGGGGTCACCTGGACGGTGAACAGCTGGCTGACCGCGCGGCCGTTGTCGGGCCCGCCGGGGATGTCGATCCGGTAGACCTTCGTCCCGGGCACGTAGACCTGGTGAACGATCGAGTAGACCGAGCCCGGCAGGACATAGCCGACCTGCACGACGTGAAAGGCCGTGCCCGCGGTGTTCTGACGCTCGAGGTAGACGATGTGCCCTGTGTGGTCCGGTGCGACCGTGCCTTTGAACGTCAGTGCTTCCCCGGCCTGGACGGTGCTCGCCGAGACTTCGGCCGTGAGGACGTTTTTGACTCCCTCATACAGCACCGCGGACTTCTGACCGGCGCCTTGCACCCGGTACAGGGTGCTGTTCACCGGCGTTTGCGCCGGGAAGCTATAAACGCCGCCGGTGCCCGTGCTCACCTCGGCGATCGGGGCGAAGCCATGCTGGTGGACGGTGCGCGCGAGCAGCGTGACCGTTTGTGGCGTCGTCGCGCCCGCGAGCACACCCGATATTGCCGCGGACTGCCCGTAGATGATCGGGTCCGCCGAGCTCGCGATCGTCAGGCTCGGGTTCTGCGCCTGGGAGATGTCGTACTCGAGTTCGTTCGACGGGCTCGGGATGTTGAGCCTGTCGCTGCGCACGAGCACGCGGATGCTCGCGTCGCCGGGCACGCGGAAGATGTGCGTGATCGTGTAGGTCCCGCCGGTGGACCCGCCGGCGACCACCTGACCGATACCGATCCGATGCCATTCGTTGCCGGTGACGGCGTTCTGGCGCTGCAGGATCACGCGCGCGCCGACGTCGGCCGGGTTGACCGTGCCGCTGAACGTCTCCCTGTTCGGCGCGCCGGTTTCGATTTGGGTCCCTTCCGGCGGTCCCGTGAGCGTTACCTGCGCCTCGACCCTGAGGCGCCTGCGTCCGCTCTGCGCTCCGTGTGAGCGAACGTAGAAGCTGGTGTTCGCATTCTCGGCGGCGGTCGTGAACTTATAAGAGCCGCTCGCTTCCGTCGTCGTGCTCCCGGCGGGGACGTAGCCGGCGGTTCCGGCGACATGCGTATACAGCTTGACCGTCTGGCCGCCGGGGTTCGCGTGGACGCACGCCAGGCGACCGGATATTTCGGTCGATTCCCCGGCGGTGAGCAGCGGCGCGACGCTTTCGATGTTGATCCGGCAGCGCCCGAGCGGGCTCGGATGCTTGTGAGCTGAGGCGGCGGCCGGAGCCAGCGCCAGCAATGAGGTCGTGGCGACTACCGCCGGACCGAGCTTTCCAAGACGCATTGTGCGTTCCTCCCATTGAGTTTTAGTGCACATCTACGCCTGTGACTTCCGGTTCGCCCTCGAGGTTGGTCGGTTGTGTTTCTTTGTCTTTGGTCGGTTGTTCTTCTTCAGCCGGTTGTTCTGTTTTGGATTCGACGGGATGTTTTTTCCCATGCGGTTTTGTGGGAGCGCCACCGGTGGTTTCTTCACCGGTCGTGCTTGTGCCCGTGCCGCTCGCTGCTTTGCTTTTGCTCCCGGTGTCGGTGGTTTCAGCCGGCGCGCTGGACTGAGTTGGAGTCGATTCCACGGCGGGATGGGTCTTGTGATGATGGATCTGGACAGGCGCCGGCGCCGGCGTCACGGGCGGCTTTGGTGCCGTGGAAGGTTTGGGCGCGGCCAGGCGACGGTGTTCGAGCGCTTCGCGCCGTCGTGCCGCGAGGAGTGCCTCGCGACGAAGGAGTGCTCTGTGGCGATGTAGTGCCTTGCGGCGACGTAATGCTCTGCGGCGCAGAAGCGCCCGCCGCCGGCGGAGCGCGGCGCGATGCTTTGCGCTGGCCCCTGGATCGCTTCCCGCGCCGCTCTTGCCCTGTCCGGTGCTCACCACTGGCTGCCCCGAGCCGTCGGGCGCCGCACCACTCGGTGTCGACGTGCCTGGCGTGAGCGTTGCGGCAGGCGTGAGAAGCGGGCCCGCGCCACCGAGGCCCGACAGTTGCACGGCCGGTTCGCTGCCTGAAACGCCGGCCGTGCCGGCGCCGTCGTCTGGCGTGAGCGTGCTCGGCGATCCCGCGGCCGGCGCCGACGGCGAGCTGGAGTAGGCGATGTCAGTGGCCGAGATCCTCCGTCCCGTTGGGCCGACGAAGGCGAGTTGCGAGCGAGTGGCCCTGTGCGGACTTGCGTGTGCCTCCCGGTTGTGCACCGTCACCGCACCGGCTGTGGCCAGAGCAACGACCGCGCCACCGACGGCGAGCTTTGTGATTACCCCACCACCGACGATCGCGCCGATGCCCGTGCCGGCGGGGGCGGGCACGAGTCCGACGGCGGCGGTGCCCGCCGCTGTCCCGCTCGCGGCGATCCCCGCCCCGCCGGTGGCGCTCGCTCCCACGCCCGCCCCGCCTGTGCTCGCTCCCCCGATGCTCGCCGCTCCAACCGCGTGTGCTGCACCATGCCCGAGGATCGCCGCCGCAAGCCCGGCGCTTGGCAGCACCGGCAGCACGGCCGCGAGCGATTGGCGTTGCGCGCCGACCGCGAGCTGGAAGTCGCGGCAGCCTTCGCACAGCTTCAGATGCCGGCGCAGCGGACCGCGCCGAAGTTCGCCGCCATGCGCTACCGAGAGCTGTTCGCGAATGTCTTGACAGGATGCGCCCAGCGCGTCGCGGTCAGCGATCAGGGCGCTGCGCGCCTGATAGATCAGCGCCTTGACCTTGCTCACCTCGCACCCCACGATCGTGGCGATCGCCTGATGGGGCAGGTCGTCGAGCTCGGCCAGCAGTAGCGCTGAGCGCTGGTCCTCGGGCAGGCGGCCGATCCCCGCGACCAGCTCACGCAGGTCCTCGCGCCGGTGGACCTCCTCCGAGAGCCCCTCGAGTGCCGGCCTGTTGTCCTCCAGGGGCGTGGTTGCCCGCCGGGCGGTGATCGCCGACAGGCAGCAGTTGCGCGCGATCGCGTACAGCCACGGGCGCAGCTCGCGCGGCGCGGTCCCGTGGAGTAACGCCTGGTGGGCTTTGATGAAAGCCTGTTGCAGTGCGTCCTCGGCCTCGTCTTGATTGCCGAGCGTGTGCCGGCAGTAGGACAGCAGCGGTGTGTGGTGGCGCTTGAAGATCGTCTCGAATGCGACCTCGTCGCCGGCTTGTGTGCGCCGCACGAGCGTGTTGTCGTCGGCCCGGGGATGCGTCTGGTTGGCATATATCCCCATCACCTTCCAAACTCCCGGGAAGTTGGCGAGTTGCGTCCGCGCTTTAGAACCTCTTCAAATAGGTGGTGCGGTCACTGGGCGTTTTCTAAAAATAGAACAGGCGTCCATATTTTTATGGACCCCAGTCCGTTTCGTCTGTGTCGTCCGAAAAGGACTACATGCAACTGCCCGAAAAGGGAGCTCTTGGCGACAGGCCACGCCCGCTGCGGTGCGTGTCGAGCGGATATCTGTCCGACGGCTGCTCCTGCTCCTCACGCGTGCCCGTGGCGGTCGCGGTCGACGCGTGGCATCGGGAGCTCGAGCGCGGGCTCACACATGACGGGTTCTTCCACTTCCCCTGGCACGGCGGCGTGTGGCTCGCCTATGGCCTGCCTGGGGGACAGGTCCGTGGCGTCTACTGCCCGGTGCATCGTTCCGAGCGCGAGCAACGGCTCGGATACGATCCCGAGCTTGCCCTCGCCGTCTGAACAGCCGCGCGTTCCCGAGCGTCCAACGCTCGACGGGCTCGAGCAGAAGTGGGGCGCGGTGTGGGAGCGCGACGGCGTCTACCGCTTCGACCGCTCGGCTCCGCGCGAGCGCGTGTATTCGATCGACACGCCGCCGCCGACGGTCAGCGGTTCGTTGCACGTCGGGCACGTCTTCTCCTATACGCACACGGACACGATTGCGCGCTATCAGCGCATGCGCGGCAAAGAGGTCTTCTACCCAATCGGCTGGGACGACAACGGATTGCCGACCGAGCGCCGCGTGCAGAACCACTTCGGCGTGCGCTGCGACCCGTCGGTCCCCTATGACCCCGCCTTCCAGCCGCCGAGCGAGGTCTCTGAGAGGGAACCGGTATCGGTCTCGCGACCCAACTTCGTCGAGCTCTGTCTGCAGTTGACCGAGACCGACGAGCAGGCGTTCGAAGCGCTGTGGCGCACGCTGGGACTGTCGGTCGACTGGTCGATGACCTATACGACGATCGGCCCGCTCGCGCGGCGCGTCTCCCAGCGCTCGTTCCTGGGGCTGCTACAGCGTGGGGGTGCCTACCAGTTGGAGGCGCCGACGCTGTGGGACGTGGACTTCCAGACCGCGGTCGCGCAAGCCGAGCTCGAGGACCGCGAGCGCCCGGGGGCGATGCACCGCGTGCGTTTCTCCCTGGCTGACTCCGGCGACGGCGCGAACGGCGCAGAGGCGCTGATCGAGACGACGCGCCCGGAGCTGATTCCCGCTTGCGTCGCGCTGCTGGCCCATCCCGACGACGAGCGCCAGCGCGGGCTCGTGGGCAGGGATGTGCTGACGCCGCTGTTCGGCACGCGCGTGCCCGTGCTGACGCATCCACTGGTCGAGCCCGGGAAGGGCACGGGCCTGGTGATGGTCTGCACGTTCGGTGATCTCACCGACGTGACCTGGTGGCGCGAGCTGAGCCTGCCGGTGCGCTCGGTGCTGGCCCCTGATGGCCGCTTGGCGGACGTTCCCTGGGGGACGCCCGGCTGGGAGTCCGAGGACCTCCCACGCGCTCGGGAGAGCTATGAGGAGCTGCGCGGCCGCAGCGTCAACCAGGCGCGCAAGCGGATCGTCGAGCTGTTGGAGCAGTCGGGCGAGCTGGTCGGCGAGCCGACGCCGGTGACGCGGGCGGTGAAGTTCTTCGAGAAGGGCGAGCGCCCGGTGGAGATCGTGACGAGCAGGCAGTGGTTCATCCGCACGATCGAGCACCGCGAGGAGCTGATCGCGCGTGGGCGCAAGCTCAAATGGCACCCGCCGTACATGCGCGCGCGCTACGAGGACTGGGTCAACGGCCTCACCGGCGATTGGTGCGTGAGTCGCCAGCGCTTCTTCGGCGTGCCATTCCCGCTGTGGTATCCGATCGACGCGGACGGCAACGTGCTCTACGACCAGCCGATAGCGGCACTCGAAGCGGACCTCCCGGTCGACCCCTCGACCGACGTGCCTGACGGTTACGAATCCTCGCAGCGCGGGCAGCCGGGCGGCTTCGCGGGCGACCCGGACATCATGGACACGTGGGCGACGTCCTCGCTGACACCGCAGATCGCCGGACAAGTAGGCGAGGACGACGAGCTGTTCAAGCTGGTATTCCCGATGGACGTGCGACCGCAGGCGCACGACATCATCAGGACATGGTTGTTCTCGACAATCCTGCGCTCGCACCTGGACTACGACGAGCTGCCTTGGGCGACCGCCGCGATCTCGGGATGGGTGCTCGACCCGGACCGCAAGAAGATGTCCAAGTCCAAGGGCAACGTGGTCACGCCGATGCACCTGCTCCAGGAGCACGGCGCGGATGCGGCGCGCTACTGGGCGGCCAGCGGCCGCCCGGGCACAGACACCGCGTTCGACCCGCAGCAGATGAAGGTCGGCCGGCGCTTGGCGGTGAAGCTGCTGAACGCGTCGAAGTTCGCGCTCGCCGATTTGCCGCCCGAGGGAGAGCTGTCGCATCCCCTGGATCGCGCGCTGATCGCGCGCCTGGCCGCGGTCGTCGCGGACGCGACGCAGAGCTTCGAGGACTACGACTACGCGCGCGCGCTCGAGCGCTCAGAGACGTTCTTCTGGTGGTTCTGCGACTTTTACCTCGAGCTCGTCAAGGGCCGCCGCTACGATCCCGATCCGGCGGTCAGCGCCTCGGTCAGTCGCGCGCTGCGCCTGTCGCTGTCGGTCTTCCAGCGGCTGCTCGCCCCGTTCCTGCCTTTCGTGTGCGAGGAGGTGTGGTCGTGGTGGCAGCAGGGCTCGGTGCACCGTGCGTCATGGCCCGATGCCGAGCGAGCTGCTCGCCGCCATCGGCGATGACGGCAGTGATCGCGAAGGCGGCCTCACGAGCGAGGCGTGCGCGCGAGGAGGTGGCGCTGGAGATGACCGCCGACGTGCTGCGCGAGGTGCGCAAGGCCAAGTCCCAGGCGCAGGTCAAGATGCGCGCGCCGGTCAGGCGCGTGCTCGTGCGCGACACGGCGGAGCGCCTCAGCGCGCTGGCACTGGGGGAAGGCGACCTGCTCGAGGCGGGGACGATCGAGCGTATCGAGATGGCGGAGGCCGAGGAGTTCGCCGTCGAGGTCGAGCTCGCCGAGGAGACGACCGTGGAATGATCACTTGATGCGCCTATACAAACTCCTCCTCGCGAGCTTGACGCTCGTCGCCGCGATCGTCGTCTTCGGTGCGATCGCCGCCTTCGCAGCATCGCCCCTGAAGATCACCAACTGCAACAGCGCGAGCAGCCGCCCGAAGTCGCTGACGCTCGCATGCGGCGACGGGAACACGGTCCTGAAAGGGCTGAAGTGGTCAAGCTTTGGCGGCGCGACGGCGCAGGCGAAGGGCACGTTCGTGATCAACCTCTGCGAACCGAACTGCGCCGCGGGCAAAGACGCGAGCTTCCCGGTGACCGTCAAGGCGAGCAGCCCGCGCAACTGCAAGGGCGGCCTGCGCGTGTACAACAAGCTGACGCTGGCGTTCAAGGGCAAGAGCCCGAAAACCGAGGGCAACCTGACCCGCTGGACACTCGGCTGCCCCACGTAGAACCCGATCGTCTAAGCCCAGCAGACCTCAGCCCTTCATTTCGACCGTCAGGACCGCTGCGCGGTCTGACGGTCGAAATGAAGGGCTGAGGTCTGCTGGGGCCGCGACAGGCCGCCGAGTGGCCGCCTCGGATAGGGTCCCCGCCATGAAGCGCACCCTGATATCCGAGCTGCCCCAGCACGTCGGCGAGCAGGTCACGATTCGCGGCTGGGCGCAGGCGGTGCGCGACCAGAAGCGGGTGCAGTTCGTCGTCGTGCGCGACGAATCGGGACTGGCGCAGGCGGTGCTCGGCAAGGATGAGCCACCGACGGAGCTCAACGAGCAGATCACGAGCCTGAATGTCGAGTCGGCCATCACGCTCACCGGGACGGTGGTCGCCGACGAGCGGGTCAAGCTCGGCGGGGTCGAGCTGCAGTTGCAGAGCATCGAGGTCGATTCACCCGCCGAGCCCGAGGTCCCGATCGCGGCGGACTCCGCATCTGGACAAGCGGATCGACTGGCGCTATCTGGATCTGCGCAGGCCCGACCGCAGGCTGATCTTCGAGGTGCAGAGCACGGTCGAGCACGCGATGCGCGACTACTGGAGCAAAGAGGGGTTCATCGAGATCCACACGCCGAAGCTGATGGGCTCGGCCAGCGAGTCCGGCGCCGAGCTGTTCAAGGTCGAGTACTTCGAAAGGCAGGCCTACCTCGCCCAGTCGCCGCAGTTCTACAAGCAGATGGCGATGGCGGCGGGCTTTGGCAAGGTGTTCGAGATCGGGCCGGTGTTCAGGGCTAACCCGTCGTTCACCTCACGTCACGACACCGAGTTCACGAGCGTCGATGTCGAGCTGGCCTGGATCGACTCCCACGAGGACGTGATGAGATTCGAGGAGGGGTGGCTCGCACACGTGTTGGGTGTGGTGAAGGATGTTTTTGGGGGAGGAATAGAAAAAACCTTCGACACCGAGGTGATCGTGCCGGCACTCCCCTTCCCGCGCGTGACGCTTGAGCAGGCCAAGGAGATGTTGCGCGAGGCGGGCCACGAGTCCGTGCCGGGACCGGGGCATGACCTCGACCCGCCGTCCGAGCGCGCGCTGAGCGCGCTGATCAAGGAGAGGGACGGCCACGAGTTCGCGTTTGTGACTGACTACCCCACGACGGTGCGGCCCTTCTACCACATGCGCCACCCCGAGGATCCGAGTCTCACGCGGAGCTTTGATTTGCTGTGGCGGGGGATCGAGTTGACGACGGGTGCCCAGCGCGAGCACCGCTACGAGCAGCTACTGGCCCAGGCGGCCGACAAGGGCGTCGAGGCCGGTCCGATCCAGTACTACCTCGATTTCTTCCGCTACGGCGCGCCGCCCCACGGCGGCTTCGGGTTCGGTCTGACGCGGCTGTTGATGCAGCTGCTGAACCAGGAGAACGTCCGCGAGGTCACCTTCCTCTACCGCGGGCCGAACCGGTTGGAGCCGTAGAGTCGGTCCCGCCGCTACGGCGAGTCGTCCGCGTTCAGCGTCGCCGCCTCGGTCGAGTCGATGAAGTCGACCAGCACCTCCAGGAACCGCTCGGACTCGTCGAGCTGCGGAAAGTGGCCGGAGCGCTCGAAGACCTCCAGGCGGCTGCCGGGAAGCTGTTCGTGGGCTGCGCGTCCGTGGGACACTGGGATGATCGAGTCGCGCTCGCCCCAGATCAGCAGGAACGGGATCTGCTGGGCCAGGTAGAGCCGGTTTGAGGCGTCGACCCGCTGTCCGCCGGGCTCCACGACAGAGCGAAGCGTGTGGACAAATGCCGCGCGCGCCTCGCCGTCCCGGAGCGTCGAGTGTCCGCGGGCGATCTCCTCCAGGTCGGTCGGAACGTGAAGGCCCAACCGGCCCAGCAGATCTCCCACGCGCGCTCCGGCGTCGAGCAGTCGGGTGGCCGCGAGAAATGGGAGGACGAGCTCGGAGCCGGGCAGTGTGGCGGCACGCAGCAGCAGACTCACCTCACGGCCAAGGCCGCCGCTGTCAACGAGCACGAGCCGCTCGCAGCGCTCGGGGAACTGATAGGAGAGCTGTAACACGATGCCTCCCCCAAGGGAATGCCCGACGAAGCTCGCGCGTTCATGTCCGAGGGCAAGCAGCAAATCGCGCACGGTACTGGCGTGGGCGCCCAGCGAATAGTCACCCTTGGGCTTGTCTGACTCACCATGACCGGCGAGGTCCGGAGCGATCACCGTGAAGCGGCGGGCCAGGTCTCCAATCACCCGCTCCCAGGTCGCCGAGCTCGAGGTGATCCCGTGGACGAGCACTACCACGGGTCCGCTGCCGGCCTGACGGTAAGCCACGCTATGACCGTGCAAGGTCATGCGCCTTACCTCTTCACGGCTCTGTTCCCTCAAAGCCCGAACACCTCCGCCAAAAGCTCATAAGAACGCCGCCGCGCCTCGTGCGCGTATGTGATGCTCACAACGATCGCCTCCTCGGCCCCGTATTTCGCGACCACGTCCTCGAGCTCCACCCGGACCGTGTCGGGCGCTCCAAGGATGGCCCGCCGCTCAGACCGCGGCTGCCCCGAGCGGTCATCGGCCGCGAGGAACTCGACTGCCTTCTCGGGCGGTGGAACCGCGATCAATTCGCCACGGCGCAGCAGCGTGAACGTCATGCGTCCACTGGTGGCGAGCCGTTTGGCCTCCTCGTCGGTCTCCGCGCAGATCACCCACACGGCAACGGCGATACGGGGTTTCAGCCCCGCATGTTCGTGTTCGGCAAAGCGCTCGCGGTAGAGCACGGTGATCTCCGCTCCCTTGGGGTTGATGAAGTCCGCAAACGCGTAGGGCAGCCCTAGCTCGGCGGCCCAGATCGCGCTCTGCTGGGAGGAGCCGAGCAGCCACGGCTCGGGCCGCTCGGGGCGGCCGGGCAAGGTCTTGGCCAGGCGCGCGAAGGGGTGATCCTCCGGAAGCCGGTCATCGAGATACCCCAAAAGCTCGGAGAGCTGCTGGGGGAAGTCATCCGGGGAGCCCTGGCGTCGATCGCGCTGCAGGGCGAAGGTGGTCAGCGGGTCGGTGCCCGCGGCGCGGCCGAGCGCGAGGTCGATGCGTCCCGGGAACAGGCCGGCGAGCAGGCTGAACGTCTCGGCGACCTTCAAAGGTGAGTAGTGCGGGAGCATCACCCCGCCGCTGCCGACGCGGATGCGGGAGGTGGCTGCTGCGATTGGCCCGATCAGCGCCTCAGGAGAGGGCCCGGCGAGCATCGGCCCGCCGTGATGCTCGGCCACCCAGTAGCGGTGGTAACCGAGCCGGTCGGCCAGCCGCGCGAGGTCGATCGTGTTCCGCAGCGCTTGCGCGCCCGAGGACCCCTCGGAGATTGGGGACTGGTCGAGGACGGACAGGCGGAAGGGCGCAGGTGGCATGCAAGCAGAGATAGCACTCGAGGCTGTGCCGTCCGCACTCGTGCGTATACCTTCGGTCATGCTCGTGAACGAGTTCAGCGACGGAGTGGAGATCGACCAGGTGCTGCTGGTCCGCGATGCCGAGCGTCGCCAGCGGCGCGACGGCGGCGAGTACCTGCGCCTGCAGCTCGGCGACCGCACGGGCGCGGTCGTCTCGATGGTGTGGGAGGAGCTGGCGGGGATCGAGGAGTTCGCCCACGCTGGCGCCGCGGTGCATGTCAGCGGACGCTACACCGTGCACCCGCGCTTTGGCCCGCAGATCAACCTGCGCGGTCTCTCGGAGGCGATACCCGGCAGTTACTCCCCCGAGGACCTGCTCGACGGCCCCGCGCGCGCGGTGGAGCAGATGGAGGAAGAGGTGCGCGAGCTGCTCGCCACGATCCAGGAGCCGCACCTGCGGATCCTGCTCGAGCGCGTGTTCGGCGAGGGCTCCGAGCTGTGGGCCGGCTACCGTGTCGCGCCGGCGGCCAAGTACTACCATCAGGCCTACTGCCACGGCCTGCTCGAGCACTGCCTCGGCGTGGCCCAGGCGGTGAGCGCGATCAGCGCCACCTTCGGAGGAATTGACCGCGACGTGGCGGTTACCGGCGCGCTGCTGCACGACATCGGCAAGCTCGAGGCCTATACCGACGATCCTCGTAATATCGACCTGACCGATGCTGGCCGCTTGCAGGGAGAGATCGCGCTCGGTTACTACCGCATCCGCCGCATGATCGAGGAGATCGAGGGCTTCCCCGCGGAGCTTGCGCAGGCCGTCGGGCACATCATCCTCTCCCACCACGGGTCACTCGAGCACGGCAGCCCCGTCGTGCCCTGCACGCGCGAGGCGACGCTCGTGCACATGATCGACAACCTCGGCGGGCGCCTGGGCAGCTTCGACCGCCTGGAGAAGGAGCTCACTCCCGGCAGGCGCTGGTCGGGGTTCGATCGCGCGCTCGACGGCGCGGCGTTCTTCGGAGCGCGCGAGGACGAGTTCGCCGAGCCCGCGCGCGAAGCCGCTTGAAAAGTCGCAAATAGCGCGCGCCGCGCGCCCGCGGAACAATCGTCCCGCCGTCGAGTTCTATGGTTTGGGGCGATGGCAAAGGACACCGAGAAGCTGATCCGCCAGCTGTCGCTGATCTCCTACCTGATGGCCGAGCGCAGACCGGTCACGGCGCTGGAGATTCGGCGCGACGTGGAGGGGTACAGCGGCATGAACGAGGACGCCTTTGCGAGACGCTTCTACGCGGACCGCTCCGAGCTTGAATCGCTGCGGATCCAGCTGACAGTCGAGCGGCCCACCGACGGCGCGGCCGAGCAGGAGAACTACTCGCTGCGTCCGGAGAACTTTCACCTGCCCGCAATCGCGTTCTCTGACAAGGAGCTCGCGGCGTTGCAGACCGCGTTGAGCCTGCTCGACGGCGAATTTGCCTACGCCGAGCCGTTGCGTCTGGCACTGCAGCAGATCACCTGGGGACGGCCGAGCCCGCTGCGCGCGCCCGAGCAGCAGTCGGTTGCGCTCGGCATCACGGCCTCGGCTGGCGGTCAGGAGTTCTCGGCACGCCTGGCGAAGGTCGAGACGGCGATCTTCCGCAACAAGACGATCACCTTCGACTACTACACGATGGAGCGCGACGTTCTCGGCGCGCGCCGCGTCGACCCATACCACCTGCTGTTCCAGGGCGGCCAGTTCTACCTGCTCGGCTACGCCCACGAGCGCAAGGCCGTGCGCGTGTTTCGTCTGACGCGCATCCGCGGGAAGGTCTCCTACGCGACCAAGGCCGAGCACGACTTCCGTCGCCCCGCGGATTTCGACCCGCGTTCCTACGCCAACCGCGCGGACTGGCAGCTGGGCGAGGAGCGCGGCGTGGCCGAGGTGCTGATCTCCGAACGGATCGCCTGGCAGATCGAACGCCACTTCGGCCGTTACGGCGAGATCCGTGAGCCTGAGTCGGAGATGATCGGCGGCGGGGAGGCGAGTGAGGGAGACCGGGTCTTTCAGACGAGCTACTCCAACCCCCGCAACCTGATCTCGTGGGTACTCGGGCTCGGTGCGCACGCGCGCCTGCTGGGCCCCGATGAGTTGACCGAGGAGCTCGGGCGGCGCGTGGAGCTGCTCCAGGAGCGCCACGGCGAGGTGCCGCTTGACCAAGAACCCGAGCCCCCCCCGCCCGAGCGCACCGGCAAGTCAGCGCAGGCCCACGTGTCCACACGCACCGCGCGTCGTAGGAGCGCCGGCGGCGAGAGCAATGGTTCTGCCTCGCGCGGGGGCGAGACCGCGATCCGTCCCGAGCGCTTCGCGCGGCTGGTGACGCTCGCGAGCATTCTGATCCAGGCCGGCCGCGCGGGGGGCGCACAGTCAGGGGGGCTCGGCCGCGTGAAGATTGCCGAGGTGTGTGAGCGACTGCAGCTCTCCGAGGAGGAGCTGCGCGAGGACGTGAACGTGCTGAACGTCGTCAACTTTGGCGGCGGCTCGTATGTGCTCTACGCGGAGATCAAGGAGGAGGAGGGGGAAATCGAGGTTGACCCCGAGCCCTACAGCGACAACTTCGACCGTCCCGCACGGTTGCTGCCGGTCGAGGCCAAGGCGCTGGTCGCGGCGATCGATCTAATCGGCGAGCACCTTCCGGAGGGTTCGCTCACCTCCGCGCGCGAGAAGATCGTCACGGCGCTCGGTGAGGACCCGATGGAACAGGGTTTGCAGGTCGCCCACGCCGCGGGCGACGACTCCGACGTAGCGCGGGTTGTTTCAACCGCGATCGTCGAGCGGCGGATCATCGAGCTCGAGTACTACAAGGAGAACGAGGACCAGATCGTCGAGCGCCGGGTCGAGCCTTACGCGCTTACGAACGGACGCGAGGGCTGGTACGTCGCCTCGTTCGACCCCGACCGCGGTGCGATGCGCCACTTCCGCCTGGACCGCATCAAGAGCGTGGATGTGACTGATCAGAGATTCGAGCCCCGCCCCGAGGTCGATCCGGCCGCAGAGGTGGACGGCTGGCTGCGCACCGGCGAGGTCGAGACCTCACGCGCGGCGCGGGTCCTGGTCTTCCCTGAGCGTGCTCGCTGGGCGCGCGAGGCACGGCGCGTCGTGGAGGAGCGCCACGACGGCTCGGTCGTGGTCGAGCTGAGCTTCGCGGGTGTCGACTGGCTCGTGCGCGAGATCTTGAAGGAAGCCGGCGACGCCGCGGTGCTCGAGCCCCAGGACGCGCGTGAGGCCGTGCGCGCGGCGGTGGTGAAGCTGCGCGAGGCACACGCGGTGCCGGCGGGCGTTTGAGCTGTGCCTCTTCTGATCGCTGTGGCCTGAACGACCCAGCGCGCTCCCTGCGCATACGGATGGCGATGGTGCGCGGCGCGCCACCGTGCGAGGCGCCGGCTCCTCTCACTTGCGCAGGGCGCGCTTCTGCGGGTGGACGGTCTCACCGCGGGCGAGCATCGCGACGAAGTCCTCGATGCGCCGGGTTCGGGTGTCGCTTCGCTTGGCGCTGTGGATCCGGTAGAGCACCGCGTAGCGATTCTGGCTGGAGAGGATCTCGAAGTTGGCCTTCGCGCTTGGCTCGGCGGCCAGCGCCGTGGCGAGGTCGGAGGGCACCTCGATCGCGCTCTGGCCTGGATAGGCGGCCTCCCAGCGGCCGTCCGCCTTGGCCCGCTGCACCGCGGCCAAGCCCGCCGGGTGCATCCGTCCTTCGGCGAGCAGCCGCTCGACGATGCCGACGTTGCGCTCTGACCATTGGCTGCGCGTGCGCCGTGGGGTGAAGCGCTGGCGGTAGGTGCGTTCGTCGCGCCGGCGTACTTGGCCATCGATCCACCCGTGGCAGAGCGCCTCGTCGAGCGCCTGGTCGTAGGTCAGCTCGGTCGGCTCGGTGGTGCTCTTCTTGGCGAGGACGAGCTCGATTCCGGCCTCATCGCCATGGTGCACCCCCAACCATGTCCGCCAGGCGTCGGAGTCGGCGAGGAGCAACTCACTGAGTGGGGCGGCCACCTGCTCAGTTTGGCATCCCGATCGTTGAGCGGGCGCGAGGACGAGTGGCGGCGCAGGCTCGCCGCGATGCGTGGGTTCGTAGGGTGGTGGGCTTGCGGCGGCGCGCGACGGCTCCCTGAAGCTCTGTCGCTAGCCTTTGCGACGGATGAGCCGCCGCGAGCAGATCAAGATGGATGATGCGGAGGTCGCCGCATTCCTGACAGGAGAGCGGACCGTGACCTGCGCGACGATGGGCCAGCGCGGGTGGCCGCACCTGATGCCGCTGTGGTACGTGCCGCGGGAGGCGCCCGCCGGCGAGCCCAGTCCGCGGATCTGGGCGTGGACGTACGGCTCTTCGCAGAAGGTGCGCAATCTCGAACGAGACCCACGCGCGACTTTGCAGGTCGAGGCCGCGGAGGAATATCACGAGTTGCGCGGGGTGATGCTCGAATGCGAGGTCGTGGTCCACCGCGAGCTCGAGCTGGTAGCCGAGCTGGGTGCGGAGATTTTGCTGCGTAACTCCGTTCCACGTGGTGTGCGCCCGCCGGCGGAGCTGCCGTCAGAGGTGCGCGATGTGGTCACCGCGCAGGCCGTCAAGCGCGTCGGGCTCGAGTTCGTCGAGCGACGCCGGGCGAGCTGGGATCACCGTAAGCTCGGCGGGCTCTACTGATTCTGCTCCCCAGGTAGGCTCTCGCCCCATGGAGCCGCTCAAGGGATTGATCCTCTCCGGGGGCAAGGGCACGCGCCTGCGCCCAATTACGCATACGAGCGCCAAGCAGCTCGTGCCGGTCGCCAACAAGCCGGTGCTGTTCTACGGGATCGAGGCGATGGCGCAGGCGGGGATCGAGCAGGTCGGGATCATCATCGCCCCGGAGACCGGCCAGGAGATCCGCGAAGCCGCCGGAGATGGTTCCAGGTTCGGCGTGCAGATCACCTACATCGTGCAGGACGAGCCCGCGGGGCTGGCGCACGCGGTGCTGACCGCCGAGGTGTTCCTCGGCGAGAGCCCGTTCGTGATGTACCTCGGCGACAACCTGCTGCAGGGTGGGATCTCCGACCTGGTCGAGGCCTTCCGCGAGCACGAGCCGGACGCGCTGATCTTGCTGACGCCGGTGCCTGACCCGGAGAACTTCGGGGTCGCCGAGCTTGCGCAGCCCGAGGCCGGCGATCCGAGCACCGTGGGCAGGGTCGTGAGGCTGATTGAGAAGCCCGCCGAGCCCGCGACCGATCTGGCGCTCGTGGGCGTGTACATGTTCACGGCCGGGATCCACGACGCCGCGCGCGCGATCGAGCCATCGGCGCGCGGGGAGCTGGAGATCACCGACGCGATCCAGCACCTCGTCGATGGCGGGCTGCGGGTCGAGCCTCACATCGTACGGGGCTGGTGGAAGGACACGGGGCGCCTGGAGGACATGCTCGAGGCCAACCGGCTGATCCTCGACAATCTGACAGAGCGCCACGAGGGCGAGCTGATCGACTCCCAGGTGGACGGGCGCGTGGTGATCGAGGCCGGCGCGCGGCTGGAGCGCACGACGGTTCGTGGGCCGGCGGTGATCGGCGCGGGGGCGCGACTGCGCGACTGCTACATCGGTCCATACACGGCGATCGGCGAGAACTGCTCGATCAACGACGCCGAGGTCGAGCACTCGATCCTGCTCGCCGGCTCGTCGGTGTGCGACCTCGACGGGCGTATGGAGTCTTCGCTGCTGGGGCGCAATGTGACGATCCGCCGTGGCGATCGCCAGCCGCGGGCATATCGATTTATGGTCGGGGACAACTCCGACATCTCGATCCTGTGATCCGTCGGATCGACCCAATGAGGAGCTCATGCGACTACTGGTGACCGGCGCGGCCGGAATGCTCGGTCACGACGTGCGCCGCGTCGCTGAGCGCGCGGGGCACGAGCTCGTGCTGGTCGACCTGCCCGAGCTGGACATCACCGACACGGCGGCTGTGGACGCGTTCTTTGCGAGCGAGCGGCCGGAGGCGAGCATCAACTGCGCCGCCTGGACCGATGTCGACGGCGCCGAGACCAAGCAGGCCCAGGCTCACGCGGTCAACGCCGATGGCGCCGGCAACCTGGCGCGAGCCGCTGCTGAGATCGGCACTTCGCTGCTGCACATATCGACCGACTACGTGTTCGACGGCACTGCCCCGCTCGACGGCGACGGCCGCCCGAGGCCTTACCTCGAGTCCGACCCGACCGGCCCTCGCTCGGTCTACGGCTCCACCAAGCTCGATGGCGAGCGCCAGGTGCTCGCCGCCTCGCCCCAGCACTGCGTGGTGCGCACGGCCTGGCTCTACGGGATCGACGGTCCCAACTTCGTCGCCACGATGCTGCGTCTGGCCGCCGAGCGCGACGCTGTGCAAGTCGTCGACGACCAGATCGGCTCGCCCACGTGGTCAGGCCACCTCGCGCCGGCCGTGATCGGGCTGCTCGAACGTCAGGTGAGCGGGCTGGTCCACCTGACTGGATCAGGCCAGGTTTCGTGGAACGGCTTCGCCCGCGAGATATTCCGCCAGGCCGAGTTGAGCTGTGATGTCGAGCCGGCCACCAGCGAGCAGATGGCACGCCCCGCCCCCCGCCCGGCGTGGTCGGCGCTGGAGTCCGAGCGCGAGGACGTCCTGCCGATGCCGCCCTGGCAGGATGGTCTGGCGGGCTATCTCGCGGCGAGGGAGGGAGTGAGGCGCTCATGAGCACGCAGGGCAAGCTGGGCAAGGACGCAGGGAGCGTGGCGTGCTTCAGCACGCGAGTGACTGAGGACGCCGATCCAGCGCCGCCATGCGTGCTCATGGAATGATGCGCGTATGAAGCTCCTCGTATGTGGCGGCGCTGGGTTCATCGGCTCGACTTTCGTGCGCCTGCGCGTCTCCGAACAGAGTGACGAGGTGACCGTGCTCGACAAGCTCACGTATGCGGGCCGCGAGGAGAACCTGCGTGAGGTCGCCGACAGTGCCGGCTTTCGTTTCATCCGTGGCGCGATCGAGGACCCCGAGGCGGTCGCGGGGGCGATCGCGGCGAGCCAAGCAGATGCGATCGTCAACTTCGCCGCTGAGACGCATGTCGACCGCTCGATCGCCGAGCCCGATGCGTTTGTGAAGACTCATGCGCTCGGCACGCATGTCCTGTTGGAGGCCGCGCGTGAGTATGGCCTGCGCTACCTGCAGGTCTCGACCGACGAGGTGTACGGCTCGATCGAGCAGGGCTCCTTCACCGAGGAGAGTCCGCTGCGCCCCTCCTCGCCCTACTCGGCCACGAAGACGGGCGCCGACCTGCTCGTGCAGAGCTATTTTCATACCTATGACCTGCCGGCGGTGATCTGCCGCGGATCGAACAACTACGGGCCCTACCAATATCCCGAGAAGTTGATCCCGCTGATGATCCTCAATGCTCTGCACGGCGATTCGCTGCCGGTGTACGGCGACGGTATGCAGGTGCGCAACTGGATCCACGCCACCGACTTTTCACGCGCGATCGGCCACGTGCTCGAGCACGGTGTTCCCGGCGAGGTCTACAACGCGGGCGGCCCCGACGAGTGCGCGAACGTGGATGTCGTCAAGCGGATCATCGAGCTGACCGGGGCGCAGGAGTCGCAGATCGAGTACGTCACCGACCGCCCCGGTCACGACCGTCGCTATTCGCTCTCCTCGGAGAAGGTGCGAGCGCTCGGCTGGCTACCGCAGGTGCGCTTCGAGGAGGGTCTGGCGGAAACCGTCGCGTGGTACCGCGATAACGCTTGGTGGTGGGAGCCGATCCGCTCTGGCGACTACCGCGAGTACTACGAGCGCCAGTACGGTCGCGCCCTGAGCTGACTCACCCCAGCTGCGAGATCTTCCAGGCGCCGTCTTCCTTTACAAGCGTCACCGTCGTGACCTTGTTCTTGCCGGCGTAGGTGCTCTTTACTTTGGCGCTCGCGCTTGTGGCGCCGTGCTGCTTGACTTCCTCAACCGTCAGTTCTGGCGTGTCGACCTGCGAGAGCTGGCTTTTCAGCGCTTGCTTGCAGCCGCCCTGAGCCGAGTCCAGACGTGCGGTCACGGCGCGCGAGAGTAGATCCGAGCAGATCTTCTGCGCTTCGCCCGCGGTCCCGTAGGTCTGCAGATCGGAGATCGTCTGTGCGACCGCGTGGCTTTCGCCTTTGAAGGAGTTCGAGGTCGTGCTTGCGCACGCTGACACGACGGCCGCGAGCAGCGCAGCGCAGAGCAGCACAAGGGCACGCTTGAGCGATACCGGCATCACGGCCGCAGAGAGTACGGCATTCCGGATTACGGGACCATATGACGACAGCTGTCCGTAGACTTGTCGTCTGCGTCGTGACAGGGTGCAGGCATGCGATTTGACAAAGCGGCCCGTGCTCAGTTCGCTCTGAACCTGCGCGCTCGTCGTGAGGAGCTCGGCTTCTCTCAGGAGGCACTGGCGCAGATGTGTGATCTGGATCGCACTACGATCAGCCTGCTCGAGCGCTCTAAACGCTCGCCGATGTTGGACACGATCGTCGCAGTGGCACGCGCCCTCGAGCTCGATTCGCCCGCCGAGCTGCTCGACGGAATCAACTGACGCACGCCGCTGGCCTGGGCGGCTCCCCGCTAGCCTCGTCAGGTGCCTCTTTCCAGTTTCACTCCGCGTGTCCGCCGGTGGTTCGAGCAGGCATTCGCTGAGCCTACGCAGGCCCAGGCGCGAGCGTGGCCGGCGATCGCGCGCGGCGAGCACGTCCTGCTCTCCGCTCCCACCGGCTCGGGCAAGACGCTGGCCGCCTTTCTCTGGGCGCTCGATCGCCTGAGCACCGACAACGCCATCCCCGACTCCTCTCCTCCCGCCGACTCTGCTCCTGCCGCCACTACTCCCCACGCCGCCACGCCCACCACCCACACCGCCGCCACTCCCGACGCCGCCGCTCCCGCCACTTCTCCCGGGCACGTGCGAGTTGTCTATGTCAGCCCGCTGAAGGCGCTTGCCTATGACATCGAGCGCAACCTTCGCACGCCTTTGCGCGGAATCGGCGCCGAGGACGTGCGGGTGGGCATCCGCACGGGCGATACACCCCAGCGCGAGCGCGCGGCGATGCTGCGCAACCCGCCGGACATCCTGATCACGACGCCGGAGTCGCTGTATTTGATGCTGACCTCGCGCGCGCGAGAGATGCTTAGCGGAGTGGAGGCGGTGATCGTCGATGAGATCCACGCGGTCGCGCACTCCAAGCGCGGCTCGCACCTCGCGCTCACACTCGAGCGCCTCGAGGCACAAGCCGGGCGCCCAGTCCAGCGCATCGGCCTCAGCGCCACCCAGAGCCCGCTCGAGGAGATCGGCCGTTACCTCGTCGGGCCGCACCGGGAGGTCACGATCATCGACGCAGGCACCCGAAAGGAGCTCGACTTGCGGATTGAGGTCCCCGTCGAGTCGATGGCCGAACCCGGCGCAGCGACCGCGCCTGCGCCAAACGGCGCCCTAACTGTGTCCTCGTCAAACGACGCACTAACCGAGCCCTCGCTGAACGGCGGACCGGCGGCCGATCCCCTGGACCCCCTTACTGGTGGCGAGTCCACGCGAAACTCAATCTGGCCGGCGATCTATCCAGAGTTGCTGAAGCTGGTGAGAGAGCACAACTCGACGATCATCTTTGTCAACAACCGCCGCTCCGCTGAGCGTGTCGCGCTGCGCCTGAACGAGCTCGCCGCCCGCGAGGACAACGCGGCCCACTCCCCACCCGCGGGCCATGCCCAACCACACGACTCCCCACCACGGGACTCACCATCGCACGACATTGCCCGCGCTCACCACGGCTCACTCGCCCGCGAGGAGCGCACCAAGGTCGAGGAACTGCTCAAGGCGGGCGAGCTCCCCTGCCTCGTCGCCACCAGCTCGCTTGAGCTCGGGATCGATATGGGAGCCGTCGACCTCGTCCTGCAGATCGAGTCGCCGAAGTCCGTCGCGCGCGGCCTGCAGCGCATTGGCCGCGCCGGTCACGGGGTGGGGGAGGTCAGCAGGGGGCGGATCTTCCCCAAGTTCCGCGGCGATCTGCTCGAGTGCGCCGTCGTCGCTCGTCGCATGCATGAAGGCAAGATCGAGCCGACCGTCGTGCCGCGCAACGCGCTGGACGTTTTGGCCCAGCAGATCGTCGCGATCGCCGTCTCCGCCGAGCCCACCGCCGCTACCGCCGCCGCCTCAGATGCTCCAGATGGTCCGTCCGAGGACGCCGGGGTCTCTGTCAACGACCTGTACGCCCTCGTCACTCGTACCCATTCATACGCTGAGCTCTCGCGTGAGTTGCTGGAGAACGTGCTCGACATGCTCGATGGGCGTTATCCCTCGCAGGAGTTCGGCGAGCTGCGGGCGCGAATCGTGTGGGACCGCGTGGCCGGCACGATCCGCGCACGCAAGGGCTCGCGCCAACTCGCGATCGCCAACGCCGGCACGATCCCTGACCGTGGCCTCTACGCTGTGACTCTTCCCGACGGCCGCCGCGTGGGGGAGCTCGACGAGGAGATGGTCTACGAGGCTCGCCCGGGGCAGGCGTTCCTGCTGGGCGCCTCGACCTGGCGGATCGAGGAAATCGGACGCGATCGCGTGATCGTCACGCCCGCGCCCGGCGCGCCCGGCGCGGTGCCGTTCTGGAAGGGCGACTCGGTTGGGCGCCCGAAGGAGCTGGGTGAAGCGATCGGCGCGTTCTCGCGCTGGGCCGTGGAGCAGGAGCCGAAGACGTTGGAGCGCGATTACGATCTCGACCCGCGCGCCGCGCGCAACCTGCTCGACTACCTACGCGAGCAGCAGGCGGCGACGCGCGTGCTGCCGAGTGAGCAGACGATCGTCGTGGAGCGCTTTCGCGACGAGATCGGCGACTGGCGGCTGTGCATCCTGTCTCCTTATGGCGGCCGCGTTCATGCGGCCTGGGCGCTGGCCCTCAGCGCGCGCATCCGTGAGCGCTTTGACATGGAGGCTGACGCGATCTCCTCCGACGACGGGATCGTCCTGCACCTCCCCGATCTCGACGCAGATGATCTCGAGTCGCTCCCATCCGTCACGGAGCTGGTGCTGATCGAGCCGGAGGAGCTCGAGCAGGTGCTCACGGCCGAGCTGGGCGGCTCGGCGCTGTTCGGGGCGCGCTTTCGCGAGAACGCCGGCAGGGCCCTGCTGATCCCCCGCGCGTATCCCGGCAGACGCACGCCGCTGTGGCAACAGCGACTGAAGTCCCAGAACCTGCTCGAGGTCGCCAAGCGCTACGCGGACTTTCCGATCATCCTCGAGACCTATCGCGAGTGCCTGCGCGACGTGCTCGATGTGCCGGGATTGCAGGAGCTGCTGCGCGCTCTACACACGCGCGAGATCTCGCTCGTCGAGGTCGAGACCCCCACCGCATCGCCGTTTGCCTCCTCGTTGCTGTTCGACTACGTCGCTACCTACATGTACGAGGGCGACACGCCGAACGCCGAGCGCCGCGCGGCGGCGCTGTCGCTCGACCGCGATCTGCTGCGCGAGCTGCTGGGCCAGGAGGAGCTACGCGAGCTGATCGACCCTGGTGCGCTGGAGCGCGTCGAGCAGGACTTGCAGTGCCGCTCGGAGATCACCAGGGCGACAAGTCGCGATGGACTGCACGACGTGCTGCGCCGCGTCGGGGACCTGACCGCGGAGGAGGTGGCCGAGCGTGTTTTCGACGGGGTCGATCACGTGAGCATGCTGGGAGAGCTGGAGCGCGAACGGCGCGCGATCCGCTTGCGCGTGGGCGGGGAGGAGCGCTATGTGGCGGCGGATGAGGCCGGGCTGTACCGCGACGCGCTCGGCGCCGTGCCGCCCGGGGGTCTGCCCGAGGCCTTCCTGGAGGATGTGCCCGACGCGCTGCGTGTGCTCGTCGCTCGCTTCGCCCGCACGCATGGGCCATTCAGGACCGATGAGCTCCACGCCCGCTATCGCCTGGACGCGAGCTCGGTCCTGCGCGAGCTCGCGCGCGCCGACCAGCTTGTCCAGGGAGAGCTACGTCCTGGCGGCAGCGAGCGGGAGTGGTGCGATGTGGAGGTGCTGCGTCGCCTCAGACGAGCCTCGCTGGCGGCGCTTCGCAAAGAAATCGAGCCGGCCGATCAGCGGGCTTTGGCGGCCTTCTTGCCCTCGTGGCAGGGCGTGGATCGCCACTCTGGCGCGGGCGCGGGTGCAGACCGTCTGCGCGAGATTCTCCTGCCGCTACAGGGCTTGGCGCTCCCTGTGGAGATCTGGGAGCGAGATGTGCTGCCGCGGCGGATCGGCGCTTACTCGCAGACGTGGCTCGACAATCTCTGCGCGAGTGGCGAGGTCGTGTGGGTCGGCGCGGGCTCGATCGGGCGCAGCTCAGGGAGGGTGGCGCTGTACTTCCGCGAGGATGCGCCGCTGATCGGGGCGCCTCCCCTGCCACGCTCGGGCGCCGCGAGGACATCTCCTCCGAGCACTGGTGAGCACGAGCAACTGCGCGAGCGGCTTGCGCGCGGGCCCGCCTTCTTCACCGACCTGCTCGCGGAGCTCGACATCGCCGGGGAGACGCTCCGCGAGGCCTTGTGGGATCTGGTGTGGGCGGGCGAGGCGACGAACGACGCGTGGGCGCCGCTGCGCGCCCCGCATCTGACGCTCGCTCGCGGCGGACGCGCTGCCCGTGGTGGCGAATCACCGCTGGCCGGCTCCGGGGTCCTCACAGGGGCCACCGCAGGACGCTCGATGATCGGCCGATCTCGTTTCGCCAGCCGCAGAAGAGGCGCCCAGGCGCAGGTTCAAGGCCGCTGGTCGCTAACTGCATCGCTGTTCGGCGAGTCATTCGCCTGCCGCCGCCTCGCCCCTCCCCTCGCCCGCGCGCCGCCGCGCGCTCGCCGAGCTGCTGCTCGAGCGCTACGGGATCGTCACCCGCGAGCAGGTCCTTGCCGAGGGGATCCGCGGTGGCTTCGCGTTGTTATACGACTCGTTTGCGCAACTGGAGACTCTGGGTGTATGCCGCAGGGGTTACTTCATCGAGGGCATGGGCGGCGCACAGTTCGCATTGCCAGGCGCGGTTGAGCGTTTGCGCGCTGGCCGATCTCCGATCGGCGCTCAGGCCGCCGATACCCCGAGCCGCGCGGATGATCGCGGTGGCCCTCGTATACGTACCTTGGTGCTTGCCGCCGCCGACCCGGCGCAGCCTTACGGCGCCGCGCTGCCGTGGCCCAAACGCGAGGGGCAGGACCGCCGTCCCGCCCGGGTGGCCGGAGCTTACGTTGTGATGGTCGAGGATGAGCCGCTGCTGTACGTCGAGCGCGGCGGCCGCGGTCTCGTGACGCTCGACGAGGCGCCGCTCGGCGAGGCCCTGCTCGTCCTCGCGGAGGCGGTGCGCGCCGGGCGTGTCGGCAAGCTCGCCCTGGAGCGAATCGACGGCAAGCCGGCGATTGCCTCGCCTCTTGCCCAGGAGCTGATCGACCTCGGCTTCCACTCTGGTCCGCGCAAGCTTACCCTCAGCGCATGAACGCTCGCTCTCCTCGCCGCGTCGGTCACAAGGGCGCTGCTCTGCTGGCTCCCGGCAACACGCTTGCGAGCTTCCGCGCGGCGCGGGACGCGGGCGTGGACATGATCGAGTTCGACGTGCTCTCAGAGCGGCGCGACGGCAGCGGTGAGCTGCTGCTCGCCCATGACTACGAGGACATGCACGCACGCACACCGCTGACGCTGGAGCAGGGTCTCGCGTACCTGGCCGGCGGGGAGTTCGCGGGTATCCAGCTCGATGTCGACGTGAAGATCCCCGGCTACGGCCGCCGCGTGGTGCAGGCGCTGCGCGAGGCGGACCTCGTCGAGCGTTCGCTCGTGAGCGGCATGTACGTCGACGAGCTCGACGCGATGCGTGCGCTGGAGCCGGCGCTGCGGGTGGGCTGGTCGGTGCCGCGCCTGAGGCGCGATTACACGACGGACTTGCTCACGGCGATTCCCGCGTTGGTGATCCTCAGCGGCTATCGAGCGCTGCTGCCACGGCGCGCTCGTGCGGCCCTGCTTGCCGGTCGCTTCGACGCGATCATGGCCCACTGGCGCCTGGTCACCGGAGCGCTGGTGCGAGCGGTCGCAGAGGGCGGCGGCGAGCTGTACGTCTGGACGGTGGACGACGCCGCTCAGATCGCGCGGCTGAGCGCGATGGGCGTGGATGGGATCATCACAAACGACCCGCGCCTCTTTGAGCTCAGCTAAGCGAGCATTCCGCTGCGCTGAAGCCCTTCGGGTCGGCACCGGCGAGGCTGTCGTGAGCGGCGGTCGTGGGCCGCGAGACGGTGTACTCGACGGCCGAGCCACGGCGCCATTGGAAGCTCACCACACCGCGCAGCTGACAGCTGGCTTACCTGCGATCGGTACGAGCTGGAAGCTGCGCCCGGTCTGGCGCGCGGACTTGGCCGCGCCGACGGCCACGTAGCCCGAGTCCGCGCCATTTTCCAGATCCACCCACTGCTTGGTCGAGCTGTCGAGGTACTGCAGGCGAAAGCGCATGTACATCTCGTCTTTGGAATGTTCGTCACCGGGCATCGAGCCGCGTATACCGACCGTATCTGGCTGATCGGGGGGATTACAGACATCGATCGTGGCCCACAGCTCCGGCGACTGCAGGAGAGTTCGCTCGGCGACGGTTGTGGTCTTTCCATGCGCGCTTGTACCCGCCGCGCCGGTTATCGCCGAGGAGGACGCGGGAACGGACAGAAGCGCCCCGATCACGATCGACGAGAGGATTGGCTTGGCGAGCGTCATGTACTCAGGAAGATAGCGCCGGGCGCCGGGCGCTGAGCCGGTCGGTGGGTGTGATATCCCCTGCGGCAATGGCGGGCATGCGTTCAGCGGACGTGGTGGAGCTGCTCGCGCGCGTGCCGGTCTTCTCCACGCTCGAGGGCGAACACCTGGAGCGGATCGCCGATCTCGCGGTTCCGCGCGCGTTTGAGCCGGGCCAGGTTGTGTTCCGCGAGGGCGACGCGAGCGACACCTGTTACGTCGTCCGCTCCGGTCGCGTCCGCGCGACGCGCGAGCACTCCGGCGGGCGCACAATCACACTCGCTACGTTCGGCCCGGGTGACATCTTCGGCGAGCTGGCGCTGTTCGAGGACGAGCGTCGCTCGGCCACGATTGAAGCGATCGAGCAGACGAGCGTGGTGGCGGTGCTCGGCCCGGACATGCGCAGGCTGATGATCGAGCACCCCGGGATCTCCGCGCGTTTGGTGATCGCGCTCGGCCGACGTCTGCGCGAGACCAACGAGCGCCTCTCGCGCCAGTCCTTCCAGACGGTGCAGAGCCGCGTGGCAGTGGTGTTGAGCGAGCTGGTTGCGCAGGAATGCGCCGAGCAGAGCCACGACGGCGGGGACGTGACGGTCACCGCCACCCAGGCCGATCTGGCCCAGCTGGCGGGCTCCTCGCGCGAGTCGGCCAGCCGTTTTCTGGCGGTGCTGGAGCGCGCCGGGGTGATCTCGCAGGGGAGAGGACGTCTGGTCGTGCACGACCCGGAGGCGCTGAAGCAATATGTCTTCTAAGAACGGCAAGAAGAAGCCCGGCAAGATGCCACCGGCGCAGGAGATCTCAGCCGGTGGCGTGGTGCTGCGCGAGGAGCAGGTCGTCGTGATCGTCCCCACCCGCCGTGCGCCGGATGGCTCGCGAGTGCTGGCACTACCGAAGGGACATGTAGATCCGGGCGAGACCACGCTGCAGGCCGCCGAGCGCGAGGTGCGCGAGGAGACGGGAGTCACCGCCGAGCTCGTACGCGAGCTGGGAGAGGTGCGCTATTGGTACCGGCGCGACGGACGCACGATTCCCAAGTCGGTCACCTTCTACCTCTTCAGCTACCTCTCCGGCGACACGGCCGACCACGATGACGAGGTCGAGGAGGCCCACTGGATCGGGCTGAAGGAGGCGCAGAGTGCGCTCACCCATGCGGCCGAGCGCGAAATGGTCACGCGCGCGCTGGCCTATTCCGAAGAAGACCGATAGCCTGCCCGCACATGCAGGTGCTCAACTTCTATTCGACGATCTTCGCCGACGAGCTGATGCGGGGTCGCAAGACGGCCACGATCCGCCTGGGCGACAAGTCGGGCAAGTATCGCAAGAATCAGGCGGTGCTCGTCACGATCGGCTACCAATACTCGCCGAGGGAACGGATCTTCGAAGCGGTGATCGATCAGGTCGAGGTGACGAAGATCGCCGACCTCTCCCCGCGCGACATCAAGCACGACAACCCCGAGTTCCGTCGTCACGAGGAATTGATCAGCTTCCTCGAACAGATCTACGGGCGGTCGGTCTCTCCGGAAGACACCGTGACGGTCGTGCGGTTCTCGCAGATCATCGATAAGCCGAGCGGGATGACCGAGGCGATGAAGGGCTTCGGCGGCGCTCAGAACTAGCGCGGGATCGGGACTTTCCCAAACGTCCGACCCGCTTGTCCCGGGCTTCTTCTGCCGGGTGATCCGGTCCCCCTTTCGGGTGCTTTGGGCCGGCACTCGGGGTCGGTAACTGCCAAATAACCTTGATTTGTGGCGCCGCTGCTATATATTGGACGTGTCGTTGGCACTCTCTACGTGAGAGTGCCAAAAAGAGGCGGTTCGCCCAGTCAATAAAGGGCCGCGAGCCGTTGGTGCATTCTCAAGACGGAGGTTTTCAACATGAAGCTCAAGCCCCTGGGCGATCGTCTGATCGTGCAGGCAATCGAGGAGGAGCAGACCACCGCAAGTGGCCTGGTGCTCCCCGACACTGCCAAGGAGAAGCCACAGAAGGGCAAGATCGTCGCGATCGGCGACGGCAAGCTCGACGAGAACGGCAAGCGCATCCCGTTGGAGGTCAAGGAGGGCGACGAGGTCCTCTACAGCAAGTACGGCGGGACCGAGATCAAGATCGACGGAGAGGATCTGCTCGTGCTGCGCGAGTCGGATGTCCTCGCCAAGGTCTCATAAGGAGATTTGAACTGACATGGCACACAAGGAACTGAAGTACGGCTCTGAGGCACGCAAGGCGCTGGAGAGTGGCGTTGACGCGGTCGCAAACGCCGTCAAGGTCACGCTCGGCCCGAAGGGCCGCTATGTAGTGCTGGACAAGAAGTTCGGCGCGCCGACGATCACCAATGACGGTGTGACGATTGCCCGTGAGATCGAGGTCGAGGACGTCTTCGAGAACCAGGGCGCTCAGCTCGTGCGTGAGGTGGCGACCGCCACCAACGACGTGGCCGGCGATGGCACCACCACCGCAACCGTGCTGGCTCAGGCGATCGTTCGCCAGGGGCTGAAGAACGTCGCGGCCGGTGCCAACCCGCTCGCGCTCAAGCGCGGTATCGAGAAAGCCGTAGACCAGGTCGTGGCGCACATCGCCTCGCAGGCCAAGGAGGTCTCCGGCAAGGACCAGATCGCCCGCGTGGCGACGATCTCGGCCGGCGACGATGACATCGGCGACGTGATCGCCGATGCGATCGAGAAGGTCGGCAAGGACGGCGTGGTCAACGTCGAGGAGGGCCAGACGTTCGGCATGGACCTCGAGTTCACCGAGGGGATGCAGTTCGACAAGGGCTACATCTCGCCGTACATGGTCACCGACCAGGATCGCATGGAGGCAGTGCTGGAGGACCCCTATATCCTGATCGCCAACCAGAAGATCGGCTCGGTCAGGGACGTGCTGCCGGTGCTCGAGCAGGTCATCCAGTCCGGCAAGACGATCCTGATCATCGCCGAGGATGTCGAGGGCGAGTCGCTCGCGACACTCGTGGTGAACAAGCTGCGGGGCACCTTCACCGGTGTTGCCGTCAAGGCGCCGGGCTTCGGCGACCGCCGCAAGCGGATGCTCGAGGATATTGCGATCCTCACCAACGCCGAGGTGATTACCGAGGAGCTTGGCCTGAAGCTCGAGAACACCGAGGTCAAACAGCTCGGTCGCGCCCGGCGTGTGGTCGTGACCAAAGACACGACCACGATCGTCGACGGCGCCGGTGAGGCCGCGGCGATCAAGGGCCGCATCAACCAGATCAAGGCCGAAGTCGAGAACACCGACTCGGACTTCGATCGCGAGAAGCTGCAGGAAAGGCTCGCAAAGCTCTCCGGCGGCGTCGCCGTGGTCAAGGTCGGGGCGGCTACCGAGACGGAGATGAAGGAGAAGAAGCACCGTGTCGAGGACGCTCTGCAGGCCACACGGGCGGCACTCGAGGAGGGCATCGTGCCCGGTGGTGGCGTTGCGCTGCTGCAGGCATTCTCCGCCGTCAAGCTCGACGACATCGAGGATGAGGACCAGAAGACCGGAGCACGGATCGTGCTGCGGGCATTGGAGGAGCCGCTGCGTCAGCTCGCCGAGAACGCGGGCCTCGAGGGCTCGGTGGTCGTCAACGACGTCCGCAAGGCCAAGAAAGGCCAGGGCCTGAACGCGGCCACCAACGAGATCGTCGATCTCGTGGCTGCTGGGGTCATCGACCCCGCGATGGTCACCCGCTCGGCGCTGCAGAACGCCGCGTCGATCGCCAAGAACATCCTCACCACCGAGGCGATCGTCGCCGAGGTGCCCGAGAAGGAAGGCGCCGGCGGCATGCCCGGTGGCGGCATGCCTGACATGAGCGGGATGATGTAAGGAAGAAGGCCGTAAGAAGTGCGGGGTTGCTTGCGATTCTTCTACAGCAACCCTGTACCGCAGCCGATAGAAACAGGCAGGGGGCCCGGCAGGATGCCGGGCCCTCGGCCGTTAAGGACCCGTAGCTAAGGGCCCGTAGCGCCCTCGTCTGTTGAACGCCCTATTCGACCTCGGCGACCGACGAACGCCCTATTCGACTTCCGCCACCGATCGCGGCCCGTGCCCGACGTACTTTGCGGATGGCCGGATCAGCTTGGCCTCGCGCTTCTGCTCGAGGATGTGCGCCGACCAGCCGGCCACGCGCGCACAGGTGAACATCGGCGTGAACAGGTCCGGTGGGACTTCGGCCAGGTCGAGCACGACTGCGGACCAGAACTCGACGTTCGTGGCGAGCACGCGGTCGGGCTTGCGCGCGTGCAGCTCCGCGAGCGCCGCTTTCTCGAGTGCTTCAGCAGCCTGCACCCGCGGAGACCCAAGTTCCTGAGAGGTGCGACGGAGCACCCGCGCGCGGGGATCTTCGGCGCGGTAGACACGATGACCGAAGCCCATCAAACGATCGCCGCGATCCAGCGCCGCTTTGACCCAGCGCTCGGCATCGCCCGACTGTTCGACTTCGTCGATCATCTTCAGCACGCGCGAAGGCGCCCCTCCATGCAGCGGGCCCGAGAGGGCGCCGACCGCCGCGGAGAGCGCCGCGGCACAGTCGGCTCCCGTCGAGGCGACCACGCGTGCGGTGAACGTCGAGGCGTTCATCCCGTGCTCGGCCGCCGAGACCCAGTAGGCGTCGATCGCCTTCACGTGATCGGGGTTGGCCTCGCCGCGCCAGCGGATCAGGAAGCGCTCGGGGATCGTCGCGCCCTCGTCGATCTCTGCCTGGGGCACCGGCGGCTGGCCCGCTTCGCGCGCGGACTGCGCGACGAACGACAGTGCCATCACCGAGGCGCGCGCGAGGTTGTCGCGGGCCTCCTCGTCGGTGATGTCGATCAGCTGCTCGAAGCCCCACTCGGGGGCGAGCATCGCGAGCGCCGACTGCACATCGACGCGGTGGTCGCCGGAGCGCACGGTCAACGCGTGCGGTTCGGCCGGAGGCAGGCCAGGCTTGAAGTGCCCGTCTACCAACAGGCCCCAGACCTGCTCGTAGGGAACGGTGCCGACCAGGTCTTCGATGTTGACGCCGCGGTAGCGCAGCGCGCCACCGGCTTTGTCCGGCTCTGCGATCTCGGTCGCGAAGGCGACGACGCCTTCGAGGCCCGACTGGACTTCAGGTGGTGATTGAACCTCGCTCATGGCGCTCTGCTTTCTGGGCTGGGCTGCTTGACGGGGATGGCGCCTTGTGGGCGCACCCATATGATGAACGACCCGGCGATCAGAGGAGGAGCCAGTGCCCGACAGCGACCTGATGTTCCGTCCCGCGAGCGAGCTGGCCGGCATGGTGCGCGCCGGAGATGTCTCTTCGCGCGAGCTGGTCGAGATCTCCTTGGCGCGGATCGAGGAGCTCAACCCGCAGCTGAACGCGTTCGTCGAGGTCGACGACGAGCGGGCGCTGGCGGCCGCGGACGAGGTGAGCTCGGGCGACGAGCGCCCGTTCGCGGGCGTGCCGATTGCGATCAAGAACAACCGCGCATTGAAGGACTGGCGGTACACAAACGGCTGCGCGCTGATGAAAGATTTCATCGCGCCCTACGACCACAATGTGGTGCGGCGTCTGAAGCGGGCGGGCTTCGTGATCGTGGGCACGACGACGCTGCCCGAGTACGGGATCCTGCCGGTCAGCGAGGCCCGGATCTTCGGCCCTACGCGCAATCCGTGGGATTTGGAGAGAACCCCTGGCGGTTCTTCGGGCGGTGCTGCGGCGGCGGTCGCGTCCGGGATGGTGCCGGTCGCGCACGGCAACGATGGCGGTGGCTCGATCCGGATCCCGGCGGCCTGCTGCGGGCTGGTGGGCCTGAAGCCCGCGCGCGGGCGGATTTCGGCGGCCCCCGACCTGGGCGACTCCTCGCTGGGGATTGACGGCGTGCTCACGCGCACCGTCGCTGACACGGCGGCGATCCTCGATGTGCTTGCCGGCTATGAGGCCGGCGATGCCACCTGGGCGCCGCCCCCGTCAGAGCCATTCTCCCTCAGCGCAGGTCAACGTCCTGGCAGGCTGCGGATTGCGGCGACGACGCTGCCGCCGACCGCCGATGCCGTGGTCGATCCCGTTTGCGCCGGCGCGGTGGCGGACGCATCGGTACTTCTGCGCTCGCTTGGGCACGAGGTGGAGGAGATCGATCCGCCGTGGCAAGTTGAGGACCTGGGCGAGATGTTCGGCGCGGCCTTCTCGATCCACGTCGCGCTCTCGATCGCCTACTCCGGCAGGGTGGGAGGGCATGAGCCAAAAGCGCAGGACATGGAGCCGATGAGCTGGGCGATTTTCTCGATGGTCGAGCAGCTGAACGCGGTGCAGGGCATCGGGGTCGCCGTACAACTGCAGAGGTTCGCACGACGGCTGGTGTCCTTTCTGGCGCCGTATGACGCGCTGCTCACGCCCGCGCTCGCCGAGCGCCCGCTGCCTCTGGGTACGCTCGACACCGATGCGCCCGACCCGATGTCGACGTTTACGCGCTCCGGTCTGTTCACGCCGTTTACGCCAGTGTTCAACGCGAGTGGCCAGCCTGGGATCTCGCTGCCGCTGTTTCATGGTGAGGACGGATTGCCTTTGGGCGTGCAGCTCGTCGGACGCCCCGCTGGTGAGGCAGCGTTGTTGGGGCTAGCCTCGCAGCTCGAAGAGGCGCAACCATGGATGCATCGACATCCGGCGGTTGGCGCTTTCTAAAGCTGGGGTTCCTCGTCAGTCATCAGCCGGTTCCAAGCACGGCAGCCATCGGCTGAGGGGTTACTCCCAGATTCTCGCTGTCTGCCATTCCCCGGTCCGAGAGCATCGGAACCTCCATCAGCTCAGCCTCGTCCCAGGTCGCGAACGCGCGCTGGCCCAGCGTCGCCTCCAGCAGGCGCAGCCCACGCGAGACGATCGGCGTCGGGATGTGCAGCAGCGGACGGCTGCGGTTCTGCGAGCGCAGCACGAGCCGTACGATCTCGTTGTGGCTGAGCGTCTGCGGGCCCGCCAGCTCGAATCGCTCGGTGGTGTCTCGGTCGCTCTCCGGCGAGTGCAGAGCGGCGATCACGCAATCGGCCACGTCCTCGGCCCAAATCGGCTGGTAGGTCGCGTGGCCTCGTCCGGAGACGGGCATCACCGGGAGCAGCGCCATCCGCTCCAGCAGGGTCAGCCAGGGGTCTCCCGGGGCATACACGATCGAAGGGGCGAACACCGTGCTCTGTAGGTCGGCCTCTCTCACCGCCTGCTCGGCGAGCGCCTTCGCGCGGAAGAAGCGTGCGCGGTGGTGGGTGGAGGCGCCGAGCACCGAGAAGAACACGAAGCGCTCCACTCCCGCGCGCTGCGCCGCTCGCACCATTCGCCAGGTGGCAATGCCGTTCAGCTCCTCGATCGAGCCGCGTGGCTGGTCGCGTATCGAGGCGGCGAGGTGCACGACAGTGTTCACGCCGCGCATCGCGTTGCGGAAGGAAGGAGGGTCAGTCAGATCGCCGAGCGCAATCTGCACGCGCACGCGCTGGGGCCCCAGTCGCCGGGGGTCGCGCACTAGGCAGCGCACCTGGGTTCCTTCGGCCACCAGGCGGCGCAGTAGTGCGGAGCCCACCAAACCGGTCGCACCGGTAAGCAACAGCATGCTTCGTACAATATGCGTCTCCCGATCCAAGCCCCCCGCAAACCGACCCCAGAAAGAAGCGAATGGCCTACGTAATCGCCGAGCCGTGCATTGGCACCAAGGACAACTCCTGTGTCGAGGTATGCCCCGTGGACTGCATCCACCCGACGCCCGACGAGCCCGGCTATGACGCTGCCGAGATGCTCTACATCGACCCTGAGGAGTGCATCGACTGCGACGCCTGCGTCGAGGCCTGCCCGGTCGACGCGTGTTTCGCGGAGGACCAGCTTCCCGACGAGTGGCAGAAGTTCACGCAGATCAACGCCGACTACTTCGCCAACGCTAAGTAGGATCATCGAGCACGTCCAGGACGGGAACGCCTGGGACAGCCGCTTCGATCAGCTCCCGCAGTCGCCCGGAGTCAAAGCGGTGCGACTGTGGTGCGACGGGGTTGACCGTGATCGCCTTCAAATCGATTGTGCGCATGACCTCGATCGCTAAGCCTTGACGTCGATACCAGCTTGGACCTCGATGCGAGAGAAACACCTTTGTCGGATCGCTCGCGACGATCCGTAGCGTACGTCCGGCCCGCTCTGTCCGGGCGGCTAGCAGGCCTTCGAGAAACCGCTCGCTGAGGGCGCCGTCGATGTGGAATGTGCCCGCGTGCGGATGCCCCCGCAGCAGCGCTGTGATCTCTGCCGGCTCGGCGTTCAGCACGAGTCCGCGCTCCAGCGTGAGGAGCTCCTCGCCTCCGCCGGTCGACTCGTCTACACGCGGGCTTCCCGCGGCAGGTAGCTTGACGAGATCGACCGCGTCCTTCGTGGCCGCGACGATTTCCTCGATCTTGTCGCTGAGAACCGCGCCGGTGGCGATCACGAGCCCTTCGGCGACCGCCGGCGATGAGGCTGCACGTCGATCGATCGAGCCGTCGATCAACACAATCTCCGCGCCGAAATCGATCATCGCATCGCTCACCTTGCGCAGGTCCTCAGCGGCACTCGGGCCGGCGACTTCGACGGCGCCCCGCTCCGCGAGCCTCGCGATCACGACCTCCCCGAGCGGGGTCCTCACCCCGGTCTGCGCGAGCCGCTCGTGCGCTAGGCCACTTGCCCGCACGAGTGCGTCGGTGCTCGCGACGAGGCCGCCGGCCTGAAGGACGATCCGTGGCTTGGAGATCCGCACGTCGATCACGTCGTGCGCCTCGCCGTCGCGGCCGATCGATGTCACCCCGACGCATGTCGCCCGCTCCGCCAGCTCCCGCAGGATCGTGGCCAGCGTCTCTGTCTTGCCGGTGTTCTTCGCCAGCCCGACCAGCGCCAGTCGCCGCGCCGGGGCGATCAGCTCCGACAGCGCCGGGGCGGTCGTTTCCGACAGCACTACGCGGCCGCCGTGCGCGCGGCCAGCTCGCGCACGATAAAGCTCGCCACGTGGTAGGGGTAGGTGCCCTTCGAGAAGCCGGCGTCGTAGCCGAGCTCCTTTGCGAGCTCGTTCGACACCCGCGGGCCGCCGCAGGTGAGGATCATCTCCGAGCGCTTGCCCTCTGCTTCGACGATCTCAACAAGCTCCGTCAGGTTCGAGACGTGCAGGTTCTGCTGGGTAACCGTCTGCGAGACGAGGATCGCGTCGGCGTTCAGCTCGATCGCGCGTGCGACAAGCACGCTGTTGGGGACCTGACTGCCGAGGTTGTGCGTCTGAAACGCCTTGTACCCCTCCAGGCCGTGATGCCCGTGAAAGCCCTTCAGGTTGAGCATCGCGTCGATCCCGACGCTGTGCGTGTCGGTGCCGGTCGCCGCGCCGACGATCACGATCGGGCGGCCGATCTGCTCCTGAGCAAACGCTTCGATCTCCTCCTCGCTCATGTACTCGATCTCGAAGCCCTCGTTGCTCAGCGTCGCGTAGTCGACCGTCTGCGTGCACTCGCCGAACATCACGAAGTACGTGTATCCGTCGGTCAGGCCCTGATAGTGGACGACCTCGGGGTGCTCGAAGCCCATCTTCCGCGCCAGCTCTTGCGCGGCCTTGCGCGCGGCGAGGCCGTAGGGCACGGGCAGCGTGAAGCTGAACTGCACGATCCCGTCGCCGAGATGGTCGGCATAGGGCTTCACGTGCTCGAGATCGACCACCCTAGACACGGCTCGGTGTTTCCCGCATCAGCTCGCTCACAGGGTTGAAGTAGCCCTCCTCGGCCGCGACGATCCCCTCGATCCCCCTGCCCTCGCCCACCTGGCGAGGAACGTCGCCGAACACGCCCTCGCCGAGCGCCGCGAACAGCCCGACTGCTGCGATCCGCTCCAGCAGCTCGTGCGCTCCGTCCAGGACCTCGCGCGCGCGCGTTTGGATGATGCCCCCCGGCTTGAACTCGATCTCATCGCCGAGGTCGCGCGCGGTGTCGAACACGTAGTTCACGTTTTCCAGGCCGATCACGCGGTCGTGCACGTGTGGCGTGAAGATCCCCTCGGTGGGCACCCCGATTGTCTGGATGCCCTGGCCGGTGGCGATCGTGACGAGGTTGAACAGCGAGTCGGTCGCGTGCGTGCGGTACAGGTTGCCGTCCATGTGCCGCGTCGGTGGCATGTACTTGACGGGGCAGTCCGGGAACAGCTCGCGTGTAAGCTGCGCTTGGGCCCACTCCAGCAAGAGGCCGTTGACGATTGGCGGATCGATCTCGAACGCATCGCCGAGCGCTATCTGCCCATCGGGCACCCCTGAGTCGAGCGCGAGCTGGCGGTTGATGAACTGCGAAGCCGTAACTGATGGCGCCGCCTCGATCGCGTCGGCTGTGCGCAGGTAGTTGTCCTCACCGGTGTTGATCGTCACCCCGAAATAACCGTTGACCATCCGCGAGACGCGCTGGTCGATCAGGCCCCTGATCGGGTTGATATCTCGGTAGAGGATTCCATACAGCGCGTCGTTGACCATGTTGTCGAAGCCCTCGATCGCGCCCATCGCCGCGATCTCCGGCATGCACAGGCCCGAGCAGAAGCTCGACAGACGCACGTAGCGGCCGTGCCCCCGCGACCACTCATCGAGTGCCTCGCGCATGATCCTGAAGTTCGCCTGCGTCGCGAATGTCCCGCCGTAGCCCTCCGTCGTCGGGCCGTAGGGCACGTAGTCGAGCAGGCTCTGCGCGGTCGAGCGGATCACCGCGACGATGTCCCCGCCCGCTTCCGCGACGGCGAGTCCGTGGACGACGTCCTCGTACACATTGCCGGTCGCGGTCAGCACGTAGCGCAGCGGCGGCGGGCTCTCGCCGAGGCGCTCGCGCAGCTCGTGGCGCTCCTGCGTGCGTGCGTGGATCTCAGCCAGCCGGGCCTCGCACTCGCGTGTGATCCGCGTCCTGATCGCGCCATCCTCTGCGCGCGGTAGCGCGCACAGCTCGAGCTGCCCCGAGTCCACATCCTGCGCGATCCGCTGCGGCGAGCGGCGCTCGTCGTCGAGTAGCGCGTTGCCCAGCCAGTAGCCGATGCCCTTGCCCAGCTCACCGCGGTCGGCAACGTGGTCGACGAGCACGTTCGGCAGCGGCGCGTCGAGCTCGTTTACCCCGTCCACGCCGAGCAGGCGCGCGACCGTGCGCTCGACCGAGGCCGTCGTCTTGTGAGCGATCTCCTCACCGACCTGGCCGGCGATCTGGGTCGCTGCGTCGCGGCAGGAGGCGATCACGCCGGGGTCGAGGCCGAGCTTGGAGCTCACCGCAAATCCTTCACGATTGGGAAGGGGATCACCTCGCGCAGCGTGTCCCGTTCGGTGAGGATCATCACCAGGCGATCGACGCCCATCCCGCCACCGGCGGTCGGTGAGTAGCCGTACTCGAGCGCCCGCGTGTACTCGTCGTCGTTCGGGTGGGGCACGTCGCCGTCGTCGACGGCCCGCCGCTTGCGCTGGTCGACGAAGCGCTGCCACTCGTCGACCGGGTCGTTCAGCTCGGTATCGCCCGAGACGAGCTCGATTCCGCCGATCACCGCATCGAAATGCTCGCCCAGCTCGGGGTGTACGGAGTGGCGCTTGGTGATCGGGAACGGCTCCAGGGGGAAGTCGAAGACGTGCGTGGGCTGGTTGATCGTCGACTCGATTTTCTCCGAGTAGATGTCCGCCACGACCTCGGCCCACGTCGCCGCAGGATCCATCGGCTCATCGAGCACCTCCGCCAGTTGCTCGCGCGTGGAATCCATGAAGTCGAGGCCGAAGCGCTCGAGGATCAGCTCGCGCATCGTCACCCTCCGCCACGGCTTCGCGAGGTCGATCTCCTCGCCGTTCCGTTTGATCACAGTGCGCCCGAGCGCGCGGAGGGCGACGTCGCGGAACATCTCTTCGGTGACGGTCGCGACGTCGTTGTAGTCGGAGTAGGCGCACATGAACTCGATGATCGTGAACTCCGGCGAGTGCTTGGGGGAGATGCCCTCGTTGCGGAATACCTTGCCCATGTCGTACACGTTCTCCATGCCGCCGACGATGCACCGGTTCAGGAACAGCTCGACGGAGATGCGCAGGTACAGGTCGCGGTCGAGCGCGTTGTGGTGCGTGGTGAACGGCCGCGAGCCGGCGCCTCCGGCGAGGGACTGCAGCGCCGGCGTTTCGACCTCGATGAAGTTGCGTTCGTTCAGCCACTTGCGAATCTCGAAGACGATCTTGTGGCGTGTGATGAACAGCTCTCGCGTGTCTTCGTTGGCGAGCAGGTCGAGCTCGCGGTAGCGATAGCGCGTGCCGGTGTCGCCGAGGCCGTGGTGCTTGTCGGGCGGCGGACGCAGCGTCTTCGTCAGCAGCGTGCACTGCTTGACCGCGAGCGCGAGCTGGCCTCGTTGGGTGACGTACACGCAGCCGTCAACCGCGACGATGTCGCCGATGTCGAGGTTGAGAGTGCGGTCGTAGGTCTCCTGCCCGAGCGCGTCGACTCTCACCACCACCTGAATCTGGCCGGAGAGGTCGCGCACATCCAGGAACGCCGTCTTGCCGTGTCCGCGCCGGGAGATCAGGCGTCCGGCGATCTGGTAGCTCAGCTCGGGGTGCTCGCCGGCCTCCAGCGTGCCAGGATCGTGTGCGGCGAGCACGTCGGCGATGCGCGTGCGCGTGCTCCACAGGCTCACCGGCGGGTAGGGGTCGATACCTTCCGCCCGCAGCCGCTCCATCTTCGCCCGGCGTTCGTCGATCTCGACGGCGCCGTCTCGCTGCGTGTCCTGCTGCTCCTCTTGTTGGCCTGGCACCGGCATTCCGTGACGATCCTCTCAGGTGGGGTGTGCTTGTCAAGCGAACCGGCGGGACGTCTCCGCCACGCTGTCGCCGCTCCCGGTGCCACGTGACGACGGTCAGTCGAGCCGCGTGTGCAGCGGGTTAGCTCTCTATAGCTCCTCGACGGTCTTTGCGGCGCGGGCCGCTCAGGCCATCGGCAGTGACATGCCCGCCGGTTTTCGCACGATGGCCGCATCCGGCACGGCGGGCTCCCCGGCGGTGACCTGCACAAGCGGCAGTGCCGGCAGCGCCGGTGGGCGGCCTATCGCGATCAGCCCGCGTGCGGCCTGGAGGATCGCCTGTGACGCCGGGTCGCCTGAATCCTCGATCACGAGCGGGGTGCCGCTGTCGGCGTGCTCGCGCAACGGCATCGTCAGCGGAATCTTGCCCAGCAGTGGCACGTCGAGCTCGTCCGCCAGCTCCCTGCCGCCGCCCTCACCGAAGATCGCAAAGCGCTCGCCGCCCGGGGTGGTGAAACCCGACATGTTCTCGATCACCCCACCGATCTCCAATGAGACCTTGTGTGCCATCTCGGCGGACCGTCGCGCCACCTTCTGCGCGGTCGCCTGGGGGGTGGTGACGATCACGAACTTCGCCTGGGGCAAGAGCTGCGCGAGCGTCATCGAGACATCGCCCGTGCCGGGTGGCAGGTCGATCAGCAGGAAGTCGAGCGCCCCCCAATCGACGTCCTGCAGGAACTGGGTCAGCGCCTTGTGCAGCATCGGCCCGCGCCACACCACTGCAGCGTCCTCCTCTAGGAAGAAGCCGATCGACATCACCTTCACGCCGTGCGCCTCCAGCGGCAGGATCTTGCGCTCGGCGGAGACCGGCGGGCGCGTCGAGCCAAGCCCGTACATGCGCGGAATCGAGTAGCCCCACACGTCGGCGTCGAGCACGCCCACTTTCTTGCCCTCGCCGGCGAGCGCGGTCGCGAGGTTCGCGGTCAGCGTCGACTTGCCGACGCCGCCCTTGCCGGAGCCGATGCAGAGCACGTTCGCGACCTGCGCGAGCGCTCCTTCGGGCAGGCTGCCGCGGCCCAGCTTTTGCTGCAGCGCAGCCTTCTGCGTGTCGTTGAGCACGTCGAAGTAAACATTCACATGGGAGACACCCTCGAGCGCGCCGGCGGCCTCGGCGACGGCCGTCTGGAAGTGGCCCTTGATCGGGCAACCGGGCGTCGTCAGCGAGACTGTGATGTCGAGCACTCCGTTCGCGCCGATCTCGATCGAGCGCACCATGTCGAGCTCGACGATCGAGCGGTGCAGCTCGGGATCGATCACGACCTCCAGCGCCTTCTTGATCTCCGCTTCGTCGGGCATGTGGCCCATTGTGGCAAACCTTCCTCGACTCGGCGTTAAATGACTCCGGGGCGGTGGGGGCCGCCCCGGAGTCGAGGGAGGAGAGGTTGCTACTACTACCGGCGGGATATGAGGCCGGCAGACTCGCCCGCTGCCGGCCCTCTCCAGGTCCGGGGCGGGGGAAGGGTGTTCGTGGTCAGACGATGCTGAGGATGCGCTCCTGAACGCGGTTCGGCAGCTCGGCGACGTTCTTCGCGACGGCGTCGCGCCGCTCCTCGAGGCTGCTCACGGTCTGCTCGAGGTCCTGCCGGCGCTGGCGCAGTTCGCGCTCGAAGCGGACGCGGGCTTTGCGGACCTCGCGCTCGAGCCGGTTGCGGGCTGTGCTGCCGCGGCGCTCGAAGCGGCGCAGCTGAGCTTGAGCCTTGGTCGTCGAGCCATAATTCGAGACCACATCGTTGACGCTCGAGAAGACCCGGTCACGGGCGATCAACGCAGCGCCGACGGGAATCAGCACGGCACGCTCGGTGTAGTCGCCGAACACGTCGACGGTGTTACGCGCCGCGATTTCGGTCTGACGAACGGCCGACTGGGTCTGATGGATCGAGCGCGTACGCGCTGCCTTGGCCTTCGTGCTCTTGGCCTGGGTGCTCTGGCTGGAAGCGCTGCCGCGACGGGCGGTTGGGGCTTTGCGAGCTGCGGACGCTTTGGCTTTGGCGGCCGGTTTGGCGACTTTGGCTTTGCGGGGGGAAGTGGTGGCGGTTGCCATATGGAAGGGGTCTCCTGTTCTCGGTTCTGTCCTCGGGGGACACGGGTGAGGTCTGTTCGTTCGCTGTTCGCTCTCCGCTTCGAAGTCGAGCGTAGCATCGAACACACGTTTGTAACCCGTTCTGGGCAGATCGTTACAGCATCACCTTCACAGACCGTAAAGAGCCCGTGAACATGGCGTATTAATCCACGTCAGCTTGTAACAGGAGGAACATGCGTTCGTGCTAGCCAGAGGATCGGTGTCTCCAGCTCAGCGGTGCTCGGCAGCATCTCCGGGCCCTCCCACGCGCGGCTTAGAGCCGCCGGCCCCTCGGCCCGCACGACTGCGTCGCAGAAGCGCTTGCCCACCTCATACTGCTTCATCTTCAACTCCAACCCAAGGAGCCGCTCGAGTACGCGCCACGGCAGCCCGCGTGTCTCGCGGCGGCGGTTCAGCGCGGCGCGCAGTCGCGGCAGCGAGGGCAGCACCTCGGCGCCGACCGCATCCATCGTGTGCTCGGCGTGCCCCTCGATCAACGACATCGTCGCCTGCATCCGCTCGACCAACTGCCAGCGCTCATCGCCGAGTGTCATGCGCAGCAGTTCCCCGCGACGGGCACGCTCCAGCAGCGGGCGTAGTTGGGTCGGGTTGAAACCACTCCCGTCCAGCTTTGGAATCCACCCGCTCGGCCTGTCTTTACGAGGACGGTCCTCGGGCGAGGGGCGGGGGTCGAGCTTCACTTGCAGGCCGTCGATCAGCTCTTTAAGCATGCTCCCCAGATGCTCGCGCAGCCACGGCGCGCCGCCGAATTGGACGGCGTGGGTGATCTCGTGGATGCTCACCCACAGGACGAGCTCTTCCCGATCCACCCCGAGATTGCGCGCTGCCTGCGCGAGGTTCGGCGCCAGTAGCAACAGCCGAGGCTGCACCTCCGCGTCGAGCAGGGCGAGGTCGTACTGGCCGAGCACCCGCTGGGAGAGCATGCCCGTCAACGCCCCGACCTGGGCGCCGAGCAGCAGGCCCGAGGCCGCGCGCAGCGGGCCGGACAGCATGCCAGTGATCCCATCGCCGCTGCCGCCCATGCGCGCGGTGAGCGGGTCGAGCAGCGGGCGCATGGTCTTCAGGTTGGCCGCGATCCACGCCGGGCGCTCGACCACCTCCAAGGGTGGCAGCTCTGCTCCAGGCGCGAGGCCCGTGTAGTCGCTCACGCGCTCGGCGAAATCGTGCGCGAGCGGCTCGATTGACCCCGCGCGCACGCCACCCCGCGGCGGCGAGCCGGCGATCATCTCACCGATCCGCTGCGCGGCGCCCCAATCAATCGCGTCTGAGCCCATCCTCAGAGCGTAGGGCCTCCCATGCCCTTGCCCGGGAGAGACTCGTATCCTTCGACTCTGTGCCGCCTGCCTCGAAGATCGTCCCCACCACGCCTGCGGGTGACAGCGCTGCCGCAAAGCTTCGAGAGGATCTCGCTCCCGCCACACTTCCGGGTGACTCCCTGGGTGAGGAACGCGGAGCGGCCGCCTTCCGCGAGCGGTCCGAGGTTCGCGATGTGCTTGCCTGGATGCGCCTGCTGGCCGACCCGCACGACGCGGCCGCGGTCGTGCGCGCGCTCGCGCGTCCACCGATCGAGCTGCGGCAGGTCGATCTGGCGCGCGTGATCGCGCTGGCGCGACGGCGCAAGCTGGACATGGTCGCGGCGCTCACGGCGGCGATCGAGTCGCCTCAGGTCCCGCCCGACGCGCGCGAGCGCATCCAGCGGTTTCTCGAGCTGCGCCGCGCGGCGTCCGAGGCGCTGGACGCCGGCCGTCCGGATCTGCTTGCGCGCGTGGTCCTCGGCGCCGAGGGGCAAGATCAGGACGAGGGTCGATCGAAGGACGATAGGCGTCTGCGGGACGAGGCCCTGCAGGAGACCCTGCGCATGATGCGCGAGGAGGTGCTCGCCAGCGTCGCCCGGATCGGCGGTCGGCTCGGCGAGCTGCGGCTGGACACGGATCTGGACATCTCCCACGGGATGGTTCGCTATCTGGAGCTGCTGAAGCTCGCCGCCCTGGCGCAACGCCCGGAAGGGCAGGACGTGAAGGAGGCGCTTGCAGACATCAACGCGCGCCTGTTGGCCGCTACGACGCCGCTACAGCGTGAGATCTTCCAGACCTCGACGCTCGACGAGACGCTGCTGGTCGACCGTTCGGAGATCGATGGACACGATCGCGGACGAGATCACGAGGACCGTGCCCGCGCGAGCGCGATCGCTCCGCGCGAAGCCTCCTCGCTGGGGCCCTTTCTGCCGCGCAAGGGGATCGGCCTGGCGCTGTCGGCCTCGGATGTCGAGACCTACCGTGGCTGTCCACTGCGGTACAAGTTCGCCCGAGTCCTGCGTATCCCGACCGAGCAGACGCAGAATCAGCGGTTCGGGATCGTCGTGCATCAGGTGCTCGAGCGCTACCACTCCACCTCCGGAGAGACGCTTTCGCAGCTGCTGGAGTTGTTCAAGGAAAGCTGGCGCAGAAGCGCTTTCGGAACGAGCGAGCACGAGCTTGAGCTGCGCGCAAAGGCGCTCGCCGCGCTGACCCTCTATCACGAGCGGTTGCATGGCCAGGACTCAGAGCCGGTGTGGTTCGAGCGCCCGTTCGCCTTCCGGCTCGGACCCCACCATCTGCGCGGCCGTGTCGACCGCGTCGACCGTCTCGCGGGTGGTAGGGGCGACGAGTACGAGCTGATCGACTACAAGACCTCCCGTCCGAAGACCGTCGAGCAGCTGAAAGACGACATCCAGCTGTCGCTCTACGCGCTCGCCGCGCGCGAGGCGTGGGGCCTGGAGGCCTCGCGGCAGGCCTATTACTACGTGCTCGACGATCTCAAGGTGCCCGTGCCGCGCGACGACGAGGACGCGGAGTCGGTCAAGGACTCGGTGCTTGCCGCCGGCGAGGGCATCCTCGGCCAGCGCTTCGAGCCCACCCCGTCGCACGCGGCGTGTTCGCTCTGCGACTACCGCATCGTCTGTCCCGCGGCGGAGAAGTAACCCTCAGGCCCCGTCAGGCCCGCGCTGGCGCAAAAAGCGCTGGAATTCACGCGCGAGCATGTCCCCCGAGGGAACGTCCTCGGGCATCAGCTCCGACTCTTCGCTCTCGGCGGCCTGCTCGAGCCGTTCGACGAACGCCTGGATGTCGGGGTCACTCTGCACGGCGAGACCCACCTGACGCTCGTAGTCGGCGGCCGAGTCCTCCAGCTCGGAGACATCCACGGAGATGCCGATCAGGTTTTCCACCTTACGTAGGAGCGCAAGCGCTGCCTTGGGATTGGTGGCGGCGGCGACGTAGTGCGGGACGCCCGCCCAGAGGCTTGCCGACGGCAGTCCCGCGTCGATGCAGGCGCTGTGCAGGACTCCCACGATCCCGGTCGGTCCCTCGTAGCTCGATGGCGCCAGTCCTAGGCTCTCCACCAGTGACGGATCGGACGCGAACCCGGTCATCGTCACCGGGCGAGTGTGGGGCACGTCGGCGAGCAGCGCTCCCAGCGTAACAACCACCTGTACGCCCAAAGCTTCAGCGAGCTCGACTAGATGCGCGCTAAAGGCGCGCCAGCGCATCGAAGGCTCGACGCCTTGAACGAGCACGAGGTCACGTGGCGCTCTGGGCGCGCGTGCCTCGAGGACCTCGACAGTCGGCCACACGATCTCTCGACTGCCGCTTCCAGTGGCGGTGCCTCTCCCGTCGGTCAGCTGGATGCTGGGACGGTTTGCCTGAAAGTCGTAGAACTCCTCGGAGTCGATCTGCGCGAAGCGACGGGCGTTCAACGAGCCGGCCAGGAAGGAGACCGCGCTGGAGGCGGCGTCGCCGGCGTCGTTCCAGCCTTGGAACGCGCATACCATCGCTGGGGCCCTGAGGCCATCCGGACGGCGGTCCCAGATGAAGGGCTGCATCCGAACCACCGTACATCATGGGCGGATGAGCCCCCTCGACAACACGACACAGATCGACGAGGGGCAGATCGCGACCTTCCGTTTCGAGCAGGAGGTCGACGGCGTCTTTGCGTGCGTCCGCAAGGAACGTCAGATGTCTCGCGCCGGCACCCCATACCTCACTGTCGAGTTGCGCGACAGCACGGGAACGATCCGTGCGCGCGCGTTTCGTGAAGCCGACGTACTCGCTGGGCGCTTCGAGCAGGGCGAGCTGGTGCGGGTGCGTGGGCGTGTGGAGCGCTTTCGTGATGAGCTGCAGATTGCGCTTGCGGCGATCACGCGCGCGGATGGGATCGATGCCGACCCAGCTCGCTTTCTGCCAACGGCCTATCGAGACCTCGACGAGCTGGAAGGCTTTCTCGAACACTTGGCGCGCGAGGTGTACGAACCGGGATTGAAGGGGCTGCTGACGCGGCTGCTCGGTGAGGAGGCGCTGCGCGCGGAGATCCGTCGCGCGCCCTGCTCGCTGCCGGCGCTCGGCGTAGGATCGGATTCCGGTCGGTCGGGCTCCGGTCGGTCGGGCGCTGGGCGCTCGGGGGCCCATCACGCCTATCTCGGCGGCCTGCTCGAGCACACCGTCGCGGTTGCCACGATGGCGCTCGAGCTCTGCACTCTGCATCCGCGACTGGATCGCGATCTGCTGCTGAGCGCGGCGATCGTCCACGACCTGGGCAAGACCCGCGAGTTCACCTACGGCGCGGAGATCGAGCGCAGCCGCGAGGGTCAACTGCTGGGTCACGTCGAGCTGGGGCTGCGTCTGATCTCAATTTACGCTCCGGCCACGCTCGACGCGGAGCGCAGGCTTGCGCTCGAGCACTGCGTGATGCTCCACCACGGCGCCGACGCGGGCGCCGGGCAGCGGTTCGCCTCCGGCGAGGCCCTGGCGCTGTATCGGCTGAATACGCTCGATGCTCAAGTGAAGGGCGCTTTCGAGCACGGGATCGGCCGGTAGCCTGCTGAGCAGGGAGAGTCGCCGAAGACTGGGTGGAAACCAAACAGGCTGGAAGCAAGGGCCGGTTGGCTTGAAAAGGCCTGCATGGCCGCAAAAGCCTGTAGAAACCGGGGAAAAGCTCCGTTAACCGATCAAGCGGAGCCCCGGCGATGCCGATAAAACCGGCGATGCGCGATACCGTCATGCCCACAGCCACTTCTCCCCCGGAAACCCCTGAGGAGATCGCGATCGGGCCCCCCGACGACGGCCTGTACCCGCCGCTTCGCTCGGGACGCTCGGCAAGGATGATCGGCGAGGTGATCGTTGACCTCGGCTACGCCGACCGCGAGACGGTCGAGCAGGCGGTCTCGGCCGCTCGCGCGCAGGGCAGGCCCACCGGCCAGGTGCTGGTCGAGCGGGGGGTGCTGCGCCACGACCAGCTCGCGCGCGCAGTGGCCGAGCGCTTCGGCTTGGACTACGTTGACCTGTCGGTCTACGACCTCGACATGGGCGCGGTCAACCTGATCCGCTCGGACACCGCCAAGCGCTACCAGGCCGTGCCCGTCGGCTACACCGACGATGGGATGTTGTTGCTGGCGATGGCCGATCCGACCAACGTGCTGACGATCGACGACGTCGCGATGATGACCGGCAGGCGCGTGAAGGTCGCGGCGGCATCGGTCGAGGATCTGAACCTGTTGCTGACGCGGCTCGCCCGGATGGACGACTCGATCGAGGACATCGTCGACGAGGAGTCCGACGCCGAGGCCGAACCCGACACGCTGGCCGAGGAGGCCGACCGCGACGCTCCGGTGATCAAGCTGGTGCACTCGATCGTCGCCCAGGCTGTGCAGCAGGGCGCCTCGGATATCCACATCAATCCTGAAGAGGGCGACACGCGCGTGCTCTTCCGCGTCGACGGTGTGCTCGCCCCGGCCGCCACGGTCAAACGCAGGATGGCGATGGGGGTGGTCTCCCGGATCAAGATCATGGGCGACCTGGACATCTCCGAGAAGCGCGTGCCGCAGGACGGCCGCTTCGCTTTGACGGTAGACGGGCGCAGGGTGGACATCCGCGTGGTGACGCTGCCGCTCGTCTATGGCGAGGGCGTTGTGATGAGGATCCTCGACGGCGGGGTGAGGGTCGAGGGGCTCGATGCGCTGGGGATGCAACAGGACGAGCTGAACCGCTTCAAAGTAGCGATCAACAAGCCGAACGGTGCTGTGCTCGTGACCGGACCGACCGGCTCGGGCAAGTCGACGACGTTGTACGCGGCGCTGAACGCGCTGAACGACGGAGAACGGAGCATCCTCACGATCGAGGACCCGGTCGAGCAACGCATGCAGGGTGTCAAGCAGATGCAGATCGCCCCCAAGGCAGGGGTCACGTTCGATGTCGGCCTACGCTCGATGCTGCGCGCGGATCCCGACGTGATCATGGTCGGAGAGATCCGCGATCGCGAGACCGCGCATATCGCTGTCGAGGCGGCGCTGACCGGCCACCTCGTGCTCTCGACCCTGCACACGCGCGACGCGCCCAGCGCGCTGGGCCGGCTGATCGACATGGGCATCGAGCCGTTTCTGGTGTCCTCGGCGATCGATTGCATCGTCGCCCAACGGTTGGTGCGGATGCTCTGCAAGCACTGCAAGCGCCCGTTGCAGGTCTCGGAGGCTGTGCTCGTCGAGCATGGCCTTTCAGGCGCCGAGCCATTCGAGGCGGTCGGCTGCTCACGTTGTGGCGGGTCGGGCTATCGCGGCCGGCTGGGGCTGTACGAGGTGATGTCCGTGAGCGAGCCGATCCGGGCGCTGATCCTCGAGCGAGCATCGGTCGACGCGATGGTCGAGATCGCCGTCGGCGAAGGGATGCTGCGCCTGCGCGATGACGGGTTGGTGAAGGTGCGCGAAGGGCTGACCTCGATCGCAGAGGTCGAACGGATGACCTCGAGCCTGCTCTAAGCGGGCTGCAACAGGGAGATCCGCAGCGGACCTGCGGGGAACGCTTCGCCGACGAACGAGTACGCCTGGTAGTTACGCCCGTGGTAGGCGACTTCGCCCCGATCGGGGACCGTCGCCGGGCCGGGAGAGAGCGTGCCCATCACCTGACGCGAGCCTGTGCGCATCAGGACTTCCGCGCCCGTGAACAGGTGGGCAAGCTTGAGATAGCCGGCATCGTCCTGGATCGCCATCTCGAAATGGCCGACTACGTGGCCGCCGCTGTGCAAAGTGCCGTGGACCGGCGCGAGCACGAACGGGCCTCCTTCGTCGATCAGCAGCCTGGAGCCGATCGTCACTCGCACGCGCACGACGTGAATATGGGCGGCAAAGAAGTCGATGATCGCCGTGCGGGTCGCGGCGACGCTGCCCGCGGCGACGGCGCGCTGGAAAGCGGTCGAGCTTTCCATCGAGCGCAGCGTCGCGGCGACGTCCGGACTGTGGAGCTCCTCCTGGTAGATGCGTTCGCCGACGTGGCCGAGCGTTTCCACGTGCGCCTGTGCGAGCGGACCGGGGCAGGAGATCGCCGCGGTCGGCGCCAGCAGCACGATCCGCAACGCGCCCGCCGGGTAGACGGCGCCGGCGAGCGTGAACGTCTGGTAGCTCTGCCCGGCGAGCGTTAGCGGCCCCGCGGCGGGGGCGCTCGCGGGGAGGGAGCCTCCGATCGTGCCGGCGAGCCGGTTGCTCCCGGTGGCGCCGGTGGGAGTGCCGCCGAGCAGCAGCACCTGCGCGCCGGTGATCTGGTGGACGACCTGCAGGTAGGCGTGGGTGGGTTGCGTCGAGAGTACGTACGTCGCTGACGTGCCGGGAATCGAGCCGCGGACGGGCGCGATCGCCGCGCCTGAGCCCGCCTGCGCGAACACGCGCCCGCCGCGCAGAATCTCGACGCGGACGATCTGGCCGGCCAGCAGCCCCTGCAGCGCGGTGCGGGCGCCACCGGCATTGCCACTGTCGACCGCCTCAGTCAGAGCGGTCGAGCTCTGCAGGCGGTGCACTGCCTGGGCGACGTCGCCGCCGGTGGCGGCCTCGTGGTAGACGCGCGCGGCGACCGTGCCGAGCGTGCTCGTGACCGTGGTGGCGCAGCTTGCGGACGCGGACGGTGCGGTGGACGCGTCGGTCGAGCTCGCGGGCGAGCCCGAGGAGGCCGCGCTCGCCGCGCTGTGTGTGGCAGTCGTTGAGCCACAGCCGGCGATCAGTCCGAGGGTCAGAAGCAGAGATAGGAGCCGGCCGCGACGCCGGCTCCTATCCAGGATCAAGGAGGCTCTACCAGGGGATGCCACTCCCCACAGGTTAGGCCCGTGCGGGTGAGCCCGCGCCGCCTATGACTTTATCTTGCTCCCCTTCTTGCCCGCCTTTTTCTTGCCCTTCTTGCCGTCTTTCTTCCCGTCTTTCTTGCCTTTGCTGCTGAGCGTGACCGGCTTGGGGTTCAACCGCGTCCCGCCCGAGAAGGCGCTGGACGGGCAGCCGCTCGGGCGACCGAGGTCGAACGGCCCGGAGATCGCCTGGGTGACGACGCCCTTTTCCAGGTACGCGTAGGTGACCGTCAGCAGCGGGTCTACACGTGGCTCGGCGCAGATCTTCGAGCCGACCGCGAACTGTCCGGAGATCGTCTCGTATCCGGTCTTCGTCGAGCCGACGCAGTTGACTGCGTAGCCGGGGACTTCGCCGGAGCAGGAGAACGTGTCGGTCAGCGGTTTGCCAGTCGGCGCGCCTAGCACGGAGGCTCCGGCGGTCACGAGCGGCGGGGTCTGGACGCCGGTGAGCGGGATCTGCGCCTGCAGCTGGTAACCGGTGATCGGGCCGTTGCAGTAGAAGACATACGCCACCTGCTGTTCTTCGCTGCCCACTTCGGGCTTCCCCGGCGCGATGCTGCCGAGGCACTCGTAGTTGTTCGGGTTCGATTCTTCCGCGTGTACGGGCGCCGGAACGGCGAGTCCCGCGAGGGCGAGCGTGAGGCCCACGAGCGCGACGAGCCACCACGTGGCCTGCTTGCGGTGGGCGGGATCTAGTGCGTGCAACGTGGGTCTCCTTGGTTGGTTTCGGAACTGCGGATGTACGATCTGCGGATACGGCGTCAGTGCAGAAGCCGGGCGAGGCTCTGCTTGGGGGAAGTCGGGTTGAAGGTGCTCGTCGGCCGCGCGCCGGCGCGGGCGAACGGCGAGAGCAGCAGCACGCCGACGGGCGGCTCGCTGCTGAGCGTCGCGGTCGAAGCGCCCGCCGGCAGGCTCGACGCGGTGGCGTTGCCGACCGCGCCGAACGTGATCACGACGAGCCCGTGCTCGCGGTAGGCGGCGCTCGCGGTGATCGCGGACAGGGTGGCTTTCAGGAATTCGTCGGCGGCCGTGAGCGCGCCCGCGGTTTCGGGAGCGCACGCCGTGCCGGCTGCGCCTTCTGGGCATGGGGGCTGGACGATCGAGTCGAGCGTCTGGGGCGGTTCGCCCCCGAGCAGCCCGGCCTCGCTCGCGAAGGCGCTGGCGTCGAGCGAGGACCAGCCGCCGAGCAGCGTGCCGGCGGGGACGAGCTGGGAGTCGAGGTAGGGGGCGGCGGTCGTCTGCGCGAGCGCCTGCGCGAAGTTGCTGCCGGAGAGCGTGATCAGCCACACGCTCGTGACGGGCGGGAGCGTGGCCTGCGCGTCGCTCTTTTCGGTGTTCGTGCTCGGTTTCTTGGCGGCGCTCGGCGCGGGAGCCGGCGTCGCGGCGGCGCTCGGCGCCGTCTTCGAGGTCTTCGTGGCGCCGCTCGAGGCGCCCGTATCTGTACCTGTGCCCGCGCCCGCGGATGAGGCGGCCGGCGTCGGCTGGGGCGTAACCGGCGGCTGGTGGACTGCCGCCGTGCTGGTGCTCGTCGTGTGCGCGCCGCCCCCGGTGAGCGCGGCGATCGCCGGCAGCAGCAGCGGAATGCGCTCGCCCGCGAGCGAGGTTTCCGGCGCGGGGCCGATCGCCGCGCCGACGGCCACGCCAAGCGCGAGCATGCCGGCGGCGAGCGCCGCGACGACGCGCGTGGAGGGCAGGCGCGGGGGGCCCTTGGGCTCGGGGGGCGTGGGGGTATCGGGTGGGATTGGCACTTGTCTGGTTTGGGTTGGTCGAGGTCGGTCACGCGAACCGGCGCTCCGGCTCGCGCTATCCGCATAAACTAGCTTATCCTGATCGAGCTAGTGAGGTTTATGATAGTTTCGATCGGGACACAACGTCAACCATCTGAATGGAGCCCCAGCAAATGAATCGATTTCGCCGTCTCTCCGTCCGGGCGGGCGGGATCCTGCTCATCGCAGGCGTACTCGGAGTCGCGGCGCCCGCGGCCGCCTCGGCAGCGACGACCACGGTCACGATCAGCGGCGCCACCGCCTCCTACCCGCTCGTCTCGCTGCTCGCTCAGAAGTACGTGAAGCTGTTCCCGAAAAAAGTCAAGTTCAAGATCGCCCAGGGTGGCGCGCAGATCGGCATCAACGATGTCGCCGCCGGCCGCGTCACGATCGGTGACGTCTCGCGCGATCCGCTGCCGACTGATCCCGCCGGCCTCGTCTTCTACCCGATCGCGAAGTACGGGATCTGCGTCGTGACGAACAAAGCGAACACACTGGGCAACCTCACGCCTGCGCAGGTGACCTCGATCTTCACCGGCAAGACCCGCACCTGGAGCGGGGTCCCCGGCGCGACCGCCAGCGGGACGATCGACCTGATCAGCCGTACCTCGGTCGCGGGCGTGCTGACGAGCTTCCAGACGCTGCTGCTCGAAGGCAAGAAAGTCTCCTCGCTGGCCTCGGAACTCTCCTCCGAGGGTCTGCTCCGTCAGGCGGTTGAAAACGACCCTAACGGGATCGGCTTCATCTCCAACTACGGCGCGTCTCTCGGCTCGGTCAACTCGGTCAGCTACAACGGCGTCGCTTGCAACCAGACGACCGTGGCATCCGGGCAGTACGCCGGCATCGCGCGCTTCTACGAGGTGACCAAAGGCAAGGCAACCGGCGCCGCGTCGGCGTTCATCGGCTGGGTCGAGTCATCGGCCGCGGCGCGCAAGATCATCGCCAGCCAGTGGGTCCCGATCACGCAATAGATAGACGAAACCAACCCAAACCACGACAACTGCCGGCCAGGTAGCCAGAGCGACGATGTTGGATCGACTCCGTAACCCATGGTCCGACAACCGCGCCGAGCTCACGCTCGGCGCGGTTTCGTTGCTCGTGTGTGCGTCCGTGATCGGGATGGTCGTGTTTGTATTCATCCGCGCCTGGCCGGTCTTCGCGCACAACGGCCTCAGCTGGCTGGGGCCCGGCGGCAGCCTCAACACGCAGCTAGCGAACATGCAGGCGACGAGCGTGAACCCGCCTGCCTCGGCGTATCACCTGCGTGCCTGGCCGATCATCTACGGGACGATCCTCACGACCGGCATCGCGGTCGTGCTGGGTGTGGTAATCGCGGTGCTCTCGTCGATCTTCATCGTCGAGCTCGCGCCGGCGCGGCTGCGTCGGGTGGCGATCCCCGTGATCCGGCTGCTCGCCTCGGTGCCGTCGGTGATCTACGGCCTGATCGCGATCCTCGTACTCGTGCCGTTCGTCGGCAATCACCTGATCTCCTCCGCGCAGAAGACCTCGGTCCAGAACTCGGTGCAGCTCACCGGCGAAGGCCTGTTGGTCGTGGCGGTGACGTTGACGGTGATGATCACGCCGATCATGATCGCGCTGATCTGCGAGGCGCTCGCGGCGGCGCCTCGGTCCTGGCGCGAGGGCGCGGTCGCGCTCGGCCTGAACCCGCTGCGGGCAATGCTCGCGGTGACGCTGCGCGCGATCCGCCCCGCGATCGTCGCCGCAGCCGTGCTCGCGACCGCGCGCGCGCTCGGCGAGGCGGTGATGATCTCGATGGCCTCCGGAGCGAGCTTCTTCACGCCGACCCTCGCCCACGGAGTCCCGATCTTCCTCTACGAGCCGCTGCGCACGCTCGCCTCGACGATCATCGACTTCAGCGAAGGCATCGGCGCCCCGGCGCTCGACTCGACGCTCTACGCGTTCGCGGCGCTCTTGCTGATCTCCGCGTTCGTGCTCTCGATCGGCGGCTATCTGATCAAGTTGCCTCTCAGGAAGTATCAGGTGCGCGGATGAGGCCGCAGGGTTGGGAAACAGCGGTGAAGCTCGGCGGGATCGAGCAAGCGCTCGAGGGCCGCTCGCCGATGCCGATGAAGTCCGGACGTGGGCGCCGCTCGTCGCCCTGGACCTGGCGCTGGGGCGACCGGCTCGTGCTGCTGTGCGCATGGGCGGCGGGGCTTGGGCTGTGCGCGATCGCCGCGGCAATCGTGATCTACATGGGCTATCGCGGGATCGAGTACCTCACCCCGAGCCTGCTGGTAACGCGTCCCTCGATCAGCACCTCGCAGGCCCAGACGGGGGGCATCCTCGATCCCTTGATCGGCACGCTGCTGCTGACGGCGATCGGGATCGCGCTCGCCTTCCCGCTGGCCGTCGCGAGTGCGATCTGGGTGGCCGAGTACGGGCAGGTCGGGCGGGTGCGCCAGACGCTCGCGCGGATCGTCGAGTCGAGCATCGAGATCGTCGCGGGGACGCCGGACATCGTGCTCGCGCTGTTCGGCGTGGCGATCTTTCAGCTCGGCATCCTCGCACCGCTCTCGTTTCGCGCCGAAGGCGGCGGCGTCTACGGTCGCTCGTTCATCGCCGCCGGGGCGATGATGTCGCTGATCGCGCTCCCGCCGCTGTTCGTCGCTACCCGCGACGGGCTGCGGGCGGTGCCGGCGCACATGCGCGAGGCGGCTTTCGCGCTCGGCAAGACGCGGATCGCGACGATCCGCCGGGTGTTGCTGCCGAGCGTGCGCTCGAACATCGCCACCGGCGTGACGCTCGGCGTCAGCCGCATCATCGGCGACACCGCGATCGTCGTGCTGCTGCTCGGCAAGACGCTCCACATCGAAACGCAGGGGTCCACGCCGGTCGTGAGCCTGCTGCGCGGGACGGGCTCGAGCTTGACCAGCTACGTCTACGACAACTCGCCGGCCGGCGAAGGCGCGGCGCCGCAGAAGGCCTACGCGGCGGCGTTCGTGCTGCTCATGTTTGTGCTCGGCCTGAACCTGCTCGTTCGACCGGATCGGCCGCTCCAATGCGCAGTCCACTGGTATGTCGGTGGCGGGAGGCGTCGTATGAGCCGGAGTGAAGTTCCGCAGCTTTTCTCACAGAGGGCGGGAATTTGCTGTAACCTCATCGGTCTTATCGATAAGATTAGTTCGATGGAGAAAGTGTCCGATGAGCCCTGAAGAGATGCTGCTCGATCCCTGGAACGTCCTCGCAAGCGAGCGCCTGGAGCCCGGTGACTCTCGCCGGTCCCGTGCCGAGCGAGATGTCCCCGAGCGAGATGTCCGTATCCCGAAGGTGGTCCCCGAGACTGGGGTTGAGCCGCAGGTGCCACCGGTGCGCACGATCGTGCTCGACCGTCCCCCAGTCGCGATCGCGCCGCCCGTGCGCGAGCGCAATCCGCTGCGCGAGCCCACCCCGTCCACGGCCGGACCCGAGCGGCTGGCGCTGAACGATCTCAGCATCGCCTACGCCGGCAAGCCGGCGGTGAAGTCGGTGTCGCTGTCGATCTACCAGGGCGAGGTGCTCGCGCTGATCGGGCCGTCGGGCTGCGGCAAGACGACGCTGCTGCGCACGCTCAACCGCCTCACCGAGCTGACCCCGAGCGCCGCGCGCTCGGGAGAAGTGCTGCTCGATGGTGAGGACATTCACGACCTCGAGGACACGAAGCTGCGCGCGCGCGTGGCGATGGTCTTCCAGCAGCCGAATCCATTCCCGATGTCGATCTTCGACAACGTCGCGTTCGCGTTGCGCGAGCAGTCGCGCAAGCGCCCGCGTCGGCGCGAGATCGAGCCGCAGGTGATCGACGCGCTGCGCCGCGCCGGCCTCTACGACGAGGTCGCAGGCGATCTCGACCGCCCGGCCCTGCGTCTGTCCGGCGGGCAGCAGCAGCGGCTGTGTATCGCCCGTGCGATCGCGCTGCGCCCGGAGGTGCTGTTGATGGACGAGCCGTGCAGCGCCCTGGACCCGATCTCCACGGGCGTCATCGAGGAGCTGATCGGCGAGCTCCGCCGCGACCTGGCGGTGGTGATCGTCACCCACAACCTCGCCCAAGCACGCCGGGTTGCCGACAAGGTCGCGTTCATGTATCTCGGCGATCTGATCGAGTACGGGAGTACCGCCGAGGTGTTCGAAGAGCCACGCGCGCAGCGCACGCGCGACTACGTGCGAGGCGCATTCGGATGAGCGGGCCGAATCGTCCGGCCCTCATGGCCGGCGCGGTTCGCCCCGGCTGGCTCCACCTTTGGGTGGGGCGCCTCGGCGCGGCAAACCGCGAACCGGCAGCGCAGCCATGAGTCTCGCGCCCGTGCCTTCCGAACAGCCACAGGACGCCGCGAGTTGCGCGAACTGCGGCACGCCGCTCGCGTCCGACCAGCGCTACTGTCTGGCGTGCGGCCAGCCCGTATCGCCCGTGCGGCTCGCATTCCTCGATGTGCTCCAGGCCGACGCCCAGTCCTCCTATGGAAGCGGACAGGGCCAGATTGCCTCGCTGCCGTCCGGGTACGCCTCGGTGATCGAGCCCGTATCGGGCCCATACGCATGGATGCGCCGCTACTCGGGCCTGTTCGGGCTGCTGTCGGTGCTGTTGCTGGCGATCGTCGCCGGCCTGCTCGTCGGTCACTGGGTCACCCAGAGCAAAGCCCCCAGCCGGCAGGTCTTGAAGGTCGAAGGACTGGGCGCCGCCGCCGCCACGCCGCTGGCCTCCACGGGGACGGCGACGAGCGCGAGCACAACCCCGGCGAGCACGACCCCGACACCGGTCGCGAGCGCCAAACCAAAGGAAAGCGCGAAGACCGAAGTCAAGGAAGTGCAGGAAGCGAAGGCGATCGAAAAGAAGCCGCTCCCGAAAGCGGTCAAAGTGAACTCGACCACTGCCAAAAAGCTCGGTAACACGACCGGCCAGAAGCACGAGGAAGAAATCAACAAGCTCGGCGCCCAGCCGATCGAAACGGGCGGCTGATGTCGACGACACCGGACGGGAACCACGCATCCCCGGCCGACGCGACGCAGGAGCTCGGCACGCGGCCCGTCAGCGATGCGGTCGTACCCGTAGGCGGTCTCGTCGCCGCGGGCGGCTCGCTCGCCGAGCTGCGCCGCCGCCGCCACGAGCTGGCCGAGCGCGTCGCCGCGCTGACCTGGGATCTCGGTGGGCTCACCTATGAGATGGCCGTGCGCGACCACTACCGCCTGGATGTGCTCGCCCGTAAAGCCGCGGAACTGCAGGAGGCCGACGCCCAGCTCGGTGAGGTGCAGCGCCTGCTGGGCGCCGCCGAGGCAGGTGTTCACGGGCAGTGTCACTCCTGTGGCGCGGTGCACAGCCGCGGCGCCGCCTACTGCTGGCATTGCGGCGTTCCCCTGCTGGTGGAGGCGCGCCCGGCGGTGCTCCCCGAAGCTGTTCATTCGGTCGAAGGGAAGTAGCCTTCCCCGGGTGCGTGCGCGCCGGGGGAGATCGATTGTTGCCGTCGTGGTGGCGTTTGCGATCGCGACGGGAGTCTCAGCGCTCGCACAAGCGCAGTCCGATGCTCGGCCACACAACAACGCCGGCCCGCACGAGTATTCCTGTCCGATCTTCCCTCAGGGCAACCGGCTCAACCAGGAAATCGCCCACGCCCCCGTCGACCCCAACTCGGCGGCCTACATCGCGAGCATCGGGCTCACCGGGCACCTGCACCCGGACTTCGGGACGAAGCCGAGCTACGGCATCCCCTACACGGTCGTTGGTCCCCACCAGCCGAAGGTGCCAATCAAGTTCACCGAATACGGCGAAGAATCCAATCCTGGCCCTTACCCGATTCCCGCAAATGCGCCCGTGGAGGGGGCAGGGGAAGCAGGCGATCGCCACGTGCTCGTCCTGCAGGAAGGCAGCTGCAAGCTGTATGAGCTGTATAACGCTCAGCGCGCTGGAGCGGGCTGGGAGGCGGGCTCGGGCGCTGTCTTTAACCTGCGCTCGAATGCGCTGCGCCCGAACGGCTGGACCTCGGCGGACGCCGCCGGGCTGCCGATCTTTCCGCTGCTCGTGCGCTATCCCGAAGTGCGCGCGGGTCAGATCGACCATGCTCTGCGCGTGACCGTCCAGCGCACGCAGGCGGGCTTCATCCATCCCGCCACCCACTTCGCCTCCACCAGCGGCGATCCCGCACTACCCCCAATGGGGCTGCGACTGCGCTTGAAGGCGAGCTACAGCCTCGCCGGCTACCACGGCGAGTCGCTGATCATTTTGCGTGCTCTAAAGCGCTACGGCTTGATCATCGCCGACAACGGCTCGTCCTGGTACATCACCGGTGCGCCCGATCCCCGCTGGAACGACGCAGACCTGGAACAGATCAAGCAGGTCCCAGGCTCCGCCTTCGAGGCGGTGCAAACCGGGCCCATACTGCACACCGGCTGAACCGGTGCGCAGGTGCTGCTACCTCCCCCAGCGGCTTGAGTCTCTAAGCCTGGTGCTGAGGCTGTGGCTCGACCGGAGCCGGAGCCGCTTGAGCGGGAGGCGGTGGCGCAGCCACGGGTACCTGCACCGGGGCGGGCTGTGCGATCGGAGCCTGCGGCTGCTGAGCGGCAGGGGTCAGCGTCGACTGCTGCTGATCCGGGTGGTTGCCGCTTACAGAGTCCTTGAACTCACGCATTCCGGTTCCCAGCGAGCGGCCGAGTTCCGGCAGTCGCTTGGCGCCAAACACCAGCAACAGAATGATGACGATGAAGGCAATATGGATTGGATTATCGAGTCCCATTACCACCAGTCTACGCCTTCTTGGGCCCATTCGGATCATTTTTTCGGTGGCGCGCCATACTTATGTTCGTGTCCCCCGCTGCCACGCTCGTGGAGGCGCTCGAGCCGCTCCGCTCCGAACCCGCCCGCGCAGCGGTGCTCCTTGACATCGACGGCACCCTGGCGCCGATCGTGCGGCATGCCGCCGACGCGCACGTGCCCGAGGCCACGCGCTCCCTGCTGATCGAGATCGCCAAGCGCTATCGCGTCGTCGGCTGCGTCAGCGGGCGCCGCGCGGCCACCGCGCGGCAGATCGTCTCGATCGGGACGATCGCCTACGTCGGCAACCACGGCGGCGAGTTGCTGCGGCCCGGGTCGACCCGGGCCGAGGTCGACCCCGAGCTCGCCGCCTGGACCGAGCGCGTACGCGAGTTTGCTGCGCGCGCCTATACCGCCGAGCACCAGCGCCTGCGCGTGCGCAGCGAGGACAAGGACGCGATTGCCGCATTCCATTGGCGTGGCGCCCCGGACGAAGCGGCTGCTGCCGCCGCGGTCGGGGAGATCGCGCAGCGTGCGCTTCAGGAGGGCCTGGCGGTCCACTGGGGGCGCAAGGTGCTGGAGGTGCGCCCGCCTGTCGCCCTGGACAAGGGCATCGGCATCGCCACGCTTCTGCACGGACAGCCGGTCGCCACCGCGCTGTATGTCGGCGACGACAGCACTGACCTGGATGCCTTTCGCGGACTGCGCTCGCTCGTCTCAGAAGGAGCCTTGACCACCGCGATCTGCGCGGCGGTCAGCTCCGACGAAGCTCCCCCGGAGCTGGCGGCGGAGGCCGACCTCCTGCTCGACGGCACCGGCGGTGTGCGCGGTCTGCTGCAGGCGCTGCTGTAGTGGGCAAGTGCGTTTCGTCGATTTCCTCAAGACCACAGTCCTGCTCAGCGCCGGGGCGGCCACCGCGCTGGCTGCGGTCACCGTCATCGCCGCGGCGCAAAGCTCCGATGCCCTGGTGGGCCTGATCGCGTTGGGCTGGTGGGTGCTCGCCGCGTTAATCGGCCTGCGCTTGGGCCGGCGGGCCGAGACGAACCCGCCGATCGCGCGGCTGCTCGCCGGCGCCAAGTCAACGACCACATTGCCCGAGCACCATCCGGGTGCGGTCCTGCTCAACCGGCTGTGGGCACTTTTGCTGTTCACGCTGTTGGCTGGTGGTCTCGCCTTTCTCGCTCCCCAGATCCCCGGCATCGCCGCGGGCTTCGCGATCATCTGGGCGCTCGCATGGCGACGTCAGGACGCCGCCGTGGCCGCGATCGAGGAGCGCGACGGTGTGTGCTTCTACGTGCGTCGCACCTCTCCCGTGCGGCCGATGTCGCTCGAGCGTGCGCCCGGCTTCAAGACGCTGCGCCCCGAGCGCGCGGGCGGCGCCGTCACCTGAGATGACTGTGGGGGATGCGGCGGGGGCCGTCGACGTGCTGATCGTCTCGCTTGGCTCCACGGGGGGTCTGCGTGCGGCCGACGCCGAGCTGGCAGATTCGCTGCGAAGAGCGGGCGCAAGCGTGGCGGTTGCCTCGGCCACACCGCCGCGCCCGGTTCGCACGCTGGCTCTGACAGACCTCTCGTGGGCGCTTGCCGCCCGTCGCGTTGCCCGTCGCGAGCTGGCTCGTCACACGCCACGCGCGATTATCTACTCGAGCACAACGGCCGCGCTGCTGTGGCCGGCGCAGGGGGCAATCCGCTTCGACGCGCCCGCGGCCGGCAACCGACCGGGGCGTCACGGGCTCTGGCAGCGCCCGCTGGAGCGCCGGCGGCTGCGCCGGGCGCCGTTGCTGCTCCCACTGAGCGAGGGCGCCCTTCGCGAGCTGCCCGATGCGGCACGCCGTATTGACCACGAGTTGGTGCTCCCGGTTGCGATCGAGGCTTCGGGCGTCGGGCCGGCGAATCGGGACATCGACGCGATCACCTACGCGGCCAACCCCCTGAAGAAGGGGCTCGATCGAGTGCTCGCGGCGTGGACTGCAGTGCGGCGGCCCTCTGAGGAGCTCCTTGTCACCGGCGCGAGCGAGCAGGACCTGCGACGGGCCGGAATAGAGTTGCCCGTGGAGGGTGTGCGTCTGACCGGGATGCTTGCGCGCAACGAGTACCGGGCTCTGTTGCGCCGGGCGCGCGTGTTTGTGTGTGCTCCCCGCCGCGAGGACTACGGTCAGGCTCAGCTGGAGGCCCTCGCCGATGGCTGCATGCTTGTCAGCACCCCGGCCCCCGGCCCCTACGCGGCGCTTGCAATCGCCCTTGAGCTCGCCCCGCGGCTCGTGAGCGAGGACCTGGCTGGAGCCCTGCGCATTGCCCTGGATGACCCGCCCGCCGACTACTCGGCGCGCGCACGCCGGGCGCTTGCGCCGTTCGGCAATGCGACGGTCGATCGCCTGGTCAAAGAGCAGCTATTGCCGCGTCTGCTTGCGTAGATCCGAAACGCCGCGCGGCTATCGAGAGGTCTGCTTTCCGCGCTTTGCGAGCTCCGGCCACGGCCGTGTATTGGCCACATCCGCGGCGCCAAGCCAAGCCCGGCGCGCCGTGGCCACCCCCCAGCGCATGTTCTGAAGAGTGTCCGTGCGGTGGGCGTCAGAGTCGATCAGGATTCGCACGCCTGCCCGCGCGGCGCCGCGCGCGTTGATGTCGGAGAGGTCGCGGCGGTCGGGGTTGGCGTTGATCTCGAGCATCGTCCCCGTCCGCGCGGCCGCGGCGAACACGGCATCGAGATCGATCGCGTAGGGCTCGCGCCGCCCGATCAGGCGGCCGGTGGGGTGTCCGATCGCTTTGACCAGCGGGTGCTCGATTGCGGTGATCATGCGCTCTGTCATCTCTTGCTCGCCCATCCCGAACGACGTGTGCACGCTTGCGATCACCCAGTCGAGCTCGGCGAGCAGCTCATCCTCGTAGTCGAGCGAGCCGTCGGGCAGGACGTTGACCTCGCTGCCCGCGAGCAGCTCGATCCCAGCCACGCGCACGTTTGCCTCGTGCACCAGCTCGATCTGGCGGCGCAGCTGCTCGGGCGAGACATCGTCACCAAAGCCGTGTGAGGCCGAGTGATCGGTGATCGCTAGGTACTCATACCCTCGCTCGCGCGCGGCGAGCGCCATCTCTTCGATTGAGTTCTTCCCGTCGGAGGCCGTTGTGTGGCTGTGCAGATCGCCGCGAATGTCCGCCAGCTCGATCAGCCGGGGCAGCTCGTCGTGGCGAGCGCCGTCCAGCTCCCCACGGTTCTCGCGCAGCTCGGGCTCGATGTAGGAGAGGCCGAGCAGCTCGTATACCTCCTGCTCGGTGGCGCAGATGTGGGTGACGCCGCTCGCGTCCTCGAGTACCCCGTACTCGGAGACGTGCAATCCGCATCGCACCGCGGCTTCGCGCAACGCTGCGTTGTGCGGGCCTGAGCCGGTGAAGTGCTGAAGCAGGTTGCCGAGCTGGGCGGGCTTCGCGATCCGCAGGTCTACGGAGACCCCCGAGTGGGTGCGGCCTCTGGCGCCGGGCTTACCGGCGGAGGACACGTGCTCGATCTCTCCCAGCCTTGAGAGGCTCTTCGCGAGCGTCGTCGGTTTCGTTGTGACGGCGATCAGGTCGATGTCCTTCACGCTGTCGGCGAGACGTCGCGCAGAGCCGGCGAGCTGCACATGCGTGCCCGGACCGCCGTGCTCCATCAACCCCGCGGCAAGCGTCTCGCCCAGCTCGATCGCGCGTGGCAAAAGCAGTCGCCCGCTCGCCCGCTCGGGTGGTTCGGCGGCCATGCGATCGAGCCCCTCGAGCACGCTCGCCTCGAACTTCGCGCCTAGTCCCCTCACGCCGCGCAATCGCTGTGCCAAAGCCGCCTCGCGCAGCTTCTCCGGCGAGTCGACTCCAAGCTCGGTGAACAGCAGCCGCGCGCGCTTGGGCCCCAGGCCGGGCAGTCGTGTGATCGCGATCAGGCCAGGCGGGAATTGCGCGCGCATCCGCTCGGTCGAAGGGGTCGTGCCGGTGTCGAGCAGCGTGATGATCTTCTGCTGGAGCGTGTCGCCGATCCCTGCCAGCTCGGTCGCCCTGCCCGCGCGTGCCAGCGCCGCGACCGAGACGGACGCCTCGCGGATCGACTTGGCCGCATTGCGGTAGGCGAGCACGCGGTGGACGATCGCCCCGTCGAGCTCATATAGATCGCCCAGCTCATCCAGCGCATCGGCGATCGCGGCGTTCGTCATCTCCACTGCTCTAGGGTACGCCGACCCATGTCCGGCGAGCCCTGGCTGATTTTGCCCACATACAACGAGGCCGAGAACATCGAGGCGATCGTCGCCGCCTCTGGCGAGGCGCTGCGCGGCGCCGCTCCCGGGGGCTGGCGCGTGCTGGTCGTCGACGACGGCTCGCCTGACGGCACGGGGCAGATCGCCGATCGGCTCGCCGCCGAGCACGACTGGGTGCGGGTGCTGCACCGCGCCGAGAAGAACGGCATCGGGCCGGCCTACCTCGCGGGCTTTCGCCACGCGCTCGAGCACGGCGCGGGCTACGTGATGGAGATGGACTCCGACTTCTCCCACAACCCGGCCGACCTTGCACGGCTGCTTCAGGCGGTCAAAGAGGGCGCCGATCTGGCGCTCGGCTCGCGCTATGTGCCGGGCGGCGGTGTGACCGATTGGGGCCTCTTACGGCGCATCATCTCCGAGGGCGGATCGACCTATGCGCGGATCGTGCTTGGCTTGAAGGTCAAGGATCTGACGGGCGGCTTCAAGTGCTTTCGTCGTGAGGTGCTCGAAGAGATCCACTTCGACGGGGTGCGCTCGCAGGGCTACGCCTTCCAGGTCGAGCTCACCTACCGCGCGGTGCGCGCCGGGTTCAAGGTGGTTGAGGTGCCGATCGTCTTCAAAGACCGTCTGCGCGGCGAGAGCAAGATGTCCTGGCGGATCGCCGCCGAGGCGATGTGGCTCGTGCCGCAGCTGCGCTTCAGGTAGGGCGCTCGCACACCGATGCAGAGGGGATGGATGCCTCCGCTGATGCGTTCGCCTACGGCGTGCGCCAGACCCGCTCCACACTGCGCACCTGGCAGCGGACCCCTGGAGTGGTGCTGGGACGCTGGTTCGCCGGCTCCGCGCTGGCCGCGACCTGCCTGCTGTGCGCGGTGTGGCTCGTCGCGACGTTGTTCGTCGGGTATCAGCAGGTCTTGATTCTCGAACCGCCGTTCGCCGTTGGCGACGGCGGCGACGTGCTCAGCATCCTGCGGCGCAACATGCTCGTGCTCGCGCTGCACGCAATGGCCTGCGTCGCGGGGTTCATCGCCGGCAGCTCGCTGCCGCTGCAGGCCAAGCACCACCACGGCGTCTCGCGTTGGATTCACGAACACGGCGGTCGGATCGCAATCGGCTTCGTCGTGGCTGCGACGGCCTTCTCGCTGAGCACGCAGGCCTACGTGCTGGGGCACACGCTCGCCGGCCTCTCCGGCTTCCTGAAAGTCTCGCCCGGCCTGCTGCTGCTTGGCTTACTCCCGCACGCGATCCTCGAGCTGACCGCGCTGTTCTTGCCGCTGGCCGCCTGGATCATCGCCAGCCGCCGGGGGGAGTGGGACCAGCTGCTGGCTGCCACGTTCGTGACCGTCGCACTCGCGGTGCCGATGCTCGTCGTCGCGGCTCTGATCGAGGTCTACGTCTCGCCGCATCTGTTCACGACGCTGACCGGGATCCATACTCCGATCGTGCGTTACTCCGAAGGCTGGCTCGTGACGATCCGCTGAACAGACCTCCATCCAGGATGGGGCTACTACACTTTGTATAGTGGGTAGGCAGGCGGAACGATAAGAGGACACGAGCAAGGAGACTCCCATGGCAGGCACGTTGAATGAAGTCACAGACACCAACTTCCAGGCCGAGGTGATCGAGTCCGAGGGCCCGGTGCTCGTCGACTTCTGGGCGCCGTGGTGCGGTCCCTGCCGGATGGTCGCGCCCGTGCTCGAGGAGATCGCCTCCGAGCGCCCGGACTTGAGGATCGTGAAGCTGAACATCGATGACAACCAGCAGACGGCGGCCAATTTTCAGGTGCTGTCGATTCCGACGCTGATCCTGTTCAAGGGCGGTCAGCCGGTGAAGACTGTTGTGGGCGCGTATCCGAAGAAGAAGCTGGAGCAGGAGCTCGAGCCGGCGCTAACTGCGGCGTAGGCCGATGCTCAGGGGCAGGCCGTCGATCTCGGTCTGCTCTGAATAGTCCATCGCCGCGGCCGCGGCCGTCGCGTCGGGCGTCAGGTCGAGCTTGACGGCGAGCGTCTCACCGGTCAGGTAGTCGCGGTGGGCTTCGGCGGCCGCGATCAGCGCCTGCTCGCCTGAGAGAGCGAGCTCGATCCGGTCCTCGACCTCCAGGCCGGCGGTCTTGCGCGCATTCTGGACGGCGTGAACGATCTCGCGCGCTTGGCCCTCGGCTCGCAGGTCGTCGTCGATCGTGAGGTCGAGGGCCACCGCGTGGGTGCCCTCGCGCTCGACCGAGTAGCCCTCGGGGGGCTTCATCGTGAGGAGCACGTCATCGGCTGAGAGCATATGCTCGCGGCCGGCGACCGAGATTCCGATCCCGGCAGCTCCCTCGCGTACCGCCGCCGCCACTCGTGCCGGGTCGAGCGCGGCGATCGCCTCGGCCGCACGCGGCATGTCCTTGCCGAACAGGGGCCCGAGCGTGCGGTAGTTGGCCTTGACCTCATAGCTGCCGAGCTCCTCGGCGGCCGCGACGAAGCGCACATGGCGCACGTTCAGCTCCTCGCGTACTACGTCCTCCAGCCGCTCGATCGCCGCGCGCTCACGTCCGTCGGCCACGACGACCGCCTCAGACAGCGGCTGGCGCACCTTGATCTTCGCCTTCCCGCGCGCGCCCAGCCCGAGGCGCACCGTCTCGCGCGCGAGCGCCATCGTCTCCTCTAGCGCCTCGTCGTGCGCGGGCAGGGAGTCGCTCTCGGGGAACTCGCACAGATGCACGCTCGCGAGGGAGCCGTCGAGGTTGTCGTAGATCTCGTCGGCGATGAACGGGCATAGCGGAGCGAGCAGCTTCGTCACGGTCAGCAGGCAGAAGCGCAGAGTCTCGAAGGCCGCGGGGTCGCCGTCCCAGAAGCGCCGTCGCGAGCGGCGCACATACCAGTTCGAGAGCTCGTCGACCAAGGCCGCGATCGCCCGGCCGGCGGAGGTCACGTCGTAGGCGTCGAGCCGCTCGGCGACCAGCTCCGCCGTGCCCGCGGTACGTGACAGCGCCCAGCGGTCGAGGTCGTCCGCTGGCTCTGCTCCCGTCGCGGGCTCAGGCGCCGCGGCGAGCGCCGCCGAGTTGGCTTCGGCGTAGAGGGTGTAGAAGAAGTAGGTCGACCACAGTTGCTTCAGGAACAGGCGCACGCCTTCGCCGATTGCTTCCTCGGAGAAGCGGTATCCGTCCCATGGCTGCTTCGACGTAAAGAAGTACCAGCGAAAGGCATCGGCTCCGTAGGTGTTCAACACCGACCACGGCTCGACCGTGTTGCCCTTCGACTTCGACATCTTCTGGCCGTCCTCGTCGAGGATCAGGCCCAGGCAGACGACATTCTTGTACGGAGCCTCCTTCCCCAGCAATGTCGAGATCGCGAGCAGCGAGTAGAACCAGCCCCTGGTCTGGTCTTGTGCCTCGCAGATGAAGTCAGCCGGGAAGCGCTCTGTGAAACGAGCCTCGTGCTCGAACGGAACATGGTGCTGGGCGAAGGGCATCGCGCCGGAGTCGAACCACACGTCGATTACCTCCTGCACCCGTTTCATCGGCTGCTCGCAGGTGGGACATGTGAGCTCGACCTCGTCAACAAACGGGCGATGGTGATCGGGGAGCGTTTGTTGTCCGGAGAGTTTCTCGAGTTCGTCAAAGGACCCGATCACGTGGATGTGCCCGTCCGGGCAGCGCCACACGGGTAGGGGGGTGCCCCAGTAGCGCTCGCGCGAGAGCGCCCAGTCGACGTTGTTCTTCAGCCAATCCCCGAAGCGGCCCTCCTTGACGCGCGGAGGGTGCCAGTTCACCGTCTCGTTAGCCTGAAGCAGCTCGTCGCGGAGCTTCGTGGTGGCGATGTACCACGACGGTTTTGCGTAATACAGCAGCGGCGTGTCGCAGCGCCAGCAGTGGGGATAGGAGTGCTCGTAGTCCTCCACCCGCAGCAGCAGCCCGCGCGCGTCCAGGTCGGCGATCAGCTCCCTCGTCAGTTCAGGGTCCTTGACGAAGCGACCCTCCCACGAGTTGCCGTCGCGGTCGCGCACGCGAGCGTCGTAGGTGCCGTCCGGCCTGACCGGGTTGTACAGCGTGTGCGGTTCGTCGCCTCTGAAGATCCCTGCCGCCGCCGCCACGCGGTAGTCGTCCTCGCCGAACGCCGGCGCCAGATGCACGATGCCAGTGCCTTCCTCCGTCGTGACGAAGCCGTCAGCGAGGATGCACGAGTCGCCCGGCGGGCGATCGGCGAGCGCGAAGATCGGGCCGCGGTAGCCGCCGTAGCGCTCCACCAATTCCTCGCCGCTGAAGCGCTCGACTACCTTCGCTTGCTCGCCGAGCACAGCAACGACACGATTGGAGACGAGCACGAAGTGTTCGTCTCCAAGGCGCGCGCGCGCATAGCTCGCAGTGGGCGACACCGTGAGCGCCACGTTCCCGGGCAGCGTCCAAGGCGTCGTCGTCCACACCAGCAGCCTGTCCTCGCTCACCGCTCCGCGGTCGCTCGTGACCGGCAGCTTCAGATACACGCTCGGATCGACGACGTCCCTATAGCCCTGCGCCACCTCGTGCGAGGACAGCGTCGTCTCACAGCGCGGGCAGTACGGGCTGACCTTGTGGCCCTCGTAGAGCAGGCCCCGCCGGTCGATCTCCGCGAGCGCCCACCAGACCGACTCGATGTAGCTCTCGTCGAGCGTTCTGTAAGCGTCGTCGAGGTCCAGCCAGAAGCCGATCCGCTCGGTCAGCCGGTTCCACTCCTCCAGATAGGTGAACACCGACTCACGGCAGCGCGCGTTGAACTCGCCGATCCCGTACTCCTCGACTTCCGCCTTTGATTTGATCCCGAGTTCCCGTTCGACCGCGATCTCCACCGGCAGCCCATGGCAATCCCAGCCGCCCTTACGCTCCACGCGGTAGCCCCGCATTGTCTGAAACCGCGGGTATATGTCCTTGAACACGCGTGAAAGCACGTGATGGGAGCCCGGAGGCCCGTTCGCGGTGGGGGGCCCCTCGTAGAAGATCCACTGCTTGGCGCCCTCGCGCCTGCGTAACGACTCCGCGAACACATCACGCTCGCGCCAGCGCTCCAGTACCTCGAGCTCCAGCGCCGGCAGCTCCTGGCGAGGATCGACCCTACGGCGCGGCAGCAAGGGGTGTTTCGCGGAGGCGCTCACGGGGGCGCCCATTGTAGGTGCGGCCTACGATTGCCAGTGTGCGGCTGCGTCTCTATCACCATCCCGATGGCGCGCGCGTGGCCTACCGCGAGCTCGGCGCCGGCCCGCCGCTCGCGCTCCTGCACTCGGCGATGCTCTCCCACAAGGAGTGGGAGCCGGCCGTCGAGCAGCTGGCAGACCGCTTCCGCGTGGTGCTCCCCGATCTTCCGCTGCACGGCGACTCCGAGGATCGTCCGCGCCATCCCTACACCCTCGATTGGTTCGCCGAGGTGATGTCCGGCTTCGCCGCCGACGTGCTCGGTCCCCGGCCCCTGATCGGCGGCCACGACGCTGGCGCGGAGATCCTGCTGCACGCGGTCGCGCGTGGCAGTCTGCGCCCCAAGCGGCTCGTGCTGATGGGCAGCCGCCTGCACGCCCCGCCGCAGAACGCACGCCTGCGCGGCGCCTGGCGTCTGGCCGCCACCGCCGGCGCCGTCCCCGGCCTCGACCGGCTGCTCACCCATGCCGCGCGCGCTGCCTTCACTCCCGAGCGCGGCCTGCGCCTGACCGCGCGTGCGGATCCCGCCGCACGCGATCTGTTGCGCCACGCCTTTGCCGACGTCCCCGGCAACCCGAACCTCGCCCGCTCCTGGTCGCGCTGCGCGCGCTCCTGGCCGCGTGGCGCGCAGACCGGGCTGCGCGAGCTATACCCGCGCCTGGACATGCCGGTGCTGCTGCTGTGGGCCGACCGCGACCGCCAGCACCCGCTCGTGGCAGCCGAAGAGGCGCTGGCGTTGCTGCCCGACGGCCAGCTGCGCGTGCTGCAGAGCACAGGTTTCCTGATGGCCTACGACGACCCGGTCGGGTTGGCGCGGGAGCTGGCGGCGTTCTGCGGATAGGGTTCCGCGGGCGGGCGGGTCCACTGGCGGACCCAGGGCGGGTGGGCCCCAAATAAAACCAAGGAGAGCCGATGACGGAGAAGCAACTGTGGGGCGGAGAGACAACCAAGGCCGTCGAGAACTTCCCGATCTCGGGCGAGCGGGTGCCGGTGTCGGTCGTGCGCTGGCTCGCGCGGGTGAAGGGCGCCGCCGCGCTCGTCAACGGCGAGCTCGGCCTGCTCGACAAACGCCGCGCCGCGAGCATCGCCAAAGGCGCCGGCGAGATCGCCGCCGGCAAGCACGACGCGCAGTTCCCGATCGATGTCTTCCAGACCGGCTCCGGCACTTCGACGAACACGAACGCCAACGAGGTGATCGCGGCGCTCGCGGGCTCCAGCGTGCATCCCAACGACCACGTCAACATGGGCCAGTCCTCCAACGACGTGTTCCCCTCGGCCGTCCATCTGGCGGCGCTCGATGTCGCCCAGAACGAGCTGCTTCCGGCGCTGCACCAGCTCGAGCGCTCGTTGGCGAAGAAGTCCAAGAGCTTTCAGAACGTCGTCAAGTCAGGGCGCACGCACCTGATGGACGCCGTCCCGGTGACGCTCGGCCAGGAGTTCGGCGGCTACGCCGCGCAGATCGCGCTCGGCCAGGAGCGCGTGCGCTCAGCGCTCGTCCACGTCGGGCAGATCCCGCTCGGCGGCACCGCCACCGGCACCGGCTTGAACACCCATCCCAAATTCGCCGAGAAGGTCCGCGCGCGTCTGAAGAAGGAATCCGGTTTGAAGCAGATCGCCGCCCCGCTGGATCGCTTCGAGGCTCAGGCCAGCCGCGATGCGCTCGTTGAGCTCTCCGGCGCGCTGAAGGTCGTGGCCGTCTCGCTCTCCAAGATCGCCGGCGACCTCGCGCTGATGGGCTCCGGCCCCCGCGCCGGCATCGGCGAGATCCGCCTGCCCGAGCTGCAGAAGGGCTCTTCGATCATGCCCGGCAAGGTCAATCCCGTGATCCCCGAGGTGGTGCTGCAGGTTGCCGCGCAGGTGATTGGCAACGACACCGCGATCACCGTCGGCGGGATGCAGGGCCAGTTCGAGCTCAACGTGCGGATTCCGCTGATCGCGCGCAACCTGCTGCAGTCGCTGCACCTGCTCGCCGGCACCTCACGCGTGTTTGCCGAGAAGTGCGTTGACGGGATCGAGGCGAATAAGGAGGGCACCGCGGCCTCGGCGGGAGCGACGCTCGCCGCCGCGACCGCGCTGAACGGCGTGATCGGCTACGACAAGGGCACGACGATCGTCAAGAAGGCCACCGACTCCGGCCGCCCGCTACGCGAGGTCGCCTTGGAGGAGGGGGTCGACGCGAAGCTGTATGACGCGACGATCGATTTGCGCAAGATCGCTCGGGGAAATCAGTAGGGCGTGACGGCGCAACGTCCGCCGTGCAGGCGGTAGACGGTCATTTCCGGGCCTGGGCGGTGGAAGGCGAGCGGGTAGTAGTCGAACGTCCAGTCGAAGTTGAACGCCACATCGATCTTTCCCGGCAGAGCTGTATGGCGAGACGTTGTAGACGATTTCACCCTGCCTGTCCAGTTCCCGGTAGTAGGTGATCGCGTGCGGCACCGACCTTCGGATCGGCGAACGCCCGCCCGGCTGGGTGTAGCCGCTCACCACCCAGCAGTAGCCCTCCCGCTCGTAGTAGGAGACCAGCGCCGGGCCGAGCGTGCTCTCGTAGTCTTCCAGTAGCGACCGTCCGATGCGCCGGTTCGGGCTTCCGGTCGTGGGGTTCAGCACTACGCGCAGCGCCGGGATACTTCGACCCAGCGCATGTGGTTTATCCCGGACCCGCCGGTGTCGTTCAGCCACGCGTTTGGAACCACCGGCTCGACGACGATTCGCGCGCCCGCGGGTATGTTCCCCACCACCCACGCGCGCGCGAGGTTGCGAGTGTCGGCGCGTGACAGCACCAAGCCCGAATGGATGCTGTACACGAGGCCCTGCGCGACCAGTGCGATCATCGCCAGCGCGACGAAGGGCCGGCGTCGCAGCCGGGGTGCGCGGCGCGCGCCCAGCTCGCCAGCTCGAGCGCGAAGCTTGCCGCCAGCAGGCAGGCGATCGGGAAGATCGGCAGCAGCCAGCGGCCGAAGTAGCGTCCCTGCAGGCTCAGGAACAGCAGGTAGAGCACGGCGACCGGTACGAGCACCCAGCCGACCGGCTGCTGCTTACGCCAAACGGTTACCGCCCCGCCGAGCGCCGCTAGCGCGGGGATCCAGCCGAGTCCCCACGTGAACGACCATAGGTAGTAGATGAAGCTGCCCTGTGCCGGGCCGCCGATCCAGGAGGCCTTCGACATTTCCGTGTAGTGCGACTGAAGTTCCAGTTCCGCTCGGAAGGCGTGGAAGTCGAGCAGCGAATAAGGGTTTGCGATCAGGTACGCCGCCAGCGCTGCCACCAGGGCGATCCCGACGCCGAGCGCCACGTCCCGCCCGCCCTCCGTTCGACCGTCGCGATATTGCGCCGCCGCCGCGGCCAGCAGCGGCAGGATCATCACCCCTGCCGTGTACTTTGTCGCGGCGGCGAGACCCAGGCCGACCCCGGCGAGCAGGTAGTCCAGCATCCGTCCCCTGCGCAGAACGCCGGCGGTGCCCAGCAGCGCGAGCGTCAGTGGCGCGAGCGTGGGCACGTCGTTGAGCGCCAGGTGCCCGTAAAAAACCGGCAAGAAAGCCACTGCCATCACGGCGCTCGCCAGCAGGCCGGTGGCGCGGTCAAAGAGGCGAGCGCCCACTAGGTAGAGCAGCCAGACCGAGACCGTCCCGAGCAGCGCGACGGTGATCCGGGCAACGAGGAACAGCCGATCTGGATGCAGCGCGAATTCGTGGGTTACGCCTACCCGGCCGCCGAGCCAAATTGCAAAGATCACATGCAGCAGGTAGGTGAGCGCCGGCGGGTTGATGAAGTAGTGGGGGTTCAGCCCGTGGTCGAACATCGCCACCGCCTCGGGCACGAAGTGGCCGTACTCGTCCACGTCGTACACGTAGGGCAACCCCTGCTTGATGCCCCACAGGCGCAGCGCGAAGGCCACGAGTAGCACGACCCCGAGCGGTCCCCAGTAGCGCCATCGCCCGTTGTCCATCGCCTCGGCATCCTATGCCGCGCATCGCCTCCCTCTCCGGTGCGGTCGCGTGGTCCCTCGCGGGGGCGCAGGGAAAGGCCTGCATGGTCTCTCGCGGGGCGCAGGGAAACGCAACTTTGCGGCGTATAGGCTGTTTTGATGGCCGTGTTCACGACTCTGCGTATCACGACCTTGCGCCCCAGTCTGCTACTCGCCGCCGCGCTGGCGCTCTGCGGCGTCTCGCTGGCGCTGGGCGCCGCATTTGGCGTCCCAGCAGCGCTGTCCGCGGGCTCGAAGAGCCGGTCCCACGGGCCCAGGGCTCACGCCGCCGCCTCGTTCCAGGTCGGCGTCGCCGACGAGGGCACCGAGATGTTCTCGGACCCCCTCTGGAAGCAGTTGCACACTCACATCACCCGCTACATCGCCCCCTACGACGCGGCTGTCCGCGGCTACTCGCTGATGAAGGCGACCGCCTGGATCCACGCTGCCGAAGCCGCGCACCAGCAGGTGCTCGTGGCCTTCTACCACTCCGAGTACACGCCCACGCGGATGCCGAGCATCAGGACCTACGAACAGGACACGAAGAAGTTCATGCAGCTGTTCCCGCGCGTCCACCTTTACCAGCCGTGGAACGAGACCAACCGGGGCAACGTCCGCTACACGTACGAGAAGTTCAACAGCCCCACTGCCGTCGAATCGGCCAAGTACTACCAGGCGCTGCGGCACGTCTGCCCCAAGTGCACGATCCTCGGCCTCGACATCCTCGACCAGAACCAGGTCGGCCCGACGCTCACCTACGTCGCTGAATTCAAAGCCGAGCTGCGTCACCTGCGGGTGCCGACACCGACCCTGTGGGGCCTGCACAACTACTCGGACACAAACCGCTTCTCGAGCGAACGTACCCGTGCGATCCTCGGCGTGGTGCCCGGCGATGTGTGGCTGACCGAGACCGGCGGGATCGTCAAATTCGGCGGCGCCTTCCCCAACTACCGTGGCTCCGGCCTCGCGCGTGCGGCGAAAGCGCTCGGCTTCATGTTCGCGATCGCCTCCTCACAACCGCGGATCAAGCGCCTGTACATCTACGACTGGACCGGCGGCACCGCCTCGACGATCTTCGACTCGGGGCTGACCGACGCCCATCACCGGCCGCGACCGGGCTACGTGATCGTATGCGCGCACCTGCACGGGGCGCACTGCAAGGTCAAGGTCAGCTCGCAGTAATCGCTCCAGAACCGCGCAACTTCCCGATCGCAAGGGTGTCTCAGCCTACGGTGCGAATGACGTGCTCGCCCGTTCTGCGGCGGTCCCGGCTCGTCCGCGAGCATGTCTACGCTACCCCGTCCCGCCTAGCAATCGTCCCGCCCAGCAAGCAACGACCGAATCGAGGGCCAATGTCGCGTATCCGCATCCTTCTCTGTGCCTCGCTCGCCTGCTCGGCGCTAGCCTCCGGCGCGATCGGCGCCGGCCAGGCGCAGGCCTCGACCAATCAGAAGCTCTACTTCGAGGGCTCGACCGATCTGCTGAACCCAATAACCCGTCCCGCGACGCTCGCGCAGCTGCAGACGCTCGGCGTGAAAGCGCTGCGCGTGGAGCTCAGCTGGTATGAAGTCGCGCCCGCACCCACCAGCGCGACGAAGCCAAGCTTCGAAGCGACCAACCCCGGCAACTACAACTGGGGCCAGTACGACGCGCTGCTCGCTGAAGCCAAGCGGCTGGGCTGGCAGGTGCTCCTGACCGTGACTGCGCCGGCGCCGAGCTGGGCCACCGCGAACCACAAAGCCCCCTACACCTACCGGCCCGACCCTCTCGATTTCCAGGAATTCATGACCGCCGTCGCGCGGCACTACGGCTCGGAGGTATCGCTCTACTCGGTCTGGAACGAGCCCAACGAGGCGGCGTACCTGACGCCGCAGTGGAGCTCCAGCGGCAAGCCCGTCTCGGGGCGCATCTACCGCGGTCTCTACCAGGCTGGCTACGCGGGGCTGCAGGCGGCCGGAATCGCGCATCCACAGGTGCTGTTTGGCGAGACGTCGCCTACCGGCTACGACACCGTCAACATTCGCGCGGAAAAATCCAGGGCGCTGCTGCACCCCGTCGCGCCGCTGGCATTCATGCGCGAAGCACTCTGCCTGAACGCCAAGTACCGTAAATCGGGCACCTGCGGTGAGCTGCAGATGGCCGGCTACGCCCACCACGCCTACTTCCCGGCGGCCGGTCCCAAGTACGTCTGGAAGCAGAAAGACAGCGTGACGATCGCCTCGCTCTCGCGACTGTCGAATGCGCTGAACCTGGCTGCGCGGGCGCACGCGATCCCGGGGGGGCTGCCGATCTACCTGACCGAGTTCGGGGTGCAGAGCAAGCCGAACAAGTTCGAAGGCGTCTCGTCTTCCAAGCAGGCCGAATACGACGCGATCGCCGAGCACATGGCCTACAACAACCCGCGTGTGGCGGCGTTCTCGCAGTACCTGTTCAAGGACGATCCGCTCAGCGGGCGTCTAACGGCTGGCGGTTTTGTCGGCTTCCAGACGGGTCTGGAGTACGTAAGCGGCGCGCGCAAGCCGCTGTACTATGGCTTTCCGGTGCCGCTCACGGTCACCAAGCGGGGGCGCGGCTTCTCGCTGTGGGGTCTCGTGCGGCCTACGACCGGGTCGACAAAGGCCACGGTGCTCGTGAAGCTGAAGGGCGCACACAGCTACCGCACGCTGAAGACGGTCACGACCAACGGCGCCGGCTACTGGTCCTTCAACTCCTCCACCAAGGGAACCGCCTGGCGCGTGCGCTGGGTGAGCCCGGCTGGCGTCAAGTACGAAGGTCCGCCGATCGGCGCCTACTGATCGTCGTCCTGATGAAGCACCCAAATCCGGGCAAGATGCCTCGGTCCGGGCAAGCAGGCATACTGAACTTCGCTTGAGCGCGTCTGAACAGGTCCGGGCCCGACGAGAATCGCCGCGCCTGCCGCGGCGCTCGCGGCTGCTGATCAACGCGGTGACGGTCGCGGTCACCGTGCTGTTCTCCTACATCGCGCTCAGCGGCATCAACCTCAGCGAGGTGTGGCATGCGCTGCGCACGAGCGACTACCTGTGGTTGATACCGGCGTTGATCGCCTTCGGGCTCGGCGACGTGGCCCGTGGTCTGCGCTGGCGCTCGCTGTTCGCGCCCGGTCGCCGGCCTCCGCGCGGGTCGGTCATAAACGCGACGATGATCGGCTACTTCTACAACTCGATCCTGCCCGCGCGCGCCGGCGAAGCGGCTCGCGTGCTCGTGCTCAACCAGCGCAGCTCGACCCCCGCGATCGAGATCATCGGGACCGTCGTGATCGAGCGGCTGTACGACGTGATCGCGATCCTCGTGATCTTCTTCGCCGCCGAGCCGTGGCTGGTGCACGTGAGCTGGTTCGGCGCGGCAGCGCTCGCCGCGATCGTGCTGGCGGGGCTGATCGTCGCGGCTGTGGTCGTGCTGGCGGTGTACGGCGATCGGCCGCTGCGGTTGCTGCTGCGCCCGTTGCGTCGGTTCTCGCTGTTCTCCGGGGAGCGTTTGGAGCGCACGATCGACGAGCTCAACCACGGTCTGTCTGGCCTGCGCCACGGCGCCGTCGCGCTGGAAGCATTCCTGTGGACGCTCGCCGCCTGGATGCTGACGGCGCTGTGCGCCTACTTTGTGAGCGTCGCCTTCCACCTGCACCTGCCATTCGCCTGCGCCGTGCTCGTGGCCGTGGCGATCGGGCTCGGCATGATCCTGCCCTCGCCGCCGGGCGCGATCGGCGTGTTCGAGGGCGCGGCGCTGATCGCGCTGAAAGCCTATGGCGTGCCCCATTCGCAGGCGCTGCCCTACGCGCTCGTCCTGCACGCGGTCAATTTCGTCCCGTTCGTCGTCGTCGGCGCGCTGCTGCTGCAGTACAACGCGCGCCACCCCGGGCCGAAAGGGGCCTGGCGGCTGGAGGCGCCGGACGACGAGCCCGCGGGGAGCGGGAGCGTCGCTCGCTAGAAGGAGGCCGGCGTAGCCGTCTGAAGCTGTCGGTGCAGCGCTCTGGCGACGGCGAACAGCGCCGGCCGCGCGGCCCCGTTCGCGGTGACGAGCCCCGCGTCCCAAGTAGACTTCTTCGCCGACTGGGGAGTTCCGGGCGAGCGCCAATGGTAGTAGTAGACGCGCGTGATCCGAGGGCTGATCGAGGCGAGCCGGAAGATGTTCTTTGTGGAGCGGACCGCGTAGGCCTCGCCGTGGTAGATCAGCCGGCCGTGGAAGCGCCACCAGACGATGCCGCCGACCTCGCTGAACCAAACCTGGCCGTGGACAAAGGAGAGCAATCGACGGATCGGGCGCGAGTTGTCGGTCGAGACGCTGATGTAAGGGTTCATCGGCCAGACCTTCGGATACGGGTGCGCTGTGCGCAGGAACTGGCCGATCCAGGCCTCGATGTCGCCGTCCGCGTCGAGCGTGTCCGGGGCGGTGATCTCGCAGCCGGAGCAGTGGGAGCTCATCGCGTTGTAGTACTGGGCAGCGAGCCGCGGTCGGCGCGCGGTCGGCTGTCCGGCGTGGGTCGCCTCGTCCCAGGGGCAGAACTCTGTGACCCATCCGAACAAAGCGCGGAAGCGGAGGAAGTCCTTCAGGAACTGCGCCTGTGTCGGCGCGCGGTCGTTGCCGTCGGCGTGTTGGAAGGTAATCAGCGGCGTGATCCCCGCGCGCTGCACGGCGGCGAGCCAGAAGGTCACCGCGGAGCGGTCGCGCGGGACGGCGACTACGTTCCAGGGGACGACATCGCGGGCGATGTGGACACCGAGCTCGGCGACGCGAGGGTCGGAGAACGTGGCCGGTTCGTAGTCGGCGAGGCCGAACTGAAAGCCGGCGGCTGAGGCCGGGGTCGGTGCGAGGGCAGACGCGATCAGGCCAGTTAGCGCGAAGCAGGCTGCCAGGACCGCGAGCGCCGCCTTCGAGGGTATGCAGAGCATGGCTATGCCTTCAACAACGGCGCATCGCGTTCGGAGCGGTGCGCCTCCTCGGCGGACTCGACGCCGGCGGCGAGCATCCGCTCGAGCAACAGCCGCGCCCCTGCCTTGGAGAGCGGTTCGTTGAGGTTGCCGCACTTCGGCGATTGCACGCATGAGGGACAGCCCGAGGCGCATGGGCACTCGGCGATCAGGCGATATGCGTCGCGGCAGAGCTCCTCAAAGCGCGCGAACGCGGTGCGCGTGATGCCGATCCCGCCGGGGTGGCCGTCATATATGAAGATCGTCGCGCCGCAGGTCTGGGGGTGGAGGTTCGTGGACAGCCCGCCGATGTCCCAGCGGTCGCACATCGCGATCAGCGGCAGCACGGCGATCTGGGCATGCTCGGTTGCGTGCAGCGCGCCGAGCAGCGTCTCCAGCGGGATCGTGATCTCCGCCACCGTGCCGTCGACTCTCTTCTCACCGGCCGCGGCTGCGCCCAACCCCAGCTTGGCGGAGTCCAGCTCGAACCAGAGCGCCTGCGTGGAGAAGCTCGTGGGCGGCAGATCGAGCCCCACGAGGTCGAGAAACGCGTTATTCGCCACGCGCTTGCGCTGGTAGGCGAGCACCGTGTCGGTGACCGCCACCTCGCCGAAGCTGAGGGTCATCCCGAGCGCTTCGCGGCGATCGAGCAGGCGCTCGATCGTGGTCTCGGTCTCGCGCTTGGGCTGCGTGTACCAATCGCCGTCAAACGGCGCGACCAGCGCGCGGCGGCGCTGCAGGTCGAGTTCGCGCACTTCGTAGGAGCGCCCGAGGTGCAGGTAGATCGCGCCCTCGTGCACGGTCGAGTGGGCGCGCACGGCCTCGGTCGAGCCGAGCAGCTCGCCGGAGGCGACATCGACGATCGCAAAGCTCTCGGGGGAGGCCGAGCGCAGCGAGACCTCCCCCGCCGGATAGCTGCCGGACTCGCGGGGGACATAGGTATTGGGCCCCACCCTCCCCGTCGACCGGGTTCCATCCGATCCTGCTGACCGGACCCCGCCCGCCCGGCGGCGCAGCTCGCCTCCGCTCTGCAGAACCTCGGCGTGGGCCTCCCAGCGCGGGCCGAGGAACTCGGCGTCCTGACCGGACAGCGGTCCCTCGTGGGCGGCGCAGAGCAGATGCCGGCGGAAGATCTCCGAGCTCTCGTGGTCGAGGATCGCGGCCTCGACGGGGCGCTCCAAGAAGTCATCGGGATGGCGGCAGAAGAACTGGTCGAGCGCGTCCTCGCCCGCGACGTACACCGCCAGACCCCGCCCGCGCCGCCCGGCCCGGCCCCACATCTGGCGCAGCGAGGCGACGGTCCCGGGGAAGGTGACGACCACGGCGGCGTCGAGCTCGCCGATGTCGATGCCGAGCTCCAGAGCGTCGGTCGTGATCACCGCGCGCAGCTCACCGCGCACGAGGCGACTCTCCAGCTCGCGACGCTGCTGGGAGGTGTAGCCGGCGCGGTAGGGGGCCACCAGTTTTGCGAGCTCTGGATCGCCGCCCTCCTCCAAGTCCGTCACGAGCAGCTTGTGCAGGACCTCGACGCCCTTGCGCGACTTCATGAAGCAGATCAGGCGCGCCCCGTCGCGCACGAGCCGCGCGAGCAGCTCGGCCGCCTCTCCGAGCGCCGAGCGGCGTTTGCCCAGTGCCTCGTCGGTCAGCGGCGGGTTCCAGATCGCGATCTGCCGCCCCGGCGCCGGCGAGCCGTCCTCGTCGATCAGGCTCACGTCCTCCAGGCCCGTCAGGCGCTCGGCCAGCTGCACCGGGTTGGCGATCGTGGCCGAGGTGAGCAGGAAGCGGGGGGCGGTGCCGTAGGCCGCCGCGATCCGGCGTAGCCGGCGCAGGACATTGGCCACGTGTGAGCCGAACACACCGCGGTAGACGTGGGCCTCGTCGACGACGACGACCGCGAGGTTCGCGAACAGCTCGGCCCAGGCGGGGTGGTTGGGGAGGATGCCGACGTGCAGCATGTCGGGGTTGGTGAGCACGATGTTCGCCCGTCGGCGGATGTCCGCGCGCGCCTCGCGCGGCGTGTCGCCGTCGTAGATCGCTGGGCGTACGCGCTTAGTCAGACCGAAGGCCGCGAGCGCGCGGGCTTGGTCCTGGGCAAGCGCCTTCGTCGGGTACAGGTACAGCGCGCGGGCTTTTGTATCGCGACAGAGCACGTCGAGCGTGGGCAGGTTGAAGCACAGCGACTTGCCCGAGGCGGTCCCGGTGGTGACGATCGTCGGGTTCTCCCAGGAGGAGAAGATCGCCTCCGCTTGGTGGGAGTAGAGGCGCTCGATCTCCAGACGGGAGAGGGCGGCGAGCACTTCGGGGTGCAGCTCCGCGGGGGGGTTGACCAGCTTGGCTTTGCCTGGTCCTTCGCGCGACTCCCGCACGAGCCGGCCGTCGTCGCGTGCTTCATCTAAGAGCGCGCTCCAGGGCTCGATCGTGCGTTGCAGGGCCACCGCTTGCGATAGTAGAGGCCATGGAGTCCCTCAGAATTCCGCATCGTGCCGAAGGCCCCAACGACCGTCTTTCCGCGGCACATACCAGGTGCATGTACGTGGATCTTGACGGCACGCTGCTTGGGCGGGGCGCGTCTCTGATGAGAGATGGTGAGGGGAACGTGTCGATCGAGGGGGTGCGGGCGATCCAGGCGTGTATGCGGGCGGACGTCGAGGTGGTGCTGATGTCGGGGCGCAGGCGCGCGCAGGTGTTCGAGGACGCGCGGTTACTGGGGCAGAGCTCCTACATCTACGAGGCGGGTGCGTGCGTGGTGCTCGATGGCGAGGAGCAGTGGTTGACGGGCGAGCTCGTGCCGGGTGAGCTGACGATCGCCGAGCAGATCGAACGCTCGGGTGCGCCGGCGTTGCTGCTGGAGCGCTTCCAGGGGCGTCTGGAGTACCACGAGCCCTGGCACGTCGAGCGCGAGGTCTCGCACCTGTTCCGTGGTCTCGTGGACGCCTTCGAGGTGGACGCACTGCTGGCCGAGCACGGCCACGGGGACCTGCGGTTGGTGGACAACGGCGTCGTCAACCGGCGCTCACCGGCGCTCGCGGGGCTATCGCATGTACGCGGCTACCACCTGCTGCCGGCGGGCGCGTCGAAGGCGGGCGGGGTCGCTTGGCACCGGCGTGCGCGGGGGTACGCGCCGGAGGAGTGCTTCGCGGTGGGCGACTCGCGCGAGGACCTGGCGTGCGCGACGCAGGTGGAGACGTTCTGGCTGGTGGCAAACGCCGTTGAGCGCGATCCGTCGATCCGCGAGGCGCTGGCGAAATACGAGAACGCGCGGGTGACTGAGGCCGGACACGGCGCGGGGGTTTACGAGGCTGTCGTGAGCACACTCATGACTTGATGATGCCCTCGCGCTTCTCCTCCTCGTAGAGACGTTCGACGATGAATTCCTTCAGCAGCGTCTGATAGCCGGTGTTGCGCAGCGCCGCGAGCGCCCGCAGCCGCTTGAGCGTGAACTGGTCGAAGCGCACCGCGATCGGCGTCGTGCGTCCCGGGCGGACGAGCTCTTGCATGCGTAAAGCGTTCTCGCGGCGGCCCTCCTGCGCGATGAGCTCGTCGGGGTCGGCAAGGTCGAGTTTCGCGGTGGGGTCGAACACGGGCTCGGCCTTCGCTTTTTTCTTAGCGGGCTGAGGCATCTGCTTCCTTTCTAAGGTGCGAGAGCCATGGTATCTACGGCATATATACCATAGGGATACGCGCTTGCTCTAACGATTTCGTCCTGTCGCCCGCCGCCACGCGCGGCGCCAGAATCCCGGCTGAGGTCGGCGCCAGCGGGCGGGCGGGGGCACCGTGGCGCGGACCAACGCGACCCAGTCGTCCAGCGGCAACTCCCCCGAGATCAGCCGCCCCAGCGCGGAGGTGATCGGTGCTCGCCGATCTGGGCGATCCTCGGTCGTGACGTCACCTACCGTCCCAGTCTCGACACCTGCGCGCTCGAGCGCGCGAGCGAGCAGCGGCACTGACTCCAGCGACTCGACCGCCTGGCCGATGCGAGCGGGGATCTCCGCGGCTGGCACGCCCGCGGCCAGGAGCTCGCCGGCGCGGCGGTTGCGGCTGTCGCGAGCCAGCGCCGTGGCCACCAGATCGCCGGCGCCGGCGAGACCGATCATCGACTCCGGCCGCGCGCCCAGGCTCGCGGCGTAGCGCCATACCTCGGCGAAGATGTGCCCCGCGGCCGCGCCTGCCGCGTTCAGGCCCTGCGCCTCCGTGGCCCCGGCCGCCAGCGCCGCGGCGTTCTTGGCGGCGCCCGCCAGCTCGACGCCGAGCGGGTCGTCGGACTGCTCGCAGACGACCCCCGCGCGCGTGAACACCTGCGCGAGCGCCCGCGTGAGCTCCTCGTCGCTGGAGGCGGCCACCAGGCCGGCGCCCTCGTGCACCATCTCCTGGGCATGCGCCGGCCCGCCCAGGCACGCGACCCTGCCGGGGCCGAACCTCCCGCTGAGCACAATCGTCGGCGGCAGCCCATCCGGTGGCACCAGGCCCTTCGCCACCGATACGACCGCCGCGCGCTTGTCCAGTCCCGCAGCCTCGAGCGTCGCAATCACCTCGTCCAAGCCGCTCGAGGGCACGGCAAGGAACACATAGTCGGCGCGCGCGACCCCGGCGGCGGCCGGCTCGATCCGTAGCTGGCCGGGCAACTCCACGCCTGGTAGGTAGACGCGGTTCTCGCGCTCCTGCTCCAAGACAGTCGCTTGCTCGGCGGTGCGCGCCTGCAGTGTCGTGCGCAGCCCGCCCCGAGCGAGCAATACGGCCAGCGCCGTTCCGAACGATCCAGCCCCGATCACGGTCGCGCGCTTGGCGCCCGGTGTGGGTAGCGAGCGCGCGCGCGAGGCCCGGACTGCTGGGCTCACGGTCGCGGTGGCGCTAGCGGGTGCGGTCGCGCTCTCTGGTGTGACGGCGCCCGACTTACCCGGGGTCGCAGTAGGCTCGGGGTCGGTCATCTGATGAGCGAGCCTAACGATCCGCACGAGCGCGCCGTCGACTGGCGCAACTGGGCCGGCGATCAATCCTGCCGTCCCGCGGCCGTCGAGATCCCCGGCTCGATCGAGGAGATATCCGAAGCGCTAACCCGCGCCGCCGCGCACGATCGCCGCGTGCGCGTGGCCGGCGCCGGGCACTCCTTCAGCGATATCGCCCTCACCGACGGCTCTCAGCTACGCCTGGAGCGGCTCACGCGCGTGCTCGACATCGACCGCTCCTCGGGGCTGGTGCGCGTGCAGGCGGGAATCACGATCCGTGAGCTGAATGTGCGCCTGGCCGAGCACGGGCTAGGGCTGGAGAACCTCGGGGACATCGACGTTCAGAGCATCGCCGGCGCGATCTCCACGGCGACGCACGGGACCGGCGCCCGCCTGCGCAACATCTCCGCGCAGGTGGCTGAGCTCACGCTCGTGCTCGCCGACGGCTCGACCCTGCGCTGCGCAGAGGACATCGACTCCGAGGTCTTCCGCGCCGCTCGCGTGGGCCTCGGCGCGCTAGGCGTGATCGCCGAGGTCACCCTCCGTTGTGTCCCCGCCTTCACCCTGCGCGGCGTCGACGCTCCCGCGCCACTGTCCGACACGCTCGCGCGCTTCGAGGAGCTGGCGCTCGGCAACGATCACTTCGAGTTCTTCGTCTTCCCGCACGCCGATAGAGCGCTCACGCGCACCAACAACCGCACCGATCAGCCTCCGCGCCCGCGCGGCCGGGTGAGCGCCTACGCCAACGACGTGCTGCTCACCAACCACGCTTTCGAGCTGCTCTGCCGCGCCGGGCGTCGCTTTCCGCGACGCATCCCACAGCTCAACCGCCTCGTCACCCGCCTCGCCGGTGCGGGCACGCGGGTCGATCGCTCCGACCGAATCTTCGCCAGTCCGCGGTTGGTGCGCTTCACCGAGATGGAGTACGCGCTCCCGCGCGAGCGCACACCCGAGGCGGTCAACCGCATCATGGCCCTCGTTCCCAGCCGCAACTTCGCCGTGCCGTTCCCGATCGAGGTGCGGACGGTCGCGCCCGACGATGCGTTGCTCAGCACCGCGGCCGGCCGCGACAGCGGCTTCGTCGCGGTCCACATGTATCGCGGGATGGCCTGGGAGCCGTACTTCCGTGCCGTCGAGGCGCTCATGGACGAGCTCGGCGGGCGTCCACACTGGGGCAAGCGCCACTTCCAGACCGCCGCCACGCTGCGCCCGCGCTATCCCGATTGGGACCGCTTCCAGGCCGTCCGCGCCCGGCTCGACCCCGAGGGACGCTTTGCCAACGCCTGGACCGACCGAGTCCTGGGACCCGTCCAACCTCCGCTACCCACCGCCCCTGTCGATGCTTGACGCGACCCACAACCACGCGACATACGAGCGTTTGGAGCGGGCCACCGCGGACCTGGAGGCGCCGTTCGCGGTCGTCGATCTCGATGCGCTGTGGGCCAACGCCGAGGATCTCGTGCGCCGTGCCGCCCCCAAGCCGATTCGCTTGGCGAGCAAGTCTGTTCGCTGCCGCGCTTTGCAGGAACGCGTGCTCGCCCGCCCGGGGTTCACCGGCACGCTCTCCTTCACGCTCCCGGAGGCTCTCTGGCTGGCCTCCCACGGCGCCGAGGACTTGGTGGTGGCTTACCCGACCGCCGACCGGCACGCGCTTAGGGCACTTGCCGCACTCACCGCCGAACGACCCGCGGTGCGCGCCACGGTGATGGTCGACAGCGTCGAGCAGCTCGACCTGATCGACCGTGCGCTTGAGCCTACGCGGAGCGACCGTGACGCCGCTGCGCTGCGCGTGTGTATCGATCTCGATGCCGGTTGGCGGACCCTCGGCGGCCGCATGCGCGTCGGTGCCAAGCGCTCGCCTGTCCATACTCCCGAGCAGGCCGCCGCGCTCGCGCGCGCGGTCCTCGCCCGCGACGGCTTGGCGCTGGTGGGGATCATGTCTTATGAGGCACAGATCGCCGGCCTCGGCGACACGCCTAGTGGGCGGGGAATCGGTCCCCGGCTACGCGCCCGCGCGATCCGTGCGATGCAGGCGCTCTCCGCGCGCGAGCTGGCCGTGCGCCGCGCCGCCGCGGTGCTCGCGGTGGAACAGACGATCGCGGAGTCCTCCTCCTCCTCCTCGCTGGAGTTCGTCAACGGCGGTGGGACCGGCAGCCTCGAGTCGACGGCCGCGGAGGGGGCCGTCACCGAGGTGACGGCCGGCTCGGGGCTGTATGGCCCCGGCCTGTTCGACGCCTATCGAGCGTTCACGCCCCGTCCCGCCGCGCTGTTCGCGCTGCCCATCGTGCGCCGTCCCGGGCCCGGCGTGGTCACGGCGCTGGGCGGCGGCTACCTCGCCTCCGGCCCCGCCGATCGGGCCCGCCTGCCGCGCCCGCACCTGCCGGCGGGACTGCGCTTGGACTCCCAGGAGGGCGCCGGCGAGGTGCAGACGCCGCTGCTCGGTGCTGGCGCGGACGCACTTGTGCTCGGCGACCGCGTCTATCTGCGCCACGCCAAGGCCGGCGAGCTGTGCGAGCGCTTCGCCAGCCTGTACCTGCTCGAAGGCGAGCGGATCGTCGAGGAGGCGCCGACCTATCGTGGCGAGGGACAATGCTTTCTGTGAACCCCGCTACAGACCCACTAGAAGCAACCCTGCGCGAGGTCGTGGAGACGCTGGCCCCGCTCGATCGCACGCCCTGCTCTCCGGGTGAGCGCGAGGCGGCCGAGTGGTTGCACGTGCGTCTGAGCTCCATCCCGGGAGTCGAGTCGCAATTGGAGGACGAGCCTTCCTGGGGCATCTTCCCGCCCACCTCCGCGGCGCTGGGACTGATGGGAATCGCCGGGGCCGCACTCGTCCTGGGCGCCTGTAGACGGATCGGGGCGCTGCTCGCGGCGGCGAGCTTCGCGGGGATCGTCGACGAGGCCCAGAACGGTCCCCGCCTGGTGCGGCGAGCCGTCCGCCGCCGCCGCACTACGGTCAACGTCGTGGCCCGTGCTGGCAAAGGCGCAGCGGCGCTGAACAACAATGGTGGGCCAGCGTCGGACGGGCGCGAGACGGCGCCCGGCGGACGCGAGGTCGACACGCTCGTGGTCCTCGCCCACCATGATGCCCCGCAGACGGGGTTCATCTTCGACCAGACGCTCCAGCGCCGGCTGCACGAGCTCTCACCGCAGCTGATCGAGCGGATGAAGACCTCCCCGCCGCAGTGGTGGATCGGACTGGCGGGACCGCTATGCACGATCGCCGCGGCTCTCGGCCGACGACGCGCGCCGGCGTGGGCGGCGATTGCGATCGGAATGCTCGCCGGCGCCGTCGTGATCGATGTCTGGCGCAGCCAGACTGTCCCGGGCGCCAACGACAACCTGTCCGGCGTCGCCACGCTGGTGGCGTTCGCGGAGCTGCTGCGCGAGCACCCGCTGCCGGGCCTACGCGTGTTGCTGGTGTCGTGTGGGGCCGAGGAGACTTTGCAGGATGGCGTCCGTGCGTTCATCGCCAGTCATCGCCATGAGCTCGCGCCGGGGCGAACGTGCTTCGTCAACCTCGACACCGTCGGCTCGCCGCACCTCGTCATGCTCGAGGGCGAGGGGCCGGTATGGATGGAGGAGTACGCCGGTGCCTGGCTGCGCGAGTTGATCGCCGAGCGCGCCAGGCAGCTCGACATCCCGCTGGAGCGTGGCTTTCGTGCACGGGCGTCGACCGACAGCGTGATCCCCAGTCGCGCCGGCTACCCGACCGCAACGCTTGTGTCGCTCACCGACTGGCACAGCCTCGCCAACTACCACCTGCCCAGCGACGTGCCCGCGAACCTCGACTTCGGCACGGTCGCCGATGCGACTCGCTTGGTGTACGAGTTGGCGCGGTCACTCGCCACCGACGCCGCGGCTCAGAGCACCTGAGCCAGCTTCCTGCCCGCCGCAACAAGCGCCCGTCGGCTGCCCGCCTCAATGATGACCTGCAGGTCGAGGATGCGGGCGTCGAATCGGTCGAGCGCGTTGGAACCAGTCACCGCGTAGGTCGGTACGCCCGCTTGACGGGCTCGCGTGGCGATCTCGAACGCCACGCTTCCCCTCAGCGCGCGCTCCTCGAGCTGCCGCTCTCCCAGAATGACCGCGCGTGCTCGACGCATGCGTACGTCGAAGTCGAGCCCCTCCAGCAGCGCTCCCACGTCCGATAGATGTCCCCGATCGACGGGGATCGGACACAGATCGGGCTCCGGCGCTCCGCCCTCGCACAAGCCCTGCGCGATGGCCAGCGCGACACGTTCGGCGCTCAACGCATCGCCAAACGGCCCAGACGCGATCAGCGCGGCTTGCGGGATCACCACGTCGGGCATCCTTACAGGAGATGTCAGAGGGCGACAGATCCACCAAGCGGCTCGGCGGATCCGCGTGGTGCTCGCTGGCCGCACGCCCCCTGAGATCCTCATGCCACATCCGCGTCACGGCCTCGATAGGGCATCCTTTGAGCCATGGCGGCTGACAAGGAGCATGTCGTTCTGGATGTAGACGGGCGCGAGCTGCGCGTGTCCAACGCTGATCGCGTGATCTTCCCGCCGACCGAGCGCTCCCGCGCCGTCACCAAGCTCGACCTAGTCAACTACTATCTCGCTGTCGGCGACGGCATCATGCGGGCACTGGAGCGGCGGCCGACGACGCTCGAGCGCTGGCCAAAGGGGGTGCACCCGGGAATCGTGCCCTCGACACGCGAGAAAGGCGGCGGCGACGCGTTCTTTCAAAAGCGCGTCCCGCGCGGGGCGCCCGAGTACGTGCAGACCGCGACGATCGAGTTTCCGTCGGGCCGTACCGCCGACGAGGTCTGCCCGACGGAGATGGCGGTCGTCGGCTGGGCCGCGCAGATGGGCACGATCACTTTTCACCCGTGGCCGGTCCGCCGCGAGGATCTCAACCACCCCGACGAGCTGCGCATCGACCTCGACCCACAGCAGGGCACCGATTTCGCTGACGCGGTCCGCGTTGCCGCGGAGGCGCACGCGCTGCTTGAGGAGCTGGGATATGTCGGGTTCCCCAAGACCTCCGGCGGTCGGGGGGTCCACATCTATGTCCGCATAGAGCCGCGCTGGACGTTTACCGACATGCGCCACGCCGCGATCGCTTTTGGTCGTGAGCTCGAGCGACGCCTGCCGGGTCAGGTGACGACCAACTGGTGGAAGGAGGAGCGCGGCGAGCGGATCTTCGTCGACTACAACCAGAACGCACGTGACCGCACGATCGCGTCCGCTTACAGCGTGCGGCCGAAGTCGGGTGCGCCAGTTTCCGCGCCCCTGGCCTGGGGTGAGCTCGAGCAGGCGGTGCCCGAGGACTTCACGGTGGCGACGATGCCCGCCAGGTTCGCCGAGGTGGGCGATCGCCACGCTGCCATCGACGACACCGCCCACTCACTCGAGCCACTGCTCGAGATGTATGAGCGCGACCTCGCTGAGGGCCGGGGGGACATGCCCTACCCGCCCGACTATCCGAAGATGCCCGGAGAGCCCATGCGCGTCCAGCCAAGCCGCGCGCGACGATGAGCCCGCTGCCCCTATCTCCACCGATCAAGCCCCAGCTCGCACTCTCGCGCAAGGAGCTGCCCGTCGGCGAGGACTTCGCCTACGAGATCAAGCTCGACGGGTTTCGCTGCCTGGCGTTCGTCGACGGTGAGGAGGTGTTCCTGCAGTCGCGCTCGGCCAAGCCGCTCGGGCGCTACTTCCCCGAGTTGGTGCTCCCGCCAGGGCACTACGTGCTCGACGGCGAGATCGTCGTTCGCGGCGAGGACGGACACGAGGACTTCGACGCGCTCGGCCAGCGTATCCACCCGGCCCTCTCTCGTATCGAGCGCCTGTCCGTCGAGACCCCCGCCGTCTACGTGGTCTTCGACCTGCTTGCCCGAGAGGACGAGTCGCTGCTGGAGCGGCCCCTGTCCGAGCGCCGCGCCGCGTTGCGGGAGCTGCTCATGGACGAGGCGTTCGCCGGCGCGCCGGTCGAGCTGATGGAGACGGTCACGACCGAGCAGGAGGCCCAGCGTTGGCTCGAGCACGCCGAGGGCGCGATCGCCAAGGAGCTCTCTGCGCCCTACCGTCCCGGCGAGCGCAAGGGCACGTTCAAGGTCAAGCGCGTGCGGACGATCGATGTCGTGCTCGTCGGCTGGCGTCCCGGCAAGGAGCCCGATACTGTCGGCGCGCTGATCCTCGGTCTATACGACGGTCCAGAGCTGCGCGTCGTCGGACACTGCTCCGGTTTGTCCGCCTCCGAGAAGCGGCGCTTGGTCGGCTTCTTCGCCCCGTATGAGTCGGGAGCGCGCGGCTCGGCAGACCCCAGCCGCTGGAGCTCGGACAAGGACCTCGAGTGGGTTGGTCTGCGCCCCGAGCTGGTTATCGAGATCGACTTCGACCACGTCTCCGCCGGACGCATCCGCCACGGCGCCAAGCTGCGCCGCTGGCGCGATGACAAGCCGCCCACCGAGTGCACGTTTGACCAACTCGCCAACTGAGCGTCGTCTAGCATCACGGGCGTGAGCGACGAGGGCACCACCACGGCGACCGTCGCCGAGGAGGAGTATCTGCAAATCCTCTTCTGGTTGCAGGAGGCCGGCCTGCCGATGACCGGCGCGAACGTCGCACGCGCGATGCAGCTCTCGCCGCCCACGGTGCACGAGATGATCGTCCGCTTGGAGCGCGACGGCTACATCACCCGAGGCGCCGATCGTGCGATCGTCTTCACCGACTCAGGTGCGCAGCACGCCGAGGGCATCGTCCGCCGCCATCGTTTGATCGAGCGCTTTCTCACCGACGTTCTCGGCGTGCCCTGGGACGAGGTTCACGAGGAGGCCGAGCGCCTGGAGCACGCGATGTCCCCGGTGCTCGAGCAGCGCATGCTCGCGGCGATCGGCGACGCCAAGACCTGCCCCCACGGCCACCCGATCGTCGCCGGCGCGCGCCTCTCGGGCGTACCGTTGGCCGACGTCGCCGTCGGCGCCTCAGTGCGTATCCTGCGTTTCGAGAACGAGGCGGAGGATCTGTTGCACTACCTCAAGGCCTCCGGCCTGGAGCCTGGCTTGGAGGGCACACTGGCCGTTCACGACGACGAACGGGTGATGCTCGAGAGTACCGATGGGCGCACCTGCACGATCACCCCGAGCGTCGCCGAGACGGTCTCGGTGATCGCCGACCCCTCGCCCCCCGCGCGCACGGCGCTGCCAGAGCAGTTGGTCTTAGGCCAGCGCTACGGCCGCTGACGTGCAAATGCCGGCGTCTGCGGCGTAATCAGAGCGAGCGGTACGCCTGCGCCAGGCGTGCAATGCCCTCGTCGATCTGCTCAGGTGTGACCCCCGAGTAGGCCAGCCGCAAGGTGTTCTCGCCACCCTCCAGCAGGAAGTCGGTTCCCTTCACGAACGACACCCCATACTCACCGGCGACCTTGTGCAGAGCATGCACATCGGTGCCCACGGGCAGCGTCACCCACATGAAGTAGCCGCCTTCGGGCGGCACGAATTCGGCCTCCGGCAGCTCGCGCCGCAATGCCAAATCCAGCGTCAGCGCGCGCTTTGCCAGAGCGGTTCTGACCGTCTCGATCGAACTGTCGATCGCACCCGAAGCACAGAACTCGTAGACGATCGACTGTGCCACCATGCTCGGCGAGATGTAGGTGTTCGTCGCGAGTTTTGCGATAGCCGCGATCAAATCGGCCGGCCCAACCAGGTAGCCCACTCTGATCCCGGGGCACACGGTCTTCGAGAATGACGAGGCGTACACCACGTGCTTGGGGTCCATCGACAGCATGCTCGGCAGCGTCTCGCCGCTGAAGCGCAACTCGACGTATGGGTCGTCCTCGAACACCCAGAAGTTGTGCTCGGCGGCCAGCGCGAGCAGAGCCTGGCGCTTGGCCGGCGAGAGCGTGTAGCCGGCGGGATTTTGGAAGTTGGGGATGATGTGGGCTAGCTGCGGCTGCACCGCATCCGATCCGCGCAGCAACTCGGCGAGCGTATTCGTGTCGATCCCGTCGTGCTCGAGCTCGACCGCATGCACACGTGCGCCGCGCTCGCGCAGCGACAGCAGCGTACGGTCATACGTCGGGCGCTCCACGATTACCTCGTCGCCGGGCCCCACGAGCTGCTCAAACAGGAACGCATCCGCCTGCATCGAGCCGTTCGTGACGAGCACGCGCTCGGGCTCGACGCCGTGCCGGTCGGCGATCCACGCCCGCAACCGCGGGTAGCCGACCGAGGTGCCGTAGGCGGTGGTGCCGGCCGGGTCGCTCTCGAACGCACGGACCGCCGCGTCGCGCAGGCCATCTACGTCGACGATGTCGAGCGAAGGCGCGCCACGCGCAAATGAGATCGTTGGGCCCACAGGTTTGCTTGCCACGGCGGCGTAGTCTAGGCGCCCGAGCAGCTCGTCATATTCCTGGGTCAGCTCCTTCGCGCTCCGCTCCAGCCGCTCGCGGAAGCGCAGCAGCTGGTCGGTGCTCGGCGTCTTTGCCTCGGGAGGGTGGGGAGACCTCGGTGGTTGCTCGGGTGCTGGCAGTTGCGCGGGCTGTGGGATTCGCGGGGACTGCTGGGCATGCGGACGTGGCGTCCGCTCGACGCGCACGACCGGCTCAACCGCTTCATCGACCAGTCGACCGAGCGGAGATCGGCCGGCGGGGGAGGGAGGCGGGCTGGGGGGACTGCGATCGACGGGGCCATGCTCGGCGCTGACAGGGACCTCTCCGCCGATCCGATCGCCGCGATCGACCGAGGTCAGGATGCGCTCGAGCTCCTGCAGCTTGCGCTCCAGCTCGCCCAGCGTCTTCGAGACCTCCTGATCCACTGCCCTAGCGTAGCTGCGTTACTGCGATCTCCGCCACCTCGGTGGGAGTGCGACCGACGCGCACGCCCTTCGCTTCCAGCGCCTGTGCCTTCGCGGCGGCGGTGCCGGCGGAGCCGGAGACGATCGCACCGGCGTGACCCATTTGCTTGCCCGCCGGGGCGGTGAAGCCTGCGATGTAGGCCACCACGGGCTTCTTCACGTGCTCGGCGATGTACTCGGCGGCCTCCTCCTCGGCCGAGCCGCCGATCTCGCCGGAGAGGACGATCAGCTCGGTCTGCTCGTCTGCCTCGAACAGCTCGATCACGTCCACGAACGAGCTCCCCGGCACGGGGTCGCCGCCGATCCCGACGATTGAGCTGCAGCCAAAACCAGCCTGGGCGATCTCGTTGCCGATCTGATAGGTCAGTGTGCCCGAGCGCGAGACCACGCCGACATTGCCCTCCTTGAAGAACGAGGCCGGGATGATGCCGACGTTGGCCTTGCCGGGGGAGAGGATGCCCGGACAGTTCGGCCCGATCAGGCGCGTGCCTGAGAAATCGCGCTTGAGCGTGTTGTAGACCCGCAGCTCGTCGTGCGCCGGGATCCCCTCGGTGATCGCGATCACCAGCTCGACCCCGGCCGCGGCGGCCTCGAGGATTGAGTCGGCCGCAAACCGTGGGGGCACGAAGATCATCGCGGTGTTGGGCTGGACGTTCTCGGCCGCCTCTGCCCAGCTGTTGAACACGGGAATGCCCTCCACGTCCTGTCCGCCCTTGCCCGGCGTCACCCCGCCGACCACGTTCGTGCCGTAGCGCTTGTTGTTCAGCGTGTGGAACGAGCCCTCGCGGCCGGTGATCCCGGCGACGGCCAGGCGCGTGTTCTCGTCGACGAGGACCGACATCAGCTCTGCTCCTTTGCCAACGCGACGACCTTCTCTGCGGCCTCGTTCATGGTCTTGGCGGCGTGCACGTTTCCCAGCGCGGCCTCCTGCAACAACTCGCGACCGGCCACGTCGTTCGTGCCATCCAAGCGCACCACGAACGGGACGGTTGGTTTGATCTCATCGAACGCGGCGATCAGGCCTTTCGCTACCTCGTCGCAACGCGTGATGCCCCCGAAGATGTTGAACAGCACAGCCTTGACCGCATCGTTGGCAAGGATCAGCTCGACTGCCTGCTTGATCTTCGCGGCGTCCGAGCCGCCGCCGGCGTCGAGGAAGTTCGCTGGCTTGCCGCCGGCTTGGGCGACGACGTCGAGGGTGCTCATCACCAGCCCGGCGCCGTTGCCTAGGATCCCGATGTCGCCGTCGAGCTTGACGTACTGCACGCCCTGCTCCTTCGCGCGACGCTCGATCGGATCTTCGTTCTCCTTGTCGGCCAGCTCTTGGTTCTCGGGGTGGCGGTACAGCGCGTTGTCGTCTAGCGACACCTTCGAGTCGAGCGCCTTGACCTCGCGCTCCGGCGTGACGATCAGCGGGTTGATCTCGGCGAGCGTGGCGTCCTCGTCCAACCACACCTCGTACAGCGCCACCAGCGCGTCGGCCACACCCTCGATCACGTCGGCGTCGGCCTCGCCGTCGGTGGCGATCTTCACGGCCTCCGCGCGCGAGAGCCCCTGCAGCGAGTCCACGTGATGGCGGATCAGCTTCTCGGGAGTGTTCTCGGCAACCTCTTCGATGTCCACGCCGCCCTCGACGCTGAACATGACAAGCGGCGCCTTGGCCGAACGATCCAGCAGCACCGAGGCGTAGTACTCGGTGGCGATGTCGCTCGCATGCTCGATCCACAGGGTGCGCACCGTGTGCCCGTGGATGTCCATCCCGAGGATGTTCGTCGCGTGCTCCAGCACCTCGGCCTGATCCGCGGCGAGCTTTACCCCGCCGGCCTTGCCGCGCCCGCCGATCAGCACCTGGGCCTTCACGACGACGGGGTAGCCGACCTCGTTAGCCGCCGCGACGGCGTCCTCGACCGTCGTCACGGCCTTGCCGTCGGACACCTTCAAGCCGTGTCGGGCAAACAGCTGCTTGCCTTGGTACTCGAGCAGGTCCATTGCGGCGCGGAACACTAACCGAAAGGGGGTGACCGCGCACGGAGGTGTGCGCAGGGCATAATGCCGAGCCGATGCCGATTCCAAAGAACGTCACATTCGTCACTTTCGACGTATACGGCACGCTGATCGACTGGGAGACCGGGATCTACGAAGCCTTCGCCAAGGAGGCCGAACGCGACGGCTTCGAGATCGACCGCGCCGTGCTGATCCCGCTCTTTCACGAGATCTCACGCGAGATCGAGGGCGGCTCCTACGAGCTCTACGCGGAGGTGCTGCGTCGCACCGCGATCGAGGTTGCCAAACGCATGGAGTGGAAGCTTGAGCCCTCGCGCTCAGGGTTCCTGCCCGACTCGGTGCAGCGCTGGAAGCCCTTCAAGGAGACCAACATCCAGCTAACCAAGCTGGCCAAGAAATACAAGCTCGGTCTGCTCTCGAACATCGATGACAAGCTGCTCGGCCAGACCCGCCGTCACATTCCGACCGACTTCGACCTCGTCGTGACAGCTCAGCAAGTGCGCTCCTACAAGCCCGAACTCGCCCACTTCACCGAGTGTGCAAGGCGCATGGGTGGCAAGCGTGGCTGGGTGCATGTAGCAGCCAGCCACTACCACGACGTCGCGCCGTGCGTCAAACAGCGAGTGCCTGTGATCTGGGTGAATCGAAATAAGGAGACGCTGGACTCATCTCAGAAAAAGCCGACGGCCGAAGTGCACAGCCTCAAAGAGGCTGCCAAGCTGCTCGGCATCACCTGAGGTCGTAGGGTCGCTGCGGTGAGAGCCGTCTCTCTCCATCGCGACGTGCTCCTCGCCACCAGCGCCGTACTCCAGGTCAATTGCGTGATTGTTCGCGGGCCGGTTGATGGCGAGGGAGAGACCTTCGTAATCGACTCCCCCGTTCTTCCCGAGGAGCTCGAAACGCTGCCCGCGTTGCTCGAGCAGGCTCATTTTCCAAAGCCCAGCGGGCTGCTCGCCACGCACGGCGACTGGGATCACCTGCTCGGACGGCTCGCCTTCCCCGGCCTCACGCTAGGTTGTGCACAGAGCACGGCGGAGCGCCTGCGGGCATCGCCGGGCGAAGCTCAGCGCGAGCTGCGCGCATTCGACAAGGATCTGCTGATCGAACGGCCTCGTCCGCTGGCGCTCGGGTCGGTCCAGGCGCTCCCGGTCCCTGGGCGCTGCGGGATCGGCGACCACGAGCTGGAGCTGCATGCCGCTGACGGGCATACCGTGGATGGGATGGCCGTCTGGATCCCCTGGGCGCGTGTGCTCGTCGCCGGGGACTACCTCTCGACGGTGGAGCCCCCGACGCTGAACGACGGTGGTGATCGCGACGCCTACCTCGCCACCCTAGAGCGCCTGCGACCGCTGGTTGTCTCGGCCGAGCACATCGTCCCCGGTCACGGCCCGGTGCTGGACTCGGCCCGTGCGCTCGAGGTGCTCGAGGAGAACGTCGCCGTGCTTACTCAGGCGACTTGATCGTCGCGATCGGGGCGCCGGCGGCGATCGGGGCGCCCTCCTCGATCGGCAGCTCGGCGATCGTGCCCGCCTTGTGCGCGGTGATCTCGTTCTCCATCTTCATCGCCTCGATGATGCACAGCAACTGGCCCTCCTCGACGGTGTCGCCCTGCTTGACGAGCACCTTCCACATGTTCCCCTGCAGGGGAGAAGGGAGAGTGTCAGGCCCGCCCCCACTGGAGCTCTCGCGCTGCTTGCGCTTCGGCGCGGCGCGGCCGCCTGCCGTCGAGCCGTTCGCGGAACCGCCTCCACTGCCACCCCCGGCGAACGGGGGGCCGACGACGCGCACGTCGAAGCGCTGCCCCGAGACCTCGACCTCGTAGGTCTGCTCGACCTTCTCCTCGGCGCCATCCTCATCGTCAGCCGGGGGTGCCGGCGCGGGGAAGGCCAGTGTCTTCAGCCACTGCTTGTCCTCCAGCAGGTCTTTGCACGTCTCGCCTTTGGCCCAGTTCTCGGTCGCCAGCAGCGCCTTGTGAAAGGGGATCAGCGTCTTCAGGCCCTCGATCTCGTATTCGTCCAGCGCCCGCAGCATCCGCCGCGTCGCCTGCTCGCGGTCGGCATCCCACACGATCAGCTTCGCGACCATCGGGTCGTACATCGGCGAGACTTCGCCGCCCGCGCCGACGCCCGAGTCGACGCGCACGCCTGGGCCGCTCGGCTCCAGGTAGGCGCCGATCTTGCCCGGCGCCGGGGCGAAGTTCTTGGAGGCATCCTCGGCGTTGATCCGGCACTCGATCGCGTGCCCGCGCAGCTCGATCTCCTCCTGTCGGTAGCCGAGCTCCTCACCCGCGGCGGCTTTGATGCCCTCCTTGACGATGTCCACTCCCGTCGTCATCTCCGTAACGCAGTGCTCGACCTGCACGCGCGTGTTCATCTCCAGGAAGAAGTACTCCGGCTCCCCGCCGCCGCCGGCCGCCGAGAACAGGCCCTCGATCGTACCGGCGCCGACGTAGTCGACGGCCCTCGCCGCATCGACGCCGATCTTGCCGATGCGCTCGCGGATCTCCGGCGTGACGACCCACTCCGGCGCGGGGGACTCCTCGATCACCTTCTGGTGGCGGCGCTGGATCGAGCAGTCGCGCTCACCCAGGTGGATCACGTTGCCGTGTCTGTCCGCCAGCACCTGGACCTCGACATGGCGAGGGTCGTGCAGGTAGCGCTCCAGGTAGACGGTCCCGTCGGAGAAGAACTTCTCGCCTTCGCGGCTCGAGCCCTCAAACGCGCCCTCGAGCTCGTCCTCGGTCAGGGCCACGCGGAAGCCCTTGCCGCCGCCGCCACCCGCCGCCTTGACGGCGACCGGGAAGCCGATCTCATCCTTGGCGATCCGCAGCGCGTCGGCGACCGTCGCGACCGCCTCGGTCGTGCCCGGCACGATCGGTACGCCCGCGGCCTGCATCAGCTCGCGGGCCTTCGTCTTCGAGCCCATCGCGTCGATCGCGCTCGCCGGGGGCCCGATGAACACGATCCCCGCGTCCTCGCAGGCCTGCGCAAACGGAGCGTTCTCGGCGAGGAAGCCGTAGCCCGGGTGGATCGCCTCCGCGCCCGAGCGCTTGGCGACGTCGAGGATCTTCTCGACGCTCAGGTAGTTCTCCGCCGCCGGCCCCTCGCCGAGGTTGTAGGCCTCGTCGGCGCGCTTCACGTGCAGCGCGTCGCGGTCGAGCTCGGAGTAGACCGCAACCGACGCTACGCCGAGCTCCTCGAGCGCGCGCACGATGCGGACCGCGATCTCGCCGCGGTTGGCGACCAGTACCTTCGAGAACATTCGGCCGGTAGCTTAGGCGATCATCCCCGCGCCGACCGTCTCGTTGCTCGCCTCGTCGATCAGGATGAAGCTGCCGGTGCGGCGGTTGCTCGCGTAAGGATCGAACACGAGCGGGGCGCTTGTGCGCAGGCGCACGCGGCCGATGTCGTTCAGGCCCAGCTCCTTTGGCGGTGCTCCGCGCTCGAGCGTGTCCACGTCGACGTGGTCTGTGATCGTGTCCACGACCGCCGTTGCGCTGCGCGTGGTGTGCTTGATTACGTAGCGCCCTCCCGGGCGCAACGGTTGCTCGGCCATCCAGCAGACATCGGCCTGCAGCTCGCGCGCGACCGTCGGCGCCTGATCGGGACGGCAGATCGTCTCGCCGCGGGAGACGTCGAGCTCGTCCTCCAATCGCAGCGTCAGCGACATTGGCGCCATCGCCTCGTCGAGCTCGCCGTCGTAGGTGTCGATCGCCGCGATCCTCGTCTGCCGGCCGCTCGGCAGTACCATCACCTCATCGCCCTTGCGCAGAGCGCCGCTCGCCAGCTGGCCGGCATAGCCGCGGTAGTCGCTCACCGCGCCGTTGCTGTTGGTCGAGGTCCCGCTCGGGCGGATCACCCACTGCACGGGGAGCCGCGCGGGCCGATCGTACGGGTGGTCGTATGCGACCTCGACCTGCTCCAGCAGCTCCAGCAGCGTCGGGGGGTGGGCCGGATCGTCAAACCAGGCCATCGCCTGCGAGCGCTCGACGACGTTGTCGCCGTTCAGCGCCGAGATCGGCATGTAGATGATCTCGTACTGATCGCCCGCCCTGCGCCCGCCCTCGCGCAGGTTGGGTGCAAAGCCCTCGAACTCTGCCACAACCTCTTCGAAGCGCTCCTGGGAGTACCCGACGAGGTCCATCTTGTTGACCGCGACGACGAGCTTGGGGATACCAAGCAGCGCGCTGATGAACGCGTGGCGCTTTGACTGCTCCAGCACCCCTTTGCGCGCGTCGAGCAGGATCACCGCGACATCGGCGGTCGAGGCGCCCGTGACCATGTTCCGCGTGTACTGCCTGTGCCCGGGGCAGTCGGCGATGATGAAGCGCCGCTTCGGCGTCGCGAAGTAGCGATAGGCCACGTCGATCGTGATCCCCTGCTCGCGCTCGGCCCTCAGCCCGTCGGTCAACAGCGCCAGATCCAGCGAGCCCTCGCCGCCGCGCCGCTCGCTCGCCGCTTCGACGTGCTCCAACTGGTCCTCGAACACTTGCTTGCTGTCGTACAGCAGCCTGCCGATCAGTGTGCTCTTGCCGTCGTCGACGGACCCCGCGGTGGTGAACCTCAGCAGGTCGAGGGTCATCTGTGTCTCGACACTAGAAGTACCCGGCCTTCTTGCGGTCCTCCATTGCGGCCTCCGTCACCCGGTCGTCGGCGCGCGTCTCCCCGCGCTCGGTGATCCTCGTTGCCGCGATCTCGCTAACGACCTCCTCGAGCGTCACCGCTCCCGAGCGCACGCCGCCCGTGCAGGTCATGTCGCCGACGGTCCGGTAGCGCACCGTCTCGGTGCTCACCTGCTCGCCGTCGATCAACTCGACGCCCTCGCGCCACGCGTACAGCATCCCGTCGCGCCCGAACACCTCGCGCTCGTGCGCGAAGTAGATCGAGGGCACCTCCAGCCCCTCCTGGTCTATGTACTCCCACACGTCGAGCTCGGTCCAGTTCGACAGGGGGAAGACGCGCACGTTCTCGCCCTGTTTTATACGGCCGTTGTAGAGATTCCACAGCTCTGGGCGCTGGTTCTTGGGGTCCCACTGCCCGAAGTCGTCGCGGAAGGAGAACATCCGCTCCTTCGCCCGCGCGCGCTCCTCGTCGCGGCGCGCGCCGCCGAAGGCCGCGTCGAAGCCGTGCTCGGCCAGCGCGTCGAGCAGCGTCACCGTCTGCAGCCGGTTGCGCGAGGCTCGCGGCCCGGTCTCCTCGACCGCTCGGCCCTTGTCGATCGACTCCTGCACGCTCGCCACGATCAGCCGCTCGCCCAGTTCGGCAACGCGACGGTCGCGGAACTCAATCACCTCGGGGAAGTTGTGCTCCGTGTCGACGTGCATTAGGGGGAACGGGAACGGCGCCGGGCGGAACGCCTTCTCGGCCAGCCGCAGCAGCACGATCGAGTCCTTCCCGCCGCTGAAGAGCAGCACCGGTCGCTCCAGTTCGGCCGCGACCTCGCGCATCACGTGGATCGCCTCTGACTCCAGCGCGCGCAGGTGACTGAGCTGTGGACGGGCGGCGACGCTCATCGAGTCAGCGGACGGGCTCTACGACATGGATGCCGCACTCCGTCTTGTCCGTGCCTGCCCAGCGGCCTTCGCGGCCACTGCCCGGCTGCGTGCACGGCGCGCAGCCGATCGACTCGTAGCCCTGGTCGTGCAAGGGGTTGTACGGGAGGTCGCGCTCGTTGATCCGCCGCCACAGGTCCTTGTCGGTCCAGTGGGCGAGCGGGTTGTACTTCCACAGGCCGCGTTGCTCGTCGCGTTCGATCAGCTCCGTCTTCGCCCGCGTGGGGCCCTGCTCGCGGCGGATGCCGGTGATCCAGCCCTCGGCGCCGGCGAGCGAGCTCTCCAGGGCAGCGACCTTCGCGACCGAGCAGCAGTGCTCCGGGCCGCTCCACGGTGCTCCGCGACTACTCGCGTCCTGCACCTCGATCTTTACGCCAAAGCGCTCCTCGAAGGCCTTCCACGTCGCTAGCGTCTCGGGAAACAGGGCGCCTGTGTCGATCGTCATGATCCTCACCGTCTTACCCGTACCCTGGTCGAGTCGAAGCAGCTCATCGACCAGCACCGACTCCTCCTTCTGGAACGAGCACAAGAGCACGGCGCGCTCGCCGTGGCGCGCCGCCTCGCGCAGCGTGTGGGTCAGGCTGAGCGCGGGATCGATCTCTGTTATTTGGCTGTCTCGTGCGTGCATGTGTTCTCGTCGTCTCGTTCGGTTCAGTCCTTGAGGGCTAGACCTATACCGCGCACTCGCCCTCGCCGCGAATCACTTCGAAGGGAACGTTGCGGTTCCAGTCGATGAACTGATTCATCGTCTCCAGCCCGAAGTCCACGGGCATCGACAGATCCTTGACGAGCGCCTCGAGCTCGGCGGTGCCGACGCGCTCGGTGAAGTCGTTCCACTCCTCGCCATCGTTGCGGTTGGACTCATAGTGGCCGATCCAGCGCTCGATCGCGTCCGGGACGCGCTTGGATGGCAGGCGCAGTTTCAGACGCGTGCCGAACTTCACCTCGCCGCCTTCGAACACGCCGCCGACGTGTGGGATGTAGGCGGGGATCGTGTGCTCGCCGACTTTGATCGACGCGCCGGTCAAGCCGATGCTCGCCACGTGGTGCTGTCCGCAACCGTTTGGGCAGCCGGAGATCTTCACGTTCAGCTTGCGCGTGATCTCATCGGTGATGTCCATCGCCACGATCCGCTCCTGCACGGCCTGATTCAGGCCCATCGAGCTCGTGATCCCAAGCTTGCACGAGTCGGTTCCCGGGCACGACACCACGTCGGTGATCTCCCTTGAGCCCGCCTCGCCCAGGCCGAGCTCTGACAGCGCGCGCCACAGGTCATAGACGCTCTCCTCGCGCACCCAGCGCAGCACGAAGTTCTGCTGGACCGTCGTCCGTGCGTAGCCGCCGGCGTAGTCGCGCATCGTCGCCGCCAGCCCGCGGAACTGCTCCGGCGTGAGATCGCCGCGCAGGACTTTCGCCTCCACGGTCACGTAGCCCTCCTGCTTCTGCTGGCGCACGTTTGCGTCGCGGAAGCGTTCGAACTCGCTCTCCTCGCCATTCGGGCTACCGTATTGCTCCCGTGGCGCAGGCGCTCCCTCGCGCTCGTCGTCGAGGAACAGTTTGTCCTCGATCGAGAAGTCACGTTCTGTGACCCAGTCGCCCTTTAGCTCCTCCTCGACCTGGTTGCGCAGCTCCTCGATCCCGAACTTGTCGACGAACACCTTGATCCGCGCGCGCGCCCTGTTCTGGCGCAGCCAGTCCTGGCGGTCGAAGATCCGGAACACCGCCTCGGCGAGCTTCAGGTACTCGCCGCTGTCGAGCTCGACGAACTCGTACAGCGTCGGCGCCACGCGCGGCATGATCGAGGTGCCGCCGCCGACGAGCATCTCCGCGCCGCGGACCGTGCCGCGGCCCTCGATCTCCTTCGTGCGCGCCCTGAAAGCGATGTCGTGGATGCCTGAGATCGCGCGGTCGCGCGGGGAGCCGTCGAACGCCGTCTTGATCTTGCGCGGCATCGCCTGCGTCGTCGGGTGGCGCACGAAATAGCGCACGTATGCGCCGGCGTACGGCGTCATGTCGAACAGCTCGTCCTTCGCCACGCCCGCCCACGGGTCGCCGGTCACGTTCCTGACCGTGTTGCCGCAGCCCTCGCGGCTCGACAGGCCCGTCTCGCCGAGCTCGCGGATTGCCAGCTCGACTTCTGGCAGCGGGATGTGGTGCATCTGGATGTTCTGCCGGGTGGTGATGTGGCCCTTGTTCAGCGGCACGTACTTCTCGATCACGTCCGCGAAGGACTCCATCTGCTCCGGCGTGATCCCGCCGAACGGCAGCTTCACGCGGATCATCTGCACATCGGCCTGGCGCTGGCCGTAGACACCCTGCTTGAGGCGGAACTTGATGAACTCGTCCTCGGGCATGTCGCCCTGCAGGAACTTGGTGGACTCCGTCTTGAAGTCGTCGAACTCCCGCTCGATGATCGGGATCAGGTGCCCGGGCACGTTCTGCAGGATCTCCGGATCCGCGAGCGTGCCGCGCTGTGCGGGGGCCGACGAGGCCTGGGCGGGGGGTGAAGCTGACTCCATCTCTGTGCGACCTCCTGCGGTTCCTGGTCCGGGGCGAGCGAGTTGTGAGGCGGGATTGCCCTAAAGGCTAGCGGCTTTTAGGTATTTATCCAGACGCCGGAAATACGAACTCTGGATCGCGCATGACCCCTTCGAGGATAGCCGCGCGAATCCAGGGGTCGGGGCGCTCGTCGTCAGAGCTCGCCGACGGTGCCGTTGCGCGCTGAAACCGCTCGATCGCCGCCGCGATCGCCGCTGCCTGCTCAGGGGTGGCCGACTTCATAGGGGAATGTTGCCGTGCTTGCGCTTCGGTCCCGTCTCGCGCTTGGAGCGCAACGTCTCCAGCGCAGCGATCAGCCGCGGGCGCGTCTCGTGGGGGACGATTACATCGTCGATGTATCCCCGCTCGGCCGCCGTGTAGGGGTTGGCAAAGCGCGCCTTGTAGTCCTCCATCAGCTTCTGGCGACGCTCGTCGGGCGTCGGGCTCTGCGCGAGGTCGCGACGGTAGATGATGTTTACCGCGCCCTCCGGACCCATCACCGCGACCTCGGCCGTCGGCCAGGCGAAGTTGAAATCGGCTCCGAGGTGCTTCGAGGACATCACGTCGTAGGCGCCGCCGTAGGCCTTGCGCGTGATGATCGTGACCTTCGGCACCGTTGCCTCGGCGAACGCGTACAGCAGCTTTGCGCCGTGGCGGATGATGCCGCCCCACTCCTGCGCGGTGCCGGGCAGGAAGCCGGGGACGTCGCAGAAGGTCAGCAGCGGGATGTTGAACGCGTCGCAGGTGCGCACGAAGCGCGCAGCCTTCTCGGAGGCGGCGATGTCGAGCACGCCCGCGAGCTGCGCGGGCTGGTTGCCGACGATCCCGATCGTGTAGCCGTCCATGCGGGAGAAGCCGCAGATGATGTTCTTCGCGTAGTGCTCATGGACCTCGAAGAACTCCTCGTCGTCGACGATCAGCTTCACGACGTCGCGCATGTCGTAGGGCTTGTTCGGGTTGTCGGGGACGACGTGGTCGAGCTCGGGGTCCATCCTTTGCGGGTCGTCTGACGGCTGCACGCGAGGCGTCGTCTGGAGGTTGTTCTGGGGGAGAAAGCTCAGCAGGTAGCGGCAGTCCTCCAGGCAGGCATCCTCGTCCTCGGAGGCGAACTGCGCGACGCCCGACTTCGTGTTGTGCGACATCGCCCCGCCGAGCTCCTCGAAGCCGACCTCCTCGCCCGTAACCGTCTTGATCACGTCGGGACCCGTGATGAACATGTGCGAGGTCTCCTTGACCATGAAGATGAAGTCGGTGATCGCCGGCGAGTAGACCGCGCCGCCGGCGCAGGGACCCATCACGAGTGAGATCTGCGGGATCACGCCTGAGCTGCGCACATTGCGCAGGAACACGTCGCCGTAGGAGCCGAGCGAGACGACGCCCTCCTGAATCCGCGCTCCGCCGGAGTCGTTGATGCCGATCACCGGGCAGCCGATCTTCGCGGCCAGGTCCATGATCTTGCACATCTTCTCGCCCATCACCTCGCCGAGCGAGCCACCGAACACGGTGAAGTCCTGGCTGAAGACGCACACGGTGCGCCCGTCGATCGTGCCGTGTCCGGTGACCACGGCGTCGCCCCAGGGCCGGTTCTTCTGCATGTCGAAGTCATAGGTGCGGTGGCGCACGAACGTGTCGAGCTCCTGGAAGGACCCCTCATCCAGCAGCTTTTCCACACGCTCGCGGGCCGTGTACTTGCCGCGCGCGTGCTGCTTCTCCTCGGCCTCTGGGGAGGAATGGATCGCGGCCTCGCGCAGCTCTTGCAGCTGGGCGAGCTTCTCCTCGTAGGTCTCTGGCGCTTTCTGGCGCGGCGGTTTGCGGTGCCCACTACGAGAAGCGGCTAGCAGCGCGGCGTCGTTCTGCCGGTCGTGGGAGTTCGAGGCCATCGAGCGCGGGATCTTATCCGCGTGCTCGTGCCGGGGCGGTTCTCGGGCCGGACTCAGGCCCGCGAGAATGGCCGGTGGTGCGCGGCGCCGAGCCGGTCGAGCACCGCGGTCAGCACGGCGGTCACTTCCTCTGCCGCGACTTCCTCCTCGGCGGCCTTCAGTTCCGCGGCGATGTCCGGGGTCTCGTCTGGCGGGTCGTCCTGTGGCGCAGTCACGTCCTCCGGGGCTGGCTCGGGCTCGACTGTCAAATCTAACTCCACCGGAGGCTCGGGCAACGCCTGATCTTTGATGCGGCGACGGAAGAGGCGGGCGAAGAATCCAGGCGAGCGTGGCTCGGGCTCCTCGAGGACCACTTCGGGCTCCGGCTCCTCTACCGCCACCGGCTCTGGCTCGGGTTCCGGCTCGACTTCCATCGATGGCTCGGGCTCGAGCGGCGGCTCGGGCGCCGAGAGCTCTCGGGCGACGGTAAGCGTGACTTTGGTGCCCCACCCCGAGGGCTTGAGCAACACCTTGCCGGTGATGTCCGCGGCCTCCCATTCCACGGTCTTCTCCGGCTCGATTCGGGTGATGCGGATCTCGCCGAGCTCGCTGAGGTGGCGAGCGAGGGCAGTCGGGTCGCTGAGCTCAGTCCACAGCTCGGGCGGGGACTTGACCAAAGTGCGCTGCACCTCCGAGGAGATCATCGCTCCACCTTTCGAGCGATTGCGCGCTACTCCTTCTATGCCACCGAGCGGGCCTCCTGTGTGGCGATCAGGTTGCGCTGATGAAGCAGCTCAGCGATCTGGATGGCATTGAGCGCGGCGCCCTTGCGCAGGTTGTCGGCGACGATCCACATGTCCAGCGCGCGCTCGTGGCCGGGGTCGCGGCGGATGCGCCCTACGAACACGTCGTCCTGGCCGGCGGCGTCGATCGCGAGCGGATACACCGCGGCGCTGGGATCGTCGAGCACGCTCACGCCCGGCGCTGCCGCCAGCAGCTCCCGCGCTCGCTCGGGGGAGAGTGGCTCGCGCGTCTGCACGTTGACAGCCTCGGAGTGTCCCGTCAGCACCGGCACACGCACGCACGTCGCACTCACGCGGATCGACGGGTCGCCGAGGATCTTGCGTGTCTCGTTGATCAGCTTGCGCTCCTCGTCGGTGTGATCCTCGCCATCTGCGAATGAGCCGGCGTGGGGTAGCGCGTTGAAAGCGATCTGATGCGCATAGGACACAGGCGGGGAGATCTCGCGCTCGTGGAGCAGTGCGTGAGACTGATCGAGCAACTCGTCTACCGCCTGCTTACCAGTGCCGGAGACGGCCTGGTAGGTGGAGATCACCAGCCGCTCGATCCCGGCCGCGTCGTGTAGTGGCTTCAGTGCCACGACCATCTGCATCGTCGAGCAGTTCGGGTTCGCGACGATCCCGCGGTGGGAGGCAAGCGCCTCGGGGTTGACCTCGCTAACGACGAGGGGCACGTCGTCCTGCATGCGCCAACGCGAGGAGTTGTCCACCACGACGGTACCTGCAGCGGCGAAGCGCGGCGCCCATTCGCCCGAGATCGAGCCGCCCGCCGAGAACAGCGCGAGGTCGAAGCCCTGGATTGACTCCTCGTCGAGGCCTCGCACGATCAGGCCGTCCTCGAGCTCGCGCTCGACCGAGCGGGAGGAGGCGAACGGCACGATCTCATGCGCGGGAAACTCGCGCTCGCGCAGCAGCGCCAACATCAAAGTGCCGACCTGGCCGGTGGCGCCGACGACGGCGACTCGGTAGGAGTTGCTCATGCTCCTGAGGGTATCTGCCCGGCGGCCCTACGACCGGGTCAGGTCTGAGTTGCCATGAAGTAAATCGTCATCACCACGAGCAGATCCATCAGCGCCCCCACGCCGCCGATCCGCCGCACGAGCGCGTCGTGCTCGGCGCTGAAAGTCACCGGGCCATCGCCCACGGCCACCAGATCCTGCTCGGCGACCTCGATCAGGCGCTTCTCACGCGGACCGAGGTAGGCGCCCTCGATGGCGCCGATCACGATCACGACGGCGAGGCCCCACTGCACGAAGAACGTGTTCCACAGGTGCAGGTGGGAGGCGAGGTAGATGCCGCAGATCAAGACGAGGGCGAGCCCCGGCATGATCACGCGCTGACTGATCGCGTGCAGCGCCCGGTAGAGCGCGGGCAGCGCGCGCGTGTCGGCCTTGGTTACGGTGCCGAGCAGGACCGGATAGGCGAAGGTCGCGCCAAAGGCGATCACGACCGCGAGGATGTGCAGCGCGAGGACGACTTCGTAGAACTGCACGGCGAGGAGCACGCCGGAAAGCCTAACTGCCGCGGCGGGCGGGGCTCAGAACGTCGGCGCGTACTTGCCGAAGACGTCCTGCATCGCCCCGCAGACCTCACCCAGAGAGCAGCGGTCCTTCAGGGCTTGGCGGATCGAGGGCAGCAGGTTCTCCGAGCCACGCGCGACCCCGCGCAGCTCCTCCAAGCGCTGCTCGATGAGGGCAGAATTGCGGTTGGCCTTAAACTCGGCCAGGCGTCCCACCTGTTCGCGCTCGGACTCGGGGTCGACACGCAGCAGGTCGGGAACCTCGATCCCCTCTTCCTCGTACTTGTTGACGCCGACGACGATGTCCTGGCCGATCCGGTAGCGCTCCTGGTAGCCCCAGGCGGACTCGTCGATCTCGCCGGTGATGAACTGGATCGCGTTGACGGAGCCGCCGAGCGCGTCGACCTTGCCGATCAGCTCCAGAGCGCGCAGTTCGATCTCGTCGGTCAGCGACTCCACGAAGTAGGAGCCGGCGAACGGGTCGACTGTGTCGGCGGCGCCGGACTCGGCAGCGAGGATCTGTTGCGTGCGCAGCGCGATTTTGGCGGCCCGCTCGGTGGGCAGCGCCAGGGCCTCGTCGAAGCCGTTGGTGTGCAGCGACTGGGTGCCTCCGCAGACCGCGGCGAAGCCCTGCAGGGCGACGCGCACGATGTTGTTCTCCGGCTGCTGGGCTGTCAAGGTCACGCCCCCGGTCTGGGTGTGGAAGCGCAGCATCGTCGCCTTCGGGTTGGTGGCGGAGAAACGCTCGCGCATGATCTGCGCCCACATGCGCCGGGCGGCGCGGAACTTGGCGACCTCTTGGAAGACGTTGTTGTGGCCGTTGAAGAAGAAGGCGAGGCGGGGCGCGAACTCGTCGACCGACAGGCCGGCGTCGATCGCGGCCTGGACGTAGGCGATCCCCGAGGACAGGGTGAAGGCGACCTCCTGGACGGCCGAGCAGCCCTTCTCGCGGAAGTGGTAGCCGGAGATCGAGATCGTGTTCCAGCTCGGGACGTGCTCGTGGCAGTAGGCGAACAGGTCAGTTGTCAGCCGCATGGAGCCCGCGGGTGGGTAGATGAAGTTACCGCGCGCGATGTACTCCTTGAGGATGTCGTTCTGGGTGGTACCTCGGAGCGCCTGGCTCGGCACGCCCTGCTCCTCGCCGACGAGCTCGTACAGCAGCAAGAGGCAGGCGGCGGGCGCGTTGATCGTCATCGACGTGGAGACCTGATCGAGCGGGATGCCGTCGAAGGCGGTGCGCATGTCGTCGATCGTGTCGATCGCGACGCCCGTGCGACCGACCTCGCCGAGGCATCGTGGGTTATCGGAATCGAGGCCGAGCTGCGTCGGCAGGTCAAACGCCATCGAGAGCCCGGTCGAGCCCTTCGAGAGCAGGTAGCGGTAGCGCTCGTTCGACTCCTTCGCCGAGGCGTAGCCCGCGTACTGGCGCATCGTCCAGGTCTGCTTGCGATACATCTCGCGGTGCACGCCGCGCGTGTACGGGAAGTCACCCGGCTCGCCGAGTTCGAGTTGAGCCGGCAGGTCCGCCTCCGTGTAGAGCTCGGAGATCTCGATCCCCGAGTCGGTGAAACGGCGCGGGTCCTCAGGCCCGACGATCGGGGCGACGGTGAGGTGCTCGTCTGTCTGAGTCATGCCCTCAGGGTATCCTGCGGCAATGTCCACCTGCTTGGTCACCGGCGGCGCCGGGTTCCTGGGTTCGCACCTGTGCGATGAGCTGCTGAAGCGCGGGAATCGGGTGGTCTGCGTGGACAACCTGGAGACGGGCTCGCTGAGGAACATCGAGCACATCCGCGAGCCGGATCGGTTCGTGCACATCGGGACGGACATCATCGAGCCGTATTACGTGGATGAGCCGATCGACTTCATCTACCACCTGGCCTCGCCGGCCTCGCCGATCGACTACCTGAGGCTGCCGCTGCACACGTTGAAGGTCGGCTCCTACGGCACGCACCACACGCTCGGCCTGGCTAAGGCCAAGCGTGCGCGGTTCTTGATCGCCTCGACGAGCGAGGTGTACGGCGACCCGCAGGTGCATCCGCAGACGGAGGCCTACTGGGGCCACGTCAACCCGATCGGGCCGCGGGGCGTGTACGACGAGGCGAAGCGCTACGCGGAGGCGCTGACGATGGCCTACCACCGCCAGCAGGGCGTGGACACGGCGATCGTGCGGATCTTCAACACGTACGGCGATCGGATGCGCCCGCACGACGGCCGCGCGATCCCCACGTTCCTGCGCCAGGCGCTCGCGAACCGGCCGCTGACGGTGTTCGGCGATGGCAGCCAGACGCGCTCGTTCTGTTACGTCAGCGACCTGATCCGGGGGTTGATCGCGCTCGCGGAGTCCGGGCACCACGACCCGGTGAACATCGGCAACCCCGATGAGTTTACGCTGCTGGAGCTGGCGGAGACGATCAAGGAGCTGACCGGCTCGAGCTCGGAGATCGTCTACGAGGCGCTACCCGAGGACGACCCGAAGCAGCGCAAGCCCGACATCACGCTCGCGAAAGACCTGCTGGGCTGGTCCCCGGAGGTCACGCTGCGCGAGGGGTTGCAGCGCACGATCGACTCCTCCGGTGCGAAGGTCCTGATCGGCTGATCAAGCGCGACCGCTACATCTGCGAGTCTGGGGCGTTGTGAACGGTGAGGTGACGAAGTCCGAGACAGCTAGAGCGACGCTGTCCGAGGCGACGGTGCGTCGCGAACCGTCGGATCGAGACATGCGCAGCAAGCGCCCGCCGGTGATGTCGTTCCTGCTGCGGATGGCCACGGCTAGGCGCGTGGCGCGCGTGCTCTCCCTGTTGGCGCTCGACTTCGTCGGCGTGGCGCTGGCCATCTTCACGGCGCTGGTGCTGAAGGCGGCGGTGCTGGGTCATGTGGACGCGAGCCAGGCCTTTGAAGAAGCCAGACGGATCCTCGCCTTCGCCTATCTCGTGACCGCGCTGCTGTTCGCCCGGTCGGGCCTGTACGCCGAGCGCGCCCAGCGTCCGGGTCTGTCGCGGATCGTGGGGGCGTTGTTCCAGGTCGCGTTCGTCGCGCTGCTGTTCGCCGTGGTGAGCGGGGAACACTTCTCGAGCTTCTACATCTTCTGGGGCTCGCTGGCCTTCGCACTGTTGTACGTGTCCTCGCTGCGCGGCTCCTATGAGTGGCTGACCGGAGCGTTGCTGCGCGCCGCTGGCTACCGCCGCCGTGCGGTGCTCGTGGGCACGGGCAAGCACATCCGCGATGTCGCCCACGCGCTCGCGGACGCCCCGCACTCGCCGATCGAGGTCGTCGGCTTCCTTTCCCCCAACGAGCTGCCCGCGAACGGCCTGCGCTCATTGGGCTCGCTCGCCAAGCTCCAGGACGTGCTCGACACCGAACGGATCGACGAGGTGATCATCGCCGACCCGGACTTCCCGCAGGTCGAGGCGGTGGAGCTGGTCGATCACTGCCACCAGCGTGGGGTGCGCGTGCGCTTGGCGCCCTCGACGATGGAGATATTGATCCACCGCGCCGAGTTCGTGCCGGGTCAGTCGGTGCCGTTGTTCGAGCTGAGCTCGCCGGTGTTTGAGGGGATCGACTTCGCGCTGAAGCGCACCTTCGACCTGGTGGGAGCGACGCTGCTGCTGGTGTTGCTGAGCCCGCTCCTGCTGGTGATCACGCTTGCTGTGAAGTTGTCATCGCGCGGCCCGGTGATGTTCCGCTCCACGCGTAGGGGGATCGGCCAGCGGCCGTTCGCGTGCCTGAAGTTCCGCACGATGCACACCGACGCCGAGCATCGTCAGGCAGACCTGGAAGAGTTGAACGAGGCCTCGGGGGCGTTGTTCAAGATCCGCGACGACCCGCGGATGACACGCGTGGGAGGGCTGCTGCGGCGCTACTCGCTGGACGAGCTGCCCCAGCTGGTGAACGTGCTGCGCGGGGAGATGTCACTCGTCGGGCCGAGACCGCTGCCGGAGCGCGATTACGAGATGCTCGAGGACTGGCACCGCAAGCGCTATCTCGTGCTCCCCGGGATCACCGGTCTGTGGCAGGTCTCGGGCCGCTCGGAGCTCGACTTCGACGACCTCGTGCACCTCGACTTCATCTACCTCGAGCGCTGGTCGCTGGCGCTCGACTTGACGATCATCCTGAAGACGATCCCCGCGGTGATCATGCAGCGCGGCGCTTACTGATCGATCCGTTCCTCGCCGACGGGGGAGGTCGGGAGGGGGACCTGTCCCCCTCCCGTTTATGGATCCCCGCGGTGATCGTGCAGCGCGGGGTCTACTGACAGCCCGCGAGCGCCTCTTCATAGACACCCCAGGTTGCGCGCCCTGCGTCCTGCCACGTCCAGGCGGGCGGCGGCGGCGCTGGGCGGCAGGAGGTCTCGGCGGCGAGGATCAAGGCCTTCAGGTCACCGGCCTGCACAAACGTGGCGCGTTCGTCGAGGACCTCGCGCAGGGCGGGGACCTCGCAGGCGACGACCGGTGTGCCGCAGGCCAGCGCCTCGACCGCCGGTAGGCCGAAGCCCTCGTCCTCTGAAGGGAGTACGAGCGCGTGCGCGCCGGAGTAGATCGCGGCGAGGTGCTCGTCGGAGACGTGCCCGGTGAGGGTCACATCGGGCAGCTCGTGCGCCCAGGGACGCGTGGGCCCGACGAGCACGAGCGGCAGCTTGCGGGGGGTGGCGGCGAGCTTGGCGACGAGCTTACGCGGGTCGGGATGCTGCAGGCCACCGACCCAGACCAGATAGCGCTCGGGCAGCGAGAAACGCGCCCGCGCCTGCGCGATCTCCCCGGCCGGGCGCGGATACATCATCGAGTCCGGCGCCTCGGAGATCACGACGACGCGCTCAGGCTCCAGGCGCAGGCGCTCGATCGCGTCGTGGGCGACGGCCTCGGTGGGCACGATCACCCGCATCGCGCGCTGCACGGCGAGCTGGCGCAGCCGCAGCCGCACACCCATTCGCAGGTGCTCCGAGCGGCGCTTGAGCGCCGCGAGGTCGTGCAGCGTGACGACCATCGGACACGGGCTGCGCAGCATCGCGCCCTCCATCCACGGCGCGTGGAAGACATCGGAGGCCTGGCACGGGCGGTGTGTCTCCTCGATCTCGGCCTCCCTGGCGGCGGTGTCGCGCAGCGCGTCGAGCAGGCAGCGGGAGTAGCGCCCGACACCACGCGGGTCGGCGGCGGGACGGCTGTCGAAGGCGACCCTCATGAGCGCTCGATCGAGTCCTCGCGCTGGGTCACTGCGTCCCCGGGGAATGCACGCAAGGCAAGATAGTCGGTTCTGAGGGGCTTATGGAGAGATGACAGCCGGGCTGCACTCTTCTACGCCCGCCGGACGACCTCGGAATAGCCTTGCTCGGCGATGACCCCATCGGGCGACTACCACGATGCTCTGTGGAAGGGAGTGCCAGAGGGCCTGGAGCCGGCCGACTTTGCCCGGCGCAGCACCTTCCTCTTGAGTTACGTCCGCGCCGGTGAGCGGGTGCTCGATGTGGGCTGCGGTGAGGGGCGCTTCGCCGCCGAGCTCGGCAAAGCGGGGGCCGAGGTGGTGGGGATCGACGTCGCCGCCGAGCCGCTGCGGCGCGCTCGTGAGCGCTACCCCGAGCTCGACCTGCGCCAGATTTCCGCCGAAGGAGCCTGGCCGCTACAGGACGCGAGCTTCGACGCGGTGTGGGCCGGCGAGGTGATCGAGCACGTCGCCGACACCGCCGGCTGGCTGTCCGAGCTGCGTCGCGTGCTGCGCTCCGGCGGGGTCCTGTTGCTGAGCACGCCCGACCACGGGCGCCTGCGGATGCTCGGCTGGGCGCTCGCGCCGCGCGCGTTCGCGACCCACTTCGACCCGCGTGCAGATCACCTGCGCTTCTACACCCGTCGCACCCTCAGTGAGTTGCTCGAAGACTTCGGCTTTCAAGACGTCGCCGTGCGGAGCGCCGGAGGGCCGCCCGGCGCGCGGCGGCAGCTGCTGGCGAGCGCGCGACGGTCACGCTTTTGATGCCGGCGGGCGAGCGTACGACGGCTTTGAAGCTCCCCGGCGGGTGCACCACGGTCACGTGTTTGACGCTCGCTGAGGGTTTCATCGTCTCGCGCAGCGCCTGGATGTAGGCGTTCTGGATCGCGAGCAGTTCGGGGTCGTACTGGATCTCCGACAGCGGCGCGACCGCCAGGGGGTTCAGGTAGACGGTTGCGCGCATCTCGTTCAGCGCGGCCATCGGGTTCCCGTTCTGCAGGTCGTATTCACCGAGTGCCTTCCACGTCTGCGGGTTCGACGGCTGCAGGTGCACAGCCCGCACGAGCGTCGCGCGCGCCAGCGCGCTCTGGCCGGCGTGCTGCTGGATCGTGGAGAGCGTGAACAGCGCTTCCGCCGAGACCGGGTCATAGTCGACCGCGTTTTGTGCGGCCGTGCGCGCCGCGCTGGGATCGGTGGCGCTCAGCGCCAGGGCTTCCTGGGAGGCGTCGGCCGAGCGCCGTGGTTGCCACTGCGCCCAGGCGGCGAGCAGCGCCGCGATCACGACGGCGGCCGCGACGCCCAAGCGCAGGGGGCCGATGTCGCGCAGCGATGCGGGCAGGCTCAGCTTCTCCACCTGGTCCAGTAGCGGCCCGCGGCCGGCGAGCCAGCCTGCGCATACGAGCGCCACACAGGCGTCGCCGGGCACGAACCAGGTCCAATCGACGGTGGAGTGGACGCCGAATACGACCACCAGGCAAAGCATGCTGAGCATCCCGATGCGCTCGGGACTGTAGGCGCGCTGTTCGCCCAGCTCTCCTCGATCTTTTAAAGGACGCCAGCCGAGGTTCTGCCAGCCGTCGCGCCCCAGCTCGCGCCAGCTCGTCCAGCGCCGGTTGAAGGGGTGTGTGGAGCGTCCCGCGGCGGCTATCCAGGTGAGCAGCAGCGCGAGCACGATCGCAAGCCCCACGAGGCCGAGGTCGGCGAGCGTCTGCACCACGAAGCCATGGGCGTCGTTCGCTTCCAGGTCCTCGGTGCGGTAGCGCAGGCTGGCGGTTCCGTAGCTGCGCGCTCCGGCGCCGAGGGCGGGGTGGGCCTGGAAGATCTTCAGCGCCTCGTTCCAGTAGACCGCGCGCACGCTGCCGATCGCGGTCAGGCGGCCGGGCGTCTCGGCGGGGACCGGCGCGTGGGTGTTGGTGAGCGTATTGAAGCCGTGGGAGATGCTGCCGGTGAGCCCGCGGTGGCTGACGGCGAGCGCGCCCACGAAGGCGACGACGGCGAGCGCGAGGATGCTCAGCAGAACCGCCCCGGCGTTGTTGCGGGCCGTGCGTGAAGGCGCATGCCGGCCGGTGTAGAAGCCGATCGTGAGCCCCGCGATCGCGAGCGCCAGCAACATCGCGAGCAGCAGCGCGCCGAGCTGGCGTCCGGCCACCACGCGTGCGTGGAGCTCGACGCTGTCGCTGCTGAGGGCGCTCTGCGAGAAGTCCCAAGCGACCACCAGCCCGGCGGCGACGGCGCCGAGGAGCAGCACGGCGGCGCCGCGCAGGCGCAGCGGCACGACGGCGAACCACAGCGCCAGGCCCACCACCAGCGCGACCAGCGCACCGCGCGAGTAGGCGAGCATCAGCGTGACGAGCAGCAGGCCGATCGCGGGGTAGGCGAGCGCGCTCAACAGCGCGTGTCCGCGCCGCCGGGCTCCCAGCCAGATGCAGCCGATCACGCCCATCGCGGCGGTCAGCCCGGTCGCGTTCCAGTAGCCGTACGGGGCCTGCAGGCGCGCGTAGATGTCGTGCGCGTCGAGCCACGAGGGGAACACCTTCGTGAGCAGCGCGTAGCCACAGACGACGACCGCCGCCAGCGTCACTCCCCCGATCACGGCGGGCCAGCGTGCGGGGGCGGCGCGGACGAGGGCGACGGTGGCGCCGAAGACGGCGCTGTAGGCGAACATCAGCCCGGCGTTCTGCCAGCTGGCGTCTGGTTGCACCGACCACACCACCGACAGCGCGCTCAGCGACGCGAACGCGAGCAGCAGTCCCACCGGCCACAGCCCGTACACGTGTCTTCCCCGGGGCGTGAGGATCACTGCGGCGGCGACGATCGCGCCGCAGCCGAGCGTGAGGATGATCTCCATCGTGGTCGCCTGCTGAACAGGCGGGAGGCCGCCTCCGGCGAAAAAGGTGATGAAGCAGAAGATCGCGGCGCTCGTCAGTGTCAGCAGCCACATCGACGCTCGTTCTCCGAGCGGGAAGGACCGCGAGCCGCGGGCGCGAGGGCTGTCCCCGAGCTCGTCGGCGAGATCGGTAACGAGCCCCGCGGGCGCGAGGGGATCAGGTGTCGTGGTGGTCGCCGACACGGTTTCGTAGCACTCCCCCCGCGAGCGCCACCGCGCACGCGACCAGGAACAGGAGGACCGCCAGCAGCGGCGTGGGCAGCGAGCTGAGGGCGGAGGCGATGTCCACGTGCACGACGCCGGGGCGGATCACCTGGCTGCCGAGGAGCAGCGGTGCCGCGCCGGCACTCGGCGCGCGGCTGAGATTGCGTCGCTCGGCCGGAGTAGCGGTCGCGGCGGCGGTCGTGGCGCCCGCGCCGGTCGAGCCTCCGCCTTCGCCACCGCCGCTCGATCCTCCGCGCGAGCCGGCGGCGGCCAGCTGGGCTTGATGGATCAGGTTGGCGCAGCCGCTGTACTCTTCGAGGCTCGTTTCCAGCTCTTTCAGCGCCTTGTTGTAGTCCTTCTGGGTGAAGCCGCGCAGCGATTCGCCGTGCGTGCATCTGAGGATGATCTTTTCGCCGATGTCCGCCTGTGCGAGCGCTGTGAACGAGAGGAGCACGATCGGCAGCGCGACAGCAAGAACGCGCGCGCACGTGAAAGAGATGATTCTCATGATTGAGCGAGATAACGCTACCAACGCTTCCGGGCGAGGTGGCGAGATGGGCGAACTGACGGCCGGAGTCGCCGCAACCCGCTGCTTGGTGCTGATCGGTTGCCGTCCGTCGCACCTCCGCTGCCCGATGATCGAATTGACCGGAAGCCTCAATATCTCCGGGAGCGGCCGAGGCTCCCCAGCGCGCCAGAGAAGCCATCGGCCCAGGCGTCGTAGGTGAAGGCCCGTACGTCCTGCGCGCCGGCCTCGCCAAATTGAGCTCGCAACTCTGGCTCGCCGGCAAGCCGGCTGATCGCCCGGGCGAGCGCGTCGCGCTCGCCTGCTGGGACGACCAGGCCGTTGTGTCCGTCGCGAACCAGCCCGCCCGCGACGGCCCCTACTGCATCGGTGGCGATCACCGGCAGCCCCTGGTTCATCGCCTCGTTGACCACGAGACCCCAAGGCTCGCGAAACGTGGGTGTGGCGATTGACGGCACGACCAGGACGTCGCAGGCGGCGTAGATACTGCGCAGTTGCACCGGTGGGACGGGATCCATCCAGAGAATCCCGTCCTGCGCATCTCCCGCCGCGCCGCCGGTGGGGACCCGAGGGGGATTGGATCCCGCGCCGACGAGGACGAGCGCGGCGGGTGGGGCTTGAAGGCCCGTTGTGCGCCAGGCCTCGGTCAGCACCCTCAATCCCTTTTCCCGGGAGGGACGACCTACAAACAGGAACTTTGTCGCCGCTTGCTCGGGCCAACCCGGCCGATCGGTGGCCCCGGCGCGGCCAACTGTCGGCCACTGCGGAGGAGCGATCTCGCGGGCGCGCCAGAAGGCGTTGTCCACGGCCTGCGGGGCGATGTGAACGTTGTGCGCGCCGCGGGCCCGGACATAGGCGCTGACGTGCGGTCCGTAGGTGACAACCGCGTCGGCGGAGTGATAGAGACGCCTCAGCGCGAGGAAGCTGAGCGCGTGTGCGGCGCTGCGGGGGTGCGCCCACAGTGCGCTCCACAGGATCAGCGCCGTCCTGGCGCGACGCGCGCCCGCCCAACTCGCGCCGAGCGCGATGCGCCCGCCGCTGGAGCAGATGACGGCGCGATAGCGTCCGCTCGCGGCGAGCGCCAGCGGCTCGTGTTGGCGGATGTGCCGGTGCGGGAAGGGGAGCTCTCCCTCGAAGGCGCCTGCGCCGTGCTTGGAGCGCCCTCCGAACAGCGCGAACTCGACGTTCTCCACTTCATGCAGGCGTGCGAAGGCGCCGACGCGGTCGGGCGGGGCGTGTCCAGTGACGAACAGGACGGGCTTCGTTTGGATGGGAGCGTGTGTCATCGAGGTGCGCCACCGGCCGCCGCGGCTGAACGGTTCATCGCAGGGCGTGCGCGTAGGCGGCGAGCGTCTGCTCGCCGCAGCGCTTCCAGGTGAAGCTGGCGGCGACCGTCGCGCGCGCGCGCTGGGATGCCTCGCGCAGACGATGAGGGTCAGACAAGAGCTCGTCGATGCGCTGCGAGAGCCGCTCGATGTCGCCGGGAGGCACGAGCATGAAGCCGTCGCCGGCCGCGGCGATCTCCTCGGGCCCGGGCTCGCCGCGGCAGCCGATGGCGGGCAGGCCGCCGGCCATCGCCTCGATATAGGCCACCCCGAACGCCTCCTCGGTCGAAGGCATCACGAACAGCGTGCAGCTCCGTGCCTGCTCGATCGCCTGCTCGGGTGCCAGCTGTCCGTGGAACTCGACTCGCTCGGTGATCCCCAGACGGGCCGCGAGCCCCTCGAGCGCAACCCGCTCCGGGCCTTCGCCGATGATCTCGTAGCGCAGCGTCGGATGTCGCTGGGAAAGCACTGCCAGCGCGCGCAGGACATCGGCGTGACGCTTACGTGCGATCAGGTGCGCGACCGTCACGAGGGAGGGTCCGCTCGCCCGGCCTCCCATCCTCATCACCCCCGCCCGCCCTGGCGATTCCGTGCGTCGTGACGAATGCCGGGGGCTGGGTAGATCGGCGCCTAGATGCACCACACGCGTCTCGCCGGCGCCATGTGCGCGCGAGAGCTCTGCGATTCCGAGGCTGTTGGCGAGCACCAGGCGCGCCGCGCCCAGCCCGCGCGCCACCGCCGCGGCGCCCGCTGCGCTTCCGGTCGGCGGAGCGGCTGCCGTGTAGAGCACGTCGCCGCCGTGCACCGAGACCACCAATGGCACGTCCATGTGTGCGCGGCGCACGGCGTCGGCAGCCGGCACGGCGTTGTGGGCATGAATCAGGTCGAACCTGAACGAGCGACGCAGCCGGCGCAGCGCCAGCCCAAGGGTCGGTGCGGCCCACGCTCCCCATGTTGCATAGGAGCCTGAGCGGGGGGGCGATACGTAGGGGACGTAGGAGACATCGAGGCCGTCGTGTGTCTGGTTGCGAGGCTCGCGCACGAGCTTGGCCAGTGCGTCCGCGGCGCCGCTCGGGCCGTCCGCGAACGAGGCGCGGGGAGGGATCAGGCGATGCAAGACGAGGACGCGCACCTCCGCGCCCCCGTCGCGCGCGGCGAGCGCCTGGCGGTGCGCCCAGACGCCCAGCACCGGGTCGCTCTGGCGCGGGTAGAACTCGGCTACGACGACGACCTTCATGACTCGCTGACGACCCACATGCTGACTTTCACCAGTGCCGGTGGGTGGCCAGGGTGTGTTGCGCTTCGTCCGCGCGCAGGTAGGGATGCTCGGCGAGGAAGGCACGCGCCTCGGCCACAGCCACCTCGCGCGAGTAGGCGTTGGCTGCTGGCGCGACCCTGTGACCGATCGCCGTCGCGTCGACCACGCCGCAGCGCCAGGCGTGCTCCCGAGCCAGGGCAGCCCAGTGGAGATCCAAGCCCCAACCCATGCGCAGCGAGGGAAAGGGCAGCAACGTCGAGAATGTCGAGCGTGCGAAGGCGGTCACCGGGCCGATCTCCACAAACTCTGTCTCGCGCACCACGCTGCCCGGGCGCCGTCGGGTTAGCGGCCAGGCCGCGTGGGAGCTCAAGTGGTGCGCCGGCTGAGCCAGATCGAGCGAGAAGCGCTCCGCGAGGAACAGGAAGCGATCGAGGAAGTTGCGGGGCAGCTCCACGTCGTCGTCGATCACCAGCAGCCAATCGTGTCCCGGTATCGAAGACTCCCCCACCGCGCTCGCGAGCAGGAGATTGAGGTTCTCGAACTTGCCGAGATCTCCCGGCGGTCCGGTGTGCAGCTCGACATCGTGGCGTGAGCGCAGCAGCTCGCGGCGGATCTTCTGCGCCAGCGCACCGTATTCGGGGCGCTCGATACCGAGCACCAGCACCTTCCGTCGCGGTGGGTCGCTGTGCGCGGCGAGGTTCAGACGCAGGCGCTGGCCGCTGGCCAGCTCCCATGCCTTCATCGTCTCGTCGCGCACGCGGCGACGGATCGCGTCGGCCCCCCCGACCGTTCCGCTCGCGCCGGACAGGAAATCGTCGCTTGAGCTTCCGTGCGCAGACGGCGCCCCATTCACCGAAGCGCCACCTTCATGGGGCAGCGCGGGCGACTGCGTCGCGGCTCCAGTGGCCGGCGCGCTATCCGGCTGTCCCTGCAGGCTCTCGCGTAGGCGCCCGGCGCTATGCGCGACCATCACCAGCCCTGCTGGACAACGGCGGCGGAGCACGTGTCCAAAGCAGCCGCCGAGCGTGAGCAGCTCGCGTCCGCGCGCAGGCGCTCGATGGCGAAAGCCGTCGAAGCGGCGGCTGGCCCGGCCACGCCAATAGGCGGCGCGCGCGAGCGACCGCAACCGCGCGTCCGGGCCGGCGCGGCGATGCTCGAGCGCTGCGCGGGCCACGTATTGGACGCGCGCGTCCGGCTCCGCGGAGCGCAGCCGATCCTGCCACTCCTGCTCGTCGCCGCCGTGCTCGAGTGCTACCTCGAACGGGCCGACTCGCTCTAGCGCGGAACGGCGGATCGTCATGTTCGCGCCCCAGGCATAGCGCGCGTTCGTGTCGTCTGGGCCCAGGTCCAGGGAGGTGATCGGCGGCCCCTCGCGGCCGCAGCTGTGGATCCGACCCCACCCGCCCCGGCCCTCCAGGCGGGGCTTGATCGGGCCGGTGAAGACGTCCACCTCCGGATGCTCCCGCGCCGCGTCGAGCAACGCCTCCAACCATCCCGGCTGTACGCGAACATCGTCGTCAACGAACACGACGAGCTCACTGCTCGAGCGCTCCACGCCGGTATTGCGCGCCACGTTCAGCCCGAGCTGGCCGGGATGCGGCTCGTAGCGAGCGCCGAGACGCTCCACCAGCGCGCGCATCGCGGGCGAGGGCCCGTCGTCGTCGATCACCAGCACCTCGGCTCCGGCTGCTGCGGCCTGGGGAACGATTGAGCTGAGCGCAATCTCCAGATAGTCGGGACGCGCGCGAGTGGGGATCACGATCGATGCGGGTGCAGTCATGGCTGGAACAGTCTAGGTTGGCGCTCTGTCCCCAGCGATCGAAGATCGGCCGTTGCTCTTCCACCAGCGGAATAGGCTCCCGAGCACGACATGGTCCTGTTCCTGCACAACCGCTACCGCACCACGGGCGGCGAGGAGCGCGTGGTCGCGGACCTGATGGCGCTCGTGCGCGAGCAGCTGGGAGAGGAAGCGCAGCTGCTGGACCGGGACTCGGCGACACTGGGCCGGGGCGGCGCGGCGGCCGGGCTGCTGCGGGGGGGATTGAACCCTGAGGACGTGGCGAGGGCGGTGCGGCTGAGCGGTGCGCGTGTGGTGCATGCGCACAATCTCAATCCAACGCTCGGCTGGCGTGCCCTCGCGGCGGCGCGCGAGGCCGGAGCACGTGTCGTGCTGCACCTGCACCAGTACCGGATCGTCTGCGCGATCGGCGTGTGCTTCACGCGCGGGGCGGAATGCACGCGCTGTCACGGGCGCAACACGCTGCCGGGCGTGCGCTTGAACTGCCGCTCGAGCCTTCCAGAGGCGGCCGCCTACGGCGCGTCGCTGGCGCTGTGGCAGCGCCGTCTGGCCGAGCAGGCCGATGCGGTGATCGTGCCGAGCGCGTTCGCGCGCGAGCGGCTGCGCGAGCTCGGCGCCCCGCTTGACTGGGATCGTGTGCACGTGCTCCCGCCGCCGGTGCATGAGCCGTCTCCCAGGACCCCGGCGCAGCCGGGGTCCTACGCCTTGGTGGTCTCCCGTCTCGCGCCGGAGAAGGGCGTCGACGTCGCGATCGACGCCTGCCGGGCCGCGGAGGTGGCGTTGGTGATCGCCGGCGATGGGCCAGAGCGAGGAGCTCTGGAAGAACGAGCCGGCGACTCGGAGGTGCGCTTCGTTGGTCATGTGGAGGACGCTGAGCTGGCTGCGCTACGCGCCGGCGCGGCGATTGCGCTCGTGCCGTCGCGCTCGGCTGAGACTTTCGGCTTGGCCGCGGCCGAGGCGATGGCGGCGGGCCTGCCGGTGGCCGCGAGCCGGGTTGGGGCGCTCGGAGAGCTGGTCGAGGAGCAGGGCCTGGTTCCAGCCGCAGACGCGGGCGCGCTGGCTCAGGCGATCATCCGACTGGCCGCGGACAGGGCCGCGGGGGCGCGGGGGTTGGAGCGAGTCCGGGCCCTGTGCTCACCGGAGCGGGTGGCGGCGTCGCTGGCGTCGATCTACGACGCGGCGACGTAAGGCCTATCCCGATCGGACCGCACGCTGCACACCCCGGCCGGCATCGGCCTGATAAGCTCCGGCCGTGTCCCTAGCGTCAGATATGGCCCGCCAAGCCCTGATCACCGGCCTCACCGGCCAGGATGGATCGTTCCTGACGGAGCTGCTCTTGGAGCATGGGTACCACGTCACCGGCCTCGTGCGTGGCTCCTGCGACCGCTCGCTCGGCTGCTCTGAGCACCTGCGCGAGCAGGTTGACCTGGTGCGTGGCGACCTGCTCGATCCGGGCTCCCTGCAGGAGGCGATCGAGGAGATCCAACCCGCCGAGATCTACCACCTCGGAGGCCCATCGTTCGTACCGGCCTCGTGGGAGCGCCCGGAAGAGGCGTTGAGCGCGATCGCCGGCTCGACCGCAAGCCTGCTCGAGATCGTGCGCGAGATCGGCCCCGGCACGCGAGTGTTCGTCGCGGCCTCCGGCGCGATCTTCGGCGAGGCGCTCCAGAGCCCACAGCGGGAGGACACGCCGTGCCGTCCAACGACGCCATATGCGATCGCAAAGCTCGCTGCCCATCAGCTTGTGGGAGCCATGCGTGAGCACGACGGGCTGTTTGCGTGCTCGGGGATCGTCTTCAACCACGAGTCAGAGCGCCGCCCCGAGCGGTTCGTGACGCGCCGGATCACGCGCGGGGCGGCCGAGGTTGCGCTCGGGCTGCGCGAGGAGCTGACGCTGGGCTCGCTGGACGCCGTACGTGACTGGTCATTCGCCGGCGACATCGTGCGCGGCGCCTGGCTGATGCTCCAGCAGGAGCGCCCCGACGACTACATCCTCGCCAGCGGCGTGCCGCACACCGTCGCGGAGTTCGCGCAGGCGGCGTTCGCGTGCGTGGATCTGGACGCGGAGCGCTACCTGCGTGTCGACCCCGCGCTGGTTCGTCCCCCGGAGGACACGCCGAGCGTCGGCGATCCGCGTAAGGCACGCGAGCGCCTGGGCTGGGAGCCCGAGGTGTCGTTCGCGGAGCTTGTCGAGCGCATGGTGCGGGCAGACCTGCACTCGCTGCAGCGCGAGGGGGCCAGGCCTTAGACTGCCCGCGCACATGACGACCGTCGGCGTGATCGGGCTGGGTTACGTGGGCCTGCCGCTTGCGGTGGCGTTCGCGAAGGAGGGCTGCGATGTGATCGCGGTCGATCTCGACGAGCGCAAGATCGAGGCGATCGAGGCGGGGAGCTCCTACATCGAGGATGTCTCCTCTGAGGAGCTGCGCGAGGTCGCTGAGCGTATCCACGCCACGACGCGCTATGCGCGGCTGGCGAAGGCGGACGCTGTGCTGGTGTGCGTGCCGACTCCGCTGACTCGTAACCGTGAGCCGGATCTGGGGCCGTTGATCGATTCCACACGCGCGCTGGCGGAGGTTTTGCAGGCGGGGCAGCTCGTGGTGCTGGAGTCCACCACCTACCCGGGTACGACCCGCGAGCGCGTCGCGCCGCTGCTCGAAGAATCCGGACTGGTGGCGGGCAGAGACTTCCATCTGGCGTTCTCCCCCGAGCGTGTCGACCCGGGTCGCACGGACTTCACGTTGCGCAACACACCGAAGGTCGTGGGTGGCTTGACGCGGGCGTGCGCGGAGCGCGCCGAGGAGATCTACGGGCTGGTCTGCGAAAACCTGGTGCGTGTCTCCAGCCCGGAGGCGGCGGAGCTGACAAAGCTCTTGGAGAACATCTTCCGTTCGGTGAACATCGCGCTCGTGAACGAGCTGGCGATGTTGACCGACCGCATGGGGATCGATATTTGGGAGGTTGTTGAGGCCGCTTCCACTAAGCCATATGGGTTCATGCGATTTGAGCCGGGTCCGGGGATGGGAGGGCATTGTCTACCCGTCGATCCGTTCTATTTGAGCTGGCGCGCGCGCGAGTTCGACATGACGACCGAGTTCATCGAGCTCGCTGGCAAGGTAAACCAGCAGATGCCTTACCACTGCGTTGCGAAGGTCGAGCGCGTGCTCAACGACGCCGGCCTGCCCGTGAAGGGCGCGCGGATTGCGGTGCTGGGCGTCAGCTACAAGCCCGGCGTTGGCGACATCCGCGAGTCTCCGGCGCTGAAGATCATCACGCTGCTGCAGGCGCTCGGAGCTGACCTGCGCTACCACGACCCGCACGTGCCCTCGCTCGCCGAGTTCGACCTGGAAAGCCAACCCTTGGAGCAGGCTCTCGAGGACGCCGACCTGGCACTGATCGTCACCGCCCATCCGAGCGTCGACCACGAGCGCGATCGCCGAGCGGGCCCGCCTGCTCGTCGATCTGCGCGGCGTCACCCGCGGCACTCAGCGCCGAGAACGTCATCCGCCTATGAGCGCGCTGAGCGAGGACCCGCGTGCGCCCGGGTTGATGCTCGGGAGGACGTGCAAATTGGCAGACGGGTGTCATTCGGTGCTCACGTGGTCGTGCACGAGGGCACCGTGATCGGCGATGGCTGCGTGATCGAGGACCACGCGTGCTCGGCAAGCGCCCGCGGCTGGCCCCCGGCTCCTCCGCCGCGGGCGAGGTCGGCCGGCTGGAGCTGGGCAAGGACGTGAAGGTCTGCTGCGGAGCGGTGGTCTTCGCGGGCGCACGCGTCGAGGAGGGGTCGATCCTCGGTGACCAGAGCTACGTGCGCGAGCGCACGCGGGTCGGGCCGGGCTCGGTGATCGGACGGGGAAGCGTGGTCGACAACGATGTCCTCGTGGGCGCCCGGGTGCGCGTGCAGACGAGCGTCTATCTGACTGCGGGCACCAAGATCGAGGACGACGTGTTCGTCGGCCCGGGCGTGACGACGACGAACGACGACACGATGGCGCGCCACAGCCCCGAGGGTGGGCGGGATCCCTTGCGTGGCGCCACACTGCGGCGCGCGTGTCGTGTCGGCGGCGGCACCGTGCTGACCCCCGGCGTGGAGATCGGCGAGGAGGCGTTCGTCGCCGCCGGGCGCGGTGGTCACGCGCGACGTTCCCTCGCGCGCGGTGGTGATGGGCGTGCCGGCGCGGTCGTGCGCGAGGTCCCTGACGAGGACCTGCTCGAGCGCTGGCGCTAGGCAGCGTTTCGCGCTGCGGCCACGACCTCGTCGACCTGCTCGCGCGTCAGCACCGGGCTCATCGGGATCGCCAGATGCGTGCGCGCGGCCTGCTCGGTCGCCGGCAGCTCCACCCCGGCGCCCCACTCGCGCATCGCGGCCTGGCGGTGCACGGGCGTGCGGTAGTAGGCCTTGTGGCCGATCCCCGCATCGGCAAGCGCGCTTTCCAGTCTCGCGACCTCGGGATGCGCGACGACATACAGATGCCACGCCGGCGAGGCTCCCGTCAGCGGCGCGCGGCAGCCTCACCAGCTCGCCGAGCCCGGCCTCTTCGTAGTGGCGCCCCGCCTGGCGGCGACCGTCGGCCCAACTGTCGAGGTGGGGCAACTGCACGCGCAGGATCGCCGCTTGGAGCTCGTCCAGGCGCGAGTTGTAGCCAACCTGCTCGTAGGTGACCTTGTCGTGGGAACCGTGGAAGCGCAGCGTGCGCGCGCTGTTCGGCGACGCGCAACGTCTGAGGTCGTGATCATGCCGCCGTCGCCGAAGGCGCCGAGGTTCTTGGAGGGGAAGAACGAGAACGTGGCCGCGGTCCCCAGCGCGCCGGGGCGCCTGCCGCCCGAGGCGAGCGAGCCGGCGGCCTGCGCGGCGTCCTCGAGCACGGGCACTCCCAGCGCTTCGATCTCGGCGACCGGGGCGACGTTGCCGAACAGGTGCACGGCGATCACCGCCTTCGTGCGCGGGGTCAGCGCGGCGCGGACCGTCTCGGCGCGTCACGCAGTAGGTCTCGGGGTCGATGTCGCAGAACACGGGCGTCGCGCCCGTCGGCGGGATCGCCTCGGCGGAGGCGTAGAACGTGAACGACGGCACCACGACCTCATCGCCTGGCCCGACTCCCATCGCGCGCAGCGCGATCGTGATCGCGTCAGTGCCGTTGGCCACGCCCACGGCGTGCGCGGCGCCGCAGTAGGCGGCGAACTCCTGCTCGAACGCGGCCACCTCGGGCCCGAGGATGTAGCGCTCGGAGTCGAGCACGCGGTCGATCGCCGCCCGCAGCTCCCCACGCAGCGCGATCAGCGGCGTGGAGGTGTCGAACAGCGCCACCCCCATCGGATCAGCGCGGGGCGAGCAGCTCGAGATCCGCGCGGGTCATCAGGCGGATCAGCTCCTCGAAGGAGGTCTGCGGCTTCCAACCGAGGTCGCGCTCGGCCTTCGCCGGGGTGCCGATCAGGTGGTCGACCTCGGCCGGCCGGACGAACGCGGGGTCGATCGTCACGTACTGCTCGAAGTCGCCGAGGCCGGCCTCGTCGAAGGCGACCTCGCAGCACTCGCGCACCGAGTTGGCCTGACCGGTGGCGATCACGTAGTCCTCGGGGGTATCGCGCTGCAGCATCAGCCACATCGCTTCGACGTAGTCCTTGGCGTAGCCCCAGTCGCGCTCGGCGTCGAGGTTGCCGAGGCGCAGCTCCTTGGTCAGCCCGTGCTTGATCGCGGCCGCGTGCCAGGTGATCTTGCGCGTGACGAACTCCAGCCCGCGGCGGGGGCTCTCGTGGTTGAAGAGGATGCCCGAGGTCGCGTGCAGGTCGTAGGACTCGCGGTAGTTGACCGTGATGAAGTGCCCGTAGGCCTTGGCGACGCCATAGGGCGAGCGTGGGTAGAACGGGGTCGTCTCGGTCTGGGGCACCTCGAGCACCTTGCCGAACATCTCCGAGGAGGACGCCTGGTAGAAGCGCGCCTCGGGGCAGACTTCGCGCATCGCCTCGAGCATGCGCGTGACGCCGACGCCGGTGAACTCAGCGGTCAGCGTCGGTTGGATCCAGGAGACCGCGACGAACGACATCGCCGCGAGGTTGTAGATCTCGCTTGGGCGCGCAGCGCGCAGGCTGTCGACCAGCGAGCGCTGGTCGAGCAGGTCGCCCTGATGCAGGGTGATGCGATCGCGCAGGTGCTCGATGCGGTCGAACTTCTCGGTCGAGGCGCGGCGCACCATGCCGTGCACCTGATACCCCTTCTCGAGCAGGAGCTCGGCCAGGTAGGAGCCGTCTTGGCCGGTGATGCCGGTGATCAGGGCGGAGGGTTTGTCGGTCATGGGGAGGACCCTATCGAGCCCGCTCGGCGATCCACTGCACGGTGGCGGCGATGCCGTCCTCCAGCTCGATCCGCGCCTGCCAGCCGAGCAGCTCGCAGGCCTTCTCGACCGAGGGCCAGCGGCGGGGGACGTCCACGGCGAAGCTCGGCACGTGCTCCAGCGCGAAGTCCGCGGGGTCCTTGCCGCAGGCCTCCCAGACGATCCGCGCGATCTCGGCGACGGTCAGCTCGCGCGCGGCGGAGATGTTGAAGTCCTCGCCCAATCCCGCCGGCGAGCTCATCGCGGCGACGATCCCATCGGCGATGTCCTGCACGTGGGTCAGCGTCCTGGTCTGCTCGCCCGAGCCGAAGATCTGTAGCGGTCGTTGCCCGCAGAGGACCTTGGCGATCAGGTCGGGCACGAGCTGGGCGATGCCCGGCTCGGCGCAGGTCATGCGGGGCCTCGCCCGGGCCGTAGGCGCCTGCGGGGCGGCAGATCGTGTAGGGCAGGCCATGCTCGGCGTGGGCGGCGCGGCAGTAGAGCTCGCCGGTGAGCTTGGAGAAGCCGTAGGCCGACTGCGGCGGCGGGCAGTCCGGCAGGTGCGCCTCGCTGCTCGGGAACTCGCTCGCGCGCTCGAACACCGCCGCGCAGGAGACGTAGGTGAAGCGCTCCACCGCCGAGTCCAGGGCCGCCCCGATCACGGCGTCGCAGAGCGCGTTGTTGACCGCGGTCAGAGTATGGGGCAGGCGGTGGTGGTTGGCGATGCCCCCGGCGATCGCCGCCAGGTGGATCACGTGGCTGCAGCCGCTCGATCGCCGCCTTGGCCTCGCTGATTACGCACAGGTCCCCCGTGTGGACCTCGCAGCCCTCCCGCATCCATTGGGGCGCGGGCCGCTGGTCGGCGACCCGCACCTCATAAGCCGGGTCGCCCAGCAGCCGCCGCACGACTGCGGCGCCGATCGTCCCGGCCCCACCGGTGACGAGCACGCGACTCATGCGCAACCCGTACGACTCATACACAACCCCCGCGAATCACAGGCAATCCCTGCAACTCACACGCCCCTGTGCCGCGCGCGCCTGTATCGCGCGTACTGGCGCGCGAAGCCGGCCACGAAGCGGGGGTTGTAGCGGGCGTAGCGCGGCCACAGGCGGCGCGGCTCGCGCGACAGGCGATAGGTCCACTCCAAGCCGCTGCGCTGCATCCACGGCGGGGCTTGGGTGACGAGGCCGGCGTGGAAGTCAAAGGCCGCTCCGACGCCGACGAGCAGCGGCGTCCACAGCAGTGGACGCACGCGGCGCATCCACTGCTCCTGCAGGGGCTGCCCGGTGCCCACCCACACCAGCTTCGCTCCGGAGGCGTCGATGTCGCTGAGCGCGCGCTCGTCCTCCTCCGGCGTGAGCGGGCGAAACGGCGGCGAGTGCCCGCCGACGATCCGGATGCCGGGGAAGCGCTCGCGCAAGCGACGCTCGAGCAGTTCGCGGGCGGGCGCGTCGCGCCCGCCGTACAGGTACATGGGAATCTCCTCGCGAGCGGCTCGCGCGCAGAAGTGGGCCATCAGGTCGGGACCGTAGATACGGGTTGCGCTGGGGTGGCCAAGCGCCTTGAGCGCCCACACCAGCGGCTGACCGTCGGGGACCGCGAGCGTCGCGCCGAGCGTCGCCTCCATCGTTGTCGGTTCCTCCTGGGCTTTCATCACCAGGTTGACCGCCGCGGCGGTCACGTAGCCACGCTGATCGGCGGCGATCATCGCCTCCATCCAGTCCAGCACCTCCTCGTAATTGGAGATCGCCAGCGGAATGCCGAGGATCTCCGCGCGCGGCGGGATGGCGGGGGCTGTGGAGGTGGGCGCGGGCGGGATCGAGATCCGCTCAAGATACCCATCACCGACCAGGAGATACGGGCGGTCACACGAGCGGTCACGAGCTACGAGCAGCCAGCGGATACGCTAGGTGCCCGTGCCGATCGACGCCGACTTCTGGGCTGGACGGCGCGTGCTGCTCACCGGCCACACCGGCTTCAAGGGCGCGTGGACGGCGCTGTGGCTGCAGGCACTCGGGGCGAAGGTCAGCGGTCTTGCCCCGGGAGCGCCGACGCAGCCATCGTTGTATGAGCTCGCACGGGTCGGCGCGGGGATGGAGCACGAGCACGCGATCGATGTGCGCGACGCCGAGGGGGTGCGCCGGGCGCTGCGCGAGGAGCGCCCCGAGGTCGTGCTGCACCTGGCGGCCCAGCCGATGGTCAGGCGCTCGCTGCGAGATCCCGCGATGACCTACGCGGTCAACGTGCTCGGCACGGTCAACGTGCTCGAGGCGGTGCGCACGGAGCCGGGCGACGTGCGCGCGGTGGTCGTGGTCACCTCCGACAAGTGCTACGAGAACCTCGAGGGCGCGAACCCCGAGGGCGCCTCCCACCGGTTCGTGGAGAGCGATCCGCTGGGTGGGAGCGATCCCTATTCGAGCTCGAAGGCGTGCGCGGAGCTCGTGACGGCGGCCTATCGCCGCTCGTTCTTCTCCGCCGATCAGGCCCCGCGAATCGCGACCGCACGCGCGGGCAACGTGATCGGTGGCGGGGATTGGGGCGAGGACAGGCTGATCGGCGACATCGTGCGAGGGGTGCGGGCGGGCGAGACGGTGAAGCTGCGCAACCCCGAAGCGGTGCGTCCCTGGCAGCACGTGCTGAACCCATTGAGCGGATATTTGCGGCTTGCGCAGGAGCTTTGGCACGAGCCGCAGGCGGCGCAGGCGTGGAACTTCGGCCCGCGCGATGGAGATGCGCGCACGGTGCGCTGGATCGTCGAGCGGTTGGAGGAGCTGTGGGGCGGCGCGCTTGCAGTGGGAGCTGGACGGGAGCGAGCACCCTCCCGAGGCGGGCCATCTGGCGCTGGATTCGGGCAAGGCGGAGCGGCGCTTGGGCTGGCGGGCGGAGTGGGATCTGGCGCAGGCGCTCGAGCGGATCGTCGCGTGGCACGAGGCCGAGCGCCGGGGCGAGGACGTACGGGAGACGAGCCTCGCGCAGATGGAGCAGTTCAGCAGTGGGTGAGCCTGGGAGCAGGTCGAGCAGTTCAGCGGCCGGGAAGTCTGAAGCGGGTCGAGCCGTTCGATTGCGCGCCAGAGTGAGGGCACGCGGCGCACAATTTTGAGCAAATAGCGACATTTCACTGAGCCAAAGTTCGTGTAGTTCATAGGCTTTGGGTGATGAGCCCACTGACCGTGCGTCGCTACCGCGCCGAACGCATGCTGCGCCAGGAGTTCGAGGGGCTGCGCGGCCGGGTGCTGGGGACGGTGCGGGGGCGACTGCGGACGAGCGGAGTGAGCCTCGACGCGAGCGACCTGGAGGCCTGTTACGCGCAGGCGTGGCAAGGCCTGTACGCGGCGATGCTGGGGGGCGAGGAGATCGCCAATCCCACCGGCTGGCTGGCGCTCGTGACCTTTCGCCGGGCGATCGAGGAGCACCGCTCGCGCCGTCGCGGCTATCCCACGGCGGGCGTGGGCGAGCCGGACGGGTTTCATGGCAAGGGCGCGGCCGGCGAAACCGAGCCGGCGGAAGAGCGCGACTTCGCGGACGAGCTCGACGACCGCACCCGGCTGCGCCACGTGTTCGAGGGGCTGCGCGGGCGGCTGTCCGAGCGCGAGCTCCAGGCTGCGGCGCTCTGCTACCTGCAGGGCCTCTCGCGCGCGGAGGCGGCCGCGCGGATCGGAATTTCGGACTCGCGCATGCGTAAGTTGATGGAGGGCGCCGGGCCCGGGCGCCCCGGGGTGGCGGGCAAGGTGGGCGAGTTGATCGAGACGATTCGCGGTGGCGGCTGGTGCGAGGAGCAGGGATCGCTGATGCGCGGCCTGGCCTTCGGCATCCTCGACCCGGAGGGAGAGCGCTATCAGCTCGCGCTCGCGCACCGCAGCGAGTGCCCGGCCTGCCGTGCCTACGTCCTCTCGCTGCGCGGCCTCGCCGCGGTGCTGCCGGTGCCGATCTTCCTGCCGGGGGTGCTCGGCGCTGGGGCGCTCGCGGGGGTGGGCGCCGGTGTCGGAGCGGGTGCTGGGGCCGGCGTGGGCTCGAGCGCGGGCGGTGCAGGGGCGGGCGCCGGCGCGGGAACAGGAGTGGGTGCGGGCGCGCAGGTCTCCTCCGGGATCGGCGCGCTGTCGGCATCGGGCACCGCCGGGGCTGGGGCCGGCGCCGCGGGCGGCGGCTGGCTGCTGGCGGGCGGACCCGTGGGGGCGAAGCTCGCCGTCGGCTGCCTGATCGCGCTTGGGGTCGGGGCGAGTTGTGTAGCGCTCAATGTCAACCCTGACCACGCGCTGGGCGGCCACGCACCGGTTCGTCGGCGCCACTCCGCCGGCGGCGCAACGGGCACAACGCCTGTCGCCGGGGCGACGGGCGCACTGACGCCTGGTTACCTGCTCACTGGAGCGGTGTCGGGGATCGTGCATCCGGATGGTGCGGTATCAGGCCGATCCGCGTCGCCATCCGCGGCAACATCCACCGCGGCGTTGACGCCGGCCAACAGGGCCAGCCGCGAGTTCGGCCCCGAGCGCGCCTTCGCGGGGAGCTCATCCTCTTCGACCCTCTTCTTCCTCTTCCTCTTCCTCTTCCACGCAGCGAGCACCCAGCGCAAGGGCGGCCTCCGCTGGTGATTCGAACGCCGGGGGATCCACCGCGGCCGCGTCGGGCGAGTTCACATCCACCGCCGCCTCGGCCTCCGGCGGGCAATCGGCCACGCCCTCCTCCGCTCCGGAAGTGGGCAGCGCCGCCCAGCACGAGTTCGGCATCGGTTAGCCCCCGCGCTCAGCCGCGCCCCGCCAGGCAACTCACCCGCGCCGCGCGCTAGCTCAACCCCGCGGAAACACCTTGCTCAGTAGCCTCAGCGCGAGTGGGTTGCCGCGCGGGCGCAGCTTGCCGGTGGCGATCGCGCGCAGCGGGTCCAGCCGCTGGCCGATGATGTCGACCCAGTCCTGATAGGCGACGCGCAGGCGTAGATCTGGGCTGAGTGCCTCGCCCTGCTCGACGGCGGAAGAGCCGTTGTTGACCGTCAGGTGCCAGGCGGGAACGTCGGGGTCGGTGAACTCCCACTGGAAGGTGGTGGGGCGGCGCAGGCCGTGGTGAGGGTTGACCTGGCGGCGGATCGTGTCGAACAGCAGGGCCACGGTGTCGGAGTCGCGCTTGGAGGGGCCCTCGCGCACACCGATGATGCCCGCCTGGGCGAGCGTGCGACCGCGCTGGGAGGTCTGAAGCGGCGACAGGCCGGGCGGCAGCAGCGCCGGTCCTGGCAGGCTCTCGATCGGGAGGCCCGCGGAGCGCAGCTTGGTGGTCATCGAGGTCAGACCCTCGACGCCGACCTCGTCATAGGTGGCGCCGAAGACGGTTATATAGCTTTCGTCCCAGCCCGGAGGCATCAGCACCTGGGCGGTGTAGCGGGTGACGTCGCGCAGGATGCGGGCGACCGCCTTGGGCACCCCGACGGGGTCTTCGCGATTGAGGTCGGAGAGGAGCTTGACGCCGAAGCCGATGTGGCGCTGCTCGTCGGCGGCGATGTTCGCCATGCCCTCGCGGAAGGCCGGCAGCTGGTCGCGTCGCTCCAGGTAGCTGCAGATGAAGTGCTGGCCGGGCTGGGCGAGCGAGGCCTCGATCACGACGTGGTAGAGCGTCACCGCCGCCGCGAGCTGGGCCGGTGAGCGATCGGCGCGCAGCTCGTCGGCCATCGTGTCCAGGCGATCGAAGATCTTGCGAAAGCCGGGGGTCAGCTGGGGCTTGATCGCCTGCAGGCCACTGGCCATCGAGCCGTCGCCGATCCCGCAGACCTCCTGCATGAAGCGCTTGAAGAAGACCGCGTGGCGGGCCTCGTCGACCTGCTGGGTGGTCAGGAAATACTTCTGCTCCTCCAGCGGAGCCGCGTCGATATAGGGGGAGAGGTTGTCGGCGACGGCGTCCTCGCCCCAGAAGAACAGGCAGTAGTTCCACAGCGCCGCGGTGCGCTCGAACTCGGTGAAGTCCTCCCGCCACTGCCGGGCGTCCTCGGTGAAGTCCAGCTCGGTCGCCTGCCAATTGCCGCGCTCCCAGCGCGAGTAGAGGTCCGCGTAGGTGATTGAGTCAGTGGGTAGGTGGGCGTCCGTCGAGGGGGACGCGTCCGTCGAGCTGGAAGGGGATGTGGTGGCGGTCGCCATGGGTTGCTCCTCTATGCGCGGTCGACTTTGGCCAGGTAGCCAGTATGTACGCTATCGAACTTCTGGGCCTACTCGACAGCGCTCAGGAAATCTCGCGCACCGCACCCGTGTGCACGTCGTAGACAAACCCGCGCACGGAGTCCTTGTGGGGGATGAACGGGCTCGCCTGGATGCGAGCGATCGACTGGCGCACGTCCTCGTCGAGATCGTCGAAGGCCTCGACGGCCCACGCGGGCTTGATGCCGGTTTCGTCCAGAAGCGAGCGCTTGAACTCGTCGTCGGAGAACGTCAGCATCCCGCAATCGGTGTGGTGGAGCAGGACGATCTCCCGCGTGCCGAGCATCCGCTGAGAGATCGCCAGCGAGCGGATCGCGTCGTCGGTGACGACCCCGCCCGCGTTGCGAATCATGTGGGCGTCACCCAGCTCCAGACCGAGCAGGCCGACGAGGTCCATGCGCGAGTCCATGCATGCGAGCACCGCGACTTTGCGGGCCGGAAGGAGCGGCACCTCGCCGTTGTCGAAGCTCTTGGCGTACGCGCTGGCGTTATGGAGCAGGTCGTCGGTCGCGCTCATGGCTGCACGTCACTTTAGTTGTCCATGGCGTCTGCGGTACGACGCTCCCGATAGCCTCGCCGGGATATGTCGAGATCCGTCCCAAGGCCCACGCCGGACGGCGCTGCAGCCGGCCTGCTGGCCCCTCTCCGGCAAGCGCCGGCGACGGTTCCCGCGCTGGTCGCGATGGCGCTGTTCGTCGTCTGGGCCACCAGCCAGGCGGGCTACCCGGTCACGCACTGGGCTCCGGGGGGGCTGATCGTGCTGGCCCTGCTCGGGGTGGCGCTTGGGGTGGTCGGCCTGGATGTGAGGGCAGTGCCGCTGCCCTTAAAGATCGCCGTGGGGTGTCTGGCTGGCTACACGGCGCTGAGCTTTGCCTCGATCCTGTGGGCCGCGGTGCCGGGCGACGCATGGGAAGGGGCGAACCGAACGCTGCTGTATCTGCTCGTGTTCGCACTGTTCGCGCTATGGCCCCAGCGTGGGCGCAGCGCGGCTTTGCTGTTGGGGGCGTGGACGCTCGCGATGATCGCCCTGGCGGCGTTCGTCGCGCTGCACGTGAACGCCGAGGGCGGACACCTCACGCGTGTGTTCGACGGAGAACGGCTGACGTATCCGACCGGCTATCCCAACGCAAGCGCGGCACAGTGGCTGATGGCGTTCTGGCCGGCGCTGCTGCTGGCCCGCAGTGAGCGGCTGCCGTGGGCACTGCGAGGCGTGCTGGCCGGCGGCGCGGTGCTGCTGGCGGAGGTGGCGCTGCTCAGTCAGAGTCGCGGCTCGCTGTACGCGACACCGGTGATGCTCGTGCTCGTGTTCACGCTGCTGCCAGGGCGCGTGCGCACGTTCGCGTTGCTCGTGCCGGTGGCGGTCGGCATCGGCGCGGCTGCGCCGGCGGTGGTGCACGTCGGCGACCGTCTGCAGCATGGCGGGAACACCGTGGCGGCGCTGCACGGTGCGACCACGGCGACATTCGTAGCCGCGCTGGTGGTGGGGCTGATCGTGGCCGCGGCCGCGGCAATCGAGCAGCGGCGGGCCTTCTCGGCGAGTACCGCGGCGATAGTCCATCGCGGCGGCGCCGCGCTGGCGGTTCTGACGCTGGTGGTGATCCTCGCCGGTGGCGTGGTGGCCACGGGCAACCCGTTGAAACGAATCGAACATGGTTGGCATACCTTCAAGGTCGGCTACGGCGCCGACAGCGCCGGGGGCAACCACTTGGTGAGTGGGCTCGGGAGCAATCGCTACGACTTCTACCGGGTGGCATTGGACGAGTTCGCCACCCATCCGCTGGTCGGGATCGGCGCGGACAACTTCCAGCAGCAGTATCTCGTCCACGGTCGCAGTAACGAGACACCGCACTATCCGCACAGCGTCGAGTTGCGCACGCTCACCGAGACGGGCCTGATCGGGACATTGTTGGCGCTGGCGGGCCTGGCGGCCGCACTCTTGGCGGCCGCGCGCGGCCTTCGTGGATCAGACCCGCTTGGGCGTGCCGTGGTGGCGGCCGCGTTGGCCGGATTCGGCTACTGGGTGGTGCATGGCTCGTTCGACTGGTTCTGGGAGTTCGCCGGGCTGGGAGCGCCGGCGTTTGCGCTGCTGGGTCTGGCCTGCGCGCTCTCCCCCCGCGAGCAGGGCGAGCCCGGCCCCGGTCCTCAACGTATCGGGCGGCTGGGTATCGTCGTCGGTGCATCGCTGGCGCTCGTGGCCGCCCTGTCGCTGACGGCTCCGTGGCTGAGCCAGCTGGAGGTGCAGAGCGCGGCGCGCGTGTGGACGAAGGCGCCGCAAACGGCATACGCCCGCCTGAACGACGCGGCGCGGCTGAACCCGCTCAGCGACGAACCGTACCTCGTGGCCGGGAGCATCGCGCTGCGCTTCGGCGATCTCGCGCGCGCGGATCACGAGTTCGCGCTGGCGCTCGGGCGCACGCCGGGCGACGCCTACGCCACGCTGGAGCTCGGGGCGATCGCCTCGACCGAGAACGAGCGCCGCGCCGCGCTCGTGCTGCTCGAGCGGGCCGCACGACTGAACCCCCGGGACTCCCTCACAGAGCAGGCTCTGCGACTGGTGCGGGAAGGCAAGCGCGTGAACGTCGGGGAACTGAACCGCTCAATCCTGCTAAATGCTCAGCAACTCGCGTGAAACGCTGTGTTCAAGGGGTTTCTGGCTCGACATCATCTCTGTCATTCGCTAGCTTGTGGGAGCGGTCGGTCGAGCCTGCTGCTTGAACCATCCAGCTCGAAGATCCAACGATGGGAGGTGGGACGAAGGCGGTAAGGGAGCACCGAGCGGCAGCGATGTCGCTGGAGCGGAAAGCAGGAAGCCCAAGGTTGGGAAGCAGCACATGACAAGCCATCGGAATATCTTTTTTACATTCGCCCTCCTGGTCGTCTTCGCGACCTTTCGCCGTCCTCGGCGCTTGCTAACTCGCTGCTCGGCGGCTATGGCGGCCCGGGCGAGGGAAACCAGGCGATTCTCGGCTCCGCACTGGTGGGTGGAGCCGGCGGGGCTGGGGGTGGTGGTTCGTCGAGCGGATCCTCGGGGTCGAGTGGTGGGTCCATCGGATCGACCGGGTCTTCGTCGAGTGCCACGGTAGGCGGCGGCACATCGGCCGGCGTCAGCGAAGCCACGTCCACCGGTGCGAGCGAAGGAGGGTTGACGGTCAGTGGCGGGAGCAGGTCTGCCGCGGGACAGGTATCTCACTCGCAGGCCGGCAGCGGAAAGACATCCGGCGGCACTGCTCGCGCGTATCCCCTCTCATCCCGTGATAACGATTCGCAATCAACCTCCGGCGGATGGGGATCGCTGGGTGTCTCCGCCGCCGATCTCGGATACGTGCTCCTGGCGCTTGGGGCGCTCGGCGTCACCGGCGTCGTCACGAGCAGGCTTGTCCAGGCGCCGAGCGGACCGGAAGGCCTGTAATGGTTAAAGCAATCGTATGTAGAACCCGAGTAACGAAGTGAGGGAATAGGAGTCCCTCTGGCCATGGATACCCCGCGCATCTCCCAACAGACGTCCACCACGCTGCCGCTGACTGGCCAACTTCCCGTCGCGCGGGACGCGCCGGGGCCAAAGGCGCTGCGGGGTGGGATCTTCGGCGGTCCTCTGCAGTGGCTGCTGGAGGGGCCAGGTTGGAGCATGCTGCGTCCTGCGGTTGACTTCGTGCTGCTGTGTTCGGCCGTGGTTCTGGCTCTCGGCGGTATGAGCATGCGGCTCTGCATGCTCCTGCGGTCCGTGCGCCGCTGTGGCTTTACCGCCGCTGGTGATGGTTCTGCTCTACCTTCGTGGGCTGTATCGCACGCGCCTGCGTGCGCTGGTGCTCGACGGTGTGGCGCCGGTCGTGAGCGCCGTGTCGGTCGCGGCGATGACGGTTGCGATGCTGGGTCTGTTCGTCAATGGGCGCGTGCCGAGTCAGAGTGACTGGGTGAAGGCTTGGCTGTTCGCGCTACTGGCGGTCGGCGCCGGGCGTGTGGTTCTCTCTCTCACTCAGCGCTGGGCGCGCGCTAAGCGTCTGGTCGGCAAGCCGGTGCTGATCATGGGTGCGGGTGTGGTCGGCTCGCAGGTGGCACGACGGTTGGAGCACCATCCCGAGTACGGGTTGGCGCCGATCGGCTTCTTGGACGACGACCCGCGCTCGATCGCCGAGGTCGGCGGCCGCGAGATGCCCGTGCTGGGGACCGTGGAGGATCTCGATCAGACCGTCGAGCAGACCGGCGTTAGAAACCTGATCGTAGCGTTCTCGTCGGTCGCGGACGCGCGTGTGAGCCGTCTGATCCAGCGCTGTCAGGAGCTTGGTGTCGAGGTCTCGGTGGTGCCGCGGATGTTCGACACGATCAACAACCGCGTGGGCTATGACACCGTCGGCGGGCTGCCGCTGATGTCGTTTACGATGGTCGACCCACGGGGGGTGCGGTTCGCGATCAAGCACGCGTTCGATCGTGTCTTTGCGCTAGTGCTGCTCGTGATTCTCTCGCCCGTGATCCTCTGTACCGCGCTTGCGGTGCTGGCGAGCTCGCGTGGGCCGGTGTTGTTCCGCCAGCGCCGGATCGGCCGCGACGGGAAGGTATTCGACCTTTACAAGTTCCGTTCTATGCACATCGACTCCACACAGGCTGAGCTGGACAGAGACGGCACGAGCGCGCTCGAGTCTCTGCTCGGCGGAGACACAGCCCCGGGGGGAGTCGAGGGCAACGATCGCCGCACACCGATCGGGCGCTTCCTGCGCCGCTCATCGCTTGACGAGCTGCCTCAGCTGCTGAACGTCCTGCGCGGGGAGATGAGCCTGATCGGCCCCCGTCCCGAGCGCCCCGAGTTCGTGGAGCTGTTCAACCAGGACGTCGTTCGCTACGACGACCGTCACCGCGTCAAGTCGGGTATCACCGGCTGGGCGCAGGTCCACGGCTCGCGCGGTCAGACCTCGCTGGCCGAGCGCGTCGAGTGGGACAACTACTACATCGCCCACTGGTCGCTGGGCCTCGACCTGAAGATCCTCGCCCTCACGTTCGTCGCGCTGCTGCGCAACGCCGAGTAGGCATCGGGATGTTGGCTTCCCATTCGATCAAGAAGTGATGGTCGTCGGCGAGCACCACCCGGAGAGTCTTCTCGGTTGGCTCCACAAGCGGAAAAAATAGATGAATCAGGGACCATTTGCGGACCGGTGCGACCATGCCCGGAGCTGCCTACCGCCTCGGCACGGCCTGCATGAAGCTCAACAACTCACACGCGCCCGCTAGAAGCCCTTCAACAGGATCCCGAACAGTGCTCCACTGTCATCGGCCGCTGCGACGAAGGCCGGGACGTCCGGCCGCGACCGCGTGAATTGGCCGAAGGCCTCGTTGCGCTCGATGTCGTCGGCGACGATCGCTCCCTTGCGCATCGCGCTCCATGCGCGCTCGAGCTCGAAGCGAAGGTTGCGGGTGGTGTGGCTGCTGTCGTGCACGAACAGGTCGATCTCGCCGAGCTCCGCGAGCAGCGCCGGCAGTCGTCGTCTGCTGGTCCCGTTCAGGTAGGTCCAGCGCGAGCGCAGATCGCTGGGCACGGCGGCGCCGATCTCCTCGTGGATCGCAGTGTCCAGCGCGGGAAGGTCGATACTGCATAGGTGACCATCGCCATTGCGCTTTAGCGCCTCGAGGATCACGCGCGAGCTGATTCCGCGCGCGACGCCCGTCTCGACTACCGACGCTGCGCCGCAGGTGTCGCGTCAGGCACCAGACTACGCGCGCGAGGCCCTGGTCGCCGTCGTCCCAGCCGCCATACGCGCCGCGACCGATCGACGAGGCCCTGCTGCTGGAGAGACTTCGTCACCTCCGACCATAGCGCATCGAACTCGCGCGTCTGCTCACAGGGCCAAGGGTGGCCGATACGCTCGTGCAGGTGGCGCTCCCACTCCGGATCCAGCCTCATATGCGTGGGTGGCGCGGAGCCGCCCCCGGAGACCAGTCGTCGAACCCTCCCAACAGCCCGATCGAGTCCGTCGCCGGGCTCGCTGAGCGTCAGACGCACCGCTCCGAGCGCCCATCGGGTCCGCGCCGACAGGGTGTTGCGCTGGGCGTTGTCGCGGCTTGAATGTGAAATCGGAGTCAGGCTTTCTGCTTGCCTCGCGTTCTTCTTGCCGCGAGCCGGGGTCTGCGATCCTAGCGGGCGTGGCACCGGAAACACATACACCGCAACTTCGCTCCCCGCAGGCGAGGGAACCAGTGCCGGCGGAGTTGACGCTGGTCACGATCCAACCCGGCTCGGGATCCGCGCCGCCGCTGTTCTGTGTGCACGCCGAAGCGGGTGACGTGTCTCTCTACTACGGCATTGCCCGCCATCTGGCGACCGAGCAGCGCGTGTTTGGACTCTGTGCCCCGACGCCCGCCGAGCTCGGGGCGCATCGGCGATTGGAGCAGCTGGCCACGCGCCACGTGCGCGAGATCAGACACGCTCAGCCCGACGGTCCGTACCTGATCGTCGGCGAGTGCACCGGGGGAGTGCTGGCGTACGAGATCGCCCAGCAGCTGCACGCCGCCGGCCAGGAGATCGCCCTCCTGGCACTCGTGGACGCCTTCCCGACTGGAGCCCCGCCACTGGCGAGGCTGATGCCGAGACCCGTCTACCGGGTCTTCCATCGAGCCCAGATCCTCAGCTTTCACCTCGGCAACCTCGTTCGCCTCGGGATGGCTGACAAGCTGGCCTATGTGACATCGAAGGCCGAGCGCGCCCGCACGGCGTTGACTGCCAGGGTGTCCGGTCTCCTGCATCGCTCGGCGGCTGCCGTCTCACCGCAACTGGCTTTCAGGGAAGCGCTCACTGCGTATGACCCCGAGCCATATGCGGGAGTCCATGGTCCTGTTTCGCGCGGCCAGAATGCCGCTCGGGATCCAGGCCCCGCCCGAGGTGGGATGGGCTGGTCTGGTGGCGGACATAGAAGTCGAGACGATCCCCGGATACTTCACGACGCCGATCTCAGAGCCAGGAGTGAGCATCCTAGCCGACAGGCTGTCTGCACACCTGGCGAGCGCTGCCGGCGGGGTGAGTGACGTTCGACAGCGAGCTCGGCAACGCCAGCTGCAAGCGAGATCCACAAATCACTTGCACCGTATGCAATTATTTTGCTGAACATGCTGCGGCGTCTCATGCCCCCAACCGGAATCATCGGACGGAAAGGTTGGGCGTGTCGCACGATCCGACGGAGAGCTGCGAGGCGAATATGAGCTTGGGAGTCCACGATCACGCGGAATCGACTCACGACGCTGTTCAGCAGCTCGCGTCGGCTCGTGATCGTCGAGCATTTCCGCATTCCCTATAGCGTCATCGACGGGCTCACCCGCCCGCATCTGCAGCGGCTGTGCGCGAGTGGCGGCCGGGAGCTGTTGTGGCCGAGCGGCGAGAGCTCCGAGTTGCCGGTGGCGGTGAGAGTGCAGACGGTATCGGGAGCGGATATCCCAATCTTTGCCCGCGTCCTGCGACGACCAGAGAGCGAAAGACCTACTGACCGAATATGGCGGAGATTGGTCACGAGCGCTCTCCCTCGACGGCGAGGACGGCGAGCACGTCGCCTCGATCTGGAGGGCGGACGACGGGAGCGTGTTCCTGCCCTTCGACCCAGACGAGGTCTGTCACAGCTATTGGAGCGAGAGCTACCTTGAGCTCGTCCGTAACGGAACTCGTCGGCGAACCACCCGGGCCCTGGTGTGGAGCTACTACCGCGTGCGCGGGCTGCTGCCCCGGCCCGCCCAGATCTGGCTGCGACGCCGCTACGCCCGCGTCCAGGCGCGCTCGCAGTTTCCGGCCTGGCCCGCCGAGACGGCCCTGCACGACTTCTTCGACCTCTTCACCGCGATCCTCGCTGACATCAGCGACGAGCCAGTGCCGCGTGTTGCCGCCTGGCCCCACGGTCACACCTGGGCGCTGGTGCTGACACACGACGTCGAGACGTCCGACGGGACTCGCGGCGCTCGAGGGAATCCTCGACCTCGAGCGCGAGCTGGGGCTGCGCTCGTCGTGGAACTTCGTCCCCCGTCGCTACGAGGTGGACGACGATCGTGTCCGCGAGCTTGCCGACGGCGGCTTTGAGGTGGGCGTGCACGGGCTGTACCACGACGGCCGCGACCTCGAGTCGCGCGCGCGCCTGCAGGAGCGTCTGCCGGGCATTCGCGCCGCCGCGGAGCGCTGGAACGCCGTCGGCTTCCGTGCGCCGGCGACGCAGCGTGGCTGGGAGCTGATGCCGCTGCTGCGCTTCGACTACGACTCCTCCTACCCGGACAGCGATCCCTTCGAGCCACAGGGTGGTGGTTGCTGCACCTGGCTGCCGTTCTTCAATCAGGAGATGGTCGAGCTGCCTCTGACGATGCCTCAGGACCACACGCTGTTCATGATCCTCCGCCACAGTGACGATACGGCCTGGATGGCGAAGGCCGAGTTCCTGCGCGATCGTGGTGGAATGGCGCTGATCGACACTCACCCCGACTACCTGATCGAGGATCAGGTCGAGCAGGCCTACTGGAGCCTGCTCGAGCGCTATGCCACCGACGAGAGCGCGTGGAAGCCGCTGCCGCGCGAGGTGAGCGCCTGGTGGCGCCGGCGGGCGGACTCGAAGATCGAACGATCGGGCGAGGACTGGATTCTCAGTGGACCCGCCGCCGCGGAGGCTCGCGTCGAGCTCGTGGAGGGCGCGACGTGGAGATGAGCATGCGATCTCCGCTCGCCCAGAGCTCTAATCGGTCTGGGTATCCCGACGGGTCTGGGCATCCCGACCTCGAGGTCGCGGTGATCGGCGCTGGGCCACACGGCCTGGCCGCCACGGCGCACCTTCGCCGGGCCGGGGTGCAGGCCCAGCTGTTCGGACGCCCGCTGGCGTTCTGGAAGTCGATGCCCGAGGGCATGGTGCTGCGCTCGAACCTGCGCGCGTCGCACTTGATCGAACCTACGGGGCCACTGTCGGTGGCCGCGTTCGCCGCGGCGAGTGGTGTGCAGCTGGAGCAGCCGGTGCTGCTCGAGAACTTCATCGCCTACGGGACGTGGGTCCAGCAGATGGCGGTGCCGGACGTCGACGAACGCACGGTCAGTCGCTCGATCGTGACCAGCGCGCCTTCACGCTCCAGCTCGAGGACGGCGAGCGCGTCCGCGCCCGCCGTGTGGTGCTCGCCTGTGGGATCGAGCCATTTCAGAGCATACCGCCGGGCTACGAACACCTACCTTCCGATCGTGTCTCGCACACTGGCCGCTACCGAGACATGGAGCATCTTCGCCGGTCGGCGCGTGGCGCTCGTGGGCGGCGGTCAGAGCTCGTTCACGTGTGCGGCTCTGATGCGCGCGCATGGCGCCGCCGAGGTGGAGGTGCTCGTTCGCGACGACGCCGTGATCTGGCTACGTGGCCACAGCGTGACCAAGCGGCTGGGGCGGCTGGGGCCGATCCTGTACGCACCGACCGACGTGGGCCCGCTGTGGTACAGCCGGCTCGTAGCCACGCCGTCGTTGTTCCGTCGCCTCCCGCGCGTCACCCAGGATCGCATCGCCTACCGCTCGATCCGTCCCGCGTGCTCGCACGTCGTGAGGGTGCAGCTCGGGGACGTGCGCATCAGCACCGGCCTCGAGGTGCTGGCGCCGACCTCGACAGCGATCTGCTGCAGGTCGCGCTTTCAGACGGGAGCACGCGCGAGGTCGATCACCTGATGTTCGGCACGGGATATGCAGTTGACATCGCGCGCTACGCGTTTCTGAGCGAGGGCATCCTCGGTGAGTTGCGCCGCCGCGAGGGATATCCGATCCTCCGCCGTGGCCTTGAGAGCTCGGTGCGGAGGGCTGCACGTCCTGGGCGCACCGGCGGCCTGGAGCTTCGGGCCGATCATGCGCTTCATCTCCGGCAGCTGGTATGGGGGTCGCGCTGTCGCTCGCACGATCGCCAGCGGTTCCCCCGCACAGCTTGGCGGCGGCGTCCGGCCCTAGCCGAGGCGCGAGTCATGCGACGGCGTCAGGCCGACGGCGCTCTGCAACGGGCGCTCCGCAACAGCAGCGCCGCTCCCGGCGCGGTGGTGATCAGCGGCGACTATCAGGGGCTCGGAATCGTCCGCAGCCTCGGTCGTCGTGGCATCAATGTGCTCGTGATCGACGATGAGCACTCGATCGCTCGCCACTCTCGCTACGTGACGGCGGCGATCCGGGTTCCCGAGCTGCGCGACGAGGAGGCGACTGTCGAGACGTTACTCGAGCTTGGCGAGCGCCATGGGCTCGACGGCTGGGTCGTATTCCCGACCCGCGAGGAGACGGTCGCGGCGCTCTCGCGCCATCGCGAGCGGCTGCTGTCCCAGTTCCGCATACCCACTCCAGCCTGGGATGTCGTGAAGTGGGCGTGGGACAAGCGCAACACCTACACCCTCGCCGCCGAGCTCGGGATCGCTACACCCCGAACGTGGCTGGTCGGATGGTACGGAGGGCCTGGACGCGATCGACGGAGATCCGCCGTTCGCCGTCAAGCCCGCGATCAAGGAGCGCTTCCTGTACGCCACCGGTGACAAGGCGTGGCGCGCGGACACGCGCGTGGAGCTGGCTGCCCGCGTGCGCGAGGCGGCGGGCCTCCTCGGCGCCGGCGAGGTGATCGTGCAGGAGTTGATCCCGGGATCGGGTGAGACGCAGCTCGCGTACTGCGCGTTCTTCCGCGACGGGCGCGCGTCGGCGAGCATGGTCGTTCGCCGCCTGCGCCAGCACCCGCCGTTGTTCGGGCGTGCGAGCACGTTCGTCGAGACGATCGAGCACCCTGAGCTCGAGGAGGTCTCGGAGCGGTTCCTGCGTCGGATCGGCTACTACGGCCTGGTCGAGATGGAGTACAAGCACGACGTGCGCGACGGCCAGACCAAGCTCCTCGACGTCAACGCCCGCACCTGGGGATACCACAGCCTCGGACAGCGCGCGGGCGTCGACTTTCCCTACCTGCTCTACGCCGATCAAATCTCGCGACCCGCGTCCGATGGGCTCAGCGCTCCGTACGCCGACCCGCTGGATCTGCCGGTGCCCGATGGCCTGCGTGCGCCGCCCGGCGTGTCCTGGATCCGGCTGGCCACCGATGTGCCGACGGCCGTCGCCCTGCTGGCGCGGGGGGAGCTCGACACGCGCGTGTACGCGCGCTCACTGAGGGCGGCCAATGTCGAGTCGGTGTTCAGCCGCGACGACCCGCTGCCCGGCCTGGCGGAGCTGGCGCTGCTGCCGTATCTGGCGGTCAAGCGGGGATTCTGAGGACGTCGTGTATGACTACGTCATCGTTGGGGCGGGGTCGGCGGGCTGCGTGCTCGCCAATCGCCTCAGCGAAGATCCGGATGTTCAGGTTCTCCTGCTCGAGGCGGGACCGCCGGACACGAACGAGAACATCCACGTCCCGCTGGGTTATCTCGAGCTCGAGCGTGAGCAGTTCGACTGGGGATACGAGTCGGCGCCCGAGCAGGAGTGCGACGGCCGGCGAGTTCGACTGCCACGGGGCAAGGTCCTTGGCGGGTCCTCCTCGACCAACGCGATGATCTATATCCGCGGCAACGCGCGTGACTACGACGACTGGGGCGTGGAAGGCTGGTCGTGGGCGGATCTACTGCCGTACTTCCTGAAGGCCGAGAACAACGAGCGCGGGGCCTCACGGTGGCACAGCGTGGGCGGTCCGCTGTCCGTGAGCGAGCCGCGATCGGTGAACTTGGTCTCGCGCGCGTTCGTGGACGCCGGAGCGCAGGCGGGACTCGCGCGCAACGAGGACTTCAACGGCCCCGAGCAGGAGGGGGTGGGCGTCTTCCGACTGACCCAGCGCGATGGGATGCGCGCGAGCGCGGCGGTTGCCTACCTGCACCCGGCGATGGCGCGCGCGAACCTGACCGTGATGGCGCACACGCATGCGCGGCGGGTGCTGTTCGAGGGGACGCGCGCGGTCGGCGTGCAGGCGAGCCGTCTCGGACAGGAGCTCCAGCTGCAGGCCGAGCGCGAGGTGATCCTGTGTGGCGGCGCCTACAACTCCCCGCAACTGCTGATGCTCTCGGGGGTTGGGCCGGCCGCACACCTGAAGGCGTGCGAGATCGAGGTGCTGCTCGACCGGCCGGCGGTTGGCGAGAACCTCTCAGACCATGCCGCCACGGAACTGCTGTGGATGACGCCCGAGCCAGAGAGTCGCTCCAGCCGGCGGCGCTGGCGGAGCGCGAAGCTGATGCTCGCGACGCAGACCGGCACGTTCGCATCAGGTCTCGCCGAGGCGGGCGCCTTTGCGCGTGTCGCGGCGGATGCGCCGGCGCCTGACACCCAGTTCCATTGCGTGGCGGTGCGGTTTCCCGAGGAGGGTGCGAGCGATCCGGCGAGCGAACCCGAAGCTCATGGCGTGTGGGTCTCGCCCTGCCTGTTGACGCCGCACAGCAGAGGCTCGGTTCGACTCGCCTCCAATGATCCGGCTGCCAAGCCGATCGTGCACAACGCGTTCTACACGGCGGGCGAGGATCTGGAGCGGATGACCGCAGCCGTGCGGCTGGCGCTCGAGATCTGCGCCCAGCCCGCGATGAAGCCCTACTGCGCCGAGCCGTTCACGACGCCCGACGGCGACACGGCAGAGGCGTTGCGCGAGCACATCGCACGTACGACGTTTGCGTACTACCACCCGGTCGGCACCTGCCGCATGGGCGAAGACGCCGACGCGGTGCTCGACGATCAGTTGCGCGTTAACGGCCTGGAGAGCCTGCGGGTCATCGACGCGTCGGCGATGCCGGTAGTTCCTCGCGGGAACACCAACGCGGCCACGATCGCGATCGCCGAGCGCGCCGCTGACGTGATCCGCCACGGCAGAGCGCTCGCACGACCCGAGCCAGACGCGTAGGTGGATCGAGCGGCGTCACCGACCGCCGTCATCTGGCTCGCAAGGCATGTCGAGAGCGACCGGAGGGGAATTTCGCCTCGCCGAGACGCGATTCAGGCGGCCAGCGCGGGGCGACAGATAAAGATGTCGTCTTTCGGAAAGAGCTTGCTTTCGCGGCGCAGGCCCTCGCGGGCGATCTTTTCCGAGTCGAGTTCGTTCAACATAGGAGACGACTTCGACGGCGAAGCCCGCCGCTCTGACGCGCTCGGCAAAGTCCCGGCCATAGCGGCGTAGGTGATCGCTTTGGCCGAACACTCGATGGCGTTCCGCCGGTGACGTCACGGTGTGGTCTTCGAACGTCTCTGAGAGCTCGGTGTCAATGGGCGACATAATGATTGCGCGACCCTCCGGAGCCAGCACGCGCCGGATCTCGCCCAAGGCGAGCCGGTCATCGGCGACGTGCTCGAGCACGTGGTTGCAGAACACTATGTCGAACGAGCCGTCCGCGTAGGGCATGTCCAGCAGATCCACCCTGTCCATCGCGAGCGGCGAGTCCAGGTCCGCGCTGCGGTAGGTCAGATTGTCGAGCTTGCACAGCCGCCTCTGCAGACCATACTCGGGCGCGATGTGCAGTACCGAGAGACGTGCTGAGAAGAGGTCGGTACGCTCGCACAGAAAGTTGACCAGCAGCCGGTGGCGCTCCAGAGCGCGACAGCGCGGGCAACGACCGGGGAGGACTCCCCGATGCACGATGAAACTGTCGAATTGTCCATCACAGCAAGGGCAGTAGACGTCGGATCCGCGATGCAGCGCCGCGCGAACAGCACCGAACAGCCTTGGGCGCATACGCGTCGGCACGAGGGCGCGCGCCGTGCGTCTGTACCAGGACGGACCGTCGGCGGGTGGATCGGATCGTGAGAAGCGGGACATCGGTCAGTACATCGAACCCATAATCTCGCCGAACGCCATCAGGCCACGCGCGGCGTTCTAGGCTCTAGGCTCGGCGGAGCCTAACAGGCGGCAGCCGGGTCGGAAGTAGGAGCGCATGCCTGTGGCGCGCCGCCCAGGTGCATCGATCTTCCCGCCATCTCGACGGCGGCGACGATGTCCAGCCCGAGCGAGAGGTTGGAGCGGGGTTCCTCGCCGGTGCGGATCGCGCGGGCGAAGTCCTGAAGCTCGAGGCGCAGCGGCTCCTGCGGCTCCACGCGGGGGATCACCACGTCGCCCGATCGATAGATGAGCTGGTGCTCGCCGAAGTTGGATGGCGCCCCGACGTCCATGCCGCGGTCATATACGCGCACCGGCTCATCGGCGGCCGTGTCGTCGTACTGGACCATGCGTTTGCTGCCGACGACGATCATCTGGCGCACCTTGCGCGGTGCGAGCCACGAGAGCTGCACATTGGCAGTCGTACCGCTGGCGAAGGTGAGCGTCATAAACGCGGTCTCCGGTACGCCTTCTCTGAATACGCAACTCGCCGAAGCGGCGACCTCGACCACGCTCTCTTTGAGCCAGTACAGGAGGATCGAGAGATCGTGGGGCGCCAAGTCGCAGACGACCCCGTCGGGCTGGTACTTGCCGAGGTTCATCCGCGAGGAGGTGACGAAGTGGATGTCGCCGACCACCCCGTCGGAGATCAGTTGGTGCACCGTGTTGACAGCTGGGCTGTAGATGAACGTGTGCCCCGGCATCAGGGTCAGTCCTGTGGACTTCGCCAGCTTGGCCAGCTCGAGGCCGTCGCTGAGGTTCGTTGCGAGCGGCTTCTCGACGAGCACGTGCTTGCCGGCGAGCAGAGCCTGCTTGGCCAGGGGCGCGTGCGTGCTCGGCGGGGTGGCGATCAGGACGGCCTGCACGGCGTCATCGCCGAGCACCTCCTCGAAGTCGGCGTGCGTGCGTGCGTGCGGGTGCTTGCCGGCGAGGGCATGCAGCGGGCCGGGGTGGCGGTCGCACAGAGCATGCAGCCGGAACTCGGGCGTCTCAGAAAGGTTGCGGGCGAGGTTGGGACCCCAATACCCGCAGCCGACCACCACCGCGCCGATCGGCGTCGGTTGGGGCTCGGCGCTGCCGGGGAGCCCCGCATCTGCCCCGTCGGCGGCCTGCCCGTCATTGTGCCAGCTGTTGAGCATCACGTGCACCTCCCGTTTCACTCGCAAGAGATGCGCGAGACCGAGATGCACCCCGAGATGCGCCCAGGGCGCAGTCGAGTGGATCGGCCTCACGCGGTAGACGACCGCCAGGCCCAGCGCTCGCACGGGTGTTCGTGATGGGCGTCATACCGTCGAGGATCTTTGACGCAACACCTGCAGGGGCGTGCGCAGCAGCAGCCTCAGATCCAGCCCGAGCGACCAGCCGCGCGCGTAGGCCACGTCCATGTCGAGGGCCTCGCCGTAGGTGGAGTGTGCCCTGGCGTTCACCTGCCAGAGGCCCGTGAGCCCCTGCGGCACCGAGAAGCGGCGCAGGTGATGAGCCCCGAAGCTCTCGGCCTCATAGGGTATGCACGGTCGCGGGCCGACGAGCGACATCTCGCCGCGCAGCACATTGACGAACTGCGGCAGCTCGTCGAGGCTCGTCCGTCGCAGCCAGCGCCCAAACTGCGTGACCGAATCGGATCGATCGAGCTTGTACAGTCCGTTGGTGCCCGTCACAGCCGTAGGCGACATCGTCTGCTTGATGTAGGCTCGGTGGACCGCATCGTCCGTGTCGACCTTCATGGTGCGGAACTTGAGTACCGTGAACTCCTTCATGTCAGTCCCGAGTCGTGTCTGGCGAAAGAAGACGGGCCCGGGCGAATCGAGGCGAATCCGCACTGCGATATAGGCGAGCAGCGGTGCCAGCGCGACCAGCACAACGCCTGAGCCGAGCACGTCGATCGCCCGCTTGATCGCGCGCGAGCCCCACGTCCGCGTCCGCCGCGTATGCAGCCCGAGCAGCGGCATGCCTTCCACCCAATGGATGGTGCCGCGGAGGTCGACGAGCTCGAACAGGCGTGGCACGACATCTATCTGAACGGGGAGATCGTGGAGGTGGCGCACCGTGGCGATCAGCTCCGAGGCGGACTCGTTAGAGAAGGCGATCACCACCCGCTCGATGTGCAGGCACTCGATGATGCTCGGCAGGCGCTCGGGCGACCCGAGGACCGTGAGGTTCTCCGGGAGATCGGCGCGACGCGCCTTGGGCTTGCGATCGATGAATCCCACGACGTTCGCTCCGTACTCCGGGTGTCTCACCAGCTTGCGAGCGATCAGCTGGCCGACCTCTCCGGCACCGACGATCAACGTGTTCTGTTGGTAGGCCCGCGTGCGCTTGCAGGCCCCCCTCGCGAGCAGCCGCAGGGTGGGCACGATGCATACGGCCAGGATCCAGAAGGCGATCAAGCCGTCGATCGGGGGACCCGTCCGGCCGGTCAGGTGCGAGGCGATGAGGAGCATCCAGAGCCCGATCGCCACGATCGAGAAGACTCCGGCCACGTCATCCGTCGTCGCATGGGTCGCGCGCTCGTGGTCGCGCTGGTAGAGGCCGTGGAATTTGGCCGCGATCAGGAAGGATGGAAGCGTGAGCGCGAACAGAAGCAGCTCGCGCGCGGATCCGAACGCGCCGTGCTCACCCCAGAGCAGCGTCACGATCAGATAAGCGAAGCTCAGCCCGAGGAGATCGGCGAGCATCAGGCTGCGCGGTAGGAGCCATGAGCGTCGCTCCGCCCGCCGGCGGGTTAGCAGCCCCTGGGTGTAATTGTCCATTGCCGCAATCGGGTCCTCAACATCGAAGCGCCCGCTGCCGATATCCGTCTGCGCGTCGTCAACGACGCGCTCGCTGCGCGCGCGGTGTGCCTCGATCGATGTGACGACGCTCATCAGGCAAGGCATCATGCATTAGTGACACGCGGTCCGCTAGGCCAGGATCGGGTTGATCCTCTAAGACCGGTCCAGAGGGTGGGCGGGGCGGGGTAGGGTCCTAGACTTTCGGCCAGCATGCTCTACCCTAACGTGCAGCTACTCTCCGCTTCGGTGCAAACTCAGCGGGATGCACTGGTGACTTTATGGGCTCGAGGGGTGTCTGGGATGCGAAGGGTGTCCAGGGCGGTTCGCGAGCCGAACAGGAAGATCCGAAGAGCTGAACGGAAGCGCTGAACGGAAGACGCCAATCAAGAGGCACATCTAGGGAAGGGATGCCCGATGAAACGACTGGTAGTAGTAGCGGACAACTCATTGATCGTCGAAGCGATCACTATGGGCTTGCGCAAGAGCGGCGAGTTCAGCGTACATAGCCACGTGGACGGGCGCAATACTTCGGCTCGAGCGATCGTTGACTCTTCGCCCGATGTCGTGCTCGTCAACGACATGGAGCAGTCCCCTGAAGTGGTCGAGCTGATCAAGCAGATCAAGACCGAGCAGGATCGGATCGCGGTGATCGTGCTGACGTTGGTGATGGACCCGGAGTGGCTAGATGACATCTTTGACGCCGGCGCCACCAGCGCGATCTCGAAGGCGACCCATCCCCTGGCGTTGACGACGCTTGTTCGCGAGACGGTCAACGGGCACGTCGTGCACGGATACAAACGTTTTTCGCGCAGCCGCAGCTCCCGCATCAGTGCCGTGGCGGTGGAGGGCTTCTCGCTGACGCCACGTGAGCTCGAGGTGCTGCAGCTGGTGGCATCTGGATCCAGCAACGGGGAGATCGCACAGACACTGTGGGTGACCGAGCAGACCGTCAAGTTCCACCTCTCAAATGTCTACCGGAAGCTGGGGGTGGGCAACCGGACGGAGGCTAGTCATTATGCCCATGTCAACGGCTTGGTGGACACCCCGCAGCCCGTGGCGGTCTTCTGATGCGCACCCTGCGGCTCGTGGCGGTCTCCTGACGGTCCCGGGATGACCGGGTATCAATCTGTGAAAGCAGGGCCGTCCACGCGGGCGATTCCGTCCACGCGGGTGGTTGCGAGGGGTGCGACTCCTCGCTGGGAGTGGTCTCTGTTGCTCGCGGCCGGGGCGATCGGCGCCGTCGCCTGCACTCATCTCATCGACTTCGGTGTTTACCATCTCCGTTACCGGATCCTCGACGCCACCTCTGCCGCGAGCTGGTCTCACCTGGCATCCGGTGGTGCGCTCGCGGTGGGAGCGGTCGTCTGCCTCGCCGGCGCCAGGCGCTTGCCGAGGCAGCGAGCTACTTGGATCGCGACCGGGGTGATACTTGCTCTGTTCTTCATCGATGAGGCCTCTGGACTGCACGCGGACATCGACGCGCTGAACAATTCACTGAACTATGGCAAGTTGCTGTACGCACCAATTCTGGTGGTCTTGGCGTATTGCGTGTGGCGGCTGACGAGGGGCACCGCGCAGCTCGCCAGCGCCCGGGCGGGCGCGCTGCTGCTGCTGGTGTCGTATCTGATTCACGTTCTCGAACCGCACAACATTGCCCACGGATTCGGGTGGAGCGCAGACGGCTGGGCGTTCCAGGGCGTGGTCGCACTCAAGGAGGGCACGGAGCTGGCGGGAGTCTTGCTCGCCCTGTTGGCGCTGTGGGGCTCCGCCTTTGCGGCGCGCGCGCGAGCGGAGTCTTTCAGCTCGATCGCACCACATGATACCGTGACCCATCGGCATGTTGAGGCTGTCGATGAAGCTCCATCTACACCGCAAGTTCGTGCTCACGAGGACTTTGAATAGGCTATGGAGCAGCGACTGCTCGTGATCTCTCCGGTCCACAACGAGGCCTCCCACATCGAGCTGATCGCGCATGCGTTGGCAGCTCAGACCCGCCGACCGGATCTGTGGATCGTGGTCGATGACAGTCCACGGACCAAACCCCGCAGATCCTCGCCGAGTTGGCTGACCGACTGGACTTCATGTCTGTGATCCACAGTCCAGCACCGGTGTGCGAGGACACACCCAAGGATCGACTCGCCATGGCAGCACCGCCCAGAAGCTTCAACCGGGGACTCAACAGCGTCGATTGGCAATCGTTCACGCACATCGCCAAGCTCGACGGCGACACCGAGCTGCCGGAGCGGCTACTTCGAGCTGCTGCTGGCCGAGTTCGCGCGCGACCCCAGCTTGGGTCTCGCCGGCGGGGTCGTTGGAGCGCGATGGCCAACGGCTGGGGCTGGTGCCACCCGGCCAACGATCACCACGTTCCCGGGAGGCCTCAAGTGCTACAGCCGCGACTGCCTCGAGGCGATCGGCGGGGTCCAGGAGCGACTGGGGTGGGACACGATCGATGAGATCTACGCGCGCATGCGAGGCTACAAGACACGCAGCATGTGCCAGATCTTGTCGCCCACCACCACCGTCCCTGGGGCAGCGCCGACGGTACTCTCAGGGGCCGCGCGCGGCACGGTCAGGTGCGCCTACATCGTCCATTTCCGCCGCTCTTGGGTGACGCTGCGGGCGTTCAAGGTCGCCACGGACAGGCCGCGCGGGCTCTCGGGCGTGGCGTTCCTATACGGCTATCTCAGCTCGGCCGTGCGCCGCGTCCCAGCGCGTGGAGGATCCGGAGTTCCGCACGCTTCGTCCGGCGTGAGTTGCGTCGATCGCACCCGAGGCGAGATCGCCCAGCGCATGTACCGCGGCCGCAGCCTCGTATCCGCCGTCAGCCGGCGAGCGCTGAGGCCGGGCCGATGTGCGGCATCGCCGGGATCGCACGGTCCGTCCGCGCCCCCGTGGAGCGCGAGACGCTCGAGCGCATGTGCGCGGCGCAGGCCCACCGCGGGCCCGATGCCCGGGGCTTGCACCTCGACGACGGGATCGGGCTGGGCATCCAGCGCCTGCGCGTGATCGACCTCGTCACCGGCGACCAGCCGATCCACAACGAGGATCGCTCGGTGACCGTGGTGCTGAACGGCGAGATCTACAACTTCCGCGAGCTGCGGCGCCGGCTGCGCGGCAACGGCCACCGCTTCGCGACCGACGGGCGACACCGAGGTGATCGTCCACCTCTACGAGGAGCTCGGGCCGGCGTGCGTTCGCGAGCTGCACGGGATGTTCGCGTTCGCGCTGTGGGACAGCCGCCGGCGCCAGCTGCTGCTGGCGCGTGACCGCGTCGGCAAGAAGCCGCTGTTCTACTGCGAGCGCGCGTGGCGCGCTCAGCTTCGCCTCGGAGCTCGGAGCGCTGATGCAGGATCCGGAGGTTCCGCGGGAGATCGACCACCAGGCGCTCGACGCCTACCTGGCCTACGGCTGCGTTCCGGCGCCGCTGAGCGCATTCGCGGCGGTGCGCAAGCTGATGCCGGCGAGCACCCTCATCTATCGCGACGGGGCGGTGCAGACCGAGCGCTACTGGCGCCTGGACTACTCCCGCAAGCGCCGCGCACAGACCTGCTGCAGGAGCTGGAGGAGGAGATTCGCGACGCGATCCGCGCGGCGGTGCGACGCCGGATGGTCGCCGACGTCCCGATGGGAGCCTTCCTCTCGGGCGGCATCGACTCCTCGGCGGTCGTGGCCGCGATGGCCGAAAGCTCATCGCGAGCCGGTCAAGACGTTCTCGATCGGATTCGAGGAGGAGCGCTTCAACGAGCTGCCACAGGCGCAGGCTGATCGCGCAGGAGTTCGCCACCGACCACCACGAGCTGTCGTGCGCCCCGACGCGATCGAGATCCTGCCGAAGCTCGTGCGTCACTACGGCGAGCCGTTCGCCGATCACTCGGCGCTGCCCTCCTTCTACCTGGCGCGCTTCGCCCGCGAACACGTGACGGTGGCGCTCAACGGCGACGGCGGCGACGAGAGCTTCGCCGGCTATCAGCGCTACACGACCAACCTCGCGCTCGCGCGAGCTCGACCGGCTGCCGCAGCCGCTGCGGCGCGCGGCGGCGGCGCTCGCGCGGCGGGCTGCCGCTGGGGGGCGATCCGCGCGCCTTGCGCAGCAGGCTCGGGCGATTCGCGATGGCGTCGGCGCTGGACCGCGAGAGCCGCTACCTCGCGGCACGACTCGATGTTCACGCAAGCCGAGCGGGACCGGCTGTACACGCCCGAGTACGCGCGCCATGCTCGGCCCCTCGCGCGCGGCCGACGCCGCTGCTGGACCCGTGGCGCTCCTCGAGCGCCGAGCGACCTGCTCGATCAGTTCCTGGACGTCGACGTCAACAGCTACCTGCCGGACGACCTGCTGGTGAAGATCGACATCGCGACGATGGCCTACTCGCTCGAGGGCCGCTCGCCGCTGCTCGACCACGAGCTGATGGAGCTCGCCGCCTCGCTGCCCCCCGAGCTGAAGGCTGGGCACGCGGCCGGCGCAAGCGCGTCCTGCGCTCGGCCCTGCGTGGCTGGGTCCCGGACGAGATCCTCGACGCCCCCAAGCGGGGCTTCGAGCTCCCGGTGGCGCACTGGTTGCGCGGCGAGCTGCGCGACTACGCGCGCGAGGTACTGCTCGATTCCAGCTCGACGCTCGCGAGGCTGGTGCCGCGAGCAGGAGGTCCGCCGGCTGCTGGACGAGCACACCGCCGGCACCCACGACCACGACCGCGGCATCTGGACCCTGCTGATGCTCGAGCTTTGGTATCGGGAGCAGGACACCACTGGTATGCGCCGATGTCCCAGTTGCCCGAGTTCGGTCGTGTTATAGGCGTGCGTGTGCCGGCGTAGTTGGTGTCGTGGCAGAGTTGTTCGAGCGGGCCGGTGCAGAGGGAGTGGAGGTTTGTGCCCTGGCCCACGCCCGTGGCTGAGCTGCTCGTTGGTGCGAAGGGGTAGGTTTCTTCGTTGGAGTTGTAGCCGTCCTTCGCCAGGGTTGTGGGTGTCGCTATGAGGTTGTGGGTTTCGGTTAGTGTTTTGGCGTGTAGTTCGTGTGTGCCGGATGGGCCTAGTTCCTTCCCGACGCATAGGTTGTTCTTCAGTACGATTTCGTTGATTTCGCCGCCGTGTCCGGCGTCGAAGCAGTGCCCGTATCCGCCGCTGGATTCTACGCTGTTGTTATAGAAATAGTCTTTGCCTACGGTGTTGTTCTGGGCTTCGACCTCGGGGGTGTTGCCCTGTATGTGCAGGTATACGTTGTTCCATACGTATACGGTGCCTCTGCCGAGGAAGCTTGGTTCGCAGGCTCCTAGGCCACCGTTGTATCCGGTTCCGTTGATCACGTTGTCATAGATGTAAAACGGTTTGCCTGCTATTCGTTCGGTTTCGGTGTCGATGAACTCCATGACGTTGGCGTGGTCTTCGCCGGTGTAGCCTTCGGGGAACTCTGGGTAGCCGCAGTCTTCGAAGCGATTCCCGGCGATCACACCGCCACCACCACCGGGGAAATACATGTTGTTCATTCCCCAGAACCGGTCATCGATCGCGTTCGGCACGTTCCTGATGCCTTCCACGAACGACCCGCCAGACGGACTCTTCGCCGAGGGTGCGGCGCCTTCGATGGTGCTGTTCTCCACGACTGATTCGCCCTCCGGCGCGGTTGTGGTCCCGCTGCGACCCACGATCGCGGCGCACCTGCGGCCTTCCGATTCCTGGCTCGGTTCGTCCGCGACCAGCTGGGGATCTTCGATTTTATCGCCGACCGTGAAATCGTTGATCGTGACTTTGTTGATCGTTATGTGCTCATCTGTTTCATACGCGTGTTCATTCTGTGCGTTTTCGAAAAAGATGACCCCGCACGTCCCATAGGGCCCGTGCTTGGTGTTCGCCCAGCCCACGAAATGGATGTTTTCGACCGTGATGTAATCATCACGAGAAAGATTCACGAAAGTATTGTATTCACCACAATCCTGACGAGCACAACCAGCCGTAACTTCTTTGTTTTCCGCGTCGAAAACCGGGGGGGTATAACTGGCGCCGGCATACCAAGATTCGCTGACGCCATAAACATCAGGGTTCCCCGCTTCACCAGACCCGTCACGTCCTTCCGGGGGCGCCAACGGCAAAACACTGTTAGGCCACGTCACACCACCCTCGAACACGAAATGATCCCCCGCCTCATGCGCATAAGACGCGGTAAAGCCCTGCATCCCCGGCGCACGCCGCCACGGCTCAAACTCCGACAAACCACTATTCGATTCACTACCGTGCGAATAGCCGACATAAAAGGTCCGGTGCCGTGGCGAGATCCGGTGCCGTGGCGAGCTCATGCGCGTCCCACCCTCGGGCGTTTCGCCGCGCCGTCCCATCCCGTCTCTGGCCGGAGCTTGAGCGGCGCACCCGATCAGCCCGATGCAGGCTGCGACGATCATCACGTACAGGCTCGGACTCATCGGTTGTCGACGAGCGAGCGGGCGCGCCGCTGCGCGTTTTTGCGCCAGGCCTTCTTCAGGCGTCCCCCGAGCTCACTGTCGGCGATCCACGTTTTGGCGGCGCTGGATGCGGCCACGCGCGCCGTCGTGACGGCGTTGTAGCCGACCGCCTTCACCGACGGCGCGAACAGCAGGATGTTGGCCTCGCTGCGCTGGCGATCCCCGAGGCGCTGCTTGTACTCCGCGTCGCCCACCCCGAAGTCCCACATCCGCACGTCTCCCTCGCGGCAGAGCCCGTCCATCATCTGCATCTGTATGTACAGCCCGACGTGCTGGCGGCTGTACGCGGGGTCGAAGCTCGTGGCGACCAGATGGAAAGTGCCGCGATAGCAGTAGCCGAACACGAATGCGATCGGCGTCTCGGCGATGTACAGCACTCGCGCGCGTAGCCACCCGCGTCGCGCGGCGAGCTCCATCAGCGCCAGTTGCAGCCGATCCCCGGTGTACCCCACTCCCAGCCCCCCCTGATAGCTCGTCGCCGCGATTTCCCGCAGTGACGTGATCAACCGGTCCAGGTGCGCCGGCTCGGAAAACTCGCCGACGGTCAGGGCATCGCCATGGTCTCGCAGGAGCGCTCTGGCGTAGCGCCTCAGATTGTTACGGGTGTTTTTCCCTCGCGATCCGATGAACGCGTCGAGCGAATCGGGAACGTCGGCAAACCAGTGGGCGGCTTTTGCGGGCATGTGATCGACTCGCCACCATGGGAGCCCAGAGCGTGCGATGCCGCACAGAGGGGCGCCCTCCTCAATGTGAGACAACGTGACGAGATCGGCTTCGTCGTCCGCCAATATGTTGCGGAGCGCATCAACAACCAGTTCATAGTCAGCGGGCGTCTCAGCGCCGACGATTCCACCAAACGCCACCTGCAGGCGACGCAGCGGTCAACCGCCGAGTCGCCTCGAGCCGAGTTGTTGCTCCACTCTCGCCACGACGGCGATCTCACGTCCATCGCTGAGCTCGAAGAGTAGAACATGTGGGTGTAGGACACTCTCGCGATTCTTCACGACGGTGAGAAAAAAATCGATGTCGGCATCCACGTCCTCGGGCGGAAGACGCTCGAGCTTGGGGCGCAGCGCCTCGACCGCGTCGATGGTACGCGCGACCGTCATCTGTGCCTGCTCCCCCGAGGGGCCGCGCACCGTCATCCGCTCGGCGCCGTCAGGCCCGGTTCGGGTCGCGTGGACTGGCGCCATCGGCTCACGCCCGCCTGCTGTACGGGTCTGCCGTCCGGCGCCGGCGCCAACAACACGATCGACGCCAGAGCCATGATCACAAACGTGATCTGTACACCTTGGTCGAAGGAGAACGCGTCGTAGAACAGCATCGAGGACGCGAACGTCGCGATCGAAGCGGCGAGTGCGACCGGGAGCCATCCCTCACGAGTGTCGCGTTCGAGCTTGGCCCGCGCCCCCAGCCGACGAATGGCGCGCCAGAAGAGCCACATCCAGCCGAGCACGCCGAGGATGCCCGTCTCCAGAAGCGTGCCGAGCCACTGATCGTCGAGAATGATCGCATTGTCGGCGGCGGACTGCCTGCCGGTGATCTGTTCACCGTAATTGACCCTGCCTGTAGTTCGCGTTCCGTATCCCTGGCCCAAGAGGGGATTGTATTCCCCGAATTCATGTAGCTCGGGCCCGATGCGAGACAATCGGCTGGACAGCACGACCTTTCCGCCGGTTGGCGTTGGTTCATAGTAGGTTTCGCTCTGGTTGGCCGCGAGACCTTCCTTGGGAAAGAACAGCTCTTTGACTCCGCCGAGCGAGCCCGGAGAGACAACGTGCACGATCAGCAGGAGTGGGATCACGGCCGGCCAGCAACGAATCGTCTGACGTGGACGCAGCCACAAGCAGATTGCGAGTACCGCCAGGACTCCTACGATCCCAGTCCTCGAGCCACCCGCGAAATCTCCGAGCAGCATCAGCAGCGCAGCCAGCCACCAGGCTCGCTGTCGCCGGCTGATGGCGAGGTACGCGGCTAGCGGGATCAACATGGCCATCGACGCGCTCAACTCGATCGGATCTCCGGCGGACGCGGTCGCCCGCAGGTTGCCGCCGCGTTCCTGGGCGCCAATTTCCGCCGCCGGGTTGTAGTGGAAGCCAGGCAGGAGCACATGCAGGTGATCGAACAAATTGAACCCGGTCTCACGCTGCACCGTGGCGCCCAGCGCGACAACCGACCCCGCTGCTATGAGCACCGTGATGAGACGCTCCGCGCCCGCTCGCGTGCGCACGACGCTGACGATCATGTACATGATCAACACGAAGCAGGCGAGCAGCCAGAGCGCCTTGATTACGTTGCTCGACACCGTGCCGACGCGCCCGGGGTTTGCGAACTCAGATCCGAGGGTCGCGCAGACGATCACGATCAGCGGCCCCTCGAAGCCCGTGACGCGAAGCCGCACCCTGGGGTCCACCAGCAGCGAGACGATCCAGCCGACCAGCACCAGTCCGACCACTACGCGGTAGGGCTCGAGCTGGAATGGCAACCCGTTCGGCAGGACGTAGCGACCGTCGCTCGGGATCAGGAGGAAGACGAGCAGCATCCCCGTGACGACGGTGGTCCAGTTCATCGCCAGCCGGATCAGCCAGACTCCGAGAACAACGGCGAGCAGCGCCACCGCCAACGACTTTGCCTGCGCGCTGCTGCCCGCGACGACATCGGCGCTCAGCAGCGCCATGATGGCCCCGATCGCCGCCATGGACGGCGTCAAGCGGTGCTTGCGAACCATCGCTACAGAACCAGCTCAGGCCTTGGAGCGCCTATCAAAATAGCCGGCACGTCCGGCAGCACGTCCGGCACTCGCGTCCCCGCCGTTATTCTCCACGTATTCGGGATGTGACTCCGATGGGATGGCGACGGGCGGATCCTCGAGTGCCGCGACGGGCGGATCCTCGAGTGCCGCGACGGGCGGATCCTCGAGTGCCGTAGCGGGCGGCACGCGACCGAGCTCCGCCGCGACGCGCGGCCGAGCGCCCTCTTTCAGGAACACCAGTGCCAAGGTGGCGATCAGGACGGCAAGGAACACGAGAATTGCGACGCTGGCTTTGGGTCCGCGCACCATTGTGGTGCCGGTTCCCGACTTGACAATGGCGAGTTCGATGCGTTGCTTCGCAGGGACCCCGCCCGCCGTCTGCAACCGCGCCACGTAGGCCTGCAAAATCAAAGCGGCTCCGTCGACCAGGTGAACAGCCCCGTTTCGCGTTGGGGCGGTCGCAATGAGGTTCACAAACGGCAACCCAGAACTGGTCCCGACATCCAGCGCTTCCGTGGCCTGGACCGATCCCGTTACGCCCGGGCGCCCGATGTCGAGCCGCTGGGCGATTTCAGCCTGCACGGCGCTTCCATTCGCCAGGGTCGCGTAGACGGGAGAGAGCGCGGCCAGAGTCGGTTGGTTGACGAACCCTGCTCGGCCATACGGGAAGCCGGGTTGCGTGATCAGGAGTTGCGATTCGCTCTGCCACACTTCCGTGCCGCGCGGTTTCAGCGTCGGCGTGCCTCCTGAGAGACTTGGCGTCCCGTAAGCCAGCACGGCGAGCACCGCCCCGAGCAGCGCTCCAGCCAGCACCAGCCACTTGGAACGCGACAACACCGCGAGAAACAGTCTGGCGTCCATATCAGATCTGGTCCCCTCGTCTGAGCTTGAGATAGGCTACCGCCGCCTGCGTCCTGTTCGCCACTCCGAGCTTGTCATAGGCGGAGGATAGGCGGAACTTGATCGCATACGTGCTGAGGTTCAACCGCTGCGCGATCTGATGATTCGTGAGCCCCTGTGTCGCCAGGTCGATGACCTCCACTTCACGCGCCGTGAGCTCTGGATGCTTCGCTGGCGCGTCGGCTCCTGGGCCAGACGCCGGTCCTGAGCCAGACCGTCCTGAGCCAGACGTCTTTTGGGCGGCATGGCTTTTCCCGGCGGGCTTGCCGGCTCCGGGGACGGGGAGCTTGACGGTGGAGTCCTTTACGGCCATTGAGGCTGAACCCTACGGACACCACCCCGGATACCAACATGGCCATAAGACGAGTTCGGCGACTAGCCAAGCGGCTAGGTACGCCCAGGATCGCGATCGACGCCGGCGCTCACCACTGGTATGCGCCGATGTCCCAGTTGCCCGAGTTCGGTCGTGTTATAGGCGTGCGTGTGCCGGCGTAGTTGGTGTCGTGGCAGAGTTGTTCGAGCGGGCCGGTGCAGAGGGAGTGGAGGTTTGTGCCCTGGCCCACGCCCGTGGCTGAGCTGCTCGTTGGTGCGAAGGGGTAGGTTTCTTCGTTGGAGTTGTAGCCGTCCTTCGCCAGGGTTGTGGGTGTCGCTATGAGGTTGTGGGTTTCGGTTAGTGTTTTGGCGTGTAGTTCGTGTGTGCCGGATGGGCCTAGTTCCTTCCCGACGCATAGGTTGTTCTTCAGTACGATTTCGTTGATTTCGCCGCCGTGTCCGGCGTCGAAGCAGTGCCCGTATCCGCCGCTGGATTCTACGCTGTTGTTATAGAAATAGTCTTTGCCTACGGTGTTGTTCTGGGCTTCGACCTCGGGGGTGTTGCCCTGTATGTGCAGGTATACGTTGTTCCATACGTATACGGTGCCTCTGCCGAGGAAGCTTGGTTCGCAGGCTCCTAGGCCACCGTTGTATCCGGTTCCGTTGATCACGTTGTCATAGATGTAAAACGGTTTGCCTGCTATTCGTTCGGTTTCGGTGTCGATGAACTCCATGACGTTGGCGTGGTCTTCGCCGGTGTAGCCTTCGGGGAACTCTGGGTAGCCGCAGTCTTCGAAGCGATTCCCGGCGATCACACCGCCACCACCACCGGGGAAATACATGTTGTTCATTCCCCAGAACCGGTCATCGATCGCGTTCGGCACGTTCCTGATGCCTTCCACGAACGACCCGCCAGACGGACTCTTCGCCGAGGGTGCGGCGCCTTCGATGGTGCTGTTCTCCACGACTGATTCGCCCTCCGGCGCGGTTGTGGTCCCGCTGCGACCCACGATCGCGGCGCACCTGCGGCCTTCCGATTCCTGGCTCGGTTCGTCCGCGACCAGCTGGGGATCTTCGATTTTATCGCCGACCGTGAAATCGTTGATCGTGACTTTGTTGATCGTTATGTGCTCATCTGTTTCATACGCGTGTTCATTCTGTGCGTTTTCGAAAAAGATGACCCCGCACGTCCCATAGGGCCCGTGCTTGGTGTTCGCCCAGCCCACGAAATGGATGTTTTCGACCGTGATGTAATCATCACGAGAAAGATTCACGAAAGTATTGTATTCACCACAATCCTGACGAGCACAACCAGCCGTAACTTCTTTGTTTTCCGCGTCGAAAACCGGGGGGGTATAACTGGCGCCGGCATACCAAGATTCGCTGACGCCATAAACATCAGGGTTCCCCGCTTCACCAGACCCGTCACGTCCTTCCGGGGGCGCCAACGGCAAAACACTGTTAGGCCACGTCACACCACCCTCGAACACGAAATGATCCCCCGCCTCATGCGCATAAGACGCGGTAAAGCCCTGCATCCCCGGCGCACGCCGCCACGGCTCAAACTCCGACAAACCACTATTCGATTCACTACCGGGATGTTCGTCGGTCGTTGCGTAGTCGATGTAGAAGGTCCTGTAGGTGGGGGGTGTCTTTACGACTTCGGTCTGCGCCGACGTGGCGGGCGTATCGCCGGCCGCGTTGCTCGCCGTCACGACCACGCGGAGGGTGTGCCCCACGTCGCCGGACTCGAGCTTGTAGATCGCGCTCGTCGCCCCACTGACGTTCGCGCAGCCTTCGCCCAGCGCATTGCAGCGCTCCCACTGGTAGGTATAGGAGGTCGGGCTCCGCGTCCAGCTGCCGCGCGACGCGGTGAGCGTCTGACCTTCCACAGCCGACCCGCTGAGGACCGGCGGCGCTTCGTTCGTCGGCGGCGCCGGCGGTGGCGGTTCCGCTGCGACGATCGCCGTCACAACCGAATTCGCTTTCGTCGAGCCACCCGCGTTGCTCGCGCTCACCACGACGCGCACCCTGCGTTCGACGTCGCTCGCGGTCAGTTCGTAGCTCGACGCCGTCGCCCCGTTTATGTTCGCGCACTCTTCACCGGCCGTGTTGCAGTCCTCCCACTGATAGGCGTAGGAGGTCGGGTTCCCGGTCCACGTCCCCTTGCCGGCGTTTAGCGTTTCGCCTTCAACGGTAGACCCGCTAATCGTCGGCAGCGCGGTGTTCGCCGGCGCAGGCGGGACGACGGTCCCGGTCGCGGCCGAGGTGGCTTTGCCCGTGCCCCCGGCGTTAGTGGCCTTGACCACGACTCGAATCGTGTGCCCCACATCGCCGCTCGCCAACTTGCGGGTCGAGGACGTCGCCCCGACGATTTCCGAGCAGTCCCCACCCGCGGCGTTACAGTCCTCCCACTGGTAGGCGTAGGCGCTCGGGCTACCCGACCACGTGCCGTGTGAGGCGCTGAGCGTCTGGCCTTCCACGGTGGACCCGCTGATCGTCGGGGCTGCTTCGTTCGCGGGAGCCGCCGGCGCCTGCGCGACGACCACCGCGGTTGCTTCCGAGCTCGCCTGTGTGGGGCCGCTCGCGTTGCTCGCCGTCACGACCACGCGGATCGTGTGTTCGATGTCGCTGGCGACGAGCTTGTAGCTCCGCGCGGTCGCCCCGGCGATTTCCGTGCAGTCCCCACCCGCGGCGTTACAGTCCTCCCACTGGTAGGCGTAGGCGCTCGGATGGCCCGTCCACGTGCCGGGGTTGGCGCTGAGCTGTTCACCGACGAGAGCGGGCCCGCTGATGCGCGGCGGCGCTTCGTTCGTCGGTGGCGTAAGTTCCGCGGCGACGAGCGCGGTCGGTTTGGAGGCGGCCGAGGTCGAGCCGCCGGCGTTGGTCGCGGTCACGACGACGACGACGGTGTGCCCGACATCGCTCGCGGTGAGCTCGTAGCTTGATGCGCTCACCCCGCTCACGTCTTCGCATTCTTCACCCGAGGAGTTGCAGTCCTGCCACTGGTAGGCATAGGAGGTCGGGTCGCCGGTCCACGTTCCCGGGCTCGCTTGTAACGTTTCGCTTGCTTCGGCGCTGCCGTCGATGGACGGCGGCGTTTCGTTCTCCGGAGTCGCCGGCACGACTGGTCCCGCTGGCGGCGAAGAGGCCGTCGTCGCCCCATCGGCGTTGCTCGCCGTCACCATCACGCGCATCGTGCTTTCGAGATCGCTCGGGGTCAGCGTGTAGTTCGACGCCGTCGCCCCGCTCACGCTCAGACAGCCTTCGCCCAAGGCGTTGCAGCTCTCCCACTGGTAGGCGTAGGAAGTCGGGCTCCCCCTCCACGTGCCGGGTGACGCGCTGAGCTCCTCGCCGACGATCACAGGCCCGCTGATCGCGGGCAATACGGTATCCGCCGGGGCCGGCGGCCCTTCCGGGGGCGGGAGCACCGCTGTGGGAGACGATGCCGACGGAGACGATGCCGACGGAGATGGCGCTGGCGGTGAAGCGCTCGAGCCGGATACGGACGGAGCCAGAAAGCGCACTGGGCTCCTCACGAGCGGATACGCGGCGATCGGACAGTGGGTGCGAGCACGCATCCCACCAGTGCTCCACCGCCGCGGCAGCTCGCGAAGATGAGTCTGGGCACTCAGGTCGCTTAGGCATGGCTTCCGTCAACGACTGTGATAGCGAAGCGTTCCCCCCTCGCCGAGCACAGCGAGCCAATAGGTCTTCCCGGACACCAAGCGTGTCGGCGTGATCGATACCGTGCTCCACGCATGCGTCTTTAAAGTGGACCGGGAACCGCTGCTCAACAGCGAGCCTGGGGCGCTCTTCGAGTTGCTGTAGATGCCTACGGCGACGGCGCGAGCCGTGCTCCCCAAGCCTATGTATATATGCACGACACCAGCGATGCCGGATGCGCGCGCGCGCATCCGGAACGCTTCGGTATGGCCAGCGTCCAGGTGTTTCTGACGCGGTTGCACCGATCGGCTACCAAGCAACACCGTCGCGGGCCCGTCAGCCTTCGCGGGCCTGTATGGCGCCTCGCGAGCCCAAGCGTATGCGCCGAGCGTCGATGAGATCGCCAAGAGGGCGAGCAGGGCGTCCGCCATGTGGAAACTGCGCTTGAGTTGCTGGAGCATAAAGGGTCACCTCCGGACACTCCTTGTCCACTGCTCTTGCCGCGCGCCGGGGCGATCCTTGACCCTAAGCGCCTCTGGATGTTCCATCCGGCATCGTCGTCCGCAGGAACGACAGCCACGTCTATCCGGCCGGCTGGGCACCCATCCCACCGAACATCCGCCACAGGCCATCGATCAGTCTAGCTTCCCGTTGACATGTCCTCCTAAACCTTCTTCAGGTTGTGCTCTTCTCCTGGTCGTGCCCGTCAACCACCGACCACCGATTCCTCCGCGAGGGATGCTCGCGGGACGGCGCTGCCATGGCGAGGAGGCGAGACGCGGGGCATGGCGGGACGCGACGCGGGGCATGGCGAGGCGTGGAGCACGGCGAGGCGCAGGGCACGGCGAGACGCCGGGCATGTCGAGACGCGGGATCGCGCCGGGTCGCCTGGAAGCCGCTGAGCCACCCGATGGCGCCCGTCAGGGTTCGTGCCGGTCGTCAGGGGCCGCAGGGACGTCGGCGCTTTACCACTGGTACGCGCCCGTGTCCCAGCTGCCTGGGTTCGGTCGTTCCACAGGACTACGTGCGCCGGCATAGCTCGTGTCCGCGCATAGCGTGATTGTGGCGGAGCACAGCGACGTGAGGCTTTCGCCTTTGCCGACGCCTGTACCGCCGGCGCTTGTAGGAGCGAAGGCGTAGGCCGCTTCGTTCGAGGCGTAATGGTCGGCCGCGAGCTTGCCGGATTCGATCACCGTGTTGTGGTTTTCCGTGAGCACTTTAGCTCTAAGTGTGTGGCCGTTCCCGGGGTTACCCGCCGTGCTCTGTCTGGTGACGCATAGGTTGTTCTTGATCACGTCTGCTTCGTCTTCGTCCCCGTGGCCGCTCTGAACGCAGTAACCATTGCCTTCACCACTTCCTTCGATACTGTTGTTGAAGATGTAGTTCTTGCTCTCCGGGCCTTCCGTATCGATCGGATTGCTCTGGTTGTGCGTGTAGACGTTGTTCCACAAATACGTGGTACCGAGTCCGAGAAAGCTGGGTTCACAGTTGGCGCCACCGTGATTGCCCATGCCGTAGAAAACGTTGTCGTGGATGTAGAATGGTTTGGCGACAGTCGAGCTGCCGATCACCTCGATCATGTTGCCGTGCTCGTCGCCTTCGTATTTTTCAGGGAATGCAGGATAGCCGCAGTCTTCGAGGCGATTGCCGGCGATGGTCCCTCCGCCCGGTCCGGGGAAGATCATGTTGTTCAGGCGCGCGAACTTGCTGCCTGTGACATTCGGAATGAATTCCTCACCCTCGAAGAACGAACCCCCTGGTGCACCTTCGATGACACTGTTCTCGATCAGGGATTCACCCTCGGGTTCGCCCGCGCTGCTTGGGTAGTGCCCCATGACCCCCGAGCACCGTGCGGCTTCGGATTCCTGGTTGGGTTCAAACCCATTTACGTTGAGATGGTCGCCGAGCGGGAACTCGTTGATCATGACTTTGTCGATCGTGACATGCCAGTCGCTTTCGTAGGCGGCTTCCTTGCGGGACCCGGCGAAGACCACCGCGCAGTTATAGAAGCCCAGGTGGGTTATCGGATTCATGAAGCCGATGAGATGCAGTCCTTCTATTGTGATGTAATCGTCGTGCGATATGTTGATCTGGGCGTTGATTTCTTCGCAGCGTTCCCGCCCGGGGCAGGACGACGCTTTCACCTGTGCGCTTTCGGCGTCGAAGATCGGGGCTTTGTAGGATGCGCCTGCGTACCACGATTCCTTGACGCCGTAAACATCGGGGTTGCCGACTTCGCCCGATCCTTCCCTGCCTTCGGGGGGCGCGAGGGGCAGCACCGCGTGCGGCCATGTCACGCCGCCCTCGAAAATGAAATGATCGCCGGCCCGGTGCCCGTAGGCTGCGCATTCCTTTTCACAGCCCTGCATCCCCGGAGCGCGTCGCCAGGGCGTAGCTTCCGAGGTGCCGTCGTTGGATTCGTTGCCTTCCGTGTAGCTGATGTAGAAGGTCCGGTAGCTGTTGTTGGTCACACCCGAAGCGACTTCCGCCGTCTGGTGCGAGGTGGCCGCCGTGTGCCCACCGGGGTTTTTCGCGGTCACCACGACCCGCACCGTGTGACCGACATCGCTCGCCGCCAGCTTGTAGCTGGAGCCAGTCGCGCCGCTGGTGTTCGCGCAGGCTTCGCCCGCAGCGTTGCAATCCTCCCACTGATAGGAGTACGACGTCGGGCTCCCCCACCACGTACCCGTGCTCGCGCTCAACGTCTTGCCTTCTTCGGCCACGCCACCGATCGACGGCAGCACTGTGTTCGTGGGAGGCGGTGGCGGAGGTGGCGGTTCCGCAACGACCACAGCGCTCGCATCCGACGACGCCTCCGTCGAGTCACCACCGTTCGTCGCGGTCACGACCACCCGCACCGTCTGACCCACATCGCCAGCGGCCAGCTTGTAGCTAGAGCTCGTCGCACCGCTGATGTTCGCGCAGCCTTCACCCGAAGCACCGCAGGCCTGCCACTGGTAGGCGTACGACGTCGGGCTGCCCGTCCACGTACCGGTGGATGCCGTCAACGTCTTGCCTTCTTCGGCCACACCACCGATCAACGGCGGGACCGTATTCGTCGGAGCGGGCAGGGGTGGCGGGGGAACCGCGGCGACAAGCGCCGTCGCGGCTGAGCTCGCAGGCGTCGAGCCGCCTTCATTGCTCGCGGTCACAACCACACGCAGTGTGTGACCGACATCGCTCGAAGCCAGCTTGTAGGTGGCGCTCGTCGCCGCGCCGATGCTCGCGCACGCTTCGCCTGCGGAGTTGCAGTCCTGCCACTGGTAGGCGAAAGAGGTCGGGCTGCCCGACCACGTCCCCTGGCTGGCGGTCAAGACCTGCCCTTCGACGTCAGACCCGCTGACGGTCGGGAGCGTCGTGTTCGCTGGTGGCAACGGCATCACCGTCACGGTCGCCGCCGAGGCCGCCGCGGTCGACCCACCGTTGTTCGCGGCGGTCACGACCAGGCGCAGGCGGTGACCTACGTCGCCGCCCAGGAGCTTGTAGCTGGCGGAAGTCGCCCCGCTCACGTTCAGGCAGCCTTCGCCCGAGGCGTTGCAGTCCTGCCACTGATAGGCAAAGGAAGTCGGGCTGCCCGACCACGTGCCGGTGCTCGCGCTCAAGGTCTGCCCTTCGATCGCGGATCCACTGACCGTCGGCAGCGTCGTGTTCGCCGGAGCCATCGGCAGCACGGTCGCGGTCGCCGCCGAGCTGGCCGCCATCGAGCCGCTCGCGTTGGTGGCCGTCACCACGACGCGCACCGTGCTCCCGACATCACCCGCGCTCAGCACATAGCTCGCCGCCGTCGCTCCGCTCACATTCACACACGCTTCCCCCAGCACACTGCAGTCTTGCCACTGGTAGGCGAAGGAAGTCGCCCCGCCCGACCACGTCCCGCTGCCAGCGGTCAGTGTCTGCCCTTCGATCGTCGAGCCGCTGATCGACGGAGGTGCGGTGCTGGTGGGAGCTGGCGGAACGACCGTCGCGGTCGCGGCCGAGCTGGCCGATCCCGAGCCACCGGCGTTTGTGGCCGTCACCACGACGCGGAGCGTGTAGCCGACATCGCTCGCCGCCAGCGTGTAGCTGGCGTTGGTGGCGTCACCGACGCTCACGCAGCCTTCGCCCAGCACATTGCAGTCCTGCCATTGATATTCGTAGGACCCCGGAGTGCTCGTCCACGTACCGGCGTTGGCGGTCAGCGTCTCGCCTTCGACCGTCGATCCGCTGACGCTCGGCAGCGCGGTGTTCGTGGGAGCGGGAGGCGGTGGCGGAGGTGGCGGTTCCGAGACGACCACAGCGCTTGCGTCCGACGACGCCTCCGTCGAGCCGCCTTCGTTGCTCGCGCTCACAACCACGCGCATGGTGCCGCCGACTTCGCCGGCGGTCAGCGTGTAGCTCAATTCCGTGGCCCCGCTCACGTTCAGGCAGCCTTCGCCCAAAGCGTCGCAGGCCTGCCAATGGTAGGAGTACGAGGTGGGTTCGCCGGTCCACGCGCCCGTGCCTGCGCTCAGGACTTCCCCTGCGACCGCGGAACCGCTGATCGACGGCAGCGTCGTGTTCGTCGGAGCCGGTGGTGGTGGCGGCGGAGGCGGAGGGTCAGCGACGATCACAGCGGTGTCGGCCGAGGCGACCGAGCTGGTCCCGCCCGTGTTGGTCGCGCTCACGATCACGCGTACGGTGCCGCCGACTTCGCCCGCGGTCAGCGTGTACGTCGCAGTCGCAACCCCGCTGGTGTTCGCGCAGGCTTCGCCCGCAGCGTTGCAGTCCTGCCACTGATAGGAGTACGACGTCGGGCTCCCCGACCACGTACCCGTGCTTGCGCTCAACGTCTGGCCTTCTTCGGCCACACCACCGATCGACGGCAAGACCGTGTTCGTCGGAGCCGGTGGCGGTAGAGGCGGCGGCGGGTTTGGAGGGATCGGTTCCACGGGGGTCGGAAGGACCGGTTCCACGGGGTTCGGGAGCGGTTCTACTGAGATCGGAGGAGCCGGTTCCACCGAGATCGGAGGGCTTGGTTCCACTGGCGAGATGGGTTCCAGATGAGACGTTGACGCAGGCGGGGTTGTGGGGATCCGCTTGTGGTGAACCCGTTGCCCGGTCTTGCCCTGATGGCTCGCACGACGGCCTGCGCGGTGGGCTGCACGGTGGGCTGCATGCAGCGTTGCAGGACGAGAGCCATGCGCGCCGAGAGCCGATGCGGTTGCGAACAGGAGTAGCAGAAGGACTCCTGTGATGAAGGTGCGCGTGAGCTGCTTGAGCATCGATGGCCTCCGTGCCGAGTGCTGGGTGTCCCCCGCTCCTCGACGCGCTGATGGCTGGGCTCAACCCCCTGGAGGACCTTTGGACGTTCGACCTCAACGTCGGTCTGAGGGGACGACAAAGCTGTAGGACCAGTGGTACGACCGCGCTGTCCGGCCAACGAGACAACCCGCTGGACGGCTCATCTCGTTGGAATCGTCACCTTCGGGATAGAACCCGTGCCGCGTGATAGGAGTGATCTACCGTGCTGCTGCCCAGCGAGCGAGTTGACGTCAACCACAGCGCAGTGACCCGTTAGAGAGCCTGCGCTTGCCGACGTCCGGCCCATGAAGCCGACGTTCTCTACCGCATCCAGTCTTGGTAGCGTTGTTGGGCGATGACATGTGGGCGGTGCCGCCCCAAGCACTCAGCCGACGGCGCTCCGACCGGCGATGGCCCTTCGGCCCGTGAGCGTCTGTGGCGGTGCGGGCGGGGCACGTGCATAAGCGCTCGGCAGATTCGGGCGTTGTTCTCATAAAGATCAGCCGTGCCTGCGGAGACCCTCAGAGATACAACGATGCGCGGCCTTCGCTGGGTCGCGCTCACGCGCGGGGTGAGCGAAGTCTTCAGCCTTATCACCGCCGTGGTGCTCGCACGCCTGATCGCCCCAGCCGCTTTTGGTCAGGCGGCGGTCGCGCTCATTCTCTTGCCACTCTCCGTGATCCTGACGTTCGAGGGGTTCGCCTCTGCCTTGGTACAGCGGCCGAGCATCGACGAGAACCGACCGGAGCAGCGCGATGTTCATGAGCATCGTCGGTGGCGCATCGCTCAGCCTACTGGTTTACGGGCTCACGGGACCACTGTGGCGTCCACTCTTCGGCGCCGAGACGGCCTCCCTGATCGAGTTGATGTCGCCGACCATGTTCATGGGCGCCCTGGGCGCGGTCTCGCTCGCCACGCTCTTGCGGGCGCTCGACTTTCGCAGTACCAGCCTGATCGAAGCCGCCAGCGTGTTGGGCGGCAGTCTGGTGGCAATCGGGCTTGCGGTCGCGGGGCTTGGGGCCAGAGCCATCGTGATCGGCGCACTCGTGCAGCTGGCCGTCAGCTCCGCGCTGCTGATGGTGGTTCGGAGACCACCGCTGCCTCACTGGTCCTGGCCCGCCCAGAGGCGAATCGCGGGCTTCGGACTCCCGGCGGCGCTATCCGGCCTCGTCGACACCCTGTTCCGCAACGTCGACTATGCGATCCTCGCTGCGCGTGTATCCGCCGCCGCGACCGGCTATTACTACCGCGCATTCAACCTCGGTGTCGTCTATCAGCAAAAGCTGAGCGGAGTGATGGTGCAGGTCGCCTATCCCCTGTACTCGCGCACCAACGATCTGGCGAGGCTGCGCTCCATCCACGAGCGCGCCGTCCGCGTGCACGCGGCGATCCTCTTTCCCTTGCAAGCCCTGTTGATTGTGCTGGCGCCGACGCTCGTCCCCTACGTCTTCGGCAGCGCCTGGACGCCGGCCGTGCGCCCAACGCAGATACTCGCTTTGGCCGGCATGTGCGCGGCAGTCCTGGCCGGCTATGCGCAGGTGATGCTCGCCATCGGCCGACCGAGGCCACTGCTCGTTTTCAACGTCTGGCGCCTCGTCCTGTACGGGGGGCTGGTGCTACTAGCCTCCCGCCATGGCCTCGAGACGGTGGCGGTCACCGTGGTCGCCGCCTATCTCCTGATCCTCTTGGGGGCATACCGCTTCATGCTGCAGCGCTATGCCGGCATCTCGATTCGGAGGCTGGCGCCCGAGCTCGGGCCGGCCATCATCGGATGTCTCGCCATGTCAATCGCCACGGTACCCCTGGCGCACGCACTCAATGGCAACGTGCCCAGCCTGATCCAAATCGCACTCGTCAGCACTGTCGGACTATGCGTCTACGCACTCGTCCTGAGAATCGCGTTCCCCTCTGCATGGACCGACGCGCGGACATTGGTCAGCCAGGTGCTCGGGCCGCTCGCTTGGCGGCTGCGCGGACGCACCGACGCCGCCACTGCAGGCGACGTCGTCCCAGCGACGGACGATATCGACGCTGCCGCAGAGACCTCCGGCTAGCGTCGATGGACCCGGCGGCGCGCCACAGACACGTCCCCTAATGCCCGGAGCTGACTGCCCTCTGTTACACAGAGCCTGTTAGGCTCCGCCAAGCCTAGAATGCCGTGCGTGGTCTCGCGACGTTTGACGAGATCACGGGTTCGCAATACTGACCGATGTCCCGTTTTCCACGATCCGATTCACCCGCCGACGGTGCTCGTGCGCACCCGTCCATACCGCGAGACAAGCCCGAGGGGCGCCTCAGCCCGCACGCACTGGCTCGACGGATAAAGCGGCGCCTGATCGGCCTGGTTCCGCCCAGTGTCGGGTCAGAAGCATGGCTGAAGCAGCACGGCATGTTTGTTCTTGGACGCCATTCGTACGCTCCCCCCAACTGCGTACATATGTATGCGGGTGACTCCGCGAAGGTAACCCTCGGACATTGGTGCTCGCTGGCCGCGGACGTCGAGATCATGCCGGGAGGCAACCATCGAACGGACACCGTCAGCACTTATAACTTTCACGTGCGCCACTACTTGGAGGGCATGGAGGAGGCCGGAGTGCCGTGGTCCAAGGGCGACGTGATAATCGGAAACGACGTGTGGATCGGCCGGGGCGCCAAGATCCTCGGAGGAGTCACTATCGGCGACGGCGCGGTTGTAGCCGCGTGGTCTGTTGTGACAAAGAGCATTCCGCCCTACGCCATCGTCGTGGGCGTTCCGGCCCGAGTTCTGCGGCGGCGATTCTCCGAGGAGATCATCGAGAGCTTGCTGCGCATCCGATGGTGGGATTGGGAGGACACGGTCATATTCGACCGCGTTGACGATTTGACAAGCGACGATCTCGTGGCCTTTACGCAAAAGTACGATCCGTCGATCCTCACCACTCATCCCCCCGATTACGCGATACCGGGGGGCGAGCACGGAGCGCGATGAGCCTGGTCCTCGCGCGGCGACGGGACGCATGGGACGGGATGGGAAAGAAAAAGGAAAGGAAGCGGTCGGTAAGCCGGTGATCGTGGCCTACTTGCGGTGGCGCGATTACTCCGTGAGCTGCGTCTGGAATGGCGGCGGGGTGAGCCCGAGCAGTGCCAGGAGCGCAGCCCACGAGCCGGCACGGCGCACTCTGCGAAGCGTGGGATCGCGCGTGATGTTCGCGATCGCGGAGCGGCGCGCGTGGCCGAGTACGAGGGCGGAGAGCAGCAGGTAGCGATTGATTCCCGTCACGTTCTTGAAGGTATATTGGCGCTGGGCGTATGCCTCCTGCGCCACGAGCCGCGCACTGCGCTCACCGCTGCCGTGGCCAGCATGGAATACGGTCATCGTGGGCACATACCGCACCTCCCATCCGTCGCGCTTCAGACGCAGGCAGAGGTCGGGCTCCTCGCAGTACAGAAAGTAGCGCTCGTCGAGCCCACCCGCACCGGTGATCGCCTCGCGGCGGGCGAGCATGAACGAGCCCGCGACCCAGTCGCAGCGTGTCTCACGCTCATAAGCGGCTGGGTCCAGCTCGCGTTCGCCGAGCCAAGACGCGCGCAGGGGATATCGCTCGGATCCAAGCGCCTCGAACAAGCAGCGCGTGATGGTCGGGAATCGGCGGATCGTCGGCTGCACTGCTCCGGATGGGCTCAGATGCCGGCACCCCGCGAGCCCAAGCGCGGGATTGGCTTCCATCAGATTCACCAACTCTTCCAGGGTGCCGTCGACGATCTCGGTGTCAGGGTTGAGCAGCAACACAAATGGCGCAGTCACCGTCTCCAAGCCGCGGTTGTTTCCATGCGCAAATCCGCGATTCGCGGATGTGAGCACCCGAACATGAGGGAAGTCACGCTCGACAAGCTCGGTCGATCCATCCGAGGATTCGTTGTCTACGACCACGACATCGAGCCTCATTCCGCCCGCGCGGGCATAGACCGAGCTCAGGCACGGCCTCAACCAACCCGCAGAGTTGTGGGTGACGATGATCACCGCGAGCTCGCGCACCGCTGGGTTTTAGCAAGCCAGGCACCTCTAGCACACGCCTCACCTAGCCGGACGGCTAGGTGAGGGCCTCCGGTGTGGGTGAACTTCTGTCCAAAGGGCCGTGGGGATGTGGCGCCGGCTGACCTAGTCTCGACCCTGCAATGAATGGACAAAGTCACGATGCCATCTCCCCGCGAGGCGTATCCGAGACCGCCACGCAGACGGTGCTCTACGTCGTCGGCGCGCGGCCGAACTTCGTCAAGATGGCACCGGTCGTCTGCGAGATGCGCGCTCGCGCGCCGGAGCTGCGCCACGTTCTGGTGCACACGGGTCAGCATTATGACGCCGAGATGTCGGCGATCTTCTTCGAGGAGCTCGGCCTGCCGGAGCCCGACTATCTGCTCGGCGTGGGTTCCGGCACGCACGCCGTGCAGACCGCGCGCGCGCTGGAGCGCCTGGAGGCAGTACTCACCGAGCTTCAGCCCTGCGCCGTGGTTGTCCCCGGCGATGTCAACTCCACGCTCGCCGCCGCGCTGGCCGCCGCGAAGCTCGGCATTCCGGTCGCGCACCTCGAGGCGGGCCTGCGCAGCTTCGATCGTGCGATGCCCGAGGAGCTCAACCGCGTGCTCGTCGACCAGCTCTCGCGCTGGTGCTTCATCCACAGCCCCGAGGCGGCGATCAACCTCGGTCGCGAGGGCATCGGAGAGGAGCGGGTTCAGTTTGTCGGCAACACGATGATCGATACGCTCGTCGACCTGCGCCCGCGGATCGACGGATCGCGCGTCCACGCCGACCTGGGCCTCGAGCGCCGGCGCTACCTGCTCGTGACGTTGCATCGCCCCGGCGTTGGTCGACGGGCCGCTGCTCGATCCGGTGATGAGCGCGCTGAGGAAGATCGCCCGCGAGCTGCCGGTCGTGTTCCCGATGCACCCACGCACGCGAGCGCGCCTGCCCCGCGAGCTGGCGTCTGCGTCCGGGCTGCAGATCGTCGACCCGGTGGGATACGTGGACTTCCTGGCGCTGGAGGCGTTTGCGAGCGGTGTGCTCACCGACTCGGGCGGAGTGCAGGAGGAGACGACCTTCCTGCACGTTCCCTGCTTCACGCTACGCGACAGCACCGAGCGTCCGGTGACTGTCACTCAGGGGAGCAACAGGCTGCTCGGCCTCAGACCGGAGGCGATCACCGAGATCCCGGGGTGGCTCGCGCGCCCGGCCGCGACCCTGGACGCTCCACAGGGCTGGGACGGCAAGGCGTCGAAGCGCGTGGCGGATGTGCTGCTCGCCGACCTGGACGGGCCTGCGCCGGCTCCGTCGTCTGCCACCGAGCAGTTGGCGTTGGACGGCGCGCCGTGAGCACCGCGGGTTGAGGCTCCTGGGAGGCTGCTGGTGAACGACTACTGCAACGCGGCGCTCGACTATCTCAGCCATGCCTACGACCCTCGGCGTGCGCTGTTCTCGTGGTCCTCGCGCACGGACGCGCGGGGCGAGGTCGTGCACGACTTCGCGACGGCGCATTCGTTGCGCTACACGATCAACACCTACCTGGGGCTGAGCGAGGCGCAGCGTCATGGCGGTGAGATCGAGTGGCTCGGCCCGGTCGGCGATCGCCTCGCGCAGTTCCTCGCCGCGTTTGAGTCTCAGATCGTCAACTGCGGCGATTGTGGACTGCTGCTCGTGCTGCTCGCCGACGTCGATCCCTCCCACCCGGCAGTCGAGCGTTCGCTTGAGTGCCTGGAGCAGGCGATGGCCCAGAGCGGTGCGGCGGCGCGGCTGGACATGCAGGAGCTGGCATGGATGCTTTGGGGAGCCAGCTCGTGGGCGACGCAGGCGCGAGCGCGAGCGCTCGCCCAGCGGATCTTCGATCTGATCCGGCGCCAGTTCGTGCATCCCGACTCGGGCATGCCCAGGCACAGCACCAGGCGCTACCGCGCGCACGCCGTCTCGTTCGGAAGCGTCGTCTATTTCCTGCGTGCGATGCACGAGTACGACGAGGCCTTGGGCAGCGTAGAGGCACGTGATCTGTTCACTGCCTGCGTGCAGCGCGTGTTGGCGATCCAGGGCGAGGACGGCGCGTGGCCGTGGATGCTCGACGTGCGCACAGCGCTCCCGATCGACATCTACCCGATATTCACCGTCCACCAGGACAGCATGGCGATGCTGTTCCTGTTTGCAGCTCGGCAATACGGCCTCGATGGGATCGACGCGGCGGTAGAGCGCAGCTTCCGCTGGAATCTTGGCTGCAACGAGCTGCAGACCTCGATCGTGCGCCACGAGCCGTACGCCTGGTTCTATCGCTCGATTGAGCGGGTGGAGCGGTGGCCGCGCGCACGGCGCTATCTGCGCGGGCTCGGCCCACAGGCCAGCGAGTACCCGGCGCGCAGCTCTCATGTGCGGTTCAACCGCGAATGTCGCTCCTATCATCCCGGATGGATCCTCTATGCCTGGTCTGCTCACGCCGAGACGCCGGGCGCCAAGCTCAGGCCACGACGAGCAGCGCCCTCGTCACCGGCTGCAAGCCGCAGGAGCTGAGATGAAGGTCTGGATTGACATCGAGAACCCACCCCAGGTGCAGTACCTGCTCCCCTTCCGGCGCGCTTTCCATGACATGGGCATCGAGACAGTGATCACGACGCGCGACTACGGGAGCACGGTGGAAATGCTGGCACGTGCGGGCGTGGATGCGCCCTCGTTCGGTGCGCGCATCGGTCCCGGCAAGCTGCAAAAGCTGGTGGCTGCCGCCACGCGGGCACGTGCACTGTCGCGCTTCTTCGCTCGCACCGGAAAGCCCGACGCCGTGCTCGCCGCATCGCGCGCCTCGGCGATTGCCGCGCGCGCTATGTGCATCCCGAGCTTTTTGATCGGCGACTACGAGCACGTCAACATGAGCGTGTTCCTCTTTACCGGCTCGACCATCCTGCATCCAGATGTCATCGAGGAGGACGTGCTGCGCCGTCGCGGCCTGCGTCGGGGTCAGCTTGTTGCCTTCAAGGGCCTAAAGGAGGACCTAACGTTCGCGGATGTGGATGTGGACGAGATCGAGGCGCACGACCTCGGTCCCGTTCCGGAGCACGCGGTGCGGGTCCTGTTCCGACCTCCCTCGGAGACGAGCCACTATTACAAGCGCGACCTCTACCAACTATGCGCGAGCAGCGCTCGAGCACCTGGCGAGCACCGATGCGCAGGTCGTGTTCTCACCCCGTGATCCTGAGCAGGCGCGCCTCCTCGAGGACCTACCGTGGCGAGTGCAGCCGCTGATCCTCGAGCGACCGGTCCCCTTCATCTCTCTGCTCAAGAGCGTCGATCTGGTGGTCTGCTCGGGCGGCACGATGCTCCGTGAGGCCGCGTACCTCGGCATCCCATCATACGGAATCTTTCAGAGCAAGCTCGGCGCGGTTGATCGCTGGCTGCAGGACATCGGACGCGCCAAGTTGCTGGTGGACCCGCAGGATCTGCGCCAGATCGAGCTCTCCAGGCGCGGACCGCTCGAGCGACTGGACAGCAACCCGGAACTGCTCGACCAACTCGTCTCGCTGATCGCCGCGCCGGTGACGGAGCAAACGCTGCCCCACCGTGACCAGGTGACGTTCTGAGGAGTCGCGAGCGCGCGCGGCGCCCGGTTCAGCCGCCAACGGCGCGCACGGCGTCCGCAACCCGCGCGATCTCCTCATCGGTCATCGCCGGATGCATCGGCAGCGACACGATTTGCCGCGCGAGCGCCTCGGTCACTGCCAACGCGGGCGCCACCGCGCCGCGCGAGGCGTAGGCAGGGGTCTGGTGTATCGGCACCGGATAGTGGATCGCAGTGGCGATGCCGGCCGCGGCGAGATGTTCGCGTAGGCGCTCGCGATCAGCGCTCTGAACGACGAACTGGTGGAAGACGTGGTCGGCGCCCTCGCGGACAGGCGCAGGCGGCTGCACCGTGCAGTCACTCAGCGCCTCGCGTGAGCGACGCGGCGACGCGGCGACGGCCGGTGTTCCACTCATCGAGCCGGCGCAGCTTGACGCGTAGGATCGCGGCCTGCAGCGCGTCGAGGCGGGCCGTCGTCCCGATCAGCTCGTGGTGATAGCGAGTGCGCTCGCCGTGGGCGCGTATGAGCCGCGACGCGTTCTGCCAGCCGCTTGTCGCTGGTCACCACTGCGCCGCCGTCGCCCCAGGCGCCCAAGTTCTTGGCCGGATAGAACGAGAAACAACCGGCGTCGCCGATTGAGCCGGCCCGGCGGGCGCCGAGCAGCGCTCCGTGCGCCTGGGCGGCGTCCTCGATCACACTCAGACCGTGCTCGCGCGCAAGCGCGACGATCGGGTCGAGCTCAACGGTCCGCCCGTACAGGTGGACCGGGATCACGCAGCGCGTTTGCGGCCCGATCGCCTCCTGGACCGCCTCGGCGGTGATCAGCGCGGTCTGCGCATCGACATCGAGAAAGCGCGGGCTCGCGCCGACTAGGGAGACTGCCTCGGCGGTGGCGATGAACGAGTTGGCCGGCACGAGAACCTCGTCGCCGGGGCCGATGTCGAGGGCTCGCAGCGTCAGCGCCAGAGCCTCCGTGCCGGACGACACTCCGATCGCGTGAGCGGTCCCGCAGTAGTCGGCGTACTCGGCCTCGAACGCCTCCACTTCGGGCCCGAGCGTGAACGCCGCCTTTCGCGCGACAAGCGCGACCGTCTCCAGCAACTCGTCCATCAGCTCCGGATCGGCGTTGTCGAGTCGGGTGAGTGGGATCTCCGTGGGGGTTGTCGCGCTCACGGCCCGGCAACCTTACTGCCTCGCCAAGAAGAGGCGCTGCCGAGCGCCGGAGAGCACTGTATCCGCGTCCGGCGGGGCAGATATCTGCCTGCATGCAAAAATTCTTTCGCAAAATGCGAACTTGCGCTGGGACACGCTATCATCCGACACGCCCAGATACGGACGCGCAATGGATGGCGAGTCTTGGGCAAAACTAAGGATATGGAGAGCACGTGATAGACAAAAGGAATTGCTACCACGGTCAGGTCGCTATGAGGACGGAGCGGCCGTGAAAGGGCTCGTCGTAGTGACGGACAACGCGATGATGGTAGGGGCGATTCGCGCCGGGCTGGATGAAGGCCGGGCATTCCAGCTCCTCGGGTATCTCGACCCGCGCAGGGCGACGGCGGCGGGGATCAAGGACACGGGCGCGGACGTCGTGCTCGTGGACGAAGCCGACCGCCCCGATCAGGCGATCGCCTTGATCAGGAGCATCAAGGAGGAAAACGAGGAGATCACCGTCGTCTTCCTGGCCATCCAGATGGAGAAAGATTGTCTCGAGCGCGCCTTCGAAGCGGGCGCAAGCAGCGCGATCTGTAAGGCGATCCATCCGTCCGCCTTGGCGACATTCTTGGACGAGGCGCTGAGCGGCCACATCGTGCATTCCCCTGCCAGCATCAACACTCCAGCGAGGCGCCCGACGCACTCACCGCCGAGCGGTCGTCGTTGACCAGCAGGGAGCTGGGCATCCTGCGGCTCCTCGCCGCCGGCTCTACCAACCCCGAGATCGCGGGGCAGCTGTGGATCACGCGTCAGACGGTGAAGTTCCACGTCGCCAACATCTACCGCAAGCTCGATGTCAGCAACCGCACGGAAGCGTGCCACTATGCCCATGTCAACGGCATGATGGCGGTGGCGCCGCCGGGAAAGCGACCTCGATCGCCTCCGGTACTCGTCACGTTTACGCGAAGCCGCGTAGGGAGTATGCGAGCATCTAGTCGGATGGCGGTGCGCGTGGGGATCGATCTGGTTGCCGTGGAGGCCGTGCGAGACGCGATGCGCGAACACGGCGATCGCTATCTGAAGCGCATCTACACGGAGGCCGAGATGCGGGAGTGCCGGACCGCGCAGAGCATGATTCCCGAGCGCCTCGCCGCGCGGTTCGCGGCCAAGGAGGCGACCATGAAGGTGCTGCGTCCCGCCGAGGAGGCGATCCCTTGGCGCAACATCGAGGTGGTGCGCCATCCGTTCCGGATGGGTCGGACTGCGAGCTCAGCGGCGCCGCCGCGAGCACTGGCGGCCGACCAGGGCTTGGGCGATTTCGCTCTCAGCGTGTCCCACGAGGCGGGACTATGCCACGGCCGTGGTGGTCGCCGCACAGAGACGTAAAGTAATGCCCGTGACTTGCCGTTAACTCGATAATCTTGCTGATCGACGATTGCCGTACTTAGAGCATATGACCGACGAAATCCGCCAGATCATCAACGACCACGGCCGCCTGCCGATCGACGTGGGCACGCTTGCGGCGGACGCCGACCTCTACCAGGCGGGCCTGAGCTCCCACGCGAGCGTCAACGTGATGCTCGCGCTCGAGGACCATTTCGACATCGAGTTTCCCGACCGCATGCTCACGCCCGAGCGTCTTCGAGAGCATCGCCTCGATCGAGGCGGCGGTGAGCCACGCTGCGCTCCAAGGCGAGGGTGTCGTGAGCGTCTCGGTCGATCGCGACCAGGCCTTCCTCGACGCCGTCTGCCGCATCGCCGACGAGTTCGCGGCGCCGAACGCCGACGAGGTCGACCGCGAGGCGCGCTTCCCGGCCGAGACGATCGACGGCGCTGCGCGAGTCGAGCACGCGCTGTCGGCGTTCGTCCCCACCGAGCTCGGCGGCGGCGGCGTCGCGTTCGAGACGATCGCCGCCGCGTGCTTTCAGCTGGGACGCCGCTGCGGCTCGAGCGCGATGGTCTTCGCGATGCACCAGATCCAGGTCGTCACGATCGTCCGCCACCTCGAGGACGCGCCCTGGTTCGAGGAGTACCTGCGCCGGCTCGCCGCCGAGCAGCGGCTGATCGCCTCGGTGACCTCGGAGGTCGGCACGGGCGGGGACATGGGCCGCTCGATCGCCGCCGTGACGCCCGCCGAGGATGGAGCGTGCACGTTCGAGAAGCAGGCGCCGACCGTCAGCTACGGCGCGCACGCCGACGACCTGTTCGTGACGCTGCGCCGCAGCTCCGGACGCCGAGCCGAGCGATCAGGTCGTGGCGATCGCCCGCGACGAGCAGACCACGCTCGAGCAGACGGGCACATGGGACCCGCTGGGCATGCGCGGGACGTGCTCGCCGGGCTTCGTCGTGCGCGGCGGAGCTGCTAGCCCGAGCAGATCCTCGCCACCCCGTTCCCGCGCGTGGCGGCCGAGTCGATGGTTCCCGTCTCGCACATCCTGTGGTCGCACCTGTGGCTCGGGATCGCCACCGACGCGTTCGACCGCGCGCGCGCGTTCGTGCGCGCCGCGGCCAAGCAGAAGCCGGGCGAGACGCCGCCGGTGGCGCTGCGGCTGTCGCATCTGATGAGCGAGCTCTCGCTGCTGCGCGCCGAGGTCAGCTCCGCGCTGCGCGAGTTCGTCGAGGCCTCCGAGGAGCCCGGTCGCGAGCGGCTGTCGACGATGGCCTCGCGCGCTGCGCTTCAACAACCTGAAGATCGCCGCCTCCGAGCAGGCTCCCCGGGTGTGTCAGGGCGCGCTGGGGGTGTGCGGGATCGTGGGCTTCAAGAACGACACGCCGTTCAGCGTGGGGCGCCACCTGCGCGACACCATGTCCGCCTGCCTGATGGTCGCCAACGAGCGGATCCATCAGACGAACGCCAGCCTGCTGCTGATCGCCAAGGACGTCTGATGCCCGGCCCACGCCCGGCCAGCGCCGACCAGGCGGCGCTGCTGCGGGAGCTCCTCGAGCGCCGCCTGCTGATCGAGACCGGCGTGCCCGGCGTCTACGGGCGCGGCGGGGACTTCGAGGAGGTGCGCGAGCGGGTCGCCGCCCTGGTCACCCGCGCGGCCGCCGCCGAGGAGCCCGAGCAGCTGCGCTTTCCGCCGATCATGCCCCGCAGCGACCTCGAGACGGTCGGCTACCTGAAATCGTTTCCCCACCTCGCCGGCAGCATCTTCGCGTTCGAGGGGACCGAGGCGCAGGCGCACCGAGCAGTACGAGCGCGCCAGCCGCCACGAGGACTGGAGCGAGTTCCAGGACATGACCGATCTCGTGCTGACGCCCGCCGCCTGCTATCCGGTCTATCCGGCGATCGCCGCCCGCGGCGCGCTGCGCCGGGGCGGCGTGACGGTCGACGCCGGCGGCGCCTACGTCTTCCGCCGCGAGCCCTCCGGAGATCCGGCGCGGCTGCAGATGTTCCATCAGCGCGAGATCGTGCGCATCGGCGAGCCTGAGATCGTCCAGGGCTGGCGCGATGCAGTGGCGCGACCGCGCGGTCGAGCTGCTGGGCGCGCTCGGGCTGCGAGGTCGAGCTCGAGGTCGCCACCGACCCGTTCTTCGGGCGCAGCGGCCGGATGCTCGCGGCCAGCCAGCGCGAGCAGCAGCTGAAGTTCGAGGTGCTGACCCAGATCGCCGGCCCCGAGCCGACGGCCGTGGCCTCGTTCAACTACCACCAGGACCACTTCGCCTCCGCCTACGGAATCGAGCTCGCCGACGGCGGATCGGCCCACACGGCCTGCCTCGGCTTCGGTCTCGAGCGGATCACGATCGCGCTGTTTGCCACGCACGGGTTCGACATCCAGGCTTGGCCCGCCGAGGTGGGCGAGCGACTATGGGAGCGATGAGCGGCACCGCCACAGGGCTCGTGAGCCTGCTGGGGCTCGATCCGGCGAGCCTATCGCTCGCACGCGCTGCACGGCCCCGGGCGCACCTACGGGGAAACCAACTGCTACACCGACATCCTGATCGAGCTGCTGCACGCTCGCGGCGACGAGCCGCTCGCGGCGATGGGCTGCACCGTGCGGATGGACTTCGAGGGTGACCAGTGGACGTTCTTCAAGCCGTTTCCCGAGGACCTCGAGCTGCTGTTCGGGATCGACGTGCACGAGATGCAGCCCTACCGGCCGCTGCCCGAGCAGGCGGCCGAGCAGATCGCCCAGGACCGCACGCTGATCGTCGAGCTGGACTCCTGGTACCTGCCGGACACGCAAGGCCACGAGCCTATCGCTCCGAACACGTCAAGAGCTCGGTCGTGGTCGAGGGCATCGATCCGAGCGAGCGAACGGCTGCGCTACTTCCACGGGACCGGGCTCTACGAGCTGGCCGGCGAGGACTACCGCGGCGTCTTTCGCCTCGGCGGGGACTTCTCCGAGGACGTCCTGCCCCCCTACACCGAGCTCGTGCGCTTCGACGCCGGCCCGTGCCTGCGCGGGGCAGAGCTGCGCGAGGCCGCGCGTACGCTCCTGCGCGGACATCTCGCTCACCGTCCGGCCGAGCAACCCCTTCGCGCGCTTCGCCGCTCAGCTCGAGCGCGACCTGCCGCGCCTGCTGGAGGGCGACGCGAGCGACTATCACGCCTACGCGTTTGCGACCGTCAGGATGGTCGGCTCGGCGTTCGAGGTCGCCTGCCTCTCAGGCGCGAGTGGTTGCTGGGAGATGCCGCCGGGCCCGCTTCGCAGGCGCTCCAGCGGATCGTCGAGGGCTGCAAGGTCCTCTCGTTCAGGCTCGCGCGCCGCCGGCCGTTCGAGCCCGAGTCGGCGCTGTCCGCGCTGGCCGCGGCCTGGGACAGGCGATGGAGCTGCTCGATGCCGCCGTCGCCTGAGCTGGCAGTCGCGCCAACGCGGCATCCTCGTGCTCGCGTGGACGGCCACGAGGTGCTCACGCTGTCGCACTGGATGGCAGGCCGCCTGCTCCCCGCCAGGACTGCACTGCGACGCCGGAGAACCTGGACGGGCTGAGCTGGATCCCGGCGCGCGTTCCCGGTACGGCGGCTGGCGCGCTGCGCGACGCCGGTCTGTGGCGAGCCGGCGAGCCCCACGACTTCGACGAGGAGGACTGGTGGTTTCGCACGAGCTTCGACGCGGAGCCCGTCACTCCGGGCGAAGAGGTGAGCCTGTGTCTGGACGGGATCGCGACGGTCGCCGAGGTGTATCTCAACGGTGAGCGCGTCCTCGAGAGCGACTCGATGTTCGCGGCTCACACGCTGTCGGTGGGAGGGCACCTGCGGACCGCCTCCGGCGGCGGTGCCCCGAGCAACGAGCTGGCGATCCGCTGCCGCGCGCTCGCGCCGCTGCTCGCAGAGAGCCGTCGTCCGCGCGCGCGCTGGCGCACGCGGCTGGTCGCCGAGCGCAACCTGCGCTTCTTTCGCACGATGCTGCTCGGCCGAGCACCGGGCTTCGCGCCCGGTCCGGCCGCGGTCGGCCCCTGGCGGGCGGTGCGTCTGGAGCGCCGGCGGCGACTGGCGGTCGAGGAGCTCACGCTGCGCCCGCGGATCGACGGCGAGAGCGGCGTGCTGTCGGTACTCGCGCGGCTGCGGCGCTGGACGGACGAGCGGCTCGAGCTCGGTTGAGGTCGAGCTCGACGGACCATCGGGCACGCACCGCGGCGCAGCTCGCGCTGAGCGACTCGGCGGAGGGCACGCATCGCGCGGGGCGAGCTGGTCTGTGCCCGGAGGTCGAGCGGTGGTGGCCGCACACCCATGGCGAAGCCGGCGCTGCACGATGTCCGCCTGCTGGTCGATCGGCAAGTGCATCTTGATTCCCGATCGGCCGGCGACGGGGAGACGCAGAGCATGTCGACGCCGGCCGGGTCGGCTTTCGCGAGCTCGCCTTCGGGGCGAGCGCCGACCCACGACCTCGAGCGAGACGGGCTGGACCTGCACGTCAACGGAGTGCGCGTGTTCGCGCGCGGCGCCGTCTGGACGCCGATCGACGCGGTCGGCATGGCTCCCGACGAGCGCGATCTTCGAGCGGCGCTCATCGCATGTGCGCGAGGCGGGGATGAACATGCTGCGCCTGCCCGGCACCAGCGCCTATGAGACGAGCACGTTCCACGATCTCTGCGACGAGCTGGGGATCCTCGTGTGGCAGGACTTCATGTTCGCCAACTTCGACTACCCGATCGCGGATGAGCACTTTCGCGCGACCGTCACGCGCGAGGCCAGCGACGTGCTGGGCGCTCTGGGCGGACGTCCGAGCCTGGCGGTGGTGTGCGGCAACAGCGAAGTCGAGCAGCAGGTGGCGATGCTCGGGCTCGATCCCTCGCTCGGACGCGGCGAGCTGTTCGGCGAGCTGCTCCCCGGGCTCGTCCGGGAGAGCGGCGTGGACGCCCTCTACGTTCCCTCGGCGCCCTGCGGCGGCGAGCTGCCGTTCCGGGCGGATCGCGGGATCGCCAACTACTACGGGGTGGGCGGCTACCGCCGCCCGCTCGAGGACGCCCGCCGCGCAGGCGTGCGCTTCGCCGCCGAGTGCCTGGCCTTCTCCAACGTGCCCTGCGAGACGGCCGGCGAGGAAACGCCGTGCTGACAGACCGGCGGAGCTTGCCGGTGAGAATCCTGTCCTGAAGACGGGCATACCGCGCGATGTCGGAGCGGACTGGGACTTCGAGGACGTCCGCGACCACTACCTGGGGCTGCTGTTCGGCCTGGACCCGCAGGCATTGCGGCGGGTCGACCACGAGCGCTACCTCGAGCTCGCGCGAGCCGTCACCGGCGAGGTGATGGCGGAGGTGTTCGGCGAGTGGCGCCGCGCGGCATCGCCCTGCGGCGGCGGGCTCGTGCTGTGGCTGCGCGACCTGCTGCCCGGCGCCGGCTGGGGCGTGATCGACCACCGCGGCGTCCCGAAGCTCGCATACCACCATCTCAAGCGCGCGCTCGCGCCCGTGGCCGTCTGGACGGTGGACGAGGGCCTGGGCGGCGTCGTGGCCCACGTGGCCAACGATCGCGCCGTAGCCGTTGATCGCTTCGCTGCGGGTGGCGCTCTATCGCGACCGCGAGCTCCGCGTCGAGGAGGCCATCACGCCGATCGAGCTGGAGCCGCACAGCCAGCGCGAGTGGAACGTCGAGACGATCATCGGTCACTTCGTCGACGCCTCGTGGGCCTATCGCTTCGGTCCGCCGGCGCAGGACGCGATCGTGGTGAGCCTCGAACGAGACGAAAGCTCTGCGCCGGGCTCGCGGGATGATCTGCCAGGCGGTCCGCTTTCCCGCGGGACGGCCCCTCGAGCGCGAGTCGCCTGAGCAGCTGGGGCTCGCCGTCGAGAGAACGCTGCTTCCCGATGGAGAGGTCCAGCTGACGCTCGCGCAGCAGGCGGCTCGCTCTACGGCGTGCACATCGACGCGCCCGGATTTCTGCCGAGCGACGACGGCTTCTTCATCGAGCCCGGAGGCACGCGTAGTGTGACGCTCCGACCCACCGGCCCAGAGGGCTCGCTGGAGAACGGCAGGCTGGGCGCCGTTGAATATGCACGGCCATCTCGAGCTCGCCTGAAGGCAATCTCACGATGAGCGCATCCCAGCTACCGCGACCGATGTATCTGCAGGGGTCCGGCACACCGTTCTTCGCTGTCCTGCATACGGCCGTAGGCCCGCCCAGAGAGACCGCGGTGCTGCTCTGCCCGCCGTTTGGCTGGGAGGACATGTGCACCTATCGCATCCGCCGCGAATGGGCTGAGCACCTGGCGCGAACCGGGCACACGACCCTGCGTATCGATCTCCCCGGAAGCGGCGACAGCGGCGGCACCCCGGCCGATCCCGGGCAGCTGGAGGCCTGGACGCAGGCCGTGGACGAGGCGGCACGATGGCTGCGCCGCTCCGGACACGCCGGGCGGGTGGCGGTCATCGGCATCGGCCTCGGCGGAATGGTGTCGTGCCGGGCCGCGCTAGGCGGTGCGCCGATCGACGAGCTGGTCCTGTGGTCTGTACCCGCTCGCGGTCGCACGCTTCTGCGCGAGCTGCGCGCCTTCTCGGCGTTGGAGGTCGCGAACATCCTCGTGGCCGGTGAGCCACCGAGGAGTGACCCCAGAGACGAGGGAACGCGTGGTGGCCAACGGCTACCTGCTGAGCGCCGAAACGGTGCCGGAGCTCGAACACCTCGACCTCCAGCGAGGTCGAGGCCTCCTCGCGGGCGAGTCGCGCGGGCGCTGTTGCTGGGACGCGACGGGCTGAAAGTTGACGGCGCCCTGCTTGGGGCTCTCGAGTCGGCCGGCGCCGCGGTGACCGTTGCGGACGGTCCAGGGGTACGGCGCGATGATGCCATCGGAGCCCCATGACGCGCGGGCGCCGACCGAGGTCTTCGAGCTCGTGGGCTCGTGGCTGGGAGAGGGAGAACCGCGCGGAGCATCCGTCGTGACGGCAGAGCACCGGCAGACCGGGACGGGACGGGACGGGACGGGAACGGGCGAGGACGGGGAGAGATTGACCCCGGGCGTACCCAGAGATCACGACGAGATCGTCATTCGCCGTTCAGGAGTCGCGCTGCGCGAACGGCCGATCTTGTTCGACGGACCCGGCGGGCGACTTTTCGGAGTGCTCACCGAGCCGCTCGGCATCACGTAGGGAGCTGACTGGAGTGCTGCTCAACGCGGGATTTCAACGCCGAACGGGGCCCAACCGAATGTGGGTGGAGATCGCACGTCGCTGGGCCGCGAATGGCGTCCCGACGCTGCGGCTGGATGGGGCCGGAATCGGAGACTTCGAGGGGGATGTCACGACGCCCGGGCAGATTGCGGAATTCTACAAGCCGCTGTATGTCGAACAGGCCTGCGCAGCACTCGAGATGCTCGCCGAGCGCGGGTTGCCATCGCGCTTCGTGATGCTCGGCTTCTGCTCGGGCGCCTACTGTTCGGCACATGCCGCCCTCGCCGACGAGCGGGTGTCGGCCGTATGCATGATCAACCCGCGTACGCTGGTCTTCGATGAGTGGCAATGGCGGTATACCTTGAGGCACATCCGCCATATCAGAGAAAGCATGTTGCTCCCTTCGACATGGCGTAGGGTGCTCAGGGGCCAGATCAGGCTCGACAAGCATTTCGCAACAGGGCGTACGCTCGTTGGGCGAGCGGCGAGCGTCTCGATTCGTGCACGGGAGCGGAACGTCTCTCGCCGGAGCGCAACAAGGGAGGCAAGCGAGCCCGCTGCACGCGAGCCGGTCGCAGACCTCTTCGATGCGCTGAGGGACCGCGACCAGCGTGCGCTGCTGATGTTCACGGGCAAGGAGGCGCTGCATCGGGAGCTCAGTCGAAAAGGGTGTGTTCGACGATCTGGATCGCTGGCCGAACCTCGAGCTGGTGCCCCCCGGGACCTCCGCCGACACGCACACGCTCGCCCCGCTGTGGCTGCAGCGGCGGGTTCACGCGCTCGTCGATCGAGTCCTCGAGGACGAGCTCAAGCGTTTGCCCTGAGAAGGTCTCCCAGTCATCACCTGGCTCTCAGTAGTGCCACCTCATCGCCGTCGCCGACCTGCAGGCGCAACGCGCGCGGCATCGAGAAGTTGCGAAATATGCGCGCTTCACGCCCGACGATGCTCGCCACCAGACGCTCAGATGTCGCGCTGGGCGGCGCTTGCGAGCCCTGCCCAGAACTGGTAAATGCGCACCCGCAGGCCGCTTGAGCCGAGCACCGACGGCAGCGCGATCGAGAAGCGGTTGAAGCGGTTGAGCGTGAACAGCGCGTGGTAGCGCAGGGCGCTGCCGCGGAAGGCTTCGAGCTCCATGTAGTCGCCGACCGGCCCCGACCCGCTGGCCAGCACATGGCTGCCGCGCCGCTTCAGGTTGAGGGTGATTGGGCTGACGCGACCGAAGGGGGAGGTGAAGACCTTGTGCAGCGCCGCGAACGCGGGCTTGCGCGAGCCGTTTTCATTGAAGGCGCCGAAGTTTTCCGAGGTGGAGCCCTGCAGTTGGTAGAGAACGTCGGCCGCGATGTACGGCGTGCGAGCCAGCGAGCGGTACGTGTTGGCGATGTTGAGCGCCTGGGTCTGGGGAGTCACGCAGGCCTGTTCCTGCTGGATCCTGTAGCGCGGCCAGCAACTGCTCCAGCCGAACTCGGTGAGCCACAGCGGCTTCGTGTCGCCGTTGGCCACCTGGACTTCGTGGATCGAGCGCAGCGAGGCGAGCGTCAGCGTGTAGTAGTGCACCGCCAGACCGTCGTAGTAGCCCTTGATCCCTGCCGCGTAGAGCGCCTTCAGGAAGACCCCGTTGGCGCCGACGAGCGAGCCCGCGAGCACCGGCACGCTCGGGTTGACCTGCTTGATCGCGATGTATGCGGCCCGCAGGATCGCGGCGTAGCGCTGGGGTTTTTCGAGGCCGGCGAAGTAGTCTTCGTTGGCCTGGTCGGGCTCGTTCCAGACTTCGATCGCGGCCAGGCTGGCGCCGTAGCGCTGGGCGAGGAACGCGACGAAGGCGGCGTAGGTGGCCGGGTTGCGTGGCGGCCAGGCGTTGGCCTTGCTCGACCTTCCGGGCACGCATGCCCGCTGTAGCGGCGCCGGCGCCGAAGAGGCCCAGCACGGGGTGTTGTCCACCAGCATGATCACACGGATGCCGTCCGCCGCCGCATCGCTGACGAGGCGGTCGGCAAAGGCCAGGGTGGGCTGGTTGGGCTGGTTCGGCCCGGTCGGTTCCAGAATGGACCACGGCACTTCGGTGCGTACCACCGCGGCATGGAGCGCCCGCGCCTGGGCGATCGCGCGGTCGGCTGCGCGCAGCGGATTGGGGCCGATGCCGACGACGTTCACCCCGCCGAGGGGCGGCGTGGAGGCCACGTGCGTGCTGGGTGTCGTCTGGGTGGGGACCGTCTTGGCATAGCCCGCCGCCGGTGCGAGCCACGCGAGCACGCACAATCCCAGCACCAACGTCGTCCCCAACGCCGGCGCCCCGGTCAACTCGCGCAGGCGGGGGATCATTCCCAATACGATAGTGACACGTCCCGGCGAAGGCGGCAGTGGGTCGCGCGGTAGGCTGCTCCCGGCGATGTCTCCCTTTTGGATCTGGACCCAGGTGGCGATTGTCGTGTTCGTGTTGATCGGGATGATCATCGCGATCACGAAGCTTGCTTGAGTGCTTTCGTGGGCGGCGGTAGAGTTTGGGGTCGCATGTGACGCCGCAGCATGTTCGACGGGTCGATCTTGCGTTCCCTGGGGTCGCTTGCCTTCGTCGGCGTCATCGTGGTGCTCGGGTTGCTCCTGATGGGCTTGGGTCGCCAGGCGCACGCCTCCGGGACCGGCGGGTTTGCTGCCAAATCTGGTCGCGGACCCTCCGGACAATGTCAGCTTGGAAACGAGCACTACCGACGGTGGTTTGTCGAAGGAAGGGGAACCCAGGCAGCTGCTGCGCTTTAACGGCTATATCCACAATGACGGTTCGAGGGAGCGCTGGATGTTCGAGGGGAACGCGACGCGCCGCAGGTCAGTCAACAGACGACCGACGAAGTGGAAGCGACCGAGAAACACAATGAATAAGGTGGAAGAAAGTGGAGTAGGTCGAATTAGAAGAATTCCGCAGAAAACCGAAGAAGAATTGGCCAAGCCGGCGATGCAAGTCTTCCAGCGGTTCTTCACGACAAACGCCGGCGCCCCAACCACAGAACCCGAAAGCAACCCCAAAACATTCGGTGAAGAAAACACGAAATATCTGGAACGGCCCAGCAACGATAAAGCGAGCAACGCCAAAATGCTCTACGTCAACGCCGACGGACATCATCACTGGCATCTGCAGCACGTCGCCAAGTACTCTCTGTGGAACTCAGAAAAGACTGCCGAAGTAGCCCCCGCCGAGAAGGTCGGTTTCTGCCTGGAGGACAGTGAACAGATCGAAGAGGAGCTTCACGACGAAAAGGGCCCGGCGTATCCCGTGTATTCCGACAGCAGCCCTCCGGGTCGAGACTTTTGCCAACGGTTCAGCCCCAACGCGACGAGCGTCTATGAGGGAATCTCCCCCGGTTGGCGCGATGCCTATACGTCCAATCTGGGCTTTCAATGGGTTGACACTTCAAATGTGCATTCCCGGCGAATACTGGTTGCGCGAGGAAGTCAACCCCGAAAAGACGATCGACGGAAGAAGGTGTCGGGAGCAAGGTGGCCTACGCGGAAAAGCCGACGATCATTCCCGGCTTCGACGCCCAGGCGCAAACGACCGGCGCCGACATCGGTCAACCGGTCACCGTGACGCTCGAATCGAAGGAATTCAAATCGTCGAAAAGGAAAGATTTAACTACACCTACGTACACGATCGTCTCGCAGCCCGGCACACGGCACCCTCAGCCAGAGCGGCGCCCTCGAAAAGGGTGGCGACCAGGTGACCTACACCCCGCAGGCCGGATACAGAGGGCTCGATTCGTTCACCTTCGACGCCGCCGATCCGAACAGCGAATTCCCCCGCAACCCGGCGGTGGCGACGGTCTCGATCGATGTCGGCGAAGGCCAGTTCCAGCCGAGCGTGGCGATCGAAGGCGCGCCGACGAGCATGATCGCCGGCACGAGCGTCCAGCTCTGCGGCGAAGGTTTCCAACGACGGCCCAGGTATCACCTGGGAAGCCAGTGTGGGATCGATCACCGCCGGGGGTCTGTACACGGCCCCGTCCGAACCTCCCCCTGGGGGCACCGTCCTCGTCAGCGCCCATGGCGAAGACGGCGCCGCCGACCAGCGCACGATCGCGATCCTGCCCGTCCCTCCCCCCGTGGCGATGCCTGCGGCGACCCCCGCGACCGATGCGGTGCCCCAGTCCGCACCGGGCGGCGCAGGCTTGACACCGGGTGGCTCCGCATCCCCATCGAAGGGCCTTTCGCGCCCGCGGGTCGACGCTGATCGGGCGCGAGCTGATCATGACGACGCAGGTGGCCGAGGCGGGCCGGGTGCGGCTCAGCGCCTATCTCGGCAGGCGCGAGCTGGGCAGTTGCGTGGCGCGGACCCCCGCCGACCGGACGTTCACGTGCCGGCTGAAGCTCGGCAAGCGGGTCCCCCTGGACGCGCGGATCGGCGTGCTGGCCAGCCTGCGCGTCGGAGGAGCCATCTTGCAGCAGTCGCGTCCCGCCGCCCGCGTGCAGGCGATGAAAATGACCGGTGGGTCCGGTCTCGCCGGAGTGGCCAGGCTGCTGCATGTGCGGGTGAGGTGGCACGAGCTGTCCGGGCAGCTCCTGTGCGCTCCTGAACTGGCCGCTGCCTGAGCCTCCCGGGTATGATCGGCTCGGCTGGGCGCCTTGCTCAGCTTCGGCGATAGTGGGCAAGGAGGATCATGTTCAGATCGATCGTGGTGGGTACGGACGGCTCTGACACGGCAACGCAGGCCGTGCGCCAGGCCGTCGATCTGGCTCGCTCAGTGGGGGCGAAGCTGGAGCTGGTGAGCGCCTATGAGCCGGTGCCGGCGCAGCGGTTGCAGGAGGAACGGCGCGAAGCGCCGGAGGACCTGCAGTGGGCGATCAACCCCAGGGAGGATGTTGAGGCGACGCTGGAGGCCGCCGCCGCGGTGGCCCGCGAGGCGGGGGTGACCGTCAACGTGTACCCGCGTCAGGGCGATCCCGCCGACGCGATCCTCGACGTCGCCGAGGAGCAGGAGGCGGATCTGGTCGTCGTCGGCAACAAGGGAATGACCGGCGCCAAGCGATTCCTGCTGGGCTCCGTCCCGAACAAGGTCTCACATCACGCGCCCTGTTCGGTTTTGATTATTCGGACCACCTGAGCCCGATGTTTGCGGCTGTGCGCCAACCAGGTATGGGCGACCGACCGGGTTCATGAGACGCGCCGTGATCCTCGCCGGAGGGGAGGGTATCCGCTTGCGGCCGTACACGACCGTGTTGCCGAAGCCGCTGATGCCGATCGGCGATCGTCCGGTGCTGGACATCGTTGTGCGTCAGTTGAAGGCTCACGGATTCGAGCGAATCACGATCGCCACTGGCTATCTAGCCGAGCTGATCGAGGCGTTCTTCGGCGACGGCGAGAAGTACGGAGTCCCGATCGACTACTACCGCGAGCGCGAGCCACTCGGCACCGTCGGCGCGCTTGCGCTGATCGACGGTCTCGCTGACGATGACATTCTGGTGATGAACGGTGATGTGCTCACCGACATCGACTATGGCGCCTTGCTCGACCGCCATGGCGCGAGCGATGCCGCCGCGACGATCGCCACAAAGGTGCGCGACATCCAGGTCTCGCTCGGTGTGCTGCGCTTCGCCGATGACGGCGATCCGACTCGCTTGACCGGCTACGACGAGAAGCCGACGCTCGATTACATCGCCAGCATGGGCGTGTATTGCTTCGCGCCCCGAGCGCTCTCGTACATCGAGCCGGGAGAGCGCCTGGATTTTCCCGACTTGGTCCTGCGCCTGATCGCAGCCGGCGAGACCGTACGCGCATGGCCGAGCGACGATTACTGGCTGGACATCGGGCGCCACGATGACTACGAGCAGGCCCAGGAGGAGTTCGAGTCGGTGCGCGAGCGGCTGATCCCGCCCGAGTCCTAGGCGAGCGCGGCGCGCACGGCCTCGACGACCGTCTCGACGTCGCTCTCGTCCATCGTCGAGCTCAGCGGTAGCGCGCAGTGGCGGTCGGCGACCTCGGTGGCCGCCGGCAGTCCATTGGCGGGCGCAAAGCGCTGATACTCGGTGAATGTGTGCAGCGCCGGATACCAGGTGGTCTGAATGCCGTTCGCTTTCAGCTCGTCGCGGAAGCGGTCCCGCTTATCGCGGTCGGCGAGCAGGACCGGGAAGGCGAAGTGGCTGGCGCGCTCGACTGCCTGCTCGTCGAAGGCAAGCTCGACTCCGGGCACCTCGGCCAGGCGCTCGCGATAGGCACGAACGATCGCGCGCCGCGCCGCGATATCCTCGTCGAGTCGTTGCAGGCGGCTCAGGCCGAGGGCCGCGCGCGGCTCGTCCAGGCGGAAGTTGAAGCCGATATCCACGACGTCGTAGGCGGGGTCGTGGCCGCGGTGGCGGTCCCAGGTGCTGCTCGTCATCGCATGGGAGCGAAACAGCCGCACGCTTGCGTCGAGCGCCCCGTCCGCGGTGCTGACCATGCCACCCTCGCCCACACACAGCTGCTTCTTGGAGAAGAAGCTGAAGCAGCCCAGCTCACCGACGGTGCCGACCTGCCGTCCGGAGGCGTCCACGTGTGCGCCGATCGCCTGGGCGCAGTCCTCGATCAGTACGAGCTCATGTTCATCGCACAACGCTCGCAGTGCGGCGACATCGGCGGGATAGCCACAGAAGTGCACGGCGATCACCGCGCGCGTGCGCGAGGTGATCCGTCGCGCGATGTCCTCGATATCGACGTTGAAGTCATGCGCGCCGCGAACGTCGCAGAGGACCGGCTCTGCGCCAACGTATCGGCAGGCGCTCGCGCTGGCCACGAAGGTAATGGCGGGCACGATCACCTCATCGCCAGGGCCGAGCCCGGCGGCCTGGCAGGCCAGATGCAGGGCGGCGGTTCCGCTCGGAACCGTCGCCACGTGGGGAGTGCCGACGTAGCGGGCAAGCGCCTCCTCGAATGCCTTCGTGCGCGGCCCCATCGTCAGCCAGCCGGAGCGCAGGCAGTCGAGTACGGCCTCAACGTCTTGCTCGGGCATCGCGATATCGGTGAGTGGTACGCGCCAGTCGCTCATCGTGCGACCGCCTCGGCCAGCGCGGTGACGACCCGGTCCTGGTCCTCGTGGGTCATGTGCGGATAGAACGGAAGCGTCAACTCGGTTCGCGACGCCAGCTCAGTGATCGGCAGAGAGACATCGGGGAAGCGCTCGCGATAGGCGCTGAAGCGGTGGATCGAGGGATAGAAAATGCTCGTCTGAATGCCGCGCTCGCGCATGCGGCTTGAGACCTCCGCCTGGCGTCCGTCCTTGTCGATCATGATCGGGATCACGTAGCAGGAGGAGCCTGATACGTCGGTGTCCTCGAACGGGAGGACGATTCCCTCGACCTGGGCCAGCAGCGAGCGGTAGCGCAGTGTGAGCTCGCGCCGGCGCTCGATTTCAGCCTCCAGGCGCGCCAGCCGCGAGAGCAGCAGCGCCGAGCGTGGCTCGTCCAGACGGTAATTGAAGCCGAGGCCGACCACGTCGTAGGTGTCGGTGCGCCCGCTGTGGCGATCCCAGGTGCCGCTGGTCATCGCGTGCGAGCGGCGCGAACGCACGAACGCGGCGACCTCTTCGCTGTCGGTGCACAGCAGGCCGCCCTCGCCGACCGACAGGACCTTGTTGGAGAAGAAGCTGAAAGCGCCGGCCAGGCCCCACGTGCCGAGCTTGCGCCCGGCGAGCGTGGCGCTCGGCGCGTGCGCCACATCCTCGATCAGCGCGATGCCGTGCTTGTCGCAGATGACCTTCAGGCGGTCGATGGCGGCTGGGTAGCCCGCGTAGTGCACGGCGCAGACAGCCTTCGTGCGTGGTGTGATGCGCCGCTCCACGTCATCGGGGTCGAGGCTCGGGTTCTTGCGCGAGACGATCTCGGCGAACACCGGCGTCGCGTCGCAATAGAGCGCCGCCGCAGCGGTCGCCGCGAACGTAAACGCCGGCACGATCACCTCATCTCCCGCGCCCACGCCCGCGGCGAGGTAGGCGAGGTGCAGCGCGGCGGTGCAGCTGGAGACCGCGATCGCGTGACGCGCGCCGAGCTGCGCGGCGAACGCCTCCTCGAATGCCGCCGTCCTCGGGCCGAGCGTCAGCCAGCCCGAGCGCAGCGTCTCGGAGACCGCCTCGAAATCCTGCTCCTGCAGGCGCAGATCGAAGAGCGGGAGCTCGGGGAAGGTCTCGGTGCTGGACATCGGTCGATCGCGTGCGCGGATTCGCGTGACCCTCAGGGGATGTTCTTGTAGCGCGCGTCGAACGGATCGCCGAACGCCTTCGCATCGAGCGCCGCGACGATCTCGGCGATCCCGTCGGGTACCGTCATCAGCGTCTCGAAGCCGAGCTCGGCACGGATCTTGTCGAAGCTCACCTTGTAGTCGCGCGGGTCCTCGTCGCGCTTGACGTAGGAGATTTTGCCGCGGTCGATCTGCTTGCCGATCTCCTCGACGAGATCGAGCTTGCGGTAGTTCTCACCCGAGCGACCCGCGTTGAACACGTTGCCGGCCACCTTCTCCTCAGGAGCTTCGAGCACCGTGCGTACCGCTCGTCCGGCGTCACGCACGTGGATATAGGGCCGCCAGAACTGCTCACCGAAGACTTCCAGATCACGATTGGCCCACAATTCACGGGTGAACTCGTTGACGGTCAGGTCGAAGCGCATACGCCGCCCGACGCCGTAGACGGTCGCGAAGCGAAGGCAGGTCGGTTTGGTCGCGAGGGCGGGCGGGGCACCATTCATTCCGCCCAGGATCAACTTCTCCATGCTGACCTTCTGTTCGGCGTACAGCGATACGGGGCTGAGCTCGCCCTCCTCGGCGATCGGCACCGTCGGGTCGGTCATGCGCCCGTAGTTGGAGCAGGTGGAGGCGAAGACAAGGCGCTGCACGCCGGCCTCGCCCGCGTCGGTGACGAGGCCGCGCGTGGCTTGGACATTGACCTCGTCGGATAGCTCAGGATCGCGCCCACAGGCGGGGTCGCCGACAATCGCGGCGAGATGGACCACGCCATCGACACCATGGAGTGCGCGTGCGCGTGCGTCGCCGTCGCGGATGTCCGCGCGGATCACCTGGACACCCGCCTGCTCCTGCTCGGCCGCGATGTCCTCCTGGCCATGTAGCAGCGAGTCGAGCACGCGAACCTCGTGCCCGGCCTCCTGCAGCTCCTGTACGAGCAGCGCTCCGATGTAGCCGCTGCCGCCTGTTACCAATGTCGTATCGCTCACTTGGGCTCCTCTCTGGTCGTGTTCATCCTAGACTTACAGCGATGGTGTCCCTGATCCCGGAGTTCGAGCAGGGTAGGCTGACACCCGAAACTCCGGTCCCAACATGGTGGCCGATCCGCAAGCGCCTGGAGATCGCGAACACGTGGGCACGCGACCCGGTACTCGACGTCGGTGCCGGCACCGGCTGGCTGACCCTGCACTTGCTCGAGTGGGGGCACGATGTCACGGCCTCCGACTACGACGAGAAGGCCCGCGAGAACTTTCGCGAGAACGCCTCGATCGTGGGGTGCGAGGTGCAGATCTCCAAGGAGAACGTCTCGGATTTGTCCTATGCGGATGAGCAGTTCGCATCGCTCTTCTGCATCTCGGTCCTCTCCTATGTCGAGGACCTACAGGGCGCCCTGGGCGAGCTACGGCGGGTGCTCCGTCCCGGTGGGATCGCGGTGGTCGGCTGTCTCAACGCCTACGGAAGCTACGCTTTCCTGAACGATCGCGATCCTCGCACGCTGTTCAGACGCAACCGCCTTCGTGGCGACATCCGCCAGGACGTTCAGCATTTCCACGCTCCCCGCTGGTGGGTGTCCGAATTTGCCAGGCGCTTCGAGGTCGTAGAGGTGATCCCGCTCGAGCTCTTCTCTCCGGTGATCGCAAAGTTCGCCGGCTACGACATCAACCCCCGATGGACGCGAGCGGACGTCTATCTTGCCTCGCATCTGCCGAAGGAGCTTGCTTCGGAGGTCATCTACATACTGCGCAAGTGAGAGGCGGTGACCTGCTCGATCGTTTCCAGCCAGGCTGAGCAAAAGCGCTCGAGGCTGTTGTTCTCGCACACGTAGGAACGCGCCTCTCTTATCAGCTCATGTGTGTCGGCGCGCGCTACCCGCCGCAGCCCAGCCGCTATGTCGCCCACCTCGGGGCGCACGCACAGCTCCTCATAGCGGGGAACCGCTTTGAGCAGGGTGCGCGTCCAGCCGATCCTGGTCGTCACCACCGGCGTGGCGCACGCCAGCGCCTCGAGAATCACATAGCTGCAGGCCTCGTAGCGCGTGGGAAACAGCAGGCAGTCGGCCGCGGCATACGCATTGGCCAGCTCCTCCGGGGCGAGCACGCCGAGGTGACGGGCGCCGGAAATGCCGCGGGCGCCGGCGTGCAGCAGCTGCCAGCCGGCGGTCTGAGTACTCGCGAACAGCAGGTCGGCGCCCTTGCGGTATTCGGGGCGTCCCACGAACAGGGCATATGAAACATCCTGCTCCAATCCAAATTGCGCACGGGCCTCGAGGCGGTCGCGCGGGTGAAAGATGTTCGTATCTACCCCGTTTGGGATGACCCTGGCGGCGGTGTGGCGGTAGTAGCGCGCGGTCTCTTCGCCCGCGCTCTCGGAGACGACGACGAGGTGTCCCGCCCGGCACATCAGCGCCTCCAGCGGCCAGTAGCCGAACAGGCGCCTGAGGAAATCGCGACGGGGGAGGCTGGGCTTGGTGGCGAGAATCTCCGCGGCGGATGTCCCGTGGAAGACCTGGATGCGAGGCACCCCCCGTGGCGCGCTCAGGCCGAGGAAGCCGTTGCCCACGATCAGGTCCGGGCGCCTGCCGGCTGCCGTGACCGCCGCGACCGCGCGACCGGTGGAGACCGACCAGAGCAGCGGCGAGCCGCCGAACCTGAAGGTCCATCGGCCCGGTTGTCTGCTCGGGCCGACGATCGAGGTTCGCCATCCCTGCTCCTGCAGGATCTCGGCGAGCAGCCAGCAGAATCGCTCCACGCCACCGGAGTTGCTCTCCGGCACGGGCGACATGAGGATCGCGTGCCTTGCCGTCATCGCGATGCCCGAATCAGTCCGTGAGACGCTTCTGCACTGCGCCACGCATGCGCTTCAAACGCGCTCGTGCAAAGCCCACGGAGACAAGCCTCATACGGCTGAGGGCGAAGGACATCTGGCCTCTGGTGAGGCTCTTGATGTGGCCTTGTTCAGTGAGCCAGCGCCCGTGACGTGAGAGGAAGCGCCAATTGTTCTTGATCGCCGCCCACTCGTACTCCAGTCGCGGGCGGCGCGATCCGCCATCCCACTGGTCGAGCTGGTACATCGCGGTGGCCGGCGTGAGGATGCAGCGAAAGCCGCTGCGCATCGCCTGGATGAAGAAGTCCGTCTCGTCGCGCCAGCCGGTGTTCCCGTAGCTCTCGTCGAACTGAATGCGCTGAAAGACCCTGCGGTTGATGAGTGCCGGAGCTGGCATGAACGGGGTCTCCAGCTCTTGGGCGGGCACCACCGAGTGATCGTCGATTGTCGGTACGCCGCCCCTCCGCAACTTGGCCGCGGCAAGCGCGGACTCGTAATCGCCGTCGTTGAGGTTCAGCCATGGAGCGCCGACGATGTCCGCCATCTGCTCGCCCGCCACGCGCTTGAGAGTTGGGCCGTAGTCGAGCGGATAGCGCAGATCGTCGTCTGAGACGACGATCCACTCGCCCTGGGCGATCCGGCAGCCCGCGTTACGTGCGCTGGAGAGCCCGTTGTGAGGTTGGCGCAGCAGTCGCACTCGCTGATCCGCGCCGAACTCGCTGCTGACCATCTCCTCGGTTCCGTCGTTTGATCGCTGATCGATCACGACGATCACCTCGAGCACGTCCTCGAGCTGGAGCAGGGCGGGTAGGTTCTGACGGAGCGCAGCGCGCCTGTTGTGGCTCGGTACAACAAAGGAGATGTCCCTGTCGTGGTCGCTGTTCGACATCGCTATACCTCGGGTCGGCATCGGATCGCTCTGATTTTATGGCGTGGACGTATGACGATCAACGCAGCCTACAGGGGGTCCTTGCGCAGAACCCTGCGTACCTCCGCCACGCTGAGCACGTGCAGAGACAGCAGCAATGTGGGGTAGCTGAGCGCCGCGACCGCCACGAGTCCGTACAGCGGCACTCCGGCATGCTGAGCCAACCAGGTCAAGGCACCCATCGCAAGTGCGGCCACGAGCGTGCGCAGCAACCGCCCGAGGCGGGGCGTCATCGTAAGCTCGCGCAGCACGCTGCGCATCGTCAACGACATGACCACGACCTCCGTCGCGAGCGTGATCCAGGCGGCGGCCAGGAAGCCGTAGCGCGGAATGAGCAGGATGTTGAGCGTGGCGTTGATGAACAGGCCGACAGCCGCATAGCGAAAGAATCTGCTCTGCAGTTCGAGGATCACGACCATGTTGCCGGCGAGGTATCCGAACGAGATCGAGACGAACGCGCCCATCAGGATCGGCAGGGCGGGGGCTGCTTCGTTGAATGCGCTGCCGAACAGCAGGTTGATGATCTGATGGGCCGCTATAACCGTGAAGGCGAGGGCTGGCAGTGAGGCCATCGTGAGGTACTCGCCGGCCGTCTGCAGAAGGGTATGCACGCGCTCACGGTCGCGAGGGTACGCCGCGGCGATCAGTGGAAACAGGGTTGTCATCACCGAGATCGGGATGAACTGGATCTGGTCGAGGATGCGGTAGGCGGCCCCGTAGAACCCGCCTGCCGGCTGCCGGCATACTCGAAGACCAGCACCTGATCGAGCTTCACATAGAGCGTCACGAGGATCCCCGCGGCGCCGACGCCCAAGCCGACGCGCAGGAGTGAGCGCCATCGGCGCTCCGAGAACACCAGGCGTATCGGGGACAGCCGCAGCGCCAACACGACCGAGACGCCGGTCGTGATCACCGCCGCCGCCAGGAAGACGGCGGCGAAGGCATCGATGCCCTCGGAGAGGATCGAGACGGCAATCGCGCCTGCGCCCCAGAGCACGCTGCCCAGCGTCATGATCGCGATCGTGATGTCGTTACGCACCCGTAGTTGGAAGACGGCGCCGATCGCGCTGGGCGCGCCTACGAGGATCGTGGCCGCGATCAGGGCGCCGGCAATTCGCACGGGCTGTGTGGGCGCGATCAGCACGACCCCGACGAGCGCGAGGACGGTGGTTGGCACGGCAAGGAGCAGGCGCAGAGACACGAGCGCTCCCAGCCAATCTCGCTCCCCGGCGGGATCGCTCGCGGCACGGCTGATCGCCACCTGGTTGAGGCCTAGTTCCCCGAAGTTCGTCGCGATCTGGGTGATCGCAAAGATCGTCAACCACTCCCCGAAGCCGCTGCTCCCCAGCGCTCGCACGACGATCAACGTCACGACGACCCCGAGCGCGAGGTTGCCGGTCCGTCCGATCACCTGCACGGCGATGTCCACCGTGGCTCTGCGCGCACCGACTCGCGGTGGCTCAGCTGGATGAGACGGGCCTGCGGGCCCGCTTGCGGTCTGCAGATCGGCCTCGGCCATGGCTCCGGATCACCTCGACGGCGCGCCCGCCGGGGAACGCGCTTGGTAGCGAAGGTCGATCAAGGCTTGGAACGATAGGTGATGGCCCAGCAGCCTGTGCGAGCCCTCTCGTGCCAGCGTGGATATCATCAAATCGCCAAGTTGAGGAGGCTCGGCTCCGGCTACCGCAAAGGGAGGAAGATCTTCAGGTGCAGCGTCGACTGCTCATGGTCGAGCAGGTTGGGCGCGGCGGCGTAGCGGACTACACGGCTGAGCTGACCCGGGCTCTGGCGGCAGAGGGTTGGCGAGTCGAGCTCGCAACCGCAGACGATCATCGTTACGCGCCGGCTCCCGGTGTGAGGATCCATCGCGCCTTCCACTACGTACGCGGTCGCACGCCGCTGGGGAGGTTGGTTCGCCGCTGCGGACTCGGCCCGGCCATTAACGGCCTACGTTTCCTCGCGGCGATACCGCGATTGATGGCTCTCGCGCGGCGCTCTGATCTGGTCCACGTACAGAAGTGGGATTTCGCCCCTCTCGGTGCGGTGGCGGTCGGCTTCATGCGGCTTGCCGGGGCAACCGTCGTTCAGACCGCCCACAACACCTTCGAGCGAGGCCGTCCGCTCGATCGCACGCATCGCATGCTCGCTCGACTCACTGCTTGCACCATCGTCCATACCGAGGTGGACTTGGAACGGGCACCGAGGGTGCGCGGCGAAGCGGGTGGCCGAGTGGTGGTGATCCCGCACGGGGAGTACGGCGGTCTGGCTCGTGCGGGCGGTGTAGTGGACCGCGATGCAGCGCGGGCAAGATTGGAGATTGCGCGCGATGTACCGGTTACGTTGCTCTTCGGCCAACTGCGGCTCGATAAGGGCCTCGACGATCTACTGGCGGCGCTCATGCGGATCCCGCGGCTGCATCTGCTCGTCGGGGGCCAGGAGGAGGGTGCGCTCGCCGCGGCGCGCACGCAGCTACAGAGCCCGGTGCTGGCTGGGCGAGTGACGGTGCGCGAGGGTTTTCTCGACATGCACGAGGCAGCGCAGCTCTTCGCCGCCACCGATACCGTCGCGCTGCCCTATCCCCGCGCTAGTCAGAGCGGCGTGCTGCTGCTCGCGTACGGCTTTCATCGGCCCGTGGTCGTCTATCCCGTCGGGGGCATGGTCGAGGCGGTGCTCGATGGTCAGACCGGCTGGATCTGCGCGCGCCCCGATGTCGATGGACTCGTAGACGCACTCGTCGCGAGCGTCGATGCTGGTTGGCTCGAGTGTCGCCGCCGCGGCGAGGCTGGCGCACGCCTTGCCGAGGAACGCTTCGCATGGCCGGCAATTGCCCGTCGCACCAGCGAGCTCTACGAGAAGGTCCTCAAAGAGGATTGAACGCTCGCATCGGGGTATTCCAAGACGTCGATGCTCGATCTTGTTCCAACGAATATGAGTTGGTCGATTTCTTGGTCCTTACGCTTGGCGCAGACAGGACGACGATCGGGTGCCAGAACGATAGGAGATATGCTGACGCTCGCGTGGACGTGCTACGCATAACTCCCACTTTCGGAGCGTTGTGCGTCCAGTGTTCTCGCAACCGCTGATGTGGACGGAGCGGTTGCGCACCGACACGGCCCGCATGATTGCCGTGCGCGACAGCTGGCGCGCATTGTGGAGCTCGCGCCTGTTGGTTTGGGTCGTCGGCGTCGCCTCCGTCGGCCTGCTCGGCGTCGGCCCGGCCGGCGAGGCATATGACCCCCGGGGGCTGACGCGCGGCCTTGGGCGCGTCGGCGAAGCGCTCGCGGGCCCGGCGGCACGCTGGGACGCGGCGTGGTACCTGGAGATCGCCAAATCCGGCTACCAGCCGGATCTCGGCATTCATACACTCTCGCGCGCGGCGTTCTTCCCCGCCTACCCACTCGCAATCAGGGCAGTCAGCTTCGTTGGTATACCGCTGATCGTCGCCGGTGTCCTGGTATCGCTGTGCGCATTCGCGGCCGCGCTATATGGCATTCACCGCCTCACGACGCTCGAATTTGCCCGCACCGAGCTCGTGGGTGACCGCCAGCCGGAGCAGATCGCTCGCCTTGCGGTTCTCGTCATGGCCTTCACGCCGATGGCGCTCTTCTTCTCGGCCATCTACACCGAGTCCCTCTTCCTTGCCTCATCGGTCGCGCTCTTCTGGTCGGCGCGCCATGGCCGCTGGGCATGGGTGGGCCTCGCCGGCGCGCTCGCCGTCGCCACGCGAAGCACTGGGTTTGTGCTGGCGCTGCCCGCCCTTGTTATCTATTTCTACGGTCCGCGCGAGGACCGTCCCCCAGACCGCTCGAGCCCGGACCCTCCTCCCGGCGAGGCCAGCGGCGTCGTTGCCTACGCTTGCCGAGTGGGCGCGACGCTGCGACCGCGATACAGGCTGCGACCGCAGGTGCTGTGGCTCGCGCTGCTACCGGCGCCCGTCGTCATCTTCGCGGGCTCGCTCGCGCTGTCAGGAGGCGAAGCGCTCGCGCCGTTCAAGGCTGAGCACCAGATCTGGGGGCGCCAGTTCGTGGGGCCGGTCGTGAGCCTATGGGACACCTTCCGTCATCCGCACGCTACGACCTTTGTCTTCCTGCTGGCCGCTATTCCGGCCGTCGTCGGCGTGCTGCGCCGTCTGCCGCTGGCATATGGCCTGTATGTGCTCGCTGCGATTGCCGTCGCGATCTCCTACCCCACCAAGGGTCTCGACCCGTTGACTTCGCTGCCACGTTATCTGGTCGTGCTCTTTCCGATGGGCATGTGGCTGGCGGCCTGGCTCACGGAGCATCCCCGCCTGCGGATGCCCGTGCTCGTGCTCTTCGCGCTCGCGATGGCCGTATTCGTCGCGCGGTTTGCGACCTGGCACTGGGCCCAGTAGTCAAGCAAGCCACGCGCAGGACGCAGCGCTAGGTGTGACCATGCGCTCGCGCGGCCCTCAGCCGGTGTAGGCGCGCACTGAGCATGCCGGTGCTCACCACCCGCAGCCGCCGCAGCGCGAAGCGGGCCTGCGCTCTTACCTCGCTGCCGATGTAGCCCTCTTCGGTCAACCACGATCCGTGGCGGCGTAGGAACGTCCAGTTGTTGCGCAGCGTCCAGTACTCATAGTGCAGCGGCGAGGAATGGTGGTGACCGCCAGTGAAGCTGTCGAGCTGGTAACAGTATGTATCGGGTGTCAGCACGCAGCAAAAGCCACCTCTCGCGGCCTGCACAAAGAAATCCGTCTCCTCACGATAGGCGTTGCCGGGATATTTCTCATAGAAGGAGACTGTTTTAAAAACAGAACTGCGCACGAGCGCGCGGGCAGGTAGAAATGGTGTTTGAATCGCCTCGGTCGGAAACACCCCATCCTCGTCCATCAAGGGTGGCCGAGGGCTTCGAGGAGCTCGAGGGGCGAATTCCGCGACATCCTCGTCGGTCCCAGACATGTGGATCAGCGGTGCGCCGACGATGTCCGCGGCCTCACGTTCCGCAACGTCGCGAAGTACGACCGCGTAGTTGGGTGGAAACCGACAGTCGTCCTCTCCAAATAGAACCCAGGAACCGCGGGCATTGGCGACACCCGTGTTGCGGGCTGTGGCCACTCCCAGGTTGCGTGAGTGAGTCACCAGTCGCAGGCGCTCGTCGTCGAACTGCGCGCAGACCTCGACGGTATCGTCGGTGGACCCGTCATTGACGACGATCACCTCGCAGAGGCCATCGAGCGCGAGCATGACTCCCAGATTCCTGCGCAGAGCGGTGGCCCGATTGAATGTCGGGAGGACCAGGGAGATGTTCGGCTGCGCCTCGCTCACGCCAGCAGTCTATTGCCGCTAGCCGCTGATCTTCGTCGCCACCGGTGTGCTCGGTTTCGAACTGGCCAGGGTGTCCTCCCCGTGACCGTAATAGTTTCCTCCGTAGTAGTCGCGCGCGATACCGCTCGACAGGTCGTTGATCACGCAGACCGACATGTGCGAGGTCTCGCTGCTCGATGAGCGCGCGCACCGCACGGATCTCGTGGCGCTTGGTGAGGCCGACGCGGGCGACGATCAGATGCGCGTCGAGGTCGAACTCGTCCAGTAGGACACGGGTGTCCACGACGGGCAGCAGGGGAGCCGCATCGATCACGAGCAGGTCCGCCTGCAGCGAGAGCGAGCCGAGCGCCCGCGTCAGGTCGTGGGGGCGCAGCATGTCCACCGCGTCGGCCGGCACTTGCCCGGCCGGGAGGACTCGCAGACGGGGCGTCTCCGGAAACGGGGATTGCAGCAGATCCGCGGGATCTGCATCATCGAACAAGACTGCGGCCAGCCCGCCCGCTTCCGGGTCCATCGGCAGGCGTAACGCCAGGCCGGGCCGGCGAAGGTCGGCCTCGACGAGCACAACCTCGCTGCCCGCGAGCGCGGCCGCGCGCGCTAACCCGACCGCGACGGTCGACTTGCCCTCTCCGGGCACGGCGCTCGTCACGAGCACGGTCTTCACGTCGTGACCAGGCGCCAGCAGGGGAAGGCTGTTCTTGAGGATGCGGAACGGCTCGATCTCGATCTCCCGTTCCCTGGGGGTGCGCGCAGCGCGCGGCAGCCGCGGGATCGCGGCCAGCTCCGGCAGGCCGTACAGCGCGGCGAACTCTTCCCACTCGTTCACCCGGTTGTTGAGCATGTTGAGCAGGAACGCGAGGGCGATCCCCGCCAGCAGCCCGAAGATCAGCGCGACGAGGACCGTGGACTTCCGTTTCGGCGAGCTCGGCGATCCCGGCGTTTCGGCGATGTTCGCCACCCTTGCGTTGGCCGTAGCCACGGCCTGCAGCAGAAGCAGTTTTTGCGACAGGGCGGCGAGATTCGCGCGATCCACCGTGTCGGTGGCCGGCAGCTGGGCGGCACGCTGTTCGATCAGCTGCTGGCCCTTGATCAGCTGCTCCTGGTTCTGTCGCTGGCTGTAGTCGACGTACTGCCGCGCGAAGGAGTTGGCGATGCTTGCCGCCGTGTGCGGATCGCCGTCGGTCGCGGCGACATCGACGACATAGTCGTTCTGTGGGTCGCTTGCCGTCACCTGATTGAGCAGTTCGGACGGCGACTGCTTGAGCCCCAATTCCTTGATAACCATTTCCGCGACGGGAGTCACCGTCACGAGCTGGACGTTGGTGGCCTTTTCGCCTTCGGGATCGAGGGATCCCCCGCCGCCGACGCCGGCGACCTGGTCCGGCAGGGAGTTGGTCGTGAACTGCAGCGAGGCGGTGGCCGTGTACGTGTTCTGCTTGTGCTCCACATAGGCGAACGCCGCCCCAGCGGCGACGACCGCGCAGAGCGCTATCAACATCCAGCGCTCGCGAAGCACCCGAAGTGTGCGCACGAGACCCGGCGTCTCCTCCAACTCGGTGTCCTGCTCCACCATGGCGCCTATGGCGCCGCGTCGTCGATCAAGCAACATTCTCAACGCGATCATAGCTTGCCCTTCGGCCTGCAAACGCCGGTTCGGCGCACTGGCACAGACATCGACGAGCAGACCTGCTCAAGGGTGCCCAAGGGCGCACCGTCCTGCCGCCTCGTGCACGGGCGCCTGCAGCGCAGTGGAGCTTGGTCGCGGGTCCGTGGGCTCGCGCGGGGGGTTCTTGATTGGCCGGGGAGCGCCTCGCTAAGCTGCAACGCATGGCGACCCGAGTGCGTCTCGCTATCGCCGGCCGCGCGGGGCGACCGACGTTGGCTACGACCGTACTGGCCGTGGTGCTCGCCGTGCTCGTCGGGCTCGCGACCGCGAAGCTCGGGAGCCTCCAACACCAACTCAAGGCCCTGGTCATCGTGATGGCCGGTTCGGCGTTGGTGGTGGCGGCGTTGCGACCGGACTACGGGCTCGTCATCCTGCTGGCGCTGATTCCGTTTGGGTTCGGCTTTTACGGAACCGGCTCTGACAGCGTCTTGCTGTGGACGCTCCCGCTCGTGATGGTGTGGCGTATCCGGGTCAGAGACGTGCCGCCATGGGTCGCTGTCGGCGGTTTGGCCCTCGTCGCGGGAGGCTTCATAGCGATGCTCGGCGCCCACAACAAGGTCAACGCCCTCGAAGGAGCGATCGACTGGCTCAGCGCGATCCTCGTCCTGTTTGTCGCTCTCACTGTGCTGCGCGAGCGACGAGACGCGTCCCGGCGGATGGTGGATATCTTCACGGGCTCGGCCGTAATCGTACTGATTTTTGGGTTTCTGCAAAAGGCCGGTATCGACGTCATCGTCGGAGCGCCTTACAACGCCGGCCTGCCAAATTCCTTTTTCGCCTACTACACCGTGTACGCGGGATATGTGGCGATGGCCGCGACCCTCGCGACCGCTGAGATCCTAATCGCTCTCGACGAACGCAAGGCGGTGCGCGTGAGCACCTACAGCGCCGTGCTCGTGTTCATGCTCGCCGGTCTCGCGGAGGCAACGTCGCGAGGAGGCATCGTCGCCCTGGCCGCCGGATGGCTGATCTTCCTGGTGCTCAACGTGCGCCGCGGACCGACGCTCGCGCGCGCCGTCAGTATTCTCGCCGTCTTTGCTGCCGCCGGCTACATCGCCACTCCGGCTGCCACGATCGCGAAAATCGAACGTCGCTTCGCCCTTTCGAACGGAACGCAGGGCGAGGACAAGACACGGTTTGCACTGCACAAGGCCGGCGAGCAGGCGCTGTCGACACACCCGTTTGGACTCGGGTACGGCAATTTCGCCTACTACCTCAGCAGCAGTGTAAGAAGCTCGAATATCGGCCAGGCTTTCTTCCACGCCCACGAGACTCCGATCCAGATTGGGCTCGACACGGGATGGATCGGGCTGGCCGGCTTCTTGGTGCTCTTTGCGGGGCCGATTCTGCTGGTGTTCACCCGGCGGGGTGGAGGCACGTTCACCGTGCGAGCATCGGCGTTTGCCGCTGCTCTGGCCGGACTCATGGCGCAGGGACTGTACGACTATCTGTTTTACGATACGGCCTTCTTTGTGTTCTTCGTGGCCTTGGTCTGGGGCACTGTCCATGCCCTTTCGATCGACTCCGGGGCGAACCAGCCGCGCTCGCGACTCGCGCTCCGAAGACCGTGGGTCAGCCGACAGCGCTTCAGTGGCGGATGAGCACTTCGGATCCCGCTTCTGAGGTCATGCGGCGCAATTCGCTCGTGCTCGTGCCGATCGGACGCGGCGCGAGGAACCGGGAGATTGCGTAGGTTGAAGTCCGTTTGACGCCGGCCGGCCGGAAGCCCGCCGGCGCGCTCGTCGGCACAACGGCCTCCGAAGGTGCGCGGCCGGTTTGCCTGACCCGCAGCGCGACGAACTCGACTTCTCGCGTCAATACTCTGCTGGAGCCGGTCTTTTGCAGGGATGGGACATAGATACCAAGCGGTAACAGACTGTTTTCGGGGGTCACAATCACCGTGCCGGAGGTGTGTGTCGGTAATCCGCGCGCCACCGCCCGCCAGTCGTCGCGTTGGTATGCCGGTTTCGTATCGATACCGACGATCACCAGCAGAGACACGAGACAGATGCCAACCCCCGCGGTGGCGCCGGCGCGGCGAGCGCCGGTACCGGCGACGCCAATGGCCACGACAAGCGCACACGGCACCCACCTGGCGATTACGTTGCGACCGTCAAACGCGTCGAATATATGTGGAAAAGCCAGGATCAGCGGCACGAGCACTGCGGCAGCGGCCACGATCGCCAGCTGCCGGGCGAGCTCGCGCTCGCGCGCCCCGGCACGATATACGATCAGAGCCACTGCGCCGGCGGCGAGCAGTCCCGTCACGAGCGCGGTGAGGATCTCCTGGGGCCCGTAGAGGCCAACGAGGAACTGCTTCGGCGCCTCGGCGGCTCGAGACAGCAACGAGCTGTCTTCGATCCAGCTGGCCTGCCCGATTGCCGCTCGCCGCCGCGAGCGGCAGCAGCGCGAGGCACCGGATCACGAGATCGCGGCCGATCGGTAGCCTCACCCGTCCAGCCCCAGCCGCCGAGCGCAACAGGACAGCCTCGCGGGATGAACAGGAAGACGGTAAAATAATGAGTCAGCAGTGCCGAGCATCGACATCGCCGTCCACCATCCCAAAGCTCGCCTGTCTCCTGAATCCTCTCCGAATCGAGCCCGCGCCCCAGAACACGTGGCGGCCGCCGAGAAGAGGATCAACAGGGCGTATGCCCGCGCCTCCTGCGAGTAGTAGTACATCGCCGGATTGACGGCCGTCAGGGCCGCCGCCCAGATACCGGCACGCGGTGAGATCCGCCGCCCGGCCAAATACATGAGCGGAACCGTGAGGTCCCGCGAGTGCGGAGAACGAGCGAAAGCCGACGGCCCCGATACCGAAGACCTTCGTCCACGCCCATACGAGGATGTAGTAGAGGGGCGGCGTCGACTCGCTGCCGAGAGGTGGGAGAGCATCCCTCCCAGCCCGCGGCGCACGAGCACGATCGTGGCGGACTCGTCCAGCCAGCGCTCTGAACGTCGAGCGTCCCGAATCGCAGGGCGGCCGCGAACACCGTCAGCGCGGGCACGACTTGCGCGGAGCGTGAGGCCCGCAGCCGGCCGATGGCGCTCAGGGGTTTGGCGGTGTGGGCCTGTGCGAGCTGACCGAGGGAGCAGATTGCGGGAACGCTCACTTAGCCATTATGGCACGCGTCGTAGGGAGCCGACGGCGGCTCAGGAGTGCAGGACAGCCTCGACGGCTTCGGTGAAGGGACCCTTCGGCTGCCCTTCGTGCTGCAGGGATCCGAAGTAATCCTGCCAGTTCGTCGTCACACCGCTCGGCGCCTGATCGCCGGTCTGATAGAAGATGAACATCGCCAGCTTGCTGCCGAGCATTGCTTTCATCCAGGCGAGGCTGCTCCGCACTTCCTGGGCGGCTTCCTGGTAAGTCATACATGGGTTCAGGCCATCGTTGTATTCCAGGCAACGGCCGTTGTCCGTCGTCACACCCCACTCGGTGACGTCGATCGGAACGGATGACGCCCCGTGTTCCGCGGTCTGCTGCATCAGGGCACGGAAGCGGTATTCGTTGTATTCCTTCCTCCGTACGGGTGCATGGTCCACCCCGCGACGTATTTGGTGAGATCGGGCACCGCCGTGTACATGCGTTTATCCAGTCTCCCTCGTGTCGTCGGCCTGAACCAGTAGACCGACGCTGCTGTCGCTGGACTGGATCGCCTGCGCGGCTTCCTTCACGCGCACCGCATACGCTTCCGCGCGCAACCGGTAGGAGGCATCGCCCGGTTCGTCGTGGTACTGCTCGCTGTAGTCGGTCTCGTTGCCGAACTCGATCGACCTGATCGCCATGTTCCCGTCCGTGCGTCCCGTCCAGAAGGTGCCGCCGGGACCGTAGGCGTCGGCCCACGAAGCCAGATCCTGCGCTTCGGCGGGGGACGGCATCCGCCCGGTGAATTCGGCCAGTGGTAGTACCGTGATTCCCTCGGCGGCGTATTTTTCAATTGCGGGCCGAAGCTGCGCGGCGGTGTCTTCGATGTCGAACCCGACCCGTACGAGTTTTGCCCCCAGCGTGGCCGCCGCGACGAAGTCGTAGGATTCGTGACCGGAGTTGATGCCCGTCTGGATCGCGGAGGGCGATTTGGCGGGTTCTTCAGCGGGCGGGCTGGCGGTTCCTTCAGCGGGCGGAGATGTCGGAGCTGCAGGATCGGTGGGCGCCACAGGACTGACAGGTGCCACGGGTGCCGGCTCAGGTGTGCCGGAACCCGGGTTAGAGCCCGTACCCGAGCTCGAGCCTGTGCTGGGGTCAGAGCCCGAACCCGTGTAACTGCCGGAGCTGGGATTCGTCGCACCAGAGCTCGAGGGTGGCGGCGTGCTCGGCGGGGTAACGCGGTGATGGGTCCGGTGAGCTCGTACCCGCACGCGCTTGCCGGTGCGGGCGTTGGTGGCGGTCTGCCGATGATGACGACGGTTGGTGGTCCGCACCCGTGTGGCGATCTTTGGGGACAGGGAGGTAGCGGTGGCTTTGTGCTGGCCAAAGAGCCTGGCGCTAGCTGGACCCGCAGACACGACCATGGTAAAGATCGCAAGCGCCGCGACGAGGAAGCGGCGCGAGCTCGTGGGTATGGGCATTAAAACTCCTTCGGGAGCTGGGCTGTCTCGGAGAGAACCCTGGCTTTGCGAGCCCGTCTTGCGACGGGGGTGCCTTTGTCGGGAACCTGGCGGCGCTTCCGGGGGCTATGCCCGGATCACGGCACCTGAAGTGTTGCAAGAAACCTCTCGGTCCACAGCTACGCCTGCTTTAGCGTGCGCGTGCTGTTTGGACGGATCTGAAGAACTGCACGGGGTGTTGCGGACCGCGGCTCGGTAGATGGCCACCGGTCACTCGTGGACCGCCCCGTCTATGGCTGTAGTAGTTCCGCCAGCGCCTCGATCGAGTAGCGCTCCTCGGCAAGCCTGCGCCCGCTGTGGCCGAGCTCGGGGGCGCCGTCGCGCAGGACGCGAACGAGTGCCGCCGCAAAGCTCTCGCCGCCCTCCGCGATCAGGCAGTGCTCGCTGTCACGCACGTCGAGTCCGGCGGCGGCGCGGGGTGTGGCGATGACCGGCAGCCCGTAGGCGAGCGCCTCGACGAACTTCAATGGTGTGCCGCCTCCCTGAAGCAGCGGGATGACAGCGCAGGATGCGCTCGCGTAGGCGGCCCCGAGATCGTCGACGAAACCGAGTGCCTCCACGCGCGGGTCCTCGCAGGGCGGTTGCTCGAGGCCCGGGCCGATGAGCGTCAGCCTTGCATCCGGCAGCTCCGGCCATACCCGCGGGAAGACCTCGTCGAGCAGGAAGCGCAGGCCGTTGCGGTTGGGCTCGTAGGCGAAGCTCGCGACGAAGATCGCGCGCCGCTCGTCCACCGCCGGCGTCACCGGTGAGATTGATGCGACGTCGACCACGTTGGGCGCGTAGCGCAGGCGAGCGGAGGGGCACAGCTCGCGCGCAGCGGCGATGTCGGCCTTGCTCACCATCCACGATTCGTCGGAGCGCGCGAGCAGGCGTCGCTCGAAGGAGCGCAGTGCTCGATGGCTGCCGATCCTGGCCTGCGCTTGTCGAGCTCGTGACGGAAGCCTGACTCGAAGTTGTGTGCGTTGTAGATGAGCGGGCGCTTGTGCGCCAGGGGCGCGAGCGCGGCGGCGGCGATCGGTCCGTCGGCGATCACGCGCCCGCGGTCGGGGTGTTCAGCGAGCCGTTCTGTCTCTGACGTCAGCTCGCGCGACACGCCGCGGGCGAACCCGTCCGGCACACCTTGAAGGCGCGCCGCTCCGTAGGCGAGGAGACGCTGCAGGCCACGCGAGGGTATGACCTTGTGCAACTCCACTCCAGGGATCGCCTTGAATGCGGTGTCGGGCTCGGGGCCCCGAAGCGGACGTAGAGCAGGTCCAGGCCACCGTGCTCGGCCAGCGCGCGCGCGACACCATAGGTGCGCACCGCCTGACCGGAGCGCAGCACCGGAGTGTGGGTGGTGACGAGCAGGTCCCTCACCAGGCGCCGTCGATCGTCGCCGCGGCGATCTCCTCCAGGCGCCGGTCCCACGAATGGGACGCCGCCGCGCGTGAGCGCTCGGCGCGGCGCTCGGGACTGTCCGCCGCGAGGGCTTCGTCGAGCAGCTCTGCTATGCCCTGCGCGTCGGGTGCGATGGCGACCTCGGCAACACCGGCAAGCGCGGGTAGCGGCGTTGCGACTACCGGCAGGCCGGCGGCGAGGTACTCGTAGACCTTCATCGGGAAGATGCTCTCGGTCAGTTGCGTTGCGCGCGTAGGGGATCAGCCCGGCGTCGGCCGCTCGCAGAACGTCGGGCAGCTCACCGTAGGAGCGGGGCCCGAGCAGGTGGATGTTCGGCTCGGCCGTCAACGCCGATATGTCGGTGTTGGGTTCGCCCGGACCGATCGGGCCGACCAGCGCAAACGACCACGCCGGCCGCAGGCGGGCCAGCTCGGCCAGCAGGGCGAGGTCTAGCTTCAGTGCCACGATCGCGCCGGTGAACACGATCCGCGGCGTGGGCAGCGCGGCCATCTCGGGGTCCAGCGGGGCGGGTGGGCTCGGCATGAGCGCCCGGGAGAACAGCTCCGTATCGGCCACGTTCGGCGCGTACATCACGTTGCCAGAGATCGTCCGCAGCCGCTCGGCGAGCGCCGGCGCGCTTGCGAGCACGAGGTCGGCGCGCGCGGCGAAGCGCGTCTCGGCCGCGCGGAAGCTCGCGGTGTCGATCCGCTCCTGGGCGGCGATGTCATCGACGCAGTGGTAGACCACGAGCGAAGGGTCGAGCGCGTCGATCAGGACCTCGGCCTGGGGCACGTAGGCCCACAGGATCGGCCGTTCCAGGCCGAGCCGTCGCGCCGCGCGGCGTACGAGCCCGGGCAGCAGGCGGCGGTTGAGCTCCCGCACGACCCGGTGGCGGTGAAAGGGCAGGACCAGCGGCGAGAGCACGTGCAACCCGTCGACCTGGCGCGGGGGCGCGAGGCCGCGGCGCAGCCGCCGCGCGATCCGCTTGAGATCCCGCCCGGCTAGCTGCGGCCGGCGCAGGCCAAGCGACTCGACGAACAGCACGCGGTTATCGCGCGCCAGGCGTGACATCAGGTGGTGCTGGTTGGTCCACAACTCTGTATCCCAATCGGCGAATCCGACGCACACGATTTCGTGGCCACGCAGGTGTGCTGGTTCAGGCATCGCCGCCATGATCCCAGGCTCGACCGGCGCGAAGCGACAACCGCCTGCCGATATAACCCCGGAGATGAATGCCCAGCAAATCGAGGAGCTGCGCGCGCGCTTTCCCCACGTTGCGATCGTCCACGAGTGGCTGACGATCCCCGGCGGCTCGGAGGACGTCGTGATCGAGCTGTTGAAGATGTTTCCCGAAGCCGAGCTATTCACCACGATCTACGATCCGGCACCCTGGCCCGAGATCATCAAAGGGCGACCGGTCCATGCTTCATTCCTCAACCGCATCCCGGGTGCGAGGCGCCACTATCCGAAGCTGCTGCCGCTGATGAACAGGGCGTTCCGCTCGTTCAATCTCTCGGGCTTCGACCTGGTGCTATCAAGCAACCACGCGTGCGCGAAGAACGTGCGCACTCAGCCCGGCACGCTGCATGTCTGCTACTGCCACACGCCGATGCGCTACGCCTGGGAGGAGGGCTTTCTGGAAGGGGAGGACGTGGGGCGGGTGACGCGCCGGCTGCTGCCCCCGATGTTGAGCAGGCTGCGCCGGCAGGATTTCGAGGGCGCGCGCGGGCCCGACGCGTTCGTGGCGAACTCCCGTCATGTAGCCGCTCGCATCGAGCGCTTTTACGGACGCTCCGCCGAGGTCGTCCATCCTCCTGTGGATGTCGAGCATTTCCTCGGATTGGAACGTGCGCCGCGGGACAACTACCTGGTCTTCGGGCGAGTCGTTCCGTACAAGCGCGTCGACCTGGCCGTGGCCGCCTGTGCGCGTGTCGGCAGGCCGCTGAAGGTCGCCGGCGGTGGCCGTGCGCTCGACGCGGTCAGGTCGGGTGCGGTGGGGGACGTAAAGTTCCTGGGCCGAGTTCCCGAGGCCGAGCGAGACGAGCTCCTGAGCGGCGCGCGCGCGCTGCTGTTCCCCGGTGAGGAGGACTTCGGAATCGTGCCGGTGGAGGCCCAGGCGGCCGGTGTTCCGGTGATTGCCTACGGCGTTGGCGGCGCGGCGGAGTCGGTGCTCGACGGGCGCACCGGCGTGCTGTTCGACGAGCAGAGTGCTGCAGGGTTGGCGGCGGCGATCGAACGCTTCGAGGGACTTGATCTGGATCAGCAGGCGGCGCGTGAGAATGCCGTCAGGTTCGGGCGCGAGCGCTTCCGTGTGGAGATGGCGGCCGTGATCGAACAAGCCTCAGGCGACTGAGACGCTCAGGACACGGGCGTCTCGGGCTTATTCGCATTTTGCAATATGCGAACTGCCGTGCCGGCCTCGGATTCACTACCTTGAGCACCAAAGCGAAGCCGTGGGCACCAAGTGGTGGCGGCTGGCCGAGAGGAGTCGCCAATGAGTACACATAACGCAAATGGGGGAACGACGATAAGCATCCGGGCCGGCGCGGCGACGGCGCGGGCGTTTGCGCGGACTGCCACGGTACGGGCGGAGGAGCCCGCGATCTTGACTTGTGCGGTCTCCGGCGGAGTGGTCACGAGCAACCCAAACCAACCGATTCATCAAGCCGACGTGATCGCAGCCGCGGTTGATGCCGCGCGGGCCGGCGCCAGCATCTTGCACATCCATGCCCGCACGTTGACCGGCGAGATGACCCAGGTGCCCGAGGACTACCTCGCGATCAAGCAGGCGATCCGCGAGCAGGTGGAGGACGTCGTGTTGAACTTCACGACGGGTGGGCAGCTCGCGATCGGCGGGCAGTTGCAGGAGCCCGACCGGGAGAGCCGCCGCGCGATCGACGCCGGGCCGGAGCTCGCGACGGTGAACTGCGGCAGCATGAACTTCGGCTCCGGCGACGACGTGCTGCTGAACCCCCGCTCGCTGATCGCCGAGGTGGCCGAGGAGCTGGCCGAGCGCGGGATCGTCCCCGAGTACGAGTGCTTCGACATCGGCATGGCGCTCACCGCCGCCAAGCTCGCGGACGCGGCGAAGGGCGCGCCGGGGATGATGCACATGATCCTCGGTGTTGACCGGGGGCGCCCCTGCGAGCGCCGCGACGGTGTCGTTGTTTGCGGAGCTTGTGCCTGCAGGCGTCCCGTGGGCGGTGACCGCTATTCCCCGGCACTTCCCGATGATGGCGCTCTCGCTCTCGCTCGGCGGCCATATACGCACCGGCCTGGAGGACGTCGTCTATACCGCGCCCGGTGAGTACGCCGAGTCCAACGGCCAGCTTGTCGCTCGCGCGAGGGCTCTCTGCGAGGCGATCGGTAGGCCCGTCGCGACACCCGCGCAGGCCCGCGAGATGCTCGGCGCCGGCCAGTCGGTCAAGACTTCAACCCAAACCCCCGCTCCGCCTCTCCCACCACATACCGCCCAATCGCCAGCGAAGACGTAGCCCCCGGCGACGGCGCATTGCGCACGTGCAGCGCCCTTGGGGTTGCCGAGAACGCGAAGTCGTCCACCAGCCGCCCGTCCCGTCCCAGCGCCTGCGCCCGCACCCCCGCGAAGGCCGGCTCGACATCCTCCGGTCGCAGCTCCGGCACGTACCGAGCGGCGGCCCGCACGAACGTCGAGCGCAGCGCGGCATGGCGCAGCTCGGTTAGCCCGGTGCGCCACCACTGCCGGAACATCCGCCACGATCCCGGCCAGGCGAGCGTGTCGGCCACATCCCCGCCCCGCACCCGCCCGAGCGCATAAGCGTCGCGCGCCCCTGCCAGCAGCGCGGTCGGCCCGATCAAAACGTCGCCGTCGATGTGCTTCGTCAGGTGCACCCCGAGAAACGGCAGCGCGGGATCGGGCACGGGGTAGATCAGCGAGCGCACGAGCCCCCGGCGCTCGGGCACGAGCCGCAGGTAGGCCCCGCGGAATGGCACGATCCGCGGGTCGGGGTCGGCCCCAGCCGCGACCGCCAGCCGATCGGCCCACGCGCCCGCGCAGAAGATCGCGTGCCCGGCCTCGGTCGCGCCGTGGGAGTGCAGTCAGCTGCAGCGCGGCGCCCTGCTCCCGGACTCCCTCGACCGCGCACCCGGTCGCCACGACACCGCCTGCCTCGAGCACGTCCTCGGCGTACGCGCGCGCGACCGCGGGGAAGTCGACGATCCCGGTGCTCGGCGAGTGCAGCCCGGCGATCCCGCGCGCGTGGGGCTCGAGCGCTTCGATGCCCTGAGCGTCGATCCGGCGCAGGCCCGGCACGCCGTTGGCCTTGCCGCGTCGCTCGAGCTCGTCCAAGCGGCCCAGCTCACCGGCGTCGGTGGCGACGATCACCTTGCCGCACGCCTCGCTTGCGATGCCGTGCTCCTCGCAGTACTCGTACAGCTCGCGGGCGCCCTCCACGCACAGGCGCGCCTTCAGCGAGCCGGGCTCGTAGTACACGCCCGCGTGGATCACCCCCGAGTTGTGGCCGGTCTGATGGGTCCCGACCGAGGCCTCGCGCTCGAGCACGCAAACCGACGCTCGCGGGTGACGCTTGATCAGCTCGCGTGCCACCGCCAGTCCGACGATCCCGCCGCCGACGATCGCGAAATCACACCGCGATGGCGCCGGCGCGGCGGGGAGTTGATCGGCAGAACTCAAGAGCGCAACTGTAATCCTTGAGGAGATCCTCGGATCGACCCGCTCCTCCGCGCTACTTAACGGCCCCCGGTCCTCCCGGCGCCGTGGCAGCCGCCGCGTTGACGAGCCCGGCCCCATACAGCCGCGAGTCCGAAGGCCCCCCGAGCGGTCGCGCCGTCGCCCGCAGCCGCGCCATCACCTGCGCCGGCGACGGATGCTGCCCCAAAACCCCGCTAGCGATGATCAAAGCCGCCGTCGCCGCCACGTGCGGTGAGGCCATCGAAGTGCCTTCGTAACCGCCCGGGAACCCGAAACGCTGGGGCGAGGACCCGGTGAAGGTCATCTGGAAGACGTCGCGGCCGGAGGGTTCTTCGGGGTGGCAGTTGGGGTCGCCGGGGAGCTCGGCGTCGGCGCCGCCGCCGGGAGCGACGAGCGTCAGGCCGGTGCCGTCGTTGGAGTAGTTGGCAAGGCAGCCGTGTTCGGTCGTGGCCCCCACCGCGATCACGTCCGGCGCGCGCGCCGGGTAGGCGATCGTGGTGTGGCCCTCGTTGCCGGCGGCGGCGACCACGACGACCCCGCGCCGGCGGGCGTAGCGCAGCGCTTCGATCAGCTCGGGGATGTCCGAGGCGGTGACTTCGCTTGCGAACTCGAGCGACAGGTTGATCACCTGGGCGCCGATGGTTGACGGCGAAGCGCACGCCTTCGGCGATCGTCGAGGCGTCGCCTTCGCCCTGGTTGTTGAGCACGCGCACGGGCATCAGGCGCACGCCGTAGGCGAGGCCGGTGAGGCCGAAGCGGTTGTTCGTCGACTCGGCGATCGTCCCGGCGACGAACGTGCCGTGACCGTTGTGGTCGTTGGGGTAGGGGTCGTGCGCGATGAAGTCGTAGCCTTTGACGAACTCGTAGCGGCTGAAGTCCGGGCGAGCGGCGAAAGCGTCCGCGGTTGGCATAGGCGACGCCGGTGTCGAGCACCGCGACGACCACGCCGCGCCCGCCGGGGTGACCGTCGGCGGCGACGTTCGCCCACGCTTCGGGGGCGTTCACGCCGAACGGGCCGACGAAGTTCCACTGCAGCTGCTCCCAGTCGGTGGGTGCGCCGCCGACGCCGGGGTCGTTGGGGATGAACACACCCGCGGTGTGGGCACGGTAGTCGGGCACCGCCCACAGCACGCCGGGGCGGCGGCGCAGGCGGGCGAGCGCCGCGGGCACGCTGACTCCGTGCGCAAGGCGCAGCAGCCGGGTGCGCGCCCCGGGCGCTTCGGTCTCGTTCGCGGCTTCGTGTGCGCTCGCGGCACGCGCACGTAGAGCAGGTCTGGCGGGGGCGTACCTGACGAGGATCTGATCAGGGGCGTATGACCCCATCGCCGGCGCCACGAACGCGAGGCTCGAGCGTCAGCGTCGCGCAGACGATGACCCCGGCAAGCAGGCACAGCCGACGGGCAGAGCGGGGCAACGAGGAGGTGGGGGGCGTGGAGGGACATGAGCGGTAATGATGATGTGCAGGCAGCGGGCGAGGCGGTATGCACTGTCGCAGAGCGCGCGCGTAAGAGGTGGATAACCAATCAACCCTCCGGCGAGCACAGAGGATCGTTTTCTTTTCGTGAGCTTGCAAGAGAGAGACCCAGAGAAGAACGGCTACTTCATGCGGCTGGCGCTGCGCGAGGCCGAGCGTGCCCGCGATCACGGGGACGTGCCGATCGGCGCTGTCGTGGTGTCCGCCGGCGAGGTGATCGCCGCCGGGTGCAACGAGCGCGAGCTGCTGGGCGACCCGACCGCGCACGCCGAGATTCTCGCCCTGCGCGATGCGGCGCGGGCGCTTGGCAGCTGGCGCGTGCTCGACGCGACGCTGTACGTGACGCTCGAGCCCTGCGCGATGTGCGCCGGTGCGATCGTGCTCGCGCGCGTGCCTTACGTTGTGTTCGGCGCGAGCGATCCGAAGGCGGGCGCCGCCGGCAGCGTGCTCGACGTGCTTGGCGAGCCCCGCCTGAACCACCGCCCCGAGGTCGCGGGTGGAGTGCTGGGCGAGGAGTGCGGGGAGCTGCTGAGCAAGTTCTTCGCCTCGCGCCGCGGCGGGATGATCTAGCCTTGCGGATCTCCACCTGGAGGGGTGGCAGAGCGGTTGAATGCGGCGGTCTCGAAAACCGTTGTGCGTCTGATTGGCGTACCGAGAGTTCGAATCTCTCCCCCTCCGTTTTGCGAACGTCGAGGCCAACCCGGATGAATCGAGGCAAAGTCGGATGAGCTCCGCCGATCGCAAGATCCTCGCCGTCCTTGGCACCGCGCAGTTCCTGATGGTGCTCGATCAGGCGGTGATGAACGTCTCGATCTCGCAGCTCGTTTCCGACTTCCACACCGACGTGACGACGATCCAGGCGGTGATCGCTCTGTACTCGCTGGTGATGGCCGCGCTGATGATCGCCGGCGGCAAGATGGGCGACATCTGGGGACGGCGCCGGGCGTTCTCGATCGGCCTTGTGATCTACGGCGCCGGCTCGGCGTTGACGGCGGCGGCGTGGAGCGTGGGCGCCCTGTTGCTCGGCTGGTCACTGCTGGAGGGCATCGGCGCGGCGCTGGTGCTGCCGGCGCTCGTCGCGCTGACCGCGCGCAGCTTCGAGGGCCCGGCGCGCGCGCTCGCCTACGGCGTGCTCGGCGGGGTCTCCGGCGCTGGCATCGCGGTCGGGCCGATCCTCGGCGGCTGGGTGACTACAAACCTGACGTGGCGGATTGTGTTCGTCGGCGAGGTGCTCGTCGTGATCGGAATCCTGCTCGCGGTGCGCCTCTTGCCGAAGGACCGCGGACAGCCGGGGGCGGAGCTCGACCGCGTCGGCGCCGTGCTGTGCGCGCTGGGTCTCGCGCTGGTCGTGTTCGGCGTGCTGCAGGCGAGCACCTGGGGCTGGCTGCAGCCGCGCAACTCGCCGATCGAACCGTTCGGGTTCTCGTTGACCCCGTTCGTGATCGCGGCCGGGCTTGCGGTGATCGGCGGCTTCCGCGCCTGGGAGCGCCGGCGTGAGCGTCTGAAAGAGCAGCCGCTCGTGCACTTCCGGCTGCTGCAGATCCCGGCGATGCGCAGCGGTCTGATCACTTTCCTTTTTCAGAACCTGATCCTGATGGGGGTGTTCTTCGCGATCCCGCTGTACCTGCAGGTCGTGCAGGGCTTCGACGCGTTCCAGACGGGCGTCAGGATGCTGCCGGTGTCGGTCACGCTGTTCGTGACGGCGCTGATCGGCGCGCGCCTGGCGGGTCGCTATCCGGCGCGCACGATTGTGCGCAGCGGCCTGGCGCTGCTGCTTGCGGCGTGTCTGCTGCTGCTCGCGACGATCAAGCCGCAAATCGAGACGGTCCCGTTTGCGATCGCGATGGCGGTGCTCGGCATCGGCATGGGCCTGATCGTCTCCCAGCTCGGCAACGTCGTGCAGTCCGCCGTCGGCGATGAGGACCGCAGCGAGGCCGGCGGCCTGCAGTTCACGGCTCAGCAGCTCGGCGCGGCGATGGGCACGGCGCTGATCGGCGCGATCGTGATCAGCGGGCTGATCGCCGGGTTCTCGGGCAAGGTCGCCCAGGACCCGCGCGTCTCGGCCGAGGTCAAACAGCAGGTCGGGATCAAGCTGGAGGGCAACGTCAGCTTCGTCTCGATCGACCAGGTCCAGGCCGCCGCGGACGACGCTGGGCTCGACAAGCAGACCGCAGATGCAATCACCGACAGCTACGCCGACGCGCAGCTGACCGCCCTCAAGACAGGGCTGCTGATCGCAGGTCTGCTCGTCTGCGCGGCCTTCTTCGCGACCCGCAGCCTGCCGAGCGAGGTCCAGGCGGCAAGACCCCCGCCGGCTGTCGCGACCTAAGCCACAGCGCGCAGCCGCCGGTAGGGCGTGCCGCGCAGCTCGCGGATGAGCGCGTCGACGACGCCCTCCTCGTCCTCCTCGAGCCCGTCAGTGACGGCGCCGATCACCGCGCGCTTGCGCTCCAAAAGCGTCCCGATCGTTTCATCGACCGTGCCGGCGGCGAGTAGGTAGGAGGCGTTGACGGTGTCCTCCTGGCCGATGCGGTGGCAGCGGTCCTCGGCCTGGTCGTGCTTGGCGGGCGTCCAGTCGAGCTCGAGGAAGGCGACGTTCGAGGAGCGCGTCAACGTGATCCCATGACCGGCGACCTCGATCGAGCAGACGATCAGCTGGTTGCGCCCGCCGTCGTCGGGTGCCTGGAAGGCCTGCAGCGCCGCGTCGCGCGCGACGGGTGAGTCTTCGCCGAGGATGTGCAGCGCGCCCGGGAAGCGCTCCAGCAGTGCGCGCTGGATCTCGCGATGGTGAGCGAACACGACCAGGCGCTCGCCCGAGGAGAGGAAGTCGTGGATCCAGGCGAGCGCGGAGTGGAGCTTGCCGCGCGCGGCAAGCAGCTTCAGCGCGTTCAGCCGCACGAGCCGTTCCGCGCGTAGCGCGGCGGCGACCTTCGCGTCGAGCTCGTGGAGGTCGAAGGGCTGGCTCTGCAGCCACGCGATCAGGTCGTTCTCGGCGAGGCGGTACTCGGGCTCGTTGTCGAGCTCGATCGGCACGATCGCGCGAGTCTTCGCCGGCAGCTGGGGCAGGACGTCGGCCTTCAGGCGGCGCGCGAAGCAACGCGCGCGCAGATGCCAGTGCAGGCGCAGGTGTGCGTCGGCGCCGCGGAAGCGCTTGCCGAACTGCGCCCCCGAGCCGAAGTCGGCCAGGCGCCCGAGGATCCGCAGCTGGGAGATCAGCTCCGGTGGGCGGTTCATCACGGGCGTGCCCGTCAGCGCGAGCACGAGCCCGTCGCGTGGCACCGCCGTCGAGAGCTGCTGCACGGCCTGGGTGCGCTTGGCGGCGGCGTTCTTGCAGTAGTGGGACTCGTCCAAGACCAGGGCGCGGGGGGCGATCGCGGACAGAGCACTCAGGCGTGCGGCGACGATGTCGTAATTGACGACGGTCACATCGGCCGGCTGCACCGGGCCGTCCCCGCGTGTGCCGGTCAGCGCCTGGGCGCTGCGGTGCCCCAGCCACAGCGAGAGCTCGCGTAGCCAGTTCAGCTTGAGGCTCGCCGGGCAGACGACGATCGCCGGGTAGGCGCCGTCGGCCTCCAGCGTCGCGAGCGCCTCGATCGTCTTGCCGAGACCCTGCTCGTCGGCGAGGAACGCGCGGCGCTGGGAGAGCAGGTAGCGGACCCCCGCGCGCTGGAACGGCTTCAGCTCGCCGCCGAGGGTGGGTACGACCTTCCCATCCAGCGGCGCCTCGGTCGCCGCCGACAGCTCGACCAGGCCCGCGGCCTGCGCGTGCTCCTCGCGAACCTCCTGCAGCAGGGTCAGCGCCTCGGGCGCGATCCAGGTTTCGTGGGCGGCGAGGAACTCGTCGAGCTCGGGAACGCAGAACGGATCGGCGCGGATCGCGGGCATCCCCGCGTGCTCGCCCGGAGCCCCCATCGCGTGTCCCCGGCCGCCGTGGCCGGACTTTCCGGGTGCGGCGCCGCTGAGCGCGGTGAAGGCCTCGAGCTGCGCGTCGTCGTGGCCGGGTGCGAGCACGAACGTCGGATCCTCATGCAGGGCGGACACCTCCAGCACCGCGGGCGGTACGGGCCGGCCCTCGCGCAGCGCGGCGATGCAGCGCTTCGCCCCGGGGCTGATCCAGCCGCGCAGCCGTCCGTCCATCAGCCGCCACGTCTCGAGCGTCAACGGCACGCTCGCCCCGCCCGGGACGGTGATGGCTCCTTCGCGCAACTCGCGCGGCAGGCGCGAGGTTCCTCCGAGCAGCAGGAACACGGGCTGCTCCTGTGGTCCCTCGACCTCGATCGTGCCCGTCCAGGTGGTGGCGCGCGCCAGCCAGCTCTGCACGCGCGGGTCGATCCGGTTGACATCGAGCTCGGCGATCAGCTCCGCGATCGCTTCGGCGTCGTGCTCGACGGTGGCCAGCGCAAACGTCGCGTTTGGCCCGTCGAGCGCGCGCAGGTTGCCGCGGCCGGCAAGCACGCGGGCGAGCGGCGCGTGGACGGCGTCGATCATGATCCAGTGCTCCCCGCGCCGGTCGCGGCGCAGTTCGACTTCATATGAGGGCGAGGCCCGCCCAGGTGCGCTGGAAGCGCCGTCGGAGGCCCCGTTTTTGATCTCCGTGAGTGCGTGTGCCGCATCGTCGGTCAGGCGCAGGCGCGCGGGGGCAGCGGGCAGCTCCTCGACCAGGCGCGCGGCGTGATCGTCGAGCGGGATCAACGCGCGGGCGATCGCGGGCAGGCGGTAGCCGCCGGGATGTTCGAGCAGCGACTCCGCCAGTTCGGGCGCTGTATCGGTGGCGAAGCTCAGCCACCAGTTCTCATCGGGCCGGGCGAGGTCGAGCACGCATTCGTCGTGGCGGCGTCTTGCGCGCCGGCGCTCGATCGCGCGGGCGAGGCCGTCGGTTATCTCGGGTTCGACGGCAAGGCCCGCGAACAGCCGCGCGAGCGCCTCCGCGCGCTCGGGATCGAGCGGAACGCACCACGCCCGCTCGCCGGGATCCCAGCGGCGGCCCGGCAGAGCGCGCAGCAGTTGACGCAGGCGCTCGTCGTAGGGGAACTGGAGAACGGCCTCGCCATCGGCGAGCGAGGCGTGGAAGTGAGAAGGCGACACGAGCACTCAACGATAGGCAACGCCCTGGATGAGAGCGGCCGAGACGCCCGACCTCCTCGATCGTTTTGTGCCGGCGAAAGATCGCGGCCGGTGAACCCAGCGGCTGGGAGGCCGGCGCGCCGCTCAGCGATCTGGCGAGGCTGGGCCTTCCCCAAGGTTGGTCGTCGTGGTCATGACCGACGCGGCGCCGCCGCCCATCGCGCGCCTCACCAACCCGGGCGAGAGCACGCGAAACACCGCCGCGAGCGCGTAGGGGCGAGGGACGTAGCGCTCCGCCCGCCCGCCCGGGCCGGCCTCGAAGATCGCCTCGGCGGCGCGCTCGGGGGTTGAGACGGCCCAGCGCGTGAGTGCTTTCTCGGTTAGCTCGGTCTGGGGGAAGCCCTCGGTGGAGATGAACCCGGGGAGCACCAGCCCGACGTGGACGCCGTACGGACGCTCCTCCGCCCACAACGCGTCAGACCAACCGGCCAGCGCAAACTTGGAGGCTGAGTAGGCGCCGGCGCCCGCGCGCGCGACACGGGAAGAGGTCGAGGCGACGTTGACGATCGCGCTCGGCGCGGAGGCGCGCAGTAGGGGCAGTAAAGCCTCGGTGAGTCGGACGGGCGCGTCGAAGTTGAGCGCCATCGTGCGGCGTACGTTCTCGTAGCCGCCGTCGGCGAAGCGCGCGCGCCAGCCGGAGCCGGCGTTGTTGACCAGCAGGTCGAGGCGTCCGTGGTGCTCCTGCACGTGCGCGCGGATGCGCGCGGGTGCGTCCTCGTCGAGCAGATCGACGGCAACCCAGCTGACGCGATCCTCGCCCAGCGAGGACGCGAGCGCGCGCAGGCGCTCCTCGCGCCGCGCGACGAGCACGAGCGCGGTGCCCGGCTCGCGGGCGAGCCGTCGAGCCGCCGCTTCGCCGATCCCGCTCGAGGCACCTGTGATCAAAGCGATCATCGGCTACACCCTATATCCCGGCCTCGCGCCCAGCCGGGTACGGTTGCGAGCATGGGCTCGACAAACTCGGCGAGGAAGCTGCAGGCGCTCGAGCTCTTTCAAGGGTTGCCCGGGCGCTACGACCAATTGAGCGCGGCGCTGAGCTTCTGGCAGGATCCCCGCTGGCGGCGCGCCATGGTGGACGCGGTGGCGCCGAAGGCGGATGAGCGGATCCTCGACGTGGCGACCGGCACGGGGATGGTCGTCGCCGAGCTGCGCAGGCGTGCGGACTGCTCGGTCGTGGGACTGGATCAGAGCGCCGAGATGCTCGCTGCGGCGAGGACGCGCTTCGCGGGTGACGGCGAGCGCGTGGAGTTGATCGACGGCCAGGCCGAGGAGCTGCCGTTCGCGGACGAGAGCTTCGACGCGCTGACGTTTACGTACCTGCTGCGCTACGTAGACGATCCTCCCGCGACGATGAAGGAGCTGGCCCGGGTCGTGCGCCCTGGCGGGCGGATCGCCTCACTGGAGTTCGGCGTGCCCCCGCGTCGCGCGCCGCGCGAGGCATGGCGCCTATATACGGCGATCGGCCTACCGGCGCTCGGGCGAATTGCATCGCGCGAGTGGGCCGAGGTGGGGCGGTTCCTCGGGCCGAGCATCTCCGGCTTCTACGAAAGGCACCCGCTGGAGCGGATCGTCCACTACTGGGAGGGCGCGGGATTGAGTGAGGTGAAGCTGCGGCGGATGAGCCTCGGCGGCGGAGTGGTGATGTCGGCGCGAAAGCCTGCCGCGCGCTCGTGAGTGCCTCGTTGTGAGCGCCGGGGATCAGACGCGGGTGGACGAGCGACGCGAGGCGAGGTACTCCTTGTTTGCCCTGTGCTCGCCACGGATCTGGATCGCGATGAAGATCAGGATGATGTTGACGAGCAGGCCGATTCCACCGAAGGTGGCGATCAGGCCGACATCCTTCGTGACGGCCTGGCTGCTGGCAAGGATCATCGTGGCGAGCGCCATGAACGAGAGCCTACCAATGAGACGAGACGCGCGCCGGTGTCGTAGCCTTGGGCCGGCCGCTACAGAAGAGAAAGCCAGGAGAGGTGCCGGAGCGGTTGAACGGGCACGACTGGAAATCGTGTGACGGGGGAAATCTCGTCCGAGGGTTCGAATCCCTCCCTCTCCGCTATCGACCAGACTAGTTCCCCTAAGACGCTCGATCGTCCCGCGTTTTACGCCCTGCGTCCGGGAGGGTGGCGGGACTATGTGACGGTCTTGCACCCGCCCTACACGGCTTGGAACCTCGCCAACGTGGCAATCGGGGCGGCGCTCGCCCCGCATCTGTACGCCGGTCGGCTGCTGGCGAGCCTGGGCGCGTTCCTGCTCGGGGTGGGTGTCTGCGCGCATGCGCTGGACGAGCTGAACGGCAGACCGCTCGGTACCCAGCTCTCCAGCCGCACGCTGGCGGCGATGGCGGGCGTATCGCTGGCGGGAGCGGTCGCGCTCGGAATCGTCGGGGCGGTGACGATCTCGCTGACGCTGATCCCGTTCGTGCTCGCGGGTGCGTTCATTGTGCTCGCCTACAACCTTGAGTGGTTCGGTGGACGGTTTCACACCGCCTTCTGGCTCGCCGCCGCCTGGGGCGCCTTTCCGGCCCTGACCGGCTATTGGGTCAACGCGCTGGAAATACGCGCACCGGCGCTGCTCGCTGCGCTCGCCTGCTTCATGCTCACGATCGCCCAGCGGCGCCTCAGCACCCCGGTGCGCGAGTTACGTCGTCGCACCGTCTCGCTCAGCGGCGAGCAGCGCCTCGCGGACGGCTCGGTCGTGGCGCTCGACGCCGCGCGTCTGGCCGCCCCGCTGGAGGGCGCCCTGGGCGCATGGGCGCTCGGGGTCGTGCTGCTCGCCGTCGGGATGGTGCTCGCGCGGTTGTGAGCGAGCGATGCGCGGGCGCCTGTGTCCTGAGTCAGAAATTCGGTCAGTGTTTGCCGGATGGATGGACGTGATCTGACGTTCGACGGGGCCGGTGAGTGTGCTGGTGGCACATGGCCGGCGTCGGCGGGCGTCAGGCGCGTTCAGGCACCGGGAAACACCAGCGAATTTCTGACTCAGGACACTAGCCCGCGGCGGGCGCCGGCTCGACGTCGACACCGCGTGCGGCTTCTGCGTGCTCGCGGCTGTCGCGCGAGGAGATCAGGATCGCGGTGAGGATTGCCCCGACGATCGCAAAGCCGGCGCCGACGAGGAACGCGCGGTCGAACCCTTTCGTCAGCGCGATCGACGAGCTGTGCACGCCGGAGTGAAGCAGGCTCTGGGTGCGGCTGTTGGCGACCGTCGCGAGGATCGCGAGGCCGAGCGCGCCGCCGACCTGCTGGGAGGTGTTGATCAGCCCCGAGGCGAGGCCCGCCTCGTGCGGCTTGGTGCCGGTGACCGCGGCGATCGTCACGGGCACGAAGGAGAACCCGAGCCCGAACGCCGCGAGTACCGATGGTCCGAGGACATTCGCGGCGAAGGAGCCGCCCGGCGCGGGGACACGCGAAAACCACAGCAGTGCGCCGGCGATCATCAGCAGACCCGCGATCAGCGTCGGCTTGAAGCCCACGCGCGTGACGAGCACCGAGGCGGCGCCGGCGGAGAGGATGATGCCGATCGCGAGCGGCAGGTAGGAGAGGCCGGCCTTGATCGGCGAGTAGTGCAGGACGTCCTGTAGGTAGAGCGAGATGAAGAAGAACATCGAGAACAGCGACATCCCGATCAGCAGGCCGACGATGTCCGCGCCGCGCAGCGTGCGCAGGCGGAAGATCGAGAACGGCATCAGCGGATGGCGGGTGCGCAGCTCGATCACGACGAACGCGACGAGCAGCGCGGCCGCGCCGGCGAGCCGCGACAGCGTGGCGGTCGAGCCCCAGCCGACGTTGACGGCGTCGACGACCGCGTAGACGAGCAGCGCGAGGCCGGCCGTGACCGTGACCGCGCCGGGGATGTCGAAGCCTTCGGTGCCGTCGTCGGCGCGGCTCTCGAGCAGGATCCGCGGCGCGAGCGCGGCGGCGATCAGGCCGATCGGGACGTTGACGAACAGCACCCAGCGCCAGCTCAGGCCGCTCGTGAGGATCCCGCCGAGCAGCACGCCGGCCGCGCCGCCGGCGCCCGCGACCGCGCCCCAGACGCCGAGCGCGCGGTTGCGCTCGGCGCCTTCGGCGAACGTCGTCGTGATGATCGAGAGCGCCGCCGGCGAGACGATCGCCGCGCCGAGCCCCTGTACGGCGCGCGCGATGATCAGCCACGCCTCCGACTGGGCCAGGCCGCCGGCCAGCGAGGCGAGCGAGAAGACGACCAGCCCGAGCATGAACATGCGCCTGCGCCCGAGCAGGTCGGCCAGGCGCCCGCCGAGCAGCAGGAATCCGCCGAAGGTGAGCGTGTAGGCGTTGACGACCCAGGAGAGGTTGTCGCGGGAGAAGTGCAGCGCCGCTCCGATCGAGGGCAGCGCGACGTTCACGATCGAGGCGTCGATCACGATCACGAACTGCGTCATCGCCAGCAGCATCAGCGCGAGGTTCTTCGCCCGCGGCGTGTCGAGGCTCATCTGGTCGACATCGCGCGGCGCGCCCGCCGGCGCACCGCGTGAGGACGTGTCGAGGCTGGTCACGCTGCCACTGTAGCGAGGCCCGGATCAGCCCTTCAGCGAGTGGAATTCGCCCAGGGGGTTCGGCAGCTTCGGCGTGAACGGTTCGAACTTGTACGGCTTCGAAACGTCGAAGCCTTCTTTTTCGGCGGCTTTCTTTTCCGCGAACGGCAGCAGCGCTTCGACCGCCTGGCCGATGTTCTTCAGCAGCAGCGTGCGCTCGTAACCGTTGTTGTTGGGCGGATCGATCGATTCAGCCGTCTTCTGGATGCCGGTGATCTGAGTGATCGGGCCGCCGTCCCCGCCGGCCACGTCGCCTCCCACGACGCGTGCGAGCGTGCGGTGATCGGACTCGATGCCCATGATCCGCGCGGCCGTGACCCGCAGGTCCGGGGTGCTGAAGTGGCGGACCCCGACCAGATAGGCGGCGATGAACGCGTCCTCGAGCGTGACGAGGATGTTGAGCGTCGTCTGCGCGTCGGCGAACATCTTCGGCGGGTAGTAGAAGGACGTGAACGGGCTGGGCTTTTTCGTGAGGCTTTCCTCGAGCAGGTAGTGGGACATCTCCTCCTGCAAAGCCCCCTTCAGGTAGCCCTGATCGTCGGCGGGGATGTTCTTGAAGAACGGCGCCGTGTTGATGATGTTCGTGTAGGTCGTGACCGCCAGCGCCTCCGCGATCTGAGCCGCTTCCAGGATCGCCAGGTCGCTCTTGGCCGACCCGCCTCCCTTGCCCTTGCTCTTGGCAAGCGCGATCGTGGGCGCCAGCGCGCCCATGCCTGCGGCGCCAGCGCCCGCCACGGCCGCGCCCTTGAGGAAGCTCTTGCGTGTCGATGCCGCCGTTCGGTCTTCTTTGGCTTGCGGCCCCGCGGTGTCGATTGCTGGAGTGTTGTGCTCGTCGTGCATTGTCCGCTCCATTCGTTTTGGGGTATCTGATCCAGGAGCACGTACGCTTGGTCTCGTCTCCCGGGGGGATCTACGGGACGGATCTGGAGACGGATCATCAAAATCGGAGTCCTCGAAGGCGCTGGTGGGCACGCGGGGCGTCTAGACTGGGCGACCTTGCGCCTGTAGCTCAGCTGGATAGAGCGTCGGTCTACGGAACCGAAGGTCAGAGGTTCGAATCCTCTCGGGCGCGTCGCGAATGTGGTCCCCATAAACCCGCGGCTTGGATGGGCTACCACTCTGCCGCCTACGGACACCTGATCGACAATGAGGTGTCAAGGCGTTCATCGCCGCCGAAGACAAGAGGACAGGCAGCGGTGGCTGGCGAGGTGAGCCGAGGACCGGCCAGCGGTAGCCGCGGGCAGTTGCTCGGTCAGTCAGGCGCCGACGTAGGCGGCAAGGTGCTCGCCGGTGAGGGTGGAGCGCGCCGCGACGAGCTCGGCGGGCGTGCCCTCGAAGACGATCTGGCCGCCGTCGTGCCCGGCGCCGGGCCCGAGATCGATGATCCAGTCGGCGTGCGCCATGACCGCCTGGTGGTGCTCGATGACGATGACTGACTTGCCGGAGTCGACCAGACGGTCGAGCAGGCCGAGCAGCTGCTCGACGTCGGCGAGGTGTAGGCCCGCGGTCGGCTCGTCGAGGACGTACAAGTTGCCTTTCTCGGCCATCTGCGTGGCCAGCTTCAACCGCTGGCGCTCGCCGCCAGAGAGCGTGGGGAGCTGTTGGCCGAGCTTGAGGTAACCAAGCCCGACGTCGGCGAGCCGGTCCAGGATCTTGTGCGCTGCTGGCGTCTCGGCCTTGCCGGCGCCGAAGAACTTCTCGGCCTCGACCACCGGCATCGCGAGGACCTCGCTGATGTCCTGGCCGCCGAACTTGTACTCGAGTACCTCAGCCTGGAAGCGCTTTCCGTCGCACACCTCGCAGGGAGCGGCGACACCGGCCATCATCGCCAAGTCGGTGTAGATAACGCCGACGCCGTTGCAATTCGGGCATGCGCCCTCGGAGTTGGCGCTGAACAGCGCCGGCTTGACACCGTTCTCCTTCGCGAACGCCTTGCGGATCGGGTCGAGCAGTCCCGTGTAGGTCGCCGGGTTGCTGCGCCGCGAGCCCTTGATCGCCGCCTGGTCGATCGAGACGACCCCGTCTCGCTTGGAGACCGAGCCGCCGATCAGCGAGCTCTTGCCCGAGCCGGCAACGCCGGTGATGACGACCAGCACGCCGAGCGGGATGTCGACGTCGACGTCCCGCAGGTTGTGGGTGCCGGCGCCGCGGATCTCGAGCGTACCGTCCGGCGTCCGCACCGTCTCTTTGAGGGTGGCCCGGTCGTCGAGGTGGCGGCCGGTGATCGTGTCGCTCCCCCTCAGCCCCTCGACGGTGCCCTCGAACACCACCTCGCCGCCCTCGGTGCCAGCGCCGGGCCGAGGTCGACGACATGGTCGGCGATCGCGATCGTCTCCGGCTTGTGCTCCACGACGAGCACGGTGTTGCCCTTGTCGCGCAGTTGCAACAGCAGCTCGTTCATCCGCTCGATGTCGTGCGGGTGCAGCCCGATCGTGGGCTCGTCGAAGACGTAGGTGACGTCGGTGAGCGATGAGCCGAGCTGGCGGATCATCTTGACGCGCTGAGCCTCTCCGCCCGACAGCGTTCCCGAGGGCCGCTCGAGCGAGAGGTAGCCCAGCCCGATCTCCACGAAGGAGTCGAGTGTCGCCCGGAGCGCGTCGAGCAGCGGCGCGACCGACTTGTTCTCGAGTTTGCTCACCCACGCGGCGAGGTCTGCGGATCTGCATCGCGCAGGCGTCGGCGATGTTGATCGCATCGATCTTCGACGAGCGGGCCTCCGCGCTGAGCCGGGTCCCGTCGCACTCGGGACAGGTGGTGAACTTGACCGCCCGCTCCACGAAGGCGCGGACATGCGGCTGCAGCGAGTCGACGTCCTTGGACAGCAGCGTCTTCTGGATGGTCGGGATCAGGCCCTCGTAGGTGAGGTTGACGCCGTCGACCTTGATCTTGGTCGGCTCCTTGTGGAGCAGATCGTTCAGTTCCTTCTTGGTGAACTTCTTGATCGGCTTGTCCGGGTGCAAGAAGCCGCAGCCCAGGAAGATCCGCCCGTACCAGCCGTCCATGCTGTAGCCGGGGATCGTGAGCGCGCCCTCGCGCAACGACTTGCGCTCGTCGTAGAGCTGGGTGAGGTCGATGTCGTTCACCGAGCCGCGACCCTCGCAGCGCGGGCACTGGCCACCGAGGATGCTGAAGCTTCGCTTCTCTTTAGTCGTGCGGCCGGCGCGCTCGAACGTGACCGCCCCGGCGCCTGAGATCGAAGCGACGTTGAAGGAGAAAGCTTGGGGCGAGCCGATCTGCGGCTTGCCCGAGCCGGCTGAAGAGGATGCGCAGCATCGCGCCCGCGTCGGTGGCGGTGCCGACCGTGGAGCGAGCGTCGGCGCCCATCCGCTCCTGGTCGACGATGATCGCGGTCGTCAGCCCTTCGAGCACGTCGACCTCGGGCCGCGCCAGCGTCGGCATGAAGCCCTGCACGAAGGCGCTGTAGGTCTCGTTGATCAGCCGCTGGGACTCCGCGGCGATCGTGCCGAACACCAGCGAGCTCTTGCCCGAGCCGGAGACGCCGGTGAACGCCGTCAGCCGGCGCTTGGGGATCTCGACGCTGATGTCCTTGAGGTTGTTGACGCGGGCTCCGTGCACGCGGATCGACTCGTGGCTGTCGGCATCGCGCAGCGCAGGCGACGGCGTGTCCGTCCTATTGGCCTTGCTCATCGTGTCTTCGTCTGTTAGGCGGGGTCCTGCAGCAGCCCGAGGACGTTGCCGTCGGGGTCGGTGAAGGTGGCCACCATGCGACCGCCACCGACGTCGTGCGCGGGTTCCTTTACGGTGGCGCCGGCGGCGGTCACCTCGGCCAGCTTTGCCTCGATGTCCGGCACGTCCCAGAAGGCCACAGGCGAGGTCATGCCCTGAGGTCCACCGCCGGGCACCAACCCGATGTGCTGGCCCTCGGCCTCGAAGCCGACGTAGTAGGACGAGTCCGCCTGCGGCGGGATACCGAGCAGAGCTGTGTACACGGCCTTGGCGCTCGCCAGGTCGGACACGGGATGCAGCACGATCTTGATTCCCTGGGTGGAAGAGCCGGTCATGGTCGCTCCTGAAGTAGTGGTGGTGATGTCCTTGGCGGTCACTCTAACCGCGGCTTGGTGACCCGCGTGCCTCGTGGCGCCGGTAGGAGGACTCGTCACCCCGACGGGTGATGTTTGCCGCTTACGTTTCATCCCCATAGCGTGCAGATCGGCAGCGCGTAGATCCGCTCGGCGAGTCGGAATGGTCGTGGGCCGGTGTGGAGTACCGCGCCGGCGAGGAAGCGCTCGCCGAGCTGCTCGCGCAGCCACTCCAGGTGTCTGGCGTCACTACGTTTGGGTGCCGCGGAGGACTTGATCTCGATCGCGACGACATCCCCGCCGGAGAGCTCGGCGATCAGGTCGACCTCGTGACGTGCGTCCCTGGAGCGCAGGTGATACAGCCTCCGCCGCAACGAAGTGAGCGCCGCCTCGGGGCGAATCTGGGCGAGCACGAACGTATCGATTATGCGCCCGAGTAGATTGCCGTCGCGAAGCACGGCTCGCTCGTCCAGGTCCAGGGCCGCCGCCATCAGTGACGTGTCCACCAGGTAGCGCTTGCCGGTTCGCGTCATCCGCGAGACCCTGTTCGTGCTCCACGCGGGCAGGGTCTCGAGTACGAGGAGGTTGGTGAGGAGACGCTCGTAGGCCGTGGCGGTCTTGTGGTCGATTCCAGCCGCGTCGTAAAGCGTCTTGCTTTGGACGATTCCAGCGGTGTTCAAGGCCAAAGCTTCGAAATACAGCCTCAGGCGGTGTGGATCGCGATTCTCTTGCAGGGTCTCGAGGTCTCTGGTGAGGAGCTGGTCCAGATAGCCGCTCAGCCATGCTCCTCGCGTGTCTGGGGACGGATCCAGGGCCGCGTCGGGGAAGCCTCCGCGTAGCGCCAGGTCGATGTAGCCGAGCAGATCGGGCGGATCGGCTCCCGTCTCGAACGCGTCGATGTCCGCGTGCGCAAGCCTTGACAGAAACGGCTCGCCGGTGAGCTGGCCGACGATCTCGCGCACCGTGAGGCCGTACATGTGCACGTCGACGACCCTGCCGGTGCCTGGCCACGTGGCGCCGGTGAACTTGGCGCGCAGCTGCCCGTGAGCAGGAAGCGGCCCGCGCCAGACCCTCGATCGACCGCCCGCTTGACGGCGCCGAGCACGCCCGGCACCGCTTGCCACTCATCGAGCAGGATCGGCTCAGGCAGCGCAGCCAAGGCCGCGTCGGGATCGGCTTCGAAGGCGCTCGCCTCGACGGTATTGTCGAGCTGGACGACACTGTGCGACAGGCGACGCGCGATCGTGGTCTTGCCGGTCGCACGGGGGCCAACTAGCGAGAGGGCAGGCGGATCCGCGAAGGCTCCTCGAGGCAGACCTCAGCCAGTCGCGGAACGTAAGGACGTGTTGCCATCTCATGAGAATAGCGCTATTTGCAGGAGATTCCCCTTTTCGCGCATGTGTTGCTCCCATTTTTGACCACATTAGATTCCCACTTTCGCGCATTAATCGCTCCCACTTTCGCGCTGTTGTCCCGGGTCCCGAGTCGCGAAACCTGGAGAACCCGGTGAGGACTCCCGGCCTTACCCGGTCGTCGCGAACACCATCCCGCTGTACCGCGACCGATGCGATGTACTGCCAATACCGCTCAGGGCGCCGCGGCGAGCACCCGCTCGATGTAGGGCCCGAGCAGGGTGGTGACGGAGGCGGCGGTCATCCCGGTCGGTCCGGCCGGCAGCGCCGCGTAGCTGATCGCCAGGCGCACGAGGGACTCGGCGAGCAGCCGGGCGTCGGCCGGCGCCACTGTGGGCCAGCCGGCGAGGATGATCGCGCAGAGACGCTCGGTCGCGCTTGCGACCACCGGCTCGCCCTGGGTGGTGATCAGCGGCAGCAGGCTGTCGGCGCCCTCGCCGGCGAGGAGCGTGCGCACGAGTGGATCCTCGGCGGCGGCGGTGAGGAACACCTCGAACGCCGCCGAGAGCGCCGTGGCCGGATCGTCGAGGTGCTCCCGTACGGCCTGCTCGACGGCGAACAGGAAGCGGTCGCTCTCGCGCAGCACGAACGCCTGCGCGAACTCCTCGCGCGAGCCGAACTCCTTGTAGAGCGTCTGGCGGCTGACGCCTGCGGCGGCGGCGATGTCGGCCATCGTGATCTCCGCCCAGGGGCGGCGCTGGAGCTCGTCGCGCGCGGCGTCGAGCAGCGTGTTGCGCAACAGCTCGCGTGCGGCGAGCGCGTAGGGGGTGCGCTCGGAAGCGCGCTCGAGGGTTGCCATCGAGCGAGTCCTCCTCGACCGACTCGGCCTCGCCTGGACCGCCAGCGTGAAGTCGACCTTGTCGCGCACGCCGCAGTCCGGGCAGACCCAATCCTCGGGCACCTCGCTCCACGGCGTGCCCGCCGGGAAGCCCTCGCGCGGGTGCCCGGCCTGCTCGTCGTAGGTGTAGCCGCAGCCCGGGCAGCGCCAGCGGCTCACCGCTGTGCCTCCGCACCGCCGTTGGCCGCACCGCCCGCGCCCGCCGCGACGGCCGGCCCGTAACGCGCGAGCACCCGCTTGCGCGCCCGCGGGTGGATGTTCGCGCGCTCCAGGTCGCCGCCATAGTGGGCGAGCACGCGATGGTCCATCACGCGCCGCCACAGCGGGGGGAAGGCGGCGGTGACGATCATGCCCGCGTAGCCGGTGGGCAGCTGTGGGGCCTCTTCGACGTGGCGCAGCGCCTGGTAGCGGCGCATCGGGTTGGCGTGGTGGTCGGAGTGGCGCTGCAGGTGGTAGAGCAGCACGTTGGAGGCGACGTTGTTGCAGTTCCAGCTGTGCTCGGGCGCGGTCCGCTCGTAGCGCCCGTCCTCGCGCTTTGAGCGCAACAGGCCGTAGTGCTCGAGGTAGTTGACGACCTCCAGCAGGGAGAAGCCGATCACCGCCTGGATCAGCAGGTAGGGCAGCACGACGAGTCCGAAGACGACGGTGAGCGCCCCAAACAGCACGATCGTCATCGCCCAGGCGTTGAGGATGTCGTTGCGAAGGGTCCAGTGGGACTTGCCCATGCGATCGAGGCGTACGCCCTCGAGCCCCCAGGCCGAGCGCAGGCTGCCGATGACCGTGCGCGGGCAGGAACGCGTAGAAGCTCTCGCCCAGCCGCGAGCTGGCGGGGTCCTCGGGGGTGGCGACGCGGACGTGGTGGCCACGATTGTGCTCGATGAAGAAGTGCCCGTATGCGCTCTGGGCGAGCGCGATCTTGCTGAGCCAGCGCTCGAGGCTGGCGCGCTTGTGGCCGAGCTCGTGGGCGGTGTTGATCGCGATGCCCGGAGACCATCCCCATCGTCAGCGCCAGGCCGATGTCGTCGAACATCGAGAGTTTGCCGCTGGACCACAGCCAGCAGGCGAAGACGAGCCCGGCGTACTGGATCGGGATGTACAGAGTAGATGCACCAGCGGTAGTAGCGATCCTGCTCGAGCCACTTGATCACGCTGTCGGGAGGGTTGGTCGCGTCCATCCCGACCGCCAGGTCGAGCAGCGGAAAGAGGACGAACACGAGAACGGGCCCATAGAGCCAGAAGACCCCAAGGCCCGTGGTTCGACCAGCCCACAGGCAAGGAAGGGGAGCGAGGGAACGATCAGGCCAAGCAGCCAGGCATAGCGCTTGGGATCGCGCCAGCGCGCTCGCTCTGGATTCTCAATCGTCTGCGTGCTTGCGATCGAAGCCATCTGTACGCATCTCCTCCGGTCAACTTTGGATGATACGTAAGGAATATATACAAAAACTATCTACTTGTACCCTTAAAAGACGAGTTCATGGATTCTGTTTTTCAGGAAGACCCTCCACCGATGGCCGTCCCGCCGCTCGCGGCGGCGGCAAATCAGGCGAGGGCCTTCACCCGCGCCGTCTCGCTCGGACTGGATGTGGCTGTGGCCGGCGCCGGCGCGCGCCCGCCGATCGCGACGAGCGTCGCCCCGGCGAGCAGGCTGGCGGCGATCATGAGCTCCCAGGCCGCCCTGTAATCGCCGCGGTGCGCGGCGTGCCGAGCACCGCCACGAGGATCGCGAAGCCCAGCGCCGAGCCGATCTGCCGTCCTGTGGTCTGCACCGCGATCCCCGTCGCCAGCCGCGCGGGAGCCAGCGTGGAGGCGACGGCGCCGGTCAGCGAGGGGATCATCAGGCCGACGCCGACTCCGCCGATCAGCATGCCCGGCAGGAAGTCGGACGCGTAACTTGGCACGTTGGTCAGGTGCGTGACCCACCACACGCCGCCGAGCGCGAACAGCAGCGCGCCGGCGGCGCCGACGCGACCGGGGCCGAAGCGCGCGCCCAGCCGTGCGCCGGGGATCGCCATCGCGGCGGCCATCGCCGGGCCGGGGAAGATCTGAAGGCCCGCGGTGAGGATCGGCTCGTGCCAGATCCCGGTCAGGAACAGCACGCTCGCGAGCAGCATCGCGGCGAATGCGATGAAGAACAGCGACGCCGTCGTCGCGAGGCTGAACGTCCTGACTTTGAGCAGCGCCGGCTCGACGATCGGGGAGGGGTGCGTGGCGATGCGCCGGCGGACAGTGCGATCAGCAGCGCCGTGAGCGCGAACAGGCGCCAGGACGCGGGCTCGCCCAGCCCCAGGTCGAGCCTGGATGATCGCCACGCGAGCGTCGCCATCCCCGCGGTGAGCAGGCCGGCGCCGAGGAAGTCGGGCCGCTCTGAGTCGGGACGGCGAACCTCGCGCAGCAAGCGGCAGCCGAGATCAGGTTCGCCAGCCGACAGGCGAGCTGACGATGAACACCAGCGCCAGCTGGTTTGAACCAAGAGGCCGCCGAGTGGCGGTCCGGCGGCGGCGGCGATTCCGCCGATCGCGGCCCAGATCCGATCGGGATGTGGCGCTGCTCAGGCGGAATTCCGGCAGCAGCAGCCCGAGCGAGGCCGGCATCAGGTGCCGCACCGAGACCCTGGACCGCGCGCGCGGCAACGAGGAAGGGATCGACGGCGCCACGCCAGGCGGCCGAAGCCGAGACGAACAGGCCGGTGCCGAGCAGGTAGGAGCGCTTGCGCCCGAAGTGTTCGACCAGCGCCCGGCGGCGATCAGGAACGCGGCGAAGACGATCGCGTAGGAGTTCAGCACCGACGACAGTGATCTGAGACTTGTCCGGGAAAGTCGGTCTGCACTGCGAGAACGCGATATTGACGATGAACACGTCGAGTCCGGCCATGAACACTCCGGCGACAACGACGATCAGAACCTTCGATCTGCGTTCCATGGAGCTCACGCTCCCGCTGGGCGTGGATGGTCAGGTTGCATCAAGAAAAGCACACTAACACAGATAGTTTATCACGAACTGAATGATCGAATGAGAGAAGATGCTGAGGAACGACTACGAGGATCAGAACTGCTCGATCGCCCGCGCGCTTGAGCTCGTCAGCGAGCGCTGGACGATCCTGGCGTTGCGCGACGTGTTTCTCGGTCGCCGGCGCTTCGATCAGATCCAGCAAAGCCTCGGCGTGGCTCGCAATGTGCTCGCCGCCCGCCTGGATCGGCTCGTCGCCGAGGGGATCCTTGACCAGAGCCCCTACCAAGAGCGCCCGCTGCGCCACGAATACCGGCTGACCCCAAAGGGCGTTGACCTGTGGCCCGTGACCGTCGAGCTGCTGCGCTGGGGTGACCGCTACGCCGCGCCCGACGCGGGCCCGCCGATCGTGCTGCGGCACAAGGGCTGGCGGTGAGCTCGGCGAGGGTCGAGTCTACCTGGGGCGTGGCGAGCGCCTGCAGGCAGGTGACGTCCGCGCCGTGCCCGAGCCAGGAGCCGTGCCCGGTCCTGGGACCGGCCTGCGTCGACGCTCGAAGGCCCGCGTCGCCCGACGGTCGCGGGCCGGCATGACTCGAGCGTGATTCAACGCGCACGCTGCAGCGTGGCTCAGCCGTCGGTGAAGGGCGCGATCGGCACGCCGTGGTCGTGCTCGCGCATCCCCAGCCCATAGACCGCGCCATGCGGGTGTGTAACGTGCGCGAAGGGCTGCCCGGGGCGGCGCAGGGTCAGCTCGAGCGCCGCGATCGAGCAGTTGGCTACGTCGTGCTCGCTCCGGCGGGGTCGCATGACGCCAGCCGGCGACTGACACCGCGGGGTCCTGACGCGCGCGTCGAGGACCAGCCCCCCGTCGGCTGGAAGTGTGAGCTTGAGGGCCCTGGCGGTCTCGGCCACGAGCAGCCCCCGTGCGCCCAGGCGACCGCTGCGGTGGCGCTGCCCCTCCAGCGACAGCGCGCCGTTGGCCACCCAGGGTGTCATCCGTCCCGCCACGCGCAGGCGGCCCGATCGCGAGGTCCAACCCACGCCTCGGGTTCCTCTCCGAAGCCCACACCGTGCAGCCAGATCCAGCGCTCGGCGTGCTCGGCGCCCCAGTTGTGACCCACCATCCCCGGCCAGTCGCGCAGCTCGATCGGCTCCCGTCCGTCGAGCTCCAGCATTCCGTGAAGACTGCGCCGCGAGTAGGGGCTGGGAGAGCTTGGTACGTGGCAGCGGCGCGCGGTACATCCACCTCTTCGGGAGATGGTGGAG
>CAWAIB010000005.1:0-613640 GCA_963782025.1 uncultured Solirubrobacterales bacterium
GCGTTGCGTTGCTTAAAAAGCCTTCTGAGCTTTGTAAGGATCGGCGAGGTGATAGCTCGCCTAGGATTCCCGCATCCTCCGGGGCGACGGGGGCCGTTCGAGATGTCATCGGCGTGACAGCCTCGCAGGATCGGACTTCATTTTTTCGACCGTAAGAAGTTGAGTTTATTACCCGAGTGGTGGCTTCGCCCAGCCGTCGAAAAAGAGATCAAGTCCCTCTGCCGGGAGGGTGTCCGACCTGCTTTGCTGATTTGGTGGTGGCCGTGGTTAGATGTTGAGGTTCGTGGCCGGGGGCGGAACGGGTTGGGTGAGCCCCGGGCCCTTGCGGTGGCGGGACGACGCGGCTCGCGCCGACTTTTCGGAGCTGATGCCCAGTAAAGACGGGGGCTGGCGCGCGAATACGCTCGCGATCGAGTGTTTCGTCGCCGTGGCTGGCTATCTTTTTTGGCGTGCTTGATTTGGTCTGATGTGCGCACCCACGGAATCGGCTCGAGCAGTCGATCGGGAAGGGGCGAGGATCAGGGCCGGTGCGGCACCGTATTTCAGCAGCAATTTGTCGCGGTAGGGACCGCCATTGCTGGCGGCCCCCCGCGCAGATCCCAGCGTGCGGGACTACCGCACTGGGCTCTTGCCTTAGATGTTGGCGTCAAAGCGAACCTCCGGCCAGGGGTGCAGGATGCGGGCTGTTGGTAGCCATCGCGTTTCAAGGCGCCCCATCCGTCCCAGGTCATACCGGTCGCGCTGGCTGCGACGCCGCAGCGCCTTGAGCCAGTGCCGGATGATCTCGTAACGGAAGGCGTTGAGCTGCTTGATGTTTTCGGGAACCGCGTAGTAGTTGCAGTGCCCGCGAAGGACGCTGGCGAGCCAGCGACCCTGCTCGGGGATCGGCCGATGCATCCGCCGTCGGAGCACGTACTTCACCTCCTCAGCTTGCGTCGCATCCGTTTCTTCTCCGTGATTCGCTTCACCTCGAAACGCCCGCTCCGGCCCTTCGCACAGATGTGCGTGAAGCCCAGGAACGTGAAAGTCTCCGGCTTGCCCTGACGACGCTTCTGCCGGTCCCGGGCGGCGAACCGTCCGAACTCGATCAGGCGCGTCTTCTCAGCATTCAGCTCCAACGCGAACTCCGCCAGTCGTGCACGGAGTCGCTGGAACCGCTCGGCGTCATCCCGGTGCTCAAAACCCACCACGAGATCATCAGCGAAACGCGTGATTACGACACTCCCGCGCGCGTGCCGAAACCTCCATTGGTGAGCCCACAGGTCAAAGACGTGATGGAGATACACATTCGCCAAGAGCGTCGGACCGACGCTCCCTGCGGTGTGCCCTGCTCGGTCTTTGACCAGACCCCGTCCTCGATGACCCCTGCTTTGAGCCATTTCTGGATCAGCCGCAGGGCCCTCTTGTCCCGATCCGGTGCTCGATGGGCCTTCCCAGCCAGGAGTGATCCAGGCTGGAGAAGTAGTCGCGGATGTCCACGTCGAGCAATCGCGGTAGGGACAGCCCTTCGCCTTGTCGGCTCGGGCTGCCCCCCGCACAGATCCCAGCGTATGGAACTACCCATCTGGGCTCCTGCCTTGGGTTTTGGCGTCGAAACGCACATTAGGCCGGGATGCATGATCTTGGCTGGCGGGAGCCATCGGGCCTGGATGCGGCTCATGCGCTCCCACGTGATGGTGGTGCGCTGGCTGCGGCGCCGTAGCGCCCGATGCAGAGCTTTGTCACCTCTGCGCGGAACGCATCCACTGCATCGTAGTTGCCGGGCACGGCGTAGTAAGCACAGTGCCCTCGCACCACGCTTGCCAGCCATTGTCCCTGCTCAGGGATTGCCCGAAACCGACGATACGTCAGTTCTTCCCTGACGCGACGCAACTTCGTCCGCTTCCGCTTCGCGATCGTGATGCGCCGCAGCGCGAAGCTCCCACTTTTGGTCTTCCCGCAGACATGCGTAAAGCCCAAGAAGTCGAAGGCCTCCGGCTTGCCGAGGCCCCGCTGCTGCCGTTGTCGGGCGGCGAACCGTCCGAACTCGATCAGCCGCGTCTTCTCAGCGTTGAGCTCCAAGCCGAACTTCGCGAACCTGTCGCGTAGCTCTGCGAGGAACCGTTCTGCGTCATCGCGATGCTGGAAGCCCACCACGTAGTCATCGGCGAACCGCACGAGACTGACATCTCCCCGCGCGTTCCGCTTCCTCCACTGGTGAGCCCACTGGTCAAAGACATGATGGAGATAGACGTTCGAGAGCAGCGGCGATGCCGATGCTCCTTGCGGCGCCCCCTCCGTCGTCTCTGACCACTCTCCCTGCTCGATCACTCCTGCCTTGAGCCATTTACGGATCAGCCGCAACACGCGCTGGTCCGCGATCCGATGCTCGAGGAACTTCAGCAGCCACTCGTGGTCGATGGAGTCATAAAACCCACGAATGTCTGCGTCGAGTATCCAGTTCACCTTTCGCTTCTCGATACCGACCGCTAACGCATCCAGCGCGTCATGCTGCCGGCGACCGGGCCGAAACCCGTAAGAGAAGCCCAGGAAGTCCGTCTCGTAGATGGCATTCAGCACCTCGACCACCGCCCGCTGCAGGATCTTGTCCTCCAGCGAAGCGATCCCGAGCGGCCGCAGCCGCCCATCTGGCTTCGGTATGTACGCCCTCCGCGACGGACTCGCCCGGTAGCTCCCGCGATGAACCCGAGCATGCAAATCCTGGAGATTTCCCTCCAGGTCCTGCCCGTAGTCCTCCCACATCACCCCGTCCACCCCCGGTGCGGCCTTGGGCTCAAGAGCCCAATACGCCGCCCGTAGGCGATCGACGTCAACATGGTGCAGAAGCGAGACGAACCGTGCTTCCTTGTCCTGCGATGCCACTCGGCGCACACGATCCAACGCACTTTTCACGCTCACTCCGGCTTTGCACCCGGGGCGTGTTTTGCTGGTCGCGTTCCCCTTGGCCAGCCCGCTTCCCTCCGCCGCCTCCGCGACCGCTTGCGCGGCGTTGTTCGGCGACCTCGACGGTACTACCGGACTGTCTGACTGCCCACGCTCGTTCATCACGGGATTACGACCTCAGCCTTCCCCGTGCGGCCCGCCCCCGCCATCACGACGACGGGCGACCGTGGGCTCTCCCGGTTCTCGCTCATGAGAGCTCCGTACATGCACAGGTTCCATGACCCCGCAGGGTCCGCCGGCGCCTCGCGATAACGCCGCCGACGGTGTTGCCTTCCGCCTACTGGGACGGCGTCGGCACCCCAATTACAGTGTTTTCGTGGCTCAATAGCCTGGCCTGCACGTACCCCTGTCAACGCTTCGCTGCGCCCTCGCGGGACGCCAACGCATGACTCGGGGCCACCATGACTCGCTAGATCTTTGGTAACTGTTTAGGTCGCGGCGGGGTATGGGGGCGGGCGATGGGTTCGCTGGTTGGTGTGGGCAGGATTCGGCTTGTATGCGGGGAACTTTGCATCGATGGCAGGCCGGGATGCAGACCGACCCAGCTATGCAGAGCTTGAGGCGCTCGTTGTCGCGCAGGCCGCGCGTATCGCTCAGTTCGAGGCCCGTGTTGGCGAGCAGGACCGGCTGATCGCGGAGCTGCGGCAGCGGCTTGACGCTAACTCGCGTAATTCCTCCAAGCCGCCGTCCTCGGATGGTTATCGCAAGCCTGTCGCGAAGAAGGACCGCAGCCTGCGGCGCCGCTCGGGACGAAAGCCGGGCGGCCAGAAGGGCCACGAGGGCTCACATCTTGAGCGCGTGCAGAGGCCCGACCGGCGGGTCGTGCACGAGCCCGAAGGGCCTTGCGCTGGCTGTGGGCGCGATCTGGACGACGCCGAGGATTGGAGGGCGGGGAGTCCCGCCAGGTTTTCGATATTCCGGAGGAGCTCGCGCTTGAAGTGATCGAGCACGTCGCAGGACTCAGGCGCTGTGCAGGCTGCGGGCGAGTGAACGAGGGACGATTCCCCGACGGTGTGACGGGGCGCGCGCAGTATGGGACTTCGCTGCGTGCGCTGGGTGTCTACCTGCATGTCTTCCAGCACATCCCCTACGACCGTGCACGGCAGCTGATCGCGGACATGACCGGTGCCGAGATCTCGACCGGCACGCTGAAGGCGTGGGTCGATCAGGCTGCGAGTGGTCTGAGCGAGTTTGATGAGCAGTTGCGCTCGCTGCTATGCAAGGCAGCGGTGGTCAACTTCGATGAGACCGGTGCCAGGATCGCTGGCCGGCTTGGCTGGATTCATTCGGCGTCAACCGAAACGCTGACGCGCTACACCGCGCACCGAAGACGCGGCACAGAGGCGATGGACGACGCGGGTGTGCTGCCCGAATTCACCGGCGTGGCGGTGCATGATGGCTGGAAGCCCTACCAATCCTACGAGCAGGCGATCCACGCTCTGTGCGCCGGACACCACCTCCGGGAGCTCTTGGCCGCCGAGGAGCAAGGACAGTCGTGGGCATCGGCAATGAGCTGCCTTTTGCTCGACACCCGCGAGGAGGTCGAGCAGGCCAAGGCGGCCGGTCGAACCGCGCTCACCAAGACCGCGTTGGCCAGGCTTCGCGTCTGCTACCGAACGGTGATCGAGCTGGGGTACGAGCAGTACCCTGGCCTGGCCGCCTCGGCGGAGCAGAGGATCAAGCGGACCAAAGCGCAGAACCTGCTGCTGCGACTGGATGAGCGGGAAGATGAAGCGCTCAGATTCGCGCACGACTTTCGGGTGCCGTTCACCAATAATCTCGCCGAGCAGGACATCAGGATGGTCAAGCTGCAACAGAAGATCTCCGGCAGCTGGCGCACCGAGCAAGGCGCCGAGCGCTACCTACAAGTCCGCTCCTACATCTCCACCGCCCGCAAGCAGGGCCAGCGCCCGCTCGCGGTGCTCGCCGAGCTGGCCGCAGGCCGGGCGTGGCTGCCCGAGCCCGCGCCCGGCTAAAGGGCGCGTCCGAGTGGCACGCGATCGTTCTCGGGCGGTGACCCTGGAGCGCATCAGACCCGCCGCCTGACAGCCACGACAAGGAGACACAAAGATGAGCCCTGCCCATCAATCTGACCCAGAGCTCGACGCCCTGATCGAGGAGATCACCGTCAACTGCTACGACGAGGACGAGCAGCTGATGGGATTCGAAAACGCGTTCTACGACGCAAACTTCCCATGCCCAGGCACCATCGTCGGCGAGACCGTCGAGGTGCTCTCTGTCACCACCACAGGCAACCGCCGCGAGCTGATCGCTACCTGCCAACGCAACAGCAAACGCTACGAGGTTGCCCTACTCGACATCCACATCGACACCGACCCAGCCACCTCACGCCTCCTCGCCGCCTACAAACGCTGGATCGGCACCTGAATAGTTACGATCTTTGATGTAAGGCGTTCCCATCCTCTCTCTCATGACGGTTTTATCCCGGCGCTTTCCCCAGTTCACCCTCCTGCGCTTGATCGCGACCGTGAGCGCATCCAACGCATCATGCTGGCTGCGTCCCGGTCGAAATCCGTAGGAGAAACCGAGGAAGTCGTGCTCGTAGATCGCGTTCAGCACCTCAACCAGCGCCCGCTGGAGGAGCTTGTCCTCCAACGCAGCGACACCGAGCGGCCGAAACCGCCCATCTGGCTTCGGGATGAACACCCTGCGAGACGGCCTCGCCCGATAAGCGCCCCCGTGCAGACGTGCGTGCAGATCCTTGAGGTTGCCCTCCAGGTCCCGCCCATACTCCTGCCACGTCACGCCGTCCACCCCCGTCGCGGCCCTCGGGTTCAACGCCCGATAAGCCACCCTGAGGCGATCGACATCAACATGATGCAAGAGCGCGGTGAACCGCGCTTCCCTGTCCTTCTGTGCTGCCTGGCGCACGCGATCCAGCCCACTTGACACGCCCTGCCCGGCACTGTGTCCGGGGCGTGTTGTGCTGGCCGCGTTCTCCTTGGCCGGTCCCCTTCCCTCCACCGCCTCCGCAGCCCCACCTTGGGCGTTGTTCGGCAGCTTCTCGGGTACTACGGAACCGTCCGACTGCCCACGATCGTGCATCACGGGATTACCACCTTGGTGTTCCCCGCACGACCCGTTGCTCGCCGATACGCCACCCCGCGATCCATAAAGGGCGGGGCATCATCGATGAGCCACGGGTGACCGTGGGCTCTCCCGGTTCTCGAGCATGGAGAGATCGCACGCATGCAGAGGTTCTTCGACCCCGTGGGGTCCACTGACGGCTCGCGAAAGCGCCGCCAACCGTATTGCCTTCCGACGTACGCTACAGCGTCGGCACCCCAAAGGTAGACATTTCGAGGCTCAATAGCCCGCCTGCGTGCACCCCTGACCAACGCTTCGCTGCGCCCTCGCGGAACGCCAATGCATGGCTCGGGGCCACCGTGATTCGCTAGATCTTCGATGTAGGACTCTTTCATTCCCATCTCCGTACCGGTTTATCCCGGCGCTTTCTGAAAATTGAAGAGTGACGCTGAGCGTCACGTCAGCTGGCGCCTGTGTCCTCGATACCGGAGACAGCCCAGCTTAGGTCTTCTTGTCGGCCTCGATTGCGGCGAGGATCGCGCGGTGCTCTCATAGCGCCGTTACGGCTACCGCCGGCGCGTCGCGTCGTGCCTTCTCGGGGGCGCCGGGCAAATCGCCGAGTGGTTGGTACTGCATGTGTTTGATGTCGAGGCCGAGCGCGTCGGCGTCGGCCAGCTCCAGGCGCTCGATCAGTTGCTTTGAGGCGAGTGTCAAGCCACCGGTGGCGCAGGCCTCGATCCGCGCGGTCTCGTTGACCTCGTCGCCGAGCGCGGTGACCTCCATGCGCCCGCTGGTGAGCAGGCCGCCGATATACACGGTGGCGCCCCAATGCAACCCAATCCGTATCACGACCTGGTCTGGATCCAGCTCGCTGCGCTGCGCCGCGGCAGCGGTGTCTACGCGAATCGCCTGCGCAGCTTCCAGACAGGCCCGTGCCGCCGCTGACTCCGAGCCGGCGTGCTCGGCGATGAAGAACGCGGTGATGCCATCCCCGACGTGCTTGCCGACGATCCCACCCGCCTCGACGACGGATTTATCGGCACGCCACGCAAAGCGTCGCACGAACGCGAAGTAGTCGTGCGTCGAGAGTCGAACGGCTCAGCGCAGTCGAGGACTCCAGGTCCGCGAAGAGGATCGCGGTCGCACGCCGCGCGGGCCGCAAGAGACGCAGGATTCGCTCAAACAGCGCCGCGTCACCCATCGCGAGCATGCTCATGACCACTCCACTGACGCCGGGCTTCCCGATCGTCGCGCTCCCGACGTGCTCGGAATGATCGTCGTAGAGGGGGACCGAGACAGAGTCAACCCACGCGGTGCGCTCACCGAAGTTGACCTCAGCGCGGCCTGACCAGAACTGACCCGCAGGCGATGGCTCGAGCCCGTCGAGGAGATCGTGCAGCCGTGGGTCAATCATCGCGCGCAGCTCATCGACATCGAGGTCAACCAGCAGCCCCGGAGCGAGCTTGGCGAAGAGCTTGCGCTGGCTCTCGAGGGTGGCGCCGCCCATCGAACTCGCCTGGAACGACACCCACTCCTCAGAAAAGACGTGTGCGCCAAGAGGAACCCGCGGACGCTCGACACCCGACCCGTAGATCATCAGCATGTCGTCCGTCACCCCCACGACGTGCCCGCGGGTATCCGTGACCCACGCAGCAAACCCCGCCTGTTGCAGGACCTCCAGCGCGTCTGTCAGGGTTCGACTCACCACGGAGCGATCCTAAGACACCCGGGCTAGGGCCGCGCGGTCGAGCAGGCTCGACCGTCAGTCGGCGCGAGCGTGCAGCAGCACGGTGAGTGATTGGCATCAGCGGCTGCTGGTGCGTGACTCGACCAGCTTGAACTTGGCGCTGTGACCTTGCTCGCGCGGTAGCTCAGTCACGATCTTGACCTCGAGTCGGGGGTCGGCGACGCCTGCGTCCAGGAGCTCTGAGCGCAGCGTCTGCTCGATGCGCCGGGAGACCTCATCGATTATGGCGCCGTCGCGGAGCACGACGAGCACGTGCAGGCCCTGGTCGTCGTGGACGATCTTGTACTGGCGTAGCTCTGCGAGCGCCTCGATCGGACCTTGCAACGTGAGTGGGTGCACGGCGATGGTTCGCCCGTCGGGTCCCGTCATACGCATGATGTCGTCGCTGCGGCCCTGCACCGACACGATCCGTGCGAGTGGGCGCCCGCACGCGCAGGGGACGGTCGTCAGTGCGACCATGTCCGAGACCTCGTAGCGGATCAGTGGCTGGGTGCGTTTGATGAAGCTGGTGACGAGCATCTTGGCGCCGGTGACCCCGTCTGGGACTGGGTCGCCGTGTTCGTCGACGACCTCCATCAGGCCGAGATCCTCGAACACGTGCATCCCCTGGTGCTGCTCACAGTCGCATGCGTACATGCCTTCCGTGGTGCCGTACACGTTGAACGGCTCGACTCCCCACGCGGCACGAATGTTGGCGGTCATCTCCTCAGTACGGACCTCGGAATTCGTGGAGACGATCCGCGGAGCGATCTGCAAACGGCCCTCGAGCTGCTCGAGGGCCAGCAGCGAGGCCATCGACGGGTACGCCACAAGAATCTCCGGGCGGTGCTCATTGAGCGCGGCGACGAGCTCGCCGAGTGGTGTGTGCGCGTCGAGCCGTGCCAGCGCGGACAGCCCCAGGTCGAGGCTCAGGCTGATGCGCGCCGTCACGTGCAGTGGGTTGGTGCTCGCGACGCTCGCGACTCGCACGCGGCGCCCGAGCCGTGGCCGCACTCCGGTGAGCTCGCTCCAGCGCACGAACGAGGTCAGGCACTGACGCCACTCATCACGCCCGTAGACAAAGATGCCCTTGCGTCCAGTGGTGCCGGCCGTCGGCAGGCAGCGGTACTCACCGAGATAAAGCTCATCGCCGCGAATACGCTCGAGATGATCCTCGACCTCTGAGAGCTTCAGCCGCGAATCGCAGACCCATTCGTCGAAGCGCTCCATCAGCATCGCCTTACTCACGACCGGTAGAGCACGCACGTCGAGGTCGTCGGCGAGCTCGATCCCGGCATACAGCTCGCGGTACAACGGCGAGGCCACCGCCGCGTGGCGCGCGATCGCCACCAAACGGCGCTGCTGAAGCGCGAGCAGCTCCTCGCGCGGCGTACCCACCGACGTCAACCGCCGATTGTGACGCATCGCGCCCGCGTAATCGCCGACGCGGCGGAAAACCGACCCGTTGCTCGGCGCAAATGTGCTCATCGTATGCCTCCTGCTCGGTCAACTCCCTCGACACGCCCAGCGACGCCGCCAAGACTACCCCGAGAGGTTCTCAAACGGCGGTCCGCAGAGTCCCGGGTCGGTGAGCAGGGGTGCCGCGGTTCGGATAGGGTTGGCCTCTCGGCGAGAAGGAGCGTTGTGAGTACCTACACCTACGATCAGGCGTGGAAGGACGAGCGCGAGCGCCTCGCGGGGATCGAGCGATTGTGGGACGAGGGCACGTTCGCGCTGCTCGAGCGCCTGGGCGTCGGGCCGGGATCACGGGTCGCCGAGGTCGGCGCGGGCGGCGGCTCGGTCGTGGAGTGGCTCTCCCAGCGGGTCGGCGAGAACGGTCGAGTGTTCGCCGCCGACGTCTACCTGAAGTTCCTGCAGCCGCTCGCGGGCGGTCCGGTCGAGGTCGCCGAGCACGACATCATCGCGGCGCCCTTACCCAGCGGCGAGTTCGATGTCGTTCACACGCGCCTGCTGATCGAGCACATCGGGATGGGCGCGCTGGGAAACCTGCTCGCGGGGGTGCGGCCGGGTGGGCTGCTCGTAATCGAGGACTACGACATGGTCTTGCCGGTCACCTCCTACCCACCAGACCCTGACCCGCAGCGCTTGGTGGGCGCCCAGCACGTGGCGGACGCGGTGGCCGACCTGATGGCCTCGATGGGATTCGACGGGGAGTGCGGGCGCAAGCTGCCGAGTGAGCTAGAGGCGCTGGGCCTGGAGGACGTGCAGGCCGAGGGCCGCGTGCGACTGATCCGAAGTGGGACAGCAGACACGGCCTTCTACAGACTGTCGTTGGAATCGCTACGCGAAGCGCTCGTCAGCTCGGGCCGTGCGCGGGACGATGAGATCGACGCGTTGCTCGCGAACTTCGCAGAGCCAGGACGCACCGGCCTGAGCCCGATCATGGTCGCCTGCCACGGCCGGCGGCCAAGCTGAAGAGGAGCGAACCGTCCCGATGGAGCAGCCGGGCGCTCGCCGCCTTCCCGCACGCGTAAGGGATGAAGGGCTCGTCAAGTAGAGTGCTGGGAATGAAGCGGCGAATTTGACGGACATCGGCAGGTTTGTTCCGGCGATCACAGGAGGCGCTGAGCAGATGAGTACCTTTACGTTCCGAGGCCATGAGGTCTTCTATCGGCGTGAGGGCGCCGGTGCCCCGATGGTCTTCCTCCACAACGGTGGCACCTCGCATCGAACTTGGGAGCCGCTGATCGAGCGCTACGCCGCCGACCACGACGTGATCGCGCCGGACATGCTTGGGTTCGGCCGCTCCGAGCATCCGAAGATCGACTATTCGCTCGACCTTTACGTCGAGATGCTGGGCGCGCTCCTGGACGAGCTCGACCTGGGCAACGTCACGCTCCTCGGCAACTGTATGGGCGCGGCGACGGTCCTGCGCTATGCGGCGCAGCATCCCGAGCGGGTGGAGGCAGTCGTGGCGGTCAACGTCCTCACCGATCGGACGGCCGCGGGCGCCGGCCTGCGCCCGTTGCTGTGGATCACGCGCCGCAGCCGCCGCGCGGCGGCTGCGCTCGCGGCGCTGAGCGCGCGGATCCCCACGCCGCGGCCGATCGCGGCGGCGAGCGCGCGGAAGATGCTGTTCACTGACCCGGACCGCGTCTCGCCCGAGCTGCTGGATCACCTGCGTGACGCCAATCGCGACCCCGATCAGATGCGGGTGCTATTCAGCATCGGGGAGCAGATCGATAGCTTCGCCGGATTGGAGCAAAAGCCAGATGGCGTGCCGGTGTGCGTGATCTGGGGCGAGGAGAACAAGATGCTCAGCGCCAAGGACGGCGCCCAGTTCTGCTCCGCGCTTGCACCCGACCGCGAAGTCGTGATCCCGGACTCCGGGCACCTCGTGATACTCGAGCGTCCCGAGGAGGTCGCCGCCACGATCGACGGCTTCCTCGCCGAGCATTCCGCGGCGCCCATCGCCGCGGCGTGAGGGTGCTCATCCTCTAAGGTCGTGCCTCGAGGATCAGGTTGAAGGGTGTTTCGGTCGCGCGGCGCACGCGGGTGAATCCGCCCTGTTTGAGTACGTCGGTCAATCGTGCCTCGCCGGCCTGGGCGCCGAGCGCGAGGCCGACCTCCTGGTCGAGCGACGCCGGCGTGCAGATGACGGTTGAGGCGCCGTAGAAGACGCGCCCGACGGGGTTGAGGTTCTGCTCGAGGCGATCGTTGCGCGAACGGCTCCACGATCATCCAGGTGCCGTCCGAGGCGAGCGTCTCCAGAACATGCGCGGAGGCGCCGACCGGGTCGCCCATGTCGTGCAGGCAGTCGAATACGCACACGAGGTCGTAGTCCTCGCCCGGGTAGTCCTTGGCCGCGGCGACCTCGAAGGTGATGCGATCAGCGACGCCCGCGTCCTTTGCCGCTTCGCGTGCGCGCTCGATCGAGGCGTCGTGGTAGTCGAATCCGAAGAACCGCGAGTTCGGGAACGCTTCGGCCATGATGATCGTCGACGCGCCGTGCCCGCAGCCGACGTCGGCGACCTTCGCGCCGCGCTGCAGCTTCTCCTGGACTCCGTCCAGGGCCGGAATCCACTCGGCGACGAGGTGCGCGCGGTAGCCGGGCCGGAAGAATCGCTCGGTGCCACGGAACAGGCGATGGTCGTGCTCGTGCCAACCCATCCCCTCGCCGCTGCGAAACGCCTCGATGATCTGCTCTTCGTCGGCATACAACGATGCGATCGAGTCATACACGCCGAGGATGTAGAACGGGCTGTCTTCGTCCGCCAGCGCAAGCGCGTGCTCGTCCGGCAGCGTGTAGCGGTCGCTCTGCGGGTCGTAGGTGACATAGCCACCCGCGGCCTGGTTTCCCAGCCACTCACGGACGTAGCGCTCAGCCGCGCCAGAGCGCTCCGCGACTTCCTGCGAGGTCAGAGGCCCCGCATGAGCCATCGCTTTATAGAGGCCGAGCTTCTCGCCGATCAGCATCAGCGGCCCGCTGATGATCGCGCCCATGTCCGTCACAGCCTGCCCCATGAAGGCTTCCAGCTTGCCGTCGTCGATCTCCGTCGCGCTCATCACAGCACCTCCCAAAGCTCGTGACGACCGCTCGGTTTGGGCCGCCGGTATCAACAAGGAAACCACAGCAGACATGGAGACGTCGCGCCGTCACACAGTGTCCGCCACCTTGTGCCACCCCCGGTGAACATGTCGCCAGCGTGACAGCCTCCCAAGAAAGTCGCGAGGGGTGAACAGCCTAGTAGCGTTCCGCCGCGACCGTAGCGATCGTGTTCTGGTCGGCCAGGTCCAGGAGCTCCTGATCCTCAGCGCCGCTGAGGAACTGCACGTGTCGGGCGACGATGCGCACCGCTTGGGCGTGGCGACCGTCCTTGGTCTCCCACTCACGCCAGTCAAGGCGCCCCGCTACCGCGACGGGACCGCCCTCGTGCATGCGGTTGGCGACGTTCTCGCCCGATGTGCCGTACACGACGACGTCGAAGTAGTTGGGCTTCTCGACCCACTCTCCCGCCTCCTGACGGCGCCTGGCGTTGACCGCGACCCGCAAGCTCACAGACGCTGCCCGACGGGAAGGTACGTAGGTCGGGATCGCTTGTGAGCCGCCCGGTGAGGACGATATGGTTGATGTTGCTGCTTGTAGACATGGCTTACTTCCTTGTTCGTTCGTGGTCGGCTCGAGGTGGAGGTACGAGCCGCCCGGGACGCGCTGCTCGCGTAAAGACCTCCGCTCCCTTCTCCGACGAGGCGCGCCAGGCGGGACAACCGCGAGGTCAGTCTGTTGTTCTTCGCGCCAGGTAGTCGCGGAACTTTGGTGCGGTGTAGGCGTACTCGCCCTTGCGGATGCGGTAGAGCGCGCCGGCGTCGACGAGGCGGCCGAGCAGGACGTTGACGTTGCCGGGAGTCTTGGCGGTGCTGCCGGCGAGGTCGGCGGAGCGCAGTGGGGGATATGGGCATTTGGCGGAGGCGACCAGCAGGTCCTGCTCTGCTGGGGTCAGGGTGGCCAGGCGTGGGTCGTAGAAGTCGCGGTCGAGCCGTTCGTAGATGTCGGGGCGCGCCGCGTCGAGCAGCTTCCCCGTGAGGCGCTCGAGGCCGGCGTGCTCGGCGGCGTCCCACAGCTCCGATCCCCATAGCTGCAGGAAGTACGGGTAGCCCTCGACCTCCGTGGCGACGGTCTTGGCGAGCGCTGGGGCGGCGCTGCGGACGGTCTGCTCGAGGGGTCTGGTGAACGCCTCCAGTGCCTGCTCGGGCGCGAGCGAGTCGATTTCCTCGCCGCGGAACAGGCGCTCGCTGTAGGAGCGCGCTTTCTGCAGGTTGCCCGTCAGCGTTGGCAGGCCGCACAACACGAGTCCGAGTGGGAGCTCCCGGCGTTGCAGCGCGACGATCGGAGCGATCAAAAGAGACAGTGGGTGCTCACCGTGGCGGTCGCGCTCGTCATGGATCAGCTGGGCCTCGTCCAGGAGCAGGACGACGCCCGCCCGTCCTTTCGCGAGCGCGAGCGCGACGGTCGCGAACATCTCTCGCGCCAAGTCCTCCTCCCGCTCAGAGCCAAAGGACACCGACAACGAGACTTCCTCCCAGCTCACCGACAGGCTGCTCGAGCGCAGCGCTCTGCCGGCCGCCGATCGCAGTCGCGCCATCCTGGAGAGCCGCTCGCGTGTGCGTCCCAACAGCGTTGCGATGGCCGCCGCGAGGAGCGTGTCGGTGTTGTGCGCGGGCTGAAGCTCCATGAACGCCGGCTCCCAGTCGTGCTCCTGCGCGTGCTCGGCGAACGTCTCCAGCAAAACAGTCTTGCCAACACCCCGGAGCCCCGTGACCCGCATGTTGGCCTGCTGCTCGGGCGCAGCGCGGAGCATCGCGTCAAAGCGCCGCAGCGGCGCGTCACGGCCCGCGAGATACAGCGGGCGCACGCCCACACCCGGCCGATAAGGGTTCTTGCCCGAAGCATCAGTCATTACAGATCCTTGTAATGATAGGCGATTCTAACAGAATACTGTAATGAGCCGCAAGCCGGGCTCGTGTAATCCGGTCGTGTTTGGGCAACGGGCTGCCGCTGTTCAGGCGGCTAGCGCGAAATGGCAGAGCAGGAGGCGCTGGGTAGCCGCGTGGTCACCGTTCGCCCGATGGAGCGAACTCTATGAGCTTTATAGTCTGTAAATGACGATCGTCCGCGACGCCAACCCTCAGGGCGATGCGGCCGCGTGCGCCGCAATCTATGGACCGTATGTCTCTGACTCGGTCGTGTCCTTCGAGGCGCGGCCGCCGACCGTGGAGGAGATGGCGGGTCGCATCAGCGCGGCGTACGCCTGGGTCGTCGCCGAGCACGAGGGCGTCACGCTGGGCTATGCCTACGCCTCACCTCACCGGGAGCGTGCCGCTTATCGGTGGGCGGCAGACGTGGCTGTGTACATCGATGCGGACCACCACCGAGCCAGTGTTGGTCGCACGCTGTACACACAACTGTTCGCACAGCTACGGGCGATCGGCCTGTGGACCCTGTGCGCCGGGATCACCCAGCCGAACGACGCAAGCAACGGCCTGCACCGCGCGATGGGATTCGTTCCCGTCGCGACCTACAAGCGCATCGGCTGGAAGGCCGGAGCCTGGCACGACGTCCAGTGGTGGCAGCTGGACCTCCACCCCGGCGAGCCAGGCCCACCAAAGGAGCTCGACCAGATCACCTCAGTGCCCCCGCCAGGAGTCGAACCTGGATCTACCGCTTAGGAGGAGAGCCGAGAGACAAGGTCAAAAGATGCGTATTTGCAGGGAATTTGTGACGATATCCGGCGTTTCGCCGACGCCAAGATGTCGTCGGATATCGGTAGATTTCGGTGGGTTTAGGCAGCAGAATCGGGTTGCTGCCTAAACGCTCCAGCCAAGAAGCTGGCCCAACGCTCTTGACGATTTCTCGTATCGCGTTACAATCATCGTATGAGTCAGGTGATTGACCAGAATGGCAGTGTGGCGCAGCAGGTGCGCGGTCGGGTGCTGCGCTCTGGCGAGCGGTTGTGGCGGATCGAGGATTTCGGGGGGTCGCCGTCGGCTGTCAACAATGAGCTTCGTCGTCTGATCGCGCGGGGGGAGCTGATGCGCGTCCGTCGGGGTGTGTACTGGCGCGGCAAGAAGAGCCGCTTCGGCATGATCGGCGCCTCTCAGGGCGAGGCCGTGCAGAAGGTGCTGGGAGCGCAGGAGGCCGTTGGGGCCACGGGCTGGCATGCCACCAATCTCCTTGGCCTGTCCACTCAGGTGTCCCCCGTCGAAGCGCTGGCGGTAACTCATCGGCGGCCGGAGGGCCTGCACAACGTCAAGGTCTCGAGCAGGGCGGCGCGCTCGGGACGCCGCGAGGCCAAGCTCAACGGCATGGAGGTGACCTTTCTGGAGGCGCTGGAGGGCTGGGATCGCTACGTGGAGGCCGATGGCGCCACCGCCCTGGAGCGTTTTGGTGAGCTGCTCGAGCGGGAGGACGTGCGCGTCGAGCGCCTTGTGAGGGCGAGCCGCACCGAGCCGCCGGTCGTCCGGGAGCGCCTGCGCGCGGTGCTGCGCCACGGAGGCTACGAGGAGCAGGCCGAGCGCGTCCCGGGCGCTCGGGACCCCCGGACCCGCGCCCGTGCCCTGCGTGTGCTCGAGGGCACGGCGGCGTGAGTCGTCTACGCGACAATGAGGCCGACTTCGAGGGCGCCGTTGTCAGCGCCGCCGAGCGTCTTGGTCTCGCGCCATTGTTCGTGGAGAAGGACTACTGGGTGACCCAGGTGCTGCGCGCTCTGCACGACCAGCACGCCGGTGCGTTTGTCTTGAAGGGCGGCACCAGCCTGTCCAAGGGCTATGAGCTGATCGAGCGCTTCTCAGAGGACGTCGACATCCTCATCCAGCCCACGAAGGGCGACTCGGCCAAAAGCCGGGAGCGCCTGCTGAAGACCATCACCGAGCACGTCGCCCACACACTCGACGTCGAGTGGCTTCCGGCGCGCGAACCCGGACGCGGCAAGACGCCACACCGTGCCGACGTGCTGAGCTACCCCCGCGTTGTTCGCTCCGCCGTCGCGATCCCCGTGGAGGACCGAGGGGTGCTGCTGGAGACCGGCTACGCCGGCGGCGAGTGGCCCTCGGAGATGGTGACCCTAACACCGATGCTCTGCGAGCCACTCGGCCTCGACCCCAGCGACTACGAGGACACCATGCCGTTCGACGTGCGGGCGCTCTTGCCGATGCGAACACTACTGGAGAAGATCTCTCTCCTGCACCACGTCGCCACGTACTACGCACAGGACGCCACGGTCGCCGACCAACGCTGCGGACGCCACTACTACGACATCTACCGCCTGCTCGACCACACACCGACACGCGACGCGCTCAAGAACCGCGGACAATTCGAGCGCGTCCTCTCCGAGATGCAGGTCATCTCCGCCACCCACTACGCCGGCTGGACCGAGCGACCCCCCGACGGCTATGCAAGCAGCCCCGCGTTCCAGCCGCCCATCGACTCGGAGCTACGCACGTGGCTGCAGACGCGCTACGGCGACGCCGCCACGCTCATGCCCGCCAAGACCTCCGGACAATGGCCAAGCTTCGGTCAGGTGCTTAAGCGCATCAACGAGCACTCACGCCTGCTGTAACAGGCATCGGGTCGTTTCACGAAAGTGATCGCTCAAGTCAGCACCGGAGACCGATCTACAGAGGGCATCGTTTCGCCGCTCGACGTGGTGTTCTGGGCCGGACTCATGTCGTCGCTGCTCAGCTCAACGCAATGCGCGATGCAGCGTTCTGTCCGAGGGGAGGCATAGGATCGAACATATGTTCGTGCCAAATCACTCTGCGGAAGACGAGCCCAAGCGTACGGCGCTGATCGAAAGGACGCTAATGACCACTGACGTTTGAGCTGGTGGCATCTCTATGCGCGCTCAGCGAGCTCTTTGCATAGGGCCCACAACGAGGTGGGCCTACGCACCTCGCGACGCAAGCGCTCGCCCTTCGTGGAAGGCAAGCGTTCGATCGCCCCGAAGGCCTCGCGGAGCCGCTCCAGGTCCTTTCGTATGGTGGAGTCGCTGGGCGGCTGCATGCCAGTCTCTCGCGCCACCTCGATCAGCAGAGCAGATACGTCGTCGAAGAGGAAGGTCTCGTCAAGCGCCGCTATCGCGAGACAGGTCTCGATCAAAAAGTCCCGACCAAATGCGGCGCGGGATGCTCCACGAACAGTGTTCGCATGAGAAAGAGCGCTCGAAAGATCCGTCCTAGACATTATCTATTGTCCACATCGTACATCAGACACCCTACGAGAGAGGAGGGTATCATCCCTAAGAACCTCGACTCCGCTGATGTTTCTCCCGGCATTTCCGCGAAGACTGATGCCTGGCCCTCCGGGGATGCGCTACCGTCCTGCGGTCATCAGGGCAACGGCTCCGTCGAGTCCCTGCCCTCCCAGCACAAAGGGTCGGAGCTGTCCGTGAACTACACCTTTAGGATCTTCCGCGACTGGCGTGGTATGTACCGCTGGATGTTGATCGACCAAGGGGGCAAGCGACTACTGGCCTCCCGATTTGGCTTTGCGGCGCTGGCAGGAGCGTTCCGCGACGTTGAGGTCGAGCGGGCTAAAGGCGAGTACGCGAGTGCTGGAGTTCGAGACGAGACTGGGCGTTAGCTCTCAAAAGCTTGCTCAAGCGCATTCACGTCAACCAGCACGTCATCCGCAGTAACATGCGGAAGGCCGCTGACGAGCCGCCGCTGCGAGTCAAGACCTCGAGAAGCAACCTCCCGGCGCACGGGATCGAGATTAAGGGACCATCACTCCTGATTTACTCGCCACAGAAGCCTTTGTCATGTGGTGCGCGTGTATGGATCGAGACGAGCGCCCCTGTGATCGTCAAGCGGTCGGGCGTCGATGATCTACCTCTTCCTTAGCTTCCGTTGGTTCTTGCGGAAGCTAGACGACCGCCATCACCGCGCTCAGAGAAGCCGCCGTCTGCCGGGGCCGTGGATATACACGCCAATTCCACTGCTCTGGTTCGCCGATTGCGGCTGCTAGCGCCCGGCGCATCACTTGCGACGGATGCCCCCCCTCTGGAGCTGCTGCGATCCAATAGTCGCCGTCCAAATCTCGATAGAGCAGGTACTCGCCGACGCCCGCCGCATCCGCTAAACCAGCCAATCCGTTGATAAGCGGTGCCCAGAGGATCGAGCGGTCAATGTGAGGCCATAGGTCTGGAGCACCAGGTACCACGTGAAGATGGGCATGCTCGACCGAGCAAGCAACACGGAAACCGTGCTTTGCATTGCCATGCTCAAACAGTTGGACTGAATTGCCGAATGTCTGGGTGAGGCAGTCGATCAGGCAAGTCAGATGTGTTGCTGCGTCATCGAGCACGTCGGGGTCCAAGGACGCAAAGCTGCGTAAGTGTTGCTTGGGGCACAGGAGTGTGTGCCCCGGAACCAAGGCACCTATGCTCGGAATCGCACACCAGTCACGGCCGATCTCTGCGAGCCTCCGATAGTAATTATCGTCTCCAAGGTGCTGGTGCACCAAATCATGGCGGCGGTCACCAGCGATCTGGGCGCACAGGCAACACGGGCTACTCACTTCACGAGCTCCCCATGATTTGGTCGATGACATGCGCTACGTGCTTCAGCTTCTCTTCTGAAGGCATCTATGTCGGCGTCTTCGACTGTGCGTGACTTGTTGGCCATGATTTCATCCGCGAGCGCGTTGACGGCTGTCTCATTATCGGCTGCTTCTAGCTTCTCCGGAGCGCTTGACAGCTCGTTTGCAAGCTCGACGAGCTCGCCACGAACAAAGTAGCGTGTTCGTTTGGATAGCTCGGCGATCGTCTGGATGACCGGCTCGCTGCCGAGCATCTCGGGCGAGAGGTCTTCAGCCAGCTTTTGCTTCAGCATGTTGGCTCGCTGCCGCTCGTCAGGCCAGCTCACGCCCAGGATCCTATCGATCCGGCCAATTCTCTTCGCGGCCGAGTCGATCTGATCGAAATAGTTCGTCGCGATCACGAAGAACACCTGGCCGTTGTCGCGAAGGTCTTGGAGCTTGGGCAACATGCTCGCAGTCATGAACGCGGAAATAGACCGCACCCCCTCGTTGCCAGAGTTGTCACTATCTGTCCCACCGTCGCGTCGTGCGTGACGACGAGCGCGGAACAGCTCGTCGCACTCATCGAACAGTACTACTACACGTACCAGGTCCTGCAGACTAGAGAACACCTCGATGGCCCGCTTCTCTACATTCTCTAGGCCGTCCCTGATGAATGTGCCAGGACTGAGAGTAACCAACGGCCACCCTAGGCCCTGGGCCATAGACTTGACAATCGTAGTCTTAGTGGTTCCAGGTGGACCGAACAGAATGGCAGACATCGATTGGGTTCGCGCCCATGGGCGACGGTCCTTTGCCTTCTCGTCACGGGCTCTCTGGACGAAATTCTGGTCGAGATAAGGCAGGATGGGATTTCCACCGTCAGGCTCGTTCTCTTTTATGTATGTCGCCCACTCTAGATAAGGCGGCGTGTGGTCTTCTGGGTTCCAGACGTCCTCGAAATGTTCCAGCGCCTGTACGCTGCGCTCTTGCTCAGCTACGCCGTGGGCGCCTATCGTAAGTCGCAGGGCCGCTGCTGTGGCCTTGGCTTCGATTTGCGTTTGTCCATAGATGTGGGCAGAGCACCAGCCCACCGCCGACGAGTCCTGCAAACCCTTATCGGCACCCTTTACCAGCGGCACGCGGCTCTCGCGCAAGTAATCCACTGCCCGTTGCAGAGCCAATGTCACCTCCGGGGTGATACGGTCGACTACACCCGGGAGAAGCCCAAGGCAAAAGATCGCCTCCACAAAGGCTAGCCCTACCTCGTGACTTGAAACTTCCAGCGAAGCTCCCGTATCTGGATCGTTGTGAGAGCCAACGATCCGACCTTGCGGCCAATCTCCGCGAGCGCTCTGGCCACGCGCTGCAGCCGATAATGCCTCGATGACGTAACGGGGATCCAGAGGAGCGAGCGCAAGGGCTCCGGCACAGAACACAAGTGCAACGTGCTCGCCATCACGAACCGCACCGATACGGCTGCGTGCCAATAGCCGCTCTGTTAGCCCGTGAACCGCGTGCTTTACACGAGCCAACTCTTCATTAATTGCTGCAAAGTGGTCGCGGCGACTTGCATCGAGTACCAGCGTACTCAGCCACAAACCATGAGCAACCTTGTAGACGGCGTACGGATGGACACGCATCGTCGCTAGGGCATCGCCGGCTAGCAGGATCCGCGATTGAAGAATTAGTGTGGCCAGTAGCTCAGCACTCGGTTCCAATGCTTTATCCTGAAAGAGCAGCTGAGCACGCGCACGCGTTGCAAGAACAGTTGCTGTGGCCACCGGCAGAACCAGCGTTAGTGGGTCGCTGCCGAACTCCTTTGCGAGCTTCTCCGCAATCGATTTCGAACGTGTGCGGTCACGTGACCGCTGGGATACCTCCTCGTGCAATCCCTTTAGAACGGCGATCGGATCGTCTGTAAGCAACTCCTTGTGCAGCGCCTCCCCCAACTCTTCTACCGGGCGCGCCCACTGTGGCGCGCGGTCGCGCAGATCCAAGATTGCTGCCGTAGCCATATACGACGAGATCGACGCCACGGGACCGTCGCCGTTCAACTCCGATCGCGCAGACCGGAAGCCGTGCTCGCTTCTCATGGATTCCAGCGCTTCACGCGCCTCTTCTACGAGGCGCCGCCAGGCTTGATTCTGCTTGGGCCATGTCGTTTCCGTCACACCGTTACCTACCTTCGCGGCATGGGACCATACATCAAAAGATCAGAAGACCTGAACTCCACCAGGGTCTGCTTCTCAAGCTAACCTTAAGGGGTCATGTCCACCCATACCCCTTCGTCTGCGGTGCCTGGACTCGATGCCCTAAGAGATCTCGTGCCCGAGGAGTGGCACATTGTATGCTCGTGGGACTGGCAGATCATGCAAGATCAAGCGCTCGGCTCAAAGGCACAAGGCCTTCTCGGCCTGCCTTACGGCTGGGTGCCACCGTGGATCGTGATCGTGCCGGCAATGCCTGGCCAGCATGATCCGCCGAATCTCGCAGCGGAGATCGAAGCGCATCTTCTAAGCGCCCGCATGTTGGTTGTACGCTCAAACGGTCCGCTCGAGTTTGCAACCCCTGCCGGAGCTAGTTCACGAGTGATACCTGCGTCGTGGGAATCACTCATCGAGGCCGTCGCGGTCTCGATGAAAGCACAGGTCCACTCATGGCCATTGATTCAAGTAGCGATCGAGCCATCGGCGCTCGGAGTGCTAGGAAATGATCGAGTCTTGTCACCTGAAAAGTGTCACTGGGTTGCCGAGGGTCCGCTCGCAGACCTATGCTCCGCGCAGATCGTAATTAACATTACGTCATCCACACCCATCGAGAACAACGCTCCGCTTGAGGCCACGGAGCAAGAACTTGAACCCCACTTACCCGGATAGCCACATTCCTCTATGAGCGTCCTACTCATCAGCGCTGTGAGTGGGTGTGGGACGGAATGCGTGTTTGGGTTGTCCAGGCTGATTCAGTGGATGAACCGCAAGCTGACCCAGACACCATCCTCCAACTCGGTGGGATAGGTTCGCCACCGTTATGGATCAAACGCCATCGGCCTACGATAGATCCGCTCGACTGGAACGGTCCCAAGGGGCGTACTTGGCATTTCTTTTTACAGCAGGGATGGCCGGTGCAACCGCTAAGCATAATCACTGCATCTCGGCTGGTCTCCCACGACGGCGTGTTACTGGCTTGATGTGCAGCTCGAGCGCTATTCAGAGAGCTTGGTAGTGCGCACCGACCTTGTCCAGAGCAGCGAGAATGCGATGCTTCCCACGAGCGATCCCAGTCGAGATCGTCAGTATCTAATTGACTTTATCGAGCGCGCGTTTGACCAGCTCACTAGCGCCGGCTACGACGCTGATGAAATCGCGGCACTAACCAGTCCTCTCGTTCCTGCCCATGTCAGTGCTCTTGCATGCGTGGAAGAAAGTGGCGACGTCCGGGTCAAACTCGATTTGGGGATATCCAGACGGATTACTGTATCTGCCACACGACCAGTATCTGGTTAAAGCGAACGTAATACACCCGAACATTGTCTACAAGCCTGCGTGTCTATTGTTCGAAAGAGTCCCGCCGCATGGAGCTACGCCTTGGCGAACCATTCGACTGGAGTCCCAGCCTTCGAGACGACCAGGTTAATCAGATCGCCCAATGGGCACGAGAAACCGCTCGCTGGCTAGGTGGCAGCTCACAGCTAATGGCCTTGGCACGGATCTCCGGGTTACGAGGTCCCGCTCATTGTATGCCCTTTCATGCATTCACCAGCGCTAGTACATCGACGCGAGAGATCATCCCGCGAGGTCACGGACGTGTCGCACCAGTTCATGATCCAGGAGAGTTACGCGAACTACCTCGGAACATCGCTGGAATTCGGCTCAGACCTCGCGCCGAGTATGTGCGTGATTTGGGATTTCTGCGTGAGGTTGCAACGGTCTCACGGGCCTATGGCGTTCCGGTCTACTTCGAGGGAAGCCGTCTTGGGCACAGCCGGTTTGTTCTCGAACGTCACGGAGCGACCGTGATTCCCGGAGATCAGACCTGGCGCGCCGGGCTACCTGTGCTGGCTCGGACGCCAGGTGGCCTGATGCGCCTCCGCGAGCTCGATTCGGACCTTGCGTGCCGGGTCCTCTCGGCTCAGCTCGGAGACCAGCGTTCTGAGGCCAAAAGCAAGTCGCTTCAAGAGGCGCGCAGTCTCGCTGAGCGGGTCGTCGCGGGCGGTGCTGCTCATCCAAATTTCCCGTCCGTCGCTGTGGTCCGTGATGATCTCGCGTCCCAGCTGCCAGCTACAGAGGATAGACCCGGACAACCAGCGCGGTTCATGGATGACGCGCGAGATCTAGGCCAGGACCAAAGCGCTACCGAAGGTCAAAGCGGCGAAAATCTCTAGGCAGTCATGTCCCACTTTCCGGGTGAATTCGCTGGCGTTCCGATCGGCAAGTCCCTGTGAGAAAGGAGCACACATGCCTGATCGGCATGTGCCTGAACGCCTTGATCGTCCCCAACCGATGCGTACTCATAGTGTGCCCCTAACGGAAATGCAAGGAGCCATCCCGCCGACTCCCTATCCTCGTGGGTATGTCGAACGGAGCGGTCCGGAACATTCACCTTGCCTCTGCTGGATACCTACGAGGATTCGGTGTCAACAGCATGGTGATGGTGCACGACGTGCCAACTGGCAAGCGTGAGCTTCGTGGCGTCAAGGCCGCCACCCGTCGGGTTGATTGGTGGGGGTCCGACCCGGTACTTGCCAAAGAAGTCGAGGAGTCCTTGGGACAATGTGAGGATCCCGCTCTGCGAAGCCTCCGCGACCTTGACCGCAGCTTCGACCAGCACTGGCCGCTCTCGAACAAGACAAGAGCGCTTCTCGCCCAGTTCATCGCAATCCATGTCGTTCGTACTCCGGGCTTCGGAGCATTCCTGCGACGCACCACTGAGGAGATAATCAACGAGCAGCGTACCCTCGGCCGTGCATCACCCGAGGAGATCCGCGACGCAGCCCGCAAATTTCGCGCAGACCGAGGGCACGCCAACACTCTGCTCGGCCAGATCACGAGAATAGCCTCACTACTGAGCAGTATGCATTGGGCGATCGTGCGCTTCGACAAAGACCTGCTGATCACGGCCGATCAGCCGGTGATCGTACTTCCCTGGAACTACGCCCACCACACGCCGAGCCCAGCGGTCGTACCGGTCAACGGATATGTCAACACCGTGGAGATTCGTTTCCCTCTCAACCCACAGACCCTGTTGCTCATGAGCTGGCAAGAAGACGACGATGCACCGGCTCCGGTTCAAGGCACATTCCATCAAGCGTGCAACGTCAACACGTCGCTCAGCAGGCAGGCCGACAAAGAATGGTGCTTCCGCCCAGACACCATCCCGCAGCTCGTCGCGCCGCCTCTGCTCCGCTCCCCGATCATTCCGATCTCATTTGAATTGCTACCTAACTACAACTTTGCAGCCGCCCGTGGCTCGCAGCGGCGCCGTAAGGCCGACGAGCTCATGTCCGAGATAGTGGAGGAAAGCGCTCCTCGAAACATCGTGCGATGGGTGACGTTAAGTCCCACGTCGTCAAGGCCGCCGCATAGGTCTGCCCGTCTGCCATCCTCAGCTTTCTCAAGGGGTGTAGACCTGCTGACGGGTGAGTTGCGTACCTACAGGAGGAATCCATTCTGCCGAAAAAGTTGTGAGAACAGGGGCCGTGATCGCTTATGCGTTGGAACAGCCGTCTCTCCGGTGCGGGGCGTGGGTCTGCCGCCTGTGCGGCGCGCCCGTGCGGACGATGGCGTGGGTGCCCGCCAACCAACCAGATCCCAAGTCCGGACCCAACCGAGCTGATGCCACCTGCTCCGACCGGTCACATCATCCGACGGCCGAGCGGCTCATGGGCTCTTCGGTTTCGTGCGTATGGGCAGAGGCGGTATGTAACCCTCGGCACCAGCTCCGAGGGCTGGACGCGGAGGACAGCACACACCGAACTTCAGAACATCCTCGCTGATGTCCGTCGGGGGATCTGGTGTCCGGTCGAGCCTGAACCTGTTCGCCCACGACAGATCGATCGGGTCTTCGGGGAGTTCGCGACCAAGTGGTTTGAGGCAAGCAGGCATGAATGGCAGCCGAAGACCGTGTGCGACTACGAATGGCAGCTTCGCCACCATCTGCTCCCGTTCTTCGAGAACCATCGCCTGTCTCAGATCACAATCGCCGAGGTAGACCGCTATCGAGGGGAGAAGGTCCGAGAGTCCGCAAGGCGCGCTGAGGCACTGGCGGAATGGCACACGCGCGTCGAGGAGACGCGGGATGCAGCGAAGCAACGCGATCGTGCCCGAGAACGGCCGCCCCGAGCGCTGTCGGCCACCTCGATCAACAAGACCATCACCCGTCTCGCGCAGATCCTCGAGGTCGCCCTCGAATACGGCCTGATCGACCGCAACACGGCTCGTGGCAGACGCCGCCGACTGAAGGCGAGCAAGCCCTCTCCGGTTTGGCTGGACTGCGCCGAGCAGATCGAGGCGCTGCTGGACGGGCGCGAGCGCAGCTGGACCAGTACGCCAGGCTCAAAGGTGGTCGCGATCAGAAGGGCGGGCTGGTCTACCGCCGAGCGCTGCTGGCGACGTTCGTGTTCGCCGGCCTGCGGATCGGCGAGATGACCGCGCTCCTGTGGCGAGACGTTGACCTTGCCGAGAACCGGATCATGGTGCGCGAATCCAAGACCGATGCGGGGAGCCGGCTGATCGACCTGCTGCCAGCGCTCCGCGACGAGCTGACCGCCTACAAGGCGAGAGCACCGGACATCGCCCCCGATGCGTTCGTCTTCCCGAGCGCGAAGGGAACCGAAATGACCCAAGAGAACGTTCGCAGCCGCGTCCTACGAATGGCCGTCGAGAAAGCCAACGAGAAGTTGACAGTCTCGGGAGATATACCTCTGCCTGAGGGGCTCACGCCGCACAAGCTGCGCCACACCTACGCCTCGATCCTCGTTGCTCTCGGAGTCGACCCGGGCAGCGTCATGGACCAGCTCGGCCACGCTGATCCCGGCTTCACGCTCCGCGTCTACCGCCACGGAATGCGCCGCGACCCCGCGGGGCGAGAGCGCCTGCGGATCCTCGCCGGGGACCTACGCCGCCCTGTCTGCTCGTCGTGCCCACACCTCGATCTACCGCTTCCTTGGCGGTGAATTCCGCCTCACACGCGGGCAAAAAGCGGCTAAATAGCAGGTGATTTAGCTCGTCAGCCCGGACCTGGATCTACCGCTCCTGCGCGATAGATCATGCCTACCAAAAATGGCTTAGGAAAGCCAAGAATCGTTTGGGCACTGGCTGTACACCCGACATTCATGCTCGCGACGAACTGCCCCAGAAAGTGCTGATTTGCAGGACTTTTATAGTGCCCCCGCCAGGAGTCGAACCTGGATCTACCGCTTAGGAGGCGGTCGTCTTATCCATTGGACTACGAGGGCGCGCGACTCTCATCGGTGTCGATGGGCCAGTCGAGAAAGGCTACCGGCGTCCCTCGGCCGCGACGCGCTCAAGCGCCTCGCCGTCCAACCGGTGGGTGATCCACTCGTTCATCGTCTCCGCGCCGATCCTCCTGTAGAAGCCGAGCGCCGGCTCGTTCCAGTCGAGCGCCGCCCATTCCAAGCGCTCGCCGCCACGCTCGCGCACGAGCGCCGCGACCGCCTCGAGCAGCGCTTTGCCGACGCCCTCGCCGCGGTGCTCCTTGCGCACGAACAGATCCTCCAGCCACACGCCCGTGCTGGCGAGGAAGCTCGAGAACGTCGGAAAGAACAGGGCGTAGCCGAGCGCTTCGCCATCCCGCTCGGCGATCAGCGCCTCGGCGGCCGGGCGCTCCCCGAACAGCGCCTCTCCCAGCTGCTCCTCGGTGGCCCTCAGCTCGTGCTCGAGGTGCTCGTACTCGGCGAGCTCTCCGAACAGCTCGAGCAACGTCGTCAGATCGGTCGCCGCGGCACACCGTACGAGCAGATCCCCCTCAGGCACGGTCCGGCCGCTCGGGGTAGACCTCGTCGATCGTGCTCAGCGCCGTATACGAGGCGCTCGTCGCCAAGCGCCCTCTGAATCGCCTCGCCTCCGCCCGCCAGGCGGTCGAGCACGCTCACGACACCCGCAACCGTCAGCCCCTCGCTGCGCACACGCTCGACGGCCTCGATCGTCGAGCCGCCGCTCGTCACCACATCCTCGACGATCAAACAGCGCTCACCCGAATCGAGCGGCGGCCCCTCGATCCAGCGCTGCAAGCCGTGCTCCTTGCGCTCTTTGCGGACGATGAACATCTTCGCCGGCGCAAGCGGCGCGGCGAGCGCGGCGCAGGCGACGGGGATCGCGCTCACGGGCACACCGCCGACAGCACTCGCGCCGCATGCCCTAGCCTGCTCGGCCACGAGCACGCCCAAGGCCATGAACGCCTCGGGCAGCAGGATCGCGCGCTTGGCGTCCACGTAGTACTCGGCCTGCGCACCGCTGGTCAGCGTCACCGTCCCAATCACCAACGCGTGCTTACGCAGCCTTCCCAAGAGGAGCGCGCGGGCGCGCTCCTCGTCACCCATATATTCGTCGGAGGCATCCACTGCTGGGTCTAATCTAGCCCGATGGCGAGCTCCGGCGTATCCTCCTCGCTCGCCAAGTTGCTGCGCCTGGCCTCCTGGGTCATCTGCCTGATCGTGCTCGCCTCGTTTGTGATCTTCGTCGTCGAACAGACCTCCTCGGCCTCCACCCACCAGCAGGAAGAGGTCAACGAGCACCCCATCCTCCACCGGCGCCCCGGCACCCAAACACGAAAGCACCCTCCACAAGAAGATCGACGAAGCGTCCGACTTCTTCACCTCGCCCTTTGCCGGGATCGTCTCCGGCTCCTCCAGCCAGTGGGTGATCCACCTCGTCAAGACGGCGCTCGCTTTGCTCGTCTACGGCTTCGGGCTGAGTTATCTGGCGCGCGTCATCCGCGTCAGGGTGTGATGCGAGCTACGGACCGCGTGATTACTGACGGTGTTGCTACCCCCGCCACCTTCGTTGTAGACGTCCACGGGGGTTCCGGTCTGGACCCAGCAGTAGATCGCGGGCGCATCCGGGATCGGCACGCGCAGGCAGCCGTGGCTGGCGGCGTACGTCGGGCACTTCCGCGTAGCCGTGGATCGCGTAGCCGCGGATGAAGTAGTTGGAGTCGACCATGCCCTCGCTGTTTTCGCCCGGGGTCTTCTGATAGACGCGGAAGCGGCCGATCACCGTCGGCGTCGATGGCTTGCCAGAGCTGATCGTGTAGATGCTCTTCACGCGCCCGCCCGGTTCGATCTCGGCGAGCACCTGTTTCGTCAGATCCGCCTCGACATGACGGCCATCGCTCCGGTAGCGCACCTTGAAAGCGCCCACGCGGCGCTCGAGCAACTCGAAGACCTTGCGGCCCGCGTAGGGAATGCGCTGCAGCCCGGTGATCTTGCGGTATGCGATCAGCGCGCGTCCGGTTCCTTCGTCGAGCACGCCGGTCAGCGGCACCGCGTAGTGGAGCACGTCGAGCTCGGACTGCAGCAAGCGCACCGACTGTCCCCGCGCGCCCGGCCCGAGGTTTGTGTTGACGAAGCGCACGCCCGGCGCGCCGGCGCTGAACGCGCCCTGCTGCGGCGTGGCGTAGTGCGCGACACGCGCCTTTAGGAGCCCCGCCTGAGCGGCTGGAGAAGCCGACCTGGAACCGGCCGACGCCGCCGCGGCCGGCGAGCACGCCCACGGTCTCCACCCCCACCTTGCGCCCTTCGAGATAGAAGCTCACCCTCACCGTCTGGGAGGCGACGTACGGCGTGACGACGCCCCGCACGACGATTCGCGCGCCCACGAGCGCAAACGGCGGGCTGCCGCCGACCTTCGCCAGCGCGAGCCTCAGGAGCCCGGCGACCGGTGCGGTGACTGCGGGAGCGGGCGCGGGAGGCGTAGCGAGCACCGGCGTGAACTCTATGCGCTGCTCAGGCGCCTGAGTCACTAGGCGACGGCAGGGGCGGGCGCGAGAGAGCGCCTGGCGGCGTCGTGATCAGGCCCACGCGCTTGGCCGCCAGCGCGATCGCGCCGATCAGCAGCAGCGAGCCGGCGATCAGCGCGATCACCTGCAGGAACGTCCAGTTCTCGAGGCTGCCGTAGGCGATCGAGTTGTTCAGCGAGTGCGCGGCAATACATGGATACAGCGAGCCCGTGATCCGATAGAGCAGGCACAGCCCGAACCCGAGGAAGGCGAGCGGCACCAGGTCGACCACCGGCGCCGAGCCGACGTGCACGCCCCCGAACAGCAGGCCGGTGATGATCGCCGCCGGCCACATTCCCTTCCAGTTGCGCAGCGCCGTGAAGATGAAGCCGCGGAACAGGAACTCCTCGCAGATCGGCGCGATCACGCACGTCAACGCGGCACTCAACAACAGCAGCGACGTGCCTTCGTTGGCACCGAGTTGTTCGAGGATTTTCTCTTTCGTGCTCTCGTCCAGGATGCCCGCCCAGATCACGCTGAAGATCAGGAACACCACAAACAGGCCGAGCGGCAGCAGCACCGTCCACAGCAGTCGCAGCCGCGGCGGGCGCAGGCCGAACTGCCAGGAGCGCACCGTGCGGCCACCCATCCGCGCGAACAGGATCGCGGTGAGGATGAAGACGAGATCCTGCACGACCGTATCCGCGATCTCCAATCCCCCGGGGATGTGCGAGGAGGTGATGCTGACCCCGAACGCGGCGGCGGGCAGGTCGACGATCAGCCCCCCGACCGCCGCCAGCACCAGCGCGCCGAGCAGCGCCGCCGGCGCCATCCACGGCGGCCAGTCGGGCGTCTGGTCCACGCGCGAGCTCCGCTCCGCCGCGAGGGCCCGCTCGAACGAGTCGGCCTGTGGTGGGGAGGGCTCGCCCGGAGCGGAGGGAGATTGGAGGCTCGGCACCGGCTCAGCTTACGCGGGCAGCGCGCCCAACTCGCCGGATGGGCGATCCACCGGGATGGCCGTCACGAGCTTCATGCGACCCAATGCCAGGTCGCGAACTGGGCGACGAAGAACGCCATCAGCAGGCCGGACCCCACGAGCACGGGCACGCGCGCACGAGGGTGCGCGGCCAGCCAAGCCGCCAACCAGATGCTCAGCGGGAACAGCACGACGAGAAACCTCGGCAACGACATCAGCGGCTGCGAAGCCACCGGGTAGGACAGCGGCAGCGCGAGCGCACAGATCACGTACACGCCGTAGGCGAGCGGCAAGGTGCGCAGCACGCCCACCACCATCGGCACGGCCGCGAGCAGGAACGCAAGCAGCATCAGGTTGTGCCCGGCGTCGATGTCCGGGCTGCCGCCGGCCGCCGGGAAGTACACGTGCCGGCCTTGCGAGAGCAGCTGGCGGGCGCCCGCGAAGGCCGCCTTCACGCCATCCCACACGCCCACGTACGGCCCCGCGAAGTGCCTGCCCCACAGATCCTGCGCGTGAAACGGCATCCCCGCGTCGCCGCCGCTGCAGCGCCAGGTAGGCCATGTAGATGCCCAGGCCGGCCGGTACGAGGCCCAGCCAGAGGAAGTCCCTGCGCAGGCGATAGTTAGGCCGCAGGCGCGCGGCGGTGAGGAAGTCCGGCGCCCTGTCCTCCCGCGGCCCATACAGGTAGAGCATTGCCGCCGGCAGGAGCAGCAGCACGCCGGCGCTGCGCGTGGCGGCGGCCAGGGCGCCGAGCACCGCGACCCATGTCCAGCGTCCCCGCCGGGCGCATAGGAAAACCCCGACCGACAGCGCCAGGTACAGCGACTCTGAATAGACCGCCGAGAAGAAGAACGCCATCGGCGCGAAGGCCGTGACCATCACTGCCAGCCGAGCCACCTCGCCGCCGCCGGCGTGGTCGGTCGTGGCTGATCGAGCGCGAGCGACCGCAGTTGCCCCAGCGTGCGCCAACTCGAGCGTGGTCAGGCGGTGGATGCCGTACAGCGCGAGCGCGAGCGCACCGCTCGACAGCAGCACACCGGCGAGTATCGGCGGCACGCCGAGGTGCGAGATCGCGCTCAGGCAAAGTGGGTAGAGCGGGAAGAACGCCGTGCGCGAGGACGTGAACGCGCCCAGGTCGGGACGGTAGCCGTAGTGGGCGATCACCAGGTACCAGGCAGCATCCCAGCGTGCGGCCGGAGCCGCGAGCAGGTTCGGAAGCCAGCCGAGGCCCCGCGTCACGCCGGGGGGATTGAACGCACTCGGCACCGGGCCGGCGCCGAGAACCAACACGGTTCCCATCCCCGCAGCCCATACGAGTAGACGCGAGCTCCACAACGCCCGCCAGACCTCGCGTACAGCAAGAGGATCGATCGCCCCGAGCGCGGTGGCATACAGCCTGGAGGGTCGATTCAGGCGCTCTAATGGAAGGACCAGCTCGCTCGTGGCGTCCACGACGGCGATCTCGGCGATCTCGGAGGGCATATCTGGAGGACGCCGCGCGGAGGCTCACGCAGCGCAGCTGGCAGGAAATCACAATCCGAGCGGTAATCTCGGTTGTGTATGTCCCGACAGGCTCGAGCACGCCGGAACCGGCACCACCACGCCGGGCCCGCACGGATCCTGCTGATCGGCGGCGGCGTGCTTGCCTGCGCGGTGATCGTCGGCGCGATCGCGGCGGTCGGGTACGTGCTGCACATCGCCCAGTCCGCGCCGGCGCTCGCCTCGCTGCGTCCACTCGTGGGAGGCGGCTCCTCGCAAGTGTTCGCCGCGAACGGCACGCGCCTCGGCTTCATCCAGTCCGACCAGCTGCGCACACCCGTCTCCTGGGAGGAAATACCAACGAACCTGAAGAACGCGACCGTCGCGATCGAGGACCAGCGCTTCTATCAGAACGACGGCGTCGATCTGACCGGGATCTTCCGCTCCGCGGTGAAGGACCTCACCAACGGCGCCGCCCTGCAGGGCGGCTCGACGATCACGATGCAGCTCGTGCGCAACCTCTACCTCGGCGGCGATCAGCACACGCTCAGACAGAAGATCATCGAGGCCAAGCTCGCGCTCGACTACAACGAACACCACTCCAAGCACTCGATCCTGACCAGCTACCTCAACAGCGTCCCCTACGGCACCCTCGGCGGGCAGACCGCCGTCGGCGTGCAGGCGGCCGCGCGAATCTTCTTCGACAAGCCGGCCTCCCAGCTGGACCTCGAGCAGTCGGCGCTGCTGGCGGGCCTGCCCCAGGCGCCCTCACAGTACAACCCGTTCCTCGACGCCTCCGCGGCCAGGGAAAGGCGCAACGAGGTGCTCACGAAGATGGCCGAACTGCACTACATCTCAAGCGCGGCGGCGTCCGCCGCCGAGCACGCGCCGCTGGAGGTCAAGCATGGGAACTACTACTCCCAACGCAGCGAACCGTTCTTCTTCGAATACGTGCGCGAGCAACTGGTCCACCGCTATGGCAAGAAAACGGTCGAACAGGGCGGCCTGAAGGTCTACACGACGATCGACCTGAACATGCAGCGCGAGGCGCGCAAGGCGATCGCCGAAGTCCTCGACGAGCCCGAAGACCCCGCCTCGGCGATCGTCACGCTCAACCCGGAAAACGGCGACATTGAGGCGATGGCGGAGTCCGAGTCATACGAGCAGTCCCAGTACAACCTCGCCGCCGATGGACACCGTCAGCCGGGGTCGACCTTCAAGGCGATCGACCTCGCCGACGCGCTCTCGCGGGGGATCGACCCGAACAGCACCTACTACCTCTCTCACACGCTCGAGCCCGGCTGGCTGCCCGGCTACCCGACCTACGAAGTGAAGACCTTCGAGGGCACCTCGCTGAACAAGTCGATCAGCCTCGTCAACGCCACGCTCGCCTCCGACAACACCGTCTATGCCCAGCTCGCCGCCGACCTGGGTGAGGAAACGGTCACGCAGATGGCCCACAAGATGGGCGTCACCACCCACCTGAGCTCCTATCCGGCCGAAGCGCTCGGCGGGCTGACGCTCGGTGTGACGCCACTCGAAATGGCCGTCGTCTACGCCACGCTCGCCGACGGCGGCTATCGCAACTCGCCGATCGCGATCACGAAGGTCGTATTCCCCGGCGGTCACGTCGACTCCAGCTGGGGCACGCCCCACCGCGTGAAGGTGCTCTCAAACGGCATCACCGCCGAGGAGACGAGCATCCTGCACGACAACGTCCTCAGCGGCACCGCCACGCGCTCGGCGATCGACTGCCCGACGGCCGCCAAGACGGGCACGACCAGCGAACTGGTCGACGCGTGGCTCGACGGCTATACGCCGCACTACTCGACGGTCGTGTGGATGGGCTACCCGAACAAGCGCGTCTCGATGACCGACGTCCACGGCGAGCCCCAGCAGGGCGGCTACCTGCCGGCGGAAATCTGGCACGCGTACATGGCTGCTGTCACCGAAGGCCAGAAATGCGCAGAATTCCCGCCGGCCACCGAACCGCTCGTCTACCAGCCATTCTTCGGCAAGTACGAGAGCGCCGGGCGCTCGTCTCAAGCGAACGAAAACAGCGAAGAAAGCTTCGGTGATCTGGAAAAGAAGCAGGAGAAGAAGAGCGGCGAAAAAGCCAAGCTCCCGCACACCGCGGGCCCCGGTCTGGGCACGGGAGGCGGCGGCGGGGATGCCGGAGGTGGGGGTGGCGGCGCAGGAGGCGGGGGAGGCGGGGGTGGCGGCGCAGGAGGCGGAGGCGGTGGCGCAGGAAACGGGGGCGGCAATACCGAAACCGTGACGCCCCCTCCGCAGACGCCCACGCCGAGCGAACCGGCCACGGCGCCCGGCGGCGCGGAGAACGGCAACGGCGGAAACACCGGCGGGGCCGGGGCCGGGCAGTAGCGCAGGCGGCCTTGCGGCGCGCGCGCTGATAGTTTGAATCAGGAAATCCGAGACAAAGGCCGTGCGCACCCAGGTGCAGCCGGGCCAGATGGGATGCAGATCAGTGGCAAAGGAAGACAAGGTCGAATTCGAGGGCGAGGTGATCGAGGCGCTGCCGAACGCGATGTTCCGCGTCAAGCTCGACAACGATCACGTCGTCTTGGGTCACGTCGCGGGCAAGATGCGCCGCTTCAGGATTCGAATCCTCCCGGGCGATCGCGTCCGCTGTGAGCTCTCTCCGTACGATCTCGACCGCGCACGGATCGTCTACAGGCACCGCTAGCTCGAAGCAGGCGGGGGCGGAGGAAGGCCCCGAGACGAACATGGAGCGCTCGCTGATCGACTCGATCGCGGCCGCGCTGCCCGCGGAGGGCGGGGCGTCGCGAATCCTGCGGGGCGTCGGCGACGACGCCGCCGTCGTGCGCTCGGGGGGAGCGCTGTGCGTGACCTCCGTCGACGCAATGGTCGAGGGCGTGCATTTTCGCCTGGACGACGGCTCGTCCAGTCCCTTCGATGTCGGCTGGCGAGCGATGGCGGGCGCGTTATCGGACCTCGCGGCGATGGGTGCGGCGCCGGGCGAGGCATACATCGCGCTCGGGGTCTCGACCGCGGTCGGTGAGCAGCGAGCGCTCGAACTGATCCGAGGCGCCGTGGAGATCGCCGCCGCGACCGGGACCGTGCTCGCGGGGGGTGACGTCGTCTCGGCGCCGGTTCTGACGGTCTCCGTGACGGTCGTCGGCTGGGCGGAGCACGAGCGCGAGTTGATCGGGCGCGACGGCGCCCGGGTCGGGGACCTCATCGGGGTGACGGGCCGTCTCGGTGGCAGGCCGCCCCGTCCCGTCCCGCGCCTTGCCGAGGGTCAGGTGCTCGCGCGGGCCGGCGCGCACGCGATGATCGACCTCTCCGACGGGCTCGCCTCCGACGCGCGGCAGATCGGCGAGGCCAGCGGGGTGTGCCTACAGGTCGAGCTGGAGCGGCTTCCGCGCGAGGAGGGCGTTCCCGATATCGAGTGGGCGGCGAGCGCCGGGGAAGACTACGAGCTGTGCTTCACCGTGCCCGCAGGCGCGCGCGCTCGCGTGGAGCGCGCTCTGCACGAAACCGGCGGCGCGCAGCCCACCTGGATCGGCCGCGTGATCGACGGCCCGCCGGGGGCGAGGTTTCTCGACGAACACGGCGAGGAGAGCCGCCTGGAGGGCTACGAGCACCGATGGTGAGCAGACAAGCCTGCTGCGCTACAATGCGGCCGGGATCTGCGGCTGCGCGGGCCTGAGCACCGTCGGCAGTCGTGGGGGTTCGCTACCGCGTGGCCGTGTGGTCTGCGTGGAGACGATCGGCTGGATCAGCGAGGGTTGATAGACCCGCCCACCCAGCACACGGGCAGCGCCGACGGGCACGGTCTTCGTCAGGCGCGCGAATACGAGCAATCGTTTGGCGGCGCTGAACAGCGGCGTGCACGCCGACAGCACCAGCCGGCTGTAGCCGACCTCGCCGATCGCGGCGCCCACGTCGGTGGGCGCGACGACGCGCTGGGCGATCACGGTGTAGGTGAAGTGGGCGTAGGGCATGTTCAGCAAGATCCGGCTGCCACGGTGCAGTTCGTCGATGTGACGGAACGGCGCCAGGTAGGTGGTCCTGTGCCCGGCGATCGCGGTCGTGCCCGCCACCCCGGGGAAGTTCGTTTCAGAGTAGATCCCCGGACCGCTCTCCAAATCGGAGGTGTCGGTGCCCTTCACAACCACGTAGCTCGCGTCGATCCGCGGGATCTCGATGCGGCCCACCGCGCTGCCGTCGCCCGCGTGACGCTGTAGCTCGCTCGCGAGGAACGCGACCCGCCAACGCTCGTCGGGCAGGCTCGCCAACACCCGCCGCTGCCCCGGGGTCGGGGTTGCCCGTTCGACCGCGCGCAGCGTCCCGCTCAGATGGTCCTGTCTGAATTTCGCGTACAGCGCCGAGAACGGCTCCTGCCACACCAACGTCACGCCGGCGTCGATCAGCGCCAGCGAGCCGACGAGGATCAGCACGATCGCCAGCGCGCGCCATGCGCGTCGCGAGGTTCGCCCATGCTGCGGTCTTGTGCTGAACAGGACTTCGGACATCGCCTGGCCTCTATCGTCGCAGAGCCGACTCGGTTCCACCGAGCGACCCTGGCCCGGCGTAGGTGCGCGCCCCGCGAATCCGCAGCGGCGTGCCGTCGTCGATCCCGTCTTCCTCAGTCGCCACGGGCGGCGCCAGCGCGAGCAGCGTGGCGGCCGCGACGCAACCGAACGCAAGGCTCCACAGCACCATCGCCGCGATGCCGAGGTGCCCACCCACCAGCAGCAGCACCGCCTCCCAGGCGATCCCGCCCGGCCCCACGCCCAGCTCGCTGGCGTAGAAGGCGATCAGCAGCGCGAGCGGCACCAGCGCGAGCGCGACCAACGCCAGCGCCGCGGGACGAGCGGGGCGGGTCCGCGCAGAGACGAGCAGCAGCCACAGGTGCAGTGCTCCCAGCACCAGTAGCGCGGCGTACGGGTTGAGCACCCAGACCACCGCCCCGACGAGGAGCAGCACTGTCAGCATCGCCAGCCCGGCCGCGTCGTCGTCCGGGCGGCCTCTGCAGCCCAGCCGCCGCACTGCCCATGGCCATGCCAGCCAGCCGAGGCCCAGCACCAGTGCCACCGCCAGCACCGCCCGCACGGCGGGACCCTGGAACGGCAGCGCGCTCGCCTGCACCGGCATCGCTGGCGCGGCCGACAGCGCCCCCAGCCAGCCGAGCGCCTTGGCGAAGACGGCCGCCACGAGGAACGGCAGCGCGCAGGACGCCGTCCACACAAGGCCCCGGAGCATCGCCCGATCCCCGCTCGAGCCCCGGCGGCGGCGCAAGCGCGCGTATCCGTCGGCGAGCAGCAGCAGCGGGGGCATCAGCAGCGTGGCGATCAGCAGCCGCACCGCCCACTCGGGCAGCACCTGGCGTCCCAGCACGAGGCCCGTCTGCGGGGTCGCTTCGATGTCCGGCGCCGCGTCCAGCGCGTCCACGGCGCTCAGCGCCGCGCGCCCGAAGTCTTCCAGCCTTTCCTGGCTCACCGCTTCATTCGCGGGCGGCGTCGCTTCGCCCGAGACCTGCACGAGCACCGCCGGGAGTCCGCTCGCGTTCAGCGGCCCCTGCTCACCCGTCGCGAATGGAAACACCAGATGCGCGAACTGGCTGATCGCGCTCGGGGCGCCGGGGTTGCCGCCGAGGTTCTGCATGATCGCGCCCGCCACCGTGCGCTGCAGCAGTTCCGGTGCGCTGCCGAAACCATCCGAATAGGGCATCACGAACGGCTTGTGCTCGCTCACGCCGGCGACGTCGCCCAACACAATCGCCGCGTCGAGCGGGGCGTTTTCGTTAGCGACGAAGTCCAGTGCACCCGCGTCGCCGCCGCTGGCGCCGCTGGTCGAGATGAGCACGATCGTGCGCTGGGTCTCGCGCGCCGCGAACACGCGCGCCAGCTCAATCAGCGCGGCCGTCCCGGACAGTTCGGCTTCGGCGCCTGATGCGCTTGCGTCTCGGTGGGCGACGATCACGATCGGCGCGGCGCCACTACCGCTCGATCCCGCACGCTGCGCGAGGACCGTCTCGAGCGTCCTTTCCCCATCGATCGTCTGCGCCTGGAAGCGGTGCGTACGCACCTGAAAGCCCCCGTGCCCGGCTGTGCCGAGCCCTTCCAGCATCTGCGCCACCTTCGCGGCGAGCTCCTCGTCGCCGGGACTGCCCGGACGCCGGTTGGGGAACTCAGCCGCGAGGCTTTTCAGTTCGGTCAGCGCCGGCGCGCCTTCGAACGCGTCGGGGGCCAGTGTCGAGGAGAGCGGCTGCGGACGCGCCGTTAACGAGAAAGAGGCGAGGGCCAGCGCGAGCGCGAACGGCACGAAGGCCACCCGGTAGAGGCGTCCGTTGAGCATTCTCAGACCTTAGTCCCGTCCCCGGTCTTCGGGTCCGTACATCCCTTTAGGTATCGTCCTGCCGCGTGCTTCAACCCGTCGCCGTCGGCCACAAGACCCTCTCCGACTACACCCACATCTGCGGCAAGGAGCTGATCGCCGAAATCCGCGAGCTCGCCGAGCCGCTCCAGGGCCAGCGCGTCGTGCACATCTCGGCGACCGCGTTTGGCGGCGGGGTCTCGGAGATCCTCTACACGCTAGTCGGGCTGATGCGGGACGTGGGCCTCGACTGCGAGTGGCAGGTGATCTATGGGCGCGAGGAGTTCTTCAACGCCACCAAGCTGATGCACAACGCGCTGCAGGGCGCGCCGCAGGACCTCGACGATGAGCAGTGGGAGACCTGGCGGCGCTACAACGAGATGAACGCCCGCGAGCTCTCCGGCGGCTGGGACGTCTGCCTCGTCCACGATCCGCAGCCCGCTGCGCTGCACACGCTCGTGCCGGAGAAGGCCGCCGGCTGGGTATGGCGCTGCCATATCGACCTCTCCACGCCCAACCCGGCGACGATCGCTCGGTTGCTGCCCTACATCGCCGAGTATCCCCAGTCGCTGTTTCACATGGCCGACTACGTGCCCGAGGGGATGCGCGGTCACGTCAACGTAGTGCCTCCCGCGATCGATCCTTTGACGCCAAAGAACATGGCCCTCTTGCCTGAGGACGCATCGTTCGTCTGCGAGCAGTTCGGGATCGACATCGACCGGCCCCTGATGTGCCAGGTCTCGCGCTTTGACCCCTGGAAGGACCCGCTCGGCGTAATCGACGCCTACCGCACGGTCAAGGAGCAGATCCCCGACATGCAGCTCGCCCTGGTCGGGTCGATGGCCTCTGACGACCCCGAGGGCTGGGACTTCTTCAACGCCACGATCGCCCACGCCGACGGCGATCCGGACGTCCACATCCTCAACAACTTCAACAACGTCGGCGCGATCGAGGTCAACGCGTTCCAGTCCCACGCCGACGTACTGATCCAGAAGTCCACACGCGAGGGCTTCGGCCTGACCGTCTCCGAGGCGATCTGGAAGGCGCGCCCGTTCATCGGCGGCGACGTCGGCGGCATCCCGCTGCAAATCGAGGACGGCGTCACCGGCTACCTCGTCTCCTCGGCCGAGCAGTGCGCACAGCGGACCTTGGAGATCTTGAAGGACCCCGCACTCGGCAAGTTCCTCGGTCGTCGCGGCAAGGAGCACGTGCGCGCCCACTTCCTCACGCCGCGCTACCTGCGCGACTATCTGCGGATCTTCAACGAGCTGCGCGAATCATGACCGGCGAGCCGGCACAGCGGTCTCCGCTGGTGCTGGTGAGCAACCGCGGGCCGGTCACATTCCATGCCGGCGGAGAGGTCCAGCGCGGCTCGGGCGGGCTGGTCACGGCGCTCACCGGGCTGGCCTCGCACCGCGAAGCGATCTGGATCGCCTCGGCGATGAACGAGCACGACGCCGAGGTCTCACGCGAGCACGCCGGGAGGTCCTTTCCGGTGCGCTCCCCGGCCGGAGGCGAGTTCCAGGTGCGGCTCGTCGTCTCCGACCCCGAGGCCTACGACCGCTTCTACAACGTCTTCGCCAACCCGATGCTGTGGTTCATCCAGCACTACCTGTGGGATCTGTCGAACGCTCCCGACATTCGCCGCGAGGAGATCGAGGCCTTTGAGTTCGGCTACAACGTCGTCAACGAGGACCTCGCGCGCGCGGTCGTCGAGGAGCTCGAGGGTCAGTCGGAGCCGGTCGTGATGGTCCACGACTACCACCTATACACGCTCCCCGACCTCGTTCGCAAAGCGCGCCCTGACGTCTTCCTGCATCACTTCATCCACATCCCCTGGACCCAGTCCGACGCCTGGCGGGTGCTGCCTTCCCGCATTCGCGAGGAGATCTACACTGGCCTGCTCGCCAACGACATCATCGGCTTTCACACGCGCTCCTACCGGCGCAACTTCCTGCAGTGCTGCCAGGACCTGATGGATCTCGAGGTCGACTTCGAGCGCGGCCTGGTTCGCTTTGGCTCCCGCGAGATCTGGGTGCGGGCCTACCCCCTGCCGATCGACCATCGTGCCACGCGAGCGGTGGCCCAGAGCGAGCGCGTCGGCGAGTTCGAGGACGAGCTGTTGCGCCGCCGCCGCGACTTCCTGATCCTGCGCGTCGACCGCGCCGACCTCTCCAAGAACGTGCTGCGCGGGTTCTCGGCGTTCGACCTGTTCCTCGAACAGCACCCCGAGTTCTCCGAGCGCGTCACGTTCATCGCGCAGCTGATGCCCTCGCGCACCGATGTGCCCGAGTACGCCGAGTACCTAGAGCGGATCGAGGCGCTGGTGGCGGTCGTCAACCACCGCCACGGCACCACCGACTGGATGCCGATCCAGCTCAAGCTGCGCGACGACCTCGAGGAGGCGATGGCTGCCTATAAGCACTACGACGTGCTGCTCGTCAACGCGATGTTCGACGGCATGAACCTGGTCGCCAAGGAGGGACCGATCGTCAACGAGCGCGAGGGGGTCTCGATCCTCTCCGAGAACACCGGCGCCCACGAGGAGCTCGGGCGGTACGCCCTCTCGGTCAACCCGTTCGACATCCAGGAGCTCGCCGACTCGATCCACGCGGCGCTCACGATGTCCTCGGCCGAGCGGCGCCGCCGCGCCGAGGGACTGGTCGAGATCGTCACCTCGCGCGACCCCGGCGACTGGATCGACGAGCAGCTCGCCGACATCCGCGCGAAGGGGCTCTCCTCGTGAGCCAGAAGATAAAAGAGCGGGAAAATCAGAGTGTGCGTATTACTATAGTTCTACTGGCGGAGCTCCGAGCTCTGGTATGTCCCCGCAGACCCGCTACTCTTCCCCGGCATCTCTCGTGACCCTGCCCGCCCCCACATATGACCTCGTGATCCTGCTCGACCCCCAGGCCGAGGAGAGCACGCGCACGAAGATCGTCGCCGACGCGCGCGCGACGATCGAGGCCCGTGGCGAGTTCCTGCGTCACGACGAGTGGGGCGTCAGAGCGCTGACCTACCCGATCGATCACAAGACCAGCGCCGAGTACCACCTGCTGCAGTTCCATGCCACGCCGGAGCTGCTCGAGAACCTGAACCGCACACTGCGGATCGCCGACGAGGTGGTGCGCTTCCGGATCATCAAGCTCGCCCCGGGCACTCCCGACGCTCCTGAGATGCCGGGCAGCGCGGGGACTCCCCGGCGCGAGGCCGAGCCCGCGACGGAGCCCGCCGCAGAGTTCGCGGTCGGCGAGCCGGCGTAGCAATATCGCGGAGCTTCGTGTGAGCCACAGTGGGATTGCGCACGGCGCCCGACACGAGGACGCCTGCATGCTCACACGCGTGACACCTGCCGCGGCGCCCGCCCGCGGTCGGCGGAGTGGATCTCCACGTTGCGACGGTTACATAAACCGCGAGCGGGTAATAAAATCCCTGATATGGCCTGGGTAGAAGATATGAGTGACGGGACGGCTAACAGGACCGACGTGCTGCGGGCCTCCCCGCCGATGTTCGACTCGCGCCTGCTCGATGTCCTCTCGCGCGTGCACCCCGCGGTACCCGTGCTGATCTTCACGCCAGCGGTGGTCCTGCTAGCGGCATGGGAGCTGTCGAGCGCGAGCGTCCTGACCACCGCCGCGCTCACGGTCGGCGGCTACGCACTGTGGACGCTGTTCGAGTACTGGCTGCACCGGATCGTGTTCCACTTCGAGCCACAGGACGGCCTCGGCGCGCGCATGCATTGGATCATCCATGGCGTCCATCACGACCACCCGAACGATCCCCTGCGCCTGGTGATGCCGCCCGCCGTGAGCGTGCCCTTGGGGATTGTCGTGTTCGGAATCCTCTACCTGGTCTTCGGCGCCGGCTACGCGCCCGGGCTCGGCGCCGGGTTCTTTGCGGGCTATCTGGCGTACGACATGATCCACTACTACATCCACCACTTCCGCGCGCGCGGCCGGCTCGGGCGGATGCTGCGCGAGCGGCACATGCGCCATCACTTCCAGGACGACACAAAGGGCTTTGGGATCAGCGCGCCCTACTGGGACGAGGTGTTCCGGACCTCCTCACGCGGGCGGGTCGAGGAGACCCAGCCTCATAATCCTCGCAACTAGCGGGTACCCGAACGCCCGATCGAGAGTTGCACCCGAAGGCACCTCTAGACTCGGCGGTCGATCTTTGAAACATCGGGGATCGAGTGGACCGACGAGCTCCCGCGAGCGGGAGAACCAGCTGAAAGGAATGGAAGACCATGGCCGCAACCAACATCAACCGCGTCGTGATGACCGGAAACCTGACCGCCGACCCCGAGCTGCGCTCGCTGCCGAGTGGCACATCTGTGTGCAAGCTGCGAGTCGCATGCAACACGCGCCGCAAGGACGGAGCGTCCGGCGAATGGGTCGACAAGCCCAACTACTTCAACGTCACCGTATGGGGTGCACAGGGCGAGAACGCGGCCAAGTACCTCTCCAAGGGACGACCCGTGGCAATCGACGGACGCCTGGAGTGGCGCGAGTGGGAGACCCAGGAGGGCGCAAAACGCCAGGACATCGATATCATTGCCGATTCGGTGCAGTTCCTCGGCTCGCGTGACGACGCCTCCAGCGGCGGTTTTGCGGGCAGCGGAGCTCCCCAGGGCAGCGACGTCCCGGTCGATCAGCGGGACTTCCAGCCCGCACCTGTCGCCGCCGGGACCGGCGACGACGACATTCCGTTCTAGCAAGCAAGGGAGCAACCAGTGGCAAAAGCGCGCGGTCGCGGCAAGCCTGTTCGCCGCCGAGACAATAAGAAGGGCGGGCCTGGAAGCGGCCGGCGCAAGCCATGCCAGCACTGTCGTGACAAAATCGAGCAGGTCGACTACAAGGATGTGACCTCGCTTTCGAAGTTCATCTCCGAGAAGGGCAAGATCCGTTCGCGACGGATCACCGGCTCGTGCCGGCGCCATCAGAGTCAGATCGCGCGTGCGGTCAAGCGCGCACGCGAGCTGGCGCTGCTGCCGTATGTCAATGAGGGTGGTCGCGAGGACTCACCGCGCGGTGGCCGGGGCGATCGGGATCGGGAACGGTAAATGCCTGAAGCCATCCTTTTGGAGGACGTCGAGAACCTCGGCGAGCAGGGCACGGCGATCGACGTTTCGAAGGGCTACCTGCGCAACTACCTGATCCCCCGCAAGCTCGCCCAGCCCGCCACGAAAGGCGCGATCGAAGCGATCCGGGAGCGCAAGGCAGCGGCCGAGAGGGCCGAGCGCAACGCGATCGAAAAAGCCCAGGAGAACGTCAACCTGCTGAACCGGACAGTACTGACGATCCCCCAGCAGGCCGGCGCCGACGGACGGCTGTTTGGATCGGTGACCGCCCAGGACATCGCCACCGCCGTGCGCGAAGCGCGCGGCCTGAAAATCGACAAACGGGGCGTGCACCTGCCCGAGCCGATCAAGAGCGTAGGCACCTACATGGTCGTGGTCGAGGTCGTCGAGGGAGTGACCGCGACGATCAAGACGATGGTCGTCGCTAAGAAATAAGTCCCGCCAGGGGCTTTGAAGAGTCCACCCTCCCGGGGCCCGCCCTCTCCGTGCTTGGCGTTGGTGGTCGCTAAGAAATAAGTCCCGCCGGCGCTGCTGCGAACATGTGTTGGTGGGGAGCAATTTCTTCCGAGATAGCGGGGATCCTCGCTCGCCGGTGAAGGGCACCGACCTAGACTCGCTGCAGGCATGAGCGCGGTCGCGGTAACCAACGGTAAGACGAACGTCCCGACGGGCGTGGTGGCACCTCCGCACAACCTCGAGGCCGAGCAGTCGGTGCTGGGCTCGATCCTGCTCTCAGACCGCTCGTTGTACGCATTGGTGATCGAAGAGGGGCTACGCGCGGATGACTTCTACCGCGAGCGCCACGGCACGATCTACGAGGCGATGCTCGCCCTCTACAACGAGTCCGAGCCGGTCGACGTGCTCACGGTAACCGACCGCCTGCGCTCCAGCGGCAAGCTCGAGGACGTCGGCGGAGTCGCGACGGTCGACGGGCTGACCGGGGTGGTGCCGGCCGCCGGACACGCCCGGCGCTACGCGCAGATCGTGCGCGAGAACGCGCTGCTGCGAAGGCTGCTGGGAGCGTCGTATGAGATCCAGGAGAGCGTGCTCGGCCATCGAGCGGCGCCGCGCGAGCTGGTGGAGCAAGCGGAGAAGGCGATGCTCGAGGTCGCTCGCGACGATCGCCAGCAGGACTTCCGTGCGATCGAAGAGGTGCTGCACGAGGAGCTCGACAAGCTGCACCGCCTCTCGATCGAGGGCACCTCCCTGACCGGTACGCCATCTGGGTTCAAGGACCTCGACGAGATCACCGGCGGCTTTCAACCTGGGAACCTGATCATCATCGCCGCCCGCCCCGCGATGGGCAAGAGCGCGCTGGTGTGCAACATTGCCGAGAACGCCGCCGTCGAGCATAAAAAGCCGGTGGCGCTGTTCTCGCTGGAGATGGCCGAGGCTGAGCTGGCCCAGCGGTTCGTCGCCTCGCAGGCACGGATCAAGGGCGAGGAGCTGCGCAAGGGACGCGTGGCCGAGCAACGCTGGCCCAAGATCCTCAAGGCCTCCCAGCGCCTGGCGGCGGCACCGCTGTGGGTGGACGACTCCTCAGACGTGGGGATGCTCGAGATCCGCGCAAAGGCACGGCGCCTGCACTCTCAGTGCGAGGGCGGGCTGGGCTTGATCATCATCGACTACCTACAGCTGATGCGCACCGATAGCCGCTATGACTCGCGCGTGACCGCCGTCGGTGAGCTGAGCCGAGGCCTGAAGATCCTCGCGCGCGAGCTCGGGGTGCCGGTGATCGCGCTCTCGCAGCTCAGCCGCGCGGTCGAGTCGCGCCCGGACAAGAAACCCCAGCTCTCGGACCTGCGCGAGTCGGGGAACCTCGAGCAGGACTCCGACCTCGTGATGTTCATCTACCGCGACGAGTACTACGACGAGGACTCCGAGCGTCCCGGCGAGGCCGATCTGATCATCGCCAAGCATCGCAACGGCGCGGTCGGCAAAGTCACGCTGACCTTCCAGAAGGAGTACCCGAAGTTCATGAATTACGCTGGCGAGCGCTATGCGCAGCAGGCCGGTGAGCACCATGTGCAGTAGGCCCTCGTAAACTTCAATCGCGATGCCCGGAATAGTCATTGTCGGCGCCCAATGGGGCGATGAGGGGAAGGGGAAGATCACTGATCTGCTCGCCGAGCGCGCCGGCGCGGTCGTGCGCTTCCAGGGCGGCAACAACGCCGGGCATACGATCGTGCGCGACGACGTGGAGTGGAAGCTGCACCTGATCCCCTCCGGCATCCTCTATCCCGGCAAGCGCTGCGTGATCGGCAACGGCGTAGTGATCGACCCGAAGGTCCTGATCGAGGAGCTCGACGGCCTGCGGGCGCGGCGCGTCGACGTGAGCGGTCTGCGCATCTCCTCAAACGCTCACTTGATCATGCCCTACCACCTGCTCCTGGACTCGGCCGGCGAGACCAAACTGGGCAGCCGCCAGATCGGCACGACGCGCCGGGGCATCGGCCCCTGCTATGCAGACAAGGCGGCGCGTCTGGGCATCCGCGTGCAGGATCTGCTCGACGAGAAGATCCTCAAGAAGAAGATCGTCGCGGCGATGGAGCCCAAGCGTCTGTCCCTGCGGCCATTCGAGAAGGAGCCGGCGCTCGATCTGCACGCAATGACCGAGGAGTACCTGACCTACGGCCATCGCCTCGAGCAGCACATCGCCGACACCGCGAAACTGATGTGGGAACTGCTCGACGACGGTCAGAAGGTGATCTTTGAGGGGGCCCAGGGGGCGATGCTCGACATCGACCACGGTACCTATCCATTTGTCACCTCCTCCAACCCGCTCTCCGGGGCCGCCACCGTGGGGACAGGAGTGGGGCCAAAGGACATCGACGAGGTCTGGGGGGTGTCGAAGGCGTACACCACACGTGTCGGCGCAGGGCCGTTCCCGAGCGAGCTACACGAAGAGATGGGCGAGCTGATCCGCACCCGTGGCGGCGAGTTCGGCACGACCACCGGGCGCGCCCGCAGGACCGGCTGGCTGGACCTCGTAGCACTGCGCTACGCCGCCCGCCTGAACACGCTCACGGCGCTCGTGATCACCAAGCTCGACGTGCTCTCAGGCCTCGACCGGATCCAGGTATGCACGAGCTACCGTGGCGCCGAGGGCGCGGAGTTCAAGGACTTCCCCTACCACCAGACGGTCCTGCACCACACGACCGCCGAGCTGACCGAGCTGCGCGGCTGGCAGGAGGACCTCGGCGAGTGTCGCACGTTCTCCGAGTTGCCAGAGGCCGCACGCGAATATCTCCAGTTCATCGCCGAGCAGATCGGCGCGCCCGTAACGCTCATCGGGGTGGGGCCTGGGCGGGATCAGGTGATCTGGACCGAGGCCGGTGAGCAGACGCAGCTCGGCCGCGGCGTGCCGGTTGCGGATCTGCTGGTCGATTGACTTTGACTTCCCGAAAATGGGCCGTGCAGGAATCGAACCTGCAACCTTGGGCTTAAGAGGCCCCTGCTCTGCCGGTTGAGCTAACGGCCCGTAAGGGCGCCGGCCGTATGCAGACCGGGTGAGTCCGCGATTCTAGCCCAGCGCGACCGATCCTGAAGGGGAGGGCATCCGCGTAGCTCCCTCGGAACGCGTTGCCCACGGATCGGGCGGCTGTGTGTGGCTATTTCTTCTTTGTACTGTTTTCGAGCTGTTCCTTGACCTTCTGGCTGACTTTGTAGCTCTTGCCACCGACGGTGATCGTGGCGTTGCCCGATTCGCTGGTTGCGGCGGCGCCGCTGGACCCTGAAGCTGAGCCGGTCGAGATCGAGCCGGTCCCGGTGGACCCCGAGGATGTGCCGGTGGACGTGGTCGTGGTCGTCGCGGCGGCCGCGGCGCTCTTCTTCACTTCTGCCAGCTCTTTCTTCAGCCGCGCTCGTCCGGAGGCCGGAGCAAGGCTGACCGCCTTGGCCGCGGCGAGGTCGCCCTGCCGATCGTTGTTGGCTTTGTAGGCATACTCCGCAAGCGCACCGAACAACGCGGCGCTCTGGGGCTCTGACGCTACCACGATCTGCAGCACCTGTACCGCGGCGGCCGGCTGGTTGAGCCCTTCTTCGTCGAACACCCGCACCATTTCCTTGGCCAGTTTGGGATTGGGCTTTGGCGGGTTCAGGGCCAGATAGCTCATCCACGACTGCGCCACGTCGGAAAACAGTTCTTTACCTTTGCTCGTCAGCTTGCCGTTGCTGACGGCGGCTTCCCCACCGGCTTCGTGCAGCTGTGCATTGACCAGGCCTTCCCACGCGCTCAGATCCTTGGGCTGCTCAGCGACGAGCTTCTGGTACTTCTTGACCTGCCCGGCGAAGCTCGCCTTGGGGGCGCCGCTTTCCCCGGTGAACGCGTTCAAGATGCCCCCGCCGCCGCCGCCCACCCCGACGCCGAGACCGACAAAGCCCACGAGGAACAGCAGGGCAAGGCCGATATAGATCACTTGGACTGTGCGGCGACGGCCGCGTCCTCTGAGGTCGAAGAGCATCTGGAGATGATTCTACGGACAGCAGGCTCCCGGGTGGATCAGACCCCGATCACGCCCGCCTCGCGAGTCCGGCCCCTAGGACAGCTCGCGGTCGATGTGGTCGATGATCTGTTTAACGTCCGGCTCCACCTCGTCGCCAGAATTACCCGCGCCGGCGTCCCTTGCACCGGCGGCTTCAGCGCCCGCCTCGCCCATCCCAGCGTCGCCGTCCTCACCCGCCAGCGGGTGCTCCGCGGACTGCATGGGACCACTCGGCGGTGAAGGCATAGGGCCCGCCACCGCCACGCCGCCGGGGCCAGAAGGACCCGCGGGCGGAGCATCCCCGCCCGCACCCTGAAGCGCTGCCTCGGCCAGCTCCCGCTTCGCGTCGCGACGAGCGACGAGCGTCGCGACGAGGATGCTCAGCTCGTAGAGGATGTACAGGGGGATGGTCTCGAGGAGCAGCGTTACCGCGTCGCCTGGCAGGAAGGCGGCCATGCCCGCGCATGCAACGACCGCGTAGCGGCGGTTGTGACGCAGCTGCTTGGGCGTGACGATCCCGACCCGCGTTGCGGCGAGGATCGCGATGGGCACCTGAAAGACCAGCCCCATCGCGAGCAGAATCGTCGCGACAAATTTGTAATACGGGGCGGCCTGCACGAGGACGTTGAACTCACTGCTGTTGAAGTTCTGGAAGAACCGCAATGCGGCGGGCAGCACGACGAAGTAGCCAAACGCGACCCCGATCACAAACAGGAAGGGAATCGCGGCCAGCAACGGCATCGCGATCCGTCGCTCCCGCGGACTGAACGCGGGCAGCACGAACCCGTACATCTCGAACAGGATTACCGGTAGTGAGATCACCAAGGCGAAAAGCAGCGTCACCGTGATCGTGGTCGTGAAGGGCTCACCGATACCCAGCGTCACAGGCTTGTTCCCTTCCGGGGTATGGGGAACCTTTGCGACAGCCGCGCGCAGGCTGGGGATCTCGCCCGCGAGCTCGGCGCGTGTCGCGGCCGGGAGACCGCTGTGCGGGGCGCTCAGCGCGAGCACGATCGCCTCAGTGCTGTGAGCGATTTTCAACACTGCCTGCTGGGCAAGCGCGGTCTGTCCGAGCGGCCCGTTGCCCTTGGTGACCTGCTTCTCGGTCTGCTTGCTCAACGGCGCATTGATCAGGTGCAACAACGCGTGGTTCTGCCACAGACAGAACCCAAATGCGATCGCGAGCGCCACCGCACTGACAATCAGGCGGGTGCGCAACTCGTCGAGATGGTCCACGAGACTGAGCCTGTCCTCGTGGCCGATCGCGCGGATTGTGGTGGCCATTGTCCATATGAACCTACCACCGCCATGCCCGCTGCAAGGAGCAACGAGCCTTGGACCCGGAGGACCCATCGTGCTCGCCAATCGGCGCCGCTATGCCAGATTCCGGCCGCTCTCGGGCTGCGCTCAGCACTACGCGAACCTCCTAGCCGCGAGGAGCGTGCTAAAGGCAGCGGACCTCGAAGTCGATGAGTTCGTGATCAGACCATGCATCCCGACAGAGGCCAACCCACCCGTCATCGCGTGCGGCTCCCCAGCGGTAAGCAGATCGACGTTGTCTACCGCGATCAGCAGATCGCCCCTGCCGAGGTTCCGGCCAGCGTCAGCGTTCCCGATCCACTGCACGTCTGTTTCCACTGCGCCTGCGAGCTCGCATATCCGCTGGACTGGGTCGAGGAAGGCCCGCGCCACTGGCGAATCGTGCTGCGCTGCCCCGAGTGTGAGGCACGCCGTGAGGGCGTGTTCGAGCAAGCGGTCGTCGAGGAGCTCGACGAGCAGTTGGACCAGGCAACCAGCGCTCTGCTGAGCGATCTACAGCAGCTCACGCAGGCGAATATGGAGGGCGAGATCGAGTTCTTCATCCGCGCGCTGGATGCGGACCTGATTGTCCCCTCAGATTTCTAGAGCTGCGCCGGCAAGTCAACAACAAACGCCGCCTCGTTATCTAAGCGGCCTCAGCGATAGCGCTCGACAACCGCGTCTGCCACCTGCTCCAACAGCGCCGGCGAGCCGGCCCTGCCAGCAGCAGTCGCGGGGAGCGCAGCCTTCCCCTCGGCGACCAGCGCCAGCGCACGCTCTCTGGCCCGCTCGAGCGCCCCGGTGGCGGCGATGCGCTCGCAGAGCTCCTCGGCTTGGCGAGCGCCGCGAAGGGCCGCGAGGTCGATCCCGGCGAGCTCGCCATCACGTTCGCGAGCAAGGATCAAAGGCAGCGTGACGGTGCCGTCGAGTAGGTCCGTTCCGCGTGACTTACCGGTGCGCTCGACAGGCCCGGACACGTCCAGCACATCATCCAAGATCTGAAAAGCCAATCCAATCCTCCGGGCGAAGGCGCCGAGCGCATCGGCGAGATCCGTTGAACCGATCCCCGCCGCCCTCGCCGCAATAAGCGCGCCGAGGCGGCAGGCGGCTTCGAACAGTGAGGCGGTCTTCAGCTCGCAGCGTCTCAGGTAGCGCTCGATCGTCACATGTGGCGCGTAGGCATCCTCCCGCTGGAGTAGCTCGCCCGCGGCGAGGGCTGAGCTGGCGTCCGAGAGCGCACGCAGCTGGGCCTGATCTTCGTTACGCGCGAGCTCCGCAAATGCGCGCGAGAACAGCAGATCACCGGTGGCGATCGCGACCTTCCGTCCGGCTCCGACGGCCACGGTGGGACGCCCACGGCGCAGCTGAGCGCCATCGATCACATCGTCGTGCACGAGCGTCGCCGAGTGGACGAGCTCGACCGCGACCGCAGCGCGGATCAGGCATTCGTCTCCCGCGTCGGCATCGAGTGGGGCACCGCACCCAGACGGGGGGGTCCGTGGAAGATCGGTTGGGGTGGGCTGAAGAAGATCAAAGCCGGCGGACTCGGCGGCGAGTACGACGAGCAGCGGACGCAACCGCTTGCCGCCGGCCATGATCGTCGCGTTGGCGTGCTCGGCGAGCGGCACACCCGCGGCAGCCATCACTCGCTCCAGGTGTAACTCGATGCGGGCCATCCGCTCGCGCAGCTTCTCGCCGCCGCTTTGAATGAGCGCCTCGAGCGCATCTGTATCCCCGGCAGAGCCGGCGGCGGAGTGGTGGCCCACCGCGGTGCTCACACCCCCTCCAGGGGCACCGTGCCGAAGTGGATCACGACGATGCCTCCGGCGGTGAGCAGATAGCCGATCTCGCGCAGGCCCGCCCGCTCCAGCTCCGCCGCCAACCCCGCGGGCGCAGGGAAGCGCTTGACTGAGTTGGGGAGGTAGGAGTAGGCGTCGGGATCTCCCAGCAGGCGCCCCAGCAACGGCACGACGCGGTCGAACCACAGGCTGTAGAAGAGCGACAGCGGAGCGCGTGTGGGAGAGGTGAACTCGAGCACGACCACGCGGCCGCCGGGGCGCACGACACGAGCCATCTCCGCAAGACCGCGCGCCAAATCTGAGAAGTTGCGCGCGCCGAAGCCAACCGTGGCGGCATCGAATGTCCCGTCCGCAAAGGGCAGCTCGAGCGCGTCACCCCATTCGAAGCGCAGCTCGGCGCCCACGGGCTTGGGCTTGGTGCGTGCCCGTGCGAGCATCGCCTCAGAGAAGTCGCTGCCCACCACCTCTCCGCCGGGAGCGACACGCCGCGCGAGCTCAATCGCCAGGTCGCCCGTGCCAGTGGCGACGTCGAGCACGCGGGAGCCCGGGCCGAGGAGGGCAAGGTCCGCCGCCCGCTCGCGCCAGCGGTGATGCAGACCGGCCGTCATCACGGTGTTCAGCAGGTCATAGACCTTCGCGATGCGGTCGAACATCGCCCGCACCTCCCTCGCCTCGAGCGTTCCCGAACCATGAGCTGACATGGCTCGAGATCCAGCTACTTCAGCTGCGACAGGAACGCAACGACCGCGGTGAACTTCTGCGGCGGCAGGTTCTTGAACGAAGGCATCGGCGCCGTCGGGTTCACGAGCGTCCGCGCGATTGCCTGCGCGGGCAATCGCGAGCCGATATGCGTCAGTTCCGGCCCGGGTCCATTGTTGCCGTTGTCACCGATCTTGTGACACGCCTCACACCCTGACTGGGCAACCACCGCCTTGCCGGCTTCGTATTCGGCAAGTCGCACTCCGCCGGCCTGCGTGACAGAGGTGGGCGTCGGCATTTCGATCGCCGTCGGCGATCCGGCGCTGGCACCCTGGTAGGTGAGAAACGCCATCGCCCCGATCACGAACAGCGCCGTCACGGTCGCGATCGGACGATGCTCGGGGCGGCGCTCGGGGCCGCGATCGTAGAACGGCAGCAGGAACAGCAGGATCATGCCGATCGTGGGCACGCCGATCGTGGCCAGCGGCACGAGGCTCGGCGGCTTGATCACACGCAGGACCTCGAACAGGAAGAAGAAATACCACTCGGGGCGTGGCACGTAGGTAGTGGTGGTCGGGTTCGCCTTCGAGCCGAGCTCTGCGCCGAGGATCAGCGACATCGCGATGATCACCGCCATCACAACACACGCCATCGCGGCGTCCTTGGCCACCGCGTAGGGGAAGAACGGCTTACCCTGCGACTTCAGGATCGCGTACTCGCGGAGGTACTCCTCCTTCTCGCGCTGGTTCATCGCGCGAGGGTGCGAGGTTGGGTGCAGCGACGCGCGTGGGGGCACACCGCTACAGAGATCTCCGAGGCCATTACGCCTCCGCCTTACGCAGCTCGGAGGGCTGCTCGGCTTTGATCCATGGCGGCGCGGTAGTGCCGAGCTTTGCCACGAGGTAAAGATGGGCGCTGATCAGCGCGATCAGCGCGCCGGGCAAGAGCAGCATGTGGATCGCGTAGAAGCGAGACAGCGTGGTGGCCCCGAATTCGGGGCCGGCTCTGAGAAAGTCGCTCAGGTAGGGGCCGATCAGGGGCCCGGTGCCGTTGATGTTCACGCCCACGATCGTCGCCCAGTAGGCGCGCTGGTCGAAGGGCAGCAGGTAGCCGGTGAAGGACATCACCATCGTCAGGATCAGCAGCACCACGCCGATCACCCAGTTCAGCTCGCGCGGGTACTTGTAGGCGCCGAAGAAGAACGTGCGGCCCATGTGCAGGAACACGAGGATCACCATCACGCTCGATCCCCACTTGTGCATACCACGCACGAACTGGCCGAGGAACACATCGTTGGTCACGTAGCGGATCGATTCATACGCACCGCCCGCGGGATCGGGGCGGTAGTACATCGCGAGGAAGACACCCGTGACCGCCTGCGAAAGGAAGGCGAACATCGTCGCCGAGCCGAGCGTGTAGAACCAGTTCGTGCCCTTCGGGACCTTGCGGAACATCATCCAGCGAGCGCCGCCGCTCAATGACGTGCGCTCGTCGACCCAGTCGACGACGTTGATTCCGGCTGCCTTCGCGCCCTCTGCCACGCCACCCTTGCCGTTGCCCTCACCTGGGCGAGGGGGTGGGGCCTTGAGCGGGGCGGGTACAGGGGGTGCGGGAAGCTTGGGCACAGGGCTGACGGGTCTTTAGAAGGGCTTGCGCGCGGAGGGTCGCGACGGGTAGAGGTACTGGCCGATGCCGTCCACGGTCTCTCCGGGGTCGCGCGGTGAGAAGCGTTTCAGCTCGCTGTTGACGCTGAACCGTCCGCTCCACAATTCGACCCGGTCGCCTTTCACGCGCGTGGGGAAGCGGTCGAGCGGCCTGACCGGAGGCCCACCCACCCTACGCCCAAGCAGGTCGTAGACGCCGCCGTGGCAGGGACAGATGAAGCGCTCCGCGGCGTCGACCCAGCGCACCGGACAACCGAGATGGGCGCAGCGGGTCGAGATCGCAATGTACGGCGTATGGCGATCGTAGATGTCGGTGTCGATCGCGTCGTTGTGCTGGCGCACGTACGCGGTCGTCTTGCCGGCCTCGCCGATCCCATAAGCCTCCGTGATGACCACCGGTACATAGTTGTTGTTGGTGAAGTCTTCGGTGGAGCCGATGTCCTCCCAGAAGTGCGGCGGCTCTTTGAAGATCGGGCCGATCGCAAAGCCGAGCGCGGGCAGCAGGAACGAGGCGGCGGCGATCCCGCCCATCGCCTGAGAGCTCACGGTCATGAACCGTCGCCGCGTAACCGTCTCGCCCTCGAAGGCGCCGGGGATCATCCGATCGACGGTGTACTTGGACTTGTGTTGGGTGTGCTTGTCCGGCACGAGCACAAACAATATCGAGGCGCGATTCAGCGCGGCGCGGCGAGGCTCACGGCACTTGTGCGCATCGCCTCGATCGCTTTGGAGGAGCCCGTCAACACAAGGTCCTTGGCGCGGCGATGGGTCTCGTTCGATCCCCAGCCGATGGCGCGCGCGCCGGCCTCCCACACGGCGTCGGCCAGCTCCGGCGCGCCCGCGCCCTGAGCGAGCGCGCTGAGCGAGATCGTGTCGGCCAGCTCGGCCACGGCCGCGAGATCACCGAGCGCGACGAGCCGAGCCAGCCCGAGCGCGTACAACCGGTCGCCCGCCAGCAGGCCGAGATCCTGATCCGATGTGAGCGCTACACGCGGCTTGGCGTAGTGGAGCAAGTAGCCCTCGTAGATCGTCTCGATCAGGAGCTCGTAATCCTCGCGGCTGCTCTCGGCGCGCGGGCCCGAGGCAACGAGCTGCGCGGGCCCCGAAGGAGCGGCGCGATCGCTTGCCGACCCCACGAGGCTCGCCATCAAGCCGCCCTCGTCGAGCAGGAGGGCGCGTAACCGCTGCAGCGAGGAGCGCGCGGCTCCTGACGGCGTAGGCACGGATGAGGCGCTCATGAGAGCTCCGCAAATGCAGCAGTGGCGGCGGCGATTGTGCGTTCGAGGTGCTCGGAAGTGTGCGCCAGTGACGGGAACCACGCCTCGAACTGGGAGGGCGGTGGGTAGACGCCACGCGAGAGTAGCTCACGGCACCAGGCGGCATGAGCGTCCAGGTCACACCCGCAGCGCGTCGTCAAAGCAAAGGACGGGACGGTCGGAGAAGAAGACGGTCAAAAGGCCGGGCACGCTCGCGACCTGGACGGGACATCCCGCCGTGGCTGCGGCCTCGCGCAGGCCGGCGGCGAGCTGGTCGGTGATCGAGGCGAGGCGTAGGTAGGCCGGCTCGTCGAGCAGGGAGAGCGTCGCGAGGCCCGCCGCGACCGCGAGCGGATTGCCGGAGAGCGTGCCGGCCTGGTAGACCTCGCCGGCGGGTGCGAGCAGGCGCATCAGCTCGGCGCGACCGGCCAGAGCGGCGGCGGGGAGGCCGCCGCCGAGAACCTTGCCGAGGATCGTGAGGTCGCCCCGCACGCCCGTCAGCTCCTGCGCGCCGCCGCGCGCGACGCGAAAGCCCGAGATCACCTCGTCGAGGATCAGCAGCGCCCCGCAGGCGTCGGCGCGCTCGCGTAGAAGCTCGAGGAAGCCGGGGCAGGGTGGGACGAGGCCCATGTTGGCGGGGAAGGGCTCGGCGATGATCGCCGCGAGCTCGTGTCCACCAGCCGATCTCTCCACGGCGGCGAGCAGTGCCTCGTGGTCGTTCCAGGGCACGACCACGGTGCCGGCAGCGGTACCGGCCGGCACACCCGGGCTCGAGGGGAGCGCCTGGGTGGCAAGACCGGAGCCCGCCTGCGCGAGCAGGGGATCGAGGTGCCCGTGGTAGGCCCCCGCGAACTTGAGCAGCCGCTCGCGTCCGGTGACCGCTCGCGCGAGCCGGACGGCGGTCATCGTCGCCTCGGTACCCGAGGAGGTCATGCGCAACATCTCGGCTCCATCGATCCGGCGCGTGACCTGCACCGCCAGCTCGACCTCGGCGGCGGTAGGCGCCCCGAAGCTCGTGCCCTTTGCCGCCGCAGCAGTCACCGCATCGAGTACCACCGGATGGGCGTGCCCATGGATCAGGGGACCCCAGGAGCAGACGTAGTCGATGAAGCGATTGCCGTCGACGTCGATCAGCTCCGCACCCTCGCCGCGGTCGACGAAGATCGGGGAGCGGCCGATCGCTCTCATCGCGCGCACGGGAGAGTTGACGCCGCCGGGCAGTACCTCCAGCGCGCGGCGGTAGAGCTCCGCCGAGCGCGCGTCAGCGAGCGCGGTGCTCAAGCGTGCTCGGACTCCCAGTTCTTGAAGTCATCGGTGAAGTAGAGCAGTCTGATCTTCTTGAACTCGGTCGAGGAATACAGCGTGGCGCGCTCGTGGATGCCGGTCTGCTCGGCGATCGCGTCGAGCACCGCATCGCACTCCTCCTTCGAGCGACCGTGAGCCATCGTGAAGACGGAGTAAGGCCAGTCCTCGTAGGTGGGGCGCTCGTAGCAGTGGGAGATACCGCGGAAGGACGCCATCCGCGGCCCAAGCTCTGCGATCTGCTCAGGAGAGACCTTCCAAACGCCCATCCCGTTGGCGGAGAACCCGGCTCGGCGGTGATAGAGGATCGCGGCGACTCGGCGCAAGCATGCCACGCTCACGCATACCCTGCATGTGCTCGAGCAGTGCCCCGGTATCCATGCCCAGCCGCTCGGCGGCCGGGGCGTAGGGCTCGGGGATAACCGGCATGTCCCCTTGGGTGCCGCGGATCACGTCCTTGTCGAGCTCGTCGTAGGGGACGGGCTCGAGATCGACGGGCTCGACGACGATGCCCTCGCTGGTGAGCGCCTTCGTGCCGCCCTCCATTTCGAGGTCCATGCGGATCTTGAAGAGTTTGAGCGTCGGAAGCTGGCGGATCGACTCGGCGCCGGTGAGCTTTTTGAGCACATCGAGCGTGCCGTCCAGGCCGAGGCGCGAGTCCGGCTCGACGGCGAGCGTGAACCACATGTTGAAGTCGTGGTTGCGCAGGTAGTTGTGCGAAACGCCAGGATGAGAGTTGACGATCTTGGCCGCCTGCCACGGGTTCTCGGGATCGACCTTGGCCGCCACGAGCATCGAGGAGTAGCCCAGCGCGCGCGTGTCGTAGATCGGGGTGACCTGGCGGATTATGCGCTCGTCGAGCAGGCGCTGGACGCGCGTGAGCACCTGCTGCTCGGAGACCTCGGCGGCGGAGGCCACAGCCGCGAAGGGCCGCGGCTCCAGCGGGAAGGAGCCCTGCATCAGGTTCAGCAGCTTGCGGTCGAGGTCGTCGAGCGCGATGGCCGCACCGTCCTTGCGCGAGCGCGTCTTCGGAATCGCGGCGCTCGCGCGTCGCGTCCGCCGGCTCGTCCGCGCGTCGCCGTTTGCGCGCGGCGTCTGTCAGCTCTACTCGGCTAGCCATTGGGCGGCGTCCTTGGCGTGGTAGGAAATGATCGTGTCGGCACCGGCACGGCGCAGGGAGGTGAGTATCTCCGAGACCGCGGCGCGCTCGTCGAGGTAGCCGGCGGCGGCGGCGGCCTTGACCATCGCATACTCGCCGCTGACGTTGTAGGCCGCCACCGGCAGGCGCGTGGCGCGCTTGACCGCGCGGATCAGGTCGCCGTAGGCTAGCGCGGGCTTGACCATCACCATGTCGGCGCCCTCCTGCACATCGAGCAGCGCCTCGCGCACAGCCTCGCGGCCGTTGGCGGGGTCCATCTGATAGCCGCGCCTGTCGCCAAACGCCGGGGAAGAGCCCGCCGCGTCGCGGAAGGGTCCGTAGAAGGCGGAAGCGAACTTGGCGGAGTAGGCGAGGATCGGGGTGTCGGGGAAACCATCGGAGTCGAGCTCTGAGCGGATCGCGCCAACACGGCCGTCCATCATGTCCGAGGGAGCCACGAGGTCGGCCCCGGCGCGGGCGTGGCTGACAGCAACTCGGGAGAGCAGCTCGACGGATGCGTCGTTGTCGACGATCGGGTGGGTGGCGATCCGTTCTCTCGCAGCACGCCACAATGGCCATGGTAGGTGTACTCACAGAGACACACGTCGGTCAGAACGAGCAGCTCAGGCACCGCGCTCTTGAGCGCGCGGACGGCGGTCTGCACACGCCTTCTTGATCCCACGCGCCCGTGCCTTCAGGCGTCCTTTGAGGCCGGAATCCCGAACAGCATCACTCCGCCAACGCCGAGTGCGGCAACCTCGCGGGCCTCTTCGAGCGCGGCGGAGATCGACAGCCGCTCGAAGTGCCGGGCAGCCGTCGCGATCGGCTCGCGCGAAGAGCTCAGCTCGGATATGAACAGCGGTTGCACAAGCTGGCCGGCACGGAGATCCGTCTCGCGCACGAGCCCTCGCAGCGAAGCAGTCGAACGCAGGCGACGCATGCGCGTTTGGGGGAAAGCCATCTTCCTCAGGATACCCCTGGTCAATCCACTCGTCGCAGCCCGAGGCGCGCGAGCGCACCGAACAGCAAGGTGAGCACGGCGAGGTGCAGGAGCGGGCCGAGCAGGCTCGGGGAGGACTGGTTGACCGCGGCGTCGAGCGCCTGCAGGGCGGCCTTGAAGGGAAACACGAACGAGACAGCGGAGATCGCGTCGTACAGCCCGTGACCGACAGACCCGGAGGGGACGAGCGCGAGGAAGGCGAGCGGCAGCGAGAGCAGGAAGGCGAGCAGCGACGCGGCGCGCACCTCGCGTGCGAGCGCGCCGATTGAGACGCCGAGCGCGCCAAATGCAACCGCACCGAATACGAGCGCGGCCAGCCACTGCGGCACACGCGGCCAGTCGAGGTGCACGAACGCGCCGATCCCGGCAAGCATCGCGAGGGCGACCACGAACGAGCAGGCGGCGGCGAGGGCGACCTTCTCGGTGAGCAACGCGTTGCGGGAGAGCAGCACCCCGCGCCCGCGAGTGCCGACCGCACCGCGGAGCAGGCGTCCGAGCGCGTGCTCTTCGCGCTCGATCGCCACCGCACCGGCGGCGAGCAGCAGACCGATGAACATCAGAGAGACCGTGACGGCGACCACGACGGCGAATGTGTTCAGTGGAGTGCGGCGACCGTGCAGCAGCGTCGTGTGGACAGCGATCGGCTGACTGATCGTCTGCAGAACCGTCTTAGACAGAGTCAGGTTCTGGGCGGCGAAAGTGGCAAAGGCGAGCGTCCGCTGCAACGCCGCGCGGTCGGGGCCGGGCGGCTGGCGGGCGATAACGCCACGTAGCAGCGGCGGGATCTGACTGAGGCCGATCATGTTTCCGGGTGCGCCGAGCACGCCGAGGTTGCCCCCCTTCAGCAGCAGGCCGATCGCCTGGGCGGCAGCCTGCTGGATCTGTTCGGAGAAACCGAGGTTTGCCTGCGCGAGCGCCGAACTCAGAGATGACTGCACGAGCGACTGCTCGATCGCATCGCCGTTGTAGAGCACTTCCAAATGGGCTTGGGAGACATCGGAGGAGAGTCGCGCGGCGATGTCGTGGGGGATCACGACAGCGGCGAGCACATCTCCCGATTGGATCTTCGCGACAGCCTGCGCGCGGGTGGCGGTCGGCACGGCTTCGACTTGGTCGAACAGCTGGGAGGCATATTCGCTGACGTCGACGTTACGCCCGCCGACCTGGACCGTGGCGCCCGGGGTCGTTTCATTGACCACCGCCACGCGTGGCTTGGAGGGGCCGCGCGAGAGCGCCAACCCGATCAATAGGGCGATCGCGACTGGATAGATCACGAGCAGCGCGACCGTCAGCCGCGAGCGCCGGAGGATCAACAGGTCCTTGCGCAGCAGCGAGATCATCAGCTGCCCCCGCGCGCGCAAAAACGCGACGAACGCGTCCTCGAAATCCCCTGCCCGCGCCACCGTCCTGTGCGAGGAACGCCGCGGGAGAGCCGTCGAACAGCAGCCGGCCGTCGGCGAGCACCAGCGCGCGCGCGGCGTAGCGCTGCACCTCGCTCACATCATGCGTGGAGAACACGACGCTCGTGCCTTCGGTGGCCAAACCGCGGATGAAGCTCCACAGCCGCTCGCGCTGGCCCGGATCGAGCGCCGTAGAGGGCTCATCGAGCGCGAGCACCGGTGGTCTCGAGAGCAGGCCGATCGCGACGTTCACACGCTGGCGATTTCCGCCGGAGAGGCGCGCGACCAACTCCGAGGCACGCTCGCGCAGGCCGGTCTGCTCGAGCATCCGCTCGACCGCCGCATCAGGGTCGGCGACGCGCTCCAAACGGGCAAACAGGGCAAGGTTCTCGGCGACCGACAGCTTGGTGTAGAGGGCGGGCTGCTGGGGCACCCAGCCGATTTCGCGCGGGGTCCGACTCACACTTCCATCGCTGGGGCGCTGGATGCCGGCGAGGATCGAGAGCAGCGTCGTCTTGCCGGCGCCGTTCGGGCCGACGACCGCGACCAGCTCACCCGCGCAGGCCTCAAAGCTGACATCGCGCAGCGCCTCGCGCTCGCCGTAGCGCATCGTCAGACCGCGGGACGCTGAGGACCGAGCTCACAAGAGCCCGCGAGGCGTTCGATCCCACGGTTCGAGCTCGATGTGACGGTGAAGGTAGACGACCGTCTCGCGCAGGATCGCGAGGATCGGGAGCGCGATCAGGGCGCCGACGACCCCATGCAGTTGCAGCCCGAGCAGCAACGCGAAGATCACGAGCAGCGGGTTGATCCGCAGCGTGTGCCCGAAGACCTGCGGCGCAACGACGTGACCCTCGAGCTGCTGCAGCCCGACGAACAGCAGCGTCACCCACAGCGCCACGATCGGGTCGGTGAACAGCGCCACGATCACGGCGGGAAGCGCGCCGAGGATCGGGCCGATGTAGGGGACGAGCTCCATCACGCCGTAGAACATCCCGAACGCAAGCGCGTATTTGCGCCCGTCGGGGAAGATCCCGATCAAGCCGAAGACATACAGCGACAGGCCAGCAGAGGCGCCCATCAGCACGCTGAACAGCAGCTGGCCGCCGACGTAGCGAGAGACCGCGTGCTGGACCAGCGTCGGGTAGTCGTCGGCGCGCGTGCCGTCGCCGGCGGGCATCGCGCGGCGCACGAGCCTGCCGATGCGCTCGCCGTAGACGAGCATGTACACCGACAGCACGAACACGAGCACGAGGTCGAAGATCGCGCTTGCGGCTTCGGTCAGCAGGCCGCCGCCAAACGACACGAATTTACTGGCGCTCTTGGCGACTTTGTCCTGGATGCTCTGCAACGCCGTCTTGCCCTGTTTGACGATTTCCACGTGCAGGCCGCGATCGTTGAGCCCACGCTGCCAACTCGCGATCGTTTTGTTGGCTTCGGCCGCGATATGCGGGAGGTTGTCAGTGAACGTTCGTACCTGATTGGAGATCGGGTTGGCCAGCAGAAAGCCGATCCCGACCAGCGTCAGGAAGAATGCGAGATACACAACCAGCACCGCCAGCCCGCGGGGCATCCGCGGGCGCTGCACAAATGCCACGGCGGGGTTGAGGATCAGCGCGATGACAGCGGCGACGACGAAGATCAACAGCACTTTCCCCGCCGCTTTGGCGAGTGCCCACAGCGCGAACAGCGCCACCGGCAGCAGCACGAGCTGCACCCACCTCGGCACGATCGCGCGGGGTGGCTCTGCCTGCGGGGACGGCTCCGGCGAGTCCGGTAAGACCTCGCGCTCGAGCTCGCTCGGCGGAGCGGCCGCAGGCGCGGACGCGCTCTCCGGCCCGCCGCTCATCTGCATCCTCCCGCCGACATTGGCCAAGTATGGCTGAGCAGGAGGAGGTCTCCGGCGCGGACGCCTCCGCCCACGCGCCCACAGACACCAGGGTGCCGGGCACCACATCCGCGAGCTCGAAGGAGGGCGGCACAGACAAAGCCAACTCAGAGGGCGCCGCCAACGAAGAGCGGACCAACGTGGACGGCCCGGAGGGACCCAATGGGGGGGCGAGGATCCTGTTCGTGGGCGATCTCGTCGGCGGCATCGGGCGGCGCACGCTGCTCGAGTGCCTGCCGCTGCTGCGCGATCGCTTCGCACCGACGTTCGTCGTGGTAAACGGCGAGAACGTCGCCGGCGGGTTGGGGATCACGCCGAAGGCCGCCAAGCAGCTGTTCGCGGGGGGTGTCGATGCGATCACGCTCGGTAACCACACCTACCATCGCCGCGAGATCTACCCGTATCTCGACTCCGAGCCGCGAATCCTGCGCCCTGCCAACTTCCTGCGCAGCCAGCCCGGGCACGGCGTCTGTGTGGTAGAGCACAATCGGGCGCGGCTGGGCGTGGTCAACCTGAGCGGGAACCTGTACCTGCGCGCGGGACGTTCCGCGTTCACCGAGATCGAGGCCGCGCTGGGCGAGCTGGAGGGCGTCGATCAGATCCTCGTAGACATGCACGCCGAGGCGACCTCGGAAAAGGTCGCAATGGGCTGGCATCTTGATGGGCGCGTGACGGCTGTCGTCGGCACGCATACGCACGTGCCGACCGCGGACGCACGCGTGCTGCCGGGGGGTACCGCTTACATCACCGACGTCGGCATGACCGGCCCGCGCGGTGGCGTGATCGGCGTCAAGCGCGAGCAGGCGATCGAGTCGCTGTTGACCCAGATGCCCGTGCGCTTTGAGACCTCCGAGGAGGACCCGTGGCTGATGGCCGTGCTGATCCGCTGCTCGGCTACCGTGCCGCTGCGAGCGGACTCGATCGAGCAGATTCTGATGCCACGGCCCACGTAGCATCAAGATCTCGCGGAGCGGGCCCATCGCCGGAGCGTCCCAGCAGCGCGATCATCACCAGCGGGAAGAACCAAGGGATGTAGAGGTAGAACCAGTGGTCGATCCCGAGCTGCGCGGCGATAATCGCGGCGGCGCAGGCCGCGGCCAGGCCGACCAGGTCGTCGCGGCGGGGGATCGCCGCCAGCGCCAGAGCGAACGCAACCGCGGCGAGCTGCACCACCCGCTGGAGCCCGGGCAGGCCGTAGAGGCCCCAGACAGAGAACGGCGAGCCACGATTGGCCTGGTAAACGAGCGTGCGCTCGAAGATCGTGTGCGGTGAGTCGTGCGTGAGCGCGGGAATCGACACGAGGGCGATTGTGGCGGCAAAGGCAAGCAGGAACAGCGCGAGTGCGCGTGAGCGAAGTGCTGAGATCCCAACCCACCCGTCGCGGTCGCGCAGGCCGTGGGTCGCGAGCAGCGGCGCAAGCGCCAGCGGTGCGAACTTGGTCAACCCGGCGAGCGCCGCGAACACCCCCCGTACAGGCGGCGTGCCGGCGAAGTAGAGCGCGGCGAGCATCATCACCGCGACCAGCGTGTCGTTGGAGTCGCTCTCCAGCGCAAACAGCGTGAACGGGAACGAGACCCAGGCATAGGCGAGCACGATGCCGAGCGTGGGGCCGCGCATACGACGACCGATCAGGAACAGGAGCGCCACCGCGAGCAGGTCGAAGAAGACCGCCGCGGCGTGCGCGGCCGGCAGGTCGTCCCAGGTGCCGCTCCAGCCGAAGATTTGCTCGAACGGGACGTAAGCCTCGTAGTTGACGGGGCCGTAGGTGTCGCCGTGTTCGTTGTCTGCCGGGTAGCCGCCGTAGAGAGCCTCGCCGTGGACGATCCGCTGCGCGCCGATCACCCCGGCATAGCCGACGTCGATCACGTTCGCGTCGGTCACGTTGAGCGCGATCCGAAAGCCGAGCAGCGAGACAACGCCGAGGGCAAGCACGGGCGCAGGTATGAGCAGGTGCAGCGGCCGTGCGGCCCGCTCACCGGGCGGGTGGGGTCCAGATCGGCGGCGCAGCAGTGCAAGCATCCGCGCGAGCAGGTACAGCAGCGGCGGGTAGGTGAGCGGCACCGAAGCGTAGATGTGGGCGTGGTTGAAGAACGCGAGCGAGACCGAGAACGAGAGCAGCACGAGCAGGTCTAGGTGCAACAGGGAGAAGGGCCGGCGCCAGTCGATAAACGGGAGCAGGAACAACAGGCAGAGCGGCAGCCAGACATACAGCGCATTGACGTGCTCGCCGAACGCGCCGCGGTAACCGCGCGCCATCGTCCAGGCGACCTGGAAGCCGGTCCACTGTTCGAGCACGCGGCCGGTGCTATCGGCGATGATCACCTGGCCGATCTCCTTTGCGCCCCTCGCGGAGAAGAAGCTGACCTGCCAGCGCAGCGGCCCCTTGAAATAGGCGCCGCCGTAGGAGCCGCGGTATTTTCTGCGCACAGCGCGCATCTTCGGCAGCGCTTCAGCGATTTCCAGGACGCGGTCGGCGGACAGATGGCGGCCGGCAGGGGGAATCGCGGAGGCGGGGACGGGGACGGGCGCTTCAGCGATCGTTCCCTGAGAGGCGGATGTGGTTCTCGCCGTTTTGGCAGCGGATGTCGGGGACACAACGAGGGCGAGGAGTACGAGCGAGGCGGCGGCCGCGAGAAGTGCCCGAGTACGCATCCGCCGAGGGTAACGGCGTATTAGGTACTCAGGCGCAGTGCAGACCGAAATGCCGGCGCACCATCGAAGCGACATCGCGGATCGCCCACTGGGCGCGCTCTTCGGCCGGCTCCACCCCGCAGAGCACGAGCGCGCCGAGCGAGTCGGAGGCGTGCAGCGAACCGTGGCTGCCGCCACCGACGTGCGCGGCGCCGCCCCAGTCGAGGAACTCGTAGCCAGGGGCCGCGCTGAGCAGAACCTCGCCCGAAGTGGAGCAGATCAGCGATGACCACACGCGGGCGAGCGCGTCGGGGTAGTCGGGGGCGAGGAACAGACCGTCCTTGACCTGCGCCTCGAGCGCGGCGAGCTCGCCTTCAATGCTCCATTTGAGCCCGCGCGCGTCGTTTAACGTTCCCGCCCGCCCCCTCCGGTGCAAAGCGCAGCTCGCCGCAGTCGGGTCTGGCGATCACCGCCTCGCGAGGGGCATCATGGGCGTCGCGCTCCAGCCAGATGACGAGATCAACGCCGTCGAGTGCCAGCGCGCGGGTGACGACAGACGCGCGCATCGCGTCGCGCTCTGCCTCGTGCAGCGCGTACACCATCGCCCCGCGCTGCGAGGGACAGACGGCGATGTGAGCCCCGTCTGACCCTGGATCGCCCTCGCGAGCCGCCTCCTCGACTCCACCCTTGGGACCGAGCACACCCAGATCTGCGAGCTCACGCTGGAGGTCAATCGTGTCGGTGACGAGCGCCTGGGAGTGGTCGGCCATCGCGATCACCGCGTGCTCTTGCAGGAAGCGATCGATCCCGCCGGCGGCGTTGAACACGCGGGCCAGCTGCAGGTCGGCCTGGGCGATCGAGTGCAGCTGACCGTCGGGGCCGTGCTTGTGCGAGTACCAGTCATTATCGGGCAGCGAGAGCAGGAGGAAGTCAAACAGGTCGTGCTCGACCAGGTAGCTGCTGACGCAACCGGTGTGGCGGTCGCGCACGCCGGGCATGCCGAGGCCCGAGCGGCAGCCGGTGGGTCGCGAGGCGAAGATGTCGGCGTAGAACAGCTCGCGCGGGCCCATCACCGGGTGGCGCATCAGGCGCGTGGCAAAGCGAGTGAGGGCGGTGTCTTTCTGCGGCTCGTGGCGGTGGCGGCCGCGGTACATCAGGTAGGTCGTACCGGCTGTGCGCAGGTTGGCGTCATCGAGGGACTCGAACACCGTCGGCGTATCCGGGGAGAGGTGCGCGCGGTTCATGTTGTAGACCGTGTCCGTCAGCTGACGCACGATCCCGAAGCGCTGCGCGGCACGGAAGCTCGAGCCGTACTCGACGTAGCGGTGCTCCTCGCGGTGAAACCAGTTCATGCCGGGGATCAGGTGCTCGTCCTGGGCTGTGCCGGTGACGATCGAGGCGGCACACACGGGCGTTACCGACGGGAACGCGGCCACGCAGTCGGGGATGTAGCGCCCGCGCTCGATCAGCGTCGCGAGCATCGGCGCGACCCCGGCGGCAACCGCGCGCTCGAGCATCGCGGGCGCCATCGCGTCGATCACGCAGAGGACCAGCTTTGGCGGGGTCACCGGCGGAGGATGCGCAGACCGGCGTACTTCTCGCCGGCGCGCTGCCGGGTGCGCAGGAGCAGCACGGCGAGCAGGATCAGCAGCACGTAGCCGAGCGGGTGCAGCAACGCGACGAGCGCCGCGAACAGCAGCGCAGACGGCGTCGAGGTAGAGGGTGAGCGCTTCTCGCGCGGTGCGGTCGGGCAGGCGCGCGCGGGCGCCGAGGACCACTGGGCCGGACGCGCGCAGGGCCAGCGCGGCGACCGCGGCGCCGCCGATCAACCCCGGCCACCAGGCGTCTCCGTGCGCGGCCAGCGTGCCCGCGAACAGCAGCGCGCCGACCGCCACCGCCTGCGCGACGATCGCTGGCTGTACGACGGCCTGAAAACGCTCTTGGCCGAGGCGGCGCTGGAGCAGGTAGGAGCCCACGAACACCACCGCCACCACGACCAGCCACCAGCCGGCCTGCAGGAAGTGGAAGTGGCCCGTGAAGAGCACCCCGAGTGCTTCGGCCGAGCCAAGGGCGCCCGCGAGCAGGGTCGGCAGGTAGGGGCGCAGACCACAGGCAGCGGCGAGGCCGACGCCGAGACCGATATAGAAGAAGAGCCCGTTCATATTTCGTGCGCTACCGTGCGAGGCGCCATGACGATAGCCCACGCACCCGGCTCCTCGGTCGGAGAGGGCGCAAGGTTCCGTGGGCGCGGCGCCGAATAGAGGCTCAAGAAATGGATCGATCGATCAGCGGAGTAGGTGGCGGGCGGCGGGGCCGCGAGACCGCGCACGAGCTCGCGCGCTATGAGGCACTGTTCGCCGCGCGCACGCGCGGGATGAAAAGCTCGGCGATGCGCGAGATGATGGCTTTGACCGAGCGTCCCGATGTGATCTCGCTCGCCGGTGGCCTGCCCGACACGAGCACGTTCGCGCCGGAGCTCTACGCCAAGCTGATGTCGCAGGTGGCGGCGGAGTCGACCGCGCGCGCGCTGCAGTACGGGCCGACCGAGGGGATGGCGGTGACGGTCGACTGCATCGTCGAGGTGATGGCCGCCGAGGGAACCGAGATCAACCCGGCGAACGTGATCGTCACGACCGGCGGCCAGCAGGTGATCGACCTCGTCTGCAAGGCGCTGATCGACCCGGGCGACGTGATCGTGGCGGAGGCGCCGACTTACCCCGGCGCCGTGCCGACGTTCGGCGCCTACCAGGCCGACGTCGTGCAGATCGAGATGGACGCGGACGGGATGCCGATCGACGAGCTGGAGTTGGTGCTCGACCGCCTGGCGGGGGAAGGGCGGCGGCCGAAGTTCATCTATACGATCCCCAACTTCCAGAACCCGGGCGGGGTGACGATGTCGCTGCCGCGCCGGCGGCGACTTGTCGAGGTTGCGCGCGAGCGCGAGCTGCTGGTACTCGAGGACAACCCGTACGGCCTGCTGCGCTACGAGGGCGAGCCGCTACCCACGCTGTACTCGCTGGACGCATTACTCGGGGACGGCGTGTCCTCGGACCTGGTGATCTATCTGGGCACGTTCTCGAAGATCCTCTCCCCGGGCCTGCGCCTCGGCTGGTCGGTCGCGCCGCGGGCGGTGCTGGAAAAGCTGAACCTCGGCAAACAGGGCACCGACCTGTGCAGCTCGCCGATGACCCAGCTGTTCGTCGCGGCCTACTTCACCGAGCGTGGATCTGAATCCCACCCACCCCGCCCTGCCTGGATCGAGTACGTCGAGCGCCTGAAGGAGCTCTACCGGCGCCGGCGTGACGTGATGTTGGAGGCGCTCCAAGAGCACTTCGGGGGGCGTGGCAGCTGGACGCGCCCCGAGGGCGGGCTGTTCATCTGGGCAACCCTCGACGGGGTGGACACGACCGACCTGATGGGTCGCAGCAAAGGCGTCGCGTTCGTGCCGGGCCGCTCGGCATACATGGACGTGGAGGGGCGCAACGGCGCCAACTCGATGCGACTGAACTTCGCGGGCGTGCCAGAGGAGGACATCCGCGAGGGCATCCGCCGGATCAGCGCGATCGTAGGACCGGATACGGGGCAGTTGATGGACACATTGAGCGGGTCCTTGCCCCCGACCCAGCCGAGCGACGGGGGAACCGAGACCGCCGCAGCGGGGTCCGGCGCTACCGGGAAGGACGCAGAGCTGGCGAAGGTGCTCGAACTGCCGCGACGCGAGGCAGCGGACCCCGCCCATCCATCGGCACGCCGCAGTCAGGATCGATGAGCGGCGCCGGCAAGAAGGTCGCGGTCCTCAAGGGCGGGGGCTCGCTGGAGCGCACGGTCTCGCTGCGTTCGGGCGCTCGGGCGCAAAGCGCGCTGCGCCAGCTAGGCCACGAGGTCGTGGCGATCGACATCGGGCCGGACCTCGTGACGCAGCTGCTGGAGGCTCAGCCCAACGCAGCGTTCATCGCACTGCACGGCAGCGACGGCGAGGACGGGACCGTGCAGGGGCTCTTGGAGGCGATCGGCGTCCCATACACGGGCTCCGGGCCGGCGGCGTGCATGCGCTGCACGGACAAGGCCTTGGCGAAGTACCTGATGCGCGAGGCTGGCATCCCCACACCCGAGTTCGTGGCTTTCAAGGAGAGCGCGATCAAAGAGCTCGGCGTCGCGGCGGCGTTGCCGGGGCTGGAGCGGAGCATCGGCTTTCCGCTCGTCGCCAAGCCGGCCAGCCAGGGCTCGGCGCTCGGCGTGAAGTTCGCGCGCTCCGCCTCAGAGCTGCCGGGGGCGATCGTGGGGGCGCTCTCCTACGACCGCAAGGTCGTGCTCGAGCGCTACATCCGTGGGCGCGATCTGGCCGTGTCGGTGCTCGATGCGCCGGTCGCAAGCCCGCCCGCCGACGATGGGTCTGGCGCAGCGCCCATAGCGCTGCCGGTCGTGGAGGCGATCCCGCGCGAAGAAGAGTTCTACAACTACGAGTCGCGCTACGAGATCGGCATGACGACGTTCGTCTGCCCGGCCGAGCTGCCCGACGGCGTCTCAGCGCGCGCGCAGGAACTGGCGCTTCAGACGTACAAGCTGCTCGGCTGCCACGGTGTCGCACGGGTCGACCTGATGCTCGAGGAGCAGACCGGCGAGCTCACCGTGCTCGAGACGAACGTCGTCCCCGGCCTGACCGAAACGAGCCTCCTGCCGCTGGCCGCGGACGCGGCGGAGATCTGGTTCGACCTACTGGTGCAGCGGATCCTCGACAGCGCCTTCACGCGTTAGGAATCGGCGTTTTGTCGTGGGGCACGGAGGCCCCACCCCACTCGCTTTTGGGGGGAAAGCGCACCCGCGAGGATGCGGCCCAACCCCCAACCCACTCAGGAATCGCCCGCCGCAAAGTCCTCCGGAGACACGTGGTCGAGGAACTCCTTGAACTTCTCCACCACGTCCTCCGACTCGTCGACGTTGTGCTCGAACTCGATCGCGGACTCGGCGAGCACCTCATCGGCGGCGTAGATCGGGGCGCCGGAGCGCACCGCGAGCGCAATCGCATCGCTCGGGCGGGAGTCGATCTCGAGCTCGCGGCCGGCCACGTTCAACGTGATCGAGGCAAAGAACGTGTTCTCACGCAGCTCCGTCACGCTGACCTGCGTGCACTTGACGTCGAGCTCGCCGAGGATGTCGCAGAGCAAGTCGTGGGTCATCGGCCGGGGGGTGCCGGCGCCCTGCAGCTTCATCAGGATCGAGGCGGCCTCCGGGTGGCCGATCCAGATCGGCAGGAACTTGTTGCCGTCAGCGGTCTTCAGCAGCACGATCGGCTGCTTGCCGACCATGTCGAAGCTCACGCCGTAGATGACCATCTCCTGCAACAGAACCTCCAAAGGGGGAGAGCCCAGAGTACCTCGCCCTGGTTACGCGCGAAAGCTCCAGAGCTTGTTGCCCAGGAAGTTCAGCGGCATCGACGCCGCCACCGCCAGCGCCTGGGCGGGGAGCTTGGCGACGGCCGCCCCCTCGACGAGGCCGGTCAGCAGCAGCAGGCTGAAGCCCTCGGCCGCGAGGCTCACCACGAAGAAACGCATCGCCTGGAAGTGCGCGCGGCCGGCGCGTGCGTCGAACGTCCAGTGGCGGTTCAGCACGAAGTTGTTGATCACCGCGACCAGCCACGCGGCGACGTTCGCAGCGCGGTAGTCGATCTTCGCGTAGTGCACGCACAGGGCGTACACGATCAAGTTGACCGCGAAGCCCACACCGCCCACCAGGCCGAAGCGGACGAGCTGCAACCAGTTCGCCGGCTTGCGCATCCCGTGCAGAAGGCGAATGTGCGTGCGAATCTCCACGGCGGTCGCCTCGTCGCGCATGCTTCCAGGGTAGCGGCACGGTCGGTGCGATGCGCCCGCTAGCCTGTGCACGGATGACCTTGCGGCGCAAAGCGATCGTCGGCTGGGGCTGCCTACTGGTCGTAGTGGCGCTCGGCGGCTGCGGCGGCTCAGGGGGGCAGACCGCCACGACGAGCGCGCGGTCGGATCCACCGGGCGCCGCGGGCACGAGCACGTCCGGGACATCCGTCGCAAAGGCGGATCCACCGGCCGGAGGGAAGACCGATCCGGGGGCGGCGAAGGCCGATCCGGGGGGCGGGAAGACGTCGAAGGCGGGTGCCTCCGGCGTGAAGACGGCGACCGTGAAGACCCCCAACGGAGAGGTCGAGGTCGCCGAGGTCCGCGACCCGGAAGAAGCCAAGAGCTTTCCCCTGCCGGCGTCGGTGAACCATCGGTCCGCCAGCTCGCCCAGCGTGGCCGGCGAAGCCGCGGTGGCGCCGGGCGCGCCATCCGACGCCGAAGTGAAGCGGGAGCTGAACGAGATGCACGCGGTCGAACGCGCGGCGGCGCAGACGCAACGCCGGGAGCTGACCCCCGTCGCCGGTGGCGAGTCGGTCGGCGGCAACGGCACGATCCCGATCCCCTCCGGCGTGCCGGAAGTCGTCCAGAAGGTGATCGCCGGCGGCAATGCAATCGCCGACTTCCCCTATATCTGGGGTGGCGGACACGCGTCGTTCATCGCCAACGGCTACGACTGCTCGGGCTCGGTCAGCTATGCGCTGGCAGCGGGCGGGCTGCTCAGCGCGCCGCTCGTCTCGGGCGACCTCGCGACCTGGGGCGAACCAGGGCCGGGGCGCTGGATCACGATCTACGCCAACGCCGGGCACACGTTCATGGACGTCGACGGCGTATGGTTCGACACCGCCGGGCGCTCCGGGCCGTACGCATCCCGCTGGCTGGTGGCGACGCCACCGCTGGAAGGTTACGCAGTGCGCCACCCGCAGGGCTTATAAGCAGCGTCAGCGCGAGAGCGTGACGGCGCTGATCACCGTCGTCGTCAGAGGGCTGTGCGAGGAGGCGTTGCGGACGATCAGCCTGATCGTCAGTGGCACCGTGCCGAGCTTGCGCAGTTTCGCGGCGGTCTTCTTGCCGAACTGGATCTTCACCGTGTTCCGACCGCCCCTAGTCGTGACCAGGATCGCTTTGCCGATCACGATCGACGGCACCGAGCCCGGGGCCAGGCCGGTCGCGGGCGCGCCGTGCAGGCCGACACGCTTCGCGAGGCTGCTCGCGAGCAGCACCTGGAATTGGCCGGCGACCTGCTCGTTCACCGAGTAGCTGATCAACAGGCCCTTCTTCAGGGCGCTCGACAGGGAGCGAGAGACGACGGCGGCGCTCGCCACCGGGCCGGGGATCGGCTTGGGGGGGGTGCCGGTGGTCGAGGAGCCCGTGGTTGACGAGCCGGGGGAGCCAGAGGTACCGGAGGAACCCGAGCTGCTTGTCGTGGCGGTCGAGGACCCACCGGACGGGCCAGAGCCGGAGCCGGAGGAACCTGAGCCTTTTTCTTCGGGCCATGTTTCGCCTTCAACGACCGTGACCGAGCCTGTTGTGGTCGCTTCGTTGCCGGCAACGTCTCTCACGGTGAGCGTCACGTTATAGGGGCCGGTGTATTGATATGAGTGAAACACGCTCGCCGCACATCCGACCCACGTCCCGGCCGGTTTGAACGAGGTGGGAGGCCCTTCGCTCAGCCAAGGTGGTTCACATGCCTTGGCGCCCGGGGCGTAACCGGAGACTTCCGGGGTCTTGTCGCCGCGACTTCCGTCGCCGAAGTTCCACGTGTAGGTGGCGTAGTTCGGCTGCGCTTTACCGGTCGCCGAGAATCCAATGGCAGAGTTCAATGAGATGTCTGACTCCATCCCGTCGAAGCCAACGACTTCGCTGCCTTTGACCGTGTTGGGGGACGTGAATTTCGGTTCGAGTCGCACACCGACCGGGCACGGGTCCGCCGCCGGGTAAGGCAGCCCGGGATATTCCACGCCGGGGTGCGGTTTTGCAATGTCGGCGAGGCTGTATCCGGCGTTGAGATAGTAGCTCCCGCCCCCCAGCGCGTTATCGCTGAGCGTACCGGCGAGCGTCTTTTCGTTGGCGCCGGCGCTTCCCGTTCCGGGCACGAAGGTATTGCGACACTCGTCGGTCACCTCGTTGCCCGTGGGGTCTTGCCAGGCGTTCAACAGCGGATCGGTCACGATGTCCTGCTGCTCGACGGCGATCTGGTTGATGGTCAGATCGGCCAGGCCCAGGTCATAGGAGCCATCGGAACTGCGGGTCGAGCCAAGCTGGTTGGGCTCCTGATCGACCGGTTTGGTGGTCTCCTGTTCTTTTTCTTCTTCCGCCGGTTCTTTCAGCAGCTTTGCTTTTTCTTCGAATTCAAATCGCGCTTTGGCCGTTTCCGTCGGTTCGCGCTCCTTGGCCTCGAGTTCCTTTTCGTTCGGTTCGAAGCCGCCGTCCTGGCAGGCGAAGCCGCCTGTCTCATCCCTGCTCGTCAGGTGATAATCGCCGTCTCCACCCGCCGTCCAGGGGATCGCAGCGTACAGGATCGTGCTGGCTCCACCGCCGGTCACGGCATGATAGCTGCAGAAGCTCTGCTTGTAGGTTTTATAGCCTTCCGGTTCTTTCGGATGCACAGGTTTGAACGGGTGTTCGGGTTTTACCGGTGCAGTCGGTTCGACCGGCTTGACTGGTTTGACTGGTTCGGTTTCGGTGTCCCGTTCTTTTTTTGCCTCGTCTTCTGCTCTCTTTTCCTTGTATATTTCCAATTCCACTTCGTAGGCCGCAACCGCTTCGTCATACGTCACTACTGCTTCGTTGTATTCCGTCAGTTTTTCGTTGTATTCCGCCAGTTTTTCGTTGTAAATTTCTATCGCCTTGTTATAGGTCACCATTTCCGAGGCATATATTTCTTCCTCTTCGGGAAAGCGTTTCTGGCCTTCTTCATAGCGCGAGATTTCGATCGGCGTGCCTTTGAAGTCGGAGCAGTGCGCTCCGTTGGGGACAACTTCGCCTTCGTTCAGACATACCGTCACCCCGGGAGGCGTCAGCAGGTAGAAGATCGTGCCCATTCCCTTGGGTAGGGCATCGTGTTCTTCTTCGCGCTGCTTGAGAAACCGTTCGAGCTCCGTCTGCACCTGCGACGCGGTGACGCAGACCGGCGTCGTCGTACCTTCAAGGAACGGAATCCCGAATTCCAGGCGGCGCGGGTCGGCGCAGCCGTTGGCCGCCGGATACGGGTGGGTGTCGGTGTACGCGCCGCGGAAGCTCGAGGAAGACGCGGCGGGCTCGTTCGTCTTGTCGGTGTACTGCGCGTCGACCGCGAACACGCTCGCGAGCTGGCCGCCCGCAGCGCCGACATTCGCCAAGAAGCCGTCGATCAATCCCTGCCAATCGCCGTGATAGTAGTCCTGTGGATCCCAGTAGATCGCGTACGTGTTGGCGCTGTGCACAACCGCGTTGCCGCTCGCGTTGTCGAATTTTGCGGATTCGGGATTCGCGACACCTTCGCCCTTGCCCAACCCCGTGTACTTACCTGGGCCATACCAAAAGTATTCGGATTCGCGCGGCTGCAGCCCGACCTTGACCTTCGGTCCGCCTGATTTCGTCGACACTTCTTCGACATGCGCGTAAGCGGGCCCGGCCAGAGACGCGAGGGAGAGCGATGCGGCGGTCAGGGTTCCGGCCAAAAGCAGGGGCAGGCGCGCAGCGTGGCGGCCTCTGAAGATGCGAGGAATGGTAGGCACGAGCCCATCATCGGCAGGTGATGTCCGATGCCTTAGCGCCGACGGACGCGGCCTGCAGGATGGCTACCAAGACGGGACGAGCAGGCTGCCGGCGGGAAGCACAGCGGTGGGGGCCGGAGAGGGAGCCAGACCTGAAGATTCTGGGGTTGTCGGTGCCCGTTACGCGTCGCGCGGAATCACGCGGTCGACCTCAACGGCCTCGCCGGACTGCGTATCCGGGTAGGCGACGAACACCGTCGGCGATCCCCCGAACCACGCGCTGGTCTCAGCCCCGCCGACGTACTCCCCGGCGCGCTGCGAGCCATCGGCCTGAATCACCCAGACGGGCTGACCCTCGTGGAAGGGGCCATCTCCGATGTCAGCTGTCGGTGTCATATGGGCGATCCAGGACTCGAACCTGGGACCTCTTCCTTATCAGAGAAGCGCTCTAACCATCTGAGCTAATCGCCCGCGCCGGCGGATTCTAGCGACCGCCCCCAGGCAGCCTTCGGCCGAGCCCGCCGGTCCGCGGCGACGGCGTGCGCACGCGTCCCAACCTACGCCACAGCCCGCGGACGCAGCCGTCGCGCGAGCTCGAGCGCCTCCTCGGATGTGGCGAACTCGAGCTCCGCGCGATAGCCGCCGGCGCGCGACGGCTTCACCTGCACCTCTGCCCCGAGCACACCGCCGAGCGCCTCCGCGATCTCCTGGGCCACCTGCACCTGATCGGGGTGCGGCGCACGCGACGCCCTGGTTTTGCCCTCAGCCCCGCCCTGCACGCCGCCGCCGGCGCCCGCATTGCTCTCCCGCGCGCGCGCTTCCACAACCCTCACCGACCACCCCTCATCGACAGCCGTCCGCGCAAGACTCCGGCGTGCGCCGTGATCTTCGGCCAGTAGCAGCGCCCTGCCATGACCCTCGCTCAACGTTCCCTCCTCCAGCAACTCGATCACCTCGTCGGGCAGGTCCAGGAGTCGCATCAGATTGCTCACCGCCACGCGCCCACGCCCCACCCGGCGGCCCACGTCCTCGCGCGTCAGCCCCAGCTCCTCCACCAGCGCCGCGCACGCGCGGGCCTCCTCGATCGGGTTCAGGTCCTCGCGCGCCATGTTCTCGATTAGCGCCAGCTCCAGCGCCTCGGCATCCCCACGCGGACGCACGAGCGCGGGGATCTTCTCCAAGCCCGCGATCTGTGCCGCGCGCCAGCGACGCTCGCCGGCGACAAGCTCATAGGTGCCTCCCGGCTTCGCCCGTACGAGCACCGGCTGCAGTACGCCCCGCTCGCCGAGCGAACCCGCCAGCGCCTGCAGCGCCTCCTCGTCGAATCGCCGCCTGGGCTGCTTCGGGTTCGCCACGATCAGCTCGACAGGCAGCTCGCGTAGCTCGTCCGCCGGCGCGTCTGCCCCCCCACTCGACACCGACAGGATCGCGTCCAGGCCCCTTCCCATCCCCGGCTTGCGTTTAGCCACGCGCCGCGACCTCCTTTGCCAACTCAAAATAGGCGGCGGCTCCAGCGCTATGAGGGTCGTGATGAGTGACTGGTAACCCATAGCTCGGCGCCTCTCCGACCCGCACGTTGCGCGGGATCACGGTATTGAACACGAGCTCTGGGAAGTGCTCGCGCACCTCGCGCTCGACGTCGCGGCCCAGCCGGGTGCGCGAGTCGTGCATCGTCAACAGCATCCCCGCGACCGTCAGCCGCGGGTTTAGCTCGCGCTGCACGAGCGCGAGCGTCTCCAGCAACCCCGCCAGCCCCTCCAGCGCGAAGTACTCCGTCTGCACCGGCACGATCACGCGGTCGGCCGCCACTAGCGCGCTCACGGTCAGCGGCCCGAGCGACGGCGGACAGTCGAGCAAGATGAACTCGAACAGGTCTCTCACCGGCGCAAGACAGTCGCCGAGACGCTGCTCGAAGCCCTCGATCCGGGGCAGCTCGACGTTCGCGCCCGCCAGCCCCGGCCCGGCCGGCAGCACCCGCAAGCCGGGGATCGCTGTGTCGGTGAGGGCCTCTGACGCCGATGAATCCCCCGTCAACACCTCGTACAACCCCGGCACCTGCGACCGCGCAAGTCCCAGCCCGACGGTCGCGTTCGCCTGCGGATCGACATCGACGAGCAGCGTCTCCCTTCCAGCCTCGGCGATGCACGCGGCGACGTTTACCGCCGTCGTCGTCTTGCCCACCCCGCCCTTCTGGTTGGCGATCGCGTATACCGTGCCCATCGAGCGCAAGCTATCAGCAACCAAGGGGCCGTTTGCGGGCGACGCCCGCCCGGCGGGGAAAGCGCGAAGGGGTCTCGGCGACCTTTTCGAAGACGTGCAGATGGTGGTCGCGCGCGCCCTTGTATGGCTCGGTGCGGCGTATCTCGAGCAGGCGCATGCCCAACTGCTCGGCCGCGCACAATGCGTCGGCCTCCTCGTCAACGTTGCGCCGGCCTCGCCAGTCAACCAGCACCCCCCCTATCTCCAGCAACGGAGCGGCATACTCGAGCACGACCGGCTGCGCCGCGAGCGCTCGTGCCACCGCCAGGTCGTTGCGCGAAATCCCCTCACCCCACTCCTCCGCCCGTCCGGATACGACTCGCGCGTTCTCTACCCCCGCGGCGAGGCACACCCTCTCCAGGAACTCACACTTGCGACGCTGGCTCTCCACGAGATGCACCTCCGCACCCGGCAGCGCCACCGCCAGCGCGATACCGGGAAATCCGGCCCCAGCACCGAGATCGGCGATCGTGTCCGCCGCGCGTACGGCACCCAGTTCCAGCGCAGCCAGCGAGTCGGCCAGATGAATGTCCATCGCCCGATCGGCGTCGCGAACCGTGGTGGGGGCGTGCTCGTCTTCCGCCAAACCACCGAGCACCGCGTCCAACTGGTCCAACTGACGATCACCCAACCCATAAAGCTCACCGAGCGGGGTCAGAGGCGATGGGCTCATGGGGAGAACCTAACTCCGCGCCCCGGTGCGGCCGGGGCGGTTGTTTCACCGGGAACACATGATTTCACGTGAAACCCTCCGGCCCTCCGCTGCACGCAACCGACATCGACGTCAGCCCTCGAGCAGCGAGACCACAAGCCGGCGCTCAGGCTCGTCGCCCTCGCTGTGGGTCTCCACACCGCCTCGCTCTCGCAGATACTCGTGCACGATCCTCCGCTCCGAAGCCGGCATCGGCTCGAGCTCCACGGGCTCGCCCGAGCGCAGCGCCTCTTCAGCCGCCCGCTCCGCTTCGGCCTGCAGCGTCTCCACACGCCGCTCTCGATAGCCATCGGCGTCAATCACCACCCGGACCGACGAAGGGCCTTCGGGGAACACGATCCTCTGGGCCAGGTGCTGGACGGCGTCGATCGTCTGTCCACGCCGGCCGATGAACAAGCCGACGTCCTCACCTCGCAGTGAGCCTTGCAACACCCCGTCACCCTCAAGCACGTCGACGTCGACGTCGAGTCCCAGCCCTTCCGCGACCTCCTCGAGCAGCTCTTCGAGCGCCGCCGCCGGCTTCAGCTCCTCCGCGTCGGCATCGCCCGCGGCCGAGTCGGTGGAATCCTCGCCGCTCATCGCCGCCGGCCCGAGCGCTTCTTCTTCTTGCGCGGCGAGCGCGGAGGCGCCACCGCCGAAGCGCCGTTGGAGCCACCGCCGGCCCCCACCAGCGCCGGCTCACCCTTGGCGGCGCCACCGAGGGGTTGATCGGGTTTGCGGCCGAGGAGGGCCCCGATGCCACCAGCCGCAGGTCCCTTGCCGGCCACCGGTGGCGCCGGGCCGATGCGGCGGCGAATGAAGTACTGCTGGACGATCGTCCAGACGTTCGTCGTGATCCAGTACACCAGCAACCCAGCCGGGTAACGGAACAGGAACGCGACGATCACCAGCGGTAGCAACAGCATCATGCGGCGCTGGTTTGGGTCGGCCGAGGCCGTCGCCATCAGCGTCGAGATGATCTGCGAGGCGATGTAGAGGGCAATCAGCACGATCAGGACGACACCCGTCGCCTTAGCGGTGATATCGGGGATGAACAGGAATTTGGCCGAGCCCGGATAGACGACGTTGCAGCCGGTTTCCGTCAGCCCCGCGACCGTATGGCCCATCACGTGGACCGCCTTTTCGGGGATCTGGCTGTTCGACGTGATCGGACGATGCAGTTCTCGCGTGTAGTGCTCGCGCAGCTGCGGGCCGCAGATGTCGAACTTGAGGTCGGTGCGGAGCATGTAGAACAGCGAGATGAACACCGGCAGTTGCAGGGCAAAGGGCAGACAGGAGGCAAGCGGGTTGATCTTGTTCTCCTTGTAGAACTTCATGATCTCCTGCTGCTGGCGCTGTTTGTCCTCGGCGTACTTGTCTTTGATCGCCTTCATCTCCGGCGCGAGCCGCTGCATTTCCTGCATCGACTTCAGCTGCCTGAAGGTCACAGGCACGAGGATCGCTCGAATCAGCACGGTCAGCCCGACGATTGCCAGACCCCAGCTGCCGCCCACGAGGTGGGCGTGGATGAACACCATGATCGACTCGAACAAGCTGATCAGGGGCGAGAACGCCTGCTCGATGATGTTTGCGGAGATGGGCATACGCTTTGCGGGTCAGGCTCTCTGTACTAGGTGACTGCGGTGGGTCTGCGCGTGGCGGTGGTTTGGGTTGAAACTCCGGTGCGGCTGCCGGCTCTAGGAGCCATGCGCCCGCCTTGATCGGGTCCCGCCCACCCCGTCCGCCCCAGCCTTGAACAGACGCTGATCCTCCACTGGATCGTATCCGCCGTAGCTCCACGGGTTGCACCTGAGCAACCTCCACAGGGCGAGCACCGCGCCGCGAAGTATGCCGTACTTCCCGATCGCATCGACCGCATAGCGCGAGCACGTCGGCTCATACTTGCAGCGCCGTGGCAGGGCGGGGGACAGCACGTGCCGGTAAACGAAGATCGGCGCGAGCACCACGGCCCGGGCGATTCGCGCAGCAACCGTCGGGGTGGACGGTTGGCGCTCACGTGGCGCAACGCGGCTCACAACCGCTCCTGCAGCGCCGTCGTGCCCGGGCGTAGCCCCGCGCGGGCGATCAATTCGGTGAGCGAAGCGCCAACTCCGGCCAGGCCCTCGCGCTCGGCCAGCTCGCGTACCTGCGGGCGCGCCACAACAACGATGTCATGCCCGGGGCTCAAACCGGCCTCGGCGTCCGCAAACGCCTCGCGCAACAGTCGCTTCACGCGGTTACGCTCGACAGCTCCGCCGACCTTGCGGGAGACCGACAGGCCCAACCGCGGTCGCTTGGCCTGAGAATTGGGGAACGTGTAGAGCACGAGATGGCGGTTGGCCGTTGAGCGTCCCTGTCTGTACACACGCTCGAACTCGGCGCTGCGCGAAAGTCGGCCACGGCTGGAGGATCGCGGCTTCATCGCGCGGCGAACCTCAGGTGGAGAGACGCTTGCGGCCCTTGTCGCGGCGGCGCTTGAGCGTGAGCCGTCCCGCACGCGTGAGCATACGTCCGCGAAACCCGTGGGCACGGGCTCGCTTGCGCTTCTTGGGCTGATAGGTGCGCTTCATGGTCTGGTTCTCCGCTCTCGGCCGTGTTCCTGCTCGATCCGTCGAGAAGTGCTCGCCCAAGTATAGGCCGGTGGACCGCACGCTGAATTTCCCGCCAATTTGCGGTCAGCCGGCGCAATGCCTCCACGGACGTGGGTTATAGTCGCCAGACCGGGTCGTTCGCGACCCTCCTCGAATAATTGCCATCACTTTCTCCCTGGGAGGAGCGGGTTGACGCTGCCGTGAACGACGAGTTGGAGCACATATGGTCACGCGTGCAAGCCGAGCTTGCCGTGGCCGTCGACGAGTCGACCTACCGCATCTGGCTCGATGCACTCCGCGCCCGCGATCTCTCAGGAGGACGCCTGATCGTCGAAGCCCCGCCCCAGACCCGTGGATGGATCCATGACCGTTTCGGCAAGCTCCTCCAGTCCTGCGCCGTCACGATCGTCGGCCCGGACGTGATACTCGAGCTCGTAAGCGGCGAGTCTGACGATTGGACAGGGACCTGCGGCAACCCAACCCAATCGAGCGATGGCGGCGAGCGGCGAGCGGCGGCGAGTGCGCACGGCGCAAGCGCGGTCCTCCGCGCAGGCACACGCACAGAGGACGACGGGGCCTTTCGATCCAGCGGACCTCTGGGCAATCCAAAGCTCAGCTTCGAGCAGTTCGTGATCGGCGACTCAAACCGCTTGGCCCATGCCGCCGCGCTAACGGTCGCCGAGTTGCCCGCGCAGGCCTACAACCCCCTGTTCATATGCGGACCGCCCGGTGTCGGCAAGACACACCTGTTGAGCTCGATCGCGGGCCTGCTGCTCTCCCACAATCCAGGGCTCGTCGTGCGTTGCACAACCGGGGAGGCCTTCACCAACGAGTTCCTCGTAGCTCTCTCAGGCAGGCGCACCGACGGCTTCAAGACGAGCTTTCGCCAGGTCGACGTCCTGCTCGTCGACGACGTCCAATTCCTTGAGCGCAAGACCACGACCGAGGAGGAGTTCTTCCACACGTTCAACGCTCTCTACGACGCCGGGCGGCAGATCGTGCTCAGCTCCGACCGCCCGCCGCGGGATCTCCAGGCCTTGGAGGACCGGCTGCGCGAGCGCTTCGAGGCCGGCCTCGTCGCCGATATCAAACCACCCGAGCTCGCAACCCGGTTGGCGATCCTGCGCAAGCGAGCCCACCACGATCGCATCGAGCTTGAAGATCCGCGGGTCCTCGAAGCGATTGCCGAACGAGTGACGCTCAATGTCCGTGCGCTCGAGGGAGCCCTGATTCGAGTTGTTGCCTTCAGCTCCCTGACCGGGCGGCCATTGACCATAGAGCTCGCCAGGGAGGTGCTCGACGGCCTCTACCCTGTGAGCACCGGACACCAGCGCCAAGGTCCCACCTCCGTCGGCGAGATCCAGGCAGCCGCATGCGAACACTTCGGACTCTCAACCGAAGAGCTGCTCTCAACCGCTCGCACCGCTAGGATCGCATGGCCACGGCAGGTGGCCATGTATCTCTCCCGCGAGCTCACCGGGGAGTCCCTTCCCTCGATCGGACGTCACTTTGGCGGGCGCGATCACACCACGGTCCTCCACGCTTGGCGGCGGACGACCGCACGGATCGCCGCCGATGCGGCCTCACGTGAGGCTGTGCAGAAGCTGTGCGACCAGCTTGGTTGCGAGCGGCGCTAGCCACAGCCAACACCACGACCGGCCTTCCTGAGAGACTCCTTCCCAAATCCATCCACAACCCAACCAACAGCAACTCTAGAGATTCATCAGCAGGCAAGCCAAGTACACAACTCCACAGCCACTACTACTTCCAATCTTTCTCTGAAGGTGTCTTATGAAGCTGTCCCTATCAGCAGCCGAGTTGCTCAACCAACTCCAAACCGTCACCCGTGTCGCGTCGACCCGGAGTGCAGTTCAGGCCCTGTCCGGCGTGATGATCTCAGCGCCGGAGGGTTCAGCAGCCGAGCTGCTTGCGACCGACATGGAGATCGGGCTGCGCGTCCCGCTCGACGCCGAGATCGCCAACCCGGGCTGCGCGGTTCTACCTGCGCGCTTGCTACTCGACGTAGTGCGGTCCCTCCCTGCTGATCAATTGACGCTCGAGCTGCGTGTCGCCGAGCAGGACGTCGAGCTGATCTCCGGCCCCGCCACCTTCCATTTGCGCACGCTTCGTGCCGAGGACTTCCCAACACTTCCAGATCCATCACCGGACACACGTATCGCGTTGCCGGCTGAGGCCTTCGTGCAGACGATCTCCCGCGTTGCCCGCTCAGCCTCTCGCGACGAGACTCGCCCGGTGCTCACAGGCATCCTGATGTCGGCCGCCGGACAGGAGCTGCGGATGGTCGCGACCGATTCCTACCGCCTCAGTGTCAAGCAGACCGCGCTGCAGGCGCCGCTGCAGGGTAGCCTCGAGGCGAACGTGCCCGCGCGCGCCCTGCAGGAGCTTGCGCGGATCGCGCAGCAGGCCGAGAATGAGTCGCTGGCCGTGAGCGTCGGGCAAAACCAGGTCGTCTTTGAGCTAGGCGAGATCATCCTCTCCTCACGTCTGATCGACGGCCAGTTTCCCAACTACCGTCAGCTGCTGCCGGAGTCTGTCGAGCACGAGCTGCGCCTCTCCAGCGCCGAGATCACAGGTGTGGCGCGACGTATCAGCCTGCTCGCCCAGAAGAACGCGCCGCTGCGCCTCAGCCTCCGCGATGGCGAGCTGACCGTCTCGGCCCAAACACCAGACGTCGGCGAGGCCTCGGAGACGATCCCCGTGGCGTTCCATGGGGAGCCATTTGAGATTGGCTTCAACCCCGAGTTCCTGCGCGATGGACTGGAGAGCATCGAGTCAGACGAGCTCGTCCTAAAGCTGATCAGCCCACTCCGCCCCGGCCTGATCGAGTCTCCCGATTCCGGGGATTTTGTGTACCTCATAATGCCGATCCGGCTGAACGCGTGAGCTAGGACGAGGCCGGTGCGCGTGGTCAGCGTGCAGCTGCGCGACTTTCGCACCTACACTCGCGCCGAAGCCCATCTCGGGGAGGGTCTCACGGTGGTCCATGGGCCTAACGGCGTGGGCAAGTCCAACCTGCTCGAGGCGCTCTACTTTGGTTGCACCGGCCGTTCGCCGCGGGCCCGCAACGAGCGCGAGCTGGTGCGCTTCGGCGCGCAGGCGACCCGAGTCGTCGTGCGACTGTCCGACGATCCCCGCACGCACGAGCTGAGCGTCGGATTTGAGCCGGGGCAGCCTAAGCGCATGAGCGCCGACGGGGCGCCTGTGGAGCGCCTTCTCGACGTGGAGAGCAGGCCGCTGTTGAGTGTCTTCCTGCCCGATCGGCTCGAGCTGCTGAAGGGTGCGCCCGCCGTTCGGCGCGCCCATCTGGACCAGTTCGTGGCGGCCGTCTGGCCCACTCGTGGCGCCGATCGCCGTGTCTATTCGCAGGTACTCTCCCAACGCAACGCGCTGATCGCAGGGATCCGCGCCGGCCGCGCCTCGAGCGCGAGCATCTCCACCTGGGATCGACAGCTTGCCCGCCACGCACTGCTGCTGCGCGAGCACCGCGCCGCCGCTGTAGACCTACTCGCCACGCCGTTTGTCGAGCGTGCATCTCAGCTCGGTTTGGCCGGTGCGGCGAGCCTCGACTACCGCCCTCGCTCGCGCGCTCGCGACGACGACGAGTTCGTCGCCGAGCTGCAAGCCCGCTTCCCCGGTGACCTCGAGCGAGGCTTCTCGACCCACGGACCACACCGCGACGAGCTGGCTCTGCTGCGTGACGGTCGCGAGCTGCGCCTCTACGGTTCGCAGGGCGAGCAGCGTCTCGCCCTGCTCGCGTTGCTGCTCGCCGAGCGCACGGTGCTCGCCCGCGAACGCCGCCGCACACCGTTGATGCTGCTCGACGACGTGATGAGCGAGCTCGATTCGCAGCGACGTGAGCTACTCGCCCGGGAGCTCTCCGCGGGTGGGCAGAGCGTGATTGCGACCACCGATCTGGCCCATGTCCCCGGCGCCGGCGCTCCCGAGGTCACGCGACTGCGAGTGTCTCCGGGCGCGATTCTCCAGGAGGCGCTGGCAGCGTGAGAATCGCTCTACGTCCTCTTTCCACCGCCATTGGAGCGCTCACGGCTACGATCGCGCCGGCAACCACCCTCGCCCGCGTGCAGGAGATCTGGGCGCCGGCAACCGGCTCGGCGATCTCCTCCGCAGCCAGACCCACCGCTGAGCGCGACGGCATTCTCACGGTAACCTGCGTCGCCGCCGTGTGGGCCCAGGAGCTCGACCTGATGGCCGGCGAGCTCGTCCAGAGCCTCAATGCGGCACTGGGTGAGGACGCGATCCGCGAGCTGCGCTGCCGGACCGGTTGAGCCCGCGCCGGCGGTGCCTACGGGCCGCGTCTGAACGTGCGCCTGCTCGGTTGCGTGGCAGAGGTCTGGACATGATCAGTTTTTATGACGATTTGCAGGGATTTTTTCTGATTTTGAGTACGAATTCCGGGTCCAGATGTGCTATTGTTCTGTAAACACTTTCCCCGCCCCGGCCCGCGGTCTTCGGACTCGGGATTCCGGGGCGTTCTCACGTCATCGAGGGACAATTGACCCCAGGTAGCGACAGCACAGCAGGCAACGAGAGCTCTGAGCACGGTGGAGCCGCCAAGGGCGGAGTCAATGACCCGTCGATGACGGAGGCAAACGCCGGCTACGACGCGCAGGACATCACGGTCCTAGAAGGCCTCGAGGCGGTGCGCAAGCGCCCGGGCATGTACATCGGCTCGACCGGTGTCATGGGTCTGCATCACCTCGTCTACGAGGTTGTGGACAACTCGGTGGACGAGGCGCTCGCCGGTTACTGCACCGAGGTCTCCGTGACGATCCACCCCGACAACTCGGTGACGGTCGTCGACAACGGTCGGGGTATCCCCGTGGCGATGCACGAGAAAGAGGGCCGCCCTGCAGTCGAGGTCGTGCTCACGGTGCTGCACTCCGGCGGCAAGTTCGGCGATGGCGGTGGCTACAAGGTCTCCGGCGGCCTGCACGGCGTCGGCGTCTCGGTCGTCAACGCGCTGTCGGAGCAACTGCGTGTGGAGATTCGCCGCGACGGGTACGACTGGTCGCAGGAGTACTCGCGCGGCGCGCCCCAGAACGAGCTGCAGAAGGGCGCGAAGCTGCCGCCCGGCGGAGCCACCGGGACGACCGTCACGTTTCTTCCGGACGCGGACATCTTTGAGTCGCTCGACTTCGACTTCCACACGCTCGAGGAGCGCCTGCGCGAGACCGCGTTCCTCACGCGCGGGCTGAAGATCTCGATCGTCGACGAGCGTGGCGAGGGTCATTCGGCTGAGTTTCAGTACGAGGGTGGGATCGAGGACTTCGTCTCCTACCTCAACGAGAACAAGGAGACGGTCCACCGCAAGGTGATCTTCTTCGCCGGCGAGGGTGAGGAAGGCGCCGCGGAGGTGGCGATGCAGTGGAACTCCTCCTACCAGGAGTCGATCCACTCGTTCGCCAACAACATCAACACCCGCGAGGGCGGCTCGCACATGTCGGGCTTCCGCTCGGCGCTCACGCGCACGCTGAACAGGTACGCGCGCGAGAAGGGGCTGTTGAAGGAGAAAGAGGACAACCTTTCAGGCGAGGACGTGCGCGAGGGTCTCACCGCGGTGATCTCGGTCAAGCTGCGCGATCCGCAGTTCGAGGGCCAGACGAAGACCAAGCTCGGCAACCCCGGCATGGCTGGGTTCGTCGAGTCGATCGTCAATACCGGCTTGGGGGAGTTCCTGGAGGAGAACCCGTCGGAGGCCCGCGCGGTGATCATGAAGTCGGTGCAGGCGCAGCGCGCCCGGGAGGCCGCTCGCAAGGCGCGCGATTTGACGCGACGCAAGTCGGCGCTGGAGAACTCGACGCTGCCCGGCAAGCTCGCCGACTGCTCGGTCAAGGATCCCTCGCTGGCGGAGCTGTTCGTGGTCGAGGGCGACTCCGCCGGCGGCTCAGCCAAGCAGGGCCGCGACCGCTCGACCCAGGCCGTGCTGCCGCTGCGCGGCAAGATCCTCAACGTCGAGAAGTCGCGAATCGACAAGGTCCTGCAGAACGCCGAGATCCAGGCGCTGATCACCGCGATCGGCACCGGCGTGCGCGACGAGTTCAACATCGAGAACGCCCGCTACCACAAGGTCGTGCTGATGACCGACGCCGACGTCGACGGCGCCCACATCCGCACGCTCGTGCTGACCCTGCTGTTCCGCGAGATGCAGGAGCTGATCGAGGCCGGTTATGTCTACATCGCCAAGCCGCCGCTGTACAAGCTCAAGCAGGGGGCCAAGGAGCGGTACATCGAAAAGGACTCCGAGCTCGAGGAGATCCTGCTCGCGGACAAGTGGGAGAAGCTCGATATCTTCGACCGCCACGGCACGCAGTTCAAGCTCACCGAAACGCGCTGGCAGCGGTTCTCCCGACTGCTCAAGCAATACGAGGGCTGGTCGTCCTCGCTGCGCGCCGTCCACGGCCACGACATGGTCCAGTTCCTGGAGGAGTCCTCACTGCTCGATGAACAGGTGATGGACACTGACGCGGCGATCGAGGTGCTCAGGCGCGCCGACGTCGACGGCGAAACGCACGCCACAGAGCTGCTCGTCGAGCAGGACCCGCTCGAGCTCCGCGTCAAGGCCGTGGAAGCCGCGACCGGCTTTGCTCGCACCCACCGCATCAAGCGCACCCTGTTCGACTCCCAGGAGTACCGCCAGCTCGCGCGTGTCCACGCCCAACTGATCGAGCTCGCGGGCACACCCGCCTTCGATGTTCGCCTCGGCGACGCGCGCGAGAGCGCGCCCACCTTCGAGGCGCTGCGCGCGGCCGTGATGACGGTCGCCCAGAAGGGCATCAAACTGCAGCGGTTCAAGGGCCTCGGCGAGATGAACGCGGACCAGCTCGGGGAAACGACGATGGCTCCCTCGACGCGTACGCTGGCACAGGTCACGCTCGAGGACGCCTTCGCCGCCGACCGCATTTTCTCGATGCTGATGGGTGACCAAGTCGAGCCGCGGCGGGCGTTTATCGAGGACAACGCCAGGGCCGTCGCCAACCTGGACGTGTAGGAAGTGGACCGCTAAATGGCATCGACAGACACACTCAGCGGCGGCAACATCGAACCGCGCGCGCTTGAGGAGGAGATGCGCACCGCGTACCTCGACTACGCGATGTCGGTGATCGTCGGCCGCGCCCTGCCCGACGTGCGTGACGGTCTGAAGCCTGTGCATCGTCGCGTGCTGTACGCGATGAACGAGCTCGGCCTCGGGCCAACCCGTTCCTACGCCAAGTGCGCAAAGATCGTCGGCGAGGTGATGGGCAACTATCACCCGCACGGCGACTCCGCGATCTACGACACGCTCGTGCGCATGGCTCAGGAGTTCTCGATGCGCAATGAGCTCGTCGACGGCCAGGGCAACTTCGGCTCGATCGACGACGATCCGGCCGCCGCGATGCGATACACCGAGGCAAGGCTGGCGCGGATCGCGACCGAGATGCTGCGTGACCTCGACATGGACACCGTCGACTTCGCGCCGAACTACGACGGCTCGCGGCGCGAACCGCTCGTGCTACCAGCGCGCTTCCCCAACCTGCTCGTCAACGGCTCCTCGGGCATCGCCGTTGGCATGGCGACGAACATCCCACCACACAACCTGCGCGAGGTGATCGACGCGACGATCGCCTACATCGACGATCCGGAGATGGACGTCGAGGGCCTGATGCGCCACATCAAGGGCCCGGACTTCCCGACCGGCGGGATCATCCTCGGCCGCGCCGGGATCAAGGACGCCTACGAGACCGGCCGCGGCCGCGTGCGGATCCAGGCGAGGGCGCACATCGAGCCGCTGAAGCAGGGCAAGGAGGCGATCGTCGTCACCGAGCTGCCGTTCATGGTCAAGAAGGGCGGACCGGGCGGACTGATCGAAAAGATTGCCGAGCTGGTACGCGAAAAGAAGATCCCCGAGATCTCCGATCTCAACGACTACTCGGACAAGCGCGGGATGCGCCTGATGATCGAGCTCAAGCGCGACGCGATCCCGAAGGTCGTACTGAACAAGCTGTACAAGCATACGCCGATGCAGAGCACGTTCGGCGTGAACATGGTCGCGCTCGTCGACAACGTCCCGCGCACCCTGAACCTGAGAGCGGTGATCCACAACTACGTGGCCCACCAGCGCGAGGTGATCGTTCGCCGCACCAAGCACGAGCTCTCCGAGAAGGAGGCGCGGGCGCACATCCTTGAGGGACTGCTGACCGCGCTCGAGCACCTCGACGCGATCATCGAATTGATCCGCGCCTCGCGCGACCGCGATGCGGCCCGCGAGCAACTGGTCGAGCGTTTCGAGCTCAGCCACATCCAGGCGACGGCGATCCTCGACCTGCGCCTCTCGCAGCTCACGGCGCTCGAGGCCGACGGGATCAAACAGGAGCACGCCGACGTGACCGAGCGGATCGCCGAGCTGCGCGCGATCCTCGGCGACGAGTCGCGCGTGCTCGCCGTGATCAAGGAGGAGCTGACGGAGATCCGTGAGCGCTTCGGCGACGAGCGCCGCTCGGAGATCACCCACTCGGAGGACGAGATCGACATCGAGGACCTGATCGCCGACCAGCAGATGGTGATCACGATCACCCAGACCGGCTACATCAAGTCGCTGCCGCTGGCGACCTACCGCCAGCAGGCGCGCGGCGGGCGCGGCGTGACCGGGATGGACATGAAGGACGGCGACTTCATCGAGCACCTGTTCGTGTGCTCATCCCACGACTACCTGCTGTTCTTCTCCAACCGTGGCAAGATCTACCGCTCGAAGGTGTACGAGCTGCCCGAGGCCCAGCGCACGGCGAAGGGGCGCGCCCTGGTCAACATCCTGCCGCTGGCCGAAGGCGAGCGGATCCAGGCGGTGCTCTCCACACGCGACTTCACCGAGACGAAGTACCTCGTGTTCGCCACGCGCAGCGGCACGGTCAAGAAGACGGAGCTGCTCGCCTATAACACTCCGATGAAAGCCGACGGCATCATCGCGATCAAGATCCGCGACGACGATGAACTGCTGGCCGTCCGCGCGGTCGATCCCGACGACGAGGTGATCATGACCTCGCGCGCTGGCCTGACGGTCCGCTTCGCCGAGTCCGATGCCCGTTCGATGGGGCGCGACACAACCGGTGTGCGCGGGATGGATGTGGGCAAAGATGGGAGGGTGATCGCGATGGACGTCGCCCGCGACGACATGGACCTGCTGGTGGTCACCGAGAACGGTTACGGCAAGCGCACCCAGATCAGCCAGTACCGCAAAACCAACCGCGGCGCCAAAGGCGTGAAGACGATCAAGCTCACCGAGAAAAAGGGTGGCCTGGCCGGTGCACTCGTCGTGCGTGAGCATCAGGAGCTGGTGTTCATCTCAGTCGGCGGCATGGTCCAGCGGACATCCGCCGGCGGCATCTCCCAGCAGGGACGCTCGGCGACCGGGGTGCGCGTGATGAACCTCAAGGAGGACGACGTCGTCTCAGCGATCGCGCTCGTCGTCGACGACGTCGAACCTGGCGATGGATCTGTGGCGGACGGTCCTCTGGACGGACCTTCGACGGAGGCCGAGGATGCCCTGCGCTCAACCGGCGAGGCTGGCGCCGCTGAGGCCGACGGGAGTGAATCCACCGAGGACGAGTAAGGCGCCGCTGGACACTTGCCGAGCGTCACCTCCGTCCGCTACTCTGGCGAGACCAGAGAAAGGAGGTGGTCCGTACGTTAGTTGACAGTCTTTGCGGGACCCTGGAGGTGACCGGCCGCTAGGTCGGAGGCTGGACCGCTTAGCGGAATCCAACCCGGGACACCCCGAGACGTCCGCCGGTTCTGGTCCCTCCGGCAGCCACTTTCAAGCCGTCTCGGTCTTTCCAGTCAGCGTTGTATGCGAGGGGCGTCCGTCGAGGGCGCCCCTCGTCGTTTTGACGCATGCGCCTACCTGAGGGTTCGATGGGCAAGCCAGGCAAGGGATGAAGGCCCACCCACCCGCGAAGTGTGCCTTGGACACGTGCTGGACGATTGGTGAGAAGCCGCATGGTGCCGTGCCAGCGAACCGTCAGGCGGCCTGCGGCAGGTACTGCAGCCAGGCCGCCGGGATCGTCGGTGAGGCGACGTGGATAAAGATCTCCGCCTGCGGCGTGCGCGGCACGTGGCGCGGATGCATCCCCGCCTGCTTGGGCAGCCGATCGCCCTTGCGACGGTTGCAGGGTGCGCACGAGGCGACGATGTTCTCCCAGCTGGAGGTGCCGCCCTTGGAGCGAGGGATCACGTGGTCGACCGTGAGGTTCGAGTGCGAACCGCAGTACTGGCAGCTCCACCCGTCGCGAGCAAAGACCGCCCGGCGGGTGATCTTGCGCCGGTGGGCGTCACGGGGAACGTGGACGTAGCTGACAAGCCTGATCACGACGGGCCGCGCGAGCGTGGCGTTCTCGGAATGCAGCTCCCAACCGCCCCGCTCCAGCAGCTCGGCCTTGTCCTTCAGCAGCAGCACCACCGCGCGGCGGACCGAGCAGACGTTGATCGGCTCGAACGTCGCATTGAGAACGAGCACCCGACCACTGTCAGGCCCGCGTCGCTGGTGCCCGGAAAGCGACACGGATCGAAGTGATACTGGTGGAACGGTGGTATCCACTGCGCCGCGAGTGTATCGATCGATCCGTCGCCCTTGGTGTAACGCGTCGCCGGGTTGTGGCGGGCACTCGGCAAATCACGCCGCCGGATATGACCCGAGCACACGGACCTCCTCGCACATACTGCGCACGTCCGCCACCGCGTTGCTCACATCCCCCTCGACCCCAAGGCCGCCATCGAGGTCCACGAAGAACATGTAATGCCCGAGGCGCTCGCGCCGCGGCCGGGACTCGATCTTTGTGAGGTTGATGTTGCGGCGGGCGAACTCGTTCAGGCAACGCACCAGCCAGCCAGGACTGTCAGCCCCGGCTCCCCAGAACACGAGCGAGGTCTTCCAAGGTCGCTCGCCGTCACCTCGCCGTAGCGGTGCGCGCCGCGGCGCTCCCTCTCCCGCCCGCTCCAGCCAGACGAAGCGCGTCTCGTTGTCATCTCGATCCTGCACGCCCTCGCGCACGACCGTTCCGCCGTAGATCTCCGCCGCCAGCCTCGTGCCCAATGCGGCGCGTCCGGGCCGTGCATCCTCCACGACTTCTCTCACGGCCTCCGCGGTCGAGCTGGCGGAAAGGACGCGCGCGTGTGGGAGCTCACTGCGCAAAAACCGAGCGCACTGCCCGGGAACCTGGGGATGGGTGAGGACCGTGTCGATCTCCTGCAGCTCAACCAACTGCGGCGCAATCAGCGAATGTCTGACCGTTAGCAGGGTCTCTCCAACGATCCGCACGTCCTCGGTCTCGTCGGCGAGCAGGTCGAGTGTGACGCTGATCGAGCCGTCGAGCGAGTTCTCGATCGGCGCAATCGCCCAATCCACGTCGCCTTCGCGGAGCGCCACGACCGTGTCATAGATGCTCGCGCGAGGGACGGGCTCGACTGAGTCCGGCGTGGCGCCGGAGAGCAGCGCCTCCTCACTGAAGGTCCCCTCCGGCCCGAGGTAGGCGACCCTGGAGACTGTCTGAGAATCCCCATGGCGCTCCTTGTCCGTCATCGGTCCGCGGGTCGGGGGACTTGCGGACGGATCCTTAGACACCGCCGCCGCCCGCCGGCGGAGACAGCGCCAGGCGCACGGCCTCGACCTCCTCGGGCGAGAGCTCCAGCTCGCCGCGTCCGCCGTGCACCTGCTTGGCGTACACGCGCGCCTGGTCGCGGTGGTGGATGCATGAGAGCACGATTCCCGACTGGTCCTCGTCGAGCAGCGCGATCGACATCGACTGCTGGCCGGAGAGCTCGTTGTAGGCGTCGTAGCGCACAAGCGCCCGATGCGCGATCGCTCCCCGCAGTGTCAGCTCGGCCGCGGAGAGTCGCTCGTCAAGGCGCGCGGCTACATCCTCGACATACTCGTGCAGTCCCGCGAACGCGTCCTGCATCGCGGCTGCGTGGGCGACCAGGTCGCGCTCGCCCTGCTCGCCGAGCACAACCCGCTGCGCGCGCCGCAGGCGCCGTATCGAGAGCGTCAACGCGACGCACGCCAGAAGCGCGATCGCCGCAACGGCCGTGGCGCCGAGCGCCACGATGCCCTGCGTGTCGGTGAGCGTGCTCGCCATCGGCACAACTTAGCCGCTCGCGCCGCCGACTTGCCAGAGCCCCGAGTCCGCACGGGCTTCGATCGATCGTGGTTGGTGGGCGCCGGCCAGGCCGCGGTCGCGGGCCCCTACGGTCCAAAGATCGCCAGGTAGGTGCCCTTGGTGCCTTCGTGGTTGGTTTCGCCCGGCACCGGCTCGACCTGGACTTCGACCTTCGAGGCCACCCCAAGCGGAACCCCGTTGACAGCAATTTCAGCGTTGGCTGTCTTTCCCGGTTCAGTCTTGTTGATCACCTGAGAGGCCTTGAACTGCTTGCCACCGGCAGTGATCGTGACATCGACTTTGACGTCGGTCTCGGGGAATTCGCCGGCGTTTTCGACCTGGGCGGTGAAGGTTGGGTTACCGCCACCGCTGATGTGATTAAGAGCCGGTTCTTCTTCCAGCTTGTTGGTCCCGACGCTCACTCCCTTCAGGGCGCTGCCGTGATGGCCGCTGAGGGTTTCCCCGCTCTGGGCGGAAGAGCCGGCCGGCTGTCCGGTGAGGCGCGCGAAGACGGTCGTTGCTTCGAGCCAGCCGAGGTTGGGGAGGAAGTGGCTGGGAGTGGTGCTCTGTCCGTGGATGCCGTTTTCTGAGAGTGTCTGCTGGATCAGCGGTACGACGCGCTGGGAGTAGATCACGTCGGAGGCCAGGAAGATCTCCATATCGCCGGCGATCAGAATGCTCGCCTGTTTGGCCTGTCCGCCGAGCGCGGTGCGCACGAGGCTCGCCACCTTGGCGACGCCTTCAGCGCGGAAGTCGAGCACCAGCAGCAGATCGCGCTGGGCGCCCGACATCGAACCGGGCACGCTCAGGCCCTTTGCGTCTGACGCCTGGCTCTGTGCCTGGATGTGCAGCTGGTCGAGTTGGTTCTCGACATCGAGCGCCGACTTGGAGTTGGCATTGGCGAGTTCCGAGAAGAGGGGCTTTGCGACCTGTTGTTCGGATTCCTGCGCGATCCGGCTCACATCGCGGTTGTAGGTTTCCAGCGACTGCTTTGCCTGGCTTTTCAAGCAGCCGTTCACGACCAGCACGATCACGATCAGCAGCACGACGCCGACGCCCGCGGCCACACGCCGGCGCACCATCAGCGTGTGCTCGTCGCTCGGGTGCGAACCCTCGCCATGTTGGGTACGGCGCGGCCGCGGCCGCTGCGGCGTACGGGGTACCCGAGCCTGCGGCCGAGACGCTGTCTCCTCGCCATCGTCGAAGAACGACAAAAGCCAACCACTCCTCTTTTGCAGGGGTTATCGGAGGGGCCAAGTATGACTGGCGACCGCCTGTTCCGTGATTCTGCAACTTCTCCGCCACGGCTTCTTTTCCTGCGTGGCCGAGCAGGGAGTGAGCCTGCGGGCGGCGAATGCGGAAGTCGGTGGACTCGCTCGACACCCTCGTCCACGGCCGCCTCGGGCCAGATTCTGACGGCCCCGGAACACGCTGGCGTCGCCCTGGCTCGCCGGGCGTGCTCTTCGCTGAGCAAAACGGAGTGGCGTCCTCTGAGCCGGCGGTGGTGCTCGGCCGCTACAGGCTGCTCGAGCGCCTCGGCGCCGGTGGTTTTGGGGTGGTGTGGCGGGCCCACGACGAGCTGCTTCACCGCGAAGTGGCCGTCAAGCGAATCTCGCTTGGGGCGGGTGGGGATCCGATCGACGGCGAGCGCGCGAGCCGCGAGGCCCTCGCCAGTGCGCGCTTGGCGCATCCTGCGATCGTCGTTCTGCACGAGGCGTGCGCCGCCGAAGAGGCGTTCTACCTGATCTCCGAGCTGGTTCACGGCGACACCCTCGCCGAGCTCTTCACAGCGCGCGCGCTCGGCGACGAGGAACTGCTCGAGATCGGCCTCGCGCTCACTGGCGCGCTTGCTCACGCGCACGCGCGCGGTGTGATCCACCGAGACGTAAAGCCGCAGAACGTGCTCGTCCCCCACCAACCCGACGAGCGTGGTGCGGTGGCAAAGCTCACCGACTTCGGTGGCGCGCGGCTCACCGGCGAAGACGCGCTCACGCGTACCGGGGACGTGCTCGGCACGCTTGCGTACATGGCGCCCGAGCAGAGCGAGGGGCGGGAGGTCGCCGAACCCGCTGACCTGTATGCGCTGGCCCTGGTCCTCTATGAGGGTCTCTCCGGCGTGAACCCCGTCCGTGGATCGACTCCGGCGGCCACAGCGCGGCGAATCGGCGGCCGGCTCGCTCCGCTGGAGCGCCGGCGGGGAGATCTGCCCCGCTCACTGACCCGTGCGATCGACCTCGCGCTCACCGCTGGACCTGAGCAGCGTGGAACCGTCGAGGATCTACACTTGGCGATCGAGGAAGCGCTCATAATCCCTTTCCCGCCCCCCCGGCGCTCGCGCCGCGCCCGCCGCGGGATCGGGGTCGCGTCGAACGAGGATCTGCCTAGCCCCGGGGCCCAACATCGAGCAGCGGACGAACCCGGTCGCGAGCACCTCGAGCGGATCGCCGGCGCACAGAGCATCGTCCCCCCGCGTGGCCTGCCCGCGCCCAGCGAGAGCCTGCCGGAGGAAGAGTCCCTACCAAGCGCCCCTCGTCTCGCCCTACCGCGAGCGATCTGGTTGGGGTGCGCGCTGGCGGCAATTCTCTGGCAGGTCTGGGCGGGCCACCCCGGCACGGCGCTGCTGTTGCTTGCCGCCGCCGCACCACTGGTGTTGCTGCCACGCAAAGCTGGACTAAGCTGGCTTGCGGCCGCGCTTGCGCCGGTACTGGGCCTGGCGGGCTTGGCCGGCGCCTTCCCCGCGCTCGCGGGGCAACGTGCGCGGGTCGCCGAGCGTGCGGCGCTTGCGGCGCTCGGCTACTGGTGGCTGATCCTCGCCGAGCCGCTGCTGGATCGACGCCTATGGCTGGGCGTCCCGGCCGGAGCGCCCTTGCGAGCAGTCTGGGAGGGATCGCTGAGCAGCGCCGCAGCGCATGTGGTTGGGCCCAGCTTGGGCCTCGGCGTGCTGTACGGAGCGGCCGTTTGGGCGCTGGCCGCAGTGCTGCTGCCCTGGGTGGTGCGCGGACGCAGCGCCGTGCTCGACCTGGTGGCAGCGATCACCTGGTCCTCAGTGTTGCTGCTCGCCTTCTCGCCACGTTATATGGGTCTTTCAACGCACGTAGTGTCAATAACGCCGCACGGCGCCGCCTTCGGAGCTCTGCTCGGCGGCGTGCTCGCGGTGGCCGCCCGAGCGCTGCGTGGGCCCGTCTGAGCAAACCTCTGCGTCCGCGATCTCCTCGGCACCGTACGCTCCCGTCGAAGCGGGTCCTTAAAGTGGGGCAGGCATGCCCGCCGCACGGACCTCGTCCACCCATGTGATGAACCCACTGAAGAGCCTCGAGACCACGATCGCCAGCCTCGTCGAAGGCGGGTTCGGACGTCTGTTCCGCACCGAGGTGCGTCCGATGGAGCTCGCCCGCAAGCTCGCGCGTGAGATGGACGAGCACCGCACCGCCTCGGTCTCGCGGGTGTACGCGCCGAACGAGTACTCGGTCTGGCTCTCCCCGCAGGACCGAGCCCGCTACGAGGGAGTCGAGCATGAGGTGATCGACGAGCTGTGCGGCTATCTGCTCGAGCACGCGCGCCGTGAGGAGCTGATTCTCGCCTCATCGCCGTCGATCACCTTTTACACAGACGATGCTCTATCGCTTGGGGAATTCGGCATCCAGGCTCGTCTGGTGCGTCCGCCCGAGCCAAGCGGCGAGCGGCCTGATTCGCCGGCCGTCGCGGCGGACGATTTCAGTCAACAGACCTCGGGGGACGAACACGGGCAGACGATGATCTACAGTACTTCGACGCGCAGCAGGCAGCCGCTGGAGGAAGTCCATACGCGCCGCGCCGCTCGCGCGCTGCTTGCGGTTGGTGGACGCCGCCTGATCGTGCCGCCTGGAGGCGGCACGATCGGTCGCAGTCGGGACTGTGACGTCGTCCTGGACGACTCCGGCGCATCACGCCGGCATGCCGAAGTTTCCCCCACGCGGACGGCTGGACGCTCCGCGACCTCGACTCGACCAACGGCGTACGCATCAACGGACGTCCCGTCCACGGCTCGCAGCAATTGCGCCAAGGAGACCGTGTCGAGATCGGCTCGACGGAGATCGTCTTCGAACTCGGATGACCACGCTCGCGCCCGTATCGGTAGCTTTGAAGTTCGGCTTCCTCGCCGTGCTCTACCTGTTCCTGCTGTGGGTCGCACGCAGTGCGCTGAAGGATCTGCGCGGCGCTGACGGTGGAGGGTCGGGCGGGGTTCCTGCTAAAGGCGAGGCGATCCCTCCCGACGCGACGGGGTTGTACTCGGCGTCCACGCTTGGGAGCGCCGACATCGCCCACAGCGCGCCGAAGCTGGTCGTGGAGCGCGCGCCCGGGCACGACCCCGGGATGATCTACGACCTCGACGGCGACATCGTGCTCGGCCGCGGCGACCGCGCGGAGATACGTCTCCAGGACCCGTTTGCCTCCTCGCGCCACGCGCGGGTGTATGAGCAGGGCAACATAATGGTCATCGAGGATCTCGGCTCAACCAACGGTACCTACCTCAATGAGGAGCTGCTCGAGACACCCAGGCCGTTGCACCCGGGAGACCGCGTGCGCATCGGCGACAGCGAATTCGCGTTCGAGGTGGGCTGATCACGATGCTGCGTGTGGCAGAGCAATATGTGGGCACCGACACCGGGCGTCAGCGCCGTGCGAACGAGGACTCGATGCTCGCGCGCTCGCCGCTGTTCGTGGTGGCAGACGGCATGGGTGGAGCACAGGCTGGGGAGGTAGCCTCGCGCCTGGCGATCGAGTCCTTCCAGGATGGCCTGCAAGACACGACGGACGCCGAGGCCGCCCTCGCCGCGTGTGCGCAGAGCGCAAACGTCAGCATCCACGAGCGCTCCCAGGCGAGCGCCGAGCACGCGGGTATGGGCACAACCCTCACCGCCGTGTATGTGGGCGCCGAGGAGGTGGCGATCGCACACGTGGGCGACAGCCGCGCCTACTGTCTACGCGACGGGAAGCTGTTGCGCCTGACCGATGATCATTCGCTCGTCGATGAGCTCATACGTCAGGGCAAGCTCACGCCTGAGGAGGCCGTCGAACATCCTCAGCGCTCGGTCATCACACGCGCGCTGGGTCCAGAGCCGGAGGTCGAGATTGACACCCGCTCCTATCGGGCTCGAGACGGCGATGTGTATCTGCTGTGCAGCGACGGTCTCACGACGATGGTCCCCGACGCCCTCCTCGCGGAGATCCTGCTCGCCCACCACCAGCTGCGCGCCGCCGGCGAGGCGCTGATCGCGGCGGCGAACGAGGCGGGAGGGAGGGACAACATCACGGTTGTGCTGTTGCGCGTCGAGGAGGTTGCAATGGCCGCCGCATCGCTCGGAGATGACCCGGCCACGTTGACCGGCATTACGGCTGTGGGGGCAAACGGGTCTGAAGCGACACCGTCCGCCCAGACCGGCGAGGAGGCTGGGGTCTCTTCCGGTACCCACCCACCCGCGCCGCCCGAGTCGTTTCCTCCACTGCATCCCCAGAGCACGGACGGATCAGCCTACGCTGATAATCAAACCCACCGGGATTATCCGGTGGCCGCCCCTCCCAGTGTCATCCGACGCACGCCACGCCACCCGCCCCCGGGTGCGCCTCCAGGCGCTCGTAGGAGGCGCCGCCTGCGGCGCGTGGCCGTGGCCGCAGTCGTGTTCGGGGTTCTGGCTCTGCTCGCCGCGGGCGTATATGTGGGCGCGCAATCGGTCTACTTCATCGGCACGAACAGCCGCGGCCTAGTGACGCTGTTCAGCGGCTTTCCATATGAACTGCCCGGCGGCGTGAAGCTCTACAGCAAAGATTTCGTCACCGGGGTGAGCGCCTCGACGCTGAGCGCTCGACGTCGACGGACGCTGCTCGATCATTCGCTGCGCTCAGAAGGCGACGCGACAGAACTGGTGCGCAGTCTCGAACGGGGCCAGCTCGAATGAGGCGCTCGCGATGAACCGGCCAATCGTTCGTCTGTACGGCCTCGTCGTCCTACTGTTCGCGCTACTGATCGCGTTCACTTCGCGTTGGACGATCTTCGAAGCCTCCTCGCTGCGCAGTAACCCGCTCAACGCGCGCGCGCTGCTCGAGCAGGAGCGCATCGCCCGTGGGCCGATCCTCGCCGCGGACGGCACCGTGATCGCGCGCAGTGTGCGGGGCTCCGAAGGTACCTACGAACGTACGTATCCGAGGGGTGGAGAGTTTGCCAACGCAATCGGCTACTCGTACACCGATCTGGGCCAAACCGGGCTGGAGCGCTTCCGCAACAGCGCACTGAACGGTCAGACCGGCACGAACCTGCAGACGATCCTCAACCAGCTCCAGGGCAAGCGCCCGCAGGGCGACGAAGTCATCACCGCGCTCGACCCAAATGCGCAGCAGAAGGCGATCACGGCTTTGGGTGAACACCAAGGCGCGGTGGTCGCACTCGACCCGCGCGACGGAGCGGTCAAGGTAATGGTCTCGACGCCGGGCTTTGACCCGAACAGGCTGACCTCGCGGGGCGTGTATAGCAAGCTCACGAAAGACACGCAGGGCAATCCTTTGGTCAACCGCGCGGTCCAGTTCGGTTATGCCCCGGGCTCGACCTTCAAGGTGGTGACGGCCACCGCGGCGATCGACACGGGACAGTTCACCCCGCAGTCGACGCTGAGCGGGCGCAACGACGTGCTGGTCTCCGGCGTGCCGCTGGGAAATGACGACGATGAGAGCTATGGGCAGATCACCCTCACCGAAGCGCTTACGAAATCGGTCAACACCGTGTGGGCTCAGGTGGCTGAGCAGCTGGGTAAGCGAACGATGGCGCGCTATATGAACCGCTTCGGCTTCGACCGCAAGCCCGAGCTCGACTACCCGGCCGAAGAAATGTCCGCAAGCGGTGAGTATCTTGGAGAAAGGATCCTCCCGCCGACGAGTCCGCGCGTCGATGTCGGTCGCATGGGGATCGGACAGGACAAACTCGCGGTGGTCCCGCTGCAGATGGCGGAGGTGGCCGCGGCTGTGGCCAACCATGGCCGGCTGATGGCGCCGCACCTGACCGAACGGATCGTCGATCCCGAAGGGCGCACCGTGCAGCAGATCTCCCCACGGGTGCAGTCGGTCGTGATGAAGCCCTCGACCGCGACCGCCGTGACGGGAATGATGGAGGCGGTCGTAAACGTTGGTACCGGCACCGAGGCGCAGATCCCGGGGGTGCAGGTGGCGGGTAAGACCGGCACCGCCGAGACGCAGATCGGCACGGCGATAAACAACGTGTGGTTCATCGCCTTCGCGCCCGCCTCCAATCCGCGCGTGGCGATCGCCGTGACCCTCGAACACGTCCCGGGCCAGGGCGCCGCTTTTGCGGCGCCGGTCGCCAGAGAAGTGATGGAAGTGCTGCTCCATGATTGATATCCGCCTGCCGATTTCCCATCCAGCGTGTCACGGCATGTGCTTTACACCGCCGCTCACGACGCACAGCCAGCGAGGAGTTGCCGCATGATTGAGTCGGAGACGATCATCGATGGGCGCTACCGGGTGATCTCGCGACTGGGCTCGGGGGGGATGGCAGACGTGTACCTCGCCGAAGACCAGCTGCTGGGCCGCCAGCTCGCGGTGAAGCTGCTGCACCACCATTTCGCCGAAGACCAGGAGTTCGTCGAGCGCTTTCGCCGCGAGGCATCGAGTGCCGCCGGGCTGTCGCATCCGAACATCGTCGCGATCTTTGACCGAGGCGAGTGGAACGGGACCTACTACATCGCGATGGAGTATGTCGCCGGACGCTCGCTGAAGACGGTCGTGCGCGAGCAGGGAGCGCTCGACCCGGCCGCCGCGATCGACATCGTCACGCAGGTCCTGCGCGCCGCGCGCTTTGCGCACAAGCGCGGGGTGATCCACCGCGATCTAAAGCCCCACAACGTGATCCTCGACGAGGAGGGCCGCGTGCGGGTAACGGACTTCGGGATCGCCAAGGCGGGCGCCTCGGATATGACGCTGACAGGGTCGATCATGGGCACCGCCCAATACCTCTCCCCTGAGCAGGCCCAGGGACACACCGTGAGCGGACGCTCCGACCTGTATGCGGTGGGGATCATCCTCTACGAGCTGCTCACCGGCTCGGTCCCGTTCGATGGCGAGACCGCAGTCGCGATTGCGTTCAAGCAGGTCTCGGCCGAGCCGCGGCCTCCGAGCGAGCTGCAACCGGGCGTCTCGCGAGCACTGGATGCGGTCGTGCTGCGCGCGCTCGCCAAGGATCCGGCGCGGCGCTTCGCCGACGCCGACGAGTTCATCGCGGCTCTCCAGCAGGCGCGTGCGGCGCTGCCGATCAGTGCGGGCACTGCGTTCGCAGGCGCGATCGCAGGTACCGCCCTCGCCGCCGGCGAGCCCTACGCGGCGCCGCCGGGTGCAGGACCGGGCGCGGCCGCACCGTTCCCGGAGTCTGGTGCGTTGCTGCTGCCGCCGGCCGATGGGCGCGGCGATGAGAACGGCCGTCCGCCCGAGGATGCGGACGGACGCCGGCGCTGGCTGCTGTGGGGGAGCGGCCTGCTGCTCGTCGCCGCGCTGGTGGTGCTCGGCCTGCTGCTCGCCTCCTCTCAGGGCAAGGTCACAGTGCCGAGCGTCGCCGGCCAAACCGAAGCCGTGGCGCTCGCTCGCCTGCGCGCCGCAAATCTCGACCCGGTCGCGTCGAGCACCGCGAGCTCCACGGTCCCCAATGGCGTGGTGGTCAGCCAGGCGCCGGCGAGCGGCGGCGAAGTGGGGAAGGGGTCTCGCGTGAGCATCCTCGTCTCCGCCGGTCCCGGTACCGACGCGCTGCCGGCCGTCGAAGGACTGACTGCCGCCTCTGCAGAGAGCAAGCTGCGCAAGGCCGGCTTCAAGCCGACGACGCAGGAACAATCGAGCGCGAAGGTCGCGCTGGGGCACGTGGTCTCGACCGACCCATCCGCAGGGATCGTCGTGCAGGTCGGCAGCCCCGTGACGGTCTTCGTCTCCAGCGGCCCCGCTCAAGTGCATGTCCCGGACCTGACTGGCCAAACACAGACGGCCGCCGAAGCCGCCTTGACGACCGCGAGCTTGACGGTCGGCGCGATCACCCCCCAAGTCTCCGCCAGCCAGACGGCGGAAACCGTGCTCTCGCAGTCGCCCTCCCCACCCGCGACGTTGCCCGCCGGAGGGAAGGTGAACCTGGTGGTGGCACAGGCCCCGAAGGAAGTGGCTGTCCCAGGGGTCGCGGACGAGACCGAAGTGGCCGCGGCAGCGGAGCTCGAAAAGGCGGGCTTCATGGTCAAGACGGTCACAGAACCGACGAGCGTGGCGGCAAAGGTCGGGCACGTCCTGAAGCAGAACCCGTCCGCCGGGGCAAAAGCGCGCAAGGGCGCCACGGTGACGATCTGGATCGGCATGGCGACGGAAACGACCCCGACGACGCCGACCACCACCACCACGCCCACGACCACCACTACGACCACCACTACGCCCGGGGCCACCCCGCCGCTCACACCGACCCCCACCCCACCCCAGTGAGCGCAGAGGCGCCACTGCGAGTGACGGTGCTCGCCGGGGGGCGCTCGGCCGAGCACGAGGTGTCGCTGGCCTCCGGGCGCGCCGTGCGGGAGGGCCTCCAGAGCGCCGGGCACGAGGTGCTGTGGGTACAGATCGAGCGTGACGGCGCGTGGCGTTACGAGGGCGAGCGGCTGAGCATGTGTCCGGGAGCAGGGCTACTCGGTGCCGACGTCGTGTTCGGGGCTCTACATGGTCCGTTCGGGGAGGACGGCACGGTTCAGGGCCTGCTCGAGACGCTCGATGTGGCGTATGTCGGGGCCGGGGTGGCGGCGTCGGCTCTGTGCATGGACAAGGTGCTGTTCAAGGCGCTGATGGGAGCGGCGGGAGTGGATCAGGTCGAGTACGTGGGTGTCCGCGAGCGGCGATGGCGCACGGCGCGAGCGCAGGTGCTCGGAGAGATCGCTGGGTTGGGGCTGCCGGTGTTCGTCAAGCCGGCGCACCTGGGGTCCTCGGTCGGCATCGTGAAGGTGACCGAGACAGAGAGGCTCGAGCAGGCGCTCGAGCAGGCGTTTGAACACGACGCGCTGGTGATCGTCGAGGCGCTGGGGGAAGGGGTCGAGGTCGAGTGCGGCGTGCTCGGCCTAGCGGACGCAGCAGATGCGCTCGCTCCCGAGCCCTCCGAGGAGGGTGTCCCCGGCGCCCCCGCAGCTGCGCTGGCGAGCGAGCCGGGGGAGATCGTCTTCGCGGGCGACTGGTACGACTACGGCGCGAAGTACACGCAGGGGGGCATGGAGCTGAAGGTCCCCGCGCGGATCAGCGCCAGTGCACGCATGCGGGTGATGGAGCTTGCGCTGGAGACGTTCGAATACGCAGGCTGCGAGGGGCTCGCGCGGGTCGACTTCTTCGTCGACGGCGAGCGCGTGCTGGTGAACGAGCTGAACACGATGCCCGGCTTCACGCCGACAAGCGTCTACGCGAAGCTGATGGAGGCCTCCGGGATCGGCTACCCGGAGCTTTTGGACCGTCTCTGCCGGCTGGCGATCGAGCGCCACGAGCGCCTCAGCCAACGTCCCTGACCGATCCAGGAGGCAGCCGCAGGCTGGTCGCGAACGTCGTCCGGGCGTGGGCTGATCACGGACCGCGTCGCGACGGGCTCGCTCGCCGGCCCGGCACAGGAGCGCCTCAACGAAACAAAGTGATTTCGGCGATCGACGCGAGCTCCATACCGGGCGGCAGCGTCGTGATCCAGACGAGGTAGTAGCGATAGCGCCCCCCATCGAGTGCGAGCGAGATGTGGGCGCTATTGCGGACATCGGCATCAGCCCCAACCGGGCCGCGCCAGCCGCGGGCGGTGAGTGGGGTCGAGTCGCCGTAGGGCAGGGAGAGATCGATGTGGTTGGCGACGTAGATCTGTGCGGCGAAGCCGGGGGTGGGCGTCTGGATTTCGATCTCTCTGCCGGCCACATTCGGGGCAGCGTCGACGTACAGGCCAACGCCCACGCCACCGGCCTTCTTGAGCGTGCCGTCGTAGTAGTGCTCAGTGCTCCAGCTGGTGTTCGGGTCGCCGTCGACGGCGTTCTGGTCGTCTTCGCGATTTTCGGGGCCGGTGCCGAAGGGGTTGTAGTCGTGGGCAGCCGTCTGTGCCAGTGGCACCGCGGTCAGGCCGGGCCTTGCGAGCACGTTCGGCGTGACGCCACGGTGGGTGCCGCTCAAGGCAAGGATCAGCCCCAGCGCGACGAGCGCCGTGAGCAGCGCAAGCGAGACGATCCAGCGCACGGGGTGGCGCATGCGCCACGGCAGCCGCCGCCGGGTGCTCCCGGGCAGCGTGCGCAGCACGGTCGTGACCTCACCGGTGGCCTGCCCTGTGCGGGAGGCCTCGATCGCAAGCGCCTCCTCGAGATCGGCGACCATGCTCGCGGCGTCGGCATAGCGCAGCGACAGGTCCTTAGCAGTCGCGCGATCGACGACCGCGGCGGTGGCGGCGGAGACCTCGGGCCGGGCGAGCTGCACATCCGGGACGTCCTCGCGCACGTGCTTCATCGCCACGGCGACGGGGCTCTCGCCGGTGAACGGCACGACGCCGGTGAGCATCTCGTAGAAGACGATGCCGAGCGAGTAGAGGTCGGATTGACCCGTGACCGACTGCCCGAGCGCCTGCTCAGGGGAGACGTAGTCGGTCGTGCCGAGCACGCGCCCGTCCATCGTGAGACCCTCCTCGGTGAGCGTGCGCGCGATCCCGAAATCGGTGATCTTGGCGCCCCCTTCGGCACCGATCAGAACGTTCTGTGGCTTGACGTCGCGGTGCACGATCAGACGCTCGTGGGCGGCGCCGAGCGAGCGCGCGAGCTCGATCGCATAGGCGATCGCACTGGATATCTCCAGCGGGCCGTCGCGGCGGATCAAGGCCTTGAGCGTCTCGCCTTCGACGTACTCGAGCACGATGTACGGAGTTCCCACACCCACGATCTCGTCCCCGGCAGCACCCGGATCGCCGATTGCGCTCTCCGGCGATGGCTCCTCGCCCGCATCGATCACCGTGACGATGTGGGGGTGGCTGAGCCGCGCGACCGACCGCGCCTCGCGGCGAAAGCGCTCGAGCTGCGCGGAGTCAGAGGCGATCTCGCGATGCATCAGCTTGATCGCGACCGGGCGCTCGAGCACTGTGTCGAAGGCGCGATAAACGGTCGACATTCCGCCGCGCCCGATCTGGGCGTCGAGACGATAGCGTCCACCGAGCAGGGTCCCGAGCATTGTCATGCGCTCCTATTGTGCGCCGGGCACAGGCGGCGTGTGCTCGTTGCACGCACAGGGCTTTTCGGAGAGGACATTTTTATTGATTCTGGCGATCGCAGTTGAGTCACAGCACTGGTGACTGTGATGTGGTCGCGATCACATCGAGCGCAAGAGGCGTGCGCTGTTGGGCAACGAGCGTTGACGACGAATTACGAGCGACGCGAGCAGGCCACGGTAGAGCGCGTAGGGCAGGAGCGCCGGCGCGGGCTGCGCGTGGCGAGCACGCCGAAGCAACCGGGTTGCCGCGAGCGTCGATAGGAAGGACGCGCCGCCACCGAGGAGCAGTGCATGGCCGCCGGAGATCGGTGTCCCACCTGCCGCGCCGTCTTGGACCAGGCGCCCCGTCTTGAGCGCGCCGGCGCCGAGGATCACGGGGAGGCCGGTGCGACGAGCGAGCGTATGGGAGTCGGAGCGGCTGAATCCGCGCGCTCGCGCCGCGGTGAGCACGGCGCCGCTGCGCGAGACACCCGGGATGAGTGCGAAGGTCTGGGCCAGGCCGAGCAGCAGGCCGTCGAGCGCGCTTGCCTGCTCCAGCATGCGTGTACCGGCGGGGATGCGAGCGTCGGCGAGCGCCATCGCCGCCCCCCCGAGGAGCAGACCGGCGACGATCGTCGAGGGTCCGCTGAGGCGGCGCTGGAGAGGCTGCTCAAAGGTGTAGCCGACTACGGCCGGCGGTATGAAAGAGAGCACGACGAGCAGCGCTTGGCGGGTGGAAAAGTCCGCCGGTGCCGTGGCGGAGCCCGGGAGCCCGGACGCCGGATGATCCGAGCCCGTCGGTCCCGGGCGCAGCGGAGCAAGTCGTCGTAGAACCGCGCCGAGAGCGGGATGAGACTCGACCGAGCGGAGATCGACGAGCAGCGCCGCGGCGGTCCCCGCGTGGAGCGCCACCTCGAAGGACTTGCGCAGCTCCGGGTCCAGCTCGCCGTAGGGCCAGCCGGCAAGGAACGGGATCAGGATCGTATGGGCCGAGGAGGAGATCGGCAGCAGCTCGGTCGGGCCGTGCGCCAAGCCGAGCGCCAGGGCGTGGCGGAGGGAGAGCCGTGCGGAGGCCCCCATAGCGTGTGTCAGGCCGCGTCGGTGGCCGCGTCGGAATCGGTCCCCGCCCCGCCTGCCCGCCCCGCGTCGGCATCCTCATCGGCCGGGCCAGCACGTCGCCTACGCACGATCGCATAGACGATTGCAGCCACGGCGAGCACGAGGATCAGGTAGTCGACGTACTGAAAGCCCTTGCGCACGCTGGTCCAGTTGCCACCGAGCGCGTGCCCGGCGAACGCGAGCGCCACCACCCAGGGGATCGAGCCGAGCAGGGAGAGCACGGTGAAGCGCCAGAACGGCATCCGCGCGACGCCCGCGGGCAGCGAGACAAAGGCACGGATCAGGGGAACCATGCGCCCGAAAAAGACGACCGGCTCACCGTAGCGCTCGAACCAATGTTCGGCTCGACTGATCTGCGCAGGGCCCATGTGCAGCTTTGAGCCGTGGCGTTCGAGCAACTCCAGGCGCCCGCCGCGGCCGACCCCATAGGTGATCCAGGAGCCGACCATCGTGCCGAGCAGCCCGGCGAGCACGATCCCGAGCATCGTCATGTGATGGTGGGAGGCGCTCTGACCGGGGTCGGCAACGGCGAAGCCGGCGAACAGCATGACCACCTCGGAGGGAATCGGGATGCAGGCCGAGCCGATCGCCATCAGCGCGAAGACACCGGGCAGCCCGGCGTCGCGCACAAAGTGCGAGGTGGTGTTGAGGAGCGACTCGGAGATCGATGCCAGGACGAGCATGCGCCGGGCAACGATACCGTCCTCTTTCAGATGCGCGTTTGGATCGATTTGACGAACAGCCCGCACGTGCTGGTCATGCGACCGGTGATCGAGCGCCTGGACGCGGAAGGTCACGAGGTGCAGGTCACCGCGCGTGACTTCGCTCAGACACTCGCGCTGTGTGAGCGCTTCGGGATCGCCCACACCGCGATTGGGCGCCATCGAGGCGAGCGGTTGAGCGCCAAGGCCACGGGGCTTTTCTCGCGCTCCGCCGCGCTCGTGCGCTGGGCGCGGCCGCGACGCTTCGAGATCGCGCTCGGCCACGGCTCCAACGACGTGAGTGTGGCGGCAGCACTGTTGCGGATCCCGAGCGCGACGATGTTCGACTACGAGTGGGCGACGGTGCAGCACAACGTCAACTGCCGCCTGGCGCGCGCGGTGGTGGTGCCCGACGCGATCCCGCCGGAGCGGTTGCAGCGGTACGGCGCAAGTGGCAAGGTGCGCGCGTACGAGGGCCTGAAGGAGGAGTACTACCTCGCGGACTTCGAGCCCGAGGAGCGCGTGCTCGAGGAACTGGGTCTGGATCGGGGAAGGCCGATCGTCGTGGTGAGAACACCGCCTGAGGTCTCGCTTTACCACCGCTTCGAGAACGATCTGTTCGCTCGGGTGCTGGAGCGCCTGCGTGAGGCTGCCGCCGCTGACGGCGTGCAGCCGGTGCTGCTGCCGCGGGTGGAGTCCCAGCGCGCGGAGCTCGTGAACGTGCCACGCTTCATCGTGCCGGAGCGCGCGATCGATGCGCAGTCGTTGATCGCGTACGCGGACCTCGTGATCTCCGCGGGAGGGACGATGAACCGCGAGGCGGTCGCGCTCGGGACGCCGGTGTATACGACGTTCGAGGGGCGGCTGGGCGCGGTTGACGAGCGCCTGATCGAAGAAGGCCGGCTGCGCACGCTGGTGCGCACGGAGGAGCTCGATCTGGGAAAACGCGCAGCAAGCCCGGGACCGGCCGATCGCTCCCACGATCGCTCTCAGCATCCGGTTGGCTCATCCCAGGCTTCCTCCGAGGAGCCGAGCGAACCTTTCACTGCACCCCCTCGGCGCACACGCCGCGACCCGCGGGTTCTGGTAGACCTGTTGCTGAGCCCGCTGAGCGGCTGAGCAGCCCGTACAATCGTGCCAATGCGCCGACGGATCCGCGCGGCGGCCCTGCCCATACATCGACACTCTCTGCCCCATCTGGCGGTGGATGGGGTGCTGATCGCGCTCGCGTACTACCTAGCGTTCGAGCTGCGCTTCGAGGACGGTGGAAGCGGCAGCTCACAGCTGCCGCACGACTACCAGCTGCTGCTCGAACGGACAATCTGGTGGGTGCTGGGGGGAAGCCTGGTCGTGCTCGTGCTCGCGCGGGTCTACCAGCGCCGCTGGCGCTACGCCGGCCAGCGGGATTACGAGGCGGTCCTGCGCGCGGTCGTGCTGATCGTCCTGCTGAGTGTCGTCGGCATCGCGGTGGCACGCCCTGTACACCGCTACCCGCACGGGATCACCGTGGCAGTGGTGCTGCCGATCGGGGTGGTGGTGCTGTTCGGCTTGTTGTGCATGCTGTTCCTGTGCGGTGTGCGGATGGGTGCGCGCGCACTCTACGAGCGTCGCCCGCTGGCCGGCTTCCGTGGGGGACGCAAGGGCGAGCGCAGCGTCCTGATCGTCGGCGCGGGCGATGGCGGGCGCTTGGTGCTGCGCGAGATCGTGCGCAACCGCGGGCTGGGCCTGCAGCCGGTGGGCTTTCTCGATGACGACTCGCGCAAGCGCGGTCTGCGGATCGAAGGGGTGAAGGTGCGTGGCAACACCGAAGAGGAGCTGCCCCGTGTGCTCGGCGAGACCGAGCCCGACGAGGTGATCATCGCGATTCCCTCCGCCCCTGGGTCCACTCGCGCGCGCGTCGTGCGCGAGTGCCGTTTGCGCGGCATCCCGGTGCGGACGCTGCCGACCGTGTTCGAGCTGTTGCAGAGCGGCGGCGCGGGAACGCTCGCGCGGCAGATGCGCGAGGTACGCGTCGAGGATGTGCTCGGCCGTGAGCCGGTGCTGATGGAGCTGGAGCGGGTGGGCGCCTACCTGGCCGGAGAGACGGTGCTCGTGACGGGAGCCGGTGGCTCGATCGGCTCCGAGCTGTGCCGGCAGATCGCGCGGGTGGAGCCACACAAGATCGTGCTGGTGGACCACGCCGAGGACAACCTGTTCCAGATCCAGCGCGAGCTGCAGGACGAGCGCCACGTGCCGGCGTCGATGCTCGCCGCGGTGTTGGCGGATTGCAAGGAAGAGGAGCGCATGCGCGAGGTCTTCACCGAGCACCGGCCAACCGTCGTGTTCCATGCGGCCGCCTACAAGCACGTCGGGCTGATGGAGTCCAACCCCGTGGAGGCGGTGCGCAACAACGCGCTCGCCACGCGCGTCGTGGCGCATGTGGCGGGCCAGCTCGATGTGGGGCGGTTCGTGCTCGTCTCGACCGATAAGGCGGTGGCGCCGGCGACCGTGATGGGGGCGTCGAAGGCGCTCGCCGAGTTCGCGTTGGAGGCCGCGTCGGCGCGCTGGCCGGGCACTCATTACAACGCGGTGCGCTTCGGCAACGTGCTCGGCTCCTCGGGCAGCGTCGTGCCGATCTTCCGCCGCCAGATAGCGCGCGGCGGCCCGATGACTGTGACCGACGAGCGGATGACGCGTTACTTCATGACGATCCCCGAGGCTGTACAGCTGATCATCCGTTCTGGATCGCTCGGGGATCTGAATCCCACCCACCCCGCCCCCGCCGCCCGCACCGCTCGCGCCGAGGTGTTCGTGCTCGACATGGGCGAGCCGGTACGGATCATCGAGCTGGCGCGGGCGATGATCGAGCTGTCGGGCCTCGACCCCGACCACGACATCGACATCGAGATCGTTGGCGCTCGCGGCGGAGAGAAGCTGCACGAGCAGCTGTTCAATTCGTATGAGCGTTCGACGCCGACGGTCGCCGAGAAGATCCTGCTCGCCGAGCGCGAGCCGCTGGCGGCCGAGACGGTCGAGGCGATGTTCGACGAGATCGGGCTGCTGGTGCTGGAGGGCGATGCGGCGGGACTGGCGGCGAAGGTGTCCGAGCTGTCGGCGACGCGCGGCGTGCCCGCGGCCGCTGCTCCGCCGAATCTCGAGGCTGCGCTCGCACCCGGACCCGAAGAGCCTTCGCCCGCCGTGGCGGTGATGCCCACGCCGGTGCTATCCACGCCAAAGGACATCGGTGTGGAGGAGGTGGGCAGCCTCGACGGCGACCGCGACCGACACGATGCGCCTGCGCCCCTCATACACTCCCGGGATTCATGACGGCTTTGATGACGGCCTTGCCTGTAGCGCTATCGCTTTCGGACACGTTCACGAAGATCGGTGCGATTGCGGCCTTCGCCGCGCTCCTCGGAATCGCGATCCTTGCGTTGCTCGTCTTCTCGCAGGCGCGCGAGCTCAAGCGCCTGCGCGAGTGGGCCGGCCGCGCACCGGAGCGCGCGGCTGAACTGGAGCAGCGCGTGAGCGCCGGGGCCGCCGCGCGTGTGCAGCAGGTATCCACGCCCGTGCCGCCGGTGCGCCAGGTGCCACGCACGGCACCGGTGGTCGCCCGCCCGGTCGCCGCGCCCGCAGCTGGGCTGGCGACGCGTGTGGCAACGAGCCCAACCACCCCCACCGGGGAGGGCGCCCAAGCTGTCCCGGGGGCGCCTGGCCAAGTTACCCCTGGCGCTGGGGGCGCTACCGCCGCGGTCCCTGTTCACCGAACACCCCAGGTCCCCGCCGGTACGGCTCCCGCAACCGCCAATCAGCCCGTGCCGCCGGCTCAGGGACAGGCGGCTGCCCCTGCGACCGTCGCCCCCGCAACCGCCGCTCAGCCCGTGCCGCACGTCCAGGGACAGGCCACCCCCCCGGTCCCGAGCCAGGTGACGCCACCCCCCACGTCGCCGGATTCCGTCATCCCTACGGCTGCTGGCGGCATGTTCGCTGCCGCGACGCCCGCGGGTACGGCTCCCGCAAACGCTCCGGCAACCGGCCCGAGCACACCCGCAAACGTCGCGGCTGAGGCGAACGCTGGTATATCTTCCGCACCGCCCCAGGGTGCCAACCCGTCGCCGCAGGCGCCTGGAACGTCGATGGGTTCACCGACGCCGGGCGCTGTGCCGGCTCCAAGCTCGCCCGCCCCCCCCACTGCCCCCCCCGCCACTGCCGCGGCGGCCGCGCGCGCGTCTGGCCCCGCCACCGCGACTCCCCGCTCACCGATACCACCTGCGGGCACAGTCTCTCCGGGCGCTCCCGCCCCGACCGCCGCTCCAGCGGAGGGACCTGCCTCGGCGGCCGCCCCTCCCAGACGCAGCCCACCCGCTCCTCCGTCACGTCCCGGAGCCCCGACCGACCCACGCCGCGGCACCTCAGGGGTATCCGGCGCCGCGGCCGCCGGGGGCGCGGTAGGCACCGCCGCCGCAGCTCGACAGGCGGAGCGCTTGAGCACCGAGTCGCGCGCTCGGCGCACGGACACGAAGGTCCCTCCGTCCCGCGCCGGCCGATCTCCGGCGCGTGCGACGATCCTGATCCTCGGGGGTGTGATCGCCGTTGTCGTGGTGGCTGCCGGGTTGATACTCAGCTCAGGCGGCGGCGGCAAATCGAGCGTGCAGGGTTCGACCGCCGGGCAGGGATCCGGGCAGAGCACCGCCGGCGCCAGGCACCACACCCACAGCACGCAGAGCCCCAATCACGGCGAAAGCTCCGCCACGGCGGCGAGCCCCGCATCGACGACGGTGGCGGTACTGAACGGCACGAGCATCAATGGCCTCGCCCACAGCCTCTCGAAAGATCTGCAGCAGAGCGGTTACGCACAGTCGAGCGCGCTGGATGGGACCCCGCCGGGATCCCATCCGACGACGATCATCGAGTACTCAAGCGGCCACCACGCCGAAGCGCAGGGCGTGGCGAGCGCGCTCAGTGTCACCCAGGTGCAGCCGATGGAAACGGCCATCTCCTCGCTCGCCGGCGCTGCAACGGTGGTCGTGATCGCCGGCGAAGACAAGGCCTCGGCGGTCGGCGAAACGCCGGGGACGGGTGGCGGCGGTGCGAGCAGTGCGACGGGCCAGTAATCGCCCGATCCCAACCCGAAGGTGAACCCGTGCCTGTAGCCAGCTTCCTCGACCTCCCCGAGCGCTCGCAGAAGCCACGCGAGCGGGGCCTGACGCACGTGATCGACCGGGGCCTGTCGGTCGCCGAGGTGGACGGCCTGCTGGAGGTGACCGCAGCGGCCGTGGACATCGTCAAGCTCGGCTGGGGCACGGCGCTGGTGAGCGCGAACCTGAAGGCAAAGCTGGAGCGCTACGCGGCGCACGGGATTCCCGTCGTGCTGGGGGGGACGCTGACCGAGCTGGCGATCAGGCAGGGCCGGGTCGAGGGGTTGATCGCGTGGTTGAAAGAGCTGGGCCTGCGTCACGTCGAGGTCTCCGACGGCACGATCGCGCTGGATGGCGAGGTCAAGAGTCATCTGATCCGCTCACTCGTCGCGAACGACTTCGTCGTGCTGTCGGAGGTCGGCAGCAAGGACGCGGACTTCATCATGGCCCCGTATGTGTGGGTGGAGCAGATCGAACGCGACCTGCGGGCGGGCGCGTGGAAGGTGATCGCCGAGGCGCGCGAGTCGGGCACCGCCGGCATCTACCGCGCCGACGGCGAGGTGCGGACCGGTTTGATCGACGAGATCGTCCACGTGGTCGACGCGGATAGGCTGATCTTCGAGGCGCCCCAACGCGAGCAGCAGGTGTGGCTGCTGAACAAGTTCGGGACGGAGTGCAACCTCGGCAACATCGTGCCCGGCGACGTGCTCTCGCTGGAGACGCTGCGGCTGGGGTTGCGCTCGGACACGGTCGAGCGCTTCGCGCTGGGCGCAGAGGATTGACCAGGACAGACCCGCTGGCCCGGTGGGTGTTCGCGGCGCTCGTGCTCGCCTGTTTCGCCGCGTTCATCATCACGCAGCGCCTCAAGCACACGCCCACGGCGGTGCAGAGCTTCAAGCTGACGCCGATCTTCTCGCCGAATCCGACGGGTCACATCAAAGAAGAGCGGATCTCGTTCAAGCTCGCGAAGGCCGACGAGGTGACCGTGACGATCCTCGACTCGGACGAAAACACGATCGCCACGCTCGTGCGCGACCGCCCGGTGACGCGGTACAAACAGTTCTCGCTGCGCTGGAACGGCCGCGAGGGGGAGGCGCATACCTACACGGTGCTCGCAGGCGCCGATGGCACAACGATCGTCGTACCCGTCAACACCGGCTCACCCGCGCCCGCGGGCGAATACCGTGTGAAGGTGAGCCTGCGCGAACAGCACCGCTCTGTGCTTTCACCGAGCAGTTTTATTTTGGTGAGGAAGTAATCGTATGGGGGTGACGACGATCGCGACGACTCTACCCGGTCCCGGTGTGATAGCGGCTGCACTCGTCGGTGCGCTGTCGGTCATCGTTGCCCTCGCGCTGGTGATGCGTCGCCGTCCGGACGCCTTCCCATTGCTGGCAATATTTGCACTTCCCTTCAGGTTGCCTATCTCTACAGACGGCAGGACGGTGAATCTTTTGATTCCCCTTTACCTGGTGGTCGCAGCCGGAACATTTGTTCACCTGATCCCGCGCTGGCTGAACCGAGATGCATCCGAGCGGCCTTCTTCACCAATAGCAGTGGAATGGTTGCTGCTCGGGTCCGTCTCGCTGTATGTGCTACAGGGAATCTATTCGGCAGATCACGCAAAGGCCGCAGAGAATGTCGCGTTCTTCTATATCCCGTTCGGCCTGCTGTTCATGTTGCTGCGGGACGTGTGTTGGACCCGCGAGCTGATCCTCAAGTGCCTGGGCGTGGCGGTTACGTTGGCGGTCGTGTTTGCGGGTGTGGGATTCGTCGAGTATTACCGTAAGGTGCTGTTTCTCAACCCAAAGGTAGTCGCGGCGGACCAGTACGATAATTATTTTCGGGTCAATTCACTTTTTTTCGATCCGAGCATCTACGGAAGGTTTCTGGCGATCGTGATGATCGGCGTCACAACAGTGGTGCTGTGGAGCGGCCGCCGCCGCGAGACGCTGATCGGTGCGGCCGTGCTCGCGTGGCTGGTGGCGGGATTGATCACGAGCTTCTCGCAGTCGAGCATCGCGGCGCTGCTGCTGGGGCTGGCGGTGCTCGCGGCCTACCGCTGGGACGTGCGCGCGACCGTGTACGTGACGGGCGCGCTGGTGGCGATCGCGCTCGTGGTCGTGTTGCTGGCGCCGGCGAGCCTGCACTTCGGCCTGAAGGGCACGGGTGGCTCGACCAGCAACGCCACCAGCGGGCGCACGAAGCTGATCGACGGCGGCCTGGAACTGTTCGCGCAGCGACCGCTCTACGGGTACGGCTCGGGATCGTTCGAAACCGAGTACAAGCGCCACGGCAACGCGAGCACGGCGAACGCGACCTCGGCCTCGCACACGATCCCGATCACTGTCGCCGCCGAGCAGGGCGTGATCGGCCTCGCGGTCTACGTCGCGCTATTGATCGCGGCGTTCTTGGTGCTGTTTAGCGGCGCCGGCAGATCTCCGCCAAGGATTGCGATCGCGGCGTGCTTCGCGGCGCTCGTCCTGCACACGTGGACGTATGCGGATTTCCTCGAGGACCCGATCACCTGGACTTTGCTCGGCATCGGGGTGGCGCTGGCGCGCGCGGACGGAGCAGGGGAGAAGGTAGGTTCTGAGCAGTGCGCGACTACCTGAAGCGCCTCGTCACCACGGGCGCGGCGTATCAGTTCGGGGACATTCTCGCCAAGGGTCTCGCCCTGATCACGCTGCCGCTGTACACGCGCCACGTCGATCCGAAGTCCTACGGCGCCGCCGAATCGCTGCTGACGGCGGTGATCCTGGCGAGCATCGTGCTGCGCGCCGGCGTCGGTGAGGCGTTCATCCGCTTCTACTTCGACGACGAGGACGAGGATCGCCGCGACCGCATGACGCGCACCGCGATCGCTGCCGTGGTGTGGACCACGACCGTCGCCTCGCTGGTGGCGGTGGCGTGCGCCGGCGGCCTGTCGAAGCTGTTGCTCGGCTACCACGATCCGGAACTGATCGACTGCGCGATCCTGGGCCTGTGGGCGTTCACGAACCTGGAGATGGTCTACGCGCAACTGCGCGTCGACGAACGCACGCGCACGTATGTGTACGCGTCGGGCGCGAATGTGGTGATGTCGGTCACGTTCACGGTCGCGCTCGTCGTGTTCGCCGGCCAGGGGGCGCGGGGGCTGCTGCTCGGCAACTTCGGCGCCTCGGCGCTGGTCGTGCTCGGCCTGTGGGTGGTGCTGCGCAGGCGCTTCTCCCTGCGCGTGAATCCCACGGATCTGAAAGCGATGCTGAGCTTCGGGCTGCCGACGGTGCCCGCGGATGCGAGCGTGTACGCACTGCAGGTCGCCGATCGCTTTTACCTGCTGCGCTTCTACAGCGGCGGCTCGGCGGGGCTGTACGCGGTCGCGCTGAAGCTCGCGACGGTCGTGTTCGTGGCGGTGCGCGGCTTCCAGTACGCGTGGCCGCCGCTGGCGTACTCGATCGAGAGCGACGAAGAGGCGGCGAAGCTGTACTCGCTCGTGACGACCTACTACGCGCTCGCGACCGGCGTGGTTGTGTGTGGCGTCGCGCTGCTCGGGCGCTGGATGGTGCGGCTGCTGGCGGGCCCGGAATTCTTCGGCGCCTACAAAGCGCTCCCGTGGCTGGCGCTCGGCTGGGCGTTGTACGGGCTCTACCTCGTGTTCATCGTGATCGCCGGCCGCGCGCGCGTGACCTCGCGCAACTACCCCGCCGCTGCCGCCGGGCTGGCGGTGAACGTGGCACTGCTCGTGCTGCTCGTCCCCCACAGCGGGGCGAACCTCGGCATCGCCGGCGCCGGGCTGGCGCTGTGCGGCGCCTATGTGGTGATGCTGGTGGCGATGTACATGCTGACGCGCGGGCTGTTCCGCGTCGGCTTTCAGTGGCGCCGGCTGGCTCAGCTGGCGGCGATCCTCACCGCTGTGGCGGTCTCGGGCGAGCTGCTGTTGCCGACGAGCGGTTTCGCCGGGCTGGCGCTGCGCGCGGCGTGGCTCGGTTTGGTGCCGGCGCTGCTGCTGGGCACGAAGTTCTTCGCCCCGCACGAGTGGGACCAGGCGCGTGTGCTCGTCGCCGACGGCCGTCGCCGCGTCGCGGCCTTCCGCGCCAAGGGCGGCGAGGTAGAGGAGTACGCGGAGGACCCGCTCAAAGATCTCTGAGGATCGGGGGGTGCCACAGGGTGTCGAGCCGATCCTGTAAGGCTCAAGCAGGACACCGGGTGAGCCGATTACGCCGGGGAGATGCCAGAGCTGTCCGTCAAGCCCGCCCGCCCACCCGGTAGCCGTGAGCGCGCACGACGTGCCGAGGCGCTGCGCCTGCATCGCTCCGACAAACGCGCCCAGAAGATGGCCACCGCGGGCGAGCTCGCCTATCTGCGCGCGCAGTTGCGCCTTGCGGGGCGTCTCACGGCGCGGCTGGCGGCGATGCGCGACGTCGACGACATGGTCAAGCTCGTGGTCGACGAGCTGCACAGCACGTTCGCCTTCTACCTGGCCGCGATCCAAAGACTGGACGACAACGGCGTGCTGCGCCTGGTGGCCGGCAGGGGCCCGCTCGCCGACGTGATGACGGAGTTCCTGCTCGTCGAGCAGCCGGTCAGCGAGGGCGTCAACGGACGGGTGGCACGCACGGGCACCACAGCGCTCGTGCTGGACACGCGCGAGGACGGCGACTACATCGCACGCGATCCCCAGACTGACCCGCGCTCGGAGCTGAGCGTGGCGATCGTCGTCGACGGCCGCGTGTGGGGGGTGCTGAACATCGAGGCCGTCGAGCCGGGAGCTTTCCACGAGGCCGACGCGGTGCTCGTCGAGACGATCGTCGCCAGCCTCGGCTGCGCCGTGCACCGCGCCGAGCTGATCGACGATCTCGAGAGCGCCTTCACGACAACATTGGCCGCGCTGACGAGCACGGTTGAGGCGAAGGACGACTACACTTCCGCGCACGGGGAGGATGTGGCGGGGCTGGCCGAGCGTGTGGCGCTGAGAATGGGGCTCGCCGGCACGGAGGTTCGCGACGTACGCTATGCGGCGATGTTGCACGACATCGGCAAGATCGCGGTGCCCAGCGAGATCCTGCTGAAGCCCGGGCCACTGAGCGACGAGGAGTGGGTGGTCATGCGCAGCCACGCCGCGGTCGGCGGTGATCTGGTCAGCAGGATCGATGCCTTCGCGCACCTCGCACCGGCCGTGAGAGCAAGCCACGAGCGCTGGGACGGCGGCGGCTACCCGGACGGCCTGGTGGGCGAGGAGATCCCACTCGCGGCGAGGATCATCACGGCCTGCGATACCTATGACGCGATCGTCACTGACCGCCCGTACCGTCCGGCGCGCAGCTCGACGGAGGCGCTCGCGGAGCTCGAGCGCGTCGCGGGCAGCCAGCTCGACGGGTGTGTTGTCGCGGCGCTCGTGCTGGAGTTGGCGGAGGAGTAGCGCAGGGCTGACCGGTCCGCCGCGGCGGATGGGCGTACCCATCGTCGGCGCGGGCGATTCGATGTGCTCGTTGGCAGTGCGAGTTTTCACGGCCAACCAAACTACGCCGAGCTTGGGACTCGCTCGATCGACCCCTCAATCACCCGGTCGCCGGTTGTACTCGGCGGCCGCCTCGCGCAGGCCTTCGCCGCTCTCGGGATGCAGCGTCGCGGTCACGTGACGCCAGTAGCGCCGCGGCGAGTGGCCGGGGAGCACGAGCGCCGCGAGCGCGCGCAGCGCGTAGGTCCAGGCGGTCAGCCAGCGCACCGCGCGCGCGGCTGCGGGGGAGTGGTGCTTGCGCATGTAGAGGTCGCGATTGCGCGAGAGTTCCACGATCCGCCGCTCGGGGACGACGTCGGTCGAGAGCTGCTCGTGATGGATCGCCACGGCCGCCGGCACGTAGACGCTGTACCAGCTGAGATCTCGCAGCCGCCGAGCGAAGTCGACCTCGTCGGAGTAGACGAAGAAGTCCGGATCGAGGTAGCCGACCTGCTCTGCGGCGCTGCACCGGACGAGCAGGGCGGCTGACTGGCACCAGTCGACTTCTCGGGTCCGATCGCCCTTGCTCTGCACGGTGAGGAGGTTGTGCAGGAACAGCGCCCCGGCGAACGCCGTCGCGACCGTTGGGAAGGCCCACGCGGACGGCTGGTTGCTCCCATCGGGACGTCGCAGCGCCGCACCCGCGCAGGCGCTGTCGGGATGTTCCTCGAGCGCCTCGTACAGGGCGAGCGTCGCCCCCGGAAGCAGCTCGGAGTCCTCGTTTAAGAGCAGCGCGTAACGCCCGGTCGCTCGGCGCAGCAGCTCGGAGTCGTTGAGCGCCTTGCCGCGCCGTTCGGGGAGCGCGACCAGCTCGTCCACCGCGGGATGCGCCCGCGCGGCCTCGGCAGAGCCGTCGCGCGAGCCGTTGTCGAGCACGAGCACCTCGGTTGCAAATGGGAGGTTCTTCCGCTCGCGTGCGATCGCGTCCAGCCCGCGCAGAAGCAGATCCCGCTGGGAGGTGTTCACGACGCAGTAGCTCAGCTCGATCTCGCCGGGATCCGGCGGGCTTGCTTGCGTGCTCTCGCCCCGCGTCATCCGAGCATTGTCTCCGCAGGCGCGCCTATTGTCCTTGCGGTGCGCGTTCAGATCGTCGATCCCTCGGCCTACACGCCCCCGTACGACCACGCCCTGTGCCGCGCGCTGGCAGCGGCGGGTGCCGAGGTCGAGCTGTTCACGAGCCGCTTCGCCTACGGCCCCGTCGCGCCGGTCGAGGGGTATGAGCGACGTGAGTTGTTCTATCGCTCAGCGCGCTTCGCGCCGGGCTCCCGCGCGCAGCGTGCTGTGAAGCTCGCCGAGCACGTTCCCGACATGCTCGCCTACCGCCGCGCCGCCCGCGCGGCGGACATCGTGCACTTTCAGTGGCTGCCGGTCCAGCACGTCGACGGTCTTCTGCTGCCGGGGCGCCAGACCGTCACCGGTGGGCGGCGAGGGCTGGTGCTCACGGCCCACGATGTCCTCCCGCGCGAGCCCCGCCGGGGCCAGCTCGCGGCGCAGAGGCGTCTGTACGACCGCTTCGACGCGGTCGTCGTCCACTCCGAGCACGGTCGCGCGCGCCTCACGCACGAGCTGGGCCTGAGCGGCGACGTGGTCCATGTGATTCCCCACGGCGTCTTTGCGCACCTCGCCGATGTCCCCCCGCAGCCGCCTCCATTTCAGACCGATCGTCCGGTCGTGCTCTGCTTTGGGCTGATGCGCCCCTATAAGGGGATCGACGTTCTGCTGGAGGCCTGGCACGGGGTCGAAGACGCGGAGCTGTGGGTGGCGGGGATGCCCAGGATGGATATCTCTCACCTGCGCGCGATCGCCCCGCCGAACGTGCGCTTCGTGCCTCGCTTTATCACCGATCCGGAGTTGCCCGCCTACTTCCAGCGTGCCGACCTGGTCGTATTGCCCTACCGCGAGATCGACCAGTCGGGCGTGCTCTTTACGGCGCTCGCGTTCGGTAAGCCGTTGTTGCTGAGTGACGTCGGCGGATTCCCTGAGGTGGCCGCCACCGGCGCGGCGCGGACAGTGCCCGCGGGAGACTCCGCCGCGTTGCGGATGGCGCTTGAAGAACTGCTCGGCGACCCAGCCGCGCTGGCGGCGCTGGCCTCCCGGGCACGGGACGCAGCGGAGGGGAGGTACGCATGGGGCACGATCGCGCGCCAAACGCTCGACCTCTACGAGTCGCTCCTCCGCGAGAATCCAGGGCGATGACCACCGTGCTCGAGATCCTCTTCTGGCTGTCTGCGGCGCTGATCGTATGGACCCAGCTCGGCTACGCCGTCGCGCTTGCGGTGATCGCGCGCCTGTTTGTGCCGACCGCGCGTGTACCCGTCCGGGACGCACCTGTGGAGCTCCCCTCGCTGTCCTTGATCGTTGCCGCCCACGATGAGCAGTCAGTGATTGCCGCCAAGGTCGAGAACGCGCTCGCGCTCGACTACCCGCGCGAGTTGCTGGAGCTGATCGTGACGTGTGATGGGTGCTCGGACGCGACGGCCAAGCGAGCCAGGGAGGCGGGCGCCGACGTCGTGCTGGAGCTGCCGCGCGGCGGCAAGATCCGCGCCCAGGATGCCGCCGTGCGCAGCGCTCGCGGTGAGATCGTCGCGTTCTCCGATGCCAACGCGCTGTGGGAGCCCGGCGCCGCCCCCGCGCTCGTGGGCGCCTTCGCCGATTCCCGTGTCGGCTATGCCTGTGGTCAGGTCCGCTTTTATCAGAACCCCCACCCACCCCTCGGCGGCGCCGCGACAAATCAAGAGGGGGTCTACTGGCGCTACGAGATGTCCGTCCGCTCCCTGGAGTCGCGCCTGCGCTCGGTCACCGCCGGCAACGGCGCGATCTACGCGACGCGGCGGGAGGCCTATCTAGAGGTCGACCCGATCATGGGGCACGATTTGTCGTTCCCGTTCAACATGGTCAAGCGCGGCTGGCGGGCCGTGTACGTTCCGGCCGCCCGCGCGACTGAGAAGATGGTGCCTTCGGTCGAGGGGGAGTTCGCGCGCAAGCGACGCATGATGAGCCACACCTGGCCGATCGTCCTCCGCGGTGGCATGCTCTCCCCCCGCGGCTACGGCCTCGGCTACGGCCTGATGATCCTCTCCCACCGCATCCTGCGCTACGGCACCCCCGCCCTCCACGCAATCGCGCTGGTTGCGAACCTGTTGCTCGTGATCGAAGGGGCCGGCGTGCTCTACGCGATCACACTCGCACTCCAGCTCGCGCTGCTCGCCGCCGCCGCGCTCGGCGGAGCGGTGCGCCTCCGTCCGCTGCTGCTCGCGCGCTACTACGTGCTCACCACGACCTCGCTCGCGGCCGGTCTGTGGGATTGGCTGCGCCACGGGACAGAGGCATCGTGGGACGCGGCCGAGGGGACGCGCTGAGATGATCCGCCGCACGGTCGACATCGTGGTCTCTGCCTGTGTGCTTTTGGTCGCTTCGCCCCTACTCGCCTTCGCGGTGATCGCGATCCGCCTCGAGTCCCCCGGACACCCGATCTACCGCCAGCGTCGCTCCGGGCTGGACGGACGGCCGTTTGACGTGCTGAAGCTACGCACGATGGTCGACGGCGCTGAGCACATCGGCGCCGGGCTGGCGATCAACACGAACGATTCGCGCATCACCCGCGTCGGGGCATTCCTGCGCCGGACCTCGCTCGACGAGCTGCCGAACCTGCTCAACGTGCTCCGCGGGGAGATGTCGCTGATCGGGCCGCGTCCTACGTTGCCGGTCCAGGTCGAGCAGTACACCCCCAGCCAGCGCGGTCGCCTGCGGATCAAGCCGGGCATCACCGGCTGGGCGCAGGTCAACGGCCGCACGTCGTTGCCCTGGAGCGAGCGGATCGAGCTCGACCTCTACTACATCGCCAACCGCTCGCTGCTGCTCGACCTGCGGATCGTCTGGCGCACGGTCGCGATCGTGCTCGGCGGCTCCGGCATGTACAAGGGTCACGCCGGCGGCTGGGAGGGCGAGCTGTGATCAAGAACGCCCATCCCGCCCACCCGGCACCGGCGGTATTGCTCACCGGCGCGGGCAAGCGCTACGACATCGTCTCCTGTTTCTCCCGGCTCACCACGACTGTCGTCGCTGACCCCTCCCCCCTCGCGCCCGCGCAATACGCCGCCCAGATCCGTGCCGCGGTCCCGTTGATCGAGGACCCCGGCTACGTCCCAGCGCTCGAAGCCCTGTGTGAGCGGCATGGCGTCGGCGCTGTTCTGCCGCTCACCGACCTCGACATCGAGGTGCTCGCCCGCGCTCACGCCGAAGGCCGCCTGCCCGCGCTCGTGCCCGCCCCCGAGGTCGCCCGGGCGACCTACGACAAGTACGAGACCCACCTCTTACTCGAGCGCCTCGGCTTGCCCTCGCCGCCGACGATCCTGCCCGAGCGAGACAAGGACCTCGACGCGCTGCATTACCCCGTGATGGTCAAGCCGCGACGGGGCTCGGGGGCACGCTCGATTCACCTCGCCCACGACGCCACCCAGGCACGCTTCTTCGTCGACTATGTGTCCGAGGCCACGATGATCCAGCGCGCGATGGATGGCCCCGAGTGCTCGATCGACTGCCTCGGCGATCTCGACGGCCGCTGCCTAAACGCGATCCCGCGCACGATGATCGAGTCGCGCGGAGGCGAGTCGATCAAGGGCGAAGTCATCCACGACGCCGAGCTGATCGAGCTGGGGCGGCGCACGATGGAGGCGTTGCGCGTTCGTGGCCCCGCGACGATACAGGTCTTTCGCGATCCCGATATCGGCTTGGGCATCACCGATGTGAACACGCGCTTCGGCGGCGCCTTTCCCGCGCCCGTCTACGCCGCTTTCCCCGGCCGCACCTACCCGGAGCTGATTGTGCGCCTCGCGGCCGGCGATCAGGTGGAGCCCCATGTCGGCGAGTTCCACGCCGGGATGACCTTCACCCGCTACTACTGGCAGCTCGAGCTCGACGAGCGTCTGCGACCGACCGGCCGCGAGATCGTCCCCGGAGGTCCAGCTGCGCCAAGGTAGATGCCACTGGAGGTAGAATCAAAGCCTGTGAATACATTGCTCGCCGATCCGCCGGCTGTTGCAGACCCCGAGCAGCCGTCCGTCGAGTCGACCGACGCCACGCCGCCAGGCGCGGCGCCCGAGTCGACCGACGCCACGCACGCTGCTCCGGGACCGACCTGCGCGAAATGCGGCGCGCCGATGGCGACCGGCCAGGACTGGTGTCTGCAGTGCGGCGCCGGTGCGCCCGGAAGTCTTGATGGGGGCGGTCCGAGCTGGCGTTCGGCCGCGGTGATCCTCACCGCCACGGCGGTCCTCGTGCTCGGCGCGGCCGCGGCCGCCTATGCCGCCCTGAATAAAGGAGGCGCTACCAAACCTCACCCGACGATCGTCGCGGTCGCCCCGACGACCTCCACGGCTGCTGCGACTCCCACGCCCACGACGCCGGTAACACCCACGCCCACGACCTCGGGAGCGGCAACACCCACGCCGAAAGCCTCCGGGACGCCCGCCACCAATCCGCTGGCTCCGACAGGCTCGGCCAACCCTCCGAAAATACCGCTCACGACCCCCACACCAAAATCCTCTCCCACGACCACCACGCCCGCGAAAACAAATGAACCGACCCCCACGGCCACGACTCCCTCCGGGAGCAAAGAATCCGGCGGTGGCGCCACTGCGGAACCGACCCCCACCGCGATCGTGCTCGATCCCGATGCGGCCTCGACCTACAACCCCTACGGCTATCCGGCGAGCGAATTCGGTGACCCGAGCCTCGCGATCGACGGCGACACCTCGACCGAATGGACCGCTCGGGTCAACCCTGCCGTGGCCCCGAAGATGGCGGAGGGCCTCGCGATCGATCTGAAGAGCACCCAGCGGGTGTCGGCGATCGAGGTGGTCACATCCACTCCCGGAATGAGCATTCAGATCTACGGCTCGAGCAGCCAAACCGTGCCCACCTCCATCACCGACCCGGCGTGGGTTCAACTGAGCCCCTACCTGACCGTGAAGAAGCGCCACGAGCGCATCAAATTGAAGGACTCCACGAAAGCATTTCGCTTCATCACGCTGTGGATCAGCAAGGCCCCCGCCGCTCAGGTCGGCACCGCCGAAGCGCCCGGACATGTGAGCGTGAACGAACTGGAACTGTTCCCCGCCAAGTAGGAACCGCGGCCCGGCCCTAGCCCTACTTCGCGACGGCGACCTTTTTCGCCGCGGGGGCCTTGCCGGCGGCGCCTTTGGTCGCTTTCACGTTTCCGCGCTTGGCAGACGAGCGTTTCACCGCGCTTTTCGCGACCCTGCTTTTCACGGGTCCGCTGCTTGCGACCGCCCGTTTCGCGGCTGGACGTTTCGCCGCCGGTTTGGCGACCGCTCGCGGCGAGCCCCAGGCCTCGTCGAGGAACGCGGCGATCTCATCTGTCAGCCGCTCGGGCGCCAGGCGCAGCTCCACGAGCGAGTCGGCTTCCAGCAGGCGACCGTTTGGCAGCTCTTTCGCGAGCATGCCAGCGTCGGAGAAGGGATGTACGGGATCGCGGTGATGCCCGAGTATGAGCGCGGGCGTCTGGAAGGTGTGTCGCTCGCTGCGGTGCGGGGCTATGCGCCCGAAGAACAGACCCTGTATCACCGCCCCGCTGGGACCGGGATCTTGGCGCACGAGGTCGAGCACGACGTTGCCGTAGTGGGGCAGCAGTGCTCGCGGCACCGCGCGCGTGCCACGGGCGAGCAGCTTCATCAGCGGCTCGCCGAACGTGAGCGCAACCAGCAGTGGCGTGAATGTCAGGGCGCTTGGAAGCAGCCCGTTGTCGAGCACCGGCATCTCGATCACCATCCCGCGCAAGCGCTCCGGCGCCATCGAGGCGATCTCGAGTGCCGTGTTGGCGCCCAATGAGGTGCCCATCACGACAGCCTGCTCGATTCCCAGATGGTCCATCAGGGCGACTACCTGCTCGCCGAAGATGCTCATCGAATAGCGCCACATATCACGTGGGCGATCGGATTCGCCATGGCCGAGCAGGTCGATCGTGATCACGTGGTTCCCGCGCGCCGCGAGATCTTCGGCGAGCGGGCGGTGCATCTCCTGCGAGAGCAGCAGCCCATGGACGAGGATCACCGGCCTGCTCGCCGCCGGCGAGCTCTTCGCGGTTCGCCCGCGCGCGCCCTCCGTGGTGAGCGCCGCCGGGCCGCCGCCGTATTCGGTGTATGCGATGCGGCGGTTCTGAAAGCGGAAGGAAGGCACGAACTCCTCACTCTACCTCTGGCCTCGGGATCTCACGCCCTGGTCTATGTCCCGGCCTCGGGGTGTAGACCCACACGAGCCCGGGCGGTTCCGTGGATCGCCCGGGCTCGGTGGTATCCCTCCCCATCCCTCTCCGGTGGTCTTCTGACGGATGGCCTGCAGGCAACCGTCCAAGCAGAGGACCCGCTCTATAAACCCGCGAGCAAAGCAAAAGGTGCGCTGCTCGCACAGACGCGCCAGAACCCGCTCCTCCGCTGCGTTAGACCCTGCTCGCGAGGGCGCGCTAGGTTTGGGTCAGCCTTTCATCCGTCGGCGCCTCGCCGAGCACGTCGCCAGCACCACCAGGAGGAGATCCATGGCCAAGCAGCCCCGCATCCTCGCCGGACAGACCGCTGCGATCACCGGCGGCGGCCGCGGCATCGGCCGCGTCACCGCGCAGGCGTTTGTGCGCCAGGGAATGAAGGTGGCAATCGGTGACGTAGATCTTCAGGCGGCGCGGCAGACCGCCGAGGAGATCGGCGGACCCACCCACCACAGCGCTGTCGGCCTCCCTCTCGACGTGACCGAGCGAGCTTCGTTCGTCGAGTTTCTGGACACAGCCGAAGAGCAGCTCGGTCCGGTTGACATCCTGATCAACAATGCCGGCATCATGCCGATTGGCCCGTTCCTCGACGAGGACGACGCGACCGCGCAGCGGATCCTCGACATCAACGTCCTCGGCGTGATCAACGGCATGAAGGCTGTGCTGCCGCGGATGACCGTGCGCGGTCGCGGCCATGTCGTCAACATCGCCTCGCAGGCTGGCAAGTACGGCTTCCCGGGCGGCGCCACCTACTGTGCCAGCAAGGCCGCGGTGATCAACCTCGAGCCGTGCGGTGCGCAAGGAGCTCCGTGGATCCGGCATTGAGATCTCGCTGATCAGCCCGGTAGCGGTCAACACCGAATTGGGTCTCGGCCTGTCCGAACCACGTCAGCGCCAGTTCCGCAAGATCGAGCCTCAGCAGGTCGCCGACGCGATCCTCGAGACGTTGCGCGTGCCAAAGTTCGATGTGCACGTGCCCAAGCAGCTGTCGATCAGCGAGCGGGCCTCCGCGCTGATGCCGATCGGCGTGCAGGACTCGCTCTCGCGCCTGTCGCACGCGGATGACGTGCTCTCCCACGTCGATTCTGGAGCACGCGCGGCCTACGAGCTGCGCGCGGCGCACTCCGAGCCGGGGCTGCCGCCGGCGCCCGAGCAGACGCAGATCCCCGAGCGCGCGGCTCGGTAGCACCCGAGTAGCACCCGACGCCCACGGGACGCCAGGGCGAGGCTCAGCAGGCGGAGCTCAGCTCTGGGTGAGCCACTCCGCGATCAGTCGCCCGATCAGCGGCCCCTGATCCTCCTGCAGGAAGTGCGAGGCGTCCTCGATCACGCGCGGCGGTGGCGCGCCCAACTTTTCCGCCATGCGCTCGCCGGCCTTCAGCGGGATGATCGGGTCGGAGTCGGCCCACAGGAACAGCTTCGGGCGGTGGTCGGTTTGCAGCGCGTCCTGCACCCGCTGACCTATCGCTGCGCCTGGATCATCCGGTGAGCGGGGCATCATCAGCGGGAACGCGCGGGCACCGGCCTTGGACGCGGGGCTTGGATAGGGCGCCTCATACGCATTGGCCACCTCGTCGCCCGGATCGACCTTGCAGGCACGCCGCACGAGCATGCCGACGGGCAGGTCCTCGGTGCGCTGCACGAAGTCGTGGAAGGCGAGCCAGGCGTCGCTCATGCGCTGGCGCCCGGTGAACAGGCCGGTGTCGAGGATCACCATGCGATCGATCAGCTGCGCATGCTCGACCGCCATGTTCAGCCCGATCCCGCCGCCCCAGTCGTGCACCACGACGGTTGCGCCGCGCAGGTCGAGGTCCTCCAGCAGCGTCGCCGTCATTGCGCAGTGGCGCTCGAAGGAGTACCAGCCGATGTCCACAGGCTTGTCCGAGCGCCCGAAGCCGGCGAGGTCCGGCGCGAGGCAGCGGAAGCCCGCGTCGCGCACCGGCGGGATCACCTTCCGCCACAGAAACGACCAGGTGGGCTCGCCGTGGAGGAAGATCACCGGCGGGCCCTCCCCCTCGTCCAGGTGTGCCAGGCGCAGTCCATCCAGCTCGCGGTAGTGGGAGGCGAACGGGAAGTCGGGGAGCCCCTGCAGAGCCTCCTCCGGTGTGCGCACTGCATCGGTCATGCAGCTGATCCTATGCGAGCGCGGCGGTCGACCGACGGGACTCCCGCCGTCCTCCCCGCAACCTAGACTCCCAAGCTCTACAAGAGGCCGCGCGAGAGAGGAACGATCTTCATGGATGTCCTTACCAGACTGGACCAAGCCCGCGCAGAATGCAGCGTGCTGGAGCATCCCTTTTACGAGCGCTGGAGCGCAGGCGAGCTGAGCGCCGCCGAGCTCGCCTGCTACGCGGGTGAGTACAGGCACGCGGTGGTGGCGCTCGCAGAGGCCTCGCAGGCAGCGGCCGCGAAGGCTGGACCGGAGCATGCAAGCGGGCTGGGTGCCCACGCCGCGGAGGAGACGGCGCACATCGAGCTATGGGATGACTTCGCCCGCGCCGTGGGTGCATGCGTGCCGGCAGACGGCAAAAACGATGCTCGACGCGAGACGCAGGCGTGCGCGCAGGCGTGGACGGCGGGAGAGGATCTGCTGGAGCACCTGGCAGTGCTGTACGCGATCGAGGCGAGCCAGCCCGAGATCTCGACGACGAAGCTCGAGGGCCTGGTCGAGCACTATGGCTACAGCGACGAAGGCCCAGCACTCGAGTACTTCAAGGTTCACGAGCTGCGCGACGTGGAGCACGCACGCGCGGCGGGAGCCCTGATCGAGGAGCTGCTCGCCGAGCACGACGACGCCGAGGCGCAGGCCGAGAGGATGCTTGGGCGCGCACGCGAGGCGTTGTCGGGGAACTGGCGCCTGCTCGACGGGGTGGAGGCGACCGCACCGCGCGGCACGATTCGCGCAGTCAACGCTTAGCTTGGCATGCGTGGAGATTCGTGCGGGTCCGTCAGGCAGACGCGGCGGGGGCTGAGAGTCGCCAGGCGAACAGCACGGCGGCGACCGAGGTCGCGAGGTTCAGGCTGGAGACCCCGGAGCGCATCGGGATACTGACCCGCGCGTCCGCGCGTCCGCTGAGCTCCTCGCTGAGCCCGTAGCGCTCGGTACCGAACGCGAGCACCGCCCGCGCCGGCAGCGTGGCGGGGGCCAGCGGATCCCCCTCGGGATCGATCGCGAGCAGCGGCCGGCCGAGCTGCGCTGGGATTTCCTGTAGGCGCGCGACGGGCAGCGCGTAGTGCAGCCCGGCGGCGCCGCGCAGCGCGTCGGGATGCCAGGGGTCGTGGCTGCCGGTGGTGAGCACGCCGGCAACGTCGGCCGCGGCGGCGACCCGGACGCAGGCGCCCATGTTGCCGAGGTCGCGTGGGTCCTCGAGCAGAACCACCGGCGCCGCGCGCGAGTCGGCGAGCACCGCGGCGGGATCGATCGATCGCCGCTCGGCCAGCGCGATTACGCCTGTCGGCGGCGGCAGCGGGGCGAGCTGAGCAAAGATGGAGGGCTCAACCGGTTGCGCGAGCGCGCGCAGGCGCGCGCTCAGATCGGGCGCGAGGGCGCCCGCGAGGCGCTCCAGCGGCGCCTCCTCCGAGACGACGACCTCCAGCAGTGCAGCGTCGAAGCGCAGCGCGTGCTTGAGCACATGAAACCCTTCGAGCACCGCCAGCGCGGGGTCGCGCCGCGCGCGGCGAAAGCGCGGGATCAGCGATCCGCTGGAGCTCACGCTGACCCGAGGCCCCGCAGGACCGATTTAGCCGCGTTGTAACCGTTCATCCCGTGCGCGCCGGCGCCCGGAGGAGTCGCGGCGGAGCAGATGAAGACACCCGGGATGCCGGTGCTGTAGGGGTCGAGCGCCAGCCGCGGGCGGATCACGGTCTGCCATGGCGTGTTCGCCCCGGTGATGATGTCGCCGCCGACGTAGTTGGCGTTGTCTCGCTCGATCTCGCCGGTCGTGCGCACGGCTCTGGCAAGGATCCGCTCGCGCAGGCCCGGGGCGAAGCGTTCGATCTGGTCGATCAGCGCCTCGGTCGCGTCGCCCGTGTAGCCGCTCGGCACATGCGCATACGCCCACACCGGGTGGACGTCATCCCGCGCGCGCGTCGGGTCGGCGAGTGACTGCTGGCAGACGAGCACAAACGGGCGCTCGGGCATGCGACCACGGTTGATCTCGCGCTCCCCCGCGACGATCTCCGCGAACGAGCCGCTCGCGTGCACGGTGCCCGCCTTGCGTGCTGCCTCGTTCGTCCAGGGCACGCCACCCGCGACGGCGAGGTCCACCTTGAACGCTCCCGGCCCGTGCCTGTAACGACGGTACGCCCTCGCGACGTGCGCCGGCAACTGCGCACCGGCGATCTCGGCAACCGCGCCGGGCGCAAGGTCGAAAACGACCGCGTCGGCCTCTGCCAGCTCCGACCACCCCGCCACCCGACGCCCGGTCTCGATCCGCCCGCCGTGCTCTTCCACGACGGCGGCCAGAGCGCCTGAGATCGTGCGCGAGCCACCGCGCGCGACCGGCCAGCCGTACTTGTGTCCGGCGCAGATCAGCGCCATCCCTACCGACGAGCTCATCGGCCGCGACAGCGGGCTGAACGCGTGCGCGGCACAGCCACCCCATAGGGCGCGCGCCTGCTCGGTCCTGAACTTGCGCGCGAGTAGGGTTGCCGATGTTGCCGCTGGGAGTCCGAACCGTGCAAGGCGCAGCGGATGCCGCGGCACGTGCAGGATCGGTCGCATGATGTCCTCGCTCAGCGCTCCGAATCCCCCCGCGGGGGCCCCGAAGACACGCTCCCATGCCCGCCCGTCCGCGCCTAGTCCTCGCGCCGTGTCCTCGATCGAGCGCAGCACCACCCCGGCGCTGCCATCGTCGAGCGGGTGCGCGAGATCGACCTCGGGCCAGCACCACCGAAGTCCATGCCGCTCCAGGCCGAGCCCGTTCAGCGACGGCGCGCCGACCGCCATCACGTGCACGGCGGAGCAGTCGTCGTGCAGCAGGCCCGGCAACGTCAGTTCGCTGGTCGTGGTACCGCCGCCGATCCGCTCTTGGGCCTCCAGTACCGTCACCCGCATGCCCGCGCGCGCGAGCAGCGCGGCGCACACCAGCCCGTTCGGGCCGGCCCCGACGACGATCGCCTCACTCACCTGGAAATGACCTCAACCGGGAACGCGCCGCTCTCGCCGAGCCATGGTTGGCGCTGCACCATGTCCGCTACGTTGACGTAGCCCTCCTCGATCAGTCCTTCCGCAGCGTCGTGGATGCGGTAGTGCTGGCGTTGAACATGGGCGGGTTGTGACTCGATCATCACCACGCGCAGCTCGCCGGGCGCGAAGGCGCACCGCTCCTGCACAGCCGCGAGCAGCTGCTCGTTGTGGAAGTGGCCATCGCCGAAGTTGTACCCGAGCACCACCCCCGCGACCACCTCGCCCTCGCGCACGTCGTAGGACTCGATGTCCGCGACGGCGCGTGGCAGCAGGCCGTTCAGCGCGCGACCGTGCGCGTGCATCGAGCGGAACGCGAGGCCCTTGTACATCAATAGCTCGGTCGTGTCGCGGTCGTAGAATTTCAGCAGCTGCTCGACGGCGATCGGCGCCGCCTTCACGATCGAGCGGTCGAGCTTTGCCTCGGCGCCTGACTCCTTTGCAAACAGCCACTGGCTCGTCGCCCAGTTGCCCGCGTAGTAGCGCATCGAGGGCAGGAACGAGATCAGGTCGGGGCGGAAGTTCCCGAGCACCGGGATCCCCACGCAGGTGACGGCTAGGATCGCGATCAACAGCGGATCGCTCAGTGTCGACAGCGGCACCCCGCCGTAGTGGCCGAACAGAAAGAGAATCCCAAAGATCATGAACACGTTCCACTCCAAAGGCACCCCCAGAGGAAACGTCGAGAAGATGTGCACATGGAAGATCACCATCCCCACAACGGCGATCGTCAGAAGGGTCCCACTCGGCGCCACGAGCAGCAGCAACGGCAGCGTGAACTCCGTCAGCGTGCCCACGTGCGCGTCCAGCGCGCCGAGCGAGGAGGGCAGCAGGTCCTCGGGGTGTTTGCGCCAGAGTCGGCGCTTGAACGAGCGCGAGCGGTTCCACGGCGTGTTGCTGATCATCACCGTGACGACGAACGGAAAGTGCCGGTTCAGCTTCGAGGACGCCGCGCCCCACCAGATGCAGACGAACACGATCTGCGCGCCGACGATCAGGTTGGAGAGGGGAAACAGGAACAGGATCATCAGGTTCCCGTAAACCTCCGCGCGGGCGGCGAGAAACGGAACCTTGTCGCGCAATCCGAGCAAGATGCCAACCGCAAGCAAAACCCCCACCGCGACCGGGTCGAGCCGTCCGGCTGCGGCACCGGCGGCCGGGCTGGTGTCGGAGACGAGCAAGTACACCGCCGCGGCGAGCAACCCCGCGTACAGCGCAACGTCGATTCCCATGCGACGCGTCCCCCGCGTCAGCGGCACTCGGTCAGGCCATGGCGGCAGGCGCGTCGTCCCCGGGCGCAGCCAGTAGAGAAAGCCGCCGAACATCGGCGAGAAGCGCAGCGTCAACGGCATCGACCCTGCGCCGAGGCCGAGGACCTCCCACAGCATCGTCCAGACGACGGCCTTCTCGAACACGATTGGTTCCGTCCACCAACTGCTCAGATGCCCAAGTCCGCCGAGTCCTCGAGTCGTCGCGGAGATCACGAGCAAGCCGCCGCCCGCGTAGATCAAGAGCTTGACGATGTACAACAGGTAGACGAAGTAAGGAGTGCCGAAGCCGTTGATCCCCCAGTCCTGGGCGAGCGGCTCGATCCGCTCCAGGTGGCCCAGCCGCTTCCACTCATCCAGTTCGACCGGCGGTGGCGCCGGAGCGATGAATCCCATTCTGTTCCCTGCCTCCTTGCTCCTCGCCGCCACAGGTCTGGGCCTGCATGCACAGGCCTTCCCGAAGCGATCCTCATGGAAGGGTAAAGGCAGGGGGCATGCGATTTGAGGAGTCGCTGCCCCGGGACCCTTGGCGTGGGTGGAGCGTACGCTACGCTGCGCTGCGTGCGCGAAACGCCCACCGCTCCGTTCGCCGCCGCCACGTTGATTGTCGGCTATGCGGTCGCGGTGAGCACCGGCTCCCGCCCGCTCGGAGGGGTTGTCCTGGCGATCGGTGGCCTCTGGTGCATCCAGGTCTGGCGACGGCGTCACGGCACGAGGACCGCGGTGTGGCTCGCCTGCGTCGGCTTCGGCGCGTTCGCCGCCTCGCACGTGCTCGCGCTGGCGATCGGCGCGTGGCCCTCGGTCGTGGTCGTTTCGGCAGTCACCGCCGCGGCGGTCTGGACGCAGGCCGACTCCCGCCGGCGCTCGGATCTCACTCGCGAGATCGCAACCGATGCGGCCGGCTGAGGGCAGGCAAAACCTCAGCCGCGGCCGAGCATCTCGGCGGTGATGTCTCGATGGCCTTCGCTCCGCCGGCCCGCCACCTGCTGCGCGCCAAGGATCTCGCCGACGCCAGGTACTTCGAGCCGCTCGGCGTAGAGGAGCTGGCGCGCGCCGCTGGTCTCTCCCGCGCCCACTTCAGCCGTCAGTTCCGCCATGCCTTTGGCGAGTCTCCACATGCTTATCTGCTCACCCGGCGCCTCGAGCGCGCCGCAACGCTGCTGCGGAGCACTGACCATTCAGTCGCCGAGATCTGCTTCTCCGTGGGCTTGCAGAGCGTGGGGTCGTTCACCACGAGCTTCACCCGCACCTATGGCGTCTCGCCGACCGTCTACCGCGCGAGGTTTCCGCCGGCGGCTCACCACGCCCAGATTCCCGCATGCGTCTGGCGTGTTTATGGGCGCCCGCAACGCCGCACGTTTCGAGAAGACAGCGGCCCGAGCGACACCTAGCATCGTCGGCGACCAATCCGTCTAAGTAAGGAGAACCTGATGATCAAAATCGCCAACGCACACATGTGGGTCAACGACCAGGATGAGGCGCTCGAGTTTTACACCCAGAAGCTGGGGATGGAGGTGCGCATCGACGCGACCATGCCGGAGATGGGCAACTTCCGCTGGCTCACCGTCGGCCCGGTCGGCCAGCCCGATGTGTCGATCGTGCTGATGGCGATCCCCGGACCGCCCGTGATGGACGCGGAGACGGCCGAGCAGGTACGGACGCTGATGGCGAAGGGCTTCGCGGGGACGGTGTTCCTCACGACCGACGACTGCCTTACCGCCTACGAGGAGCTGAAGGGTCGCGGCGTCGAGTTCACCGAACCGCCCGAGGAGCGCCCCTATGGAATCGACTCGGGCTTTCGCGACCCATCGGGCAACAGCATCCGTTTGACCCAGGTCCGAGAGCTGGCCGCGGTTTGATCTGAGACCTGTGAAAGTTGAAGACAGGGCACGGGTACGATTTTGCGTCAAAAGCTACGGTGACTTGGTTGTTCGTCTGGGCGGCGGTCAGAGCTTGCGTGCTCTGACTGCCGTTCCGTAGGCGCAGATCTCAGTCCAGGTGGTTCCCAGCTCCGAGGTGTCGAAGCGGAACGCGATGACCGCGTTGGCGCCTTTGGCCTCAGCCGTCTCCACGAGCCTTTCCTGGGCGTGGAGGCGGCCTTCGGCGAGCATCTTGGTCATCCCCTTCAACTCTCCGCCCACCAGCGACTTCAGCGAGGCGCCGATCTGCGAGCCGAGGTTGCGGGAGCGCACGGTCAGCCCAAAAGCCTCGCCCAGCACCTCTTCGATCTCATAGCCCGGCAGGTCGTTCATCGTCGAGATGATCATTCGCCAACGCTATCAGCGTCACGGTCGGCGGGGCTAAAACTGCCCTGGTAGGCGGCTCTGGCGGGTCACGGTGACTGGGGCAGCTTGCGCGAACCACGCTTGAGGGCCGGCGCGGACGGTGGCGGCACGACCGGTCCGATGTCCCCATCTGGCGCCTCGTCCAGATCGACGATCACCGGGGCGTGATCACTCGGCCCTTTGCCCTTGCGGGCTTGCCGGTCGACCCAGGCCGCCCGAACCCTGTCCGCGACGGGAGCGCTGGCCAGCACCAGGTCGATCCGCATGCCGAGGTCTTGGTGGAACATCCCAGCCCGATAGTCCCAGTAGGTGAACACACGCTCGGTCGGCCAGCGGTCACGTACGACGTCGCGCAGACCCAGCGCCCCCAGCTCGGCGAGCGCCGCTCGCTCCGGTGGCGTGACGTGGGTCTGGCCGACATAGGTGTCCGGGTCGAACACGTCCGCGTCGGCCGGTGCGATGTTCATGTCGCCACATACCATCGCGTCCTGCGGCCCGCTGGCGACCATCTCTCCCAGCGCTGCCAGCCAGGCGAGCTTGTAGTGGTAGTGCTCGGAATCTGGCTCGCGGCCGTTCGGTACGTATACGGAGTGGATCCGAACGCCGCCGCAGGTCGCGGACACCGCACGCGCCTCCGGATGTGGGAAACCCGGCCCGCCGGGGATTCCGAGGACGATTTCCTCGAGACCGATCCGGGAGAGGATCGCCACCCCGTTCCACTGCGCCTCGCCATGGAGAGCAACGGAGTAGCCACGGCTGGCGAGCTCTGCGTCGAGCAGCTGGTGGAATGCGTCGTCGACGAGCTTCGTCTCCTGTAGGCAGACGACGTCCGGTTGGCGCTGCTCGAGCCAGGGCAACAGCCGCGGCATTCGCTGCTTAACCGAGTTCACGTTCCAGGTCGCTACTCGCACGGGGCGTACGCTAGCGAGGCCGGCCCGCGGCGTGGGCACACGTCGTGAGCTAGCTTTGGGTCGAGGGGTGCCGGTAAACAGCCGGTCGCTATCCCATTGCTTTCATGGTGGGCATCGAGCCGGAGGAGCCCGGAACGACGAACCCCGGCAGCTCGTGCGGCACGGTGAGGATCGCGACCCCGAGCACAACGAGGACGCCCGCGCTCGCCAGCTTCGCCGCGCGTTCCCACGGTCCGACCTTTTCGAGCGCCACGAGCCCCGCGATCAGCGCCATCCAGGTGAGGCTCATGACGCCGAGCGCGAACAGCGCGGCCATCAGGGCCCAGGAGCATCCCAGACACCATCCGCCACTGCGAAGGCCCATCACAAATGCCCCGGAGGGGCTGTCTCGCCACGAAGCGCGCAGGAATCGCAGTGGGCTTCGGCACCTCGTGAGGAAAGCGCGCTTGAACGGCGTCAGCTGATACAGCGCGGCGAGCAGGAGCACAGCAGCCGCGAGCCACCGCCCGCCGCTGTGCCACTCGAGGGCGCTCGAGAACAGACTCTTGCCGAGCTCGAACAGCCCGTAGGCGAGCACTCCCGCGGCGCTCCAGACGAGCAGGTAGCCCGCAGCGAACAAGAGGACACGGCTGGGCTCACGACGCACCAGCGCCGTGTAAACGGCGGCCGTCGGCGCGAACGACGGCAACATCATCGCCGCCATCATCACCGCCCACACGCCCGTGAACCAGCCGAGCGCGCCGAGGGCGCTACCCGGTCCAGCGTCCATCCCCGCCATCCGGACGGTCGTCAGCCACCACGCGACGGCCGCAGCCGCGAGCAACACCGCGACGATCCCGAGCTCGGTGCGCATCACCTTGAGTGGGGCGGTGAGCCCTTCCTCAGAATCGCCCCTCAAGCCCTGGATGGTCACTAACTGTCGTACTCGTCGTGGCGGCGGATCCACATCGGCTCCGAGCCTTGCTCGTCGCGGCCCCGCGGCGTGCGGTCGAGCAGGCCGTAGTAGGCCATCGCGGGCTCGAGGCCGCGCGCGCTCGTCACGTACGTCCGGTAGACGACGCCATCCGAGCGCGCGTACACGCTCAGACCCGGCCCCTCGGTGACGTAACCGCCCGCATCGGTCCCGCACATGCGCGCGTTCTGCTCGACGGTGGACGGGATCTCGCCTGTCAAGAACGGCTTCAGCTCCTCGCGCGTGTTCAGAAAGCCGATGTCGCGATTGAAGTCGCTGCCGGCACTCGAGACCCAGTCGATGCCCCAGCCCATCCGCTCTTTGAAGGCGAGCAGCTGCCCGATCGGCGCGCGCGAGGCGAGCAGCAGCGTGGTGTCCTTGGCCTTCAGATGGGCGAGTTGGGGATCGAGGGTGTCCGCGATCGAGGAGCAGACCGGACAGCCCGCGGACCAGTCCGGCCCGAACATGAAGTGGTAGACGAGCAGCTGCGAGCGACCGTCGAACAGATCGGAGAGGGTCTTCGTGCCGTCCGCGGTCTCGAAGCGGTAGTCCTGCTCGACCGGGACCCACGGCAACTCGCGCCGCTTGCAGGCCAGCTCGTCGCCGCGGCGGGTGAGCTCCTTCTCCTGTGCCAGCAACTCATCGCGCTGCGCCTGCCACTCCTCCTGCGTGCCGATCCGGTGCTCTGTCATCGCCTGTCTCCTTCTCGTGGTTGTGAACACGATTCTGTTTGCGCCCGCACGGCCTCGGCAAGTCGCTTTATCCGAGCAAGGCGCCTGTCCCACTGCGCCGCGACGCGAGCCATTTCCTCGCTGGCGGCATCGAGTCGCTCAGGCCTGATGGCGTAGCGCACCTCCCGGCCATGTCGTTGGCCGGAGACCAGACCAACACGGCTGAGTACGACGAGGTGCTTGGCGACAGCCTGTCTGGTGACCGGCAAACCATCGGCCAGCGTCGTGGTGGTCGCCTCGCCCCGCTCGAGCAGCGCATCGAGCATGCGCCGGCGCGTCGGGTCGGCAACCGCTGCCCACAGGGCGTCCTCCCCAGCGACCGCGGTGGCCATCAGGGAGCGGCCTCGAGCGACTTGGACGCAACGTGATCGAGCAGTTCACCGAGATGCCTCTCCCAGCCCTGTGCGTGGTCTTCTCGGTAGCGGTCCTTGTCCTCCTCGCCATGCGTCACTGCGCCGATGCCGCTCTCGAGCACCCTCAACCGTGTCCCACTGGCCTCCTCGACGAGGCTGAACTCGACCAGTGCCGAGTTGCTCTCATCCGGGCTCCTACCATCCGGATGACTCCAGCGGAAGGAGAAGCGGCGGAACGGCTCGGCGTCCACGACCCGAATCGGCACGACCAGGTCGGACTCCTTGCTTCCACCACGTCCTCCACGCCTCCATCTGAGCGTGCCGTCCGCGCCGGCGCTCGCCTCGAGCACCGCCTCGTCACTGAACCAGCGGCTGATCTGCTCCGGCTCGGTTATCACGCCCCACACAACCTCAGGGCTCGCCTCGATCAGGATCTCTCGTTCGACGCTGTCAGCGGCCACGCCGGCTCCTTCCGTTGATATGCAACCAATGGTTGCAAGATGTGCGTCGCACAATAGCAACCAAAGGTTGCGTGCCCCGCAGACATACCCCACTCAACGCTTGGGCGCAGCTCGCGAAGCCCGAATACCAGACGCCCGAGATGCGCCGCATCACGCGCCGCAAGGACCCCACCGGCAGGACCCACCCCATGCACGCGCTCGTATGCGACCAGCGCGCGCAACGGCACGCCCTTGGCCGCTACCGTGCGTGGCTACAGACCCGAGGATGAGGTCGGGCGGCGCGGTGTCGAGAGCGAGAGGATGGCGCAGATGAAGGCGGCGGTTATCTACGAGAACGGCGGACCGGAGGTGCTTCGCTACGAGGATGTGCCCGATCCTGATTGCCCGGACGGCTGCGTGGTCGTTGACGCGGAGGCGATCAGCATCGAGGGAGGCGATCTGCTCGCTCGCGCGGCAGGGGATCTGCCGGCAGCCCCGCATATGGTCGGTTATCTGAGCGCCGGCACCGTCAGCGAGGTCGCCGCCGGTGTCGAGGGACGCGCGGTCGGCGACCGGGTGGTCGCCTTGAATGCAGCGGGCTCGCATGCCGCCAAGCGAGCGGTCCCCGCGGCGATGACCTGGCCGATCCCCGCTGGGCTGGATGCGGCCCGCGCAGCGTGCGTGCCGGTTGCGTTTGGAACTGCGTACGAGTGCCTGTTCACCGCCGGCAACCTCGCCGAGGGTCAGACCGCTCTGATCCATGCTGGAGCCGGCGGCGTCGGGATGGCCGCGATCCAGCTCGCCAAGCAGGCAGGCGCGACCGTGATTGCTACTGCATCCCGCGAGGAGAAGCTGGAGGGGCTTAAGGCGCTCGGACTCGACCACCCGATCAACTACGTGACCGAGAGCTTCGTCGAGCGCACCAATCAGCTGACCGACTCGCGCGGCGTGGAGGTCGTTCTCGACTCGATCGGCGGCCAGAACCTGATCGACAGCATCGGCGTGCTCGCGTACCGAGGGCGGCTCGTCAGCGTTGGGGTTGCCGCCCGTGCGGGCTCGGCGATCGAGGCGCGGTCGCTATGGACGCGCAACAACTCACTGCACGGCGTGTTTCTCGGCGGCGCGATCCTGTCGGAGTACGCCCGCGTCCATCCGATGATCGGCGACATGCTGGAGCGGGTAGCAAGCGGCGCGTTGCAAGTAGAGATCGATCGCTCGTTCCCGCTCGCGGATGCCGCCGCGGCGCACGAATACGCCGAGAGCCGCAAGGCGTTCGGCCGCGTCATCATCACGCCCTGACGTCTACGACTTTCATCCGGCGCCGGATCGACCATCTCGTACAACTAGTTGATCACCCGCCGACCCCAGGCGAAGGAGCTACCGAGCCAGCTTCCGGTCAACGGCAGCACGTAGACGCCTTGGCCGGAGGAGTGGATCACCCAACCATCGCCCAGATAGATTCCCTCGTGGATGATGCTGCTCTCGGTGGCCTTGCTGTTGAAGTGGGCGGATCCGAAGAACAGCAGGTCGCCGGGTGCGAGCTGATCGATGCTCAGCCGCCCAGAGCGAGGGATTTCGCCGGCCTGTTCGGCGGCGGTGCGTCCACGTATCTGCTTGCCCCAGGGCAGCCCGGAGACCTTGTATACCCGCCAGGCGAATCCGGAGCAGTCGAAGCCGCCGTGTTCGAGACCGTCGGCGGTGTTGTCGGTGGTGCCGCCCCAAACATATGGGTAACCAATGCGCGAGACGGCGATCCGCAGCGCCTGGCGCTGGGGGGCGGTCATCTGGGGAAGTTCGAACGCGGACAGCGCTTCCCGTGCGTCTGTGATGTCCCAGGCGTTCAGGTTGATCACCCGGGCAAGTGACCAGGCGGCTTCCGCGCGGGTGATCGACTGATCCGGGAACAGATCGAGTCGCTGTGAGCTCACCGGGTGCTCGTAGCGTAGTTCCAGAAAGCGCGCCAGAACCTCCATTCCAAAGTATGACGGCGGATCGAGGCCGACCGCAGCAGCGGTTTGCTGCACGTGCGCCGCCACGCTCGCAAGGCCCAGCTCTTCGACGAGCATGCGGTCAAAGGTGGCCACGGTGACCGGGTTCTGCGCGGTGTGGGCCACCGGCGCCGGAGGCGGGCTGGTGGTTGTGGAGTGGCTGGCAGAATGCTGTTCGCCGACCCCCAGTGCACCGTCGGCGTTCTGTTCGTCGCTTGCGCCCTGTTCATCGGAGGCGCCTTGTTCTTCATTTGCGCTCTGTTCGCCACTCGCGCTCTGTTCATCACTTGCGCCTTGTTCAGCGGCTGTGCTCTGAAGCTTGGCGGCCAGCGCCACCATCGTCGCGTTGGCCTGCGCGCCCGACAGCTGACCGGCCCCGGAGAACGAGCCGGCGCTTTCGGACATGAGGCCGTTGGCGAGCACCTGACGCTGCTGGGCTGAGTCCCAGTTTGCAGCCGAAACTGCGGCCGCTGCACGCTCGCAGCCGAGCGTCCCGCAGGCGAGCAGCATGGTGAGCGCGAGGGATATGCGTAGCGCCCGGCTGTGGGCACGCTTGAGCAGGGTGTGCGTCACGAATTTTCATATCGGCGGTGTGTCTGCGGCGCTGCATCTCGATAGTCGGCAGCTCGACATATCGACCAGGGACGTAAGCAGGCACTGGGTGCTCGGTTGCCGACAAGAAATGGAGCCAACCGGGATCGAACCGGTGACCTCCTGCTTGCAAAGCAGGCGCTCTCCCAGCTGAGCTATGGCCCCGAGCAAACGCGAGTTTAGAGAAGAAGCCCACAGGTCCGAGCAGATACCCAGACCAGCCAACGTCTCTACCCGTCAAAGTCAAAGTCTCGCGGCCCCTGCTGCTCGAACCATAGGCGCTCCTGCTCCGGCGTATCCCGCAGAAACTCTGGCGTCTCCTCCAACACATCCTCGACCGGCTCCGCATTCTCCTCATCATCCTCTGCGCCCAGCCCCGCGGAGTCGATCTGGCCGGCACGACCCGCGACTTCGTGCTGCTCGTCGAGCACGGTGCGCATGTCGAGCTCGGCGGTCTCCTGACCGACGTTGGCGAAGTCGGAGCCGGTGGGGTGAGCCGCGGAGGGGCCGGACCCATCGCCGGGGAGATCTCCGTCCCCGCCGTCCCCCAGGGCGATCTCATGCCCGTCGTCGCCGTCCTCGAACGTCTGCTCCTCGTCCTCGCTCTCCCGCACCGCCGGCCCCAGCGCATCTTGCTCCTGTCGCGCGAGCACCGACGGATCGGCGCCGCGCAGGCGCTTGAGCTCCATGTGTTCGCGGATGGCGTCGTCGAGCAATCCCATAGCGCCGCCAAACGATACTGCGCCTCGCAAAGCGCGCCCGGCGACTACACTTCTGAGCAGTCGCGTCGTCCCCACGGCGTGAGCGCGCGGGGCTATAGCTCAGTTGGGAGAGCGCCTGGATCGCACCCAGGAGGTCGGGGGTTCGAGTCCCCCTAGCTCCATAAAGCCGGACTCAATGCGAACCGCAGGTACGCGAAGCTCGGTTCGATTCGATCCGTAGCGCGTTGAGATCGGCGGCGTTGGTAGCGGGGACGAGTCCTGCCTCGGCGGATCGAGCGTAGGTCCATCCTCGCCGAGGAGCACCCAGCCTGGCTCATAGTGCCAGCTGGCGCTTGGGCCTTGACCACTGAAGGTCAAGGCCCGCCAGTTCGATCGGCGGCGTGAGCGCGCTACGCCGCGGCAAACTGCGGCGCGAGCTGAGCAAGCCGCAACTGGTTGCCGGACGGGTCGCGCAGCCCGCAATCGCGGCCGTAAGGCATGTCGGTCGGCTCCGTTGTGAACTCCACGCCGGCCTCGCTCAGGCGCTTGTAGTCGGCGTCCACATCTTCGGTCACCAAGAACACGGTCCCGGCGAATCCCTTCGCCATCAACGAGCGGACCTGGTCGGCGGTGTCGGAGTCCATCACCGGCGGGCCCGGGATCGCCATCAGCACGACGGCGAAGTCGGGCTGGCTCGGCGGGCTGACCGTCAGCCAGCGGAAGGCACCGAGCTCGGGCATCGTGACGTCGTTGCGGATCTCCCAGCCGAGCTTGCCGACATAGAAGTCGAGCGCCTCGTCCTGGTCGTGGACCCAGAGTTGTGCGTTTTGTACCTGCATCGTTGCTCCTTTCAGTGGTGTGCGAGGTAAAGCTAGTGCGTCGCCGCGACCCGGTCTTCTCCCTTTGTGCTGTGTTGTGGGCGGCCGTACAGGCGCATGTAACAGGCAGGGATGATCACTTGGGCGGAGGCCGGCGGGAAGCTCACCCGGTATTCCGTCGGCGTCTTGCCGAAGTGGCGCTTGAAGCTGGTGGTGAACGACCCGAGGCCGACCAGCCCGACGTCAAGGCAGATCTCGCTCACCGAGCCGGTCAGTGTTGCGCAGGAGCGCGGCAGCACGCTCGAGCCGGCGGGTCATCAGGTAGGCCTTCGGTGACTCGCCGAACGTGCGGCTGAACTCGCGGCTGAAGTGCGCCCGCGACAGCCCGGCGGCGGCCGCCAGCTCGCCGATGCCGATCGGCTCGGCGTAGCGGCGGTCCGCGAGATCGCGTGCGCGCAACAGATGCCTGGCAGGCGGCACCGGGGTCATGCGGCCAGGCTATACCCACTTGCGCGAGTGCCGACCGATCAGATATCCGTACCGTGACCTACCAGGCCAACCCCACCACGCGCCGCCGTGGCTTCCTAACCCGCTTCGCCAAGCGAGATTCGCCCACCGGGAAGCCGTGCGCAGTGGTTCGCATTGAGTCTGGTTGGCTCCATCTTCCGCACGAAGGTCGAACCTGTCACCGCGTGGTTCTACTGTCTTCCGCTGCCGTCTATCAGTCGACGATCATGAGCGCGAACCCGTCGTACCCCTTGCTGCCGACCGTCTGGATCGCGGTCGCATCGACCCCGTGCTCGGCGGCGAGCAGCTCGAAGAAGCGGCGTACGCCCCGGATGCCCTCGTTGCCCAATGTGGGGTCGTCGGCGTCGGGGTCGAGGATCGCGCCGCCGCGGACGACGTTGTCGACGATGATCAAGGTGCCGGGCCTGGATAGCTGCAGCGCCCATTCGAAGTAGCCCGGGTTGTTCTTCTTGTCGGCGTCGATGAAGATCAGATCGAACGGCCCCGCCTCTTCGGCGACGAGCTGCGGCAACGTCTCAAGCGCCGGCCCTACCCGCAGCTCGACGCTCTCTGCGAGTCCGGCGCGCGCGATGTTCGCCCGTGCGGTTTCCGCGTACTCAGGTTGGGCCTCGAGCGTGACCAGTCGCCCGCCCACAGGTAGCGCTCGCGCCAGCCAGATCGTGCTGTAACCACCGAGCGTCCCCAGCTCCAAGATCGCCCGAGCCCCCTGCACCCGTGCCAGCAGCCACAGCAGCTTGCCCTGGTTTGGCGTGACCGCGATCGACGGCAGCCCCGCTTCGGCGCTGTCCTGCAGAGTGGCGTCCAGCGCAGCGTCCTCGGGCATGAGCAGGTCGGTGAAATAACGATCGACTGCCGTCCAGCGCTCCTGGGCGCCAGTGTCTCTGGCGGTCGTGTCGGCCATCGGCGTTTAGGCTATCCAACGCCGCTGGAGAGCCGGGGTGCGGCAGAGATCTCGCCGTGGCTCTCAACCGCCGGCCACTGCGGACCTTGGCGAAGAACGCCTCGATCGCGGTTGTGCCGATGACCGCTGGGAGGCTTGATCGGGAGCGTCCGTGGTTGGCCGGTCCTATGAATAACCTGGGGGCGATGACGTACACCACTGCCCAGGCCAGAGAGCAGCTGCTCGAGAGCGTTGCCCAGGCGATCGATGAGATCGCCTTCGCGCTCGCGTCGCTGGGCGAGGCCTACGAGCAGCTCGACGAACAGAGCGCCGACCGGCTGGAGCAGGAGCTGTTCCGGCCCGTGCAACTGGCCTACGGACGTGCGCAGCGCACATACAACGAGTTTGCCGCACGTCACGACCTGCCGAGCCAGGCGTTTGGGCCGGCGCCCTCGGGGGCTCCCTCGCACGGCGTCAAGGGCTTTCTCGACGGCGCGGTGGATGGGATCGCCAGGGCAGACGGCACGCTCGCGACGCTCCAGGATTCGATGCTGCCGGTTGAGGTCGGCGACCCCGAGCTGCGTGCCGGCCTGGAGCAGGTGCGCACGCTCCTCGGTGAGGTTCCGGGCCGAGCCCGTCAGTTCGTGCGCACGCTGGGACGCTGAGCGAGGGCACCTCGCTTGGAGCGCCGCCTCCTACGCCCGGGCGCAGCCACAGACAGACAATGCCCGCTCGATTGGTTCCTCACCCGAAACGCGCGCGAAGCCTGAACAGGCAGCGCCGCCGCTTCTCGCTGCGATCATGCCGACCGCGTGCTTAGATACCCGCAGCGCGCGCCCGTAGCTCAGTGGTCAACGGTTCTCTTCGGGGAGCCAAAGAGCAGCGGTCTTTCAAGCCGCAGGCCGCGGGTTCGATTCCCGCCGGGCGCATTTTTTTCAGCTGCGCAACTCAAACGGATAGCAGCGAGCCCGCCGGGGCCGCAGGCATCGTGTCGAGGGCGACCAGCTCCATATCCAACTCCCCTGAGGGCCGCGCGACCCTTACGTCGGGCCACGGCCGGCCTGGCCGCCCGGTATAGAAGCCCTGCGCGAGCGGTACGCCAAGCTCGCCGAGTATCCGCAGCTCGGCGCTGTGCTCGATGCCCTCGGCCACCAGCAGGCTGCCGACCTGCTTGGAGTAGCCGACGAGTGCTCCAACCAGCGCGGCGCGGTCGGAGTCGTGGTCGATGCCGCTGATCAGCGAGCGATCGAGCTTCAGATAGCTGGGGTGCACGGTCGTGATCTGGCGCAGACCTGAGTAGCCGGCCCCCATGTCATCAACCGCCAGGCGCGCGCCGCGCTCCTGCAGCGGGGCGATTACCGTCCGCAGCTCCCTGTCGCTCTGCACGAGCGTCTCCTCGGTGATCTCGACGATCAACCCCCGCAGGTCACGCTGTTCATCGAGCATCTGCAGGGTCAGCGGATCGAGCAGCACGGGCGCCGAGAGATTGACCGACAGGCTCACGCCCGCGGGGCGCCCTCCAAACAACTCGAGCGCCGCGCGCAGGCAGGCGCGCTCCAGCGCATTGCGTTCGCCGAGCGCGGCGGCCATCGAGAACCAGTGCAGCGGACCTTCGGTGCTCCCGGCAAAGCGCGCCAGCGCCTCGTAGGCATGCACCGACCCCGTGTGCACGTCGACGATCGGCTGCACCGCCATCGCCAGGCCATCCCCCGCGATGAAGCGAGCGAGCGCCTCTTCAGCGAGCGTCTTCTCCTGCACGCTCAGCGCTCCTCCCGGCTGTCCCTGCATGCGCTGCTCGCCGGCCGCGTCGCCGCGCTTGGCCACGCGTGAGGCTATGTCACCGGCCAGCAGCAGCGTCTCGGCGTTGTCGGCGTCGTGGCGGGCTTGTCGAAGCAGGTGGTTGAGCTCGCGCGTGAGTCGCCCGCTCGTCAACAGTAGCCCCAGCGAGGCCAAGCAGAGCGCTACGTGTTCGGCGCTCAGTTGACCCTGCAGGATCACCGGTAGCGCCAGCGCGGCGAGCACGACTGTGCGACCGATCCAGTGCACGCGCCCGCCCCGCGCCATCACACCGCTGCCGATCGCCGCCAGCCAGAGCAGGCTCAGGGCCGTCACCCGCTGGTCCTGCAGGCCGATGATCAGGATTGCCGCTGCCCCCGCGAACGACTCCTCGATTCTCAGCCAACGCATCCGTGGAGCCCACAGCTGGACCAACGCCGTCAGCGCGATCGTGGCGAAGCCCGCGACCCCGTATGCCGGATGGATCAGCAGGCCAGGCTGGACGAGGATCAGCGTGATCCCCCCCAGCCCCACGGTCACGCGCGTGATCGCCGCGGTTCGGCGTGCCCGCAGAATGTGGTCGTCGCTCTCGATCGCGACCGTGCCTTCGAGCAGGGCCATGGCTCCGTCCTCGGTATGTCGTGTTTGTTACCCAATCTGCTGGACGGTTCCGTGGACCGGTGGCAGGCTGGTTCGGATATAGGGAATCGAAGTCCCGATATGGGGAACTCAAGCCGATTGGTATGGGGTGGGCCGAGAAGACTCGACCATTCCATTTTTAAGGCTGCGTATACCTGTATCTAAACTCGCTGCTGGAGCACCGAGCGGTTCTCGGCGAGCCGATCGGCCCCGGCGGCATGTGTGGAGAGCGCATCGATCAACCTCGGCCACAGCGCGCGCGGCAAGTCGTGGCCCATGCCCTCGATCATCATCAACTCAGCGTCTGGAATCGCGCGCGCCGTCGCCCGCCCCCCTGAGGGCGAGATCAGCGGATCGACGCTGCCGTGGATCACGAGTGTCGGCGCAGTGATGCGTGCGAGCTCTGCGGTGCGATCGCCGGAGGCGATGATCGCGGCGAGCTGGCGTCCCGCGCCGGTGCGATCGAGCTCGCGATCGAAGGACAGCGCTGCGATCCGGCGCGTGCCGCCGATGTCCTGGGGAATGCCGCGGGAGCCAACTTTGGCGAACAGGTGCGCGGCGTGCTCGACAAACGCCTCGCGCTCGCGTGGAGCTTTGCGCAGGAATATCGGGTAGCTCGAGAGCGCCGGCCGCCCGACCCAGCGCCCGCCGGTGCTGGACATCATCGACACCAGCGAGCGCACCCGCGTGGGGTGCCGCGCCGCGATGCTCTGCGCGATCATCCCGCCCATCGAGGCCCCGATCATGTGTGCCTGATCTATTTCCAACTCGTCCAGCAGGCCCACTGCATCCTGGGCCATGTCCGCGAGCGTGTAGCGCGCGGGAACCGAGTAGCGCAGCAACTGGCGCAGCGACGGCGGCGGGCCCTGCAGATGAGTGGAGCGGCCGATGTCGCGATTGTCGAAGCGGATCACGTACAGCTCGCGCGCGGCGAGCTCTTCGCAGAAGTCCTCCTGCCAGGCGACCATCTGGGTGCCAAGGCCCATGATCAGCAGCGCCACCGGATCGGAGGGGTCGCCGAAGGTCTCGTAGCAGAGGGTTATCCCACCGCCGACGTTGCATAGCTTCTCAGGCACGATCCATCGACTGTACATCGCTAGGATCGGTTCGGTGGAGCAGCCCGAGATCAGCAAGCTGTCGATCGACACGATTCGCGGTCTCGCGATGGACGCTGTGCAGAAGGCAGACTCGGGCCACCCCGGCACCGCGATGGCGCTCGCGCCGCTGGCGTACACGATCTTCAAGCGCTTCCTAGGAGTCGATCCGAGCGAAACGAAGTGGCCCGACCGCGACCGCTTCGTGCTGAGCTCCGGCCACGCCTGCGTGCTGCAGTACTCGTTGTTGCACCTGACCGGCTACGAGCTGAGCCTCGAGGATCTGAAGCAGTTCCGCCAGTGGGGCTCGCGCACGCCGGGACACCCGGAGCGCGGTCACACGCCCGGGATCGAGGTCACGACCGGTCCGCTCGGTCAGGGCTTTGCCAACGCCGTGGGCATGGCGATGGCCGAGCGGTTCCTGTCCGAGCGCTTCAACCGCCCCGGGCAGGAAGCTCGTCGACCACCACACCTACGCGATCTGCTCCGACGGAGACATGATGGAGGGGATCAGCCAGGAGGCCGCGTCGATCGCCGGGCACTTCGGCCTCGGCAAGCTGGTGGTCTGCTACGACGACAACCGGATCACGATCGACGGCTCGACGACGATCTGCATTCGACGGCGAGAACCACACGGCGCGGCTGCAGGCCGACGGCTGGCACGTGCAGCGAGTCGATGATTCCGAGGACCTCGACGCGCTGGAGGCCGCGCTGGCAGCCGGGCGCGACGAAACTGAGCGCCCGTCGTTCATCTCGATCCGCTCGCACATCGCCTACCCGGCACCCCACGCCGTCGACACGGCTGCCTCGCACGGGTCAGCCTTGGGCGAGGAGGAGGTGCGCGCGACGAAGGAGGCGATGGGCTTCGACCCCGACCGTCACTTCTGGGTGGACGAGCGCGTATACGAGCACATGAGCCTGCGCGATTCCGGCGCTAAGGCGCACGGCGAGTGGCAGGAGCGCTACGAGGTCTGGCGGAAAGCCTCCCCCGAGCTGGCGGCGGACTGGGACCTCGCCTCGGCGGGGCGCCTGCGCGACGGCTGGCGCGAGACGCTGCCGAGCTTCGAGCCCGGCAAGAAGCTCGCCACGCGCGCGGCCGGGCAACAGGTGATGGCGGCGTTCGGCGCGCACGCGCCGACGATGATCGGCGGCGCGGCCGATCTGGTCGAGTCGACGAAGACCCTGTTCGAGGGTGCCGGCGAGTTCTCGAAGGTCCACGCCGGGCGCAACGTGCCGTTCGGAATCCGCGAGCACGCGATGGGTGCGATCGTCAACGGCGCCGCGGCCCACGGCGGGATCGTGAAGCCGTACGGCTCGACCTTCCTGATGTTCTCCGACTACATGCGCGGGTCGGTGCGGCTGTCGGCATTGATGGGCTTGCCGGTCGTGTGGGTGTGGACGCACGACTCGGTTGGCCTGGGCGAGGACGGACCTACACATCAGCCGGTCGAGCACTACGCGTCGCTACGCGTGATTCCGCGGCTGTGGGTGATCCGGCCGGGTGACGCCAACGAGACAAGTCAGGCGTGGCGTGTGGCGCTGGAGCGCGATGACGGCCCGGTGGCGTTGTTGCTTTCGCGCCAGGGGGTGGAAACGCTAGATCGCTCCGAGCTCGGGGCCGCGGAGGAGCTCGAGCGCGGCGGGTACGTGCTGTGGGATTCCGGCGATGCAGCAATCGCACCCGAGCTGATCCTAATCTCGACGGGCGCTGAGGTGCCCCTGACGCTCGAGGCCGCAAGAAAGCTGGCCGGCGAGAGGGAGACGAAAGTACGCGTGGTCTCGATGCCGTGCATTGAGCTGTTCGAAGCCCAGACGCAGGAGTACCGCGATCAGGTGTTGCCGCCGGCGACGACCGCGCGGCTGGCTGTTGAGCCCGGCGCGAGCATGAGCTGGTGGAAGTGGGTGGGCTCAGGCGGAGACGTGCTCGGGATCGATCGTTTCGGGGCGTCGGCGCCGGGCACGAAGGTCCTGGAGGAACTGGGCTTCACCGTCGAGAACATCAGCGCGCGCGCGGGAGCGCTGCTGGAGGGGAAGGGTTGAGCTGAGATGGGAGCCTCGCCACTGAGTCATCTCTCCGCGCTCGGTCAGAGCGTGTGGATCGACTTCCTCTCGCGCGAATCGATCCGCGAGGGTCATCTGAAGCGCCTGATCGAGGAGGACTCGGTAGTGGGGGCGACGTCGAACCCGACGATCTTCCAGAAGGCGATGACCGCCGGGAACGCCTACGACGAGCAACTGCGCAAAGAGGCCGGACGGGGGAGCAACACGAAGGAGACGTTCTGGGCGCTGGCCGAGCGTGACATCAAAGACGCCTGCGATCTGTTCCGGCCGGTCTGGGAGGGCGGCGCTGGCCGAGACGGGTACGTCTCGCTGGAGGTCGACCCTGGGCTGGCGTATGACACGCTCGCGACCTATCGCGAAGCGATCCGACTGCACAAGGCCGTGGAACGACCCAACCTGATGGTGAAGATTCCCGCGACCAAGCCGGGACTGGCGGCGATCGAGGACGTGATCGCGAAGGGACACTCGATCAACGTGACTTTGATCTTCTCCCTGCAGCGCTACGCGGAGGTCGCGGAGTCTTACGTGCGCGGAATCGAGCGGTTGGTAGCTGCGGGCGGCGATCCTGGCACGGTGGCCTCGGTCGCGAGCTTCTTCATCTCCCGAATCGACACCGAGGCCGACCGGCGACTGGATGAATTGGATGGATCGGATCCCGCCCATCCCGGCAGGGCATCAATCGATTCCTTGAAGGGCAGGCTCGCGGTGGCCAACGCGAAGCTCGCCTACCAGCACTACAAGGCCATGTTCGCGGGTCCGCGCTGGGAGTATCTCGCCGGCAAGGGCGCCACGCCGCAACGGGTGCTGTGGGCGAGCACCTCGACGAAGAACCCGGCTTACCGGGACACGCTGTACGTGGAGGAGTTGATCGGAGCCGACACCGTCAACACGATGCCCGAGGGGACGGTCAGGGACTTCCAGGACCACGGCAGGCCGGCGCCCCGCTTGGAGCAGGGAGTCGAGCAGGCAAAACGGCTGCTGGCGGAACTGGCGGCGGCCGGTGTGGACTACAACGACCTGACGGACACACTCGAGCGCGAGGGCGTCGAGAAATTCTCAGCCTCATTTGACGAATTGCTGCAGGCGCTGGGTGAGAAGCAGGCCGCGCTCGCTTCCTGATTGATTCTTTTCTTCTCATAACCCCGCGGTTCGTATCCCGGTGATGCCGAGGATTGGGCGCGCGGTGTTTTGAGTGGTGGTTCTCAGGAATAGGGGATCGGGACGAAGGCCGAGATGCGCAGTGGGCCGGAGGGGAACGCGCGAGCGTTGAGCGTGAATACGCGGAAGGTGTGTCCGTGATAAATGAAGAGGCCGCTGGCGGGCACGGATGAGAACCCGCCCACCCCGTGTCCGAGGCTGTTCTTCACCAGTTTGGGATGGGTCGGGTTCATGTACATCAGCACGTCGAGGCCGATGAGGCGCCTGGCGAGTCGCAGATAGCCTTCGTCGTCCTGAATCGAGAGTACGAGTTCGCCGATCCGCTTGCCGTGCAGGCGTAGCGGGGCACGCACGGGCGCGAGCACATATGGGCCACCGACGTCGGCGAGCAGGTGCCCGCCGGCTGCGATGACGCGCAGGCGCACGATGTGACTGTGGTCGTAGACCAGACCCACGACCGCCTGGCGCGCCGCGACTGGATTGCGCGCGGCCACGGCTTCCAGTAGGGCGCTGTTCTGCTGAGCGCGACGGACCTGGAGCAGCGCATGCGGACCCTCCTCGCCGGCATAGATCAACGCGGCCACCCGGCTGAGCGTGTTGACGAGCGTGTCCTGGGTGCTCGTCCCGCAGATGCGCGCGGTCGAGCTGACAGACCTCAGGAGGTAGACACGCAGCGAGCCGGACGGGTAGGCCGAGGCGGGAAACGAGGCGTATTGAAAGACGGTCCCGTGCTCGGTCAGCGTGCCGGCCGGCGGTAGCGTGCCGGCCGGCATCGCAAACGAGCCGGCGATGCTCTGGTTGCCCTCACGCAGGGCGACATCGCCCTCGACGACGCCCTTCAGCTCGGAGAGGAAGCCGCGATCTGCCCACACACTCGTCACGAAGCTTGCGATCGGGACCCCCATGGCGCTGAGGATTGAACCGTGCAGCGGCGCGAGCGCGCCTTCGGAGCCGAGGTCGGCGAGGGTCTGGGTGCCGCGGGTAACCGTCAGGTTGGTCAGATGCCCGCTTGCGAGCAGCGTCTGTGCGGCCATGCGCGTGGCCCCGGCGTCGCCATGTTCGACGGCTTCACGCAACGCGCGCGACCCCTTGATCAAGCGCATCGCGATTTCGGTGCGTTCACTGGAGACGCCCTCGTCGTAAACGCGTTGTGTCACCTGGCTGAGTGCTTTGAGCACAGTCGGACCGCAGGCGCCGGAAGCCCCGCTGGGCAGGGGATCGACGCTAGCGCGAGCGGGTGCGCCTCCACCGAGGCTGGACACGTAGCCGGCGGCGAGTGCAACGACGAGCAGCACGAGCACCGCCACGCGCTTGGCGCTCAAATATATGGCCACACGCGAGATCATCGAAGAACATCCTAAGTGCTGACAGGCCATACTGATGAGGTGTCCACCGCCCTGATCACAGGTGCCTCGACGGGCATCGGCCGCGCTACTGCCTTGGGGCTAGCGGCGTCCGGCTGGATGGTGCTAGCGGGGGTGCGCAAGACCGCGGACGGCGAGGCGCTGCGAGCCGATGGGGGCGAGCGGGTGATTCCACTCGAGCTCGACGTAACCAACCCCGGGCAGATTGAGCGGGCCGCTGGGCGAGTGGGCGAGCTCGCGCCGGGCGGTCTGGACGCGCTCGTCAACAACGCCGGCAGTGCCGTCGGCGGGCCACTGGAGCTGATCTCCATGGATGATCTGCGCCGCCAGTTCGACGTGAACTTCTTTGGACAAGTCGCTGTGACTCAGGTACTGATCCCGGCTCTGCGCCGCGCGCGCGGGAGAATCGTGCTGATCTCCTCCGTCGGCGGGCTGCTCACCACGCCATACTTGGCGCCCTATCACGCCTCGAAGTACGCGCTGGAGTCGGCGGCAAACTCGTTGCGCTTGGAGCTTGCCGGCTCTCACATCCAGGTGGCGCTGATCGAGCCGGGGTCGGTCGCCACCCCGATCTGGGAGAAGAATCGTGGTCTCCTCGACGAGCTCGCAGTTCCCGAGGAGTTACGCGAGCAGTACGGCCACGTGCCCGCGGCGATGGCCAAGGCGCTCGAGAACACCGCTCGCCGCGGCATCCCTCCCGAGCGGGTGGCGCAGACGATCGAGCGAGCGCTGAGCGCCCGGCGGATGCGGGCGCGTTATCTCATCGGCCGCGACGCGCACGCGATGGTGTGGGCGAGTCGCCTACTCCCGGACCTTCTGTTTGATCGCCTGCTGCGAAGAGTGATCGGGGTTTGAGCCCTGTCCCGGCCTGCTGGCTGGCAGTCGCCCGGGGCCGAGGCCTTGGACAGCGATTCGGCTCTGGACGGCACTCATATCTAGGATGGCGGCGGGTACACAGCCAGCCAAGCGAACAGACTGGCGGTGGCAGCCTGCGTCTGCAGGCTCCCCGGCAGGGCGTCGGCCGTGGGCAGCGCTTCGCCGTTCCAGGCCAGTAGGTAGAGCCCTTCGCCGTTCAGCGCGTGCGCCTGGGCTTCGCGGGCGTTGTCGGCGGCGAGCGCGTAGAGGGCCGTGTTGTGGTCGAGTGAGTACAGCGCGAGCATCCACTGCAGATAGATCGCGTCGTACTGCGGGGCGAAGTCGAGGATCTGACCGAAGCGGCGAAGCGTTGTGCTCAGCAGCGGTTCGACCCGTTCGCAGTCGCTCGCGCCCCCTGTTTCCTTGCAGAGCAGCGCCTGCGCGTAGATCAGGGGTGACTCGATGTAGTCGATCGGGGTTGGGTTGAGGCTGCTGCCGGCGTACAGGCCGTTGGCGGCGCTGAACCCGATCGTGTTGCCCCAGAGCAGAAACTTTTCAGCTTGGCCAAGAGCGAAGGTTGAGCGCGTCTGCTGGTAGATCAGCGTCGCCAGCAGTGTGTCCGCGGCGAGCGCCTCGCCGGCCTTATAGGGGTGCTCGGTGTTCCACCAGATCCCGCCTTCATGCGGATCCCAGCCCGCGGCGGCGACGTACGTGAGCGCGCGCTGCGCGTCGGTGAGCCAGCGGCGCGTGCCGGTCGCTCGGTAGGCGTTCATAAACGCGAGGCCCCACCAGCCGTTGTCGTCGAACCACGTCTCGGTGTTTGTTTCACGGTCGCCGGGGTAGGGCGAGTAGCCGGGCACAGGGCGCAGGCCCCGGTTCAGGTAGCGCTCGGCGCCTTTCGCAAAGCGCGCCACTGCGCGCCGGTTGGCTGGGGTGGGTTGGGCGATCGCGATCGCGTCGAGCGACTGGAACAGTGGCACGATGTCCCAGATCGTCGCCAGCGGATACCGTTCAGAGTCGCCGAGTCGCGCGTCGTACCAGCCGAGCCGGCGATCGCCAAAACGCTGCTCGGCGCGTGCCACGCCCGCTTGGGCGAGTGAGAGGTAATGCTGCTGGACGGACGACAGTGGCACTGCGTGGGCAGCTCCGCTCAAGGAGAAGAGCGCGAGTGTCGAGAGGATCGAAGCCAAAGCGAACCTTGCCATGTTGGTCACAACCCGAGCGTGGGCCGATCGACGCGCCGCGGGACCGCGGGGACTGTGAACTGGCTGCCTGGTGGCTCTGACCTGGATACGGTGTAACAGCGGATGAAGATTGATGACTCAACTACACCAGCTGTCCCCGACGCCCAGGTTCCAGGGGCTCACCTGCCGACCCCGCCTTCTGAACGGGGGGCGTGGCTGCTCGCGCTGGCGCTCGGCGGACTCGGTCTGGCTGTGCTGGTGGCGGTGCTGACGGGCTTGGTCGGGCGTACGAGCACCACCGCGCCGCATGCGGCGCCTCCCGCGGTGCTCGTGGCTGCGGTCACTCCGACGCCGAGCGCGGCGCAGTCCGCGAGCGTGCTCGCCGGTGCGGTGACCGGTCAGGGATCCATAGCCGGATCCAACACGGGTAGTTCGCGCACGGCGCGTGGCGGAGGAAGTGCCCGGCGCTCGCACGGGGCGGCGATCGTCGCGCAGCCGTCGTCCGCACAGCAGCAGCTGGCCGCGAGGCGTCTGGTCGAGGAGACCGAAACGGCGATACCGACGCGCTGGATGGAAGGCTTCTATCCAATCTACGCGAACGCGCAGAGCACGTTCGGCGTGAACTGGCTGCTGATCGCCTCGATCCACAAGCAGGAGTCGGCGTTCTCGACCGCGCCCACCACCTACCACGGGCTGAACTTCGCCGGTTGCTGCGGGGGGCCAATGCAGTTCAACGTGACGAATGGTGGGCGGGGCACCGGATCCACCGGATCGACGTGGGACCTCGTGAGCGACTCCTACAAGTACGGCAAGCGGCCGGCGGTCTACAACCACATGACTCAGACGCACCCTTCGATCTACGATGACTTCGACGCGATCATGGCCGCTGCGCACCTGCTCTCGGCGGACGGCGCGGAATACGCGCTGAACGGCGCGGCGTGGGATGCGGCGTATGACTACTACGGGCACGACGCTACCGGCGTGAGCTATGCCGACGAGGTGCTCGCGCGCGCGATCGGCTGGTCCCAGCACTCCTTCTGCATCAACTGCGGCGTCGAAGCGTCGATGGTAGAAGCGGTGCAGGCCGCCTACGGTGCGCCAGTGCTGGCAGCGCTCGAAGCTGAAGCGAAACCGCAGGCGATCACCGCCACCCGAAGCGCAAAGCGCCGCAGGCGCGGCGGATAGCGTCGCCGCTCCCGGCCGATAAAGTTTCGCCCCGCCCGCCTCGGCTCAGGCGGCGCTTGCCTGGGCGATCAACTCGCCCGCGACGCGGTCCGTCGCGCCGGCGGTTCCACCGAGCAGTCGTCGCGAGAGCTGCGCGCGGCGGAAGTACAGCGGCGCGTCGTGCTCCCAGGTGGCGCCGATGCCGCCGTGTACAGAGATCATCGTGCGCGCGGCCTGGTCGAGCGCGCGGCCGGCCACCGAGCGCGCCGCCGATGCGGCGAGCGGGAACTCCTCCGGCTTGCCGGTGCGCGACCAGCCGGCGTAGTAGAGCAGTGAGCGGCCGTTCTCCAGCTGGCGCAGGACCTCTGTAAGGGAGTGCTTGACCGCTTGGTATGAACCGATCGCGCGACCGAACGTGTGGCGCTCCTTGGCGTAGGCCACCGATACGTCCAGCGCGGTCTCGACGCTGCCGAGCGACTCGGCGGCGATCAGCGCCTGCGCGAGGTACCAGGCGCCGGCGAGGGAGTCCTCGGGGGCGTCCAGGAGAACGGCCGGCGCGTTGGTGAACGAGACGTGCCCCAGCGACCTGGTCGCGTCGTAGCGGTTCACCGACTGGACCTCGACGCCGGGGGAGTCGTTGAGGACCGCGATTCCGACAGGCCGGCCGTCTTGCAACGCGACTCCCACCATGCCGCTGGCCCCCGGAGCGTCAGGCACGAACGCGAAGCTCCCATTGATCGGCACGCGACCATCCTGATCGGGCGCTCCGGCGGTGGGCAGAGTCCCACGCTCCAGGCCGCTGGCCGGGTCCGTGCTCCACCGATCGACGAGGTCGCCGGGCGGTTGGGCGGGTAGATAGGCTGCCCGCCGCTCCCCGCTTGCGACCTCGGGCAGGAACCCCGCCGCGTTTGGCGAGTCGTTCAGGATCGCCGTCGCGGGCAGGTGGCCGAGCAGGGCCACGCCGGCAAGTACGCGGCCGCACTCGCCGAGCACGAGCATCGCGTCGAAGGCGTCCAGGCCGGCGCCACCGGCGGACTCGTCGATCAGGAGACCGGGCCAGCCCGCCTGGATCGCGGTCGGCCACAGGTCGGGTAGCGGCGCGTTGCCGTCGAGCGCCTCGCGGGCGGCTTCCAAGGTCTTGAAGCGCGAGAGCGCGCCGCGCGCGGCCTCGCGGAGGAAAACCTGCTCGTCTGAGAGTGCCAGATTCATGCCGCCGCTCCTTCCTTGGAGCGGAGCTCTGAAAATGGGATGCCCTTGTCCAGGCGTGGCTCGGGCGGCAGCCCGAGCACGCGCTCGCCGATCGTGTTGCGCAGGATCTCTTCGGTCCCGCCGGCGGACTTGAGCCCGGGGAGGAAGGAGATCATGTAGGCCCACTCGCTGTCCTCCGCGAGCGCGTCGGGTCCGACGACATCGGTGATCAGGTCACCGGCCTTGATCGCGCCGTTGACGATTGTGACCTTTGCGAGGCCTGCCTCCGGGCCGGGTATCTGGCCTTTCTGCAATGCGGTGAGCGTGCGGTAGCCGGTGAAGCGCACCGCGAGCAGCTCAGAGACGATCTCGCCGAGCTGGTGGCGCACCTCGGGGTCTCGGCGGGCGTGCTCGTCGTCGGCGATCGCCTTCGCGAAGCGGGTCGAGTTGTAGCCGAGGCCCTCGCCGCCGAGGCCGATCGTGACGCGCTCGAACATCAGCGTCGTCAGGGCGGTGCCCCAGCCGTTGCCAACGCCGCCGACGACCGCGTCGGCATCGAGCGCGACGTCGTCGAAGAACACCTCGTTGAACTCGGCCTCGCCGGAGATCTGGCGCAGGCCGCGGACGGTGACACCGGCGCCGTCCATCGGCACGATGAACATCGTCATGCCCTTGTGCTTGGGCACATCTGCGTCGGTGCGAGCGAGCAGCAGCCCATAGGAGGCGAACTGGGCGTTGGTCGTCCACACCTTCTGGCCGTTCAGGCGCCAGCTACCGTCGTCTTGTAGGCGTGCGCGGGCCTGCACGGCCGCGAGGTCAGAGCCGGCGGCGGGCTCGGAGAACAGCTGGCACCAGACCTCGTCGCCGTGGAGCATCGGACCGAGATAGCGCGCCTTCTGCTCTTCGGCGCCATGGGCGATCAGCGTCGGTCCGAGCATGCCAACGCCGATCGCGTCGAGGATCCCGGGGACCTTCGCCTGGGCGATCTCCTGGTTGCAGATCAGCTGCTCGATCGGTCCGAGCCCCTGGCCGCCGTACTCCTTCGGCCAGGTCACGCCCGCGAGCCCGCCCTCGGCGAGCTTGCCCTGCCACGCGCGCCGCGACGCGACGATCTCGTCCTCGTCCTTCAGCGCGTCGGGGCCGGTGAGGACCGGCGCTTGGGACTTGTGCTCCGCAAGCCACGTGCGGACCTGTGCGCGGTAGGCGGCCTGCTCTGGTGTGTCGTCGAGATCCACGGCTTCCTCCTTTGACTGACCAGTCAATCGATATGAGGCACGGTACTCTCTTGCGGGCCGAGAGGTGTTCCTCTCAGGCGCCGGGGGGCATCGGCGGCGCGGGCACGGGTGCCTGGTGGTAGATGCCTTCGAAGCCGCGGTTGAGCAGGTAGGCCGCCTGCGTGCCCGGGTCGGGCGAGTGCAGGAGCACGACACCGAGGCGCACCCCATGGCGCTCGGCGGTAGCGACCAGGCAGCGCCCGGCGGCTTCGGTTTCGCCGGTCTTCATCCCTGTAACGCCCGGATAGCCGTAGATCAACAACGGGTTGTTGTTGTACAGGTACAGCTTGCCGCCTTTGATCGGGAAGGGCAGGACCGCCGAGTAGGTGCGCACGACGCTCGCGATGCGCGGTTGTTCGAGATCGACGTGCGCGAGCAGCGCGAGGTCGGCGGCACAGGAGAAGTTGTACTGGTCGTAGTAGCCCGACGGCGAGGAGTAGTGGGTGCAGCCCAGCCCCAGCTTGGCTGCCTCGGCGTTCATGCGGGTCACGAAGTCGTTGACGGTGTGAGCCACGTGCTGCGCGAGCGCCACCGCGGCATCGTTGCCCGACGGCAGCAGCAGGCCGTAGAGGAGCGTCTCGAGCTTCACGTGTTTGCCGAGCGGTAGCACCCCGACCTTCGAGCCGGGCATGTCGATCGCTTCCTTGGTGATCAGTACGGGCGCATCCGCGGGCGCCGAGGTGACCGTCAGCAGCGCGGTCATCATCTTCGTCAGGCTGGCGATCCGCAGGCGTGCGTATGCGTTGTGCTGCCACATGACCTGGCCGGTGTCGAGGTTGAACAGGATGCCCGCATGCGGCTGTTCGTGGAAGGGGGGGTGGACGGGATCTTCGGCGGCGTTGCCGATCCCTTTCAAGGCAAGCGCGGGCTTGCCCAACGGCAACCCGATCGGTGAGCGCGCCGTGGAGTTTGGTGTCGCGGTCGCGGTGCGTGCGCCAGACCGACGATGCGCCGCCGCCGTCGATTCGTGCGCGCTGCCCGGGCCCGCGAAGGCCATCACGACGACCACTGCCACGAGCGCCAAAGCGACCACGACCGTGAACAGCGCCCGGCGGCGACGCCGCCGGCGGGAGGCCACCTCGCGCCGCCGGCGACGGTGGCTAGGGGTCATGAACGGAGAGGTGCTCATAGGCTCGTTTCGCATCGCGCCGACCGCTGCCGGAAGACCCTCACGGTGCTGCCGTGGAGGTCACGACGAGACTAGCTCCCTGCGGCATACGACGTGCCAGATGAGAGTCTTACCGACGGGGAGGATTGAACAGCGCGCCGACGACCCCGACGAACAGCAGGACGAGGATAAACGCTGATAGCACGCTCGCGATCGTGATCCCCTGTTCGAGCGCGGCGCCGACGGTGAGGAAGGCGAAGCCGACGATGAAAATCAACGCCGCGAGGAGCACAACAGTGCGCGTCATAGCGGCGATCGGATGTTGCTCGGCGAGAGGATCGGTGCAGACTATCCGCGGCTCGCCGGCTCCACGCTGGCGAGTGGGCCGATCCCCGGGCGGGCCTGCGGAACGTGCTGGTCGGCGTGGTAGCTGGAGCGCACCAACGGGCCGGCCGCGACGTGGTCGAAGCCGAGCTTGTAGGCGGCGCGCTCGAGCGCGGAGAACTCGTCCGGATGCCAGTAGCGTACGACCGGGAGATGGCGCTCGGAGGGCCGCAGGTACTGACCGACCGTGAGCACTCCGACCCCATGCTCGCGCAGCGTTGCGAAGGTGTCCACCAGCTCATCGTGGGTCTCGCCGAGTCCGACCATCAGGCCGGACTTGGTCACGACCTCGCCTTCCCCCATCTCCCCGGCGAGGGCCAGGACCCGGCAGGAGCGCTGGAACTCGGAGCCGCGCCGCGCGATCGGGTAGAGGCGGGGGACGACCTCGACGTTGTGGTTGAAGACGTCCGGGCGCTCGGCGATCACCTTCGCGAGCGGCATCTCCTGGCCCTGGAAGTCGGGGGTTAGCACCTCGATCTGGCACTCGGGCGCCTGGCGGCGGACCTGGCGGATCACCCCGACGAAGGCGGAGGCGCCCTTGTCGGGCAGATCGTCGCGGTCAACTGAGGTGATGACCGCGTGGCGCAGTCCCATGCGCGCGATCGAGCGCGCGACACGGGCGGGCTCGAGGGGGTCGTTCCAGGTGGGCTTGCCGGTCTGCACGTTGCAGAACCCGCAGCGGCGCGTGCAGGTATCGCCGAGGATCATGAACGTCGCGGTGCCACGCTCCCAGCACTCGCCGACGTTTGGGCAGGCGGCCTCCTGACAGACCGTGTGCAGGTTCTCTGACTTGATCAGCTCGGTCAACTCGCGGTAGCGCGCGCCGCCGGGCGGAGGGACTTTGAACCACGGGGGCTTGCGCTCGCGTAGCGGGCGCACGTCCGGGCCGAGGATCTCGAGCACGTCCATCCCGCCGGGGTTTGCGCGCGAGCGCGTGACGTGCTCACGCTCGGGTGTGGTCTCTGTGGCGGTCGCGGGCGGACTCATGCGGGCACCTCCACCAGCTGCGGTGAACGCGCAAGTGGTGCGTCGATTCCGAGACGCCGCGGTGAGACGAGCCGCTGCTGGCGGTCGTGGGCGTCACAGAACGCGTGGGCAATGCGCTTACGAAAGCACGCGACCCCAGGCGCCTCGCCCGCGGCCGGAGCAGCGGAATCATAATCCGCGTGTCGGGGGTTCGAGACCCCCAGCTCGCGGGCAATGGAGGTCATTGCGACGTCGGGCAACCCACAGGCGACGACCCAGGAGAAGGGTTCGAGATCGTTCACGACGTTTACTGCAAAGCCGTGTGTGGAGATTCCGCGGGAGACATGCACACCGATCGAGGCGATCTTGCGATCCTCGACCCAAACGCCTGTGTAGTCGGGGCCCTCATCCGAGCGCGAGTGGGCTTCGATCCCCTCGCAGGCGAGCGCCGAGACGATCGCGGCTTCCATCGTGCGCAGGTGCGAGCCGACGTCGGCGATGCGCATGACGGGATAGCCGACGAGCTGGCCGGGGCCGTGGTAGGTGATGCGTCCACCACGGTCGGTCGCAACGAGGTCGATGCTTTTCGCGCGGTAGAAGTTCTCGGCGAACAGCAGCTCGCCCTCGGCCGAGCGTCGCCCGCGCGTGTAAAGGGGGGGATGCTCCATTAGGAGGAGCGTGTCGGGCAGCTCATCGGTCTGTCTCTGCTCACGAACTTGCTCTTGGAGGGTGACCGCATCGAGGTAGGGAACCGTGCCGAGGTGGCACACCCATAGCTCGTCGCGCGTCATGTACTCAGGTTAGCGTCGGGCCTCTGGTTGGCGTCGGACTTCTCGATCACAGCGTGAGCGCTGCGGGTGCTTCGAGCAGCTCACGAACGCGCGCGAGGAATTTTGCGCCGTCCGCACCGTAGAGGATGCGGTGGTCGCAGGCGAGGGTGACCGTCATCGTGTTGCGTGCTTCTACCACCCCGTCCCAGACCACGGCGCTCGGTCCCAGCGTGCCGACGGAGAGGATTGCCGCCTGTGGAGGATTGATGATTGCGGTGAAGGCGCTGACGCCGAACATCCCGAGGTTGGAGACCGTGAATGTGCCGCCGCCCAGCTCTGGTGGGGCGATCGTTCCCGCGCGTACGCGGTCGGCGAGCGCACGTGTCTCACGTGCGATCTCGCCGAGGGACTTCTGGTCGGCGTCGAACACGGTCGGCACGACCAACGTCTCCTCGGCGGCTACGGCCACGCCGACGTTTACGCGCGAGTGCAACTGCAGGCGACCGTCACGGTAGCCGCCGTTTGCGCGGGGATTCTCGCGCAGCGCTAGCGCGCACGCCTTGACGCACATGTCGTTGTATGTAGGCGCATCAGCGTGGCCCAGGGACTTCAGCTCGAAGCGCAGCGCGACGCACGCCTCCATGTCGATCTCTGCCTGGAGCGTGAACTCGGGGATCGTCGCCTTCGCCTCTGCCATCCGCCGCGCGATCGTCTGCTGGGTGCGCGTAAGCTCGACTATGGTGGTCTCGCCCTTGGCGGTGCTCACTCCCACTGATTCCGCGGCGGGGGGTGGCTTGGCGGCCGCTCCCTGCACATCCGCCTTGACGATTCTCCCTCCCGGGCCACTGCCGGTCATCGTGCGCAGATCCACCCCGCGCTCGCTTGCGATCCGCCTAGCCAGCGGCGAAGCCTTGACGCGCTCATCGACGGATCGATCACCGGCCGAGCCCTCCGGTGAAATTATGCCACCAGGAGATATCTCACTTCCTGGACCCTCTCCGACTGTGCGTACATCAGTCCGTTTCAATGCCGGCTCATCTTCATTCTTGGCGGTGGTCGAGGTGGGCGTACCGGCATTATCGCCACCGCCGATGTGTGCGATAACCGCGCCGACCGGCAGCGTGTCGCCCTCGGCGGCAACTATCTGCAGGACGCCCTCCTGGTCGGACTCGTAGGTCATGTTCGCCTTGTCGGTCTCGATCTCGACCAGCTCCTGGCCGCGGCTCACCTGTTCCCCGTCGGCCGCGAGCCAACTTAAGATCGTGCCCTCCTCCATCGTGTCCGACAACCGCGGCATTACGATCTCGGTCATCTAGCCAGCTCCCGGAGTCGTTGCTGGGCGCTGTCCAATGGTCGCGAGCGCGGCCTGGACGATCTGGGGCTCGTGGGGGAAGGCGATGTCCTCCAGAGGCTTTGAGTAGGGCATCGGCACGTCGGCGCCGGACACGCGCGCGACGGGCGCGTCGAGGTCGTCGAAGGCATGCTCGGCGATCAGCGCCGCCAGATTCGCGCCGACTCCTCCGTGGGGCCAGCCCTCCTCGACGACGACACAGCGGTTGGTCTTGCGCACCGAGGTGAGGATTGTGTCGAGGTCGAGCGGACGCAATGTGCGCGGATCGATCACCTCGGCCTCCACGCCATGCTCCTGCGCGAGCGTCTCCGCGGCCCGCCCTGCGGTGAGCGCCATCCGCGAGACGCCCACGATCGTCACGTCCGCGCCCTCTCTGGCGATACGCGCGTGCCCGAAGTCGACTGTCACGTCCTCGCCCTCAGGAACCTCGCCACGGATGCCGTACAGAGACTCGTGCTCGATGAAGATCACCGGATTCTCGTCACGGATCGCAGTCTTCAACAGGCCCTTCGCGTCGGCGGGTGTCGAAGGGACGGCGACGAGCAGGCCTGGAACGTGCAGGAACATCGCCTCCAAGCAGTGAGAATGCGTTGGGCCAAGCTGGTGTCCGGCTCCCTGAGGCATCCGGATCACCAGCGGCACGGAGACCTGGCCGCCAAACATGTAGCGGATGTGCGCGGCGCTATTGACGATCTGGTCAAATGCGAGCAAGGCGAAGTTGACCGTCATCAGCTCGACAACGGGTCGCAGTCCGCTCATCGCGGCGCCCACGCCGACGCCCACGATTGTGTTCTCCGAGATTGGTGTGTCGCGTACGCGCCGCTCGCCGAACTCCTCGAGCAGGCCGGCGGTGACCTTGAACGCACCGCCAAACACGCCGATGTCCTCGCCCATCAGCATCACGCGCTCGTCGCGTCCCAGCTCCTCGCGCAGCGCCGCGTTCAGAGCCTCGCGATAGCGCAGCTCGGCCATCAGTGATACGCGCCGTGGACTTGCTCGTCGAGCACGTAGATGTCCTCGTATAGCGACTCTGGCTTTGGGAACGGCGAGGCCTCGGCAAATGCGACCGCCTCATCGACGCGCGCGATCGCTTCTCCGTCGAGCTGCTCGCGGTCGTCCACATCGAGGATCCCCTCGCGTTCCAGCAACTCGCCAAACGCCGGAATCGGGTCGCGCTCGCGCCAATGTGCGACCTCCTCCTTGCTGCGGTACTCCTCCGGGTCCGCCATCGAATGTCCGCGAAAACGGTAGGTCAAGGCCTCGACAAGGACCGGTCGGCGGTCTTCCCTCACGCGGTTTACGGCCTCGGCGATTACCGCGTGCGTGTCGGCTACGTCCATCCCGTCACAGCGTGTCCCCGGCACGCCGAGCGACTCGCCCTTGCGCTGCAAGTCGGTCACGGCCGAATGGCGCGCGAGCGAGGTGCCCATGCCGAACTGGTTGTTGATTACCACAAACACCACCGGCAGGCGCCACAGCGCCGCCAGGTTCAGCGCTTCCCCGAACGTGCCCTGGTTGGACGCGCCGTCGCCGAACGTGCATAGGGTCACGTCGTCGGTCTCGGTGTAGTCGCTCGCCAGCCCGATCCCGGTCGCGATCGGCAGGTTGCCGCCGACGATCCCGTAGCCGCCCATGAAGCGCCGGGAGAGGTCGAACATGTGCATCGAGCCGCCGTGCCCGCCGCAGCAGCCGTCGACGCGCCCGAACAGCTCTGCCATGACCTTCTCGGGCGGAGTGCCGCGCGCCAGTGCATAGCCGTGCGATCGGTAGGTCGAGACGAGGTAGTCAGTGTCCCGCAGCGCTCGCGTACTGCCGACGATCGTCGCCTCCTCACCGATCGACAGGTGTAGGAAGCCGCCAATCTTTGCCCGTGCGTACATCTCACCCGCGCGCTCCTCGAAACGGCGGATCAAGGTCATCGTTTGGAGCCACTCGCGCGCGCGGTCAGGCTCCGGCAGGTTGGGTTTGGTCGCGGCCGCCAAGGAGACAGGTGCGTGGATTCGCTCCGATGGGCTGGGCGTGGCCTCGGGCTCCGATGGGCTGGGCATCAACTCTCCACGGTAGCCCAGCGCGCGAGGAACTCCTCAGCCTCCAGTTGCGACAGGTCGGCGCGTAGCGCCCGCGCAAGCCGCGAGGCGGCGTGAGGCGGGCGGTCCCAGAACAGGACCACTTCCCCTGCGTCGATCTCCACCACCTCGATGTGGTCGACTCGCCCGGTGTCCGCCAGCAGCGCCGGCGTGCGCCCGCCGCGGGTAACGATCAGCCGGTATGCGCGGTTGGCCTTCATGGCGCTTGCACCACGCGCATATGGGTGGCCGCGTCCTCGACGGCGCACTCGCCGACGAACACCGTCCCTCCGATGCGCACGGCCGGCACGTCAGTCACTCCCGCCTGGGCTGCGAGTGCGGTCGCGCTGGACAGCTGTTCCTTCACCGAACGCAGGTCCGCTCCTTTGAGGACCGCGGCCGGGTGCATCTCGCAGGCCGCTGCTGCGATCACGACGAAATCTGGGTCCTCGAGCGAGTGCCCTCCGGCGAACGCCTGGCGGAAGGCCGCCTGCACGAACGGCACTGTGCGCCCGATCGACTTGGCGTACGTTGCGACGCGCATCGACAGCGCGCTGTCGAACGGGAACGGGATCGGCCATTTCAGCGGCTGCAGACCCTGTGCGCGCGCGGCGCGCTCGATCTCCGTGCGGAAGACCTCCTCCTCGGTGCGGCAGCGATAGGCCTCAAATGTCTCCGCATTGGACAACTCGCACGCCAGCACCGGCTGCCACTCAGCCGGACCAGGCAATATGTGCAGGACGCGCTCCGCCGCGAGGTAGGCGAGCGGGTTTGCCAGGTCAAAATAGAAGGCGGCGTCAGGGTCGTCGGGCATTGCGCCGAGACTAGTGCTCGCGCCTCAACCGTGAATCAACCAGCCGTCGGCGGCCCGTCCCGCCTCCATCACGGCCTCTGACAGCGTGGGGTGGCCGTGGATCGTGCGGGCCACCTCGGCGAAGCCGCCCTCCAGCGCACGCACGTTCACGAGCTCCTGGATCAGCTCGGTCGCGCGCGCGCCTACGATATGCCCGCCGAGCAACTCGCCGTACTTGGACTCGCCGACGAGCTTCACCATCCCCGAGCGGTCGCCGTAGACGATGCCGCCGCCGACTGCGCCGTAGGGCACCTTGCCGACGATCACGTCATAACCCTGCTCCTTGGCCTGCGCCTCGGTCAGGCCGAAGGAGCCGACGTTCGGCGTGCAGAAGGTCGCACGCGGGATGTCGACGTAGGCGATCGGATGGGTCTGCAGCCCTGCGGAGTCCTCGGCGGCGATCACGCCCTCATCGGAGGCCTTGTGCGCGAGCGCAGGACCGGTAACGAGGTCGCCGATCGCGTAGACGCCCTTGCGAGAGGTGCTCAAGCGACCATCCACCTGCACCAGCCCGCGCTCGTCCAGCTCGACGCCGGCCTCGGCGAGTCCGAGCCCGTCGATGTCGGCGCCACGTCCTGCTGCGATCACGAGGTAGTCGACCTCGGCGGTCTCCTTGCCATAGGCGAAGCTCACGCTGCCATCGCCGGCCTTCACGTTCTGAACGGGGGTTCCGATGTGGATCTGGATGCCCTGACGCTTCAAGCCCCGCTCGACCAGCCGCGAGATGTCCGCGTCCTCCGTCGGCAGCACACGGTCGAGCGCCTCGAGCAGCAGTACCTCGCTGCCAAGGCGGGCAAAGCCAGAGGCGATCTCCGCGCCCGACGCCCCCGCTCCGACCACCGCCAGGCGCACGGGCAGCTCCTGCAGCGCCCAGGCTTGCTCGGTGCCGATTACGCGTCCTCCGAACTCAACGCCAGGGATTGCCCGCCCTACCGAGCCGGTGGCGAGGATCACGGTACTGGCGCTGAGCGTCTGCTGGCCGATCTCCGCCGATCGGTCGCCCTTCATGTTGACGAGCACATCTCCATCGGCGGTCAGTGAGCCGGTGCCCTCGATCAGGTCGATCTTATTTTTCCTGAACAGCCCAGCGACTCCACCGGTGAGCGTCGAGACGACCTTCTCGCGGCGCGCCTGCACCCCGGCATAATCAACCTCGACGCTCGCGACCTTCAGTCCGTAATCCGCGGCCTCGTTGATCTCGCTCAGCAGATCGGCCGAGCGCAGCACTGCCTTGGCAGGGATGCAGGCGTAGTTCAGGCAGCGGCCCCCGACCTTGTCCTGCTCGACTACGGCTGTCTTTTTGCCCAGCTGGGCGGCCCTGATCGCGGCTACGTAGCCGCCCGGCCCGGAGCCGATCACGATGCAGTCGTAGGAACTCTCTGCCATTGAGGCCTGAGCCTATCGAACGTCGCTGCGCTTCCAGGGCCGTCCATGAAGGCGCGCGAGGCTATTGACGTTCGCCAGCTTGGATGCGACCCATCACCCGCACCAGCTTCCAGAACAGCCAGCCCCCGAGCCCGACGCTCACCACGCAGATCGCCGCGGCAGCAATCGTCGAGGCAACGACGAGCGCGAGCGAGGTGACGATGATCTGGAAGGCGAGCAGTGCCTCGAAGCCGAGCACCGCCCAGTAGCGCCGCTGGTACATACCGAAGGCGAGCAGCAACAGGACGAGCGCCAGGAAAGCTCCGCCGGGGAGCGAGCCGCCGCGGCTACGGAGGTCGTGAATGGTCGTGGCGCCGACGATCACACCGAGGGCGAGCAGAGCAGAGACGGCGACCGCGACCAGTAGCGCGGGGGGGCGCTCACCCTCACCCAACGGTTCCAGCTCGGCACGGAGCAGCTCTTCGCTCTGCCCGCGCTCGGGGCGTTCGTGCGCCGTTGTGTCGGCGATTTCCCCTCCGGAGAGCAAGTCTCTGACCTCGGGCTCGTCCGGCTGGGTTTCAGGTGTGGGAGCCATCAACTCAGCTCTCCAGGGAATGTGCGTCGATCAACTCACGCAGCTCACGTGCGGCGTGCTCGGGATCCTCGGCCGAGGCGATCGCGCGCAGCACGCATAGTCGCCGCGCCCCGGCGTCGATCGCCGCGGACGCGTTCCGCGCGTCGATCCCACCGATCGCAAAGAACGGCACGGACGCATGATCGGCGGCGTAACGCACGAGCTCCAACCCAACTGGCGGACGCGCGGGCTTGGTCGGGGTGGCGTGGACGGGCCCGACGCCGATGTAGTCGACAAGCTCCGTGTCCACTGCGTCGATCTCGAGCGGCGCATGGGTGGAAAGTCCGATCAGCATGTCGGGACCAACCAGTTCGCGCACTTCGGCGACTGGCATGTCTTCCTGCCCGACATGCACCCCGTCGGCGCTAACCTCGCGTGCGACGTGCGGACGATCGTTGATGATTAGTAATGCTCCTAGCCGTTCGCATAGGGCTCGCGCGGCGTTGGCGACTGCGACCAGCTCCTCGTCTGGAAGATGCTTCTCGCGCAACTGAACGATGTCTACGCCACCGGCGATCGCCTCACGCAAGAGGCGGGGCAGCGCGTGCTCCCCGGGGTCTGAGGAGTCGGAGACCTGCCCACACACGAGGTACAGCCGCGCGGTGGCAAGGCGTGCGCGCCGATCGGCGCCGAGATCTCCAATGGTCATAGATCGCCAGTCTGACAGCGGGCTAGCATCAACCTCATGCCCGAAGGCACCCGACGAGCGGATGTGGTCGTCGTAGGCGGCGGCGTGATCGGCTTGACGCTCGCTTGGCGCGCGCGCGCCAAGGGGCTGTCGGTGACGGTGCTCGAGCGTGGGGAGATCGGCATGGGTACCTCGCATGTGGCCGCGGGGATGCTCGCGCCGGTGGCCGAGGTCGAGTTCGGCGATGCTGGGCAAGCGGTGCTGGAGCTGGGACTGCACTCGGCGGAGATGTGGCCGGAGTTCGCGGCTGAGTTGGAGCGATGCAGCGGCGAGCAGGTGGGCTTACTGAGGACGGGCACGCTGGTTCTCGCCCGCGACGAGGACGAGGCGCGCGCGCTCGAGCGCCAGATTGCCTTCCGCGAGTCGCTGGGGCTGCGCACGACGCGTCTGCGGCCGAGCGAGGCCCGCGAGCGTGAGCCGGCGCTCGCGCCGACCACACGACTGGGGATGGAAGCACCAGAGGACCACTCGGTTGATCCACGCTTGGTGCTCGTGGCGTTGCGCCGGGTATGTGAGCGCGTCGGGGTGGAGCTGCGCGAGCACGTGTCCGTCGCGCGCATCGAGCTGGATCAGGCCAGCACACGAGTCACGGGTGTCGCGCTCCAAGACGGTGAGCTTGTCTCTGCCCGTCACGTGGTGATTGCCGCGGGTGCGTGGAGTGGGAGTCTCGAGGGGTTGCCTTCCGACGCATGTGTGCCGGTGCGCCCTGTGAAGGGACAGATCTTGCGCATGCGCGATCCCGCCGGTCCGGGGCTGTTGCGGCGCGTGGTGCGCTTCGAGGGGGGTTATCTGGTCCCTCGTGCGGATGGGCGCTACGTGCTGGGTGCCACTGTCGAGGAGCGCGGCTTCGAAGAAAAGGCGACCGCGGGCGGGGTGTACGAGCTGCTGCGCGAGGCGCACGAGCTGCTGCCCGGTGTCAGTGAGCTGCAGATCGAGGAGCTGTGTGTGGGGCTGCGGCCGGGCACACCCGACAATGTGCCCGTGATCGGCGCTGGCGTGCTCGCTGGGTTGATCTGGGCTACTGGCCATCATCGCAACGGCATCCTGCTGGCTCCGCTCACCGCCGAACTGGTGCTCCAGACGCTGCTTGGCAAGCAAACCACTGGCGACTTGCCACTCACCGCCTGCGATCCATCGCGCTTCCAGGCGCCTTCCCCGGTAGGAGTTACGCAATGATCGTCAACGGGCAGAGCTCCGACGTGGCCGCTGGCGAGACCGTCGCCGCGGTGCTCGATCACCTCGGTCTGCCGCTCGACGCGCGTGGGATAGCGGTGGCCGTCGATGGAGAGGTGGTGCCGCGAGCCGCGTGGGAGACCTTCGCGCTTGCAGCGGATGCGTGCGTGGAGGTGCTCACCGCAATGCAGGGAGGATGATCTGGGGATGACCGATCTCACGAGTACCGCGCCGTTCACGGCCGCCATAGATCCCATGCGCATCGAGACGCCAACAGGGCCTGCGCCGGTCGAGGACGTGCTGACGATCGCCGGCAGGAAGTTTCAATCGCGCTTGCTGCTCGGCACTGGGGGCTTCTCCTCGCTGGAGCTGCTCTCCGAGGCGATCGTGGCCAGCGCCAGCGAGCTCGTCACGGTCGCGCTACGTCGTATCGATACGGCCGCGCGCGGCTCGCTGGTGGACGTGCTCGCACAAGCGGGTGTGGAGCTGTTGCCGAACACAGCCGGTTGCTACACGGCGCGCGACGCGGTCCTGACCGCCAAGCTCGCGCGTGAGGCGTTTCAGACCGACTGGGTCAAGCTCGAGGTGATCGGCGACGAGGAAACGCTGCTGCCTGATGCTTCCGAGCTGCTGCGCGCCGCTGAGGAGCTCGTCGACGATGGCTTCGTCGTGCTGCCCTACACGACCGACGATCCGATCCTCGCCAGGCGTCTGGTCGACGTCGGTTGCGCCGCGGTGATGCCCCTTGGCTCGCCGATCGGCAGTGGAATGGGTATTCGCAACCCCTACAACATCAGCCTGATCCGCGAAACCGTCGAGGTGCCCGTAGTGCTCGACGCCGGGGTCGGCACCGCCTCCGACGCCACCCTCGCGATGGAGCTCGGCTGCGACGCCGTGATGGCTGCTTCAGCCATCGCCCGTGCGCAGGACCCCGTCAGGATGGCGCGTGCAATGCGCGCTGGCGTCGAGGCGGGCCGTTTGGCGCGTACGGCGGGGCGCATTCCCCGCCGGCTCTACGCCACTGCCTCGACCTCCAACGAGGGACTGCCGGACCTCTTTACTTGACGACTTCGATCGTCCCGTTCATGCTCGCCGGATGGTAGGTGCACTCGTAATGAATCACGCCCGGCTTGGTGACCTTGTAGGAGAACGTCGATCCTTCTTTGAGATTGGCCGAGGCGAATTTTGAGGGGCCGGACTCGGAGGTCACGTTGTGTGTGACATCGTCGTAGTCCGTCCACTTGAGCGTGCTGCCGACCTTGACCTTGACGGTGTCGGGGTCGATCGCGATGTTGCGATAAGCAATCTGCACGGTCCCACTCTGCACCGGTGAGGAAGCCGCCGGGGCGGCGTACTTGGGAGTGGTGTTCGCTTTCAGGCCACCGGAGGACGCGCTGGTGCTGGTGCTCGCGGCCGTGGAGCTGCTCGTGCTGGAGCTGCTGCTCGATCCGCAGCCCGCCGCGAACAGGAGCGCGGAGCAGGCGATCACTGAAGGGATTACGCCTCTGTGCATCGGTTTTCGTCCTTTCTCGGCGGATTCACGTACGCCTACCATCTCACACCGTGCTGCGCTCCGGCAACCCCGAGCTTGACTTTTCGTCTCGGTCGCGACTTGTTGCGGTCCGACCCCTAGACTGGCCCGTTCTATGCCACCACGCCACTTTCTGACTGGGGCCGAGCTTACGGCCGCAGAGCTCTCCGCACTACTCGATCGCGCGCTCGAGCTGAAGCGGGCGCCGCACTCATCTCAGGCGCTCGCTGGCCAGAACGTCGCCTTGATTTTCCAGAAGCCGTCCACTCGTACGCGGCTGTCGTTCGAGGTCGGTATCAACGAGCTGAGTGGTCATGCCGTCGTGCTGCGCGCCGACGAGTTACAGCTTTCGCGGGGAGAGTCCCCGCGCGATACCGCGCTCGTCCTCTCCCGTCATGTCGCAGCCGTAGGGGTGCGCACTGGTCCCGACGCAATGCTCCGGGAACTCGCTGAGCACAGCACCATCCCCATCTTCAACATGCTCACCGCCCTGCACCATCCCTGTCAGACGTTGGCCGACCTGCTAACCCTGCGTGAGGCGCTCGGCACCTTTGAGGGGGCTCAAGTCGCCTACGTCGGCGACGGCAACAACGTCGCTCGCTCGCTCGCTCTGCTCGGCACGCTCGCGGGGCTGGACGTGGCGGTGGCTTCTCCTCCCGGCTACGCTCTGGAGGAGGATCTGGCGCTGCTCGCCGGCGCCACCGGCTCGCTCACGATGCATGTCGACCCGCTCGAGGCCGTCGCCGGTGCGCAGGCCGTCTATACCGATGTGTGGGTCAGCATGGGTGACGAGGCGACTGCCGAGGAACGCCGCGCTGCGCTTGCGCGCTACCGGGTCGACGATGCGCTGCTCGACGCCGCCGCACCCGGCGCCTTCGCGATGCACGACCTGCCCGCGCATCCCGGCGAGGAGGTCTCCGCGGAGGTCCTCTACGGCTCGCGCCAGCGCATCTGGGACCAGGCCGAGAACCGTCGCCATGCGCAGAAGGCTCTGCTCGAGCTGTTGGTGGCTCCCGCCGACTCCTCGCCACCGACATGACACTCGATCCAAGGGTGGTGCCCGATGCCGATACCCAGACCGGACAATCTGACGCTCCTGGAGTTGTCGACGTCTCCGATGTGTCCTCGCCTCGCCCGCAGCGGGGAGACGAGCTCGAGTTGAGCATAGATTCGCTCGCCTTCGGCGGTGAGGGCGTTGCGCGTCTGGGCGACGGCGGCTACGTCGTGTTCGTTGCCGGGGCTGTCCCGGGTGACCGCGTGCGCGCGGTCGTGCACAAGCGCAAGCGCAGCTACGCGCACGCCCGCGCCGTGGAGATCCTCGAGCCCAGCTCCGAGCGGATCCCCCCCCGCGCCCACCATCCGGGAGTCCCGTGGCAGGTGCTTCCTTACGCGCGCCAGCTTCTGGTCAAGCGCGCGCAGGTCGACGACGCGCTGCGGCGGATCGGCCGGCTCGATGGGTTCGAGCTGGAGGAGATCGTGCCCGCCTTAGAGCAGTGGCGCTACCGCAACAAGCTCGAGTACTCCTTCGGCGCCGGTCCGGACGGCTCCCTGGTGTGTGGCTTCCACGCTCCGGCGGGTGGCAACAGCGTGGTGTCGTTCGAGGACTGCATGCTGGCCTCTGAGCAGGGCAACCTTGCACGGGAAGCGGCACTGGCCTGGTGTCGTGCGCAGGGCCTCGCCGCCTGGGAGCGCGGCGGCGGTCGCGGGAGTCGTGCGAGCGAAGACGGGGAACGGACGGGGCGGGTGGGGCCCGATCCGGACGGGCGCGCGCGCCTGCGCAACCTGGTCGTGCGCGAAGGCCGGCGCACGGGGCAATTGCAAATCCGGATCGTCACGACAGACGGCGAGCTCGAGGCGGGCTCCCTTGCGCAGGCGCTGAGCGATGCGCTGGGCGAGACTCTCAGCGGCGTGCTCTGGACGCGCTCGCGCAGCCTCGCGGAGACAACCACGGGCGGCGACACCGAGCTGGTGTGGGGCGAGGCTGAGCTTCCAGAGCGCCTTGGCGAGCTCGACCTGCGCATCTCCCCCGAGGCGTTCTTCCAGACGAACACCGAGATGGCCGAGCTGCTCTACGGGGTGGTCGTCGAGTACGCGGCGCTGGAGGGCTGGGAGCGGGTCTATGACCTCTATTCGGGGATCGGCACAATCGCGCTCACGCTCGCCCAGCGCGCTGGCGAGCTGTGGGGGATCGAGCTGGTGGGCGAGGCTGTCGCCGACGCGATCGCCGCCGCGCGGCGCAACGAGATCCCGGGCGTGCAGTTCTTCGCCGGCGACACCCGCCTGGCACTGCCCGAGCTGGTCGAGCGCGCCGGGCGGCCCGACATCGTTGTGGTCGATCCGCCGCGCGCCGGGCTCTCTCAGAAAGTCGTACGCCGGATTATCGAGGCTTCGCCGAAGCGGATCGTCTACGTGTCCTGTAATCCAACCACGTTGGCGCCCAACGCCGCCCAGCTCGTCGAGGCGGGGTGGGTCCTGAAGAAGGTCCGCCCGGTGGACATGTTTCCTCAGACTCACCACGTTGAGTGCGTAGCTCTGTTGGAGCGCGGGTAGGGTTCGGAGCGATGCGCGCCGCCACGATCCGGGATCAGGAGATCGTAATCGAGGAGCACCCCGATCCGATGCCGGGCTCCGGTGAGGTGCTCGTGCGCGTGCACGCCGCCGGGCTGAACGGCGGCGACATGATGCAGCGGCGCGGGCTGTACCCGGCGCCACCGGGTTCGCCGCAGGACATTCCCGGTATGGAGTTCGCGGGCGTGGTGGATGCGCTCGGCGAAGGATCGGAGCGCTTCGCGGTGGGGGATCGAGTGATGGCGATCGTTGGCGGTGGCGGTCAGGCGGAGCTTGCGACTGTGCACGAGCGGCTGTTGATGCCGGTGCCCACGGCGCTCGACTGGTCCGCCGCGGGCGGCTTGCCCGAGGTCTTCGTCACGGCGCACGACGCGATCTTCACCCAAGCGCAGCTGCGCCCCGGCGAGCGGCTGCTCGTGCATGGCGGTGCCGGCGGCGTGGGCACCGCCGCGATCCAGCTCGCCCGTGCGACAGGCGCGCGGGTGACCGCGACGGTCCGCAACGAGGCGCTGCGCGACGGAGTAGCCGCGCTCGGAGCCGAGGTGATCGCGACCGAGGGTTTTGCCGAGCACGGCCCGTTCGACGTGATCCTCGAGCTCGTCGGCGCGCCCAACCTGGCCGAGAACCTGCAGGCGCTCGCGACCGGAGGGCGGATCACCGTGATCGGCGTCGCCGCCGGGGCCAAGGGCGAGTTGAACTTGCTCGCGCTGATGGGCAAGCGCGCCCGCATCTACGGCTCGACCCTGCGCGCGCGCTCGCTGGAGGAGAAAGCTCTGAACGCAAGGCGCGTCGAGCACGAGGTGCTGCCGCTGTTCGCGTCGGGTGCCCTCATCGTGCCGATCGCCGAGACCTTCCCGCTCGAGCGCGCGGCCGACGCCTACGAGCGCTTCGCGGCCGGCGGCAAGCTCGGCAAGATCGTTCTTACTATCTGACGCCCGCCCTCAGTACGGCGGCTGCGCCGCGTACCAATCACCGAGCGTGCGGAACGCCGCCCAGAAGGCGCGCTTGGCATCCTGTTCGTCCAGCGACTCGTCGATGTTCGGCACGTACAGCGCGTCGATCGTCGGCGTCAGCCGCTGGATCTCGCCCAGCCGGGGCTCCAACGGACGCGCCAGCGGGATCTCCATCTCACCGAACGCGGCGAGCGCCTCGGGGCCCATCACGACGACGATCTTCGGCTGCACGATCGCGAGCTCTTCGACGACGCGCGCCACGCACGCGAAGTCCGCGAGCGATGAGTCGCTAAGGGGACACTTCACGCAGAGCGTGCCGTAGACTGCCAAAGGATCGATCGACAGCCGCTTGAGCGACTTCATCAGTGCGCCGCCGGCGCGCCCGTAGAAGGCCACGCCCTCCTCGATCTCCGAGGGCAGGGGGGCGTGCTTGAGCAGCATGATGTCCGCCTGGGGGTGTCCCGAGCCGAGCACCGGCATCAGGTTCCCGCGCGGACAGTGCGGGCAGGCCTGTAGCTCGCGCGTAAGCGAGTTCAGCTCGCGGATTGCGCGCTCCAGGTACTTCTCGCGGATCTCGTCATCGGTCACGGGCATCGACCCCGAGGGATTTGACGGCCGCGGGACTTGTCCTTGGCGCTGCACCCTTACTTGCGCCCGCGGCCCGTCGCCCGCTTCACCCGCCGGGCCTTGCTAGCCCGCTGGGCGGAGGCCGGTCTGGCCTTCGTCTGGAGGAACTTCAGCGCCTGCACGTACAGCAGGCTGGTGGGGCGCGTGAGGATGTCGGCGTCTCGCAATGACTGCATGAACTCAGCCGGCCCGTCGAAGTCGCGCATCCGAATCCGCACCGAGCCAAGGCCCTGGGCGACATGCGAGTCCGAGCCCGCGCCCGCGACGATCCGGTACTTGGCCGCAAAGCGCGCGGCCTCCTCGTTGAACGCCCCGATCGCCACGCGAGGGTTGAAGACCTCGATCGCGTCGACGTCGTCGAGGATGCTCAACAGGTGCTCGTAGTCGGGAACCGAGTGCATCCGGTCGAACGGATGAGGCACGTACACGAGGCCGCCCTGGCGCTTGATCTCCGCGACGGTTTCCTCCATGCTCAGCCCGCGGGGGATCTTCTCCTCGATGAACAGCCCGATCACCTCGCCCTGTTCGGCGGTCTTGACCTCCTCGGCGACGATTACCTTCACGGGGGCGCCAGCGGGGCGGGCGGGGTCCAGTACAGCGGCCTGCCTGCGGGCCTCCAGGGCACCGGAGATCTCATTGTGGTCGGTCACAGCGATCGCGCCCAGCCCCTGCTCGCGCGCGGTGGCCAGCAGCACCTCGACGGGCGTGGCGCAATCGCCGGAGTGGTCGGTGTGCATGTGTAGGTCGACGTCTATCAACGCTCGCTTCGCCAGACGCCGATGCAGATCTCGATCGCCGTCGGCGCTGTGTCTACGCGCCGCCACGCCGCGATAGATTTGTTCGAGCTCGTCGGCGGCACGTATTGCATCCGCTCCCTCGTTGAGCAACCTGTAGTCGCTGGGGAAGTGACGCGACATCAGCTCGGCCGTCGCGGGCAGGCTCGCGGTGCGCGCGTCGAGGCGCCCGAAGAAGGTCTCGACGAAGCGCCGTGCAACGAGCGTCGAGAGCAGCCTCTCGGTGGGAGCGTGGAAGGAGCCGACGTTGAGCGAGCGTGAGTGACGCAGGGCCGCGTTGGCGGTGCTCGGCGCGAACGGCTCATGCACGTGGACGAAGTCGAGCGGGACGCTGCTCAACACCTCCTCGATCGTGCGCGCGACGTCGATCGGTAGGGCGGGCGCCCGCCGCCGGGTCGGTGGGGTCCGAGCCGACCGTGACGTGGTCTGTAGGTCGAGCACCTCGCCGACGGCGATCACACGCGGTGTGCCGCCGTCGGTACCCGTCAACAGGCCCTCCGCGCCGCCGCCCGTCCCTCCCGCTGTCCGGCTTTTGCTCTCGCGCAACACCCGCCGCGAGTCGCGCACCCGCTCCTGGGAGCGCGACGGGGCCAGCACCAGCACGCGATGGCCGCGCGCCGAGAGCTCGCGCGTGACGCGCTCGACGTAGGAGTTCACCTCGTGCTCCTGCTCCTCCCACGGGTACGGAGTCACATGAGCGATCGAGAACCGTTCCGACGAGGCCATCTGGCCCGCTATGATCACACCTTCTGCGTCACCTTCCGCGGCCTGCTCGCTGGAGATTCGGATCGGGATGCGGACCCGGCACGCGCCCGGGCTGGTTGGCTCCCATACTTCGAGATGAACTTCTCCGTGTCCAGCCGCGCCTGGTTGTCGGGGCGCTGGTTGTGCGGGGACTTCATCAGGTACGAGGAAGGCCCGTCGAGCTGGCCGCCGACGCCGTGGTTGAGCGCGAGCTTGCAGCAGCGCACGGCGTCGATCACGATCCCCGCCGAGTTCGGTGAGTCCCACACCTCGAGCTTCATCTCGAGGTTCAGCGGGACGTCGCCAAAGGCCTGGCCCTCGACGCGGATGTGCGCCCACTTGCGGTCGGTCAGCCACGGCACGTAGTCGGAGGGGCCGACGTGGACGTTCTCGGGAACCATCTCGTGGTCGATGATCGAGGTGACCGCGTTGGTCTTGGAGATCTTCTTTGACTCCAGGCGCTCGCGCTCGAGCATGTTGTAGAAGTCCATGTTGCCGCCGACGTTGAGCTGGGAGGTGCGCTGGATGCGCACGCCGCGCTCCTCGAACAGGCGTGCCAGCGTGCGGTGCACGATCGTGGCGCCGACCTGCGACTTGATGTCGTCGCCGACGATCGGCAGATGCGCCTTTTTGAAGCGCTTGTCCCAGTAGTCCTCGCGGGCGATGAACACGGGGATGCAGTTGACGAAGCCGCAGCCGGCCTCGAGCACCTGCTCGACGTACCACTTGGTCGCCTGCTCGGAGCCGACCGGGAGGTAGGAGACGACCACGTCGGTGTGGGTGTCCTTGAGGATTTTCACGATGTCGGCGGTCTCGCCGGGGGCCTTTGTGATCTTCTCTTTCAAATATTTGCCCAGGCCGTCGTGGGTCATACCGCGATGCACGGGCACGCCCATTTTTTTGGGAACCCCGCCCGCCCCCTTGGCGAACTTGATCGTGTTGTTCTGCCCCGCCCAGATCGCCTGGCCGAGGTCCTTGCCGACCTTGGTTCTGTCGATGTCGAAGGCGGCGGTGAACTCGATGTCGCGCACGTGATAGCCGCCGAGGTCGACGTGCATCAGGCCGGGAACTTCCTGGCTGGGGTCGGCGTCGCGGTAGTACTGAACGCCCTGGACAAACGCCGAGGCGCAGTTGCCGACGCCGATGATCGCGACACGGACCTTGTCGGACTGGTAGCGCGCGACGCCGTTACTGGAGGCGCCGTTCTTGGAGGCCGCGCCGTTGCTGTTGCTGTGTTGGGTGGGAGTCAAGTCGTATGTCCTTCCTGAAGGTTCGGGGTAACTACTCCGCGGGGCACGCTAGGTCACACCGCTGGCTTGGACAGCTCGCGTCGCACGTGGGCGATGCGTTGCGCGACGGTGATCAGGCTGAGCGCCGCGAGCACATACACGGCCCCCTTCAGCGGCGCGAGGTGCCCGCTCCCGGCGACGTCGGCGAACAGCAGGCCGATCGCGAGGATCACGACGCGCACCGGCCGCGTGGCGATCCCAACCTTGCACTCTACGCCCAGCGCCTCGGCGCGGGCGCGCGTGTAGCTGACCATCAACGAGCTGAGCACCGCGACCACGACCGCGGCGGCCGCGACGCGATCGCCTTTCAGCGCGAAGTCCCCGGCGACGGCGGTCAGCACGACGCCCTCCTCGATGCGGTCGAGCGTCGAGTCGAGGAACGCGCCGAAGGGGGTGCCCTTGCCCGACATCCGCGAGTAGCGCCCGTCGAGCGTGTCCATCACCGAGCCGACGATGAACGCGATGCCGCCGAGGAAGTACAGCTCCTCCCACACGAGCACCGCCGCGAGCAGGTTCAGGGCGAAGCCCGTCAGCGAGATCGCGTTCGGCGTCAGGCGCGAGTCGATCAGACGGTTGCGCACGAGCTCACGCCGCTCGCCCGCTCCGATTGGCGCCCTCCTGCTCGCTCGTGCCCGGGGTGCCCCCCGCCGAGCGCGACGCGGCGGAGCCTGATGTCGCTGCGCCATCAGCTCGCCTGCAGGTGGGTGGGAGCCGCGCCGGAGAAGCGCCACACGGCGGGACGGGCGCGCGCCAGCCAGCTCGCGCCGTAGGCGGCAAGGCCGGCGGTGAGCACTCCGAGGATCGCATCAAAGATGAAGTGGTTGGCGGTGGCGATGATCACGAATGCCATCAGGAACGGGTAGAGGAACCACACGACCTTGACGATCCGCCGGCGTGCCAGGCGAGCGAGCGGCCAGCCGATCATCAGGGCAAAGCAGACGTGCATCGAGGGGACGGCGGCATATGGGTTGACCAGCGCGTTCAGCGAGGCGCTGGCATGGTCGACGTGCACGCCGGTGACGTTCGCGACGGAGTCGATGAAACCCCATTCGGGCATGAACCGTGGCGGCGCCGTCGGGAAAACGGCATAGCCGATCAGCGCGATGAACATTGCGATCACGAACATGTTGCGCACGAAGTAGAAGCTGCGGTTGTGGCGCAGGTACAGGTAGACGAGCGCCCCCACCGTCACCGTTGTCTGCGCGTTGACGTACAGCCAGCTCAAGAAGTCCATCAGCGCTTTGCTGCCGGATGCCCACGCCTGGATCGAGGGCTCGACGAAGATGTGCAGCGTGAGCTCGAGCGAGATCACGTCGCGCGCGTGGGCGAAGGCGGCGTTGGCGTCGCCCTCGACCAGTCCCCGTACCAGCCGATAGGCGAGATAGGCAGCGGCGAACAGGGCGACTTGGCGCAGCACGTCCAGCCATCCCCGGGGCAGGACGCGCGCCTGTATGAGACGAGCACGAGCGACCACACCGAGCAGCCTAGACGATGTAAAGGAAGACGTTCCCTAAGAGGAGCTAAGAACAGCGTGGCCCGTGATTGAAGATCCTCTCCAGTGAGAAGTCGATCCCGACGTACACGCTGCCCGCCCGGCGAGCCTGCACCTCGGTCCAGCCGCCCGGCGCCTGGCGCACACAGCCGTCCCCGTCGAGGATCGCCCAGTAGGGGGTGAAGCGGATACGCACCGTCGTATCACCAGGGTGGGGCTCTGAGATCGTGAAGGAGTCGCTGGTGACATTTCTCAGCACCGCGGGTTCCTGGGCCAGCGGCCGGGCGCCGAGCACCGCAAACAGGCGCCAGTGCGCGGCGTGCCAGATTTCGCGCAGGTAGGAAAGCTCACCGCCGCGCAGCAGCCGGGCCTCGCCCTTCGCCGAGTAGTCCAGCGGCGCGTCTGGAAGCGCGACATAGGAGATTGCCTCCTGGGATAGCCACGCGCGGTAGCGCGCGGACGTGAGGGGAGTCCTCGATTCTTCGTAGAACAGTGCGTTGCGGTCCTGATCGAGCTGACGCTCCCAGCCGCGTGCGAGCATTACGTGGGGCGCAACCCAACGGGCCTCCCAGTGATTGCGCGTGGGGACGATCTCGATCCGCGCCGGACGGGTGGGTGGGCCTCCATACCCGACACCCAGCGTGCGCAGCTCGTCCAGCAGGGGGGTGTAGTAGGAGGCATGCACGGCGGAATCCGAGGTGGCCGAGCTGAAGTCGGCGATCGGGGCCTTGGCCTGCCAGTAGAAGAGCAACGGCGCCAGCACGAGCAGCAGCAGCCGGTGTCGTGGATAGAGGACGCAGGCGGTGAGGGGACCGGCGAATAGGGCGCCGAGCCGGTCGGCGTTGCCGCCGACGGCCGTCGGGATCAGGAAGGCGGCGAGCAGTGCGGCGGCGTACAGCAGCGTGCCGATCGCGAGCATGCGAGGACCGCCTCCGGGGTGGCCGTCCGCGGCCTCGCCTCCGAGATAGAAGATCAACGCGGCGATCACGAGCACGATGCCGAGCGCCGGGTAGAAGGCGGCGGCGACGAACGGCTGCGCGCCGCCTTCGGGAAAGGCGAGCACGAGCAGCGCGATCGGGACGAGCGCGGCCAGGGTCAGCCCGAGCGGCCAGGCGCGCGCGGACCCGGCCAGCGCCCAGGCGAGGAACGCGAGCGCGAGGAAAGCGCCGGCCACGGGGCTCGCCAGCGCGCAGAGCACGGCTAGTACGAGCGCCAGCCCACGTATGGCATACCGCGAGCCCGGGCCACGGGCGGCGAGCAGCGCGCCGAGACCCAGTGCAATGCCGAGGTCGAAAGGGACACGGTTGGAGAGCAGCTCGACGGACACGCCGAGCGCGAACCAGATCGCCGCGATGCGCGTGGCTCGCGCCGGGAACCGACCGTCGATCAGCAGCGCGAACATGGCGGTCGCGGCAACCGCCGACAGCGCTGCCTCGAGCTGCGGTCCGATCCACGCTCCGAGCGCCGGAGCAAGGACGGAGTAGGCGGGCAGGTGATGGCCGCCATACCAGGAGTTGTCCCAGAGGGTGAAGCCGGCCCGGGAGAACAGGTCGCTGCGGTAGGCAGCCGCGGCGAGGTCGCTGCTGGGCGGCGCGGCGATCACATAGGCGAGACCAAGCAAGGCCGCCAATCCGGCCGCGATCGCCCACGGAGGGGCCCGCTCCAGGAGCGCGCTGGGCTCGTGGTCGCTCACCGAGGGCACCGGACGGGGCTCACGGAGGGCACGGAGGCGAGGATATATATCGTGGGCGGGCGAGCTCGAATACGGTGCGCCGATGCGCTCGACCGCTTGGACACCCCCGGCACGCGCGCGGGTACGGCGAATCCGGGACCGCCTGCGCGAGGTGTACGGGATACCGAGGCTGGCGCCGCACGGCGACCCGATCGCCGAGCTGGTGCTGACGGTGCTCTCGCAGAGCACAAACGACCGCAACCGCGATGTTGCCTACCTGCGCCTGCGCGAGCGCTTCGCAACGTGGGAGGACGTCCGCGACGCGAAGCAGGCGGAGGTCGAGGAGGCGATCCGCCCGGGCGGGATCTCAAAGGTGAAGTCGGTCCGCATCCAGGCGATCCTGCGGGCGATCGCCGACGGCTCGTCAGAGCTGTCGTTGGGCTGGCTCCCGGATGTCCCGATCGAGCAGGCCCGCGACTACCTCACCGCTCTGCCCGGCGTCGGTCGCAAGACCGCCGCGTGTGTGCTGCTGTTCGCCTACGGCCTCCACGACGTCCCCGTTGACACGCACGTCTCGCGCGTGGGCATGCGCCTGCGGCTGCTCCAGCCGGGGGCGTCGTTTGAGCAGCTGCACGACCAGATGCTCGCACTCACCCCACGGGGCGAGGAGCTCGAGCTGCACGTCAATCTGCTCCGTCATGGCCGCCGCACCTGCCACGCGCGCAAACCGGCCTGCGGCGAATGCGCCCTCGCGAGGCTGTGTCCCAGCCGCAAGGACTTCCCGGAGTCCTAGCCCCGCGGCAAGACCGCGAACGCGATCACCGCGTACTGCAACGCCGCGGCCGCCAGCACGAGCGCGTGGAAGACCTCGTGGTAGCCGAATACCCTCGGCCAGGGGTTCGGTTTGCCGCTCGCGTAGATCACCGCGCCCGCGATGTACAGCGCTCCACCGGCCGCCAGGCCCGCCACGCCAAGCGAGCCGATCGCTGCTGGTAGCTCGCCGAAGACCGCGGCCGACACCAGACCGAGCACGACGTACACCGCCGCGAACAGCCACTTCGGCGCGTCGATCCAGGCGAGCTTGAAGATCACCCCGCCGAGCGCTCCCGCCCATAGCACGATCAGAATCACGTTCGCGAGCGTTCCCTTCAGCGCGAGCAGCGCCACGGGCGTATAGGTGCCGGCGATCAGCACGAAGATCATCGAGTGGTCCAGCCGCTTCATCCAGCGTCGCGGTCCCGGGCGCCAGGTTACGCGGTGGTACAGGGCGCTCGTGCCGAGCAGGCCAGAGACCGCGGCCGCGTAGATCGATGCCGCCACGCGTGCACGGCCGTCGGAGGCCGCGAGGATCAGGCCGACGCCGCAGAACAGCGATACGAAGAACGCGTACTGGTGCGACACGCCCCGCAACCGGGGCTTGACTGGCGCTAGCGAAGCCAACTCCATCGTCACAAGGTACCGCTCGGGGTCGGAATCTGGGGCATTTGACGTCTCATAGAAAATCTGCCACACTGCGACTTAGATTTGGAAGGACCAAAAGTTCCGGCCCGCTTTCCGATGTGCACTCGCACAGACCCGAGGAATCGCCGGACAGCAGGATAGAGGCAGACATTTCATTCCCCAGACTCCAAGGAGCACCACATGGCTAAGACCATCGGAATCGACCTCGGCACGACGAACTCGTGTATGGCTGTGCTCGAGGGCGGCGAGCCCACCGTGATCGAGAACTCCGAGGGCGGTCGCACGACCCCCTCCGTCGTCGCGTTCACGGCCTCGGGCGAGCGCCTCGTTGGCACTGTTGCCAAGCGCCAGGCCGTAACCAACCCGCAGAACACCGTCTTCTCGATCAAGCGCTTCATGGGCCGCAAGGAGGCCGAAGTCAAGGAGGAGGAGTCGATCGTCCCCTACAAGGTTGTCTCCGGCCCCAACGGCGATGCGCGCGTGGAGGCGGGCGGCGAGCAGCATTCCCCACCTGAGATCTCAGCGATGATCCTGCAGAAGCTGAAGACCGACGCTGAAGCGTATTTGGGCGAGTCGGTCGACGGCGCGGTGATCACCGTCCCCGCCTACTTCAACGACGACCAGCGCCAGGCCACCAAGGACGCCGGCAAGATCGCCGGGCTGGACGTCAAGCGCATCATCAACGAGCCGACCGCCGCGTCGCTCGCCTACGGACTGGATAAGGAGTCCGACCAGACGATCCTCGTCTTCGACCTCGGCGGCGGCACCTTCGACGTGTCCGTGCTGGAGATCGGCGACGGCGTGTTCGAGGTCAAGTCAACCGCCGGCGACAACCACCTCGGCGGCGACAACTTCGACAAGGCGATCGTCGACTGGCTCGTGTCCGAGTTCAAGAAGTCTCAGGGGATCGATCTGTCGACCGACCCGATGGCCCTCCAGCGCCTCTACGAGGCGGCGGAGAAGGCGAAGATCGAGCTCTCGACCACCCAAGAGACGCAGATCAACCTGCCGTTCATCACCGCCGACGCCTCCGGGCCCAAGCATCTCGACACGCGTCTGACGCGCGCCAAGCTCTCTGAGCTGACCTCGGACCTGCTGGAGAAGATCGTGGCGCCCGTGCGCCAGGCGATCGACGACGCCAAAGACAAGGGCGTCAAGGAGATCGAGCACGTTGTGCTCGTCGGTGGCATGACGCGCATGCCGGCCGTGCAGGAGAAGGTCAAGGATCTGACCGGCAAGGAGCCCCACCGCGGGGTCAACCCCGATGAGGTGGTGGCCGTCGGCGCCGCGATCCAAGCGGGCGTGCTCGCCGGTGACGTCAAGGACGTGCTGCTGCTGGACGTCACCCCCCTGACGCTCGGGATCGAGACCAAGGGCGGCGTGATGACGAAGCTGATCGAGCGCAACACGACAATCCCCACGCGCAAGGGCGAGGTCTTCTCGACCGCCGAGGACAACCAGCCCTCGGTTGAAATCCACGTGCTCCAGGGCGAGCGCGAGATGGCCCAGTACAACAAGTCGCTCGGCAAGTTCCAGCTCACCGGCATCCCGCCGGCGCCGCGCGGCATCCCCCAGATCGAGGTCGCGTTTGACATCGACGCGAACGGCATCCTCAACGTCTCCGCCAAGGATCTGGGGACGGGCAAGGAGCAGAAGATCGAGATCAAGTCCGGCTCCGGGCTCTCTGACGAGGAGATCAAGAACATGGTCTCCGACGCCGAGTCCCACGCCGAGGAGGACGCCAAGGCACGCGAGCTGGCAGAGGCGCGCAACAACGGCGAGAACGCCGCCTACCAGGCCGAGAAACAGCTCTCCGATCTGGGCGACCAGGTCGACGCCGACTCCAAGGGCCGGATCGAGGAGGCGATCAAGGAGCTCCGCGAGACGCTCGAGTCCGAGGACCCCGCCGCGATCAACGCCAAGACCGAGACGCTGCAGACGGCGTTCCACGCGGTCTCCGAGGCGATGTACCAGCGCGCTCAGGAGTCAGCGGCGGCCGGCGGCGATGGTGGGGCCGCGGCCAACGGCGGCAGTGCGGACGGCGATGGAGCCTCCTCCGATGAGGAGGACGTCGTCGACGCCGAGGTCGTCGACGAGCCGCAGGGCTGATCGCGATGACCGATACCGAGCAGACGATCGAGGAGCAGGTGCCTGAGGGGACCCGCGGCGCAGGCGCGCCGGGGGATGGGCATGCGCCGCCGGACGCTGGGGCGGATCTGGCCGAGGCTAATGACGAGCAGGCGTTGGAGGGCGATGTCGAGGTCGCGGAGCTCGAGGGAGAGCTCGACGAGCTGGCGAGCATCGCCGGCGAGCGCGATCAGTACCTGGCGCTCGCCCAGCGCACGCAGGCCGACTTCGAGAACTACCGCAAGCGTGTCGCACGCGATGCCGCCGCGGCGCAGGAGCGCGGCGTGGCGAAGCTCGCCAAGGAGCTCTTGCCCGCGCTCGACAACCTCGACCGCGCGCTCGACGCCGCGGCCCAGGACGATCCGCTGCTCGACGGGGTGCGCCTCGTGCGCGCGGAACTGAGCGCGGGGCTGGGCCGGCTCGGGATTGAGTCCTTCGGCGCGGCCGGCGACACCTTCGACCCGGTCCAGCACGAGGCGGTCGCCCAGCAGCCGGTGGAAGAGGCTGAGAGCGGGTCGGTCGTCGAGGTCTACCAGCCCGGCTACCGCCTGGGCGCGAGCGTCATCCGCCCGGCGCGGGTGCTCGTCGCCGCTTAGCCGAAAGAGGGTTGACAGATGGCATCGCGTCCCGACTACTACAAGACGCTCGGGGTCGACAAGAAAGCGACCCCCGAGGAGATCAAGAAGGCCTACCGCAAGCTCGCGCGCAAGTACCACCCCGACACCAACCCCGACGACAAGAAGGCGGAGGAGCGCTTCAAGGAGATCTCCCAGGCTCACGACGTGCTCGGCGATCCGGACAAGCGCAAGCAGTACGACAGCGGCTCGGGAGCCTTCGCCTCGGGCGGCGGTCCGGGTGGGGGCTTCGGCGGCTTCGGCAACTTCGACTTCGACGGCTCCTCGATGGGGGACATCCTGTCCAACCTGTTCGGGGGCGCCGGTGGCCCGGGCGGAGCTGGCGGTAGAGCAGGCAGATCGGGCTCCGCTGGCGCCGGCCGGCGCGCGCGTGTCGAGCGCGGCAACGACCTCGAGGCGCAGGTCTCGATCACCTTCGACCAGGCGATCTCCGGCGCGCAGATCCCGCTTCAGGTCCCTATGCGCACGACCTGTGGCACCTGTCACGGCACCGGCGCCAAGCCCGGCACGACCCCCACGGTCTGTCCCCGCTGCGAAGGCCGCGGCGTCGAGTCCCAGGGCCAGGGCATGTTCTCGATCTCCCAGCCGTGCTCGCTCTGCGGCGGCTCGGGAACCGTGATCGAGGACCCCTGCCCGACCTGCCACGGCTCGGGCGCCGTGCGCACGATCAAGCGCATGCGCGTGAACATCCCCGCCGGTGTGCGCGACGGCGGTCGCATCCGCCTCGCCGGGAAGGGCGAGCCCGGTCCGGGCGGTGGACCCAACGGGGATCTGTACTTGGTCGTGCACGTGGCCCCTTCACCGGTGTTCGCGCGCAAGGGCAACAACCTCGAGGTCGAGGTGCCGCTCACGATCCCCGAGGCGCTGCGCGGCGCTGAGGTGCAGGTGCCGACGCTGAACGGCTCAAAGACTTTGCGTGTGCCGCCGGGGACGAAGCACGGCACCGTCCAGCGCCTGCGCGGCGAGGGGCCGCCGACGCCCGGGAGCGGGAAACCGCCCAAAAAGGGTGATATCCACTACCGCTTTCTGATCGACGTGCCGAAGGAGTTGAACACGGAGCAGACAGAGGCGGTCGAGGCGCTCGCGAAGACGCTCGACGGCGACCCGCGCGCGGGGCTGTTCGATGGTGCGGGGGCCGGGGCGAATAAGGATTCCGCTACGGCCGAGGCGGATGCTGGTCGATGACCGCCTCCCGTGAGCACAGCGTGGACGCGCGGCAGCCCGCTCACCGCCGGAAGCCCGGGATTCCGGCGGTCACCAGCGTCCAGGTCGAGACCAGCCGCGGCGTGTTCATGATCTCGGTGGCCGCCGAGCTGGCGAACATGCATCCGCAGACGCTGCGCGTGTACGAGGCGCGTGGCCTGATCGAGCCGAAGCGCTCGCCGAAGGGCACGCGGTTGTACTCCCAGGAGGACGTCGAGCAGCTGCGGCGCATCCAGGAGCTGACGGCCGACCTCGGGCTGAACCTGGCGGGGGTCGAGCGCGTGCTCGAGCAGGAGGCGGAGCTGGAGCGGATGCACACGCGGATCGAGGAGCTGGAGCTGGAGGCGCTGCACGCACAGGTGCGGTTGGCGGAGGAGCTGGAGGAGGTGCGTCGTTCGTTTCGCGCGGAGCTGACGGTGCCGTATCGTGGGGGAACCGGGCTCGTGCGCGCGGCCGACGCGCGCTCGCCGTTCCGATCGTCACCGTCGCAAGGGAGGCGCGATGTCCCCTAACGAAGCCGGGCGGGTGGGGTCCAAATCCCCGCCCCCGGGTCAGGCCGAGGAGGAGCAGAGCCCGCTGGAGCGCTTCGGGCGCGACCTGACCGAGATGGCCGAGCAGAACCGCCTGGACCCGGTGATCGGCCGCGACGAGGAGATCAGGCGCGTGATCCAGGTGCTGAGCCGGCGCACGAAGAACAACCCGGTGTTGATCGGCGAGCCTGGCGTCGGCAAGACCGCGATCGTCGAGGGTCTCGCGAGGCGGATCGTCTCTCACGATGTGCCCGAGTCCCTGCGCGAGCGGCGCGTGATTGCGCTCGACATGGGCGCCCTGATCGCCGGTGCCGCCTACCGGGGAGAGTTCGAGGAGCGGTTGAAGGGCGTGCTCAAGGAGGTTGCAGACGCGCAGGGTCAGATCATCCTGTTCCTCGACGAGCTGCACACGATCGTCGGCGCGGGCGCGGCGCAGGGCTCGGTCGACGCGTCGAACCTGCTGAAGCCGATGCTGGCGCGCGGGGAACTGAGGGCGGTCGGCGCGACGACGCTCGACGAGTACCGCAAGTACATCGAGAAGGACGCCGCGCTGGAGCGGCGCTTCCAGCCGGTAACAGTTGGTGAGCCCTCCGTGGAGGACACGATCGCGATCCTGAGGGGGTTGAAGGAGCGCTATGAGGTCCACCACAAAGTGCGGATCCAGGACAGCGCGCTGATCGCGGCGGCGACGCTGTCACACAGGTACATCGCTGACAGGTTCCTGCCGGATAAGGCGATCGATTTGATCGACGAGGCGGCGTCGAAGATCAGGATCGAGATCGACTCGCTGCCGACGGAGATCGACGAGGTCAACCGCCGCGTGATGCAGCTCGAGATCGAGCTGACTTCGCTCAAAAAGGAGAAGGACGCCGCTTCGAAGGAGCGCCGCCAGTCGATCGAGCGCGAGCTCGATGAGCTGAAGGAGCGCTCGGCGACGATGAAGGCAAAGTGGCAGGAGGAGAAGGACGCGATCAGGGGGGTCTCCGATCTGAAGGAACGGCTGGAGCAGGCGAACGGCGAGATGGAGCGCGCCGAACGCGAAGCGAACCTGCAGCGCGCAGCCGAGCTGCGTTACGGGGAGATCCCGGAGCTGGAAAAGGAGTTGGCCGAACACGAATCCACCGACCCCGAGCTCGACAAGGATGGAGATCCCGCCCATCCCGGTCCGGTCTTCCTCAAAGAGGAGGTCGACGCCGACGATGTCGCCGAGATCGTCGCGCGCTGGACCGGTATCCCGGTCAGCCGTCTGATGGAGGGCGAAACCGAGAAGTTGGTGCACATGGAGGAGCGTTTGCACGAAAGGGTCGTCGGCCAGGACGAGGCGATCGAGGCGGTCGCCAGCGCATTGCGCCGCTCGCGCGCGGGGTTGCAGGACCCGGATCGCCCAATCGGCAATTTCCTGTTCCTCGGCCCTACGGGAGTCGGCAAGACTGAGCTGGCCAGAGCACTCGCGGAGTTCATGTTCGACAGCCAGGACGCGATGATCAGGATCGACATGAGCGAGTACATGGAGAAACACTCCGTGTCGAGACTTGTGGGCGCGCCCCCCGGGTATGTGGGTTATGAAGAGGGTGGCCAGTTGACCGAGGCTGTGCGCCGCCGGCCTTACGCGGTGGTCTTGTTAGACGAGATCGAGAAGGCGCATACGGATGTCTTCAACACGTTGCTGCAGGTGATGGATGACGGCCGTTTGACCGATGGGCAAGGCAGGACCGTGGACTTCAAGAACACCGTTTTGATCATGACTTCGAATATTCCTGTGGGTGAGGGTAAGGGTGAGGGTGAGGGTGAGAGTAAAAAAAGTGAGGGTAAGGGCGACGAGTCCGATTCCGCCCACGCTGATGCGCAATTGAGAGCGGGTCTGCTCGATTACTTCAAGCCCGAGTTCATCAACCGGCTGGACGACATCGTCCGCTTCAAGGCTTTGACGCGCGAGCAGATCTCAGAGATCGTCGATTTGCAGGTCGCGAGGGTGATCGACCGCGTGGCCGAGCGTGGTGTTGAGGTCACGCTCACCGACGAGGCCCGCACGCTACTTGGGGATTTGGGATATGACCCGACCTACGGCGCGCGACCGTTGCGAAGGGTGATCCAAAAGCAGCTAACGGACCGCCTCGCGCTGGCGCTGCTGAAGGGCGAGCTACACAGCGGGGATTCCGTCACCGTGGATGCGCAGGACGGGGAGCTGGTGCTTGAGAAGACGGCGACCGCCGCGGCGTGATCTCACACCGCGGCACGTCGCGGACATCAGTTTTCGTTGTGCCTAAGGCGCCTTATACGCCCAGGTGCCAGTGGTATTGCCTTCCTTTGCCGTTGAGATGAAGAACATCTCTGCGCCGTCTACGGTTGGGGAGCTGGAGCAGGCTGTAGACAGGCCCCCGATGCAATTCTCAGTCACGTTGTAATTCCATCCCCCGTAGACGCAGAGATACCCAGCGACAGCCTGGTCTGGTCCAGGGCAGTTCGAGGTTGTCCCGGACGGGACGTATTCAGTTTTGGTTGGCGCCGCGGCGAGCTTCGGCACGAAGGTGATAGATGCAACCGCGACTTGACCTTCTCCGGCACCAGCGCCATATACCCCGCTCTCGGTATCGCCCGATGTAAGCGTTGAACCAGGCCTCACGTAATGGCTTGCTCCGACACCGCCGAGTTCGTCTGAGTTGGTGGCATGCCCTGCGTTTGTCGCAAAGACAGCGTTCGGATTGGGCGCTCCTTCTTTGCCGGGTTCGCCTTTTTCACCTTTCGATCCTTCTTTGCCCTGCGGCCCGGTCGCACCGGTTGCTCCTGCGGCGCCAGTTGCGCCAGTTGCTCCGGTCTTGCCAGCCTTGCCCGTGAGCTTCTTCAGCACCTTCGGGTTGATCTGCTTGGTCGAGGTGATCAGATAGTGGTTCGCCGCCATCGCCCCACCGCTCATCGCGAACACGAGCGCGAGCGTGGCGGTGACATTGGCGTAGCTGAGACGTTTGCGCATCGGTACCCCCCGTAGGTTTGGGCATGCAAGATAGAAGCGACCACCATACGTGCCCTGGCGGCGGATGTTCCAAGCACTGGACGAATGAATGAGGGCCCCCTCGCGCGTCACATGGAGGCCCGCCGAGCGCACGAGCAGCGCTCAGGTCCAGCGATCAGGTACAACGGACAATGTGCGCACCACCGCGCGCGCGATTCGCCCCAATCGGACGGAGGAGAAGCCAATGCCCACCTACATCATGCTCTCGACCCTCACACCGGAGGGCGTGCAGACCGTGAAGAACAACCCGCAGCGGATCAACGAGGTCAACAAGGAGGTCGAGCAGCTCGGCGCCACCGTCAAGGCGCAGTGGGCGACGCTCGGGCATGTCGACTTCATCTCGATCATCGAGGCGCCCGACGAGGGCACGATGGCGCGCGTCTCGTTGGAGCTGGGCTCGCGCGGCACGGGCCGCTACGAGACTCTGTCGGCGATACCGGTGGACGAGTTCATTGCATCTCTGTAGACGGCGCGCACAGGCCGCCGCGAAGCGAGGCTAGGCCGAGTGAAGGTCCTCGTCGTCGGCGCAGGCGGGCGCGAGCACGCGATCGTGCGCGCGCTGAAGCGCTCGCCGCAGAAGCCTGAGCTGCTGTGCGCGCCGGGCAACGCCGGCATCGCCGCTGACGCGCGCGTGCTGGACATCGCCGCCGATGACATCGACGGCTTGGTGGCGGCGGTCGAGCGCGAGGGTGTCGACCTCACCGTCGTGGGACCGGAGGTGCCGCTCGTTGCGGGACTCGTCGACGCGCTCGCAGAGGCCGGTCACGCCGCTTTCGGCCCGAGCGCCGGGGCGGCGCGGTTGGAGGGTTCGAAGATGTTCGCGAAGGATGCGATGGAAGCGTCGGGGGTGCCGACGGCACGCTGGTCGCGGGTGCGGTCGCTGCAGGAGGGGATCGACGCGCTGCGTGAGCTCACCCATGAGCCGGGATCGCCGAGCCCGGGCGTGGTGATCAAGGCCGACGGTCTGGCCGCCGGCAAGGGGGTGACGGTGGCCGACACGCGCGCGCAGGCAGAGGACGCCCTGGGCGAGATCTTTATCGAGGGCCGCTTCGGCGACGGTGAGGTGAGCGCCGTGATCGAGGAGCGACTGACGGGCGAGGAGCTGTCGCTGCTGGCGCTTTGCGACGGTGAGCGTGCCGTTGCGCTTGCCCCCGCGCGCGACTTCAAGCGCATCGGCGAAGGCGATCGGGGTCCGAACACCGGCGGCATGGGCTCCTACTCCCCTGTGGTGGGCTTCGACGATGAACGCGTCAAGGAGATCGTTGCCACCGTCCACCAGCCGGTCGTCGATCTGATGCGCGAGCGCGGGACCCCTTTTCATGGCGTCCTCTACGCCGGTCTGATGCTCACGCCGCAGGGTATAAGCGTGCTCGAGTTCAACGTGCGCTTTGGCGATCCCGAGACACAGGCGGTGCTGCCGCGACTGCGCTCGGACCTGCTCGAGCTTCTGCTGCGTGCGTCGCGCCCCGGGGGGCTCGAGGGTGTGCGGTTGGAGTGGTCGCCCGATTGGGCCGTGACGGTGGTGCTGGCAAGCGCCGGCTACCCCGCGTCCTCCTCCAGCGGTGATTCGATCGCTGGCCTGGAGCAGCTGCAGGCGCGCTTTGGAGACGGCGGCCCGGAGAGCGCCATCGATGGTGGACAGCTGGTCGAGGTGACGCACGCCGGCACGGCGCGCACACCCGCGGGCGTGGTCACGGCGGGCGGGCGTGTGTTGAACGTGACCGCGCTCGGCGCCGATCCCGACTCCGCCCGTGACGCGGCGTATGCTGCCGCCGAGATGATCTCCTTCGACGGCATGCAACTCAGACGCGACATCGCCGCACACGCGGCAGGAATTGCGGGAGAAGCGCCTGTGGTCGAGGTTGTGAAATGAGCACCACCAGCACTGTTCACCTCGTAGGGGCTGCCCGATGACCGAGCGCGAGACCTCGGGACTGTCACTGGCGCCGGAGCCGATGCAGGAGGCGGAAGTGCAGGCGCAACTCGACGACATCGACGTCGACGCGCCGCGCGTTGGCATCGTGATGGGCTCGAAGAGCGACATGGAGGCGATGGAGAAGGCCGCGAAGGAGCTGGAAGAGCGCGGGATCTTGCACGAGATTCGCGTGATGTCGGCGCACCGCGAACCGGACGTGGTCGCCGACTACGCGAAGAACGCGCACATGCGCGGCCTGCGCGTGATCATCGCCGGCGCGGGCATCTCCGCCGCGCTGCCGGGTGCCGTCGCCGCGCACACCGACCTGCCCGTGATCGGCGTTCCCCTCTCCGGCCGACTGACCGCGGCCGGTGGTCTGGACGCGATTCTCTCGATCGTGCAGATGCCCCCGGGCGTGCCCGTCGCCTGTGTGGGTCTCGATAACGCGCGCAACGCGGCGATCCTCGCCGCGCAGATTCTTGGGGCGTAATTGATCCCTCGCTACACCCGCCCCGAGCTCGGCCGTCTATGGACGGACGAGGCACGCATGGAGACCTGGCGACGGGTGGAGATCGCGGCCTGCGAGGAGCTCCCGGGCCTGCTCGGCGAGGGTGAGGGGCCTTCATCACAGGATCTTGAGGCGATCCGCAAAGCGACGTTCACGGTGGAGGCGGTCAACGAGCGCGAGCTCCTGACCGACCACGACATGGCGGCGTTTGTCGACGTGCTCGCCTCTTCCGCAGGCGAGGCGGGGCGCTGGATCCACTTCGGGTTGACCTCCTCGGATGTGCTCGACACCGCGCTCGCTCTGCAGCTACGTGCCGTCGGCGAGGTGATCGTGCCCGGCGCGCGTGCATTGACAGACGCTTTGGTCACTCGAGCGCGCGAGCACGCGCAGACGCTGTGCGTCGGCAGGACGCACGGGGTCCACGCCGAGCCCACGACGTTCGGGGTGAAGCTCGCGGGGTTTGCGTTTGAGGCGCGCCGCAACGCGCTGCGCCTGGAGCGCGCGTTCGCCCAGGTGGTCGTCGGCGCGATCTCTGGCGCGGTGGGGACATACGCGGCGACCAGCCCCGAGTTCGAGGCCCGCGTGCTGGAGCGCCTGGATATCAAACGCGAGGACGTCTCCACGCAGGTCGTGGCGCGCGACCGGCACGCCGAGCTGCTGTGTGCGATCGCGCTGGCGGGGGCTGGGCTGGAGCGGTTCGCGACCGAGATCAGGCAGCTGCAGCGCACGGAGGTGCGCGAGGTGCAAGAGCCGTTCCGCGCCGGGCAGAAGGGTTCCAGTGCGATGCCGCACAAGCGCAACCCAATCAAGAGCGAGCAGATCTCCGGATTGGCGCGCGTGCTGCGCGGAAACGCCCAGGCGGCGCTCGAGAACGTCGCGCTGTGGCACGAGCGTGACATCTCGCATTCCTCGGTCGAGCGCGTGATCCTGCCCGACTCGACGATTCTGCTCGACTACTTGCAACATCGCGCGATCGCGCTCGTGGAGGGCATGCAGGTAAACGAGGAGCGGATGCGCGAGAACCTCGAGCTGACGCATGGCGCGCTGTTCTCGCAAAGAGTGCTGCTCGCGCTGGTTGCATCGTCCCCGAAGGGGCAGGGGGAGACCGGATCCTCCCGAGACGACGCTTACCGGATCGTCCAGGAGTTGGCCCAGCGCGCGTGGGACGAGGGTACGCCGCTGCGCGAGTTGCTCGCGCAGGACGACCGCGCGGCCGGTTTGGATCTCGAGGAGATCTTCACCTACGACCATTACACGCGCTACGCCGAGGAGATCGTCCGGCGTCTGGACGCGATCGCCTGACCGGACCGGTTGACACTCGCGTGTCCCCGAACCGGCCGGCGCCGGCTCAACCCCCGGCTCCATTGCTAGCATCGCGGCACGTGACCACGCTCGTCGACCTGCCGCTGATCGCCAAAGGGAAGGTCCGTGAGATGTATGGGCTGGACGAGCGGCTGCTGATGGTCGCCAGCGACCGGATCTCGACCTACGATGCGGTTCACCCGACGCCGATCCCGGACAAGGGCAAGGTGCTGACGGGGCTGTCGGTGTTCTGGTTCGAGAAGACGAAGGGGATTGTCGCCAACCACCTGATCTCGGCGACAGAGGAAGTTCCGGAGGAAGTCCGCGGCCGGGCACTGGTCGTGCGTAGACTCAAAATGCTCCCGGTCGAGTGCGTTGTGAGGGGCTACATCACGGGCTCGGGCTGGAAGGACTACCAGGCCACGGGAACGGTCTCGCGGATTGAGTTGCCGCAGGGACTGCGCGAGTCCGAGCGGCTCCCAGAGCCGATCTTCACGCCGAGCACGAAGGCCGACGTCGGCCACGACGAGACGATCGACTTCGAGCAGGCGACGGAGTTGGTCGGCGATCGGGCGCTGATGGAGAGGGTGCGCGATAAGTCGATCGAGCTGTACTCCTTCGCCGCCGAGCACGCGCGCGAGCGCGGCGTGATCCTCGCCGATACGAAGTTCGAGTTCGGGCTCGACGAGCACGACGAGCTGGTGGTCGGCGACGAGGTGCTGACGCCCGACTCCTCGCGCTACTGGCCGGTGGATACATACGAGGTCGGGAGGGGACAGCCGAGCTTCGACAAGCAGTACGTGAGAGATTGGGCGTCCCAGAGCGGCTGGGACAAGCGCCCGCCCGCGCCGGAGATCCCACGGGACGTCGTCGCGGGCACGCGACGGCGCTACATCGAGGCCTACGAGCTGATCACGGGCGAGCCGTTCGTGGCGTGGTTGGAGCGGACCGGAGCGGACGCATGATCGCCCGCGGCGTCTCGATCACTCCGACCGCGGCGTTTCATCTGCGATGAGGGCGCGCGTGCTGATCCGCCCGAAGGCCGGCATCCTCGATCCGCAGGGCGAGGCGGTCGAGCGCGCGCTCCCGGCGCTCGGGTTCGACGGCGTGGCGAACGTCCAGGTCGGCCGGATGGTCGAGCTCGACATCGAGGACCCCTGGCAGCTCGAGTCGATGTGCGAGCGGTTGCTCGCCAACCCGCTGGTCGAGGATTACGAGATCGTGTCCGTGGAGGCGGCGAGCAAGAAGTGAAGTTCGGGGTCATCCAGTTCCCCGGCAGCTGCGACGAGATCGACGCGCTGAGCGCCGCTAGGAGGGTGGGCGACGCGGAGCTGCTGTGGCACGGTGAGCACGACCTGAAAGGCGCCGATGCGATCGTGGTGCCGGGGGGTTTCTCCTACGGCGACTACCTGCGCGCGGGTGCGATCGCGCGGTTCGCGCCGATGATGGAGACGGTGATCGACTTCGCCAATGACGGTGGTCATGTGTTGGGGATCTGTAACGGCTTTCAGGTGCTGTGCGAGGCGCGGCTGCTGCCGGGAGCTCTGCTCGTGAACGCAAACCGGCGCTTCACCTTCAGGCAGGTCGAGCTGGAGGTTCTGAACAGCGGCGGAGCATTCACCCAGGGATGCGCGCTGGGCCAGCGCTTGAGCATTCCGGCGAAGCATTCATGGGGTCGCTACCACGCGGATGAAGAGACACTCGCGGCGATGGATCGGGCCGGTCAGATCGTGCTGCGCTACGCCGACGGCGAGAACTTCAACGGCTCCGTGCACGACATCGCGGGTGTGAGCAACGAGCAGGGGAACGTGTTTGGGTTGATGCCGCACCCGGAGCACGCGGTCGATGAGTTGATGGGAGGCTCGGAAGACGGTCTGAAGATCTTCGAGTCGATGCGGATGACGGTCGAGGGCGCGCATGTCTGAGGATCCCGGCGTTGCGATGGCCGGACCCGCAGCCGCATCGGGAATCGTGAGCGCTCAGCAGCCGACGGTCCAGGACGCGCTCGCGCTGGGCCTGACACGCGCGGAGTACGAGCTGGTGTGCGAGAAGCAGAATGGCCCACCGAACCAGGTGGAGCTGGCTATGTATTCGCTCTTGTGGAGCGAGCACTGCGCGTACAAGCATTCGAAGAAGCTGTTGAGGACGCTGCCGACCGAGGGCCGGCACGTGGTGATGGGGCCGGGCGAGAACGCGGGCGCGGTCGACGTGGGCGGCGGGATGGTGTGTGCGTTCAAGGTCGAGTCGCACAACCACCCGAGCGCGGTCGAGCCCTTCCAGGGAGCGGCGACCGGCGTCGGCGGAATTCTGCGCGACATCTTCGCGATCGGCGCGCGCCCGATCGCGGTGCTCGACTCCCTGCGCTTCGGCGAGATATCCGATGCCAACCAGTCCAGCCGCTCGCGCTACCTGCTCGACGGGGCGGTCTCGGGGATCGGGCACTATGGCAATTCAATCGGCGTGCCGACGATCGGCGGGGAGGTGTACTTCGAGGGTCCGTACGAGCAGAACTGCCTGGTGAATGCGATGGCGCTCGGACTCAGCGCAAAGGAGCGGCTGGTGCGCAGCGCCGCCGCCGGCCCCGGCAACACGCTTGTGCTGTTCGGTGCGCGCACCGGCCGCGACGGGATCGGTGGGGCCTCGGTGCTTGCCTCGGCCGAGCTGGGCGGCGCGGAGACCGATGAGGACAAGCGCCCGACCGTACAGGTGGGCGACCCGTTCGAGGAGAAGAAGCTCTTGGAGTGCTCGCTGGAGCTGCTGGAGCAAGGGCTGATCGTGGCGCTGCAGGACCTCGGCGCGGCTGGTCTGACCTCATCGGCCGCGGAGATGGCCTCCAAGGGCGAGGTGGGGCTCGACCTGGATGTCGCGAAGGTCCCATTGCGTGAGCAGGGGATGGAGCCGTTCGAGGTGATGGTGAGCGAGTCGCAGGAGCGGATGCTGTGTGTGGTGGAGCCGGCGAACGTAGAGGCGGTGAGGGCGCTGTGCGAGAAGTGGGAGGTGAACAGCGCGGCAATCGGCACGGTCACGACGACGGGGCGGATGCGGGTCCTCGACGGTGAGGAGCTCGTCGGCGACATGCCCGTCAGAGCGCTCGTCGACGACTGTCCGCTGTATGACCTGAGGCCGGAAAAGCCGACGGTGCCGATCTATGCGCCGCCGGAGGCGACGCTCGCCAGGGATGCCGGGCTGCGCGAGGCGCTGCTGGCGCTGTTGGCATCCCCGAACATCGCCTCGCGCAGGCCGCTGTTCGAGCAGTACGACGCAATCGTGCAGTCAAGGACGGTGCGCCGACCCGAGCAGGCCGACGCCGCGGTGCTGGCCCTAGATCCTGGTACCTCCCAGGCCGGCGAGTCCCCACCCGGCCAGAACGGGCCGATCCCCGCCCTGGCGGTGAGCATCGACTGCAACGGCCGCCGCGTCGCCGCCGATCCGTACACGGGCACGGTCGAGGCGGTGCTCGAGTGCGCGGCGAACCTCGCGTGCGTGGGCGCGGAGCCGCTAGGGACGACGAACAACCTCAACTTCGGCAACCCCGCGAAGGGACACATCGCATGGCAGCTGACGGAGTCGGTCAGGGGCCTGGGCGACGCCTGCCGCGCACTGGAGGCGCCGATCGTCGGTGGGAATGTTTCGCTGTACAACGAGGGTCAGACAAGCGGCCCGATCTACCCGACGCCGGTGATCGGCATGGTGGGGCGCCTGCCGGACGCGCGCAAAGCGGGGCGGCTGGGGTTCGCACGGTCCGGCGACGCGATTGCGCTGGTGGGCCACCTCGCCCCGGGGCTCGCGGCGAGCGAGCTGGCGAAGCTACACGGCGAGGCATTGCCGGACGGGCTCGCGGAGATCGACATCGAAGCGATCCACAACACCCAGATCGCCGTGCGCGAAGCAGTGCGCGCGGGTGAGCTGGCGAGCGCGCACGACATCGCCGAGGGCGGCGCGGCGATCGCGCTGGCCGAGTGCTGCTTGGCCGGCGGATTGGGTGCCCAGGTCGAGCTGGCGGCGAGCGAGCACGCGCTCACGACCCTCTTTGGGGAGGGCCCTGGCGGTTTCGTCGTCAGCGGTGCAGAGCAGGACCTGCGCGAGCTCGGGGAGCAAGCGCCGGTGAGCATGATCGGTACGGTCGGCGGGGATGCACTGCGGATCGAGCTTGGCTACGAATCACTCTCCGCTACGCTTGAAGAGTTGACCGACGCCCACACCTCGCTGCGCGAGCTGTTCCCTTGATGATCGAATCATCTCAGCCGGACCGCGACGGACCGCGCGACGAGTGCGGCGTATTTGGCATGTATGCGCCCGGCCACGATGTCTCACGGTTGTCGTTCTTCGCGCTGTATGCGCTGCAGCACCGTGGGCAGGAGTCGGCGGGGATCGCGGCGGCCGATCGTGGCGGTCAAATCATCACGCGTCGCGAGCTGGGGCTGGTCAGCCAGGTGTTCACCGAAAACGATCTGAGCACGCTCGCCGGCGAGCTCGCGATCGGGCACGTGCGCTACTCGACGACGGGCTCGAACGCGTGGGAGAACTCCCAGCCGGTGCAGCGCTCGGTGGGCACGCGCGGCTCGCAACGCGAGGTGGCGCTGGCCCACAACGGCAACCTGATCAACGCGGTGGAGCTGCACAACGAGCTGCTGGCGAAGGGGGTCACGTTCAGCTCGACATCGGACTCGGAGATCATCGCGGCGTTGATCGCGACGCATCCGGCCGAGCGCGTGGAGGACGCGATCGCGGAGGTGCTGCCGCGACTGAAGGGGGCCTTCTCGACGGTGGTTATGACCAAGGATCGTGTAGTCGCCTTCCGTGACCCGCACGGGTTGCGCCCGCTCGCGCTGGGTATTTTGGGGCCCGCGGCGGGGATGCAGGATGACACGGTGCGCTATTGCGTGGCGAGCGAGTCGTGTGCGTTGGACATCATCGGCGCGAAGTTCCTGCGCGATGTGCAGCCGGGCGAGGTGGTGACGCTGAGCGAGGAGGGCTGCTCGAGCAAGCAGGTGGTGGAGGGTGCGCGCAAGGCGTTCTGCGTGTTCGAGTACATCTACTTCGCGCGCCCGGACTCGCTCATGAACGATCAGGTGCTGCAGGTCGCGCGTGGGCGCATGGGCGAGATCCTCTGGCGCGAGGCGCCGGTGGATGCTGATGTGGTGATCGCGGTGCCGGATTCGGGCAACCCTGCCGCGCGGGGACTGGCGCGCGCGAGCGGAATCCCGCAGGACGACGGCTTCGTGAAGAACCGGTATGTCGCGCGCACGTTTATCCAGCCCGGGCAGGAGCTGCGCAAGCACGGGTTGCGGCTGAAGTTCAACCCACTGCCCGCGGTAGTCGAAGGCAAGCGACTGGTCGTCGTCGACGACTCGATCGTGCGCGGCAACACGACCCGGCAGATCGTGCAGATGCTGCGCGACTCGGGCGCCGCGGAGGTGCACATGAGGATCTCCGCGCCGCCGATCAAGCACCCATGTCACTACGGCATCGATATGTCCACGCGCGAGGAGATGATCGCCCACGACCGCACGACCGCGGAGGTCGCGGAGGAGTTGGGCTGCGACTCGCTGCACTACCTCTCGATGGAGGGCGTGTACGAGGCGGTCCGCGGTACGCGCGCCACTCACTGCGACGCGTGCTTCACCGGCGAGTATCCGCTGGCGGGCAGCGGCGATGCGAACGGGAAGTACGCGCTGGAGGACGAGCAGGACCCGACGGGACCCGCTCTACCCCTCGTGCGCGCCTAATGCTCCTCGCGCGCGCCTGAGGCTGGGTTGTAGCGGTTGTTGTAAGGACGTCTGGTGATGATGTCGCTGCGCCCCGGCTGCAAGGCGTTCGCCAGGGCGGCGAGGATCACGATGGCGACGATGATGGATGCAAACATGGAAAACCTCGATTTAGGTGTGGTTACTTCATCCTCATCGTCCATTGAAGGGTGGGGGAGAGTGGCGCTCTGTGAGTTGGGTCACACCGCCCGTCGCGAGCGCAAAAGCGCCCGCCCGGTATGGTCCCGCGCGTGCAAGGGAGATTGCCGATCGCCGTGCTCGTGTCGGGTACGGGCACGAATTTGCAGGCGCTGCTGGACACGGTGCACGGACGCGAGGCGCAGATTGTGGCGGTGGCGTCGAGCGTCGCGGACGTCCCGGCGCTGGAGCGTGCCGCGAAGCGCGGGGTGCCGACGGCGGTGTTTCCAAGACGGGAGTATGAGGACCGCAGGACGCGCGACGGCGCGATGGCGGACTGGCTGCAGGAGAGAGGAACAAGGCTGGTCGTGCTCGCGGGGTACATGGAGCTCCTGAGCGAGACTTTCTTGGAGCGCTTCCAGAGCGCCACGATCAACGTGCATCCGTCGCTGTTGCCGGCGTTCCCGGGACTCGGAGCGATCGAGCAGGCGTTGGCGTACGGGGTGAAGGTGTTTGGCGTGACCGTGCACTTCGTCGACGCAGGCGTCGACAGCGGGCCGGTGATCTCTCAGCGCGCGGTCGAGTTGAAGAACGCACGCGATCCGGAAGAGGTGTTGAAGGCGCTCAGGCCGATCGAGCACGCGCTGTTGCCCGAGGCCGTGCGGTTGTTCGCAGGCGGTGCGTTGAGGGTCGATCCCGAGAGCCGGCGGCGGATCCTTGTCGAGGGGTAGGCTGGGGGCCATGAGCGCGGACGGCCAGATGGGAGTCGAGCGAGCAGAGCCCGGCGAGGTGCAGGTGAGGCGCGCGCTGCTGTCGGTTTCGGACAAGGCTGGCATCGTCGACTTCGCCCGCGGCCTGAGCGAGCTGGGGGTTGAGATCGTCTCCACCGGCGGCACCGCGCGTGCGCTCGCGGACGCGGGAATCGCAACCCGCGCGATCGAGGAGTTCACCGGCTTCCCGGAGATGATGGACGGTCGTGTGAAGACGCTGCACCCGCGGTTGTACGCCGGGCTGCTCGCGCGCCGCGACGACGATGCGCATCTGCGCGCGGCCGGCGAGCATGGGATCGAGCAGGTCGACTTGGTGTGCGTGAACCTCTACCCCTTCGAGCGCACGATCGCGCGCGCTGATGCAAGTGAGGGCGAGGCGATCGAGAACATCGATATCGGCGGCCCGACGATGATCAGGGCGGCGGCGAAGAACCAGGCGTTTGCCGCTGTGGTCGTCGATCCTGAGGACTATGGGGGTCTCCTGAGCGAGCTGCGCGAGTCCGACGGGCGTCTGACGCTGCAGCGACGCAAACAGCTCGCGGCGAAGGCGTTCGCGTGCACCGCCCGCTACGACACGGCGATCTCGACCTGGTTCGCGCGGCATACATATGAGGGTTTCCCTCCGACCTGGCGCGATGCGCACGAGAAGGTGAGCGACCTGCGCTACGGCGAGAACCCTCACCAGAATGCCGCCTTCTACGCGCGCGTGGGGTCTTCGACACACCTACTCGACAGGGTGAAGCAGTTGCATGGCAAGGAGCTGTCGTTCAACAATCTGCTCGACCTCAGCTCCGCGCGCGAATTGGTCGAGGACTTCGAGGAGGAGGGGCCGGCCTGCGCGATCCTCAAGCACAACAACCCGTGTGGGTGCGCGCTTGGCGAAAGCGTTCTTGTGGCCTATGACCGCGCCTTTGCCTGCGACCCGGAAAGTGCCTACGGTGGCGTGATCGCCGTCAATCGCCGGGTCGATCGCGCCGCCGCCGAGCGCATGAACGGGCAGTTCATCGAGGTGCTGCTCGCGCCGGGTTACGACGAGGACGCGCTTGAGGTGTTGCGGGGAAAAAAGAACGTGAGGCTGTTGGAGCTGGTCGACTGGCCCGCGCCGAGCAGAGAGGTCGAGATCAAGCCCGTGCTGGGCGGGCTGCTCGTGCAGGACCGCGACGCGGTTACCGAGGGACGCGGGGAGATGCGCCCGATGACGGAGAAGCAGCCGAGTGAGTCGCAATGGGAGGACCTGCTGTTCGCGTGGAAGGTGTGCCGGTACGTGCGTTCGAACGCGATCGTGATCGCCTGCGGGGGAGCCACGATCGGGATCGGCGCGGGGCAGATGAGCAGGGTCGACTCGGTGCGGATCGCGGTCGAGAAGGCCCAGGCAAACCAGCCCGACCTGCTGGCCGGTGCGGCACTCGCCTCCGACGCGTTCTTCCCCTTCGCCGACGGCCCCGAGTTGGCTATCGCGGCGGGCGTGACGTCGATCATCCAGCCGGGTGGGTCGGTGCGCGACCCCGACGTGGTCGCCGCCGCCGATGCGGCGGGCATCGCGATGGTGGCGACGGACAAGCGCCACTTCCGCCACTAGCGTCCTCCTCGTCGGCCCTACGTCGGAACGCTCTTTCGCAAGAGGGACTTGACAGAAGTTAGATTGCGATATATCGTGAGCTTACGAAGATAGTTCACGATAGGAGAAAGACATGTTTGGAAATAGGATTTACACAACAACGGAGTCAGATCATCCCGGCCATCACCCGGGCCATCACGGCGGGCATCGCCATCGCCACGGCCCACGTGGCGGCGGCTTCGGCGGCGGCCCGTTCGGCGGCTTTGGTCCGGGCGGTCCGCGGGGACGCGGTCGCAAGGCGCGCCGCGGCGACATCCGCACGGCCGCGCTGCTGCTGCTGAACGAGGAGCCGCGGAACGGATACCAGATCATGCAGGAGGTGGAGGAGCGCAGCGACGGCGTATGGCGCCCGAGCCCTGGCTCGACATACCCAGCCCTGCAGCAGTTGGAGGACGAGGGTCTGATCCGCGCTCAGGAACTGGACGGCCGCAAGCTGTTCCAGCTGACCGACGCCGGACGCGAGTACGTCAAGCAGCGCGGCGAGGACAAGCCGGCGCCGTGGGAGCAGATGAGCGGCGATGTCTCAGACCAGGCGCACGAGCTGGGCAGGTTGATCCGCGAGGTCGCGTCCGCCTTCACGCAGGTGGTGAAGACCGGCAGCGAGGCGCAGATGGGCGAGGCTCGCAAGGTGCTCACGACGACGAGGAAAGACCTCTACAGGATCCTCGCCGACGGCGACCCCGGCGAGGGCGATTCCGAGGCCGGTATCGTGGGCGAGGACGCCTGAGCCAGAGCCCTCTGGAGCCCTTGGGATGACGAACGCCCCCAGCCAAGTGACCACAGAATCCCACTCGAACGGCGGCGCGCCACCCGCCGGCGCCGTGGACGGCGCGCCCGCCCCCGCCGTCGCGGTGGACGGCCTCGTCAAGCGCTACGGCGAGCTGGAGGCCGTGAAGGGCATCGACTTTACGGTCGCCCCCGGGGAGACGTTCGGGTTCCTGGGCCCGAACGGGGCAGGGAAGTCGACGACGATCAGCATGCTCTGCACACTGGTCAAGCCCAGCGGCGGCACGGCGCGTGTGGCCGGGCACGACGTCGAGCACGAACGCGACCAGGTGCGGCGCAACATCGGGCTCGTGTTCCAGGACACGACGCTCGACGGCTATCTGACGGCCGAGCAGAACCTGCGATTGCACGCCGAGCTGTACGGGATGCCGCGCAGCGCGGTTTCGGAGCGGCTGGAGCAGGTGATGGAGATGGTCGGATTGTGGGAGCGGCGGGCGAGCCTGGTGATGACGTTCAGCGGCGGGATGAAGCGCCGCCTGGAGATCGGGCGGGGATTACTGCACTCGCCGCGGGTGCTGTTCCTGGACGAGCCGACGGTTGGGCTGGACCCACAGACGAGAAGCTCAATCTGGAGCTATATATCGGAGCTGAAGCGCGACGAGGACATCACGATCTTCATGACCACCCACTACATGGACGAGGCCGAGTACTGCGATCGGATCGCGATCATGGACCGTGGCGAGATCGTCGCGCTGGACACGCCCGAGGCGTTGAAGGCGAGCGTCGGCAAGGACCGCGTGCAGATCCAGACCGAGGACGACGAGGCCGCGATCGCGGCGTTGCGCGAGAAGTTCGAGATCGAGGCGACGATCGCCGAAGGGGCGGTCACGTTCGGGGTGTCGGCGGGGGAGCAGTTCGTGCCACGCCTGTTCGCCGAGCTCGATCAGCCGATCAGGTCGGTCAATCTGTCCAGGCCCTCGCTGGACGACGTGTTCATGTCGTATACGGGTAAGACGATTCGCGACGCCGAGGAATCGGGCCAGAGCGACATGCGCCGCAACATGGCGCGGATGATGAGCCGCTGAGGAGATCATGGCCACCGAAACCACAACAACCCCGATTCCCTCCGCCTCCGCGCCCGCCGGCGCGTCGAGCGGGTCTCCTTCCCACCACGTCGCCCGCGTGCACGTTCCCGCGCGCAGCCTGCGCAGCGAGCTGCGCGCGATCCGCGTCGTCTGGAAGCGCGAGCTGATCCGCTTCAGCCGCGATCGCCTGCGGATCCTGACCTCGCTGATCCAGCCATTCCTGTTCCTGTTCGTGCTCGGCACCGGCATCGGGACGCTGGCCTCGGCCGGCACGCACGGGGTGAATTTCAAAACGTTTATCTACCCGGGCGTGCTGTGCATGGCCGTGATGTTCACCGCGATGTTCTCGGCCGCCTCGATCGTCTGGGATCGCGAGTTCGGGTTCCTGCGCGAGATGATGGTCGCGCCCGTGCGCCGCAGCTCGATCGTGCTCGGCAAGGTCGCGGGCGGCGCCACCGTCGCCGCCTTCCAGGGCCTGATCGTGATCGCGATCGCCGGCCTGGTCGACATCCCCTACAACCTCGGCCTGATCCTCGAGCTGTTCGGGCTGTCGCTGCTGGTGGCGTTTGCGATCACCGCCTTCGGTGTGATGTTTGCCGCCAGGATCAACCAGATGCAGTCGTTCATGGCGCTGATGCAGATGGTCGTGATGCCGATGTTCTTCCTCTCCGGCGCGATGTTCTCGGTCGCCGCCCTGCCGCAGTGGCTGGCGGTGCTCAACCGGCTGGATCCGCTCACCTATGCGGTCGAACCGATGCGCAGCGCGATCTTCTCGCACCCGAACGTGTCCGCTGCCGCCCGCAAGGCGCTCGACCCCGGCATCACCTGGTTCGGCTGGCGCGTGCCCACCCCGCTGGAGGTCGCGGTGATCGCGATCCTCGGGCTGGTGATGTTGTCGATCGCGATTTGGGAGTTTTCCCAGGCCGAGTAGCAGTCGTGCTCCCCGCGCTGCTTGAGCCGGATCGCCGAGCCCAGGCCGGCAAAGCCCGAGCCGACGATCACGATGCGATGGTGGTCGAGAGTGCTCAGTGGTGGTTCGTCGCTCGCCTATCTTGCACTTGTCCATCGGCCTTGCAAGTTGCCGCGGGGGCTGGCCAAAGCGACGTCGTGGCGTCCGTTCGTAACGCCGCGGGTCAGGACCGGGGTCGGTGGCTTAGCGGCAGCTCGCCGGCTGGCCCCGAGGTTCTTTCTCGATCAGCTGGTGCGGTGCTCCAGCGTCCAGGGTCAAGCGCCAAATCCGCCGTACTTGCGGGGCCCAACTTTGCAACCTGACGCCAGGGGTCCAAGTGCGTGGCACATGGGAAAGTCGGGGTCCGGCTGTCCGGCAACCGTGTCAAACTACCCATCACGTTTCAAACTAGCCTGCAAAGTAGCCATCACATTTCAAACTAGCTTGAGCGGCAACAACCCCGACCCCTTGCGGGGGCCGGGGTTTGAATCAGAACAATTTGGTGCCCCGTGCGGGACTCGAACCCGCCCCACCGGATTAAAAGTCCGGCGCTCTACCAGATGAGCTAACGGGGCTCGCGGGCGACAGTCTGCCAGATGGGTCAGGCAACCGAGTGAAGCAAGTTCATCTGACTCGGGACACTAGTTCTCGCCGGCCGCTACGCGGAGCATCTCCTCGATCCGCGTGAGCTTCACGCGCGGCCGGCCGGCGGATTCGCCGAGGGAGCGCTCGTGTCGATCGATCGAGGCCCAGCCATCGTAGGTGACGAGCTCGGGCTGACGTTCGCGCAGCAGTCTCTCGACCGAGGCGCCGTCGGGGAAAGCAGGCACGTTCAGGCCGCTGCCCTCACCCCCGCCGGGAGAAGAGACGTCGGCAAAGATCGCGTCGACGGTCTCTTGGGCGTCCTTCTTGTTCGTGCCGATCACGCCCGAGGGCCCGCGCTTGATCCAGCCGACCGCATACTCCCCGCGCATCGGCGGGCCGCCCGTGGCGTCGTTGTCATCGTCGAGCACCAGCACCCGGCCCCCGTCGTTGGGGATCACCCCGCGGCGCCTGTCGAAGGGAACGCCGGGCAGCGGGATCCCGCGGTAGCCGATCGCTCGGAACACGAGCCCCGCCGGGATCGTCTCGTGCTTGCCTCCGCTGGTCTCGGCGCGCAGCTTGCCCTCGCCGTCGGCGACGAGCACGTTGTGGGCCAACTCGACCCCCGCCAGGCGGCCGTCGGCACCGGGCAGAAGCGCGGTGGGTGAGAGCAGAAAGCGCAGGACGATCCGCTTGGCGCGGCCAGCCGGCGGGCGCTCCGCGTAGGAGCGCAGGATCTCGACGTTCCGCCGCGAGGTGATGTTCTCCTCGGCGCCCGCGTCGTGCACCGCGAGCGCGCGGTCGAGCTCCTCCGGATCGACGATCACGTCGGCGTCGGCCAGCTCGCCCAGCTCCAGCAGCTCAGGGTTCGTGAAGGCCGCCTGCGCGGGTCCGCGGCGTCCGACGATCACTACCTCCGAGATGCGGCTTTCGGCCAAGACGTCCAGCGCGTGGTCGGCGGTGTCGGTCGGCGCGAGCTCAGCCGGAGCGAGCACGAGCATCCGGGCGACGTCGATCGCCACGTTGCCGTTGCCAATTACCACAGCGCGCTCGGCCGAGCGCAGATCCACCTCTAGGTCGGTGTGGTCCGGATGGCCGTTGTACCAGCCGACGAACTCGGTCGCCGCGTGCGAGCCGGGGAGCTCTTCGCCGGGGATCCCGAGCGGCCGGTCCAGGGGCGTGCCGGTCGCGTAGACGATCGCGTGGTAGTGGGACAAAAGCTCCTCACGCGAGACGTGCTCGCCGAAGACGACATTGCCGAAGAAGCGGAAGCGTGGGTGTGCGGCCGTCTTCTCGTAGATGCGCGTGACCGACTTGATCTTCGGATGGTCTGGAGCCACGCCCGAGCGCACCAAGCCCCAGGGGGTGGGCAGCCGCTCGAGCATGTCGACCTCGATATCGATCGAATGCCCGCCCGCCCCGGAGTCCTTGAGCAGGTGCCCGGCGGCATAGAACCCGGCCGGCCCGGAGCCGATCACGGCGATGCGAATGGGGGAATCTGACATCAATGGGCGCGGCCCGACTCGAACGGGCGACCCTCTCGGTGTAAACGAGATGCTCTGACCAACTGAGCTACGCGCCCCAAGGCCGGCGACCCTAAGGCTAGCGAGGCTGCGAAGCTGTGCGGGTGGGAAGAGCCGGCCGAATCGCAGCGTGGTTGGCGGGTGCGATCGTGCTGATGCTCGTGCTGGCGCAACTCTTCCTGCCTCCGATCGCGGCGAGCAGGGTCCGCTCGCGCGTGGAGAAGTACGGGACCGTGAAGAGCGTCGCCGTGAAGGCGTGGCCCGCGGTGGAGCTGCTGTGGGGTAAGGCGGAATCGGTGGACGTGAAGGCGGGGAGCCTTAGTCTCAGCACGGCGCAGATGGCGAAACTGCTCGGCGAAGCGCGCGGGGTGAAGAGCATGCGCGTGAGCGCCGAAAGCGTGAAGGAGGGCTCGCTGCAGCTGTACGACGCGAGCCTGCAAAAGCAGGGCGATGCGCTTTTGGGAGCTGCATGGGCCTCGCGGGCGGACGTGAAGACGGCTCTGGGCGAAGGGTTCGAAGTGCGGCTCCTGCACAGCGGAGGGGGGCGGGTGCAGGTGAGCGTCGAGGGTGGTCTGTTCGGCGTGAAAGCGTCCGTCGAAGCGATCACGGAGGCACAGGAAGGCAAGGTCGTCGTGCACCCGCTCGGCTTCCTGCTGGAAGGACTGAAGCTGACCCTGTTCGCCGAGCCCGACGTATATGTCGAAGGCGTGGGTGCGAGCGCGACAGCGGGACCGTCAGGCAAGGGGGCGGGCTATAGGTTGTATTTTCGGGCGAGCCTGCGCTGAGCATCGCCAAAGAGCAAGCTGTCCGGTCTGAGCTGGGTGACCATCAACAGCACTTTCAAAACCGGCTCATCCCCGATGCACAGAGGGCATGCTCGACCGCCGGCTTTGCGTCTCGCGGGACGGGCGCGGGTGGACGATCATTCCCAGCCCGTTCTTCGGGCTGATCGTCGGCATCTGGCGGATCTCCAGAGCGAAGTCCGCGGGCAGGGAGAGCGTGAAGCGGGCGAGCAGGAGCGTCGCGATCGTGCGGATCTCCAGCTGGCCGAAGCGCATCCCGATGCACGTGCGCGAGCCGCCGCCAAAGGGGACATAGGCGCCTTTCGGCAGGGCGGCCCTGGCCTCGGGCGTGAAGCGCTCAGGGCGGAACTCCTCCGGCTCGGGAAAGACCTCGGGCAGGTGATGGGAGGCCCAGGAGGAGTAGTTGACGAACGCACGGCCAGGGACGGTGCAGCCGGCGAACTCGAACGGCTCGACCGAGCGCCGCGGCCCGATCCAGGCCGGCGGGTACTTGCGGAGCGTCTCGTCGAAGACCAGCTCGAGCTCTCCCAGCTCACCGGACATCAGCTGCGAGGCGGTGGGACGACCATCGACGAGCTCGGCGTCCTGCTCGGCGAGCAGGCGCGTGAGGATCTCGGGATGGTGCGCGAGCTCGTAGAACATGAACGCGACGGTCGAGGTCGTGGTGTCGTGGCCGGCGAACATCAACGTCATCACCTCGTCGCGGATCTGCAGGTCGGTGAGCGTCGAGCCGTCTTCGTCGTGCGCGTCGAGCAGCAGCGAGAGGATGTCCTCGCCGCGCTCGCCTGAGCTGCGGCGCGAGGAGATCTCCGAGTAGATCAGCTGATCGAGTGAGCGCGCGGCCTGCTGCATCCGCGCCCAGGGCGTCAGCGGCCCACGGAACATGCGCAGCGTGGTCTCCGAGGTGAAGAACGCGAGCGCCTGTTCGAACAGGCCGGCGGCGTCGACCGAGCGCGCCACGGCGCCGTCGGGGTCGAGGCCGAAGAGCGCGCGCATCGCGATCCGCAGCGTCAGTCGGCGGGTCCAGGTGTAGAGGTCGATGCGCTCGCCGGGGGCGAGCCGGTCGAGCGCGCCGGTGGTCTCGGCAACCATCACGTCGACCGACGCGGCGATCCGCTCACGGTGAAAGCCGGGGAGCATCGCCAGGCGCGAGCGCCGGTGGAAGTCGCCGTCGATCGTCAGCAGCCCGTCGCCCATCAGACCGATCAGTTCGCGCATGTGCGATTCACGCCAGGTGAAGTTGGAGGCGTGGGAGACCGTCATGTAGTGGTTGGCGGCGGGCCCGAGCATGAACACGACGTTCCCATGGAACAGCCGCAGCGTGAAGACCGGCCCGAAGCGCTCGTAGGCCTCGAGCAACAGCGGTAGCGGGTCGTCGTTGAAACGCCGGGTGCGCGCGAGCGAGAAGCGAGTGTCGCCGGGCGGGAACGGAACGGTCGCCGAGCGCTCCTCGCGCAGGTCGCCGAGTACCGCGGCGAACGGGTTGGTGTCGAGCAGTGGAGGAGGACCGACGAGCGCCACGGCGAGCAGCCTACTCTAAAACTGGCTGGCCGGCCAGTTTCTTTGGGAAAGGCCGGTCGCGCGGCGCGCAAGGAGCAGGAGGAGGGAGCTCTGGGAGCGGTGTGATTTGGGGAGTGGCTCACAGAGCGGCCGCGATCGGCAGGCGAAACGGCAGGGCGGGCGCCCAATGAGCGCAGAGCCTTTGGCATACTGGGGAGGCGTAAGGAGTCCCGACGGGGCTCCGGCGCACACGCGGGGACGTAGCTCAGTTGGTTAGAGCGCCGGCCTGTCACGTCGGAGGTCGCGGGTTCGAGTCCCGTCGTTCCCGTTCTTTACTCCGCACTCCCTGCCGCTGCGCGTCCGACTGATTCGCTTCTTGGGCGATGTTCTCCAAGGTCGTAGTAGCGCAGCTCGAGCTTGACAGCCGCCTGGGTCGGTGGAGTGGAGCGGTGACCTTGGGGATGCAGAAGGGTGTCCCGTTTGCAGTGCGTCGTCGGAGTAGGGAGTGGGCGAAACCAACGGCCGTGAGGTTCTAGGGCGTCCACCAACCCGATCGACACGACGACAGAGGAGCGGAATATGTTTGGAGCATCGCGAACAGCGGGTGCGCTCGTGCTGGCCCTCGCTGGATTACTTGCGTTCGCGGCGGCCGCGGCCGCCGAATACACGTCGCCGCCATTGCTCGAAGTGACGACGATCTCGCACTACGAACCGGAAGTCCCGAGCGAGCCTGGAAAGACCGAACTCGATATCCAGGCGACCTTCGGCTGGCGCGTGACGGTCACGGTGCGTGCGCACGGCGCGACTGTGCTCTCCGGGGAAGCTTCTATCGACGAAGCGGGCGAGTTCAATTCCGGTCCCGGAGTCCTACACACATCGTCCGTGACATGGTCCTGCAAGCAGCCGGGAACCGCGTATAGCTACGTAGTCACGGCCACGCCGGAATTCAGCGAAGAAACGCCGCTCACAAAGAGTGGAAGCTTCGCGGGCGCGAGCCGTCGGCAATGCCGCGAGGCCCCGCGCCTTGCCTTGCGAAAACACCGTGAAGCAGTGCGCCGCCAGCGCGAGGAAGAACTGGCCCGCGACCGGCTCTACGAAGCCAACTGCCGCAAGGTTGGCGGCAAACCCGTGACGATCCAGACGAACCGAGGGCCGGAGATCGTATGTCGGAGCCAGACCGGCGGCATCGTTGAAGCGTAGGTCGGTTCCCTCACGTTTCGATCGTGACCAGCGTCCCGATCGGCGTGTACGGCCAGATCTCTGCCGACGCCGCGAGCGGCAGCTCGACGCAGCCGAGGCTCTGCGGCGTGCCGAATGAGGAGCGGTCGAAATTGTGCAGGGCGTCGCCGCCGTTGAAGTAGCTGACCCATTTGATCCCGGGATCTTCGTAGTGCGAGCCGTCGGGGTTCGTGCCGGACATCGTCGTTTCGGGTAGGTGCTCGAACACGGGGAACGTCCCGAGTTCGGTTTCCGCGCCGGAGATGCCCGTGTTCGCGGGTGAGGTGATGACCGTCTGGCCGTCGTGCCAGAGCGTCATCGTCTCCGGGACTTCGCGGTGCACATACACGTAGCTGTAGCCGCTGTTCAGGCGCTTGCCGGCGAGCGCGTCGCTCAGCAGCAGATGCCACACGGCCGCCCCGGCCAGCCCGTCGACGGTGACGTCGCTTTCGTTCTCGAACTTCATCACCGCGCCCTTCGTGATCGTGTTCGCCTGGCCCGGCGTCCACATCGCCTGCAGCTGGTGCGGTGTGTTCGGATAGCGCCAGCTGAAGCTGCCGCTCGGAGGGTCGACGGCGGCCTGCGCCTCGGCGCCGGGCGTGTGCGCCACCGCCGCGCCGGACGGCTGCCAGTCGACCGGCAGGTAGCCGGCTTCTGCGAGCAGCTGCTGCAGGCGCAGCGTCGAGCCGGGCGGCACCGTCCATTCGATCTGGCTGGTCGTGTGTAGCCCACCACCGCTGCCCGCCGTCATCGCCACCGACCGCGGGAGCTGAACACGCAGCTGCGAGCCCAGTGCCGCTCCAAATCCCGACGGGATGAACACGAGCGTGTGGCTGTTGATCTCGTGCCAGCTGCCCTGCGTCGCCGGCGAGAGGCTGGGGCGACTGGAGCCGAGCACCTCGCTCACGGGTTGCGAGAACGTCAGATGGATGTGTGTGGCGGGAGAGATCTGCGCGCCAGCGGCGGGAAGACTGACCATCACCGGCGCCTTGGAGGGAGGGAACCAGCTCACCTGCGTGGGGGTGCCGACCGTCTCCCAAGGCCGTGCCGCGACGGCGATCTCCGTCGTCCCCGTCTCGGGCTGGGCGCCGAGCGAGACCGTGCTCTGGTCCCCGCTCAGCGTGTGGCTTCTCACGGCGCCAGTGGCGCCATAGACGACCGTGCTGACCGGCATATCGAAGCTCACGCGTATGTCCGAGCCCGGGGAAACGGTCATCCAAGGCTCCTTCACCTGCGCCACCGGAGCATGCAGCGTTAGGTGCTCGTTACGCTCCGAGCCCAGCGCCCAGCCGAGCCACCCGGGCCGGCGAACCTCCACGTCCACCGATACCTGCTCGCCCGGGGTCAGCCGCTTCAGCGGTGTCAAGCGGCCACCGTCCACCGCCAGCGGCACGCTCCGACCGTCTGGCCCGAACGCCTGCACGCGCTCGATCTTTCCGCCGAGCGGCTGCACCGTCACACGCGCGAGCGCCGTCGAGTCACCGGCGAGCGTCGCCCCCGAGAACAACAGCGCGGCGACGGCCAGCAGAACTACGATCACGATGATCGTCAAACCCATGCCGAGCAGGACGCGTTTCCAACCACGCCCAGTTGACGCAACGTCACGGTGAGCCGAGGCGAACGCCATCCATGGATCGTAGGGCGTATTCAGCAAGAACGACGTATTTGGCAGGGATTGTTGCGAGGGCTCGATTCATCGAGGACCTTCGCTCGTGGCCCTCTCCGCTCAACGCCCCTCGTAACTCGCGTGGCCTGGCCCGCGCTGCAGGAACGAGCGCACGGCTCTCTGCAGATCCTCGGTCGCGAACAGATCGCCGGCGAGCTCGGGCACGCGCTCGTCGGCGGCGCGGGCTCCCCCGCCCTCGAGCCCCGCGCGGACAATCGCCTTGGTCGCGGCGTGCGCGCGCGTCGGACCATGCGCCAGGCGCAGTGCGAACGCGCGTGCGGCCTCGTCGAAGCCCGCGTCGGGCAGGACGCGGTTGACGACGTTCCAGCGCTCGAGCGTTGCGGCGTCGTACAGCTCACCCGTCATCACCAGCTCGCGGGCGCGCGCCGGACCGGCGCGCTCGGCCAGGCGCTGGGTGCCGCCCATCGCCGGGGTCAGGCCGACCACGGTCTCCACCAACCCGAAGCGCGCGGACTCGGCCGCCAGCAGCAGATCACAGCCGAGCGACAGCTCGAACGCCGCGGTCAGGCACAGCGCGTGCGCGGCGAACACTGTCGGCAGCGGTAGCTCCTCGACGCGGTGGATCAGCCCGAGCAGCTCCCGCCACAGCTCCGCCGCCTGCTCTGGGGAGAGCCCGTCGAACAGGTGCACATCGACCCCGCCACTTACCGCGCGGCCCTCGGCACGGATCAGCAGGCCACGTGGCGGATCGGCCGCAATGCGGTCCACTGCCTCCGACAGCTCCCCCATCAGCTCGCGCGTGAACAGGTTCAGCGGCGGCGAATCGATGCTCAGAACCGCGAGCGGCCCGTCCTGCTCGATCCTGATCGCGCTCATCGGTCGGGTCCACGACTCGGCTCCATCACCGGCAGATTACCCGGCTCCCGGCTGTGGTTCTGCTCAGGTCGAGCTCCGCCGCGCCCTGGACGGGGGAGGGCAAAAATTTGACGCGACACCGCTACACCGGCACCCCCCGCTTGTTGGCGGTCTCTATAGGCATGCCACGATTCATCGAAGCGGACAGCGACCGCCGCACGTTCATCAAGCGGGGGTTGCTCGCCGGCGGCTCGTTGGCGCTCGCGGGCGCAGGCGTGCCCGCGGCGGCGCAGGCCAGGCGACCGCGCAGGGTGCGTCACAAGACAGGCGCGGCGCAACGGTCGCCGAACATCCTCGTGATCCTCGTCGACCAGCTGCGCGCGCCGGCGTGGGCGCCGGCGTCGCTCGCGCTCGACGCGCTGCTGCCGAATCTCGCATCGTTGCGCCGCGAGTCGGTGAGCTTCGAAGGTCACTACACCGCGTCGAACGACTGCTCGCCCTCGCGTGGGGCGCTGCTGACCGGCCTGTACTCCCACCAGACAGGCTGCATGATCACCGGCCGCAGCAAGCTGAGCACCGGCTTCCCGACGTGGGGGACGCTGCTGCGGGAACTGGACTACGAGACGACCTGGTGGGGCAAGTGGCACCTGAACCCCGACGCGAGGGCGTCGCTACATCCCTATGGCTTCTCCGGAGGGACCTATCCCTCACCCAACGGCGCTCCCGGGCAGGGCACGGAGGTCGACCCGACGATCGTCGACCAGTTCGAGGACTGGTTTGACCACGAGTCCGGCAACGGGCCGTGGTGCACGACGGTCTCGCTGGTGAACCCCCACGACGTCGCCTGGTGGTACCGCTTCACCAGCGAAATCCCGCCCGAGAGCGAACCGCCGGGGTGGGTCAACGAAATCCCGCCTAACTTCGAGACTCCCGAACAGCTGTTGTCGGGCCGCAAGCCGCTGCTGCACCGCTCGCTGCAAAAGACCGCCGCACGCTCGTTCGGCGCCGTGCCGTTCGACGGTCCCGAAATGGTCGGGGCGTGGAGCGGCCTGATGAACACGTACCTGCTCCTGCAGACCTACGTCGACCGCCAGATTGGGCGTGTGCTCGCGAAGCTCGCGGGCCGGCCCGAGGTGAGCGCCAACACGGTGATCGTGTTCACCTCCGACCATGGCGAGTACGGCGGCGCACACGGCATGCGCGGCAAGGGCGCCTCCGCCTACGAGGAGGCGATCCACGTTCCCCTCTACGTGAGCGATCCGCGTGGCCTCGTGACCGCCGCCACGGGTTTGCCCCGCAGCCAGCTCAGCTCGAGCGTCGACGTCGTGCCGCTGCTGCTGAGTATCGCGACCGGGTCGAACGCGTGGCGCGCGGAGAGCTCGCTGCGGCACCTCGCCGGGCGCGCCGACCTCGCCGCGATCTGCGCCGACGCGCAGGCGCCCGGCCGGCCGTGGGTGCTGCACGCCACCGACGAGGACGTGACGGAGTTCGCGAGCGATCTGCACGACGCCGAAGCCCCCCGCCACGTGGTGGCGCTGCGTACCGAACAGGGCAAGCTGGGGTTGTATTCCAACTGGGGCGAGGAGAGCATCGCGGCCGAAGCGACCGGGCAGGAAGTCGAGTGCTACGACTACAGCTCGGACGCTGGCCAGGCGGAGCTCGCAAACGTTGCCGGATCGAGCGCTCTGGAGGAACGGCTCCGTGCGACCCTCGAACAGGAAGCGATCCCGAACGAGCTGCACGAGCCGCTGCCGGGTTATCTGGAGAAGCCGCAGGGGAAGGGGATGAGCAATTACTACGACGTCGACGAGAGCGAGGACGAAAAGGCCGCCGCCTCCCATCTTCACGTCGCGGCGCCGATCGAACCCACGCCGGACTGAGAGCGGCCCGCGCCTCTGACCACGCGATCGGCTCTGCGCCCATCCCGATCCGCTCCGCGCCTGACCGAAGGCGTCCGCGGCGAGCAGGTGGCAGGCGGTCCGGTCTGTCACGCTATGTCCGTGAGCACGCTCCCGCCCGGCCCGACCGAGGCCCAAGCGATCCAGACCGCCCGCTGGCTGCTGCGCCCGATCTCCTTTATGGAGTCGTCTCGGCGGCGCTACGGCGATGCGTTCAGCGTGAGCTTCCTCGGCTTCGAGCGGCCGATGGTGATGCTGTCCGACCCCGATGCGATCCGCGCCCTCTACACCGCGCACGAGCACGGACTGCCGGCGGGGCGCAGCATCGCGCTGCTGCCGGTGATGGGCCCGGGTTCGGTGCTGCTGCTCGAGGGTGGCGAGCACCTCGCGCGGCGCAAGCTGATGTTGCCGCCGTTCCATGGTGAGCGGATGCGCTCGTATGAGGCGACGGTCCGTGAGGTCACCGAGCGCGAGCTCGACGGCTGGTCCGACGGGAGCCCGTTTGCGATCCATCCGCGCATGCAAGCGGTCACGCTCGAGGTGATCCTGCAAGCGGTGTTCGGCGTCACCGACCCGGCACGCAGCGCGCGCCTGCGCGAGCGTCTGCCGTTGCTGCTGGGCGAAACGTCCTCCGCTGCCCTGCAGTTCCGTGTGTTGCTCTCACGCCGCTTTCGCCGTGGAGATCCGATGGCTGCTATGAACGAGTTGCTGCGCGAGATCGACGAGCTGCTGCTCGCGGAGATCGCCGAGCGCCGCTCAGGTTCGGATCCCACCCACCCCGCGGAGCGCGAGGACATTCTCTCGCTGCTCGTCGCGGCCAGCTTCGAGGACGGCTCGGAGATGAGCGATCGCGAGGTGCGCGACCAGCTCGTCACGCTGCTGCTCGCCGGTCACGAGACGACCGCCACCGCGTTGGCTTGGACCTTTGACCTGCTGCTGCGTAACCCCGCGACGCTCACCCGGCTTACCTCGGAGATCGACGCGGGAGAAGAGGACAGCTATCTACGTGCCGTGATCTCGGAGTCGCTGCGGCTGCGCCCGGTCGTCCCGCTCGCGGGGCGGCGGCTCGCGTCGGACTTGAACGTCGACGGGCTGAGCCTGCCGGCCGGGACCGACGTTACGCCGGCGATCTGGCTCACGCACACACGGCCTGACCTTTACCCCGAGCCGTACGCGTTCCGTCCCGAGCGCTTTCTCAAGGATTCGCCCACCACCTACGGGTGGATCCCGTTTGGCGGAGGTATCAGACGCTGTCTGGGCGCGGCGTTTGCTGAAATGGAGATGCGGGTCGTGCTGGAGGCAATCCTGCAGCGCCGGACGTTGAGCCCCGCGAACTCTCGTGCCGAGCGGGTGACGCGCCGCAATGTGACGTTCTCACCACGCAAGGGAACGCTGGTGCGCAGCAGCAGGCGGCGCAACGTTCCCGCGCCGGTCGCCGTGCCTGAGCCTGCGCTCGTCGCGTAGGCATTCAAAACTCTAGCGTTTGGCCTGGTGCTCGAGCACCTTCCCGAACGCGCCCTCCAGCTGGGTCGTCATTCGCTGCTTGAACACCGCTAACAGAGCCTCCGAGGCGAGCGGCCGCAGCGCGCCGACGGCCTCGATCACCTCGTCCCAGCGCTCGTCCGGCTGGCCGGCCTGCTCGAAGGGGTCCCATAGCTCCTTCAGGAACAGCTTCGCGAAGGCGCGCGAGATCGACTCGCAGTCGCGGCTGACGCGCTCCATTAGCGCCAGCGCCGCGTGCAGGGAAATGCCGAGCGCCACGACCTCTTCGGCGGCGCGCAGCAGCGATGGGCTGGGAACTTCGAAGCGGCCGTCGCCGAGCGGCACGAGCAGCTTCAGCTTGCGCACCCGCTCGACGTCCTTCCCACTGACCTGACCGAAGCTCTTCTCCAGGTCCTCTGCGGTCACGACTTCCGGGGTCTCGGCCTCGAATGGCGTGGTCACGGCGTGGCGCAGCCCGAGCAGCCGCTCGGCCAGCCCGTCCGACCCGCTCAACAGCCGCTCGATCGCGGCGAGGTTGAAGCCGTCGGCCTGCAGGTCGAGGATCAGGCGCAGGCGTGCGACGTGGTCGGAGCCGTAGTAACCGACGCGCGAGCGCACCTCGGGCGCGGGCAACAGGCCGCGGGAGTGGTGGTTGCGAATGTTCCGCACCGTCATGCCGACCTCGGCCGCGAGCTGCTCGATTGTCAGGTCGGGGGCCGGGGCAGATGCGTGGCTCTGTCTCCGATCGGGTACCTGTGCTTTGTCGGTCTTCGTCGCGGCCATCTCAAAGTAAGGGTACTACAAACAATGTAACCTCGTTTGAGGTATCATAGGCTCAGGTCGTCCACGGGCATGTCGATGAGCAACACAACCAACCACGAACCACAGATCAGCAAAGGCCGGGCGGATGGCTGAGCGGGGCGCTCCTCCGCAGGTATCAGAAGCCCGGCGCCGCGTGCTGGGGCTGATCCGCTCGTTCACCTCGCCGCTTTTGCCGGACGACTACCTCGAGCTGGTCAACCCCCTGTGGTCCACGCGCGAGCTGCGCGGGCGGGTCGAGCGGATCGAGCGCGAGACGCCGAACGCCGCGACGGTCCTGATCAAGCCCGGCTGGGAATGGCCGCGGCACAAGCCCGGTCAGTACCTGCGGCTGGGAATCGAGGTCGATGGCGTGCATCACTGGCGCGCGTACTCACTCACCTCCGACCCCGAGCGGCCCGACGGCTGCATCTCGATCACGCCAAAGCTGGTCGACGGCGGCAAGGTCTCGCCGTTTCTGTTCTCCGGTGTGCGCCCCGGGACGATTGTCAGGCTGGGCGGCGTGGAAGGCACGTTCGTGCTGCCCGATCCGCTGCCGCCCAAGCTGCTGTTCATCAGCGCCGGCAGCGGGATCACCCCGATCATGAGCATGCTGCGCGCGATCGCGCGCAAGGGCAAGCTCGAGGACGCCGTGCACCTGCACTGCGCGCGCACCGAAGACGAAGTCATCTTCGGGCAGGACTTGCGCGGGCTCGCCGCTGAGCACCCTGGCTACCGGCTGCACGAGCGCTTGACCGGCGCGGAGGGGCGTTTCACCGCGGAGCAGCTGGACGAGCTGTGCCCTGACTGGCGCGCGCGTGAGACGTTTCTTTGCGGGCCTACGGGGTTGCTCGAGACGCTGGGCCGAGCGCTGGCAACACGACGGCGATCCGGAGAAGCTGCACGTAGAGCACTTTCAGCCCGCCTCTGCTGTCGGAGATGGCGAACGAGGCCAGGGGGGGACGATCGATTTTTGCTCCTCGGGCGTGCGGACCTCGAGCGACGGTGAGCAGCCGATCCTCGTGGCCGGCGAGAGCGCCGGGGCGCAGCTGCCCTACGGCTGTCGCATGGGCATCTGCCACACCTGTGTCGGGCGGCTGCGCTCGGGCCAGGTGCGAGACCTGCGCACCGGTCGTGTGCATGGGCAGGCGGGCGAAATGCTGCGCACGTGTATCAACGCGCCCGAGGGCGCGGTCGAGATCGAGCTCTAGGTCTCTCCTCGACCCACTTCCAGACTCCCACAACTCCCAAAAACTCCCCAAAACCGCGAGGACCGAAAAAATGGCAACGAACCAGATCGAGACCCCACCGGCCGCCGTGCGACTGAACGAGGTGCAGGGGCCGCCGCCGCGCGACCTCGCCACCCCCGCCGCCGTGCCCGCCGAGTCTGCCGAGCGACCTCAGGGGAGCTTCGAGGACGAGCCCGATAACCCCCTCGCCCGCCTTACCCCAGAGCAGCTCGAGCAGCTCGGCCGTGAGCTCGACGCGATCCACGACGAGGTCTACGCCGAGCTCGGCGACCGCGACGCGCGCTACATCCGCTCAACGATCAAGCTTCACCGCCAGCTCGTGTTGGCCGCCCGCGCGATGCTGCTGGGCTCGCGCTACAAGCCACTGTGGCTCGGCGGCACGGCCGCGCTGTCGATCGCGAAGATCCTCGAGAACATGGAGATCGGGCACAACGTGATGCACGGGCAGTGGGACTGGATGAACGACCCGGACATCAACTCGCAGAACTGGGATTGGGACACCGCTTCCCCCGCGGACGCGTGGCGCCATTCACACAACTATGAGCACCACACGTTTACGAACATCCGCGGCAAGGACCGCGACCTTGGCTACGAGATCATGCGCATCGACCCGCACCAAAAATGGCACCCGGTCTACCTGTTGCAGCCGTTTTACAACCTGATCCTGATGGGTTTCTTCGAGTGGGGGGTCGCGTTGCACGACCTCAACTTCGACGCGATCCGCGCGGGGGAGAAGTCGAAGGGAATCCTCAACAGGGAGCTGAAGGCGATCGGCGTGAAGGCGCGCAAGCAGGTCGTCAAGGACTACATCGCGTTTCCTCTGCTGTCGGCGATTGCCGGCGCGGTTCCTGCTCGAGGAGGAGCCGAGAAAAGCCCCGCACGCGCCTTCAAGTCGACGCTGGCGGCCAACTTTACGGCGAACATCGTGCGCAACGTGTGGGCCTACTCGATTATCTTCTGCGGGCATTTCCCGGATCAGACCTATACGTTCAGCCAGGCGGAGGTCGAGAACGAGACCCGCGGCGGCTGGTACGTAAGACAGTTGCTCGGGTCGGCGAACATCGACGGCAGCCCGCTCTTTCACCTGCTCGCTGGCAACCTCAGCTTCCAGGTCGAGCACCACCTGTACCCGGACATGCCCTCCAGTCGCTACGCCGAGATCGCGCCCCGCGTGCGCGAGATCTGCCGCCGCTACGGGCTGCCCTACAACACCGGCCCACTCGGCAAGCAGCTCGGCACCGTCCATCGCACGATCCTGCGTCTCGCCTTCCCGGGTGGGAAGGTCCGCCCAAAGCCGGGGCCATACCGACCCGAGCAGGCCTAGGACCAGCGGGTATCGATCGGTTCTATTCGCCCGGTCCGGAGATCGGGCCCAGGCGAATAGCCCGGTGCCACAGGGCATTCAGGCGCTACCGGGGGCTATCCCCACCCCGTATTCGGGGGTCGGCCGGTGGGGATTTGGTGGTCGGCCACAGCGACGGCGACCTCTCGGTCAGTCAAGATCTACATATGAGCGCCACCGCCGGACCAGTCGAGGCTCCTCCCGGGCCACTCGAGCCCACTCCCTCGACCGAGGAACACGTTCCCGCCCCGGGCGGGCAGGGCCCGACTCCCGAGGAGATCCAGGAGCCGGTGCTGGAGAACCTCGACCGGTTCGTCACCGGCCTGATCACGGTGGTGCCGCCCGCGCTTGTCGTGCTGGCCGGCTGGCGGCTGTGGAACAACGAGTTGCACCTGCGCGACCTGGTGCTCTTGGTCATCCTCTACATCCCGATTGGCCTCGGCGTCACCGTCGGCTTCCACCGGCTGCTCACGCACCGCAGCTTCAAGACCTCCCCGGCGCTGCGCGGGCTGTTCGCGGTGCTCGGCACGATGTCGATCGAGGGCCCCGTGATCTCGTGGGTCGCCGATCATCGCAAGCATCACGCCTACTCCGACCGCCTCGGCGATCCCCACAGTCCCCACGTCGACCACGGCGGCGGCTGGAAGGGCGCGCTGCGCGGCCTCGGCCACGCGCACGTCGGCTGGCTGTTCGACCACCAGCAGCGCGGAGCGCGAGAGCGCTTCGCCCCGGACCTGATCGCCGATCCGGTGGTGAACTTCGTCGACAAAACATTCATCTTCTGGTCGTTGCTCGGCCTCGCGATCCCGTTCGGCCTCGGCTGGCTGATCGCCGGAACGCTCGCCGCCGGGCTGGAGGCGATGCTGTGGGCGGGCGCGGTCCGGATCTTCATCCTGCACCACGTCACCTACTCGATCAACTCGCTCTGCCACTTCTTCGGCTACCGCAGCTTCGCCACCGAAGACGAATCTCACAACCTCTCGTGGCTGGCGCCACTGTCGTTCGGCGAGGCCTGGCACAACAACCACCATGCGTTCCCCACCTCGGCGTTCCACGGGATGGCCAAGCGCGAGGTCGACCTGTCGGGGCTGACGATCTCCGGCCTCGAGCGCCTCGGGCTGGTCTGGGACGTGCAGCGGATCAGTCCGGACCGTCAGGCGGCCAAGGCTCTGATCGACTGAGCTCCGTCTCTGCCGCCTCTCTGAAGTGAGACCATTGTCGGGTGAGCCGGCAATCAGTTCCACCCGCGTCCTACCCGCTCGATCCGACCCCGCTTGAGCCGAACCCGCCTGCCTCCCCCTCGCGGCGACGCTGGATACCAAGACCGGCCGCCGGATTGTCATGGGCCCAGTACACCCGCTCGCTCGTACGCCGTCTGGCCGCTCTGACCGGGGTCCTGCTGGCCGCGATCTGGGCGCTGACCGGGCAGGGGTATTTCTGGCCGGCGTGGGCCTGGCTGGGGCTGGTGGTGGTCGTACTGTGCGACTACGCGGCGGGCTGGGTGTGGCGGCGGCCGGCGGGCGCGCCGCGTAGGGTCGCGTGCGTGTGGGCCGTGATCGGCGTCGCGGCGACGATCTTGGTGATGACCTGGCTACTCACGTGGCTGCTCGCGGGGGCGCGCACCTTCTGGCCGGCCTGGGCGCTGCTCGGCCTCGCCACCGCCGGCAGCGCTTACTCGCTGATCGCGTTGCACGACCGCGTACTGATCGCAGGCGGAGCACGGGAGCTGCGGCAGCGGACGGCGGCCGGCAGGGCTCGAGTCGGCGCGCTCCGCGCGTTCATCGGCGCGCAGCGTCGCCTCGCCCGGGGCGGTGTGGTGCTCGACCGCGAGACCGTGACCCGGCTGCTCGCGCCGGGTGCGCCGGGGGAAGATGCCCTGACCGGGCCGGCGGCGGGCTCGCATGGGTTGCTGGATCGCGCCGGCACGCTCGCGGGCTCGCGGGAGATCCTCGACCGCTTGACCACGCGCGAGCGCGAGGTGCTCGAGCTGATGGCCCAGGGGCGCTCGAACGGGGCGATCGCGGAGAGTCTCGTGGTCAGCCTGGGCGCGATCGAGAAGCACATCACGAGCATCTTCACCAAGCTCGAGTTGCCGGCCTGCGACGAGGATCACCGGCGCGTGCTCGCCGTGCTCGCCTATCTGCGCGCCGCGCGCTGAAAGTGCCGCTCAGGCGGTCAGGCAGGCGCGGTTGCGCCCGGCGGTCTTTGCTTCATACAGCGCGATGTCGGCATGAGCCATCAACGCCTCGGGCGGTGACTCCGGGCCCGTGACTGGCGATCCCGGCCGAGCAGCTCTGCTCGCTGGGGATGCGCTGCCGCAAGCGCTCGACCACCTCGAGCGCGTTCGCGGCGTTGCAGTTGGGCAGCAGCAGCGCGAACTCGTCTCCGCCGAGCCGCGCGACGAAATCTCCGGCGCGCAGCTCCTCGCGCCAGGCCGCGGCCGTCTCCCGCAGCAGACGGTCCCCGGCCGGATGTCCGTAGGTGTCGTTGTAGTCCTTGAAGTGATCGAGGTCGAGCATCGCGATCGTCGAGCTGCTGGTCTTTCGGTGAGCGTCTCGGCGAGGTGTGTATCCCAAGCGCGGCGGTTGGGCAGGCCCGTCAGCGCGTCGGTGCTCGCGATGTCAGCCAGCTGGGTGAGCATGTCGGCGCGTTCGATCACGGCGGCGACCTCGTGCGCCAGCAGCGCGATCGTGGTCGTCCGTGAGCCGCCTACTCTGACCGCCTTGGGGCCAGCCGACGACGAGCACGCCGATCGGCTCTGTCACCTCTGAGCAGTGGCTCGCACAGGATCGATGCCGGGTCGCCGGCGAGCTCCCAGATCTCGCTGTTGAAGAACTGCGACTCGCTGTTCTCGTCAAAGAACAGCGAGCGCCCGGTGCGGAATGCCTCGCGCACGCTGGAGCGCTCGTGAGGGCCGATCTCGATCGGTCGATCTCGATGCCCGCCATCGAGGTCGAGCACAGCTCGCCTGAAGCGCCCGTGGGCTCGTACAGGATCGCCATGCTCGCGTTGCTGATCGTCTTGGCAGCCGCACAAACCTCGGCACGGGCGTGCGGGCTGTTGGAGAGGTTGCGCACCACTTCGGCAATCTGTTCCAGCATGCGCTCGCGATCCTGGGCCTCGGCGGTCTGAAAGCGCGCCTGGGTGACCAGCCACTGGGTGGTCAGGCCGATGATCGTGCTCACGACGATGAAGATCAGGCCTGCGCGGTACTCGGTGTGCGGGTACGTGGGGGGACCCACAAGCAGGTTCTGCGCCAGGAACACCGTTGCCATCCCAATCAAGACCGTGCACAGCTGGGCACGGTTGCTGTACAGAGCCGTATAGAACACCGGCAGCAGCGCCAGTACGCCCACGGCCGAGTTGACGCCCCCCGCCGAGTCGCGCAGCAGCGCAATCGCCAGTAGGAAGATCAGCGATGGGATCGCCTCACGCCCCTTCGCCAGGGCGCCTCGCAGCGGGACGGCGCGCAACGTGCCCGCAAGCATCGCCAGGACCGCCGCCAGCGCGTACGTCCCCCAATGCATCGAGGAGCCGATCGGCACCGCGATCCACGCCAGCACCGAAGCGGCGACGAACGGGATCAGGTGGCGATTGCCTCGCCCGGGTTGGCCGGTTTGCTCGGCAGACTCGGCGCTGCTGCTCATGGCTCCCCATCGGCAGCTGCTTGCCAAAACTGGACCCCATGCGCCTGAGCTGTAGGATGCCCCGCATGAAAGCGATCCAGATCAGTTGACCTGACCGGCCCCGACAGCGCACTCTCGCTGGTCGACCTGCCCGAGCCCGAGCCGACGCACATGCTGAGTCCGGGGGCGGGCGTCCTGATCGACGTGCACTGCGCCGGGGTCGCGTTCCCCGAGCTGCTGCAGACCCGCGGCCAGTATCAGATCAAACCGCCGCTGCCATTCGTTCCCGGCAGTGAGGTCGCGGGTGTCGTTCGCAGCGCGCCCGCCGGCGCGGCCGTGAAGCCCGGCGACCGGGTGGCGGCTTTCTGCGCGCTCGGCGGGTTCGCCGAGACCGCGGTGGCGCCCCCGTTCCTGACGTTCGCGCTGCCCGCGGAGCTCGACTTCGCGCAGGGGGCAGGCCTGATCCTCAACTACCACACGGCCTACTTCTCGCTGGTCCTGCGCGGACGGCTGCGCGCGGGCGAGACGGTGCTGGTCCATGGCGCCGCCGGCGGCGTGGGCACCGCCGCGCTGCAGGTCGCGAAGGGGTTGGGCGCGCGCACGATCGCGGTTGTCTCGAGTGATGTCAAGGAGCGGGTCGCGCTGCAGGCGGGCGCCGACCACGTGGTGCGCTCCGACGACCCGTGGAAGGATGAGGCGAAGGCGCTCTCCGGTGGCGGTGTGGAGGTCGTATTCGACCCGGTCGGCGGAGAGCTCTTCACCGATAGTCTGCGCTCGCTGTGCGAGGGCGGCCGCCTGATCGTGGTGGGGTTTGCCGGTGGGTCGATCCCCGAGGTCAAGGTCAACCGGCTGCTGCTTCAGAACACCGAGATCATCGGCGCCGGATGGGGTGGCTACGTGATGGGCCGCCCCGAGATCAACCTCGAAATCGGGGCAGCCATCAACGGTCTGATCGAGCAGGGGTTCGTAAGGCCGATCGTCGGCGAGCGCTTTCCCCTGGAGCGTGCCGCGGACGCGCTGCGCGCGATCGACGAGCGCCGCGCGACCGGCAAGGTTGTCCTCGACATGCGGGACTGAGCGCCCTCAGGGTTGCGCGGGATCCGCGACGAGCAAGCTGAACCAACCTAACTCAACAGAACCGAGGCAATGGACTTCGAGCATTCCCCCCGCGCGCAGGAGCTGCTGGAGCGCTTGACGGCCTTCCAGGAGCGTGAGATCGATCCGCGCGAGGAGGCCTACCACCGCGAGCTGCTCGCGCGCGCGGACCCATGGGTGGTGTTGCCGGTGCTCGAGGAGCTGAAGGGCAAGGCCAAGGAGGAGGGACTGTGGAACCTGTTTCTTCCGCCCGACACCGAGGTAAACGGCCGGCCTTACGGCGCCGGCCTCGCAAACGTCGAGTATGCGCCCTTGGCGGAGCGGATGGGGCGTTCATTGATCGCCAGCGAGGTCTTACAACTGCAACGCGCCGGACACGGGCAACATGGAGGTGCTGCTGCACTTCGGCTCCGCCGAGCAGCGCGAGCGCTGGCTGGAGCCTTTGCTGGCCGGCGAGATCCGCTCGGCGTTCTGCATGACCGAGCCGGAGGTCGCCTCCTCGGACGCGACCAACATGCAGGCGACCGCGACGCTCGACGGCGAGGAGGTCGTCCTCAACGGGCGCAAGTGGTGGAGCACCGGCATCGGTCACCCCAACTGCGAGGCGATCATCTTCATGGGATTGACCGACCCCAGCGCGGACCGCTACCACCAGCATTCGATGGTGCTCGTCCCGCTCGAGCACCCTGGCGTGAAGGTCGAAAGGATGCTCTCGACGATGGGTTTCCTCGACGCGCCCGGCGGTCATGGCGAGGTGTCCTTCAGCGATGTGCGTCTGCCGGCGAGCGCGATCATCGGCGGGCCCGGCCAGGCGTTTGCGATCGCTCAGGCGCGACTTGGCCCCGGGCGCGTACACCACTGCATGCGGCTGATCGGACTGGCCGAGCTGGCGCTGGAGCTCGCCTGCCGCCGCGCCACAGAGCGCGTGGCATTCGGCAAGCCCCTGGCGAACCTCGGCGGCAACCGCGAGCGGATCGCCGACGCGCGGATTGCGATCGACCAGGCGCGCCTGCGGGTCTTGCACGCGGCGTGGCTCCTCGACAGGCAGTCTCCCGAGGCACTCGGGGCGGTGTCGCAGATCAAGGTCGCGGTGCCGAACATGGCGCAAAAGGTCATGGACTTCTCGATGCAGCTGCACGGCGGCGCCGGCCTCTCAGACGACCTGCCGCTGGGGGCGGCCTGGACCACGGCCCGTGCGTTGCGGCTGGCTGATGGCCCAGACGAGGTGCACCGCGGCGTGATCGCCCGCCTGGAGCTGGCGCGGCACGGCCACGGGAAGTGGTCCTCCTGACCTCACCCTCTTCCCATCCTCGCCCGCGTATAGCCAGCGCTAACCTCGCGGAGCTGCCCGCCGCGCCACCTTCGCCGCGTCCTGCGGCCCGAGAAACGGCGTGAGCGCGGCGTAGATCAGCTGCGGGGCAACATCGGGGAGCTCGTCAGTGCGCCCGTCCTCGATGTAGAAGTTGAGGACCTGCCAGATGCCACCGGCGATCGCCTCGGGTGCGACGCCGGGCACCGCCCCCACACCGTCCTTCGAAGCGTAGTGGTAACCCGGTTGTAGGTAGGCGGCGAAGGCGTGAATGCTCGTGTCGCGGATCTCGATCGCCTCGGGGCTGGCGGCGAACGTGTCGACGAGGATCAGGTGCGAGTGGGCCGGCTCGGAGGCGAGATAGCCGAGCAGCGCGCGCAGGCCGGCCGCAACTCCACGCGGCCAATCGTCTTCGTTTTCCTCGTAGGCCTGGACCGTCACGAGCAGCGCTTGGTGTAAGCCGACCTTCTGAGTGCCGAGGGACGCGTCGTGCTTGGTCGGGTACATCTCGTAGAAGGTCTGGTGGGAGACGTTCGCGCGACGGGCGATCGCCGGGATTGTGAGGTTGGCGAGCCCCTTCTCGGCGACGATCGCGGCGGTCGCGTCAACGATTCGCTCGCGCTGGTTTTTGACGATGAACTGGCGCGAGAGATCGTGACGCCCGCTCGGTAGGCGGCCCTCGGCACGCAGCGCCCGGTCGGATTGGCTCCCGGCCCGCCCCGTCCGTCTGTCCCTGCCCGATTCCCGCCTTGCTCCCTCTTCCGTGCTCCCCGATTCCAGCTCTGTTCTCTGCACGCCCGATCCCTCATCAGATCCCTGGCCACGGCCCGCCGCGGCCGGAACCCGCAGACCGGTGGGCAGCTTCACCGGATAGCACGCGGCCCACGCTGCGAGCTCGTCGGCGAGCCCCGGCAGCTCGCCGACGCGACCCTTGCGCAGGCGTGCGGCGGTCACCTCGCGGATGCCGCCGAGGATTACCTTGACCGTCAGGTCCTCCCCGGTCTCCTTCGCCCTAACCGTCCCCGACCCGGTTTTCCCGCCCGCGCGTCCCCGGGCACCGCCGCCGGCCCCGTCACGGCTGATGCGGATGCTCTGCTCGAGCGCCTCCAAGGTGTGGTTGCGGCGTTCGATCGCCTTCGGTCCAGCGCCGAAGGCGCCCAGCACCATCAACGACATCGCCTCCGGCGTGGCCACCGCCAGCTCCGCAAAGGCGCGGATCGCCTGCAGGCGGCGGTTCGGGGCATCCTGCGTCTCATAGGCCTCGATCACGGTCCTCGCGGTGCGCTGCGCGATCTCGTCGTAGGCGGAGAGAAAGAGCTCTTCCTTGTCGTCATACAGGCTGTAGAAGGTCGGGCGTGAGACGCGCGCGAGCTTGGTCAGGTCGAGGATGCGGACGGCCTGGTATCCACGTTCGGCGATCAGCTCGACGATCGCGCTCTGCAGTCGCTCGCGCTGGTCGCGCTTGACCTCCTCGGGATCGATGCCGTGCGCGCCGGTCGGTAGGCGCCGGTAGCGCTCGCCGGACTTTGCCGGCGAGCTTGGCTTCCCATCGGGCACGGACAAAGCCTCAGAAACCCCCACTTGACATCGAGCCAAGCTAGAGTATCAAATTGTCCTTTCCGGTCAAGTAAACCTGGTTCAGTTGTTGATCCTGTACAAGGTGCCCTCTAGCCCTTGATCGTCTTGGAGGTCCCGATCACCGCGCCGGATGCTTCCAGCGCCTGCACCGCGACGTAGGGCGCGCGTGCGGGTGTGGTGATCGCGGTCTCGAAGCCCCCGTCGGCGGCCGTGGCCACCGGTATCAGCGCGTTTGGCGAGGGGCCCGCGAGCACGCGCCAGCTCGTGACTTGGGTCGCGCCGTTCCAGCTCGCGTAGACGGTCACCGCGGCGTTGGCTCCGACGGCCGCGATCGCGGGCGCGGTGCTCGGTGTTCCCACCCAGGGGAAGCGGTAGGTGCGGTAGGACTCGTAGGAGCCGTGCATGTGGCCGTCGAAGAGGAGAGCTCCCGAGGCACTGAACTCGGAGAAGTAGGGCTCGGCGCCCCAGCCGACGAACATGTCGCCATTGGCCAGCTGCTGGATGTCGCCCTGGCTGCCGGAGGACAGTGCTGCGGGGTGCGCGAACTGCGCCACCAGCGTGTCGGTCTTCGTGGCCGGGTTGACCGACACCACCAGGCCGAGCGACTGCGGCTGGACCTTCGGGACGCCACCGTTGTCAAAGATGCTGATCGTCCCGTTTCCGAGCATCGTGGCGTCGTGCTGGAAGGCGGTGGCCGTGCCGCTCGCGAGCTTGACTTCGGAGTGCTTGCCCCCGATCCGCAGCAGGATCTGGCCGGTGAGCGTGTTCAGTTCGTACAGCGTCCAGGTGTTGCGCGCCGAGATCAAGGTCCTGCCCGAGGGGAGCTGGTCGATCGAGTTGAGGTGGAAGTAGTCGAACGGCCATTCGGTGCTCGTGGTCTTCGCGGTGCTGTAGGAGTCGCTGAGCGGGACGTGGTCGAGGCTCGTCCATTCGCGCCTGACGAGGCCGGTGCGCAGGTCGAGTTCCTGGAAGATGGCGTCGGTGACCGCGCCGTTGCGGGGCCGCCGAAGGCGGCGAGGTCGCAGTCGATCGGGTCGAACACCGTCATCACCGCCGTGTTCTGAGGCGTGATGTGGAAGTCGTGGAGGTCGGCTTTGAGGCCGTTGCCCGCGTAGACGCGCCCGATTTGTTCGTAGTCGCTGTTGACGATCACCTCTTCGCCCTCGCCGAACCCCTGCGGTGGGATGTAGCCCTGCCACCAACTCAGCACGGGCTTGCCATCGAGCTGCTGCTCCTGCAGGTTGCTCGCCGCATCGTCGGAGGGCACCGGGTCAAACCAGACCACGTTGCCGGCTTCGTCGAAGATCATCGGCCCGTTTTGACCCGGACCCGAGTAGGGAGCGGAGAACAGGTCTCCCGGCGAGGTCTCTCCTGAGCGCGCCGTGATCACGAGTGCCGGGGGCTCCAGTTCTGGGCGCGAATGGAAGCTCTGCACCTCGGCGGGGTCGGCCGGGACGTGCGTCGGGGGCACGTACTTGAGGTTGTCCGGCGTCGAGACGACGAAGTGAAAGGCGAACGCCTGCGTCTTGCCGGCAACCGTCAGCCGGCCGCGCACGCTCACCGTCTCGCCGGAGTCAAACGGCTCCGACGGGACGAAGCTCGCGCCGTCGCCCTGGGAATAGGTCTCCAGGCGTCCGCTGTGCCGGCCGGTCTTCGAGCCGCTGACGCTGACGTCGCCGAGGTCTCCCGGGGGCGCTCCGAGCAGGCTGATCTGAGTGTGTGGCGAGGCGTCGAAGGAGTCGGGCAGCGGCGAGACCGCGAGGCTGGTTCCTGCCAGCACCGCCGAGCGGTTGAGCGTGCTCGGTACGCAGGGAGAGGCTGACATTGCGGCCGAGGTTTGCTCGGCGGCGATCCGCTTGGAGGCGAACGCGAGCGTGGAGACGCTGCAGCACAGCGTCAACAGGCCCGCGCAGATCAGGAGTTTGCGCAGGCGGTGCGGATTGGGCAGGTGGGTGTCGTCGTCGTGGTTGTCTGCCATTGCGGCCGAGCAGCGCTCGGCGAAGTTGGAGATCCTAACGTCCAGATAACACGAACCGGTGCGGAAAGCTGCAGAAAGAGGGTAAGAAGTTGCGAAGGCAAGCTGCGAACGCGAGCTGTCGCGGCGACGGCGTGCTGCGCGCTGGCGATCTTCTTGACGGCGTGTGGCTCCGCTGAACGATCTGCGACGGGCGGCTCCTCCTCGGGCGCGCAAACGGTGATCGCCCGGGGGGCGCTGGCGAAGCCGACGAAGGTGACGCTGATCCTCGACTTCGTGCCGAACGCGGTGCATGCGGGCATCTACCGCGCGCTGGCGGCCGGATACTACAGGCGCGAGAATATCGACCTGCAGGTTGTGCAGCCGACGAGCACCCAGGAAACGTTGAAGCTGATCGATGCGGAGAAGGCGCAGTTCGGGCTGGCCGACGGGAGCGATGTGGCGGGGCTGATCGACGAAGGCCGCGACGCGCAGGCGGTGATGGCGCTCGTGCAGCGCCCGCTCGGTGGGCTGATCGCGCTGGCCTCCGAGCACCTCACCTCGCCCGCGTCCCTGGCCGGCAAGACGGTTGGGATCACGGGCGTGCCCTCCGATCTGGCCGTGCTCGATACGGAGCTGCGCCACGCGGGCGTGAGCCCCAGCCGGGTACACGTGGCCACGGTTGGCTTCAATGGCTCTCAGGCGCTGTTGGCGGGGCGGATCGCGGCGTTCACGGGCTTCATCCCCGACGAAGGCGTAACGCTCCAGGCGAGCGGGCACCCGATCACGGCGTTCGCGCTCGACGAAAACGGTGGCCCCGCTTATCCGGGCCTTGTGGCGTTTACGACGCGGAGGCTGATCGCGACGAACCCGAGGCTGGTGAGGGACTTCGTGGCGGCGACGAAAGCGGGCTACGAAGACACACTGCGGGACCCGGCACGCAGCTTGGACGATCTGCTGAGCTCCAACCCGTCGCTCCCGCGCAAGCTGACGGCGGCATCGCTCGATGTGTATGAGCCGCTGTTCAGTGGCTCTTCCTCTGCCACCACCACTGCCAGGGTGCCGTTCGGGACGCTGCAGAGCCAGAACGTCGCGGCGATGAGCGCATGGATGCTGCGGAGCAGGCTGATCCATGCGCCGATCCCGCCGGAGCGCTACGGGACAAACCGGTTTCTCACGCCTGGATAGAGCTCGCTTCCACTCCCGCTCTTTGCGCCTGCGCTTCCAGCAACCCTGAAGCTCTGGGGTGACGTCGATCCCGGTCGTGGTGCGTGCATGACCAAGCTGCGAGCGCGTGAAGCGCTGCTGTATGTGCACGTATGTGATCACGCGTGTCAGTGCGTTCGGGACCGGTGCGTGGGAGCGGTCTTTCCGCCTGGCACGGTAGCCTGCGCGCGTCTGGAAAACAAAGGGAAGGGGAAGCATATGAACAAGTCCGAGCTGATCGAGGCGGTCGCCGCCGACACCGGTCTGACTAAAACCGACTCCGCACTGGTGCTCGAGTCGGTCCTGGGCACTGTGACCAAGACGCTGAAAAAAGGCGACGATGTGATCATCACCGGCTTCGGTAAGTTCTCGGTGGTCCAGCGCGCGGCGCGCCAGGGCGTCAACCCGCGGACGGGCGAGCGCGTGAAGATCAAGGCTTCGAAGGCGCCGAAGTTCAGCGCCGGAGCGACGTTGAAGCAGGCGGTGAGCGGCAAGAAGAAGTAGCCGGGGAATCCATGTCGCGTCCCGGGTGATTCGCGGACGCTCAGAGCGGGTAGTTCTCCAGTCGAGCAGGCGCAATCACGCGCAGGCAATCGGAATCGAGGAGGAAGACATGGTCGCTCTGATCGCGCTCGTATTGATACTGGCCATCTTCGGAGGACTCGGCTTCGCCGTGCACATCCTCTGGTTGGTGCTGGTGATCGCGGTCCTGTTGTGGCTGATCGGGTTCTTCGTGGGCGGTCTGCCCGAGGGCGGACGGCGCACCTGGTACGGGCGTTAGGGTTCGCGGACCCGTAAGGAAGCACTGGTTGGATGTGGGGGCTCGGATGCCCCCGCGGGGGAGCGGCAAGGATGCCGGGCCTCGAGGTGAGCCCTCCTCGCCCTCGCCTCCTCGCCTCGCCCTTGGCCCCAATACCGTTGACTTAAGAGCGGAACCCGGAGGGGGGGTGAGGCGAGGAGGGTGGTGTGGGTGGTCGAAGGGGGGCGGAGGTGAGGCGCCGATGGAAGTAGTAGCGGGTCGGGGGGAAAGGTGGGGGAGTGAGGGTGTGGTGGAGTGTTGCTAGCCGACGCTGAGGTGGCGGACCGTGCTGCTGACGAGCACATCGTTCGCGGCGGCGAGGCTGCTGATCCGCGCGCCGATCTGGACCGCCAGCCAGTTCGAGCATCCGCATGGTGTGGTGGCCAAGATCGACGGTGAGGATCGCGAAGGAACCCAGCGGACTCTTGTCCGGGGGCGTGTGGGAGGCGAGCGACGACGTGAGCCGAGCCGTCGTGCCTGGGGGGTCTGTCGTGCTCTCGGGCATTGCCGTCTGGCTAGCGGCTGTTTTTGCCGCCCTTGCGTCCGGCGACCGCCTTCTGTGCTTTGGTGCCGCCTTGGGTGGCTGCACGGCGTTTGGTACCGGAGCCTGAGCTTTTCCCGCCGCGTTTTGAGGCACCCGGGCTGTTTGCGATCTTCGCTGCGCGTCCCTTGCTCATCCCCTTTTCGCGGAGCCCTTCGTACTGTTTATCGTTTTGATGCTCGGCCCATGATCTTCGGCCATCGTCAACCCTCCTCGTGTCGTGGAACGTGGGCTGCGGCGCCCGGTCAGTCGTCTGCAAACGCTCTGAACGTGGCGGTCATCTGCCGGTCGGCCTCGAGCGAGTGCGTGATGAGGTGCGCAGGCGCACCAGCGGTCGGTCAGTGTGCGCGTTAATTGATGGCCAGTGCCTCGTCTTGGCCGCTGTCGCTCGCATCCGGGTCGATTGCTCGCGCCTGAGCGTGCTGATCGCGGGCAGACTCGGTCAGCTGCTCAGCCTCAACTGCCTGTCGCTCTGCGGCCGCATAACCCTGCCGCGCCTGAGCAGCGCCTTCCTCAGCTTCAGCCTGAGCACGCTTGGCTCGGGCGGCCTGCTCATCAGCCGAGGCGCGCGCACTTTCGGCTTGGATCGAACGGCTTCTGGCCTCCTGGCGAAGCTCGCCCGCTTGCTCACGACGACGTTCGTCACGCCTGCGGCTCGCGGCGCGAGCGATGAGGGCGATGAGCAGTAGCACCGCCACGACGCCAACGGCAATTGCGATGATCGTTCCGGTGTTCACGGTTCCTCCTATAGCTCGATCGACTTGGCGAGTTCCCGGCTAGGCGCGCTCGTTGCTTCGGTTGTGTCCCTTTACCGTCTCGGCGACCCGGTCTACGGCTTTCTTCAGTGACCCCTTCGCTTGGTCGGCGTGTCCCTCGTTCTTCAGGCCTCGATCTCCGGTCAAGGCACCGACAGCCTCCTTGACGCGTCCCTTCGCTCGGTCGATGTTCTTGTCGGTCATAGTCCCTCCTGGTTTGGGTTGTTGCCGGGCACGCCGCTGCGGCGAGCGCACCTCTGAGTGGCTACGACGATTGGTGGGCCGACGGGCAGATTGATGACAGCTGCGGCCACGACCCCTCCCCTGTGGCATAGCTCGCAGGGGAGTCACTACGACGCTAGAGACGCCGTTCTTCGTAAGGCCCGCCGACTACTCGCCGTCGAGCGCTGACCATGTAGAACAGCGACAGCACCACACCGACGATGCCGGCGATCATCAGGATCAGGCCGATCGTTGGCCGCGATACGCCCGACACGTGAAATGTCAGGCCGTAGCGGATGATCGCGCCGACGGCGATGAGGAAAATCGATGTGCCGAAAGGCATAGCTAGATCCTCCCGCCTCTGCGATAGCCGAATCCGCCGCCCGTTAAGAAGACCACGAGGGCTACCAGCAGCAACAGCCAGAGCAACGGGCTTACACCGATCCCGCCCGCGACGGCTGCGATTACTAGGACAATCAAGAGCAACTCCAAGAGCCCCATGGGACCCTCCTTTCCGTTGAATGCTCCTAAGCAAGCCCTTCACGCGAGTAGAGAGAACGATCTTTCTATCATAGAGAGAGCGATCTTTCTAGTGGTACCCTTCCAAGGCATGCTTGAAACCCACCGCCAACCGGCCGAGACGGGGGTCAGCGCCCGCGAGCGGATTTTGGATGCCGCCTACGAGCTGTTCTCGCGACGTGGCATCCAGGCAGTTGGGGTCAACGAGGTGATCGAGCGCGCGGGCGTCGCGACCGCGACGCTCTACCGGCACTTCCCCTCCAAGGACAAGCTCGTGCTCGCGTTCCTCGACCTCCGCGAACAGCGCTGGACCAAAGACATCATTGAAGCCGGGGCCATGCGTCGCGGCTCGAACCCCGAGGAGCGACTACTCGCCATCTTCGATGTACTCGACGAGTGGTTCCATCGCGACGACTTCGAGGCGGGCTCGTTCATCAAGGTACTGCTCGAACTCGGCGCTAAGCATCCCGCAGGCGGCGCCAGCGTTCGGCATCTCGAGCAGATCCGCGCGATCGTACGCCGCTTAGCCGAGGAAGCCGGCCTGCGCGACACCGAGTCGTTCGCGCGCTCGTGGCACATCCTCATGGAGGGCTCGATCGTCGTAGCAGCCGAGGGTGACGTCGAGGCCGCGCGGCGCGGCAAGGCGATGGCACGGCTTCTCATCGATCAGTACCGATAGCGCTTTCCCCGCTCCAATAGAATGGTTCCCCGAAGTGGATGATCAACGCAAGCGCCGTATGGCGGAGAACGAGGCCCTGGCACGGCGCATAAACGACAGGATCGAGTATCAGCGTCCACGCAACGGAGAGTCGGCCGACACCTTCATATGCGAGTGCGTCCGCGTGGATTGCGGTGGGGTGTTGGACCTCTCGATCGGGGAGTACGCACGCGTGCGATCCCATCCGCGCCGGTTCGTCGTGCTCCCAGGGCATGAGGAACCGGCCGTCGAGTCGACTGTCGAGGTCTACCCCGGTTATGTCGTGGTCGAAAAGCGCGGCGAGGCGGGACGGATCGCGGAAGCCGAGGCGGGCGGCTAGGGCACAGCTCGCATTCGCGGCATGCGAGAGTGCAGGGCTGGCGGAGTCGGGCACCCACCGCCGCTCAGGACGGACGGCCCAGGCGTGTTGGGCCCTAAACGACACGCCTGCTAGCTGAGCATCGCGACAGCCGACCAGCCCCAAGGCCGGGCTTGCGCTCGGACGAATCTGCGCAAGCCGGAGTCGGGCCTTGGTTGGCCGCTCCATTCCACCAAGAGCGGAAGCCGGTCTTCCTGAAGGAAACGGCATTGCCCTTAGCCCTCCTCCCTCGCCCTCCTTGCCCTCGCCCTCCTCGCCCTCGCCCTCGACTGGCCCACCGCCTAGACCCTATGGAGCGTCGGCTTTCCGGCGTGTGAGGGAGGATTGGCCGGCACCCCGCGCATAGATGTGCGGGGACTGGGCGTCAGGGTTGGCCTGGCGCCGACACCCCAGCTATGGGAGGTGCCGACCATGTCAGAGAGTATGGCCCTTGTCGGGCTTGATGTTCACCAGGCGCAGACGGTCGCCGCGGTGCTCGACCCGTCGACCGGGGAGCTGAGGGTGCAGCGGCTGCGCGGCGAGCCGGCGAGCGTGGTGCCGGTGTTCTTGGAGGAGCTGGATCGTCCGGTGCGCGCGGTGTATGAGGCGGGCCCGACGGGGTTCGCGCTGGCGCGGGTCGCCGAGCGGCGCGGGCTGGACGTGCGGGTCGTGGCGCCGGGGTCGATCCCGAGGGCGCCGGGTGACCGGGTGAAGACCGACCGGCGTGACGCCAAGCGGCTGGTGCAGGCTGTTCGCCGCTGGTGAGCTTGGCTTCGCGTTCGTGCCGAGCGAGACCGATGAGCGTTTCCGTGACCTGGTGCGCTGCATCGAGGACGCGCGCAAGGATCTGATGCGCTCCCGTCACCGCCTGTCGAAGTTCCTGTTGCGCAGGGGGCACCGCTTCCCGAGCAAGGCGTGGACGCAGCCGCACGAGCGGTGGCTCGGGAAGCTGCGCTTCGAGGACGCTCCCTCCCAGGCGACGTTCGTGGACTACCTGTGCGCGGTGCAGGCGCTGGTTCAGCGCCGCCGCACGCTGATCGGTGTGCTCGAGCAGACGGTTCCAGAGAGCAGCCACGCGCAGACGGTCGCGCGGCTGCGCTGCTTCCGTGGGATCGACACGCTCACCGCCGCCGGGCTGTGCGCGGAAGTCGGCGACTTCGCCCGCTTCGCTAAGCCCGCGCTGCTGTCGGGGTTCCTCGGCGTGGTGCCGAGCGAGTACACCTCCGATGAGAAGCGCACCCAAGGGCAGATCACCAAGGCCGGGCCACCGCACGCCCGACGGCTGCTGGTCGAGGCCGCCCACCACTACCGCCACCGGCCCGCGGTCGCTGGGGCTCGAAGGCGCGCCAGGCCGGCCAGGACCCGCGTGTCGTGCAGATCGCGTGGCGCTGCCAGCGACGCCTGCACGAGCGCTGGATGCATCTCGCGGGCACGCGCGGCAAGCGCACCGGGACCGTCGCGATCGCCTGCGCGCGCGAGCTCGCCGCGTTCTGCTGGGAGGCCGCGACCCTGGACTGACACCACATCCAGACATTCACCACAACGCTCCGGCGGCTGCCGGGGCGCCACGAGCAACAACAGGGCCGACACGTCGCCGCTCAACGGGCCCGCGAACACGGGCTATGGGCAACCCGCGGTTTCACCCGCCGGGTGGCGCCCGCTCCTAGATTGCGAGCCCGGCGACGAACAAGGGTCTTGAGGTAACCAGCCCTCGCATATGAGCCTGACCAGACCCGGTCGATCAAGCCGGCACTTCAGCTCGTGGCGCCCCGGGAACCGCCCCCGCCACCATGCCAACGACCCCAACCGCACGGCCGGCGATCAACGCTGCCCCTTGACAGACGCCCCTCCATATGAGCCCTCCTCGCCCTCGCCGAGCGGAGGTTGCGGTAGCGTCCGCAAGATGACGCTCGTGAGCGAGCTGGAGCTGGAGAGCTTCGACTACACCGATCCGGATATGTACGGCGCGCGCTTTCATGAGGCGATGCGCGAGTTGCGCGCGGGCGGCTGGCTGGCGAGTGGGCCGTTCGGGTACATCGTGCTCGACCGCGAGTCGGCGGAGTTCTTCCTGCGTACGCGCGCGGCGAGCTTTCCGGGGATGAAGATCGCTGAGATCTTCGGGGTCGGCGAGGGGCCGCTGTGGGAGCAGATGAAGCACAACATCCTGCACGTGAACGGGGCCGACCACTCCCGTTTGCGCAGCCTCGTGAACCCGGCTTTGAGCCCGCGCGCGGTCGAGCGCTACAGGCCGATGATGAGGGGGTTCCTGGAGGATCTGCTGGCGCGCGCGACAGCCGCCTCAGCCTCAGCCTCCTCCCTGCCTCAGCCTCCGCCCCCTCCGCCTCCGCTGCCTCCTCCCCCGCCGCCCCCTCAGCCGCCGCTTCCCCCTCCACCACCTCGACTGCCCCCTCCCTGAGCTGCGAGTTCGTGGAGGCGTTCGCCAAGCCGTACCCGTCGCAGACGATCGCGAGCGTGATGGGCGCGCCGATCGCGGACGCGCCGAGGCTGCACCACTGGTCGAACTGGATCCAGCAGCAGTTCGACGCGGTCAGCATGGCGAGCGAGCGCGACCAGATCGAGCGGGCGGTGGAGGAGTTCTACTCCTACGCGCAGGAGCTGGTGCAGGCGCGCCGGGAGGACCCGGGCGACGACCTGATCTCGACGCTGATCGCCGCCGAGGAGGCCGGAGACAAGCTGAGTGACGTCGAGTGCATCAACCTCGTCTTCAACGTGCTCGCGGGCGGCGTCGACACGACCCAGAGCCAGCTCGCGCACACGATCAGGCTGCTGGCCGAACACCCGCAGCAGTGGGCGCTGCTGAGGGAGGACCCGAGTCCACCCACCCTGGCGGGGGCGGCGGTCGAGGAGGCGCTGCGGTACGAGCCGATCACGCCGTTCACGGCGCGGATCGTGGACGAGCAGATCACCTTCCGTGACGTCACGTTCCCGCAGGGGACGATCGTGATGGTGTGCGCGTTTACGGGCAACCGCGACTGGACTGGGGCCCACCCACCCGAGGCCTGGACTGCAGCCCACCCACCCGCGGGCGGCGGCGAGGACTTTGACACCACGGCCTGGACTGCAGCCCACCCACCTGCGGGCGCCGACGGCGACGAGTTCGACATAACGGCCGAGCGTGGAAGAGCCCGCGCGCTGACGTTCGGCGCGGGCGTGCACTACTGCCTGGGCGCAAACCTGGCGCGCGTGGAGCTCCAGGAGGCGCTCGCGTTCCTGGCGGAGCGGTTCGCGGGCCTGGCGCTCGACGGCGAGCCTGAGTACGAGAGCATCACCGGCATCTACGGGCTCGGGAAGCTGCCCGTGTGCCTGCGCCGCTGATTGCCGGCGCAAGCGAAATCGCCCAGCTAGAAAAGTCCCATCCAGGTGCTTTCGGCTACGGTTCGCCTGATGGGACGCACGACAGCGCAGCCACTATCCGCCGGCGAGGCCGTTTTGGGGCTCGTGATCGAGCAGCCGGGGAACAGCTATCAGCTGGAGCAGCGCCTGGAAGGACGGTTCGGCTCGGCGCAGTTCAGCCACGCCACCGCGTATCACGCGCTGAAGCGGCTCGCGAAGCAGGGTCTGATCCGCCCGATCGAGGATTCGAGCCCGGCCCCCCTGTCCGCCGCGGCCCCCCTGTCCGCCGCGGCCCCCCTGTCCGCCGCGGCCGCCCCGTCCGCCGCGAGCCCGGCCCCCCCGGACACCCAGTCCGCTGCGAGCGCCGACGCCGGCGTCGCCGAGCTGCCTGCCACAGCCTATGAGGCGACCCCGGCGGGGATCGTGCACTTCAGGCGCTGGCTGCGGGCTTCGACAGCGACACCGCCCTTACGTGAGGAGCTGCAGGCGAAGATCGCCTTCTGTGGGCCGGAGGACCTGCCCCGGATGGTCGAAATCGTCCGCGAGGCCGAGCTGGCCTGTGCCGTGCAGCTGAAGGAGCTCAACGAGCGCATGCGCCGGCAGCGCTTGCTGGACCGCGACGACGCGTGGCGGCGGCTGACGGGGATGATCGTCACGGCCGGGGACGTGGCCTGGTGGGACGCGAGGATCAAGTGGCTGCAGGCGCTGCGGCAGTATCTGCAGCGGGAAGGTGAGCGTTACGCGGCGCAGCGGCGGCAGAGCACCTCGCCTCCACAGGGCTGAGGGCATGCAATGCCCGTGCTGTCCTTGACGGATGTTTGCCTGAGCTTCCCGCGCGGGCGGCGGCTGGTGGTCCCGGTGCTCGCCGGCGTGTCACTGCAGATCGACGCGGGGGAAACGGTCGCGGTGCTGGCGCAGCGTGCGCAGGGCAAGACCTCGCTGCTGCGGGTCGCGGCCGGGATGCAGCGACCCAACCAGGGGCGGGTCTGCTTTGAGGGCGAGGACATCTGGGGCTTCTCCGAGCGGCGGCGCTCGCGCCTGCTGGGCGGGCAGATCGGCTGGGTCCGCCCGGCGGTGCCGGACCTCGACATGCCGATGCTCGCGAACGTCGCGCTGCCGCTGTTTGCAACGCACGGGAAGAGCGACGCGTACGCGCGGGCGACGGGAGCGCTCGAGCGGGTGGGCGCGCAGGAGTGCGCGCAGCAGTTCTGGGGGAGCCTGGCCGACTGGGAGCGTGCGCTCGTGGCGATCGCGCAGGGAATCGCCCGCGAGCCGAAGCTGCTGCTCGTCGACGACCTGACGCTGTCACTCGGCCTCGGTGAGATCGAGCAGATCACGCGGCTGCTGGATACGCTGGCCGACGAGCACGGGTTCGCCGTCCTGATGAGCGTCTCCGACTCCGGCGCGGCGGGCTGGTCCAGGCGCTTTGCGACCCTGGCTGGCGGCGAGCTGCTGGAGACAACGCCCGTCGAGCAGGGCAACATCATCGATTTCCCCGGGGCGGGTCCCGGAAATCGCGGTCCGGACACAACGCCCCCACCGAGATGAGCCGACTCGGATGAGCCGACATGCCGCGGGGCAGAGCGCACGCTCGTCAAACGACGATCCGCTGCTCGAGTTGCGCGAGCTCTCAAAGCGCTATCCCGCCGGCGACGGCGAGCCGGTCCGCGCGGTCGACGGCGTGTCGCTGAAGATCGCCGCGGGCGAGCTGGTGGCGCTCTACGGCCCGAGTGGCTCCGGCAAGACGACGCTGCTGATGCTGATCGCGGCGCTGCTACAGCCCGACAGCGGCGCGGTGATCGTCGACGGCCGCGAGATCTCCGCGCTCTCCGACGACGCCCGCGCGCGCTACCGCTTGCGCGAGCTGGGCTACGTCGACCAGGCCTTCGACCTGCTCCCCGGCGGGACGGTGCTTGAGAACGCCGCGATGAAGCTGTGGCTGACCGGGGACGCGCGCCGGGCCGAGCGGATGGTCGAGCCCCTGCTGCTGCGCTTGGGGCTGGGCGAGCGCTTGGCGCACCGTCCCGATCAGCTCTCGATGGGCGAGCGCCAGCGTGTGATGATCGCGCGGGCGCTGTCGACCGAACCAAAGCTCGTGCTCGCCGACGAGCCGACGGGGAGCCTGGATACGCGCCGCGGCGGCGAGGTGCTGGCGCTGCTCAGCGAGATCTGCCGTGAGCGCGGCGCCGCGGTGCTGCTCGTCACCCACGATCCCCAGGCGACGGTATTCGCCGACCGGGTGCACGCGCTGCGCGATGGCCGCCTCTCAGAGTACGAGCCGGACGCGGTGTTTGCTCCTCCTCTCGCTGGACCGTAGTAGGCGCGTATGCGGCTGTCGAGCATCGCCCACCTGTACCGCGTCCGCTTGAAGGTACGGCTCGTGCTCGTGCAGGAGCTGCTGGCGGTCCTGGGTCTGTCCGTCGGGGTGGCGTTGCTGTTTGCCTCCCAGGTCGCGAGTGCGAGCCTCGACGGTTCGGTGCAGCAGCTGGCGAGCCAGCTTGTCGGCAACATGCAGTTCCAGCTGCAGTCGCGCGATCCGCGAGGCTTTGACGAAAGCCTGCTTGGGCAGGTGCGGCAGCTGCCCGGCGTCAGTGCCGCCCTGCCGCTGCTTGAACGGCCCGCCAACGCGATTGGGCCGACCGGCCGGCAGGCCATTGAACTGATCGGCGCCGATCCCCGTCTGACGCTTCGAGACAGCCCGCTGTTGAAGCATTTCCACTACGCCCAGCTCGCTCGTTTGCATGCTCTCGCGCTGCCGGCTCCGGTTGCCGAAAAGATCGGGGCGCAGCCGCTGCAGCCGATCGAGTTGCAGATCGGCGCGAGCAACGTCACCGCACTGGTCGGCACGTCGCTCGACACGACCGCGATCGGTGGGCTCGCGCATAGCCCGGTCGCGGTCGCGCCGCTGGCCTACGCGCAGAAGCTGACCGGTATGCGGGGGCGCATTACACGTATCTACGTACAAGCGATACCGGGACGGGAGCTCCAGGTGCGAGCCGGTCTTCAGCGGCTGGCCGCGGGCCGCTTGAACGTCGAGCCGGCCAACTTCGATGTGACTCTCTTCAGGGTCGCGGCGGCGCCGGCCAACCAGGGTGAGAGCCTGTTCTCGGGGATCAGCGCGCTCGTCGGGTTCCTGTTTGCGCTCAACGCGATGCTGCTGACGCTCCCGTTGCGCCAGGGGTTGATCGCCGGGTTGCGCTCCAATGGCGCGACGCGCCTGGACATCGTCGAGGCGCTGCTGTTCGATGCGGCAGTGCTCGGTGGGTTGGCCGCGTTGCTTGGGTTGGCGCTTGGAGATCTGCTGTCGATCGTCGTGTTTCGATCGAACCCCGGTTATCTGTCGTTTGCGTTCCCGGTTGGTACGCAGCGGGTCGTGACCTGGCAGAGCATCGCGATCGCCGCGGGCGCGGGGCTGGCGGCCGCATGTATCGGCGTGCTGATCCCGCTCCGGGAGATCCTCTCCACCTCGAGCCAGACCGCTGCGTCCGGCAGAGGTCACATCCGCCGCCGGTGGGTGATCGGAGCCGTGTCCGGAGGATTGCTCTGTCTCGCGGCGACGACGGTGATCCTGCTCGCGGCACCGCAGTCGGCGGTCCTCGGCAGTGTGCTTCTGGTGATTGCGCTGCTGTTGCTGCTGCCGCTTCTGCTCTACGCGGTTGTCGTGATCTTCGATCGCTTGCAGAGCCACTTCGGATCGGCCTCGACGAGGGTCGCCATCATCGAACTGCGCTCGCCGAAGACGCGGGCGCGATCGCTTGCGATCGCTGCAACCGGCGCGATCGCGGTGTTCGGCAGCGTCGCGATCCAGGGGGCACATGCCAATCTCCAGAAGGGCTTGGATCGGCTTGTCCACCAACTGTCGGCGTCCGCGGACCTGTGGGTGACGCCGTCCGGTGCGGAGAACCTGCTCGCGACCACACCATTTCCGAACACGATGGCTTCCACATTGGCGCGGCTTCCTGGTGTTCGGGCTGTCGGCTTGTATCGCGCGAGCTTTCTCGACTACGGCGATCGCCGCATATGGGTCTTGGCGCCGTCGTCGTCCGCCAGGGACCCGATTCCTCCGAGTCAACTGGTCACAGGCGATCTTACGCTCGCAACCGCGAGGCTTCGAATGGGGGGCTGGGCCGTGGTCTCACAAGCCATCGCTGCCCAGGACCATTTACATATCGGACAGCGCTTCACATTGCCCTGTCCGTACCCAAGGACGTTCCGCGTCGCTGCGTTGACCACCAATCTCGGTTGGCCACCCGGCGCGATCATCCTCAACCCAGTCGATTATGTGCGTGCGTGGGGCAGTGCGGAACCAAGCGCGTACACGATCACGCTCCGAGCTGGAATCCCGGCACAGCGGGGGCGTCGGGAAGTTCAGCGGGCTTTGGCAGCGGGATCGGCGCTCACGGTCCAGACCGCGCAGCAGCGCGAGGCGCTTCAGCAAGCATCCAGCCGGCAGGGGCTTTCCCGCCTGACGCAGATCGCAACGCTCGTGCTGATCGCCACTGTGCTGGCGATGTCGGTGGCGATGGGTACCATGATCTGGCAGCGTCGCCCACGACTTGCCCGCATGAAGGTGCAGGGCTTCCAGCACGGGGTGTTGTGGAGGGCGCTGATCTTCGAGAGCAGCCTGCTGCTCGGCGCCGGATGCTTGATTGGTGCTGTCTTTGGTATATACGGCCAGCTGTTGATCAGTCACGCCCTTGCGAGCGTCACGGGGTTTCCAGTCGTCATTTCGGTCGGTGCTGTGATCGCGATTCTGAGCTCAGTGCTCGTCAGTGCCGTTGCGGTGGCGATCGTCGCGTTGCCCGGCTATCGCGCCGCGCGCGTGGCTCCTTACGTGTAGTTCCGCCACGGCCTCCGACGCGTTGAAAACAGTCGGCTGGGCGAGATTTGCGCCGTCCGGTGCTGTTTTCAAGCATTGGAGATTTGCGATCCACCCGATCTTCTAGGATCGAGAAATATCCCGTCTCCCGGAAACATCAAGCGGACTTCGACTCGATTCCGCTGAACCCCAGACAGGTCTGGGCACTACTGGTTGCCGCGAGCCGTGAGCTGCTGTGGGGATTGCCGGCGGTCGCCCGCGAGGTCCACGTGTGGAGAGGGCGAGCCTCGGCGATCCCGGATCCGGAGATCCGTCGAGACGCGCTCGATGCGCTGGCTCGCAAGCGCACGCACCTGGATGGCGCCGCCCTGTTCTGGATCTTGCCGCGCCGTCGGAATGTGCATCTCCTGCGAGCTCTCGTCGCATACGAGATCACGTTGGAGTTCCTCGACAACATGAACGAGCGTGCCGCTGATGCCGGTCAGGCAAACGGGCGTCAACTGCATCTCGCGCTCGCCGAGGCGTTGAATCCGGGAATCAAGATCTCCGACTACTACCGCTTCCACCCTTGGGGTAACGATGGTGGATATCTACGAGCGCTCGTGGAGTGCTGTCGTGAGCAATGTGCGTTTCTGCCGTGTTATCCGCAGGTCCGTGAGCTGGCGATCCGGGAAGCCACCCGTGCTCAGGTTCTTGCAATCAATCACGAACCAGATGCCCGCTGTCGTGACACCGCGCTCCGGGAGTGGACGGCTCGGGAGTTTCCCAATTGTGAGGAGGCGAGTTGGTTCGAGCTGAGCGGGGCGGCAACCTCGTCATTGAGCGTCCATCTTCTCCTGGCGCTGGCTGCCGAGTCTACATTTGACGAGCCCGATGTCAATCGTGCTTGTGCCCTCTACTTCCCCTGGTTGTCGCTGGCCACAACTATGCTGGACAGTTATGTGGATCAGTTCGAGGATGCTGTAAAAAACCATCACAGCTATATCGCCCACTACTCGAGCCATGAGGTTGCCGTGGCGCGACTCGGTGAGATCGTGGAGCGCGCTGGTCGCGATGCGCGAGCCTTGCGAAACGGTCATCGCCATGCGGTCATCGTCGCCTCTATGGTCGCGATGTACCTGTCCAACGACAGCGCGGGTGACATGCGCGCAACGACAGGCACGCTCCTCGATGCAGGTGGATCCCTCACCAAGTTGTTGCTGCCCATCCTTCGAGCATGGCGTATTGCCTACGGCCTGCGTTCTGCATAGATCGGATGTGGACAGATGGGAAGAGTTGCGAGAAGTGAACTTCCACCAGGTCCGCGTCTCCCGCCTGCAGGACAGACTATTGCATTCTGGGCATCGCCATTTACATATCTGGAGCGATGCCACCGCCGTTATGGCAGCCATTTTACGCTTCGCGCGACCAGCCGTCCCCCCCTTGTATTTCTCTCCGATCTGAGCGACATCCAGATGACGCTCACGGCGCCCGCGAATGTTCTCCACCCTGGGAGAGGGCGCGGATACGATCGAGTCGCTTGTTGGTAATAAGTCGTTTATGCTGAGCGAGGAAGACGAACATTTGAGCGGTCGCAGAACGATCCTGCCGTCGTTCCACGCGAAGGTGGTGCAGCAGCACGCTGGCCTGGTGGCTGCGGTCGCGCACCGCGAGATCTCCTCATGGCCGGTGGGCGTCCCCTTTGCGCTGCATCCACGCCTGCGCGCGCTGACGCTCGAGACGGTCCTGAGGACAATTGTGGGGGCATCGGGGGCTCTCGCGGACGAGCGTCTCTATGTTTTGCGCGATCTTCTGCTGAAGATGCTGTCGGTGACCGCCAGCCCCGTCTTTCCGGAGCCTCTGCTGCGTCACGGTCCCGGGCGGAGGATCTGGGTGCGCTTCTTGCGCGAGCGAGCAGAGGTCGATGAGCTGATCTACGCGATCATCGAGGCTCGGTGCGGTGAGGAGGCGAGCTCCTGCGACGTGCTCGGAGTGCTGCTCGCGGCGCGCAACACCGATGGCTCGAGGATGTCACCACGGCAGGTGCGCGACAACCTGATGTCGATCGTGCTCGCCGGTCACGAGACGACCGCGTCGGAGCTGGCGTGGGCGTTTCAGCTGCTGGTGCACAACCCGAGGGTGCTGAACAAGTTGATTGACGAGATCGACACCGATGGCGGCGAGGAGTACCTGACCGCGACGATCCGGGAGGTGCTGCGTCATCGGCCGGTGTTCCTCTTTACGATCCCGCGCGCGGTCGAGCAGCCGATCGAGATCGGCGGCTGGAGCTACCGCCCGCCGACCCAGCTGCTGGGTTGCATCTATCTCGTCCACCACGACCCGGAGATCTATCCCGAGCCGCACGAGTTCCGCCCCGAGCGCTTCGTCGGTGACTCGCCCCCGGCGACGTACACGTGGCTGCCGTGGGGTGGAGGCCGCAAGCGCTGTCCCGGCCTGCACCTGGCCACGCTCGAGATGAAGGTCGTGCTGCGCACTGTGCTCGCGACGATGACCGTGCGGCCCGCCGCAAGGAAGATCGAGCACCCCCGTTGGCGGAGCGTGATCGTTACCCCGCACGCGGGATCGCGCGTGGTGCTCGAGCGTCGCTGACACGTTTCTGAGAACTGCCGGAATCGCGAGAGTGCTCGGAATCTGTGGCGACACGTCACTAGGCAGGGGCCGGACCCTTCGTCAATATCGCCTGCGTGGCCACGACGATGTCCGAGAACGGAGTCTCGATCGAGCTGTCCAAGGCTCAGATCAACCGGGTGATACGAGACGCCGCGCAGGATGCCGCCGGCATGGCGGACGTGCGGATGCTCGACCAGCTCGACGTCGACGCCTTCAACACGCGGCTCGACGACGTGCGCTTCTCGCGGTCGCTGCTGCGTGGCCTGATGGTTCTCGCCGCCTTCCCCGCGGATGGAAGCGACCGCGCGGTGACCGATGTGGCAAAGCAGCTCGGTATGGGCATCTCAACGACGCATCGCTATGCCGCGACGTTTGTGGAGGTCGGTCTGCTGGAGCGCGACCCGGTGTCGCGTCGGTATCGGCGTGCCGGCTGAGGCAGCTCTACATTCATTCGATGAGGAGGTTTGATGCCTAGGAGAAGCCCGAACGCGATCGAGAATCCGGCCTGGTCGGTGCCGTCGTTGCGTGAGCCCCGTTACTCGCAGTCACTCGAGCGCGGCTTGGCGATCCTGGGGTGCTTCTCCCCGGAGCGTCCGGTGCTGGGGATCGCCGATATCGCGGACGAGCTGGGTATGAGCCGCTCGACGACCCACCGGTACGTGATCACGCTCGTGGCCTTGGGCTATCTGGAGCAGGGCGCCTCGCGCAAGTACCGCTTGGGGCTGAAGGTGACCGATCTGGGGATGGCGGCGCTGAACGCGACGGGTCTGCGCGAGCATGCGCGAGAGGATTTGGAGGAGTTGCGCGTGCGGAGCTCCTACACCGTGAATCTCGGGGTTCTGGACGGTACGGACGTTCTGTACGTGGAGCGCGCGCGCAGCTGGCGCCGCGGCCAGGACAAAATCGATCTCGGCCTGCATCCGGGGTCGCGGCTGCCGGCGTATTGCACCTCGATGGGCAAGATCCTGCTGGCCAACCTGCCCGAGGATGAGCAGCGTGAGCTGATCGGCGAGATCACGCTCACAAAGAAGGGCCCGAACACGATCACCAGCAAGAAGGCGCTGCGCGAGGAGCTCGAACAGGTCCAGGACGAGGGCTTCGCCGTCAACGACCAGGAGCTCGCGGCCGAGCTGTACTCGATCGCCGCACCCGTCCGCAACGAGGCCCGCGAGGTGGTCGCCGCCGTGAACATGGCCGCGCACAGCTCGATGATCTCTCTGGGAGAGCTCGTCGACGCGCTCGGACCCCACCTCGTCTCGACCGCCGACCGGATCTCCGCCCGCCTGGGCTACCGCCGCGACGACGAGCGGTAGCGGGCTGGCGCCGGGGCGCTCCTGCGGCGCGGACGGGGGCGTTCGAGATTATCCGGTGGCGCCGAGCCGCACACGAGCGTTGCAGACAGATCGCGTCGGCGGAATGTAGCCTTCTCCACCCCGCGGCCGAGCCGTGTGGAATAGTGCCGCCCCGACCGTATTACGACGGAGGACGATGTGACTGCCCGCAAACCCGCCCCACGCACCAGCCTGACTACGCGCACCACCTGCCGCATCTGTGGTTGTGAGCACCTGGCGCCCGTGCTGTCGCTGGGCGATCAGCGCATCGCGGGGGCGTTTGCGGATCCCGGCGGCGATCAGCCGGTGCAGCGGGCGATTCCACTCGAGCTCGTGCGCTGCGACATGACGCGCGAGCAGGAGGCATGCGGCCTGATCCAGACCAAGCACACGGTCCCCGGTTCGATCCTCTACAGCTCCTACTGGTATCGCAGCGGGGTCAACCGCACGATGACCGACAACCTCCATGGCATCGCGCGCGGGGTCGAAGCGATCGTGCCGCTGGAGTCTGGCGACCTCGTTGTGGACATCGGCTGCAACGACGGCACCCTGCTGGATGGGTATCAGGCGGAGGGTTTGCGCTACCTCGGCTTTGACCCCTCCGACGTGGCGCGATATGCCATCGCCAAGGGGTACGACGTCGTCAACGACTTCTACTCGGCGCAAGCGCTGCGAGCACGCCGTCCCGACCAGAAGGCCAAGGCGATCACGAGTATCGCGATGTTCTACGACCTCGAGTACCCGCGTACGTTCGTCGCCGACGTCGCCGAGGCGCTCGCGGAGCGCGGCATCTGGGTCATGGAGCTGCACTATCTCCCGATGATGCTGGAGGCCAACGCCTTCGACGCGATCGTGCACGAGCACCTCGAGTACTACTCCCTCGCCGTGATCGAGCGACTCGTCGGTGAGGAGGGCCTCGAGGTCGTCTCTGCCGAGCTCAACGAGATGAACGGCGGATCGATCCGCCTGTTCATCGGTCACGCCGGCCGGCACGAGCGCACGCCTGAGCAGCTCGAGGCGCTGAGCGCGCTGCGCGTGAAGGAGTTCGAGCTGGCGCTCGACTCACCCGAGCCTTATGAGACGTTCCGCTTGGGCTCAGAACGAGTCCGCGACGATCTCGTCGCGATCTGCAAGCAGTTCCATGGCGAAGGCAAGAAGATCCACGTCTACGGCGCTTCGACGAAGGGCAACACGATTCTTCAGTACGCCGGTCTCGACAGCACCTACATCGAGGCGGCGGCCGACCGCAATCCGGACAAGTTCGGCTCGGAGACGATCGCCACGAAAATCCCGATCATCAGCGAGGAGGACTCACGAGCGATGAACCCGGACTACTACCTCGCCCTGCCCTGGCACTTCCTCGACGAGTTCATCGAGCGAGAGCAGGAGTTCCTGCAGCGCGGTGGGAAGTTCATCGTGCCCTTGCCCGAGGTGCGTGTCGTCGGAGCGTCCTGATCGACGCGATCATCGACCGCGCGGCGCGGTTTGTGGCCTGCGCGGCCCGGAAGGCCGCGTACGGCGTGTACTGGTAGGTCAGGCGATAGAGGAGGTTCCGGGGTGTCCGATCCCCATACGCCTTGGCCGCCAGGCGGTCGACGGCAGGCACGTCCTCGGGACGTTCGCGCTCGCTGCTGAACTTCAAGCCGAGCATCAGCCACGGGGGAAACTCGTTCGTCATCGCGCGGCGGACGTGGCGCGCCTCCGGGCTCCCATCCGGGAAGCAGGTGCGGGCCAGCCGGTCGTATCCGTCGATCGCGATCGCGTAACGATGGACAAGTCCCTGATCCATGAATGAGTCGTTGTCGATGCGTTTGAGCACATAGGCTGTGGGGAGGTAGTGAAGCCGCAGCCCGCCGGGGATCATCTGGAAGAAGCGTGCGACGTGCGCCCACAGGCTGCCGACGAACTCCTCGTCCAGACCGATCGCATCCCAGCGGGACTTCTTGAACGTCAGCGAGCCGAGAAAGCTGAAGAACGCTGGCGTCGTCTGTGCAAGTCTGAAGTAGCTCATGCGATCGCGCGACTGACTTAGATCGAACTGCGACTCGGTCTTGATCCGCGAGACGCGGTGATCGCCCAACGGCTGCATGTCAAGCGTGCACAGCGTGAGACCGCAGAGGTAGACGTCACAGCCGCTGTCGAGGTTCTCCAACATCTGCCCGATCGCGCCCGGCTTCATCACGTCGTCGGCGCCGAACAGCCAGCAATACTCGCCGCGTGCCAGATCGACCGCTCGGGGGATGTCTCGATCGATGCCTCCGCGCTCGTCGCGTCGCGTATAGCGCAAGCTGGGATAACGCTGTTGAAAGGATTTGACGATGGCGGTCGTGTCGTCTGTCGAGCCGCCGTCGAGCACGACGACCTCGACGCCCTCCTCTACTTGCGACAGAATGCTCTCCAGGGTCTCGCCGATGAAGGCGCCAAAGTTGTACGTCGGAATACAGACGGACAGCCGCAACGCGCGTGCCTACTTTCGCACGGCCGAGGGCCGGAGCAGATCAAACAGGTGCCTCAGGCGCTGCTTCGCGGGCGCCGGGACATAGCGCCCAACCCGCGTCGCCACGCGGTTAACGGCCTGCTTGCGTCTGCGTTCCCATCGCTGCCGTGCCTTTGCCCGCTCGAATCGCCTGATCTCATCCGGCTGAACGAGCTCGACATCGGACTCGTGGGCGTACCACTCGTTGACGCCGGTGCGACGGAAATGCACGTATCCGTGGTCGGACATGTATCTGGCCACTCGCGGATCGCCACTGATTGAGTTGTCCTCGATGATCATGATCCGAGGCTTGTGAGCCTCGAGCGTAAATCCTTCGAGCACCGCCATCTCGTGGCCCTCGACGTCAATCGTGATGAACTGGATCTCGGGAAAGGCTGCCTCCGCGAGTAGGCTGTCCAGCGTGGCCGTGCGGACCGTTATCTGTTTGACCGCGCCACCATTTCGCTTGATCCACTCGAGATGATCGGGGGTGAGATCGAGCGTGGACATCTCCTCGACACCGTCGGCGACGCCCAGGGTCGCCGCACCCTCTCTGTCGCTTACGGCACAGTTGACCACGGTGCACGCGCGGTGTCTGCGGATCTCCTCGACCAGCGCGGGGATCGGCTCCACCAACAGGCACTGCCACCCCCGCTTCTCGAACAGGTAGCTCGCGCTTCCCGTGAGACCATCGTGGGCGCCGATCTCGACGCAGTATCCCTCGCCGCGATCGCCGAAGATCTCCTCCAGGATGCGATCCTCCCCGAACTGAGCGTATGACTGCGGCTCGGCGTTCACGAGCAGGCTCACGGCTTAGCGCGAGCCTCTTTCAGCAACGAGAGCGACGGATGGACCGTTCGGGCCGAGCGGCTCGTCAAAAGCGACCTCTAGCACTCGCCAGCCAAGATGATCGAGGGCTCGGAATAGGTCGTCGCGATGCATCCAGTTGCTGTGTGGCGCGACGCCACCGGAGAACGTTGGCAGCCGCCAGTCAAGCGCGTACGTATGCGGATATACCCGATAGTCGAAGCCGTCGTCGTAGATCTTCTTGACTTCACCGCCGAGCCGTCCCGCCAGTTGCCTGTTCTGTAGTGCCTCGTCTGAATAGACGTGTGTCCACATGATCAGGCGCGAGGCCCGCTGAGAAATGAGATCGAGCAGGCGCATCGGATCAGTCATGTGGTAGAGGATCCCGCAAGCGATGCAGACATCAAAGGGCTCAACTTCCGTCGCGAGATACTCGTTGACATCGCCACACAGGAACGAGCAGCGGTCGAGATCGAACAGGTCCTTCGTGACCAGACACTTCAGAAACGCGATTCGGTTTGCCTCGACTCCGACAACGTGCGCTGCGCCGGCCTGCTCGGCCATATAGCTGAATCCGCCCTCGAGCGGTCCGAGGTCGAGGACCCGCATTCCCGTCACGCCACCAAGTCGCTCGAACGCCCAGCGAACCCGAGGATCATCGAATTGCTCGGCCTGTCCGGCACGTACCTGCTCGTGTGGCGGTGGAAGCTTTGAGACCCATTCTTCGGAGGCCGCATCGACCGCTGTTTGTGCACTGGGAGCGGTCGTGACGAACTTCTCGCTCTGAGAGCGAGAAAGCTCCTTTGTGTAGCTTCGAGCAAGTGCGAGGACACCCTGAAGCCGATCAATCGCGGCGGCCACCATCTGCGGCGGAGTCTACATATCGCGATCCCGGCTCGTGGAGGCGTCCAAGGCCTCGGCGGGCGGTGCGGAAGAAAGACGGACTATAGACTCGGCGTGTGAAGGCGGTGATCCTGGCAGGGGGCTTCGGCTCGCGACTGAGCGAGGAGACCGCCGTGCGCCCCAAGCCGATGGTCGAGATCGGCGGCAAGCCGATCCTGTGGCACATCATGAAGCTCTATGCCGCCCACGGGATCGAGGAGTTCGTGATCTGCCTCGGCTACAAGGGCTATCTGATCAAGGAGTACTTCGCCAACTACTACCTGCATACGTGCGACGTCTCCTTCGACCTCGCGAAGGGCGACATGAAGGTTCACCGTTCGGCGACCGAGCCGTGGCGGGTGACGCTGGTGGACACCGGAGAGGGGACGATGACGGGCGGCCGCCTGAAGCGTGTGTTGAGCTACGTGGAAGACGAGGACTTCTGCTTCACCTACGGCGATGGCCTCTCCGACGTCGACATCGCCGCTGCGATCGCCTTCCATCGTGAGCAGGGAACGAAGGCGACCGTCACGGCGGTGCAGCCCGCGGGGCGCTTCGGGGCGATCGACGTCGACGGTGAGCGGGTGAGTGGGTTCGAGGAGAAGCCGCGTGGCGATCGCGGATGGACCAACGGCGGCTTCTTCGTGCTCTCCCCCGATGTCGCTCAGTACCTGGACGGCGGCGACGAGCTCGTGTGGGAGCAAGAGCCGATGCGTGCGCTCGCGGCCGATGGCGAGCTTTCGGCCTTTCGGCACGAGGGTTTCTGGCAGCCGATGGATACCCTCCGCGACCGCCGCGAGCTGCAGGAGCTGTGGGCATCGGGTCAAGCCCCTTGGCGGACCTGGACATGAGCGCCGTTGATCCCGGCTTCTGGCGCGAGCGCCGCGTGCTGCTGACCGGGCATACCGGCTTCAAGGGCGCCTGGCTGTCGCTGTGGCTGCAGTCGCTCGGCGCGCGGGTGACTGGTTTCGCAAACGGCGTGCCGACGCAACCGTCGCTGTACGAGCTGGCGAAGGTCGGGGAGGGAATGGAGAGCATCGAGGGCGACGTGCGCGACCCGGCGGCCCTCGCGGCGGCGATGACGGCGGCAGCGCCGGAGGTCGTGATCCACATGGCGGCGCAATCGCTCGTGCGCCGCTCGTTTGTCGAGCCGCGCGAGACCTACGAGACCAACGTGATGGGCACCGTCAACGTGCTCGACGCCGTAAGGGTGCACGGGAACGGGGTGCGCGCGATCGTCAACGTCACCTCGGATAAGTGCTACGAGAACCGCGAGTGGGAGTGGGGCTATCGCGAGCAGGAGCCGATGGGGGGCTTCGATCCATATTCGAGCTCGAAGGGCTGCTCGGAGCTCGTGACGGATGCCTTTCGCCGCTCGTTCTTCGCCGATGCCGAGGGTCCGCGTCTCGCCTCCGCCCGCGCGGGCAACGTGATCGGCGGCGGCGACTGGGGCGCCGAGCGGCTCGTGCCGGACATCATGCGGGCGGCGCTCGCCGGAGAGGAGCTGCGCGTGCGCAACCCGAGCTCGATCCGGCCCTGGCAGCACGTGCTCAACCCGCTCAGCGGCTATCTGATGCTGGCCCAAGCTCTGTGGGAGAAGCCGGAGCTGGCGGAGGGCTGGAACTTCGGGCCGGCCGACGAGGACGCCCGTCCGGTCGGCTGGATCGTGCAGCGGATCGCCGCTGGGTGGCCGCAGGAGCTGCGCTGGGTGCAGGACGATGGGCCCCATCCGCACGAGGCCAACTATCTGAAGCTCGACTCCTCCAAGGCTCGCGCCCGCCTTGGCTGGCATCCGCGTCTGGAGTTGGGAGAGACCCTGGAGAGCATCGTGACCTGGTACAGCGAGCTGCGTTCGGGGGCGGACATGCGCGCGGTGACGCTGGGGCAGATCGAGGCCTTCCAATACGCTGCGAGCTCGTCATGAGCGAGACCCTCTGTCGATTCTGCCGTGCGTCCGTCGAGGCCGTCTTCGCGGATCTCGGCATGTCGCCGCTCGCGAACTCCTATCTGCCGCCCGAGCGGGGCAACAGCATGGAGCCGTTCTACCCGTTGCGCGCGCTCGTCTGCGGGAAGTGCTTCTTGGTGCAACTGGAGGAGTTCGAGACACCCGAGCGGATCTTCTCCGACTATGCCTACTTCTCGTCTTATTCCTCGAGCTGGCTGGAGCACAGCCGCCACTACTCCGAGCTGATGATCGAGCGTCTCGGTCTCGGTGAGGACAGCCACGTCGTCGAGATCGCCTCCAACGACGGCTACCTGCTGCAGTTCTTCCACGAGCGCCAGATCCCTGTGCTCGGAATCGAGCCGGCGGCGAACGTCGCGAAGGTGGCATTGCAGAAGGGGATCCCCACGCTGGTCGAGTTCTTCGGGCAGGAGACCGCTCGCTCGCTGGCAGGCGAATCCGCCGCCGACCTGCTGCTGGGAAACAACGTGCTCGCGCATGTCCCCGACCTCAACGACTTCGTCGCGGGGATGAAGATCCTGCTGAAGGCGGGGGGTGTGATCACGATGGAGTTCCCCCATCTGATGAGCCTGGTCGATGACAAGCAGTGGGACACGATCTATCACGAGCACTTCTCCTACTTCTCGTTTCTGACCGTCGGTCGTGTGTTCGAGGCGCACGGTCTGCGGTTGTTCGATGTGGATGAGTTGCCCACGCATGGTGGGTCGCTGCGGATCTACGGCTGTCATGCGGATGATGCGGAGAAGCCCGAGACCGGCGCCGCCCGCGAGCTGCGCGAGCGCGAGCGCGGCGCGGGATACGAGCAGCTCGAGACCTACCTCGGCTATGGTCGGTTGGTCGAGCGCGACAAGCGCCAGATCCTGGGGTTCCTCGGTGACCTGAAGGAACAGGGGCTGAGCATCGCGGGCTACGGGGCGCCGGCGAAGGGCAACACGCTGCTCAACTACTGCGGGGTGGGCCGTGACTTCCTCGACTACACCTGCGATCTGAACCCGTATAAGCAGGGACATCTATTGCCGGGCAGTCACATCCCGATCCGCTCGCCCGAGGCGCTGCGCGAGGACAGGCCTGACGTGGTGTTGATCCTGCCGTGGAACCTCAAGGATGAGATCGTCGAGCAGCTGGAGTTCATCCGCGAGTGGGGCGGGCGCTTCGCCGCGCGTACGCCGGAGCTGACGCTGCTCTCGTGAAGTTCATCGAGACCCCGCTGCCCGGAGCCTGGGTAATCGAGCCCGAGGAGATCGAGGACGAGCGCGGCTGGTTCGCGAGGACCTTCGACGCCGGGGAGTTCCGTGAGCGGGGCCTGAACCAAGACGTCGTGCAGTGCAACGCCTCGTTCAACCACCGCGCGGGCACCGTGCGCGGCATGCACTATCAGGCCGCACCACACGGCGAGTCGAAGCTCGTGCGTTGCGTGCGCGGGGCGATCTTCGACGTGGCCATCGACCTGCGCCCCGATTCGCCGGCCTACAGCGACTGGCATGGGGTGCAGTTGAGCGCCGATAACCGCCTCGCGTTCTACATCCCCGCGGGACTCGCGCATGGCTTTCAAACGCTCACAGACAGCTCCGAAGTGCTCTATCAGATGGGCAACCGATACGTGCCCGAGGCGGCCAAGGGTGTGCGCTGGAACGATCCGGCCTTCGCGATCGAGTGGCCGGTGCTCGAAGGCGAGCGGATCATCTCCGAGCGCGACGCCGGTTACGCGGATTTCGCGCCGTGAGGGTATTGCTCACCGGCGCGAGCGGCTTCATCGGAGGATATGCCCTCGAGGCACTCGTCCAGCAGGGTCATGAGGTTTGCGCGGTCGCCCGTTCTCCAGGCTCCCCACGGGAGGGTGTCGCTTGGTATGAGTGTGACCTGCTGGGCCTCGGTGCTCCTGAGCGCTTGGTGGACGAAGCACAGGCGAGCCATCTGTTGCATCTGGCGTGGTACGTGCAACCGGGAAGCTTCTGGAACGCAAGCGAGAACGAGCGCTGGATCGATGCGAGCTTGCGTTTGTTGCGTGCCTTCGGCGAGGGTGGCGGGCGGCGTGCGGTGATGGCCGGGACTTGTGCCGAGTACCTCTGGGGGGGAGAAGAGACCTTGCGCGAGCTGCACACGCCGCTTGAGCCCGCGTCGCTCTATGGTGCCTGCAAGCACGCCACGCACGTGGTGGCCAGGGAGCTCGCGGTGCAACTGGGCGTGTCGCTGGCGTGGGGGCGCATCTTCTTCCTGTACGGACCGGGCGAAGACACTGCACGGCTGGTCTGCCAGGTGGCGCGGAGCTTGCTGGCCGGCGAGCAGGTCCCGACGACCGATGGCGATCAACGACGCGATTTCATGCACGTGCGCGACGTGGCATCGGCGTTCGTGGAGCTGCTGAGTGGAAATCTGAGCGGGCCGGTCAACATAGCCTCCGGTCAGGCCGTCCAGATCCGGGAAATCGTGACTTTGATCGCCGAGCAGGCGGGCGGTCTCGAGCGTGTGCGCTTCGGAGCGCTCGACCGGCGAGCCGGCGAGCCCGAGTGGATCGTCGCCGATGTGGAGCGTCTGCGGGACGCGGTCGGCTTCACTCCCGTGACGGGCCTGCGAGATGGTCTGGCCGAGACCGTCGCCTGGCTGCGCGAGGAGAGCTGATGGACAGCACTGAGAGCGATCTCCTTGAGAGCTCCGCCGCCGGTGGCGCGGCGGTGCGCGGCGGCACGCTGCGGGTTGGTGGATACCTGGTGAGCGCGGTCGCCGGCGCGCTCACGGCGGCGGTTCTGTTCAGACACTTGCACACCGAACTGACCGGCCTGTACGTGCTCGCCAGCTCGATCGTCGCGATCGTCGCGGGCGTCTCCGACCTCGGCATGAGCACGCTCGGCTTGCGCGAACTGGCGGTCCGCGACGCCTCGGGACGCCACGCGCTGATGCGCACGCTGCTCGGGCTGAGGCTGTTCGTGACGGTGCTCGGCGTTGGCATCGCGGTGGCCTTCGCCGCGGTTGCCGGCTACAGCTCGGCGGTGGTCGCCGGCGTCGCGCTCGCGGGGATCGCGCTGCTGTTTCAGAATCTTCAGACGACGCTCTCAATCGACCTGATGCGCAACCTGCGCCTCGGCTGGGTGACGATCTTCGAAGTCGGCCGCCAGCTCGCGCTGGCGCTGCTCGTGATCGCGCTGGCCCTCAGCGGCGCCGGACTCGTCGTGATCCTTGGCGCGTCGATACCCGTCGCGCTGGCGGCGCTGGTGGCGACCGTCGTCCTGTTGCGCGGCCACACGCCGCTCGTGCCGTCATTCGACCGCTCGCAGTGGATCGCGCTGCTGCGCGAGCTGCTTCCCCTCTCGATCGCCGTGGCGACGGGCGTGCTGTACTTCCGACTCTCGGTCGTGATCGTCTCGCTGCTGGCAAACGCGCACGAACTCAGCTATTTCGGCGCGTCCTTTCGGGTCATCGAAGTTCTGACCCAGATCCCGCTGCTGATGGTGAGCGCTGCCTTTCCGATCTTCGCGCGCGCGGCGCGCGGCGATCACGCACGCTTCGCCTATGGCATCGAGCGCGTGTTCGAGGTGGCGGCGATCGTCGGCGTGCTGTTCGTGCTGTTGCTGGCACTCGGCGCGCCGATCGTGGTCTCCATCGTCGGCGGGGCCGAATTCGATCCCACGATCGAGGTCCTGCGCATACAGTCGTTCGCGTTGTGCGGGACGTTCATCGGAGCGGTCTGGACCTTCGCGCTGCTCAGCCTGCACAAGCAGCGCGCGCTGATGCTGATCAACCTCGGCGCGCTCGCGGTGGGCAGCGTGCTGGTGGCGACATTGACGGCGCTGGCCGGACCCAACGGCGCCGCGACGGCCACGGCGATCATGGAGATCGGCCTGGCGATCGTGGGGCTGCTGGTGTTGAGCCGCGGCCACGCCCACCTGCGCCCGTCACTGCGGCGGCTGCCGCGAATTCTGCTCGCCGGGCTGCTCGCCGCCGCGCCCGCGCTGATCCCCGGGATCCCCACGCTTGTCCTGGTGGTGGTGGCGATGGCTCTCTACGCCGGGTTGCTGCTGCTGCTGAGAGCGGTCCCCGACGAGCTGATCGACGGTCTGCGGGGCTGGCGTGCAACTCCCCAGACACGGTGAGCGCGTGATCGGAGCGGTCTCCTCATGATGCGCTCCGAGGGTGCGCTGCCGAGTCGCCCCGAGATTGCCGTCGTCCATCTCGTGTGGGCGCCGCTGGGCGCCGGCGCGCTCGAAGGGTTTCTCGCCGCCTATAGGCGTCTGGAGCCCGGAGCCGAGCACCGCCTGGTCGTGATCCTCAATGGCTTCGACGGCAGGGCCGATCCCCGGCGCGTCGCCGTCGAGCGCGCGCTCGACGAGGTTGTCCATCAGGCGATCGTGCTGCCGCGCCCGGTCGTCGACCTCACGGCCTATCGCGAAGCGGCGCCTGAAATCGAGGCGCGAGCGCTGTGCCTGCTGAACTCCTACAGCCGGCCGCTCGTCGCCGGCTGGCTCGCGCTGCTCGCCCGGGGACTGTCGGATACGAGCGTCGGCCTCGTGGGATCTGGCGGCTCGGCTGAGAGCGCCTACAGCGCCGCGCCATTCTGGCTGCGCATGAGGCGTGGACGCGAGTTCCCGCCATTTCCCAATCTGCATCTGCGCACGAACGGCTTCATGCTCGGACGCGAGCTGATGCTGGACCTCGATTGGCCCTTGCAGCGGTCAAAGCTCGAAGCGCTGGCGCTCGAGAGCGGCAAGCACTCGATCACGCGCCAGGTGTGGGAGCGAGGGCTCGACGTGCGCGTGGTTGGTCGCGACGGCGTCGCTTATCCATCCGAGCGCTGGCACGAGAGCGCCACCTTCCGCAGTGGTGGCCAACGCAACCTGCTGATCTCCGACAATCGCACGCTTCAATACGACGAAGCGGACGCCGCGTTTCAGGGCAGGCTCGAGCGGATGGCCTGGGGTCCCGCCGCCTAGCTTCTGGCGCCGGCTCGCCGCGCGAGCCATAGATAGAGCTGCCACAACCAGCGCCCGCCGCGTTGCTTTCCGATGGCGGCGAAAGTCGGCATTGTGATGTGCCAGGCGAGCGACCGCCAGCGAATCGCTGCAAGCGGGGCGTCGAGCGCAAGGCGTGCGCGAGCAAGGACGGGCAGCTCGCGGTATACCGGCGCGCGCCAGCCGACGTCGGCGAGCACCTCGCAGGCGATCACGAGGTGTGGGATTCGCGCCTGCCACGAAGGCAGGCCAAGGGTCGCGGTGAGCTTGGCGAAGTCGCCGCTGGTGCCTTCGAGCTCGCGTTTGATCGCGGTGGCGCGGATCGTCGCGACCTTGCCCTGGGCGGCGATCGCGGCGGCGAGCAGCCAGTCGTTGCCGAGCACGTTGCGCAGTGGCGCCGCGCGCTGCAACACCGCTCGGGGCATCAGGCCGTAGAAGACGCCGTTCTCGTCGACGTCGCGCAAATAGGCGAGTACACGCCGGTTCGGCGAATCGTCTTCTAGCTGCAAGTCGACCCCCTCCCCGACCATGACGCCGTCGCGAAGATAGTGCGCGATCCCGCAGACCAGCACGTGGCCGGGGCGCCGGTCGAGCACGGCCAGGCAGGTCGCGACGTAGTCTGTGATCGAGCCAGTCGTCGTCGGAGAGCAGCATCGCGTAGTCGCCGCGCAGCTCGCCGAATAGAATGTTGAAGTTCGCGGTCGGGCCGAGGTTGACCGGCGAGCGCAGATACCGCACTCGCCCCTCGCGCTCGCAGAGCGCTCGGCAGAACGCCTCGGTGCCATCGTCGGAGGCGTTGTCGGAGATCACCACTTCGAGGTTGGAATAGGTCTGGCCCAACACCGAGCCGACCGCGCGCTCGAGCTTCTCGGCGCGACGATAGGTCGGGATGCCGATGCTCACCAGCGGGCTGTCCGGAGGCGACGCGTCGGCGTGCGTGTCCGCGGCGCTCATTGGCGGGCCGCCAGGTCGAGAGTGCTGAGCACAGTCTCCGCGAACCTCTTCCAGGAGAACTCGGCGGAGCGCGCACGCGCGCGGCTGCCAAGCTCGGCACGGTGTGGCTCATCTTCCAGCGCCCTGCGCAGGCCGGCGGCGATCGAGGCCATATCGCGCGGGTCGACGTAATCGACCGCGTCCGCACCCACCTCCGGCAGCGAGGAGAGATTCGAGGTGAGCACCGCCGCGCCCGCCGCCATCGCCTCCAGCACGGGCAGCCCGAAGCCCTCGCCGAGCGACGGATAGCAGAAGACCGCGCAGCGACGGTAGAGCTCCGCCAGGGCTGCATCGGTCACGTACCCGAGCAGAGTGCAGCGCTCGCCGAGTGAGCGCAGCGCGCTGAGCGTCTCGCCCGTCTCCCAGCCGAGGGCGCCCACGACCACGAGCGGATGTTGGTCTTGGAGCTCCGCGGGCAGCCTGCCGTAGGCGTCGACCAGACGGGGCAGGTTCTTGCGCGGCTCGAGCGTCCCCACCGCGAGCACGAAACCGGGCGCCGGCAGCGTCGCCGCCTCAGCCGGATCGAGCGCACCGACGAGCGTGGGTGTGACGCCGAGCAGCGCGACGACGGTGCGGCCTGCCGCCGCCGGGAAGTGGCGAACAAGCGCGTCGGCCGTCGCCTGGGAGATCGCTAGCAGCGCCGCCGAGCGCCGCACGGCCGGACCAAGCGTCAACCGCTCGATCAGGGTCGAGCGACGGTTCGGTCGCATCGATGGCTCGAATGTCGTCAGGTCATAGACGATCGTGACCGTCGGGATGCGTAGGAAGATGCTCGTGAGGTAGGAGTTGGAGGAAAGGAAGACCTCGCACGCGCGGTTGGCCGCGCGTGCCGCTTTGACGTGCCAGAACGGATCCCCCGCGTCGATCAGATGCCAGGAGAAGCGCTCATCGAGCGGCTGCTCCTGCCAGGCGCGGCGAGCGTAGAGGATGTAGCGATGGTCATCACACCGCGAGCCGCAAGCGCTCGCAGCAACTCGCGCACGACCCGTCCGCGGCCCGCGGGGACCTCCGCCGCGGCGCGCGCGTCGATGCCGATCGTATGAGGCGGGGAGGTGCTCATGCTCACGGGAGGCTAGCCTCACCCGCGCAATGCACGTCGGCTTGAACCTGATCTTCCTCGTCCCCGGTGAGACCGGCGGCATGGAGGTCGCGGCACGCGAGCTGATCCCGGCGCTGGTGGCGGCGGCGCCGCAGACGCGCTTCACCGCGTTCGTCAACCGCGAGGCGGCTGCGGCCGGGGACGGTCCCTGGGGGGAGCTGTTGGGAGCGGTGACGGTGCCGGTGAACGCCCGCAACCGGGTGCAGTGGGTGCTCGGCGAGCAGACGCTGCTGCCGCGGCTGGCTGCCCGGGAGGGCGTGGATCTGATGCACAGCCTGGCGAGCACCGCGCCGCTGTGGGGGCGCTTTCGCAGGGTCGTGACCGTGCATGACCTGATCTACGCGCGCTTCCCCGAGGCGCACGCGGGCATTCGCGACAAGGGCATGGGGGTGTTGGTGCCCCAGGCGGTGCGTCGTTCGCACCGGGTGATCGCCGATTCGATCAGCACGCGAGACGATCTGGTCGAGCTGCTGAGCGTACCCCCCGAGGACATCGATGTGGTGCCACTCGGCCTGGGTCAGGTTCGTCGCGCGGTACCGCTCGCCGAGCGCGAGGTGCGCGCCCGCTTTGACCTCGGCGAACGGCACGTCCTCCTCAGCCTGTCGGCCAAGCGGCCGCACAAGAACCTGCTCGCCCTGATCGGCGCGCTGGCGCTGCTGCCTGCAGATACTCGCCCGCTGCTGGTGATTCCGGGCTATCCGACCGAGCACGAGGCGCAGCTACGCGAGCGTGCCGCCGTGGCCGGGGTGGCCGGCGAGGTGCGCTTTCTCTCCTGGATCTCCCCCGAGGAGCTCGAGGGCCTGTGGGCGCTCGCCGAGATGTTCGTGTTTCCATCGCTGTACGAGGGCTTCGGGCTGCCGGTGCTGGAGGCGATGGCGCGCGGGGTGCCGGTGGCGTGCTCGAATGCCTCCTCGCTACCCGAGGTCGCGGGCGAGGCGGCGCTGCTGTTCGACCCGCACGACGAGGCGGCGATCGCCGGATCGCTTCGAGCGCTACTGGAGGACCAGGCGCTGCGCGAGCGGTTGCGCGCCAAGGGGCTCGCGCAGGTCGAGAGGTTCACCTGGGAGCGCACGGCGCGCGCCACGCTTCATAGCTATGAACGCGCGCTCGGCGGTCGTTAGAAGGCTGTTGAGGATGTCTAGAGCGCGGTCGCGTCGAGCTCGAGATTGGTTGCCAGCAAGGCGAGGCCCGGCACGTGGGCAAGCGCGCGGTTGAGCTTCCAGATCGGACCGCTCAGACGCCAGACGAGTGGATGCTCGATGGTCAAAGGCAGCATGTTGGTGCGCCGGAGGCAGTCAACGCGGAACCCCTGGGCGGCCACCAGCGCGGTGGCCGAGCGCCGGTCGTACACGCGGTCATAGGGCAGCGCGCCGTGGTAGTACATGCCGGCACGGCGAGCGATCGCCTCCAGGTAGGACAGGCGGTTGGGCAGCTTGTAGACGAGCAGGCGTCCGCCTGCTCGCAGGACGCGGTGCAGCTCCCGCAGCGAGTCCGCCGGTCGCTGGACGTGCTCCAGCACACCGCAGGAGAGGACCGTGTCGAAGTGATCGTCGGGAAAGGGCAGCAGCACGGGATCCCCGCTCACGTGCGCCTCGATCTCGGGGAAGTGCTCCAGCCGTAGCACCCTGGGCTCGCTCCCCTCGACGTAGTCGAAGGCGACCACATCCACCTCACGCTTGCGCAACAGGTGACTGATCTGGCCGTGGCCGCAACCCCAGTCGAGCACACGGCCGGGCCGCTCGCCGGCGAGGCGGTCGGCGATCGCCTGGTACTCACGCATCTGCGGGCCGGAGCGGAGGTTGACATCGATCTCGCGCGGGCGGGTGACAGCGTTCACGGCGCACAGCCTACCCAGGATGCCTGCCGGCTACGGCATGACCGAAAGGCGCCGGAAGTTGGTGTAGTAACTGTCCCGCCAGGAGCGATTGGTCGGTATAAGGGAAGGCGCGCGTGTATAAGGCGCGCGTGTATGGCCATGAAAGCTATGGGGCGCCCGAGCGCATCACGGGACGTCTGACTACCTCCGCCGGGCAGGCTATCTCCGGCGCGCTGCTCGACATCGGTGAGACACCCAGCTACCAGGGCGCGAGGACCGTGTCTCTCGCTGGGGTTCGCACCGGACCCACGGGCGCATGGACACTTACCCTGCCCAAGACGATCTCCTCCGGTGCGCTGCGCTTCGACTACCGCAGCCACCAGAACGACACGGTCCCCGTCGCCACGGCTGCCCTGACGTTGCGTGTACATGCCGGCATCACGCTGCGCATCGCTCCCCATGTCACGAGCGTCGGCCACAGGATCGTATTCACGGGCGTGCTGCACGGCGCGCCGATCCCACCTGGTGGCAAGCAGCTCGTCCTGGAGGCAAGCTCGGGCGGTGAATGGATCCAGTTCGACACGATCACGACCAACGCGAAGGGTCGCTACCGCGCGTCATATCGCTTCAAGTTCCCCGGCCCCGCGAGCTACCGCTTCCGCGTGCACGCGCCCCACGAAGCGGACTTTCCATTCTTAGAGGGAACGTCGAATGTGGTCGCCGTGTACGAGCGCTGAGCTTCTCTTTTGGCTTGTTGCCGCTCAAGCGAGTTGAAATATGAAGGGCAGTTTGCGCCCCAGTTTGAAATGTGCAACGTAGTTTGGCACGGGCTGCCGTTGGAACCTGGAAACACGGGGCGAGCGGGAAGAGAGCAATCCCATCCCGGTGGTTTCAGCTCATGTTGGTTGTCGTGATCAGGTGCACGCCGGAGCGTTCACGAGCGATCTCGTGCAGCCGCTCGGAGAAGCCGGTTCGGTCAAAGAAATACAGCGGCGGGAGATCGATGTCGAGCATCTGTGACACGGTCTGGAGCTTGTCCAGCTCGGCGGTCGGATGGACGCTTGTGCTCCACTTGCACGAGCCCAGCGCAACGATCCTGCCGCCGGCGTCGATGGCCGCCATATCGGCCTCATACCGGCGTGTGCGCAGCCCATCGGCGGTACGGACGCGCTTGGAGCCCCACCAGCGCCCGACCTCGACAGCCTCGGGAATGTGCTGCAGCGCCCAGCGGTGGCAGACCTCCTCGAAGGCGTCGCGCGAGACGAACTCCTCCAACGCGGGCAGAACGGTCTCGTGCAGGTGTCGGCGGGCGGACTCGCGGCTCTGCAGGCGACTCTCATAGGGGGCGACGAACTGAAACCAGAAGCGCAGGAACGGATCCGTGATGGCATAGAAAACCTTCGTGCCGCCCTGCCTGGTAACCGGGTAGCGCCGGCACACGAGACGCATGTCCTCCAATGTCTGTAGATACGAGCGGGCATCGCCCGGGCGGCGCTGGATGCGCTGCGCGATCTCCCCGAGCTTGGTGTGCCCGGCGGCGATCGCACGCAACACCGACATGTAGGTGTCGCGCTCGCGGATGCGCGACTCTTGGGCGAGCAGAAACTCCGGCTCGTGCCGTAGCAGGCCGTCGGGAATGAGGATCGTGCGCCAGATGTTCTCGCCGAGATCGTTCGCGGGGTCGATCGCGTCGAGGTAGTAGGGCATGCCGCCGTAGACCGCCCATACGCGAATGCGATCCTCGACGCTCCAGCCCGGAACGAAAGGCTCGATGCTCGACCATTGAAACGGCTCCAGGCGCAGCGAACCCGTGCGCCGGCCGTAGGAGATGGCGCCGTAGCCGACGACGTCCCGCTCGAAGAACGACACGTCGCTGCCAGCGAGGATCAGACGCAGGTTGGCGTCCTCTTTGTGGCGCTCGATCAGATCGTTGAGGAGCGAGCCGATCTCAGCGTTGCGCCGCGCAACGAACTGAAACTCATCGAGTGCGATCAGGATCGGCCCATCCGCGAGCAGATCCTCGAATGCCGCGAACGCCGCCCGCCAGCTCGCCAACGGCTCCTCATACACACGACGCCCCGAGACGCGCGCGATCTCCCTGCCGATGTCGTCGAGATGGTCACGTTCGCTGCCCCCCGTCGCCTCGTAGTACAGGTGCCGGCGCTGCCCACCCCAGTGCGTGATCAACCGGCTCTTACCCACCCGGCGCCGGCCGAAGACGATCACGAGCTCACCCCGCTTCGAGACCCAGCGATCCTGCAGCGCCTCAAGCTCGTCCCTGCGGTTGAAGAAAGCCATACCTGTTCGCAAACATACTAGCACAATCTAATCGACCGTGAACGTCTGTTTGCGAACACACCGCATAGGTTGCAGAATTACCTATAGGTCATCCCAAGCTATCGCCCCATCGCGCGTGAGGGGCTTGGCGACAAGCTCCGAGCGTGGTCATACGATCAATGTATAGCCGTTGATACACCCGCATAGCTCGCGAGGACCTGCTTCAAAGAGGACTCCAGCGACAGTTTCTCGGCGTTCTCGGCAAACCAGCGAGCCGTGCTCTCGCGCAGCGCGATCCCCGCCTCGTGCACGCGCACGATCGCCTCAGCGACTGCCTCGGGGTCGTCGCTCTCAACGACCACCCCGTTGACCCCGTCCTCCACGAGCTCCGTGGCGGCGTTGTCCTCGCCGGCCACGACGATGCTCGGGGTGGCGTGAGCCGAGGCCTCCACGACCACCATCCCGTAACCCTCTCGCCGCGAGGGCAGCAACATGCAGAGCGCGCGGCGCATGTCCACATCGACCAGCTCGGCGTCGGCGAAGCCCGGAGCGGAGACGATCGACTCAGCGCCATGCTCGGCGATCGCCTCGCGCAGCTTGCCACGCTCGGGCCCGTCGCCGTAGAACACGCCTTCGAGGCCCTCGATCCGCTCTGCCGCAAGTGCCACCGCCGCGACGCCGAGCGTGACGCGCTTCTCGGGGATCAGCCTGCCCGCGAACAGCACCAGCTTCTCGGCCGCGCGCGCGGGCGCCGGCTGCAGCGCACCGGCGTAGAGACCTCGCAGGACTGTGATCTCACCGCGCAGCCCCTCCCCGCGCAGCCGCGCGGCGTGGAGCTCGGAGAAGCAGAAGGCCCGCTGCGGAACCGCCGCGCAGGTGCGCTGGACCAGTGCGCCGATCCGGCCCTGGACGCCGCCGAGATAGTCGTTCCAGTAGGAGCGGCTCCAGACCTCGAACCAATCCACCACTAGCCCGTAGCGCTTCAGTGGTCGCACTGCGGCGGCGGCGAGCAGCGAGAAGTAGGGGAAGGCGCAGGTGTGCACGACGTCGTAGCGCCGGCCGTGGCGCAGCAGGTGCCAGAGCACGCCGAGGCCGAACACGAGCGGCGGCAGGATCCGCCGCCGGCCGCTCTCCGTGTAGAGCGCCATCCGCGGGCCGACCGCGACCACCCGCAGCGACCCATCCAGCGCCGGCGCCGCCCCGCGATCCCACTGGCGCAGCGTCAGGTAGGTGACCTCGTGCCCGTCCGCCGCGAGGCGCTCGGCGAGGTTGCGATACCAGCGCTCGGCGCCGCCGACCGTGAGCGGGAATAGACAGTCATAGATGACGCAGATGCGCATTGCCCGGGAGACTGCCAGGAAAGGTGCTGGCTCGTGTCTCCGCAAAACCATGCCGACTGCGTCTCCCGGCAAGGCTTTATATTCCAGATTAGTATAAGGTAGATTATAGAGATGCAAGATTTCGTGTTCCCGGCGCGCAACGAGTTCCTCAACCGCGCGGCTGATGTCGAGCGCCTAGAGGACTGGTGGAGTGGTCGCGACCGCAACGCGCTCGTCCTCTACGGTCGCCGCCGGGTCGGCAAGTCGTGGCTGTTTCGCGCCTTTGCTCACGGCAAGCCGGCGATTGTCCTGGTGGCTGAGCGTCGCGCCGAGGGAGCGCAGCTCGGCCGCTTTGCCGACCGTCTGGCGCCATTGCTGGGCATGCGCCCGGACATCCACGATCTCCCCGGGTTGATCGCGGCGCTGTACGCGCTGGGCGAGCGACAGAAGACACTCGCGATCATCGACGAGTTCCCCTACCTGCTGCCGGCGCGCAGCGAGCGGCGTAACGAGCTCCTGACGGCGATCCAAGCGGTGATGGAGGGGCGCGAGTCCTCTCAGCTCAAGCTGATCCTGTGCGGCTCGCACATCGGTCAGATGAGAGCCCTGCTCGCGCAGACGGGCCCCCTGCGCGGTCGCCTTACCCCGCTCTCCGTGGAACCGCTGCGCTTCGCGGATGCCCAGGTGTTCGTGGAGGAGCCCACGGCGCCCTCGCGCATCGAGCGCTATGCCATAGCCGGCGGAATGAGCATGTGCCTGGATGAGCTGGCCCGTGGTCGCGGCGACTTGCGCGAGCGTGTCTGCGAGCGCGTGCTGAGTCATCGTGGCCCGCTGTTCAACGATCCCCGCGAGGTGCTCGAGGAGGAGTTGCGCCAGCCTGGCATCTACTTCTCGCTGCTGGAGGAGCTTGCCCTCGGCGAGCGGGCGGTCGGCGATCTGGCGATGTCGTTGGGCAAGCGCACGAGCGATCTGGGCCCGTATCTGGAGGTGCTGGAGGAGATGCGGCTCGCGGAGCGGATCGCCCCGGTGACCGCCGGGCGTGACCACCGCGACCATCGCTTCCGGCTCGCTGACAACTTCCTGCGCTTCTGGTTTCGCTTCGTGTTCAATTTCCAGGAGGATCTACGCACCGGCCTGCGAGCAGAGGACCACTACGACGGCGAGATCGCTCCAGTGCTCTCCGAGCACATCGCCACGATCTTCGAGGGCCTGTGCCGCGAATGGACGCGCAAGGAACTGGGTGTCAACGCGAGCCGTGTCGGCTCCTGGTGGGGCAACGCCCTCAACGAGCTTCGTAGCGACGGGCTGCGACAGCGCGAGGAGATCGACATCGTCGGGCTACGATGCGGCGTGGTCACCATCGTTGGCGAGTGCAAGTGGACAGGCAGGCGCTTGGGCACGCGGGTGCTCGAGGACCTCGAAACTTACAAGCTGCCGGCGATGCGCCAAGCGAAGGTCCGGCTCGCAAGCGACGGGCCGCTGATCGTGCTGTTCTCCAAGTCGGGCTTTGAGCGGGGCCTGGTCAGGCTTGCCGCCGAGCGTGAAGACGTACGCCTCGTGGAGCTCGACGAGCTGGTCCCGGGCTTGATGGTATGAGCTACTCACAAGCGCCTCCGGTCCGTCCGGTAGAGTCCTTAGCCATCTACGTGCCGTTTCTCGACCGGTCAGTGCGCCACTTTTGGGCGTGTCGCGCGTTGTTACCAGCGACGGTCGAATCCGGCAAGAGAGTGGGCGCGAGCCCGACAAAACCATGAGCACCGCAGAGAAGACCAGGCCCGCCCTCGACGAGGGCGACGAGCAGCTCCGGTCGCCACTGGTGTCGGTCGTGATCCCCTGCCTGAACGAGGCCGAGAACATCGAGGTCTGTGTGACCGCCGCGCTCGGCGCGCTGCGAGACGGCGCGATCGAGGGCGAGGTGCTCGTCGTCGACAACGCCTCCGAGGACGATTCCGCCGCGCTGGCCGCCGCCGCGGGTGCAACCGTCGTCTCCGAGCCCCGCCGCGGCTACGGCAGTGCCTACCTCGCCGGCTTTGCCGCCGCGAAGGGCAAGTACATCGTGATGGCCGACGCCGACCTGACGTACGACTTCAACGAGATCCCCCGCTTCGTCAGCGAGCTGAACGACGGCGCGGAGCTCGTGATGGGCGACCGCATGGACAACATCCAGCCGGGCGCGATGCCGTGGCTGCACCGCTACGTCGGCAACCCGCTGCTGTCCGGCCTCTTGAACTTCTTCTTCCGCACTGGCGTCAAAGACGCCCACTGCGGCATGCGCGCGCTGCGCCGCGACGTGCTGCCGCGGCTGGACCTGCGCACGACCGGCATGGAGTTCGCCTCGGAGATGGTGATCCGCGCCTCCAAGGAGCACCTGAAGATCGCCGAGTTTCCGATCGAATACCACCCTCGCGGAGGAGAGTCGAAGCTGTCGAGCTTCCGCGACGGCTGGCGACACCTGCGCTTCCTGCTGGTCCACAGCCCCACGCACCTGTTCATCGTGCCGGGCACGATTCTCTCAGGCGTGGGCACGCTGATCCTCGTGTTTGTGGCCACCGGTCTCGACTTCTTTGGGCGCGCCTGGGGATTGCATGCGCTGATCGGCGGCGCGCTGCTGATGATCGTGGGGACGCAGGTGCTCGGGCTCGGGCTGTGCGCGCACGCCTATGGCACCTATTTCATGGGCGAGAAGGACCCCTGGTTTGACCGTATGCGCGCTCGTTTCCGGCTGGAGCACGGCCTGCTGCTCGGTGGCATCTTCGTGCTGATCGGGGTGGCGATGGGCGCGGTGATCATGGCAACCTGGATCTCGCACGGCTTCGGCTCGCTCGCCGACGAACATCTCGCGGTGGTCGCGGCCTCGCTCTTGATCGTGGGAATCCAGATCTTCTTCTCGTCGTTCCTGCTGTCGATTCTCGGTCTGCGTCGCCGGTGAAGAAAGCCACGCCGCAGGTCGCGGTCTCGCGAGTGCGAGCCCCGTCCGGACGCGGGCTGGGAGCACGGCTGGAGGGAGCCGGGGGTGTTTGGTGGCCGGCTGCGATCCTGGGCGTACTGGCCCTGGGTCTGATCGTCTGGCAGCTCGCGATCCCACGAGCCTTTTACACCGGCACCGACAGCGTTGACGTTTCGAGCGTCGTCGCCAACGTCAATCCAGGACAGAAGCTGTGTGTCCCGGATCTGTATCTGCCGGCGGGCACCGGTCAGGTCCAGCTCGCGCTGTTCGCCCAGCGGCCGCACCTGGAAGCCACGGTAAGCGTGGCTGCTGCCGGCAAGACGACGATCTCGCACGCCGGCGCGGCCACCGGTGGTGGTGGTCAGGCGTTCATCGACGCGCCGATCCCGTTGCGAGCCGGCTCGCCCTCATATGTGCCCGCAACTGTCTGCGTGCGTCCGCTCGATGGCCCCGTGGGCATCGGCGGAGCGGTCGGCCTGCCGCTTGGCTCTTCGCCACCCAGGCTCGCCGGTGCTCCGATCGGAGCGCGCATCGCGGTCTGGTTCCTGCCGCCCTCCGGTAAGGAGCGCTCGCTGTTCGCCTCGGCCGGCGCGATTTTCTCCAGAGCGGCGCTGTTCAGACCACGCTTCGTCGGCGCGTGGACATACCCGGTGCTGCTGTTCGTCGTCCTACCGCTCCTGTGGCTGCTTGCGCTGATGATGCTCGCGTACAACGCCTCCGGGCGGGTGCTGCGTCTGCGCGGGCGCGTGCTGCGCCCGGCGGCCCTGATCGCGCTGGTCGCATTCGCCAACGCGGGCACCTGGGCGCTGATCACGCCGGCCTTCAACGCGCCCGACGAGCCCGACCACTTCGCCTATGGCCAGTACCTGGCCACGACTGGGCACGCGCCCGCGCGCACGCCGGATCTGCGTCCCGCCTTCTCGGCCGACCAGACGCTCGCGATGAACGCTGTGGACATCTACGGGCAGTCGAGCTCGCCCATCGGCCGTCCGCCCTGGCTCACGGCTCAGCAGCGCGCCGCCGAACGCCTGCGCGCGTCGGTGTCCCATCCCAGCGACAACGGCGGCGGCGCGACCCCCGCCGCGTCGCCCCATCCGCCGGGCTACTACGCTCTGACGGCGCTTGCCTATGAGCTCGTGCGCTCGCAGTCGGTGTTCTCCCAGCTGACCGCGATGCGCCTCGTCTCAGCGCTGCTCGGCGCGCTCGTCGCGGCCTGCGCCTTCGGGATTGTCAGAGAGCTGCTGCCCCGCCAACCGGTCGCCGCGGTCGCCGCCGGACTGCTCGTGGCGTTCCATCCGATGTTCAGCTTCATGGCGGGCGCGATCAACAACGACAACGGGATCAACGCGGCCGGCGCGCTTTCGCTGTATCTGCTGATCCGGGGGCTCAGACGGGGCTTGAGCTGGCGGCTGGCGCTGGGCCTGGGCGCGACGCTGGCGGTTGCGCCGTTGATGAAGAAGACGGGGTATGAGATCTACCCTCCCGCAGCGCTCGGCGTTGCGGGCATGGTGTGGCGCCATCACCGGCTGCGCGACACCCGCGCCTGGGCCGCGCTGGTGGGAGCGTTCGCCGCTGTGCAGGGGGGCTGGGCGCTCGTCCTGCAACCGATCGTCTATCCGAGCACGATCGCGGGCCAGCACGTGGCGCCGCCCACGGCCGCCGTCAGCAGCGCGCTCACTCTGGCCGAGCACATGCCCGGGCGCTTCGGGGTCTATCTGTGGGAGCTGTTCCTGCCCAAGCTGTCGTTCATGGGCGAGCTGTTCCCGCCGGGGTGGCCGTTCTACCAGGTTTATGTGCAGCGGGGCTGGGCGTCATTCGGCTGGTACACCTTCGACTTCCCGCGCTGGGTCTACAGCGTGATCGTGCTGGCGATGGTGGCGATCGGGCTGCTCGCGCTCGCCACCGCGGTGCGCAATCGGTCGCTGCTGCGCGGGCGGGGCTTTGAGCTGGCTGTGATCGCGCTGTTCCCGGTCTCCGTGCTGGTGGCCGTCGAGGCGGCCTTCTTCAGCCCAGTCGGCGGCCGTACGGTCGTCGCCGAACAGGGTCGCTACATCTTCCCCGCGATCACCGCGCTCGCGGCGATCGCAGTCGGCGGGACGTTCGGCTTGGGGCGTCGCTGGCAGATACCGCTGGCCACCGTGCTGGTGGTCGGCATGATGGCCCTGTGCTACGCCTCGCAGCTCTTGACGCTCGGGAGCTTCTTCACCTAGAAATCAAGCGTGTCTGGGCGTCAGGTGTGTCCATAGATTTCCGGCCGGCGGCCGGGGCAGATGAACTCGAATTGAGAGAACGGCTTGATCAGCGGGTTGCCGAGCTCGGCGTAGATGCCGATCCCTTCGTAGGTCTGGCAGGGCGGCGGTTCGCCGGGCAACTGCATGTGTGCTAGCAGGAACACGTCCTTCGGACCGAGCGTGGCGAGGTCGGCGTCCGAGGTGCCGATGTCGGTGATCCCCGCCTCGATCGCGAACACCTGCAGTCCGCCGATGCTGAAGTCGATCGGGTTCACGCAGCAGAAGCCGACCCCTTTGATGCTGGCGCGGCGCAGCCCGCGCATCAGCGCAAGGACGTTGCCATCGTGGTTATCGGGCGCGCCGCGCAACCAGCCGCTCGTTGAGTAAAGCGTTACGTAGCGCGCGCCGAGCGCTGTCTTGTCGTATGCGCCAGGCAGCGCCACGCGGAGCTGGTAGCCCGTCCCACCCAGTCCGAATGCCACGCTTACGAAGCTCGCCGCGACGGTCGTGAGCAGCGCGCCGAGGAGCCACGGGCGCACGCGCGGCCGGGCTGTTGCGATCCAGGCGGTCCCGAGCACGGCGATGTAGATCAGCGCCGAGAGGTCATAGCGCGGGTCCTTGTGCGTCAGCCACGTCATCACGGCCCACGAGACGAAGGCGCCACCCAGCAGCTCGGGATAGAGGTTCCGCGGCCCCCAGTGCTTGATGCAGCTGCGAATCGCCACGATTGTGCCCACTGAGAACAGCAGCAGCAGGCCGGCGCGGAGCTGGATGTTGGCGGCGTCCCAGAAGTACCAGCTGAGGTTTTTGAACGAGAGCAGCGTGGGATACGGGCCACCGAACGGGTTGGCCTCGACGGTGTTGGCGTACGCGCTGTGCGCGAGGAACAGCTGATGGATCGCACCGCGGTGTTCGAAGTACCACGCTCCGGCGACCACCGCGACCGGAACGGTGTAGGCCAGCAATCCGCGCCAGTTACGCCAGCCGCCGCGCGCCAGCACGACCGCCAGCAGGCCGGCGAGGAACACCGGGCTCGTCTCCTTGGTCATCAGCGCTAGACCGGTGGCGAGGCCCGCGAGGGCGGCGATCTTCCAGCGCTCGAAACGCTCGCTGGCGAGAATCCCCCATACCGCGGCGGCCACGAACGCCGCCTGAGTTGGGTCGACGTACGCCTCGTGCGACTCGGACACGATCATCGGCGTGCCGAGCGCGAAGATCGCGGCCAGCAGCCCGGCGCGAGGCCCCGCGACGAGTCGGCCGACGCCGTAGCAGGAGGCCGCGAGCAGCGGCACAAACACGAGGTTCAGCGCCAGGATGACCGCGAACGTGCTGTAACCACCGATGAACACGCCGAGCGCGCCGATCAAGTGACCGAGCGGCGGGTAGCTGTTGAATTCGGTGAACGCGGCCGTCCAGTGGCCACTCGCGATCTCGTCGTGCACTGTGAACGAGTAGAGAGTGTGCATCGCGCTGTCGAAATCTGGCGTGCGCGTCTCCTGCGTCAGCCACCAGACGGTGACGCCGAGGAAGGCGAGCGTTGCCAGCGCGGTCAGCTGCGCCTCGGGCGCGATCCCGGATAGGCGCGCTCGCAGCGCCCCTCGCGGTTTGGCGATCGATATCGATGTGATGGGCTCGGCGTGCATCGGGATGCTCAGGTCGCTGCGGCCGCAGTCTCGCGCTCGCGCAGCGCGTGCCGCAGTCCCATTTCGACCTCGTCGGTGGCGTGCTCCCAGGTGTGGGAGGCGACGAACTCGATGCCCTCGCGCGAGCGCTGCTCCCAGCGCTCCGGATCGTCGAGCAGCCGCTCGAGCGCATCGGCGATCGCACGGGGATCGAGCGCTGCCAGCTCGAGCGGTCCGTCGGAGCCGAAGATCGACTCGGCGCTGACGTCCGCGAGCTCCACGCAGGGCAGCCCGCAGGCGAGCATCTCCTTGGGCATCAGCGAGAAGTTCGTCAGCGACAGGCACAGGCCGACGGTCGCTTCGGAGTACAGCGTCGCGAGCTGCGGCGGGGTGAGCACGCCGAGATGCTCGTAGGGAAACGGGCTCTCGAGCTTGCCCTCGTCGCCGAACAGCACGATCCGCAGATCGGGCCGACGGCGGTGCAGCTCCGAGAGCGCCATCAGCCCGACCGGCACCGCGCGCCGCGGGGTCACGTGGCGCGCGTAGTAGATCACGGTGTCCTTGCGGCGGGTCACCGGGCGTGGTTGGTAGAGCGAGTGGTCGACCCCGAGCTGGAAGGCGTCGGCGCTGGCGGCGTAGCGCTCGATCAGCAGGTCGCGCAGCCACGGGCTCGCGGCAATGCAGTGCAGGTCGTGACGGTAGGTGTCCTCGGCCATTTCGCGCTCGGTCGAGGCGGCGTAGAACTCGGGCTCGTGGTCGTTGACGATGTAGGCCCGCGCGCGGCACTGGTCGAGCATCAGCGTCGGGTGCACGGTCTGCCAGCCGGTGGCGATCGCCACGTCGGCGCCCTGCCAGTCCGCAAAGCCCTTGTACACGGGTCCCTCGATCGGCGCGAAGAACTCCCTGATGTCAGCCCGAATCACCGCCGGCCATTCGGCGAGGTGCTGACCGGTGAAGTCGTACAGCCAGACGCTGCAGAGGTGCCCGCGCCGCTCCAGGCGGGAGAAGATCTGCAGCAGCGTGTTGTGCCCGCCGCTGCCGCGCCGGAAGGAGGGGATCACGAGCGCCAGACGCAACTGCTCGCGCTCGGCCATCCCCGGCACGGGATCGAGCAGCGGCGCCGAGCCCTCGCGCCAGAAGCGGGCGACATCCTGGTAGTCGTCGTGATCGCGCTTCGGCGGCATCTGCGTGGTCGGCGGGACCGGGGAGACGCCCGGCGCGGAGTCGGGCGCGAGGTTCGACGTCCCATCCGCTGAGAGACCCGGCGCGGAGGCGGACTCGCCCGCGGCTGCGGCTGCAACACGGTCGTCGCGGCCCTCCAGCGACAGGCGCCCTCGCACGGGCGCCGGCAGACGGTCGGCGCGCGAGCCGAGCGCCGAGAACACGCGCCGTCCCCCATGATGCACGGCGGAGCGAGCCGTCAGGCTCGCCTGCTCGGTGCCGCGGAGGCCCTGCTCTGCCGCCCAGCGCCGATCGCCGGCCACCTCCGCGCGCACCTGGCGAGCTGTGGCGAGCACGCCGAAGGGCTCGACGTGACCGGTGCTCTCGCGCAGGCCGCGGTACTCGTCGAAGTAGCGGCGCATGAACTCCAGCGCGCCGTAGTCGTGTGCGTGTAGGACCGCCGCGCTGGGTTGGTAGACCTTGATCCAGCCGGCCTCCAGCATGTCGGCGCCGAAGGCCTGATCCTCGGAGTAGGCGATCTCGCGAAAGCGGATCTCCTCCCAGCAGGCGCGCGCGTAGCAGGCGTTGACGTTCGACAGGAAGGTGGGGCCGCCCTGTCGCTGGTAGACCGGGACGTGGACAGAATCCCCCGATGCGCCATTTTCGAGCGCGCTGCTCCCCCGATCGCCGTCGGGTGGGTGAGCCTCGAACCCCGCGAAGAACTCCGTCAGCTCGCGGGCGATCATCGGGCTCGTATCGGGCCTGGGTAGATGCGGGCCATAGGCGGCACCGACGCGCTCCTGCAGCGCAAACGCCTCCCGGTAGGCCGCGGCCCAGCCGGGAACCGGGGTGGCGTCTTGGGTGAGAAAGCAGATCAGCTCGCCGCTCGTGACCTCGGCGCCGAGGTTGCGGGTGCGTCCGTGGCCGAACTCCGCGGGGTCGATCTCGAGCAGCTCCACTCCCGCCGCGCGGGCGATCTGAAGCGAGCGGTCGCGCGAGCCCGAGTCGATCACGAGCACATCGTCGACGCCCTCGCGCGCGAGCGCGTCGAGCAGCTCCGCCAGATAGCGCTCGCCGTCCTTGACGGGTATCACGACCGACATCGTGGGCACGTCGGGGGCCTCGCTCACGGGCGCAGCCGGCGCTTGGCCCGTCGGATCGCCCGGCTGACCGCACGGATCCCGCGCAGCGCGCCCCGCAGCTCCGCGGCGCCGGGCCGGCGCATCAGCGCGTTCAGGTCGAGGTGCCAGCGGTCGAGCCAGTAGACGCGCTCCTGGGTCTGGGCGACGATCGCGTTCGTCCGGGCCTGCGTCTCCACGAGCTCGGCCTCGAGCGAGGCCACGCGCGTGCGCAGGCGCTCGTTCTCGGCCTGCGCCTCGGTCAGCGAGGAGCCATTGCTCATGTCGGTGGCGGGGTGGGTGGGATCCATCTCACAGATTCTCCGCGATCCGCGCGGCGGCGCGGTTGAACACGGTGAAGCCGATGATGAAGATCGCGACCACAATCGCGAGCGCTCCTCCGAGGGCCGCCCAGCTGCCGAGCACTGTCCCGGCGCTGGGCGTTGCGTTCGTGATCATCGCGTGGCGGAACTGCTGAAAGATCACCGCCAGCGGGTTGAGCATGTAGATGTGCAGCATCGTGGAGCTCACTTTGGCGATCACGGTCTGGATCGAGATGATCACGGGCGAGGCGTAGAAGAGGATCTGCTGGATCACTTCCCAGATCGGCTGGATGTCACGGAAGTGCACGAACAGGGCCGACAGCAGCATCGCCACGCCGGTGGAAAACACGATCAGCGCCCCGATGATCAGCGGCAGCTCCAGCCAGCTCAGCATCGGCGTGACCCCGGCCCCGAGTGCGAAGATCAGCACGACGATCATGTTCATCCCGAGGTTGAAGAGGGCGAGCAGCACGACCGACAGCGGGATCACCAGCCGCGGGAAGTGGATCTTGCGCACCAGGTTCTCACGGTCGACGACGCTGCGCACCGCGCCGGTCGTGGCTTCGGCGAAGAACGTGAACAGCACGATCGAGCCGAGCAGCTGGGCGCCGTAATACTTTTCGCCGGGCTTCTTGCCGTCGTTGACGTGACCGACCTTGGTGAAGAACACCCACAGCACGCCGAACAGCAAAAGCGGTCGTACGAGCGTCCACACGTAGCCGAGCACCGAGCCGTAGAAGCGCAGCTTGAATTCGGTGCGGGCGAGCGTGAACGTGAGCGACCAGAAGCGCCGCAGGTCGTGGCCGAGCGCCGACGGGCCATGCACGCTGTGGCTCGCTGGGGAGCGGCCCGGCAGGGGCAGGCGAATGCCTGGGCTGGTGCTCATGTTCGCTCGATCCTGACGTCGACGGGCAGCTCGAGGATGCCGCCGCTGACACCGCTGCCGTGGACGATGACGGAGGCCATGTCCTCGACCAGCGCGAGCGCATTCTCTCCCGTGCCCTCGCGTGCGACCGAGGGAGTCAGCAGATAGCGGCTGGGGGTCAGCCAGTTGGGTATCGCGAACCTCGCGATCACGGTTTCTCCCGCCTTGAAGGAGCCGCTGGAGCCTGCATGCTGGTCCGTGCGCGCCACCACGATCGTGTGTCCCAGCTCGGTGCGCAGCGTCGCGGCGAACACGGGGTCTTCCAGGTTCTCGCCGAAGCGGACCTCGAAGCACATGTTCAACGAGTCCTCTTGGCTTGAGCTCGTCACTCGTGCTCCGTCCGGTCCCTCAAACCAGGCGTCGGCGATCGCGGTGCCCGAGCCGGCCAGCTCCGCGGCCGGCGCCCCGTGAGGCAAACGTCCAAAGTTGAGCTTGTGGTAGGCGCGCCCGATCTCCCGCGGATCGCCGATCTGCACCATGTCGCCCCGCTCCATCAGCATCGCGCGGTTACAGAAGCGCTCGACCGAGTGCATGTCGTGGGAGACGAACACGATCGTCTTGCTTTCGCGTTTGAGGCGAAAGAACTCCTCGAAGCACTTCTGCTGGAAGGCGGCGTCGCCGACCGCCAGCACCTCGTCGATCAGCAGAATCTCGGCGTCCACCTGGATCGCGGTGGCGAAGGCGAGCCGCACGAGCATCCCCGATGAATAGTTCTTGAGCTTGAGGTCGACGAACTCCTCCAGCTCGGCAAAGGCAACCACGTCGTCAAAGCGCGCTCTGGCCTGCTTGCGAGAGATGCCGAGCATGATCGCGTTGATCACGACGTTGTCACGCGCCGTCAGATCCATGTTGAACCCGACGCCCAGCTCGATAAACGGAGACAGCCGGCCGGCGATCGAGATCCGGCCGGTGTCGACGCCGTAGATCCCCGCTAGGCACTTTAACAGCGTGCTCTTGCCGCTGCCGTTGCGCCCCACGATCCCGAAGAACTCTCCCTGGGCGATCTCCAGGGAGATGTCGTTGACGGCGTGCAGCTCGTCGTATTCGGTCGAGCGAAACGGGTGCAGCGCCCGCTCCTTTAGCGTCGAGTACTGCTGGTGGGGCAGTCGGAAGGTCTTGCTGACGTTCTCGACCGAGATTGCTGCCGGACCTGTGGGCGCCGTGGCCTCTGGCATGGCTGCCGGTCGTGTGGTGGTGGTCGACAAGGTCAGTGAACGCTAGCAACCGGGACAGGACGCAGATGAACCCCTTCGCGCTACCTCCTGCGTTACCTGCCCGCAGGGATAACGGGTCTGCATCGACCTTTCAGACGTTGTCGTGGCCTCGGAGGGCGCTGAGAAGCTCTTCTGCCAGGAACAGCTTGCCCCACTTGCGTTCGGAGACCTCGACGAGGATTCCCTGGCTGAGGAGATCCGAGATCGCCGCGCGTGCAGTCGGGTCGCTCACCCCAAGCCGCTTGGTCGCCTCCTTTGCCGTGATGTAAGGGTTGACGAACAGGCGATCGAGCAGCTGGATGGCAGTCGGCCTCGCTTTCGATGAAATGAGGCAGTTTCGATAACGCTCCCGCAGCGCGAGCAGCCGCTGCGTGTCCTCGACTGCCTCGGCCGCTTGGATGCGCACGCCTTCGAGGAAGTAGCGCACCCACGAATCCCAGTCGCCGTGGGTACTCACCCGCAGCAGCAGGTCGTAGTAGTCGGCGCGCGTGCGCTCGAAGTAGGCGGAGAGGTAGAGCAGCGGCTGCGGTAGCAGGCCCCGCTCGCAGAGGAACACGGAGACGAGCAGACGACCGACGCGGCCGTTGCCGTCGCGGAAGGGATGGATCGCCTCGAACTGGTAGTGAACAAGCGCCGCCTGTACGAGCGGTGGCAGCGTCCGATCGTGCAGGAATCGCTCGAGATCGGCAAGTCCCTGTTTCATCTCCGGTGGTGGCGGAGGCACATAGATCGCGTCCGCGATCGAGGTTCCCGGTGGGGCGATGAAGTTCTGACTCCCGCGGAACCGTCCGGGCGTCTGATCTGCGCCACGCACATCCCGCATCAGCTGCTCGTGCAACTCGCGGATCAACCGTAGGCTGAGAGGTAGATCGGAGAGACGACGGAGCCCGAGCTCGTGGGCCCGCACGTAGTTCTGTACCTCGGTGACATCTGCCGCGTCGCGAAAGAGCTGCGTCTGACCCGCTTCTGCGGCGTACACATCGGCAATCGTGCTCTGTGTGCCCTCGATGCGCGAGCTCAGCACCGCCTCGCGCCGTAGATAGGGGGAGATGAGCAGGTGAGGATTTGGCAGCAGGCTACCCACACCGCTGAGCATGCCGAGCGCGTTTGAAGCCTGGTCGAGCAGGCGAACGGCGGCGGGGGAGATGGTGAACGTCGGCAGCAGCTGCGTGGGCACAAAGGCAACGGCCCCTCCCACAGTCGGAACGAGTAGGCCAGGCGCGTCCTCTGAGAACTGATCACGGTCCACCCCTAAAGTCTTTCAAACTAAAAGGATGTTTTGTTTGAAAGCGCTCGGAGCTTCTAAAGCACGCTTGCAAACCACACTGAACGGAGCGTGAGCGCGCGTCGTGTTCGGCCGACTTGACCTTGCGCAGAACCTCGGCCCGGCCGTCTGCATCGATGATGAACGTGGCCCGCTCGTTGCTCTCTGCATGGCCTTCTCCACCTACAAGGAGATGTCTCACACCCGCTGCAGCACGTAGACGTCCTGATTGTTCTGGTTGCGGCCGGGGGCGAACTCGAGCACGCGCCAGCGAGGGCAGAGATGGGTGAGCATCCACTCGGGGGAGAGGAACGCGGTGCCCCAGTCGGGGTTGACCACGCCCCAGTCGCCCTCCTCGCCGAACTCCGGTGCGTACCGGGAATCCTGGCGGTAGAGGGGCCCCCAGCTACTATCGTTCATGGGTGATTTCCCGCCGATCGGGTTTGTAGAGGCGCCAGTCAGCTCCACAGGGTGTCGATCGGAACGGCCCAGATGCGGTCGCCCAGCGGCGTGGTCTGACGTGTCGTGCACAGCACGAGGCCCGCAACGAATCGATCGCTGGCGAGTGTGCGAAACCTCTCGAGCCAGCGAAGGTCTTCACGCCCGACCGTCGCGCCGGCCTTGACCTCGATCGCGATCACCCGCCCTCCGCGCTGTTCGAGCACGATGTCGACCTCTTCCCCGTGAGGACCGCGCCAGTGGCGCAATGTCGGCGCGACCTTGGTGTGGGGTAATAGCCGCGCTAGCTCCATCGCCACGAACGTCTCGTAAGCACGCCCGGTGACGGTTGCGTCGCTGCCGATGTGCGTGGCGTTGACATCGAGCAGGTGCGCGAGCAGAGCAGTGTCCTCGATGAAGAGGCGCGGCGCGCGGACGGCGCGCGCTGCGATCCCCGGGGTCCAGGCCGGCACGCTGACCACGAGGTACAGCAGCTCGAGCAGGCGCACGTATGTCCTGATCGTCTTCTCGTCGACTGCGAGCGCTTGGGCGATAGGCCGCATCGATATCAGCGAGCCCGATCCGCCGGCAAGGTGTCGAAGGAGAGCGGGTAGCAGATCGGGACGACGGATGCTCACGAGATCGGGCACATCGCGGGTTACGAGGGCTGCGAGATAGTCCTCCAGCCAGACCCGACGGCGAGCCGCCGCGCGAGCGATCACGGCCGGGAAGCCGCCGGTGAGGATCCGGTCGGCATATGCCCCAGCACCGACCCCATCGGACTCGGCATACGGCGCTCCACCACCATCCCATAACTCGTCGAGCCAGCGCGGCACGCCCGCGCGTGCGATCTCTGCCTGCGTGAACGGGCGCAGTGGGATGCGCTCCACGCGTCCTGCCAGCGAGTCGCCGATCCGGGGAGCGAGCAGCAGGTTGGCCGAGCCGCTCACCAGATAGCGGCCGGGGGTCGTGTCGCGATCGACCGCGGCCTTCAGGGCGAGAACCAGATCAGGTGCCCGCTGGAGCTCATCGATGAACGCGCGCTCGCCCAAGCCGGCGATGAATCCGGTCGGATCGTCGATCGCGGCTCGGCGAACATTGGGGTCGTCAAGCGTCACCATCCGCATCCCACGCGAGGAGGCGATCTCGGCGCAGAGCGTCGACTTGCCGGCCTGCCGGGGGCCCTCGACCGTCACGATGCGTGTATCCGACAGGGCTTCGGTCACGCGCGCAGCTGCGTGACGCGGGATCTTGGAGGCATTGCTCACAAGGCGAGCTTAGCGGACAATCCGGAATATATAACCGGATAATCTGGAACTCCAGGCCGGACAGTTCAGAATGCAAGGGGCGGCAATCAGGAAGTCTGGTCGAGGTCGGAGAGGCTCACACGCGCTGCAGCACATAGACGTCCTGGTTGTCCTGGTTGCGACCGGGGGCGAACTCCAGGACACGCCAGCGCGGGCAGAGTTGCGTAAGCATCCACTCGGGGGAGAGGAAAGCGGTGCCCCAGTCGGGGTTGACGACGCCCCAGTCGCCCTCCTCGCCGAACTCGGGCGCGTACCAGGAGCCCTGGCGGTAGAGGGCGCCGAGGATCTCCTCGACCTGCTCCTCAGAGCGGCCATTGGCCGAGCTGTGGGCGACCGAGGTCAGTCCGTGCGTGGTGCAGACGAGGTGGCCTCCGGGCCGGATCAGGCGATGCATCTCTCCGAACCAGCGCAGCCCCAGCTCAGGGGCGAAGTGCGACCAGATCGAGATCGCGTAGGCCATGTCGAGCGAGCCGTCGGCGAGCGGCAGCGGCGGCGCGTTGTCGTTGACGAAGAACTCGATCCCAGGGAGGTTCTCGGCGGCCCACTCGATCGCTGGAACGTTGGGGTCGCAGCCGTGCCAACGAGCATCGGGATATGCGGCCTGAAGGGTGCGGGTGACGCGGCCAGAGGAACATCCGAAGTCGAGGCCGTCGCGCACGTCTTGCATGTCGACACCGGCGCCGGCGAGCGCATCGACCACGATATCGGCCTCGTAGAGTCCACCCGCGGCCGACAGCGGTCCACGGGCCATCACGTGGATGTCCTCGGGGGGCTGGGCGTCGGTCAGGCCCGTCTTCTCGACCAGGTTCTGGGCGCCGAGCCAGACGCCGAAGGCAAGCAGCACGTGTCGCCTGGCCGCACCCTCGGGCGCGGCGGCATAGTGCTCCCAGGCTCCGGGGGTATCTCTGATCAACTGCTCGACGGCGGCGATGTCCGTGTCGCTCAGCCGGCGGTGGAGGAGCTCCGTCGCCAAGCCCTGCTCGCAGGCCAGCAGCCCAGGCGTGAGCTCCCGCACGAAGCGTGTCGGGTCCGGTGGCGGTGGCGGCGGCTCGGGCTCGGGGATCTCGACGGGCTCCTCGACCGGTGGCGCGGGGGTTTGGACCGCGGCCAGCACGCGCAGCGCCGCTCGCTCGGTCAGTGACCGCAGTGAGCGGCGGTGGCTCGGCTCAGTCACGGCGCGTGAAGCTATCAGTGGCGGCCATCCAGGTACCCTGCGATATTGATAGCCCCATGTTCGAGCGAGCTTTCATCCATCGTTTTCCGCTTTCGCATACTGCATACGGGGTGCAGGCTTGAGTTTGCGACGCCGCGCGGGGGCTCCTCGTCTGATCGATTGGACCGGAGAGCGGTGCGTCCCCTGGACGCCCGATGTGCAGGTCGTCTACGAGCACATGCATCGCTATCTGTGGGCGGCCACGGTCGTTGCGGGCCGCCGCGTGCTGGACCTGGGCAGCGGCGAGGGCTTCGGGGCGTCGATCCTGTCCGCCGGCGAGGAGACCGAGGTCGTCGGCATCGACATCGATGAGCGCACTGTTGAGCACGCTCAGCTGAACTGGGCCGGTCCCAGAACGTCGTTCAAAGTGGGCAACGTGCTCGATCTCTCCGAGTTCGAGGACGGCTCGTTTGGCGCCGTCGTCGCCTTCGAGGTGATCGAGCATGTGGACGAGCAGGAGCGGGTGCTCGCCGAGGTGGCACGCGTGCTGGCCGACGACGGAGTGCTGATCATCTCGACGCCCGATCGCCGGCTCTACAGCGACGCCACTGGTCAGGTCAACCCATACCATCGGCACGAGCTGACCTACGAAGAGTTTTCCGCGTTGCTCGAAGGGCCGTTTCCGCACGTGGCCGTCTGGGGCCAGCGAACGATCACCGGCTCGCACCTGGGGGCGCTCGGCTCCACCGCTGAGGAGCTCTCGGACACCGAGTTCTTCATCGAGCGAGCCGGCGATGAATGGCGTATGGCGAGCGAGCCGGCGGCCCTGTACCTGGTGGCCTTGGCGTCGAGAAGCGAGTTGCCGGACGTTTCGTCCTCGTCGGTGCTCGGCGATTGCGATCTCGAGCTCGTGCGGGCTGCCGAGAGGAAAGCGGCCGACGCGGCGAAGGCGATCGCTGTCGAACGCGACGCGGGCTCTGAGCGCGAGCGAGTCGCTCAAATCACGCTGGAACGCGAGCGGCGCGAGATTGCAGCCGAGCGGAAGCGCGGTGAGCTGGAACGAGCGCAGAACGATGTTCTGTTGGCACAGCGCGACGAGTACGTACGTCATCGTCAGGCGGAGATCGCCTCGCTCCGCGCGCGTCTCGAGCGCACCACCTCCGAGCTCGCCGAGCGGGGGGAGAGCCTCGAGCAGGCGCAACGCTTCAACCGCCGTGTCGAGGAGTCGGTGACCTGGCAGACCTTTCAGCGTGTGCGCGGCCGCGTTTTCTCCTCCATTGGCGGCGAGACCTCGCTGTTTGCGCGGGGGCTGCGGTTCTCGCTGCGCCTCGCCGGACGCGTCATCAGCAGGCAGCAGGCGCCCCCATCGTTGGAGCAGGTACAAGAGCAGGAGGCGCTCGACGTTCTCGCTCAGATCATCGAGCTCCCGACCTTCGATCAGCCGCGGGTATCGCTGGTGATCCCGCTGTTCGCCGCGGCCGATCTCACGCGTCGCTGCCTGGAGACGATCCGCGACAACACGATGGCGATCAGCTACGAGGTGATTCTCGTCGACGACACCGCCGACGCCGACACCAAACGGCTGCTCGAGCAGGTGCACGGGTCACGGGTGCTCGTCAACGAGCGGAACGAGGGCTATCTGCGCAGCATGAATCGGGGGGCGGCACTCGCGCGCGGCGAGTGGATCGTCCTTTGCAACAACGACATCGAGGTGCAGCCCGGCTGGATGGAGGCAATGCTCGACTGCGCGGAGTCGGACGAGTCCGTGGGCGTCGTGGCTCCCAAGTTCATCTCGCCGGACGGATCTCTGTGTGAGGCCGGGGCGATCATCTGGAGCGACGGGACAGGAGCCAATTTTGGCCGCGGCGACGAGCCGGGCAGGTTTCAGTATGAGTATCGGCGGGAGGTCGACTATGGCTCGGCGGCTGCGTTGATGGTCAGGGGCCAGCTGTGGACGGAGGTCGGCGGATTCGACGAGCGTTACCTGCCGATGTACTACGAGGACGCCGATCTCTGCTTCGAGGCGCACGAGCGCGGCTGGCGGGTGCTCTACGAGCCGAGGGCCGTCGTCATGCACGTCGAGGGCGCAACCGCGGGAACGGATCTTGAGGAGGGGCACAAGCGTTATCAGGAGGCCAACCGCCCCAAGTTCGTGGAGAAGTGGCGCGCGCGGCTCGAGTCCGAGCATCTGCGCTCGGGGGAGGTGCGGGTCCGCCGCGCCGCCGATCGCTACCGGCGTGAGCAGGTGCTGATCGTCGACCACCGGATGCCGATGTGGGACCGGGACGCGGGCTCGCTGCGCATGCTGGAGATCATGCGTTCGCTGCTGCGCCTTGGCTACGGCGTGAACTTCCTGCCTGACAACTTCACTCCCATTGAGCCATATACGGCGGAATTGCAGCAGCTCGGCGTCGAGGTTATCTACGGCCAGGTCGATATCCGCGCGGAGCTCGCCGACATGGGCACCCTGCTCACCGCGGTGATCATGTCGCGACCTCATACCGCGAGCCGCTGGCTGGACACAATCCGCGAGCTGGCGCCATCGGCACTGGCGATATATGACACCGTGGACCTGCACTGGATGCGCGAGACACGCCGCGTCGCCCTCGATGCGGTGGGTCGGCCTGGGCAGAACGGATCGATATCCGCGCAGGGCGCCAAGGCGACGGCGCTGCGCGAGCTCGAGCTCGCGATGGTCAGGGCAAGCGATGTCACCGTAACCGTCACTGAGGAGGAGCGGGGGCACGTACTCGCCGAGGTGCCTGGTGCGCGTGTGACGATCGTCCCCACGATCCACGAGATCGCGTCTGATGTCCCGCCCTGTGACGGCCGCAGCGGCGTGTTGTTTGTCGGTGGCTTCGAGCACCCGCCGAACGTTGACGCCGCGACCTACCTGGTCCGCGAGGTGATGCCCCTGGTTTGGGCTGTGAAGGCCGACGTCAAGGTCACGATCGTCGGCTCGCACGCTCCCCGTGAGGTGGAGGCGCTCGCGACCTCACGGGTCGACGTGCGGGGCTGGGTGGCCGAGCTCGAGCCGCTGCTCGATGCGGCGCGCGCGTTGGTGGCGCCCGTGCGCTTCGGAGCGGGCATGAAGGGAAAGGTGACCCAGGGCCTGGCCGCGGGGCTGCCGATCGTGACGACCCCGGTCGGGGCGGAAGGCCTCTAGGAAGCTTAAGAGATGAGCCGAGTGAGGGGAGGCGCTGCTGGTCGCCGATACACCGCGAGATCTGGCTATGCACGCCATCCGCCTTTACCGCGATACGGATCTTTGGCGGCGCCTATCGGATTCGGGGCAGGGCCTGATGCGGGAGCTCTGCTCTACAGAGGTAAGTTTCTGACCGACTCAGCCAGCTGCTCGGTAACGCACCAGCGTTGGTCGCTGATGGCGCCATCTCTAGTGAGCTTCCTCGAGACTGAGCTACAGGGTGGCCTTGCGCCGGATCCACAGCGAGCCTCCTCCATGCCCGTACTTCTCGGGAAATGCCGGGAGTGCTGAGGCGAGGACGTCAGACTGAAGTGGCTATTCCAGGCGACGCTGAGGAGGATCTCAAACGCTGAATTGAAGGCAAGAAATGCCCGAACCGCATACTGCTCGTTCCACGCCCGCCCAGCGAACACCCAATCCTGTGGATAGTCCCACGGAAGGAAGATATCGTGGATATGGGTGGTTACGCCCTCGGCTAGGCGCGGGAGCACCTCCTGCAACAGGAAGACCACATCTCCCCCGGTCTTGACCGTGTGGGATGTGTCGATAAATAGAAAGTCGCCCGCGCCTAACTCGAGAAATGTATCTACAGGCACCTGCTCGACTGGTGATACGACCAAGCGAGAGATCCCCTCGATGCCGTCGCCGAGGAAATCCGGTGGATAGGGCTCGATGCAAGTGAAGTCGAGGAGCTGCCAAATTGCTCGCGATTTACTCGGTGCCGTCATTAAGGGAGGACCAGCCGCAGCCCACCTCGATTATGCGTCGCGGGCGGAAATGTCGCAACATCGCCTGGAGCATCCAGGCATCCAGCCTGGAGAACATCTCATCGCCGGCGTGGTAATCGCGCGGGTCACCTGTGGCTCCGTCGGGGATCGGGAAGTCACTCTGGGCGACCAAGGTGGTCCCGCACAAGCGCTGCCTGCTCGTCAACCCGCCAGTCGATCCCCGGCGTTGCAGGTGCTTCTTCTGGCCAGACGCGCGAGCGAGCCGGCTCCCGGCTCAGGGCGCGGGTGTCGGCTATCGGGCTGTAGTAGTGATCGAGCGGCCAACAGATCAGCGGTGGCTCGACGGCGGTTGAGGTTTCCTCGCTGGACACCCCGACAGCGTACCGACCACGATCCTTCTCCTCGATCGTATCGCTGCCTGCGCCAGTTCCACGCTCTGCGCTGAGCCGTCGGAGCAAGGTGCGGTCTGTTGCGACTACGATGCCGTAACTCCATGAAGATCACCTTCCTGATTCCGGCGTACAACGAGGCGCCACGATCGCCGAGGTGCTCGATCGCATCGCCGCGCTCGGCATGGACTACGAGGCGATCGTCGTCGACGATGGCTCGACCGACGACACGCCGGACATCGTCGAATCGCGCACGAGATGAAGTCGGCCCGTGCAACCGCTGCGAAAAGCAAACGGGGGCAAGGGATCGGCGCTGCGCCACGGGATCCCTCACTGCCACGGGGACATCGTGGTGATCCAGGACGCCGATATGGAGTACGACCCGGCGATGTCCCGGCGCTGATCGAGCCGATCCAGCGAGAGCACGCCGACGTCGTCTACGGCTCCCGCCTGTCGGGGGGCCGGCCTCAGCGCGCTTACATGTTCTGGCACCTCGTCGGAACCGGTTTCTATCGCTGCTGACAGGGCCTCTTCAACACGACGCATCACGGACATGGAGACCGGGTACAAGGCGTTCCGAGCCGAGCCTGAAGCAGCTCCAACTCACCGAGGATGGCTTCGGGATCGAGCCGGAGATCACCGGCGAGATCTGCCGGCGCCGGCTGCGGATCTACGAGATCCCGATCTCCTACTACGGCCGTACGTACGAGGAGGGCAAGAACATCACCTGGCGAGACGGCTTCCGTGCGGTCTTCGTGTTGGTGCGTACGCGGATTCGACCATTGCTCTAAGCGTGGATGGCTCTCGGGCAACAGCGAGTGCGCGGGTAGGGGGTCGAGCCGGCCAGGTGCTCAAATCGCCGGTTGCACGCAGGACACCACCTTGGTTGCGCAGGGAGGCTCCCGCGGTACTGATCTTGATGGTGGTCGCTGCCGTGAATGTGGCCATCCTTGTACTGGGCCACAGGACGTACTTCGCCGCGCCGGACAACACGGATCAATTTTGGGCGTGGTATCAGAAGGCCGACGCGGTTCTTCATTCGGGCGTGTTCCCGCTGTGGGATGCTAATACCCTGGCGGGCCACTCGTTTGTGGGAGAAAGTTCAGACGGGAGCGCCGGACCCATTGAACATCTTGTGGCTTCTGCTCCTCGGCGGGCCGTATGGGATTGGGGCACGGCGGCTGGACATGCTCGTCGTCCTGCACCTGCTGTTGGCGTCGGTCGGCTTTTACGCTCTCGCGCGTAGCTTTCTCGTCCGACGCCTTCCGGCAGTGATTGCTGCCGTCGTGTTCGCGTACACGGGGGTGGTGTTCGCCCGAACCACCGGTCAGACGGCGATCTTCTTTGGCTTGGCGCTGGTTCCCTGGGCGGTCTTCTTCGCGCACCGGCATCTCGAGACCGGGCGCTCACGGTTCGCGGTGGGCACGGGGGTTGCCATTGGTCTGGGTGTGCTCGCCGGTCACTTCCAACCGCCGTTCCATGCGGCACTGCTAGTCGTTCTCCTATACGCGTTTACTGCGTTTCGCCCGCGCAAGGCCCGGCGCGCTGAACTCCGGTTGCGGCTCAGTGGGCTCGTCATTACGCTGGCGGTTGCCACCCTAGTGGCATTGCCGCAGCTCGCATACACGCTTCCCTACTTGAGCCGTGCGTATCGCTTCGTGGGCTCGGGGCCACCCGTGCCACCCGGCGGTTCAGTGAGCTTCGCGACGTTTTCAGAGCTCTATAGCGGTGGTCCGGAAAGCTTCTTGAGCCTTCTCGATCCGCAGCGGTTTCCCGTCCCCGACGGCAATGAGCTCTTTCTCGGCCTCGCCGCGCTCGCCGTGCTCGTGGCGGGCGGCATCGTGGCTCATGGCTCGATCCGAGCCCAGATGGGTCGCTACTGCGCGTCTCTGACTGCCTGTGCGCTCGTGGGTGCGCTCGCGATGCTCGGTCCGTGGACATTCTTACCTCGAGTGCTATACGCGCTGCCCTTGGTCGCCGAGGTTCGAGAGCTTGCGCGTTACTCGATCATGCTCCATCTCGTACTGTGCCTGCTGCTGGCGTTTGCGCTACAGGCCATCAGCCTTGAGTGGTTCCGCCAGAACTCCGATCGCGCTCGACGTAACGGGTACGTAGTGGCCGCTGTGGGCGGATTCATCGCGATCGACGGGATCTACCTGGTCGTCGATCACGCGCCCGGGAGCTCGAGTTGGTTCGGTATCCAGATGCTGCTCGGCGGCCTGGCGCTGCTCGTCCTTATGGTGGGCGCGCGTACGTCCCGCGTTCCACTCGTGGCATTGCTCGGCCTGCTGATCGTCGGCGCCAGCTTGCAGAACGGCACGCGCATCCTTGGTTATACGTCCTCGCCACTGTATCCGCCGCACTACTACGCGCGCACGCCGGCCATCACATATGCCGAACGCGCGTGTGCTGGCCATCGCACACTGGTGCTCGAACAAGCGCTGCCCACCAATGTTGGAGACGTGTTCCGCGGCCTACACACTCAGAACGGCTACGGCGCGACGCTTTACGCTCCGTTCTTCGAATTCATCTCTGCCAGCTCATGGACGAGTCCCGAGCAGACCCGTCTACTCGATCTGCGCTGCATCGTCACCCGCAGTCCGCTCATCTTGGCGGGCTACCACGTCGGATTCCGCGATAGCGCTCATGGCGTCACGGTTTACGTTGACGATGACACCAGCCCGCTGAACACACCCCAGCTTCAGCCTGTCTCGACGACGGTCCTGAAGGAAGCTGATCGCCGCCTGCTCTACGCGGTGGATTTGACCCGAGCGACCACCATCATCGTGTCGGCAGTCGTCTATCCCGGCTGGCATCTTCAAGTCGATGGCCACCGGGTCAATGCCGGTAGCTTCCGCGTTGGCACTGTTCCCGTCTTCCCAGAGGTCATGCTCGGGCCAGGTCGCCACACGCTGGAATACAGCTGGTCAGGTTGGCCGGCGTGAGGACCGGCTTGAGCGGCGATGTTGGCTTCGATCTGCCGACCGCCATAGGCCAGGCACGCCGCTGGTTATATTTCCCGCGATGAGCACGCTTCCGGGGCTAGGCGACACGCATCGGCTGCCAGTGTCGCTCGACGCATAGGGGGTCGCGCCGCTGCCGCGACCATAGCGCTCTCTACGGCGCTCTTCCTGCTCGCCAACGGCGTTGGATTGTCGGATCCCGGTCTTCAGTATGACGAACTGTTGTTCGTAAACGCCGCACTTGGCGACACCCATCCCTATCACGGATTCATCTATAACGAAGCTCTCGGCATCCCGACGATGCTGATGGCTTACATAGGCGCGCTAAAGGCCTGGCTCTACGCGCCGATTTTTTCCATCTTCGGAGTAACGGTGGACAGCATCCGGCTTCCGGCGCTGCTCCTAGCGGCGCTAGCGTTGGTATTCGCAACAGTACTCGTCGCACGACTGTTGGGTCGCTGGCCCGCCGCCATGTTGGCAGTCCTGCTGGCAACCGATCCCGTCTACGGAGCGGTCGCTCGCGCCGACTGGGGACCGATCGTACTGAGTGCACTCCTGCGCACTGCTGCCCTGCTTTGCTATTTCGCCTTCCTGCGGCGGCACTCGGTGCGCTATCTATGGCTGCTCGTCGTCGTATTGTCGCTTGGGCTGTTTAACAAGCTGGATTACGTATGGTTCATCGCGGCGATCGGTATCGCGGCGCTCGTTGTTCATCGCCGCGAGCTACTCGAGATCGCACGTCGCCGGTGGAGCGCGGTCATCCCACCGGTGGCCAGTTTTGTTGTGGTCCTGATCGCCGCCTTCGTGACGCTGATCCTACCCGCGACACGTTTGCCGTTGGCTGGCTCACATGCTTCTCTGGGAGGGCGCATATCCGAAGTCGGCCATCTGTTCCGTATCACTGTCGATGGCACTGGCGTATACCAGTATATGACCGGCTCACCGCTGGATCACGCGACGCTCATGGGCTCATTGTTCCCCTGGATCTTCATTGGATGCACGGTTGTCGCCGTGTGGAACCTCGCATTTGGGCGGCGTCTGGCTGCCAGCGATACCCTGCGAGAAGCGGCAACCACGACGACTTTCTTTCTACTCCTGTTTGTTGTGCTTGCTGTGGGGATCATCCTCACTCGACAGGCGACGGGCCCTCAGCACATCATGTTGGTCTGGCCGCTTCCGGCCGTGCTCGCAGTGTGTCTTCTTACGACTGCGACACGCTTGCCGATCCGTGCCCGTCTCGCGGCGACGGCCGTGCTCGGCGTCGCGCTGGCAGCGCTGCTGGTAACACAGGTACGCACAACTGCGGCATACGTTCACGCCTACCGCAGCGATCGGAGCTGGAGCACGATCTGGAGTCCTGAGATTTACGCGGCTGTCCGCGCCGTCTCACGCTCAGCGCCGGAAGTTGAAAGTGTCATCACAGCCGATTGGGGCTTGGGCAACCAGATCTTCGCGCTCGGGAACGAAGCTGTTCGCGATCGGTTCAGCGACCCGTGGCCCACATTTACCAGCACCGCCGCGACGCCTGCCTCACTCGAGCGAGAATGGTTCCAAGGTGGACGGGTGATCATTGTCTTTCACACCTTGGCCGGAGAGATCATGCCTTCAACGACGCAGCGCGTAGAGGTAATCCTCAAGAGTCTTGGCACCCGCGCGCGCCCGATCTTCGTTGGCCGGCAGATCGAGGTCGAGGAGGTGGTCCCGTAGCTTGGTTGCAGTGCGTAGGTGGCCCCAGGCAAGTGTGCTCACTAAATCGATTCTGCGGCGCGCATATTTGCTATGGCCTGAGATCGCGATTCTCACGGCTGTCGTCGTCGCCTTTGAGTCTACGTTGCTCAGCACCGCACATTTACCTTTCGACACAGAACTTTATCATTACCCATTACTGCGCACGGTGCAGGAACAGCTGTCCTCGGGATCGCTACCTGCGTGGGATCCATACTCCTCGGCGGCATACCGTTGCTCGCCAACGCGCAGTCCGCTTGGCTGTACCCGCCGCATCTGATCCTCGACGGGATCCTCTCCGTCGCTGGACAGCCACTCACCGAGCACGCGCTTGACGTAGTCGAGATCCTGCACGTCGCTATAGCGGGTCTCGGCACCGCTGCGGTGGCACGCGGCCGGCGACTGGGTCCGGCGGCGGCCGCGTTTGCCGGCATTTTCGTGGTTCTCAACGGCGAGACGGTTGCCCAGACCCAGCACCTTGGGATGGTCGAGACATTCGCGTGGGTCCCGCTTGCCATCTTCGTGATCGACCGCATGCGCAGGGATGGAGTCACCGCGCGTCGGATCGTCGCGCTCGGTGCCCTTTTCGCGCTGATGATTAGCGCCGGATTCCTACCCCTCGTGACCGCTTGCGTCGCGCTCCTGATCGGAGTGAGCCTGGCGCAGGGACCGCGACGCATGCGGACGCTGCAGGGCGTCCTCGCGGGGATAGCGCTCGGTCTGGCGATGGCCGGGGCGATGCTTCTACCGATCATGACGGTGCTCCGTGTATTTCCACCGCTCGAAGCCCACGGTTCCCTGCCGGTCGGCGCTCTCGTGACGACGCTCTTCCCGAACGCGTTCGGTCACTGGCAAGCGTCGCTGACAGCCTTTACGGGTTCCAATCTTACAAATTCATATTATTATCTCGGAGCCAGCGTGCTCATTCTCCTTCCGCTGGCGCTGAGTAGCGGTCGAAGAGTCCTCGGTGATGCACTCCTCGTCCTCGCGCTGCTTTTGGCCTGCTTTGGAACGTCTGGGACAGAGATTGCGAAAGTGATCCAAGCCATACCGACGGTGGGGCTCCTATGGCGCCCGGAAGATGTCGTCTATCTGGCGACGGTCCCCCTAGCGCTTCTACTGGCGCGGGGACTACAGCGTGCGCCATCAGCGCGACAACTGGCCTTCTCGGCGCTGTCAGTGATGGTCTTTGGCATCGTCACGTTTTCCGCTGGCCATGGGCATGACCTACATCTCTTCGTCAACGCGCCGCGCCGCATGCTTGTCGGACTGCTGCTGCTGGCAGCGTTGGTCTTCGCGGCATATATTTTTCACATCAGGCGACACGGCGGCAGGGCCGTCGCCGTCGTGCTGGCGCTCGCGGCGGTCGTCGCTGGTGCAGAACTTGCCTCGGCCGTCCCAGGCAGGTATTTCGTAAACGCTTCCGGCGCGGCCACCAGCGCGGGTCCAAACGCTACAGGCGACGGATCTGCGGTGTTGACGGCGCTTCGACAGCGTCTGACGCCCGCCGCGCGCATCGCCGCGGATGTGGCGTTTCTCCCGCCAACCTGGTCCGGGTTTCCGCCGATTTGGCATCTCGCGGACGTAAACGGCTTCCAGCCGCAGTTCAGCAAGTTTCAGCTTCAGAGGGTTATGGCGAGCGGCGTTGACTTCGAAGGGCGCAACCGAATCTTTCCCATCGCGCCTGGAGTCCGCGCGTACCTCGAAGAACTGGATGTTGAATATGTGGTCGCCGCAGCGAACCACGATCGGTTCATGGGGGTAGCGAGCTATACGCCGGTCTTTCAAGACGGCATCTACCATGTTTATCGCGTTCGACGGGCGGAGTCGCGGGCGTATGCAGTCGGTACCGGTTGTCTACGCCGCCATGGTGCCTTCGATCTGCTGGCCTGCAGAACAGGCCCGTCGGTGCGCACGACGGTGATAGGTTCGGCTACACGTCGGCTGGAGATTGAGCCAGCACCGGCTGCACCGCTGCTGCTGATCACCGGCGAGCCATGGTATCCAGGTTGGCACGCCGAGTCATCGACTGGCTCACTCCCGGTCAGTCGCATCGGCTATCTGGCGGCCGTATCGGTACTGCCTGGGACAACCCAGGTGCAACTCAGCTATCACGTGCCCGGACTGCTCGTGGGTAGCTTGCTGTCGGTGCTGGCGATCTGCGGCCCGCTCTTATTCTTGGCCTATCGGTGCAAACGCTGGCGGCTTTCTCGGCGTCGGAGAGCGTTGTAAAGACAGCTTGGATCACAAGTCCACTCTCCGCATCAGCCGTGGCTGTCGGCGAAGCGGGCAACCCCGATCGCACCGCCCAGGTTCGATCCGAGTCCGGTGGTGGGAGCCCCGCCGTAGTAGACGTAGGTATCCGACCCGATGCGAAGTACCGTCGGGTCGATGGCGATCGTATGTGCCCATGGGGCTCCGGCGCGAATGACAGGGTTGTTCACGCAGCGGACCCAGCGGCCTTGTTGCAGGATCGCCATGGCGATCGACCGCACCTTGTCGGCCGCGGTCACGCCGTACAGCATCGCCGTTTTTCCGTCCGCAGCCTTGAAGACCTCAGGCTCACCGACGTCGTAGGCTTCATACGGCAAGGACGCGTCTCGCCGTAGAATCGTTTCAAAACCATGCCAGCGCCGACCGTTGAAGTGCACCCGTCCTAAGGCGAAGGCGGAGCCCGGCGGTCGTGTATGGACTAGGAACATCGACGCCACTAGTTCTCCCAGTTCGACGACAAGGGAGAAGTCTGCACCGACGACCTGCGCGCCATTCGAGACAAAGCTCGGCAGCCAAGCGACGCGGTGCCAGGTACGGCCGTCCACTGAGTTTGCCAGTTCGTTTACAGCTCCCGGTATGACCTCGACGAGGTGCCACAGACGCCCACGCCACAGCGTTGTCCCGCCGTTTAGGTAGTGGCCGCGGAAGCGGGCGTCCACGCGGAACGGCCCCATCGGGTGCGATGCGACAGCGAGCCCGGTCACCCACTTCGGATGGGTGGCAGACGGAGCGCTATTGCCAGAGAAGTACATGAGGTAGCTGCCGTGGTAGACCACCACGTCAGGGTTCAGCGCATCAACTGAGTAGAAGCTCAGCGGACGCGGCCGAAGCAATGGCTGATCGTGCTGCAGCATGCCAAGTGAGCACAGAGATAAAACAGCGTGCGCTCTGGCTGTCGTTCTGCCATCGTGGAGCGTTACCTGGAGTAGCAGCACCGCGCCCATCGCCGTTGCGAGAAGGGCCGTAGGGAGACTGTGAAAGACTCTTCTCACTTTGGCCGCCAAGGCTGATTAGGAACTCATTTGTGCCGCATAGTTCGTATTGTTGATGAGCCCATTTATAGAGGCGATAGTCAAGCTCATTCTCGTTGATGTATCGCTGATTCAGGTCAGGCCCTAACAATCCCTTGGCGACCTGCAGTCGTTCATCGAGATCCTCCAATCTGCCCGGCGTAGCGTTCTCAGTGGTGGTCAAAGTGGGAATATGCAGGCCGTATGCTGCCGTTTCCCTGCGCAGGTTGCTCATCACGGCATCGAACAGATCGACGGTTCCAAAACAGACGGCGTCGGAAAGATAATGGATTGCATGTTGAAGGTCGTTCTCGGTCGCGATTGCGTGGTAGATGTGCCCGTTGCGGAAGGATGCCGGTGACAGGTGGATGACTTGATAGTTGGTGATCACCATGCCCCCGAGCGTCTTGTTGTTCAAACACCAGAGGACGAACTGTTGAAAGCTGGCCTGTTGGGCCACCGTCCCGGTCTCGGCGCCGTCGTGATGACGTCGAAGGTGGCTGTAAACGGAAAATGCACGGTCCAGCGGGTGGCGGATGAGGACGACGGGCAGCACACGAACGCCCGGCGGAGCCGGCGGTCGCAGCAGATGGGATGAGACGGCGACTATCTCCGGGCGATCTCTTATGAATGTGGAAAGGTCATCCGGGCGCAGAAGTGAGGTCGATGTAGGTCCCTCCAAAGACGCCCAGCCACTGCCAAAGGCCATCTGCAAGAGCCGGTCGACGGATGAGCCGGCGTTCTTGAATATGTGATAGTGAACGATAATCGTCCGTGGGGACTCCTGCCGTCGATGCGCGGTGTCTGAGGCACCTCCTGGACGACTTGCGCGTACGGAGCCTGTGACGTTGAGCTTCTCGCCGACTAACTCAGTGAGATCCGCTGCCTCTGTGCGACGTCGAAAGGTCACGCTTCGACCTCGACGAGCAACCCGCCGGCGTGCGTCGCAAGCGAGGCTTTAATCGAGGTCATCGGACTCTCAAAACCATAGCAAACGTAGACTCCGTCACAGCGTGCGACCCGGCTTCGCCTAGGATGCGCTGCTGTGCGCTTTGTGCTGGCGAACCGTCTCCTTGACCGTGCCGGCGGTACCGAGGTCCATCTGCTGACCCTGGCCGAGCAGCTGCGGCGGCTTGGACACGAGGTTTGCCTGTATTCGCCGGAGCTTGGGCCCTTCACGGATCATGTGCGCCGGCGTGGTGTGGATGTCGCGGCCGAGCTGCGTGATCTGCCTGGCGCTTGCGATGTCGTTCTCTCACAGGACGCGCTTGTCGTCTACGACCTCGCCGAGCGCTACCCGAGTGCGTTCCACGCGTTCAGGGTCTGCGGAGACGTGTTCGACTTCCAGTTCCCACCGCAGTTGGAGGGGATCGTGGATCTGATCGTGGTGCTCAGCGACCGCTATGAGCGGCTTGCGCGCGCGTGTGCGGTCAAGGCGCCGGTGCTGCGGCTGCGGGTACCGATCGATTCCGATCGCTTGTCTTCGGTCGCGCCGATCCGCCCGCGCCCGCGGCGTGCCGTCCTGCTGGGCAACTATCTCGAGCGTGACGAGCTGATCAGCGAAGCGTGGGGCCGTCACGGGGTCGAGGTCAGCCGCGTCGGCGGGAGCAGCCAGCGCTACGATCTCGGCGCCGCTCTCGCCGACGCCGACATCGTCGTGGCGAAGGGTCGTGCAGCGCTCGACGCGATGGCCTGCGGGCGCGCGGTATACGTGTTCGACGTATTCGGCGGCGACGGTTGGGTGACCACCGCGAGCTACGCTGCGCTCGAGGCGGACAATTTCGCCGGAGGAGCCACTCCTCGCGTGATCGGTGTAGCCGAGCTGGAGCGTGACCTCGCCGATTACGACCCGCGGATGGGGATCACGAACCGTGACCTGATCGCCCAGCACCACGACGCGCGCGATCACGCGATCGAGTTCGTGAAAGCGATCGACGTGCGCGAGCCGATCGAGAGGCCGGCGGCGCCGCTGCAGGAGCTCGCGCGGCTCACCTCCCTGCAGTGGTCATGGGAGCGGCTCGCCCACGGTCTGCAGGGCGAGCGCGCCGAGTGGGTCGCGCGCATCCAGCACGCCGAGCAGCGTGCTGCCGATGCGGACGCCGTCGCAGCAGCGCGGGTCGAGCGCGTCCAGCATCTGGAGCGTGTCGCGGCCGAGACGGACGCTGCCGCTGAGGGCGAGCGCGCGGTGCTGGTCGAGCGGGTTCGGTCTTTGGAGCAGCGTGTGGCCGAGGCGGACGCGGCTGGCGTGCGCCATAACGCGGAGTCTGAGTCGCGCGCCGCACAACTCGACGCGATGCGCGCAACGCGTGTCTGGCGGCTTGCGAGTCGCTACTGGCGCGTACGCAAACGACTCGTCGCGCGGCGAGGACGCACGACGCAAGGCCAGTAGCCGCCGCCTGCCGAGGGCTCGTTCGTACCTCCATTCCCAGGATGACAACGCCAAACTTGTGGGCCGAGGATGTCCACAGTTCGGTCATGACGCCAGACGATCGCAATACACCCGTTCTGTCAGCCGGGGGGTTCGAATGGTGTGTCGCTGGCAGCAGAAACGTTTACGTTGGGCCCGCAGGGACGATCTGGCAGAGGAAATATAGCCAGCCTTGTTCTGCTGGGCACGTAGTGCAGCCGTGTTGCCATCCAGCGACATGCCTCCCACCCAGGTGCTCGCCTAACCCTAGCTTATATACGGTTATATCAAATGTCTTATAACCTGGTATAAGTTGGTATACCTTGGATCCGATCCGCAATCCCTATACGCCGAACGCTGGTTCGCGTCCTCCCGAGCTTGCGGGTCGCGGCGCGGAGCTCGAGCAGTTCCGGGTGCTCGTCGGGCGTCTGAAGCGGGGCGCCACCGAGCAGAGCATGATCGTCCGGGGCCTGCGCGGGGTCGGCAAGACGGTGCTGCTCAATGCCTTCGAGGATCGCGCCGAGTCCGAGGGCTTCCTGAGCTATTACCACGAGCTCACGCCCGACAGCAGCTTGGTCGGGGAGATCGCCCGCGATGTTGAGCGGGCTCTGGCGCAGCTGAAGTTGAGTGCTCGTGCGATGAAGACGGTGCGGGAGGTTCTCGAGCATCTCGGGGCGATCAAGGTGACCGGGCCCGAGGGGCTTGGCTTGGCCGTCGATATTCGCAAGGCTGACGAGGGCACGATCTCTCGCGATCTCTCGGAGCTGTTCTTGGCGCTCGGGAAGGCGGCCGCCGATAAGAAGACGGGCGTCGTCTTCCTGCTCGATGAGGTCCAGTTCGTCAGCGAGCTGGAATACCGGTCCCTGATCAGCGCGCTGCACCGTGCAACCCAGAAGAACATGCCGATCACGGTGGCGGCAGCAGGCTTGCCCCAGATCCCGCGGTTGACCGGAGAGGCACGATCGTATGCGGAGCGCCTGTTCACCTTCCCGGTCATCGCAAGCCTCTCGGATCTGGATGCGCGGGCGGCGTTCGTCGAACCGGCGCGCCATCAGCAGGTCGACTACGAGGAGGATGCGTTGGCGCTTGCCCTGCCTTGGACCGGAGGCTATCCCTTCTACATCCAGCAACTCGGTAAGCATGCCTGGAACCTGGCCGAGGCCTCACCAATCACAAAGAGGGATGTGGAGGCGGCGATGCCGATCGCACAAGCGGCGCTGGACACCAGCATCTATGAGGTGCGTATCCAGCGAGTCACCGATCGCGAGCGCCGCTATATGCGAGCGATGGCGGAGCTCGGCGAGGGCCCATACCGCTCAGGGGATGTCGCGGCCATGCTCGGAGTGAAGACCTCCGAGGTATCGGCCACGCGTCAGCGCCTGCTCGAAAAAGGACTGGCGTACGCGACCGAGATCTATGGCTACATCGACTTCACCATCCCCCGCTTCGACGAGTTCATGCGCCGATATATGTCCCACTCGGCACCTAAACATGCCCAAGCCCGATTAGCTTCATTCTGAAGATGATGCTCTGCGCACCGGCTCGATATGTGGTTTCTCGCGAGGTCCCTACGCGAAGGGTGACTGTGGGAGCCACTTTTCGAGCTTGAGCTTTGGTGCCGGCAGCCGCTCGATCGAGCATGGTTCTGCGGTGCTGCAGGTTGGTGACTGCTCTCGGTATCGGCGCGACGAGCGTGCAAAGGACGCTCCCGCTGTGGATGACCTGTAGGACTTCACCTGTCACGGGGGCGGAGGAGGATAGGCGGCCGGTCATGGAGTCGAAGCGCTCCCAGCCCCCGCCGGTGCTGATCACCCCAGGTCCGTCGATCTTCCATAGGAAGGACACGAGATCTGGACCCAGGTCGATGCTCTCGATCGCTCCCTCGGTGATGTCTCCTTTGATGCTGTTGGGGAGGCATTCTGTTTTGCTTTCGCGTATCCGTCGACCAACCTCACCTTTTGCTGGGGGACAAGGTTGTCCCGTAGGTGTTGCGCCATGGCGTAGCACCCGCAGCTTGTGTGTCCGTCCGGACCAGAACAGCAGTTGGGCAACATCGGTGTGGTGGCGCGGGTCGTACCGCGCGAAGGCGATGTTGCCGTCCCACATCGACGGCGTCGTGTCCGAGGTGTCGGCCGGATGCGTGATCGTGGGAGTCCCTTCGAGTTCGCTTGCGGGCATCATGGAGTTGCGATGGGAACGTCCAGCCACGTTCCTATAGTGCAGACAATGGTCAGCAGTCAGACCCTTCCCAGATCGACCCTTCCGGATGGTTACCCCCAGCTGCTCGAGCGTCTCAAGGGCGAGATCGCTTCGGCGCGCACGCGTGCCGCGCTCGCCGTCAACGAGGAGCTGATCGGGCTCTACTGGCGTATCGGCAATGAGATCCTCGAGCGCCAACAGCAGGAGGGCTGGGGCGGCAAGGTCATCGACCGGCTGGCGAGCGACTTGCGGGCCGAGTTCCCGGAGATGAGAGGCTTGTCGCTCAGGAACCTCGAATACATGCGGCAGTTTGCCGGTTCTTGGCCGGACAGCCAAATTCCGCAACAGCCTGTTGCGAAATTGCCCTGGGGACATTATGCCGACATCGGCATAAGGCCCACAACATCGCCCTGCTCACCAAGCTCAAAGACCGCGAGATTCGGCTCTGGTATGCGACGCAGGCAATCGAGTATGGCTGGTCCCGCAAGGTGCTCGAACACCACATCGCCACCAAGCGCTACGAGCGGGAGGGCAAGGCGCTGACGAACTTCTCCAGCACGCTGCCGGCGCCGGAGAGCGAGCTGGTGCAGCAGATCGTCCACGAGGACTACAACTTCGAGTTCCTTGGGCTCACCGGAGACGTTCATGAGCGCCGGCTCGAGCGCTCCCTGGTCGCCGAGATCGAGTATGCCGGTCAGGTCAACTTCTACGTGGATAGACCATAGGTTTAGGGGCTTCATCCCCTGCCCTTGGGGTTACTTCAGCTTTCGGGCTCGGCGAACAGCTCGTCCGCCGATACGAGACGTACGCCGTCGCGCTCGGCGCGCTCCACGAGGCGCTTGTGGAAGTCTCGTGCGAAGACATACGGAGTCGCGGAACCCGCACCGCGGATCTGGCCGCGGAGCTCGATCAAGCGGTCGAGGTCATGTGTGTCGGCTCTCCTCGACCACTTGCACGACCCCACCGCGACGATGCCCTTTCGTCCACGCGCGACGAGGTCCACCTCCACATCATGCGTGCGTGTCCAGCAGGCGCCGATCTCCTCGGCGCCGGCCAGCTGAGGGTCGGCGCTGTGGCGTCCGGCCCAGTCACGGCAGACCTGCTCGAAGATGCTGCCCATGTGGTTGTCGATGTCCGCGAGGATCGCGTCGCAGGTCTCCTGCACCCTGCCTCGCTGCAGGCGCGAGCGGTTTGGGTAGACGTAGCGGAACCAGAAGCGGAAGAAGGGGTCGGTGACCGACCAGCCCGGTGAGCCGTTGCCACCGATGGGACGGCGCTCGTCGATGTAACGCAGCTTTGCCAGGCGGTCGAGACGGCCTGTCAGCAGTTGGCCAGAGGAGATCTTGGACTGCTGCAGGATCTCGTTGAAATGCGTGGCGCCGCGCGCGATCGCGCGGAGGACCTCGTAGTAGTTACCCGGCTCCCGGATCGCGCTCTCGCCCCTGATCAGCTGTAGCGGCTCCTCGAACAGCGGCTCGTCCTTGGTCAAGATCCTGCGCTTGAGAATCTCACGAAGCGAGGCCTGTCCGGCCCAGATCTGGTACTGCGCCGTCCCCCCCAGGACCCCATATCGCAGCAGCTTCTGCGTGGCGTCCGTACTCTTGGGGGCGAACAGGGACGCGTCGCGATAATCGAACGGCTGCAGAAACGGCCGGTAGCCGGCGCGCCCGAACATCGGCCTGTCGCTCTCCAGGAGCTCCTCCATCATCGTCAGTGCGCTGCCGCTGAGGACGAGAGTGATCGGGATACGTGCTCGCTCCCACCGGTCGAAGTGGCGCATGATGATCGAGTCCAACAGGGGTTCGGCAAGCAGCATCCACTGAAACTCGTCGAGCACGACCACGAGCGGTGCTCGCCGGGCCTGCTCGTCGAGTGAGCCGAGGGCCTCGTTCCAGTCGCCGAACGCGATCGGAGCGTTCACGAGCCGTCCCAGCTCGGCCGCCAGCAGGTCCAGGTGCCCGCGCGCCTCGCCCTCGTCGGCTTGGAAGTACACGAGACGGTGCTCGGCGTAGGCGCGGTCCAGCAGGTAGCTCTTGCCGACACGACGGCGTCCCCGCATCACGACGAGCTGAGGCGCCTCCGCCGCAGCGGCGCGTAGCCGATCGAGCTCCTCTCTGCGATCAATCACGTTTGCAGAGTAGCAAAGTTATGGTTTGCAAACTTATAACTTTGCAACATATGGTCCCACTGATGGATTGATCGATCCCTGGTAAAACGTTCGTCTGGTGATTGGACCCTAAGGACAGTGGCCCGGGCTGACAGCCGGGCGTAAGCTCTACCCGGAGGTGGCATATGCCCGAGCTTGTTGACCGGAATCATCTTCTGCTGATTGGCGCCGGACCGGGAGTTGGCGCCGGTGTGGTTCGGCGCTTCGGCCGCGAGGGCTTCCGCAGCACACTGATCTCCCGCGGCGGAACGCTCGACCAGCTCGCCTCGGAGCTGCGTGGCGAGGGGCTGGAGATAGAGGCGGTCGCCGCGGATATCGAGGATCTGGACGGCTACCGCGAGACGCTCGAGGGGATCTTCGGCGCGCCGGGTGCTCCTGGTGTCGTCGTCTACAACGCTGCTCTGCCGGACCCGGGGCAGATCCTCGACACCACCGTCGAGCGCCTCCGGACAGCACATGACGTCGATGTCATCGGCGCCGTCGTCGCGGCACAGGTAGCCGGGCCCGTCCTGCGGGCGGCCGGTGGCGGCACCCTGCTGGCTACCAGCGGTGGCTTCGCCGACAACCCGGTGCCCGCGCTGGCGAGCCTCTCGATCGGGAAGGCCGCCCTGCGCTCAGCGCAGACGCTGATCGCCGCCGGCGTCCGGAAGGACGGCATTCATGCCGCGACCGTCACGATCGCCGGCGCCGTCAAGCCGGGGACAGCCTTCGATCCGGACAACATCGCGGAGCTCTTCTGGAGGGCCCACACCGACTCGAAGGACGCCTGGCAGACCGAGTATCGATTCACAGGCGCATAAGCGGAGCGCCAGCGATCTGAAGGAGTTCGGCCCTAACGATGAGTGCAGCCCAGGCCTGAGAGTTATACAAAGTTTACTAAGCTTTACGGGATCTAGCTAAACCCCGTATATCTCTGTATACTTCGGGGATCGACCCGATACTCAATCCCTACGCGCCTGGAGCCGGCTCTCGGCCACCCGCCCTCACCGGCCGTGACGAGGAGATCGAGAGCTTCCGGATCTTGCTTGCTCGCCTGCGAGCGGGCCGGTCGGAGAAGAGCATGCTGGTCACTGGGCTGAGGGGGGTAGGCAAGACCGTGCTGCTGAACACCTTTGAGGCGATCGCCGAGGACGCTGGCTTTCGGACCGCCAAGAGCGAGATCACCCATGAGACCGACTTTCGCCCATTGATCGCTCGCATGGCGCGCCGGGCGCTGCTTGCGATCAGCCCAGCCAACCGCATGCGCGAGCGTGCTCGGCGCGCTGCCGCCGTTTTCAAGGCTTTCACGCTACGACTCCCCGAGGGGTTCGAGCTTGGCGTGGATGTCGAAGCGCTCATCGGTCGTGGCGACTCTGGTGATCTGGGGGAGGATCTCTCGGATCTGTTTGTCGTCCTCGGCGAAGCGGCCGCCGAGCACGAGACGGGTGTGGTCTTCCTGCTCGACGAGGTCCAGTTCCTCGCTCCCCGGGAGCTGGAGGCCCTGATCGCCGCGCTGCATCAGGTATCACAGCGCGAGCTGCCGCTCACGCTCGTCGGCGCCGGACTGCCTCAGCTGCCGGCCCTGACAGGGGCTGCAAAGTCATATTCCGAGCGGCTGTTCCGCTTCCCCGCGATCGATCGCCTTCCCGACTTCGCGGCCCGCGAGGCACTGGAGCTACCGGCGCGAGCGGCCGGTGTCAGCTTTCAGCCTCGGGCGACCGACAAAATCCTGGCGCTCACCGACGGCTATCCCTATTTCCTGCAGGAGTACGGCAAACACGTCTGGAACGTGGCCAACGGCCCCGAAATCACACCAGCGGATGTCGAGCAGGCGCACGACTTCGTCCAGTTGGCGCTCGATGAGAGCTTCTTCCAAGTTCGCATCGGCCGGGCTAGCCAAATCGAGATCACCTATCTCTCCGCGATGGCCGATCTTGGCCAGGGCCCCTATCGCTCAGGCGACATCGCCGCAAAGCTCGGCCGTACCGGCGCCGCAAGCACCGCGCCAACCCGCGGGCGCCTGATCGAGAAGGGTCTGATCTACAGTCCCTCCTACGGTCTCACCGAGTTCGCGGTTCCGCACTTCCAAGAGTTCCTCCAGCGACGCTTTCCGCTCTAATCACATCCGTAGACGTCCGAGTTCACGCTGGAGAGCTATCCCAGGCAGTTCGGATAGTTTCTAAGCCAGCCCAACCGACCAAAGGAGCGGCCATGTCCAAACCCCAGGAGTTGCGAGAGTTGGCGCTCGAGCAGATCGAGCCGAACCGTTCGCAGCCGCGTCAGTACTTCGACGAGGCGGCGCTGGATGCGCTGGCGGGCTCGATCGGCAGGCACGGCGTTCTGCAACCGGTGCTCGTGCGTTCTCTGGAGGACGGCAAATACGAGATGATCGTGGGAGAGCGGCGCTGGCGGGCGGCCATGATCGCTGGTCTTCAGAGGATCCCCGCGTTGGTGTGCCCTTTTGACGATGAGGCGGCACTCGAGGCAGCGTTGATCGAGAACATGGTGCGGGAGGATCTGAACCCGGTGGAGGAGGCCCGGGCCTGCGTGACGCTCGTGCAGGAATTCGGCTTGACCATCGAGCAGGTCGGGCAGCGTGTCGGGCGTGGCCGCGTCGCGATCTCGAACCTGATGCGTCTTTTGGGCCTGTCCGAGGAGATTCTCGAGCTGATGGAACGTGGGCAGTTGAGCGAGGGTCACGGACGAGCGCTGCTGACGGCAAAGAATCACGAGTCCCACAGGGAGCTGGCTCGCAGGGCAATCGAGGAGGGATGGAGTGTGCGAGTACTCGAGGATCGGGCTCGTCAAAATAACAGCATCGACTCTGTGCCCGACAGTCGTGGGTCTGTGTCCAGAGACGCCGCGCCTGACCCAGGGCAGGGAGAAGGAGATCGCGATCCGGACACGCTCGCTATGAACGTCGCCAGGGTGTGGGGCGATCTGCTCGCTGTCGGGGTGAGGGTGCGCACCCTGCGCGGCGGGAAATTGCGCCTGGAGGTCGAGTTCACCAACGGCGAGTCGGCACTCGCCGTGGGCGGGCGCCTAACCGAGGAAGTCGCCCGAGGATCGAAACGCAGATAGCCAAGGCAGACGCATAACCCGAGCGCGTCTCGTCCGGTGCCTATAGTGCAGACAATGGTCAGCAGTCAGACCCTTCCCAGATCGACCCTTCCGGATGGTTACCCCCAGCTGCTCGAGCGTCTCAAGGGCGAGATCGCTTCGGCGCGCACGCGTGCCGCGCTCGCGGTCAACGAGGAGCTGATCAAGCTCTATTGGCGGCTTGGCAGAGAGATCATCGAACGTGAAGGACGGGATGGTTGGGGGGCAAGCGTGACCAAGCGCCTCTCCTTGGATCTCCGCCACGAGTTTCCAGAGATGACGGGCTTGGCGGAGCGCAACCTGCGCTACATGCGGGATTTCGCTCGCGCTTGGCCTGACGCATCAATTTGGCAACAGCCTGTTGCCAAATTGCCGTGGGGCCACATCTGCCGCCTTCTCGATAAGCTCGACGATCCGGCGGCTCGCCTGTGGTATGCGCAGAGCACCGTTGAGTATGGCTGGTCCCGCAAGGTGCTCGAACACCACATCGCGACCGGCCGCTACGAGCGCGAGGGCAAGGCGCTGACGAACTTCTCCAGCACGCTGCCGGCGCCGGAGAGCGAGCTGGTGCAGCAGATCGTGCACGAGGACTACAACTTCGAGTTCCTCGGTCTCGCCGGCGACGTGCGGGAGGACCGGCTGGAGCGGTCGCTGATCGCGGACGTTGAGAGCTTTATGTTGGAGCTCGGCGCCGGGTTCGCGTTCGTCGGCCGCCAGGTGCAGCTGGACGTCGACGATGAAGAGTTCTGGATCGACTTGCTGTTCTTTCACATCCCTTTGAACCGGTATGTGGTGATCGATCTGAAGCTGGGGAAGTTCCGCCCGCAGTATGCGGGCCAGGTGAACTTCTACGTCAACGTCATCGACGACCAGCTGCGCCAGGAGCACCACGGCGCAACGATTGGGTTGGTTCTATGCGCGAGCCGGAACAAAACCGTCGCCCGCTACGCACTGGAGGGCATGACCCGCCCGCTCGGCGTCGCGCGGTACACGACCACCGAGACCCTGGTCGAGCGCGTTCCCGAGGAGCTGGGCGACCAGCTACCGGCGCTCGAGGAGATCAGCGCGGGAGTGCAGCGGATCGTCGAGCGGCACAGCGACGAGATCGCCGAGGCCGAAGCAAGCCAGAGGGAGGCTTGAATACCCACGATCCCCGAGCGCTGCGGCCGGCCGCATAGACGCCCCGGCTCGTCATCTGGCCACAAGCGGCTTACCGAAAGTTATAGGACCTCACAGGAATCTGTGATGTGCGGTAACTATCTGTGATGGCGAAGAATCCTCTATACGGGAGTCCAGATCCGGTCGATTGGCATCACGTGCAGGCGGTCTTCGAGGTTGTACGCCCGGGTGCCGGTATAGAGCGCCACACCCGAGAGGAAGCGTTCCCCGAGGGCATCGCGCAGCTTGCGCAGATGGCGCATGTCGGGGCCGGAGACCTGGGCCGCGGCCTTCACCTCAAAGGCAAGGACGCCTCCGTCGTCGCGTTCGATCACCAGGTCGATCTCGTCGCCGTCGTAGGTACGCCAGTGCCCCAGGGCCGCGATTCCGTCGAGCCACGAGGCCTGTCGCACGAGCTCGCCCACCACGAACGTCTCCAGCAGGTGGCCGAACTGCGATAACGAAGGAGGATCGCGCCGGGCAAGCTTCTCCGGAGTGAGTCCCAGCAGGCGTGCAGCGAGGCCGGCGTCCACCACGTGTACCTTGGGTGCGCTGGTCGCTCGCGCTCTCACGGTCGTTCCCCACGCCGGCAGGCGCATGATCAGGAACACGGCCTCGAGCAGCTTCACGTAGTCCGCCGCGGTGGTTCGCTCCAGCCCCGCCTCGCCAGCGGCCGTCGTGACGTTCAGGACCCCCGCGGTCTGTGCCGCCAAGCGGCGGAGCAGCGCCGGCAGCTGCTCGCGCTGGCGTAGCCTGGACAGCTCTCGCACGTCCCGCTCCAAGACGAGCTCCACGTAGTCGTCGAACCAGCGGTTGCGGGCCGCGGGGCTGCGCCTCGCCAGGGGAATTGGCATGCCCCCGGCAGTGATTCGTGCGATGTACTCCTCCTTGTTTGTCGCCGAGACGATGCCGCGGGGAGGAGCGCCCGCCGGGTCGTCGAGGAGCGCCGCGAGCAGGTTCTCCCTGACACCGTCGATCTCGCCCTGGGTGAGAGGCCACACTGTCAGCAAGTGCAGGCGGCCCGTCAGCGATTGCGCTGCGATCGGCAGCGCGTCGTAGCGGGTGGATCCGGCGATCACGAAACGCCCGGCGCGCAGCTCGCGATTCAGCTCCGCCTTGATGGCGTCCAGCACGGCTGGCACGTGCTGGTACTCATCGATGCACACGGGGGGCGGTCCGTCGACGAACGCGCCGGGATCGGCCAGTACCGCGGCGCGTGTGGCGGGCTCGTCGAGATCCACCACCCCGACCCCGCGAATGCCCGCCAGCTCGCCCAGCAACGTCGACTTGCCGACCGTCCGTGGTCCCTGCAGTGCGATCACCGACTCATCCTCGAGACGCTCGCTAGCGACCTCCAGCAGCCGGCGTGTGATAACCCCCGAGATCGGGGAACCGTTCGTGTTCATAAGCCAACCGTAGCATCGAATCCCCGATTTCGAGGGGGTTGAATCCCCGATTCCGAGGGGGTTGAATCCACGATTCCGAGGGTCTGGTACATCAGCGAAGGATCATGAATCTCAGCGTCACGGGCGGAGATCGGCGCCGCCCCGGCCCGCTGCCATAATCCGCCAATCAGCCCGCGTCCGCCGCTCTTCAGTCTCGCGTCCGCCGCCCTCGGCGCGCGAAGGCGCCAAAAAGACTGGATCGAATGCCCGTAGCGATAGTCACTGGATCGGGTGGGTTGGTCGGCTCGGAGTCGGTGCGCCACTTCGTGGGGGCGGGTTACGACGTCGTCGGTCTGGAGAACGACATGCGCGCCGAGTTCTTTGGCCGTGACGCCTCGACCGCGCACACGACGCGGACGCTGCTCGAGCGCTACCCCGCCGAGTTCCGCTCGCTCGAGCTCGACATCCGCGACGCGGACGGCGTGGCGAAGGTCTTCGCCGAGCAGGAGGGCGCGATCGAGCTGGTGATCCACACCGCGGCGCAGCCTTCGCACGACTGGGCGGCGGGGGACCCGCAGACGGATTTCGCGGTCAACGCGAACGGGACGCTGAACCTGTTGGAGGCCACGCGCAAGCATGCGCCGGGCGCGACGTTCGTGTTCTGTTCGACCAACAAGGTCTACGGCGACCTGCCCAACCAGCTGCCCCTGGTGGAGTTGCCTGGGCGTTTGGAGCTGGGAGAGGATCACCCGTATTACAAGGGGATCGATACGACGATGTCGATCGACCAGAGCACTCATTCGCTGTTCGGGGTCTCGAAGGCGGCGGCGGATCTGCTCGTGCAGGAGTACGGCCGCTACTTCGAGTTGCCCACTGTCTGTTTCCGCGGCGGCTGCCTGACCGGCCCCAACCACGCGGGGACACGGTTGCACGGGTTTTTGTCCTACCTGATGCGCTGCACGATGACGGGTGAGCCGTACACGGTGTTCGGTTATGGCGGTAAGCAGGTGCGCGACAACATCCACGCGGCCGACCTCGTCGCCGCGTTCGCGGCCTTTCACCGCCGGCCAAAGGCGGCGGCCGTCTACAACATCGGCGGGGGCCGGCAGTCGAACTGCTCGATGCTCGAGGCGATCGAGCTCTGCCAGGAGATCGCCGGGCGCGAGCTCGAGTGGAGTCTTGGGGAGGAGAACCGGATCGGCGATCACCGCTGGTGGATCAGCGACCTGCAGCCATTCAGGAGCGACTACCCCGAATGGGAGCTCACCCGCGACGTCGAGGGCATCCTGCGCGAGATCCACGACCGCAACGCCGAACGGTGGGTCGCCCGGGCTTAGGCTGGCGATAGGCTCCCGCCTCATGCAGTCGATCCCCACCCGTCTCCCCGGCCTGACGATCCTCGAGCCGAGGGTCTTCCCCGACGAGCGCGGCTTCTTCAGCGAGACCTGGCGCCGTGAGTGGCACGCCGAGGCGGGTATCGCGGAAGCGGAGGAGTTCGTCCAGGACAACCACTCCCGCTCGAGTAAAGGCGTCGTCAGGGGCATGCACTTCCACATCGGCCCGGGCGTCGCCAAGCTCGTGCGCTGCGCGCGCGGGCGGATCGTCGACATCAACGTCGACCTGCGCAGGGGCTCGCCCACGTACGGCCAGTGGGAGGGGGTTGAGCTCGACGACGAGAACATGCGCGTCCTCTACGTCCCGGTCGGATTTGCGCACGGTTTCTGCGTGCTGAGCGAGGTGGCCGACGTGCTGTACAAGCAGACCGCCTACTACGACCCCGCGGTCGAGCGGGGGATCGCCTGGGATGACCCGGAGATCGCGATCGAGTGGCCGCTGCCGGCGCAGGAGCTGATCGTCTCCGAGCGCGACCGGCAGGCGCCCAAGCTGGCCGAGGTCGCGGCCGAGCTGCCGTTTCGCTACTGACGGGCGGCACGATCGGCATCGCCCGGGAAGCGCGGCCTCCTGCACAAGCCCGCTCGTCGGTCGATGGGCCATTGCACAGCATCTACCCTAAGTAAGCGTTGCCCGATGCCGATAGACCAGGTGTCGTGGTTCTCCGTGCTCCGTTACGTGCTCTAAAACCCCTGCTCACAGCCGCCCTGCTGGCGGCCTGCGTGCTCGCCGGATCGGCCTCCTCGGGCCTGACGCCAGCGCCGCAAACGCCGCCGAAGCCGGCGTGAACCTGAACGGGCTCAGCCCGGCGAACGTCGCCGAAGCGTCCGCGCTCGGCGCCAAATGGGTGCGCGTGTTCGTGCCCTGGCCCGATCTCGAACCTTCCCCGGGAGTGCATTCTGCCTTCTGGCTCGGTCAATACGACCGGCTGCTCGGCGCGCTGCCAAAGGGCGCCCACGCGATCCTCGACTTCGTCGACACGCCCTCCTGGGAGAGCGGCTCAGCGGCGCCCAACGCTCCGCCGAGCAACCCCGCCGACTACGCCGGCATCCTCCACTTCATCGCCCAGCGCTGGGCCGGGAAAGTGGCGGCGTATGAAATCTGGAACGAGGAGGACGCCTCGGCGTGGTGGGCCGGCGCCCCCGACCCCGCCGCCTACACCCGCCTGCTGCAGGCCGCCTACCCGGCGGTCAAGTCGGCCGACCCCGCGGCGAAGGTCGTGCTCGGGGGGCTGACGGGCAACGACTACAACTTCCTCGAGGGTGTCTATCAGGCCGGCGGCAAGGGTTACTTCGACGCGATCGGCGTGCACACCGACACCGCCTGCGACGTCAACTCGCCGTTTAGCTTCCTGCGCGACAACGACGGGCAGATCGACCAGGACTCGTTCATCGGCTACCGCGAAGTGCACGCGACCGAGGTCGCCAACGGCGACGATGTGCCGATTTGGATGACCGAGATGAGCTGGCGCACGACCTCGGCGGTGTGCGGCGAAGGCGCGTTCGCGGGCCAGAAGCCGGAGGGAGTGAGCGAAGGGCGGCAGGCCGAGTACCTGGCTCAGGCCTACCACTGTCTCGCCCAGGCTCCCTACGTGCAGCTCGGGTTGTGGTATCCGATCGACGACGAAGGCGCGGTCGACTCCGGCCTCGAGCGCGCGAACCACTCGCACAAGCCCTCTTATGCCGCGATGCGCCACTACATCAAGCACGGCGACCGCATGAAAGGCGCCTGCGGAGACTTTTCCGGTCCGCGGATCACGGTGGCCACACCTACATACGGCCAGCGCTATACGGGTCATTTGTGGATCAAGGTGAGGGCCACGGACAGTCAGGGCATCGAGAGCATTCGCCTGCTGTACGACGGTCATTCGATCCGCAACTTCGACCCGTTCGTGGAAGGGCGTGGCTACCCGCAGAGGCTGTTTGCGGAGATCCACTGGTCGGGCGCGAGACACATCTCCTTCGGCCGCCACACGCTGACGATCCTCGCGTACGACAAACTGCGAAATGTTTCTCGCACGAACGTAACGATCGTGCACTTGCCGGAAGGCTCGCGCCACGGGTAGACCTACGATCCTCGGGTGACCGCCGGCCGCCCGATCCTCGCCGCCGCTCTTGCGGCGCTCAGTCTCGCCCTCGTGTCGCCGGCCCCCTCAGCCGGATTCTTTACCGCCGCAGCCGGTGCCCGCACCCCCACCAACGGGGTCCCTGCCTCAACCAACGGGGCGGCGACGAGCTATGTCGATGGGATCTCCGACCAGAGCCTGCCGGCGTGGGACGGCAACTTCGACGAGAGCTGGTTCGCGGGCCTGTTCGACGACACCTGGGTGCATGGCCCCGGCGCGCATGTCGACTTTGCGCGGTACGTCGTGCAGTGGAACGTGATGTCGGGGGATTACCCGAGGTATCTGCGCGAATTCGAAGCGTGGCTGGGCGACGTGGCGAGCTTGGGTCTTACGCCGGAGATCGCGTTGACTGGCTACGACGGTGTCGCTTCCAGGTACAGAGGGCGAATATCGAACCGAGCTGGTGAAGACCTTGGCTCGTGCGCGCGCCCTGGGACACCCGATCGCGTGGCTGGAGGCGTGGAACGAGCCGAACGGGCAGGGGAATGAGTCGGCGGTGAATGCCGCCCACTTCACCAATGAGGCGTCCGCCACCTGCGAACGGGAATACGACTGCACGGTGATCGCCGGCGACTTCGAAGACTCGCCGGATGTGGCGCGCTATGAGGATGAATACATAGCGAACCTCGACCCCGTCCCGACGAACTGGGGAGTGCACCCGTATTACTCGATCGAACAGGAGAGCGAAGCGCCGTTTGAGAACGTGCGCGAGCATCTTCCCAACAGGGGCGAGGATGAGCGGATCTGGTTCACGGAGGTCGCCGCGAGGAAGTGCTCTGATTTCGATGGCCGGCTCGTCAAAAATGGCGAATCGGGGCAGGCGAAGCGCGCAGACTGGCTGGTGAATACGTTGATCAAAAACGTCAAACCGGAGCACGTCTTCTACTACGAGCTCCTGCTGAAGGAACGCAGATGGCCGGATTGTCAAACCGAAGGAAGCGATAGCGCGCTCTACGAACCGAGCGCTGACCCCGCCGAGCCGGACCGCCCGCGCGCGGCGGCGGCCTACATCCAGGGCGGGGAGAGCGTGGCGCTGGGATACGAGGACGGGGGATACGAGGACGTCGGCGGCGACGCCTTCATGGCGAACGCCGCCCAGACGACCCTCACCGGCGGCGTCGGGCTCTAGGCGGGCCAATCCCTGAAGCGCAGCTCGCACGGCCCGCCCGCGACCGTGACGGCCGCCGCCGCGCGGGGACCGACATCCACCGCCGCGGTCCACAGATCGGCCGGGGGGGAGCCTTCCAGCGGCGTTGCGAGACCGAGGCCGAGGCACTTCACGACGGCCTCGTGCGCGACCCAGGCGCGCAGGAACGCTCGCGCGCGCGCCCGTGAATTAAGAGCGGCCAGGCGCCGCGCCTGCTCGTCGCCCAGCACCCGCGCGGCGACAGCGAGCTCGTCGAGCGGGCCGCGGGCAGCAACCTCCACGTCGATGCCGACCTCGCGCCCGGAGGTGACCGCGACGAGTGCGAGGTCGCCCGAGTGGGACAGGTTGAAGCGCAGATCCTCGGTCGGCCCTGGGCGCGTGGGCCCTTCAAACGCCAGTGCGGGCTTGCCGTGTGGGCCGAGCACGAAGCGCAAATCCAGCGGATCGCGATCCAGGTAGCGGCCGAGCAGCGCGCGCAGCATCCCGCGCGAGCGGGCCCAGAGAACCCGCTTGCGCGCGGGCACGATCCGAGCCGCCCGTGCGAGCTCATCTGGGCAGAGCAGTCGTTCCGGTCGATCCCCGATCGCCTCGAGGTCGGCCCGCCATACATCAACCACGCCCGCGGTGGCCCGCGGGGTTGCGGAGCCCGATGCCCGGGGTCGGATCGCAGGCGCGTGCACCGTGACCATTATCCGGCCCCGCACCCCACCGGGGCCGACTTGGCAGACTTAGGCGGATGAGCACCCGGCGAGAACGATGGAGCGAGCGCACCAACGGCTACACCGTCACCCCGAAGCAGTACCTGCATGTCGCCTATGTCGCCCTGGGCGCGCTGACGCTGATCGTGTTGACCGGCGCCGCGGTCCGCCTCACGGGGTCTGGCCTCGGCTGCCCGACTTGGCCGAAGTGCTACGGCGAGGTCTATCCGCCGTTGAATACGCACGCGGTGATCGAGTTCTCAAACCGTCTGATCACCTTCCCGGTGTCGATCGCCGCGGGCCTCGCGTGGCTGGCGGCCCTGCGCCGCCGGCCGTACCGCCGCGACCTGGTGTGGTTGGGGGCGCTGCTGCCGCTCGGTGTCGTCGGTCAGGCGGTGCTCGGCGGCTTCACCGTCAAGGGCGCGCTCGACTACGGCTGGGTGATGGGGCATTTCGCGCTGTCGATGCTGATCCTCGTCGCCGCGGTGATCCTCGTCTGGCGGGCCTCCCACGAGCCCCAACAGGGCATGGATGCGGCGGGGGCGGGCCCCGTCGTCGATCGCACGATCGTCCGCGGCATGCGCGCGCTGGTGGCGCTCGCCGCGCTGACGATCTTCGCCGGCACCGCAGCGACGGCCGCCGGTCCGCATGCGGGCGGCTCGCCCGGACAGAAGATCAACCGGCTGGACTTCGACGGACGGGGCACGATGGACTTCGTGATCCATCGCCACGCCGAGATCGCCTTCGTGTTCAGCCTGGCTGCCGTGGGCCTGTGGTGGCTGGCCCGCCGCCGGGCCGTAGGCGACGAGGTTCGGTGCCCGTTGACGGTCCTCTGCGTTCTGCTGGCCCTGCAGGGGTTCGTGGGGTTGGATCAGTACGAGACGCACCTGCCCCCGGGGCTCGTCTGGGTGCACGTCGGCCTCGCCGCGCTCACGTGGCTGTCCGTCCTCTGGGCGGCCTGTGCGGCCGGTTCGCTGGTCCCTCGCAGAGTCCACAGAGCAGCCGAGCGCGCCCTCGAGAGCCCCCTGAGGACGGCCTCGCCGATCAAGTTCCCCGGAAATTAGGGCTTCTATCGGGGGCAAGCGGGGCCGTTTTGCATGTAATCGTCCTAACCAGCGGTTAGCCTGGCTGCAAGTAACGACACTCGAGAAGGGAGTGCCATGACCAAGAACGAGCTAGCTGAGCAGGTTGCATCAAGCACCGGGATGGCCGCCAGCCAGGCCCGCGAGGCTCTGGAGGCGGCGATCGAGACGATTTCCAAGGAGCTGGCCGGCGGCGGTGAGGTTGCGCTTGCCGGGTTCGGCAAGTTCAGCGTCAGCCACCGTGCTGCACGGCAGGGACGAAACCCATCGACAGGCGAGACGATCAGCATCGCGGCCAGCAAGGCGGCGAAATTCTCGGCGGCGAGCGCGCTGAAGAAGCGTCTCAACTGACCCCACTCGCGCGTGTTTCCCGGTGTCACCGGCCCAGCTCGGGTCGGTGAGCACTGGGCCGGCGATCCGCACATAGGATCGATAGGATGCCGCCATGAGTTCTGCATCCGTCCCCGGCTGGGGCTCATGGACCTTCAGCCCGATCGTGATCGTCGCGCTGCTCGCGGCGGGCTACGTCTACCGGCGTATGTACCTGCGCGCAGCCGCCCGCTCGACGAAGGGCCCCGGCATCGGGCACTGGCTGCCCTATCTGTGCGGGCTGTTGACGCTGGCCGTGGCGCTGATGTCGCCGCTCGACGCGATCGGCGACCAATATTTGCTGTCGGCGCACATGATGCAGCACGTGCTCCTGTCGGACATCGCGCCCGCACTGCTGGTGCTCGGCCTGCGCTCGCCCGTGCTGCCGCTTGGCCTTTCGCGCCGCGCGCTGACGGCGGTGGCGCCCGGGCGCCCATCCGGTCGCCTGCTCGAGCGGCTCACCTCGCCCTGGGTCGCAATTCCGCTGTGGACGCTCGCCACCTGGGTGTGGGCGATCCCGAGCGTGTTCGACTATGTCGCCCAGCATGAAGTAATCCACGCCTTCGAGCACGCCACGCTCTTCTATACGGGCCTGGCGATGTGGTGGCTGATCGTCGACCCGCTCCCCCGCGCGCGTCTGCGCCCCAACGGCCAGCGCCTGGCGCTGCTCGGCTTCACCCGCCTGGCCAGCGCCTGCGTGTGTTTGCCGCTGACGTGGCTGTCGGCGACGCAGTACCCCCTCTACGCGAGCGCCCCCCGCGCCTACGGCCTGTCGGCGATCAACGACCAGCACCTCGCCGGCGCGGCGATGTGCTTCGTCGAGTTCCTCGTCTTCGGTATCGCCTTCGCGGCCGTCTTCATCACGATGCTGGGCCGCGACGACTCGCGCGTGACCTTGAATGAATACGCGGCCGCCGGTTCGCTGGACCGTCTGCCGACCTGACCACGCGTCGCGTCGGTCATGGCACTACGCCCGAAGCGCGATAGCCAAGCAGTCAAGGACGCAGGGAGCGACGTGTGCTCTGCACACGAGCGACCGAGGACGCAGAGATGCGCCGGCTATCGCGCTTCAGCCGCAGCCGGTGTTGTTGCCGCAGGAAGAGCACGTGTAGCAAGACCCGGTGCGCTGCATCATGCCGCCGCACTGCCCGCACGCCGGCCCGAGGTCCAGGCCTTTCAGCTCCGCCGGTATGACCGGGGGCGAATCTGTGAGTGAGGCCGTCGGGGCGCTCGAGCCGCCGTTGCCGTTCGCCCCCTTGGGGGCGTTCGCGGGCTGGTCATCGTTGCTGGGCCCGGCGGTGTCGGAGGAGATGATCGACTGGGCGACCTCCTGCGCGGATTTACGAGCGCGCACCTCCGGCGTGAGGATCCCCAGCTCCTCCTGGGCGTCGGTGTCGAGGAAGCGCGAGGCGAGCCAGCGCATGATGTAGTCGGGCATCGACTTCGCGAACGGGATCTCCGGGTTGCCCGTGACCCCCTCGGGGTCGAAGCGCATGTAGCTGAACTTCTGGACGAGGGTTTCCAGCGGGACTCCGTATTGCAACGCGATCGAGATCGCCGTCGCGAACGAGTTCATCATGCCGCGCAGCGTCGAGCCCTCCTTGCCGATGTCGGTCAGGAAGATCTCCCCGACAGATCCGTCCTCGTACATGCCCGCGGTGATGTAGCCCTCGTGGCCGGAGATCGAGAACTTGTGCGTGATCGACTGACGCGTGCGCGGCATCCGCTTGCGCCGCGGGCCGGCCTCCTTCAGGGCCTTGCTCACTGCCTCCTCGACAATTGCGTCCACGTCCACCTTCGCAGGCGCATCCTTTTGGGCGTCGGTGCGCAGCGCCTGCGCGGTCTTCGAGCCGTCGCGGTAGATCGCCAGCGCCTTGACTCCCAGATGCCATGCCTGGGTGTAGGCATCGGCGATGTCCTCGACCGTCGACTCCTGTGGCATGTTGACCGTCTTTGAGATCGCGCCCGAGATGAAGGGCTGCACGGCGCCCATCATCTTCAGGTGGCCCATGTGGCTGATCGCGCGCTCGCCCACGGCGACGTCGAACACCGGTGTGTGCTCCTCGGAGAGGCCGGGTGCGCCGACGATCGTGCCGTGCTCCGCCAGGTGCGCCTCGATCTGCTCGACCTGCTGGTCGTTGTAGCCGAGGGTTTGCAGCGCTAGGGGGACGGTGCGGTTGACGATCGTCATCTGCCCGCCACCCACGAGCTCCTTGAACTTGACCAGCGAGAAGTCGGGCTCGACGCCGGTGGTGTCGCAGTCCATCAGGAAGGAGATCGTGCCCGTCGGGGCGAGTACCGTAGCCTGCGCGTTGCGGTAGCCGTGAAGCTCGCCCAGCGCGACCGCCTCATCCCATGAGCGCCGCGCTGTCGCGAGCAGCTGCTCATCGGCGCAGGTGGAGTCTCCTACCGCATAGGAGGCGTCGCGGTGCATGCTCATCACGTTGTTGTGCGCTTCGCGGTTGACCTCGTAGTGCTCATAGGGGCCGAGCGCCGCTGAGATCTCGGCCGAGCGGCGGTAGGCGCGGCCTGTCATCAGCGCTGTTATTGCGGCCGCGGTGCCCCGTCCCGAGTCCGAGTCATACGGCATGCCATTGCTCATCAGGTAGGCCCCGAGGTTGGCGTAGCCCAGGCCGAGCTGGCGGAAGGCGCGCGCGTTGACGCCGACCTCCTCGGTCGGGTAGCTGGAGGGTGAGACGACGATCTCCTGAGCCAGCAGCATCACGTCGACGACGTGCTCGAAGGACTCGGTGTCGAGCGTGCCGTCGGCGCGGCGAAACTTCATCAGGTTGATCGAGGCGAGGTTGCAGGCGGAGTTGTCCACGTGCATGTACTCGCTGCAGTTGGCTACCACCACGCCATCGACTATGTAGGAGTGGTGCAGCGGCTCAGTGAGGTTGTAGACCATCTCCTGGCCGTCGTCCTCACGCGCCAACAGCGTGGCTGCGGGCTTGGTCTTGTAGAGCTTGCATTCGCTGATCAAGCTCTCCACGCCTGCCTGCTTGCGTGGGCAGGAGAAGCCGATCTCGGCCACGAACCTCGCCATGTCGGTGCCGGTGATGCGCAGGTCGAAGCCTTCGCGCGAGGCGTACTCCACCGTGGTTCCGTCCTTGCGGGTGTGCGTGAAGCCGGAAGGCTGACCGTCTGTGATCTTGTAGATACGGCCGCGAATGCCCCAGGTGGCGAGCAGGCGCTGCACATCCTTGAGCAGGCCGTTGCTGCGGCTGCCCAGGCCGACGTAGCGGTTGGCCTTGCCTGCGGACTCAGTGCGCGACACGCATCCGTCGGCGCCGAAGAGGCCACGAAGAAACGCGGCCTGCACCTCTGTGGGTGCCGTGAAGATGGCCTCTGGGACACGCTTGTCGTGTGCGCGCGCCTGCGTGACGCCAAGTCCTTTGAAGAATTCGCGCACCGTCTCGCTGCCGGCCCTGAGCTGAACCGTGCCGTTGTCCATCTCCTGGCGTGAGACGCCGCCGAGCAGCTCGCTGAGCAGCCCTTCATGGGCGTCGGCGAGGCCATCCTGGATGTCGTCGTTGCCGTATACCCAGCCGGTCTGCACGTCGGTGAGCCAGCCGTCGCCGATGAGGTGACCGGTCAACTCTCCCAGGCCCTCGCTCCAGTGCTGCGGCAGCTCGCGATGGACAACGGTCCCGCCGCGGGCGAAGGACTTGGCCGACGCGCTGATCCTCACTGGCAGCTCCCAGCTTGCGTCCTGCGCGGGGGTCTTGTCGTCGTTCAGCAGGATCTGGTCTTGATCGGTCAGCTCCTCCGCGCGAACATAGCCGCGGTTCATCGTCCAAAGTCGGTGGTTGGGGGTGCAGCGCAGCTCACCGCCGTTTGCAAAGCGCAGGCGCACGATCGACTTGATGCCGTTGCGCATGAACGCGATGGGCTTCGTTGCCACCACGCCTGTGCCTGGTCGCTCGGCGGTGGCGCGGTGTGTGTAGACCCGGAAGTCCTCGCCCGCCTCGCCGCGCTGCACCAGCTCGGCGATGCTCAGCAGGCCGAGGGTGGTGTGTACGCGGGCGTCGGCTGGGAAGCACGGGTTCGACGCGTTGATCCGCCCGCTGTTCGGCGAGGTGTGCCACTGGTTGATCGTCGTGTCGTACTGCACGCCCGGGTCGGCGCAGCGCCAGGCGGCCTCCGCGATTTCGCGCATCAACTCCCGCGCTGGGATCGGCTCGCCAACCGGTTTGCCGGTGGCGCGGGCGGTCAGCCGCCACTCGCTGTCCTCCTCGACGGCGCGCATGAACTCGTCGGTGATCCGCACCGAGTTGTTCGCGTTCTGATACTGGATCGACTTGAAGCCCTCGCCGTCGATCGACATGTCAAAGCCGGCGTTGCGCAAAGCCTCGGCCTTGTCCTCCTCCTTGGCCTTGCACCAGATGAACTCACGGATGTCGGGATGATCGATGTCGAGCACGACCATCTTCGCCGCACGGCGGGTCTTGCCACCGGACTTGATCGTGCCGGCCCAGGAGTCCGCGCCGCGCATGAAGGAGACCGGCCCCGAGGCGGTGCCGCCCTTGGCCAGCGGCTCCATCGAGCCGCGGATGTTCGACAGGTTGATGCCCGAGCCCGAGCCACCGCGGAAGATCATCCCCTCCTTGGTGTTCCAGTCGAGGATCGACTCCATCGTGTCCTCGACGGAAAGGATAAAGCAGGCACTACATTGAGGGCTCTCCTCGAAGCCGACGTTGAACCAAACAGGCGAGTTGAACGCCGCCATCTGGTGCAGCAGGATGTGGGTCAGCTCGTCCTCAAAAGCTCGTGCGTCGTCGTCGGTGGCGAAGTAGCCGCGCGCGGCTCCCCACCCGGCGATCGTGCCGGCCACGCGGGAGATCATCTGCTTGACCGAATGCTCGCGTGCGGGGTTGCCGATCTGCCCGCGGAAGTACTTCTGGGCGACGATGTTCGTTGCGTTCTGCGACCAGCTCTTCGGGAACTCGACATCGACTTGCTCAAACGCGATGCGGTCGCCATGGCCGATGCGCGCATCACGCGTCTCCCACTGCACGGCGTCGAACGGATGGGTGTCTGCGGTGCTGAACAGGCGTTTGATCGACAGTCCGGCTCCGGGCGTCGTCTCCTGGGTGGTCGTGGGGTGCGTGGTTACTGGGTTCATCGGCCTTCCTCCTCTGCGCTGTGCCGGCGCGCGCGACGCCTACTCGGAGCTGTTGTCTGGGTCGGGCATCGTCCCGCGCGAGTCGGACGGAAAAGGGGCGACGGCACGCATTATTTTAGAAGGCCCGAGCGCCCGTCAGGGAAGCCCCGCAACGTCCGCGGAAAATCATCAATTCTCGCGTCGAGTCGGTCACCGGGCAAGCAGGTCAAGGATCGAAGCCCGCCCATCCGCGTGGCGTGCGGAGCACCCGATCGACGAGGGCATTGCGCCGATCGGGGTACGGCCGGCTCAGTGACCGATGCGGACCCAATCGGAAAATTCGGCCCAGGTCGCCGAGGCGCGGAAACCCGCCTCGGCCATCGCGTGGCGCAGCGAGAGCATCCAGCGAGGCTCGAACGCCCGCCGGCGCGCGAGCGCCCAGCCGATGCATGCCAGCAGCAGCACCGCGGCGAGGACGGCGAGGACGATCGCGGCGGTTGAAAGCGTTTCGGAGTGCTTTGCAGTGTGCGTCACCGGCCGGGCGACGATGACCGATTTGACGGTCGTGGCGGGAATCGTCGTGGTGGTGGCTGGGCTTGTCGTGGTGGGGGTGGTCGCTTTGACCGGCGCGATCGTGCCCGAGGCGGTCGTGATCGGGTGCACTCTCGCCGACGCCGGTATCGGGAGGGTCGGGGTGCTCGCTTTGACCGGGGCTTTGACCGTAGTCGAATGCACCCTGGCCGAGGCGGGCACTGAGAAGGTTGGTGTTGAGCTGGTGTTGCCGACCATCTGTACCTGAATGCTAATCGCCCGTTCGCCCTACAGCAGATCGTCGATCGCCGCGAGTGCGTCGCGCAACACATCCTCCGGCGGCTGCCCTGCGTCGATCGGGCGGATTCGCTCGGGCTCCTCGTCGGCGAGCTCGTCGTAGGCGGCGGCGATCCTCGCGAAGAACCGTTCGCCCTCGCGCTCCAGCCGGTCTGGCTGGAGCGCCCGCTCGTCCTGACGCGCGCGTCCCAGCGCCGGGTCGATCCGCAGCAGCAGGGTGCGGTCGGGGGTCAGGCCGGCGGTGGCGAACTCGTTGATATGACGCACCTCCTCCACCCCCAGCTCGCGCCCGGCGCCCTGGTAGGCCAGCGAGGAGTCCACGAACCGGTCGAGCAGGACCAGTGTGCCCTGCTCGAGCAGCGGCTCGAGCAGCTCTCCCACGAGCTGGGCGCGCGCCGCCGCGTACAGCAGCGCCTCCGCTCGCGGCGCCACCGCGAGCGCTGGATCCTTGACGAGCGCGCGAATCTGCTCGGACACGTCCACCCCGCCGGGCTCGCGCAACAGCTCCACCTGGCGCCCTCGCGCCGTGAGCTCGCGCACGAGCGCTCCGGCGAGCGTCGACTTGCCGGCGCCATCGATGCCCTCGATCGTGATCAGCTTGCCGCGGGCCACGGTGGGGACGGTAGCGACGTCGCCGGAGGCGGGTCGGGCACGGGGCGCGCGATTGGCCCCTTAGGATGCTTCGCAGTGTCTACCGTCTCCACGTCCGCAGGCTCCGCGGAGGCCCCGCCTCCCGAGATTGCGCTGCCCGGTATCGACGCGCATCCGCACGCGCGCGCGGTGCTGATGGCAGCCCTGGGGCCTGGGGGCGCACCGTCGCACGCGTATCTCTTCCACGGTCCCGCCGGGACCGGCAAGCGCACGGTCGCCCGCGCGTTTGCGGCCGCGCTGCTCGCCGAGGGAGCACGCGATCAGGACGCGGTCGCAGAACGAGTCGCGCGGGATACCCATCCAGACCTGACTTGGGTCACGCCGAGCGGCGCCGCGGAGATGCTCGTCGGCGACATCGACGAGCCCGTCGTGGCCGCCGCGACGCGCACTCCGTTCGAATCGTCGCGTCGCGTGTTTGTGATCGAGGGGGCCGACACGATGAACGACCAGGCGGCCAACAGGATGCTCAAGACGCTCGAGGAGCCGCCGTCGTTCGTCCACCTAGTACTGCTCACGGACCGCCGCGAGGACGTGCTTGCGACGATCGCCTCGCGCTGTCAGGCGGTGCGCTTCGATCCGCTGCCCCCGGCTCTGCTCGCGGCGCGCCTGCAGGACACTGAGCCCGTGCGCGCGCAGGCGTGCGCACGCCTGGCGCTTGGCGATGCGCGTTTGGCCGCGCGCCTGGCGAGCGAGGAAGGGGAGGGTTTGCGAGCGGGGGCCGAGGCCTTCGTGCGCTCGGTCTTGGGCGGGGCCACCGGCGGGGCCACCGGCGAGCGGCGCTGGACCGGGCTGCTCGATGTCGCCAAGGCAGCTGGTGAGGCCGCGGGCGAAGCGGAGGGCGAGCGCCTTCTGCGGGAGCTCGAGCTCGTGCCGAGCAAGGAGCGCAAACGCTACGAGCGTGAAGGCTCTGAGGCTCGTCGTCGCGCCGAGCGCCGGGTCCGTACGCGGGCGCTCGATCTCACGCTGCGCTTGGCGGAGCTATGGCTGCGCGATCTGCTCTGCATCGTCGAAGGCGCGCCCGAGTGTGTCTACGCCGTGGACCGCATCGCCGAGCTGGGCGCCGACGCGCAGGGTCGCTCCGGCGCGTCTCTGCGTTCGGCCGTCGAGCTCGTCCAGGACACGCGCCTGCGGCTGGCCTTGAATGTGTCCGAGGAGCTCGCCTTGGAGGCTTTGAGCTACCGCGTGGAGGCGATCGGACCCAAGTTCGGTTCCAAGCCGTAGAGCTCGAAAGCCAGGAACTTCGAAAACAGTCGGTTCTCCGGTCCATGGAAGTCGGCCGAGCCAGTGCTCAGCAGACCCAGCTCCTCGCAGCGCTTGCCCAGTAGTTCGGTCTGCTCCTGCGTGTGGGTCACGTAAAAGGCCTCGACTCCGTCGATCCCGAGCGCTTTGAAGCGATCGATGCTCGCGAGCACTTCGTCCGGGTCGGGTATGTCCCAGAACGGATGCGCCCAGATCGCAACGCCGCCCGCTTCGTGGATCGCCTCGACGGCCTGGGCGACCGTGGGAGTCTCGCGCAGGCGGAAGGCGGGCTTGCCCTCGATTAGGTAGGCCTTGATCAGCGAGCCGATGTCGTCGATCTTCTCGTCCTCCAGCCGAGCGGCGTTGGCGGGCGCGGCGAGCACGGCCTCGGCCAGGTGGGGACGCCCGATCGGCTTGCCGGCGGCGATACGTCCCTCGATCTCTGCTTCGTCCAGCTCGAAGCCAAGCTCCTCGAGCGCCCGGGCCATCCGCAGCGTGCGCTGCTCGCGGTCGGCGAGGAACTCGGCGAGCTTCTCGGTGAGGATCGGGCCGGTGTGGTCGATGCCGTAACCGAGGATGTGCAGTTCGCGTGGCGTTTGCGCGTCTGCATCGATTGCGGAGATCTCGACCGCGGGGACCACGCGCACGCCATAACGCTCGCCCGCGCGCAGCGCCTCAGCGACGCCGGAAACGGTGTCGTGGTCGCTCAGCGCGAGCAGCTCCACCCCAGCGTGCGCTGCTCGCTCCACCACCTCGGCGGCCTCGAGCGCGCCGTCGGAGTGGGTGGAATGGGATTGCAGGTCGAAGCGGATCGCCATGCGCGGGAGCGTACCGGTGCGCTCGCGGTCCTGTCGGCGTGCTCAGGAGCTTGCCGGCTCGCGCGTGGCGCCTGGCGCGGCGAGCAGCGCGGCGACCTGGCGGCCGAACACATCGCGCAGCGTCAGAACGGCCACGCGGTAGCGGCGGGCCTTGCTGGGCAGCGTCCATCCGCCGCTGGCGCCCGTGGCGTCTGGCTGGGCGCAGGCGGCGTCGGCTTTTGCGGCGCGCTCGGAGGCTTCGAACTCGGCGTACGCGGCGTCGGTCTCGGCGGCCCGCTGGGCGGCCTCGATCCAGAGGACCTCGAGGTAGGCCAGGGCGGCGCCGAGCTGCTCCTCGGGGAGGCAGTCGCGCTGGCGCAGCTGGCGCAGGACGGGACCCACCTCCACGCTCAGCCAGCGTTGCTCGGCGTGGGCCCTCAGGAGCAGGCAGACGTCAGATGGGGGGGCTGTTTCCTGGTCGTGGGTCATACAAGCATCCGTGCTCGACTTGGGTCGACGCGATCGGCGACCTGCTCTTGGCTTCGACGGGCCGCTGGTCCGGCTTTAGGAGAATGGGCGAGTTTCCACGCTTCTTGCGAGAGATTTGTGAGGCCAAGCACAAGCTCTTCAAATTCCGCCCCTGTGAGCTTTGAGGACGAATCTTCAGCTTGCCGATGGCTTATCCAAGTTTTGGGAAAGCTGTTTAAGGAGTAGCCTCGAATAGGCCGATGCAAGGGGAGAGATGCAGCTAGCCAGCTACGACCCCGGCTATGACCCGACCGCCCGCGCGCCTGGCCAGCACGAGCGCACAACCGTCCGGCGCCTGCGCATGCGCACGCTGGTGGCGCTCGGCGTCTTGGCCGTGGCGACCACGTTTCTCGGCCGGACCTTCGGGCTGCGCAATCTCTGGTTTCTGGGCTCGGAGATCGCGCTGCTGGCCGGCATGTTCGTGATCCTGCGCTACGTGCTGCCGCTCGTCGAGCGACACGACCGCGGCGCCACGGGCGAGGAGCAGGTGGGGGGACTGCTCGACGAGATGGCGGGCGAGGATTGGCGCGTGATTCACGACGCGAGCCTCGGCCACGGCAATGTCGACCACATCCTGATCGGTCCAGCCGGCGTTTTTACCGTCGAGACCAAGAGTCACCCGGGCCCCGTGCGCGTGGCGCGCGTGCATGGCGCCACGCTCCGTCAGGCGCAGGCGCAGCGCAAGGCGATCGAGCGTGTGACGCATGTCCCGGTGGAGCCGCTGATCGTCTTCAGCCGTGCATGGGTCGACAAACCGCTCGCGCGGCGCAGGGGAGTACGGGTCACGCCCGCCCGGATGCTTCCGGGGTATCTCGAGCGCCGCCCGATGACGCTTACGCAGGATCAGGTGGAGCAGACGCGCGCGCGGGTCGCCGACGCCCTGCATGAGCATCGAACCCGAGAGCCCGGCTCGGCACGATCCACGCGCCCCGTGCACCGCCGCTGGCAGGCCGCCAAAGCGCGCCTGTTTGACTCGGGACGCTAGCTTGCACCGCTCGCCGGAGCGAACGGCCGAAGCGGTGGGTAGCTTCTTTGCGATGGAGGCGACGATCCAGACAGCTGTCCCCCCAACCCCCGACGTGCTGCTCGAGCGCTTCGGGTTGGATGCATTCCGGCCCGGCCAGCGCGAGGCGGTGCAGGCGGCGCTCGACGGGCGCGACAGCCTGGTTGTGATGCCGACGGGCGGCGGCAAGTCGCTGTGCTACCAGCTGCCGGCCCTGGCGGGGGAAGGGCTAGTGGTCGTCGTGAGCCCGCTGATCGCATTGATGTCCGATCAGTGGCGCCGGCTGAAGCAGGCCGGCGTGAGCTCGACGATGCTGGCGTCGGGGATGCAGGAGGGCCACAACGAGCAGGCGCTGGCGCAGATCGTGGCGGGCGAGACGCAACTGGTGCTCGCTGCGCCCGAGCGCTTCGCCTCGGGCACGTTTCGCGCGGCGCTGGCGCAGCGCGAGGTGGCGCTGTTCGTGGTTGACGAGGCGCACTGCGTGGCGGAGTGGGGCCACGACTTTCGCCCTGATTACCTGCGCCTGCACGAGGCGATCGCATCGCTCAGGGGAACGACCGGCGGCCGTCCGGCGGTGATGGCGGCGACGGCTACGGCGACGCCGCGCGTGGCGCAGGAGATCGCCGCGCGCTTGGAGCTGCAGGAGCCGGTGTCGATCCGCTCGGGCTTCGATCGACCGAACGTGACGTTCGACGTGGTCAGCGTGGAGGGCAAGGGCACGGTGGAGCGCAAGTGGGCGGCGCTGCTGCATGTGCTCGCCGACGAGCGCGCGCGTCCGGCGATCGTCTACTGCGGCACACGCAAGGACACCGACGCGGTCGCCGCGAGGCTGCGCGAAGAGGGCCTGGCGGCGGTTGCCTACCACGCGGGCATGAGCGCTGAGGACAGGCGCGCCAGCCAGGAGGCGTTCATGGAGGATCGCGCCGAGGTCGTCGTGGCGACGAACGCATTCGGGATGGGCGTCGACAAGGCCGATGTGCGCACGGTGGCGCACTGGGCGTTGCCGACAAGCCTGGAGGCCTACTACCAGGAGGCGGGCCGCGGAGGCCGCGACGGGCTGCCGGCGCGAGCGCTGCTGCTCGGTGCGAGGATGGACCTCGGACGCCTGATCCGCTTCATCAAAGAGCGCGAGACGAGCGTCGAGGACGTAAGGGCGTATGTCGGTCGGCTGCGCCGCAGCGCCGACGGCGAGATCGCGGCCGTCGGCCGCCGCGAGCTGGGTGAGCGCGACCGCGTGCTGCTGTCGATCGCCGAGCGCTCGGGAGCGGTGGAGCTGGAACCTGCGGACTACGACGGCCTGCTGATCCGCTTGACCGGGCAGGGCAGCCCGCGCAAGGCCCTCGCCGCGATCAAGGCCGCGCGCGAGCGCGGATGGGACGCCTATCGCTCGATCGAGCGCTACATGACCAGCGGGGAGATTTGCCGCCGACGGCAGATCCTCGACCATTTCGGCGACGACGAGCCGGGGCGCCCTACCGGCCGTTGCTGCGACGTGTGCGAGCCGGATGCGGCGCTCATGGCGGCCGCGAACGCGCCGCTCAAAGCGAGCCGAGGCCGCCGCGGCGCAGCGGGGGGGAGCGGCTCCATTGGCGCGGGCGCCGTCGCGGCCGGCCCGCCCGTGGACTCCGACGACTTCGAGCGCATGCGCGCGTGGCGATATGCGCGCGCAGAGGGCAAGCCGGCGTTCATAGTCGCATCGAACGCCGTGCTCGAAGACCTGCTGCGCGCGAAGCCCGCGAGCACCGAGGCGCTGTTGGAGGTTCATGGCATCGGGCCGGCCTTTTGCGAGAAGCACGGCGAGTCGCTGCTGGCCGAGCTGCAGGCGCTTGCGAAACCCGCCGGCGAGCGCTCCGCGGAGCCGGGCGGCGAGCAGCCACCGGCGGTGGACGCCTCGCTAGCATCAGAGCCCGCGCCGACGTAGCTCAGCTGGTAGAGCACTTCACTCGTAATGAAGGGGTCCGGGGTTCGAGTCCCCGCGTCGGCTTGCTGAACCGCATTCGTCGTCTTCGACTTCGTCGTGGAGCACCAAGAACTTCCTATTGGCTTCCGAAAACATCCGGGTTCGGATTCCCCATCGGCGAGCGCCGCATACGCGTCCTCGACTTCGAGGAGAGATGAGGCGGCTCCCTTTCTGCGCAGCACACTCCCCGCAAAGGCCACCCGCTCGCCATACAGCCAGACCGTCGGCCACTACCAGTCCGCCTCATCGAGCGTCATTCGTACGCCGAGCTGTCTCAGGGTTCGGTGGATCCGCTTCAGCCCCCTCGCCGCGCGCCGGAACACGCGTGCCGGCCTCGTAGGCTGAGTCCCGTGATGTTTCTCCTTGTCTTGATCGGAGTGCCGATCCTCGAGCTGTTCGTCTTCATCGAGGTCGGCCGCGCGATCGGCTGGCTGCTGGCGGTCGTATTGCTGCTCGGGATTTCACTGCTCGGCGTGCGGCTTCTGCGCATCCAGGGACGCTCGGCGATCGACCGCGTCTCGCTGGCGGTGTCTGAGCATCGTGCCCCCGCTCGTGCCGCAATCGACGGCGCGCTCGGATTTCTCGGGGCGCTGCTGCTCGTCGTCCCCGGGTTCGTCACGGCGGTCCTCGGTGCGCTGCTCCTTGTTCCGCTCACCCGCACGCTCACGCGTCGCTGGGTCTCACGTCACTACGCCGCTCGCGTGATGAGCTTTGCCACGATGGCGGGACGCTTCGCGCCTCCTAACCGCGTTGATCCATCGTTTGACGTCGAATCAACGGCGGTCGACGACGACCTCGACCAGCTCGGCCGCTGAAGATGGGGCGGACTTACGACCGTGCGGCTGAGAGCTCGACCAGCCCAAATTTGTTCGGTGCAATTGCTTTGTCTCTGTACGCACATTTTCTAAAGTGTTCGGTACAATTCAAATATGCCTCAGCCGCACAAAAAGTCAGGAGCTCGCTCACCTCGTCGTGGCCGACCAACGCGAAGTGCGCTCTATGAGCGTCTGCGTGTTCAGATCGGTGAACTGCGCGATCAGCTCGGCGGCCTGCCGTCGCCTGAGGAAGCAGACGGCATCTGGCGCGGGATATGGCTCGAGGAGGCTCATCACTCGACTGCGATCGAGGGCAACACGCTCGTGCTCAAGCAGGTCGAGCAGCTCCTCGAGGAGGGCCGAGCTGTGGGCAACAAGGAGCTCAGCGAGTACATGGAGGTCCGCGGCTACGCGGATGCCGCCAACTGGGTCTACGGGCAGGCGCTGGACCCCGGCGCATGGTCGAGCGGCGAGCTGCTCTCGCTGACTGAGCTTCGGCACATCCACCGCCTCATGCTCACACCCGCTTGGGATGTCGCGCCTCACCCCGGTGCTGGTCACAGCGAGCGTCCCGGCTCCTTCCGCGAGCACGACATCCGGCCGTTTCCAGGCGGTATGCGCCCACCGCCGTGGCCCGAGGTCTCCGCGATGGTCTCCGACTGGATCGGCGAGGTGCAAGCGCTGGGTCGTGAGGGTGAGGGCATCGAGCCCGAAGCGCTGGCCAGGGTGCATGCGCGCTTCGAGCAGATCCACCCATTTCTCGACGGCAACGGGCGCACCGGCCGGCTCGTTCTAAATCTGCTCCTGGTCAGGCTGGGCTATCCCCCGGTGATCATCTTCAAGGGCGATCGCCAACGCTACCTCGCTGCCCTGGAGAGCGCCGACCAGGGCGACCACGGCGCCCTCGCAGAGCTGCTCGCCCGCGCGATCCTCGACAACCTCCACAAGTTCGTCGTCCCGGCAGTCGCCGGGCCATCGCGCTTGGTAGCGCTGCCCGCGCTCGCCTCCGAGCAGATCTCGGCCAACGCGCTCCGCGTGGCTGCGACGCGGGGACGCTTGCAGGCCTCCAAGGCGCCCGACGGCACCTGGCGAAGCACGCACGCCTGGGTCGACGAGTACTTCGCCAGCCGCTACGAGCGTGAGACAGGAACGACGGATTAGAGCCAGTCGCGACATCGGAAGCCCCGGTACAGGCCACCTGACAGCACGAGGTCACGAGGTTCATCCGGTTGCCTTGGATCGTCAGGTTCGTCTTGAGGATCGTGCTCGCGAGGTCGCGCAGCGACTGCACCTGACGAGGTGAAGCGCACGCAGTCCAGATTGCGTAGCCTTAGGTAGCGATGCTCTTTATTCTGATCGCAGGTGCCTTGTTGGTAGTGGTCGCGGTGCTCGGATTGAGCATCTGTCGCGTCGCAGCGCTCAGTGACCGCAACAGTGCGCTCGCCTTGACCGAGTGGCTCGCTACGAGGCACCTCGCCGACCGTCAGATTGTGCCCACAGACCGCTCCGGCGCACAGTTCCTCTTTGACCCTCCGGGCGAGGCCTTTCGCGCGGCCGGCTGATGACCACTGGTCTCGGAGACATGCCCCGGATCGCCCCGAATCCCTCGATCTGGATCCTTGCCAAAGGAAACCTCTGCGCGAAGGTAGTCATCTTGGTATTGCTCGGGACGCTTCTCCTCGCCGGGAGCGCCCACGCAGCGGCATCCGCCGCCGAATCGACCTCGGAAGCCTCGCCTCCGGCATCGTCCGCCGAATCCGCGCCAGAAGCCCCACCCGCCGCCGAATTGACCTCGGAAGTCTCGTCCGCTACCGAATCCTGCCGCCGAATCGACCTCGGAAGCCTCGTCTCGCCGCCGAATCGACCTCGGAAGCCTCGCCTCCGGCATCGTCCGCCGAATCCGCGCCAGAAGCCCCACCCGCCGACGAGTCGACCTCGGAAGCCTCGCCGCCAGAAGCCTCGCCTCCGGCATCGTCTGCCGAATCCGCGCCAGAAGCCCAGCCTCCAGCACCGGTCGCGGACCCCGCACCGGAATCCTTGCCTCCAGCACCAGTCGCCGACCCCGCGCCAGAAGCCTCGACTCCGGTCGAACCGCGCAAAGAAGTCAAGGAAGAGCCCGCTGTGGAACTGGCGAAGGAAGCCACGGAAGTCTCCGCCTCCGCGGCTTCGCAGAGTGCGGCGACGGCCGATACTCCATCGGACTCAGTTGCGGCGGAAGTCCCGAGCGTTGTGGCCGGGCCCGTCACAATGATCTCCCCGGTTGCTCCTGAAGAGATCCCGACGGGCTCGGCCTGTGTCGCGGCCCTGACGCGGACTATCGCCGCGCAGCGCGCCGAGGACTTCACACGCGAGCTCGGTGGACTGGGAGTGTCCTCGACGGACACCTACACGGCCGGATTTGACAGTCCCAGCCTCATCTCGGCGGCTTTCGTCGAGGAGCTGGACATGGGGACGGCGGCGAGGGCAGGTACGCACGCGGGTGGCCGCTCCGGCGACTCCCCCGGTGGGAGCAGTCCGATCGGCCCGCCATCCGAACCCACACCGAGCGGGACCTTCGGCGGTGCTGCCGGGGGCGGCTCCGGTACTGCTCTCTCCGGGGTCCCGACGTTTGCAGGTCACCTTCTGCTGGGCGCTCCGCTGGCGATGCGTCGCCTACGACTTTCGTTTCAGCCGTGGCTCACGGCGTTCTTCGTTCTGATTCCAGAGCGGCCGGGCTAGCTCCTCCCGGTCGTTTCACTTCGGCCTGGACCTCGTGGTCCAGGCCTCGGAATCAATTCGAAGCCTGTTTGGAAGGAGCCGTAAGCGATGGAACGTCATCGAACGACGTCTAAAGGAAGTATCAACACACGAAACGAGGTCAGCACGACGGGACTCGTGGTCATGCGGGCCGACACAGCCTGCGACGGGAATACCGCCTTCGATAGGAGTAGGCGCGAATGGCCCACCAGCAACCAGCCCCACCCGCTGTCGGAGAGCGTGAGCATCTGGATGCACACGTTGATCTTGACCGGCGAGTTGACTCATGGCTCTGCGCACACGCTCGAAGTGGAGATCGAACGCCTTTTCGAAGATGGTGTCACCAGCATCACGCTGGACCTCCGTCAGCTAACGCACATCGATCCACTGGGGGTGGCGGTGATCGCGTTCCGCTGCCGTCTCTGCAAACGGCAGGGATACGGCTGCTTGCTGATTCCCGGGCCGCGGTGCGTCCAGCGCGCCTTCGAAGAGGCGGGCGTCGTCGCCGAGCTGCCTTTCCAAGAAGACGTGCTCGCCGCCCGTCGAGTGCGCGTCGCGGTGCCAGGCCATGCGGCTCGTGGAGTTGTGAGCAATGACTGCCTGAGAAAAGATGCGTCGTAGGTAGCAGTCGAGTGCGACCTGAGGTGGATATGGGGATCGTCAAAGATGGTCCTTCAGGGTGTTGTGGCCACGCGCGGAAAACCGTACGGTGCTGGTGTGATCGAGGTTCGTGGTGTGAGCAAGCGCTATGGCGAGAAGGTTGCCGTGGACGATCTCACGTTTTCCGTCGCGCCCGGGATCGTGACGGGCTTTCTGGGGCCTAACGGGGCCGGTAAGTCGACCACGATGCGGCTGATCCTGGGGCTGGATGCGCCCACCAGTGGGACGGTGAGGGTCAACGGCTGCGCCTACCGCGACTTCGAGGCGCCGCTGCACGAGATCGGCGCGATGCTGGAGGCCCATGCGATCCATACCGGCCGCTCGGCCTATAACCATCTGCTCGCGCTGGCCCAGACTCACGGGATCCCGCGCAGCCGTGTGGAGGAGGTAATCGAGCTGGTCGGCCTGCGCGAGGTCGCGCGCAAACGGGTCGGTGGCTTCTCCCTCGGCATGGGCCAGCGACTGGGCATAGCCGCCGCGCTGCTGGGCGACCCCGGCACGGTGATCCTCGACGAGCCCGCCAACGGCCTCGATCCTGAGGGCATCCACTGGATCCGTAACCTGCTCAAGAACCTCGCCGCCGAAGGGCGCACGGTCTTCCTCTCCTCGCATCTGATGAGCGAGATGGCCCAGACCGCCGAGCATCTGATCGTGATCGGGCGTGGGCGGCTGATCGCCGATACCTCCGTCGCGGAGTTCGTGCGCCGCGCCTCATCCGATACCAACGTGCGTGTCCGCTCGCCCCGGGCGACCGAGCTGCGCGAGACGCTGGCCCGGCGCGATGTGCGGGTGCAGAGCATCGAGGAGGGTCTGTTGGAGGTCAGCGGTCTCACCGGGGAGCAGATCGGCGAGATCGCGCTGGAGGCGCGGATCGTGATCTCTGAGCTGACGCCGCAACAGGCCTCGCTGGAGGAGGCCTTCATGAGCCTTACCGGCGAGTCGGTCGAGTACCGTGCCGGCGCCGGCGAGCAGAACGAAGCGAGCGAGAATGTGAGGGCCGTCGCGTGAGCGCCATCGAGACACTGCCCCCCGCGCCGGCGCCGAGCGGCCGCGCCTTCACCGGCCGTGTGACCCAGGGACACGTGCTGCGATCGGAGTGGACGAAGTTGTGGTCGCTGCGTTCGACGCGCTGGTCGCTGCTGTTCGCGGTCGTCGCGATGGCCGGCCTCGGCGTGCTGATCGCGGCGGTCTCGATGGGCCGCTGGTCGCATCTGAGCCCGCACGAGCAGGCCACGTTCGACTCGATCGACCGCAGCCTCGGCGGCTATCACCTCGCCCAGCTCGCGATCGGTGTGCTCGGGGTGTTGGTGATCAGCGGTGAGTACTCGACCGGGATGATCCGCTCGAGCCTGATGGCGGTCCCAAGACGGCTGCCGGTGCTGTGGGCCAAGATCGCGGTGTTCGCTTCGGTGACGTTCGTGTTGATGCTCGCGAGCGCCTTCGTCGCGTTCTTCGGCGCCCAGGCGATCCTCACCGAGCATCACGTGAACGTGACGCTCGGCCATCCGCACGCGCTGCGCACGCTCGTCGGGACGGTGCTGTTCATGACCGTGACGGGCATTCTCTGTGTAGCGCTCGGCGCGATCATCCGCTCTACCGCCGGCGCGATCGCGACGTTCGCCGCCCTGCTGTTCGTCCTGCCGGGGATCGTCGACATTCTCCCGAGCGACATCGGCGAATCGATCAGCCCCTATCTGCCCTCGAGCGCGGGCGGGGCGATCGCCGCGGCTGTCCCGGACGCACACACGCTCTCTCCGTGGGGCGGGTTCGCGCTGTACTGCGGCTACACGATCGTGCTGCTTGCGATCGCCGCCTACCTGTTCGTGCGCCGCGACGCATGATGTCGACTGACCAAACAACAACACACACAGCACGGCGGGCCGTGACGAAGGTGCCCGAGATCGCCCTGATCTTCTGGGTCCTGAAGCTCCTGACCACCGGGATGGGGGAGTCGATGTCGGATTTCCTCGGCCAGCACAGCGTTCCGATCGCCGGGGCGATCGGGATCTTCGGCCTGTGGTTCGCGATCTGGCTGCAGATGCGCCAACGTGAATACCGGGCGCCGATCTATTGGTTCGCGGTGATGATGGTCGCGATCTTCGGCACGATGGCGGCAGATGGGATCCACGACGGCGCGAGCATTCCCTATGCGGTGACTACGCCGCTATTCGCGGTCGTGATGGCCGCCGTGTTCTTCTTCTGGTACCGCAGCGAGGGCACGCTCTCGATCCACAGCATCACCACTCGCCGCCGCGAGGGTTACTACTGGGCCGCGGTGCTGGCGACGTTCGCGCTCGGCACGGCGGCGGGCGATCTGACCGCGATCTCGCTGAACCTGGGGTTCCTTGACTCGATCCTCCTGTTCGCGTGTGTGATCGCGATCCCGGGGATCGGCTGGTGGCGTTTCAACATGAACCCGATCCTCGCGTTCTGGTTTGCCTACATCCTCACCCGCCCACTCGGCGCCTCCTCCGCCGACTGGCTCAGCAAGCCCACCAACGGGGGTCTCGGCCTCGGCGACGGCACCGTCAGTGCGATCGCACTGATCGTGTTCGTCGCGCTCGTCGCCTACGTGGCGATCACCAAGTGCGACATTCAGGGCGAACCGCACGTCGCGCACGTCGCACCACAGTCAAACCCTGGGCTGGTTCTCGACATAGAGTTCGAGTAGGAGCACAATGACGGGGGCGATGTGGACCCACGTCCACGATCCCTACGTGGCGAACCGCCAATATGGACGTATGCATGACTCCGCGCAAGAGCCTGCCGCAACCTGGCTGACCGGGCGTGCCGAGCGGCTGAGCAGGCTGAGCGCCACTCATCCATTCGCGATCGGTCTCGCGATCTGCCTCGCTACGGCGGCGTTGAGCATCGGGGGCTTGGCGACCCAGCATCGCCTCGACACGCTCGCCGTGATCTTCTGCGGCGCCCTCTGCGCCCCGTTGCTCCTGCGTCGTTTGAGCCCGATTCTTTGCTTTGGCGTGATCGCGTTCGTCGCGTTGGCGCAGTGGCTGCTCGCCGGACCCCAGTGGGCCGACGCCGCGGTGCTCATCGCCCTTTACTGGGTGGCTCTGGACGGGGGCTTCTTCGAAGGAGCCCTGGCCGCCGGCATAGTCGAGCTGGGAGCGATCATGGCGGCGGTGCGCTGGTCGCCGTCCGAGCCGCTGAAGGTCTGGGTCGGCCTCACGGGGCTGGCGACCGCGGCGGGCGTGCTCGGTGTCACGATCCGCCAGCGCAGAGCGCTGCTTGCCTCCCTGCACGAGAAGGCCGCGCGGCTGGAATTCGAGCGCGACCAGCAGGGTCGGCTTGCCGCCGCCGCAGAGCGAGCGCGGATCGCACGCGAGATGCACGACATCGTGGCCCACAACCTGAGCGTGATGATCGCCTTGGCCGATGGTGCTACCTACGCGATGGACACCTCGCCAGGGCGTGCTGTCGAGGCGACCCAGCGCGTCTCGGCGACCGGCCGCGAGGCGCTGGTCGAGATGCGCCGGTTGCTCGGCGTGCTGCGCGAGGAGTCCGAGGCCCGTCCGCTCGAGCCGCAGCCGAGCCTCGACCGGCTCGACGAGCTCCTGGCACGAGTCAACGCCGCCGGGATCCCGGTGACGATGGATCTCGATGGCGACCCGCGCGAGCTTGCCGACGGTGTGCAGCTGACCGTGTTCCGGGTGGCGCAGGAGGCTCTGACCAACACACTCAAGCACGCCGACCGTCCCACCTGCGCGCATCTGGCGCTGAGCTGCCGCTCGGGAGTGGTCGAGCTGGAGGTCATCGATATGGGCAGCGGACGAGCCGTGGCGGGTGCGGGTGGGCGTGGGCTGCACGGTATGCGCGAGCGTGCCGCGACCTATGGAGGTCAGCTCGAAGCCGGTCCCAGGCCGCAGGGTGGCTGGCGCGTGCACCTGCGGCTGAACCCTGACGCCGAGCGTGCTCTGCGATGAGCACAAGTCTGCTGCTGGCCGATGACCAGGAGCTGATGCGGATGGCGTTTCGGATGGTGATCGACACCCAACCCGACATGTCGATCGTCGGCGAGGCTTGCAACGGCCACGAGGCGGTCGCAGCCACCGAGCTTCTGCAACCCGATGTCGTGCTGATGGATGTGCGTATGCCGGAGATGGACGGCGTCAAAGCAACCCAGCAGATCGTCGAGTCTTCCAGCAGCGCGCGGATCATCATCCTCACCACCTTCGACCTCGACGAGTACGTTTACGCGGCGCTGCGGGCCGGAGCGAGCGGCTTTCTGCTGAAGGACACTCCGCCGGCCGATTTGCTCTCGGCGATACGCGCGGTCGCGAGCGGAGACGCCGTCGTGGCGCCGAGCGTCACTCGCCGGCTGCTGTCCACCTACGCCCATCGCCTCCCTGTTTCTGCTCACCCCGATCACACCCAGCACGAGCGATTGATGCTTTTGACGGCGCGTGAGCACGAGGTTCTGCTGCTCCTCGCAAGCAGCCTCTCAAACGCCGAGATCGCCGAGCACCTCGTGCTTTCCGAGGCCACCGTAAAGTCCCACGTCGGTCACATCCTCTCAAAGCTCGGGCTGCGCGACCGCGTGCAGATCGTCGTCTTCGCCTACGAGACAGGGCTGATCACGCCCTCACACAGCTGACTCGAGATGCACGTAAAAAGCCGGTCAATCTATCCGCTGCTCCTACTGGGGGGACTGCTTGCGGTGTGGTTTTTGTGGCGGCCGCCCAGTCCCGACCTCGCGGCGGCTGTCTATCGCGTCCATCTGTTCTCAGCCGATGGCTTCTCGCTGTGGGACAACAACTGGTACGGCGGCCACTACCTGCCGGGCTACAGTCTCGTCCTTGCGCCACTGGCGACACTGCTCGGTCTGTATTGGACGGGGGTCGCGGCCGTCACGTGCTCGACCTTGATCTTCTGGAGGCTGGTCGCTGAGCACTTCGGCTCGAGGACGGCGGTAGCGACCGCGTTGTTCGCACTCAGCGCCACCGGAGATCTGTTCATCGGGAGGATCGCCTTCGCGCTCGGGGTCACCTTCGGGTTGGCGAGTGTCCTGTCGATCGTTCGTGGACATCGTGTCGTCTCGGCCATGTTCTCGCTCGCTTGCGCGGCGGCCAGCCCGGTTGCCGCGGCGTTCCTTTTGCTCGCGGCCGCCGCGGACTTGACGACGAACCGTAGGCTGGCCCGTGCGGCCGTGCTGGCGCTACCTGCGCTGGGTGTGACGCTGGCGCTCCTCGTGCTTTTTCCCGAAGGTGGCTATGAGCCGTTTGCGCTCAGCTCGTTGCTGGCGGCCACTGGAGCGAGCCTGGTTCTGATCCTGGTGCTGCCCGCCCGCGAGCGTCTGTTGCGCCGCGGCGCGCAGCTGTACCTGCTGGCGCTGCTGCTCTCCTACGTCGTGTCCTCGCCGATGGGCTCAAACGCGGTGCGCTTTGGCGTGTTGTTCGCGCCGGCCATTCTGGTGGGCTGCGTCGAAGTCTCAGATATCCAGCGGGCGTTCGCGCGTTTCAGCCGCTCCTGGCAGCTCGCCTGCCGGCACGATCCTGCCGGCGGTTCGCGGATCGGGCGCGCGGGAGCCGCCTGGCTGATGGCGCTCCTCAGCGCCGCCCTAGTGCTATGGCAGATCGCCGGTCCGCTCGAGCAGTCGATCGGAGCGTCGCTCGAACCGGCCAGCCGATACTCCTTCTACGTCCCGGCGATCCACTATCTCGAAAGCCACAGCGGCGGTGCTCCGATGCGTATCGAGGTCCCATTCACGAAATCCCACTGGGACGCGACGATCCTCGGGGAACGCTTCGACCTGGCCCGCGGCTGGGAGCGCCAGCTCGACACCAGATACGACAATCTGTTCTACAGCGGGCGACTAACCGCAGGTGCCTACCACGCCTGGCTGCTGGAGACCGGGGTGCGCTACGTCGCTCTGTCCGACTCGCCGATGGACTTCTCCAGCGTCCAAGAGGCCGCATTGATCAGCGGCGGCCTGCCATTCCTGCACGAGGTGTTCACGAGCGCGAACTGGCGCATCTATGCCGTCCTTCACGGCCAACCGCTGGCAAGCGGACCGGGAGAGCTCACCGCCATGGATGACGACGGGTTCACCCTGTACGCCACACATCCCGGGACGTTTCTCGTGCGTGTTCGCTACACCCCCTACTGGCAGGTTACCTCTGGGTTGGGGAGCGTCAAAGAATGCCAAGGCGGATGGACCCGGGTGACCACCGATCGTCGTGGTGAGATCGTGCTCGACACCGAGTTCTCCCTACCTGTGTAGCTTCGTGTCACGCTCGATCAGCAGGGCGAAGGTTGGGCATGCCTGCGCCGCGCGCCTGGCGTGGTCGAGCAGCTCGGGCGTGATCGGCCGCTCGTCGATGATCGGATAGCCCCAGTCGTCCAAGGCGATCAGCTCGGGCAGCACCTCGGCGCACATGCCGTGGGCCTCGCACGCGATCGGGTTTACCCTCAGACGCAGGCTCATCCACTCACGCGGCGGCGGCCGCAAGCTCGATCGGGGTGGGCAGGGGCAGTACGTGCGGTCCCACACACGCATCGCACGGTCCGTGCTGTGCGTGGTCTGCGAGCTCCTCCGCGAAGACCTCGAGCGCACTCGCCACGAAGTTGACGACACCGTCGGGGTGACGGCATGCCCCCCGTCCCTTCGCGAGCGTGCTCCAGCGGGCGATGCGCTTGCCCACGCCGGCCGACGGCTGACCCTCGAGGACCTCTTCGAGCGCGGAGGCGATCGCGTCGAGGCCATTTACGCAGGGCCCGCATTGACCAGTGCTCTGCTCGGCCAGCCAGCGCGTGACCCGCGTGACCTCGGCCACCGGGCACGCCTCTGCGGAAAGCAGCACGATCACCCCGGGGCCGAGCGACGCGCCGTAGCCGCCGAGATGATCTCTGGAGAGCGCGAGCGCAGAGACCGAGGCGCCGTCGAGCCAGGTGCCGCCATAGCCGCCGAGCAGCACCGCACGGATCGGCGCGCTTGTGCCGCCGGCGGCCTCGATCAGCGACTGCAGCGGCGCGCCGTGCTCGATCTCATACACGCCCGGATACGCGACCGCGCCGGAGAGCGTGAGCAGCGCCGAGCCGGGATCCGCCGGCGTGCCGAGCGCGCGAAACCAGCGCGGCCCGTGGCGGGCGATCAGAGCGAGGTGGGCGAGCGTCTCGGCGTTGTTGATCAATGTTGGTCGCTTACGAACACCACGCTGGAACGGCATCGGCGGTGTGAGCGTCGGCTTTGCCGGCCCGCCGTTGCAGAGGTTCACGAGCGCGGACTCCTGGCCGGAGACGTAGCCGGCCGGCACGGTCTGAACCCCGATCCTCAAGGCGTCGCCACCTGCGCGCTCACGCTCGCGCAGCGCCCGCTGGGCGCTCTGCAGGGCGGCCTCGGCGGCCTCGTCGATGCAGAGAATCAGCTCGTCGGCGCCGACGGCGCGGGCGGCGAGCACACCGCCGTCGAGCACGAGGTGGGGCAGGCTCTCCAGTAGCAGGCGGTCCTTACGGCTCGCGGGCTCTCCCTCGGCCACGTTGGCGAGCACGATCGGCCGCCGGCCAAGCGAGGAACGTCCGCCGCCCTCGGTCACCGCACGCATCTTCCTCGCGACCGGGAACGCGGCGCCCCCGCGACCACGCAGGCCGGCCTGCTCGACGAGGTCGATCAGCGCGCCGGCGCCGCGTCGCTCGCGTCGCTTGCCGAAGGGCAGCTCGCCGTGGATCGCGAGATGCTCGGCGAGGCTCAGCGCGCCCTGGGCCGGCATCCCGGTGAGCAGTCGCGGCAGGCCGGTGGGGTCGATCTGCGCGCTCATTTCCTCACCGACCCGGCCAGTAGCGAAGTGGGCGTTCCCGAGCGGTGCGCCCAGCCATGACCGAGCGGTCCACCGGGCAGCCAGAGCACGAGGAACAGGGTGAACGCGGCCGTCGTGCCGAGCGCGGCGCCACGGACCCGTGCATGTTCCGGCCAGCCGGTGATCGCCCGGACGCCCACCGCCAGCGCGACGACCGCCAGGCAGAGGATGTTCAGCGCCAGGAGCCAGGTGCTTTTCACGTCGCTGCCGGTCCCGAGCCCGTGCAGCAGCGCGATTGGCCAGCACGCGTAGGCGAGCCAGTGGGTGGCGCGCCAGGCGCCGTAGCCGAGCCGGCGGCGCAGGAAGCTCGTCAGGGTCACCGCGAGCAGCAGATCGAACGCGACCGCGCCGAGCCCGAGCCAGAACGGCCGGTAGCTGCCGGCGAAGGGGATGAACGCGTCGAGCAGCGAGATCGGCGCGAAGCTGTCGAGCACCGCCGTGAGGATGTGCAGAAGCAGGAACGCGAGCGCGAGCAGGGAGACGTTGCGGTGCAGCGAGTCCACCACGAACCGCGGCCAGCGCGGGCTGCTGAAGCGGCTCACCCCGGCGACACCGAGGGCGACGCTGAGCGTCAGCAGCAGCAGCGCCACGGCGCCGGTCGAGCGCGTCAGATACCAGTACGTGCTGGGACCGACTGCGCCGAGCGCAACGGTCATCACGAATCCCTCTCCGCCGGCCACTCACCGATCAGGCGGACGGTGCCGTCGTTGCCCACCAGGCGCGCGGGCAGCCCCACGTGCCCCAGCCACGCCGGGGCCTCCTCCGCGCGGATCAGCGCGGCGGTGCTGGCGATGTTCGCGTCCAGACATGTCTCCGCGGCGACGCTCACCGTGCGCCAGCGCGGCGCGAGGGGCGCGCCGGTCGCGGGATCGATGATGTGATGCTGCGTCCGCCCCTCGTGGCGCCAGCGCCTGGCGATCGTGCTGGAGGTCGCGATCCCGCCGCAGCGGATCGAGATCGTCTGCCCCTGCTCGCCGGGCATGTGGCGGTGGTCGTCGGTGACATAGATCCGCCAGCCCTCCTCGGGCGCCGCGCCGGCGGTGGCAATGTCGCCGCCGAGACCGATCAGGGTTCCCGCCCCGGTAGCGTCGTACACCGCGGCGGCGGCGCGATCGGCCACCCACGCCTTCGCGGTCGCGCCCAGGTCGAGACGCACGCCCGTGGGGACACGAATCGCGGAGCGCTCACGATCGATCTCGATCGCCTGCCATCCGGGCGTGAGACGCGCCGTGATCGCCGGCCGCGGTACGTACTTGGGCTCGGACTCGTCGGCCGGCCGCTCCAGCAGCGACCAGTCGCGATCGTAGCCGGCGAGGATCAGCGCGTTGCCGACCGTAGGGTCGACGTCTCCGTCCGTCAATGTGGCGGCGTCCAGCGCGACCTGCACCGCGTCGATCAACAGTGGGCTGACGCTGACGAGCCGCCCCGCGTGGGCGTTTACGCGCTGCAGGTCGGAGTCCGGGCGAAAGCGGCTGCAGGCGCGGTCGATCGCGCGCAGCTCCCGCTCGACGATCGCCCTGGCCCTCGTGAGCGCGTCGGGATCGTCGACGAGCAGGACCACGCTCGTGCCGAGCGCCTCCCAGCCGGCTCTCGCGAGGTTCCTCGAAATCGTCGTCGTCATCTCAGGCTCACGATCCCCCCGAGACCACCGTGCTCGATTCCGACGAGGATTCCGAGGACGCCGACGGGGTTTCAGTTTCGGTTGTTTTCGCCGTTTCCACGGGCGTCGTCGTCGCTTCCGCGGTCGTCGTCGCTTCCGTCGGCGCGGTCTGTTCGGTCGTCGTCGTCTGGGTCTGGGTTTGAGTCTGGGTCGGATCGGTTTCCGTCGTCTGCGTTGCCTGCGTGGAGGATGCGGCTTGCGGAGCTTGCGAGGCCGCTTTGAGGGCTTTCGTGGAATCTGTCGTCGAATGCGTCGCGCGTTTCGTCGTGCGGCCGTCGCGGGCGCGGGCGGCGTCGCCCTTGCTGCCCGCGCCCTTCGTCGCGGCGCTCGCGGTCCTGCCGGGGAAGGCCTGCGCGGCGAGCAGCGTGAAAGCCCCGGTCAGCGTGGCGGAGCCGGCGAGCAGCCAGCGGTTGCAGCGCGCGAGGCGGCGTAGGGCGGCGTCACGGGAGCGGCTCGATGGCGGGGTGCTCATGGGTACATATTCGACGTACTAGCCTTCGATTCACTAAAGAGCTTGTTAGAGAGCTCTTATCCTCGGTTCCCGGGCGATGGGCCCTCAACCGACAAAACGTGCTTGGCGGGCGCGTTGCTCAGTGGTGGTGAAAACCGTGAAACCCGTTCACCCAGGGTCCGAACTCGGGAATCACGAGCACGGCCAGGACCAGTCCGGCGACGAGCATCCCGGCGAGCGACAGCACGCGCCCGTCCCTCCCCGGCACCCGGATCCAGCTGCCGGCATTGGCCCCATAGTCCGCCCGCAGCGGCGCCGGCAGATCCGCCAGGTGGCCGAGCACGTGCAGTCCCGTGAGGGCGAGCCACGCGAAGAAGCTGAGCTTGTGGATCGGAAACAGCGTCGAGCGCGAGCCCGGGCCGGCGAGCAGCAGGGCGACACCGCTGCCGAACACGACCACCGTCGAGATCACCACGAGTGGAGCGAGCAGGCGCATCGGCGCCGCGGGCGGCCCCTTGCGCCGGTAGGCCGGGTTCGCGGTGTAATAGCGGGCGAATCGATATCCGGTGCTCGTCAGCTTCAACAGCACCGGTCCGATCAGCAGCATCCCCACGAACAGGTGCAGCCACAGGAGCTGCCCGATTCGCAAGATCGTCACCCCAAGGACGGCGAGCAGCACGAGCAGCACAACACCGGTCGCGGCGGTCAGGCGCTCGTTCCCGTCGGTCCCGCCGCCGGTCAGGCGCTGATCGCTTGCCATTTCACACAGTCTCAGTCGCGGGATAAGGACGAGATAACCCGCTGGTGAGAAAGCTCTTTTATTTGCCGTCCGCGTTGCGCCCGACTCACGCGCGCGATCTATGCTGGGTGGATGTGGAGCCCCGTTGGTTTCTGGTGCCCCGCCTCCTTTGAGCTGAGCGAGCAACGAAGGCACAAGCGATGATCCTCCTGATCGAGGACGAGCCGGGGATCGTCGACTTCGTCAAACGTGGCCTCGAAGCGGAGGGGTTTCCGGTGGAGGCCTCGCTGGACGGCTCGGAGGGCGAGCGGCGCGCGCTGAACGAGAGCTTCGATCTGATCGTCCTCGACCTGATGCTTCCCGGCCGCGGGGGCATGGAGATCCTCAGCTCACTGCGCCAGGCCAGAGTGATGGCGCCGGTGATCGTGCTCACCGCGCGGGGTGAAATCGAGGATCGCGTGGCGGGCCTGGATGCGGGCGCGGTCGACTACCTCGTCAAGCCGTTCTCGCTCGCCGAGCTGGCCGCCCGGGTGCGCGCTCAGCTGCGTCTCGCCGCGCAGACCCCGCAGGCCTCGCTCTGCGTGGCGGGCATTGACGTCAGCCTGATCACTCGGGAAGTGCGCAGGGCCGGGAAGCCGGTGCGACTGTCGAGCACCGAGTTCGATCTCCTGGTCTATCTGATGCGCCATCGTGGCCGCGTCCTCACCCGTGAGCAGATCCTCTCAGCGGTATGGGGCTACGAGCACGACCCGCAGACCAACATCGTCGACGTCTACATCGGGTACCTCCGGCGCAAGCTTGGCACCCCCGAGAGCCCCGCGCCGATCCTCACGGTCCGCTCTGTCGGCTATCGCCTCGACGATGCGAGCTGAGGGTCTGTATGGCGGGCCATCATTTCTCCAAGCTCTTACGAGCGCCGCAGGAGCTCCGCGCCAGGCGCACGAGCGGGCTGCGCTGGGGCGGTTTGCGCTGGCGGCTGACGGCGTGGGTCGCGGTCGTGATGCTGCTGTTCGCCGCCGTGATCTTCGTGGCCGTCTACCGCGGGACGGCGACCCAGCTGCGCCATCAGATCGACACCGAGCTGGCGGGCGACGCGAGCGAGTTCTCCCACAACCTGCAGCTCCTTGGGCGGGGCTCGCCCCACACGCTGGCGGCGGCGGCGAGCCGCTACGTCCATGACCAGCCGTTCGGCGCCAGCTCGACGCTGCTGTTCGCGAGCGTCCCCGGCGCGGGCACCAGCACCAACCAACCGGAGCTGCTCGGCCAGGTGGCGCCCGACGACGGTGAGAGCGCCACCGAGCAGAGCCAGGAGAATCGGCTGGCTCGCCGGCTGTTCACGGTCGCCGACGGCTATTCCACCCTGAGCCTGCCAGACGTCGGCGATCTGCGTCTGCTCAAGCGCCGTATCACGATCGGCGGGCGCCCTGGCGTCACGATCGGCGTCGGCGAGCCGCTGGCGACGGTGCGCCGCGCCCAGCATGGCGTCGCGCGCGCCTTCATCCTCGCGGGCGCGCTCGCGCTCGGCGCCGCGCTGATGGCCTCTTACCTGATCGGCGCCAGGGTCTCGCGGCCGCTGCGGCGCATGGCGGCGATCGCTGCCCGCGTTGACGCGGGCGAGCTCGAGCCTCGCATCCACGAGGCGGGCGGTCCCGGAGACGAGGTGCGGGTGCTCGCCGACGCCTTCAACCACATGCTCGATCGGCTCTCTGCCGCGTTCGCGGGCCAGCGCGCGTTCGTCGCCGACGCGTCGCACGAGCTGCGTACGCCGCTGACCGTGATCCGTGGTCAGCTCGAAGTGCTCGGCGCCCAGCCCGATCCGCCGATCGAGGAGGTGCGGCGAGTCGAGCGTCTCGTGCAGGCCGAGGTCTCCCGGATCACCCGCTTGGTCGACGATCTGCTGCTGCTGGCGAAGTCCGAAGAGAGGCAGTTTCTGCACGTCGAGCCGATCGACCTACGTCCCTACATCGAGGATCTGTGGGATGGCATGAGCCTCACCGCCGAGCGTCGCTTCGAGCTTTCGCCGATTCCCGCCGGTGTGCTGCGGGCCGATCCGGATCGCCTCGCCCAAGCGCTGCGCAACCTCGCCCGCAACGCGATCGAGCACACCGCCTCACCGGACGGGCTCGTCCGGCTGGATGTCGCGGCGATCGCGGGCGACCGGGTGCGCTTCGTTGTGGCGGACGACGGTCCCGGCATTGCCCCCGATCAGCGCGAGCTGATCTTCGACCGCTTCCACCGCACGGACACAGCCCGTGACCGCGCCTCGGGCGGAGCCGGCCTCGGGCTGGCGATCGTCCGCGCGATCGTGCTCGCCCACTCGGGTCGCGTCGTCGCCGGCGAGCAACCGGGAGGCGGCGCGCGGGTCGCGCTCGAGCTGCCGGGCTTCACCGCCGCTGGGACTCGCGCGCACGACGCTGAGATGGCCCTACCGACCCCCGGATCGCGTTGACGAGCCGGCTATGCCAACCCCGGCCGGCCGCGAGATCGGGTTGACGAGCCGGCTATGCCAACCCCGGCCGGCCGCGAGATCGCGTTGTTGACACGCCGCCGACGCCGGCTTCGCCTGCTCGCGCCGGCCGCGTTGTTGCTGGTCGTGATCCTGCTCGCGGCGCTGATCGCGAACGCCGCGAGCGGGCCCGGGACCTCACCGCCGGCCGGCGGCGGGGTCGCCGCTGCTCGCTTCCGCGCGCCTTCAAGCACCGGGGCGCCGCGGCCGCTTGCCGTGAGGCTGCGGGCGCGACGCACGGGCACGCTGTCCGCGGCGCTCGAAGACTCCGCCGCGGCCCCGCTCGGGCAGGGACGTGTCGTGCTGCTCGGTGGACTGGACGCGGAAGATACCTCCACCTCCACGATCACGATGCTCGCCACCACCGCGCGGGGCACCACCGCGACCGACACCGGAGCGCGACTGCCCGAAGCTCAACACGACGCTCAGGCCGCTGCGCTGGGAGGGGCTGTGTATGTGTTCGGTGGCGGCCAGGTCGAATCCTATGACCACATCCTGCGCTTCGACCCCGCAAGCGGCCGCGTGTCCGTCGCGGGTCACCTGCCCCAGCCCGCGTCGGACGTGGCCGTCGCCGCGATCGGTTCCACCGCGTACATCGTGGGCGGCTACAACGGCCGGGAAGCGCTCGACACGATCCTCGCGTGGCGGCCCGGCGCGAGCGCGGCGGTCGTCGGGCGGCTGCCGCTGGGTTTGCGCTATGCGGCGGTCGCGTCGGCGGGCTCGCGGCTGATCATCGCCGGCGGCTCGACGGCGAGCGGTGACGCCAGTCGCGCGATCCTGCGCTTCGAACCGGGCAGCGGCACGGTGGCGGAAATCGGCCGGCTGCCCACTCCGTTGACCCACGCTTCGGCCGTCTACCTCGACCAGCGGGTGTTCGTGATCGGGGGCCGCGGCGCCTCACCCGAATCCCAGACCGCCGCGATCAGCTCGATCGACCCGGCCGACGGTCGTGTCCAGGACGCGGGGGTTCTGCCGCTGCCGCTGTCCGATGCCTCGGTCGCCGCCGCCGTCGGCGGGAGGATCGTGCTCGCGGGGGGGCGGAACCCCGCGGGTACCCAATCCTCGATCTTCGAGCTCACGCCGAGCCCATGACTCCGTCAAGGCGCCTGCAGCGAATGTGCGAAACGCATCGTCAGTGAGTACGGCGGCGCCAGGTCGACGCCATCGGGGTTGGACAGGTAGCCCGGCGCCGAACCGGCTTGGTGGATGTGACCGTATTGCCAGACGACACGGTCGGTACGGGGATCGACCACGATCACGCGCTCGTTCTTGTCGTCGTTGGCGAGGAAATCACCGTTGGGCAGCGGCAGCGCGAGCGACGGCTGATCGAGCGCTTCGGAGCCGTGCGGTTCGTAGCGCCACAGCAGCCGGCCGCTCGTCGTGAACGTCTCGATCGCCCCCGGGTTGGTGTAGTCGACGGAGAGGAACACACCCGGGCGTACCTCGTTCGTGTCCGATGGGTAGCTGAAACCCGGCGGATGGGTGTCCGTGACCGGCTTGCCGCCGGGGCGGAGCACGTCGATCCAGTCCCCGTTGATCTCGGTGACCACGGTGTCGCCATTGCTCATCGGGAATGCTCCGTTGGGGCTGCCATAGGAGACGCCGAGTTCGTGCGTGCAATTGCCTGTTTCGCCCAGTTGCTGCGTCAGATCATGCGCGGGCGGGCGGATCACGACGATGCGGCAGTTCTTGATGTCCGCGGAGAGCAGCGCGCCACCGGGCGTGAGCATCGCATCGTCAGGGTTGTGCAGATAGCCGGGTTCTGATCCCGGCACGCCCGGATGCCCATAGCGATAGACGATCCTCGAGTGGGCCATGTCGACGACGCTGATCACGAAATCGTCCTCCTGGGTGGCGACGATCTCACTCCCGTCCGGCGAGAAGAAAGCATCGTCGGGCAGGTTGAACGACTGTCCCGGCGCGAGATCTCCAGATTTCGGGAAACGCCACAGCACCTGACCCGTGGGGCTCACCTCCAGCAACCGGTTGTTGTCGCGGTCGGCGATCAGCACAGGCCCTGGCAGCACGCTCGGGTCCGAGCCCGCGAGCAGGCCAGCACCCGAGGACGAGTCGCGCGCGCTCGCCGGCACGTGGCTGGATGTCTTCTCTGGGGACCGCGCCGCGTCACCGAGGTGAACGGCGGGATCGCCGCGTGACGGACTACCGAGGCCCTGCACCAAAACGACCAGCGTGACCAAGCAGGTCACCATCACCGCCACTGCAACCAATCGCCGGCGCGCGATCGCCTTCCGGCGTGCGTTCGTCACGCCTGTGCAGTCGCGGCAGAGAACATGCCGCCAGCATCGATTGGCCGGCTAAAGCCGGGATCAGTCTCCGGTGAGAACCCTCTCAGAACATCATTACGCTCGCTGTCACCGATCTGGAGTGGGCGCCCTGCTCTCTCAAGCCGAGGCCGCCGGAGCGACGCTCACCCCCCGAAGCTCCTTGCTTACCCTCTTCTTATATTCTCTTCTCCTCCCTCTTTCCCACGCCGACCCTCTGGAGATCACGCAATGAAAAGACTCACCCTGCTCGCCATGACCGCGAGCGCCCTGCTGACTGCTGGCGCCGCGATCGCCGTGGGTTCCGCGGCGGCCGTCTCGACGCTTCCCACCCTTTCGCTGACGGCTACTGCTTCCTCGATCACCGTCGCGGGGACCACGCAGTCCGGTGCGGTCAACGTCGTCTCGACCGCCACGGGCGTCAAGGAAGCAGGCGTCCTTCTGTTTCTGCTGAAGCCCGGCGCCACCTTCGAAGTTGTCGAAGCCGCCATCCAGAAAGCCCACGGCGATACCAACGTGACGAGCAAGTACGGCTCGATCGTGTTCGACGCCGAAGTATCCGCCGGTCAGAAGAGCGAAGTCCAGACGTACCTGCAACCCGGTCAGTACGTGGCTGTGGTCCCAGGAGAAGGCAAGGGGTCGAGGGCACACGCGAACTTCACGGTGACCGCCGCCGCATCCCCCGTCGCGCTGCCGGCGCCTGAAGCCACGATCCGCTCGATCGAGTTCGGCTTTCGCGGACCGAGCACGCTGCACGACGGTGAGCTCGTCCGCTTCGAAAACGAAGGCTTCCTCGTGCACATGGATGTTGCGGCGCCCGTCAAGAACATGAAGGCCGCGAAACAGCTTGTCAAGGACCTGCTGGCAGGCAAGGAAAAGGCCGTTGGAAAGCTGATCTCAGGGCCTCCGGCGGGTTTCGCTGGGCCGCTTTCCCACGAAGCTTTCCAGCAGGAGACGATCACAGCCAAGCCCGGCATCTACGTCGAGGTGTGCTTCATGGACACCCAGGACGGGCGCAGCCACTCCCAGCTCGGGATGGAGCGCATCATCCACATCGCGAAGTAGCTCGCTGCTAATCGAGCTCCCGGCCGAGCACCAGCCGGGAGCTCGGAGGGCTCGCGCCTGGGAATCTCACTTCGGCCCGCAGACCGCCCGCGGGTTTTGGGTGGACGCTGAAGGTCGCCCCATGGGCGGTTGCGATCGCCTCGACGATGGACAGCCCGAGGCCGTGTCCGTCGCCGTGGCTGGTGCGCTCGGCGCCATGCCGCTGGAACGGCTGTCGAAGGCGATTCAGCTCCTCGGCTGCGATCACCGGACCGTCGTTGGCCACCGACAGGATCGCCTGCCCCTCGCTAGCCGTGGTCGTGACATAAACGCGACCGCCGGCCACGTTGTGGTCGATCGCGTTGTCCAAGAGGTTCGCCACGAGCTGCTCGATCAGCTGCCTGTTGCCTTCCACGCGGGCACCGTAGAGCGTCGCGGTCAACCTTAGGTCCCGGTGCTCGATCTCTTGGCGGCGGGCGGCGATCACCTCTTCGGTCACCGCCATCAGGTCGACCGGCTCGCGGTGCTCGAGGTTCCGCTCGCTGCCGGCCAGGTTGAGCAGCGCCCCGATCAGCCCCTCGAGCTGTTGCTCTGCGACGAGCACGCGCTCGTGTGCGGCACGGAGCGACTCGACGCTGGCGTCAGGGTCTGACAGCGCCACCTGGGCGAGCGTCTTCAGCCGGGCCAGCGGGGTGCGCAGCTCGTGCGACGCGTTGGCCACGAACTGGCGTTGAGACTGGAAGGACTGCTCCAGTCTTCCAAGCAGCCCGTCGAAGGTGTCACCCAGCTCCTTGAACTCGTCGTCGGGGCCTGCCAGCGCGAGCCGCCGGTGCAGGTCCGTGGCGGAGATCTCTCGCGCGGCGCTTGTGATCGTGGTCAGCGGGCGCAGCACGCGTCCTGCCACCAGCCACCCGAGCACCATCGAAATCGCCGCCATCGCCGCTAGCGCGATCACCGACACGAGCGCGAGCACGCGCACGTCCGCGCCGTGCTGTCCGGCATTGAACACCTTCACCGCGACCACGCCCCCCTGCGTGTGCAGCTTCTGTTCTATGCGCGCCCCTTCGGGCAACCCGCCGGCGGGGGTACCGGGCGGCGCCGCGTGCGATTCGGAGTTGACGAGCGGCGTGGCCGAGACCGTCTGGGAGTAGACGCGATGGGTGCTCGCAACGGCAACGAAGATGACCGCCAGCAGCGCGGCGCCGGAGATGAAGAACAGGCCGCCGTAGAGCAGCGCGAGACGCAGGCGGATGGTGCGTCGTGGAAGACGGGCGCGCATGGGCAATCTCAGATCCGGTACCCGGACTTCGCGACGGTCTCGATGATCGGCGGATCGCCGAGCTTTGAGCGCAGGCGGCTGACCGTGATCTTGACCGCATTCGTGAATGGGTCGGCCGCCTCGTCCCACACCCGTGCCAGCAGCTCCTCGGCCGACACACACCGCCCCTGCGAGGCAAGCAGCAGCTCCAGCACCCCGAACTCCTTTGGCGCCAGCTCGATCTCCCTGCCTCCCCGCGACACACGATGCTGCGCCGAGTCGAGCACGAGGTCGGCGTGGCGCAGCAGCGGCGGCACCGCTGGTTGGGCGCGCCGTGCCAAGGCGCCGATCCGCGCCACGAGAACGGGGAAGTCAAACGGCTTCGAGAGGTAGTCGTCGGCGCCCAGGGCGAGGCCGTCGACCAGGTCCTCCACCATCCCAGCGGCGGTCAGCATCAGCACGCGGCTGGTGCATTCGCTCTCCACGAGCTTGGCGCACAGCTCATCGCCGTGCATGCCCGGCAGGTCGCGGTCGAGCACGATCACCTCGTAGTCGTTGACATGTGCGTGAGCGAGCCCGGTAGGGCCATCGATTGCGACGTCCACGGCCATGCCGGTCTGGCGCAGCCCGAACGCGACCGCCTCGGCCATCTCCTCGTCGTCCTCGATTACGAGCACCCGCACGCTCACGAGGCTAGCCCCCGCCGGTTTCGCCGGGGTTTCACCAGCTGGCGCGCGTCGCGCACTGACGAGGCCGAGCGACGCGAGGCGACGCGACGGTGCGGCGATACGTTCTCGAAACCGTCCATGTCGTACAAGCAGCCCAGCGCACCCGACGAGCTGCGAAGGAGAGACGACATGCGAGGCGAGACAACACCCATCGACGATCGAAGCACGTTCACGATCCGCCCCAGGCGAGCTGCCTGCACCGCTGCGGCACTCGTCGCGGCAGCGGTACTCATCGCCGGCTGCGGCGGCGGCGGGCCAACGACCGGGGGCGTGGCGAGCCTGGGGTCGAACACGTCGAGCTCGCGCTCCACGACGGGCTCAGCCGGCGCGAGCGAAGGCCACGAAGCCTCGCCCGCGAGCCAGGCGGTCGCGTACACCGCCTGCATGCACCAGCACGGGGTCCCAAACTTCCCCGAGCCGCAGGTCAGCGAACACGGCGGCTCGGTCAGCATCAAGATGGCCGTCCCCGCAAGCCTCGGAGGCAACCCCAAGTTCAAGACCGCCTCGGCGGCCTGCCGCAAGCTGTTGCCCGGCGGCGGCCCCGGCCAGCAGGCCGCGCTGACTCCTGCGCAGCAGGAGCAGTATCTGAAGGCGGCGGCGTGCATCCGCTCGCACGGCGTGCCGAGCTTCCCCGACCCGACGTTCTCCGGCGGGGGCGTCCACATCGAACACGACAAGCTCAACGAGAGCTCACCGGCGTTCAAGGCGGCGGTGCAGGCCTGCGAATCGCTGATCCCCGGCGGCGTGCACGGCGGCTCCGGCTCGGCGCACGCAGCGGCGCCGTGACGCGAGCCGTCCTCAGCCTTTTTTCAGGTTGGCCTGTCAGCATCGGCTGATGCGTCTGTTGGTCGTCGACGACGATCCCTCCGTTCGCGAGGCGCTCGGGCTCGTACTGGACCTCAATGGATTTGGGGTGGCGACGGCGACGGACGGCGCTGAGGCGATTCGCACGCTCGCGGTGGACCGGCCCGATGCTGTGATCCTCGACGTGCTGATGCCGGGGCTGGATGGTTTGGAGGTCTGCCGGCGGATGCGCGCGATCGGCGATCGCACGCCGGTGCTGATGCTGACCGCCCGCGCTGAGGTGTCAGAGCGGGTGGCGGGGCTCGAGGCCGGCGCCGATGACTATCTGGTCAAGCCGTTCGCGAGCGAGGAGCTCATCGCCAGACTCCGTGCATTGCTGCGTCGCACGGGCTGGGAGGGCAACGAGGAGATCATGCGCTTCGAGGACCTGGAGCTCGATCCGCTCGCGCACGAGGCGCGTCGCGCAGGCCGTGAGCTCGACCTGACGCGCACCGAGTTTCTGCTGCTGGAGCTGCTCATGCGCCATCCCCGTCAGGTGCTTTCACGCACGAAGATCTTCGAGTGTGTGTGGGGCTATGACTTTGGTCCGGCGTCGAACTCGCTGGAGGTGTATGTCGGCTATTTGCGGCGCAAGACCGAGGCCGGCGGCGAACCGCGCGTGGTGCACACGGTCCGGGGTGTCGGCTACGTGTTGAGGTGCATCCTCGCGATGAGTTTCCGCCGGCGCATGATCCTGCTGGCCGCCGGGGCGGTCGCCGCGGCGATCGTGATCGCGTCGGTCGTCGTCTATGTCGTGACGCGTAACGAGCTCCAGGGCCAGCTCGACTCGAGCCTGCGCGCAAAGATCACGCCGGGGCAGCAGGCCGCCGTCCATATCCAGATCGGCGGTACTCGCAGGCAGCTCGCCAAGCTTGCCAGGGAAGGGAAGCTGCCGGTTCCCGTCGCGGGCGTTTTCGGGTTCGCCACGGGCGCGGGCACATCTAAAGGGCAAGCCGGCGGCGAGGTGCTCGTCCCCGCGAATGGACCGCAGGGCCTCGCCGCCGTCGTCCGAGGATCCTACGAGGATCGGGCGCGGTTCACGCCGAACCGAGCGCAGCTCACGCCGGCAACGGCGCCCACGAAACCGTGACGATTGAACGCAAGGCCCTGGCCCAAACGGCTCCGTCGCCGTCGCCAAAGGAATCGCTCTTGCACGCTGTACCGGTAGCGGGGCGTCCCTCGCTCGTGCTGCCGCCCACCGAACTTGGAGGATCCACCGGCTACGTGCAACTGCTCCTCTCCAACGGGGAAATCATCCACACCCCGAGCAAGAGATCGGCGCTTGCGGTCACAGCCGCAACCCGGGAGGTCGCCGCGGGCCGGCACGACACGTTTTTCAGCGACGCGACCGTCGCCGGCACGCCCGTGCGGGTGCTGACCGAGCGGGCCGGCGAAGACGGGGTGTGGCAGGTGGCGCTGCCGCTGAGCGACATCGACAACACGCTCACCCACCTGCAGCTCGTGCTCGCGCTCGTGAGCCTCGGCGGTATCGCACTCGCGGCCGCGCTCGGGCTGCTCGTCTCACGCGCGGCGCTCGTGCCCGTGCGCCGGCTGACCGGCGCCGCCGAACAGGTGGCGCGCACACAGGACCTCACTCATCGCATCGACGCCAGCCAGGAGGATGAGCTCGGACGGCTTGCGCAGAGCTTCAACACGATGCTGGCCGCGCTCGAGCGCTCGCGACTGGCGCAGCGCCAGCTCGTCTCCGACGCCTCGCACGAGTTGCGCACGCCCCTGACGAGCGTGCAGGCGAACCTCGATGCGCTCGCGCTGGGGGAGGAGCGCATGCCGACGTCCGAGCGTGCCCGCGTGGTGGCCGCCGCACAGGCGCAGCTGCGCGAGCTGACCGTGCTGGTGGGCGATCTTGTCGACCTGTCCAAGACCGAGATCGACGAGGTCGAGGTCGAGGACGTGCGCCTCGACCTCGCTGTCGCCGGCGCGATCGAGCGTGCGCGCCTGCACGGGGTGGGTGGGCACTCATCTACGTTCGTGCTCGACGCCGAGCCGTGCCTGGTGCGCGCCGCGCCCGCGCGCCTGGAGCGGGCGATCGCCAACCTGCTCGACAACGCCTGTAAATGGAACCCGCCCACTCCGCCGACTCCGCCCGCCGGGCGGGCGGGCGATCCAACCGACGATCCAATCGAGGTGCGTGTCCGCGGTGGTGTTCTGGAGGTCCGCGACCACGGCCCGGGGATCGCCGCGGAGGATCTACCCCGCGTGTTCGACCGCTTCTACCGCGCGCCCGGCGCCCGGGCGCGACCCGGGTCGGGGCTCGGACTGGCGATCGTCAGGCAGATGGCCGAGGCTCACGGTGGATCTGTGCACGCAGCCAACGATCCAGACGGCGGCGCCAGGTTGACGCTCGAGCTTCCCCCGCTCCAGATGACCAGCGCCGAGCTCGCCGCATCCCAGCGGCATGCTCCCGCTGCTTCCAGCGTCGTTTAGGAAGTTCCTCTCCTTTTCTCAGCCAATTCTCAGGTTCCCGCCCGGATGATGTCGGTATGCCGCCGCTGACGCAGCAGGAGAGCAATGCATGAAGTGCGTGAGCCTTGGTGTGGTGGTGCTTGCGAGCGTCTCGCTAGCCCTCGCCGGCTGCGGCGGCTCGTCGAGCCCTGGCGTCGCCCACCTCTCCTCCGCGAAGGGCGCCTCAACGGCGAAGTCCGAAGTCGCCGGCTCGTCGCCTGAAAGTCCCGCGAGCCTTCAGCGGGCCGCGGTCGCCTACGCCAAGTGCATGCGCTCCAATGGCGTGCCCAACTTCCCAGACCCGAACGCCGGCGGGGGCTTCCTCTTCCACGCGCGCGCTGGGATCATCAATTCGCCCTCGTTCAAGGCGGCGCAGGCGAAATGCGACAAGCTCCTGCCGCCAGGTCCCGGCTCAGGGCCCCCACCCTCCGCGCAGACGCTGGCGCATTTTCTGAAGGTCGCACAGTGCATGCGCAAGAACGGCGTCTACGACTTCCCCGACCCTCGGACCTCGGTCCCGTCCAACCCGTTCGGCTCCGGCGGCGCCGGCGTGATCAGCGATATCGAAGGAGTGATCCTCGTATTCCCGTCCACGATCGACCAGCGGTCGCCGGCGTTCACGCGCGCGGCGACCGCGTGCGCGTTCCCGCTGCACAACCACTGACGGGAACCGGGGCCGGCCGGGCAACCTGTTCAGGAAGTTCCTCGTCTTCTCTCAGCCAATTCTCAGGTTGCTTCCCACATGATGTCGACATGACAAAAATGAACCTCAGCATGGTTGTGCTTGCCGGCACCGCCCTGCTCCTCGCCGGCTGCGGTGGCGGCTCATCGAGCCCGGGCGTCGCGCACCTCTCCTCCGCACGTCCAGCTCCTCGCCCGCGAGCGGCGGCGGCTCATCCTCCCCGGAAAGCATCGCGAGCACCCAGCAGAAGATGGTCAAGTTCTCGCAGTGCATGCGAACCCACGGGGAACCCGAATTCCCCGAACCGACCGAAGGCGGCATACGCATCCAGAACCACAACGGCCACGGCCCGAATCCAGAATCGTCCCGGTTCCAGGCGGCCGAAAAGGCGTGCAGCAAGTACGCGCCCTCGAAGGTAGCCCCGAGTCCGGCGCAACAAGCCAAGCTGCAGGAAAGCGCCTTGAAGTTCTCCGTCTGCATGCGCAGCCACGGAGTCCCCAACTTCCCCGATCCGACCTTCTCAGACGGGGGGCGCCAGGATGAAGCTGAAGGCAGGCGGCGCGAACGGGATCGACCCGGAATCGCCGCGGTTCAGGGCCGCACAGAAGGCCTGCCAGTCGATCGCGCCGGGCGGCAAGGGCGGTCCGGGTCCGCCCGGGCCGGGACCCAAGGGCGGGCCTGGCGACTCCGGCGGCGAATCCGGGGGTAACGTGGTCGCGGCCCCGTGAGCGGCGGGGCGTTCGTGGGGCCGGCGATACATTCCCGAAACCGTCGATGTCGTACAAGCATCATCGGTGAGCGATCCCGTGTCCGGTGAAGCCGCATCCGTGCCTCGGCGGGCGAGGAGGCCGGAGCCTCCGGCGAGCGATCGAACCTCGCCCCGGCGGCCGGACGCGCTCGCCGGAGGATGCTCGCGAGCGTGGGGCTGGTGCTCGTCGTGGCCCTCGTGGTGCTGATCGTGACGGACCCTTCGGTGGCTCGGCCAAATCTGGCGGTGGCGTTAGCGATAACGCGACTGCGACCTCGCTGGCGACGGTGACCCGCCGGTCGCTCTCGCAGCAGACCCAGGTGAGCGGCACGCTCGGCTACGCGGGCTCCTCGAGCATCCGCGTGCCGTCCGGGACCGCGCCCACCGCCGTCCAGCAGTCAACCCAGCAGGTCACGAGCGCCGAAACGATGCTGGCGGGCGCCACGGGCGACGCTGGCCTCCGACACGCAGGCGCTCGCGGTCCACCAGGCGACGCTCGCGGCGGCGCGCGCGAAGGAGCAGGTCGACTGCGCGGGCGAGGGCGCCGCGGAAGCGGCATCCGCCAACTCCTCGCCTGCAAGCGAAGACAACTCGCCGAGCGGTGGCGGGAGCGCGTGCTCGAGCGACGTGCAGGCCGTCTCTCCGGCGCAGCAGAACGCGACCAACACCGAAGGAAGGTCAGCGCCGACCGCTCCCAGGTCTCCTCGGCCGAAAAACAGCTCGCGAGCGCGCAGTCCAGCTTGTCCACGGCGCGTTCCTCAGCCACGGTGTACGGGCAGAGCTCGACGTTCACGAAGCTGCCGGCGGTCGGCCAGGTGATCTCGCGCGGACAGACCCTCTACGCGATCAGCGGCCGGCCGGTGGTGCTGCAGTACGGCTCGCCGGCGACACGCGAGCTGCCGCTCGGCTCGGTGGTATTCGAGCCAGGACCGGTGCGCGTCACGAGCGTGACCCCCACGGTCGGCCAGACGGTCATGCCCGGCCCGGTGCTCGCGATCACCTCGACCGCCCGGCAGGTCAAGATCGCGCTCGACGCCTCCCAGCAGGCGAGCGTCAAGGTCGGCGATCAGGTCACGATCACGCTTCCCGACAACCAGACCACGCCTGGACGGATCACCTATGTCTCCAGTGTCGCCACCACGCCGTCCGGCTCTGGCAAAGGCGGCGAAGAAGAAAGCGCGCCCACCGTCGAAGTCCTCGCCACCCCCACCGATCCCGGGGCGACGGGGCACCTCGACCAGGCGCCCGTGAACGTCGAGATCACCACCGAACGCGTAGAAAACGTGCTGGCGGTGCCTGTTGACGCGCTGCTCGCGCTCGCCGGCGGTGGCTACGCGGTGGAGGTCGCCGAAGGCCGTGTGCACCGTCTCGAGGCTGTCACCGTCGGCCTGTTCGACGACGCCGAAGGCGTCGTGCAGGTGAGCGGCCAAGGCCTGTCCGCCGGCCAGCGCGTGGTGGTGCCAGCGACATCATGAGCGAGCAGCCAACAAGCGTCTCGTACGCGGACGACAGCGAGCAGCCGGTATTGGAGTTGCGCGGAGTCAGCAAGGTCTACGGCGCCGGGGCGGGCGGGACCCCGGTCAACGCGCTGCGGGAAGTCAGCTTCGTGGTGGGAGAGGGCGAGCTCGTGGCGATCGTGGGCCCCTCGGGCTCGGGTAAGACGACACTACTGCACGTGATGGGCACGCTCGAGCGCCCCAGCTCGGGCGTGGTTTCGATCACGGGCCTGGACGCCGCACGGCTATCCGACCGCGAGCTCGCGACGCTGCGCGCCACGCGTATCGGGTTCGTCTTTCAGCAGTTCTTCCTTGCCGAGCATTCCACCGCTCTCGAGAACGTCGCCGAAGGACTGCTCTACGCCGGTGTTGCCGTCGCCGAGCGCCGCGAGCGGGCAGCGCAGACGCTGGCCCGGGTGGGCCTCGCCGCGCGCGCGAGCTTCCGTCCGAGCAAGCTCTCCGGCGGCGAGCGCCAACGCGTCGCGATCGCACGCGCCCTCGTTGGCCGCCCCGCGATCGTGCTGGCCGACGAGCCCACCGGGAACCTCGACAGCTCCTCCGGTGAAGCGATCCTCACGCTCCTTCAAGAGCTGAACGCCGACGGCGCGACGATCCTCGTGATCACCCACGACCACGACCTCGCCGCCCGTCTCCCCCGCCAAGTCCAGGTGCTCGACGGACGCATCGTGAATGACACCACCGCAGCAGGAGCAGTGCGCTGATGGCGCCGATGACGTGGTTGCTCCGCCGTGTTCGCTGGGCGGGACTCGGACTGCTCGTGGCCGTGAGCTTGGGCACCGCGGTTGGCATGCTCGTGGGTGGCCCGTCCTTCGCCGCGGGGGAAACCGGCGGATCGCCAACCGAACCGACCGGCACCGGGACGTCGAACTGTCCGTCGTCCAATCCCCCGAACCAGATGACGCTCGTCGCGGGCACGCCCCAGACGGCGATCCTGCAGAGCGCGTTCGCGACTGGGCTGCAGGTCGCGCTCAGCAACAGCGATGGCTGCCCCGTCACGAGCGCCGCCGCGGGAGTCCCCGTCACGTTCAGCTCACCCTCCGGTGGCGCGAGCGGCGTGTTCTCCAGCAGCGGGTCCAACACCGTCACTGTCGGCGCCGATGCCTCGGGCAGCGTGGCCGCGCCCGCGTTCACCGCCAACAGCACCGCGGGCAGCTACAGCCTCACCGCCAGATCGCAGTACGGCTCGGTCTCCTTCTCTTTGACGAACACCGCTGCGGGCGTACCGGCGAGGATCGTCGCGATCCCGCTGAAGAGCAGATCCGCGAGCGTTACCGCCCGCTACTCCCAGCCGCTGCAGGTCACCGTCCTGGACGCCAATGGCAACCCGGTCGCAGGTACGACGGTCACGTTCACACTCGGCACCGGCGGCGCTAGCGCGTGCGGCACGAGTTCGAGTGCCAGTGCCAGCTTCGCCGGAGGGGGCGCCCAGGCGACCGCGACGACGGGCGCGAACGGTGTCGCAAGCTCGCCGCTCTTCACCGCGAACAGCACGGCCGGGTCGTTGACCGCCACCGCCTCGGTCTCGAGCGGCGGCGGGGGCGGGAATGAAAGCGCCGGCAAAGGCGGGGCGCCCACCGTCACACCGGTCAGCTTCACCCTTTCAAACCTCGCGGGCAAGCCCGCCAAGCTCGCCCCCGGCGTGGGCTCCACGCAATCCACCATCGCGGGATCTCCGTTCCCGATCGCACTCGCCGTTACCGTCACCGACGCGCAGAAGAACCCTGTCCCGGGCGCGCTCGTGACCTTCTCCGCCCCCGCCGCCGGCGGACGCTTCATCGTCCACTCTCATGACCACCACCATCACGACCGCGCGCGTGTGTCTCACCCCCATACGGTCAAGGTCAAGACAAACGCCTGCGGGATTGCCGTCGCGCCCCCCTTCACCGCCGGCCGCCAGCCGGGCGGCTACATCGTCAAGGCCGGCGCCAAGCCGGCCAGGCCGGCGGCGTTCGCGCTCGTCAACGAAGCCCCGTGAGCGCGGTGAGCGTAGTCGCCGACCGCACTCGAGCAGACGCGGGCGCCGCGGACCTCGCACCCCGGCGGCTGCGGGCCTCCGATCTCGCGCGCGTGGCGAGCGTGGGGTTGCGTACGCGGCGTATGCGGGCGGGGCTCTCCGCGCTCGGGATCGCGATCGGGGTCGCTGCGATCGTGGCGGTGCTCGGCCTGTCAGCCTCCTCGCAGGCGGGCCTGCTGGAAGAGATCGAACGCCTCGGGACGAACCTCCTGATCGTCACCAACGGCCAGAGCTTCGCCGGCAAGACCGCGGAGCTGCCATTGGTGGCGCCGGCGATGATCGCGCGTATCGACCCGGTCGAAACCGTCGCGGAGACGGGGAAGGTCGAAGGGAAGGTGTACCGCTCGCCGCTGATCCCCACCGTCGAAACCAATGCGCTGGAAATCCAGGCGGCGAGCCTCAGCCTGCTGCACACTCTGGGCATCCAGATCGTGCAGGGCCGTTATCTGAACGCCGCGACCGCCCAGGAGCCGGTCGCGGTGCTCGGCTCCGCGGCCGCTGGGCGACTCGGCATCGACCACATCTACCCCGGCGAGCGGATCTGGGCCGCAAACCAGTGGATCTACCTCGTCGGGATACTTGGTCCTTCGGTGCTGGCGTCCGGAATCGAAAGCTCGGTGCTGGTCGGTTTCAAGGCCGCGGAACGCTACCTGCACTTCAACGGGCACCCCAACACCGTCTACCTGCGCGCCCAGAACAGCCAGGTCCCGGCTGTCCAGTCGGTCCTCGCCGCGACCGCGGACCCGGAAGCACCCAACGAAGTCAACGTCAGCCAACCATCGGCCACGCTCACAGCACGCGCCGACGCTCAAGGCGCCTTCAACGGTCTCTTCCTCGGGCTCGGCGCCGTCGCCCTGCTGGTGGGGGCGGTCGGGGTGGCGAACATCATGGTCATCTCCGTCCTGGAACGGCGCTCTGAGATCGGGCTGCGCCGCGCACTTGGCGCCACCCGCGGGCAGATCCGCACGCAGTTCCTCTCCGAGGCGATCCTGCTCGGGCTCGGTGGCGGCGCCGTCGGTGTCGCCACGGGCATAGTCGCGACCGCGATCTACGCCACCACCAAGGGCTGGACGATCGTCATCCCCACCCTCGCCTGGGCAGGCGGGTTCGGGGCGGCACTCCTGATCGGCGCCGTCGCCGGCCTGGTCCCAGCGCTACGCGCCGCGCGCCTCTCACCCACCGAAGCACTAAGGACCGTGTAGATCGACTACGCGGCGGGCGGCTGGTCGATGCGCACCATGTTGCCGGACGGGTCGCGCACGGCGCAGTCACGCGTGCCCCACGGCTGCTCGGTCGGCTCCTGCACGATCTCGGCGCCCGCGGCGCGCAGCGTCTCGAAGGTGGCATCCAGGTCGTCGGTGTGGAAGTGGACGCCGTTCAGGGCGCCCTTGGCGAGCAGGGCGGCGAGCGCGTCGCTGTCGGCGGGGCTGCCGTTCAGGTAGTTCGTGAGGACGATCGCGACGCCGGGTTGGGTGCCGGCGCCGACGGTGATCCAGCGGAAGTCCTCGCGGGCGACGTCGTTGCGCAGCTCGAGGCCGAGCGTGTCGCGGTAGAAGGTCAGTGAAAGGTCGGGGTCATGGACGAGTACGAAGCAGGTGGAGAGAGTTAGGTTCATGCCCGCAAGGCTAGAGCGCCGGCGCCCCGCGCGCTTCTCCGATCCTGCTCGGCTCGAGCCCTGCTCGGCTTGCTGGCCGGCTTGCCGTTCGGGCGGGTCAGGTCCTTGGCGACGCAGCCTGGGACGCTCTCCAGCGCGCTGTGGTCACGAGCCCGGTAGGCCGTCGGCGTCTCGCCCACCACTTCGGTGAAACGTGCGCTGAACGAGCCGAGCGACGTACACCCGACGGCGATGCACACCTCGGTGACCGACGGCTCGCCGTGGCGCAGCAGCGCCTTCGCCCGCTCGATCCTTCTCGTCATCAAGTATGCGTAGGGCGTCTCCCCATACGCCTCGCGGAACTGCCGCGAGAAGTGTGCGGTCGACATCAGCGCAGCGCGTGCGAGCTCGGCGACGTCAAGTGGGCGCGCGTACTCCCGATCCATCAGATCGCGGGCGCGGCGCAGGAGCGCGAGGTTGGCGAGCTCCTCCGGCGTCACAGTTGGAGTGTAGGAGCGTGCCAGGGGCCCACTTGATGTCGGAGCGACTACGCACCACACGCGAAGCCCATGTCGCAGGTCGATCTGCGAGAGCTCGGTCAGGTGCCGACGTAGGCCGCGAGGTGCTCGCCGGTGAGAGATCGGATTCCCTCCCGCCCGGCGACGAGCTCGGCAGGCGTGCCCTCGAAGACAATCCGGCCGCCGTCGTGGCCCGCGCCGGGCCCGAGATCGATAATCCAGTCGGCGTGCGCCATCACCGCCTGGTGATGCTCGATCACGATCACCGACTTGCCCGAGTCGACGAGCCGGTCGAGCAGGCCGAGCAGCTGCTCGACGTCGGCGAGGTGCAGGCCGGTGGTCGGCTCGTCGAGGACGTAGACGTCGCTCTTCTCGGCCATCTGCGTGGCCAGCTTGAGCCGCTGTCGCTCACCGCCGGACAGCGTGGGCAGCGGTTGGCCGAGGCTGAGGTAGCCGAGCCCAACGTCGGCGAGCCGGGTCAGGATCACATGCGCCGCCGGCGTCTTCGCCTTGCCGGCGCCGAAGAACTCGGTCGCCTCCACCACTGCCATCGCGAGCACCTCGCTGATGTCCTTGCCGCCAAGCTTGTACTCGAGCACGCCAGCCTGGAAGCGCTTTCCCTCGCACACCTCACAGGGGGCGGCAACGCCGGCCATCATCGCCAGGTCGGTGTAGATAACGCCGGCGCCGTTGCAATTGGGGCAGGCGCCCTCGGAGTTGGCGCTGAACAAGGCCGGCTTCACGCCGTTCTCCTTCGCGAACGCCTTGCGGATCGGGTCGAGCAGTCCCGTGTAGGTCGCCGGGTTGCTGCGCCGCGAGCCTTTGATCGCCGCCTGGTCGATCGAGACGACCCCGTCTCGCTTGGACACCGACCCATCGATCAGCGAGCTCTTGCCCGAGCCCGCCACGCCGGTGATGACGACCAAGACGCCGAGCGGGATGTCGACGTCGAGGTCCCGCAGGTTGTGGGTGCTGGCCCCGCGGACCTCGAGCGTGCCGTCCGGCGTCCGCAGCGCCTCCTTGAGCGTGGCCCGGTCATCGAGGTGCCGCCCGGTGATCGTGTCGCTTGCCCTCAACCCCTCGACGGTCCCCTCGAACACCACCTCGCCGCCGTCGGTCCCGGCCTTCGGGCCGAGGTCGATGACGTGGTCGGCGATCGCGATCGTCTCCGGCTTGTGCTCCACGACGAGCACGGTGTTGCCCTTGTCGCGCAGCGCCAGCAGCAGCTCGTTCATCCGCTCGATGTCGTGCGGGTGCAGCCCGATCGTCGGCTCGTCGAAGACGTAGGTGACGTCGGTGAGCGATGAGCCGAGCTGGCGGATCATCTTGACGCGTTGGGCCTCTCCACCCGAGAGCGTGCCCGACGGGCGCTCCAGTGAGAGGTAGCCCAGCCCGATGTCCACGAATGAGTCGAGCGTCGCCCCCAGCGCATCGAGCAGCGGCGCGACCGACGGCTCCTTGAGCTCGCTCACCCACGCGGCCAGATCGCTGATTTGCATTGCGCAGGCGTCGGCGATGTTGATGCCCTTGATCTTCGACGAGCGGGCCTCCGCGCTGAGCCGCGTCCCGTCGCACTCAGGGCAGGTTGTGAAAGTGACCGCTCGCTCCACGAAGGCGCGAACGTGCGGCTGCAGCGAGTCGAGGTCCTTGGAGAGCATCGACTTCTGGATCCGCGGGATCAGGCCCTCGTAGGTCAGGTTGACGCCGTCGACCTTGATCTTGGTCGGCTCCTTGTAGAGCAGGTCGTCGAGCTCTTTTTTGGTGAACTTCTCGATCGGCTTGTCTGGGTCAAAAAACCCGGAGCCCAAGAAGATTCGCCCGTACCAGCCGTCCATGCTGTAGCCGGGGATCGTGAGCGCGCCGTCTCTCAGCGACTTGCGCTTGTCGTATAGCTGAGTGAGGTCGATGTCGTTCACCGAGCCGCGGCCCTCGCAGCGAGGGCACTGGCCACCGAGGATGCTGAAGCTTCGCTTCTCTTTCGTCGTACGGCCGGCGCGCTCGAACGTGACCGCCCCGGCGCCCGAGATCGAGGCGACGTTGAAGGAGAACGCCTGGGGCGAGCCGATCTGCGGCTTCCCGAGCCGGCTGAAGAGGATGCGCAGCATCGCACCCGCGTCGGTGGCGGTGCCGACCGTCGAGCGAGCGTCGGCGCCCATCCGCTCCTGGTCGACGATGATCGCGGTCGTCAGCCCGTCCAGCACGTCGACCTCGGGTCGCGCCAGCGTCGGCATGAACCCCTGCACGAAGGCGCTGTAGGTCTCGTTGATCAGTCGCTGCGACTCCGCGGCGATCGTGCCGAACACCAGCGAGCTCTTGCCCGATCCGGAGACCCCAGTGAACGCCGTCAGCCGGCGCTTCGGGATCTCGACGCTGATGTCCTTGAGGTTGTTGACGCGCGCGCCGTGCACGCGGATCAACTCGTGACTGTCGGCAGCGTGCGGCGCAGGCGACTGCGTGTTCGTCCTCGTGGCCATCGCGGTCACCCTAGCTGCGGCTCGTGACCTGCGCTTCTCGATTCCTGATCGGTCTGATCACCTGTTTCGCCACGCGCGGCGGCATCCCGCCGGCGCGCGCGCCGCTTCTAGTGGTGGCGCAGGCCTATGGCCCTACTATTGCGTGATCCCTGATGCTCTCGAGGATCTATCCGCATGGCTGAGCTGAGTGCATGAGCGGGGCTGAGCTCGGGCTCGCCCTGTCGGTGTTCCTCGCCTGCACGGTCGAGGCGGTCGAGGCGCTGACGATCGTGCTCGCCGTGGGCAGCACGCGCAGTTGGTCCTCGGCGATCAGCGGCGTCGGCGCCGCGATGCTCGCACTCGCGGTGATCGTGGCGGCGCTCGGGCCGGCCATCACCTCGTTGCCGATCGACGTGCTGAGAGTGCTGATCGGCGGCCTGCTGCTGATCTTCGGCCTGCAGTGGCTGCGCAAGGCGATCCTGCGCTCGGCCGGGCTGAAGGCCAAGCACGATGAGGCTCAGATCTACGAAGCGCAGGCCACCGCGGCTCGCGCGGCCGGCGCCAGACATGACGGGTTCGATGGCTATGCCTTCACGATCGCCTTCAAGGGGGTGCTCCTTGAGGGTCTCGAGGTCGCGTTCATCGTGCTCACCTTCGGCGCCAACCAGCACCATGTCGCCCTGGCCGCGGCCGCTGCCGGGCTCGCTGTCCTCGTGGTCGTCGCGGCGGGTATCGCCGCACGCGCTCCGCTGGCGAGAGTGCCGGAGAACACTCTGAAGTTCGCGGTCGGTGTGATGCTCAGCTCGTTCGGGATGTTCTGGGGCGCCGAGGGCGCCGGCGCGAGCTGGCCCGGCGGCGACGCCGCTCTCTTGGCGATCGTCCCCGGGGTACTGATCGTGGCGATCGCGATGTCCAAGACGGTGGCCCGGAACTTGGACTCAGCACCCACCGCACACAGCGGTCCGCTGAGCGCCGACACCACCGACCGGACGACGGTGAGCGCATGACACGGGCGCGGACATTCGGGCTCGCGGTGTGGGAGTTCGTCGTCGGCGACGACTGGCGTACCGCGATCGGCGTGGCGCTGGCACTCGCGTTGACGGCGCTCGTCGCTGCCGCCGGTATCTCGGCCTGGTGGGTTATGCCGCTTGCCGTGTTCGGGCTGCTAGCGCTCTCGATCCGACGTGCCGCGCGCAGTGGATCACGCTGAGGATGAGCTTGGTGGGGCGCGGTCTGCTCGCTGCGTGTAGATGAACCAGACGAGGCCCACGACGGTGAACAGGCTCGCGACCCAGAAGTTCAGGCGCTCCCCGAGGATGTGGTGTGCGGGGTCGACCCGCAGCAGCTCCTCGAATATGCGAAATGCCGAATAGCCGGTGACGTACAGCGCGAAGATCCCAGGTGCGCGAATCTGCTTGTGACGGATCAGCCAGAGGAGGGTGGCGGCGAGCGCGAGGTCCCAGATCAGCTCGTACAGGAACGTCGGATGGAAAGTCGAGTAGGCCAGGTATCCGGCCGGGCGGTGTTCCGGGCTTATCTGCAGGCCCCAGGGGAGGCTCGTGGGCCCGCCGAAGAGCTCCTGGTTGAAGTAGTTACCGACCCGTCCGATCGCCTGGGCGACCAGGAGGCCCGGGGCGGCTGCGTCCATGAACTGGGCGATGCTCACCCCGCGGCGGCGCAGCGGTATCGCACCGCCGATGAAGCCGCCGGCTATGCCCCCCCAGATACCGAGGCCGCCCTGCCAGATCGCCAGCCACCCCCACCAGTTGTGGGGGACTTCGCCCCAGCTCGTGACGTCGTGATAGAGCCGCGCACCGAGGATCCCCGCCGGCACGCCCCAGATCGCGACGGCGTAAACGAGGTTCGGGTCACCGCCCTTCTCGCGCCAGAGCCTGCGCGTCAAGAGGACGGCAGCGGTGATCCCGACGACATAGCAGAGCCCGTAAAAATGAAAGAACAGCGGGCCGACGTAAAACCCGTTGCTCGACGGGCTGGGTATCGAGGCGAGCATTGCCGGCTGACTCAGGACACTAGCTCACGCCTGCGCACCCTCCGGCGCCGCGATCTCCGCATTCCCCTCACCCTGATCAGCCTCCGGGAATGAATATCCCGCTCCTGCCCCCGTTCCGGCCTTCGGCACGAGGAATCCGGTGAGCAGGCAGATCAAAAGGAAGCCGGTCGCCATCAGGAAGGTCTCGGTGAACCCGGTGACGGTCGGCAGGCCGTCGGCGGAGGTGTTCCCGGCGATGAACGTCGCCGACAGCTGACCACCGAGCGCGCCACCGAGCGTGCGCATCACCGTGTTCATGCCGCTCGCCACGCCCGTCTGATGGGGCGAGACCGCCTGCACGATCAGGTTGCCGAGCGCCGCGAAGGCGAGGCCGACGCCGACCCCGAGCAGTCCGGCGGCGATCAGCAGGTCGTAGGGATGGCTGTGCGCGACGGCGAGCAGTGCGAACGACGAGGTGCTGAACGCGGTCCCCGCCAAAAGCGCCGCGCGCGAGCCGAAGCGCGCGGAGATCCGTCCGGAGTACAGGCCCAGGACCGTCACACCGATCGTCGTCGGCAACAGATACAGACCCGAGACGACGACGGAGGCGCCGAACCCGAAGCCGGTGCTCGTCGGCAGTTGGGCGATCTGGGGGATCACGATGAACGACGCGTACATGCCCGCGCCGAGCAGAAACGCGGACGCGTTTGTGGTCCACACGCCGCGGATCCGCATCATCGTCATGTCGACAAGCGGTTCGCTGCTGCGGATCTCGACTGCGATCCAGGCGATCGAGACGGCGATCCCGACGGCGAGCAGGCCGAGCGTCTTCGCCGAGCCCCAGCCCCAACTCGTCGTCTGCGAGATCGAGATCAGCACGATCGACATTCCGATCGTCATCAGCGCTGCCGCCAGCCAGTTCACGCGCCCGGGCAGCTTCACTGGCGATTCCGGGATATAGCGCCACGTCGCGATCGCGGCGAAGACCGTCGGGATCAGCGGCAGCCAGAACAGCCAGTGGTAGTTCAGGTGCTCGATGATCAGGCCTGAGAGCACGATCCCCACACCGCCGCCGAGGCCGAGGATCGCCGACAGCAGGCCGATGCTCCCGGCCACCTTCTCGCGTGGGAACTCGTCGCGCACGATCCCGAACGCGAGCGGGAAGATCCCCCCGGCCGCGCCCTGGATGAAGCGGCCGACGACGATCACCGCCAGAGAGCTCGACACCGCGGACAGGAGTGTGCCCGCGGCGAGGATCACGAGCGTCCACAGCAGCATCTTCTCCTTGCCGTACATGTCGCCCAGGCGGCCGATGATTGCCGTGCCGACCGACGCGGCCAGCAGGTAGGCGGTCAGCAGCCAGGTGACTTCGGTCTCGGACGCTCCCAGCGCGTGCTGGAAGGTCGGCAGCGCCGGCAGCACCGCCGAGCTGAGCACCGCATAGGCCAAGCCGCCGAGCGCGAGCACGGCGAGGATCAGGTTTGGATGCGTGCGGTCTTCGGTACTTGCTGCGCTCACGCGCGCATTATGGCTGCAGATCGAGCGCGTTCAGGATCTTCGACCACTGCGCGACGGCTCTCGCTTCGGCGTCGACGAGTTCGCTTTCGAACTGCCTGGTCAGCGTCAGTACTTCGCGCTCGTGAGAATCCTCGTACGGAGCGAGCAGATGCGTCGGTATTTCGCCGATGCCGACGTTGTGGGCGCTGTAGTGTTCGTCAAACTGCGTCGTGCTCGCCGGCAGTGTCCTGTAGCCGCTCGCGGCCCATGCCCGCACGTCGCCGCACACGTCTGGCATTTCCAGCGCGGCGAGCACCTTGAACTTGGCCGCGTAGATCTTGACTTTGTGGGTCAGCTTCTGATTGCTCCAGTGCAGGTGAGCGACCGTTTCCGCGAAGCCGTCGACCACCTGGATGTCGGCGCGGATGAAGACGACCGACATTGCGCCGATCACCTCGTTGCTGAGCGCCGCGGCGGCTTCGTTCTCGGGCGAGGCCGCGGCTGCCATCGGGCATTCCGCACTGAGCGTCTGCTGCAGGCTTTCGAGCGCGGCTTCGCCGCTCAGCATGTTGATCCGCGCCGTGTGCGCCAGCAAGTAGTCGGCCTGGATGTAGGTTTTCGTCGTGGCGACGTTCTCCGCCTTGGTGTGGTTGCCCGTGCCGGCGAGCGCCGCCGCGGGCGCCACTGCCACGACGAGCACCGCGGCAAGGATCGGGATCGGCAGTTTGCTCACGCCGAGAGTAGGCAGTTTGCTCACGCCGAGAGTATGTACGGTTCGTAACGCGCGAGCGCCGCTCGGGCATAAGGAGCTTCCAGACCCCAACGAAGGGCACGCAATGGACCTCGTCAATCATCAGTTCCGCCTCGCCGCCCGTCCGGTCGGCCTGCCCAAGCCCAGCGATTGGGAGTACACCGAGGAGCCCGTTCCCGAGCTGGGCGACGGAGAGATGCTCGTCAAGGTCCTATATCTCTCGCTCGACCCCGCGATGCGCGGCTGGATGAACGACGCCCGGTCCTACATCGCGCCGGTTGGCATCGGCGAGACGATGCGTGCGGGCGGGATCGGCGAGGTGCTCGTCTCCAACCATCCCGACTTGGCCCCCGGAGACCACGTCACCGGAATGCTCGGCGTGCAGGATTACGCCGTCGTGCACGGCAACGCCGTGACAAAGCTCGACGTGTCGCTCGCCCCGCTGCCGACCTACCTCGGCACGCTCGGCATGCCCGGCCTGACCGCCTACTTCGGGCTGCTCGACATCGGCAAGCCGCAGGAGGGTGAGACGGTCGTCGTCTCTGGCGCCGCGGGCGCGGTCGGGGGAGTCGTCGGGCAGATCGCCAAGCTCGAGGGCTGCCGCGTCGTGGGGATCGCGGGTGGAGCCGAGAAGTGTCGCTACGTGGTGGAGGATCTGGGCTTTGACGCAGCCATCGACTACAAGGCCGGAGATGTCTCCGCGGGCCTGCGCGAGCACGCTCCGAAGGGGATTGACGTGTACTTCGACAACGTCGGCGGTGAGATCCTCGACCACGCGCTCGCGGGCCTGGCGCGTCACGCGCGCGTGATCATCTGTGGGGCGATCTCGCAGTACAACGCCACTGGTGCGGTGCAGGGCCCGTCCAACTATCTGTCGCTACTCGTCAACAACGCGAGCATGACCGGTTTTGTCATCTTCGATTACGCCGATCGCTACGCCGAGGGCTTGCGCGAGATGGGGGGCTGGTTCGCGGCGGGCAAGCTCGTCTCGCGCGAGGACATCGCCGAGGGCCTGGAGAGCTTCCCCGACACCTTGCTGCGGCTCTTCTCGGGCGAGAACACGGGCAAGCTGGTCTTGAAGCTCACCACCGACTGACCTTCGCGGGGGCAAGAACCAACGACTGACTTTGCGGGGGGCGAAGAACTTGGTAAAGATCGCGCGCCTTGGCGCGCCAGGGCGGCAAGCGCGCGGTTTGCACCGGTATCGTCCGCACTCGACTCGCGTCTCTGCTTCGTCCCGGCGCCCGAGGGGTCGACTCTGAATGAAACGGAACGGCCCCATTGTCCTGCCGGTCACCTTCGCCGCGGGGAGCGCGCTACTCGCAATCGCATTGGGCGGTTGCGGGCAAACCGGCTCGCACAGCTCGGCTCAAAGCGGCAAGTCCCCAGCGTGCCTGCCCGCCACGCTGAATCACAGCGCCAAGCTGGAAGGAGTGCCCGTCGACGTCTCGCCGGCGCCGGAAACCGACACGGCGAACCCCAACACGCAGATCAGCTTCCTGGGCGTGCCGGCCGCGCGGATCCACGCGGTCTCCGTCGAGGGGGAGCGCAGCGGCGATCACTCCGGCCGCCTCGACGGCTACTCGCAGGGCGACGGCGCGAGCTTCGTACCGGACAGCCCGTTCGATCCCGGCGAGCGCGTGAGGGTCCACGCCATGATCGACGCCGGCGGATCCCGGTCGAGCGACGCAAGCGGATCCCAGGCGGGCGGCGGCAGACCGATCGCCTTTCAATTCCGCGTCGATACTCCATATTCGACGGCGAGCACTCCGGCTTTCGGAAACCCACAGTCGGCGCCCGCCGACTATCAGAGCTTCTACACGATGCCCGGCATCCAGGCCCCGGTCCTGACGGTCACCGTGCCGGACCGCGATCCCGCGGCGGGCGACATCCTCACGACCAACGGTCCCGGTCCCGGTCAGTACGGGCCGCTGATCTACACGCCGCAAGGCAAGCTCGTCTGGTTCGACAAGCTGGAAGGGGGCGAAGCGGCGGAGGACCTCAACGAGCAGACCTACGAAGGCCGGCGCGCCCTGACATGGTGGAAGGGCAAGGTGCTCTCGCTCGGCTTTGGGCAGGGCGAAGACATCGTCATGAGCTCCAGCTACCAGACGGTCGCGAGGATCCACGGCGGCAACGGCCTGAAGGCGGACCTGCACGACTTTCAGATCGCCCCGAACGACATCTCCTATACGACCGCTTACAACCCGATCCGTTGCGATCTCAGCTCGATCAAGGGGTCCTCGGATGGGGCGATCGTCGACACGGCGATTCAGGAGATCGACATCAAGACGGGCCTCGTGCGCTGGGAATGGCACAGCCTCGACCACGTCGGCGCGGAGGAGTCCGAAGTCGAAGTCCCGACGGACGGGGCGCCTTGGGATTACTTCCACCTCAACTCGATCGATCTGGAGGGTGGGGACTCAGGTCAATCTGGGGACATCTTCATCTCGGCGCGCAGCACCTGGGCCGGCTATCAGCTGCAGGGCGCCACCGGCAAGATCCTCTGGCGACTGGGGGGTAACAGGAGCTCTTTCGAGATGGGTCCGGGCACGAAGACGGCGTGGCAGCACGACGGCCGCGTCCTCCCGGGCGGCGAGGTCACCTTCTTCGACGACGGCTCGAATCCGCCGATCCACAGTCAGTCGCGTGGGGTGCGAATCGCGCTCGACTTCAAGACCCTCCAAGCGCGCCTCGTCTCCTCCTACACCCATCCAGACCCGCCGCTGCTCGCCCCAAGCCAGGGCAACATGCAGACGCTCGCGGATCAAAACGCGCTCGTCGGCTACGGCGGCGTGCCCGCGATCAGCGAGTACGCGGCCACAGGCGGCTCGTTGCTGTTTGACGCCCACCTGCCGTTCGACATGTCCTTCTATCGCGCGTACCGCTTCCCCTGGAGCGGGCGCCCGTCCAGCCCGCCCGCGGTGCTCGCCGCCCTGAACGACACGGGCGAAGAGACGATCGTCCATGCGAGCTGGAACGGCGCCACCGAAGTTGCTTCATGGCGTGTGCTTGCGGGCAAGCACACCGGGTCGCTCACGGCGCAGGCCACGATCCCGGCCGGCAATGACTTCGAGAGCTCGACGACCCTGCCGGAGAAGTACCCCTACGTGGCGGTGCAGGCGCTCGATGCGGCCGGCCACGTGCTCGGCGCCTCAAAGACGGTCCAGCCGATCAGCTACGCCGCCTCGCTCCGAGGATGAACCGGCGGCGGCTCAGTAGGCCGGTTTGGACTTGTGCTTGTGCGTCGTCGGCGTCGTGGTGCTCGTCGCGGGGGTGCCGCCCGTGCTCGCCGGCGTGCTCGTGGCGGAAGAGGAGGAGCTCCCCCCTTTACTGCCGCACCCCGCCACCGCGAGAGCGCTCGCCAGGATGGCCGCTGTCGTTAGCATGGCGGTCAGTGGCGTTCTTCTCATGGGCTGGGCTCCAATCGTTCTCGCGCGAGGGTTCGGACGCTCACCCTACCAAGCGTTCAGAGAGCCAATCGCGGTTGCGAACCTCCGCCATCCGAGCACCCCGATTCCGTCACATGTTTCTAAACGACGAACCCTGGGGTAGGCCGTCATGAGCGCCGAGGCAACGGCGAGCCCGGGTGTGACACAGGCGCCTCCGACCGAGACCGAGAGCAAGCAGGGCCAAGGAGGTTCGGCGTGGCTCTTGGTCGTCTGCTGCGTGGCCCAGTTCATGGTGATCCTCGACCTGAGCATCGTCAACGTCGCGCTGCCCTCGATCCAGTTGAACCTCGGGTTCTCCGCGCCCGAACTGCAGTGGATCGTCGACGCGTACGCGATCACGTTCGCGGGCTTCTTGATGTTTGGCGGCCGCGCCGCCGACCACTTCGGGCAGCGCCGGATGTTCGTCCTGGCGCTGCTCCTGTTCGGGCTCGCCTCGCTCGTCGGCGGCGCCGCACAGGGCCGCGAGATGCTGATCGTCGCGCGCGCGGCGCAGGGCCTCGGCGGCGCCCTGATGGCTGCCTGCTCGCTGGCGATCATCACCTCGTCGTTTGCGCCGGGCCCGCAGCTCCATCGCGCGATCGGCCTGTGGGCGGCGATGAACGGACTCGGTGGCGCGGCCGGCGTGCTGCTCGGTGGGATCATCACCGAAGAGCTCACCTGGCGCTGGGTGCTGTTGATCAACCCTCCGATCGCGATTGCGACCGCGCTGGTGGCGTACGCGGTCGTGAGCGAGCGCCGCAGAGCACGGGAGGGCGCAAGCTTCGACCTCGCCGGCGCGCTGACGTTGACGATCGGCCAGATGGTGCTCGTGTTCGGGGTCGTGGAAGCGGGATTGAAGGGCTGGGATACGCTGGCCGCGCTCGGTCCGATCGTCGCCGGCATCGTCCTGCTCGCGGTGTTCGGTGTGATCGAGACGCGTCTGGCCTCGGAACCGCTGATCCCCTTCAAGGAGCTGACCAAGCCGCTGCGGATCGCCAACAACATCGTGCTGCTGTTCAGCGCGTCGTTGTTCCCGATGTGGTTCGTGAGCTCGCTCTACCTGCAGCAGGTGCTGGGCCTCTCGCCGCTGCACACCGGTCTGATCTTCCTGCCGATGACGCTGATGATCATGCTCGTCGCCTCACGCACCGGCAGGCTCGTGAGCCGCTTCGGCGTGCGCCCGGTGCTCGGTGGTGGGCTGATCATGTTGACGGCCGGAATGCTGCTGCTCGCGAAAGTCGGATCCAGCGGCAGCGCGATCGTGTACATCATGATTCCCGGGTTGCTCACCGCGGCCGGGATCGCGATGTCGATCGTCCCCTCGACGATCGCCGCCACGCAGGGCGCCAAGGAGGGGCAGGCAGGGCTCGCCTCGGGCCTCGTCAACACCTCGCGCCAGATCGGCGGCGGGCTTGGGCTGGCGGTCCTGGTCACGCTCGCGACCCAGCGCTCGAGCCATCTGATCGGCACCGGTCAGCAGGTGCCGCAGGCGCTGACCGACGGCTTCCGGCTCGCCTACCTGATCGGCGCCGGCCTGGCCGCGGCGGCGGCGCTCGTCACGTTCACGGCGCTACCCAAGCCCGCCGGCGCGCTGAATGCAGCGGCGCGTCCTTTGGCGGTTGCGATCGGCGTCGTCGTCGCGGGCTTCGTCGCGGTTGACCTCGCGTTCGCGGGCTCGCATGGCGCTCCGGTCGGGGCATACACCACCCGCGGCGCCTACAGCTTCGTAACCGAGCCGTCGCTGCACCCGCCGAAGCTCCAGATTGATGGTCCAGTCCTGGCCGGCAAGCTGGCCCCCGGCTACATTTTCACCACCAACTTCTACAACCTCAATTATCCCCCGCTGGTCGGCCAGAGTGGGCCGTTGATCCTCGATCGCAACCTGCAACCGGTCTGGTTCCAGCCCGTGCCCGAAAGCGTCGTCGCCTCCAACCTGAGCCTGCAGAGCTATCGAGGTAAGCGGGCGCTCGCCTGGTGGCAGGGTGTAGTCACGAACACCGGCTCGACCGAGAGCGGCGAAGACGTGGTGGCCAACCAGCACTACCAGACGGTCGCGAGGCTGAAGGCGACGGGCGGCTGGGTCCTCACCCTCCACGAGTTTCTGATCTCGGGAGAAGACGCCTGGGTGACCGCGAACAAGAACATCGCCAAGAACCTCTCCAGCTATGGCGGCGCCTACAACGGGGCGCTGATCGACTCCGCCGTCCAGGAGTACAACCTGAAGACCGGCAAGCTCCTGCATAGCTGGGACGCGCTCGACCACATCCCGCTGGGCGATTCATATGCCAGCGTGCCGACCAACGGGTTCCCCTGGGACGCCTATCACGTCAACGCGATCGACCTGGCCGGCAACGGAACGTTCCTCGTCTCGATGCGCAACACATGGGCCGCATACCTGGTCAACATCGACACCGGCAAGATCGAATGGACGCTCGGCGGCAAGCGCTCGGACTTCAAGTTCGGCCCGGGCGCCGCCTTCCAGTGGCAGCACGACGTCAAGCTGGGGGTGGGCGGGCGTTCTGATTCGACCGTCACGCATGTTTGACGATCATTGCTGTCAGCTCACCGGCGGCGGTACCTCCGTCCCTGCGACCGGGCCATCTCGCGGGCTCGTGCTGAAGCTCGACCAGGCCGCGCACACCGCGACGCTTGTGGCCCAGTACTCTGGCGGCGGCAAGTTCGAAACCGAATACATGGGGGACACGCAGCCGCTTCAGAACGGCAACACGTTCGTCGGCTGGGGCTCGGAACCCTACCTCTCGGAGTACGGCCCGTCGGGCAGGCTGCTGCTGGAAGGGAGCTTCCCCGGTTCCGATCTGAGCTACCGCTCGACCCTGGAGCAGTGGGTCGGCAAGCCGCTCTCCTCGCCCGTGGGCGCCGCCCGCCAAACGGGCAACAAGACGACGGTGTACGCGAGCTGGAACGGCGCCACCGAGGTCGTGTCCTGGAGGGTCCTGGCCACGGCCGGCAACGGTCGGATGACCGCCGTGGCGAGCGCCTCGAGGTCCGGCTTCGAGACGGCGATCGGGGTACCGCGGGGCTACCAGAGCTTCGAGGTCCAGGCGCTGGGCGCCGGCGGCGGGGTGATCGGAGCTACCCGGCTCTTCACGCTGGGCCGGTAACTAGACTGCGGCTCGATGAGGAGCAAATTCACGCGACGCTCGATCGGAGCTCCGCTCGCGCTCGTGCCGGCGGTGGCGGCCGCGATCGCGCTGTCTGCCTGTGGCGGCACTTCGTCGGCGACCTCCGACGTGCTCGACGCCGACTCGGCCATGAGCGCCGGCGCCTCGGGTGCGGTGACCGTCTCGCCGCTGCCGGGCACCCCGGACGCCTCCCCGCAGACCCAGATCAGCTTCCTCGGCGCGGCGGGCACTCAGGTCTCGGATGTGCATGTCGTCGGGTCGCGCAGCGGTAGTCACGGGGGCAGCCTGCGCGCCTACTCGACCGGGACGGGCGAGAGCTTCCTGCCTTCGCACCCCTTCCAGACGGGGGAGCGCGTGAGCGTTCATGCGCGCGTGGACTCCGGCGGGGCGACGCAGACGCTCAGCACGAGCTTCACGATCGCCAACCAGGACACGGTCAGCCAGAAGCAGTTCCCGATCAACCCGGGTAACCCAAACGCGATCCAGCACTACAGCTCCGCTCCGGAACTGACCCCTTCGACGGTCTCGATCACCACGCCCGCCAAGGCAGGCGCGAGCCCCGGCGATCTATTTCAGGCCCCCTACCAGGGCAAGGGCACGCCGGGACCGATGATCTCCGAACAGAACGGCGGTCTCGTGTGGTTCCACCCGCTGCCAAAGGGCGATGACGCGACAAATCTCCAGGTTCAGCAGTACGAAGGCAAGCCGGTCCTCACGTGGTGGCAGGGGAGGATTCTCGAGGTCGGCTTCGGTCAGGGTGAGGACGTGATCTACAACACCTCCTACCAGCACGTCGCGACGATCTTCGCTGGAAATGGCTATCACGCCGACCTGCACGTGGTCAAAATCACCCCGCAGGGAACGGCGTGGATCGACATGTTCGACCCGATTCACATGAACCTGTCCTCAGCACATGGGGAGGCAAACGGCGTGCTGACCGACTCGGTTGTGGAGGAGATAGATATCAAGACTGGGTTGGTGATGTGGGAATGGCACGCAATCGGGCATATCCCCGTCAGCGAATCGAACAACCCGGCGCCGAAAGCCAGCTACCCGTGGGACTACGTCCACATCAACTCGATCTCGCCCGGCCCCGAGGAGTCCGATTCCCAGACGACAGGAGCGGGCGCCGATCGGCCGGGCCAGGTGCTGCTGTCCTCGCGCAACACCTGGACGCTGTACGACGTGAACATGCGCACCGGCGCGATTATCTGGCGCCTCGGAGGCAGCCACTCGAGCTTCAAGCTCGGAGCGGGCACGCGCTTCTACTGGCAGCACGACTCCGAATGGCAGCCGGGCGGGCTGATCTCGGTGTTCGACAACGGCTCCGACCCGCCGAAGGAGAAGCAGTCCCGGGGGTTGCTGCTGGATCCGAACACGAGCAATCACACCGTGACGCTCGTCAAGCAGTTCATCAACCCCACGAAAACACTGCTGGCCGAAAGCCAGGGCAACCTCTTGAACCTGTCTCCCGGCGAAAACACGTCGGGAAACTGGCTGATGGGCTACGGCGGGCTGCCGAACTTCACCGAGTACGACCCCGCCGGGCATGTGCTGCTCGACGGGACGCTCGGTAGGAACGTGCAGAGCTTCCGCACCTACCTGCAGCCGTGGAGCGCCCAGGCGCCGGGAGTGCCCGCGGTCAATGTCAGCGGCTCGACGGTCGCGGTGAGCTGGAACGGCGCCACGAACGTCGCCTCCTGGCGGATGCTCGGGGGCGCCTCGGCAAGTGCCCTCACACCGGTCTCGAGCGCGCCGAAGAGGGGTTTCCAGACGACGATCTCGGTGCCGGCGGGCGCCACGTACGTCGCCGTGCAGGCACTCGACCCCAGCGGCGCGGTGCTCGGCACCTCGCGAACGACGAAGGGTTGAAGACGCACCGCTCAGCTGTGCGGGCGCTGCTCGCGTATCGGGAAGGGTTGAGGTCCCGCCGTCTGGGCACGCGCGCGCCCCTTGCCGGTCTCGCGCTGGTGGTCGGGGTTGCGGCGGTCGGGACAGCGGCGGTCGTCGCATTTGGAGCCGGTGTGGGCGTGCTCGGTGCGAGGGCCTCTGGGAAAGGCGCGAACGCAGCGAGCAGCGCCATCGTGGCCGGTCCGAGTTGCGTGCCGGCCAAGCTCAACGTCTCCGCGGCGCTCGCCGGCGCGCGCGTGACGGTCTCACCCGGGCCCGCAACGAGGGACGCCTCCAGCGCCACGCAGATCAGCTTCCTCGGTGTTCCTGCCGGTGAGTTGTCTCACTTCGCCGTCGCGGGCTCGCGCAGCGGGGTGCACGCGGGACATCTGCTCGCCTACTCCCAGGGCGATGGCGCCAGCTTCGTGCCGGCGAAGCCGTTCGATGCCGGCGAGCTCGTAACCGTCCATGCCGTGCTGAGCGAAGCCGGTAAGAGCACCCCGTTCGCCTGGAGCTTCACCGTGGCGGTGCCCGACGACCCGGGGGCCGCGAGCGTGACCGAGAGCACGCGCCCGAGCGCGGCGCCGGAACCGGCGCCGAAGGAATACCAGAGCTTTCACTCTCGCCCGGAACTGCGCCCGCCGGATCTGACTGTGTCCGCGAAGGCGCAGACGGCGGCGGGGGGCGATCTGTTTCTTGCTCCTTATTCCGGGGTCGGTCAGTACGGGCCGATGATCCTGGGCGAACACGGAGAACTGATCTGGTTCAAGTCGCTCTCCCCCGCCGGCACCCGCGCCGCGAACTTTCGTGTGCAGCAGTACGAAGGCAGGCCTGTGCTCACCTGGTGGCAGGATCCGCTGATCGCGGACGGCTCGAAGACGGCGGGTGAGGTGATCGCGAACAGCGCCTACCAGACGATCGCGGTGATCCGCGCCGGGAATGGTTATCAGCCGGATCTGCACGAATTCCAGATCACCCCGCGGGACACCGCGTGGATCACCGTCTACGACGCGATCGACTGCAACCTGTCATCGGTCGGTGGCCCCAGGGATGGCGCCGTCGCGGACACGCTGCTGCAGGAGATCGATCTGAAGACGGGTCTCGTGATGTATGAGTGGCACAGCCTCGACCACGTGCCGCTGACGAATTCGTATGCGTCGGCCGCGCCCGCGAGCAAGGGCGAACCGTTCGATTACTTCCACATCAACTCGATCGACACCGAGCAGGACGGCGATCTGCTGGTCGACTCACGCAACACCTGGGCCGCCTACGACGTCGATCCGAAAACCGGTCAGGTGCGCTGGGAGTTGGGCGGCAGGCACTCGAGCTTCAAGCTGGGGCCGGGGACCGCGACCGCGTGGCAGCACGACGCGCGCCGGCAGCCCGACGGCGCGATCACGTTCTTCGACAACGGCGCGTTCCCGGCGGTGCACCCGCAGTCGCGCGCGATCGAACTGGCGCTCGATCCGGCGAGCATGACGGCGACGCTCGTGCGCAGCTACGAGCACCAGAACCCGCTCGTCGCCGGCAGCCAGGGCAACGTGCAGGCACTGACGAACGGAGACTGGATGGTGGGCTGGGGTCAGGCCGGCTATCTCTCGGAGGTCACGCCGGCGGGGCAGGTGCTCTTCAACGCCCACCTGCCGCCGGACTGGGAGTCCTACCGGACCTTCGCGCTGCCGTGGGCTGGGCAGCCGGCCGAACCGCCGGTGCTGGCGGTCGCGAGCCCCCCGTCGGCGGCCGCCGGGGGCGCAGGCGGCAAATCCGGCACGAGTGGCGGAACCGTTGTCTATGCGAGCTGGAACGGCGCGACGGAAGTCGCCTCCTGGCAGGTGCTCGTGGGATCCTCGCCAAACGCCCTGGCACCGGTGGCGAGCGCCCCGAAGAACGGCTTCGAGACAGCGATTGCGACTCCCGCGTCGCTGAGCGGGCACTACGTGGCGGTGCAGGCGCTCAACAGCGCAGGTTCGGCGATCGGCCTTTCAGCGACGATTAAAGGGTAGCCCGCCCGCTCCGGCCACCCCGCCTCCCGGATCCCTCACCGCCCGTCCTCCCGGACCCACCGTTCCCGCCCCCGGATCGACGGTGCCCCCGCCCGCTTCGATCCGCGCACCTTGCAGCTCCTCTTCGAGCGGCCCGCCTTCGCGTTCCGAGCGGAGTTTGCGCCGGGAGGCGGCCGCGGCGGCGGCGTTCCGCGCGGTCGAGAAGTAGTCGGCGAAGCCGCGCGCGTGCGCCGCGGTCAGGCGCGGCGGCAACGGGCGCCGCAGCTCCTCTCGGAAGGCACTCTCCAGTTCGGCTTGTAGCGGCTCCTCCAAAGCGCTCTGGGAGGCGCTGTTGTGCAGCTCCAGGCGCCCGGAGGGGGTGCTGTAGTCGTACAGCTCGCGTTGCTCTCCCCGCGTGAGTGGTTCGATGCCCTGCACCGGCCAGTTCGAGTACGTCGCGAGCTTCGCCGCGGGCGTGCGCAGCGCGACGACGTGTAGCGGCGCATCGGCCGCGTACGGCTCGATCGCGAACTCGGTCACGGTCTCGTCGGTCGCGTGCAGCACGTAGGGACGGCCGGGAGCAGTGGGGTCGGCGAGGATCCCGGCGAGGTCTGCCCGGTCGGCGATGTGGGAGTAGTGGGGGTCGCGGCGCCAGTCCTCGGATCCGCTGGCGATCGTGAGCAGCAGCGGTGCGAGGTCGACGCTGGAGGTGAGCTGTTCGCGGACGCGTTCGGGGGCGCTGGTGAGCACGCCGCGGGGATCCTTGACGAGCAGCGGCACGCGGATGCCCTCCTCGTAGGCGCAGGCCCCCTTGCCTCGCAGCCCGTGCGAGCCGCCGTACTCGCCGTGATCGGAGGTGAACACGATCACGGTGTTCTCCGCCACCTCCGGGCGGCTCGCAAGCGTTTGCAGGACCCGGCCGATGTGATCGTCCACCTCGCGCTGGATCTTCATGTAGAGATCGAGGAACTGGAGCCATTTTTCAGACGCTTCGGGACCTGTGAAGGGGACCGGCCCGAACGAGGCCGCCGAGGTGTCCTGGAAGGTGCGTTGCAACAGCGGCTTGTTGCGCTCGATCAGCAGCTCCGGCGTCTCGAAGTTGGGCGGCAGGCGCCCGATCACGCCCGGCGCCTGAGCCTCGGCTGGGACGCGATCGGTCCACTTGTACCACCAGGCGATGTCGTGCGGGTTGACGAACGAGACTGTGGTGCACCAGGGCTCCCCGCCGTTGCCCGTGCTGCCCTGACCGCCGCTCTCCGCGCCGCCGCGCCCCTCGTGGGCAAACCACTCCTCGAACTGGCGCGCGATCTGAGGGTCCACGCGCCAGCCCTGGCCGGGGCCGCCGTCGGGGGATGGGTAGGTGCCTCCCGCGAAGCCGTAATCCTCCAGATACGGACTGCCCGTGGCCCGCGTCCACTTGTTGTCGTGGTGGGTGAGATGCCACTTTCCGTACCACCAGGTGTGGTAGCCGTGTTCGCGCAGCATCGTTCCCCAGGTGGGAAAGCCGGGATCCAAGGTGCTGCCGCCCGTGATCATGCAGCCTGTCTGATGGGTATACAGGCCGGTCAGCATCGCCGAGCGGGAGGGCGTGCAGTCGTTCGAGACCGTGTAGTGCCGTCCGAAGGAGACGGCCCCGCGGCGCAGGCGCTGCAGGTTTTCCGGCAGGCTGACGCCGCCCCCCGGGACCGGCCCGAACCATTGCGGGAAGCGCAGCTGGTCGACCATGATCACGAGGATGTTCGGACGCCGTACGTCCGCGGCCGCAGGTGCGACGCGCCGCGCCGGCTGGGCGACGGGGGCTCCGGCTCCGCTCGGCGGCGTTTGTACCCCGTCACTGGCGCTGCCGCAACCGGCGATCGCAGCGCCCGCGCCCGTCAGCAGGCTGCCGGCGATCGCGCCGCGCTTCAGGAAGGTGCGCCTGTCGGTCTTCTGATCTGGTTTCATGCCTGCGGTGCGCGTGCGGATCGTTGGCTTGACGGCGTTGCTGGGGCTGGCGCTCGCCGCTCCGGGCGCCTTTGCGGCTCAGCCTCGTGCGGCCGGCTCGGCTTCTGCCCATGCGGCCGGGGCCGCTCCGGTTTGCGAACCAACGACATTGAATACCTCCGCGCTGCTTGCTGGATCTGTGACGGTTTCCCCGCTGCCGGGAAGTCGCGACGCCTCGCCGCAGACGCAGATCAGCTTCCTCGGTGCTCCTAAAGGCGACCTTAGCCTAATCGGCGTCGTCGGCTCGCGCACCGGCCCGCACGCGGGGCGATTCGAGGGCTACTCCGAGGGTGACGGCGCGAGCTTCGTCCCGAGCAAGCCATTCGCTCCGGGCGAGACGGTGACGGTCAGTGCTCAGGTGCGGACCGGGGGCGCCGTGCAGCCGCTGAGCGACAGCTTCACGATCGCCTATCAGGACCCGCTCACGACCACGCCCGAGACGATCCGCAACGCGAGCTCCAGCGAGGTCCAGTACTTCCGCTCCCGCCCGGACCTGCGCCCGCCGACGGTCACCGTCACCGCGAGTTCTCCCGCTATCGCTCCCGGCGATATGTTCGTCGCGCCATATTCCGGACCGGGGCAGAGCGGGCCGATGATCCTCGACCCGAGTGGCGGGTTGATCTGGTTCAAAGCACTGCCCACGCATACCGCGGCCACCAACCTCCGAGTGCAGGAATACGCGAGCAAACCGGTGCTGACGTGGTGGCAGGGCGACATCTCGGTGCACGGGTTCGGGCAGGGCGAAGACGTGATCCTCGACAGCGCCTACGCGCCGATCGCGCGCGTGAAAGCGGGGAATGGTCTGCAGGCCGATCTCCATGAGTTCCAGCTGACGCCACAGGGCACGGCGCTGATCACGGCGTATGACCCGATCTACTGCAACCTCTCGAAGGTCGGCGGCTCCGCGGACGGGGCGGTGACCGATGGGACCTTCCAGGAGATCGACGTGCGGACGGGGCTCGTGATGTACCAGTGGACGAGCCTCGACCACGTCGCGCTCGCCGAATCCTACGCGCCCGCGAATACCAGCAGCACGGCGTTCCCGTTCGATTTCTTCCACATCAACTCGATCAACCTCGACCAGGACGGAAGCCTGTTGATCTCCGCGCGCAACACGTGGACCGCTTACGACCTCAACGCGCAAACCGGACAGATCAACTGGCAACTGGGGGGTAGGCACTCGAGCTTTACGCTGGGGGCGGGGGTCGCCACCGCCTGGCAGCACGACCCGCGCCAGCTCGCCGATGGGGCCTTCAGCATCTTCGACAACGGAGCCTCCCCGACGGTGCACAGCCAGTCGCGCGGGATCGTCGTGAGCCTCGAACCGCAGGGCAAGACGGCGACGCTCGTCAGCCAGTTCACTCATCCGCCGCCGATCCTGACGCAGAGCCAGGGCAACATCCAGGCGCAGGTGAACGGCGACTGGTTTGTCGGCTGGGGGGAAGTTCCGGATTTCTCCGAGTTCGGGCCCACCGGCCAACTGCTCTTCGACGCGCACTTCCCCGCCGGCGATCAGTCCTATCGGGACCTGCGCTTCACCTGGACGGGCACCCCCTTCACTCGCCCGGCACTCGCCGTGGTCGTCGCTGGCGGTGCGGCTAGGGCCAGGAGCGCGGGGACCGTGTACGCGAGCTGGAACGGCGCCACGCTCGTCGCGAGCTGGCGTGTGTTCGTCGGCGCCACATCACGCAGTCTGAAGCCGGTCGCGCAGGCCGCGCGCAGCGGCTTCCAGACGGCGATCATCTTGCCCGCCGGCGCCGCCGGCAAGTTCGTCACCGTGCAGGCGCTCGGTGCCGGCGGTCAGGTGCTCGGCGGCTCGGCTCCGGTGGCAGTGTCAGGTCTCTGACGCTCAGCCCGGGGCACGCTGCTCCTGCCTTCAGTGATAGCCGTGCGCACAGCCGTCCGGTCTTGAGTTGGTGCGGGACGATCGACTAGCCTTGCAGCGTCCCCCATGGAGGGGTGGCAGAGCGGTTGAATGCACTGGTCTTGAAAACCAGGGGGCCAGATTGAGGGGGTCTTTCGTCGTTCTCGGATTTTTGGCTCGCTTGAGCCGTTTTCCGCATGGTTGAGCGGGATTCGGCGCGTGGGCTTCGCGCGTATCGCGTGAGGCCGCTACGAGCTGTCGCCGCTGAGTCGGGCGAGGAGTTCGAGCATTGCGTCAAGCGCGGCTTCTAGCGGTTTGGTGTCGCGTTTGATCTGTGTGAGGAGCAGGCCGCCTTGCAGGGCGGCTAGCAGCGCGAGGGCGAGGGTGTCGGGGTCGGTGTCGGGCGTGAGCTCGCCTCGTGCTTGCATCTCTCGGAGGCCGCTCTGGATCGTGGCTTCCCAACGTTTGAAGCCCTCGGCGACGTGGGCTCTTGCGTCGGGGTCGGTCTCCGGCTAGCTGGCCTCCGAGAGAGCCGATTGGGCAGCCGCCGCTGCAGTGGTGCTCGCGCTGGGCCGCGATCACGAAGTCGCGCCAGGCTCGCAGGCCATCCAGCGTGCTGAAATCGAACATCTCCTGCCCGCCGACCATTGTCTCGGACTGGTGGTCAACCACGGCCCAGACCAGGGCCGTCTTGTCCTCGAAGTAGTGGTAGAGCTGCGAGCTCGAGACGTCCGCTGCCGCGCGTACGTCCTCGATCGTCGTGTGGGCGACGCCTCGCTGGAAGATCAAACCGGCGGCAGCGTCGACGATGCGCTGCCGGGTCTCCTGGCCCTTGCGCGTCAACGGGCGAGGGGTGGGGCTAGTCGTGCTCATATCGCAGATTCTACCAACAGAATGGATCGCACCATCCAGTTTGTGTTAGAGTGGAACGCGCGATCCATTTACGGGTCGCGACAACCACTCAAAGGGAGCACGAGACGACATGTCACTCCAAGGCAAGACGGCCCTTATCACCGGCGGCACATCAGGGATGGGTATCGCCACCGCTCTGGCGATGGCCGAGAAGGGCGCGTCGGTGATCATCACCGGCCGCGACGAGACCCGCGGCGCGAGCACCGTGGAGAAGATCCGGGCGGGTGGGCACGATGCGCAGTTCATCACCGCTGATTTCTCGGAGATGTCCGAGGTGGGGCGCGTTGCCGACGCAGCAGGCGAGATCGATGTTCTGGTCAACTGTGCCGGCTTTGCCGCCCTCGCACCGACGGTTGACACCGACGAGGCGGCGTTCGACGGGCTGTTCCAGATCAACGTCAAGGCGCCATTCTTCCTCGTCGCCGCGCTCGCCCCGAAGATCGCCGCCCGCGGCGGCGGATCGATCATCAACGTCTCAACGATGGTCGCGAGCTACGGCCAGCCAGGCATGGCTGCCTACGGCGCCTCGCGCGCCGCGATCGAGCTGCTCACCAAGGCGTGGGCCGCCGAATACGGGCCGCAGAACATCCGCGTCAACGCGGTCGCTCCCGGTCCGACGTTGACCCCGACATTGGAGCCGAGGTTGGAGATGGCCAAGGAGTTCGCCAAGCAGATTCCGCTCCGCCGCGTCGCTGAAGTGCACGAGCTATCCGATGTCATCACATTCCTCGCGACCCCCGCGGCCGGCTACATCAACGGCGATCATCCCCGTCGACGGCGGCCGCACCGCGATCTGAGAGGGAGGAGATGACTGACCCCGCACGTCGGACACGAAGCGGAGAACGTGGCCGGCCGCCCGCCCCGGGCTGCCACGGACCGCTGAGGTCAGCCAAACACCCACTGCGCGACCTCGAGAGACGTAAAAAGTAAGAACAGCCATACCCGGATCACCAATGACCATGTCTGTACCTAAGGAGCCGAACACCCAAATGCAAACCACCGCAGGAAAGACAATCCTCATCACGGGCGCCAATACCGGCCTCGGTAAGGAGATGGCGAGGCAGCTGGCGCTGCGCGGGGATTTCGAGCGGATCTATCTCGGCTGCCGCAATCCGGAGAAGGCGGAGCGCGCAAAGGATGACCTGGAGAAGGTCAGCGGGCGCACGATCTTCGAGGTAGTGATCATCGACCTGGAAGACCTTGCGTCGGTACGAGCTGCGGTGGCCGCGATCGCCGCTCCGTTGAACGCGCTCGTAATGAACGCCGGCGGCATCGGCGGCCCCACGCCAGCATCGTTGACACAAGACGGGGTGACTGAGCTATTCGCCCAGAACCTGCTCGGTCACGTGGCTCTGCTCGAGAATCTGCTGGCAGCCGGGCTGCTCACGGACGTCGCGGTCCTCGCAGGCAGCGAGGGGGCGCGCGGAATCCCCAAGCTGCGGATCGCTCGACCAAGGTTCACCGATCACAGCTCACAGGAGTTCGCGTCGGTGATCGACGGCTCGTTCTTCGAGGGCGGCAAGTTCGACATGATGCTCTCCTACGGCCAGATCAAGTACCTCGGCGCGCTGTGGATGGGCGCGATGGCCCGCATGCACCCCGAGCTCAGGTTCATCACGATGTCACCGGGAAACACCGCGGGAACCGACGTGCTGCGCGACCAGCCCGCGCCCGTGCGGATCATCGCCAGCCGGATCGTGCTCCCATACGTCCTGCCTGCCCTTCGCATCGGGCACAAGCTGGACGTTGGGGCCGAGCGATTCGTCAAAGCCGTCACGGACCCGTCACTGCAGAGCGGCGTCTTCTACGCAAGCGCCGCCAAGACGATCACCGGACCGGTCATCGACCAGGCCGAGATCGTTCCCGACTTCCGCGACCCCGAGATCCAGGACCACGCATACGAGGCGATCCAACGATTCGTACCGAAGCGCGCCGCGACTTGACGCCGTGCGCGCCGACTGGGGTGCCAAGTCCGCTCTGCGCGCGCGCCGGACCTCGCCACCTTCTTCAACGAGCCCGAACCCCGCATCCAGAACCGGCTCCGAGCGCTAGCCGACCAGGGCCTGATTAAGGAGTCCGCCGCCGCGCCCGACCGCTGGATGATCGTCCTCGCCAGCGACCCCAGCGACGACGACTGAGCCAGCCGCGAATCGACTAGCCTTCCTGTTTCCGCGCGTGGAAGGGTGGCAGAGCGGTTGAATGCACCGGTCTTGAAAACCGGCAGGCGGGCAACCCCCGTCTCGGGAGTTCGAATCTCCCCCCTTCCGTAAGGGTCTGGAGCTGACTCGTGCCAGTTAATTGTGTCAGGACTGGCGCGAGTTTGGCGCGAGCAGTGACGGATCTTGCTGCTGAGCTCGGCACTCACTCGGGCTCCCCGCCGGCCGTACTCGGCAGCCACTGAGGGGGGGTCCAGTCCCCGTCGGGGTCCGTGGTTTGCCCGACCTCGATCAGATGACCGTCGGGATCGCGGATGTAGCAACGGATCTCGTACGCGTGTTGCTTGGGCTGGGTCAGAAACTGAGCACCACGGGCGCTCCATTCGGCGTACACGGTCTCGATGTCCTTGACCCGGATATTGAGGAAGCTGCTGACCCGGTCGGGGTCGCGTGGCGTCTCCAGGGTGACCGCGGGCTTGTCGTCGGTCGGGCCTCCGCCCCGATTGATGACGATCCAGCTGCCGCCGAGCGCGACGTTGGTCGGTTCTCCGGAGCGTTCCAACGTGCCGCCGAGCACGTCTGTGTAGAAGCGCCGAGAGCGCTCGACGTCGTCCGAGACGATGAAGTGGGTCAGCACAATTCCCTCTGTGGGCGGTCCTGCTTCGGCCATCTGCCACCTCCACTTGTGGGGACTCATGCCCCGCGCACGGACGGGTCTACCGCCGACACCGCGACGATCGGGGACCTATCTCGTTCCACGGTACAGCTATGGCCTCCCTCATGCACTGGCGCGTGAGGGACAGGTCTCGCGGCCGAGCTGCCACCCTGCGAGAAAGGAATTTCGATTGGAGGCTCATTATGCGCGGCGATATCGAGGTCGGGTCACGCCTTCCCGACTATGAACTGCCCGATCAGGACGGCGTCGTGCGCCGTCTGTCGGACCTGCAGGGCTCGAACCCGATGGTGCTCCACCTGTCACGCGGCGGGTTTGACCCAAAGGAGCACCGTTTCCTTCACCATCTGGTCGATGCATACCTCGACTTCCGCGTCGGGTACACGTCGCCTGGTCCTGATCTCGACGGACAACCAGCTCGAGATCAATGAGTTCCGCGATAGCGTCGGCGCGCAGTTCCCATTCCTGTCTGACCCGGAGCGAACGGTGCGGAGCGATCTCGACATCGTCGAGTACACAGACCCCGTCCACGACCCGATGGTCCCGCACACGTTCGTGCTCGCCCCCGGGCTCGAGATCTCCGCGATCTACAACGGCTACTGGTACTGGGGGCGCCCGACGGTCGAAGAGCTGCACCGCGACCTGCGCGAGGTCATGCGCAACCTGCGCCCCGACTTCGATCTGGGCGCACCAGGGCTGCGCGAGGCCTGGGATCGCGGCGAGCGCGAGCAGTTCCTGGTGAGTCCAGTCGAAGGAGAGGCGATTCGCTACACCGAGGGGACTGAGGTGGGAGTGAAGCGATGAGCGATGGTCAGCGTCGTCAAGCCGATCCGAAGCGAGGGGCCCGGCCGAGGAGACGACCGGGCCGAGGGCCGCGGAGCGATCAGGCCCCACCGGTCAATGGCCGTGCCTCTGCGGGGCCGACTACGAGGTCGTGAAGGTCGCCGCCCACCTCGAGACGACCCGACTGTTCGAGCCCGCCGGCCTTCGCCGGCTCGAAGCCGGCTGTTCGGATCAACCGCTCGACTTCCTCGCCAGCACGGTCGTCGTCGGTCACGTAGAAGAGAACCGCCAGCTCCGGTGACCGCTTGCTGGAGGACTCGAGGATATCGGCCGACAGGGTTCCAAACGCCATCGCCAAGCGCGCCCCCGCCGGCAACCACCCGGCTAGGACCTCGCCAGAGGATTGCCCTTTCGGCAGGAGACGTGAGAGGTTGCCTTGTGCGTCGATGCCGAGCGGGTTGCTCGGAACGACCACGAGCTTGTCGGTTAGCCGGTCGGCGATCTCGTCGATGACGCCCTTCAGCGCGGTAAACCGTAGCGCGAGGACGACGGCATCGGCGGCCTGCAACGCGTCGCGATTATCGGCAGCGACGACCGCAGCTGGACCGATCTGTGCAGCCAGCGTTCGTGCCGATTCACTGTGGGCGCTCGAGAGCCGCAGGGTCTCGCCGCCTGAGGCCAGCAGGCGTGCGATGGCCGATCCGAGCGTCCCGGTGCCGATGATCGCGGTCGTCATGACTCATCGGCGGACGTACTCGATAGCCACTGTGGCGGGGTCCAGTCCCCGTCGGGGTCCGTGGTTTGCCCCACCTCGATCAGATGACCGTCGGGATCGCGGATGTAGCAACGGATCTCGTACTGGTGCTGCTTCGGCGGCGTCAGGAATTGAGCACCACGGGCGCTCCATTCGGCGTACACGGCCTCGATGTCCTTGACCCGGATATTGAGGAAACTGCTGACCCGGTCGGGCTCGCGTGGTGTCTCCAGCGTCACCGCGGGCTTGTCGTCGGTCGGGCCCCCGCCGACATTGATGATGATCCAGCTGTTGGATAGTGCAACATAGGTCAGCCCTCCGGGGCCGGAGAAGGCCACCCTGCCGCCGAGTACCTCAGTGTAAAAGCGGCGGGAACGCTCGACATCAGCTGAAACGATGAAGTGGGCCAAGACCACCTGCTCATCGATGTTGCTCATGCTGACCTCCGTTGTCGTAGTTGATTTGTCAGTGTCCTGCGCTTTGGCCGCCGTCGATGTGCAAGACCTCGCCCGTCACGAACGGCGCCGACTCGAGATATAGGACTCCACCGACCACGTCCTCGATCTCGCCGACCCGGCCGATGGGGTGAAGCGCGCCCATCCCGGTGTAGGAGCTCTCGTCGTGCATCGGCGTTTTGATGACGCCGAGGGAAACGGCATTTACCCGTAGGCCGCGTGAGGCGTACTCGATCGCGAGCGACCTGGTGATCGCGACCAGGCCGCCCTTGGTCAGCGTTTGCAGCGCGGCTGGTGTGCTGCTTTCCGGCTGCTCGACGAGCGTCGTCGAGACGTTGACCACGTGCCCACGGCCCTGGTCGAGCATCTGTTTGACGGCGCGCGTCGTCATGTGAAAGAAGCCGGCGAGGTTGACGGCGATCAGCGCGTTGAAGTCCTCGAGGGTGTAGTCCGTGAAGGGCTTGCCGATGTAGATCCCTGCGTTGTTGACGAGGGTGTCGATGCGGCCGAAGCGCTCGATCGCCGCGTCCACGATGCGCTGCGCGATATCAGGGTCGGCGATGTCGCCCTCGACGGTCACTACGCCGGGGTCCTCCGAAGTCCCGATCGATCGAGCAGTCGCGATCACGGCATACCCGCGCTCGCGGTATGCCTTCGAGAGGCCCGCACCGATGCCCTGCGAAGCGCCGGTGATGATCGCGACCTTCCCGTTGTCGCGCTCAGGCGGCGGGATCATTCGACGAGGTAAGTCTCGTAGATCACGCCTGCGGCCTGCCGGCCGCCGACGCTGATGAAGACGCCTTTGTTCAGCCAGTCGAGTTCGGGCGCGGCGGTCTCGATCTGGGTTGAGGTGCGGAAGGTGTACTCGCCGGCATCGACGTCCTCACCCCGAGCGAGACGTGCGAGCACCTCGGCGCTGCCGTGGCGGACGCTCCGAGATTGCACATAGAGCAGATCACCGCGGTCTGTTTGCAGCGTGTAGCGGATGTCGCCGAGTGCGGTCCCGTCCGCCAAGAGCATCTGCCAGTCCGCGCTGGCGCCCGGGAGTAGCTCGCCGCTGATCTCCGGACCCGTGAACGTGCCGCCGGTCTGGGGCACGATCCGACGGTGGCCCTGCGCGACCTCACCGGAATCCAGTGGCTCACCGAGGGTCACCTCCAGGCGGTAGACCTTCCTCAGGCGGGGATCCGGAAGCTGACCGCTCATGGTCATGCTGCTCATGTTGGCACCTGCTGGTCGGGTTTCGGTTTCTGGCATCGATCCAGGGTCCTGCTGGTGCCTGGCGACGCGGCGGCGGGTCGCTTTTTAGCGTTGCCTGACTCGCCACGCGCCGCGCGGGACGACCTTGACTTCTGCTCGGTTGAGAGGAAATATGGGCGACCCGACGGGAGCGTGGAGACGCTGATGACCACCACTTATAAGCCCGTGAGGGAGCTGCCGACGTGAGTAGCGACTATGACGTGATCGTGCTCGGTGGTGGCTCGCCTGGCGAGCACTGTGCGAGCGCCCTCGCGGAGGGCGGTCTGCGGGTGGCGGTCGTGGAGCGCGAGCTCGTCGGCGGCGAGTGCTCCTACTGGGCTTGCATCCCGTCGAAGACGCTGCTGCGGCCGGGCGAGGCGGTCCATGGGGCGCGCGAGGCCGCCGCGACCGCGGAGGTCGATGTGCAGGCGGCGCTTGCCTGGCGTGACTTCATGGTCTCCAACTACTCCGACGCCGGCCAGGAGCGCTTCCTTGCCGACCGGGGCATCGAGCTGCTGCGCGGCGATCGGCTGCTCGTCGCCACCGGCCGGCGTCCGCGGGTGCTCGGGCTGGGCCTGGAGACCGTCGGCGTCGAAGCCGACGCGCACGGGGTTCCGGTCGACGCGCACCTGCGGGCGGCGGCGAACCTGTGGGCGATCGGCGACGTGAACGGGCAGTGGCCGCTTACCCATGTCGGCAAGTACGAGGGCGAGGTGGTCGCCGCGAACATTCTCGGCGAGCCGCGAAAGGCCAACTACGAGGCCGTTCCGCGTGTCGTCTACACCGACCCGCAAGCCGCGGCGGTGGGCGCCTCCGCCGGGCGCTTCAGCGCGATGGTCCCGCTGTCGGAGGTGGCGAAGACCGCGACCTACACGCGCGCCTCCGCCGACAGCAACGGCTTCCTGACGCTGCTCAGCGACGGCGAGCGGCTGACCGGCGCCTACGCGCTTGGCCCCGAGGCGGGCGAGTGGCTGCAGCAGGCGACGCTCGCGATCCGCGCCCAGATCCCGCTCGGCGTTCTGACGGACACGATCCAGCCGTTCCCGACGTTCTCGGAGATCTTCGTCGCCGCGCTGAAGACGCTTCGCGGCGAGATCGCGGCAACGTCCAAGGCCGCCGGCGCGGAACCACCGATGGCAAGCTGACGGAGAGCCTCAAGCTGAGCGGGCGCTACAGGCGCGAGACGAGCTCGGCCACGATCTCCGCGGCGGACTGTTGCTGTTTGGCGAGCGCGACGCTCTGCCCGGCCCACAGCGACAGCGCCTCGATCTCACCGGTGGTGCCGACCATCGGGGGTGCGGGGGAGTATCGAAGGATCTCATCGCCCGAAGCGAAGTGCGCGATCACGTCCCCTTCTCCCGGTCGACTACCCAGTGGCGGCCGGCCCGCGGCCTCCCAGCTCTCGGCCGTTGAGTTGTGGATGGCGCGGTGCGGAGCGTCCGGCCATCCCACGTCATAGAGGTCGGGATACCACTCCGCATCGGTCTCGGTCGCGGCGATCAGGCGGCGGCGGTACTCCTCGTGGATCGGCATCTCGTCGGCCAACAGAAACCGAGTGCCCAGCCAGGCGGCCTGCGCGCCGAGGGCGAGCACGGCCGCGACCCCGCGAGCGTCGCCGATCCCACCGGCCGCGATCACCGGTACCGGCGCCACCGCGTCGACTACCGCCGGCACCAACGGGAGCGTTGCCACGCAACCCCGTACGTGCCCGCCGGCCTCCCAGCCCTGCGCAACGACGATGTCCACTCCACATCCGGCTGCGCGCCGCGCTTCCTCGACACTCCCGACCGTGTGCATGACAAGCCCCCCGGCTTCATGGATCGAGTCGACATAGCTCTCGGGATCGCCCAACAGGAACGACACAATCCGCAGGCCAGCGGCAAGCGCCTGATCGAGTCGACGGTGCTGATCGGTTCTCAGAACGAAATTCCCGGCAAAGGGCCGGTCGGTGAGCGCCGCAGTTTGACGAACCAGGTCCCCGGCGTCATCGGCCCACCACAGCGACACGCTGCCGAGCGCGCCGGCATTGGAGACCGCGGCGGGCAGGCGAGGATCGTCAGCGAGCGGCGCCTCGACGATCGGGTGTTCAATCCCCAGCAACTCGCACACCGGCGTACGGATACTCATTGGGATAGTCGCCTTTCTGGCGCGCGCAGCGCCGATTGACTAGGCTCAATGTAGACCCCGAAAGGCGCCGACGGCGCCCGGGTAGTCACTGGTCCACACTCGTGGCCACGGACCGAGGGTCCGGACCAGGGGACTCACCGAGCGCGAATCGACGCGACGGCAGCCATCGTTCTCGTCACTCCTCAACTATGGACAGGAGCAGATCATGCGCAGCGACATCGCCCCCGGCGGCGCCTTCCCCGACTACGAGTTGCCCGACCACGAGAACCTCCCTCGAAAGCTCTCAGAGATCCAGGGCGAGGACCCCCTGATCCTCACGCTCGCGCGCGGGAACTATTGCCCCAAGGAGCACCAGCAGCACCTCGAGCTCGCCGACAACTACGCCAAGATCGCGGTGGCCTACACGAAGATCGCCACGATCTCGACCGACACCCATCACTCCAGCCAGGAGTTCCGCGCCTCGGTCGGCGCTCAGTGGCCCTTCCTCTCCGACCCGGAGCGAACCGTCCAGAAGGACCTCGAAATCCAGGAGTACACCGACCCCGAGCACGACCCGATGATCCCCCACACCCTCGTGCTGGGGCCCGGCCTGGTCATCCACAGCATCTACAACGGCTACTGGTTCTGGGGACGCCCCTCGTTCGCGGATCTCTGGCACGACCTACGTGCCGTGACGAGCGAGATCCGCCCCGACTGGGATCTGAGCAAACCCGGGCTGCACGAAGCGTGGGATGCGGGCGACTTCTCGCCGTTTCATGGTTGGAACAAGCGCTCCCCTGAGTCGACGCCGACGTCTTACAACTCTTAACCAGCGCTCTTTGCGGAAATTTTCGCAGCGGCGTTGTTGACAATCCGCACAAACCCACCGGATAGGGGTAGCGTCAACCGGGACCGTATCGGCCGCTTCTGTTCAGATCTCCAGAGCAAAGGAGCGCAGGCAATGAGCACGATCGCCACTCAACATGATGTGGGGCAAGAGACGGGCAGCGAGCAGACCGCGATTCGTCCTTTTCAGGTGAGCTTTCCCGAGGCGGAGCTCACCGAGTTGCGCAGGCGAATAATCGCGACACGGTGGCCCGAGCGGGAGACGGTTGCGGATGATTCGCAGGGCGTGCCGCTCGCGACGATTCAGAAGCTCGCTCGCCACTGGGGGGCGGATTACGACTGGTCCAAGTGCCAGGAGCGGCTGAACTCCCTCCCGCAGTTCATCACCGAGATCGACGGCCTGGACATTCATTTCATTCATGTTCGCTCGAAGCACGAGGATGCGTTGCCGCTGATCATCACGCACGGGTGGCCCGGCTCGATCATCGAGCAGTTGAAGATCATCGGTCCGCTCACCGATCCGACGGCACACGGTGGGAGCGCATCGGACGCCTTCGATGTGGTGATTCCCTCGCTGCCGGGCTACGGTTTCTCTGGCAAGCCCACCTCCACCGGGTGGGGTCCCCCCCAAACCGCACGCGCATGGGTAGAGCTGATGGAGCGCCTTGGATACGCACGGTTCGTCGCGCAGGGCGGCGACTGGGGCGCAGCCGTCACCCAGACGATGGGAGAACAGGCAGCTCCGGAGCTGCTCGGCATCCACTCCAACATGCCTGGGACAGCTCCACCTGAGCTTGCCGGGTTCCTGACCGGCGAGGAGCCGCCGCCTGGTTTGTCATCCGAGGAAGGCCGCGCGTATGAGCAGTTGAGCAACTTCTATGCCAAGCACGTCGCCTACGCACTGATCATGACGACGCGCCCGCAAACGCTGTATGGCCTGGCGGATTCGCCGGTTGACTTGGCGGCGTTCATTCTCGACCATGGCGACGGTAAAGGACAGCCGGGACTAGTGGAACAGGTCATTCAGGGCGACCCGCCCGGCGCGGTGACGACCGATGACCTCCTCGACAACATCACGCTCTACTGGTTGACGAACACGGGAGTGTCCTCGGCTCGGCTCTACTGGGAGAACAAGGCAGGCTTCTTCGAAGCCAAGAATATCTCGATCCCATACGCGATGAGCGTGTTTCCCGACGAGCTCTATCAAGCGCCTCGGAGTTGGGCGGAACGAGCGTATCCCAATAACCTGATCTATTTCAACGAGCTCGACCGGGGCGGCCACTTCGCGGCCTGGGAACAGCCGCAGCTCTTCGCGGACGAGATGCGAGCGGCGTTCAGGTCGCTGCGCTAGCAAACGCAATGAGCGGGCGTGCACGCCTTTGCGCGCCCGCTCATTCACTCATCAGTGCCCGGCGGCGTGAAGCTGATGCCCCATGCGCACCCCGAGGACCGCGTGTACACGGTCATTTCCGGCGTCTTCTACATCGGTCTCGGCGATCACTTCGACGACGATAAGCTGCAAGCGTATCCGCCGGGTAGCGTCATCGTTCTACCTGGCGATACTTACCATTTCCACTGGGCAAAGTCCGGCGAGTATGTCAGTCAGGTGACGGCGATTGGGCCGCTTGGCCTTGATTACTTGGACCCAAATGACGATCCACGGAACAACGAAGGACAAGGCTGACGCGTCAATATGAGCGGCCCCAGGTTCCGGTAGCCTTGCTCGAGTGTCCGACAAGCTCGAGGTGGTGGCCGTCGCGGCGAACGAGCCCGAGGCGGCGCTGCTCTGCCAACGGCTGGCGGAGGCCGGCATCCACGCCATTGCACAGCGAACGATCGGTGGCCCGGAATGGGGCTTCTCCGGGAGCCGGTACGTTTACGTCGACGCCACCGACGCTGAGCGTGCAAGCAATCTGCTGAAGGCTGGCGAGTAGCGGCAGGTGGTGCGGGGCCCGCACTGCCGGTTTCGCCTTGAATGCAAGCGTGTGGACGAACACCACACGCGCAGCTGGATCGGACGAGGACCGGGTTGGACGCGCGACGAGGCGAGCGTTTCTGCTTCGCCCCGCACAAGTGGGCTTGGCCCGATCATCCGCGCGCCCGGAAGTCGTCCAGACCGCAAGAGGAGCGCAGCGGTGCTGACGCTCTCGCATCGTGTTGGCAAGCGGGCGTATCGGTGCGCCTTTGGCAGCTGGAAGCGCGGAAACGTCCCCCAATCGCGGCCTGAGTGTGCGCACACGCACAGCGCCTCGACGAGCAAGGGTTCATGATGATTGTCACGAGCCATCGAGCCAGGGAGGGAATGTCAATGACCGAGACCACCGTCGATCTAGCAGTCCGCTACGGGGCCGCTTGGGCTGCTCACGACCCGGATGCCATCGTTGCGCTGCATACGGATGACACCGTCTTTCACATGCACGGAGGGGGTGATCCGGCTCACGGACGCCCAGCCGTCCGTCGGGCGATCGTCGCGATCTTCGCGCAATCGCCCGATCTGCGGTTCGACCGCAAGACGGTCTACTTCGGCGAGGGTCACATCGTCACCGAGTACGAGATGTGCGGCACGGCGGACGGCGTGTCGTTTGCGTGCGATGGCGTGGATGTGTTCGCGCTTAGCGACGGGCGCATCGCCCGTAAGGACACCTACCTCGACTGGGGGAGCCTCCAACAGCAGCTTGGACACGACCCCTTGGCTCAATCGCAACCGGCGTAGTGTCCAAGTGCGACATGCTCACCCCGAACCCGTGTAGTCGTTAGGCCCCCTAGGGCTATAAAGGCGTTACCTCGCGGCCCCGAGCCGGAGCGCCAGAAGCGGGCGACGGGCGGCCAGCACGCCAGCGTCATAACCGTCGGCGAGCGTAGTATCGCCCGATGACCTCGGATAGCCCGGACCGCTCGAGGCTCACGCTGTCGCAGCGGATGGGGCTCCGACAGCTTCGGCGGAAGGCGGGCAAGCGCGGCGACGAGCCGTTGAGCTCGGAGGACTGGGCGGCTTGGATGCGGCTCGAGGAGATCGCGGCCAACCGCGCGCTGCATCGGCTCTGGAGAGTGTTGCCGAGCGGTCCGCGGTGCGGGATCTGCAGCGCTCCGTTCGCCGGGCCCGGCCGATGGATCACGCGCCCGCTCGGTTTCGCACCGTCACGCAAGAACCCAACGGTGTGCGCGGCTTGCGTTGAGAGCTCGCCGCCTGGAGGGATGACGATGCACGCCGGGATCCTGTTTGCTGATCTGCGCGGTTTCACGGCGCGCGTCGATGGCGGTGATCCGGAGGAGGCCTCGAACGTGCTGCGCCGCTTCTACCGCTGCGCCGAAGACGTGCTGTTCCCGGACGCCGTGATCGACAAGCTGATCGGCGATGAGGTGATGGCGCTCTACCTGCCCGTTCTCAAGAAGCACATCATGAGTCCGAGCGAGGTGCCCATGGTGATGCTCGAACACGCTCGCGGTCTGCTTCGCGCCGTCGGTTACGGCTCTGGCGAGGAGCCGTTCGTGGAGATGGGGATCGGGCTCGACGTGGGCGAAGCGTTCGTCGGGAACATCGGTCAGCGTGCGCTGTATGACTTCACAGCTGTGGGTGACGTCGTCAACACGGCCTCTCGCCTCCAAGCCGAGGCCTCGGGCGGAGAGATCGTGCTCTCCGACCGTGTGGCCAATGGCTTGACGACACCCGTCGGCACACGCGTTGAGCTCACGCTGAAGGGCAAGAGCGAGCCGCAGGCCGCCTATCGCGTGAGCCTCTGAGCACGTGAGCCTCTGATCACAGTTCACAGGCGTCCTCTTCTTCGAAACCCCGGAAGCTTGCGCTTTGCGCAATTTGCGAGCGTCCGCTGAGCTCGCTTCAGACGCCTGGTCTGGACGAAACCCAGGCTTCTACGCAGCCCTTCGACCGCGCGCCTGCTTCCGACCGCAAGCGCAAGGCGGCCGATAGGGAGCGCGCCAGGATCGACCGCGTTGTGGTCGGCCGCGTTGACGAGACTACCCCGGTGGTCGCTTGCCTGCGAGCATCTCGGCCGACGGGCTCCAACGCGCGGCCAAGAGCCGATCGAGGACGGCGTGGTTCGCCTGTCCCCAACTCCACGCTCGCTGCCAACCCTCAACCCGCTTTTTCGCAGGACTGGCGCGAGTTGTGGCGCGAGCAGTCAGTTTATGGCTCAACCATGCGGTTTTGCGTTAGTCTTGAAAACCAGCAGACGGGCGAACCTCGTCTCGAGGGTTCGAATCCCTCCCCCTCCGCTCAGCTACCCAACTCTCAAGTAGCATCTCCGCTGGACGGGAGCGAGTTGTAGCGCGAGCACCGAGAATATGCCGCAACCATACGGCGGACCAGCTCCTCATCGAGCATCAGATTTACCTTATGCGTGACCATCGCCAGTACAGGGTACCGCGCGGCCCTGAGCCGCAAGCAGGCTCCGGCCATCGGCGACCTTATGGCTCGACCATTCCGCCAGGAGATCCTGCTGCCTCACATACGGACACCCTTGGCGTCTACTCCAAAGGAATCCAGTTTATGGAACGGACTTCACGCGTCGATGCGTATACATAAGATGTCCGTTGAACGCTCAAACGCGGAGAAGGATGAGCAGCACGCGCCGCCGGTGCCGCCGGCTGCGCTGCAGGAGCCGGTGGCGGATCTGCCGGCCCTCGGAGAGGCGTTGAAGGCGCGCGCTGAGGATGTGCTGGCGCAGACGGTGGCGGTGACCGCCGGGGCGGGCTACGAACAGGTGGACCGTGTGGTCCAGGGCAGCTTCGAACGGATCAGCGTCAGCTCGACGATGGCGGTATCGCGCTGGATCGCGGGGGAGGGCATCGAGGTCGCGATCGAGGTCGGGCGGGAGACGTGGGAGATCTTCGCCGAGCTGGCGGAGCAGCGCGCGGCGTCGCTGGAAGAGGTGACCAGGCGCTGCTTCGCGTGGCGCAACGTGATGGCCGAGGTGCTGCACGAGAGCGCCGCAGAGCTCGAGAGCTCAGCGGAGGCGCTTGTTCAGGCGTTGAGCATCCTGCAGTTGAGCCTGGAGTTCAGCCTCGTGCGGATGTGCGGCTCCTTTGAATCCGAGCGTCGGAAGACCGATGAGGAGCTCGCACGCCGCGAGGAGGAGCTCTCGTTCCTGGCGACACACGACGCGCTGACGGGGTTGCCGAACCGGACGTTGATCCTGGATCGTGTCGAGCAGATGCTCGCGCGCTCGCTTCGCTCAAAGACGCCGGTGGCAGCGCTGTTCGTCGATCTCGATAACTTCAAGCAGGTCAACGACACGCTCGGTCACGCCGTCGGCGATGAGCTTCTGCAAGCGGTCGCCGCACGGCTCGACAGTGGCGTGCGGGCCACCGACGCGCTGGGCCGCCTCGGTGGGGACGAGTTCGTGATCGTCTCTGAAGCGCTGACGCTGGAGGTGGGGCCCGAGCTGATCGCCGAGCGGCTCCTCGAAGCGCTCGAGCAGCCGTTCCTGCTCGGCGCGGACAAGCAAACCCGCGTGAGCGTGACGGCGAGCATCGGGATCTCGGCGGGAGCCCACACCTCCGCGGAGGAGCTGTTGCGCGAGGCGGACATCGCGATGTACCGCGCGAAGTGGGACGGCAAGCACGGCTACGCAGTGTTCGAGGACGGCATGCAGCACACGATGCAACACCGCATGGAGCTCGAGATGGACCTACGTGAAGCCTTGGAGAAAGACGAGTTCTTCCTCGCCTACCAGCCCACGATCAACCTCAGCGACATGACCCCCACCGGAGTGGAGGCGCTGATCCGCTGGAAGCACCCGGTACGCGGCGTCGTGCAACCCGACGACTTCATCCCGCTGCTCGAGGAGACCGGCCTGATCGTCGACGTCGGCAAGTGGGTACTCGAAGAGGCCTGTAGGCAGGGCACCGCCTGGCGCGCCGCGGGGTACCCGATCGGCATGGCCGTCAACGTGTCCGGACGCCAGCTCGACACCGATCAGCTCGTAACCGACATCGAAGAAGCGCTCACAGACAGCGGCCTGGAGGCACAAGCGCTGACGATCGAGATCACCGAGACAACACTGATGCGCAACGCCGAGGAGACAGCCATCCGCCTCAAGCAGATCAAGACACTCGGCGTGCGAATCGCGATCGACGACTTCGGCACCGGCTACTCCTCGCTCGCCCACCTCCAACGATTCCCCGTCGACGCGCTGAAGATCGACCGCTCCTTCGTCTCACAGCTAGAGCACAACCAGGAGGGCGAGACGCTGATCCACACGCTCGTACAGCTCGGCAAGGCCCTCTCGATCGAGACGATCGCCGAGGGCATCGAGCAACAACAAGAGCTCTCGCTGCTACAAGACGAGGACTGCGACAACGGACAGGGCTTCCTCTTCGCCCGCCCCCTCGACGTAGCCGCCACCGAAGCGTTCCTGCAGAGCTGGGCTACGAAGACCCATCCCGCCCCGGCACACGCACCACAGCACGCATAGGGACTGCTTAGCACGCCGTGCTTCATCGGGCGTGGACCGCACACGCTCTGCGTAGTTACCCACAGAGCGATATATGGGAGATCCCCATATTCGATTGCCGAAAAATACGGATGCGAGCGAACCCGGTGTGCCGTTAGGCTGGCGGCAGATGGTGGGTAAGCCGATCGAGGGAGGCCGGTCTTGAGTGTTGTGAGCGTGATGGGTGCTGTCTTCAACTTGAGTCATCCGGCCCATACGGTGGATTGGAGCTTCGTTCACCTGTCGGTGGCGAATGTCGTGGTGATCGTTTTGATGTTGATCGTGTTCGTCCTGGCGATCCTGCTTCCGTTCCCCGGGGCGGCCGGCCGGCAGGCGGCGCGCAGGCGCGGAGGCTCCTCATGAGCAGCGTCGCACCGGACCAGCCCGCCACGCAAGCACCGGAGAAATCGTGGACCGTCAAAGTTCGCGAAAAAGGCGTTGAGGCGCTGCCGCCCGAGAGGCTCCTGCCCGATGGCCAGCCGACGTACGTGGCCTCCTGGATCTACGTGTTCGGCGTGGCGAGCATCGCCTCGTTGATCGTGATCATCGGCTCCGGCTGCATCCTCGCCCTGAAGGGACCCGCGTGGTGGCATGAGACCGGGGTCGGGCATTTCTTCAACAGCATCCACCTATGGAGCGTCGAGCTGTTCTTCTTCGCGATGGTCGTCCATCTGTGGGGCAAGTACTGGATGGCCGCCTGGCGCGGGGGCCGTGGCCGGGTGTGGGTTACGGGCGCGATCGTCTTCCTGGTCGCGGTGCCCTGCGCGCTGACCGGGTATGTGTCCCAGCAGAACTTCGACGCGCAGTGGATCTCCACGCAGGCCAAGGACGCGATGAACTCGGTCGGCGTCGGCGCGTTCTTCAACCTCACCAACTTCGGGCAGATGTACAGCTACCACATCCTGCTCTTGCCGATCGCGGTCGTGGCGCTCGTGAGCCTGCATGTCCTGCTCGTGCGCCGCAACGGGGTCGTGCCGCCGTTTGAGATCGAGTCGAGGAAAGCGGCGCTCGCCGCGACAGCGACGAGCCCCGGCGCCGGCGGCTCACCCCCGCCCTCGCCGCCATCCCCCTCGCAGACTTCGACCGGGGGGCAGTCATGAGCTTTCTGCGCCCGAAGGACGAGACCAAGCCCTGGAAAGGGAGCTACGCGCCCTATGACCTGATCAAAGAGCTGTGCATCGCGGTCGGCGTGATCGCTCTGCTGGCTGTGTTGCTGACGGTGCTGTTCTCCTCGCCCGACGATAAGCCGAGCACGATCGCGCAGTGGTCGCACGAACTGCCGGCCGACTTCGCGACCACGGCTGCGCTGGAGCTCAACGGGACCAGCGACACCGCCGAATATGGTCCCCCGTACAACCACAGCTCGGGCAGCGTGCAGCATTTCTTCTTCCTGCACCCGCAGCGCTGGCTCGGCGTCAGCCATCCGATCGACACGGCCGACGACTATGTGGTCAAACCGCTGGAAACGATCCCGAACGACCCGGCGCTGCGAAGCGCGCTCGCCGAATACAAGGCCGGGCCCGCGACGCAGAAAGCAGAATGGTCCGCCGCTTACGCCAAGCCGCTCGAAGAATACGCGGCGGCGGTGGAAGAAAAGAAGACGCCGCCGAGCACGGTGTCGGTCGATCAGACCACGGGCGCGGTGACCGTGCATACCAGCGGCGCCGGCCCGGTGCCGACGATGATGACCGCCCTGCAGAGCCTCGCCCAGAGCGGCGGCCTCGAAGGGGGCCTCGTCTCCAGCAGCCAGTTCTTCCAGACCGACTACACCAAGCCGTTGCTGTTCATGGCCGACGGTGGGCTGCTGACCGAACGTGCCGAACAACAACACCTGCTCGGCGAGCAGTGGGGCCTGATGAACGAGACCGGCAGCTACCCCGGCCAGCCGTGGCTGTGGCTGTATGCCCTCTGGTATCAGGTCGAACCGATCAAGTCATCTTCGAACGCCGACATCCAAGTGCTTCTCATCATGGGCTTGCTGAGCCTCGCGTTCATCTGCATCCCCTTCATCCCCGGCATCAACAGCCTGCCGCGCAAGATCCCGATCTACAAGCTGATCTGGAAAGAGCACTACCGCGACGTGACCAGCGCGTAGGGCGCGAAGCCGTCGCGCGGTGTATCTCAGCGCAGCTTCCCGTGTTTTGGTCAAGAGATCGGAACTGTTCGTAGATATCTAAAGGATGGAAGAGGCTTTCATCAGCCGCCGCTTTCTCCGAGCGCTAGCTGTGGTCGTCCTCGTGACCGGCATGTGCGGGGTGTGGATCGGACTGCGTGTCGGCGGTGCCCGGGTGACGTTGTGGGTTGATGATGGAGCCACGCCGCTGGCGGCGTTGATCGCGTGTGTGCTGTGCTTGCGCGCCCGTGCTCGTCATGTTGGGCGGATGCGTCTGTTCTGGACGCTGCTGGGGTGCGCCACCGCCTGCTGGACGTTTGCCGAGGTCCTCTGGGGCTACTACGCGCTGATTCTCGATGTGGAAGTGCCCGCGCCATCCTGGGCGGATCTCGGCTACCTCTCGGCGATCCCGCTCACGGTCGCGGCGCTGGTCGTGCACCCGGCGACGAAAGGCAGCGGCACACGCAAGGCGCGCTCGGTGTTCGACGGGCTGGTGATCCCGACCGCGCTGTTGTTCCTCAGCTGGACGCTCGTGCTTGGCCCGTTGTGGCGCAGCGCCAACCTCAGCACATGGGCGGGCGTCGTGAACCTGGCCTACCCGTTTGGGGATGTGGTGATCGTGTTCTTCATCGTGCTCGCGATCCGCGGCATGACCGGTCAAGGCCGTCTGTCGTTGTGGTGCCTGCTGGGCGCCCTGCTGGTGATGGCGCTATCGGACAGCACCTTCACCTACCTGAGCGATGTCGCCAGCTACAGCAGCTCGAGCGGGCACCTGATAGATACCGGCTGGATCGCGGCATATCTCGGGATCGCACTGGCCGCCTTCAGCTCACAGCCCAGCGGTGCCGTGGCACGGGCGGTCGAGGACTCGGACACCAAGCCATCGCTCGCGTCGCTTATAGCCCCACTGTTGCCGGTGCTGCTCGCGCTGAGCGTCGCGGCCGTGGAGATCAGGCTAGGCCATCACCTCGACCGCACGGCGTGGCTGATGGCGTTCGCACTGATCGCGCTGGTGCTGGTGCGCCAGGGGTTGATGGTGCTCGAGCTGCTAGGGCCGGGCCGCGACGCGGATGCCGGTTTGATGCAGCGGCTTACGCATGCGGCTCTGGGTGGAGCTGGGGGCGGGGACGGACGAGGTTCCGGCTATGAGCCCCTTTGACATGAGCGCGGGACAGTCCAGCCGCGTGGGGTTCGCGCCCGCGAGCGGTGTACCGGACGTCAAATGGATTGCACCTGACAGGCCGTCCTACCTGCCGCCGCCGATGTCCAAGTCGGCGATCCGGGAGCGCAGCGAACGCGCGAACGCCATGATCGTGATCGTTCTGACCTTTGCCTGCACCATCCTCGCCATCTTCGATCTGTTCCTGCTCGCGTCGGGCTCCTGAGCCGGAGCCGAGCTCAGTCGTCGGTGTTGATCAGCTTGCGCTTCAGCGCGTAGTTGACGAGCTCGGCGCGGGTGGAGAGCCGCAGCTTCTGCTGGATGTGCGAGCGATGAGTCTCGACGGTCCGCACTGAGAGGAACAATTGCTCGGCGATCTCAGAGTTGGTGTGCCCGAGCGCGATCAGCCGCAGCACGTCAACCTCGCGCTCGGAGAGATCATCCGGTGGCCCGGGGGGAGGCTCCGAGGCGATACGGGCACCGAGCTTGGGGTTCAGGTAGCTCTCCCCGGCGGCGGCGTTCCGTACCGCTTCGACGAGCTCGTCGTCAGCGGCCTCCTTGAGCACGTAGCCAAGCGCTCCGGCGCCGAGTGCCTCGCGGGCAAACGCGGGCTCCTGCTGCATAGTCAGCACCACGATCTGCGTGTCGGGAGACTCTTCCCGCAGGATCGGGATCGCCTCGAGGCTCGAGCCACCCGGCATGTTCAGATCGAGCACGAGCACCTTGGGGTGATGGCCGCGCACATAGCGCCGCGCGTCCTCGATGTTGCTCGCCTCGGCGACGACCTCGAAGTCCGGCTCGCTGTCGAGCAGCATCCGCAGACCGCTGCGCACAACGGCATGATCGTCCGCGAGCACGAGCCGAATCCTCACCGAGGAGGAGCCCTCGTCGACTGAGGCGGTATCGAGGGCTGCGGTGTCCTCGTCGGTCACGACCCTGAAGGTATCGAGTCCGACGGCCGAATACATGCCGCAGCGAGTAGAAAACCGCAGCAGAAAGTGGATAAAGCCCCGATGTTGCACGCGCGGAGCGAATCTATCTTCCTCCTGGTAGGCACCCACTCAACAGGAGGAATCCCATGGCAACTGCCGCTTCGACGCATTCAGTTCCGGCGCGCTCTCGTGAGGGGACGATCACTCATATCGCCGACCGCGCAAGCTACTGGCTGATCAGCGCGGGTATCTATTTCACCTTCGGCTTGCTTTTCTACTACTCCGCCAAGGAGAAGCTGATCGACACCAGCGGCACGATGCCCGCCCCTCTGGCCAAGACCTTCCAGGGTACGTTCGTCTCATCGTTCCCCGGAGTGAACACCTCCTGGGTGCTGATCGGCCTCCTCGAGGCGCTCGTGTTCGTGACGATCGCGGCCAGCGTCCTCGCGGGTGAGTTCCTGCCGACACGCCGCAAGCCGATCCTGCTCAGCGGCCTCGGCCTGGCGATGTTCACCTTCGCGATGATCGCGTGGGGCGAGAACATCACCGCAGGCTTCGCGACCGTCGCCGAGCTCTTCCAATACCTCGTCGGGACAGCCGTGCTGATCGTGCTGGTGCTGCTGATGCCGCCCTACCGCAAGAGCGACTGGCTGTCCAGCTTGACCCAGCGGGGCGAGTAGCGCTCGCGCTCAGCACCGGCAGTGCTGTGATGGAGGGGAGGCGCTCGAGCCTCCCCTCCAGTCGCTCGCCGACAGCGCCGTCTTATCTTGGTGTGTGACTTGCCACTGTGAGTGTTACTGCGAGGGTGTGGACCGTCGGGATTTCTCCTCCTCGGAGATGGCCTCGCGCAGTGCCTGCTTGAAGGATCTGGGTTGGAAGTCGAACAGCTCCATTCCCGAGGGGTCGGTGACCGTCGTGTCGGTGGAGAGCCCCTCGATCAACGGTCTCGCGACGCCCGCGTCGACCGGTGTGATGAGTCCGATCCAGTGTGAGGAGAGCCACGGCGTCAACAGTGGCACCGGGATGCGTGGGCGCCGGCGCAGTCCCAGCGCGTCGGCCATCTCATCGAGCATCTCACCGTACGTGAGGATCTCGGCAGAGCCGATCTGGATTTCGCGGGAGCGCGTCCGCGGGATCCGAGGAGCCTCGATGAGGTAGCGCAGCACATCGTCGATGCCGATTGCCTGGGTGGGTGTGGAGAGCCACGATGGTGCGAGCATCACGGGCAGGCGTTCGACCAGCGAGCGCAGCGTTCGGTAGCTCTCCGAGCCTGCCCCCACCACCATGCCGGCGCGAAACCAAGTCAACGGTGGTCCCTCGTCGCGCAGGATCTCTCCGACGCGCAGACGCGAGCGCAGATGCTGGGATGCGGGATGATCGCCGAGGCCGCCGAGGTAGACGATCCGCTCGATGCCCGTGGCGATCGCGAAGCGGGCAAAGTTCGAGGCGGCGATGGCGTCGCGTTGCTCATAGTCGGAGTCGCCCCCGCGACCCATCGAGTGAACGAGATAGTAGGCCGTCGTATAGCCATCGCCGATGGCATTCAGGGAGCCAGGGTCGAGCATGTCGGCGCGATGCACCGCGACGGTGGAATCGAAGCTCACCCGGCTCGGATCGCGCACTACGCACCCGGCCGGCTCGCCGAGCGCATGCAGCTCGCGCACGAGCCGGCTGCCTATGTAACCAGAAGCTCCGGTGACGAGCGCGCGGACCATGCGGAACAAACGAGCATACGCCGCTCAGGTCAAACAGCTGTGCCTACTGGGTCTCAGCCTGGTGCTAGCTGGAAGTCGTAGAGTCCCCGTCTGGGCCAGTAGTGGTGCGGGGCAGCACGAGCAGCGAGCAGCGCGCGTGGCGCTGCAGGTAATCGGTGGTGCTGCCAAGCACCACGCGCTTGACGGGACCGTAGCCGCGTGAGCCGGCCACGAGGATGTCAACCTGATCGCCGAACGCGGCCAGCTCCTCACCCGCGAGGCCGTACACCGCGCGACCTTCGACCCCTGCCAGCGCCTTCATGTGGTCGTTTGCCTCCTGGAGCATCACCTCGATGGTCTCGCCGATCGCGGGGGCCATGATCCCGGTGTAGGCGTAGGTCGGGATCGAGACGACTTCCAGTGCATGAACGGTCGCATTGGTGGGTGCCGCGAGCTCTTGGGCGACGGTAAGCGCCGCCTTGCTCTCCGGCGAGTCGTTGTAGGCGACTCCGACGTTGGCGATCTGACTGCCTGCCCCGCCCGCCCGCTCGACGTAGCCACGGGAGGCGATCGCAACCGCGCAGGGAGCGCCGTTCAGCGCCGCGCGCGTGTCATCGCCGAGCATCGCGCGACCGAACGCGCCGTGACTGCAGGAGCCGACCACGAGCAGATCCGCATCCTGATCCTCGGCCTGCTGGTGAAGACCGCGACCGGGGGTTCCGGACACGATGCTGATTAGCCCCGCGTCGACACGTGCGGCGGTGCGCTGATCCTCGAGTAGTTTCTTGGACGATTCGCGCTCCATTCTCACGACTTCTGGGGAGATCGTGTGAGACACGCGCAGCTCACCACTGTGGACGTGAGCGAGCGTCAACGTTCCATCGGGATCTATCAGTTGGGAGGCCAGCGCGATCGCGTCACGGCCGTTCGGCCTGCCGTCCACTCCCACGAGCACGTTCTTGAACATCACAGATCTCCTTGTCGGGTCGATAGGAATCTAAATCGCGATAGCACCGCCACCATCCGGTGACGGCCCCGCAAAACTCGCGGGTTATTACTGAGTGCGCGAGCCTTGGCGAGAGCTTCAGCTGACCGTGTAGCGCACCGGTACCTCATGCTCGGACTGCTTCGGCGGACGCTTGTACTTGCGGCGCTGTCGCGGCGGGAACTTCACCTTCTTGGCCTTGTCGGGGTGCTCGTAGGGGATCAGTGAGAGCAGGTGGCTGATGAGGTTCAGCCGCGCAGTCCGCTTGTCGTCGGCCTCCACGACGTGCCATGGGCTCTCGTCGGTGTCGGTGCGAGCGAACATCCGGTCCTTTGCCTCGGCGTAGTCCACCCAGCGGGCGCGGGCCTGCAGGTCGGTGGGGCTGAACTTCCAGCGCTTGCGAGGATCTGACAGCCGCTTCTTGAAGCGCCGCTCCTGCTCCTCATCGGAGACCGACAGCCAATACTTCACCAGCATGATTCCTTCGTTCTGGAGCGATTGCTCGAACTGCGGGCAGAAGCGCAGAAACTCTTCATACTCATCAGGGGTGCAGTAGCCCATCACGCGCTCGACCCCGGCCCGGTTGTACCAGCTGCGATTGAACATGGCGATCTCTCCGGCGGGCGGCAGATGGGCGGCATAACGCGCGAAGTACCACTGCGTGCGCTCGCGCTCGTCGGGAGCGGGCAGCGCCACGATGTGGCAGGTGCGCGGGTTCAGGTAGGCCGTGATCCGCTTGATCGCACCGTCCTTGCCGGCGGTGTCGCGCCCCTCGAAGAGGACCACCAACCGGCGGCGTGCAGCGACGATCCACTCCTGCATGTAGACGAGCTCGGTCTGCAGGCGCAAGAGCTCCTTTTCGTACTGCTTACCGCTGAGCTGTCGGGGAGCCGGCACCGAGCCATCCTCCCACCTCGTGCGACCGGGTGCCGGCGAGTGAACCTGAAGGCGCGTAGTCCTGATGCCCTCAGCCTCGTGTGCCACGAGGCAAGCGTAGAGTCTTCTCTATGGCCGACGAGGCGACGGTGACAGACGAGCCTCTCTCGCGTGAGGAGCTTTGCCGGCTGGATGCGTATTGGCGGGCGGCGAACTATCTGTCGGTAGGGCAGATCTACCTGCTCGACAATCCGCTGCTGCGCGAGCCGCTTCGGATCGAGCATGTAAAGCCAAGACTGCTCGGGCATTGGGGCACGACCCCTGGTTTGAACTTCATTTATGCACACATGAACCGTGTGATTCGCGAGCGTGATTTGAACGCGCTGTATATCGCGGGTCCTGGCCACGGTGGCCCCGGGATCGTTGCCAACGTGTACCTGGAGGGCACCTACAGCGAGGTCTACCCCCACATTGGACAGGACGAGGAGGGGATACGCAGGCTGTTTCGCCAGTTCTCATTCCCGGGTGGCATTCCCAGTCACGTCGCGCCGGAGACTCCGGGGTCGATCCACGAGGGCGGCGAGCTCGGTTACTCACTCCTGCACGCCTACGGGGCGGCGTTCGACAACCCCGACCTGCTGGTCTGCTGCGCCGTCGGGGACGGCGAGGCGGAGACGGGTCCGCTCGCGGCGAGCTGGCACTCCAACAAGTTCCTCAATCCCGTCCACGACGGAGCGGTCCTGCCGGTTCTGCATCTCAACGGCTACAAGATTGCCAACCCGACGGTGCTCGCGCGGATCCCGCCCAGGGAGCTGTCCGCGCTGCTGGAGGGCTACGGGTACGCGCCGCGGTTCGTCGAGGGAGATGACCCCGAGAAGATGCACCAGCTGATGGCGGCCACGCTCGACGAGGTCACCGCGGAGATCGCGAAGATCCAGCGCTGTGCCCGCGAGGACGGTGAGCAGGAGCGCCAGAGCTGGCCGATGATCGTGCTGCGCACCCCGAAGGGTTGGACCGGCCCGAAGATTGTCGACGGGCTGCCGGCCGAGGGCTCGTTCCGCTCCCACCAGGTGCCGCTCGCGGACCTTGCCGGGAACCCTGAGCACTTGGCGCAGCTGGAGGAGTGGCTTGCCTCCTACCGGCCGCAGGAGCTGTTCGACGAGGATGGCGCGCTGCGGACGGAGCTGGCAGCGCTCGCGCCACGGGAGGAGCGGCGGATGGGCGCCAACGCGCACGCTAACGGCGGTGTGCTTCTGCGCGAGCTGGAGCTCCCTGACTTCCCCGACTACGCCGTGGAGGTGCCCGCCCCGACCGCGACCGTCAGCGAGCCGACGCGGGTGCTCGGCAACTTCGTGCGCGACGTGATCGCGATGAACCCCCACAGTTTCCGCTTGATGGGCCCCGACGAGACGGCGTCGAACCGGCTGAGCGCCGTGTTCGATGTCACGAACCGGGTGTGGGAGGCCGAGCTGCTGGACAGCGACGATCACCTTGCGCCGGAGGGTCGTGTGATGGAGGCGCTCTCCGAGCATCTCTGCCAGGGCTGGCTCGAGGGCTACCTCCTCAGTGGCCGTCACGGCCTGTTCAATTGTTATGAGGCGTTCATCCACATCGTCAACTCGATGTTCAACCAGCACGCCAAGTGGCTGAAGGTGACGCGCGAGATCCCCTGGCGCGCGCCGGTGGCGTCGCTGAACTATCTGCTCTCCTCGCACGTCTGGCGCCAGGATCACAACGGTTTCTCACACCAGGACCCTGGGTTCATCGACCACGTCGTCAATAAGCGCGCCGAGATCGTGCGGGTGTATCTGCCGCCCGACGCGAACTGTCTGCTGTCGGTCGCCGATCACTGCCTGCGCAGCCGCGACTATGTCAATGTGATCGTCGCCGGCAAGCAGCCGTCGCCGAACTTCCTGACGATGGATCAGGCGCTCGCGCACTGCACGCGCGGAATCGGCATCTGGGAGGACTTCTCGAGTGACGGCGACCAGGAGCCCGACGTCGTCCTCGGCTGCGCCGGCGACGTGCCGACGCTCGAGGCCGTCGCGGCGGCGGGGCTGCTGCGCGAACACCTGCCAGAGCTGAAGGTCAGGGTCGTCAACGTCGTCAACCTGATGCGCCTGGAGCCCGACACCGTTCATCCGCACGGGCTCTCTGACCTCGAGTTCGATGCGCTGTTCACGACCGAGAGGCCGGTGATCTTCGCCTACCACGGCTACCCGGCACTGATCCACCGTCTGACCTACCGCCGCACAAACCACGACAACTTCCACGTGCGCGGCTACAACGAGGAGGGCACGACGACGACGCCGTTTGACATGGTGATGCTCAACGACCTCGACCGCTTTCATCTGGTGATGGACGTCATCGACAGGGTACCTGGCTTGGCCGAGCGCGCCGGCCGGCTGCGTCAGGACATGGCCGACGAGCGGCTGCGCCACCGCGCCTACACCCGCGAGCACGGCGAGGACCCGCCCGACGTCACCGACTGGAACTGGCCTGCTGGCGACACCGGGCGGGAAGGCTCGCCAACATAACCGGCTCGCCGCGAGTCCTGGTCGTCAACGCCGGCTCCAGCAGCCTCAAGCTCACGCTGCTCGACGGCGATAACACGACGATCGCCGCGCGGGAGCTCCGGGCGCCGCGCGCACAGGTGAACGCGGAGGAGCTGCGCGCAGCGCTTGACTCGCCTCTGCGTAAAGCCGACGCGATCGGCCACCGGATCGTCCACGGAGGCGAGCGCTTCCGCGAAGCCGTGAGGATCGATGCCGGCATCGAGGCAGCCATACGCGAGCTGGTCGATCTCGCGCCTCTTCACCAGCCGAAGTCTCTCGCCGCGCTCGATGCCGTCAGTGAGGCGCTGCCGGGCTTGCCCGCAGTTGCGTGCTTTGACACCGCCTTTCACGCGTCCTTGCCGGCGGCGGCTCACACCTATGCTCTGCCGGCAGAGTGGAGAGAGCGCTGGGGACTGCGGCGGTACGGCTTCCACGGCCTCTCGCACGCGTGGGTAGCGCGGCGTACACCCGAGCTGTTGGGGCGAGGCGCTGCGGGGCTCCGGATCGTGAGCTGCCATCTGGGGGCCGGGGCGTCGCTGTGTGCAATCGAGGACGGTCGCTCGCAGGACACGACGATGGGCTTCACCCCGCTGGAGGGCTTGGTCATGGCGACCCGCTCAGGGAGCGTCGATCCCGGAATGCTCCTGTGGCTGCTGGAGCACGCGGAGTGCTCGGCGGCGGAGCTTGCCGACGCGCTCGAGCACCGCTCTGGGCTCCTCGGCCTCGCGGGCAGCGCCGAAATGCAGGAGGTGCTCGCGAGAGCTGAGGGCGGGGATGAGCCCGCGCGCCTGGCGAGGGATGTGTATGTCCACCGGCTGCGCGCTGGAATCGCCGCGATGGCTGCGGCGCTGGACGGCCTGGACGTGCTGGTGTTCACCGGGGGCGTCGGCGAGCACTCCCATGAGATTCGGGCCCGGGCCGCGGCCGGGCTCGGGTTTCTCGGCGTGGCAGTCGATGGCGCTCGCAATCAGGAGACGCAGACGGATGGCGAGATCGGAGCGCACGGAGCGCAGATACGCATGCTGGTACTCACCGCCCGCGAGGACATCGAGATCGCGCGGCAGGTCAGGATGTTGCTCTCACGCTGAGAGCCGGGGGTGCCGGCGAAAGCAGGCGCACGAGTCTGGCCACTCCGATGGTGCAGACGCCGAGGCTTACGAGCGCGGCGACGATGATCGCCGTCGCGACACTGGCGGAGAGCACGTGCTCTGAGAGCCCGAGCGAGGCGATCGCGGCCGGCACCCCAAGCTGGGCGGTGGCCACCAGACCCGTGGCGGGTGGCTTGCGCAGGAGCAGCACGGCGACCAGGTGGATTACGACGTTCAGCCCCACCAGCGCGCCGGCGAGGGCGAGTAGCGACGGATGATCGATTAGGCCGCCCAGATCCAGCTGCGCGCCGAGCACGACGAAGTACAGCGGGATGAAGAACCCTCGGCCACGCCGCGCATCTGCGTGGAGAGACGTTTCGGCCCGCCGATCAGCGCGACCATCACGCCGGCGCCGAACCCCGCGATCAGGATGCTCGTGCCGCCCTTCTGTGCGACCCAGGCGAGCAGGAACAGGACCAGGAGCGACAGGCGCAGGTCAAGCGCCCAGTGGCGCTGCCTGGAGAGATGTCGCAGGTGGCGCACCCATCCTCGAGGCGCGAGCGCCCGCGCGAGGCCGAGCAGCGCCAGCACCGCGGCCGCCACGAGTGCGCCACCCAGCGCGGCATGGGCGAGACGACCGGGCTGCAGCACGATCGGAACGGAGAGAATCGTGATCAGGTCGGCGATCGTCACCTGCGCCATCAACGTCATCACCTCGGGCCCGGCGATGCCGGTCTCCTGCAGGGCCGGGAGCAGCACCGCGGCGGAGCCCGAGGCGAGCAGCACGACATAGACCGCCGCGTGGCCCGTGCCCGCGATGCTCGCAGCGAGCAACCCCGCGGGCACGGCGAGGACGCAGACGATGCCCGCGAGCAGGCCGCCGCTCCGCAGCGACGCGGCGAGTCGCGGCTCGCGCAGCGGCAGGTGCATCCCGACGGTCAGCATCAGCATCGCGAAGCCGATTTCCCCCAGAAACGAGACTGTGGCGTTGGCGGGGTTCACGGCGTCGAGCACCGCCGGACCAACGAGGATGCCGGCCAGTATCTCGCCGATCACGACGGGCACGAACCAGCGTCCACTCATGCCGAGCAGCGGCCCACCGAGCCCGGCGAGCACGACCACAAGAAGCGTCCCGAAGCTCACGGTGAGGCCAGCCTGCGCCGGGAGCTCACTCGCGAGCTGAGTCACCGGCCGAGTGACGATCGGAGCCTGAGTTCCACTCTCCTCAAGGTCCCGTCAAATCGCGCCGCCGGAAGAACCACACAGCTGCGAGCGCTGACGCTGCTGCGATCCCGAGCATGATAACGGCGGCGCCGGCGCGAAAGGGTTGCGCGGGCACGAGCCCGACGTGCGCGAACGGCGTCGCCTCAACGAGCCACCTCGGTACGCTGAGCAGCGAGCCGAACAGATCCCACAGAAACGCGACCGTGACGAGACCGTAGGTGAGCCCGGCGCTCGCCCGGGGGATGATCGCGTAGGTGAGCGCCGCGATGCCGAGGAACATCAGTGCGACCGGAAGGCAGTTCAGGCCGGCTTCGAGCATCCCCGCCAACGAGATGCTCACGCCGCCGGACTCGGCGCCTGCCCAGGTGAGCAGACCGGCGGTCAGGGAGATGGCCGTGGCGCCACCCACAGCGAGCACGAGCCGCCCGCCGAGCCATCTGCGGCGGCTGACGGGCAGGGAGAGCAGCGTCTCGAGTCGCTCATCGGCTTCCTCGTGGCGCGCGGCGCCGATCTGCGCGCAGACGAACAGGCTGACGGCCAAGACGAAGAAGATGAACACGAACGCGAGGTAGCCGGTGGGCGTGACGATCGAGCCGGTGCCGAGCTTTGCGACCTCGCGTTGCAGGCTCTTGGAGATCCCCGCAGACGCGGTGCTCTTTGCGATCGCGCCGGTGATGTAGGCGAACGCGCCGACGCTCGAGAGCCACACGATCAGGCTGGCGCGCTCTGAGCGCAGCGCCTGCGCGAGCGGCGAGGAGAGCAGGCTGAGATGTGGCTCGGCGCTCTCCCGGGCCGGTAGGACCCCGGTGCCGATGTCGCGGCCGGCCGCGATCCGGGCGGCCGCCACAAGCAGCAGCACGGTTGCGGTGAGCGGGAGCAACAGGACGATCGGATGAGCGCCGGTGAACGGACGCACTTCCTCGGCCCACCCGAGTGGAGTCGCCCAACGCAGCCAATCCGCACCGCTTGAGGTATCGGCGATGACACGCAGCGCCAAGAACAACCCGACCGCCGCGCCGCCGAGCTCGAGCGCCATCCTGCGCGTCGAGGCGAGCTGGCTCGTGAGCGCGCCAACTCCCACGAACACCGGCACGACCGAGGCCGTCGCGAGCGCCAGCTCGGCTGACCCACCCGCCGGCAGGCCTGCCAGGAGCAACCCGGCGAACTCCGCGATCCCCAGGATCAAGATGCCCGCCGCGATCGCCGCCAGCGCCGCGAGATACGCGGTCCCGCGCCCGACTGAGCCGGCGAGCACGAGCTCCATCCGGCCCGTGTCCTCCTCGGTTCGCAAGGCGCGCACCGCGGCAAGCAGTCCGAAGACGGCGGCGAAGATCGCCAAGGTGCCGCCGACGCGCCAGGCTGTGTAGCCGGAGACGGTGAGCAGGTTGTGAGGAACCCCGTAGAACAGACGGATCGCCTTGTTATCAGCAAAGCTGTGGGCGAATGCGAGCCGGCTCGTTAGCGTCGGGTAGGCGTCGCGGTAGCCGACCGGCTGGATATAGGCGATCACCGCGAACAGGTACGCGAAGGAGATCGTACGGACGCGCGCGTCTCGGAATGCGCGCCGGGCCAACGCGCTCGCCGGAGCTAGACCCATCCCGGTCCTCAACCTGGGCGTGCTGGGCACGACGACCGTCCCGCTAGTAGCCGACATGACCGTCAGAGCCGTCGTAGTGATGTAGGAATATCTCCTCGAGCGAGGGCTCGCGGCTCGTAAGCGTCGCGACCGGATCCTGGGCGAGCGCGGCGATCAGCGGTCCGACACTTCCTGAGACCTCAAAGCGCAGCGCGTTGGGGCCGGCGCTCTGTGTGTGCACCCCCTCGAGCGGCGGCAGCTCGGGCGCCTGGCCCGCGAACGTGACCTCGACGGTCTGCACGGCAAGGTGACGCAACTCTTTCAGCGTCCCCTCGTCAACGAGCTTTCCGTCTCGGAGAATCCCGACTCGGTCACACAGCGCCTCCACCTCGCTGAGAATGTGGGAGGAGAGAAAGACGGTCTGCCCGCGCTCCTTGGCCTCCTTCACACAGTCCCGGAAGGCGACCTCCATCAGCGGGTCCAGGCCGCTCGTCGGCTCATCGAGCAACAACAGCTCCGCGCGTGTGGCGAGCGCCGCGATCAGCTGCACCTTCTGGCGGTTGCCCTTCGACAGCGCCCTGACCTTCTTGTCGATGTCGAGCTGGAAACGCTCGACGAGCACGTCGCGATAAGCGACATCGGTGCCGCGGTGTAGGCGCGCGAGGAACTCAAACGTCTCGGCGCTGGTCAAAGAAGGCCAGAGGAATGGCTCACCCGCGACGTAAGCGACGTGTTGGTGTGCTCTCACCGGATCGCCCCACGCGTTGACGCCGAACAGCTCCGCACGTCCGTCGCTCGGGCGGTGCAGCCCCAGCAGCAGGCGGATCGTGGTGGTCTTACCGGACCCGTTCGGGCCGAGATACCCATACACCTCGCCCTCTCCCACCATCAGGTCGAGCCGGTCCAGCGCAAGCGTGCCTCCATAGCGCTTGGAGAGCCCCTCCGTGTGAATCGCGGGCTTCACAACGTCTCCTTGCCAATGAAGGACATCATGAAGGGCAGGCTATTGCGATTCCCGACAGCGAGCATCGGCCTTCGCCCGCACCACGGGTCAGGGAAAGGCCGCAGCTTTCAATTCCCTGCGTGACATGATCTGAAAGTGCGGGCAATACAGATAGAGCGTCCCGGCGTGCTGCGCTCAGTGGAGCTGCCCGAGCCCGAACCGGGGCCCAATCAGTTGCTCGTGCGGGTTCAGGCATGCGGTGTGTGCCGGACCGATCTGCATCTGCTCGATGGCGAGGTCGAGATTCCCCGGCCGCCGATCGTTCCCGGCCATCAGATCGTCGGCACCGTGATCGCCACCGGCCAGCGAACGGGAACCGGTGAGCCACTGGAGCCGGGAACGCGCGTCGGCATTCCGTGGCTTGGATGGACGTGCGGTCGCTGCCGGTACTGTCTCAGCGGGCGGGAGAACCTCTGCGATCTCGCGCGCTTCACCGGACGGGACATCGACGGTGGCTTCGCTGAGATCGCGGTGGCCGACGAGCGTTACTGCTTTGCGTTGCCCGAGGGTTACTCCGACCTTCACCTCGCCCCTCTGTTGTGTGCGGGACTGATCGGCTATCGGGCCTTGGGAATGACCGTAGAGGCCGAGCGGCTCGGTCTCTACGGGTTTGGCTCCTCGGCGCACATCATTGCTCAGGTCGCTCGCTTTCAGGGTCGGCGTGTGTTCGCCTTCACTCGTCCCGGAGACGATGCCGGACAGGCCTCGGCGCGCGAGCTCGGCGCCGAGTGGGCGGGTGACTCGCTCTCGGCGCCCCCAGAGGAGTTGGACGCGGCGATCATCTTCGCCTCTGCTGGTGAGCTGGTTCCGGTGGCGCTGCGTGCCCTCGCCAAGGGTGGAACCGTGGTGTGTGCAGGGATTCACATGTCTGACATCCCGAGCTTTCCTTACGACATCCTGTGGGGCGAGCGGGCCGTTCGCTCGGTCGCCAACCTCACCCGCCAGGATGCCCGCGAGTTCTTGGCCCTCGCGCCCAGCGTCCCGGTTCGCACCGAGGTTCACCCCTACGCACTGCAGGATGCCGGCCGTGCCCTGGAGGATCTGCGCGCCGGACGCTTCCAGGGCGCCGCGGTGATCGAGATCGACAGGTGACCTCTTATGGTCTCGCTCGCAAGTCCGCGCACATATCGGGTGATGGTCGTAAGGTGGCGCTGTTGCTGGGCCACTACGAAATGTTCTTCGCCGCGAGCGCGGGCGCATCTGCTGCCATCCTCGGCCTGCTGGTCGTGGCCGTGTCGGTCGTCAACTCCGACGATGCGGACGCGAAGACTCGGGAGCGGCGCACTGCTCTGGCCGGAAGCGCCTTCCTTGCTTTGGTCGACGCCTTCTTCGTCTCGCTTGTCGCGTTGACCGGAGGCGCCACGGTCTTCGGAACGTCCAGCCTCGTGATGGCGATGGTCTGCTTGCTGGGCACCAGAAGCTTGGTGTCGGGAGCAAAGCGGGCCGGGAACTTCTCGCGCGGCTTTCCGACTCGCAGGCTGAACATCGCCTTTGCAACCATTTCCTTCGGGGGTTATTCGATCCAACTCGGCCTTGCCATTGCGCTCCTCACCGACACCCAGAGCTCTGCATTGCAGCGCGCTTTGGTGCTGGTCATCGTGGGGTTGTTTGGAAGTGCATTGGGACGAGCATGGGAGGTAACCGGGATACCACGGCGCCGCCTGCCTGAATCGACCGATCGGGGATAGTAGGATCGCGGCGGTGCCGTTCTCGCTCAGGAACCTCAGGGAGGATCTGGAGGATCTCGGGTCCAACTTCGACGGTGCGCCGGACCTGGAGTTTCGCGCCGCGGGCAAGGCGCTCGGGCTCGAGCAGTGCGGGCTTTGCTACCAGCGCATCCCGCCCGACTATCGCTTCCCGTACGGTCACACGCATAAGGTGCAGGAGGAGATCTTCGTGGTCGTGCGCGGGAGCGGGCGGATGAAGCTCGACGAGGAGATCGTCGAGGTCAAGGAGTTAGACGTGGTTCGCGTCCCACCCGGCACGTGGCGAGGCTACGAGGGCGGGCCGGAGGGCCTCGAGATCCTCGTCTTCGGTGCTCCCAACCTCGGCGAGAACCCGCGCGAGGACGTGGAGGGTCAGCGCGACTGGTGGGCTGACTAACTTAACTTAGCCCGCCGGGCGATGCGGAAGGTGCAGTGGTCCGGCAAAGTCCGTAGAAATGTGCACCCGGTTTGGGGAGAGTCCCGGATGTGCCGACTTCGGGGCGCGTTTAGCTTCGCATGTGCATGTCACCGATCTCATCGCACTCCGATTAAAGGTAGGCACCGAAGATGAAGGCTCTCGTTTATCACGGTCCCGGCGAGCGCGGTTGGGACACGGTCGCTGACCCTACGATCCTCGACCCGACCGACGCGATCGTTCAGATCGATACCTCGACGATCTGCGGCACCGACCTGCACATCCTCAAAGGCGACGTTCCCGAGACCACGCCGGGCACCGTGCTCGGCCATGAGGCTGTCGGCACCGTGAGGGAGATCGGAGCCAGTGTCACCACGGTCGCTCCGGGCGACCGTGTGCTGATGTCCTGCGTCAGCTCATGCGGGCGCTGCCGCTTCTGCAAGGAAGGACGTTACGGGCAGTGCCTCGGTGGCGGAGGATGGATCTTCGGGCATCTGATCAACGGGTTGCAGGCCGAGTACGCGCGCGTGCCGTTCGCCGACAATTCCGTCTACAAGATCCCCGAGCAGCTCAGCGACGAGCAGGTGCTGTTCCTCGCCGACATTCTGCCTACCTCCTTTGAGGTCGGCGTGCTCAACGGCATGGTCTCCCCGGGTGACACGGTCGCGATCGTCGGCGCCGGGCCGATCGGCTTGGCCGCGATCTTGACCGCGAGGCTGTACACACCCGGCAACATCATCGCGATCGACCTCGCCGACAGCCGGCTGGACAGCGCGCGGCGGTTCGGCGCGGACACGACGATCAACAATGGCAGTGAGGACCCCATCGCACGAGTCATGGAGCTGACCGACGGTCTCGGCGCCGATGTCGCGTTCGAGGCGGTGGGCGTGCCACAGACCTTCGAGCTCGCGGCGGAGCTGATCCGCCCCGGCGGGCGTGTGGCAAACATCGGCGTTCACGGTCAGGCCGCCAGTCTGCATCTGGAGAAGCTCTGGATCCGTGATGTCACGATCACGACCGGGTTGGTCGACACCTTCAGCATCCCCCAGCTGATGCGGTTGATCGCCAGTGGACGCCTGGACCCGTCGCTGTTTGCCACACATCGTTTCCCGCTCGACGAGACGATGGCCGCCTACGACACGTTCGCCGACGCGGCCAACTCGGGCGCTCTGAAGGTCGTACTCCAAGGTTCCACCGTCAGCTTGCCGGTTGCCGATACGGAGCAGAGAGTGGCCGTCGCGTGAGAGCAAACCCCGGAGAGATCAGTGCTTTACCACAGACGATCGGAGTGCTTTCCCCGGTGGATAACACCAACGCCAAAGGCTAGCTTGAACTATGACCTCTCCTCATCTGCACCTGGCACCCAATCCGACGGGAACGGGATCTCCCATCTGCGCCGCGTCGCCGATCCGCGTGGTGCTGGCCGATGACCATACGATGATGCGCCGCACTCTGCGGCTGCTGCTCGACGGCGAGGACGGTGTGGAGGTGATCGCCGAAGCCGATGACCTGGCGTCCGTTATGCGCAACGTTCATGGTCACCAGCCGCATGTGCTCGTGCTCGATCTCAGCATGCCCGACGGGTCTGGCATCGAAGCCCTCGGCCAGTTGCGTGAACAGGCGCCAGAGACGCAGATCGTCGTGATGACGATGCAGGACAGCCCGGCATTCGCGCAGCGCGCGTTCGCCGCGGGCGCGACAGGGTTCGTGGTGAAGGAGCTCGCCGATGAGGAGTTGCCTCAGGCGGTACGCGCTGCCGCGCGTGGCGAGGAGTACGTCAGCCCACGGATGGCGGCCCGGTTGGATGCGTTGCACCAGGCGCTCGCCGAGGACAAGCTGACCGCGCGCGAGGTCGAGGTTCTGCGGCTGATCGCGCTCGGTCACACGAGCGTCGAGATTGCCCGCAAGCTGCACCTCTCCCCGCGTACGGTGGAGACCCACCGCGCGCGTATTCACGGGAAGCTCGGCCTTGCCACCCGGGCCGAACTGGTGCGCTATGCGCTAGGACGCGGCCTGCTCAGAACCTGAACGTCCACAGCGCCGGCAACCTGACCGCGGCGGCGTGCAGAAAGGCAGGACCTGATAAGGGTGCCGTGCTCGTCGGAGTCGATGCTCAGTGTGCCTTCGGCGAGGCTCACTCGCTCGTGCATCCCCGCCAGCCCGAAGCCGTGGCTAGCGGTCTCATGGTCAAAGCCGGCGCCGTCGTCCTTGACCTCTAACAGCAACTCTCCTTCAGACTCCTTGACAGTTACGCGCACATGGTTCGCGCGGGCGTGCTTGGCGACGTTCGTGAGTGCCTCCTGCACGAGCCGGTAGACGGTGGTCTCTAGATCCTCATCCAGGCGTTCTTCTCCTGCCGAAGGGCCGGGCAGCTCGAGCTCGGCGTCGATCTGCAACCCGCTCTGCTCACGGTGGCGATCGAGCAGCGCCTCGATCGCCGTCCGCAATCCGAGCTCGTCAAGCGCCGCGGGGCGCAACTCGGTGATGATCGCCCGCAGGTTTGCGATCTCACGCTCGATGTGCTCCACAGCCTCGCCCATCGCTGTTTGGGCTCGCTCGAGATCATCGCCTCGCCTCGCAGAGGAGAGCAGTAGGCGTAGCCCGCCGAGGCCCTGCAACGTCTCGTCGTGCAGCTCCCGTGCCCAGCGACGACGCTCGGCGTCAGCGGCAGCCAGCGAGCTGCGCAGCCGGTCGGCCTGCACGCTCTGCGCCATCGCTACGGCGGTCGCGGCGCTTGCGGCGAACGTGCGCAGCATCTGCTCGTCATCCTCACCGAACACGCTCCCATCCTCACCACGGTCAAACGCAGCGAGCACACCCATCGCCTCGCCGCGATAGATCATCGGCACGAGCAGCGCGGTCTGCGCGTCGGATACCCCGAACTCGCTGGGGGCGATCCGTAGCCTCGCGGCGACATCGGTGATCCGCTCCGGCTGACCGCGCTCGAGCACCTGCCCAGAAGTAGAGCCCGCGATCGGCAGGCGCGCACCACGCATCCCCTCGACGTGACCGGCACTCGCGTGCACGACCAGCTCCTCACCTTCGCGCAGCATGATCACGAGGCTCCTCGCGCCCACCAGCGCACGGCCGCGCTTGACGATCAACTCCAGCACGTGCTCGAGCGCGATCTCCCCACCGATCGCGACCGCCACGTCTCGCGTCGCCTCCAACCCCCGAAACGCCTTCTCCACCTCTTGGCGGCGGCGCTCGCTCGACTCATACAATCTCGCGTTGTCGATCGCGATCGCCGCCCAATCGGCGAGGATCACCGCGGCTTCTTCGTCCTGCTCTGAGAACTCATCCTTGCCCTGCTTCTCGGTCAGGTACAGGTTGCCCCACGCCTGCCCGCGAATCACGATCGGCACCCCCAGGAAGCTGCGCATCGGCGGGTGGCCGGCCGGAAACCCGTAGCTCGACGGGTGCTGGCCGACGTCGGCGAGGCGCAACGGCTGGGGATGCTCGATCAGCGCGCCCAACACCCCACGCCCATGTGGCAGGTCTCCGATCGCGCGATGCGTGGCGTCATCCACACCCGAGGTCAAGAACTGCTCGAGCTCTGAGTGCTCGCCATTCAAGATTCCCAGGGCCGCATAGCGTGCCCCGGTGATCTCACGCGCTGTCTCGAGGACGCGATCCAGCAGAACCCGCTGATCGAGCTCCGTCGTCAAAGCTCGACCCACATCCAGCAGGCGGCGAATCCACAGCTCATCAGAACTTATGCTCATCCCCGGGGGATGTTAGTCGCGTCTCGCGGATCGATGTGATTCCGTTGGTGCGTAGAAATCCCTGGATCTGCCGGTATCCGGTTACGTAGTTTTCCCGCTGCCGATAGCGGGCTTTCCTCGGCTGTCGAGACCATCCGACGGACGTAACCTGCAAGCTATGACTACAGATACTTCCGATCCCGAGAGGCTCCGAGTGGTCATCGCCGGCGGCGGAGTCGCCGCGCTGGAGGCCGCGCTGGCCCTGAGCGAGCTCGCGCCTGACCACACCGATCTGACCGTCGTCGCACCCAACCCCGAGTTCATATACCGCCCAATGACCGTCCGCGAGCCGTTTGCCTACGGCCAGGCACATCACTACCCGCTGGCACCGATCGTCGAGGATGCCGGCGCCAAGCTGTTGAGTGATGCGCTGGCCTGGGTCGACCCCGCTGGGCAGATCGTCCACACCGAGGCCGGTGAGGAGATCTCCTACGACGCGCTCGTGCTGGCCCTCGGTGCCAAGGCTGTCCCGCTCTATCGGCATGCGATCACGATCGATGACCGTCGTCTGGATGAGATCCTGCACGGCCTGATCCAGGACATCGAGGGGGGGTACGTCCACAGCCTCGCGTTCGTGGCGCCCGGACGGATGCCGTGGCAGCTGCCGCTGTATGAGATCGCATTGATGACTGCCGGCCGCGCCTACGACATGCAGGTGGAGCTCGACGTGACGATCGTCACCCCCGAGGACGCGCCCCTGGCGATCTTCGGCTCGGGCGCGAGCGACGGCGTCAGCAAGCTCCTCGAGCGGGCGAAGATCAAGACGATCAACTCCGCCTACGCCGAGATCCCCAAGCCGGGAGAAGTCGTGATCAACCCTGGCGATCGGCGGCTACAGGTCGACCGCGTTGTCGCGCTGCCCGAGCTCTACGGCCCCCCGGTTCGTGGCATCCCTCTGGGAGAGAACGGCTTCATTCGTGTCAACCAATACGGGCAGGTCCCGGACGTAGGACCGATCTATGCCGCCGGTGACGCGACCGACTTCGCGATCAAGCACGGTGGGCTGGGTTCTCAGCAGGCCGACGCCGCCGCCCAGTCGATCGCGGCGCTCGCCGGCGCGTCGGTTACGCCAGAGCCATTCAACCCCGTCATCCACGGGATGCTGCTGACCGACTCAGAGCCCGTCTATCTCACCGCACACATCGCCGGCGGTCATGGGTTCAGCTCGGAAATCACCGACACGCCCACCTGGTCACCCCCCACGAAGATCGCCGCGAAGTACCTCGCGCCGTACCTCGACGCGCTCGACCGCGAGAGCACCGCGACGTGAAGCCCATTCAGGATGCCGGCGGGCAGTGCCTGGTGCTCTGTTATGACCGAACCGACAGCTCACGCCGGGCGGCGGCCTGGTTGCGGTCACCAAATCGCTTGCGATCGAGTATGCCTCACGCGACCTACGGGTAAATGCCGTCTCTCTGTCTGGGCGGCGGTGGGCCTGACTTTACGCGCTTCGGCCGGCAAGCTTTACACTGATCGACGCGATCCCAGGGAGAGGTGGCCGAGTGGCTGAAGGCACTCGCCTGCTAAGCGAGTATGGGGGTTAAACTCCATCGCGGGTTCGAATCCCGCCCTCTCCGTCTTCCTTTGCAGGCGTTCGAGGTCAGGGGTCCCTCCCGAGATCGCCCCTGTCCCCGTCTCGTTCCCCTGCGGCCTTGCATGACATCGTCTTCGTGGACTCGATGGGCGGCTGGCCTCAGCCAAATAGTGCTAAAGCACAATAAATGATGCTAATATTCAGGGTCTTTTAGCATCACTATGCGATCATTGGCACCATGCGGAGCTTTGTCGACCTGGACAGGACATTTGGAAGCCAGCCTCGGGAGCTAGGTGCAGAGCTCTCGCGGATAGACACGGGAAAGGGACAGGAACGTCTCTTCGCCGACCAGGTGCCCGAGCTCTTGCGTGCGCTCTCCGAGGACGCGCGTATCGCCTCGATCACAGCTTCGAACGCGATCGAGAACGTCATCGTCGCGAAGGATCGGGCCGAGCGGATCGCCGACGGCAGTCCTCGCTTTCGAAACCGCAACGAGAAGGAGTTCGCCGGCTATCGAGACGCGATCGACGCGATCATGCGTCTCGAGCGATACGAGCCGCTTACTGTCCCGCTCCTGCTGCATCTGCACCGACTGCTCTTCAAACACGTAGACGGCCGTGGTGGACATCTGAAGAGCGAGGAGAACCTGATCGTCTCCTACGAGAGCGGACGGCGCGAGATCGTCTTCACGCCTCCAGACGAGCACGAGGCCCCAAGTCTGCTGACCGAGCTGCTCGTCCGCTACAACGAGGCGAAGCGGGAGGGTCGCACGCACCCGCTCGTGCTGGTCGGCGCGCTGATCGTCGACCTCCTTGCGATCCATCCGGTAGCCGACGGCAACGGGCGCCTCGCACGACTGCTCACCACGTACGAGCTGCTCGCGGCCGGCTATGGCGTCGCGCGGTATGTGAGCGTCGAGCAGCGCATCTACGAGGCGAAGAACACGTACTACCAGACCCTCTACGAATCCCAACTTGGCTGGCATACGGGCGAGCACACGATCTGGCCCTGGACGACGTTCCTGATCCGGATCCTCGACGACGCCTATGAAGATTTCGAGCAGCGCGTCGCCGCGGCTCCCACCAACACCGGCTCGAAGCAGGACCGTGTTCGCGAGCACATCCTGGGGCACGCCCCCGCGGAGTTCCGCACACGCGATATCCATCGTGCCCTCCCTGGTGTGAGCCCGGCGACCGTGCGGCTCGTGCTCAACGAACTGCGCGACAAAGGGCAAATCATCTCCACAGGCATTGGCTCTGGCGCACGCTGGCACCTGACGGAGCGCCAGTAGGCTCGCCAAATCGCGGGCCTACGTCCTGCAACCACGGCGTCCAAGCCTAACCGCCCTCCGGGGAGCCCTCCGCCGAGGCCGCGACCGCAAACACAATATGTCGCCGCGCCAGCGTCAGGTACTCATGCAGCTCCACCGGGCCGCCATCGAGCGGTTCGACCGTGACTTCGGTGAGCGTGAGGAAGTCGCGCTCGGAGGCATTCAGCACGTCGGAGACGCGGCTGCGGTAGCCATCGCGGGCGAGCGTGATCGAGCCCTCGATCCGGTGGCGCTCGGTCTCGATCCGGATGCGCTCCTGGCGGTGGCCCATCATGTCCGACTGGTCTTCCTCGGGTGTGGGCTCGGCAGTGCTCATGGGGTCATTATCGCTGCTGGGGCAAGCGCCGCCTGCGGGACCCCCTCACGGACCTATCGAGTGTCGCCGCGGAGACCTGACGCCGATTATCGCGTGACCGCAAAGGTCCGGTACACCGTCGTCCGCAACCCGGTCGGCCCGGCGGCGACGATCGCGACCCGCGCGAGCATCCCGCGGTGGCGGCCGAGCGCGCGTTGCAGCGCCCGCAGCGCAGTGCGACTGACGCGCACGCGCAGCAGCGCGGCGTGCGCGGGCGCGAGCGGACGGGCGATGGCGATCAGCCGCACGGCGCGGCGCGGGCGAGACGTGGAGAGCGTCGCGGAGATCAGCACCTTGCAGGCCCGAGCGCAGCCCACACGCAAAGTGAGCGCGCCCCGCGCGAGCACTCCCGCGGGCCGTGGCAGGCTGATCTGCAGCACGGGAGCGACGTTCAGCGGCGGCGGCCACAGGGAGGGCGCCAGGCAGCCTGAGCCGAACGGGGAGACGGGGTCGAAGCGCTCGACGCGGTTGTTGTTCGTGTCGGCGACATAGACGTCCCCGTTGCAGTCCACGGCGATCGCGGTCGGCTGGGAGAATTCGCCGGGGCCGATCCCGCGCTCGCCCCACTTCTGAAGGAAGTGGCCGCTGGGGTCGAACACCTCGACGCGGTTGTTTTCGGAGTCGACGACGTAGACGTTGCCCGCCGCGTCGAGGGCGACGCCGGTGGGCGAATGAAAGCGCCCATCTGCCATCCCCCGCGAGCCCCACTGCGCGAGCACGGCGCCGGAGGGAGAGAGCTCGACGATCCGGTTGTTGTAGGTGTCGGCCACGTACATGTCGCCCGCGTTATCGACGGCGACCGCCTCGGGATGGTTGAGCTCGCCCGAGCCCGAGCCCGGGGACCCATCGCCGCCGTTTGCGCCGAAGCGCGCCAGCAGTGTGCCCGCGGGGGAATAGACGAGGATCCGGTTGTGGTCGGTGTCAGCCACGTAGAGATCTCCCGAGCTCGACCCCACGGCCACCGAGCCGGCTTCGGAGAGCCCGGCGCCGCCGACGTCGGCGGGACCGCCCAGTTCGGAGAGGTAGGTGCCGTCGCCCCAGAAGCGCGAGATCCGCGTGTCGGCGGGGTCGGTGACGTAGATCGAGCCGCGCGGGTCGATGGCGATGCCCGCCGGGCGGTTGAAGCCGGTCGTGTAGCCGCCCGGGGAGGGGAGCGTGCCGAGGTAGGCGTCGGTGACCGGCGCGAACTCCTCGACGCGAGAATCGATCGTGTCGGAGACGAATAGCCGCCCGGTCGGGTCGATTGCCAGCCCGCGCGGTCCGGTCAGCGGGCCGGGCTCGCGCGCGGAGGCGCCGATCGTGCGCAGGAAGTGGCCTTCGGGGTCGAACACCTGGACGCGGTCGTTGGCGGTGTCGGCGACGAACGTTTCGCCGGCGGGATCGGCGGCGAGCCCGCGCGGGAACGCGAGCTGGCCCGGCTTGGAGCCGAAGCCGCCCCATTCGGTGAGGTAGCCGAGCGAGGGGCTGAGCTTGACGATGCGGTGATTGATGTCGTCGGCGACGTAGACATTGCCGGCGGCGTCGAGCGCGATCCCGTAGGGGAAGTCGAAGCGGTCGCCGGTGCTGCCTTCGGAGCCATCAAGGCCTTCGAACTGCCCGGCGGGGCTGAATTTCTCGATGCGGTGGTTGTCGTCGTCGGTGACGAGCACCTCGGTGGCGTTCGCAGCGACGCCGCGCGGGTAGGAGAACTGCCCTCCGCCGGTCCCGTAGGAGCCCCATTCGAGCGCTTCGCCGCCTTCGAGGTTGAAGCGCTCGATCCGGTCGTTGCCGGAGTCGGCGACGTACACGTAGGAGCCGTAGACGGCGATCCCGCCGCCCGGGGGTTGGGTCGGGTTCAGCGAGGAGCCGAAGTTGAACTGGCCGAGTTCGCTGCCGAAGTGGCCCCAGTCCTTGATGAATTCACCGGAGGGGCTGAACTTCTCGATCCGGTTGTGCTCGGAGTCGACGACGTAGACGTTCCCGGCGGCGTCGGTCGCGAGGCCGCCGATCGGCCCGAACTGGCCGTGCCCGCCGCCGTAGGAGCCCCACTGGCCGAGGTAAGCACCGGCGGCGGAGAACTTCTGCACGACGAACGAGAGCTGGTCGGCGATGTAGACGTTGCCGAACGCGTCGACGGCGACCGCCTCGGGGAAGCGCAGGATGCTTTCGGAGCGCATGCCGATGATCGAGGAGGAGGAGTACGGGCATTCCCCGGCCGACCCCGGGCACGACGCGGCGAGCGCGGGAGCAGCCGTCACCCCCGCCAACACGCCAACTCCTGCCAACACGCCAACTCCCGCCAGCGCGGCGCCGCCACCCGCCAGCGCGAGGGCGCAGGCGAGGGCGGTGGTCGTCAGCCGGCGGATCGGGCGACGCATCGACCGAATGTTCTCAAGCCTCAGGGGGTGAGGATGTGAACGAGGAGCGGATCAGGGAACGACGATTGTGAACGCGTAGCCGGTGGCCAGCGTCAATGTGCTGGGGGCGTAGGTATCAACCTCGAAGGTGGTCGCAGGACAGTTCTTGCGTTGGGCGTTGAGTGTCACCAGGCCGGGAGCTTCCGGTGTGCTGTAGGAGACCTCAGCCGTGACTGCCGCTGTGTCCGCGCTCGGATTGATTGGAGCCGCCGGAGTGATGCAGTAGACGCCGGCTTTGGGGCTGGTGACGGCAGTGATGTTGGAGCTCTGAACGGAGACGACTTCTGCTGAGGGCTTGACTACTGCGTAGGCGCGGGCCGTCCCGTTGGCACCGTTTGTGCCGTTGGTCCCGTTCGTGCCGTTTTTCCCGGCAGCCCCCGTTTTCCCGGTCGCCCCGGTTTTCCCGGTCGCCCCATTGAACCCGCGATACCCGCGAGGTCCGGGGATCAGGCAGGCGCGGACGCGCCGATGATGGCTGATCACGATCACGGCGTGACAGTGACGCGCGGCGGCGTGGGCCGCCGGGGAAGACGAGCCGGACGCGGCGAGGGCGGGAACGGCAACGGCCATCGTGCCGACGACAGCGGCGGTGCCGGCGATGAGGGGCAGTGCGGGTCGGCGCATGGGAAGAAACCTTTCGATTGGGAAGGGACAGCGGTCAAAACACGCTACAGGCCCCGATGGAGCGGTGGTTCAACCAAATGGCCTCAACCAAATGGCCCAACCAAATGGGTTCAGCCGATGTGTTCGGGTGTGCGCGCCGGCAGCCCGGCCCGGGAGGCGGGCGAAGGGACCAGCAGAGAGTCGGAGTCCGCCGGGCGGTTGCGCTCTTCGCGCACGATGTAGAGAGGGCGGTGCTTGACCTCGTCGTAGATGCGCCCGACGTACTCGCCGATCACGCCGAGCGCGATCAGCTGGATGCCGCCGAGCAGGAGGATTGCGATCGTGATCGAGGAGAAGCCGGGGAGGTAGGAGTCGAAGATCCGCAGGAGGATCACGACGGGGATCGCGATGAAGGCGACGCCGGCCGACAGGATCCCGATGTAGGTCGCCAACTGCAAAGGCAGATGCGAGAAGGAGGCGATCGCGTCCAAAGAGAAGCGGAGCATCTTGCGCAGCGTGTACTTCGTCTCGCCGGCGTGGCGCGCGTCGCGCTCGTAGGGGACGGCGGTCTGGGTGAAGCCGACCCAGACGGTCATCCCGCGTAGGAAGCGCGAGCGCTCGGTCATCGCCAGCAGCGCGTCCAGGGCGCGGCGGTCGAGCAGCCGGAAGTCGCCGGAGTTGGGCTCCAGGTCTACTTGGGCGAGCTTGTCGAAGAGCTTGTAGAACCAGGAGGCCGTGGCGAGCTTGAAGGCGGTCTCGCCCTCGCGGGCGCGGCGCACCGCGTAGACGACGTCGGAGCCTTCGCGCCAGCGCTCGATCATCTCGAGGATCAGCTCGGGGGGGTCCTGGAGGTCGGCGTCGATCATCGCGACGATGTCGCCGGTGGCGTGCTCGAGCCCGGCGGTGAGCGCGGCCTGGTGGCCGAAGTTGCGGGAGAGATGGATCACCCGCACGCGCGGATCTGCGGAGGCGATCTTGTCGAGCAGCTCGGGCGTGCGGTCGGACGAGCCGTCGTTGACGAGCACGAGCTCGAAGTTCAGGGGGGCGACGGCGGCGCAGGTGCGGGTGACGAACTCCTCGACGAGAGCCTCCTCGTCGTAGACGGGGGCGACGATCGAGAGCAGCGAGTAGGTGCGGGGTGTTGCCTGCGACATGACTGCCTTCCGAAGCTGATTAAGTAGGGATCGATGCAAAGACTAAGGGACAGGCCTTTGCCCGTACTAAAAAACGCACCCGTGGCGATCCAGTTCGTGAAGTTCGGGATCGTCGGCGTGTCGAACACGCTGTTGACGCTCGTCGTCTACACCGTCCTACTGAAGGTGTTCGGCGTCTGGTACCTGGCGGCGTCGGCAATCGGGTTCATCGTCGGGGCGACGAATGGGTTCCTGCTGAACCGCAAATGGACGTTCAAGGAGCATGTCGGCGACAGATCGACGCCGGTGAAGTGGGGGGTCGTCCAGACTTGCGGACTGGGCGTGGACGAGATCTTGCTGTATCTACTAGTGCATGACGCGCACATGGACAAGCTGCTCGCACAGGTATGCGCGACGGCGGTGGTGACGGTCACGACGTTCTTCGTGAACCGCGCATGGACATTCAAGATGCACCCCGCGACATCGGCGGGATAGAGATTGGGAGACTGTCGCGCGAGAGTCGCGCAGAACGGTGGACATCGCCGGTCATCCCGGCAGCCGGCGAGTTCGAGCTAGCGAAGTACGACTAGCAAAGAGAGCCCTGCAGGGATCCGCCCGCCGCGGCCGATCAGAGCCGCCTCCAGCGCCAGGGGCCGTTCGAGCAGCCAGTTGAGGATCGGCGGCGGCACCCACAGGTCGAGGCTCGACTCGGTTGTCTTGCGGGAGAAGCGGTCGAGGACGCGCAGCGCGATCGCGACGGGTAGGAGCAATGAGTTGAAGTAGGTGGTGCGCACGGGCTCCCAGCCGGCCTCGCGGGCGACGGCGAGCAGCGAGGAGCGCGTGTAGCGGCGGAAGTGGTGGTTGATCTCGTCGTGGCCGGACCACAGCCACTGGTAGGCGGGGACGGTCACGAGCAGCGCGCCGCCGGGCGCGACCACGCGGCGCAGCTCGCGCAGGGCGGCGAGGTCATCCTCGAGATGCTCGATCACGTCGAGCGAGGCGGCCAGCTCGAAGGAGTCGGCGGCGAACGGCATCTCCAGCACCGAGCCTTCGATCACCTCGCCGCAGTGACGGGCGCGCGCGAGCGAGACGCTCGTGGCGGAGAGCTCGATCCCGGTGACCGTGCCGTGGCGGGCGAGGTCGACCATGTTGCGCCCCGAGCCGCAGCCGGCGTCGAGGATCCGCGCGCGCGCCGGCAGGCGCAGCTGCGCGATCACGCGCTCGAGCACGGTGCGCCGCCCCCGGTACCACCAGTGGCGATCCTCCGCGCGGTGCGTTTGTAGCTCGTAGTCCCGATCCATCCCCGGGGCATCTTTTCCTAAAGGGCCTCCCCACGCCTCTCCGCCCACACCTTGAAAAAAGATTTGGCATGCCATAAGATAAGTTTTATGGCGACAGCGGAGCATCAACAGCAGCAGGCGAGGACGCAGGCGGTCGAGGATTACTGCAAGGCGATCTACACGCTCGAATCGCGTGAGGGGGAGCCGGTGTCGACGAACGCGCTCGCGGAGCGGTTGGAGATCACGCCGGGGTCGGTGTCGGCGATGCTGAGGAAGCTCGGCGAGCTGGGCCTGATCGAGCATCATCCCTACCGCGGGGTGCGGTTGACCGGCCAGGGGAGGAAGGTCGCGCTCGAGGTGATTCGCCATCATCGCCTGTTGGAGCTGTTCTTGGCGGAGACGCTCGAGATGCCCTGGGACAGAGTGCACGATGAGGCCGAGGTGCTCGAGCACGTGATCTCAGAGGAGCTCGAGCGGCTGATCGCGGCCAAGCTCGGCGACCCCACGCTCGACCCCCACGGCGACCCGATCCCCAGCGCGGAGCTCGAGCTGAGCGAGCGCGAGACCGTCCCGCTCGACGGCCTGAAGGAGGGCGACAAGGGCCTGTTCGTGCGCGTCTCGGACGCCGACCCGGAGATGCTCAGATACCTGTCCGAGCGAGGCATCTCCCCGGGCGAACGGTTGGAGGTGCGCGAGTGCCAGCCGTTCGGCGGCCCGCTGACGGTGAGCTTCGCAGGCGGCGAGCCCCGCGAGCACGCGCTCGGCGGCGCGCTGGCAAGGGCGATGCGCGTGGAGCTCGATGGGGAGGGTCCGCGCACGTGACGCCCCCGCCTCCTCCCCCGCCACTGGTGACCGAGCCGGCGCTCGAGGGCGCCGCTGTCGCAGGCGTGGGGGGCGAGCTCGCGCTCGGGTCCGGCCTCGGGCCGAGTCATCTCGAGACGCTGCTGGCGAAAGGGCGCATGAAGGCGACCCTGGCGATGCTGGGCCCGGCGTTCGTGGCCTCGATCGCGTACGTCGACCCGGGCAACTTCGCGACGAACTTCGAAGGCGGCGCGCAGTTCGGCTACCTGCTGCTGTGGGTGGTGCTCGCGGCCAACCTGATCGCGATGCTGATCCAGTACCTGTCGGCGAAGCTCGGGATCGTCACCGACAGCAACCTCCCCGAGCTGTGCCGCGAGCGCTTCCCGAGGGCGCTGACGTGGGGCCTGTGGGTGCAGGCGGAGATCATCGCGATGTCCACAGACATCGCCGAGTTCCTGGGTGCGGCGCTGGGGTTGAACCTACTGTTCGACGTGCCGCTGCTGCCGGCGGGCCTGATCACCGGTCTGATCGCGTTCGCGATCCTGGAGCTGCAGACGCACGGTTTCAGGCGCTTCGAGCTCGTGATCTCGGGTCTGCTGGCGATCATCTTCGCGGGCTTCCTCTATGAGGCGCTGCGCATCGGCCCGTCCGCGAGCGGGTCGCTGCACGGGCTGATCCCAGGGCTGCGCGGCTCGGGCTCGCTGTACCTCGCGGTCGGCATCATCGGTGCGACCGTGATGCCCCACGTGATCTACCTGCACTCCGCCCTGACCAATGGCAGGGTGCCCTGCCGCGACGACGCCGAGCGCGGCCGCGTGCTGCGCTTCGAGCGGACCGACGTGATGATCGCGCTTGGACTGGCGGGGATCATCAACATGGCGATGCTCGCGGTCGCCGCCAAGCTGTTCCACGTCCCGGGCCTCGAAGACCTGAGCTCTATTCCCCAATTCCACGCCCAGTTCGGCAAGCTCGTCGGCGGTGGCGCCGCGCTCGCGTTCGCGGTCGCGCTGCTCGCCTCCGGCGCATCCTCCTCCAGCGTCGGCACCTACTCGGGTCAGGTGGTGATGGCGGGGTTCATCAACGTCAGGGTCCCGTTGCTGCTGCGCCGCGCGGTGACGATGATCCCCGCGATCGTCGTGCTCGCGATCGGCGTCAACCCCACCAGCGCGCTCGTATTCAGTCAGGTGGTGCTCTCGTTCGGGATCCCGTTCGCGCTGATCCCGCTTGTGACCCTGACGAGCAACCGCGATGTGATGGGGGTTCATGTCAACCGCCGGATGACCACGGTGGCGGCGTTCGCGCTGGCCGGGCTGATCGTCGCGCTGAACATGTTCCTGATCTACCAGCAGCTCCTCTGAGGCCCCACCCCGACCCTCCGGTTACTGCCGCGCGTCGCGGCCGCCTGCCCCTGGACTCGGCACTTCCCGTGGCCGCAGGCGAGGTTTCAGGGAGCCCCGGGTGCGCGGACCGCATAGGCCAGTTCCCCCGCGCCGATGCGCCACGCCGCGACCGCGCGGTCGCTGTCGGGGTCGAGCGCGACGGTGGCTTCGCTGTTCGGACCCGGCGGGGCAACCTCTTCACCCGCGGCGAACGCCGTCCCACCCGGGTAGGCGTCGAACCCCCGCGCGGCGAAGATCGCCTGCGAGCCGAGGTCCAACCCCGCGGCGGTCTGCAGCGGCTCGGTCCACAGCGCGAGCGCTTCGTCGTCCGGTCCGGGCGCGAGGTCGGCGAGCAGCGCGTCCCGGCCCGGAGGCGAGATCGTGCCTGCGGGATGCACGCCGTGCATGTCGATCGCCGCCACGCGAATCGCCCAGTGGCCGGCCACAGCGCCCGTCCAGGCGAGCATCACGCTCTCCGAGGAGAGGCGCACGAGGCGCGGCGAGACCACGTAGTCGGGTAGGTCCGGGGGGTCGGGGAATTCTTCGAGCAGCTGCGGCCCCGTGAAGCGAACGCCAGGCTGTGAGCGGCTGACATAGACGCTGGTCTGCCCGTCGTGACGATCGCTCCAGGCGACGATCGCGCGATCGTCGTCGCTGAGCACGGCCGCGATCCGCGCCCCCGGGGGAGGGCCGGGGCCAAGTCGCTGAACGGGCTGCGGTGCGCCGGAGGCCGGCAGCTCGCGAGCGTAGAGCGAGCCCTGCGCAGACCACACGGCGAGCGCGTCCGAGCGGTAGTCGAGCGCGACCGTGAGTGTCTGCACGGAGGAGCTCTCCGCACCCGTGGTGCCGAGGAGGGTCGGCGCGGCGAAGCGGTCGGCGTGGTGGCGCTGCACGCGCAGCTGCACGCCGCCGCCGTCGTCTCCTCCCGCGCCGGGTTCCGCCGATCCTCCGCCATCGCCTGTGCCGTCATTCCCCGCGCCGTCGGGCGAGAAGCCGGGCCGCACCGAGCCGGCACGCCCGGCCTGGAGCTGCCCCCCACTGCCGTCACCGGGCGGGCCATCGATCAGCGAGGCGAAGGCGACGTCGCCGAGGTAGGCGGTGGTGAACGCGAACGTGCTGGCCGGGCCGCCGAGCGCGGTCGGCGACGCGAACGGGCCACCCGCCCGCCCCTCGCTCAGCAGCAGCTCACCCGCCGGCGTGGCGCCTTCCCCTCCGGCCGAGGCGCCCGCGATCACGATCCGCCCGTACGGCCCGGGGGTTGCGGCGACCGAGCCGCGCAGCGCGATCGTCTGACCGTTCGCCGTGCGCGGGGGTGCCGCTTGGCCGGGGACGTCGTCGTCTTCCGGGGAGATCGCCGCCACCAGCACTCCGGCGCCGGCGGGGCAGGGGGAGGAGGTGCTCCACACGATCGCGCCCGGCCCGGTGCCGTGGGTGGGGGAGTCGCTCGGAAACACCACGTGCGGCGCGCCCGTCCCCGGGCAACTGCTGAGGATTGCGGGCTGGGTCCACTTTCCCGCGGCCGTCACTCCCTCCGCGCCCGCCGTCTGTGCGCCCACCGCGCCCGTCGTCGTCCCCTCCCCATCGGCCGCCACTGGCAGCGCAGCGAGCGTGATCGCGCAGGCGAGCACGAGCAAGGCCACCATCCACGCGAGCTTGCGGCGCCGGGCGGAGCCGGGTCGGGAGGGTTCACCGGCGGGCATGGGCACGGAGGCGATCGACATGAGCCCGGATGTGTACTACGCGCGAGGCCGGCCTTGGTGCGGTGACACGGATCATTCAAACCCGATCACGCCCTGCCTACGTAGCTTCAAACCCAAAGGACCAAACCAATCGGACCTCACGGCGAGCGCGACTGCCTACGCAGTCAGCACCGTCTTGACCCCGCCGCCGAGGAAGTGCTCGCGCAGGGCGAACGGAGCGTCGTCGAGCGATGCGACGTTTGTGATCACGTGCTCCGGGTGCAGGCGATCGTCGAGCATCAACTCGAGCACCTGCGGAATCAGGTGCCGGGTGTGGGTGCGGCCGATGTGGAGGGTCGCGTTGCGCACGTACATCTGCACGAGCGGGACCTGAGCGCTGCGGTGGAAGCCGCCCAGGCTCGAGCAGATGCCGTCGGCGGCGGTGTGCGCGAGCGAGACACCGAGGTCTTCGACGGTCGCGTCGACGACCAGCGGCGCCGGTGGGTGGCGGCGCAGCTCGCGCGGCTTCAGGGCATTCAGGCCGAGGCGCTCGGCGTGCGCGCGCACGGCCGGCCGCGCGTCGACGAGGGAGACGTTGCGCGCGCCGAACGCGCGCGCGATCAGGCCGGTGTAGAGCGGAGCGCTCGAGCCGAAGGGCGTGCGCTCCTGTAGCGCGGCGACGATCAGGACCTCGGCGTCGGGATCCTCCTCCAGCAGCGCGGGTAGGTGCGGCGCGATGTGCCGGTAGGCGTCGCAGACGTTGTCGGCGACGCTTGCCGCGGCGACGGGATCGATGCCATCGGGTAGCGCGACGAGCATCGCGTCGGCGTAGGGCACGGCGAGCTGATCGGAGAACGCGCCGCCCCACAGTCCGCTGGCCAGGCCCATCCCGTACATCGAGGCCGGGGGCACGCTCGTGCAGCTGCCGGTCCGTCCGGCGCGGCAGGGCGTGCAGGCGCCGCAGCTGATCTGGAACGGGACGATCACACGGTCACCGGGCTTGACCGTGCTCACGTGCTCGCCGACGGTGAGGACATCGGCTACGCATTCGTGGCCGAGGTGCAGTGGCAGCGCGAACTGCGTGGCGCCGAGCGCAATGCCGCAGTCCAGATCACAGGTCGAGCAGGCGATCGGATGCACGATCGCCCCATCCGGCCCGGGCGGCGCGGGGACGGGCACATCGCGGAAGCGCAGCTTCGCTCCGGGGGCGACCTGCAGGCTGCGCATGCGCGGTCTGCTGCGCCTGACCCTCTGCGCGGCGCTGTCGCCGATCGAGGACCCGAGCCGGCGCAGGCGCTGCGCCCGGTCGCGCTCGAGCAGCACCGGCATTGCCGCCGCGGCGTCCGGTGTGAGGAAGCCCGCGTAGTGGCGCAGCCAGCCACGCGGGCGGTGTCGGTGGGGGCCGCTCATCGGACGAACACGATACGCCCCGGCACCTGGGCCATGCTCGTCAGCCCGGGGCCATAACCCTCAACCCCGGGACCCGGGCGGCTTCGTCCATCCCGGATTCCCTCGCGAGAGCCGGTGCGCGGCGAGCGCGGTGATTGCCATCAGCACCGCGGCGATCGACAGCGGCAGGACGAGGTCTCCGTCGAGCACGAGCAGCGCCCCGACCAGCGCGCCGAGGAACATCGCCGCGACCGAGATGAACCGCCGGCCCGGACGCCCGCCAGGCCCGCCCGCCAGGCGGGAGTCCGCGGCGATGCCGGTCAGGGTGAGCGTCAGCACCGTGGTCGTGAGGTCGGGCACCGCGAGCCGCCGCGCCGCGGCGTTCTGGGAGCCCATCGCCAGCGCGAGGATCACGATCAGCGTGTAGCGCGCCGGTTCGGACACCGGCTCGCCGACGGCGATCGCGAGGATCGCCGCGATCGCCACGAGTGGGGCCGAGCAGCCCATCGCCGTGCGCAGATGTCTCCCGCGGTGTGCGCCCCAGCGTGCCCCGACCAGCCCGCCGAGGAACGCCCCGAGGAAGAACGCGCAGAGCGCGACCAGCGACGCGGGCGCGGACAGCCCGTGCGCGCCGGCCAGCGCGAAGCCGAGAAACACGACGTTGCCGGTCATGTTCGCGACGAACACGTGGCCGAAGGCGAGATAGCTGACCGCGTCGACGAGGCCGGTGACGACGGTCAGCAGCACGAGCAACTGGGGCAGGGGGCCGTGTCCACTCTCACTCCAGGGCCACAGCCTGCGGGTGGTGTCGATCACGGCGGAGCTCACACGAGAAATGATTGTTGTGGGATCGGAAAGGTTGAGATTGTCGTGGGATCGAAGAGCGGCGAGTCGGACACTCAAGCGGCGAAGTACTTGGTCGCGAGCTGCTCGACCGTGCCCTTCGTGCGAGTCGTCATCGGACCGAGCAGCTGGCCGATCAATTTGAAGTCCAAGGCCGAGTCGAGGATGCCCCCGCTCGGCAGCCAGTGCAGCTCACGATCGCCGAACGCGAGCATGTCCTCCTCACTCGCCAGCGCCAGCACCTCATTGCGCGCCTTCGCCGCCGGCTTTGCGCAGAGCAGCACGACCTGGAGCTTGCCTTTGGAGGCATCGATCAGCGTGTGTGCGAAGGGACGGTGCGCCGCGATCGTCCCGATCTCGCCCGCGCTGCGCAGGAAGACCGGCACTGCGTAACCGAGCGAGGTCTCCAACCCCGCTTCGATGTGAGCGGCAAGCTCGTCCTCCGGCTCGGTGTCGGCGGTGAAGATCACGTTGCCGCTGGCCCTGAAGGTGGCCACGTCGCGCAGGCCGAGCTCCTCGAAGTGGGCGCGTAGCTCCTCGTTTGAGATCCGATGACCTCCGACGTTCATCCCGCGGAGGAATGCGACGTACGCGGACATCCAGCCACCTTACCCGCGTCGTCCGCTCGGTAAAAGCCGGCGCTGGTCAGCCGCTGATCGTCAGTCCGAAGGGCGATCCCTCGGAGTCCTTGCAGATCGACCAGATCTCACCTGGGTGGACGACGCTTCCGCCGAGCTGCGTCACCCGCGCCAGGGCCGCGGGCAGGTCGTCGACCTCGAAGTAGGGCAACGAGAACGAGTCGCCGGGACCACGCCCGCGCGGGTGCAGGCCAATCGCCGGGCCGGGAGAGGCGGTTTGCCAGCCTTCGCCCACCGTGCGCGGCTCGAGGCTGAGGTCGAGCAACTCCGTCCAGAAGCGGAGTGCGCGCTCGGGATCGTCAGCCGGGAACTCGGTCAGGGCGAGCGGCGAAGCCATCTCGAACACGTTACTCGGCCGCCGGCCACGGCCTGGCAAGGACCGTCGTCTACTGCCCGGCAGCGATCATCGCCACACCGCCGACCGCCAGCAGGATCCCCGCCGCATGCCAGAGCCGGACGCGCTCTCCGAGGATGCTCACGCCGAGCGCGATCGTGACGAGCGGGTAGAGGTTGCCGAGCACCGAGGCGACGGTCAACGGCCCGCGCTGCAGCGCGGTCGTGAGCCCGGCGTCCGCGACGCCCAGCGCCAGGCCGCCTGCGACGGCGAGGCGCGATAGGGAGGTGAGCGAGGGCATCGCGTTGCCACGAGCGGCGATTGGGACGATCACCGCGATCCCCACCAGCAGGGTCGCCACCGTCGGCCACAGTCCCGCGCTGCGATGTGTGTGCCCGATGCAGATGAAGTAGAACCCAAATCCGACCCCGCAGAGGATCGACACGAGTACCTGCCGGCCAGTGGACCAGCTGTCGTCGGCGTCGCCGTCCTCGGTCTCGTAGGCCACGAGTGGAATCGCCACCAGCGCGCAGAGGACGCCCCAGCGCGCGAGGGTCGAGAGGGTGTTGCCGCCGGCGATTCCGGCGATCGCGGGCAGCAGCGCGGTCACGGCCGCCGAGACCGGCGCGACGATGCTGATCCGTCCGTGGCCGATCGCGGCGAAGAAGCCCACGTAGGCGACGCTGGTCGTGAGGCCGCTGACGGCGCCCAGGCCCAGGTCGTGGACCGTGAGATCGCTCGCGCCGAGCAAGATCGCGAACGGGACAAGCGTCACCGTTGCGGCGAGGAACAGCACGAGGCTCGTTTCCAGCGGGCTGCGCGTGCGGCTGACGGTCCCGCCGAGGAAGTCAGAGATCCCAATGAAGAGCGATGCGAAGAGGGCGAGGACGATGGTCATGAACGGCTCCTACGATTGCAGGCAGCGACCAGGGACGGACGCGACCAGGGGCGCGCGTTAGTGGCTGTGATCCTCAGCTCAGAGCTACGCCGCGAAGCGCTGCGCGCTGAGTGCCCTGCGCTTCGCCGCCTCGACCTCGCGGTCCTTCGGGGGCGCCGAGGTGACCAGCTCGTTCAAGAGCCGGGTGGAGATCTCGGCGACCTCGTCGACGGCGCGCTCGAACGCTGCGACGTTTGCCTGGGAGGGCTTGGTGAAGCCACTGATCTTGCGCACGTACTGCAGCGCCGCGCCGCGCACCTCGTCCTCCGTCGCGGAGGGCTCGAAGTTGTAGAGGGTCCTGATGTTTCTGCACATACTGGAAAGGTTAGTGGCTCTCGTGTCCTGAGTCAGAAATTCGGTCTGTGTTTGCCGGATGATGGACGTGATCTGACGTTCGACGGTGCCGGTGAGTGTGCTGGTGGCACATGGCCGGCGCCGTCGGGCGTCAGGCGCGTTCAGGCACCGGGAAACACCAGCGAATTTCTGACTCAGGACACTAGACTGAGGCAGCGTTCATCGATCCAGCGTTCATCGATCCGCCCTGTCGTTCGTCCTGTCCATCCGTCCCCTGAGGAGGAGCACGATGTCAACGTCGCCCGCAGACTTCAACGCCCAGATCATCGAGGAGTTCCACTCGAGCGAAGGCCGCGTCGGCGGCATGTTCGAGGGCATGCCGCTGTTGTTGCTGCACCACACCGGCGCGAAGTCCGGCAAGAGTCGGATCAACCCGCTCGCCTACCAGGGCGATGGCGGGCGCTACGTGATCTTCGCTTCGAAGGCTGGTGCGCCGAGCAACCCCGACTGGTACCACAACCTCAAGGCCCAGCCGAATGTGAAGATCGAGGTCGGGACCGACACGATCGATGTCGTCGCCGGCGAGGCGACCGGCGAGGAGCGCGAGCGCCTCTACCGCACGCAGGCCGAACGGATCCCGCAGTTCGCCGACTACGAGAGGGCGGCCGGCGAGCGCGTCATCCCGGTGATCGTCCTGACGCCCACCGCAACCGTTTGAGCACCAACCGCTCAGGCCACTTTCCCATCTGACAGATGGACCCCGACCAAGACGCCATGACCATCTACATGCAACGCGTGCAGGCCCAGCCAGACGCTAGCCCGTTTTGTTGTAGATCAAGTGGCACCGCGGTTTGGGTGATGTGAACCGGAATCGCTGTTCGGCGATCTCTGTGACCTGCCCGGTGTCGCGGCACTGCGTATAGACTTCGAGATCGGTATTTCCAAGGTAGTAGGTGAACGGGCAGTCGATCTGATACGGCGAGTGTCGCACGCATGCAGATTGCGGTTGGACTTCGACGCTGCTCGGCCTCGAGGGCCCATAGGTGTGGGGGAGTGATTCGGCCTGCTTTGCGACTCGACGCGCTCCCGTCACGGTCATCGTCCACGCTTGGTGGATCGTGAGGGTGCGCCAGTGCTGGCCGGAGGTTGCCTGCGCGGGCACGGCGGGAAGGATCACCAAGCAGGCGAGCATGACCGAGATCGTGGCTCCGCGTCGCACAACGCGGGCGATGATACTGGCTTCGCTTCAGAGCGACGCGGCGGCGTCCCTCAAGAGGCTAATCAGAGACGGGTTGGCCCCTTCGGAGGTTTCGACGAGAAGGGTCGCGTTATCGACCTGGAGGTATCCATAGCCATCACCCGTAGCTGAGTCATAGCCGAATTCCGCCCTGTTGCCGACTCCGCTCAGAACGTGCCTCCCGAAGCCCGGTCGCCAGTGCGGCGACTTGGCGCCTTTCTGCAGCTTCGACGCGAGCCTTTCCACCGCCCGCCCATATGCAAAGAGAACGGTGGCGTTGTCGATGCGATAGCAGCCTCCGGGAGGAGCGGTGACACCCTTTTCCGTGAGCTTGAAGATGTTGGCGAGACATTCGACGCCGATGCCGCCCCCTGTGAATTCAGCCACGTGAGAGACCGATAGTCCCATTTCGGTTGAGGCGTATTTGCAGCTGCTTACATCAGCGCTCGTGCCTGACGCCGACGTCACCGACTTCGGCGAGACTTCCTCGAGATCATCGAAGAAATCAGATGCGACGAGAACACTGTTGCAGGGCTTGAACGCCAGCATGCGGAAGTGCTTCGACTTCGCCTTGGAGTTCGCGCCGGCGGGTGGCGCGAACGCCGCCAGACCTGCGAGTCCCACACACACCATCATTGCAATCGAGCACCTGTTGCGCATGGTCAGCCCCTCAGCGTCGCGGTCGGAGACGACACACTACTCCGACGCGCCGAGAGCCCGCAGCCGGGCGCACCGGAGCAGACGACTTCCGAAACGACTGCATACGCGGCCTTACGCGCTTGCTCGTACCAAGCGGAACTTGGCCCATTTGCAGGGAAAATTCATGATGGGCGCGGCGGGTTTCGAACCTGCGACCTCTCGCGTGTGAAGCGAGCGCTCTCCCACTGAGCTACGCGCCCTGGTGCAGCGATTCTATTGGTCTGGTGGGCTATCGATGGCGCGCGACTGCGGGTCGGTCAGCCTGCGGCGATCTTCTTCGCAATAGCCTATGCCTCGGTCCCCTGCGTGGGCGCCGGGTCGATGCTCGCAGACGGCGGCTCGTCGAACAGCTGCAGGTAGGGCTCATAACGAAAGAGCCGTGATCGGCGTTGGCCGGTGACCTCACGAAGCAGTCCGAGCTCTTCGAAGCTCGCGACAAGCCTGTTGGCGGTCGGGAAGGCGACATCGAGCGCACGACTTACCGCGTTGACGTTCACGAGGGGTCGCTGAAAAAGTATCGAGAGCAGCAGCAGGCCCTTGGTGCCGGTCTCGTTCAGCACGAGTGCCCGGTTCCGCTCTCGGCGCTCGAAGATCCGCTCGGCTGTGTCGGTCGCTTGCTCAGCGGTTTCGGCGACGCCTCGTAGGAAGAAGCGGAGCCAGCCCTCCCAGTCTCCACGTAGTCTGACGGCCATGAGACGGTCGTAGTACTCCGCTCGATGCAGCTTGAAGTAGTAGCTCAGATACAGGAGCGGCGCGCGCAGGGCTCCTCCGTGGGCGAGGAGGAAGGTGATCAGTAGACGTCCCACGCGGCCGTTGCCGTCGATGAATGGGTGGATCGTCTCGAACTGGGCATGAGCCAATCCGACTCTGATCAGCAGGGCGGTCTCATCGCCCTCGTGGAGAAACCTCTCGAAGTCGCTGAGGGCTTGCTTCATCTCGGCGACGGGCGGGGGGACGAACGTCGCCTGGCTGAGCGAGGCGCCTGCCGCTCCGATCCAGTTCTGGCTCGTGCGAAACTCTCCCGGTGTCGCATGGGAGCCGCGGTCATCGCGCAGGAGCTCGGCGTGGATCTCCCGGATGAGACGCAGGGAAAGCGGCAGTTCGTCGATTCGTGACAGACCGTGGTTCATCGCGGCGATGTAGTTGACGATGTCTCCGACATCGGTATGAGGGTCTTGGATGTCGGGCTCGAGTTCAACTTCCAGAAGGTCCTCGAGGGTGCTTTGGGTGCCCTCGATCTGGGAGCTGAGGACCGCCTCGCGTCGCACATACATGCTCACGAAGAAGTCTGGGTCGGGAATGACCCTGACAAGACCGTCGAGACGACCCAGCGCAATGTCGGCCTCTGATAGAAGGGCAAGCAAATCACCGTCCAGGACCATCGGGGGATCGGGCGGCAGTGGCGCCGGAATGAAGGCTCGGTAGCCTGTCGGCTGTGTGATGAAGCGCCCGGCGCGATCGTCGTTCGTTGACAAGGCGTGTGGACCCTTCGAGATCGGGAGCTAGAATCTTATTTACATAATGATACCGGATCTTGAATAAGACCAAAGGCACCGGCCGTTGTTATGTCCAGCGTTACCACCTCCCCCACCAGTATTTACAGAAGAGCACAGATATCTCAATAAGATCCCAGATTGGGATCCTCTATCAAAATGTTCTTAAATAGCGTCTGAAGCATTTTTTGCGCTCTAGGACCCCAGCTTGACCCCCGGATGGGGATGGAGCCGCTCGGTGGCCGGGGAGTAGGCGCCGGCGAGCGCATCGACTTCCGCCTGGGTGAGCGTTGTGCCGAAGCCCTTCCCCACGCTGAGCTTCTTGTAGCCGGCGAGCAGGCTCTTGCCGATCAGCGCCGCGTCGAAGTGGCCGTCGTAGACGCTGTCGATGTACAGCGCCACGTTTTCCCGCGCGAACCGTACGGCGATCGGTGAGCCGCTTTCGATCTCACCGGCCGCCGCCCCCGTGAGCGTCCAGCCATGCTCGGTCAAGCCGCTGAACGTCCGGAACAGCCCGGCAATGCCGGCTGCCGGCCCGGTCAGTGAGCGGGACTGTGCTTTGCTCATCAGTGGCGGGACCAAGATCGCGTGCGCGGCTGCGCTCGCAGTGGAGACGGCTGGCCGTACGCTCGGCGTAATGCTCGCCGGCAGGCCGTTTGCGACCAGTGGCCAGGCGATCCTCGCAGCGGTCATCTCGCGCCCGGCAGAGCTCTCGGCCTGGCGCAGGCCGTGACTGACGGCGACCAGGTCTTCGCGCTGGAGGCGTTCCGCGGCCGGGGTGCTCGCGCTGCTGGAGCCACCGCAGCCGGTGAGCAGTCCGGCGACGCCCGCGACGCCGCCCAGGGTGAGCAAGAGCATTGCGAGGCGGAGCGCCCCGAGCGCCCTCACCGGGCCCTTCTGTCCGATCGGTCGGCCTGCGGATGCCGAGGGCCGAGCACCCCGCGGCATCCAAGCAGGTTCTTAGGCCGCGAGCAGGTCGACGACGAAGATCAGCGCGGAGTTCGGTGGGATCGTCGGCGGTGAGCCTTTGGTGCCGTAGGCGAGGCCGGAGGGGATGATCAGCTCGCGCCGCCCGCCCACTTTCATGCCCACGATGCCCTGTTCCCAGCCGGGGATGACCTGGCTTTTGCCGAGCACGAAGGGGAAGGTTTCGTTGCGTTTCCACGAAGCGTCGAAGACTTTCCCGCCCTTGTAGAGGACCCCGACGTAGTTGACCGTCACGGAGTCGCCGGCCTTCGCTTCGGGGCCGGTGCCGACGATCAGTTCCTTGGTTACCAGCTTGGTCGGCGCTGGGCCGGAGGGTGGTGTCACCGTCGGCTCTTTCGACAGCGGTCCGCTCGCTGGCGTTTTCACCGACGCCGTCGTCGGCGAGGTGGAGGTCGTGGGTGTCGTCGAGGTGGACGTCGCGAGCGCGTTGTCGGAGGTGTTCTCGTTGCCGACACCGATCGTGCCGGAGGAGTCGCTGGAGCCGCAGCCGGCGATCAGGACGGCAGCGCCGAGCGTGGCGAGGGCGATGCCGGGATGTGGGGAGATGCGTTTGAAGTAGGTCACGGTGGCGCAGCCTAGCGGAACTCGGGTTCTTGATGTTCCATTTATCTCCCCGGCGCGAGCCGGGTCTCCGCCACGGCGCCACGGCGCGCTAGGATCCGAGCCGGACCGTGCTAGGCGGGGAGGTAGCGGCGCCCTGTATCCGCAATCCGCTCTAGCGGGGCTGAACTCCCTTTCTGAGGGGTTCCGCCCCGGTCGCTCCGCTGTTCGGGGCGTCGATGGTTCGGGTCCCGCGCGGTGTCGGCTCGTGAACCAGGTCAGGTCCGGAAGGAAGCAGCCTTAAGCGATCCCCGGCAGGCGCAGCGGGAGTACCCGGACCGGAGTCGTGGACAGCGATCAGGCGGCCGGTGGTGAGGATCTCGACGAGGGGTGCACGGTCCACTTACTGCTTGCGCGGCACGAGACTGTGGGCTTGTGTGGCTGCTAGTTCATCGACGTTGCCGGCCCGCGAGCGGCTTCGGCGTGTGTTTCTTCGCGCGCGCGGCGGTACTCGTTGACGACGATCTCCGTGAGCTCCTCGACGGAGGTCTCCGCCGTTGGCTTGTCCAGCACGATCGCCCCGTCCTGAATCAGGCTCACACGGTCGCACGCTTCGAACACTTGCACGTAGTTGTGGAGGATCATGATAATCGAGACCCGGCCCTCGGCTTTCAGGCGGGCGACCAGGTCGAGAATCTGCGCGCCCTCTTTGGCGCCCATCGCCGCCAGAGGCTCGTCGAGCAGGACGATGTCGGCGTCGGAGTTGACGGTGCGCGCCACTGCGATCGCCTGGCGCTGGCCTCCGGAGAGCCTCGCGACGGCGACGTCGATGCGGGGGATGTTGATCCCGATCTCGTCGAGCGCCGCGCGCGCTTCGCGCTTCATCTGGCGGTTGGCCAGCAGCGGGATCGGGCGGTGGACACGCTCCTGGCGCAGGAACAGGTTGTGGTAGACGGAGAGTTCGTCGATCAGCGCCAGGTCTTGGTAGACGGTCTCGATGCCCTGTGCGCGCGAGTCGTCCACGCTTTTCGGCGTGTAGGGCTCGCCGTGCAGGAACATCTTGCCCGAGTCCTGCTTCTGAAATCCGCAGATGATCTTGATCAGCGTTGACTTGCCGGCGCCGTTGTCGCCGAGCAGCCCGAGCACCTCGCCCTTGCGCAGGTGCAGGTTGACGTCGCGCAGCGCGGTCACCGGGCCGAAGCGCTTGGCGATGTGCTCCAGGCGCAGGACGTCGTCTGCAGCTGTGGCCGGGCCGACGATCGTCTCCGCTGGGATCGGCTGATCAGCCACTGTGGGACCCCCTGCGCACGCGCTGCACGTACTGGTTGATGGTCATCGCCAGGATGATCGCGAGGCCCAGGTAGAGGAGCTGGTAGTCGGCGTTGACGCCTTTGAGGATCAGACCGTCGTGGAGGATGCCCAGGAACAGCGCTCCGATCAGCGCGCCGACGACGGTCCCCGACCCGCCGGCCAGCAGCGTGCCGCCGATTACCGCCGCCGCGATCGCCTCGAACAGGATTTCGTTGGCTCCGGCGACGTCCGGCTGTACCGAGGAGGCGCGCACGGCCTCGAGGATCCCCACGAAGCCGCCGGCGGTGGCGCAGAGGATGAAGTTGCGGATCACCACCAGCCGCACTCGCACCCCGGCCTCGGCGGCACCGAGCTTGTTCGAGCCCACCGCCACCGTGTACAGGCCCCAGCGCGTGAACGTCAGCACGATCTGCCCGACGAGCACGATCACGAGCGCCCAGATCAGCTCCGAGTAGGTGCCCTCGCCGAGGACTTTCGCGAACGTCGAGACGTGGTTGACCGTTTCGGTGAGCACGACGTGCGCCCCGTTGATCACGTGCGCGACGCCGACCTGGGTGCTCGTCACTTCCGCGCCCGGCATCGAGACAGGCTGGGCATGGGAGATGACCAGCGTCAGGCCCTCCAGCGTGAACAGCATGCCGAGCGTGGTCACGAACGAGTTGATGCCGACGATCGCCGTGAAGAACCCGTTGACGGCACCGACCACCATGCAGCAGGCCAGCGCGATCAGCACGCACGGCACGTACGGAATCCCGGCCACCGCCAGCTTGTAGTAGATGAACGGCGCGAGCAGATATGTGGCCCCGATCGAGAGGTCGATCTCGCCCAGGATCATCACGAACACCTCGCCCGCGGCGAGGATCGCGAACGGGGCGAAGAACGGCAGCAGCGTCTTCAGGTTGGTGCTGGTGAGGAAGGTGCTCGTGCTCAGCGAGAAGTAGATCGCGGTGAGCAGCGTGACGATGATGATGCTGCCCTCGCGCAGGGAGAGCACGCGTTCGAGCAGCCGCCCGCCGTTCGGCAGGGGGACTCTGCGCGCGTGCGCAGGGTCCCCCGCCGGTGGGCTGGACGTTCCGGTCGAGGCGGGCTCGGGGGTGGGCGGGGCGTCCATCCGCTGCGCCATCGTCCAGGTCTAGGCCGCGGTGCCCGCCGGGATCGGCACTACCTTGGCTTCGGAGGAGGTGCCCTCGAAGCGGCTCTTGGAGTTGACGTACGGAGCGACGGTTTCCTTGTCGATGAATTTCAGGCCCGTGTCGACTTCCGCCGGACCCGTCAACGACCCCGAGACCTGCCACAGAAACAGCTGCAGGATCGGCAGGAACCCCTGCAGGTAGGGCTGCTGGTCGATCGTGAATTCGAGGTAGCCTTCGTGCAGCAGTTTCTGGGTTTTTTCGGCCAGATCGAAGCCCCCGGCCTTGACGCCTTTGTCGACGAGCCCGAGCTTCTGCATCACGCCCGCGAGTTCCGCGGTGTCGCCACCGTCGACGGCGTACATCCCCTTCGTGTTCTGATGGCCGGTCCAATAGGATTCAATGGCGGTTTTCTCACCCGATTCCAGGGAGCCGGTGACGATCGTATGCAGTGTGATCGGCGCGCCCGATGCCTTGACCGCCTTTTCGGCTCCTTCCAGGCGTGGCTGCAGGTTCGCCGAGCCGGCACTGGCGGTGAAGATCACCACATCGCCTTCTTTGACGTCTTCGACGATCCGTTTGCCCATCAGTTCGCCGGCCAGTTTCAGGTCCTGGCCGATGTAGGAAAGGCGCTTGTTGGGGGGCGAGGGGGCATCGGCGTTGTAGGCGACGACCGGGATGCCCGCCTTCAGCGCGTTTTCGATCGGCACGTTGAATGCGGTCTTTGAGATCAGCGACACGGCGATCCCGTGGGCGCCCGATGTGACGGCGGTGTTGATGGCATTGACCATCTGGTTGATGTTTTCGCTTTCCGAGCCCGTCCACTCGTAGCTGCAGCCGAGCACTTTGCAGGCGTCCTGGATCCCGTACTGCGTGGGAACGAAGAACGAGTTCGTCGTCACGTGGTTGACGACCACGAATTTGTATTCGGGGTGCGAGCCGAACACATCGCTCGTGCTGGCGGCGCTGGAGGAGTTGGACCCGCAGGCGCTCAGTAGTGTCCCCACCGAGCCGGCCGCCACACCGGTGAGCGCAGTGCGTTGCAGGAATGAGCGTCGGTCGAAGCCGCGTTTGGCGGTCTCTGCCCCATCGAGGTGATCGAGACTTTTCAAAGCCTCGAGTGTCTGATCGATCTCTGACATCACATCCTCCTCGTCCACATTGAGGGCACCGTGACCCGCGGCGCCTGTAGTGCTTTTTTGGGTTCCTCGTAAGTTGTTACCCGGTCAACTATCCGGGCAATCCCTTTTGTTCCAATCTCCCTGGTTAGTGTCTTCTCACACAAGGGTATACCCTCGATCAATGGCTGCCTCCCCTGCGGACTCGCCCTTCTCCGCACGTTCCGAGATTGGCCCCCCGGAGCGCGAGCAGATCTATGGACCGCTTAGGTTCAGCCGTTTCGTCAAAGGCGATGGTCGCGCGCTGACCATCTATACGCATGGGGGTTGCGAGCAGGACGGACCGGCGCAAGATGGGCCGGGGAACGAATGAGCGGGGAGCGAATGAGCGAGGAGCGCCGCAACGAGCTGCGCGACGAGCCGGTCGTCTACGCGATCGACCGCCAGGACCGCACCTTTCTGCCGCCCGCCGAGCACTGCCCCTTGTGCCCGACGGTCCCCGGGGGCGACCCGACCGAGATTCCCTTCCCCGCCTTCGAGATCGCGGTGTTCGACAATCGCTTTCCCGCCTTCGAGGCCCCGCACGGCGCGGCCGAGGTGGTCGTCTATACGGACCGCCACGACAGCTCCTTTGGAACGCTCGAACCGGAGCGCGCCGAGGCGCTGATGTGGGTCTGGCGTCAGCGCTTCCAGGAGCTCGGCGCGAGGGCGGACGTGGAGTACGTGATGATCTTCGAGAACCGCGGGGTCGAGGTCGGCGTGACGCTGCATCACCCGCACGGCCAGATCTACGGCTACCCGTTCCTGCCCCCCGTGCCGCGACCTCGAGCTCGCCGCCGACGAGCGCCTCGGCGGCTGCGCGCCATGCGAGCTGCTCGGCCGTGAGCTCCAGGACGGGCGAAGGATCGTCTACGAGAACGAGGCGGTCGTCGCCTACATCCCGTATGCGGCGCGCTGGCCATACGAAGTACACGTGACGCTGCGCGAGCACCGGCCGAGCCTGCTCGACTGTGAGGCCGAGGAGCTGCGCCTGCTCGCCGAGGGGCTGCAGACGCTCGCGCGCGGGTACGACGCCTTGTTCGACAGGCCGTTCCCCTACGTGATGGTCGTCCACCAGGCTCCGACCGGCGGCGCGGCGGCGCGGAAAGGGCACCTGCACGTCGAGTTCTACCCGCCATTGCGCGCCGCGGAGAAGCTCAAGTACCTCGCCGGCTCCGAGCAGGGCGCGGGCACGTTCATCTCCGACGTGCTCCCCGAGGAGTCCGCCGCCGGCCTCGGTGAGGCGATCCTGCGTGCGGAGTAGGTCGACGCCTACTCGGTGCCATGGCGGGTGAGGCCGCCTCGCGCGGAGCGGGGTCGGGGTCGCCACGTCGCCCGGCCGCGGCCGCGTTCGCGCCCGGGCGCGTGAACCTGATCGGCGAGCACACCGACTACAACCAGGGCCTGGCGCTGCCGTTCGCGATCGCCGAGGGCGTGGTCGTGCGTGCGGAGACGGCCGACCCCGACTCGCCCGGCGCGCAGCGCATCTACGCCCACGCGAGCGACCTCGACGAGCTGGACGAGTTCGAGCTCGCCGATGTCTCCCCAGCGGAGGGCTGGCGCGCGTTCGTGCGGGGCGCGACCGCCGAGCTGCAGCGAGCCGGCGTTTCGCTGGTGGGCGCGCGCCTCGAGATCGGCGGCGACCTGGAGCAGGGCGCGGGCCTGTCCTCATCGGCCGCGCTCGAGGTCGCCCTCTGCCTCGCCCTCGCCGATCTTGCCTCGGTTGGTGTGCCGCTGGACAGAATCGCGATCGCCCGGCTGTGCGCGCGTGTCGAGAACGACTGGGTCGGCGCCCAGACGGGGATGCTCGACCAGCTGGCATCCCTTTACGGCGAGCCCGATATGGCAGTGCTCATTGATTTCCGCACGCTCCAGATCGATCCGGTGCCGCTACGGTTGGAAGGCTGGCGGTTCGTCGTGCGTCGACTCCGGCGAAAGGCACGCGAACGCGAGCTCCGGCTACAACGAACGCCGGGCCGAGTGTCGGCGCGCGTGCGAGTTGATGGGCATCGACTCGCTGCGCGAGCGCGAGCACGGACGCCGTGGCGAGACTGCCCCAGCCGTTGCGCGCTCGCGCCGAGCACGTGCTCGGCGAAAACGCGAGGGTCGGGGAGGCCGTCGCGGCGCTGCGCGCGGAGGACCTGATCGCCGTCGGCGCGCTCCTGAATGCCTCGCACGAGAGCCTGCGCGACCTCTACGAGGTCTCGACGCCGACGGTCGAGGCACCGTCGACGCGACTGCGCGAGGACGGCGCCGCGGGCGCACGGCTGATGGGCGGCGGCTTCGGCGGCAGCGTGCTCGGCCTGTTCGCGCCCGGAGTCCCGACTCCGATCGGAGCGCGCGAGGTGCGCCCTGGGCCTGGAGCTCACGTACTAGCGAATGATTGAATGATAGATATATTCACTCATGGGTCATAAAGGCCCATGTTTGAAGGTGTGCAGCCCAAAGATATAATGATAGAGTCTTTATATCATGAGCCTGATTTATCAAACACCTGGGCTGCAACCCATCGAGGTCGAGGTTCTCGGAATGATCGACGAGCTCCGCGAGCGGCTACGAAACTATGTCGATCCTGAGCCCCGCAGATGGTTTGGGACGCTGCGCCGAATGTCCTTCGCGCGTGCCGTGCAGGCGTCCAACAGCATCGAGGGCTATGACGCAAGCCTCGACGACGTTGTTGCCGCGGTGGATGACGAGCCGACACTGGACGCAAACGAGGAAACACGTCTCGCGCTGTCGGGATACCGCGATGCGATGACGTACGTGCTCCAGGTTGCGCAGGACCAGGCGGCCAGCGTGGACGAGGGCCTTCTCAAGTCGCTGCACTTCATGATCCTCAAGCATCGACTGGACAAGAGCCCGGGACGGTGGCGGCCCGGTCAGATCTATGTGGTCCAAGGGTCCACCGGGGAGCGGGTCTACGAGGGGCCCTCCTTTGACGAGATTCCGGTGCTGGTCGCGGCCACGATCGAGGAGCTCGAAGGAAGCGATGCTCCAGTCCTCGTACGCGCGGCGATGGCTCATCTCAACCTTGTGATGGTGCATCCGTTCAGGGACGGCAATGGTCGTATGGCGCGAGTTCTCCAAACGCTTGTCCTCGCGAGGGAGCAGATCATGGCGCCCGTGTTCTCGAGTATCGAGGAGTACCTCGGTCGCAACACACAGCGCTACTACGACGTGTTGGGTGAGGTCGGGCAGGGTCACTGGAGCCCGCAACGGGATCCCCGTCCGTGGCTTCGATTTTGTCTGACGGCGCACTACCACCAGGCCAGGACACAGCTTCGTCGGATTGAGGAGACCGAGCGGCTGTATGCGGCGTGTGCCGAGATCGCAGAAGATCATGGGCTCCCGGAGCGCACTTCCGGAGCTCTTGTTGAGGCGTCATACGGCTTGCGTCTGACCCACGCGACATACAAGAGGATCGTTGAAGTGACGGCGGGCGAGATGGTTTCAAGCCTGACGACCAGCCGCGATCTTCGTGCTTTGGTGGATGCGAAGCTGCTGAAGGCGATCGGCCAGACCAGGGGCCGCCACTACATCGGCGAACCCAGCCTGCTCGCCCAACGGGACCGCATCCGGTCTACACGCGCACCGAAGGAGACGAGCGACCCATTTGAGCTGGTGTCAAGTCAACCACGCCTCGCGTTGGGCTGACGATGCCCTGGAGCACCAGCTCGTGGGCATGGGTCTGACGCGGTCCTCTGCCTGCCTTCACACATCCTTTCGCTCAGTCAATTGCTCCTACGGGCAGCGCGCGAAGATCAACCAGGAGCTGTTCGCGTGGGCCTCCGTGAAGCCTGGCGGGACGGTCACTGGCAGATGTGGGTCGTGGGGGTCGAGCACGTAGTCGTCTTCGATCTCCTTACTCGCCGGGTCAACGTAGGTGCCATGGGTGATCGGGTTGACTTCGGCGCTGACGATCTGCTGCGGGCTCGTTTCCAGATACAGCGCGAGCAGTGGGATCGGCGCGTGGTTGGGCACGCCGACGGGCTCGCAGCGGCGCGTGATCGATCCGTCTTTCACGAGCGCCAGCAATTCGTTCTGGATCGATTCCTGGCGGGCCAGTTTCCTCAGTTCGCTGTGCGCCGAGTTGTATTGGGAAGGAATCGACGCGAGCAGCGCCAGCAATACGAGCGCTCCCGCGGCCATCCACCAGCGTCGCCGTGGGTCCTCCCGTGGCAGACGCGTCCAGCCGAACACGCCGGCGCCGCAGAAGATGCAGAGGATCGCAGCGGCGAGGAACGCATAGCGCGTGTTGATCGGCAGGCCGGCGGTGGCGAAAGCGGCGAACACCACCACCGCGATGACCCCGACAACCGCGCCGAGACGCGCCCGGCGTGCCAGCAGCCACAGCGACAGCACCCCCCCGAGCGCGGCGCCGAGGAGCACTGCCGGGCTCAGGATCTCGCCGATTCGCCGGGGGATGTACTCCGGCACGTTGCCGATCCCGGTGACGCGATCGAGCGTCGTGGCGGTGTGCCGCGTGTTCGTGAGCGACCACAGCGGGTGGCCGGTGATCAGCCAGTCGCTTGCCACCCACAGCAGCGGCGCCGCGGCCGCAAGCAGCGCCAGGCGCGCCAGCTCCCCGCGGGACCGGGCGGCTTTCGAACCTGTGAGCACTCGCGTGTGAAGCGACCGCTCTCCCACTGAGCTGGATGTCCGGCCTCGCTGTGGCCAGGGCGCCGCCAGGTACAGCCAGTAGAGCCCTGAGAACACCCAGGCCTCGGGACGCAGCAACCCGGCGAGCGCCAGCAGCACGAGCACCGGGGCGCCCGATCGGCGGCGGCGCGACTCAACGAGCACGGCACAGAGCACGAGCATCAGGTAGGGGATGTCCACGTACGCGCGCACGCCATAGGAGAGGACGGGCACGCGCGTGAGCAGGATCAGCGCCGCGAGGGCCCCCGCCGCGCGGCCGAACCACGCCGAGCCCAGCCGATAGACGACCCAGCCGCAGGCGGACAGCGCGAGGAAGCCGAGCGCGACCGTCACGCCTTCTACTGCGTGCGGGGAGAGCGGGGAGAGGATCACGCCGAGCGCCTCGATCAGCGGGTGGGGCGTCGGCGCGATCGGGATCCCGTACTGGGGCGTTTCCCCGCGCGCGAGCTGGCCGCCCCAGGTGAGCGCGTAGAGGGTGTCGTAGTTGGCGAAGCCCACGCCGGAGAGAACCCACAGCACGACGGCCCCGGCAGCGATCCCGCAGGGGGCGGCGATACGTGCGGCAAGGCGTTGCGGTGCGCCCGCAGGGCGCTCGGAGGCGGTGTCCATCGGTCCGGACGCTATCCGCTCGCGGCTCGCTCGACACCCCGTCAGAGCCAACCGGAGAACCGTCCTCGAATGGGCGCCCCTCTGTGACTGCCGCTCACTCGGGCGGGATGCGGGCGTGGGTAGACTCAGAGCAACGGTGCCGATCGACCAGCCACAGGAGCAAGCCGAGCAGCAGGCTCAGTCCCTGTATCGCAGGCACCGACCCCGTACGTTCGCCGACGTCGTCGGCCAGGAGCCGGTCGTGCGCACGCTGCGCAACGCGGTGCAGCGCGGGAAGGTGCACCACGCCTACCTGTTCGTCGGCTCGCGGGGGACGGGCAAGACCTCGATGGCGAAGATCCTCGCGGCGTGTTTGAACTGCGAGCGTGGTCCGACGATCGAGCCGTGCGGGGAGTGCGAATCGTGCGCCTCGATCGCGCGGGCGAGCTCACTCGACGTGATCGAGATGGACGCGGCGTCGAACAACTCGGTCGACGACATCAGGGAGCTGCGCGAGAGCGTTGCCTACTCGCCGGTGTCGGGGCGCAGCAAGGTGTACATCCTCGACGAGGCGCACATGCTCTCGACGGCGGCGTGGAACGCGTTCCTGAAGACGCTCGAGGAGCCGCCGCCGAACACGGTGTTCGTGCTCGCGACGACGGAGGCGCAGAAGGTGCCGGCGACGGTCGTCGACCGCTGCCACCGCTTCGACTTCCACCGCCCGACGGTCGAGCAGATCGCGTCGGTCGTGCGCCGCGCCGCGCGGGCCGAGGAGATCGAGATTCCCCCGGAGGCGGTCGCCGCCGTCGCTCGCTCCGCGACGGGCTCCTTCCGCGACGCGCTCGGCACACTCGAGCAGCTGCTCACCTACAGCGGCAACGAGATCGCGCTCCAGGACGTGCTGGCGGTGCTCGGCGTGGCCGATTCTGGCCTGCTGGAAGAGCTCGTCGACGCCGTCGGCGCGGGCGACGCGCGCCGGGCGCTGCTCGCGCTGGAGCGCTGCGTTCAGAGCGGTCGCGACGCGGGCTCGTTCGCCTCTGACCTCGAGGTGCACGCGCGCGAGCTGCTGGTGGTGCAGACGCTGGGCGAGCTGCCCGCCGAGCTCGCGCTCACCGAGGAGGCCGATGCGCGCCTGTGCGCCCAGGCCGAGCGCGTGGATCGCGCGGTCGTTGTGCGCCTGCTGGAGCTGCTCGGCGCGGCGCTGGAGGGCGTGCGCGCGGGCGCGGACCCGCGCACGCGGCTGGAGCTGGCCCTCCTCAAGGCGGCGCGCCCCGAGGTGGACTCTTCCACCTCGGCGCTGCTGGCCCGCATCGAGCGCTTGGAGCGCGAGCGCGGCGGCGGCTCCGCCGTGGCCGTGGATCCGGTGGTGGCGGTGCCGGCAGCTGAGGCGGTGCCGGAGGTGTTCGGGATGAGAGCCGCGGCGGGCGTTGACGTAGCCGAGACTAGCGCCGCGCCGGCAACGGATCTCGTGCCTGAGCCGACTCCTGTTGCGGAGGTGGCGCACGAGTCGGTGCCGGCAACCAATGCGCCCTCCGAGCCCGAGCTGGCTCCCATGGTGGAGGTGGCGCACGAGCCGGCGCCGGTGGAGGACCTCGTGCCCGAGCCCACCCCTGCTCTGGAGCAGCTCGAGGCCGGCGAGTCGCCGCCGCCCGTGGTTGCAGCGAACGATCTCGAGTCATTGCAAGCGCTGTGGCCGGCGGTGGTGGAGCTGGTGGGGATGGAGAACAAGATGTTGAGCGCGGTGCTCGTGGACACGCGGCCGGTGGGGATGGCGGGGGAGGATCTGACCGTGGCGTTCGCCTCCTCGGCGGCGTTCCTGAAGAAGAAGGCCGAACATCCCGACAATCGCGCGATCGTCTCCGACGCGCTGCGCCAGCTCTCGGGCGGGCGCTGGCGACTGTCCTATGAGCTGCTCGATGCCGATGCTGACGCCGCGTCCGAGCTCCCACCGCCGACGGAGGAGGAGTGGGTGGCGCGCTTTATGCAGGAGTTCGACGCCGAGGAGCTCTTTGGTGACCAGACGCCGGTAACCGGCGAACAGAAAGAGGCGTGATGGCAAAGCAGCAGCGGATGCCGAACATGCAGCAGATGATGCAGCAGGTACAGAAGATGCAGCAGGACATGGAGAGCGCTCAGGAGGAGCTCAAGCACGAGACGGTCGAGGCCTCCGCCGGCGGCGGCATGGTCACCGTTCGGATTTCCGGCGACCTTGAGATCCAGGCGGTGAAGATCGACCCGGCGGCGGTCGACCCCGAGGATGCGGAGATGCTCTCCGACATGGTTCTCGCCGCCGTCAACGAGGCGCTGCGCTCGGCTCAGGAGCTCGCTGCGAGCAAGCTCGGCGCCACCACCGGCGGCCTCGACCTCGGTGGCCTCAACCTCCCGCCCGGGCTGGGCCTATAACGGTGAGCAGTTACGCTCCGCCTGTCCAGCGGCTCGTGACCGAGCTGTCGAAGCTCCCCGGGATCGGTTCGCGCACCGCCCAGCGGCTCGCCTTCCACATCCTGCGCGCCTCCTCCGAGGATGCCGCGGGACTCTCGGAGGCGATCCGCGAGGTGAAGGAGAAGATCTCATTCTGTGAGGTGTGCTTCAACCTGACCGACGAATCACGCTGCCGCATCTGCCAGGACACGCGCCGCGATCACGGCTTGATCTGCGTGGTCGAGGAGCCCTCGGACGTGATCCCGATGGAGCGCACGCACGAGTACTCGGGCGTCTACCACGTGCTCGGCGGCGCGCTTTCGCCGATCGACGGCATCGACCCCGAGGACCTGCACATCGCCGAGCTCCTCGCACGCGCCGCGCCCGGAGCGCCCGGCGCGAATGGGGCAGGCGGAGCAGAATCGAATCAGGAGCAGCCGAACGGGGGAATCCCGAACGGCGAGACGCCTCCGGTACGCGAGGTGATCCTCGCCACCAACCCCACCACGACCGGCGAAACGACCGCGCTGCACATCGCCGAGGAGCTCCGCGTCCGCGCGCCGGAACTCGCGGTCACGCGCCTGGCCAGCGGCCTGCCGGTGGGCTCTGATTTGGAGTACGCCGACGAGGTCACCCTCGGCAAGGCCTTCGCCGGCCGCCGCGCCGTGTAAACCTACTCACCCGTCGATCGAACAGGTGCGCTCAGGCGACCCGGGTGGCGGGCCGGACGATGCTCGAGGAAACCGTCGCCGAGGAGCTGCGTGATCGTGACGAGGTGATAGCCGCGCGCCTCCAGGCCTTCGATGATGCCCGGCAGTGCCTGGACGGTCTGACCGTTCGTTTCGATGTTGTCGTGCATCACAACGATCGAGCCGGGCTGCACGCCCGCGAGCACGCGTTCGCGGATCGTGCCGACTCCGGGGTGCCTCCAGTCTTCGGGATCGACATCCCACTTCACCGTAGTCAGGCCGAGCACCTTGGCGCGCTGCTCGAGTTCTGGCGAGATATTCCCATAGGGGGGACGGAACAGGCAGGGATCGAAGCCGCTCGCGCGTTCGATTTCGCGGTTTGTGAGTTCGAGCTGAAGCGAAGCGCCTTCGCCCTCGTCGGGGAGGTCGCGGGGATGGTTGTAGGAGTGGTTGCCGATCTCCATGCCGTGGTCCACCATTTCTCGCACCAGCCTCGCGCCGCCGGAACTTTCCATCAGCGCGGAGACGCGTTCGCCAATCATGAAGAACGTGCCGGGGACGCGGTATCGCAGCAGTGTCTTGAACAGCCCTTCGGTATAGGGGCTCGGGCCGTCATCGAAGCTGAGCGCCACCATCCTCCCACTCGCCGGTCCATGGCTGGCGAAGACGAGGTGGCGGGTGCAGCCAACCGGGGGATGAGCCAGGCCCCGCTCGGTAACGGGTAGATTCGTTTGCGCTGCCCCAGCACCACAGCCGGCGATCGTAAGCGCCACAAGCCCGATCAGCCATCTGCCTGGAGCTCGCCGCCCTCGTCGCCTCATTCGCCTGGCATCCTAAGCTAGCCAACGGTCGCAGCCGGCCGGCCGCGCCTCCAGAAGGCGCGTCGCGCTCGATCATCGTCGCGGGTCGCGAAGAGCGACTTCAGGGGCGCTGGAGCCGTGTCGATAACCGTGCTGGGCGGATGCATCGCCCAGACGATGCGACTCCTCCCAAACAGCCCCACGACGCGCGATCTCCCGACGTCCGATCCGACGAGGTCGGTCAGCGCCCCAGCCCCGCAGCTCGTGTCCCGCGTCGAGCGCCGGCGGCGCCCGCCTGGGGTGAAACGACGCCACGGCATCTACATCCCACTAAAGCTACGGGTCGTGCTCACCTTCGTCGCGGGCGCGTTGTGGTTCTGCTTCTCGCTATGGCTGTCGCGCAGCTGGATCAGGACGCTCGGGCACGACATCTCCACGCCGCTGGCGATCCTCGTGATCGCCGGAATCGCGCTGATCCCCGGCTACTTGAACATCCAGCTGATCACCTCGATCCTGCTTGACAACCCGCGGCCTCTGCGCTTCGACGGCGATTTTCCGCGGATCACCCTGCTGATCGCCGCCTACAACGAGCAGGACTCGATCGCCGAGACGCTCGACTACGCGTTGCGGACCGACTACCCCGCCCACTTCGAGCTCGTGGTCGCGGACGACGGCTCGACCGACCGTACGCGCGAGATCGTCGCTGAGTACGCCGAGCGCTATCCGTGCGTGCGGCTGCTCGCGGCTGAGCACGGCGGCAAGGCCAACACGCTCAACGCGGCGCTTGAGACCGTGAGCACGCCGCTGACCGCCACGATCGACGCCGACACGCTGCTGATGGCCTACTCGCTCAAGCACGCCGTCGCGCGCCTGCTCGTCTCACCGCCCGACACTGTTGCCGTCGCGGGAGCGGTGCTCGTGCGCAACTCGCGCGAGAACATGCTGACGCGCGCGCAGGAGTGGGACTACTTCCTCGGCATCGCCTCCGTCAAGCGTGGCCAGGCGTTGTTGCAGGGGACGCTCGTCGCGCAGGGCGCCTTCAGCGTCTATGACACGACCGCGCTCAAGCTCGTCGGCGGCTGGCCGAACCGGATCGGCGAGGACATCGTGCTGACCTGGCGGATGCTGCTGCAGGGCGGGCGCAGCGTGTTTGAGCCGACCGCGGTCGCGTTCACCGACGCTCCTTCGGAGTGGGGCGCGTTTGTTCGCCAGCGCCGGCGCTGGGCGCGGGGGATGATCGAGGGTCTACGCGATCACGGCTGGGGCATGCTCGGCCAGCTCAAGTTCTATTCGCACGCGGTGGCCGTCAACTTCCTGTTTCCGTTCGTTGACCTGGCTTTTACGCTCGCGTTTATCCCCGGCATCCTGCTGGCGATGACCGGCAACTTCGTGATCGTCGGGCCGATGACCCTGTTGGTGCTGCCGCTCAACATGGTGCTCGGCAGCATCATGTTCGTTTACCAGCGCCGCGTCTTCAAGATCGTAAATTTGCGCGTGCGCAAGAACCGACGCGGGCTGCTGTTCTACTTCTTCTGCTACCAGTTCGTGATGTCGCCGATCTCGCTCGCCGGCTACTCGCTCGAGGCGGTTCGCGCGCGCCGCGCCTGGTAGACCGCCGACGCCTCCGGGGTGTCTCTGAGAGCGCCTATATTCCTGGCGCCCTATGAGCGAGATCGTCGTGATGAATGCCCTTTTAGGACTATGAATCCTGGCTCATACGTCGCTCCTATGTGAAGGGGGCTTCGCTTTTTTGCGAGAGTTTGGGGGTGCGTTCTCAGCCTGCTGTGGGCGATCTGTGGGGTGTGGTTGCGTTTACGACGTTGCGTACTGGGAGGCGCTCCAGCGCGTCGGCGATGACGGTGGCGCCGTCGCTGCGAGCGAGGGCGTCGGCCATCGCGCGGGCACCCTGTTTGATCGACCGGTCTTCCAGGGCGCTGGCGATCACGCTGCGCAGCTTGCTGGGGGAGCTCTTCTTGCTGACCCTCACGCCGGCGTTCACGAACAGAACGCGGGCGGCGTTATCGGGCTGGTCGCGCGCGTCGGGGATGCAGACGAGCGGAACACCATCGGCGAGCGCCGCGTTGACTGTCTGCCATCCCGCATGGGTGACCATCAGCGACGCGTGCGGGAGCACGGTGCGATGTGGCACGAAAGCCACGGTGCGCGCGTCGGCGGGGATGCGGAGGTGGCTGGTGTCGAGCGCGGGGCCCGCTGTCAGCAGCGCCCGGACCGGCAGCCCGGCGACGGCGTCAAGCGCTCGCTGGGCGAGCGCGCCCTGATCCATGTAGCTGGTGCTGAAGCTGAGCAGCACGATCGGATCGGTGTTCTCCTCGGGCCACGGCGACTCCCAGTCCTTCTCGAACGGCTCGAACGCGGGGCCCACGTAGTGGACGTTGTCGGGGAGCTGGGCTTTGCTCGAGAAGTCGAGCTCCGGGGCGGTCATCACGTAGATCGCCCGCACGCCGAGGACCTGGTCTTCCCAGTTCTTCAGCGGCGTGAGCCCGTGCTCGGCACGAACACCGTTGAGTACCGGCAGTCCGGCTGCCAAGAAGCGGCGGGTCATAGCATTGACCAGGCTGTCGCGCGCAGCGCCCAACGCACCCCCTATCGGCGTCAGGCCGCTGAACAGCGGCGGCGCCCCGCGAGCTGGGAACGGATACGGGCAGTGAACGAGCGCGACCGCGGGTATGCCTGCGTGCTCGGCGGCGACCGCCGCGCCGTTGAAAAGCCAATCGAACACGACCACGTCGGCGCTCCAGTCGTCGAGCGCTTGGACGAACTCCCGTGTCGCGTCCGGTAGCAGCGCGATCGGAGCATCGCGCATTCGTTTCGCGGCGCCAAGCGGCGTGCGCGCCTCCCAGTCGCGGAACGGGTCGGTCTCCGGATGTGTGATGTCGAGGTCGGGAAGCCACCGGCGGATCGCGACGAACTCAGCCCCAGTGCGCTCGATCCGTGCCTGCGCGGCGCTGTGGGCCATGACCCGCACCTCGTGACCGCGGTCGACGAGCTCCCGTGTGAGCGCGAGCTGTGGTGGCGCGTTGCCGCTGAACGCCAAGAGGGTCTGGAAGACTCGCATATACTTCATCTTAGTCCTGCCCAGATGAATATGTCAAGCCCCTCCACCCCACCACGCCGATATCGGATGTCCGCGCGAGCTGATGCCGCTGTCGCGACCGGCGAGCGGCTGCTCGCCGCGGCGTGGAAGCACTTCGGCACTCGACCGTATGAGGAGGTTCGCCTGCGCGAGATCGCCGCCGACGCGCTCGTCACCGAACAGACGCTCCTCGCGCGCTTTAACTCCAAGGACGAGTTGCTCACCGCAGCGTACAAATGGTGGGCGATGAGCGAGAAATCACGCCGCGACGCGGCTCCCGTGGGCCGCTTCCCCGAGGCCGTCGCCAACGTGTTCGACCACTACGAGGCGCACGGAACGGCGATTCTGCGCATGCTCTCCCAGGAGGACCGCATCCCTGCGGTCCGCCACCTCACCGACAGAGGCAGGGACTACCACCGCGACTGGGCGAGCAGGGTCTTCCAGCCGCTGCTCGGAGGCCTGCGGCGCGCATCCAGAGAGCGTCGGCTCACAGCACTCGTCATCGCCACGGACGTGCTCGTGTGGAAGCTCCTGCGACTCGACATGCAACTCAGCCGCCCCCACGCCGAAGAGACCGTGGTCGAGATGATCGAGTCCTACTCCAGGCGATCGAGTTGAGAGAGCCCACCGAGGCGGGCCATGAGGCGCCGGTGGGCGCGTGAGGCAGGAGGCTCAGAGATAGCTGAACCCCGGCGATTTGCCTCACCGCTGGCGGTGGGTAGGGATCGTTCCGGGGTTTGCGTCCGACAGGATAGCTCAAGCCGTGACTCCTCTATTCAGCTACCTCCGGTGCTCGTGCTTTGCGTGCAAGGTATGGAGGCCGCCGCGTTCAGTGCGGTGCGGGCTGAGCTCGTCAGCCTGCATCGTGGATCGTGATGGCGTAGCCGTCCGGGTCTCTGAGCGTGAACGTCCGGCCGAAGGGACCATCGACCGGCTCAGTCAGGATCGTCACGCCGTGCTGGGCGAGTCGGTCATGAAGGGCTTGGGCGTCATCGGCCCGCAGCCACAGCGCCACGCCAAGGCCGGGCTGTCCACTGTCGAGATCAGTTCCGGGCAGCGGGTCCCTGACCGCAAACGCGATTGGCTGGGTGGCGAACACGACGGCGTGCGGGGGTGAGCTGGCTGCGCGCTCGATGCCGAGTGTCTGCTCGTAGAACGCGGCGGCGCGCTGGAGATCACGGACCTGGAGTGCAACAAAGTCGGGACCTACGATCGTACTCATGGACGGCTCCTTTGATTGTCAGGTTCTTGACAAAGCATAGTATGTCAAGATCCTGACATGAGTCAAGTGGATCTCGACCGCTCGGTGGGATACATCCTCAAGCGTGCCCAGTCAGCGCTGCACACCGCTCTCGAGAGGAGGCTGCGCACGCACGGGCTGAGCGTGTCGCAATACGCATGTCTCGAGCTGCTCGCCCAGCGGCCAGATCTCTCTCAGTCCGAGCTCGCACGCGGCGCGTTCGTAACCCGGCAGGCGATGCACCAACTCGCCGCCGGCCTTCAGAGCGCGGGCTTGATCACGAGTCGCGACGACGGACGCGCCCGCCGGCTGCAGCTGACAGCGGTGGGTAAGCGAAAGCTTCGGGCCGCTTCACTCACCGCCGCGGAAGTCGAGCGCAAGATGCTCGCCGGACTCGACGAAGCGCAACAGAGCACGTTGCACGACTGCCTGGCCAGCTGCATCGATTCGCTCGCAGACGATGGGCCTCGCTGAGATACGCCTGCCGGCCGATCAAGGCGTTCACCGCTCGCTCTATCCTGGCCGGCATGCCCAAAGGCAACATCGTCGTAATGAAGTTTGGTGGGACCTCCGTCGCCGATGCCGAGCGCATCAAGCGCGCGGCACGGCGGATCGTTGACAAGCGCGACTCCGGTGCGCGCGTGGTCGCGGTGCTCTCGGCCAGGGGCAAGACCACCGACCAGCTGATCGCGATGGCCGAGGAGGTCTCCACCGCGCCGGATCCGCGCGAGATGGACATGCTCCTGTCCACCGGCGAGCGCATCTCGTGCGCGCTGTGCGCGATGGCGATCCACGATTTCGGTCATGAGGCGATCTCGCTGACGGGCTCGCAGGCAGGCATCGTCACCGACGCCTCGCACACCCGAGCGCGCATCATCGACGTGCGCGCCGATCGCATCTTCTCCGCCCTGGAGGAGGACAGGATCGTGCTCGTCGCCGGGTTTCAGGGCGTCTCGACTGACTCCAGCGATGTCACCACGCTCGGGCGCGGGGGCTCGGACACGACCGCGGTCGCGCTCGCGGCGGCACTCGGCGCAGAGGTGTGCGAAATTTACACAGACGTTCCAGGCGTGTTCAGCGCCGACCCGTGGATCGTCCCCGACGCGCGCAAGCTGGCCATGATCTCGTTCGAGGAGATGCTCGAGATGGCCGCCTCGGGTGCGGGCGTGCTGCAGCTGCGCTCGGTCGAGTACGCGCGCAACCACGGCGTGCGCATCCACTGCCGCTCGTCCTTCGACGATTCGCCCGGTACCGTTGTGCTCGCCGAGGCAGAAACCATGGAGCAGCCCTTGATCACAGCCGTCACGCATTCGACCTCCGAGGCGCGGGTGACGCTCGTCGGCGTGCCCGACGAGCCGGGCGCCGCGGCACGCATCTTTCAGGCGCTGGCCAAGGTGAACGTGAACGTGGACATGATCGTCCAGAACGAGCCCACCTCGGCCGGCGGGCTGGCCGAGATCTCGTTCACCCTCCCATATGAGGATCTGCGTGTCGCGCACGCGGCTCTGGAACCTCTATCCGGTGTGGCGTTCGTCGATCTGGACGCGCATGACGAGATGGGCAAGGTCTCGATCATCGGCGCCGGCATGCGCTCACACCCGGGCGTCGCGGCGAAGGTGTTCTCGGTGCTCGCCGAGGAGGGCGTCAACATCGAGATGATCTCCACCTCGCCGATCAAGATCTCCTGCGTGATCGCGCGAGACCGCGTCGAAGGTGTTGTGCGCGCGCTGCACACCGCGTTTGATCTCTCCGGGCCCGGCACCTCGATCCCGGAGTAGCGGTTCTCAGGGTCGCCGGCGCCACCACGGTGCTCGCGCGGGCTGCAGGCCGGGAAGCTCGACCGCGGGGCGGGGCGGGATCTCGGTGCCGCTGAGGATCGCCGCGGGCACCTGCTCGATCAGCCAGTCCGCCAGCGGCTCCAGACCGGCCGCTCGCAGCTCGGCGGCGACACCCGGCGGACGGCTGGCGGTGTCGTGAGTGTCGGAGGCGACGTTGTGGATCAGACCCTCGCGCGCGAGGGTCAGCGCAAAGCGACGCACCTCCCCGCCGAAGCGCCCGACCAGCGAACCGGCCGTGATCGACGTGAGGATCCCCTCGCCCACGAACTCTCGCAGCATCCCGGGATCGCGGTGAAAGGCCGGGCAGCGCTCGGGGTGGGCGATCAGCACTCTGTGACCCTGGCGCAGCAGGTCGAATACGAGCGTGTCGAGGCCGGTGACCGCCGGGGCAAACGGCGGCTCCACCAGCAGCCAGGGTCCGGCGCCGAGGCTCAGGCGCGAGAGCTCCTCGGATCGGATGTCGACTAGCCGCGTCATCGCGAGCTCGGCGCCGGCCAGGACCTCGAGCTCGACCTCCTCCGTATCCAGGCGCGCATTCAGCCGGTCCACGAGCTCGGCGATTGTGTCGGCGTCGTTGGGGTAGGTCCAGCTGACGTGGGGCGTGGCCACGAGCGTGGCCGTGCCCGCGGCCACGGCGGCGCGAGCGAGCTCGACCGAGTCCTCGATCGTCTCGGGGCCGTCATCGATGCCGGGCAGCACATGAGAGTGCAGGTCGATCATTTAGCCGGAACACTAAGGCCCGGCGGGTACTGAGGCCTGGCGGGGGTGGGCGGGCTCATCTCATTCACCGGTCACGCTCCAGCTCCAGCTTGCCACCGATCATCCCCCACTTTCCCCACTCAAAAGATCTTCATATTTACTGAGTAAACCTCCCGGGACTTCCCAAAGGACTTCCAAAAGTAGGAATCGCTAGCAATTGAGCCAAGTGCCCGATCTATTTCCTGGACAAGTGGGCTTGCCAAGCGGACTCGATTGTGCAAGATTCCCACCTTGATCTTGATAGCGGGATCTCAACATCTGATTGAGACGGTGTGTCCATCATGCGAGTACATGTGGTGGAAAGGCAAGGAAGCTGGGGAGGCACTATGAACGGTGAGTCGCAAGGGGAGGCCGGGACGCATACCCGTCTAGGCCGTGCGCCGGCGTCAGTTGGGGCTCGTGGGTTGGTGGGGTTGGGGATCCGGCGCCGGCAGACCCCGCAGCAGATCACCGAGGCGCGCGGGCCGGCGGCGAGCCTGCGGCGAGATGCGCTGTTCCGCCGGATGCTGCTGCTGGCGGATGTGATCGCGATCGGGGGCACGTTCCTGGTTATGACGCAACTCTCCTCGCGACCGTTGCAGCTGACGTGGTTGAGCATCGTCGGGCTACCGCTGCTGCTGATCGGTGCGAAGCTCTTTGGGCTTTACGACCGTGACGAGACGCTGCTGCGCAAGACGACGCTCGACGAGGTGCCGAAGCTGTTCCACCTGGCGACGCTCTGCGCGCTGACCGCATGGCTCGGCAGCGAACTGATCGTCAGAGGTGGCTTTCTGCGCCGTCCCGAAGCGCTCGTCCTGTGGCTGGCGCTGCTCGCCGGGCTGGTGCTGGCGCGGGCGACGGCTCGCGCGCTCGCTCTGTACATGTCTCCGGTCGAGCGCTGCCTGTTCGTCGGCGACGATCGCTCCGCGCGGACGATCCGCGCCAAGCTGACCGGTCACCGCGGGATCAAGGCGACGATGGTCGCGCAGCTCGATCTCGACAAGGCCGGGCCGTGGTCAACCGACGCGCTCTCACCGGGTCGGCTCGCGGAGATCCGCGATCTGGCGCAGGAGCTCGACGTGCACCGCGCGATCGTCGCGCCCGGCAGCTCGGAGGGCGGGGAGATGCTCAACCTGGTGCGCACGCTGAAGGCCGTCGGCGTGCGCGTGAGCGTGTTGCCGAGCCTGCTGGAGGTGGTGGGCTCCTCGGTCGAGTTCGACGACCTGCACGGCGTGACGGTGATGGGCGTCAGGCGCTTTGAGCTGACGCGCTCCTCGGCTGTGGTCAAGCGCAGCTTCGACCTGCTTGGGGCCACGGTCGGCCTGCTGGCGGTATTGCCCTTGCTGGCCGCGATCGCGGTGGCGATCAAGCTCGACAGCCGTGGCTCGATCTTCTTCCGCCAGTTGCGGGTCGGCCAGCACGGCGAGCGCTTCTACATGCTGAAGTTCCGCACGATGGTCCCGGACGCGGAGGCGATGAAGGACTCGCTGCGCGATCGCAACGAGGCCCAGGACGGCCTCTTCAAGATCGCCGACGATCCGCGTGTGACCCGCGTCGGCTCCTTCCTGCGCAAGAGTGCGCTGGACGAGCTGCCGCAGCTGTTCAACATCCTCAAGGGCGAGATGAGCCTGGTCGGCCCGCGCCCGCTCGTGATCGAGGAGGACCAGCGCGTTGAGGGCTGGCACCGCCGGCGTCTGGAGCTGACGCCGGGGATGACCGGCCACTGGCAGATCCTCGGCCCCTCGCGCGTGCCGCTCGCGGAGATGGTCGCGATTGACTACCTGTACGTCGCGAACTGGTCGCTGTGGAAGGACGTCAAGATCTTGCTGCGTACCGTCCCGCACGTCCTCGGCCGCCGCGGGCTCTAGCTCCGAGCTGCTCCTCCCGTGGCGTCGGCGCGAAGCGCTCCTCCCACGGGACCGGGCCAGGGGGGCCGTCCGCGTGAGCTCCCTTCGCGGAAAGGGGGAGGGTTGGATACTGCCTGGCGGCGTCGTGGCGCTCGTCCGCGGCTGCCGCGGTGCGGCAGAGAGCCACGGCCAAGGCAACCAGGACGAGCCAGATGATGAGGATCACTTGCAGGATCATTTGAGACAGATGTAACGAAGATTGGGTGACTATTGTTACCCGGTAGCCGGACGACACAAGCTTGGAAAGGATCCGAACGCGCTCTTTCCGAACTAATGTCCACTTCGTCTTCGACCTGCGCCGTGGAAGTCCTCGCCGAGCCGAAGTACAGAGCATGCTCTGTCTACCCCTGGCGGCAGGTCTTTACACCATCACCGCGCAGGACCTCGACACGGCCGCGCCGCCAGGGGGTCGCGTGTGAGGATCGCCACGGGAAAGGCGCCGACCGCGACATTGGGCGAGCTGCCGGCGACGAGGGCGAGCGAGGCGATCGCCACGAGGACCGGCGAGCTCGCGATCACGGCGCTGATGCTGCTGCCGGGGGCGTTGATCGTTTTCACCGCCTTCAACGCCGGGGGCTACTTCCCCGCGACCCCCGCGATCGTCTGCGTCGTGCTGACCCAGATCCTCCTCGTGCGGATCCTGCAGGCGCGCAGGCCGTTCGAGGGGTTTGCCCCGGCGACGCTCGTCGCGGTCGCCGCGCTGGGGCTGTACACGCTGATGACGCTCGCCTCCGCGCTGTGGTCGCACGCGGCGAGCAGGGCGCTGATCGAATTCGATCGCGCGTGGATGTATCTGCTGATTCTCCTGCTGTTCGGGACCGTGCGCGCCAGCACGGAGAACCTGCGCAGGCTGATCTGGGGCCTGCTCGCCGGAGCGTCGATCGTGTGCCTGGCGGGGTTGACCAGCAGGGTGTTGCCGAACGTATTGCACACGGCGCCGAGCGTGGCGAACCAGCGCTTGAGCTATCCGGTGACCTACTGGAACACGCTGGGGCTGCTCGCGGCGATGGGGATCGTGCTCGCGCTCCACATCACCTGTTCGCTGCAGGAACGGCGCCCGGCTCGGATCCTGGCGGCGGCGGTGACGCCGCTGCTGGCGGCGACGCTGTTCTTCACCTTCTCCCGGGGAGCGATCGCCGCGGGCGCCATCGGCCTGGTCGTCTACGTGCTCGTGGCCCGGCCGAGCGGGCTGCTCACCGGTGCGCTCGCGACGCTGCCCGCGACCGCGGCGCTGGTGCTCGTCGCCTACCACGCGAATCTGCTGGACACGATCGACCCGACCACCCCCGCGGCCGTGTCTCAGGGCCATCGCGTCGCGCTGGTCGCGGGCATCTGCGGGGTCGTGTGCGCGGGGTTGCGGCTGCTGTTCGCGATCACCGTCGACCCCCGGCTACGCCGCCGCGCGGGCAGACCCTGGATCGGTCGCGGCGCGCGAGCAGCCACGCTCTGCGGGGTGAGCGTCGTGGCAATCGCGGCGATCCTCGCATTGAACGTTCCTCACAGCGTCGCGCACGACTGGAGCCGGTTCATGAGCGGCGCCGGCACGCATAGTCAGTAACGGCGACCTGCGCGCGCGCCTGAGCGATCCCTCCAACGACGGGCGCACCGATCTGTGGCGGGTCGCGCTGCACGGGTTCTCCGCCTCGCCGCTGCACGGGTACGGGGCGGGGATGTATCAGACGCTGTGGGACCGCAACCGTCCCCACTTCGCTTATGTGATCAACGCGCACTCTCTCTACCTGCAGGCGATGGCCGAGCTGGGCATCCCCGGGCTGGCGCTGCTGCTGATCCTGCTCAGCGCGGTCTTCGTCGGGTTGGCTCGCCGCGCGCACGGCCCGCGGCGGTCGCTCTACGGCGCGCTGCTGGCGCTCTGCGCGGTCTGGGCGCTGCGCGCGGGGGTGGACTGGGACTGGGAGATGCCGGTGGTGACGCTCGGGCTCTTCGCCGTCGCGGGTGCGGCGCTCAGCCCACTGCGACGGAGCGTGCAGGCGCGAGAGCGCGGGTGGGCAGGTGGGCTGGGGGAGGCGGGGGAAAGCCGCGCGACGGGCGATCGTGCGCGAGCTCGCACACACACGCACGGCTGGGTGCCGAGCACGGGCGCCCGGATGGCGCTCGGCCTGCTGTGCCTGCTCGCGCTGGTGACCCCGGTTCTGATCATCGGCTCCCAGCGCCGGCTCGGCGAAGCCGAGAACGCGCTGTATGAAGCCAACTGCGCGAAGGCGAGCTCCGCGGCGCTGTCGTCGATCGGGTGGCTCGACGTGCGACCGGAACCGTATGAGATTGTCGGCTTCTGCGATCTGCGCCGCGGTCAGCCCAGGCAGGGGGTGATCGCGATGCGCGAGGCTGTGCGCCACGACCCCGGCAGCTGGGAGACGTACTACGCGCTCGCGCTCGCGCAGGCCGCGGCGGGCGTCGACCCGCGCGGCGCGGTGCAGGAGGCTCTGCGCATGGACCCGTACGAGCCGCTCACCCGGCAGGCAGCCAAGCAGCTGAGGACGTCGAGTCCGGCCGCCTGGGTCAGCCGCGCGATCCTGCTGCGTACGGCCGCCTTGAAGAGCAAGGATCTCTCGATCTTCCCCTCCTGAACACGCTCAGGAGAGCGCGGCGCGAAGCTTGCGCAGCGCCCGGTACACGCGCGCCTCGATCGTCGTGAACTGCTCGCCGGTCAGCTTGGCGATTTCGGCGATGCTCAGATCGGCGCCGAAGCGCAGGGCGATCGCCTCGCGTTCGGGGCCCTGCAGCAGGGCGAGGCTCCGCGAGAGCAGGTCGCGCTCGGAGCCCTCGCCATGTTCACCAAGGGCGATCTCCTCGAGCAGATCGCTCTGCTCGCTCTGAAAGCGCTCGTCGCTCGATTCGAGGCCTGGGCTCGTGGCGACGAGCTCCAGGGCGCGGCTCTCGGTGGCGCGCCGGCGGTGGTGGTCTGAGAGGCAGTTGAGCGCGATCGTATAGAGCCAGGTCTTCTCGCTCGCCTTGCGCGGATCGAAGCGCTTACGGGCGCGCAGCACGCGCTCGTAAGTGTCCGCGAGCAGATCCTCGGCCAGCACGGTATCGCCGGTGCGATAGGCGAGAAACCCGAACAGAGCCTGAGCGTGCTCGGCGTAAAGCCGCTCGAATGCCTCGTTCGAAGTCCCGCTCACATCGCCGGTATCGGCCATGCGTCCAGGCCGCCGAGCTTCGGTCTGGAATCTGGCCGGTCGTACGTATCAGGGCACATGAGCAATCGAAAGAAGGACCACAAATTCCCGGACGACCTCAACGAGGTCGCCGACACGCTGCGTAGAGACCGTCCTGAGCTCGATCCGCTCGCGCTCGATCGCGTGAAGGTGCGGGCGATGAACGGGGCACGCCGAGTAACACGACCAAAAGGATTCTTTATGAAGTCACGCCTGACGACGTTTGTAACAGTTGGATTCCTGGCACTCGGCACCGGCGGCGCGATGGCGTTGGCCGGCGGCCACGGCGGCTTTGGCGGGGGCGGAGGCGGCAGCGCCGCCTTCCACCAATACCGCCCCGAATGCCCGCCAGGGTATGAATTGAGAGGCCGCGACTGCCGTCCGATTCCGCCCCCGAAATGCGGGCGTGGCTACGAATTCAAGGGTGGCGAATGCGTCCCGACTCCGCCTCCGACGTGCCCGCCCGGCTACTACCTGAACGGCAGGCGCTGTATCCCGATCCCGGTCCCGCGTTGCCAGCATGGCTACGTCTACGAAAACGGGCACTGCGTACGTGAAACTGGTCACGGCGGTGGCGGTGGCGGTGGCGGTGGCGGTAAAGGCGGCGGCGGTCACGGCGGTGGCCCCGGCGGCGGTGGAGGTAAAGGCGGTGGCCACGGCGGCGGCTTCGGCGGCGGCGGTGGCGGAGGTCACGGCGGTGGTGGCTTCGGCGGACACGGCGGCGACGGTGGTCACGGTGGTCATCACCACCACTGACGCCAAAACGGCGCGAACGAATGTGGAGAGGGCCCGCGATCGCGGGTCCTCTTTGCGTGGGTGAAGCACGATGCGACGACGGCTGGCCGCCACGGTCGTGTGGGGAGCGCTCCTGTTCGGCGCCGCGGGGTCCGTGGTCGCCCTCGGCAGTCGCGGCGGCGCGGAAGTGTTTCAGTACGAACAGTCCTCGCGCTCATCGCTGGAAGGATCCGCCAACCAGGTGAGCGCGGCGCATGTGGCGGCGGTCGTCGCGCAGGCGCCCGAGCCGGTGATCGCGGTCAAGCGCACACCCCCCGCGCAGGTGCGCTGTCAGCCGGGGGACAGCGCGGTTCTACGTAACCCGTGGTCGTGCGCGATCGTCTATCGCGACGGCACGCGGGCCCACTACGAGGTGACTGTCCAACCCGACGGCCATTATGCCGGGAAAGGCACGGGGATCATCAGCGGCTGCTGCGTGCAGACGCCGGCGCTCGACTGAGCCTGGCTCCTCATGGGACCTGTCTCCGAGGCTGGCGGCGCCGCAGGAGGAGACGACAAGTGCCATCAGCGCGAGCCATCCGAAAGCGATCATTGCGAGAAGGATCATGGGTTAAGTGTCGGCGTGATCGAGCATTTCCATTAGGTCTCGTCGTTCCCAACCTTCCCGTATACGTCCGAGCCGACGCGACCATCTCCTGACCCGCGGGAAGGTTCGCGGCACCGGCGGTGTCTAGGAAGTAGAGATGGCAGTCACGCCCGATCACCCGGCATTTCGATCACCCCGACATTTGGAGGAACGATGAAGCGAACCTACGTTTTCTTGGCCATAGCCTTGGCAGGCACGGCAGGCGCCGCGAGCGCACAGGGGAGCCTTCCGGCCGCGCACTCCAGTCGCGCTGCCACGGTGCAGCTGCGCCATACGAATCTCGGCAGCATCCTCGTCAGCAGCTCTGGCCGCACGCTGTATGAGTTCACGAGGGATCGCGGCAACAAGAGCAGCTGCGCGGCGATCAGTGGCTGCTCAGCGATATGGCCTTCGCTAACCACGAGCGGCCGCCCGACGGCCGGCTCCGGCATCAAGGCTTCGCTTCTGTCCACGACCAGCGGCCATCAGGTCACCTATGCCGGCCACCCGCTCTACACCTACAGCGGCGACAGCGGCCCAGGGCAGACGTCCTACGTTGGCGTAAAGGAGTTCGGCGGCACGTGGTACGCGCTCACCTCGGGCGCCGGCGCGGTGAAGTAGGGATCGGGCTCGGGCCGGCTGCCGGCCCGGCTCAGCTGCGATCGACAGGCAACGCCTTCACCAAATCGTTACGTTTGCGGGGGCGCATGCGACGACCGTACACTCAGGAGCGCGTCGCGTTCGGATGGCGCGTGTCCGGTGCTCGCTTGCTCCGGTCTCCCAAGTACTTGAACAAAGGTAGCCACCCTGTCCACTGAATCGATCGTCAGCCCGGCGTCCACGGCCGATGTCGTGGAGTCCTGTGCTGCCTGCGGAGCTCCTCTGGCCGGTGACCAGCGCTACTGCTTGGAGTGCGGCGAGCGTCGCGTGCCGATGAGCAGTGTCCTGCTCGGTGGACCGCCGTCCGGCGACCAATCTCAGCCCCAGGCGCCGCCGATGGCGCCCCCTCTGCCGCCGTCCGCCTCCGCGGCCGCGGACGGCGCGGGCCGCGGCAATGCGGTCACGGTGCTCGCCGGCGTGGGTGTGCTGCTGCTGGCGATGGGGGTGGGCGTGCTGATCGGCCGCTCGAGCGCGCCCAAGCAGAGCGCCGCCCCGGCGCAGACGATCAGCGTCACCGCCCCCGCGGCTGCGGCTGGAGCCGGGGCTGCCGCGGGGGCCGCCGCGGCGACGCCGGAAGCGGCTTCGAAAGCAGGCTCTTCCGCGTCTAAAGCCGGCTCGAAAAAAGGCGCCTCGAGCACCGGTGCATCCAAATCCGGCGTCGGCTCGAGCGAGGCTCATCCGGCGCCGCCTACGGTCGTGCAGAACTTGGCGAAAAAGAAGGGCAAGAACTACGAGCAGGAATCCAAGAACCTTCCCAACGTGATCTCCACCGGGTGATCGAAGACCTATGAGTAACCTCGGTGACGCAATCGGCAGGGGTGGGGATGGGAACCCGCCCGCCCCGCCCGCCCCATCCGCCCTACCAACCCCGCCTGCCGCACCCACTTTCGCGCCGCCTGCCGCGGCGAGCCCCCCGTCTGTACCGCCCACGCCGGAGGATGGCGGGCACTCGGAGCTGCGCCGCCGGCGCGATGCGCTCGCCGAGCAGGTGACGGAGCTCCACTGGGATTTGGGTGGCCTGGCCTATGAGATGGCGATCCGCGACCACTTTCGCCTCGACGTGCTCGTGCGGCGCGCCGCGGTGCTCCAGGAGCGCGACGCCGAGCTGGCCGAGGTCGAGCGCCTGCTGCGTTTGGAGGAGAGCGCCAGCGCCGGTAGCTGCCCGCACTGCGCGGCCCCGCACAGTCGCGGGGCCCTGTTCTGCTGGCAGTGCGGGGCGACGCTCATGGAGCGCTCACCCAGTGTCTCGGCGCCGGCGCCACAGGCGCAGGGGGCCCTCGAGCGAGGAGGACTCCTCCTCCTCCACCACCGCGGTGATGGATGCCCTGCTCGCACCGGGGGCATCCGAGTCCGCATCGTTCTCGGACGAGTAGCGGCCTTGACGGCGAGCGTCGATCGTGCCGGGCTCTGCGAGGACTGCGGTTCACACCTGCAGCGTGGCCAGCGCTATTGCCTGGCCTGTGGAGCGCGCAACGGGTCGCGCAGCCCACAGCTCGTGGAGCTTCTGCGACGTGTCCAGGGTCCCTCGCCGGCCGACCGGTCGCAGAGTGCAAGCGTGATCGCCGGAGATGGTCTCCGCTCGGGCCTCCGGGCCGACAAATCGACCCCTGCGCGTTCCTCGGTCTTCGCTCGCCTGTCGGCTCTGACGCTCCCCTCCTCGCGGGTCTCGGCGGCGCTCGTGTTGATGTTTCTCGCCTTCGGGGTGATCCTCGGAGGCGTGGTGGGCTCACCTGTGCCGGACACGCTCGCCGCGTCCGGCGCTCGGCACGTGAAGCTCATCCTCCCGGCGGCGGCGCCCGTCGCCTCGACCGCGACGCCCGAAGCCTCCTCCCCTTCGTCCAGCGAACCGCCCGCTGCGGAAGCCGAACCGACTCCGTCCCCGGCCACCCCCTCGACCCCGGCCAAGTCCTCCTCGGGCGCTTCCGCGCCCTCGGGCTCGGGCGCCGGCAAGAGCGGAGGTGCTGGCAAGAGCGGGGGTGCCGGCAAAGCGCCCGCGCCCGCGCCGAGCGGCTCGAGCTCGAAGCTGCCGCCGATCAAGCACGTGTTCGTGATCATGCTCTCCGATCAGCCCTACGCGTCGGTGTTCGGGCCCTCCTCGACGTCCCCGTACCTCTCCCAGACCCTCGAGCACCGCGGCGAGCTCCTGGTGCGCTACTACGCGGTCGCACACGAACAGCTGGCGAACGGGATCGGGCTGATCAGTGGTCAGGGACCCACGGCGGAAACCGCCTCCAACTGCCCCACCTACAGCGACATCGCCCCTGCGACGGTGGGCGCCGACGAACAGGTCACCGGCCAGGGTTGTGTCTACCCGAGCTCGACCCAGACGCTCCCCGGGCAGCTCATCGCCAAGCACTTGACCTGGCGGGCATACCTGGAAGGGATGGACGAAGGGGCCTCCTCCGGCGCGGACGGCGCGTGTGGACACCCGGCGCTTGGCGCGGCCGACTCGACCTCGGCGCCGACCCTGCCCGCGGGGCAGACCTACGCCACCTGGCGTAACCCGTTCGTGTACTTCCACGCGCTGATCGACTCCTCCGCGTGCGCGAGCAACGACGTCGGGCTGGACAAGCTGGCCGGCGACCTGAGCAACCCCAAGAACACACCTAGCTTCTCCTACATCGTTCCCGACCTCTGCCATGACGCCAGTCCCACCCCCTGCGCGAGCGGAGCGCCGGCCGGCCTGGGAGCGGCCGAAGGCTTCTTGAAGCAGGTCGTCCCCGAGATCATTCACTCGAAGGCCTACAAGGAAAGCGGCCTGCTGGCGATCACCGTCGACCAAGCGCCCTCGAGCGGCGAATTCGCCGACTCCAGCTCCTGCTGTGGTCAGCCACAGTTCCCGAACCTGCCGGCGTCCTCCTCGGCCCTCGGGCCTGGGGGCGGCGGGCAGGTCGGCGCGCTGCTGCTGTCGCCGTATATCAAGCAGGGCGTCAGCCAGGAACCGTATAACCACTTCTCGCTGCTGCGCACGGTCGAGGACATCTTTGGACTCGCTCACCTCGGTTATGCGGGGCTGTCGAAGGTCAGCTCCTTCGAACCGTCGATCTTCTCGGCCAAACCGTCGGGTTGAGCGCCGCGTCTATCGCGGCGTGTACCCTCGTCGAGAGTGGAGCTTAGGACCCCGCCCTGCGGGTCTGAGTTGGTCATCGTCAGGCAGGTTCCGAGGTGGCGTCCGATGCGGGCGCCAGAGTGAGGTGCCAGGCGGCGGCGACCTCGAGTAGCTGCTGGGGTGGCGGGTCGGTGAGCCTCACGATCGCACCATCGAGATGGAGCGCCCCGCGTCCCTCGAACACCGCGATGCAGGGGTTGCCATCCAGGTGAGAGGGAAATCGGATCGCGGCGATCCCGTCGTCGTGAAGGTCTCCGGCGATCGTCTGCGTTACGACGCGGCGAATCGTCGTGATCTCATGCAGGTCGAGGTGCTGCATGTCGTGCTCTAGCAAGAGCTCCGCGTGGCGTTCCTCGATGCTCCGGCGCCGAGCGATGTCGGTCAGATCGTAGATCGGCCCATCTAGCTTCAAGCGGAGGGGCGCGAGTACGTGTTCGCGACGCCAGGCCGCAGTGATCGGCCAGGCGGGCAGATCGGTCGCAGCCGCAGCGCCCATCTCTCGTTGAAAGAAGCGGATTGTGGAGAGCTTGGGGCGGAAGTCCGCGAGGGTCTCGCGCAGGCACGTCGCGGCCAGCTCGGCGATGTAGACGGTGCGGAAGCGATGGCGCAGGTCGTCGAAGCGGTGGCTGTATTCGCAGATCTCCTGGGGGGCGAACCCGAGTGGGTCCCCCGTATGTCCTACGCGCCAGTAGTATCGGTGCGCTGGATCCTCGCTCACTCCTGGAAGCTTGCCAGCTGGCGAGCCGCGCGGATCACCGCCGTGAACTGCTCGGGCCGCTCAGCGGTGCGCAGCACCTCGATCGGAGCCTCATCGTCCAGCCGGGTGTTCGTGCCGAACAGCCATGCCTTGGCGGTTTCAGCGTCGTAGGCGTCGCTGATCATGCGCACGACCTTGTAACCGTGGCGCAGACGCTGGGCGACCGCCGCACGCGGCTCCGGACCGTCCGCGCGTGCGTAGCGGCCGATCTGCTTCGCGTCGGACAGGCCCGTCAGGAAGGCGGTCATCCGCTGGCCGAGCTGGTCCTGCAGGTAGGCGGCGACCTCGCCCACTGGCAGGGTGCTCGCCTCGTGGTCCAACAGCTCAGATTGCGGTGCAGTCAGGACGGTCATTTGGCACTCCTTCCCGTCGATCTACTGATCTACCTCCTAACCTTACCACTAACTACACCAAAAAGCACCCCTTGCCCTCCACGGGTCACGAGCGTCCAGGGCCTCTCCCCCCAGAACCCCTCTCCGCCATGCTCAGAACGTCTCGGGGCTGGAGTCCGGCGCCGCATCCGGCCGGCCGCCGGCCGGATGGGATGAGTCGGAGAACTCACGGAACAGGCCGGTGACGACGAACGCGACCTGCTCGCCGATGTCCACGGCGTTGTCGCCGATCCGCTCCAGGGCACGAGCGACGAGGATCATGTGCATCGCCCACTCGCGCGTATCGGCGTCGTCGCCGATGTCCAGGGCCATCCGGAAGATCTCGCGGTTCAGGCGGTTGATCTCGCGGTCCTGACGGACGAGATCCTCGGCCAGGCCGACATCGCGCCCGCCGAAGGCGGCCTTCGATTGCACGACCTCAGAACGGGCGTAGGCGCCCATCTTCGACAGCGCTTCCAGCACCTCCTGGCGCACCGGCGGTTCGTGGCCGGAGAGCGGGATCAGCTTGGCGATGTTCACGCACTGGTCGCCCATCCGCTCGATGTGCTTGATCATGTGCAGCAGCGCCGCGACCAGGCGCAGGTCGCCTGCGACCGGGGCCTGCAGCGCAAGCAGCGAGAGGATGCCCTGGTGCACCTCCAGGTAGCGCCCGTCAACGCGGTCGTCGTCGGCGATCACCATCTGCGCGAGCTCGACGTCCTGGTGGTTGAGCGCCTCCAGCACGCGGTCGAGCTGCTCGACGATCAGGTCCAGGCCGCCGAGCGCGTGAGATTCGAGCTCCTTCAGCTGCTGCTGGAAGTGCGCTCGTCCTTTTTGCTGGTCGGGGGTGCCGTTCCCCGTTCCCGATTGCGCCTGAGTCTGCAGGCCGCCGGCGCTAGCCGAACTTTCCGGTGACATATTCCTCGGTTCTCGGGTCGGAGGGCGTTGTGAAGATCGCTTCCGTCGGGCCGACCTCGACGAGTTGGCCCGAGAGCATGAACGCGGTGCGGTCGGCCACGCGCGCGGCCTGTTGCATGTTGTGCGTGACGATCACGATCGTCACGCGCTGCTTGAGCTCGTCGATCAGCTCCTCGATCTTCAAGGTCGCGATCGGGTCAAGCGCCGAGCAGGGCTCGTCCATCAGGATCACCTCGGGGTCCACGGCGAGCGAGCGCGCGATGCACAGCCGCTGCTGCTGGCCTCCCGACAGCCCCGCGCCGGGCTCGGACAGCCGCCCGGAGACCTCCTCCCACAGCCCGGCGCCGCGCAGCGCGGCCTCGACCTTGTCGTGCAGGTCGCCGCGCCCGCGCGATGACAGTCGCAGGCCGGAGGCGACGTTGTCGAAGATCGACATCGTCGGGAACGGGTTTGGCTTCTGGAAGACCATCCCGATCGCCCGGCGCACCGCGACGACGTCGACCGAGGAGTCGTACACGTTGAAGTTATCGAGCAGCACCCTGCCCTCGGCGCGCGCGCCCGGGATCTCCTCGTGCATGCGGTTGATGCAGCGCACCATCGTCGACTTGCCACAGCCCGAGGGGCCGATGATCGCGGTCACCTCGTTGGCGCGGAACTCGAGATCGACGCCCTTGACCTGTTCGCTTGTGCCATAGAACGCCTTCAGCGCCTCCAAGCGCACGCTCAGCCCCTGCTTGGCGGGCGTGGCGGACGGCGCCGTCGGCGCGGTGGCTTGAGGCTTGGAGTAGTCGGTCACGGAGGATTCAACTATCGGGGAATCGGTTGTGGCGGGGACGGTCACGGAGGGGTCGACCGCATCGCCCTCGCGCCCACTGCTCTCCACGCGGTCGTCGGGCTCCATCTCAGCGGTCCTTAGAGACGTTCCGTCGGTGCTCATGCAAGGCGACTCCTTCGTGCGATCAGGCGGGCGATCAGGTTCAGCAACAGAATCATGACGACAAGGGTGAGCGCGGCGCCCCATGCACGGTTTACCACGGCGGTGGTCGGAGATGTGACGTCGCTGTAGATTTGCACCGGCAGCGAGTTCATGAACCCGCCGAGGTTGAAGCTCGTCGCGTTCGCCGCGGCGGCCGTGAACAGCAGCGGTGCGGTCTCGCCGGCGGCGCGCGCGATCGCCAAGAGCACGCCGGTCACCATGCCCGGCAGCGCGGTGGGCAGCACGATGCTGAAGATCACCCTAAAGCGCGGGGCGCCCAGCGCGAGCGCCGACTCGCGCAGCGCGCCGGGGACCAGCAGCAGGATCACCTCGGCCGAGCGTGTCACCACCGGCAGCATCAGCAAGGACAGCGCCAGCGCGCCCTTGTAGCCGGCGAAGCTCGAACCGGTGCCGACGATCAGCACGATGTAGATGAACAGCCCGAAGACGATCGACGGCACGCCGGTCAGCACATCGATGAAGAACCTCACCAGCTGCGCGAACCAGCTGTTCTTGCCGTACTCGACGAGCCACACGGCGACCGCGACGCCGATCGGGACCGAGATCACCGACGCTAGCGCAACCATCTCGATCGTGCCGAAGATCGCGCTCTTGATCCCGCCGATGCTCGAGTTTTTGAAGAACGTGTTGCCGGTCGGGTCGGTCGTGAAGAAGCTCTCACTCCACGAGGAGAGACCCTTGCTCAGCAGGTAGTAGATGATCAACAGCAGCGGGATCAGCGCGAGCACCGTGGCCGCGAGGATCGTGCCGCGGGCGATCCTGTCCCGGCGTGCTCGCGCGGGACTGACATTGAAGCGCGCCAGCTTCTCGGGCGCGGCGCCAGGCGTACTCACGCGCCCACCGCCGCCCCGGCCCCGGCGTTCGCTTGAGCCGCGCCCCCGGTCTGCTTCGAGGAGCCGCCCGGTTTCGCTGCCCTCAGCACGAAGATGCGTGCCACGCCGTTGACCAGCAGCGTCAGCACGAACAGCACGAGCGCGGCGGCGAACAGCGCCGAGCGATGCAGGCCCTGGGCCTCGCCGAACTCGTTTGCGATCGCCGCCGCGAGCGAGTAGCCCTGCCCGAACAGGTGCCCGCCCAGCTGCGGCGCGTCGCCGATCAGGATCGTCACGGCGATCGTCTCGCCGATCGCGCGGCCGAGGCCGAGCATCGCCCCGCCGACGATGCCCGAGCGGCAGTAGGGCAGCACGGCGATCCGGATCATCTCCCAGCGGGTCGCGCCGAGGCCGAGCGCCGCCTCCTTGTGGTCGAGCGGCACCGTGGCCATCACCTCGCGGCTGATCGCGCTCACGATCGGCAGGATCATGATCGCGAGCACGAGCCCGGTGACGAAGTAGTTGGGAATTGTGGCCATGCCGCCGCCGATGAACGGGACGAAGGAGAGACGGTCGGCCACCCACTGCTCGGCCGGCTGCAGTTTCGGTGCGAGGAAGAAGATGCCCCACAGCCCGTACACGACCGAGGGCACCGCGGCGAGCAGCTCGATCAGGATCGTGATCGGCCCGCGCACGCGTCGCGGCGAGAGCTCCGTCACGTACACGGCGGTCGCGACCGCCACCGGGACGCCGATCAGCAGGGCCAGCACGGAGGTGATCAGCGTTCCCACGAGCAGCGGCAGCGCGCCGAACTGTTCGGCGTTTACGTTCCAGTCGTTGTCGAACGTGAAGCCGAGCACGCCGAACTTCGCGAACGCCGGTTTTGCCTCGCCCACCAGGCGGATGAAGAAGTAGACGATCAGCGCCAGGATCAGCCCGGCCAGGGCGGTAAGGCCGTACTTCAGGGCGCGGTCCGGGAAACGCGCCAGTGGTGAGCGCCCGAGAATCGAACGCTCACCACCGGGTACGGATGCTGCCTCCACGCCGGCTTTAGCCGCCGAGCGCTGTTCCGTTGCACTGCAGGCCGGCCGCCGCTTCCTTTGACTTTGCCAGGATCGATGCCGGCAGGCTCGCGTAGTCGGCCTGCGCCAGGATCGACTGGCCCTGGTTCAGCCCATAGTCGATGAACTTCACGACGCCCTTCGCGACGCTTTCCGACTGGCCCGCCTTGCACAGATCCTTGTTGACGACGACGAACGTCTGCGAGGTGATCGGGTAGGCGCTGGCCGCGGGGGAGTTGATGACTTTGATCCCGAGGTTCGCGGGCACCGTCACGCCTTCGCCGGCGGCGCTCGTCGATGCCAGCGTCGGCGCGATGAAGCTCCCCGACTTGTTCTTCACCGAGGCGTAGGTGAAGTTGTGCTGTAGCGCGTAGGCCTGCTCGACGTAGCCGACGGCGCCGGTCGTCTGCTGGACCGCGCCCGCCACGCCGGCGTTGCCCTTCGCGCCTGTGCCGACAGGCCACTGCACGTCCTTGCCTTCGCCGACCTTGCTCTTGAATTCGGGGTAGGTCGCGGCCAGGAAGCTCGTGAAGCCGGAGGTCGTGCCGGATGAATCCGAGCGGTGGATCACGGTGATCGCAGTGCTCGGGAGCGTGACACCCGGGTTCAGCGCCGCGATTTCGGGGTCGTTCCAGGTCTTGATCTTGCCGAGGTAGATGTTCGCGATCGTCTTGCCTTCGAGCTTCAGGCCGGCCTTCACGCCGGGCAGGTTGTAGGAGACGGTGATCGCGCCCAGGAACATCGGGATCTGTACGGCCGGGGAGCCGTTTTTGGCGATCGTTTCTTCATCTGCCGGCTTCAGCGGCGGGTCGCTGGCTCCGAAGTCCACCGTCTTTGACTCGAGCGAGGTGATCCCCGCGCCGGAGCCCACAGCCTGGTAGTTGACGGTCAGGGGGCTCAGCGATGAGGCCCACTGCTCGTAGACCGGGGCGGCGAACGTCGAGCCGGCTCCGGAGATCGTCGTCGCTGAACCGCTGCTCGTACTCGACGAGCTGGAGCTTGAGCTGCTTCCGCAGGCGGCGAGGCCGAGCGCGAGCAACACAACGCCCCCGAACGCGCCAATCTTGTTCTTGATCACAACGTCTCCTCTGGCTGGATTGCTGGATGACGGCCAATGGCGTTTTTTGCGCCCCTGGCTATCCGGTGCTACGAGGTCAAGTCTCTAAATCAGCCGATGCCCCGATGTGAACATCTCGTGAAAGCCCCTGCTCCTCGTCCGGCGCGTCGACGTCGGCTGTCACCGCCACCGCCTGGGCGGGGGTGACGGCCATCGCGTTGGGGTGGGCGGGGTGGGTGGGTATTCCATCCTTTGAAGGCTGCGGCTGGAAGCGGTATCCGAAGCCGGGATGGGTGTGGATGAAGCGGCGGTCGGGCATCGCCGCTTCGAGCTTCCCGCGCAGCTTGCTCACGTACACGTCGACCGAGCGGTCGCCATCGCGCAGCTCGCCGCCCCATACCGCGCTGTACAGCTCGGCGCGCGTAACGACCGCACCGGCTCGCCGGGCCATCGCCGCGAGCAGCTCGAACTCGCGCACCGACAGCATCAACGCGCGCCCGTTGGCGAGCACTAGGCCCTCGCCGAGCCTGATCTCGAGTTCGCCCGCGTATAGCGTGTTCGCGTTTTCCACCGAGGCCTCCGCGTACAGAGTCGCCGCGAATCATGCCCGTGCGCGTTGCCAAGTCGTGATCGAGACGTGAAGAACTCGTGAAGAGGACACGCCGGTACGGACGATGTTCATACTCTCCCTGGATGAGCTTGCGCCGGTGCCCGACCGACACGATCCTCTGCGCCCGAGCAAAAGGCCACGGATGAGTCTCCTCAGACGCCCGATCGATACTACCCTGGCCACGCTGCTGGAGGACGCGGGGCGCAACGTCGAGCGCTCGGCTCTGCTGCTGCGTGAGCTGCTGGCCGCGTTTCCCGAGCACGCGACGCTCGCGGAGGATCTCGCCGCATGCGAGCGCGAGGGCGATCGCATTACCCACGACATCATCTACCGCATGGGTCGTGGCTGGCGCGTGCGGGGTTCGCGGGCACCGTTCGACGCGGGCGACGGTTATGCGCTTGCGACCGCGATCGACGATGTCGTCGACTACACCGAGCAGGCGGCGGCCCAGTTGGATCTGTACGGGGTCGAGGCGCCGATGGAGCAGGCGGTCGAGTTCGCCGACGTGCTCGTCGCCGCCGGTGCAGAGATTCTCGGGGCGCTGCGCTGCCTGCACGGCGGCGGCGATCTGAGCGCCCACCTGGTCGAGATTCACCGCCTGGAGAACGTTGGCGATCGCCTGCAGCGCGATGCCGTGACCTCGCTGTTCGCGGGTGGCATCGATCCGATGGTGGTGATCCGCTGGAAGGACATATTCGAGTCGCTCGAGGCCGCCGTGGACGCGTGCGAGACGGTCGCGCACAGGCTCGAGGGGATCACGCTCAAGCGTCGCCGGCGCTGATGGGCTCAGCCCGGCGTGCTCGCCGGGGCGCTCGCTTCGAGCTTCGCCCCCGTCGCCGCGCCCACGAGGAACGCCTGAAACGCGACCGACGTGCCGGGCGCCACTTCGGCCAGGATCGCCCTGCCGGCGGCGACGATTGTGCCGCCGCGTCGCGCGAGAACGTAGACGACGAGCTTTTGCTGGGTGATGCCGGAACGGTTGTGCACCGTACCCGAGGCTTCGCCGGTGGCTGCTTCGCTGAGCTGCAGGGCCCCAATTTCGATCCGCGGTTCCGCTCCGCTCGCGGTGGAGGCTTCGCCGACGACGGCGCTGACGCTCGCGGGCTTGCCCGAGGGGGGGACCTGATCGTCCACCCACGTGATCGAGCCATGCGCCGGCAGCGAGGAGATCTGAGTGAGCCCCGTTTCCAGCCCGGCGGCGTTGTTCTGATAGAGGGTCTGCCCGTGCGCGTTCTTGACCGTGATCGCGATCGGCACCGAGCTGAGCGTGTGTGAGCTCGAATTGTGGACGGTCACAGCCACCGCGGCGCCTTCTGAGTCGCGCACGACTGTGGCGCTCAGCACCTGCGCCTGGGTGCTCGCATGCGTGATTGACAGTCCAGTACGTGCGAGCGTGAAGTGCTTGGCTGTCTTTTCGAGCTTCGCGCTCTCTTCCTGAGTGCTCTCGCACCCGCTCAGCGCCACCGCCACGAGGACGAGCGCGGCCCACCTCACCCGAATGCTCCGCCGATGTACTCGCGGGTGCGCTGCTGGACGGGACGGTCGAACACCTGCTCTGCGGGTCCGTACTCGATGAGCTCGCCGAGGTGCATGAACGCGACGTGATCGGCCACGCGGAACGCCTGCTGGAGGTTGTGCGTGACGATCACGATCGCGACGCTCTCGCGCAGGTGAACGATCAGCTCCTCGATCGTCGCCGTGGAGATCGGATCGAGCGCCGAGCACGGCTCGTCGAGCAGCAGCACCTCCGGCTGGGCGGCGAGCGCGCGCGCGATGCACAACCGCTGCTGCTGGCCGCCGGAGAGTTTCAGGGCCGAGCGGTCGAGGTCGCCGGCGACCTCGTCGTACAACCCGGCTCGGCGTAGCGCGTCATTGACGGCATGCTCGAGCTCCGCGTTGTGCCGGCGCCGGCGCCGTCCGCTCTGAGGGCTCTGCTCGGCCAGGGCGTAGGCGACGTTGTCGAAGATGCTCATCGGGAATGGGTTGGGTTGCTGAAAGACCATCGACACCCGCCGGCGCAGGGCGTTGACCTCCAGCTCGTGGATCTCCTGCCCGTCGAGTGAGATCTGACCGGCGCGCGCCGCCCCGGCGGTGATCTCGGTGAGACGGTTCAGCGAGCGCAGCAGCGTCGTCTTGCCCGAACCCGAGGCGCCGATCAGCGCGAGCACCTCGCCCTGGCGCACGGGCAGGCTGACGTCGCGCACCACCCAGTTATTGCCGTAGGCCAGCCACACTGAGTCCACGCGCATCCGCTCGCGCACGCTGCCGACCGGCGGGCGCGTGGCGCGCAGGCGCGCGGAGGCCGAGGGGCGTGCCACTGCCGTCGTGCTCGCGCCGTTGGGGTTCTCCGTGGGGGCGACGACCCTGGGCTCCCCGTCAACCGCGATCCGCCGGACGGGGGGTGGCGTGGTCGATGCCATCAGGACGAGGGCCTTCCCACGAGCCAGAGCCTGCCCATCAGTGCTCGCGGTCCGGCGAGCCGCTTCCCGCCGCCGTCCTTGCCGCTGCCACCGTCATGTCCCGCACCGGTTATGCGGGTCACGGCGAAGTTGAGCGCCAGCACGATCATCAGCAGCACGAACGCGGCGGCGTAGGCCTTCTGGTGGGAGTTGCCCTCGCCGGCGGGCGAGTTTTCGTAGACATAGCTCGTCAATGTCGATCCGGTCCCCCTCAGCGTGCCGATCAGCGGGATGCTGCTCTCGGGTTCGGTCCTCAGCGTCGCGCCGAGCAGGAAGATGATGATCGCGGTGTCGCCGATGATCCGGCCCATGCCGAGCACGACGCCGCCGGCGATGTTCGGCCGCACGCTCGGCAGCAGCACGTGGCGAATCGTCGTGATGCGGGTCTTGCCCAGCCCGTGGGAGGCCTCGCGCATGCGATCGGGAATCTGACTCAGCCCCTCGCGCGTGGCCCCGACGACGAGGGGTAGCGCGAGGATCGACATCATCACGCCCGCGGTTATGAACGACTGCCCGGTCACCGAGCCGTCGGAGGCGGTCTGGGAGAGGAAGCCGAGGAAGCTCTGCGAGAACACGAGCAGGCCGAAGATGGCCAGCACGACGCTCGGCACCCCCGAGATCATCTCGATCGCCGACTCCACCGCGCGCGCGAGTTGGGGCGGGCGCCCATACTCCGACAGCCACGTCGCCAGTGCCACCCCAATCGGAGCGGCGATCAGGGTGCCCAGGACGGCGACGATCAGCGTTCCCTCCAGCGGGTCCAGAAAACCTCCGGATTTGCTCTGCTGCAGTTCGGGCGCGGGTGAGGTCGTGAACAGGCTGAGGCGCAGGTAGGAGGCTCCCTCGATGAACATGAACAGGACGATCCCGACCACGATCAGGCACAGCCCGATGCCTGTCGCCCAGCACAGCCAGTAGCCGATCCGATCGATCAGCGGCCAGGAGGCGGTGCTCTGACGCCCCGGACGCATCACGTTCAGGCCCGCGGGTTGGCTCGCCGGCTCTTCGGTGGCCATCATGCGCGAATCCCGTAGCGCTTGAGCGGTTGCTTGACCGCCCATCCGGCGAACGACAGCAGCGCCGCCGATACGAGCAGCACGGCGGCCATCGCGTAAGCGGTGTGGGCCGCCGCGGGGATCGACAGCGCGTGCGACACCTGCACGATCGTCGCGGCCAGCGGCCTGACGGGCTCGAACAGGAACGTAAAGCCGTCGAGCGGGTTGGCGGGAAAGCCGCGCGAGCCGGCGACCATCGCGAGCATGATCGCCTCGCCCAGCGCGCGGGCGGTGGCGAGCACGGTCGCGGCCACGATCGCGGGGCGGGCGGTGCGCAGCGAGACACGGACGATCGTGCGCCAGCGGTTGACGCCGAGCGCCGCCGATCCCTCCTTCCAGGGGGCCGGCACGGAGATCAGCGCACCGGAGATCAGCGCGACCATGATCGGTGTGATCATCACCGCCAGGATCAGGATCGCGGTCGTCAGGTCGGCGCCGCTGAGCTGCACCACGTAGCTCACGGACTTGCGTCTGCCTTCGCTGATCAGGTTGTCTTCGATCAGCGGGGCAAGCGCGAGGATCCCGATCAGGCCGTAGACGACGGACGGCACGCCCGCGAGCAGGATGATCACCGGTTCGAGCACGCGCCTGACCTGTGGGGGTGCGAACTCCGTCAGGAAGACCGCCGCCAGCGTGGAGACCGCGAGCGCGATCAGCACCGCGGGGACGGTCGTGACGATCGTCCCCCAGATCAGCGGCCACGCGCGAAAGTACAGGGAGGAGTGTCCGGGCAGCGCCACCCCTTCCTCCATCGCCCGCAGCTGGGTGTCGACGTCTCCGCCGGGGCCGAACCAGCTCAGCCCGTTGGCCTGAAACGACGGCCACGCCTTGATGAACACCGTCACCACCATCGCGGCGATCAGCACGAGCGTCAATGCGGCAAGCGCGCCGAGCGTACGCTCGGCGCGCTTATCGCCGCGGCTCCAGTCGCGCGGGCGCGCGTGTTGTGACGCCCCCCCGTGCACTGTGCCTAGTAGACCGCGATCCAGCTGGAGTTGACGATCTTTTTGGTGGTCTTGTTGCCGCTCGTCACCCATTTGATGAACTTGGCGGCCGCGCCTGTGGGGGCGCCTTTCGTAACCATCCAGAAGTTACGCACCCCCTCGTACTGGCCGGAGCGAGCGTTGGCCAGGTTGCAGGCGACGCCCTGGTAGGCGACGGGGTTGACGCCCGCGGTATAGGCGAAGGACACGAACCCGACCGCGTGTTCGTCCTTTTCGACGTGCAGTTGCTCCAGGCCATTGGATTCCTCGGCCGTGGCGCTCGGGGAGATCTTCAGCGTTTCGCCGAGGAAGATGTGCTGGAAGGCATCCTGGGTACCGGAGGCGCCGTCGCGGTCGAACAGGTCGATCGGGCCGGAGACTTTCGCGCCCGACACTTCGCTCCAGTCGTGGATGCTCCCCGTGAAGATGCCTTCGACCTCCTGTTGGGACAGGTTGGAGATCGGGTTCTTGTCGTTGGTGATCACGCACACGCCATCGCGGGCGAGCTTGGTGAACACGAGTCCTTTCGGGTCGGTCGGCAACGGATCGCGTGAGGAGTCGCCGATGTCGAGGCTGCCGTTGGAGGCCCCGCTGATGCCGATGTCCGACTGTCCCCCGCCGACCTTTGGCGCCGGGATCTTCGGGTAGGCGTGGTGGTAGGCGGTGGCAAGTTTCTGCATCAGGGGAAGTACGGAGGTCGAGCCGCCGATGATCAGGCGGCTGGCCGCCGCGCCGGCGGGCACGGCGAGGATCAGCGCGAGGATCACGGAGACGAAGAGGGTACGGTGTGCGCGCACGTTATTGCTCCTTTATCGCTTGTCGGGCTTGGATGTTGCTGCGGCGTTTGGAGACGCCTGGGGTGCTAACAACTCGATGCGTGGATCGATGCGGAATGCGCGATGAACCTCACCCCGCCGCAAGCCTGTCGGTCATAGGTTCGCGCGATGTGTCGTTTTTGTGAACGCCATTGCTTTTCCGGGCTCATCGTGTGAGGCTGGCGCGGCTCGATCGCAAGCGGCCGCTCATCGGCGGCTCGATCTGGCCTGGATATAACCACCTACCAGCGCGACACCGCCCGATAACGATCCGACCACGATGACAGACGAAGAGAACCCAGATCAACACAGCCCTCTGGACGACCATGGCGGCCTCCCGGAGGAGCACGGCGCCCCGGAGCCGGCATCGCCCAACGGCGTAGCGCCCGCGAACAAGCCGGCTGTGCGCTCAGGTCTGGCCCGGCGCCGCAACCCGGCGCTCGCGACCCTCGGCGAGGTGGCCCAGGGCGCGCGCCGCGTGATTTTCCGCGATCCGATCGCGCTGTTTCTGGTGATCGCCTCGATCGGGCTTGCGATCACATTCGCCACCTTGCTGGGCGCCATCAAGCCGAGCAGCGCGGGGACGCAGGCGCCGCTCAGCACGGTGCAGAAGCTGGCCAAACACCACGAGATCTCCAATGCGCTCCTGCTCGACCATGACAACCGAGTCGAGGTGACGAGCAAGCCCGGCACCACGATCTCGATCCCCGGGACCGCCTCCACTACCGGGTCCGGATCCACCACCGGGTCTGTCACAAAGATCGCGGTCCCGCTCCTGTCGTGGGCCTCCTATCCCTCCTCGGGCGCGCTGACCCAGCAGCTGCTGCGCGAACTCGACGAAAGCGGCGCAAACGTCGCGGTCGATCAGCAGTCGGGCAAGGGCACCAAGACGATCATCGTCCAGTTCCTGATCCCGATCCTGCTGCTGGTGTGCCTGTTCTCGCTGTTCATGCGCCTGGGCACCGAAGGTGGCGCCGCGGGCGGGATCGCCGGCTTCTCGCAGTTCACGGGGAAGGGACGCAAGAAGGGCAAGGGATCGGCCGACAGGACCACCTTCGCCGATGTCGCGGGCGCCGGTGAAGCGCTGGCCGAGCTCAAGGAGATCCGCGACTACCTCGCCGATCCCAGCAAGTACCTGGCCGTGGGCGCCGCGGCTCCGAAGGGCGTGCTCCTGGTGGGTCCTCCGGGCACCGGCAAGACGCTGCTCGCCAAGGCCGTCGCCGGCGAAGCCGATGCTGCCTTCTTCTCGCTGTCCGGCTCGGACTTCGTCGAGTCGCTCGTCGGGGTCGGCGCGGCGCGCGTGCGCGATCTGTTCCGCAAGGCCCGCAAAGTCTCGCCGGCGATCATCTTCATCGACGAGCTCGACGCCGCCGGGCGCAAGCGCGGCGCGGGCATCGGCCAGGGCAACGACGAGCGCGAGCAGACGCTCAACCAGATCCTCGTCGAGATGGACGGGTTCGGGGGCGACGGCGGCCTCGTCGTGATGGGCGCCACCAACCGGCCCGACATCCTTGACCCGGCGCTGCTGCGCCCGGGGCGCTTCGATCGCCAGGTGGTGATCGACGTGCCCGACGTGCACGGCCGCCTGGAAATCCTGCGCCTGCACGGCGGTAAGCGCCCGCTGGCCCCGGACGCCTCGCTCGAGGAGGTGGCGCGCCAGACGCCGGGCTTCAGCGGCGCCGAGCTCGCGAACGTGATCAACGAGGCGGCGCTGCTCAGCGTGCGCGACGGGCGCGGGCTGATCGACGCGGCGACGCTCGACGAGGCGATCGACCGGGTCGTCGCCGGTCCGGCCAAGCACCACATCCTCACCGAGCACGAGCGCTGGCTGATCGCGATCCACGAGGCCTCCCACGCGGTCGTGACCGACGCGCTGGGACATACGGCCTCGACGCGCAAGCTGTCGATCGTCGCGCGCGGGCGTCAGCTCGGCACCGCTGCGCACATGCTCTCCGACCGCGACCAGACGATCATGACCAAGCCCGACCTCGAGAGCCAGCTGATCGTGATCACCGCCGGCTTGGCGGGTGAGCGGATTGCCTTCGGGCACACCTCCACGAGCGTCCACGACGACCTGCACGCGGCGACCGCGCTCGCGCGCAGCATGGTCACCTCCTTCGGGATGTCCGACGCCCTCGGTCTGGTGACGATCGGCGAGAAGAGCGGCGAGGTCTTCCTCGGCGCCTCCCTGCAGGACCTCGGCTCGGTCGGGCCGGAGACGCTGAACGTGATCGACAACGAGGTCGAGCGCCTGGTCGGCGATGCCGAGGCGCGCGCGGCCGCGGTCCTCGATCGCAACTGGAACACGGTCGAGGAGACCGCCGCGGCGCTGCTCGAGCACGAGACGCTCTCCGGGGTGGCGCTCGACGCCGTGCTGTCGACGGTCCAGGAGGTAACGCCGGAGGAGCTGACGCAGGTGCGCAGGGCCGCGCCGCCGCGCTTCACCACGCGCGACCCCAAGCAGGCCTCGTGAGCTGGTGGCAGGGCCTGATGAGCAAGCGGCGAATCTCGTGAGCCAGGCGCCTACGATTGCCGGGTGGATCGCATGAAGCCCCGCATGCCCTCACCGGCGATGATCGTCGCGCTGCTGGCGCTCGTGCTCTCGACGACGGGGATCGCGGACGCCGCGCGGCACGCGGTGATCAACGCGGTGGACGGCCACCGGATCAGTACCAAGCCGCATGCCGGTGGCATCCTGCTGCTCGGCAAGAACAGGAAGTTCCCGGCCTCGGCGATCCCCACGGTGAAGGATGCCGGCAGGGTTGGCGGCAAGACCGCCGAACAGCTGGAAGGGACCTGTCCGCCGGCAACCGTGGATCTCCACACCTGGTGCCTCGACACGGCGCCCTATCCCCTGACCAACGCGGAGGCCGGCAAGAACAACTTCATCTGGGCCAGCAAGGCATGTGAGGCCGAAGGTGGCTGGCTGCCCTCGGCCTCGGAATTGCTGGGCGCGGCGGCGCGTGTGAAGCTCGAGTCCACGATTCACGACTCGCCGCTCACCGCGACCATCAACCAGGATCCCAGCCGGGGCTTAAAGGACGAACGTGAGATGACCTCGACGCTGGTCACGACCGAAGCGGGGTCGGCGGCCGCCGGGTTCGAGGGTGTCAGTGAAGGGGCCACGGGCGATCCTCGCCAGGGCCAGGCCAACCCGATTCCGCTGCCTGCCAACCCGCTGCCCGAATCGCTGCAGTACGTGACCGTCTACAGCGACGGTCAGCAGGGCGGCTTCGCCGGCTCGGTGCCGGTCATCGACGCCGAACCGTTCCGCTGCGCCTTCAACAAGACGCCCGGCGCGCTGAGCAAATCCGAATCCTGAGAGGCGCGGTTTGCCGGGTGACGCCGGTGCGCTGCAGCGATGGCGCCGAAGGGCTCCTCGCGTCACCGTAGCCAGGCGCAGGGGACCCTCACGCGAGGCCTCATTCGACGATCACGCCGAACTCCTGCGAATAGATCGCCCCGGGCTGGCCATCGCCGAGCGAGGTGGGCACGGTGGCCACGACGCCGATCGCGGTGTCGTGATACGGGGCGTACAGGATGTTCGCGAGGTGCTCGGGCGAGGCGATCCAGGCGGCGACGATCGCGCGGGGCGTGCTCAGCTGCAGGGTGCCCCAGGCGATGTTCTCGCCGAGCGTGTAGCCGACCTGCTGGTTGGGCAGGTAGCCGGTTGCTTCGATCCGGCCCACCGGTGTCAGGCCACTTGGGGCGATGTGGGCGAAGTAGTCGTCCTCGACCATTTCTTCGCTGTGTCCCTGCGCCGCCTGCTCGAGCTGGGCGTTGGGCTGCAGGGGGGGCTCGTTGTTGCGCGCACGCTCCTGGTTGACCAGGCACAGCGTCGCGGCATCGATTGCTTCGAGGTTGCCGGGTTCGGGTGTCAATTCGGTGTTTTCGCAAGGGTTGGCGAGCACGCTCGCGATCGACTGCCCACCTTCGGGGGACACCGAGACCGTCTGGGTGCTCCTTTGACGGGAGCCTGTCCCGTCGTGCCGGCCGCTGTGAGCGTGCCTGGCGGGGTGGTTGCGTGCCGCGTGGGATGTGCTGGTGGCGACCCCGGCCGTACCGGCGTCGGCCTTACCGGCCTGGGCGTTGTGGGCATGGGTTCCGCGGGAGTGGCACGTCACGTGGCCCTTCTTGTCCTTTCGGCCCTTCCTACCCTTCTGCCTGGCACGCGACGCCCGGCAGGCGCTGTGCGAGCGTCGCCGTCCGCCGCCGCGTGAGTGCGTCGCGGCCCGGGCGATCGGTGATACCGAGTCCGCTGTGCTCGCGCCGGGCGATTGGGCCGCGGCGGTGCCGGCGAGCCCGCCGCCGACGCCGGCGAAGGCGCACGCAAGGATCGCGGTCATGCTCAGGAGCAGTGCTCGAAGGTGGCTCACGCCGCCGGTATCGGACGGGGTGGGCCCATCTTTGAGCGGTTGCGCCTTGTTTGGACGTAGAAAGGTATTCACCCCTGAACAGGCTCATGGCTTTATCCTGAGCGCGATGGTGGCCACCAACCCATGAGACGCCCGGGAATGCTCGTCGCGCTAATCCTCGCTGTGGGCATCGCGGGGACCGTCGTTGCGCTGAAAAGCCACGAAAGCAACGCCGAGTTTGTCCTCCAGCAGCAGGCGCTCGCGCCGGTGGCGCCGGTGGCGCTCGACACGCTACTACTGACCAGCAAGGATTCCCGCCCGGGCTATTCAGGCCGCGCGCGGGCCGCGCACTGCAGCTCGCGGACGCGCAGCGCGCTCGGCAACCCCTGGACCTGCCTGGTGCGCTACCCGCGTCCTCCGAGCGTGCGCTTCCATGTCATCGTTCACGCCGACCGCTCGATCTCCGGTTTCGGCCAGCCCGCCGAGGGACCACTCCTGAATCCGGCGCTGACCGTCAGCGGGTGCTGCGTGGAAACCCCGTAAGCACACCAACCTGCTGAGACGGTCGAGGGCCAAGCCAGGCAAGGACGCACCGAGCGACGTGTGCTTTGCACACGAGCGAGGGAGGACGCCGCATGGCGCCGGTCATCGGCTGTCTCAGCCGAGCTCGCCGCGCAGCTTGCCGAGCGCCCGGTAGATCCGGCCCTCGACGGCGCTCTCGCCCTCGCCCAGCACGCTGGCGACGTCGCGCAGCTTCAGGTCGGCGCCGAAGCGCAGGGCGAGCGCCTCGCGCTCGTCCTCGTTGAGCGTCGCGAGCGCCCGATAGAGCTCGTCGCGGTGCTCGACCGCGTCCAGCCCGGCGTCGAAGTGCTCGAGCGTGTCGCCCGCGCTGACGTGGCGCAGCACCTTCTCCTCGTGCGTCTGGCGGCGGGCGTTGTCGCGCAGCAGGTTCAGCGCGATCGTGTACAGCCAGCGGCGCTCCGAGCCGCGGCGCGGGTCGAAGCGCTGGCGCGAGCGCATCACGCGCTCGAAGGTTTCTGAAAGTAGGTCCTCGGCCAGCGCCCGGTTGCCGGTGCGGTAGACCAGGAAGGAGAACAGCCTGCCGGCGTGCTCCTCGAACAGTCGCTCGAAGGTGTCGGATCGCATATGCAGCGACATTCTGGCGTCTCGCTGCGCGGTGGCCCGCCTGGGCGGACGCGTCAGTTCGTGGGCCATGGGTTCCTTACGGTGGACATCGGCTGGGTCAGGTCGCGTGCTTTGAGATCAAACGGGGCAGTAGCGGCGGAATTTGTCGGCGATGAAATCGCGGTGAAGATGGAGACGAGGCCCCCGGGGAGTCAGTTCCCCGAGGGCCTCGCAACCGGTGGATCGGATCAAGCTGCCTGTGTGGGCTTTACGCCTGGCACAGGTGGAACGTGTGGCTCTCCTTGACGGTCTTGCCGTTGGAGGTCACGGCGACGACGGTGATCGTCGTGGCGCCGCTACTGCACGGCAGGTTCGTCAGGTTGATGTTCTTCGATGCCGCCTTGCCCTTCAGCACCTTGAAGGTCTTCCCGTCGAGCTTCAGGGTGACCCTCCTCAGGTGCGTCCTGCGCGAGAGGTTCAGGTGGATCTTGATGTCGCGCAGGCTGAGCGCCGGCTTGGTCGTTTTGGCCGCCTGTACGCCACTGCTGCCGGGAGTACCGGCCGGGACGACCTCGATCGTGACCGGTGCGGTGTTGCTGGTGTTGGTGATCGTGGTGGTGTTGGTGATGGTGTTCTCTTCAGTGATGAAGGTGTTTTCGTTGCAGGCGTTGTTTTCGGCGCCGGCGCCATTTCCGTCGCCGACGTTGCCGCTGCCGTTGGTGATGTTGCATTCGCCGCCGTACTGCGTGGAGGAGGCGCTGGTGCTGCCGCCGCCGTGGTGGTGGCCACCACTCTCACCAGCGATGACGCCGCCGGTGCCGGCAGCCAGCAGGCCGATCGTCAGGCCGGCCGTGGCGAGGCGACGAGCGCCGGCCTTGTGACGACGAGTACCGGCCTTGGCCCGTGACATCGCCGAGGTCTTGATCTGGTCGAGCTGCAGTGGGCTCGCCTCGGGACGCTCGTTGCGCAGGCGCTGAGCGACGCCCTCCAACTCTTCCTTGTGTGCGTCGTTCTTACGCCTCATGTTCGTCTCCTGGCCTCCTGTTGCATTGGCGGGAAAATCCCTCTTGACCACCGATACGAACGGGCGGGATGTTTTCCGACAGGAGGGATCAAAGATTTGTGATCGGGAACTTGCCCGAGTCCAGCGCTTCGGTGCGCAGACGTGGCGCCACGAGTTCCCAGGCTTCGCGGTCGTCGCCCCTGAGTTCTTCCGCGGCGCTGCGCAGACCATGCTCCAAGGGGTTGAGCGCGATCGCGCGGGCGATCGCCGCGTGCGGGTCGAGACCCGCCGCCGCGCGGGCGTCGGCGAGCCAGAAGGCGTCTTCCCAGCTCTGCGGCTCGAGCGTTGCCGCCCGCGCCATCGCGGGCACGGCGGCCTGGGCGAAGCCCTGCTCCAGATCGCAGACGCCGACGATCGCGTATGCCTGGGGACGCTCGGCCGAGAGCGACAGCGAGGACAGCGCTTCGCGCTTGGCGCTGACGCAGCCCCCGCGCGTCTTGAGATCCAGCCCGCTCTGTTGCAGGCGTGCGTAGGAGGTGCCCACGAGCAGCGGTGCGATCGCGATCACGAGCCAGCTGAGCCCGGTGAGCGTACGGCCGAAGGGCAGGCCGAAGCGCCCGGGTCTGCCGTCGGCGGGGCGCGCGAGCGCCAGCCCGGCGAGCATGAAGACCTCGAGCGTGATCGCCGGCATCTGCCAGTCCCAGTCGACCGCCTGATGGATCGCCCAGGCGAGCGTCACCGCGAACAGCGCCGCGTAGAGCGCCCGCCCGGGGCCGCGGATCCGCGCCGCCAGCCCGGCGAGGATGCCGAAGACGACGACGAGGATCAGCACGAAGCCGACGATCCCGAGCTCGGCGAGGCTCTGTAGGTAGAGCGAGTGGGTATCGACGACGTAGGAGCGCACGGTGCGATAGCGCGTGTAGTAGAGCTGGTAGGTGCCGGCGCCGGTGCCGTGGAACTTGTCCGTTTCGTAGATCCGCAGCGCGGTTTTCCACAGCGGCAGACGCCCGTCGTTGACGGGGTCCGACAGCCGTTCGCGGGTCTGCGCGAGATGCTGTTCGTGGGTGCCGTGGACGAATTTCTCGTACTCGCGGTGCGCGAAGGAGAACGCCCCGAGCACGAGTGCCGCCGCCACGACGAGCACTGCGACCCCCGCGCCCGCCCAGACGCGCACCGTGCGCGGGGGAGGAGTCCGCACGAGGGGCATGTCCGCGATCGCGCCATCGGCGAGCAGCAGGACGGCCCGTAGCACCCCCGCGCCCACCATGCACGCGCCGACGACGATCGCCACGTGATGGCCCTGGACGACGGCCGCGGCGCTCGTCGGCTTGCGGCTCGCCAGCAGCGTCGCGTCCCAGGCGGAGTGCAGTGCGATCGCGGTGGTGGGGATCGCCGCGAGCAGCGCGGTGGGGAGCGTGCTCAGGCGCGTCAGCAGGCAGTACGCGAGCAGCCCGACGATCGTGACGCCCAGCGCGCCGCGCGAGAAGGTAAGCAGCAAGGTCGCTGCGATCCCCGGCAGCAGCGCGGCGGCGAGCACGCGCACGCCCCAGTGCTCGGCGCGGTCGGCGCTGAGGTGAAAGCCGAGGATCAGCGCCAGCATCGCGAGCATGCCCTCGGCGTTCCAGTAGGTGAGCGGATAGTTCAGGCGGCTGTCGTAGAAGCTGCTCGTGGTCGGCCAGGCGTGCGGGAGCAGGCGCGAGACGAGCCCGATCAGACAGACCGCGGCCATCCCCGCGACCAGCGCTCTGATCAGCCAGCGCAGGCGCTCGGGCGTGTAGCGCACCGAGCCGAACAGCGCGAAGGCGAGCACGTAGAGCAGCGTGCGGTCATACGCGTCCAGCCCGAGCGCGGTCGCGTGCGACCACAGCGTCGAGGCGAGTTGCCAGGCGCCGAACAGGACGAGCGCTCCCAGCGGCACGGCGAGCGTGCGGCTGAAGCCTTCGAACGGGCGCGCGGCGAGCGTCGTGCGCAGGATCAAAGCCAGCGCGAAGACGATCGCCGCGAAGCCGGGGGCGCTAGGGAAGAAGCCACCCGCGTTGAACGACAGGTACACGATCAGCGCCGGCGCCAGTGCGAACAGGGCGATCCAACCGGCCCACTCCAGCGGCTCGCGCCGTTCCCGCTCGACCGCGATCTCCCCGGGCGAGCCGGCTCGGGCGCCTGCGGCTGCTCCAGTTGACACGGCGCAACCCTACCCGACGCACATCGAGGTCAGCTTCGCCGCCGAAGCGCCCGCTGGGCAGGGGCTCCTAGGGGTTGCGTGGTAGCGGCCCGTAATCGGTCTGGGTGCATCGGCCACGCACCCAAAACCCCACAGAAGGTCTCCCGCGGCAGCTAATAACCGGCGCGCGCGACGCGCGCGCGTCGCCGCTCCACGCCCTCGACCGCGGGCTGGGGGCGGTCGCGGCGGACGGGGCGCAACACGGGTCCGAGCGAGCCTCCGACCAGCCGCAGGACATACGCTTCGCGCGTGAGGCTGTAGCGCAGCAGGGGCCGCAGCGGGAACAGCAGCAGTGGCGGGATGTAACGACGCGGACGAGCCGTCGAGCGACGCATTTTGTCTCCTTTCCTCTACATGTCTCGGCGAAGCGCTCCTCGCGCTCGCCCCGGTCCGGGACCGTCCTCCCAAAGCCGGTCCCGATGCGTTTTGGGGAGGTTTCCCGCGCGCGGGATCTCCGAAACTAAATTCACAACCGCGCAACACCCGGCGCGTGCGGGCGCCGCTTTTCGACGCCAATCGCTGTTCTATGGAGCAGAGCGGGTCAAGCGTGGCGTACGGTCATAGCAACTCGGCGATGCGCTGGGCCGCGTTGGCGGCGCCATCGGTCTCGACGTCGCGATAGTCGACCTCGCGGCCGATCTCCTGGGCTATCGCCGCCGCGATCTGCTCTGGCGGCGAGTCGTCGTAGTCCATGCGGCGACCGGCTCCGTAGCGCTCGAGCCGGTGGCGAACGTGGAAGTTCTGCTCGAAGTGGTGGCGCAGCGGGAAGTAGAGGAAGGGCCGCTTGTTCGCCGTCAGCTCCATCGTCGTGGTGAGCCCGCCCTGCACTACGGCGAGGTCGCAGGCGGCGAGGTGCCGGTAGAGGTTGTGCACGTAGGCGACCACCTCCAGACCGGGGTGGGAGGGAAGCGAATCGGGGTCGATGCGGGGGCCGGCGACGACGATCATGCGCAGCTCCGGGACGCGCTCCTTGGCCTGCGGGAAGGCCGCCATGACCCGTGCCAGCAGGTCGGCGCCGACGCCGGAGCCGCCGACGGTCACGATGCAGACCTGCTCCTCGTCCGCGTAGCCCAGCTCGGCGCGCAGCTTGGCGCGATCGCTCAGGTCCGCGGGATCAAAGCCGGTGATGTAGCCGGTGAAGTCATAGTTGCGCTCGGCCCAGTCGCGGATCATCGGCAGCCCGGGCCCGAAGCGCTCGGGGACGATGTCATCGGGGTTGCCCACGAACAGCGAGAGGTCGCGGACCTCGGGGTGCTCGGCGATGTGTTCGATCCTCTGGGCGTTGAAGTCGGCGGTCAGGAAACATTCCCGCGCGTCCCCACCGTCCATCGGCAGGAACCCGACGAAATCGCTCAACCACACGTAAGGGACCCGCTTCTCGCTGGGGTTCTCGTGCAGGTAGTAGTCGAGCTCCCATGCCTCGTCGCCGATCCAGAGGTCATAGCGCTGCTCGCGCACGACGTCGTGGAAGACCATGAAGTTGGCGGCGAGGATCTCGTCCATGCGGCGTATGGCCTGGAAGGCGTGCAGGTCGTGCTCGGCGGACTCCGATTCGATGTGCTTGGACTCGCTGGCCAAATGAGTGCTGGCGGGGTGGATGCGCTCGCCCTCTGCCTGAAGCACTCGGGTGACGGGGTCCTGGGCGAGCCAGTCGATCTGCAGGTCCGGCTGCAGGCGGCGCAGCTCGCGGGCGATCGCCACGTCGCGTTGGGCGTGGCCGAGCCCGATCGGCGATGAGATGAAGAGAGCGCGGGGACGGCCATCGGGTCGGTAGACGGTGGGGTCGCACGGTGTGCGCGGACGCCTGAAGGCGTCCTCGGCGAAGTCGCGCAGCGCCAGGTTGAAGGCGACCGGCTTGCGGGCGTGCGGCAGATGGCCTGAGCCTCCCACCACGTTGAGTTTTCCGCCGCTCAGCCGTGCGAGCGCCCGGCCGTCGCGGGTCGCCGAAATCTTGTCGTGCTCGCCGTGGATGACCAGTACCGGGCAGTCGAGGTTCTGCGCCAGCTCGCGCAGGGTTCGCCGGCCACGGATGAACTCACCATGTGCCGCCGATGCGCTCAGGGTCTCCGGATCGCTGTCGAGCATCCATCCGACGCCGTCCTCGATGGCCTTGGCCGAGTGGGGCTCGGGCAAGCATCGCGCGACGAACCAGCTAGCGAACCGTGGGAGATCGTGGCGCCAGTGAACCGGGTTCATGTGCGTCCACCCGACAGGCTTGGGTGAGTGAACCGAGCGGGAGAGAGATTGGGCCAGCGGGTCGGTGAAGAGCGAGTTCTTAGACAGGGTGTAGGGGAACAGCGGCCCGATGAACACGGCGCCGAGCACCCGCTCGGGCGCGAGCCGTGAGAGCTCGAACTGGTACTGCGCGCCGGTGGAGAGACTCGCCATCACCGCTCGCTCGGTGCCGGTGGCGTCCATCACAGCCAGACAGTCACGGGCGAACTCCACGGGTGCGTAGCGCTTGGGGTCACGGCAGCGATCGGAGCGCCCATTACCAAGGCCGTCCATCGTGAGCACCCGAAAGTGACGCGCGAGGTAGTGGATCTGCATCTTCCAGTGGCGCGAGTGCGCCAGCGACCAGGTCGGCAGTAGGAAGATCGTCTCCTCGCCCTCGCCGTAGACCTCATAGAACAGCCGCTGGCCATCGCGTTCGACGAAGCCCTCGCTGTCGGGATAACGAGCGCGGCTCTGCTCGGGCGCCGCGCGGAGTGCTTCCACGTCGAGCGGCGGTGACCCCGCCCTAGAAGTCTGGATTCTCATCGAGCCCGCCCCTTTCATGCCTTCAGTTCGTAGAGGACCGAGAAGGGTTCCTCGATCGGGAGCTTGCGAAACTGCGTGAAGCCGGCCGCGTAGGCAAGCTCGCGCGCCTTCTCCTGACCCATACAGGCACCGATGCCCGCGCCTCCGTGGGCGAGCGAGGTCGTCATGCAGTAGAGGGTGCTGACGTTGTAGAGGAGCTTGCCGAGTGGGTTGCGATTCTCCTCCACATCGCCGGAGGCGTTCATCTCGAGCATCAGGTATGTGCCGTCAGCTCGCAACGCTCCACGGATCGCGCTCATCAACCCGACCGGGTCCACCGAGTCGTGCACGACGTCGAACGTGCTGATCAGGTCGAATCGGTCTTCTGGCAAATCGGCGCCGTCGCTGACGGTGAACGTCACCCGGTCGGCTACTCCTTCTGCCTGCGCGCTTGCCCGTGCTCGCTCGATCGAACCCGGGTGCACGTCGTAGCCGTGAACCTCGGCCGCCGCCAGCGCCTTGGCGAGCGTGATCGGAGCGCGACCGCACCCGCAACCGACGTCGCAGGCCGACCCGCCCGCCTCCAGCTTCTCCTGAACGCCGGGCATCGCCGGGAGCCACGTCTGGACGAGATGGTGCTTGTACCACGGCGCGGTGGCGCGTTCGATCGCCTCGTACATGTCGGGCAGGTACTGATCCTGGGTGACACCCCCACCGGTCTTGAACGCCTCGGCCACCGCCGGTGCGACGGTGACCGTCGGGACGATCATCTGCAGGAATCCGCCGGTGAAGAACGGGAACTCCTCGTCGGCGAGTGGCAGAGCGTGCTCGGGCGGCAGGTAGTAAGTGTCGGCCTCGCTGTCGTGCTCGATGTACTCGGCTGTCGTCATCGACCCGAGCCACTCGCGCAGGTAGCGCTCGTTCAGACCCGTTTGCCCGGCGAGCTCAGTCGCCGTCACCGGCCCGGACCCCGCCAGTGCGGCGAAGATGCCGAGGCGGTCGCCGATGTACACCAGCCCCCCACGCATCGCGGTTCCGACGTCGAGCACGATCCGCTGCACGAACGCTTCGAGCTTCTCCTGGTCGAGTTGCACCTCGGTAGCCATCTGTGTCTCCCTTCGTGGTTGTACTTTCTAAAAGGCACTGTCCCAGGGCTCCGTGGCGCCAGCGCGAAGCGCGCGCGAAAGGTGCGTGAATCCGTGCAGATCTGCTCGATACCGCGCGTCAACCCGCGTAGGCTGCGTCGATGCTGCGCGTAAGGCTGTTGGGAGAGATGACGTTCGAGGTGGACGACGGGCAGCTCGAGTTGCCTTCCAGCCGCCGCGCGCGGTCGCTGCTCGGCGTGCTCGCCCTCGAGCGGCGCACCCACCCGCGCGGCCAGCTCGCGGCGCGCTTCTGGCCCGACGTGCTCGACGAGAGTGCGCGCACGAGTCTGCGCAGCGCCCTGTCGGCGCTGCGGCGCGCGCTCGGCGTCGACGCCGATCGCTACCTGCTCTGCACCCGCGACGCGGTGGCGCTCGCCGGCCCAGATCGCGTCTGGACCGACATCGACGAGTTCGACCGCCGGCTGGGAGAGGGTCGTCTCGAGGATGCGCTCGAGCTCTGCAGGGGCGATCTGCTTGAGGATCTCGAGGACGACTGGGTGTATGAGCGACGCGACGAGCACCGTGCCCGCGTCCTCGCGCTGCTGGAGCGCATGGCCGCCGACGCACAGGGCGCGGGGAACCTCGCCGCGGCGCTCGCTCTCACCCGCCGCCAGATCGCGCTCGACCCGCTCTCCGAGGACGCTCATCGTGAGCTGATCCGCCGCCTGGTTGCCAGTGGGGACCGTTCGGCGGCGCTCACCACATACCGCCGTCTGACGGAGCGGCTCGCCTCAGAGCTCGGGATCGCGCCCTCGCAGGCCACGCGCGAGCTGATCGAGGGGATCCGCGCCGGCGAGCCGTCGCGGCCGCTCGCCGCGCCGCCACCGGACTCGGCGGCGCCCGTGCCGCCACTGCCTGCGGCGTCCGGTGAGCCGCGGACCGGCACGGTGACCCTGTTGTTCACTGACCAGGTCGGCTCCACCGAGACGCTCCAGCGAGTGGGCGATGAGGAGGGCGAGCGTCTGCGGCGCGCGCACTTCGGCCTGCTGCGCGAGGCGGCTCAGATGCACGGCGGCGAGGAGGTCAAGAACCTCGGCGACGGGCTGATGGTGGCGTTCGCGAGCGCGGTCGATGCTGTCGTGTGCGCGATCACGATGCAGCAGGCCGTCGACCGCGCCCGTGCCAGCGGCGAGCTCGAATTCGCGGTTCGCATCGGCTTGAACGTCGGCGAGCCGATCCGCGACGAGGGCGACTACTTCGGCACGCCGGTCGTGATCGCCAAGCGGCTCTGTGACGCCGGCGCCCCCGGGCAGATCCTCGCCTCGGAGCTGGTGCGTGCCCTGATCGGCACGCGCGGCGGGTTCGCCTACCGCGCGCTCGGGGCCGTTCCGCTGAAGGGCGTCGCCGACCCGGTCGGAGCCTGCGAGGTGATCTGGGAGGCATCGACCGAGGTGCGTGTCCCACTGCCCCCGCTGCTGGCCGGCGAGGATCGCGGCGCGTTCGTCGGCCGCTCCGACGCGGCCGCTGCCCTACAGGCGCAGTGGACGGAGGTCCGCGAGCAGGGCCTGCGCGTCGTGGTGCTCGCGGGCGAGCCCGGGATCGGCAAGACGCGCCTGGTAACCGAGTTCGCGCGCACGGCGCACGACGACGGCGCGACGGTGCTGGCGGGCAGCTGCCACGAGGAGACCCACATTCCCTACCAGCCGTTCGTGCAGGCGCTGCGCCACTACATCGCCTGCTGCCCTCCGGCCGAGCTGGCTGTGCAGATCACGCCACGGCGCGCGCAGCTCGCCGCGATCCTGCCAGAGCTCGAGGACGCGCGTTCCCCGTACGGACCGACGGGCCTTGGCGCCGAGCAGGAGCGCTTCCGCCTGTTCGAGGCGGTCTCCTCGCTGCTTGCCGACGCCGCGCATCTTCGCCCGCTGGTGCTGTTCCTGGACGACCTGCACTGGGCCGATCAGTCGAGCCTGCTGCTGCTTCGCCACCTCGCACGTTCGGCGAAGGGCGCGCCGTTGATGGTGCTGGGCACCTACCGGCCGGTCGAGGTCGGCGACGAGCACCCGCTCGCCGAAGCGCTCGCGGAGCTGCGCCGCTCGCGGACCGTTGAGCGGCTGGCGTTGTCGGGGCTCGGTGAGGGGGAGGTCGCCGAGCTGATCGCGGGTCGCACCGGGCTGAAGGCGCCAGGCGGGTTCGTGCGCCGTGTCGCGGAGCGCAGCGAGGGCAATCCGTTCTTCATCGAGGAGCTGCTGCACGATGTCGATGCGCAGTCCGGTTGGGACGCGGCCGCGGGCGGCGTGCCCGAAAGTGTCAGGGACTTGCTCACCCGCCGCCTGCGCGGCCTGGGCGATGACTGCCGTCAGGCGCTCTCGGTGGCCGCGGTCGCGGGTCGCGAGTTCGAGCTCGACGTGCTCGAGCGTGTCCTTCAGCATCCACGCGATCGCCTGATCGACCTCGTTGAGGAGGCGATCGACGCCGATGTCCTGGTCGAGCCCGCGCAGTCGGTGGGGCGGCTCAGCTTCTCCCACGCGCTCTTTCGCGAGACGATCTACGAACAGCTCTCGGCTACCCGCAAGGCGCAGGTCCACGGCCGCATCGCCGCCGCGATCGAGCAGGCGCCCACGGACCGTCCCGACGAGCGCGCCGGCACGCTCGCCTACCATTACCGTGCCGCCGGCGAGCTGCGCAAGGCGTTTGACTACCATCGCCGCGCCGCCACGGCGGCGCAACGGGTCCACGCCCAAGAGACGGCACTCGTGAACCTGCAAGGAGCGATCCTCGCGGGCGAGATGCTCGGTATGACGGCGGCCACCGAGGAGACGATCCGCGACCTCTACGGCGCTCGGGCCTGGACGCTACGCCTACTCGGCGAGCCCGAGCGCGCCCTGCCCGACCTCGAGCACGCGCTGGAGGGCGCATGCGCCGCGGGTGACCGCGCGAGTGAGATGCGGGTGCGCAACGAGCTGGGGAGGCATTGGCACGTGCGCGATCCGCAGACCTCGCGCCGCTATCACGAAGAGGCGCTGCGGATCGCCGAGGAGCTCGGCGACGAATCCGGCCAGGTCAGCGCGCTCAACCGCCTTTCGCTGGTGCTCGCCAACGAGCTGGAGTTCGCCGAGGCGGTCGAGCTGGGCGAGCGGGCGCTACAGATTGCCCGCCGCGCCGGCGACGAGCTTGCCGTCAGCCAGGCGATGGACGGCCTCAAGTTCGCCGCGCTGGCGCTCGGCGACCTCGAGCGCCTGGAGGAGCTCTGCGCAGAGCTCGAGCGATCCCAACGCCGCCGTGGCGACCTCTGGTATCTGCAATGGACGCTGTGCGAGTCCTGCTACATACCGCTGGAGCGCGGCGACTGGCAGGAGGCAGAACGGCGTGTAACGGAGGCGCTCGCGATCAGCGATCGCGTGGGGGGAGAACGCGCCAGCGGAGTTCTGTTTCGCGAGGCGTCGAGCTGGATCGCGCGCTGTCGCGGCGACTATGCACGATCCTTGGCGTTTGGCCGTGAGGCGCTCGCCGCCGCGGACACGCCCGAGGCCGACTGGCTCGGCTGGGCCGCGGCGGGCCTGGCGAATCCCCTCCTGGACCTGCGGGCGGCTGAGGAGGCTGTCGCTGTCCTGCAGCGCGGGCTTGCCGCGGCCGAGCGCAACCGGTCGCGCGGGCAGATCTTCCGCTGCCTCGGAGCGCTCTCTTCGGCCATGCGTATGACGGGCGCCGACACCCAGGCGGATGCCCTCTCCGAGCGTGCGCGGCAGATCGCCGAGCAGGTCACGACGCCGCCCGGAAAAGTCGACTTTTGGGGCGAGCAGGCTTACTGCGCGATCGCCGAGACCCAGCTGGCGGCCGGCGAGATCGAGCGCGCCGAGAAGACCATGCGGGACCGGCTGAAAGCTTGGGAGCAAAGCCAGGCGCAGCGCTCGATCGCAATGACCACCCGCCTTTTGTCTCGCTGCGCGGAGGCTCGAGGAGACTGGGCAACCGCCGCGGGGATGCTCGCCCGCGGCGCCGAGGCGGCCGGCGATCAGGGCCTGCTCTGCGAGCGCTGGCAGATCCAAGCCGGGCTTGCCCGCGTAGCCACGGCGGGGGACAGGCTCGTGGAGGCCGAGGATCACAGGCTCCGCGCGCGAGAGCTGATCGACACGATCGCGGCATCGGTCGGCGAGGAGCAGATCGCCGCGCGGTTCCGTGAGCGCGCGCTTGCCGAGATCGACCACCCGGGACCGACGCTAGGTCATTAGCTGAAGGCGCCAATCGACCTCGAGACCGAGCAGCTCGAGGATCTGCCAGCGATCCGAAGTCCTTCTGCAGTGGCGCTATTTGACTGCCATAGGTAAACACCGCCTCGAGCTTGCTGGCATGGTCATCGGTTCCCAGCCGGTGCACTGCGGCCACCATCCGCTCCACCGCAAGGCCGGTGGTTTCGAGCTGGGTCGCCCATGCCTCGCTCGCCACATCGGCGCCCGTACGCGCCCCGCCATTGAGCACCCACGCGGGCCATCCGTCCATCGTCGCGTGAGGAAGGTCGGCATACAGCGCCACGTCGGCGCCCTCTGCGTGGAGCGCCAATGCAGCCGCACGCACGGCGGCGTGGTCGCGATGAACGTCGCCCAGGCTCGCCGGCGCATATATCAGGGCATCCTCGACGAGCACTTCGCGCAGCGCCCGCACGATCTCTCCCGGCGCCTGGTCGCCCTCGCGGTACTGCCCGTCCAGGAACGGCAGGTTGACCGTCGCGTGGCCGGTGCGCGCAAGCGCCCGGCGGTCCTCCTCGACACGCGTGCGGACCACCGCGGCCGAATCGCTCGCGCCCGCGAGCTGATCCCACCAGCCGAGCGTGCCGGCGGGAGGCTCGCCCGCAAAGACGTTCACCACGAGCACCTCGCCGGCGCTCGCCAGCACGTGCCAGCACGACAGCACCGCGTCGTCGAAGTGGGGCGAGAGGATCACCGTCGTGTCGGGACTCATCGTTGCTCACTATCGCCCGCGTGCGTGTGGCCACCGTGAAACCGTCGCGAAAGCTTCTTGCTCCCTGTGATGAAAAAGCCTAGATAACCAGTGCCAGAGCGGCTCAGAGGATGTCGAAGCATCCGTACACGATGTACAGCGGGTTCGTGACGGTGCTGCCGTGGGCGCCGGGCATCGTCGGGCCGCCGATGAAGGCGGGAGGGGACTGGGCCTTGTAGCAGCCGTCGGATTCCACGCTCACGTCGTACTCGACCGAGGTCTGCTGGAACGGCACCGACTGCGCCTGGGGCAGGTACACGTAGAGCGTGCAGTTCCAGTCTCCCGGGCCGACCGCCTTGGCGGCGCGGCGGTTGCAGTTGGGCAGGATGTCGAGCTTTGCGCCGGCCGGCACTCGCCGCCCGATCAGCTGCTGCTGGAGCAGCGTGACGTCGTTGAACTCTTCCCCGATCGCCGCGCTGAGGCGGTGGGCGGTGTCGCCGGTGGGACCGGTGCCCGAGAGCAGCGCGAGCACCGCGACGATCGCGGTGGCGATCGCAACGACCCGCACGGGGGTGCGCCAGTCGGGACCGCGGTTGACCGTGCTCGCCAGGAAGTCGCGTCGCCGGAGGATCCTCCAGCTGGCGGTGACGCAGGCCGCGATCCAGACGACGCTCACGAGGCTCGAGACCGCGAGGGGGACGTAGAAGCGGTGCGTGGTGAAGAGGCCATGCCAGCCCTCGAAGGCCGAGCCGATCAGGAGCAGGTGCACGACCACGCCCTTGCCGATCAGGTCCAGCAGCTGGGTCAGCAGCGCGACGAGCAGCGGCCCGAGCACGCCGACGATCCCGTTGCGCGTCGCGACCGAGAACAGGATCGCCACGCTCGTGTACGCCAGTGTCGGCAGCAGGCACAACAGCCAGCTGAGCAGCGTCAGGGCGAGCAACTGGCCCGGCGGGGTGAGCGCGCCGCTGAGGTCGACGAGCGAGTGCGCGCCCACGAACAGGAACCCCGCGAGCAGGCTCGAGAGCGCCAGCAGCAGCGTCAGCGCGACGGTCAGCGTCCCGGCGGCGAGGAGCTTGGCGGCGTACACCTCGGCGCGGGTGCAGGAGCGGGTGAGGATCGTCTTCCAGGTCCCGTGCCGATCCTCGGAGGCGAACAGGTCGCCCCCCAGCAGCCCGGCGATCAGCGGCAGCCCCCAGTTCGCGGCGAAGCTGAGGATCACGAGCGAGATCGCGAATCCGGAGGAGTGCACCCAGACGCCGAACAGCGCGTCCGAGGGAGTCCCGCTCTGCACCTTCAGCACCGCCGCGAACGCGAACGGGCCGGCGATGCAGACGACCGCCAGCAGCCGGACGATCAGCTGGGCGCCCAGCTTCTGTAGCTCGGTCCGGAACGCGTTCCAGATCGCGTCCTCTCCGCCGAGCGGCCGCGAAGCCGAGGTGGCGGGCGCGGGGGAGGGCGCCGCGGGGGCGACCGCGCTCATCGCGCGGCCAGCACTCTCTCGGCCAGCTCCCGCGGCTCGAGCTCGTCGAGCGGGGCGCCGTCGGAGGTGAGGGCGAAGAACATCGTCTCCAGCGGGCTCACGAGCGCCTCGAGTCGCCGGATCGCCACGCGCGCGTCCCCGAGCGCGAGCACGAACGCGTCCAGGAAGCCCTCGTGCACCGCCAGCGCGAGCTCTCCGCTGCTCGAGCGCCCGGCCCGCACACCGGCCTGATCCGCGGCGATCCGCAGGGCCTGCTCGTCATCGCTGGTCGCGAGGGCGTACGCGGAGGCCGGCGCCTGGGCGACGAGCTCTGTCGCCGAGCCGTCCCACACGACCCGCCCCTCGCGCATCACCGTGTAGGCGTCGCACACCCGCTCGAGCTCCCCGATCTGGTGGCTCGAGAGCAGCACGGCGACCCCCTCGGCGGCCAGCTCGCGCACGAGCGCCGCGACGGTCCGTGTCCCGCCCGGGTCCAGGCCGCTCGTCGGCTCGTCCAGCAGCAGCAGGCGCGGCGAGCGCAGCAACGCGGCCGCGAGCCCGAGCCGCTGGCGCATGCCGGTGGAATAGCCGGCCACGCGATCCTCGCCCCTTGACTCCAGCTCCACGCGGGCGAGCGCGTCCTTGACCGCGGCCGCGCTCGGGCCGGCGTCCAGCCGCGCGAGCAGGGAAAGGTTTGCGCGCCCGGACAGGTATGGGTAGAAGGCCGGCTCCTCGACGAACCCGCCCACCTCCCGCAGGGCCTCGCCGCCGAGCCCGTGCAGCGGGCGCCCGAGCAGCTCCACCGAGCCGGCATCCGGGTGGATCAGCCCGAACAGCATCCGCAGCAGCGTCGTCTTGCCCGCGCCGTTGGGGCCGAGCAGGCCCCGAACCTGCCCCGGGGCGACGGTGAGCTCGACGCCGTCAACCGCGGTCCTCGCCCCGAAGCGCTTGACCAATCCGCTCGCTCGGACGCCGTCCACAATTTGTCAGCTTACCCGCGTCCACCCGCAGCTCGTGAAGCGCTCGTAAACGTCAGTGATTTATTCGTAAACGATAGGTGAAGGTACTGCGAAGAACGCGTGACAGCAGAGCAAAGAACGAGAAATTTCACACTGATCTTCACCGCAGGGTAACAAGGGAAAACCATAGGCGGGTAAACCGAGTGGCACACAGATTTTCCGTTGATTTTTGTCGCATTTACAACCCGGCTTCATCTACTTGGGAGGTAGTTGACCTTGGCCAGCTCGGTTCCGATCCACACTGATGCGATCCACACCAATGGTGTTCGCCGTAACCGCCGGCGCAGGCGTCTGGGCGCGGTCGCCGTCCTGGTGGTCTTCGTGGCCGCTGTGGGCGTTGCCTCCGCGGAGTTCGGCGGCGTCAACCCGTTTGGCTCAGGCGAAGTCGGCCAGACCTACAACGGCGCCCTGTTGCTACCGACGAACCAGTGGATCTCGCCGATCGGAACCCGGATCGAGGACCCGTACGGGCGGATTGTCTCGAGCACGCTCAGCCCCGACGGCCAGTACCTGGCGGCGCTGACCTGGAACGAGTTCACGGGCTACCTCACGATCTTCGACCTCAGGACCGGGAAGATCGTGCAGGAAGAAGGCGGCTATCCCAACACCCTCGACCCCGGGGCCGGCGAACCCGGCGAAGAGGTCGCGGCCGACGGGCCGCTCTACTCGCCGGACGGAAAAACGATCTGGGTCCCGCAGACGGGCGACATCGCCAAGTTCACAGTCGATCCGGAAACGGGCATGGTGTCGGAAAAGACGATCATCACGATGCCGAAGGCCGCGAACGGCCCGGCGCCAGAATACAGCACCGCGGCGACCCATCCCGGCGAAGCCGAGCCCTCGGGCATGGCGCTCTCCTCCGACGGTAGCAAGCTCTACGTGGCCTTCAACGGGTCCAACGCGCTCGGCGTGATCAACACCTCGACAAATGAGGTTGAAAAAGAAATCCCCGTCGGCAACGCGCCGCGCCAGGTGGTTCTCGACGGCAACACCGCCTACGTTTCCAACGAGGGCGGCCGGCCCGCCCGGGCCGGCGACACCACCAACCTCTCCGACGGAACTCCGATCGTCTCCAGCCCCGTCACGGGCGCCGCGACGACCGGCACGGTCTCGGTCGTCAACCTGACGACGGGCAAGCAGGTGCAGGAAATCCCCGTGGGGCTCGAGCCGACCGCGCTGTATCAGAGCGCGGGAGCGCTGCTCGTCGCCAACTCCAACGACGACAGCATCTCGGTGATCGACACTAAAACCAACACGGTCGTGCAGACGGCGAGCACCAACCCGCTGCCGGGCGCCGGCGTGGGCAGCTACGCGAACGCGATCACGATGCCCGACCCCGAGCACGTGCTCGTCAGCATCGGCCGCGACAACGCGATTGCCGTCTACAAGTACAGCGGTCTCACGAGCGGGAGACACGGGGGCTTCGGACACGGGGGCTTTGGAGGAGGGCATTCAAACCCGGCGCAACCACTCCAGTTCGAGGGTCTGCTGCCGACCGACTGGTACCCGGTCGCAGTGCAGCCCGACCCGGCACTCGGAAGCGGGGAGATCGTCGTCACCAACGACAGGGGCATCGGCGACCGCGGCCCCCAGGCGAAGATCTGCAAGGGCACGGAAACCTCGCCGGCTCCCGAATGCGCGAAGGGCTACAACACCTACGACGACACCGGCACGGTGACAACATTCAAGATGCCGGCCGAAGGTGAACTGGCGAAATACACCAGCGCCGTCTTCACCGACAACGACTGGAGCCACGTCCCTCAGATCAACAGCGGTGCGGGCGACACGGTGCCGGGTGTGATCCCGAGGCAGATCGGAGGTCATTCGCCGATCAAGCACGTATTTGTAATCGTCAAAGAGAACCGAACCTACGACCAGGTGCTAGGCGACCTCGGTGAGGGCAACAGCGACCCCGAACTGGCGCAGTTCGGCCAGAAGATCACGCCCAACGCGCACGCGCTCGCCAAGCGCTTCGGCGACCTCGACAACTTCTACGACGAGGGCACATTGTCGGCCGACGGGCACAACTGGATCGTGCAGGCCGAGGCCAACGACTACGTCGAAAAGGAGTTCGGAGCGTTCTACCGCTCCTATCCCGCCGAAGGCGGCGACGCGCTCGCCTACCAGCGCGACGGGTTCCTGTGGAACGCGGCGCAGAAGGCGGGGCAGAGCGTCAAGGACTTCGGCGAGTACAACAGGTACATCACCACCACCGGGTCTGGCACTGGCGGCGACTGGAAGGAATGGTACGAAGACTCGCAGATCCTCGAAGGAAAGCAGAGCGGGCCGCTGCCGATCCCGACCACCGAATACAAGACCTCCTCGGACATCCCGTCGCTGAACGCAATCACCGATCCCGCCTACCCGAGGTTCGACCTCGAAATTCCCGACCAGTACCGCTACGACATCTGGAAGGGCGAATTCGAACACGAGGAAGGCTCGGGCGCCGTTCCCGACCTGACGCTGATCTGGCTGCCCGACGACCACACCGGCGGTGCGCCGGACCCGGTGGCTCAGGTGGCCGACAACGACCTCGCGTTCGGGAGGATCGTGGAAACGATCTCCCACAGCAAGGTGTGGAAGAGCTCGGCGATCTTCGGCGTCGAGGACGACACGCAGAACGGAGTCGACCACGTCGACGGGCACCGCGGGCCGGCGTTCGTGATCAGCCCGTACGCGAAGGGTGGGGTGCAGGGCGAATATGAGACGCAGCTCAACGTGGTGCGCACGGTCGAGCAGATCCTCGGGGTCCAGCCGATGAACCAGGAGGACTACGCCGCCGAACCGATGTACGGGGCCTTCACCGAAAGGCCGAACTTCGAACCGTTCACCGCCGCGCCCAACGAAATCCCGCTGACGCTCGGGGTCGCGGGCTTCCCCTCGATGGCGACCACGACGCCGGCGACGACGACACCAGGCGACAACGACGCCGGCGACAACGACAACGACAACGACGCCGGCCACAACGACAACGACGGGCGGGCCTGATGACCAGCCAGGCGCGGTACCGGCCTCGATGCAGGGGGTCTATGACGCCTGGGTGAGCTGGAGGCAGCATCAGCGCTTCTTGGGGCCGGACGCGATACCGGACGCGGCCAAGCCGGTGCTGCTCAACCGCTTCGACTGGTACTCCGCGCACGACTGGAGCGTGGCGTATCCGGGCGACCCGAAGATCTATGAGCCCGACGAAGTCCCCGGCAGGGAACTGCCCGCCGCGTTCATCGGCGACTGAGAACCGCGGGTTCGCGTCACAGCCTGAGACCGCGGCCGCGCCGAAGCTGGCGCGGCCGGTCCGCGATCGGCTCCGAGCGTTCATCCCTCGCGCTGCTCGCGAGCGAGAATCCCACTCTCGCGCTGCGTCCGCGATGCTTGGGCGCGTATCTTGTGCGAATGGCTGCGGTGCCGGACTCGTCGACGTGGGTGCCCGAGACGCGGTATGCGCGCAATGGCGAGGTGCATATCGCCTACCAGGTCTTCGGCGAGGGCGAGGTGACCTTCGTCGGCCTGCCGGGGATCGTGTCGAACGTCGAGGTGTTGTGGGAGGACCCCGAGTCTCGGCGATGGCTGATGGAGCTCGCGTCGTTCACGCGGATGGTTCATTACGACAAGCGCGGCCAGGGGGTCTCAGATCGCGACTCGGGCGTTCCGACTCTCGATGATCGGCTCGGGGATCTGACGGCGGTGCTGGATGCGGCCGGTGTGGATCGCGTCGCGCTGGGCGGGATCTCGGAGGGAGGTACGACGGCCGCGATGTTCGCCGCCACATATCCCGAGCGCGTGAGTCACCTGCTGCTGTACGGCACGTTTGCGCATATCGATCCCGCTCTCGGCGACGCGGTGATGCCCGTTTGGGCCGAGAAATGGGGAACGCCGGAGACCTTCAGCGTTGAGGTGATCGCGCCGAGCAAGGCCGGCGATCCCGACTTCTTGCGTTGGATGAATCGCTATGAGCGTCAGAGCACGACCCCGGGAGGGCTGCTCGCGGCGTGGCGCTGGATCCGGGAGATGGACCTGCGCCCCGTCCTCGGCTCGATTCAGTGCCCGACGCTCGTGGTGCATCGCAGCGACGATCGCCTCGTGCCCGTGTCAGCGGGCCGCTATCTCGCCGAGCATATCCCCGGTGCGCGGATGGTGGAGCTGGACGGAGACACCCACGCACCCCAGTGGGGTGACTTCGAGGTGATGGTGTCGTTGGCGGAGGAGTTCCTGACCGGGCATCGCTCGACCCCGAAGCGCAGTGAGCGGGTGCTCGCCACCGTGCTGTTCACCGACATCGTCGATTCGACTGCCCGCGCGGCGGCTCTCGGTGACAGGACGTGGCGGGAGGTGCTCGATCGTCACGACACGATCTCGCGCAGCACCGTCTCGGAATGGGACGGGCGCCTGGTGAAGGGGACCGGTGACGGCGTGCTCGCCACCTTCGACGCGCCGGCGCGCGGGCTTCGCTGCGCCGATGCGCTGCGCTGCACGCTGGCGGATGCGGGGATCGCGATCCGGGCGGGCGTGCACACGGGTGAAATCGAGCTTCGCGGCGAGGACGTTGCGGGGATCGGGGTCCACATCGCCGCCCGCGTCGCGGCGCTCGCCGACTCTGGAGAGCTGCTCGCCTCCCGCACCGTCAAGGACCTGGTCGCCGGATCGGACTACACATTCGCTAGTCGCGGGATACACAGCCTGAAGGGCGTCCCCGACGAGTGGGAGCTACTCGCGGTGACCTGACTCAGGACACTAGTCGGTGAGCCGGATCTCGTGGTCCTTGAGCTTGGTGAGCAGGGCGATGTTGTGTCGTCCCCAGGGAATTTGTGCAGCAGGCTGTTGCACAATTGATGTTCAACACCCTTGCAGGGCAATTGTCCAACGGGCTGTTGGACAATTTCCCCGCTGCCTCGAGCTCAACCAAGGCAAGCAATCCCGGGTCTTTCGTCTCCCGGCCAATAAGTCCGCGAAGCGGTATTGGCCGGGAGACGAAAGGCCCGGGATCTGCGTAGCCGGGGGACGAAAGACCCGGGATCTGCGACGGGCTACTTGTTAGGACAGCGAAGCGACGATGTCCGAGAGTGGCTAGGGGTGCCGGGCCATCTTTGTGAATGGAGTTAGCCGGGGGTGCGCTCGAAGCGAACGGCGTTCTCGAAGTGCGGTGCCCACGGTGGCGCGGAGCGTGTCCAGATCTCGACCGTTGGGTTTATCCAAGAGGTATCGTCGATCGTTCCCGCCTTCAGGAAGGCCACTCCCGGCATCGACTCGATCGTGCTGAAGATCGGCGACCCGCAGGCCGAGCAGAACCGCCGCTCGGTGGTGCTCTGATAGTCCTCGCTGACGGTCTCGAACGAGGCGAGCGTGTCACCCTCGACGGTAAGCGTCTTGCTCGGTACGCCCACGATCACCGAGAACGCCGTAGCGGTCTGGCGCCGGCAGTTCGTGCAGTAGCAAGCGCCCTGCCAGACCGGCTCGGCGTCGACGCTATAAGTCACGCCACCGCACAAACAGCGGCCCGTAATCGGTCTCGGTGCATCGGCCACGCACCCGAAACCCTACAGGAGCTGCGAGGATTGGCGTCCAGACACGCAAACCGAAGGAGGCTCCGGATGGCCGTGCTCACGTGAAGGCGACCCGAACACCCGACTCCTGTTTCGTTGGCCTCGAGGACTATCCATATGAGGCGCGCTACGTAGACGTCGACGGGATCCGCATGCACTACGTCGACGAGGGCGACGCATCGGCGGCGCCGGTCCTGATGCTCCACGGCGAGCCGACCTGGTCGTATCTGTATCGCCACATGATTCCCGTCTGTGTCGCGGGTGGCAGTCGCGTGATCGCGCCGGATTTGATCGGCTTCGGGAAGTCTGACAAGCCGACCGAGAGAGGCGACTACTCCTACCAGCGACATGTCGACTGGATGACCGGCTTCATCCAAGCGCTCGACCTCCGCGAGATCACGCTGTTCTGCCAGGACTGGGGCTCGCTGATCGGGCTTCGCGTAGCGGCCGAGAACGACGATCGCTTCGAGCGGATCGTCGTCGGCAACGGTGCTCTGCCGATCGCCGACGATCAAGCACGCCCCGGTCTCCCAAACATGCTCGCGTTCCTCGCCTGGCGAACGTTTGCGACCTACAGCCCGATCCTTCCGGTGAGTCGCATAGTGAGCTTCGGCTGCCTGAAGACACTCTCCAAGGAGGAGCGCCGTGCCTACGACGCGCCCTTCGCGGCCCCCGATACCAAGGCCGGCGCACGCGCGTTTCCGAAGCTCGTCCCAATATCGGCGGGAGATCCCGCGATCCCGTCCAATCGCGCGGCATGGAGCGCGCTCGGCAACTGGAACAAGCCGTTGCTGACCGTGTTCAGCGATCGAGACCCGATCATGCGCGGGGGAGAGCGAGCCTTCCAAAAGCATGTGCCGGGAGCGGCCGGACAGCCCCACGGCACGCCCCACGCCGGTCACTTCCTGCAGGAGGACGCGGGCCCCGATCTGGCACGACAGGTCAACGAGCTGATCGCCGCCACCCCGACACGGTGATTCGGGGCGTGACGCTCACGCGGGGGCGAGGCCTGCAGCGTCCAGGAACTCGCGGATGTGGCGATTGACGAGCTCGGGGTGTTGCTCGGCGATCCAATGTGTCCCGTCCGCCACCGGGTGGAACGTCAGGTTGCGGGCGAAGTGCTCGAGGCCGGCATGAGAGGCGGGCCTGACGTATGGGTCTGCCTCCGGGTAGATCACCATCGTCGGGACATCGACGTACAGGGGCGCCACGTCTGGGCAGTAGTTGCCGCGGCCGGGGGTGCCGTCCCGATCCGGCGGCGCGATTCCCTCGACCTCATACCAGTGAAGCGCCGACTCGATCGTCCGCGGAACACGCCATGAGCGCCGGTAGGACTCGCGATCCTCCTCAGAGAAGAACGGGTGATCGAGCGCCTGCTCGAGCGCGGCGAAGTCGTTGGCGGCGATCGCCTCGATTGCATCCGGGCGTCGAAGTCCGAGGAGATACTGGCTGGCTTTGATCTGCTCGTCGTCCTCCCGTTGCGCACGATCGAGGACACCGGGATGGGCACCGCCGAGGCTGATCAGCGCCCGCAGCATCTCCGGATAGTGGAGCGCGAACGACCATGCCACCAGGCTGCCCCAGTCGTGGCCGACGAGCACGAAGCGGTCGTAGCCAAGGTGCTCGACGAGGCAGCGCAGATCCTCTACCGCTGGCCAGATCCCGTAGCTGTGGACGCCCTCGGGCTTGGAGGAGAGGTTGTAGCCGCGCTGGTCGGGAGCAACGGCGAGGTGGTCGGCGCCGAACTCACGCAGCTGCGCGCGGAAGGCATAGTGGTACTGGGGGAAGCCATGCAGGAAGACGATCAGTGGCCCTGTGCCCGCGTGGGCGTAGTGCAGCTCGATCCCGTTCACGGCCGCGGTCTCGTACTGAACCATCCCGTCGCGGATAGCCAGGCGCCGCTGAAGGCCGGTTTGCTCATCTGTGTTGGTCATGGGCGGATCATCCCGCTTGACCGTTGGCGCGCCGTTGGCGTCTGCTCAGCGCATGACGAGCTCGGAGTGCAACGCCAGCAGCTGCGGTCCCGGTGCGACTCCTAGGGCCTCGCGTAGCCGCAAGCGAAGCTCGTCGTACACGAGGAGCGCGGCCGGCCGCTCACCACGCGTGTCAAGCGCTCGCATCAGCAGCGCGGTCGCGCTCTCGCTCAGCGGCTCGGCGGCAACGAGCTCGCGCGCCGCCCTCTCGGCAGTCAGCAGCTCGGTTTCGCCGAGCTCGAGCGCGGCCGCGGCGAGCGTCGCCAGCGCGCGTGTGTATAAGGCGCCGAGCTCCCTGCGGCGGTCATCGACCCATGCGCCGTCGTGCCCGGTTAGGAAGCCACGGCGCGTGACATTCATCGTAATGTGGGAGGCGATCCAGGCACGCTCCCACTCCTGCCGAACAACCCCCGACTCAGCGTCGTGGATCGCCCGTGCGGCTACCTCCACGTCAACGCTCGCGCCGTCATCGAGCGTGAGACGCAGCGGCCCAACTGCCGGGAGCGAGTCGCGTCCGATCACCGAGCGGAGCTTGGAGAGCAGAGCACGCATTGCCTGAGCGGACGCCGGCGGACGCTGTTCTCCCCAGATCGCCGTCGCGAGCTCCTCCCGCAGCGCGGCGCGATCACGGTTACAGACGAGCCACGCGAAAGCGATCCGGCCCTGCGCTCCAGGTAGCTGACCCGCCAGCTCAGCTCCTGCGGATCTCACGAGAAGGCGTCCACACAGCTGCACGACCACATCAGCGAACATACCGACATGGCAAAGCGAATCGTTTGTGAGTGCGGCTACATCATTCGGGGTGAGGACGACGAGCAGGTCGTGGAGCTCGGACGCGAGCACATGCAGGCCAACCATCCCACGATCGCGGCGGTGATCACCGCCGCGGAGTTGCTGGAGATGGCCGAGGAGGAATGAGACCTGCGGGCGCAGGTTCTCCGTCCAAGTTTCACAGCGGGGCCGCCGGCCCGGTGGGTCCTGCCCGGGCCGGCGGCGATCCGCGATCGTCAGTCGACGGCGATGCCCGAGGCGACCGCGCCCGCGGGCAGCGGCGTGGGCGAGCTCGGAAGCTCGGTGAGGCTGCCGCCGTTGACCGCGAACGACGCGATGACATCGGCCTTGGAGCCGTTCACCAGCAGCGTCCTGCCGTCGGGAGACAGGCGCGCGTCAACGGCGCCCGCGCCGGCCGAGCCGAACGGCGTGCTTCCGATCAACACCAGCGAGCCGCCGGGGGTGATCGCGTAGCTGGAGATCTCTCCCGAGCCGGTGTTCACGGTGAACAGGAACTGCCCGTCGTGGCTGATCTCCACCCAGCAGGGTGCGGTCTGCAGATCGGCGAACGGGGATGTGCCGATCGAGGTTAGTTCGCCGGAGAGGCTCACGTTGAAGGCCGAGACCGTCCCGTTGCCTTCGCCGCCGTGGGCGTTGCTGACGAACAGCTGCGAGGGATTCGTCGGACGGAACTCCGAGCCGAACGGTCCCGGTCCCTGGGCCGCGAAGGGCGAGCCTGGAGCGGCGACGAGGCGTCCGTCGAAGCGAACGTGGAAGCTCGCGATCGTCGAGGTGTTGACGAGCGGGACGATCAGCCGCTGACCGGTGGGATCAAACAGTACGTCGTCGGGACCCGAGCCGGCTCCCAGCGCGACGGTCGAGCTCGGCAACGGGTACAGAACACCCCAGGGGGCCAGGTAGAAGCCCGTGACGTTCGGTTCGTTGGCGCCGGCGTTGGCGACGTAGACGAGGTTGCCCGAGACCGCGATGCTGACGGGGTCGCTGCCACCGGAGGACACGGGCGCGCCAACCGGCTGCGGAACGCCGCCGAAGCCGAGTCCCAAGACCGAGACCTGGTTGCTTGCGGCGTCGACCGCGAGCAGGTAGCGCCCGTCGCTGGAAAGCTGGATCGCGCCCTGCGAGGCCAACCCGGCGCCGGTGCCGGCGCCACCGGTCGCGAAGGGGGAGCCGGGGATCGGGGTCAGCGAGCCGTCGGCGTGCCGGTCAAAACCGGCGATTGTGTTCGACACTGCGGTGTTGTCGTTGACATAGGCGTGGCCGACGACGAAGGATTCGCGTTCGGGTTGGTGTTCGCGTTCGTGGTGGTGGTGGCCGAAGAAGAAGGGCGCCGCAGAGGCACTGGCGGATGAGACGGTCGCTCCTGCGAGGGTTAGTGCGAGCAGGATGACGAGGCGAGGTGGCTTCATGATCGAACCTCCTGTGTCTGGCGGGGGTCATTCCCCGACCGCCATCACGATGCCCGCCACTCCTAACGCGCCTCTTGCAGGAAGATGAACATTCCCTGAAACCACAAGGGCGGCTGTGCAGGTAGCTCGAACCGGCCGCCGATCGGGCGCCAGCCATTCAGCCGGTCGTTGTGCGCGGCTCGGCGAGCGGCAGCGTGAACGCGAAGCGGGCGCCTCCATCGGGCCGGTTCTCTGCCCAGATGCGCCCGCCCTGGGCTTCGACGAAGCCGCGTGCGATCGCGAGCCCCAGCCCGGCGCCGCCGCTCGCGCGCGTGCGTGAAGTGTCCTCGCGCCAGAAGCGCTCGAACATCCGCTGCTGCGCTTCGCTGCTCAGTCCCACGCCGGTGTCCTCGACCGACACCTCCAGCTCACCTATGTGGCGTCGTGCTCTGACGAAGACCGAGCCATCTGAGGGCGTGTGTCGCAACGCGTTGGTGACGAGGTTCAGGAGCACGCGCTGCAGGTGCTCCGGCGCGCAGCGGACATCGGGCAGAGCCTCGTCGAGCTGGCTCTCGAGGTGAACCTGCCGCGCTCGCGCTTCGGCCTCGAGACCGCGCACGCAGTGGGAGACGAGCGCTGGCAGCTGTGCCTCGCGCAGCTCGAGCGTGAGCGCGCCCGCGTCGATTCGAGCGAGCTCGAACAGATCGTCGATCAGCGTCGCGAGCGTCCGTGTCTGCTGGTGCAGCGCCGGCAGGTACTCGTCGATCGAGGCGAGGCCGTCCTGCACCGCTTCGAGCATCGCCTGGATCGATGCCACCGGCGTGCGCAGATCGTGACTGGCCCAGGCGACGAGCTGGCGGCGCGCGTCGAACAGCGCCTCGATGTTCCCAGCCATCGTGTTGAAAGCCTCACCGACGTGCGCGAGCTCGCGCGGTCCCTCCACCGGCGCCCGGGCTGTCAGCTCCCCGCAGGAAAGCTCCTCGGCCGCCGCCTCCAGGCCACGGATGCGCCGCGCGATCCCCGCCCCCAACAACAGTGCGGCGGCAAGCGCCGTCGAGGCCGACGCGGCCCCCACGGCGAGGATCTTCACATCGTCGTGCATGTGGAACATCACCAGACCGCCCAGAATCACCGCCGCGAGCGGTAGCCCCACCGCCAGCAGCGCGAGCCCCGCGAGCTGCAGGCGCACCGTCGGCAGCAGCCGTAGCGCCAGCGCCGAGCGCGATCCCAGCGGCGAGCGTGCTCAGTGAGACGACAAGGGCAAATTCGGTCACGGGGTGAACCGGTAGCCGGAGCCGAACACCGTCTCGAGGTGGCGCGGACGCGAGGCATCGTCCTCGATCTTCTTGCGCAGGCGACGGACATGAACCGTCACCGTCCCCGTGTCGAGCGCGCTCCGGTAATCCCACACCCGGTCCATCAGCTGGTCGCGCGAGAACACCTGCCGCGGATTGGACGCGAAGAACAGCAGCAGATCCAGCTCCTTCAGCGTCAGCCTGAGCAGCTCGCCGCCCTTGCGAACCTCACGAGCCACCGGGTCGATGACGACATCACCGAAAGCGATCGTCTGCGCTGCACCCGCGGTCGGCTGGGCCGTGCGACGCATGAGATTGCGAACTCGAACCGCCAGCTCGCGCGGCGAGAACGGCTTGGTGAGGTAGTCATCGGCTCCGAGCTCGAGGCCGACGATCCGATCTGCCTCCTCGCCGAGCGCCGTCAGCATCACGATCGGCACCTCCGAGCGCGAGCGAATCCAGCGACACAGCTCGAGCCCGCTGACCCCCGGCAGCATCACATCCAGCACGACCAGCGAGGGCGCTTGGAGCTCGAGCAGACGCCGTGCCTCGTTGCCGGTGGCGGCCTCGAGTGTCTTGTAACCGTCGCGCTCGAGGTAGCGCACGACCACGTCGCGCACAATCGGCTCATCATCGACCACGAGGACGGTAGACACTCGAGGATTGTCGATAGCCGAGCTTACGAAAACCTTAACCGGGCTCAGCTCGGTTTCGCAGCGTCATCCGTGTGCCGCTGCTCGTGCTGTCCTCTCCGCTGTAGGAGCACGCTCGGTTAGGCGTACGCGTAGCCCACTGGGGGCCATTGTGAACTGGAAGGTCTCTGTGACGGGGCCGGCGCTTTCGTCGAGCTCGATGTGGAAGTTGCGGGCGATCGTCGCCATCGCGGCCTTGGACTCCAGGAACGCGAGGTTGCGCCCCGGGCAGAACCGGGGGCCCGCGCCGAACGCGAGAAACGTCTTCTGGTCGGGCGTCTCGTCGCCGGGACCGTCCTCGCTGAGCCAGCGATCGGGGTCGAACTCCTCCGCGCGGCTTACCGAGCGCAGGCCGATCAGGCGGGTGGGCGCGAACAGGCGCGTGCCGGCGGGAATCTGCGTGTCGGCGATGACGGTGTCCTCGATCGGCTCGACGCCGAGGATCGGAGCGACGGGCTTCAGGCGCATCGACTCGCGCAGCACCGCCTCGCCATAGCGCAGCTCGGCGATCGTGTCGTACCTGCCAGGGAAACGTTCGTCGCCAAGGACCTCGTCGGCCTCCTGCGCCCAGCGCCGCTGGATCTCGGGGTGACGGGCAAGCAGCCACAGCGTCCACGCCATCGTGTGCGCGGTCGTGTCCTCGCCGGCGAGCAGCAGCGTGTATACGTTGCCGAGAATTTCTGCGTCCGTGAACGTTTTGTCCTGTTCCTGGGCGGCGATCATGCTCTCGAGGAAGTTCTCAGGCTCCTCGCGCAGCTCTGGTCTCGCGGCCATCCGTGCGCGCGCCTGCGCTATGAACGTGTCGATCTCAGCCCTGATCGCGAGCACCGCACGGTCGGCGGCGCGGTCGACTGGGAGTCGCAACCAGCGCCAGTAGGGGACCGGGATCGTGATCCGCCTGCCCGTGATGTCGAAGATCCGCTGGATGTTGCGCTGCAGCTCGCCGTCGCCGTGTTCGAGCGTGTTCAGGTCGTGCCCGAACGCGAGCGCGGAGGTCACATCGACCGTGAACGAGGTCAGGTCGCCGCCGATCTCACGGCTCCCACCCTCGCTCACCGCCCGCTCGAGCCGCCCGCAAAGGCGCTCGGTGCACGTGCGCACGATCTCGTAGTAGCGCTCGAGGTGGTTCGAGTTCAGCGCGGTGACCGCGAGGCGGCGCTGCTGGCGCCACTCCGCGCCCTCGGCGGCGAACACACCGATCGTGCCGATCAATTCCCTCGTCACGCTCTCGATCCCGCGCGTACGCCTGAACCGGTCCGGACGCTCGCGCAACGCCCGATTGATCGCATCCGCGTCTGCGATCACGACGAAGCGACCGCTCCCGAGCTTGAACGTATAGATCGGCCCGTAGCGTTCACACCAATCCTCGAGTACCTGATGAAGCGCGGCTACACGCATGCGGTGCGCGACGCCGATCAGCGGCAGCCCTCGCGGCCCGGGAAGATCACGAATCGAGCGCGAAGCAGCAGCCGAGCTCATCGAAGGAAACCTACTACATGAGGATTGCGCTACAGGGGCCACATCGTCGAACCACGCGGCAGGCGGTGCAGGAGTCGAGATCGCCCTCGAACTGTACTTCTCGATGTGTGGTGCTGGATATAGGCCCACTTGCGCTCGGTGAGCTCGACCTTGCGCCCTTGCGGTGAGAGAGTGTTCGAGTGTTCGCGATGACATGGGTGTCGTCAGTCCGACGTGCGGGTGGAGGACCAGGCATCGAACATATGGCCCATAGTCCCCGGACGGAATTCGGAACGATTCGTGTGGCTCAACCAAGGCAAGCAATCCCGGGTCTTTCGTCTCCCGGCCAATAGGTCCGCGAAGCGGTATTGGCCGGGAGACGAAAGACCCGGGATCTGCGACGGGGACAAGACCCGGGATCTGCGACGGGGACAAGACCCGGGATCTGCGACGGGGACAAGACCCGGGATCTGCGACGGGGACAAGACCCGGGATCTGCGACGGGGACAAGACCCGGGATCTGCGACGGGGACAAGACCCGGGATCTGCGACGGGGAGGAAGGTCCGGGATCTGCGACGGCAGCGAAGCCGGTATTGGACGGGGACGAAAGACCCGGGATCTGCGAAGGGGACGAAGCCGGTATTTTGTCGTGTGGGAGGCCCCGGGACGAAAGGTATATGGATGGGTGATGACGTGTTGGGCATCAGCCTCCTCGGGGCTTTCTCGATCACCGTGGGGGGCCATGTCGTCCCCGACGACGCCTGGCGGCTGCGCAAGGCGAAGACCCTGATCAAGCTGCTCGCGCTTGCGCCCGGATGTCGCCTGCACGCCGATCGGGCGATCGAGCTGTTGTGGGCGGGGCGCGAGGAGGCCTCCGCTCGGAACAATCTGCACCAGGCGATCTTTGCGGCGCGACGGGCGCTCGACTCGGCCGGGCTCGAGGGCCGCAACCATCTCGAGCTGCGCGAGGATGTGATCGCCCTCTGCCCCGAGGATCCCGTGCGGATCGACGTAGTCGCCTTCGAGGAGGCCGCCGCGAGCGCGCGGGAGGGGCGCGACCCCGCCGCCTATCGGGACGCCCTCGATTCCTACGACGGCGAGCTGCTGCCCGAGGATCGCTACGAGGAGTGGACGGCATCGCGGCGCGACGCCGTCCACGAGCTTCGCCTCGCTCTGGGGATCGAGCTGGCCGAGCTGCAGGCGCCGGAGCACCCCGCCGCGGCGATCGACCGCCTGCGATCGGTGCTGGTCGACGCGCCGCTCCACGAGCCCGCCCATCGGGCGCTGATGCGCCTCTATGTGGAGGGCGGGCGCCGGCAGGAGGCGCTGGCCCAGTTCCAGGAGCTGAAGCGCGGTCTGCGGCGCGAGTTCGAGGACGAGCCCGACGAGGTGACCCGCCGCCTCTACCGGGAGATACTCACGCGCGGCGCGGGAGAGGCGAAAGCGGACGGGGAGCCGGCCAGCCCACCCACGGCGGCCGCGGTGCGAGAGCCGGCCGAGAGCCCACCCACGGCGGCCGCGGTCTCCTCGCCGGCCGAGAACCCAGGCAACCCGAACAACCTCCCGAAGCAGCTGACGAGCTTCATCGGCCGTGAGCGCGAGCTGGCCGAGGCCGGCGCGCTCTTGCGCAGCTCGCGGCTGTTGACGTTGACCGGGGCTGGTGGCTGTGGCAAGACGAGGCTCGCTCTGGAGCTGGCCGGGCAGCGGGCCGGGGACTTCACCGACGGCGTCTGGCCGGTGGAGCTGGCCGCGCTTGGCGAGCCCGAGCTGCTGGGCCCCGCGGTCGCCCAGGCCCTGGACACACGGCTCGCCTCCGACCGCGCTCCGGAGGTCGCGCTCGCCGGCCACATCGGTGATCGCCGGCAGCTGCTTCTGCTCGACAATTGCGAGCACCTGATCGAGCCGGTCGCCCACCTCGTCCAGGCGCTGCTCGGCCACTGCCCTCGACTGACCGTGCTGGCGACCAGCCGCGAGCCGCTCCGTATTCCCGGCGAGGTGACCTGGCGGGTCCCGTCGCTCTCGCTCCCCAGCCTGGCCGAGCTCTCCTCCTCGGGCGAGGCGATTGAAGCGGAGTCGGTGCGGCTCTTCGTCGTGCGCGCCGGCCACGCGGCGCCCGGCTTCGAGTTGGACACGGAGAACGCGGCCGCGATCTCGACCGTTTGCCACCGGCTCGACGGGATGCCGTTGGCGATCGAGCTCGCGGCGGCGCGGGTCGGCGCCCTCACCCCCGCGCAGATCGTCGAGCGCCTCGACGGCTCGCTCGAGTTGCTCTCGGGGGGGAGTCGCACGGCGATGACCCGGCAGCAGACGCTGCGGGCGACGCTCGCCTGGAGCTTTGATCTGCTCGATGGCGACGAGCAGATCCTTTTGCGGCGCCTCGCGGTGTTCGCCGGAAGCTTCGGCCTGGACGCGGCCGAGGACGTCTGCGCGGGGGATCCGCTCGAGCGCCAGGAGGCGGTCGCGCTCCTCGGCCGTCTGATCGACAAGTCGCTCGTCCACGTCGAGGAGGGCCCCGGCGATCGCCGCTACCGTCTGCTTGAGACCGTGCGGCAGTACGCCGCGGAGCGGCTGCAGGAGGCTGGTGAGCGCCATGCCTTCGAGCGCCGCCATTGCGATTGGTACGTTGAGCTCGCCGAGAGCGACCCGACGCCGGTCGGTGACCTCCCGACGAGGGACCGGCTGCGGCGGTTGGATCTGGAGCGCGACAATCTCCGCGCCGCTCTCGCCTCGGCCCTGGCCGACGATCCCCAACTCGCTCTGCGCCTGACCGTCGCCCTCTGGCGTTTCTGGCTGATGCGCGGCTATCTCGCCGAGGGGTATCGCTGGCTCGCCGCGTCGCTGGCGGCGGCGCCGGAGCACACCATGGATCGTGCCCGTGCCCTGCTCGCCGCCTGCCTTGTTGGCATGCGGCGCGGCGTCCCTCTGCACCTGCACGAGCTCGGCGCCGAAAGCGTTGCGATCTTCGGCGAGTTCGGCGACCACGCCGGGATGTTCGACGCGGTCGAGGTATTGGCGGCCTATCGCGTGATCGTCAGCGGCCCGGCGGACATCGAGGCGCTGCTCGGCGAGCACGAGACGCTTCAGGTGGACGATCTCCCCGTGGCCCGGCCGCCGGCGTGGGCGGCGCACACGCGCGCCATCGCGGCCTGGTTTCGCCGTGAATATCCGCAGGCGCGCCGGCAGTTCGAGCTCGCGCTGAAGCGGGCCGGAGAGCTCCTCGCCGATGAGCGCCCGGCACTGTGGCCGCTGAGCTACGCGGTGTTCTCGGTCGAGGCCGAGAACGGCTACCCATTGCTGCTGCAGGAGGACACGGCGATCGTCGGTCGCCGGGTCGGTGGCGAAGCGGCGGTTGCGTACATCCTGGGCAACCTCGCCGTCGTCGATCGGGTGCAGGGCGCCTTTGACCGGGCGGGTGAGTTGATCGAGGAGAGCCTCGCGCGCTTCCAGGCACTCGCCGACGTGCAGGGGGAAGCCTACGCGCTGGGCGCGCTCGGCAACCTCGCCCGCTCCAGTGGCGACTTCGAGCGCGGCCGGGAGCTGCTCGGCCGCAGCCTCGCTCGCCGGCGGGAGGTCGGCGACCGGCGCGGCATCGGGATCACGCTTGGGTGCCTGGCGGTGCTGGACGCTCGCTCAGGCGATCAGGCAGGCGCCCGGGCCGCCGCTGAGCAGAGCCGTGACTGGTTCGCTGAGAACGACGACATGATCGGCCTCAGCGCCGCCGAGCTCTGCCTGGCGAACGTGGCGCTGTTCGCCGGCGATCGGGTGGGGGCGCGTGCGCATCTAAAGGACGCGGCCTCGGTGCTCGGGGGTATCCAGTCGACCCCCCAGAAGGGTTGGGTATTGGCCGTGCTCGCCGCGATGTCCGCCGAGGACGGCGAACCGGCGACGGCTCGCCGCTGGCTCGACCGGGCGATCTCCCAATTCGAGTTGGTGGGCGGCGACGCCGGCATCGCCTACTGCCGTGAGGTGGAGCGCGGGCCGGGTGTCGCAGCAAGCGCGATCGCCGATTAACCCAACTTAGAGCGGCCATAAGACATTGCAAAGTCGTCGTTAAGAGGTGGACCGTAGCCTCGCTGAGTGTCGTTGAGGCGCGATGTCAGACAACCAAACTGAGGAGGAGGCCGGCGCATGGCTACGCAAGGGGTGCTTGGGGCGGCGACGTTGAAGGAGTTCGAGGACGGGTTGCACGGAGAGCTGATCCGGCCCGGCGATGGCGTTTATGACGAGGCTCGTGCGATCTGGAACGGCGCCCATGACGCTCGCCCGGCGGTGATCGCCCGCTGCGCTGATTCCTCCGACGTGCGCCACGCGATCGGTTTCGCGCGCAGCGAGGGACTTGACGTCGCGGTGCGTGGCGGCAGCCACAGCATCCGGGCGACCGCGCCGAGGAGATCATGCGCTTCTACCGGGAGTTCACGCGTGAGGTGCCGGATGAGCTGAGCACCCTGGTCAACCTGATCACCGGGCCACCCGCTCCGTTCATTCCTGAGGACTGGCACGGCAAGAAGCTGATCGCCCTCGTCGGCTGCTACTCCGGTGACCCCGAGGAGGGGATGAAGGTGATGCAGCCGCTCCGCGACCTGGGCGACGCGGTCGCGGACCTTGTCAGCCCGATGCCCTACGTGCAGATGGAGAGCCTGCTCGATGCGCTCTGGCCGAAGGGCACCCAGGCCTACATGAAGGCGGGCTACTTCCGCGAGCTCGACGATCACGCGATCGAGACGATGGCCCGCTTCCATCAGAACGCGACCTCCCCGGCCTCGGAGATCCACATCCAGCAGTTCGGCGGCGCGATCGCCCGTGTCGGTGAGGAGGAGACCGCCTGCGGGGAACGCCAGGCGCCGTTCGTGCTCAACGCGATCGCCGCCACCCATGAGCCGACCGGCCTGGAGACCCATATGGATTGGGCGCAGCGGCTCTATGCCGAGATCGAGCCGTCGCTGACCGGTGGCGCCTACATCAACTTCCTCTCCTCCGAGGGCGAGGATCGGGTCAAGGCGGCCTACGGGACCGAGAAGTTCGCCCGGTTGCGGGCGCTCAAGGACCGCTACGACCCCACCAACCTGTTCCACCTGAACCAGAACATCCCACCATCATGATCATGGCGGTGAGGGTCCGCACCAAGCCACGTCTGGTGCGTCTACTGCTCGGAGTGCCCATTCCGTCACCGTTTTGCCGCGAGGTCGGCATAATGGCCCCACGGCAATGTTGCAGCAGGCTGCTGCAACATTGCCTCAGATGTCTCGCACATGCTCCATGCGCGCGCGAACTCGCGCATGTATCGAAGGTTACGTAGCGAGAAGCCGGTGATATCGGGCAGCTCGCGCCGAAGATCAACCGCCAGCCTGTCTACAATCTTGGCGCCCCATCCCTCACGCCGCTCGCGTTCGAGGATCTCGTGCCCGATTTCCCAGTAGAGCTGGATCAGCTCGCTGTTGACCGCGAGCACGGCACGAGTCCGGGCAGCCCCGATCCGGGCCTTGATCTCGGCCAGGAACTGCGGGTAGGCGGCCGGCAGCTCGTCGGCGCGACTTGTGGGTGGCACACTGGGCATCGAACATATGTTCCCATCGTCTGCGGACGGCATCCGGAGCTACTCGTCTGAGCTCAACCCAGGCAAGCAGTCCCGGGTCTTTCGTCTCCCGGCCAATAGGTCCGCGAAGCGGTATTGGCCAGGAGACGAAAGGCCCGGGATCTGCGATCGCGGCGAGCCCGGTATTGGACGGGGGACGAAGGCCCGGGATCTGCGCTGGGCTGTTGTGAAGCTCAGTAACGGCGAGTATGAGGTCCACAACATCGGCGTCAACTGGCCACACCACATCTTCGTCAACCAGGACTTCGAGGTGCTCGGCGCCGAGTAGGCGATTCCACAGCAACCAGCGACACATTTGCCCCAGTGATTAGGTACCCACCCGCCCGGCCACAGAAACTTGGGGGGTGTGCGGGCCTGCGGTCATGCCGCCGCCACCTCGCGGAGCGCCGCGCCGCCGAGTGCCGGGCCGCGGATGCCGGCCACGGAATGCCGGGCCACGGAATGCCGGGCCACGCACCCCAGCCCCGTTGAGCACCTGGAGGACGTCTTCCGCGCATGCGACGGGGTGCGCCCCGTCCTGCAGCAGCCGGAGTATGCGGTCTCCGCCCGGGTCGGTGAGGCGGCTGGGCACAACCGCGATATCGCGCCCGAGCTCGGTGGCGATCTTCGTGGTGAGCGCCGCGTTGGTGAAGCCGCCCGCCTCGACGATCACGATCATGTCGGCAAGCGCGGCGATGATCCGCCGCGAGGCGGTGAAGCACCAGCGCTGGTGTTCGAAGAACCCGGGCGGGAACTCGGAGATCGCCGTGCCGTGGGCGAGGATCCGCTGGTGCAAAGGATCCTGCCGGGTGAGATGGGAGAGATCGGGCGAGCAGGCCATCACCGCGATCGTGGCACCGCCACCGGCCAGCGCCCCCTCGTGCGCGATCCCGTCGGGCCCCTCGTTGACGCTGCTTACAACAGTCACACCCGCGCGCGCGAGGTCCCGCGTGAGCGTCAACGTGATCTCCTCGGCGTACGGGGTCAGCCCGCGGCTGCCAACGATCGCGACCCTGGGATTGGCTGGGGAAAGCAGCTCGCGCAGACGCTCAACACCGCAGGTCGCGTACAGCACGGCCGGCGCGTTGGGGAGCTGCCGCAGCGCCCGGGGATAGGCGGCGTCGTGCTGGCACAGCGCGGTCGGGACGCTGTCGGTCGGAGCGGGCAGCTCCAGCCCGCGCGGGACCCCGGAAGGATCCTCGACCCCGGCAGCACGCAGCAGCCCCTCGTTCGGGAGGGCCAGCACCGACAGCAGCCACTGCTCGCGCAACGGCGAGCGCCGAGCGAGCGCCGGAGCAGCCGCAGCCACAACCGCGGAACGTCGTAAGCAAAGAGAGCAAACCATCGCGCCCAGAACGGTACGCGCGAGTTGTGACGGCAGAGTGGATTAGGTGCCCGCCCACCCCGCGAGACTGTCGCGAGAAGTCCAGCTTGCGGATCTAATTACCAGTAACGACTCGTGTGTCCGTGTCTGCCAACACGCCTTGGGACTTCTTTCGAGCTCAACCCAGGCAAGCAATCCCGGGTCTTTCGTCTCTCGGCCAATAAGGCCGCGAAGCGGTATTGGCCGAGAGACGAAAGACCCGGGATTGCGTAGCCGGGGAGGGAAGACCCGGGATTGCGTAGCCGGGGAGGGAAGACCCGGGATTGCGTAGCCGGGGGACGAAGAGCGTCTCAGTACTTCACGTGCGCTTCGGCTTCGGTGTAGGAGGTGCCTTCTTCGACCTTGAGCTTCAGGATGGCTTCGCTCGTGCCGGACGCGGGGCTCGTGTATTCGAAGACGCCTGAGGATTCGGCGAGGCCGGAGGCGGGGATCGCGAGGCCGGTAGCGTTCGTGAGCGTGCCTTCGCCGCTCGTCTTTTCGACCTTCGCCTTGTGGGCGCCGCCGAGGTTGGAGACGATGTTGCCGTATGCGTCGGTGACGCTGGCGTGGGCTTTGAATTTCTTGCTGGCGCCGATGCTGGTCGTGATGCAGGCAAAGGGGCAGGTGCCTGCTTCGAGTTTGCCGGCGCTCACCGTGGCGCCTGACCAGGCAAAGCGTTCCGGCGCGCCAGCCCTGATCGTGAACGAGCCCGACGTGCCTGTCACGGTGGCTGCCTTCTTTGACTTTGAGGGTCGTGTTCTGGGCGTCAAAGAGCTTGATCAGAGAGGCTGTGCCCACGCCTTCGGTGAAGGTGACCGTCGTGGCCGTGGTCGGGTATTCGGGCGCGAGGCCGCCGGGCGAGCTGGCGGGTTCGCTGAAGGCGAGTGTCCTTGAGCCCGCATAGCCGGCCGTGATGTTGCCCCATTCGTCGGTGGCGGTGAGCGTGATGTTGAAGGGGGCGCCCGCTTCCTGTTCTGAGGGTGTTGGCACGGTGAGCTTTTTGGTCGCGGCTGCTTTGACCGTGAAGGAGCCCGTGACGCCTTCGATCGTCCCTTCCGTCGCCTTCAGTGTCGTGTTTTGGGCGTCGTAGAGTTTGATCGTCGAGGCCGTGCCCACGCCGGAGGCGAAGGTGACGGTCGCCGGGTAGCTGGGCGGTTGTCCGCTGGGCGAGTTTGAGGGTCCGCTCCAGGTGAGCGTCTTTGCGCCCGTGTAGCTCTTGGCGGTGTTGCCCCATTCGTCGATCGCGGTGGCTTTCACGCTGACGGCGGTGGTGCCCGCTGTCGCTTCGGCCGGCGTCGTCATGCTGAAGCTGTTGGCGGCGGCCGCCTTGACGGTGAACGAGCCCGAGGCGCCTTCGATGCTGCCTTCTTTCGCTTTGAGCGTGGTGCTCGCGGCGTCGTAGAGCTTGAGCGAGGAGGCCGTGCCCACGCCCGCGGTGAAGGTGACCGTCGTCGCCGAGGCAGGGTATTCGGGCGCTGTGCTGATGGGCGAGGGCGAGCTCGCCGGCCCGCTCCAGGCGAGCGTCTTTGCGCCGGCGTAGCTGGTCGCGGTGTTGGAGTATTCGTCGAGGGCGGTGAGCGTCACGTTGAAGGGGGCGCCCGCTTCCTGTTCGGACGGCGTTGGCACAGTGAATTTCTTGGCGACGGCCGGTTTGACGGTGAAGCTGCCCGACGTTCCTTCAATTGCTGTCGTGCTTTCCTTTGCTTTCAGCGTCGTGGTCTGGGCGTCGTACAGCTTGGTCGAGGCAGCCGCGCCGGCGCCGGCGGTGAAGGTGACCGATGCCGTGTAGCTGGGCGCTTTTCCACTGGGCGAGTTGGCGGGTTCGCTCCAGGTGATCGTCTTTTTGCCCGCATAGCTCGTGGCGGTGTTGCCGTATTCGTCGGTGGCGGTGAGCGTCACGTTGAAGGGGGCGCCCGCTTCCTGTTCTGAGGGTGTCGGCACGCTGAGCTTCTTCGCCGCGGCCGCTTTGACCGTCACCGCCAGTCCGGTGGAGTTGTTGAGCGAGCCTTCCTTGACCTTGATGTGCGCGGCTTCGGCCTTGTACAGGGTCATCACGCCGTTGATCGCGCTCGACACCGTGGATTTGCCTTCGCTGAACGTGATTTCGGTTGCTTCGCCAAAGCTCCTTTCGACGCCTGAATTGTCAACCACAAGCGGTTCTTCGCCGGCCGCTTCGTTGGCGCCTTCAAAGATCAGGGAATGCGAACCCGAGTAGGTCCCGACCGTGTCGCCCGACGCGTCCTTGGCGGTGATTGTGAGGTTGTCGGTCGCGCCGGCGGTGGGCGTGGTGTTTGCGGCTTCGAGCACGAGGTGGGTCGCCGGGCCATAGGCAACCGTCACCGATTTGGCTGTGCTTGTCGCCGTCCAAGTGCGCCAGACCGCGGTGACCGTGTATTCGTGGGCGCCGATCGACAAGCCCGTGTCGGTGCAGCTCGTGGCGGTCGAGGGAGAGCCCGAGCTCGGGCAGCCGCCGCCGGGGGAGCCGGCGTCGCGAGTCAGCGAAGTATTCGACCGTGCCGCCGCCGGGTGGCGTGACGGCCGACCAGGTGAGTTCGACCGTTTGGGCGCCCGGCGTGGCACTCGAGATCGCGGGCGAGGAGAGCGTCGCCAGGCTCGCCGACGCGTTTATTGTGCCGGCGCCCGACCAGTAACCAAAGACGCCCGCGACCAGCAGGCTCAGCGTCATCACGGTAGTGACCGCGATCCGCCGGGGCCTGCTGTGGCGGTTCGATCGCCTGGGCCTGCTGCGACGATTCGGTCTTCTCATGAGTGCGCGCTTGGTATCGCGGGCCACTCGACCCGCGCTCTCTCGTCGTCTACGAGGCTTTGTACTTGAGCGTGATCGACGCGCCCTTGCACGCGTTCTGGTTGACGGCGGCTTCTTCTTTCATTTTCAGGTTCACGGTGTATTCCTTGGTTTCACCGTGGGCAAGCACGACTTTCGGTTCCTGGGATGCGGGCGTGACTTCAAACCATTCTTTTTTGCATTCCGCTACGGAGGTTTTTTCGACTTCAGCTTCGAGTTTCGTCAAAAACTCATTCTGGCTCGCGTCGACGTCCTTGACCTTGACGGTGACCGCGGAGCTGCCCCCGGGATAGAGGCCTTCGACCAGCGTGCTGGTGACTTCGAAGGATGCGCCGCCGGAGCTCGCTTTGACCGTGCCCGAGCCTTCGCCGGAGTTCGTCCAGTAGGCGAACGCGGCGGCGGCGGTCAGCGCCAGGACGAGTACGACAACGCCAAACGCAAGGCGGGTTTTGTTCTTCGCAAAGGTGGGGTTGTTCTTCGCAAAGGCGGGGTTTTTGTTCTTTTTGATGGGGAATGGCACCCCCACCTATCGGACGGGGTGTAGCGGGCTTTAGCGCTGGGCGCCGCCTGGCAATACGGAACCAGAGTCGCGGCCGACCGTCGCTCGGGAGACGAAAGACCCGGGATCTGCGCCGGGGACGAAAGACCCGTCTCAGCGAAAGGTGAGTGTGTCTGCGCCGAGGGCTTGGGCTACGAGCGCGAGGTCGTGTTTGTCGTGGAGGTGGCGGGCGTGCTCGCGTAGGTCGAGGGCGGCGTTCATCGCGGCGACGAGGTCCGCGGCGTGGGCGTCCACCTCGACCTTGGCTCTTTCGTGCTCGGTGAGCCAGTGAGCGACATCTGGCCAGTGCCATAGGCGGGTCTTGTGGTCTGCGTATGTGACGGGGGCTGGGAAGCCTCCGGGACCGCGTTCGTTGGTGGAGAGCAGCCGTATGTACTCGCGTGAGAGTCCGCTGCGCTTGGCGATGGCGGCCATTGTGACGAGCTCGTCGGGCTCGATGCGAACGACCTGCAGGCCCGGTACGGCGGAGGTGACATCTCGGATGGCGCTGGCCAGCGCCTCGCTGAAGCTGTCCGCCTCGCGATCGAACGCTCCGTACTGCGCACCGTCTCGCACCCCGAACAGTGCGTCGTCGCAGCCGGCCTCGTACAACGCATCGAACTGCTCGTCGTCCAGCACATCGACACCGCTGAAGAAGATAGTGAAGCTGTGGATCGTTGGTTTAGTGGTCGAGCTCATTTGCTTTTCTGCTGTTTCACGGTGTTTGGTGTGCCCGGGTTGTGATCGCATTTCTTGATGGCCTCACGGATGCGCTTTGCGATGTCGCCCGGCCGTCGCGGTGTGCCCGCAAGCGCGACTGCGCAGCCACTGCCACAGGAGAGTGTCCCCCAGCGGTGGCCCGCCCCTTTGGATCTGTCTGTTTTCCAGCCGGCACGTTCAGCGTCCTTGATCGCCTTGCGAATGTCCTTGTCTGGGTGAAGGTCTTTGTTAGCCATAAGTGTAGCAACTAGTTGGAGGTTGTCAACACATGCGGGAGTGGGTCTGCCCGGGCCTTGATCTCGGCCAGGAACTGCGGGTAGTCGGCGGACAGCGCGTCGCTCCGGCGTAAGGGTGCAGAACAAGTAATCGAACATATGTTTGTATATGGCCAGGACGGAACGAGGCTACTCCAGGCGTCTGGCCCGTCTTCACGGCCGCTGATCCGGGCCCAACCAAGGCAAGCAGAGTCCGGGTCTTTCGTCTCCCGGCCAATAAGTCCGCGAAGCGGTATTGGCCGGGAGACGAAAGACCCGGATCTGCGCCGGGGGGAGCTGTGAAAATCTCTTTGTGAATTTAAGGATGTGTTTTTGGGCCAGCATTCGCGCAGGAAGGTGAAACCTCCAATGGAAGTGGGCGCGGAGCGTCCTGCTCCGCGTACAGGGGTTGCTTAGCCACGGTAGATGTGTGGCTTTAGCCCTGGCTGGCTTGTACAAACGCGCTGTCAGCCGTTGATGGTCCAGGCGAGCAGGCCGGCGGGAACGGCCCATATGTCTTCCCTCAGGTCGAGGATGTCGCGGGTGGCGATGATCCCTCGCTGGTAGTGCTCGTCCAGGGCTTTGCGCTCTTGCATCCATTTCTGGCTGACGTACTTGGACTCGATGGGAGTCTCTATGAGAGGACCGACGAAGTCGATCTCGCCGCCGGTGTTCGGGTTGCGCTGCACGAGGATCGCGGCCTCATCGAGGATCGCGAGGGGGTCGGCGCGGGCGAGGGCGCGCAGTAGACACATGCCGAGCTGTTGCTCGGACAGGTAGGTGACATCAGGGGACGCAACCGAGCGATCGCGCAGGAAGGGCAGGCGGGCGATCAGCGGGTCGGTGAAGTAGAGCTTGCTCTGCCCTCCTGCAACGGCCGTCACTCCATCGTGGGTGATGGAGGCCCGCCACGCGTAGAAGGAGGCGCAAAGCCTGTCGATACGGTCATCGACTGTGTTGCGAGTGCCGATGTTCAGCGATGTGGCGATGTTGGCGACGCTGAGCGGTGAGCCCATTCCAGCCACGAGGCGCTGAAGAAGTGCCTTCACGTCCCGGTCGCTCATCGAGCCGATATGGAGGACGTCACCGACGAGGATGTTCCAGAGGCCGTTGGCTGTCGTGGCTTGCACGTCGACTCCCTCGAGGGCATCCGCGACCGCGCGGGGGAAACCGCCGATCGTCAGGTAACGCTCCCAGGCGAGAACGAGCTGGTCGACTTGGACCGCGAGTGGCTCCAGATAACGTCGAGCCCCATCGGATTGCAGGTCGAGCAACGCCACTGCATCCCCTGGGAGGTTGGCGGACAGGTTGGGATAGAGCTCTCCTACGAACGCACGAAACTGCATTGGGAGGAGCAGGCGAACTCCGCCGGCGTCGCCCTCGCGGCCTCCGAGCTCCCCCTGAGCTTCGCGCAGCTTGGCTCCGGAGGACCCCGTCGCAACGACGCATCCACTGCGTAGGGAGGTTTGATCGCGTAGCTGCTTGAGGGCTGCGGCCCAGCCGCTGATGTAGGTGATCTCGTCGAAGAACCAGTAGCGGTGCTCAGGCGCGATCCCGGGTGTCAGATCCTCGGCGAGCTTGACGATGCGTCGCAGATCCTGGGGGCTCAGATCCTCACACGGACAGAACACGATCCGCCGCGGATCGACGCCCTCGTCGAGCAGGCCGGCGATTGCGCGCTTCATCGCAACGCTCTTGCCGGCCCGACGAGGGCCCATGAGGAGATAGAGCGAGCCGAGCGCGATGTCGCTCAACGGATGAGGGTCGTAGGAGCTGAGCGCGTTCAGTCGCGCCTCCCGCAGATCAGGATCCCGCTCCCGCCACCGCTTGGGGTCCTGCCACCACGGGTTGAAATCAAGCAAGTGCTGGCGGCGCTCGAAGTCCCTCATCTAAGCCATATTGTAGCCCAAAAACACAGAAAGCCTCATCAAAACCAACCCATATTCAGGTAGATCACTCATCAAAACCAGGGGTAAATCACGGGTAACGCTCAACAGAACCAGGCATGTCGCCTCATGCTCGCCCGCGGCAAGCAGCGCAAATAGCCCCGGGACACCCTCATCAGTTTGCCGTTTGGGGTTGTTGTTGAGAAGCCATAGACCAGGAGGTGTACTGAGCGGGGTTTTTTGGGTCGCATCCGTGCAGAACAAGTAATCGAACATATGTTCGCATATGGCCAGGACGGAACGAGGCTAGTCCAGGCGTCTGGCCCGTCTTCACGGCCGCTGATCCGGGCCCAACCAAGGCAAGCAGAGTCCGGGTCTTTCGTCTCTCGGCCAATAGGTCCGCGAAGCGGTATTGGCCGAGACGAAGACCCGGATCGAAGACCCGGGATCTGCGCCGGGGGATGAAAGACCCGGGATCTGCGACGGGGAGGGAAGACCCGGGATCTGCGACGGCGGGAGCTGCGAAAATCTCTTTGTAAATGGAGGATGTGTTTTTGGAGGATGTGTTTTTGGGCCAGCATTCGCGCAGGAAGGTGAAACCTCCAAAGGAAGTGGGCGCGGAGCCTCCTGCTCCGCGTCAAGGGCGCATTACGCTCGCCGGTCTATGAGGCTGGCCCTACCCCGCTGTTATGGGACGCAGCGAGTCCTCGGGGAAGGGGATGTCTTCCTCTTGGAGGGTCTCACCCGAAGGGCCGTGAATCGGGACTCGCACCTTGACGTATCGCCGTGCCGGGGTGCCGTAGACCTCGAGCACCTCGCCGACGATCTCATCCAGACCCCACGGCACCGCAACCTTGTCTCCGATCTTGATGTGCTTGTTCATCGTCGCCATCGTTATCACCAGGGTCGTTGCCGTTGGAACAGCTGGCCGAGCTGGGTCGCTGTCTCTGCATCCAGGTTAGCGGCCAAGCCATCGAGGTCTCGCCGCCAGCGTCGAAAGGTGCCCAGTACGAGCGGAAAGCCTTCCGCACGTAGTTTTGACCAACTTGGCTTCATCCGCATGCGCAATGCCATTGCGGGCATCGTTGAGCAATGTCAGCGTGAGGTTATGTCTTGGAGTATGTGGATCTCGTTTGTCTAGCGCCGGCCATACGTCGAAGCCGAACCTTCCAAAAGTCACTACGCGCCCTTGAGCACCCAGCGGTCGGGTGCCACGACGAGCAGGCGGCGCAGGAACAACTCGAACGCCACACGCTTGCGAAGGCGGGTGTAGGCCGACACGTTCGCTGGGGATGGTGGCGACGTGGTGGGTGAGGATGTGGGGGGTTGACGACCGAACGACCAAAGGGGTGTCTGTGGTAGTTCCGCTGCGCCGGCAAGGCGAGGAAATGACGCTCAGTTCAGGGGCGAGCAGCGTTCAGGGTCGGGATGTCGGTGCTGGACGATATGTATTGCGCGATCGGAGGGTCAAGCCGCTCGGTAACCCACAGTACGTCTTGGAGTGCCGCCGTGAGGTTTGTACTCAGGAGCGGCTCGTGGTGTGCAACGCGGTTGCGCAGCTCGTGCAGGCGACCGACCCGGGCGTCCAGGTCGCTGCGATTGGTCTTGGCTCCGAACGCGGCATGGAGATAGGGCACCCACAGGCTCTTCTCGTGTGCCTTGGAGGAGAGGTATCGCCAGAAGCCGAACGTCAGGTTGGCGACTACCTTGCCGGATGGGGCAGCTGGCCCGCCGGCGGCGGCGACGGCCCGATCTACGATTTCTCGTGGCTGGCGATTGATGTCTATGGGTCGGGCCGCTCTGCCGGGCGTGCGCTTGCTGCGGTAGAGCGGCGGAAACACCGTTTCCGGGGCGAGCGTCCAGTGTGTTTGCCCGGCAGGGGTCGCGGCTGGTTGAGTGTATACTTCACGTTGGAAAGCCCCGGTGGACCGCTGACCTCGGTCATGTCGCCGGGGCTAAGTCGTTCCGGGCCGCTCTCAACACGCTTGTGCGGACTTCGCGCCCATCGATCTGAAGCCCTGAGCCGCTTCGGTGCCCTCGCTAACGCCTTCGCAGTTCATCGGCGCCGAAGTGCAGCGTCAGAACTTACACCGCATCCATGTAATCGCCTGACGTCCGCGGAGAGTTCTGTGCTAACGGCTCCGCAGGATTCAGCGAACGTAGTTGTGAGCGTCACCGGGCGGGGATGTCATACAGGTCGTCATACATCTGAGAGCTTATAGCGGCGGAAGGCCTGAAGCGAGACGGATGTCTCGCGGTCTCCAGAAGCCAACAAACTTCCACCGAGGGGCCTCCATCCTCACCCACCACGTCGTCAACCCAAACGCAGATGCTCATCCAATGTGGCGTTCAACAGCGGGCAACACCGAGGCCGGTGCTGGCGGCTTCGTTCTTCAGGCGCTCCTCGAGCGCTTGGCGGAACGCGGCGGCGCTCGTGTACTTCATCGGTGCGTCTCGCTGGTGAGGAGGGCTTGGATCGTGTGCTGTTGACGGCGGCGGGCGGCTTCTTCTTGGAGTTGCTTGCGCGTGAGCAGTCCTCGGCGCAGGGCCTGTCTGACCGCCATCGAGAGCTGCTCGGGCTGGAGGCGGTCCGCGACATCGAGGAGCGTTCGTGGCGGGGCGGTGAGGGGCAGGCCGTCACGCCAGACGGTCGCGACCTCTTCACCGTCAGGGCGGGTGTGGAGGGTGACGCCCGCAGGCCGGCGCAGCCCGCGGTGCCGGCGCGGGACGAGCAGGTGCATCCCGTCGGGGATGTTGTCGCTGAGGTCCAGCAGCGCGAGGGCGCTCTCGTGGGAGAGCAGTGCATCGCTGGCACCCACGGCCATCCACGCCTCGCGCAGGTCGTCGTGTTCGGCGGTTGGGAATCCTCGGATGCGGTACAGACCGCGGCGGATACGCGCGAAGCGCCCGCGGCGCACGTGGTGATCCAGGAGTTGGCGGCTGACTCGATGCGCACGGGCCTGGCTGGCAGTGAAGTAGCCGCCCTGTTGATAAGCCTCGGCCTCGAGCTCCCGCATGCCAGGGTATACGTCATTCATAAGACAAGTATAGCTTGACTTTCGCGGACCACGAGAGTCATCGAACATATGTTCGCATATGGCCAGGACGGAACGAGGCTAGTCCAGGCGTCTGGCCCGTCTTCACGGCCCGCTGATCCGAGCTCAACCAAGGCAAGCAGAGTCCGGGCCTTTCGTCTCTCGGCCAATAAGTCCGCGAAGCGGTATTGGCCGAGAGACGAAAGACCCGGGATCTGCGACGGGAGGAAGCCCCGGGATCTGCGCCGAGGCGGCGCTCGCCTATGGCGTGCGAGTGGTGTGTCTGTGTGCCGGAAGAGCCTGTGCAGGAAATCGGCTACGGGGGGTGTGTTTTGGCAGTTATGAAGGCCGTCTTGATGAGCGTCAAAACCATGCCGACCCCACGCCTGAGGGCGCGCGGGAGGTGTGTCTCCAAGACCAGGTGGTCGTGGTGATGGCCTGTGCCGGTACGCAAGGCGGACAACGCGATTATGCCCACAGGGCGCCGATTGGCAGAGCCCAGAGACGGTCTCCCAGGGGGATTGTCTGCTCTCGGGGATGGATCACGATGCCTGCTGTAAAACGGGAGCCGCGACGTTCGCGGAGCTTGATCAGCCACTTGTAGTCCTGGCTCCTGATCGTCGCGCGCGCCTTGATCTCGATCGCGACGATCTGGCCGTCGGCGCGCTCCAGGATCAGGTCCACGTCTTCGCGGTCGCGCTGGTAGTGGTAGAGGCGGGCCCGGTTGGTGGAGGAGCCGAGGTGCTTGAGGATCTCCATCGCGACGAAGTTCTCGAGGATCTTGCCGGTGAGCTGATCGTCGCGTGCGATTCGCGTCTCGTCGGCGCCCAGTAGCGCCGCGAGCAGGCCCGAGTCGGCGAGATAGACCTTTGGCGTGCTCGCCTCTCGTGCCCCGAGCCCAGGCCGCCATGCGTTGAGCCTTCTCACGAGGAACAGCTGCTCCAGGAGTCCCACATAGGCCTTCACCGTTTCGGGGCTGAGGCGCAGACGCACGGCCGCGTTGCGGTAGGAGAGGAGGTTGGCCGCCTGGGTTGCGAGCAGGCGCAACAGCCTCGGCATCTCCTCGATCTTGATCGCATCGGAGATGTCGCGCAGGTCGAGCTCGAGCGTGCTATCGACGTAGCTTTCGAACCAGCGTTCGCGTCGGGGTCCACTGCGCACGAGGGCTTCGGGATAGCCTCCCGCGGCGACGATCGGCACAAAGGCGTCCCGCCCCACGGTGCAGCCGTCCAGCCATGGAGGAGCGCCCGCGAACAGAGCATCCACGAGGTTTGTCTGGCCGCCTCGAATCTCGCTCTGGGACAGTGGCCAGAGGTTCAATGTCTCGATGCGCCCGGTGAGCGCGTCCTTGACCCTCGTCGAGGTCAGGATGTTGGCGGAGCCCGTCAGCAGAAACCGGCCGGGGGTCGTGTCCCTGTCGACGGCGCGCTTGATCTCCAGCAGCAGCTCCGGCACGTGCTGGACCTCATCGATCAGGACAGGCCCGGAAAGCTCCGCAATAAAGCCCCCGGGATCGCGAAACGCCGCGTCGCGAGTCGCCGCCTCGTCGATGCAGCTCGCGCAGGATGCGGACGATTCCCTGCGCCGGCGACGATGAGACCGCAATCACCGCGGTCGGCGAGCTGCGACGGCTGCTGACCGACGCAGGATAAACGCGATACGCCGCTGTGAAGAACCACTGCCGGCCCGTTGCCGGTCGCGCTCACGACCGCTTTTGTGCAAGAGCGAGCACGCCAAGAAACCGCTCCAGGACAGCTGAGTTGGACGAGGAGCAGGGGAATCGAGCAACTCAAACGCGGAGAGTCGCTCCTCTGCGCTGCTCCCAAGAAGATGCAGCACCACGATTCCTACCTCTTGCATGCTTCTTGCCTTTCGCGTTCGTGTTCACAATGCCGGCCGAGCGTTGTGCGATTCGCAGGGTCTTGGTCTCGCGTTGTCGTGGGTCGAGGGGCCCGACCGATCGGAGATCGGCCAGCGGGAGCGGATGGCCTACTCGGGGGCGAGTCGGGGGGGAGGTGATCTCCAGGATTGCCGGCGACGCCGCCGACGCAGGGATCTCGTCCTGAGTGCAAGCGAGCTGTGCGTCTGCGCAGACGCTTGCCCAATTCTCCTGCTCCTCGGTGACGGCTAGGAGCCCGGTCCTCAGGTGGGCTTGTGTGCCAGGAAAAGGTAGCGGTTGAGACTGAGCACGAGCGCCCGCCCTCCCGGGCGCAGCACCCGCCCCAGCTCCGCCAGCGCGGCGGGAACATCATCGACGTACTCGTAGACCTGTGTGCAGACTGCGACGTCGAAGCTCTCCTCCGCATAGGGGAGCGTGTGCGCGCCAGCTTCCTGGTACTCGATCTCCCCGCTGTGAGCTGGTGCTCTGCGCGCCCTGGCGAGGGCAAGCATGTTCTCGCTGACGTCCACCCCGCAGATCCGCCCGCTCCTCCCGACAGCAACGGCCATTTCGCACGCGAGTAGACCAGGACCCGAGCCGATGTCGATCGCACGCTCGCGAGCCGGCGCAGGCGCTGCTCGGTGGTCTTGCCCTGCCGAATCAGCAGCACGCACTTCGTCGCTTTCCTCCCGCTCGGGGCTGGTCTCGTGACCGGGCAACTCAGTGGACGGCGTCGGCCCAGTCGCGCAGACGGTCCGAGAACTGTGGTGTGGCTGCGCTTACCTCGACGACGACGTCGGCCGGGACGTTCGCCTTACGGGCGGCGGCGAGGATCGCGTCGGGTGACGGCGCCTCGTAGAGGCAATAGGTGCGTCGCCGGTCGGCGCTCAGGAACGAGAAGAGCCAGCGGACTCCCTCGTCGCTGTTGATCTCCTCGATCAGCTCGACGTCGTCGTCGGTGAGGTCGAGCTGATCGGCGAAGCTGCGCTCGATCACGTACAGGGCCATCGGCTAATCGTAGCTGGGATTCCGCTCATCCCGGGGCGAGCCCGTGGTGGTGGGCGTAGGACGCGGCCTCGGTGCGGTTCGCGCAATCGGTCTTGCGCAGGATGCTCCGGATGTGGTTGGCCGCGGTGTGTTCGCTGATCGTCAGCTCTTCGCCGATCGCGCGGTTGCTGAGCCCGGTGGCGACCAGCTTCAGGATTTGCGCCTCGCGCGGGGACAGCCCGCCTGGGAGAACACCCTCTGAGGCGGGCACGCCGAGCAGGCGGATCTTTCCGAGTAGTCCCTCCATGCCGATCTGCTCTGCCAGGCCGGCTGCCTCACCGAGTAGGGCCTGCGCGCGGTCGCGCACACCTGGCCCCCGTCGAAGCAGGAAGCGCCCGTACTCGTAACCCGTGTGAGCCAGCCAAGTCGACGCTCCCATCCGCTTGTTCTGCTCCATGGCCCGCTCGAAGTGCTCCTCGGCTAGCCCCGGCTCCCCCAGCGTCGCGGCGAGCATCCCCAGATAGCGATCGGCGGCTCCGTAGCACGCAACCAGGTGACTGATCATCACTGTGGTCCCCGCAAGCGGCTCCAGCTCGGGATAGACGATCGCCGCCATCGCCTCGTCGCCCAGCGCAGCGCAGGCGTCGGTCAGGTAGGTGAGCGACGCCACCCACAGCGATGTCTGGAAGCCGTCGATGCCCTCGGCTGCAATCCTCGAGAGCTCTCGCCTCGCCTCGCTCTGCATGCCCAACTCGGCGAGCACGGCGACGAGCCCGGGATGCCACGGCCCCTCTCGGTCGCCTTGGGCGGCGAGGATCCTTACCACCGGCGCGAGCTCTGCCAGGCGCCCCTGCTCGCGGCGAACACCGAACATCTGGATGCCGTGGGTGCCCGATGCGTCGGGACCGGTCAGTAGCCGGCCCCAATCGTGCGAGCGGCCCGCCATCGCCTCTGCGTCCGCGAGGTTCCCGTCACAGAGAGCGATCGCTGACCCGTAGTGCTCGGCTATGTGGTTCATGACCGGCTGCGCTGTGCGCTCGGCCATCTCGCGCAGGACGACGATCTCTGCCCTGGCGGACTCGAGGTCGCCTAGCGCGACGAAGGTCGGTACGCGCCAGGCCATCGCCTCCGCGTTGGTCTCGGCGTCCGCCAATTCCTGTGCCAGGTCCCTCGCCTCGGTTAGCATGGAGAGGATCTCCTCCAGCGGGGTTGTGCCGCGCGCCCAGTAGGAGCGAACCAGCACCTTCGCGAGCCCCGCGCGGTCCTCGTGTCGCCTGGCCAGCGCGACGGCGTTTTCGCGCACGAGCGCCCCACGCTCGCGTTCCCCCTCGAAGTCGAGCGCTCGCGCGAGTCCCGCCAGCAGGCCGATTCGCAGCTCCTCGCTCTCCTCATCGACCGCCGCGAGCGCCTCTTCGAGCAGCTCGACCGCATCCCGTATCGCTACCACGGGGCGCCAGGTGGCGTCCTCGTAGCCGATCGCCGCTCGGGCGAGCAGCTCGGGGCTGTCCAGCGAACGGGCGATCGCGGCCGCTGATGCGAAGGACTCCAGCGCATCGGTCGCCTTGCCCGCCCGATGGCTGACCGAGCCGAGCTCGAGCAGGGCGTTGGCGCGCTCGCGCTCGCCCTCGATTCCGATCTCGATTGCCGTGCGCAGCCGCATTGCGGCATCGTCGAAGGCCAGGGCGGCTCTCGCCGCGCGCGCCGCGCGCAGGTTGTAGTCGATCGCCCGCTCGGCCCCGCCGAACGGGGCGGCCGCGCCGAAGTGATGCGCGAGGTCCGCGAGGGCGCGGTCCGAGCGCGAGCCGGCGCTCTCCAGGGCTTCCCCGACGCGCAGATGCAGCTCGGCCCGCCGCAACCGCGAGAGCCGGTCATAAAGCGCCCGTCGCACGATCTCGTGGGTGAAGCGGCAGGCCAGTCGCGGCGAGGAGAGCTCCTCGATCATTCCGCTGCCGATCGCCTCCTCGAGAACGGCGAGCAGCTCGGACTCGGCAAGACCAGCGGCGCAGCGAACCGGCTCCAACTCGAACTCCGGCCCGGCAACGGCAGCGAGCTCGAGCAGGTCTGTGGTCCTCGGGGCCAGGCGCGATAGCCGCTGGCTGACCACCTCGCGGACGCTTTCGGGTGTGCCGAGCTCGGTCAGTGGGCGGGTCACCCTGACCTGCCCGGAGGTGACCTCGACGATCCCCGTCTCGAGCAGGGCGCGCCAGAGCTCGCAGACGAGAAAGGCGTTGCCCCCGGTGAGATCGCGGATCGTGGTTGCAAGCTCGCGTAGCTCGGGGTCGGGGTCGCTTCCGGCGGCACGACTGACCAGATCAGCGATCTCCGCCCCAGAGAGCCCTTCCAGACGCATGCGCACAACGTCGTCGGCGCGGCGCAGGTCGGCAAGCGTCTCTGAGAGCTCTACCGGCACGTCGGCCTCGCTGTCGCGGAAGGTTGCGAGGATCAGCAGGCGGGCGCTCCATGCGGAGCGCGCCAGGTGGCGCAGGAGCAGAAGCGTCGCCCTGTCCGCCCAATGCCCGTCCTCGAGTACAAGCAGTATCGGTCTTCCGCGGCTGACGTTCGCGAGCAGGTCGGCAACCGACGTGTGGAGGCGATGACGCTCGGTATCGGGGTCGGCCTCAACCGGCCTCGGCAGCTCACCGACCTGGGCGGGCAGATCGGGCAGCAGCCGGGTCAGCTCGCCGCCGCCTGCACCGAGCGCGGCGCGCAGCTCCGCCACCTCGGTTACGCGCACTAGGCGTTCGAGTGCCTCGACGAAAGGCCCGTAGGGCGTGCGCACCACTGCGTCGCAGGCACCGTAGAGAACAAGCGCCCCTTCGATTGCGGCCTGGCTGGCGAACTCGCGCGCTAGGCGGCTCTTACCGGCGCCCGGCTCACCCGCGAGCAGCACCATGCGGCGCCGCTCGCCCTTGGCTCGCGGCATCAGCGTCCGGAGCTTCTCCAGCTCGCCCGCGCGCCCGACGAACGGGGAACTCGAGGTCGGGCGAAGCGGGCCCGGAAGGTCCAGGATCTCGGCGTCCATGCAAAGACCCTAGTCAGTCTTGACCATGCCGGCTGGGATCGATGGAGGTCGGCGGCACTCGAATTGGATCAGGTCAGGTCATCACAGAGAGATACGACTGCCCTAGGTTCGACCGAGACGAGTTGAGACGACCGGCCAGAGAGGAACGCATGAGCACCACCAACGCTTTGATACAGACGGCCCGCAGCGGGATGCCTGGATTCCAGGGACGGCTTACAGCCCCCGAGGACCCCGGCTACGACGACGCTCGCAAGGTCTACAACGCGATGATCGATCGGCGGCCTGCCCTGATCGCAGCTTGCGCTGACTCCGGCGACGTCGCGAAGGTCGTCTCGTTCGCCGCTGACCACGAGCTTTTGCTGGCCGTGCGCGGCGGCGGCCATAACGGCGCCGGGCTGGGAACGTGCGACGACGGCGTGGTGCTCGACCTCTCGGGCCTGAAGGGAGTCGCAGTCGACCCCGGCGCTCGGACGGCGAGGGTCGGCGGCGGCTGCACCTGGGGCGAAGTGGACGCCGCTACCAACGCGCACGGCCTGGCCACGCCGAGCGGAATCATCTCGACCACCGGCGTCGGCGGTCTCACGCTGGGTGGCGGCCTCGGGCACCTGACTCGCAAGTGCGGCCTCACTATCGACAACCTGCTCGAGGCAGACGTCGTGCTCGCCAGCGGCGAGACGGTTCGTGCCGCCGCCGATGAGAACCCCGACCTGTTCTGGGCGATCCGCGGCGGCGGCGGCAACTTCGGCGTCATCACCTCCTTCCTCTTCAGGCTGCACGAGGTCGGAACCGTCGTCGCCGGCCCGACGTTCTGGCCGGTCGAGCTGGGCGCGGAGGTGCTGGCGGCGTACCGAGACTTCCTACCAAACGCTCCACGCGAGCTGAACGGCTTCTTCGCCTTCCTATCGGTCCCGCCGGAGCCCCCTTACCCCGAGGAGCTCCATCTGCGCAAGGTCTGCGGGGTCGTCTGGTGCTATGTCGGCGGCCCCGAGGACGCCGCGGCGGCGATGGCCCCGTTGCTGGATGCGTTGCCGGAGCCCTTGTTGCATGGGCCACAGCCTATGCCCCACGCCGCGTTCCAGGGCGCCTTTGACTCTGTTTACCCCGCTGGCGACCAGTGGTACTGGCGCGCCGATTTCGTCAAGGAGATCCCCGACGCCGCGGTGGAGGCACACGCCAAGTTCGGCGCTGAGATGCCGACGTGGCAGTCGACGATGCACCTGTACCCGATCGACGGAGCCGCCCACGACGTCGGCCCCTCCGAGACCCCGTGGAGCTACCGCGACGCGGTCTGGGGCTCGGTCTTCGCCGGTGTCGATCACGACCCCGCCAACGCGGAGGTCATCCGCCGCTGGTGCGTGGACTACTTCGAGGCGCTCCACCCCTACTCCGCCGGCGGCGCCTATGTGAACATGATGATGGACGAGGGCCAGGAGCGAGTACGGGCGAGCTACCGCGAGAACTACGATCGCCTGGCGCGGATCAAGGGCACCTACGACCCGGACAACCTCTTCCGGGTGAACCAGAACATCCAGCCGCAGGCATAGGGGTTGGTGCGGCCAATGGAGCAATTTGATGTGATCGTGGTCGGGGCGCGCTGTGCGGGGTCGCCGCTGGCGGCGTTGCTCGCCCGGTCCGGCGTGCGCGTTGCTGTGGTGGAGCAAGCCACATTTCCACGCGACACCCTCTCGACACACTTCATTCACGCGCAGGCGCTGGCGTTCCTTGACCGCCTGGGAGTGATGGAGAAGATCCGCGCGACCGGTGCGCCACTCGTCGGCCACTTTGACGTGCGCCAGGAGGACCTCGAGTTTGTCACCCCGATTCCCCAGCGCCCAGGGGACGTCGGCGGTGCGGCGTCGGTGCGGCGCACTCTCCTCGATTCGATCCTGGCGCAGGCCGCCGCGGAGGCGGGCGCCGATGTGCGTATGGCCAGCAAGGTGACGGGCCTAGTGGAGGACCGCGGTCGGGTTGCCGGCGTGCGGGTCACACACAACGGCTCGGAGATGACCCTGCAGGCGCGGCTGGTGGTCGGTGCCGACGGTCGCAACTCCACGATCGCGAACCTCGTCGAGGCTCAAAAGTACAACCTCACCCCGAACGAGCGCTTCGCCTACTGGTCATTCTTCGAGGGTGCCAATCCGGGCCCAGATCCCGCGTTCGTCCATCATCGCTGGGGCGAGCGACTGGTGTTCGCGACGCCGGCCGACAGCGGGCTCTATCAGGCCGGTGTCATGGCCGATCTGAGTGAGCTCCCTCGTTTCCGGGAAGACCTGGAGGGCAGCTTCACGGAGTACATATACAGCGCTCGGCCGGTCGCGCAGGCGCTCGAGGGCGCGCGCCGCGTGGGAAAGCTCTTCGGGATGCTGCGCTGGGAGGGATTCTTCCGAGAGGCCTGTGGCCCTGGGTGGGTGCTGGCTGGGGACGCCGGCCACTTCAAGGATCCGACGCCCGGCCAGGGAATCCAGGACGCGTTCCGGCAGGTCGACGCGCTCGCGCCGACGATCGCCGGCGCCCTGGATGGCTCGGCGGAGGACATGGACACCGCGCTGGCGGACTGGGGTCGCTGGCGCGACAGGGATGCCGCCGGGCACCACTGGCTCGCGACCGATATGGGCAAGGCCGGGGCGGTACCCGCCGTGCTGCCCGAGATGCAGAGGCGGCTGCTCGGGCAGGGCAAGATCGACATCGTCATCGATCTGTTCACCCACCGCTCAAGGCCCTCGCAGGTCATAACGCCACAGCGCCTGCTGGGCGCCACCGGCCGTCTGCTCGTGCGACCGGGATGTGAACGACGGAACCTGCTGCGCGAGGTCGGCGCGCTGATCAGGACGGATATCCACAGAAAGCGTCTCAACAGGCGCCCTGCATACGTGGCGGTCGCTGCCTGCACCGACGCGGGCCCAACAGAGGTGCAAGACAGCGCGATGCGCTGACGCTCGGCGGCCCGATCACGATGCCCCTCTACATGGACCGCCACGATCTCCCGGACGCGACCGCTGCGGACGTCTCAGCTGCCCACATGCGCGATCTCGAGGTTCAGGACGGATTCGGCGTGCGCTTCGTCACCTACTGGTTCGAAGAGGGGGCGGGGAGTGGCTTTTGCCTGGTCGAGGGCCCGGACGAGGAGGCCGTTGAGGCCGCCCATCGGGCAGCCCATGGGTTGGTTCCATCGAATGTCATTGAGGTTGATCAGGCTGTGGTGCGTGGCTTTTTCGGCCGGCTCAATACCCATCCTCCTGGCGAGCCATACACAGAAAGCGCGTTCCGGGCCATCCTCTTCACCGACATGGTCAACTCCACTCGTCTGACCCAGCAATTGGGAGACCGTGCAGCGATGAGGTTTCTACGGGCACACGACTCAGTCGTGCGCGCCGCCCTGGCACGCTTCGGGGGTAGCGAGATCAAGCACACCGGCGACGGGATCATGGCTGCGTTCACCTCGGCCTTCCAGGCGGTCTCCGCGGCGATGCAAATCCAGCGCACACTCCACGAGCGTGACGACGATGCTGACGGGCACCTGCACGTGTGTGTCGGGGTGGCGGCCGGGGAGCCCGTCACCGAGCAAAACGATCTCTTTGGCGCAGCAGTGCAACAGGCCGCGCGGTTGTGCGCGTGGGCTCAGCCGGATTGCATCGTCGTTTCCTCCGGGGTGCAGGATCTCTGTCGCGGCAAGGGCATCCGGTTTTCTGACGGCGGGCCCATCGACGTGAAGGGCTTCGACGAGCCCATCGGGCACTTCGAGGTCGAGTGGCGCGATTGAGCGCCGGCGCTTCGCGTCCGGCGAAGAGCCATGAACAGCATCCACACACGAAAAGGAGCCACCATGAAGGCCATCACGCTTGAGGAGTTGCCAATCGCAATCGAAGACGGTGACGTTCAGGTCCGCCTCCGCGACGAGGACGGTCTCTCCGTCGGGTTCGTGCGGCTGCCCGCCGGCGCCGACCTGCGCCCTGCCACGAAGGGCCTCCCAGACGATCTCTGCCCGTGTCCGCATTGGGGATACATGATCAAGGGCCGTGTGCGGATGCACACACTGGACGGGCATCAGGACTTCGCCGCGGGCGAAGCGTTCTACTGGGCTCCCGGCCATGCTCCCGAGGCGCTCGAAGATTCTGAGTACGTCGACTTCTCACCGACCGAGCAGTTCACGCCAGTGATCGAGCACATCACATCCGGAGCGGGTGCCTCCGCGTGACAAGGACGCCGGCAACGGCAGTATCCAGATCATCGTGCCAGTTGATCCCTTCGGAGTAGTTTTCCTGATCAAGCTGCTCGCTCTGGAGTCCGAGCGCCGCCTCCACGTCGAGCAGGCGGCCGAGCTGCTGTGGGCGGGGCGGGACCCGGACTCCGCCCGCAACAACCTGCATCAGGCGATCTTCGCGGCCCGGCGCGCGCTCGACTCGATCGGGCTGGACGGCAGCCGCTACCTGGAGCTGCGCGAAGAACTGATCCTGCTCAGCCCCGAGGACCCGGTCCGGATCGACGCCGTCGCCTTCGAACAGCTCGCCGCCGCGGCGCGCAAGCAGGGCGAGCCCGGCGGCCATAAGACATTGCAAAGTCGTCGTTAAGAGGTGGACCGTAGCCTCGCTGAGTGTCGTTGAGGCGCGATGTCAGACAACCAAACTGAGGAGGAGGCCGGCGCATGGCTACGCAAGGGGTGCTTGGGGCGGCGACGTTGAAGGAGTTCGAGGACGGGTTGCACGGAGAGCTGATCCGGCCCGGCGATGGCGTTTATGACGAGGCTCGTGCGATCTGGAACGGCGCCCATGACGCTCGCCCGGCGGTGATCGCCCGCTGCGCCGATTCCTCCGACGTGCGCCACGCGATCGGTTTCGCGCGCAGCGAGGGACTTGACGTCGCGGTGCGTGGCGGCAGTCACAGCATTCCCGGCTTCTCGACGGTCGATGACGGCATCGTTATCGACCTCTCGCCGATGAAGGGCGTCACGGTGGATGTGGCCGCTCGCACCGCCAGGGCCGAGGGTGGCGTCACCTGGGGGGAGTTCGACGCCGTCACCCAGGAGCACGGCCTTGCCACCACCGGGGGCCTGGTCTCGACCACCGGCGTCGCCGGCTTCACGTTGGGCGGCGGGATCGGCTGGCTGATGCGCAAGCATGGTCTGGCCTGCGACAACCTGCGCTCGGCCGAGGTCATCACCGCCGACGGGCAGATCCTGACCGCGAGCGCGACGGAGAACCCCGATCTCTTCTGGGGCCTGCGCGGCGGCGGAGGTAATTTCGGCGTCGTCACCTCCTTCGAGTTCGACCTGCACCCGGTTGGCCCGACCGTGGCCGCCGGCCCGGTCTGGTATCCGGGCGACCGCGCCGTGGAGATCATGCGTTTCTACCGGGAGTTCACGCGTGAGGTGCCGGATGAGCTGAGCACCCTGGTCAACCTGATCACCGGGCCACCCGCTCCGTTCATTCCTGAGGACTGGCACGGCAAGAAGCTGATCGCCCTCGTCGGCTGCTACTCCGGTGACCCCGAGGAGGGGATGAAGGTGCTGCAGCCGCTCCGCGACCTGGGTGACGCGGTCGCGGACCTGGTCAGCCCGATGCCCTACGTGCAGATGGAGAGCCTGCTCGATGCGCTCTGGCCGAAGGGCACCCAGGCCTACATGAAGGCGGGCTACTTCCGCGAGCTCGACGATCACGCGATCGAGACGATGGCCCGCTTCCATCAGAACGCGACGTCCCCGGCCTCGGAGATCCACATCCAGCAGTTCGGTGGCGCGATCGCCCGTGTCGGCGAGGAGGAGACTGCCCAGGGCGAGCGCCAGGCGCCGTTCGTGCTCAACGCGATCGCCGCCACCCATGAGCCGACCGGCCTGGAGACCCACATCGATTGGGCGCAGCGGCTCTATGCCGAGATCGAGCCGTCGCTGACCGGTGGCGCCTACATCAACTTCCTCTCCTCCGAGGGCGAGGATCGGGTCAAGGCGGCCTACGGGACCGAGAAGTTCGCCCGCCTCCGAGCGCTCAAGGACCGCTACGACCCCACCAACCTGTTCCACCTGAACCAGAACATCCCACCATCATGATCGCGGCGGTGAGGGTCGAGGAGATGACGTTCCGCTCTGAGGGCGTGGACTGTGCGGCCCGGGTCTACCGGCCGGACGTTGCGCCTGGGGAGGCCACACCGTGCGTCGTGATGGCTAATGGTTTCAGCCTCACACAAGACGACGGTCTGCCGGCGTTTGCGGAGCGGTTCGCGGGCGAGGGGATCACCGCACTCACCTTCGACTTCCGCCACCTCGGCAGGAGCGATGGCGAGCCGAGGCAGGTCATGGACCCAAACCGCCAGCAAGCCGACTTCGTAGCAGCCGTGTCGTTCGCTCGACAGCTCGAAGGTATCGACGCTGATGCCATGGCTGTGTGGGGCTTCTCAGGCGGCGGCGGTCTCGCGATTAACGTTGCGGCTCATGACCATAGGATCGCCGCTGCTATTGCCATGAATCCGGCGACGGACACGATCGCGCTCTTCCGGACAATGCCGATCCGCACTTTGCACGCGGTGAACGTTGCTATTTTGCGCAACATGTTTGGCAGAGCGCGGGTTCACATTCCGGTTGCGGCGCCTCCAGGCTCCATAGCCTGGTTCACGCAGCCCGAGGCGCTCCCCGGTTTCGAGGCCATCCGTGGCGATCGCTCCCTCTGGCGCAACGAGTACTTGCCACTTTCGTTTGCGGGGGCCACCAGCTTCCGACCGGTCCGGGTGGCCCACCGTGTGCAATGCCCGCTGTTCGTCGGTATTGGTGAACAGGATCACGTGATTCCGCGTAAGGCGGCTGAACGGACCGCCGAACGTGCCCCGCGCGGTGAGCGGCGCGACTACCCGATCGATCATTTCGGCGCTTTCCTGGGTGAGGGTTTCGAGCGTGTGGTGGCAGACCAGATCGAGTTTCTCTCACGTCACCTGCTCGCTGCGCAAACACCCAGCCCGCGCGCGATCAGCTAAACGTGCCACAAGGTGAAGGCTTGTTTCCGGTAGGCTCCGACTCGATGGTCACGGTCATCGAAGCTCCTCTGTGCGCGCCTTGCGGTGCTGTCATCCCATGAGGGGAGGCGGCTGATGGACGCGATGGACTGGGGTATTCAAACCGGGAGCGCGCCGGCGATCTACCAGGAGTTTCTCGTGCCGGCGATGTTCGCGCCGTTCGCGGAGCGGCTCGTGGAGCATGGGTGTGTGCGGCCGGGTTCGCGTGTGCTCGACGTCGCCTGCGGCACCGGCGTCGTCTCGCGTGCAGCCGCGATCCTTGCGGGTACGGGCGGATCGGTCGCGGGTGTGGATCTCGGAGAGCCGACGGTAGCGATCGCGCGCACACATCCGGCCGAGGAGAACGCCGCACCGATCGACTACGCCCAGGCGGACGCCACGGTACTGCCCTTCGACGCCGAGGATTTCGACGTTGCACTGTGTCAGCAGGGCCTGCAGTTCTTTCCTGACCGCGCGGCCGCGCTCGCTGAGATGCGACGCGTACTGAAGCCCGGCGGACACGTCGCGATTGCGACCTGGAAGGACATCGAGCCGCCGTTCAGCGCGATCGCCGACGCGCTCGCTCAGCACGTCAGTAGCGAGGCTGCACAGATGATGCACTCACCATTCACACTCGGCGACGGCGCCACCCTGGCCCAACTGATGTCCGACGCGGGCTTCCGCGAGGTTGCGGTCATCGACGAAACGATCCAGTGCACCTGGGCATCCCACCCTGAGTTCGCCCGCCGCTATATCGCCGCCAGCCCAATCGCGTCGGTGTTCACCGCCGCTTCTAATCACTCCCAGCAGGCCGTCTGCGATGAAGTCGCCGAGAGACTTGCGCCGCACGCTACCGCTGAGGGCTCGCTGCGGATGCCGATGAGCACAAACATCGCCGTTGGCAGAGCCTGACCCTGCGTGAGCGCAGATCCATGAGCTGCGTCAGCCTCTCCCGTTCGTCGGTGCGAGGCTCGACCACGGTCACGCCGCGCACTCTCCGTTAGACCAAGCACCGAGCCTGAGACGCGGCGACGCGAGCGCTTCGCTTTGCCCTGGGCAAGCGGGTGCCCGCCCGATCCTCGGTCGACGCTATCGAGAGTCGTCCAAGGCGAGCGCGGGCGCGGGCGTGATCCCCGTGCCCACTTTGTCGGCGGAGGGGAGGCCGCGACCCCAAGCCGGCGAATTGCACGAGCGGCACGACAGTCGCGTCACTGCCTCGACGGAAAGCGCTAGATTCGCTCAGTGAGCTTCCTCGCTGCGGCTGATGCGTACGACCGCTTTATGGGCCGCTACTCGGTGCTGCTGGCCCCGCAGCTTGCCGATTTCGCGACGATCGCGGCTGGTCAGCGAGCGCTCGACGTCGGCTGCGGTCCAGGCGCTCTCACTACCGAGCTGGTGAGGCGGTTGCGAGCGGACTTCGTTTCGGCTGTTGATCCTTCCGAGACCTTCGTCGCGGCGGCCCGAGATCGTCACCCCGGCGTCGACGTGCGACTTGGCTCGGCGGAGCAGTTGCCTTTTGCGGACCAGGCATTCGACGGAGTGCTCGCGCAGCTCGTCGTTCACTTCATGAAAGATCCCACAGAGGGGCTCAGTGAAATGGTGCGCGTCACTCTCCCAGGCGGTGTCGTGGCGGCATGCGTGTGGGATCACGCTGGCGGTCAGGGCCCGCTCAGCCTGTTCTGGGATGCGGCGCGCGAACTCGACCCCGAGGTCGAGGATGAGTCGCAGCTTGCCGGTGCCCGCGAGGGCGAGCTTCCGCGGCTGTTTGACGCCGCCGGGCTGCGCGAGATCGAGGAGTCAGCCCTGATAGTCAGCGTCGAGCATCCGAGCTTTGACGATTGGTGGGAGCCGTTCACCCTTGGCGTGGGGCCGGCCGGCAGCTACACGGCTGCCCTCGACGCGAGGCGACAAGCGCAGCTGCGCGAACGCTGCCGCGACGCGCTGCCAGCGGCGCCGTTTGTGCTCCGCGCCCAGGCTTGGGCAGCACGAGGCGTCGTGTAGGCCCGCGGGAGCAAGGCATCGTTCAGGTCTGCGGAAGGCGCGGCAGGTAGGCACCGCGCCTCCTGGCATCCGAAAGCGGGCGTGTCGAGGCTATCCGCGCAGACGACCGGATTGGACGACCGAAATGGAGGACTGCGGGCGAGCAGGTCGGCCGCCCGCCGGTGCCGTCTCTTATATCTTTGACTGTAAGGACGGGTAGAGCGGGGCGATAGTCACTGCCCGAGCTTGTGGGCGGCGTGTCTGACGTACTGCAGCTGCTTGGCGGAGAGTTCTCCGGTCCACTCGCTCGTTTGCTTCCATCTGCATCTGGACCGTTCCGATGCGCTCGTGCCGCCAGTCTCGGCACACAGCGCGTGCTCAAATCCCTGCTCATCGAGGTCGCCCTGAAGAAACTTCACGGGCTGGACGCGCAGCGCTGGCGTCCGTGGTGATGCGCCTCAGACTGTGAGGTTGATGCGCTGAACCGGAGGCTGATAGACTGCGATGCATCCCCCCAGTCACTTCGCTGGCTGGGCGCGAGGCTCGCTTTCGGCGGGCCTCAGCGATTTAAGCGGTGGCGTCTACCACGATGGTGGCTTGCGGATCATGCCTCCTTGGGTGTAGAGGGTGATCTGGTAGTCATCGGGCGCCTCCGGAAGCTGTGCCACAGGTGCAAGGTGGGACCCTTTGTGGGGTGCAGGGCCGCCGTCTGGCTTTGCTCGTTCGCTCACCGCGCTCTGACGCGGTGGCTGAAGCTCCAAAGACGAAGCGGCGCACCGAAGCGAGTATTTTGACCGATCAAGATCGGCCGAAACAATACTTCGATGCAGCAGCGTAGTATAATGTATATCGATGTATTCGCCCCCGAGCACAGACACGCGGAATGACGCCACGATGCGCAGGTCGGTTGCCGCCCTCCAGGCGGTGCTGCCAGCGGCCACGGCCTTAGAGGTTGTGGCCGTCAATGCGCAGGATACGACGATCGTTCGCATCGGATCTCGCAAGCTCGTGGTCCGGTGGATCGGCCGGGGAAGCGTTCGGGCGGTGCAGCAAGTTCTCACGATGCGACCAAAGGCGGACGTGATCGCCGGCTCCGAGCTGTCACTGGCCGCAAGGGCCGCGGCGTCTGGCGCGAAGGTGGGCTGGGTCGACGAGTCTGGAGCAGCCGAGATCGCCACTGACACGATCGTGGTGTCGCGCACGGGACGGCAACGACGCACGTCCGTCAGACCTGCCGGTTGGACTCGCACGGTACTCAGCGTCGCTGAGGCGGTCCTGTGCGACACGCCGGCGACGGCGTCCGCGACAGCACGAGCGACAGGTCACTCGATCAGCTCAACCGCTCACGCGCTAGCTGTGCTGACCGACCTGGGACTGCTCGAGAGCTCGGCACGCAGGGGGCGTCACTCCGGACGCCGGCTGAGCGATCCGGACCGGCTCATCGAACAGTATGCCGAGGCGGCGCTGCGGCTGCGCTCGATAACTCAGCTGCGCTGTGGCGTGCTCTGGCGCGACCCGTTGACCGGACTCGAAGAGCTCGGTCAACGCTGGACGCGGGCGGGCGTGCACTGGGCCGTTACGGGCAGCCTGGGAACGGCGGTGCTGGCGCCCCTGCTCACAAACATCGCGGGTGGCGAGGTCTACGTCGAGGCGACCGGCGAGCCCGCGCTCCGCAACGCCGCACGCAATGCGGGCATCGAGCCAATCGATGGCGGCAGACTCATACTGCGACCGTTCCCGACCACCGCATCTGACCGACTGGCCACCGAGATCGACGGCATCAGAGTCGCGCCGTGGCCGCGCGTCTACGCCGACGTTCGCGACGAGGGCGTGCGCGGCGAAGAGGCCGCCGAGCACCTCCGAGAGGCGCTCCGTGGCTGAGGAGCCACCACGGTCGAGAGCCGCACGAGACGCGGCGGAGAGCGCCCTGGTGCGCGTGGTGCACCATTACGGGGGGACTCCCGAGTTCGTTCTCCTCGGCGGCCTGGTCCCAGAGATTCTCTGCGCCGCCAGCGGTGTGCTCCACGCTGGAACGACAGACGTGGACGTCCAGGTGAACCTGGAGATCGAGGTCGGTACGGTCAACGTGGTCCGACTCGAGCGCGCGCTCGTGAACGCAGAGTTCGAGCCGGTGCCAGGCAGCGTCTGGCGCTGGCAGACCCGTGGCAACGAGTTCGAGCTGCTTGCGGATCTCGAAGACGAGCGAGCGGAAAGCGTCATCGGCTTCCGAGGCTGTAAAGCCCTCGGAGCCGTCAACCTCCGCGGCACTCGATATGCGACGAGGGATTACACGCCCCAACCACTCCGATCACAGATCGGCGGGGTCCGCTATGACGTGGAGGTGAACATCACTGGACTCGCCGGGTTCCTGCTCGCCAAGACGGCAGCAGCCCACAGACGCCGTAAGACAAAGGACTGGTATGACATCGCGTTCGTGTTGCTGCACAACGACGCCGGAGGCCCAGAGCAGGCAGCGGCGATCACTCGCCAACGCTTCGATATGACCCCCGCCAGCGAGATCGTAACCTCCCTCGACGATCTGCTCGCCAACTTCGACACGCCCGACGCGCAGGGGCCGGCGGCATATGCATCTCAGATGCTTGCGGACCATCCGGGCTCCGAGCAGGCCACGCTGCGCGCCGATGCGGTACTCGCGGTACGGACGTTCCACGCCGGCCTGCTCGCCTGAACGGCTTTGTACGCATTGTGTGCAAAGGCCCTTAAGAGACTTCCGCGAAACGAGCTGCGAAAGGCTTTAACTGCTTATGCATCACTGGCCCTGCGACATGGGGCGGCAGCCCCTCAAGCAGGCTAGTCCAGGCGTCTGGCCCGTCTTCACGGCCGCTGATCCGGGCTCAACCAACGCAAGCAATCCCGGGCCTTTCGTCTCTCGGCCAATAAGTCCGCGAAGCGGTATTGGCCGAGAGACGAAAGACCCGGGATCTGCGACAGGGAGGGAAGACCCGGGATCTGCGCCGGCGGAAGCAGTGAAATCTCTTTGTGAATTGAGGATGTGTTTTGGGTCGCATCCGCGCAGGTAACCGAGACCTCCAGAGGGAGTGGGCGCGGGGCCTCCATGCCCCGCGTCGGATGCGATGGCAGTACGCCGGCTATCCACGCGCTCGCAACCTCGCAGAGAACAGTCGCCTGTTGGCGAAATTGTCAACCTGAGTTGGCATAATGGACAACATGGCTCGCCTGCGGTCCCGAGATCTGTTTCCCTCCGAGGAGCCCGTCCGTCCGCCTGGGAAGCTGATCGGCCGCCAGAGCGATGTCGAGGAGCTTGCTTCCCAGCTCACGAATGGGATCCACCGCATCCTCGCGGCGCCGCGGCGTACGGGGAAGAGCACGGTCTGCGAAGCGACGATTGCGACGCTTCGACGCAAACGGCTCTACACGGTGAGCGTCAGCCTGTTCAAGTACACCAACGCCGCTTCCCTTGCCGAGGCGCTCGCTCAGGAGACGCTCGCCAACCGTTCGGCGGTCAAGCGGCTGATCGAGCGTACGCGCAACCTCGGCTCGGGCGCGCTCAGCGGACGTTCGCTGACCGCGGTGCTGCGCGTGAAGTCCGAATTGGGCGAGGCGGTGGAGATCGCCCTCGAGCCGACGCGTAGACGCCGCGATCCATTGCAAGAGCTGGGCGTCGCTCTCGAATTGCCCCAGCGGATCGCCGAGCGCGACGACCGGCAGTTGATCCTGTTGATCGATGAGCTGCAGCAGCTGAACAGCGGCGCCTACGGTGACCCCGAGCAGATTACCCAGCGGCTGCGGGAGACACTTCATGCCTCCCCTCGCGTGACTTGCCTGTTCGCGGGAAGCGTCGAGCATCTGATGCGCGATCTGTTCAGCAACCAGCACCGCGCGCTCTACCAGTTCGGTGGCTTCCACGAGCTCTCACGGATCACCGAGGATGAGTGGCGCGCGGGACTCGGTGAGCGCTTCGCCCAGGACGAATGCACGGTCGACGAGGAGGCCCTGGAGCGCATCATTGCCTCGGGCGAAGGGCATCCGCGGTCGACGATGCTGATCGCCCAGCAGACACACCACGCCTCGGTCGAGGAGGGAACCCGCCACATCGACGGTACGCTCGCCGAGCGCGGCTACCGCGGCGCGTTGGCAGACGACGCGGGCCGTCACAGCGACCTGATGGACCGTATCCGGGCGATGGGCAACACCGCGGTCGATGTCACCATCCGCCTCGCACATCACCGCTCCCCATACACGGACCTGGAGAAAAAGGCAGTCAATCGTGCGCTGAACACACTCGCCGACACCTCAATCGTGATCAGGCCAAGCGGACGAGGCTCCTGGACGTTGGCCGACCCCCTCTTCTCAGCCTACGTTCGCCGCGAGATCAACGACGGCTGACGCCGCTAGAAACGACACGCCGGCCGGCTCCTTCCGCAGTCGCTGAGCGGGGTTTTTTGACCGATCAAAGATCGGCTCGCATCCGCGCATGTGCCTGGTGTTCCCGTTGTGGATGGGTGCAGGCTCTCCATGCCCCGGTACCAGGGCTTGCTTAGCCACGGCGGATCTCGGACATTCGTTTCGACCGAGAGGACCCGCCTCAGTGGGGCCGGTCGAAACGAATGTCCGAGATCCGCTGTGGTGATGGCCTGCGCCTGGACGGCAAAGCGGGGCCGGTCGAAACGAATGTCCGAGATCCGCCGTGGTGATGGCCTGCGCCTGGACGGCAAAGCGGGGCCGGTCGAAACGAATGTCCGAGATCTTGCCCGGGCCCCCCACCCTGTGACCAACAAGTAACCATCTGTGAAGCCGGGCCTGAGATCGGCTACGGGGGGTGTGTTTTGGCAGTTATGAAGGCCGTCTTGATCAGCGTCAAAATCATGCCGACCCCACGCCAAGGGCGCGCCGGTGGCGCATGGTTCTGCCCATGCTCGCCTTCGCGACCGTCTTTGTGAATTGAGGATGTTGTGAATGGAGGATGTGTTTTTGGGCCAGCATCCGCGCAGGAAGGTGAAACCTCCAATGGAAGTGGGCGCGGAGCGTCCTGCTCCGCGTCATGGCGCGTTACGTAAACCGGGTCGGCCACCCATGCATGGCCGCGATCATCAAACCGCCTCCAAGATCCCTCGTCGGAAGAGCTATCGGGCGAGGGTGTCGAGGAACTCGTTGATTGCTGCGGCGGCGTCGGCGGCGAGGAGTTGCGCGTCGTCCTCGGGGGTGACCTTTCGTGCTTCGCGGGCGTAGGCTCGCGCGCCATGTGCGCGGTCGTTGCGAAATCGTTCGCGTATCTCCAGGAAGGTGGAGCTCATGCCCGGGAGTGCATCCGCGAGTGGGCTGGCCTTGACGATGTTGGCGGCTTCGGTTGGGCCACCGGCATCGTTGTGAAGTAAGACGTATGCGAGGTCGTAGTAATCCTTGTCGGCGCCGCGTGTGCGCACGGCCACGGACTTCGAGAGCAGGTAGCCGGCGAGTCCGGCGATCTGAACACGCAGATTGCCCTCGGGAACGTGAAGGATGTACTCGTGGTGGTCACGCTCGACGTAGCCGGTGCCCCGGAGATTGACCGCTCGCAGCCTCGAGCACCCAACCGGTGAAACGATCGCCTCGGCCGGCTGGTTGTCGAGATCGCAGAGGAACTCGATCTTGACGATGCGATCGTTAGCCACGCTCTGATCCCATCACGTCGCGGAGATGTTGGGCGGCATCCTCTCCCCGGCCGCCAAGGCGTTTGAGGTCGGCGTAGACCCGTGGCCAGGAGACGAGGGGGCCAGACGGAGAAGGAGTCGTGAGGCTGAATGCGTTGCTTGGAGTGCGCCACAGCTCGATCCGGCCGGCGTCATCTGTGACGGTGAGGCCGGCGTCCCGTAGCCGCGGTGCGAGGTCGCGGTGCGCGTAGCGCTCATCGACCCGCAGGTGCAGGATCGGGAGCTGCGTGACGAATGGCGCGAGCTGCTGCGCGGCGGCCCACCCCGTCCAGCCGAACGCGACATCGCCGAGGACGTGCGTGAGGCGGGCCTGCAGGTCGTCGAGGTCGCGGCTGGTGGTGTGGGCAAACCACTTCTCTATGGGGCTGGTGTTGAGGTGCGCTGTCCAGGATGCGAGCATCGCCTCCGGGTGTTCCAGGACACGGTGCGCTCCGCGTCCTCGGGCAGGTCCCTGCTTCGCGGTCCAGCCTTCCTGGTCCCAGCCGGTGAGGATCCGGCTGGCTCGCGCGATCGAGCAGCCGGCGTGTTCAGCGATCCAGGCCGTCGTGATCTGTTCGGGGCGAGCGGCGAGGGTCGCCTCGGCGGCAAGGATCGCGATCTCACTCCAGGAGGCCCCACGCGGATTTGGATCCTTTGGCGCGGGCGCGCGGTCGACGTGGACGAGCAGGCCGTCGCCCCGCAGATTCGCCGCGCCTGTCTCATCGACCCAGTTGATCGCCCGCTCGTCGAGCAGCCGCCGAGCGCCGGATGAGAGCTCAGGCGCGACTACGAGCGTCACAGCTGGGGAGCGCTCCAGCCGTGCACGGACCTCGGCCGGGGAGCCACGGCGAACCCACGCGGCGCTGAAGCGTGGCTGGCGAGGCAGCCCCACGACGCGCAGGGCATGCGCGCCGGCCGCGGACTGGACGAGAACGTCAGCATCGAGCACGGTGCTGACGGCACGCGTCAACCGATCTTTCTCGTTCATGCCTATATTCTACTACCACAAGCAAGAATACGATAGGAAGCAAAAAAAGGTGTGCCCAGGTCCGTGCAGCCCCGATCCGGGCCTTGATCTCGGCCAGGAACTGCGGGTAGTCGGCGGACAGCGCGTCGCTCCGGCGTAAGGGTGCAGAACAAGTCATCGAACACATGTTTGTATGTGGCCAGGACGGAACGAGGCTACTCCAGGCGTCTGGCCCGCCTTCACGGCCGCTGATCAGGGCCCAACCAAGGCAAGCAGAGTCCGGGTCTTTCGTCTCTCGGCCAATAAGTCCGCGAAGCGGTATTGGCCGAGAGACGAAAGACCCGGGATCTGCGCCGAGGCGGCGCTCGCCTATGGCGTGCGAGTGGTGTGTCTGTGTGCCGGAAGAGCCTGTGCGGGAGACGCCCGCCTGTGACCAACAAGTAACCATCTGTGAAGCCGGGCCTGAGATCGGCTACGGGGTGTGTTTTGGCAGTTATGAAGGCCGTCTTGATGAGCGTCAAAATCATGCCGACCCCACGCCAAGGGCGCGCCGGTGGCGCATGGTTCTGCCCATGCTCGCCTTCGCGATCGTCCTCGCCGCCCATGTCCAGCAGGCGCGGGCGCCACAAGCCGCGGATATATAGCAAAATGTACTTTGCCTAAGTCCGCTTTGCTTGATATGATGGCATTGTGACGCTTGCCCGACCAGAGGATGTTTTCGACCGGGTCTTGGAGTGGGAGGATCTGGCCTCGTTTGTGACCGCGGGCGGTGACGGTCTGCGCGTGGCGGTGGTGCACGGGCGTCGCCGGCAGGGCAAGTCTTATCTGCTACGGCGTCTCACAGCCGCGACGGAGGGCTTCTACCATCAGGCACTCGAGGAGGAGGCGACACCAGCGCTTGAGCATCTGGGTGAGGCTCTGGGCGACTGGCTGGGAGTACCGGGCGGCAGGCTGGCGTTCACGGACTGGTCCGCCGCTGTCGACGCTGTTGCTGGCTTGCGTCGTGACGACGGTGATCCTGTGGTCGCGGTGATCGACGAGCTGCCGTACCTACTCGACCGAGTGCCAGAGCTCTCGTCGGCGTTGCAGCGTGCCGTCGATGCTTCGCGAGACGGACTAGGAGCACCGGTCCGTCTCGTCCTGTGCGGCTCGGCGCTGTCGGTGATGACGGGGCTGCTCTCCGGCCAGCGGGCGCTACGCGGTCGCATCGCCACCACGGTGAGAGTTGATCCGTTCGATTACCGTGAGGCAGCCTCCTATTGGGGCGTGGCCGGAAGCTGGCAAGTCGCGATCAGGCTTCACGCGATCGTGGGTGGAACCCCGGGCTATCGCGATCTGCTCGGGCTCGATCCGCCCCGCGACCTGGCGGCAATCGAGACATGGCTCGCCGCCGGCGTGTGCAACCCCGCGTCGGCGCTGTTCCGGGAGGACAACTATCTCCTGGCCGAGGAGCGTGGCCTCAACGACAGGGCGCTATACCACTCCGTGCTGTCGGCGATCGCCGCCGGCAATCACACCGAAACCAAGATCGCGGCCGCGCTGGGACGCGACCGCCAGGCTCTGAGCTGGCCCCTGCGCGTACTCGTCGATGCCGGTTTCGTGGTGCGCGACGACGACGCGCTGCGCCGGCGTCGCCCCGCCTATCGAATCGCCGAGCCGATCGTGCGCTTCCATCACGTCATCACCCGGCGCGATCTGGCCCGCTTTGAGGAACGTCGCGCCGCGGACGCGTGGGCTGACGCTCAGGCACGCTTCGCAACGCACGTGCTGGGGCCTCACTTCGAGGATCTCGCTCGTCACTGGACGATCCGCTACGCCTCCGAGCAGACCACGGGCGGTCGCCTCGCTCGAGTAGGAGCGACGCAGGTGAACGACCCGGCCGGCCGCTCCCAAGCCGAGGTCGACGTCGTCGGCATCCGCGCGGGCGACTCCACGAAGGTCGGACTGCTCGGCGAGGCCAAGTTCCGCACCGAGCTGGCGGGGGTCCGGGTGCTCACCCACCTCGAGCGTGCACGAGACCTGTTGGCTGGGCGCACGACTGTGGAGGCCGGTGTGAAGCTCATCGTGTTCTCAGCCAGCGGGTTCGACCGAGCCCTCCTCGCCACTGCGCATGACCGTGGCGACGTGGAGCTAGTCGACCTTGACCGGCTATATGCCGGCGAGTGAGTATTGAGCGTCTAATAGAAACCGCGTCGTGTGTTTTTGTGTGTGTTTTTTGGGCCGCATCCGCGCAGGTACCTGTGCTTCCCGTTGTGGGTGGGCGCGGGGCCTCCATGCCCCGCGTACGCTGACCAGGACTTCCGCTTCGACAGGGGTTGCACGACGAGTTGTCGTGCATATCGTTGCGGGTGTTGCGATCGTTGCTATAGTGGTTGGGGTCATGGATCTTCAATCCGCCACTGCTGGCCGAGCCCGGTCTGCGTCTGTCGTCAGTAGGCGAGCTACGCGCGAGGAGCGGGAGTCTGATCTTCCTGTGGAGGCCTACCCTTCCTTGCGTGCCGCTGCGAAGCTCATTGGCGTCAGCCCGAGCACGCTCTCGCGTCGGGGTGACGTGGTGCGGGTTTCCGCGGCTAACCAGGAGCGCATACCGGCGGGTGAGGTCGTTCGTTTGGCGGCGATATACCGGCGAGCGCGAGTGAGTCGCGTCGCCGCGGCGCTTGTGGAGCGTGCAGGTAGTGCGGGTGCTGAGGCGCAGGAGCTCGTGGGTGCCGAGGTTGACCGTGCGCTGGAGCAGGTTCCTGTGCGCTCACCCGGTTCTGGCACCGCGGCTTTCATCGTCGAGGCGCGCAGGCGGTTGCCGAAAGGGCTGGCTGCACAGGTCGAGGCTACGCTGAGGCGCGATGTCGAGATGGGGCACAGCACCGTTGGTTGGGCTCCCGAGGGGGATTAAGCCTCACTGCTTGCGTGGTGGATTCCACTGCATGTATCGAGCGCCGGCGGCTCGATAGGCGCTCGCGCGTAGACGCTCGTGCTTGCTCGTCACGAGGATCCGTGTCGCGCCGATACGACGAAACGGCGGTCGCGGGATGGAGTCCTCCAACTCGAGGACCGTCGCCGGCGTCCCGTCACAACGGCTCCCGGGATTCCAGTCCACCCGGCGAGGCGAATGCCCGGCCAGGTAAGCGAGGAAACCCATGATCTCTGAGCGAAGATTGCGTGCCATCGTGGCGTGACCGTAGCGGGATCACAACAGCGGGCAATCACGCCGGGCCGCGTGAATGACCAGGGAGAGCAATGTGGTGGGCATCGGCCCAGGCTAACGTCGGGCTGGGACGGCGCTGTTCGCCGAGCAGCGCGACCCGGAAGCTGGAGCCTCACTCGAGTGGCCCAACCCAGGCAAGCAATCCCGGGCCTTTCGACTCCCGGCCAATAAGTCCGCGAAGCGGTATTGGCCGGGAGACGAAAGACCCGGGATCTGCGACGGCAGCGAAGCCGGTATTGGCCGGGGGCGAAAGACCCGGGATCTGCGACGGGGACGAAGCCCGAGATCCGCTGTGGTGATGGCCTGCGTCCGGACGGCAAAGCGGGGCCGGTCGAAACGAATGTCCGAGATCTTGCCCGGGCCCCCCACCCTGTGACCAACAAGTAACCATCTGTGAAGCCGGGCCTGAGATCGGCTACGGGGGTGTGTTTTGGCAGTTATGAAGGCCGTCTTGATGAGCGTCAAAATCATGCCGACCCCACGCCAAGGGCGCGCCGGTGGCGCATGGTCCTGCCCATGCTCGCCTTCGCGACCGTCTTTGTGAATTGAGGATGTTGTGAATGGAGGATGTGTTTTTGAGCCAGCATCCGCGCAGGAAGGTGAAACCTCCAATGGAAGTGGGCGCGGAGCGTCCTGCTCCGCGCCAAGGGTGGGGTGTCTACTCCGGCTCGGCCTCCGTCGGCTCATCGTCGTGCACCGTGTTGGCTGCCTCGACGATGTTTGACAGCTCGCTGGCCAGCTGCGGGAAGCTCCGGAAGCGCTGGCTTCATCTCTGCCGGTGGTGTCTCTGTCAGCGTCACATCGCCGGTCCTGTAGCGAGCAACAGCCACTGGACTATCAACGCCTCGTAGTGCCCATTCGGTCACCGTCTTTCTGCGACCAGGGCAGAGCACGAGCCCGATCGACGGCTCGTCCCCGGGCTGGCGCTCCAGTTCGTCGACCGCAGTGAGGTAGAAGCTCATCTTGCCGGTGAACTCCGGTTTGAAGTCCTCGACCTTCAGATCGATCACCACGAAGCGCCGCAAGAGGTAGTTGTAGAACAGGACATCGATGAAGAACTCATCTTCCTCGCCGGTCTCCTCGTCGACGATCTTTAGCGGGAACTGTCTTCCGACCAATGCAAAGCCGCGACCCATCTCCATCAGGAACGATTGGACGTCGTTGAGCAGAGCCAGCTCGAGGTCGCGCTCCTTTGCCTTCTTCGACAGGCCGAGGAACTCGAAGTTGTAGGGGTCCTTGATCGCGTCGCGAACCAGCTCGGAGTCCGGCTCTGGTAGCGCATGGTCAAAGCTCGTAAGTGCGCCGCCCTGACGCCCCCGGAGGTCGGTCGCGATCTGGGCCTCGAGGACCTTGCGGGACCAGCCATTCTCGACGGCCTCGCTGCGCGTACCAGACACGCGCGTCCCGATCGTCGAGCCGGTCACGAGGGCGATGTTCTGCCCCCAGGGCAATTGTTCACGGGCTGTTGAACAATTTCCTGGCTGCCTCCTACCAACGGCCAAGCCTCGCGCGAAGCTCCGCATGTAATGTAGATTCGACTCTGAGAAGCCTGTGATATCTGGGAACTCCCGACGAAGATCGGAAGCCAAGACGTTTGATGACCCCCGCACCCCATCCCTCGCGCTCTTGGCGTTCGAGGATCTCGTGCCCGATTTCCCAGTAGAGCTGGATCAGCTCGCTGTTGACTGCGAGCACGGCACGGGTCCGGGCAGCCCCGATCCGGGCCTTGATCTCGGCCAGGAACTGTGGGTAGGCGGCCGGCAGCTCGTCGGCGCGACTTGTGGGTGGCACATTGGGCATCGAACATATGTTCGCATCAGCTTCGGACGGAAGGGTGATCCGGGTGGTACGGAGCCTGAAGGGTCATTTCGCTGGTTGTTTCACTGGATTTGGTGATGGTGCCATCCACTGGCCGATCTTTTTCGAAGCTTTCCTGAGTAATACCGGGCGCGTATGGAAGTAACTCATGCGCTGCTGGTGCTCTACCGATACATGCTCCAGCGTGCGCCGCAAAGCCCAGGTGTTACTTGTCGCCGCCGTGCTTATCGGCGTCTTCGCCTTCCTCGTCGGCGACTGGCTTGTGGTCCTCGCGATGGTGCTCACGGGCGGGGCGCAGGTACTCACGCTACGGCGCAACCGGTAGCGCGTTAGGTCTCGGTGTTAGCGGCGCGCAGCAGCAGCGTGCGGAACATCACGTGCTCAGCGGAGCATTCGTGGTAGCGGAACGTGAACTGCAGCAGCTCGTCGAGGCGTTCGCTGCGCGTGTTGCGCCATGTCGTGAGCACTCTTCGTTCATCGCTGCAACCCTACGCACGCCCTGCGATGCCTCTCTCGGGTGTCTCACCCCAGCCAAGCAATCCCGGGCCTTTCGTCTCTCGGCCAATAAGTCCGCGAAGCGGTATTGGCCGAGAGACGAAAGGCCCGGGATCTGCGACGGGGAGAAAGACCAGGGATCTGCGCGGAGGCGGAGAGCGTTTGGGCCAGTCTTTACGGGAGCGGCAAGTTGATTGGCTCGCTTCGCGCTCGGCTGTGCCGCGCGGAGCAGTGGAATATCAACAAAGACATCACCCTGACTGAGCGGTCGGTCAGGTCGAGCGTGCGGCTTGTCTTGGCGGTCGAGGTAGGGGTCCTCTCCTAGAAAGTTCACTGGCTCCATATTCACTCGTCATCTTCGACGGCCTCTGTCTCTATCTCAACCCAGTCCTCGTCATCTTCTAGTACCAGGTCCTCGGCCGGCTCGTTACGCCTAGGAGCAAACGTAGGCAGATCAGTGGCATGCGTGACAGCCATACCGTCGGCTCCCTCCAGAATGCGCGGCGCGGAGGTGGTCGGGAGCTGTGCGGCTAGATACTCTGCGTCGTCGAGTCGTCCTCGCTTCAGGAGCTCATACGGTGTCAGGTCATCGATCTCCGTCACGTTCCGGAGCCACTCGGAGACCTGCACCTCGCGCCGGTCGAGGTCTTCCAGGAGGCGAAGGAGCAGTCCGAGCCGGCGGCGATTCGCCCGTGTGGGTTTCGTCAACTCCCCGGTCCGCCAGCGTTGGAAGGTCTCCCGCGCCACCCCAAAGAGCTGCGCAAGATCTCCATCGCTCGAGTTTGAGATGCCAGCGATCCGCGTGGCGATTTCAGCCACACTTGCGTCTGCCGGTAGCTCGGCCGCGAGATCAGAAATAGAAGAGACACTCTCAAGAGCACCGAACGAGCCGCCAAGGAGGGTCGGCGGAACTATGCCATGGGGTCCCCAAACCTCTGCATGCACCGACTCCGGGTGGAGAAACACAAGAATGCTGCCTCCAAATGCCTGATCCTGTTGGACAATAGGAGCGACCATGCCTTCACCGCGTAGTAAGTGAACGACGATTCCGGTCTTGCCCATCTCGATAGCTGTTGCCTCCGGGCTAGCGGTTCCCTCTCGCCAGCCGATGCCGCTAAATAAATCAATGTCTGGGATGAGATACCCCTCCGGGTTGCTCGACCGAACGAGTGTTTGCTCACCTTGTAGGTAGCCGACCAGCTTCCGGGGAGCCACCGCCGATGCTCCGGCTCCGATCATTGCCGGCAGAGCTAAATAGGAACCAGAGAGGTCCTGAGTCGCGAAGAGATCCTTAGTCGCCATTGCGGAACTCCTCAAGCGCCTGCTCGGTGACACACCAGCGGAAGAAAGCGTAGATCTTGTCGTGATAGCAGTCGAAGCGCTTCAGCAGCGACTCCACGGACGTGTCGTCGTTTTGAACTTGCGTGAAGTAGTCAAAGTCCAATAGGTAGCCGAGCTTGTTTTGTGGACCGGCCGGAACAAGGCCATGCTTGAAGGCGAGAAGACCGTCGTCCAGCTCAAACCGAAGATCCGCCATCGCTTGGACAAGACCCGTGCTGAAGCTCGTCGTCAGCGGCCCGAGGAGCTCGGGATTGATCAGCAGCTGCCAATCGCCAACCGCTAGCTCACGCTCGATGTGGTTCACGTAGCGGAGCCCTTGCTGAAGAATGGCCCGAGGCCTGAAGTGCTCGAGAACTGCCCCCCAAATCTGGCTGAACCGCTCACCGAACTCTCGATAGGAGGTGTAGTGCTCATCCGCCGCTGCCGCCTCGAGGGTGAGGCTATTCGGTGTGAGAAGAGCGCTCCAGGTTCCCTCAGCCGCCGTGAAACGAAAGGCACGCGTCGCTTCCGCCTGCTGAGGCCCACCCGGGCCAACGACAACGCTCAGCTGCTGCTCTTGGGCAAACTCGGGCCAGGTGTCCCTGATCGCTTCCTGGAGGCCGCCGAGTGCGCCTAGATCGGCGATCTTCAGCACGGTAGGGAAGCGTATTTGGCCAAGCATCGCCTTGAGCGGAGGCTTGGCAAACGCCTCGTGCTCGACGGCTGGGATGTCTGGTCCGAATGTCATGAGATCACAACTTACATCACAGACATGATCGGATCATAAATTCGACCCCTAGACGCTTCCCCCTGCATCTGGACGCTCGTAGGAGCATGCGAGCGCCCAGGACAACCGACACGTCGAGCGCTGCCGTCCGCCAACGTCGCCCCCTGGACGGGCCGCCCACGCTCTGATTAGCGTGCAGCAGCTCGTCGAGGCGTTCGTGGCGCTCCTTGCGCCACGTCGTGAGTGCTCTCGATGCCATGAGCGGGCATCCTAGGCCGCGCTTGCGATGCTTCTCTCGAGTGGCCCAACCAAGGCAAGCAATCCCGGGTCTTTCGTCTCTCGGCCAATAAGTCCGCGAAGCGGTATTGGCCGAGAGACGAAAGACCCGGGATCTGCGCCGGGAGGAAGCCCCGGGATCTGCGCCGGGAGGAAGCCCCGGGATCTGCGCCGGGAGGAAGCCCCGGGATCTGCGCCGGGAGGAAGCCCCGGGATCTGCGCCGGGAGGAAGCCCCGGGATCTGCGCAGCCGCGCGAGCTAACCGCCCGCGCGGCTGCTATGGCGTGCGAGTGGTGTGTCTGTATGCCGGAAGAGCCTGTGCGGGAGACGTGAGCCTGTGACCAACAAGTAACCATCCTGTGAAGCCGGGCCTCCGATCGGCTACGGGGGGTGTTTTGGCAGTTATCTTGGCCGTCTTGATGAGCGTCAAAACCATGCCGACCCCACGCCTGCGGGCGCGCCGGTGGCATACGGCTGCGCTCGTTGTAGGCCTCGCCGCGATTGTCCTCGCCGCCCATGTCCAGCAGGCCCGCGCGGAGATCCTGCAGGCGACCACGATCGCCGGCCCCAGCGAGGACATCGTCGGCTTTGGCGGCGTCGCAATGGCCGAAGACGGGACCGGTGGGCTGGTCTACCTCGAGCGTGTGGACGGTGTTCCTCATGTGTTCGTCTCGCGCTACGCCGGCGGGCACTGGCAGCCGCCGATCCAGGTCGACACCGGGGAGCCCTACGCCGCTACCTGGCCGCGCATCGGCGCGGCTGACGGGGGGGAGCTGATCGTCGTCTGGGCGACGCCGTTCGCGACCCGCAAAGAAAAGCCTGTGTACGAGCTGGTTGGGGCTCTGCTCGGCCCTGGCAGCTCGCAGTTCGGCCCGGCGACGATCATCGACTCCGACATCGAAGAAGCGACCGGCACGAGCCCCGATCTGGCGGTCAGCTCGACCGGTCAGGCCGATGTCGTCTACAGGGTGCTCGAAACCTCGGCCCCCACCGTGCCGCTGCTGCGGCCGGGGGACGTCGTCGAGAGCGTGCGTGTCGCGCACTTCGACGGTCAGCGCTGGTCGAGCCTCGGCGCGATCAACCGCGACCCGGGTGTCTCGATGCGCCCGCCCACCGAAGCCAACGCGCCGAAGATCGCGATCGGCCAGACCGGCAACGGGGTGGTCGTCTGGCAGGAGCCCGACATCGAAGGCGTCGCGCGCATCTGGGCCAGGCGTCTGTTCGGCTCGACGCTCGACTACGTGATGCCGGTCAGCGCCGAAACTTTCAACGGTGTGCCGATCTCAGATGACGCCGACGCGCCGAGCGTGGCAGTCTCGGTGCTGGGTCAGGCCGACGTCGCCTACCGCCAGAGCACGAGCGCCGGCTCGCCGCTGCCCGGTCCGCGGATCTTCCTGAACATCCTGCCCAACGGTGAAGCCAAGAGCGGCGGGGAGTTCGAGGGGGCGAGCATCGCCGACTCTGCGGTTGCGGGCGGCAAGTCGGCCTCGGTTGGGCCGCCGAGCATCGACATCGACGAAAAGGAAGACCTGCGCCTGCTGTATGACTCGAACGGCACGCCGCGCGTGATCGAGGGTGACGACAAAGAGCTGACGGGCGCGCTCTCGCTGGGGCCGCCGTTCGCCGGCGCGGAAACCTCGGCGGCCAGCGTCATGAACCCGCAGGGGGGAGGCGTCTCCGCCTGGCCGAGCGCGGACTCCGCCGGGCATCCCGCAGTCGCGGTCCGCGAGGACTTCGCCGGCGGGGCCGTGCAGACTGCCCTCGTCAGCGGCGGCGCCGGCGGCGAAGTCGCGGAACTCGCGGTCGGGCGCTCGGGGCTCGGCGACGGCCTGATCGCCTTCCGCCAGGGGCCGTTCGGCGACGCGGCGATCGTCGCCGCCCAGGCCACCGCGCCGGCGAGCGAACTGATCCTCAGCGCGCCCAAGGGCTGGATCAAACCCTCGCAGGCGCTGATCACCTGGGAACCCGCCGTCAGCGCCGACGGTCCGCTGCGCTACAGCGTCGTGCTCGACGGCCGCGTGCTGCCCGCGCCCCCCGGCGCCCTGCAGCTGCGTCTGGATCCGCGTGGACTCGGCGCCGGCCGCCACCGCGTGCAGCTGCTCGCGACCGATATCGAGGGTCAGTCCACGCTCTCGCCGCCCTCGCCGCTGCTGATCGACGGCGAACTGCCTGCTGTCACGATCGCGCGCGCGATCGGCGGCTACGGCGTCAGCGTGCGCGTCCACGATCCCTATACAGCCCTTGATACGCACGCGATCAGCGTCAGCTTCGGCGACGGTCACAGCGCCCGCGGCCGCACCCGCTTCCGCCACCGCTACGCTCACGGCGGCATCTACCAGGTCGTCGTCCACGTGCGCGACAAGCTCGGCAACGCCGGCGCCGTACGTAGGTTGGTGAGCGTGCGATGAGGCGCCGCGTCGCGACCACTCTGGGTGTGGCCCTGCTGGCCGCCTTCGCGATCTCCGCACCGGCCGGGGCGGACGTCTTCGGCCCGATCTCGCTGGTCTCGCAGGGCACGCTCGGCGGCGGCGAACCTGAGCAGGCCGAATACGCCCACGATCCGGCGATCTCGGGCAACGGTCAATACCTCGCCTTCGACGCGTCGATCGGCGGCGTCACCGGCGTCTGGCGCCGCGACCTTGCCACCGGCGCGATCGAACAGGTCGCGGGCGGTGACGCCGAGCTGCCTTCGATCAGCGAAAACGGGCAGTACGTCAGCTTCACGACAAACGAAGGGGCGAGCCTCGCGCAGGTCACCGACGGGCACACACACGAGCCGAAGCAGGAAGCGGTTCAGGTTTACGTCCGCGACATGTCCCTGGCGCCCGCCGAATCGGGCTCATTCACTGTTGTTTCCGCCGCGAACGGCTCCGAAGAACCCCTGACCTACGCCGGCGGATCCACAAAGACGGGCTCGACAGCGGTCGGGCGCTCGGCGATCGACGCCGAGGGCAACGAGGTCGCGTTCGTGACCACCGCGGTATCCGATCTCGGGTATTCGAAGATAGAAGAAGAAGAGAGAGAAAAAAAAGAACCGATCGAACCGCACACGCCAAAGCTGCAGGTCGCTGTGCGCTACCTCGATACGCATCAAACGGTGCTCGTCAGCCGCTGTTACGTCGAGTCCAAGTGCGAAGAAACCGCCGCGCCCGCGGTGTCTGCGGTGGAAGGGAGCACGGACTATGGCGCGGTGTACCCCGGTCAGTCCGCGAGCTTTGAAGCTCCTCCCCCATATGGCGAATACCGCCTCTCGCCCCCGCCCGGTGCGTCGCTCAGCGCGGATGGCTCGACCGTCGCATGGATCGGAGAGGACATCGGCCAGCAGGCGCCGCTGCTGTCCGAAGAAATCAGGTCTCCCAACTACACCGAGCCGCTGTGGCGGCGCATCCAGCCCGGCTCGGAAACGTCCACCGAGCGGGTGACGGGCGGCTCAGACCCCGGCAACCCGGCCTGCGTGGACAGCGGCGAGGGCAGTCTGCCGGCGAGCTCCACGCCGTCGGACCCCTGCCAGGGCCCGTTCGTCGTGGAAGAACAGGGCAATCCCAGGGGGATCCTCAACGAAAACGGGGGACAGACCGGCGACTTCGTGCCGCGGCTGAGTGCTGACGGCTACACCGTGGCGTTCGTCTCCCAAGCGCCGCTGGCCGCGAGCGGCGAAAACTTCGGTCGCTCGAAGACGGGTCAAGAAAGCGATCTCTATGTCGTGAACATGCACCCTGGGCTCACGCGCGATCAGGCGCTCACCCGTCTGACCGAGCTCGCGGGCGGCGAAGGCGCGGGCCTCGCGGACACCGCGCCGGTCTTTGACTTCGACCTATCCCCCAGCGGCGACCAGGTTGCGTTTGCGACCGTGCGCACCCGCTTCCCGCTGGGCTTCCCCGCATTTGTGAGCACGCCGGCCGGCGAACCGGGGATGAACGAACTGTTCGACGCCGACCTCGCCGACGGCACGCTCACGCGCGTCACCCGCGGCTATCAGGGTCCTGACGAAGCAAGCGAACACGCACATTCACCAGTGGTCGCCGGTGAAGATCCTTACAAAGAGCAGCCGGGCGATGGGGCGCTCTCGCCCTCCTTCTCGACCGACGGCGACGTCCTCGCCTTCTCCTCCACCGCGTCGAACCTGGTGTTCGGCGACGGCAACGCGCCGCCGCTCGGCTTGCCGCAGGCCGGCTCCTTTGACGGCAGCGACGCGTTCATCGTCTCACGGGTCCTCTTCGGCTCGACGCCCACTCCCCAAGAAGTGTCGAGCGCGCCGGAACCCGCTCTCACGCCCGCGTGGGATCTCGGCGTGACCGCGCTCTCGCGCGCGAATGGGAGCGTGCTGCTCTACATCCAGGCGCCCGGAGCGGGAACGCTGCGCGCGGGTGCGCAGAGCGCGGTCGTGATCCAATCGCCGCGCGCCGGGCGCAACGCGCGCCATGCCTCGACCGCGCGTGTCCGCGAGCGCGGGCACTTAGCCACGCGCACGGTCGCGACCCGGGCGACGGACCCGAAAGGCGCCGGCCTCGAGACTTTGACGCTGTCGCTCGCCCCGATTTACCGCTCGCTCGCGCGCTCCCGTGGCGGCCTGTCGGCCACGGTCACCGTCACGTTCACCGCGCCCGGGCATTCGACGCTGCGGGACACGATCCCCGTGACATTCCTACGCGCGCAGAGCTCAAAGGCCAAGCAGGGCGCAAGGGTTCGATCTACCAAGACGCGCCATCGCTCCTCGAAGGTGGGGCGGAGATGACCGCGCCGCGGCGACACGCCTCGGCTGGGCTTGCGGTCATCGCTCTTGCGCTTGCGCTGATGCTTGGAGCGGCGACCTCGCGCGCCTATGCTCAGGGGGCCGGAGAAGCCCCGACCTGGCGTCTGGAAAAGGTTTTGCCGCCCCAGCAGTCGGGTGAATCGCAAGAGGCGCACGAACAACAACTCCCGATCGGCCTCGGCCAGATCGGCGACATCGAGTTCTGGGCGCCCAACCGGGGGCTGTTGATCACCGCCGGCAACCCACCCACGGTCCCGCCGGGCGTCTGGGCCTATAACGGCGTCGAATGGCACGAGCTCGCGAACAAATGCGGCGCCACCGACGGGCGCATCGCCTGGGCCGGCCCGGATGAGTTCTGGACCGTCTCGGACGGGCGTCCGGGACAGACGAGCGAATCCGCGGAAAACCTCCAACCCCCACCGCTGGAAGACAACACGCTCTGTCATTTTGCGGACGGTCAGGTCGTTGGCTCCTACGCGCACCCCGCCTTCCAGGCCGACTCCTACCTGCCGATGCACGCCGCGGGCTGCTTTGACTCCTCCGACTGCTGGTTCGCCGGCGACCCGCTCGAAGAACCGCAGATCGGCGCGTTTCAGCTGCATTGGAACGGCAGTGCCCTGGAAGCCGAGCCCTACACTGAAGAAGGCCATGAGATCGACAGCATGAGCCTGCTCGAAGGGGTTCTGTACGAGGGCGTGCGCATCTCCACTGGCGATCGCGACTCCACGCCCAATCCTGAACCGCCCGTCGTGCATCGCATCAACCCGATCGGTTTTCAGCCGCCCTTCGAACCGGAAACCGAAGTGCCGCTGTACGCCAACGAAGAGCGACCCGAAGCGCTCGAAGGGCTCCAGCTCTCGAGCGCCGACGGCACGCTCTGGGGCGCCGCCGGGCCCAAGCCGGCCGAAGGCGGAACGCCCGGACAACTGACGGTCGTGCACCGCGTCGAAGGCTTCTGGAGCCAGCTCGTCGGCCCCGAACACCCGCTCGGTCCGCTGTTCACGAATCTGAGCGAAGAAGAAGCGCTGCTGGGCCGCAAAACCAAACCGGAAGAGGTCGTCGCCCGCGAAGCGGTACTCAGTGACCTCGCGGCCGAGCCCGGCGGCGAAGGCGCTTGGATCGCGCTGCAGCCTCCGGAAGGCAAAGGCGCGCTGCTCACCGAGCGGGCCGTGGTCGCGCGCGTCTCGCCCACCGGTGACGTGAGCGAAGCCCAGACGCTGCCCTCGAGCGCGGAACAGGAAGGGGGCGCCGGTCCCAAGGGCGCCGCGAGCAAGCTCGTCTGTCCCGCCGCGAACGACTGCTGGTTGGCGACCGCGCAGGGATGGCTGTACCACCTCGCCCCGGAAGACGAACGGACGCTCCCCAAGAACGAAGACCCCGACTTCGAAAACCTGATCACCTACCGCCCGCCGGACCAGGGGCTGCCGCAGGTGGCGGCCGACGCGCCGCCCCCTGACACGTCCGGGCTCGTCGAAGCGCCCCCCGACTACGGTGCCTTCGCCGAAACGAAAGGCGCTCCAGTCGAAACCAAGATCCAGACCGCCCTGCTCTCCGACGAGCACAGCCGGCTGCTGCATGGCAGCACGCTCGAACTGCGTTTTCATCTCGCGGTCAAGGCGCGCGTGCGCCTGCTGGCCAAGCGCCGTAAGCAGTTGGTCGCGAGCACCCCGACCCGCACGCTGGCGGCGGGCAACCGCAAGCTGCTGCTGCGCTTGAACCCGCACGAGTGGCCTACGAAGCTGTCGCTGCAGACCCACGCGCTCGCCCCCTTGCCGACGAGCACCGTCAAAGAAGCGGCGGGCGGCCCCGAACACAGTGGCGCCGGCTCGAACACGGTTTCGACCGGTCTGACGGTCCTGCCCAGCGTGCCCCCGTTAACCCGATCGGGACCGCTGCCTTGAGAAGCCCACGGCAACGTTCAGGCGCGGCGCTCCTGCGGCCGGCCCCGCTCGCCGCTGTGCTCCTCGTGCTCGTCGGCGCGCTCGCGCTCGTCCTGACGAGCGGCCTGCCCGGCGGGGGCTCCTCGCGCGCGGCCGCGCAGCCGGCCTCGGTCGAACCGACACCGCAGACCGACGCCTCGGTTCCGGCGAGCGACGTGACGATGATCGGCGCGACCCCGCTGGAAGCGCCCGGCACGAACGAGACTTGGGGCGTGGGCACGGCGGGCTCCACCACGGTGGTGGTCCGCTACACCAGGGAAAGCGGCTGGTCGCTCGGACCGGCCCTGCCGGCCGGCTTCAAGCTCGAGCAGAGCCCGCTTGCCGGTCAGATGACCCCCCAGGGTGACGGCGTGCTGGCGGGCACCGTCTCACCCGAAGGCGGCGGCTCACACCAGGTCCTGCTGGTGCGCAAGACCGGTGGCGCCTTCATCGAAGCGCCGCCTGTGCCGGCGGAAAGCGAAACGCTCCCAGCCCGGCGAAGAAGCGCTGCTGAAGAAAGGCGAAACGCTGTTCGGGGCCAACCGCGCGCCGCTGATCGCCCCGCTCGAAGAAGAAGGCGGGCGAAGCCGGGGCGCTGCTCGCGCCGGTCCGGGAAGGCGCCGGGCGTGGAGGATCAGGTCCTGCACTTCGACGGCCAGCAAGTGGACATCGCGAGCCGATCGAGATCCCGAAAGCCAGCCACGAAGACTTCCGCGTCCTGGGGATCGGCGCTACCTCCCCGGCGAACGCCTGGCTGCTCGCGCAGCTCTCCTCCAAAGCGTCCTACCCCGCGGGCGCGGTGGCGCTCTTCCGGCGCGTGCGCGAAGGTGAAGGAACGGGCATCAAATGGAGTTGGAAGCCGGTCACGGCTGCGGGCACGGGGGAAGAAGCCGAACCGCTGCGGGTGCCCGTGCAGGGTGCAGGCGAACCCGAGCCGTTCACGGTCGTCCGGCACGGGTGAGCCGCCTACGGTCATCTCCCAGCTTCTGACGGTGACGAGCGAAGGCGTCTGGATCGACGGAGAACGCGCCGACATCCATACGCACACTCCCGCCTCGACGACGATCTTCTTCAAGCCCGCGGGCGCCACCGGGGGTCAGGTTCAGGCGAGCTGGTGTCTGTTGCCCGCGGGCGCCGAAGGGCCGCCCTGTCAGCACGAACTGCCCGAAGCTCTGCCCAGCGACTTTTCCCGCAGCATCGCCTGGAGCCCCTCTGAAGTTAAAGCTGGAGCGGGTCCGAAGCGAGCGAAGCCGAAGCGGGCGGGCGATTTGGCGCCGTGTGATCACTGGGCTGCCCGAAGGTGTGAGCCTGCGCTTGGAAGGCGAAACGTTTACGCGCGTGCTGGCGCTCGGCGCGGGCTCGAACGCGAACCTGTTTCCCGGCGCGCAGCGCGGTGCCGCCTTCACCAACTCGCGCGAGGGGTGGCTTGGCGCCGATGGCATGCCCGTGCACCTGACGCTCAACCCGGTACCGAGCCGCCTCACGCCGTGGCCGGTGCCGTTTCGCCATGCGCTGCTCGCGATCGCGCCGCAGCCCGGCGCGCCGGTCGGCGCGCTCTCGAGCGAAGCGCTCGCCGTCGGCGACTACGGCGCGGTCGCGCGCTTCAAGCCGGGCGAGGGGCTGGCTGCCCGAAAGCCTGTTCGGGCCCGGCGAGCGGGTCGAACACCCGCGGCTGCGCGCCGTCGCCTGGCCGACGCCCAACCGCATCTATGCTGTCGGTGACCACGGGGCGATGTGGCTGTGGCGTGGGGAAACCGGCCTGTGGGAACACGACCCGGCGACGCCGCTGAACTTCCGCGGCAACATGCTCGGCGTCGCCTTCGACCCGAATAACCCGGCCCTTGGATACGCGGTCGGGTCGTCCAGTATCGCGGGAGAAGACGGCGTGCTGCTGCGCTATGGCAAGACCTGGACACAGGAAGCCGCGCTGCCGCCGCAGGTTCAGGGCGCCAGCTTCATCTCGGTTGCGTTCGCCGGCTCGGAGGCGATCGTCGTCTACCGTCAGCGTCCGAGCATCAGCCAGAACAACGCGACAGGGCGGCCTGCTCGTCAACGAAGGCTCCGGCTGGCGCGTGGATACGCAGGCGGCCGCGGCGATCGGCACGGGTGTGCCGGTCGCGGTCGCGGGGCTGCCCGACGGGGGCGCGGCGTTCACGACGATCGGCGGACCAGACGGGCCGCGTGTATACGAGCGCGAAGCGGCGTGGCTTGCCGTGGCAGGCAACGCCGACGCCGCTGCCCGGGTCGACCGCGGGCCAGGTCGCGCTGTTCCGCGAAGGCGGCGCGCTGCGCGCGGTCGTCTCCGCCGGTGGGATCAGCAACGAAAGCGAACCGCAGGCACCGGCGCCAGGGTTCCCGCCGAGCCTCCTCGAACCGTTTACGCCGGTGGCGGGCGGCCCGGAAAGCGGCGGCGTGCTGCGCCAGACCGCGGGCGGCTGGAGCGATGAGGGCCACGAACTGAACCCTGCGGGCGAACCGCAGGGCAGCTACACATACCACGACCTCCCCTACCGGCCCGACCCGATCCTCGCGGTGATGATCGGCCCGGAAGGCACGCAGGGCTGGGCGGCCGGCGGCAACGTCAGCACCAACGAACGACTCGAGACCGGCGACCTCGAGCGCTATCCCGCCGACGGCGTCGTGCCACTCGGCCGAGGTACGTCGCAGGTGCCGCCCGAAGTGCCGGTGCACGACAGGCCGGGCGAACCCAAGGACGCGACCTTCGCGATCGGCGGCGGGGCGCAATGCGCCGCTCCGTGCGCTGACCGCGCGGACGCGGGGATCGGACCCGACGTGTGGCTCTCCAAAGCGCTCGAACGCGCGGGGCAGACCGGCGCGCGGGCGTTCCTTTACACGGGCCCGCGCGTGACCACTGCCGAAACCCAGGGCCCGAAAACGCAGCCGATCCCGTTCGCGCAGGAGCTCGCGCGCTACGGGCAGATCCTCGCCTCCAGCCCGATCCCGGCCTATGCGGCGATCTCGCCGTACGAGCTCGATGCGCGCCCGGAAAGCAACGGCACCGAGGCCACCTTCGAGTCCGCCTTCGCCGGTTTCCCGCAGGCAGCCCTCTCCGCCGGCGACGGCGCCGAACAGGGATGCAGCGAGACGGTCGGCTGCCAGACCGCCTACTACTCCTTCCTCTCCGAAGGATCGAGCGGCTCGGTGCGGGTGATCGTGCTCGACGACAGCTCTGACGTGGACGCCGCGCAGCTGCGCTGGCTCGAAGGCCAGCTCGCGGGCGCCAAGACGAGCGGGACGCCGGCGATCGTGATGGGCAACGCCGACCTGAGCGCGCAGATCAAAGCCGGTGACACGGCCGCCGCCGCCGTCGCTCAGGTGCTCGTCGGTGACGGCGCCTCCGCCTATTTCTACGACTCTCCGGAAGAAAATCGTGCAGAAGCCGCTGGAAGCGGCCGGCGGATCGATCCCCAGCTTTGGCTCTGGCACGCTTGGCTACGTGAACGTGGCGAACGAGCGCTTCGGCGACTTCCACGGCGCCAGCGGCTTCCTGCTCGCACAGATCGAATTCGGCTCCTACGACCGGGAAACCAACGTTGCGCACGTCACCGCTCGGCTGATCCCGAACATCGGCGAGCTCGCCCTGGAAGCAATCGACGGGATCCTGCTGCGGCGCAGCAACACCGCGCTGTTCGCCGCCCTCGCGCGCCGTCCGCGCGCGGGCGGCCGTGCCGTGAACTCGAGCCAGGAAACCGAGATCGACCCCTACATCCCGATCCCCTCGGTCTGCGTCGGGCAGCGAGTGCGCGACCGGCATCCTTCCCGAGTACACGCTCACCTCGTCGAACCCGGACATCGGCGGCTTCGTCAAGGAAAACCTCGCCTCGCCCGATCCCCACACGACGCCGCTCGACGGGCCCGAAGGTCAACCGATCTCCGACGAACCCACCGAAGGCGAACCGATCCCCAGGGAAGAGTCGGGCCTGTTCTGCGCCTACAACGCGGGCACGACGATCGTGACGATCGACGCGGGCGGCCTCTCCTCCTCGCTGCCGGTGACCGTGCAGGCCGGCAGCGTGCGCCAGCCGTGCGGCACCGTGCCGGCTGAAACATCTCACGGTCGCCGGTGAGAGCGCTGCGGCTCCCGTGCCTCCGCCTGCGCCCGCCCCGGCGCCCGCCGGGCCCGCACCGGCCTCGTCCCCGCCGCTCGTGCCCGTTCCGCCCGCGCCGCTCGCCGTCATCGCCCCGCCGCCGGCCCGTCCGGCGCCGGCTCCCCCGACGCCGTTCTTCATCCAGCCGGCGCTTCCGTTCGTCACGCTCGCGTTCGTCCCGGCTCCACCGCCCGCGCCGGCCGAGCCGACTCCGCCGACCGGCACCTCGGCGGTCACCTCGCCGGTGGAGGCCGCGCAGAAAGAAGAGGAAGAGGAGGAGGCTCCCGACACGGTCTCCAACCAGGCGATGGCCTACCGCGCGCCCGAACACGAGCCCTCGCCCGCTTACGTCCTCGGGATCGTGCTGCTCGCCGCCTTCGCCGGCGCCTCGGTCGCGCGGCGGCGTCCCCGCCGCGGGCGGCGCGAGCTGCACGTGGCGCCGGCGACGCTCTCGAGCATGCGCGCGCAGCGGCGGATGGACGCGAAGCGCCGCCCGTGGTGAAACGCCTCATATTGTGAGGTCATCACAATCACTTGGAGGAGGCCGATGCCGGACACCACCTGTCACATGTCGATCTCGCTCGACGGCTTCGTCGCCGGGCCGGACCAGAGCCGGGAGAGTCCGCTGGGCAAGCGCGGCAGGGAGGTCCATAGCTGGCACCTCGGCGACGAGCGCGCGAACGATGCCGACGCGACGGCAGAAGGCTGGCTCATGCGACCGCGCGGGGCGTACGTCATGGGCCGCAACATGTTCGGGCCGATCCGCGGCGAGTGGGATCAGGGCTGGGATGGCTGGTGGGGCTCCGAGCCGCCCTACCACGCGCCGGTCTTCGTGCTCACCCACCACGCCCGTCCTGTTCGGGTCTGGCGAGCGGCTGTTCGACGGAGTCGAGTCCCTCGGGTTCGAGCCGGTTGAGGTGCTCCACTCTCCGCTCGCCACGCACATCCGCTACCGGCGGGCGGGGTGAGGGGATCTCCCCGCGCTACTCGGTCAGTTTAGGCGAGCGGATCTCGACTGCATACACGCAGTTCTCTGAGAATGCGAGTAGGGAGGTTCATCCGGCTGGGAACGAACAGTATGCGTGCCGAGGTCACATAGAGCGTGCCCGTAGATGTCGTCGCACGGACAACCATTCCGCACGTTCGCTTCCAGGCGATCTGCTCACCAGCATCGAGACTCGGGTCAGCGTTGAGCCAGCCCATGTCTCACACAATAGGCCGTCTGCGTACGATTCGAGCGGAAGCCGATCAAGTTTCGCAGGGCGAGGGTTTCACAGGGCGTAATTGATTACCACAGGGGTCCGGAATGCGCCCGGCGACGCGTACTTGCTCATCGCAGGGGATTGCCACCCACCGTGGCCGGTGCGCGCTCCTTCTCGAGGCCGCTCATGAGATGCCCACGCGCCCCCGACATCCAGAAATCTGTCTGCGGATCCTCAGCAAGATCGAGCATCACCTTGAGAAGGGCCACACCGTCGCCGCGGCGCAGCCCGAACTTCGCGGCATGCGGCGCCAGAGACTCCGCGACCGTACTCGGGTAGTCGTAGACGTTGCGCAGCGAGTCGCTGATGATCTGCGCGACGCCGCTCGGATCTTCCTGGGCGTAGAGCAGGTCTGATGCGATCCGCGAGGGGCGGGTCACCGGAAGCCCGCGCAGGATGATCCATTCGGTTTCGTCCAGCGCACGACGGTACAGCCGCACGTCGTCGCGCCGCGACTGGTGCCGCACGGCGATCGTGAATTCATGCCGTTCTTCCGGCAGGTGACCGAGGCCATACATGTCGGCGGCGGAGCGGTGTGAGACAACGCCTTGCTCTTCGACGCGCTCCCAGACTGGGACGCCTGGAGCGAGCTGCAGCCACCCAGCCCGGAGCTGCTCGTGATCCGGCGGCGGAGCGCCGCGAAGCCGATACACGCCGTGAGCGACTTTCTGGAGGACGCTTTCTTTAGCGGTGAGCCGGTCCAGCGTTCGACGCGAAACACCGAGGCGAAGCGCCTGCTGACGGGTAATAAGGCCCCACTGTTCTTCGGCCATCTCGGTGAGCCGGCTAAGCGTCGGAGACATATACTGCATTATACGCCAATTCTGGCGGAAAACGTAGCATGCCTTGCGCATCGTGCTGCAAAGACCGCCGATAGTGGCGGAAGATGCAGCCACACTCTCCTGCCCCAACGACGCTATTCGCTGCTGGATCGCTGGGAGCGGAAGCAGCTCCAGCGACCCTTCTGTCTTGGTTTGATCGACCATGCGAACAGAGTGCCACTCGCTACGGACCCCACGCTCGTTTGAGGTTGCAATCTGTGATCTCAAAGGCAAGCAGGCCCGGGTCTTCCCTCTCCCGGCCAATAAGTCCGCGAAGCGGTATTGGCCGGGAGAGGGAAGACCCGGGATCTGCGACAGGGAGGGAAGACCCGGGATCTGCGCCGGCGGCGGGCGGCCCGTTCACCGCTTCGCAACACGTCGCTCGGCTATCTCCGCGAGGCTCCGACCACTGGCGGCTGCGATAGGCTCCGCGCGTGACCCGGCGTCCACAGTTCCTTTGGGCTATGTGCGCGTGCGTTGTCGCCTGTTCGGTGCTCCTCGCGGGGCTGAGGGCCGAAGTCGGCTCGGCCGAAGCAAACGGCGGCCCATGGTGTGTTCCTTACGAAGGGAACGGGATACCGCCCGGCAGCGGCATCCCACCGTGGGGATTTCACGCTGCGGAGTCGTTCAAGCACGGGGTCAGCGGCTCCTCGCACGGTTGGGGGGACATCAACCTGAACACCAACTGGATCTCCGGCAAAATTTGTCAAACACTCGACGGCGGCGGTCAGTCTGGCCGCATGATCTCGGTGAGGCTCGGGCCGCGCATTCTTTACCACTCACACGTTGCCGTCATGTGGGGGTATCCGGGCAACGTCATCAAGGCTCCTATAAAGGTCATCTCGAGCACGGACTCCAAATGCAAGGTCGGGACGCCGGGTCACGTGACGATGTACACGAGCTACAACAACGTCAAATCCGACAGCATCCAGTTCTTCTTCGGTAGCGGGTGCCTGGATGGTAGTCGTCTGTACCACGGTGGGGCTCAGACAGTGAACGCGCAGGTCCCACCGCTGTAGGGCGCAACATGGGGTTCGGATCGTCGCGGGATCCCAGTCGGAAAGGCGTCAAAAGCCCCGTTACCTACCGATTCGGTGGGTTTACATTGCCGCTGGTTGTCTGTAGGGCGTGCTCGGGCGTCGGCGCAGCGAAGCGTTGAGGGGGTCGACGAGCTTCGGCGGGCCGCCCACGCTCTGATGAGCGTGCAGCAGCTCGTCCAGGCGTTCGCTGCGCTCCTTGCGCCATGTCGTGAGTGCTCTCGATGGCCATGAGCGGGCATCCTAGGCCGCGCTTGCGATGCCTCACTCGATTGGCCCAACCAAGGCAAGCAGAGTCCGGGCCTTTCGTCTCCCGGCCAATAAGTCCGCGAAGCGGTATTGGCCGGGGGACCGAGGAAAGACCCGGGATCTGCGACGCCGAAGCGGCTGGCGACGGAAGACCCGGCATCTGCGACGGGGGACGAAGGCCCGGGATCTGCCATCGCGGCGAGCCCCGTTCACCGCTTAGCAACAAGATCCACCCCGCCACTCAGCAGTCTGTTCCCGATGTCCCAAACCCCGTCTCTCCGCCGGCGCCTGCTGCTGGCGCTCGCGGGTGCGGCGCTGCTGCTCGGCGTGCTCGCCGCCACGGCGTGTGCGGCCGAAACCTACGGCGGGTTGGGCGGACTCGGTGTGTTCAAAGCCGGTCGCAATGGGGAACACCTGGAAGTCAACCCCAGAAGCAAGCGGGCGTTCGGCGTCGCCCCCGACGGCAGCTCGTACATCGCCGAAACGATCGAAGTCGCGGGGGGCTCCCTACTTCCGCGTCCAGAAGCTGGGCTCGAAAGGCGAATACCTCGCTGAAGCTCGCGTCAAGCTGACCAGTCGCGGCATACCAGCTGGACGGCGTCGCGATCGATGCCGAAAAGCAGCGGATTTACGTGCTGGTGGTGGGCGAACGTAAGGTCGAAGAAGAAGCACATCCCGTGTTCGACCCCGAAGCGCCGGTGGCGGCCGAGCTCTACGCGTTCTCGACCGTGGCGCTCGAACCGGCAGCCGGTACGACGGCCGGCCTGCTGGCGGGCGAGAAGGCTCTTGGCTCGCTCTCCGAAGAAGCCGGCGTGCCGCTTGCTCGACCCGCACGGGATCGCCGTGGACCCCGTCACCCACGACGTGCTGATCTTGGACCAGCAGGACGTGTCGACGAAGAAGGGATCGGGAGAAGCAGACCTGCGCGCCGCCGTGCAGCGCGTGCACACCGAAGGCGCCGACGCGGGTAAGCTCGGACCGCGTTACGTCGATCAGGAGAACTGTCTTGATGAAGGCGCGGAGATCGCAAGCCGAACCCGCCTGCGCGGAAGGCTTCGGCCAGCCGTCATCGCCGTTCGTCTCGCCCGGCGGCAGGCTGTATGGCGAGCGTTCGAAGCGAACTCTGGGAAATACCCGCGACCGAAGGGGCCGCCGAATCGTTCGAACCCGGATCGCCTCCGAAGGTGTACGAAGCGAAGCCAAAGCGCCTCTTCACGATCGGCCGGGAACAGGGCATCGAAGGACAGGAAAGCATCGTCGAACCGGTCTCCGAAGAAGAAGGGGCGGGCGGCGCTCTGGCGTTCGTGCCCACCGGCTCCGGCGAAGGCAAGCTCTACCTCGACGCGGAAATCACCGCCGAAGAAGGGGAAGGGAGACGGAGCCAGAGCCGTGGCGCCGTCGTGCTCGACTACAGCGAAAGCGGCGCAACGCCCGCGGCGAAAGAGCTCGGCTGGACGGCCGGTCAGAACGCGACGGGCGAAGATGAAAAGTGCATCCTGCCGCTGGGAATCGCGCAGATCCTGGTGGGCGCCGACGGCAGCGGGCGCCTGCTGCTGTTCGACGTGACGACCGCGGTCCTGGCCGAACACAAGCCGGCGACAGTGAGCGTGCTGCAGTTCGGAGCCGGCGGGGAAGAATGCGGACACGCCCGGGCGACGCCACCCAGCGTGTCGGTCTCAGGCGTTCCGGTCACCAAGCTGCCGAAGGGCAAGACGGCGTCGCTTTCGCTGAACGTGTTCGCCGCCGATGCCCTGAGCGTCGAATGGCGGTTCAAGGACAACGGCAAAGAAGAGGCCGACGAACCGCCTGTGCTGGAAACCTACCCATTCCCGACACAGGTTCCGACGCTCACTCATGAATTCAAACACGGAGGGAGCTACGAAGTCGTCGCGGTCGTGGAACCCGACGACTTCGGCCCGACGATCGAAGTGCACTCGAGCGTGACCGTGGAAGGCGGAGAAGAAACCAAGCAGGAAGAAGAAGCCAAGCAGAAACGCGAAGAAGAAGCCAAAAGGGAAGAAGAAGCCAAGCAGCGGAGGGAAGAAGAAGCCAAACAGGAAGAAGAAGAAGGCAAGCACAACGAAGAAGCTGAGAAGAAACGCGAAGAAGAAGCCGAGAAGGAAGAAGAAGCCAAGAAGCAGAGAGAAGAAGAAGCCAAGCGGGAAGAAGAACGGAGCGACGGAGCCCCGATCGGCGCCGAATTCAGCTATACGAGCCCCGCGACGGTCAGCCGGCCCGCGACAGTTCGCCGCCAAAGTCACCGACCCAAGCAATCGGGCATCGCCGCACGCGCAGTACAAGTACGTGTGGGAGTTCGGCGACGGCGTCACGGCGGAAGGCGGCGGGGGCCGTGAATTCAGGGCCGAACACGTCTACGCGATCGAAGGACGCTATGACGTCAAGCTCGAGGTCACCGACGAAGCGGGCCGGACCACGGTGCAGACGCATGTGGTCCAGGTGAACGCCCTGCCGGTCCTGGCGAGCATATCGAGCGTGGGCGTCGCCGGCGCCGGCAACAGTGGCGGCGGTGGAGGCGGCGGCAGCGGCGGGCTGCGGGGTGTGACGAGCACGTATGTCCCCGACGCCACGCTGGCGGGGACGACCTCCCTGGTCGTGAGCGGGTCCGGAGCGGTGACGCTGAAGCTGGCGTGCCCGGCGGGGGAGGCGAGCTGCCACGGCACGGTGACGCTGCGGACCCTGGGAGCGGTGAAGGCGAGTGCGCACGGCAGGAAGCGCGTGCTCACGCTCGCCGCCGGCTCGTTCACGGTCGCCGGCGGACGGGTCGAGGCCGTCACGCTGCGTCTCTCCGCCGAGGCGCGCGCGCTGCTGGCCCGCTCGCACGTCCTGCGGGTGCAGGCGACGCTGCGGCGCACGATCCAGCCGGCGCGACCCACACGACGCAGGCGATCGTCACGCTGCGTCTCGGCAAGCATGTGAACAAGCGGTGAACAACTCCGCTTCTTCGTGTGAACAAGCGGTGAAGTCTCGCTGCGGGGCACAGGATCGTAACTCCGTTCGGGGGCGGCGGGTGCGAGGGTGCGCCACGCGGGAAAGCTCCCGCCGGTGTGGCCGCGGCTGCACTTAGCAATGGAATAGCTAACAGGAGGTAGTCACGTAATGACGTCTTTCTCCCTACGGCGCCTGATCCTGGCGTGTACGGTCTCGGCGGCCGCAGTGGTCGCCGTGGCTGCACCGGGCACGGCGAGCGCCGACTGACCTGGGCGAACAGTGCTCGGGCTCCAACATCAAAGGCAATGGCTCATCGTTTCAGGCCCCGATCCTGAAGAAATGGGCTGCAGAGTTCAACGAACCAGCAAAAACCTGCTCGGCGTGCGAGGGCGAACAGGGCTCGAAAGGCAAACCAAAAGTCGAATACCTGAGCGGCGGAAGCGGCGCCTGCCTGCATGGATGGGGTGCTGAATCGACCGAAGCAGTGAAATACGGCGAATTCGGGTTCTGCGGTACGGATGAAGCTCCCAACCCGAACGCAGAAAGCCGAAATCGAAACACACAAAACGGGCGGTGTCAAAAAAAATCGCTCGAGACGATTCCTGTTCTGCAGGGGGCGGTGGCGGTTATCGTCCACCTGCCGAAAGGCTGCAAGGCGGAAAGCGAAATCGAAAAAAGTGGCAAAACAATACAAACTCGGCCGCCTCGTGTTCGACGATACGTCGATCGAGGGTGTCTATGCCGGCACGATCAAGACCTGGAAGCAGCTTCTTGAAAATCAGGTAGCGAAGGTGGCGCCGGTAACGACAAACTGAAATGCAAAGTGGCATCCGAAGAAGAAAAGCGGATCGTTCCCGTGGTGCGTCTCGATCACTCGGGTACGACGCACATCTTCAAGGCGTTCCTGCTGCAGATCAACGCCGAACCGAAAGAGATGGAAGAATATCCTGAAGAAGATCGGTGGCAAGAAGACCGGCTGCGGTGCGCGAAAGCTGCCCGAAGAAGCAGAGGCATGGAGTGAAGTTTCGGAAGCCTGCCAGAACCAGCGTTGGCCAAAGGCGGCGGAAGTCGTGCGGGGCACCGAATCAGGTAACCCGGGCGTCGTCAAGCGCGTCAACGAAGATCGAAAGCAGCATCGGCTATGCCGATCTCGCGGTCGCGCGGGAATGCAGCTACTTCTCGGCGAAGTGTACGGTTCACCCTGCCGAATGCGGTGGCGAAAACACAAAAGGCACCGAAACGAAAGTCGGTCTAGCAGAGCATCAAGTTCTGGGCCGAGGTCCAGGACAGCGAAACGCCTGAAGCGGCTGGATATCGCAGAACCGGCCATCTAATGGAGATGCCGAAGCAGCCAGGAAACTCCAACTGCGGCGGCACGGTCTACACAAACGAAGCGGGCAAAAAATTCCCGCCGGCAAACACGCGTGAACCGTGGAACGGTGCCAAGGCGGAACTCGTCCAGGCAAAGTACGCGCATCTGCGGGTTGACGTACGACCTGGCGCTCAGGCAGTACAAGTACTACCCCGGAACAACAAAAGAAGAGGCCACGACCGTCCACGACTTCCTGCTGTGGGCGCTGAACGCCAAAGCAGAAGGTGGTGGTGTCCTCGAGAAAAACACCGACTACGAAAAACTGTCGAGCTGAAATCATCACAAAAGTCATCAAACGGCATCAAAGAAATCGGGTTCGAAAAAGCCTGAGTGAGTGCGTCATCGCGGTGCGATCCGTCGTATGGGTTCGCACGAGCGTAGGACCTGAGTAGCAAGGAAGCAGGCAACGGGCCGCCCCAAGGATGGGGCGGCCCGTTGTCGTGCGTTGGGTTAGGAGCCGGACAAGCCTTCACAGGGATCTGCTGGTGGCAGATTGGGCTGCAGAACCGGCTCACGGTCATGGTTCCTTCGGGTACTATCGGTCTGTGATTCGGGAAGCGCAGAGCTTGCGGTGAGTAGGATGGCTGTCAAGATGCCGCTTGGCCGCCGCGTGCTGGCTGTGCTCGTCGTCATGCTCGCGGCGGTCTGCGCGTGGGTATGGGCTCGATCGGCCGCCAGCGTGCCGCTGGCCCCGACCGCGGTTCTGAGGGTGGACACGAGCCGGCCCGGGAACGAGTTTGATCCCGGCGCGGTCGGGCTCTCGACAGAGGCCCTTGAATTGAGCACCGGTCATCTCAGTGCTGACATTATCGCCTAGTGCGGACTGATGCGGCTGTTGGGGCCATCGGTGCTGCGCATCGGCGGGAACAGCGTGGACTTTTCATGGTGGACGAGCAGTGGCGAACCGCCTCCTCCTGGGCGACCAACGCCGTCACGCCAGCTGATCTCTCAGCATTGCATGGGCTGTTACCGCCACCGGGTGGCAAGGTGCTGCTCGGGGTAGATCTCGGCCACTTCGAACCGGCCCGTGCGGCTGACGAGGCGCGCTACGCACGGGAGATTCTCGGCACAGATCTCCTGGGCATCGAGATCGGCAACGAGCCTAACGATTATCGCGATAAGAAGACAACTCCGTCCGTCAACCTACACCGTCAGCGAATATCTGCGCGAAGCCGAAGCTTATCGCCAGGAACTGACGAGAACTGCACCAGGTGTGGCGATATACGGGCCGGCTTTGACCCTAATGCCTCCATGGCTGGACACAGATGGGGACTGCCGCGCGCATATTTACCGAGATCACACAGCACTACTACCCGACCAGCACATGTCCACGTGCGCCATCTGCTGCAGCTACGCCGCCCCCACTGTCGCAGGATTGCTCTCACCCGCGGTGCGTCAGCAAGAGGACGAAATCCTCCAAACACTTGCCCTTGCGAGGACTGTCACCGGTCGTCCAACGCGGATTGGAGAGACTAACGACGCATCCTGTAGCGGCAGTCCCTCCGTTAGCCGGTGCTTGCCAGCGCCCTATGGTCGTTGGACTGGTCGTTGCGTGCCGCGAGTAGCGGTGTGCAAGGTCTAAACTTTCATGGGCAATTTGGCATGTGCGGGTCCCACGACCAGAGTCCGATCTGTGCGCCCAGCGATGAAGCCGCTCAGGCCGGGGATGTTACTGTGCAGCCTGAGTACTACGGCCTGCTCGCTGCGCGCCAGTTGGAGGGTGGCAGGTTCGTGCCGACCAGGCTAATCGCCCCTGATCCGCTTCCGAATGTCACGACTTGGGCCACTCTCGCTCCCGGCGGTACAGTTAGGATCGCAATCGACAACCTCGCCACGGCAGGTCCAAGTCAGCCGGTACGCATTGTGCTCCCCGGTTATAGGGTCGGTGCCAAGGAGAGCCCTGATCGGTCCATCGGTCGAAGGAAGTGCCGGCATCGCTCTCGGTAGTGTTCCGGTGACCGATGGGGGACGGTGGCGACCCAGACCAGCGGACCTCACCCATGTGCGCGGCTCTGTTCGCGTCATCGTACGCCCTGCCAGTGCTGTCATCGTTAGCTTAGACCGATAGTGCCGGGGCAGCCGTCTACGTGGCGACACGTCGCCACGTAGAGAGGAGCCAGTCGAAACGAGCAAACATTCGCGGCTGCTGAATGGGCCCTCGGATCGACACGGTAACGGTTCTCTAACGCCGCTCTCGCCTCCCTCTATCAGGATGTCAGAGGAGCCGAAGAAATGATAGGGTACTGCGTCGCACGCACGGAGAGCTCAAGTGGAACAGGCATTGATGCTAACGAACGGACATTCAAGCGATCGGCCTTTGTCAATCGCCATGATTGGCACCCGGGGTCTACCCGCGACCGATGGGGGCGTTGAGATGGCCGTGGAAGCACTCTCGCGTGAGCTGGCAAAGCGAGGTCATCGCGTAACGGTGTATGGTCGCCGGGCGTACTGTGATCCCAACTTGCGCTGGCATGACGGCATTCGTCAGATCCCAGTCCCCGCAGCCAACACCAAGCATCTGGAGGCGATTAGCCATACGGCGCTGGCGGCTGGTCATTGTCTGATGACAGGCGATTATGATCTAGTGCATTTTCATGCGATCGGTCCCTCACTCCTTTCATGGTTGCCAAGGTTTAGGCGCATGCCGACCGTTGCCACGATCCACGCGTGCGATTGGAAGCGGGAGAAGTGGGGTACCTTTGCCAAAGGGGTCCTGCGTGTAGGAGCGCGCGTAGCGGCAACGGTTCCTGACAAGACGATTGCCGTCTCGTACGTCTTGCGCGACTTGCTGCAGGAAACCTATGGACGCCAGCCTAGCTACATTCCGAATGGAGTCGATCTGTCCGAGATGAGTGAGGCACTTCCCGTTGACGGCGTTGGTGACCGTCCGTTTGTGTTGTTTCTCGGCAGGATTGTCCCTGAGAAGCAGGTTCATGTTCTGGTCCAAGCATTTGCTCGACTTAACGGGGATTTCCAGCTTGTGATCGCCGGAAGCTCGTCTCATTCTGACGAGTACGTCGATCGGGTGACTCAACTTGCCGCTGCGGATGAGCGAGTTATAATGCTCGGGTCTCGCTATGGAGCCGAGAAGACATGGCTCCTACGAAACGCTGCCGTGTTCGTACAGCCATCGACGCTTGAGGGACAGCCGATCGCCTTGCTTGAGGCACTCGCATGCGACCAGTTCACGATAGTCAGCGACATCCCTGAGAACGTGGTGGTGGTCACGTTGGGAGACGACGAGCCTTTTGGCTTGGTATTCCGAGTTGGAGACGTTGACGATCTCACCCGTAAGCTGGAGCTTGCCCTGTCCCCGGATTCACGCTTGCTTAGTGATACGCCTAGGCTCGGTCAGCTCGTTCAAGACAGGTACGATTGGGCGCGGATTGCCAGCGAAACGGAGACAGTTTACAGAGAGGCTGTTGCTGTCGGGGGATTGAATCACCATACACTAACGACAGTGGAAGGCTAGGCCGATGGATCTATCAGTCATCACGACATATCGATGCGACTCGCGTTGTTCGATGTGCTTCATCTGGAAGAACCCTACGCATCCGGATTACGAGATCGACATCCCGACGCTCGAAAAGCTTCCCGGTGGGTTTGATTACATAAACATCACAGGCGGTGAGCCGACGCTACGCAAGGATCTCATCGAGATCTGTCGGACTCTGAGGCCAAAGGCGAATACCCTTGAGATCAGTACGAACGGTCTGCATGGGAACGTTTTGGAGCCAATCGTCCGCGAGTTCCCGGACATCAAGATCCGTATCAGCGTCGAGGGTTTCGAGGCTACGAACGACAAGATCCGCGGCGAGCGAGATGGCTATAAACGCAAGATGGAGACCATGAAAAGTCTGATGGCCGCCGGCGGACATGATCTTGGTTTCGCGACCACCTTTCAGGACGAGAACATCGAGGAGGTGGTCAACCTCTATCGGTATGCCCAGAGCATGAAACTCGAGCTCGCGACTTCAGCGCTACACAATGCGTTTCAGTTCCACAAGAACGATAACTACATATATGATCGTGTGCGGGTCGCCAAGCGCGTCGAGGGTCTGATCACGGAGATGCTGAAGTCGTGGAAGGTCAAGAACATGTTCAGGGCCTACATGAACCTTGGGCTGATTGCAAAGATCCTTGGCCAGGATCGCCTCCATCCCTGTACACAGGGGACCGACAGCGTGTTCATCGATCCGTGGGCCGATGCTTGGGCGTGCAATGTGCGTAACGATCTGCGCATGGGGAATCTACGTGACCAGCCGTGGGACGAGATATACAATGGCGAGGTCGCCGAAGGAATTCGCAAGCAAGTAGCGGTCTGCTCACAGAACTGCTGGATGGTGTCTTCGGCAAAGACAGCCATTCGAAGCAAACACTCCGCAAGGCTGCCAAAGCTTGCGGTGATGCAGTGGGTTCTGTGGAATAAGTTGAAGGTCACGATGGGGCGTCCAATCGACTTTGATCGCTACATAGACTACGGGGACGTGAAACAAGACACACAGTTGGTGAAGCGCCCGGCGCACTTTCCGTCCAACTTGGGCAAGGTTGAAAAGAAGGTGCTACAGCCAGAAACCAGCAGACGCTATGCCCAAGTGGAGGGCGGATTTTTCAACCGATAGCTACGCGGCGATCTCCAACCCAGGCTAGGAGATCGCCGCTCGTCTGCTGCCGGCTCTCTCATAGACGGCCATAAGACGCTCGTAATGGACATCGGGCGCGTTGTCGCGTAGGAGTCGCTCGTGGCCGCGTCGCCCCATTTCCTCGGCGAGCAGACGATCTCGGGTGAGTTGGCGAATGGCGTCCGCCAGCTCTTGTGGCTGAGCTCTTGGCACCACGAAGCCGTCGACTCCGTTCTCGACCATCTCAGGCAGGCCCCCCATGTCCGTGCAAATGACGGGCACGCCGACGGCGCGCGCCTCAAGAATGCTCATTGGGTTGTTCTCGTGCCAGCGAGCGGGCATCAGCAGGGCGCGTGAACGGCGCATCTGCGCGAGCACCTGCGCTCGGCTTAGCCGACCCAGATATTCGATGTTACGCGAGTTCTCCGCCGCTGCAATGACCTCGTTCTCGAGTTCTCCTCCGGCGCCGGCCAGCACGAGTGTGCCGAGTTCTGGGTCGTCGGCGGCATACGCGCTGAGAATGTCGCGTACGCCCTTGACCTCCTCGAGCCGCCCCGCAAAGAAGAATCGCGGCTCCTCATGGAGCGCCCCGACGGGATCCTTCAGCTCACCTGCGGGGAGAAAGTTGGGAACCACGTGGACGGTGTCCGGATCGATGCCGGTCGCTATTGCAACGTCGCCGGCGAATGAGCTCGGCGCGATATGGGCATCGATCTTCTTGTAGCTGCCTCGCATGCGCACCGTGCGGGCCTCGATCGCAGCCAGCAGACTGCCGGCCCGCGAGCCTTTCATGCAGCGGTGCAGAAAGACGTTCTCGACAGGCCCGGTTGTGCAGAGGTCGCACGGCGCACCGTCCCGGTACAAGACATATGCTGGACACCCGATCTTGTAGTCATGCATCGTCAAGACGCTCGGGATCCCACGCCGGGCGAGCTCGTCGACGATCGATAGCGTCAACTGGTGATAGATGACGTGCATGTGAGCGACGTCGGGACGAACATCGTCGAGAAGCCTCTGCAGCTTATGCCGCGCGTTCAGCGAGTAGACAGACGACAAGGCATCACGCGCGCGCGATGGGAGGGGACACGTGGGGTCCGTATAGTCGCGTCGCGGTACGAAGTAGTCAGCCTGCGGTGAGGCAACGTTGTCTGGATGCTCCATCGCAAAGTCGATGACCTCGTGCCCACGTGTGGCCAGAAGCTCTCGGGTATTGAAAAGGACGGTCTCTGAGCCCGCGTGCGGGTAGAAGAACTTATGGATTTGTAGGATACGCATTAGGGCCGGAGCGGCATAGATATCGGCGACGCCACGATGTCCATGTGCGGCATGATCACTCGGCGACGAGGGTGAACGTAAGCATAGCCAAGTCTAAGCGACGCCGAAAGCGCCGACATAGATGCGGCTGCACCGCGGCGATATATGCCGGATCAGAGACGCGGATGGGAACAGTGGTCACCGAAGACCAGTCGGTTCTCTCTGCGGCATCCTCATAATCGCTCGCGCGGAGGCGATTCGGTGCGCCAGGGAATGAAAGAATATGATCATAGATAAAATCAGGATAGCGAAGTATATTCAGCGGATCACGGTCTCCTGATCCATCTCATGTGCGTCCGGCCGTCAATGTTATGGATCATCCGACATCCGGGTGCCGCAAATCGGCTCAACGCGGCAAAGAGATCGCCGATATCGGGGATGTGCTCCAGCGTGGCATTACTGACTATAAGATCATACTGGCCGTGCAACTCTGGCAGATCTGGGAAGGTTGTGAGCGTGAACCCCAAGCTCGAGTGGTCGATCAGCATACCAACATGTTCTTCGAGCCCTCGATATAGCTCCGGATGCGTATTATGACGATTATCGAACGCGTCGATCGCCATATACGATTCAGCGCCGCGATGGAGCATAAGGGCACCGCTGCTCATGTCGTTCCCGGGTCCGATCTCTAATACCCGCTTACCGTTCCAGTCAATCTGGCCCTGAGCTTCTAGCCGATCCACGACTTCGAAGGCATGCGTTATCGTGGCATCAAGGTTCTCTTGTCGAACGTACGGGGACTTGTATAACCCATAGTGCGGTGGCGCACAGTATTAGCGGCGCCCAGTACTAGGCCCGCCGCTTGGTATCCAGTATTATGCATTTGTGTAAGACGAGAGTAGTCCACGATAAACTCGGATGTGGCAAATCTGATTCAAGAGATCTACTGGTGACTATCAGCGAAGTAGTTGACATTTATTTGGGTATACCTTTGCCACTCCTCAGGCAGTTGGTCCTCTGCAAAGCATGCATCTACCGGACATGCCTCGACGCAAGCATCGCAGTCAATGCACTCCGCAGGATCGATGTAGAGCATCTCAGCTGTATCGTACCCGGGCTCGTTGGCCGTAGGATGGATACAGTCGACCGGGCACACCTCGATGCAGGAGGCGTCCTTGGTGCCAATGCATGGCTCAGCGATAATGTAAGTCATTTGCGTCTTTCGATGGTGGGTTACTCGGTGTCAAAGACCTTATCACGTCAGACACTCCAGGTGGAGAAGGTCATTCCTGTTAGATTACGAAAGCGCTGCATATCATCCGCATATAGTTCCTGCAAACGTTGCTGCAGGTCGTCATCTAGTTCCGCTGTTGCCAGCGGCTTTGTCGCGACTCGCTCGGCTGTTCGACGCATAAAGAGCCGCAAACCTCTTGGCAATTTGAGCAGCGGGGTCGTGCGCGCCCAGGCCAGCAGAGTGACCAAATTTGAATAAGTACGATGATCTCGGGCTGCTAATACTTCCTCTTCAAACCCCTTGGAGATAAACGAGTCGTCAACCGACAGGAAAGCAAAGATTCTGCTCATGGTGACCTCCCGATCAGCAAGCAGATCGGCTTGATCGATCACTAGAATGTTCTCCTGCTTGAAATGGCACAGGTACTGGTCGAGCTGAAGTGCATAGAATCCGGGACATATATAGAGAGACTCTGGGTTCCTAATGTCCTCGAGTAAAGCGCCTGTAAGTGAGCGCCGCTCGTTTAGAGACGCGACGTGGTGCTGATATTGGGATACCGCGCGAGTAACTGGATCACGAACTGTATAGATTAACTTAACATCGGGTATCGCGTCCTTAATCCTCTCAGGCGTCCCTGCACGCCTTGGATAGACGGCGTAGTTAGGAGATACCTCGCCCCGGACCCTAAACGTAGGGTCGAACAGTCTCTCATAATCCGCAAGATGCTCGATCCGCTTTGATCCAGCCGGATAAGGGTAAGCCCCTGGTGAACCAGAAAAAAAGTTGAGCTCCTTCATCGGCGGAACTTGAATTTCTGGATGGAGTTTTAGGTAGTGATGGAGGCTGGTAGTACCGCTCTTCATCGCACCGATTACTAGGAATGTTGGGCGCGTCATTAGTGTAACCAGGGTATCATGGGTATGGTATAGGACCTTACGGCTAAATGCTCCATGTGGTGAATTCCTTTCCGGTCAACTCGCGAAGACGCGCTACATCATCTGTATATAGTTCTTGCAGACGAAGGCGGAGGCTATCATCCAGTGTTGGGATCTCAAGTGGGCGCGATGTGAGTCGTTCGAATGTATCTCGCATGGCTACACGAAGTCCACGTGGAAGGCGTTGCAACGAGGAAGAATGAGCCCATCTGAGTACGTATCTAAAACGAGAGTAGGTTCGCCGTTCTTGGCCGGTATTGATTTCGTTATGGAACTCTTGAGAGACAAATGATGTGTTAACAGAAAGAAAGGCGAAAACTTCTTTCAGCGTTGTCAGTCGGCTTGCGAGTAGATCAGCCTGATCAATCACCATGATCTGCTCTTGTCTAAAATGGCGTAAGTATTGTTCGAGCTGTGATGCATAGAAGCTTGGACATGTGTATGGGGAGTAGGGGTCCGACAAGTTACTGAGCGCGTCGGGCAATGATCGACGCTCTCCTTCGGTAGATACACGATGATGAAAATGGGATACCGTGCGTGCCACAGGGTCACGTACAAGGTAGATAAGCCTTGCGTCGGGGATGATCTGCTTGATCCTTTCCGGAGTACCTCTGCGTCGTGGGAACGCCGTATAGTTGGGGGACGCCTCACCACGTACGCGAAACATAGGATTAAACAACGTTTCGTACTCATCGAGCCGCTTGATCCGCTTGACTCCAGGTGTATAGGGTATACCATTTGGTGGACCAGAAAAGAAGTTAGTCTCCTTCAGCGCTGACATCTGTATCTCCGGATGTTGCTTGAGATATTGATGAAGGCTGGTGGTCCCGCACTTGAACGAGCCGATTATCAAGAAGGTTGGTAGAGCCATGATGGGTGATCAGTTGTGAGGCATGGACGGTGCGAGGTCACCGGTGATGGAATAAGTGGGCAGCGCGGCGGTATCCGCCAACCGATTGATTCGTCGCAGCCCGTTGATATATATAGCCCAGCACGCAACGGCAAACACAGCAAAAGCCATTAGCACGCTACCTAGCACCGCGGCAGCAAGCATAATCGTGGTGGCGGCTATCGTGATAGTCCAGGCGTTACGTGCCAGGAACCGGCCTTCTCCGTGAGCAACCAGGACGCCCTGAGCAAGACCGTACAAAATGCGTGGCGGACCAGCGAGTAGCGCTAGGGCGAGATACGGTGCGGCTTTTGAATATTCTGGGCGCCCAAGCAAAGTAAATGCCCATCCGACCGTTGGAGTAAACGCGATAAACACTGCAATCAGTACGAACGGGACGATGAGAGCGAGGTGCTCACGTCGGGAGATCGTAAGATTGACATTACCAGTGCGCAGCGCTCTGGTCGCGTGAGGGATCACTGCTTGCACGATGACCACTCCCAGTCGCTGAGGAATTGAGAGAAGTACCAGGGCGATGTCGGCCACAGCGACCACGGCGTAGGAATCGATCACGGCAATAGAGCGCATGATGAGTGGCATAATCGCGACGGCTACCGTTGCGGCGCCGAGCCAAAGAGAAAAACCAAGCAACTCGCGCGAACTGGGAACAGAATGGAGCCCGTTCTCCGTAGATGGAGCCGTATCGGCAGCTCGTGGAGAAGTTCGGACAGTGCATAAGACACCCGCAACAAGGCCAATAAGGTTACCCAGACAAAAGACCCCAAAGGCAGATAGCGGTGTCACGCCGAGTCCAGACCGCCATAGAACAACAAGCGGTACAACTTCACCGATGGCCGCGATCGGTAGGATGGATGCGGCCATCACTATCCGGCCGCGTCCTCGCAGTATGCCGGTTGTAAGTAGCGAATACACGAGGCTGGAGAGGCCGATCGCCGCAAAGAAGAATGCTAACGGCGACCTGAGGAGTATCGCGGAAACTGTCGCGACGACGACTGCAGCGATGACCGTCGGCCAGGCGCCAGCCCGGACCGCGGAGCGTATGATCGCGGAATCCTGCGCACGATTGCTGACTGAGATATATCGAGCGACACTGTTCGGAAGACCACTCGCACCGATTAGAAAAACCGTGTTGTAGATGCTAAGGATCAGTGCCAGACGTCCATAAGCAGCCGGTGCGAGTACGATGATGAGGATGCTCCTGAAGACGAGCTGGGCGATAACGATACCCAGGCTGCCCGCTCCAAGCAACACGACATCGCGCCTGACATTTCGCCATATCGATAGTGGAGCGGCGGTTGGACCATCCGAGTCCGAGCATGTGATGTCCTCGTCTCGGCCAGGTAGCCTCGGCCCTCCTGAGCTCACAAGGGCATCGGCAGCAGCAATGTCATGTTCGCGTGCGGGCAAGGCAATCAGTCTATGATCTGGTCTGAGCGATGAATGCCATGAGTTCGCGGAAGCAGTCGCTGACGGACTGGATGTCCATACTCCTAATGTCCCAGCGGTGACGGGGCGCTCCATGGGATGCGGTACGAATCCGTCGTAGCCGACCGCAAGCTACGAGCATTCGAGATATCCGTATCCATTTCTATCCATCCGTGACCATCCCGATCGATGTTACTATCGTGTTGCTTATCTCCCGTACATACGTGGTGGACCGTATCGTTGTCCGTGGCTGAGAGCAGGTGATGCTACACCATTGCGAGCTTCGATAGGCTACGGGATCATGGGTGTACGAAGGGTGCGAGGATCTGTCGGGCGTATCGCTGAGAGTGCGATCTGGTAACGGGTGCCTGAGCGGGAGTACGAAGATAAGCCAAGGATCCGGAATGCTCTGATGGCTCCTCGAGGCTACCGGCGGAGTCGGGACTGCAGTCCGGTTTGACTCTCGGAGCTATGAGGCCTGGCAGACGCCAACGACGGTCGCTATTGTCCACCCAGCATGCAAACGCCGACAGCCATCATAACAACGCAAGCGCGCAACCGGTCGAAGGATGGACTTATCGCCGTCGGGGTGCTTGGATGCATGTTGGCCGTGGTCGTCGGTGCTGCCGCGGGGACCGATCACGGTGTGTTGATCGCTGGCGGCATCGTCGGCTTGGCGTTCTGCGGAGTAGTGATCGCCGTTTATGTCCGCGATCCCGTCCTTGCGCTTATCTGGCTCTGGCTTTTCGTTGTCTTCAATGCGCCTCTATCAGCAGTGGTTGGATATACTTCATCCGCCGGAGCGGCTGTTCGCCAGGTCAACGAGATCTTTGTGGCACTGTTTGTAGTTCTAACGGCTTGGCGCGCAATACAAACCAAGACCCAAATGCCGCCTCTGCGGTTTGTGCTTCCCGTCGTTGGGCTAGCATTGTTCGGGTTGCTCGGGGCGATTTTTCACGGTGTTCCGCTGACAGTTACCGTTCTTGGTGCGTGGCTGGGACTTAAGCTATGGATTATGGCTGTCGTGACCCTTCTGCTTCCGTGGCGGACAAGCGACGCATCGCGAGTTTATACTATTTTCACTAGAGTAGGTCTTTTTGTAGCGATCTTGGGGCTCGCGGACTATTTTACGCATGGGGCTGTGTCGCACGAACTTCATACGTCAAGTTACCACGGCGAAGCCGGAGGCTTTCGCGGTGAAGCGGTCCATTCCATTTTTCCCGTCCCTGGCGAGTACAGCCTGTTTATGAGCTTGCTCTTCGCCATAGTCTTTGCTCACTTTGCAACGAAGCGCAGCAAGTCGGACCTTGCGCTTGTGTTGCTATTTGGGGTCTCGGTAGTCTTATCACTACGTCTCAAGGGCTTCCTGTCACTCGCTGCGGTTGTGGCAATCGTGGGTCTTGCTCAGGGCGTTGGAAATAACCGTCGGGGCATTACCATCTTGTTAGCTGGCACACTGCTATGCGTAGGTGCATATAACCTGGAGGGGTCTGTGATTGCTAAACAGGTCTCTAGGTACACTTCCTCTGGAACTACCGCGCGTGCACGGCTCTACACAACCGGTGAGCGGATCGCTGCCAGTGAATTTCCCCTAGGTGTTGGGTTCGGGCGGTTTGGGAGCTATGCATCACGAATATATTATAGCCCGGTCTATTATCAGTATGGGTTGGGCTCGGCTTTTGGCTTGTCACGGGCTAACCCCATTTTTATAGACGATACCTCATGGCCGAGCGTTATGGGGGAGGCCGGATATGGTGGTCTTGCCCTCGGTTTGGTTGGCTTGACGCTGTTAATTATCGCGATTATTCGTCGATTGCGCACGCCGCCAGCAGGCGTAGAGTGGGTACCCCTCGCGGCGCTTTGTGCCATCGCAGTACTGCTTGTGACCTCGCTTGGGCAGGGATCGCTGTTTGATTGGCTGGCAGTTATCCCAGTGGTCATGATGCTCGGCCTGGCGCTGATCGCGACTAGCGATCCTGTGCTGTCTGGCGGCGGACCCGGACCCGTTCAGCCAGGGGGGTAGTGGACCTTGGTTGACCGAGTAGCTGTGTTTCCTGCGGACAGCAAGTTGGAACCGAGGGCCTGGCCGAGAAGGCCGATGCGGAGTAGAGCAGGTAGGCCCGTCGATCAAGGCACGGCGCTTGACCAAGATCAGTGGCGATGGACTTGGCGAGAGAAGCCGTCAGACGCTTACGGCCCGCATCAGATCAAGTTCGTATAGTCTACAATAGCGCGCCAACGACAGCAAGCCCGAGCTTACCGACGCGAGTGAGCACAGCCGCCTGAAAGGATACAAGCCACGTGCCGCAAGATTCGGACGGACTCAATATAGAGCGATCACTTGGCGTCCTGCGTCGTCGTGCGCCGGTGATCTTGTTGTGCATGGTCCTTGCCGCGGGAGCCGCTTACGGCGTCTCCAAACACCAGACCAAGAAGTATACGGCTAAGGCTTCGCTCGTCTTCAACAACAACCAGCTGAGCCAACAGGTCGCCGGGCTCCAGGTTGCGAGCAGTGGCAGTCCTCAGCCCCAGCAGCAGACCAACCTCAAGCTCGTTCAGCTGGGCGACATGGCAGAAAAGACGGCGATTCGACTTGTTCACGCAAAGGGGGCGACGCCGCCGGCACGGGAACTGACCAAGGAAAAGATCGACGAAAGCTTGAGCGTGAGCGCACAGGGCGAATCGAACGTCGTTAACGTATCAGCGACGGCTACCTCGCCAGAGCTCGCCGCCGACATCGCGAACACCTACACCGAAGAGTTCGTCTACGAGCAGCAGAACAGCAACCACGCTTACTATGCCTCGGCGTTGAAGCTCGTGAACAAGCAGGTGGCGGCGCTCTCGCCGAAGCAGAAGCTCAGCACCGCCGGGGTCGCTCTCGAGGATCGCGCACAGTCGTTGGGGGTTCTCGCCGAACTGAAGAACGGGACCGTCGAAGTCGCGCAGGCCGCGACGGTCCCGACCAGCCCATCCTCGCCAAAGACCGCGAAAAATACGGTCCTCGGTGCGTTCTTGGGCCTGTTGCTTGGTCTGGGGCTTGCCTTCCTGCTGGAGCGCCTTGATCGTCGAGTTAGGGAGCCAAAGGATCTGGAGGAGATCTACGGCCTGCCGCTGCTTGGCGTCATTCCCGAGAGCAAGTCGCTGTCCCGCTCGGCTCGGCGCGCGGGTAATGGGGCGCGGGCGGTTTTGCCGCCGGGCGAGGCTGAGTCCTTCCAGCTGATCCGTGCCCATCTGCGCTACTTCAACGTCGATCGGCAGGTGCGGACGCTGCTGGTCGCCTCTGCCGCTCCGGGTGACGGCAAGACGACGATCGCACGTTACCTTGCCGCTGCGGCGGCGAGGGTGGGCTCGCGAGTGCTGCTCGTCGAGGCCGATCTGCGCCGTCCGACGCTCGCGCAACAGCTCGACGCGCAGTCCGGTCCGGGTTTGGCCGATGTGCTGATCGGCGCTGTGATGCTGGGCGAGGCGACTCAGATGATCGACTTGGACGCGCCCTCGGGCGACAGTCCGCCAAGCGACGGTGTAAAGAGGCGGACCCTCGATGTGCTCGTCGCCGGCGCCGCGCTGCCGCCCAACCCCGGGGAGCTGCTCGAGAGTCGTGCGATGGAGACCATGCTCGAGCGGGCCCAGTCCACGTATGACCTGATCGTGATTGACACGCCGCCGCTGACGGCGGTCTCCGACGCCTTCCCGTTGCTGCGCAAGGTCGATGGGGTCGTGATCGTGGGTCGCGTCGGGCGCAACCGCCGCGATGTTGCGCAACGCCTGCACGAGACGCTCAGTGGCGCAGGCGCTCCCCTGCTGGGGGTGATCGCCAATGGCTTCAAGGCACGCCGGAATGCTCCGTACTCCTACGCCTACGACTACTCCTACGTCGCGGAGAAGCAGCCGACGACTGCGCCCGCCGCTCAGGCCTCGCCCAACGGAGCCGTCTCAGCCGAGGAGCCCGTACCGGCCGGCAAAGGCTAAAGGTCAGCTGCCGGCTTCGATGGTCACCGCAACTTTGAATCGATGATTGGGTTAGATTGGCTTCCGATGAAGATAGGCTCGCGATGAAGATAGGCTCGTCTAGAAGGACACGATCTGCTTACGCGGGCTCGCGCCTACTGGTCGCTCTCGCATCGGTGGTGTGCGCCGTTGTGCTGCTCGCCTCATCTGCGCAGGCCGCTGTTCCGTCTTCGCTGTCGCCCGGTGATACCACCGAGTACGCGTCCAACGTGACCTACTCCTCGGCAGTCCTTTTCGCCAGCGTCAACGCGCGTGGACAAGTCACCAATTATGTCTTCCAGTACGGCACGACCAGCGGTTACGGTTCGCAAACACCACTCGCTCCGGCTGGCAATGGGACGATTGGGATCAAGGTAAGCCATGCGATCACGGGCCTGCAGCCTGCCACTGTCTATCACTACCGGGTGGTTGCGATCAGCCCAGGGGGAACTACGGACGGGGGGGATCGTACATTCACAACGAAGGATATCCCGCTCTCGGTACAGCTTATTGGTGCGCCTAATCCGGTTGTGTTCGGCAGCCCGTTCTTCGTCGAGGGCACGCTCTCGGGGACGGGCGCGTCAACGCACGAGATCGTGTTGCAGGTCAACCAGTTTCCTTACCTAGGTGGTTTCAAGACGGTAGGCAATCCTGAGGTGGTCAACAGCGCTGGGGGCTTCTCGTTCCCGGTCGTAGGCTTGCTTCAGAACGCCCAACTGCGTGTCGTGACGGTCGGCAGGCCGACCGTTGTGAGCCCAGTGGTGCTCGAGAGCGTCGCGGTGCGGGTTTCCTTCCATGTGCGCCGTGCCCGCCGTCGTGGATATGTGCGCTTGTATGGCACGGTCGCTCCGGCGGAGGTCGGCGCGCTCGTCGGCTTCCAGCTGTTGCGGCCGGGCAAGTCGGTCAACGAGGGCGGCACGTCCGTTACAGCCGGCTCGTCGATCGTCTCGCGTTTCAGCGCCGTCGTGCGCCTGCGTCACCGCGGCCTGTACCGCGCGCTGGTCAAGGTCTCAAACGACGGCGCGCACGTCTCGAACTACAGCGAGCCGGTGCTGATTCGCTGAGGCGCCGCTCCTGAGTCACCCGGCTACGGGTAGAGGAGGGCAAGAGTAGTGCGCAGAGCATCCACTATGGCGGACCCCACGGCCACGTCGCCTTCACTACGGATCTCGACGGGGGCAAGCTGGACGGCTTCATCAGAGAGGCTGAGAATGGCAGCAAATGCAACAGTACCGAACCGGACTGCAGTCCCTGCACCGAAGGCTCGAGCGCGAAGTGCGTCGACGTGATGGGCTATCACGACGCGCGCGAGATCCCCAACTCTGGACGTACGCACAGAACTTTGTGCTGCAGGACAACATGTACGAGCCGAACTCCTCGTGGAGCTGGCCCGAGCACCTGTTCGAAGTCTCGGCGTGGTCGGCGACGTGCTCGAACTGGAGCGATCCGATGTCGTGCATCAGCGCGATCGAAGGGCCTCCCGACCCACGCTATAAAACCAAATTCTACGCCGAACACTCGCTCCCGTGGACGGACATCACCTACCTGCTGCACAAATATGGTGTGAGCTGGCGCTACTACGTCTTTGAAGGTAGTGAGCCCGACTGTGAGGACGACGAAGCGATGACCTGCGCCCCGGTATCTCAGGGGCCGAGGACGCAGGGCATCTGGAACCCGCTGGTCGACTTCGAGGACGTCAAGGAAGACGGTCAGCTCGGCAACGTGCAGTCGCTGAACAACTTCTATACCGCCGTGCACAACACGAGCGAATGCGCGTTGCCGAGCGTTGCCTGGATCACTCCCAACGCCAAGGTCTCCGAACATCCTCCCGCGCTGGTCTCGACCGGGCAGGCGTACGTCACGACGCTGATCAACTCGATCATGCGCAGCCCCTGCTGGGGAAGCACAGCGATCTTCCTCACCTGGGATGATTGGGGAGGTTTTTATGACAATGTGGTCCCGCCGGTGATCGACGGCGAGGGGTATGGCTTTCGCGTCCCCGGCTTGGTGATAAGCCCCTATGCTCGTGCGGGATATATCGATCATCAGCAGCTCAGTCACGACGCGTATCTGAAGTTCATTGAGGACGACTTCATGGAAGGTCAGCGTCTGAATCCCGCGACGGATGGGCGTCCGGACTCGCGTCCTGACGTGCGTGAAGAAGCCCCCGGGCTCGGCAATCTCGCGGAAGACTTCGATTTCAACCAGCCACCCAACCCCCCGCTGATCCTGCCGCCCGAGCCCGCGCCGGGACCGGCATCCTGTCCACCGGGCTCAGTCCCATCTGCGCTGCAGTCGCCATGCCTGACTCCGGCCGGACCCGCGCCAGCCCCGCCCGCTGCGCCGCCGGCGTCCGTCCTGTCGCTGATCTTGCAGCTCACGGCGTCGGTGGCCCCCCGCCAGGACCTGCGCATCAATCACGGCCGTATCTATCTGATGGTCGGCTGCAACATGGCTTGCTCGATCTACGCGCACGGGCATCTGAACCTAACGCGCGGCCACCGCCATCTCGGGCTGCGCCTGGTGCGCACGTCCCTAGAGGCGCATCGAACGGTGGGCATCGCGCTCTCGCTCTCGCGCCGCAACCTCAGCGCCGTCCGCCGCGCACTGCGCAGACACCGTTCGGTCAAGGCGTCGATCGAGGTGCAGGCCACCGGGGCAGACGGCTTGCGACAGAGCTATCTGGTCAGCGTGGTATTGACCTGGCGGTGAGAACGCACGTCGTGCCCGGCTTCCTTTTCGGCTTTCTGTAGGGCTTTGTGTTCGGCCTTGCGGGCCGCGGTCGGCGGCTTGGGTTTGCTCGGGGAGGCGGGCGTGCCGCTCGTGCTCCTGGTTGGGCCACAGCTTGAGCCGTCCGCGCATTTGAGGGCCGCGCCGGTTGTGTCGAAGCAGCCGTAGATGACGTAGAGCGGGTTTACGACGCCGCGTCCTGGTGTAGCGTTAGCGGGACACATGCAGCCTGAACAGCGAAGAGCCGTCGGGCAGCGTCTTTATCGATCAAGGGCCAACTGATGATACAACCGTTCAAGTGGCTGATCATCGTGTTTATTGGTGGTGTGTTAGTCGCCGGGTGTGGGAACGGCAACTCCACCACAAGCAGCCAGAGTAGCTCGACGTCCGCGCCGAGCAGCACGGCGGGAACCACGACGAGCTCGACTCCCGTGAGCACCGCGACGACATCGACGTCGCCGACCACCACGCCGAGCGGCTCGGCAGGCGTGGCGGACGCTGTGGCGGCGTGCAAGTCGGTGATCAAGCAGGAGCCGACGCTCTCGGCAAGTGTAAAAGCAAAGGTCGAAGGGATCTGCAACAAAGCCGCCGGCGGTGACGTCGCGGGGGCGCGCACGGCCGCCAAAGAAGTGTGCATCGAAATTGTCAACGCCTCGCCGATCCCCGCGGGTCCGATTAAGGAAAAGGCACTCGCCACCTGCAAATCCAGCTAGGGTCGCGGCAGAAGATCACCAAAGATTACAGAACCTCACAGGAATCTGTGATGTGCGGTAACTTTCTGTGATGGTGCCACGATTGGGTCGTGGTCCGCCGTGATTGGAGTACCAGGCTTTGCGACGAGGCTGACTTCGCGACCACGATCGCCGGCTATCTGCGGGAGGCGGTCGAGGCGCTCAGCGTCAAGGCGAAGCTCAAGAACCGAGTCGCTGTGGCGATGAAGGCAATCGGCCAGATCCAAGTGCAGATCGCTGAGGGCGTGACCGTGTCGGTGGGGCCCGGTGGCGAGCGGCCTGTCTCCTCTGTGTTGGAGGACCGGCTGCGGGTTGCGCTCGCGCACCTTGGCGAGATTGCTCAGGCGCAGGGCCGCGGAGTAGCGCTGCTCTTCGACGAGGCGCACAGCGTGTATGACCGGGATGGGAAGCGTCAGTTCCCTCTCGGGGCGCTGCTCTCCGCGCTCGTAGCCATCCAAGACGATGACGAGCACCCCTCGCCGGTGATGCTGGTCCTCTGTGGCCTACCGCCGCTGACGGGCAACATCCACGCGGTTCGCAGTAACGCTGAGCGCCTGTTCCGTGCCGAGGAGATCGGCAACCTCCCGCTCGAGTCGCAGCCGCCGGAGGAGCTCAGCGTCGTGCGCACGGCGCTTGCGGCGGATCGGGCGGTGCGGATCGCGCTGTCGCTCTCGCACGGCAACCTCAGCGCTGTCCACCGCGCGCTGCAGAGGCGTTCCGACGGCGCCGCCAGCTCAGAACAGCTCGCCGGGGGTGATGAGGTGGATGCGGGGGTCTTGCTCGGCTGCCACGACGAGTCGCCGGTCGAAGCCTGAGCGTCCGACCGCACGGCGAGGTGATGTAGACGACGTGGCCGCTGGGGAAGTTTCCGAGGTAGTTCATTACCGCTATTTGCGGGATTTTGCCGGCTTCGTGTCATGGCTGGTCACAGCATGTGGTGTGCATGGAGGTAGCTTTCCGGGTTCGTACTGTTTCTTGCGGGCGACGCCCGGGTTCGTCCGCTCACCCAGAGCATGGAGGTGGCGTAATGCCGATGTTGAAAGGCTTGCGGGGCATGGTGCTGGCGGCTTGCTTGGCGATCGGCCTGTCGGCGGTGGTGGCCGGCGGCGCGCTGGCGGCGGGGATGAAGGTGTGTGTGCCCGCCAAAGAAGGCGCCCCGATCGTGACCCCGAAAGGTGGTGCTTGTGAAGCGACCTACACGAAGACGACGCTGTTGGGAGAAGCCGAACAAGAAAAGATCGAGCAGCTCCTGCCGTTCGTGAGCTTCGTCAAAGAAGGCATCGACAAAAAGCCGACGATCCAGTTCTCCAAAGCCAACGTGCAGATCGTCGACGGGGCGGGGAAAACCAACACCGTCAACGGGGAGGGGAACCTGATCATTGGCTACGACGAGGGTGCGGAACCTGGCCCAAACAGCCCTGGTCGCGAACAGACAGGATCCCACAACCTGATTCTCGGCGAGGAACAGACCTACACCAAATTCGCAAGCCTCCTCGGGGGCTCCGACAACGCCGCGGTTGACCCTTTCAGCGTTGTCTTCGGACATGAAAACACGGCCGGCGCCAACTACTCGTCGGTCAGCGGCGGCATTCTCAACAAGGTGACGGCCGAATACGCGTCGGTCAGCGGAGGCCGCGAAAACGAAGCGTCCGGCAAAGTCGCCTCGGTCAGCGGCGGCTTGCACAACATCGCCAGCAGCCGAGGGTCGTCGGTGAGCGGTGGTCATCTGAACAAGGCGACGACGGATGAATATGCGTCGGTGAGCGGGGGTCAGGAAAACGAAGCGGAAGGACTGAGCTCGTCGGTGACGAGTGGCTTGGAGAATCACGCCAGTGGCTCGTATTCGGCGGTGACCGGCGGTGCGGGTAGTGGCGCGTGGGAAGAAGCGTCCACGGTCAGCGGCGGTTACAACAGTATCGCCAAGGCCAAGTACTCCTGGATCGCCGGGGGTGCTCACAACATAACCTCCGCGCCCGCATGGTTCTCGGCGATCCTCGGAGGGGAATTACACGAAACGACCTCTTCGTTCGAAGTGGACGACTGACAGGCATCGGTCTGGCGGAGGGAAGTGGGAATGGGTGGCCCGTGCCTGCGGGCGCGGGCTGCCCGGATGCAGCCCGCGCTGAGCGGCTGCTCGAGCTTGGCGAGATGACGAGCAGGCTGGCTCGCGTCGTGCGGCCGGAGGTCATCGCCGTATGGTTGCATCGGCCGGTGGCAGAGCTACCTAGTTCGCGTGGTATTGACCTGGAGGCGAGGGCTTGGAGAACGTTGCTTGTTAGAGATGACAGCACAACGCATTGAGATGGCATGCCGCTGAGGGAAGCTGTATCGTCGCGCCGACAAGCCGAACCATTGGAAGCATCTTTACCACTAGAGGAGGGGTTGGAAGCGATGACTCAGCGCACTCGACTCATTCAGGCCATAAGAGCCAGTGCACGCTCGATCGGTTTCCTTCTGGTCGTGATGAGCCTCCTACTCGTCGTCGGATCGGTTGCGTCGCCTGCCATCGCCGGCGCGAGCCACGGCCGCGCGTATCGCTCCAGGGCGTCCGCTGGGTCCCAGCGTGGGTTTCTTGCCACGGCGGGTGGCCTGTTCAGCCCGCTCATGGCTTCCGCGGCATCGGGCGGAACCTATAGCGAGACCACAGGTGGGGAAGCCCACACCTGGACGAACTACACGAACGCCGGTGGGTACGAAGGGCAGGTGATCGCTGAACATGAAACTGTTCAGATCGCGTGTCGTGTTCAAGGTTTCCCAGTAAAAGACGGCGACACCTGGTGGTATCTGATCGCCTCATCTCCTTGGAACTCCCAATACTATGTTTCCGCCGATCCGTTCTACAACAACGGAGAAACATCCGGCTCGCTGCTAAACACGCCATTTTTCGATCCCAACGTTCCCGAATGCGGGGCTGAAGGGACGCCTGAGACCACGGGCGGTGAAACCACTACGTGGACGAACTACGGGGATGCCGGCGGTACACAAGGCACGACGATCGGTGGTCAGACCACGGTGCGCATCACCTGCAAGGTGACCGGCTTTCCTGTCGCCGATGGCAACACCTGGTGGTATCGCATCAACCAGGCACCATGGAGTAACACATACTACGCCTCCGCCGACGCGTTCTACAACAATGGCGCGACCTCCGGCAGCCTGTTGGGTACACCGTTCGTCGACGAAGCGGTACCCACATGCCCTGAACCTTCGGAAGCCGGCGCCACGGCGGAGACGGCCGGCGGGGAAGCGCATACGTGGACGAACTATTACGACGCGGGCGGCACCGAAGGACAGGTGATCGAACCCCATCAGATAGTGGAGATCGAATGCAAGGCCGAAGGATTTCGTGTTGCGGATGGCAACACGTGGTGGTATCGGATCAAACAATCACCGTGGAATAGTGGCTACTATGTCTCAGCCGACGCCTTCTACAACGGGGTGCCACCGTCAGGGAGCTTGGTGGGGACGCCTTTCGTGGATGCGCGGGTACCGAACTGTCCTACCGGGTTAAGGCCGGGCGAAGAGATCACGGGTGGAGAAGCTCACACGTGGGCTAACTATTCGCACGCAGGCGCCGCGCAGGGCCCAACGATTCCAACGTTGACAGCCGTCGCGATTTCATGCCGTGTGCAGGGGTTCGCGGTCGCCGACGGAAACACGTGGTGGTATCTGGTTGCGTCGTCGCCGTGGAACAACGTGTATTACGTGTCCGCCGATTCTTTTTACAACGGGGCGCCGCCAGATGGGAACTTGAAGGGAACGCCGTTTGTCGATCCGAGCATCCCCGTATGCGTCGGCAATCACGAGGCGCCAATTAGTACCGCCATCGGATCTTCGGACGCCGCCTCTAACGCCAGGAATTGTCATTCCGCGGACCCGGTAGATTGCGCGAGTGGCGACTTTTGGCAGACGTTCACCGATGTCTCGATCGGTGGCCGTGGTCCCGGGTTGAAGCTGACCCGGACATACAACACACTGAGTGCTGCCACTCCCGGGATCTTCGGGTACGGCTGGAGCTCCTCGCTTGACCAGCATTTGACGTTCACCGAAGACGGCACGATCCTGATCACGCTGAGTGACGGATCGCAAATTCCCGCCTCCCCCAACGGATCTGGTGGATTCACACTTCCCGCCTCGGCGGACGCGGCGTTTCAGTCGAACACCGACGGCACCTACACACTCACCGAGCACGCAACCGAATTCCTGACCTTCTCGGCGGCGGGCAAACTCCTCTCTATTCGTGACCTGAATGGTTATCAGGCGACGCTCGCCTACAACGAATCCGGCCAGCTGGCTACGGTCACCGACGCCTCCGGCAGGCAGCTCTCGCTGACGTTCGGCTCGAACGGCTTCGTCTCGTCGGTCACCGATCCACTCGGGCGCACCACGAGCTACAGCTACGACAGCGCGGGCGACCTCACTTCGACGACTGGCCCGATGGGACGCACCTGGTCTTTTGCCTACGACGAACAGCATCGGATGCTGAAAATGACCGATCCACGCGGCGGGGTGGTCACAAACACGTACGACACGCAAAGCCGAGTGATTGCCCAGACCGACCCGGCCGGCCTCACCACCACCTTCGCCTATACGGGCGACAACTTCTCCTCGCTGGGGGGCACCACGACGATCACCGATCCGCACGGCAGCGTGACGATCGAGCGGTATGACGACGGGTTCATGACGCAGATCATCAAGGGTGCCGGTACCCCGCAACAGGGCACTTGGAGCTACACGTACGATCCGAACACCCTCGGGACGACATCGACCACCGATCCGAAGGGGCACGTGACGACCAGCACCTACGACGCCACCGGACAGGTGCTCAGCACGACCGACTCGCTCGGCCACGAGACGACCTACACATACAACGAATTGCAGGAGGTCTTCACCAGTACGACCCCGCTCGGCAAGAAGACCACCCGTACATACGACGCCAGCGGCAACCTCACATCGGTCACCGACCCGCTCGGCAACGTCACCAAATACAGCTATGAAGATTCGCATCCGGGCGACCTGACCGCGATCGCCGATCCCGAAGGGCGGGTGGAACGCCTCACCTACGACAGCGACGGAGACGTCACCTCGCGAAGCATCTCGCCGTCGAGCGGCGTCACTGATACCACGAGCTATGTCTATGACCTGGACGGTGAGCTCGTGTGCGAAGCCTCGGCCGACGCGACCGCCGCGGGTCACAGCTGTCCGGCAGCCGGATCCCCGTGGGTGACGGACACCATGACGAAGGCCTATGACGGAAACAGCGAGGTGACCGCGGCGACCGACGCCAACGGCCATACCACCACGTACGGCTATGACGCTGACGGCAACCTGACTGAACTCGTCGATCCTGACGGCAACGTCACAAAGAGCGCGTACGACGCCGACAACCGGCTGACATCCAAGACCACCGGAGCAGACACCACGTCGCCGTTGACGACGACCTACGCCTACGACCTGACGCCCGGGAGCGGCAGCTGCCTGGCGATCGCGAACGCGCGGTACTGCACGACGACCACGAATCCCGACGGTGGCACGACGATCAAGTACTACGACGCCAGGAACGACGAGATTGAGGAATCCCGACCGGGCGGCCAGAAGACCCAATTCACCTACGACCTCACCGGTAACAGGGCCACCAAGAAAGACGCCTCCGGACGCACGACCAGCTACGGTCACGACGCCGAAAACCGGCTGACCTCGATCGGCTATTCCGGCGGCACGACGCCGAACGTCAAATACGCGTACAACGCCGATGACGATCGAATGTCGATGACCGACGGCACCGGCACCACCTCCTACGCCTACAACGCAGACGATCGGGTGACGTCTGTCACCAACGGCGCCGGCACGAAGACCACCTATGGATACAACAAAGCGGGCGACATCACGAGCCTCGTCTATCCCAACGGCCAGACGCTCAAACGCGGCTACGACGGCGCCGGTCGCCTCGTGTCGGTCACCGACTGGCTGGGGCACAAGACGACCTTTGGATATGACCCAAGCGGAAACCTGACCACAACCACCTATCCCAACGGGGATACCGTCACGAGCAGCTACGAACCGACCGGAGCCATGTCTGGGACGGCTGTGGCGTTGCCCCACGAAGAAGCCGCGTCCATTGCCTACATCCGGGACGCTGACGGGTTGATCAGCCAGGAAAGCGAGGCGGGCATCCTGTCTGGAGCCACCGCGTACACCTACGACGCCAAGAGCGAGCTCACCCAGGCGGGCGCCACCGGCTTTGGATACGACGCCGCCGGGAACCTTACGACCAATGGCGCCGCCGCCCAGGCCTTTGGCGTGAACGACGAACTGAAGAGCGCCACCGATGCCGCCGGCGCCACGACGTATCGCTATGACGCCGAGGGCGATCGCACCGGCGCCACACCCGCGTGGGGTCCGCCGGCGCAGTACAGCTACGACCAGGCAGGACGCCTGGCCGCGGTCACCGAGGCCACGCCCGCTCCGATTGTGACCGGCATCTCGCCCGCCACGGGACCGACCGCGGGCGGCACGACGGTGACCGTCAAAGGCAGCGGGTTCACCGAGGCGACTGCGGTGACCTTCGGCGGGATCGCGGCCACGAACGTCGATGTGCTCTCCGATACCAAGCTGACCGCGACCGCGCCCACCGGCGCCGCCGGGGCGGTCGATGTCGAGGTGTCCAGTCCCGCCGCCACGAGCGCCGCGGTGACGGCCGACCGCTACACCTACACCTTCGAACCAGCCATCACCGGCGTATCTCCCGTGGCCGGCCCAACGCACGGCGCCAATACGGTCACGATCACAGGCGCCGGGTTCACCGATGCGACCAAAGTTCAGTTCGGCGGCGCATCCGCGACAAACCTCAAAATCGTGTCCGACACCGAACTGAGCGTGACGGCGCCGGCGGGCTCCGGAACCCCTACGATCACGGTCAAGACCACGTCGCAGACGAGCAAGTCGGTCGCGGCGGACAAGTACACCTACACCAACGGGCCGGCGGTGGCGAGCGTCTCACCGGCGGCGGGACCAACGGGCGGCGAAACGACGGTCACCGTCACGGGAGCCGGATTCACCGGGGCGACCTCGGTCCTGTTCGGAACCTCGCCGGCGACTAACGTTAACGTCATCTCCGATACCCAGCTCACGGCCACAGCGCCAGTGGGGTCGGGCGCCGCGGCGATCACTGTCACCACGCCCGCCGGCTCGAGCACGAACCTGGTCGGCGACCACTACTCGTATGAGGCGGTGCCGCAGGTCGGCGCCGTCACGCCCTCAACTGGACCCACCACCGGCAACGCGACGGTCACGATCACCGGCAGCGGCTTCACCGGCGCAACCGCCGTCGCGTTCGCGGGGGTGCCCGCAGTCAGCTTCAAGGTTCTCTCAGACACATCACTGCTGGCGATCGCTCCCGCGGGGACCGCGACGGCGGACATAACCGTCACCACCCTCGGAGGCACGAGCGCCAAGACCGCGGCGGACGTCTACAGCTATGTCGCCGCACCAACCAGCTACGGCTACAACGGCGATGGGTTGAGAATGTCGGAAACCACCGCATCGGGCGTCACGCAATTCACCTGGGACAGCACGCCATCCGTACCCGAGATCATCGACGATGCCAGTATGTACTACATCTACGGACCGGGCGGCCTGCCGATCGAGCAGATCGACCATTCCGGCAACGCCACGTACTTCTTCCACGACGCCAACGGCTCCACGCGCGCGCTGCTCGCGGCCAACGGAACCGCCGGAGCGACATTCACCTACAACGCCTATGGGAGTCTCACCAACACCACTGGCACACTGCGCACACCCCTGCTGTACGGGCAGGGATACACGGATCAAGCGACGGGGCTCGTGTACCTCGTACACCGTTACTACGACCCGCAGACGGGGCAGTTCATGAGCGTCGATCCGGCGCTTGAAGAAACGGAAGCGCCATATAGCTATGTCGATGACGACCCCGCAAACGAAACCGATCCGATCGGGGAGTTCTCATTCAGCGCCCTAATTAGTGGAGTCAAAGGCTTTGTGGAAGATCGAGTAGCCGGCGATGTCAAAGGTTTCGTAGGCAAAGCCGAGAAAGGGTTCGAGGATGCAGAGGATCTGGATACGTTGTTCAACCTGTCTACATGGTTGGGACAGCTACGCGTGCGGAGCCGCCATTCAGGCGGTAGGGGTAGATGTCGCTGGCCAAGTCCTGGACATCCTCTGTACTGCGACTGGGCCTGCGGAGAGTGTATGTGCTGCGGCTATCAGCGCGGGCGGGCAGTTTCTGCTCGATCGCTACGGCATCGTGGTCCCTCAGGACCCGCCCGAACGTGCGCCGAGTTCCGGCAGCTCATCCAGTTCTGGAGCGAGCCGGCGTTCCTCGTACAACAATTGTTAGGGAGCCGTTCCAAGCCCAGAGACGGATCCCTTCATACATGTGCTCCTTGGGGATAGCGGGTATTGAAGCACTCTCTCTAGCCGCGAAGGCCGCTTGGGTTCGGATCGAGAGAAGTGTCCTAACCCGTGCGTAACCTGGCCTGGCGATGAAGATCTCCAGTCCTGATCGGAGGGATTGCCTTGAGCATCAACGCGCCCCGGCGGTTCCTGAGAAAGTCAGTGGTCGAGGGGCAGAAGGCGGAAGTTCATCGGGCGAGGATGGCAAATGGGGGAGGCTCTTGTTGATGGGAGGATTCGCAGGCATGCTCGCGAATAATCCGAGCAGACGTGCGATTCTGCTGAGTAGAAACCAAGAGGAGACTGCGAATCATGATCTCTGATCACCCTTCGTTCCGGAAGCACTGGCTCTGCTCAGTCTTCGTCGCATTGCTATTCATCGCGCTGCCTGGGGCCGATGCGGCCTGGGGCGCGAACGGAGACGTCGTTTTCTCCCAGGAAGGTCAGATACGGTCCATCAATCCGGCCAATAGCCACGAAGCGCCGATCACCAGTGATGAATATTTCAACACCCAGCCTGCTGTCTCACCTGATGGACAGACTGTTGCGTATGCGCGGCTACCGCAGGATTTTTCAGTGCCCAATCAGATCTATACGATCTCTATCAACGGAGGTACGCCCCAGCCGCTGGTAACGATGGAAGGCGCCGATATCGACCCGGCGTGGTCTCCTAACGGTACGGAAGTGGCCTTTGCACACCAGGAACCGGGCGGCGGCGTGAGCAACATCTACAAGATCAATATCGCCACCAAAACCATAACCCAGCTGACAGACCTACCGGACGAACCGACAGATGCCGCTGCCGTACCGGCATGGTCCATGGACGGATCGAGGATAGCTTTCATCGAGTCCACCGACTCCTCGGGATTTGGAGTAGCGGTCATGAACTCCGACGGCTCAAATATGCACAAGATTGTTCCGACCGGGATGGTCGCCGATGTGGCGTGGTCCCCGATTTGAAGAACGGATCTTCTACAGTCGTGATGAACGTACCAGTACTTCGGACTTCCAGATATACAGTGTCTCGCCTGACGGGTCGAACGAAAAAGAGATTACGGACGATCTCTACGAGAAGCCCGAGTTCGCTATCTCTCCCGATGGTACTCGGTTGGTTTTTATGCGCAGTGATAAAGAACGAGAACTCGCTGGTAACTACAGCCTGTGGACGATGAATATTGACGGCTCGGATCAATCCCAACTCACGATAGGACCCAACGATGCCGACCCAACGTGGGCGTTTGGCGACAAGGACTCTACGCAGCTCGCGTTGACGAGTTCGGCTAACCCGGTGAGCTTTGGGTCTTCTGTGAGCTTCAAGGCGGTTGTCAAGGCGGTGGCACCAGGGACCGGGACGCCTACAGGTACGGTGACCTTCACCGAAGGGTCCAAGACGCTCGCGGCGGTCGCCCTCAGTGGCGGTAGCGCGACGTACAGCACCTCCAGCCTCGCCGTCGGCTCCCATACGATCACCGCGACCTACGGTGGCAGCGCAAACTACAACTCGAGCAGCGCGAACACCATCGTCATGGTGCAGAGTGGATGCACGCGAACGTTTGCAGGGCCTATCTATTCAGGGCTGACCGTTCCAGATGGTCAGAGATATTGCCTTAGCAAAGCTCAGGCCTATGGGTCGATGCGCGTAATGGCAGGCGGGGCCTTGACTCTCAGCTCGTTGACCGTCGACGGGAAACTTGCGGCCAGCGGCGCGGTGTCTGTGCAGATGTGCGGGAGCACAGTCAATGGTTCGGTTCTCGATCGAACACTCAACGGGAGCGTTGACGATCGGCGATGGAACTTCGTCGTGTGCTGGAGATCTCCTCAACGGCTCTTTGAACGTGACTGACAACGATGGCGCCATCGTGCTGGCCCAGAACACGATCCGTGGCTCTGTGGGCGTGCTCGGCAACACGCAGACAGGGACAGTGGGACCGGTGATCGAGTCCAACAAAATCACCGACTCACTCAACTGCTCGAGCAACAAACCACCACCAACCAACAACGCGACGAAGAACACCGTAACCGGATCAAAGACTGGACAATGTCTCAGCCTCTAAGTTCGGGCTTTAGTCTTTCGATGGAGATAAACATGGAAGAAATCAAGAAGATGCACAACGTTGCTTGATCCTTTGGCGACTCCGACGTCGAGACCGTGATCGCGTCGATCGGCCGCGACATCCTCGACCAGCGGCACATCAACCTGACGATCGAAGAAAAACCGCACGTGAGCTTCGTCTTCCAGCCCGAACAGCAGTTCTCAGAACTCGTCGGCGAACTGAAGCCCGGCGAAACCTTCTACGTCAAACGCCCCTACATCCTGATCCCCGACGCCGAAAGTGTGTCGGTCTTCAATCCGTCCCTGTCGAGCGCGACGTTCGTGGGCGAAAAGGAACACCCCTATTAGTGATCGACTCGGGGGGAACCAGCGTCGGCAACACCGGTGACGACTTCACCTACAAGTTTCCGTGAGACCGCAATCTGGCTTCTTTTTCTGGTTTGTATTGTCTTTTCGCGGGCGACGCCCGGGTTCGCTCGCTCATCCAGAGCATGGAGGTAGCGTGATGTGGACGTTCAGAGTCCTACGGGGCGTGGCGGTCAGCGCTTGTGTGGCGATCGGCTTGCTGGCGGTGGTGGCGAGCGGGGCGCTGGCGGCGAGGATCAAGGAACGAAGCGGAAGGTGCAGGCGCTTCGGTGACCGGCGGCTTGGACAACCACGGCAGAGGTACAAACTCATCGGTGACTGGCGGCATGGGCAGCGTCGCCGAAGGCGAAGAAGCCTCTATCAGCGGTGGATACAACAGCTTCGCCAAGGGCAAGCTCTCATGGATAGGCGCTGGCTACGAGAACATAACCCAGCCGGGCGCCTGGTTCTCGGCGATCCTCGGCGGAGAAAAAAAGGAAACCACGTCGGGCTACGAAGAGATCTACTGACAGGCGTCGGTCTGGCGCAGTGGTGGGGAAGGGCAGCCCGTGCCGGCGGGCTGCCCGCCGCGTTTCGTGCTGCCTGGTGTGGAATGAGCTGGTGGATGCCCTATGAGTCGGCATCCCTTGCGGCACGGTGCCGGCGGGTGGGGCGATGACGTCGTCGGGCGGATCGCGCAGGATCTCAGTGCGGACACCGGTTCGGCTCGAGGGTTCTCCCGGCGCAACCTGTTTTACATGCGGCGCTTTGCGGCGCTGTGGCCCGATCCCGAAAAAGTGCCGCCAGTGGTGGCACAAATTGGCTGGACATAATTGACCTGGCGGTGAGGGCATTACTCGGCGGGCAGGCGGGGATATAAACATAAGCTACCAGGTATTTGCGGAGAGGCCCGCATTTACCTATGGGTATGCTAGGGTGTCCGGGTGGCGATCAACGAGGGACAGGTGGCACAGGCGGCGCGCCGCGACAGTCCCTGGTGGCTCGACAGAGCCTGGGCGCGAACCGACGTGGATCTGCGCGAGGTTGCGGCGTCGGGCATCGAGTATGACCCCTCGCCGCTCGCCGACATCGAGCCCGACGGGCTGTACATGCTCTATGGGCCACGCCGGGTCGGCAAGACCGTAGCCGTCAAGCAGGCGGTGCAGACGCTGCTCACAAGCGGCGTGGAGCCCCTGCGGATCGTGCGCGTCACCGTCGATGGCTGGCCGGCGAACAGGCTGGGACTCCTGTATGACCATGTAACGCGCGTGCTGACTAGCTCGGTCGGCGAGGCCCCCAGATACTGGTTCATCGACGAGGTGACCTCTTGCACGGGGTCGTGGTGGACGGTGTTGAAGAACCTGCGCGACAACACGGGGTTTGGCCGCGACTGTGTCGTGCTCACCGGCTCCTCCAACCGCGGCCTGGACGAAGCGATCAAGGCGTTCGCCGGTCGTCGTGGCGAAGCCGCGGCCCCCGATCGCGTGCTGCTGCCCATGACCTTCGCTGACTACTGCCGTTGTATGGGAGTCGGTGCGCCAGATGTGGGCGCGCTGCGCCCGGATGAGCTGACCTCAGAGCGGGCCCGCGAGGTCTGGCTGTCGCTTGGTCTGCACGCCGACGCTCTGATCGCCGCTTGGCAAGCGTATCTGCAGACCGGTGGATATCCCAGGGCTGTCGGGGACTGGCGGCGGTCGAACAACATCAGGCGCTCGACCTGTCAGGCCCTGTGGGACGTAGTGCGTGGGGACGCGCTGAGCAGCGGCATGAGCGAAGCCGTCCTTGCAGCGCTGATGGAGGGCGTGGATCGCCGTTTGGGCAGCCTTACCGAGATCGTCGGCTTCGCCGAGGAAGTCGGTGTCGGACGCGACGCCTTGGCAGGCCGGCTGGCCGCGCTCATCGGCGCTTTCCTCGTGTGGGCCTGCCCAAGAGCCGACGCCGATGGACGCGCCGACCGGCGCAAGCAAGAGAAGCTCTACTTCCTCGACCCTCTCCTCGCACGCCTGCCGGAGCTCGCACACGGCAAGGACACCGTTGACGTCACACGCTTGAGCGAGCAGCAGCTCGGCGTCTCGCTGCTGCAGTGGAACGAGCGAGCGGCGCCCGGGGCGATCCGATCGGGCGGCGACTGGGTGACACACCACCGCGGCAAGGGCGGCGGAGAGATTGACTTCGCGGGGGTCTGTCCCGACACCCTGACCCGTGCGACGCCGATCGAGAGCAAGTACGTCTCCGGCTCGTGGCGCCGTCACAGCCTCGGTCTGCGCAACTCAACGCTCGGCCACGGTATCCTGGCGACCAGAGACGTCCTCGATGTGCCCGCCGGCGAGCGCGTGTGGGCGGTACCCGCCTCACTGATCGCATACGCGCTCGGACAGCCCACGTAACCAAGTAAGTCGTAAGTCGGGGACGGGTTGCGGTACCTCGTATCTATGCGGGGCTGGACGTCCCGCACCCGCGAGCTTTGTAGGTCACACTCACCTGCACGGATGCCGGCCGATCTTTGATCGGTCAAAATACCCGTTACGGACATTAATCGGACCTCGATTCAGGCAAGATGGATGGCTTCATCGGAAAGGCCGAGACGGGCAGCAAGTGCGAGAGCACCGAACCGGGCTGCAGTCCCTGCATCGAACAGGGCTCGAGCGCGAAATGTGTCGATGTGATGGGTTATCACGACGCGCGCGAGATCCCCAACTACTGGACCTACGCGCAGAGTTTCGTGCTGCAGGACAACATGTTCGAGCCCAATTCCTCGTGGAGTTGGCCCGAGCATCTCTTCATGGTCTCCGACTGGTCGGCCACGTGCAGGGAAGATGAAAAATGGAGCGAGAACCCGTTGTCGTGTGTCAGCGCGATCGAAGGGCCGCCCGAGACCGGAACGAATGAAAAGAAAGACGGCGAAGAACTAGAAAATCCCTACAAGGGCCTGGATGCGATCTCGCTGCCGTGGACGGACATCACCTATTTGCTGCACAAATACGGTGTGAGCTGGCGCTACTACGTGTTCGAAGGTAGTGAGCCCGACTGCGAGTACAGACGAAGCGATGACCTGCGCGCCCGTGTCTCAGGGTCCCAAAACGCCGGGCATCTGGAACCCGCTCGTCGATTTCACTGACGTCAAAGAAGGCAGCCAGCTCGGCAACGTGCAGTCGCTTACCAACTTCTATTCAGCCGTGCAGAACCAGAGCGAATGTGGGTTGCCGAACGTTTCCTGGATCACTCCCAACAGCAAAGTCTCCGAACATCCCGCCCGCGCTGGTCTCGACCGGTCAGGCGTATGTGACGACGCTGATCAACTCGATCATGCGCAGCCCCTGTTGGGGAAGCACCGCGATCTTTCTCTCCTGGGACGATTGGGGAGGTTTTTATGACCAGGTCGTACCGCCGGTGATCGACGGCGAGGGGTACGGATTCCGCGTGCCCGGCTTGGTGATCAGCCCGTACGCAAAGGCCGGGTACATCGACCATCAGCAGCTCAGCCACGACGCGTATCTGAAGTTCATCGAGGACGACTTCCTCGAAGGCCAGCGTCTGAATCCCGCGACGGATGGGCGTCCCGACTCGCGCCCTGACGTGCGTGAAGAAGCCCCCGGGCTCGGTAACCTCGAAAGTGACTTCGATTTCACCCAGTCGCCCAGATCGCCGTTGCTCCTGCCGGTCGAACCTGCGCCGGGGCCGGCGTCCAATCCACCGGGTGGCGCGCCACCCGCGGCCACACCGCCTTCGGTCCCGGCGCCTCCCACAGCGCCGCTGGCGTCCGTCCCTCCTCTGATCCTGCAACTCACGGCGTCGGTGGCGCCGCGTCAGGACCTGCGCATCAATCATGGCCGTATCTACCTGATGGTCGGCTGCAACATGGCCTGCTCGATCTACGCGCACGGGCATCTGAACCTGACGCGCGGTCGCCGTCATCTCGGGCTTCGCCTGGTGCGCACTTCCCTAGTGGCTCATCGAACGGTGGGTATCGCGCTCTCGCTCTCGCGTCGCAACCTCAGCGCCGTCCGCCGCGCACTGCGCAGACACCGTTCGGTCAAGGCCTCGATCGAGGTGCAGGCCACCGGGGCAGACGGCATGCGGCAGGACTACCTGGTCAGCGTGGTGTTGACCTGGCGGTGAGGGGGGCCGCAGCTGCCGTCCGGGGCGTATGCGAACATGTGTTCGCATGGTCTCCTCGAAGCTTCCAGGTCGTCCGCGGTTCGTCGGCGCTCAGCGCCGCGTTCCGTGCTGCCTGGTGTGGAATGAGCTGGTGGATGCCCTATGAGTCGGCATCCCTTGCGGCACGGTGCACCCGACGTTGACGCTGTCGCCGCGAGCGCAACCTACCGCGAGCTGATCGAGCGCCTGCGCAATCGGATCCGCGAGTCCCAGACGCGCGCCGCTCGGACGTTGAACACGGAGCTGGTCATGCTGTACTGGTCGATCGGACGTGACATCCTCGACCAGCAGCAGGCCGGCGGGTGGGGCGATGACGTCGTCGGGCGGATCGCGCAGGATCTCAGTGCGGACACCGGTTCGGCTCGAGGGTTCTCCCGGCGCAACCTGTTTTACATGCGGCGCTTTGCAGCGCTGTGGCCCGATCCCGAAAAAGTGCCGCCAGTGGTGGCACAAATTGGCTGGACTGCCCACCGGGTCCTGCTGGATGCCTGGGGAGATGACCCGGACCTCTATGCATGGTACGCCACAAAGGCCGCGGAGAACCGCTGGTCTCGGCGGTATCTAAAGGGCCAGATCGACTTGCGCTTGCACGAGCGTCAGGGCGCGGCGCTGACCAACTTCCCATGTGCTCTCGAGCCCGCCGACGCCGATCGGGCGTTGCAAGCGATCAAGGACCCCTACGTCTTCGACTTCCTGGAATTGACCGAGGATGCTCGGGAGCGCCACCTCGAACAGGCCCTGATCGACGACATCCAGAGCTTCCTGCTGGAGCTCGGCACGGGCTTCGCCTTCTATGGACGCCAGCGCTCATTGCTGGTCGGCGATCAGGAGTTCTTCCCGGACTTGCTCTTCTTCCACCACACGCTGCGCCGGTTCGTCGTGATCGAGCTGAAGGTCGGCGCCTTCCAGCCCGAGTACGTCGGCAAGATGAACTTCTATCTAAGCGCCGTGGACGAGCAGTTACGCGTCGGGGACGATCAGGAGAGTGTGGGCATCATCCTCTGCACAAAGCACAACGAGACCGTCGCAAAGCTCGCCCTGCATCGGGTATATGCGCCGATCGCCGTATCGACGTGGCAGGCCGACACTCGCGCCGAACTGCCACCGGTCGAAGTCACCGACGAGGTACCCGAGGATCTCTCTGAGCTCGACGAGGTACGGGCAAGGCTTCTGGACCGCGTCGCCCGTCGTAGGTCGGAGATCACCGACAGCGAGGCCGAGCGGAGCGCTGACTGAATCCTGCGACGCTGAGTCGTCACACAACGTGCAGTCGTTGACCAATTTCTACACGGCCGTGCGGAACACGAGCGAATGTGGGTTGCCGAACGTTTCCTGGATCACCGCGGTAGCGAAACGGATTGGTCAGGCGCACTGGAGTTGGGGTGGGGGAGGAACGACGCGCCATTTGACGCGGATCTTATCTGACGCTGCAAGTCGCAGCGCGAATGCGATGGAAAGCGCATCCGGGCACGCTTTGGCTGCGATCGTGAAGGGCCGCCGAGACCGGAACGCAAGGACGTCTTGCTCCCTATCCGCCAACTTCGCCTTCGGCTTCTCCTCGCGGGTTTTCGGCCGCGCGTTTCTCTTTCTGTTCGGATTCGCCGACTTCTTGAACGACGGCCGGCCCGGCTTCCCTTTCGGCTTTTTGCAGGGCTTTGCGTTCGGCCTTGCGGGCCGCGGTCGGCGGTTTGGGTTTGCTCGCGGCGGGCGTGGGGCTCGCACTCGTGCTCTGCCCGCAGATCGAGCCTTCGTCGCATTTGACGGCCGCGCCGGTTGTGTCGAAGCAGCCGTAGATCACGTACAGCGGGTTTACGAGGCTGCGTCCGTTCGGAGCGCTCATCAGCTGCTGCCCGACGAACGAGGGTGGCGCCTCGGCCTTGTAGCAGCCGTTGGATTTCACGGATACGTCGTAGATGACGGGCGTGGCGAGGAACGGTTCGAATCCCGGCAGCGGTGTGATCACCGTCATCGTGCAGGTCCAGTCGTCGCCCGGCCCCTCGCTCTTGCCGGCGTGTCGGGCGCAGATCGTGTGGAGCTTGAGCCTTGCTCCCTTCGGAACGAGGCGGCCGAGCTCTTTCTGTTGCAGCACCGTGAGGTCGTTGAAGGCGGTTGAGATCGACGCCTCGAGTCGAGCTTGTGTGACCGCCGGCGGGCCCAGGCTCGTGGCGGCCGCGAGCACGACGATCAGCGCCGCCGCGGCGAGCACCGCGCGCACCGGCGGCACCCAGCCTGGTCTGCGCGTGACTGGCGTGCCGGCGAAGTCCCGTCTGCGCAGGATCAGCCACGATCCGCCCAGGCACGCGACGATCCACAGCACAGATATGCAGGTGCCGATGATCAGCGGGCCGTAGAACTTGGGGGCGCTCAGCAGCCCGTGCCAGTCGTTGAACGCCGAGGCGACCAGCAGCTCATGGACCCACGATCCGCTGCCGATCAGTTCCAGCAACTGCATCAGCAGGCCGACGAGCACTGCTCCGAGCACTCCAATGATCCCGTTGCGGGTCGCGACCGAGAACAGCACCGCCAGGCTCGTGAATGCCAATAGGGGAGGGACGTTGAGCAGCCAGCTCGCGATCAGGAGCCACAGGCCTTCGCCGGAGGAGATCACGTTTCCGTCAAAGCCGACGAGTGCTTGGTTGCCGGTGAACAGCAGGCCCGTGAGGATGCTCGAGATCGCGGCCAGCGCGAGCAATGCCGGCGCCAGCGTCCCGGCGGCGAGCACCTTTCCCGCGAACACATCTCTGCGGCTGCGAGAGCGGGTCAGGACCGTCTTCCAGGTCCCGTAGCGATCCTCGGAAGAGAACAGGTCGCCGGCGAGCACGCCCGCCAGCACTGCGAACGCGAGATAGCCGCCGAAGCCAAGTACGACGAACGAGACGGCGTAGCCGGAGGCGTGGACCCAGACGCCGAGTAGCGTGTCTGCCGGGAGCGCGCTCTGCTCGCTGAGAATCGCGCCGAACCCCAATGGGCCGAGCACGCAGACGAGCGCCAGCACCCGCGTGGAGAGCTGCGCGAGCAGCTTGCGCCGCTCGGCTCGGTAGACGCTCAGCATCATTCCTCGGTGAGTGCGAAGAACAATGACTCCAGGGGTCCCATCGAAGCCGACGGTGGGGCCTCGGCCTGCATCCGCTCGATGCTGCCGTCCCATGCGATGCGACCGCGGTGCAGCACGGTGAAGCTGTCACAGACCCGTTCGACCTCCTCGATCTTGTTGCTGCTCAGCAATACTCCTACCCCGTCCTGTGACAGCGTGCGCAGGAGTCCGATCACCAGGCGTGCGCCCGCCGGGTCGAGCGCGGATGTCGGCTCGTCCAGGAGCAGCAGCCGCGGGGAGCGCATCAGCGCTGCGGCGATCCCCAGGCGCTGGCGCATCCCGGACGAATAACCGCCCACCCGATCCGCGGCGCGCCCTGTCAGAGCCACCTGCTCGAGCACCTCGTCGATGCGTGATCGCGCGTCGGGGTCGTCGAGCTCGGATAGAACCTCCAGGTTCGCGCGCCCGGACAGGTACGGATAGAAGCTCGGCTCCTCGACAAACCCCGAGACGCCGTCTAACGCGAGCGAGTCCTGGACGTCGAGCGGGCGGCCAAAGAGCTCGATCGTGCCCCCATCCGCTCGCACCAGCCCGAGCAGCATCCGCAGCAGCGTCGTCTTGCCGGCGCCATTGGGACCGAGCAGGCCCCTAACCTCGCCCTCGCCGAGAACCAGATCGACCCCATCAATCGCACAGGTCGACTCAAACCGCTTGGTCAAGCCACTCACGGTCACCACAGTCACGCCGGCAAATATAAGATCTCACAGGTACGCCTACAAGGTAGAACCTCTGACTTGTTCGGGTTCTAGCAATTTGCGGGAATTTTGCAGGGCGTCATACCAGGATTGTTAACAATCGCCGTGGCGTTTGATATAGGCTCGCCGCGTCCGGTCCGGGATAGTGCCTCGGACCGTTGGGCTCGCTGTGGCGGGACGGCCGCTGGGTGCCATCATCACGGATCAGGAGGATCGAATGGATTTGTACTGGCGCGCGCCAAGGTCGGTGTTCGGGGCTGTCTTGGGGGTTGCGCTGGTCACGGCGGCCATGACGCTGGCGATCCTCGTTTCCGGCACTGGCACCGCCCGGGCAGCCGGAACGTGCGCCGACTCGTGGAAGTCGGCGGTCAACGGCGATTGGAGCGAAGCGGCGAAGTGGAGCACCGGTAAAGTCCCGTCAACGACGGCCGAAGTGTGCATCACGGTCGCCGGGACGTACACGGTCACCGCCGAGAGCTCCTCGAGCTCGCTGGAAGTGAAGTCGTTGACGGTCGGACCGGAAAGCGGCTCAGCGACGTTGTCGCTGCGCGGCCTTGGCTGCACGGCCAGCACGAGCTTTCGCGCGACCGCCAACATCACGACCACTGCGCTCGGCACGATCCAGCTCACGAACGCCAACGGCAGCTGCAGCGAAGGCGAGGACGTCGATCTCATCTGGGGCGGCACGTTCGCCAACGCCGGGAAAATCACGGTCGCTGCCGGGACCGCCGGCGGCACGCGCGAGCTCGAAGGCAAGCTCACGAACACCGGCAACATCTCGATCGGTGTCAACACGTCGTCCAGCGCGGAGGTCCTCGAAAACAAGGGCTCGATCACGGTCGCCAACGAAGCGGTCCTGTTGTCGTCGAGCGGCACGGTCACGAACGGCACGGGCGGCTCGGTGACCGACACCGGCACCGGTGCGCTGGAAGTCAGGAGTGGAATCTTCAACCAGGGGGCTGGCGCCGCGGGAAAAGTGTACGTGTTCGACTCGACGCTGAATCTGCTCGGCGCGGGTGCCGGCACGTTTGCCCTCGAAGGCAGCGACAGCCTCTCGGGCAACGTATCGGCGGCCCAGTCTCTGACGGTTGCAGGCGACGGCTGCTTCAGCGGCGCCAACGTGACCGCGTCCGCCGGCTTCACGAACGCCGGTTCGATCGACCTCACTAACACCGAAGAAGTCTGCGCGGAATCGGAGGCAGCTTCGCTCAGTTGGTCCGGGACGCTCACGAACACCGGTAAGATCACCTCCAACTTCGGGGCGGCGGGCGGCACCCGGGCGCTGGACGGCAGCCTCACGAACAGCGGCACGGTGAACATCGAAAGCGAAACGTCGTTCGGCGGGCCCAGCGCGTTGTTCAGCAACAAAAAGACCGTGACGGTCGCCGACGAAGCGATTTTCTACACTACCGGTGGCCAGACGTTCACCGACACCACCGGCGGCTCCGTGACGACGACATCCGGGGGCTCGTTGGAATTCTATGACACGACCTTCAACGTCGGCGCGGGTTCTCCCGGTTCGGCGCCGGTGCTGCTGGAAGACGGCTCGAAGCTGAACTTGACGGGCGCGACGGCTGCCGGGACGTTCGTGTTCAGTGGCTCTGGCGGCACGATCACGGGGAACGTCGCGGCGACCCAGTCGGTCGTGGTCCAGGGCGTCGGCTGCGAGCGCGGCGCCGAAGTCACCGCGGCGGCCGGGTTCACGAACGCCGGCTCGATCGAACTCACGAACGTCGAAGGGACCTGCGCGGAATCCGAGCCCGCTTCGCTCAGCTGGTCCGGGACGCTCACGAACACCGGCACGCTCACCTCGGGCTTCGGGGTGGCCGGCGGCACGCGGACGTTGGACGGCAATCTCACCAACAGTGGCGCCGTGAACATCGACAGCGACACGTCGTTCGAGGGGTCTGGCGCGGTGTTCAGCAACAAAAAAACCGTCACGGTCGCCGATGGGGCGACGCTGTTGACCACCGGCGGTCAGACGTTCACGGACGCCACCGGCGGTTCTTTGACGACGACTTCGGGTTCGTTGGACTTCGAAGACACGACCTTCAACGTCGGCGCGGGTTCTCCCGGTTCGGCGCCGGTGCTGCTGGAAGACGGCTCGAAGCTGAACTTGACGGGGGCGACGGCCGCGGGGACGTTCGTGTTCCGTGGCAGTGGTGCCACGATGACGGGGAATGTGGCGGCCGGCCAGTCGGTCGTGCTCCAGAGCGTCGGCTGCGTCGGCGGCGCCTACGTGACCGCGACCGCCGGGTTCACGAACGCCGGCTCGATCGAACTCACGAACGTCAGGGGCACTTGCGCCGACTCGCAGCCCGCGCAGCTGGAATGGTCGGGCACGCTGACGAACACCGGCACGATCACGTCCAGCGTGGGGTCGGCGGGCGGCACCCGCACGCTGAACGGCAACCTCACCAACAGCGGCGCCGTGAACATCGACACCAGCACGTCCTTCGACGGGTCCAGCGCGCTGTTTGACAACAAGAAAACCGTTGCCATCACAAAAGCGACCCTGCTCGACCGACGGCGGGCAAACGTTCGACGACGACACCGGCGGGTCGATCTCGACGACGTCCGGGTCGCTGTCCTTCCAGGACACCGTTTTTGACGTCGGCGCGGGCTCGCCAGGTTCGGCGCCGGTGCTGCTGGCGAACAGCTCGACGTTGAACCTGGACGGCAGCGTCGCCGGCACGTTCGTGTTCCACGGTGGCAACACGCTCAACGTGCCGACGGGGACGATCGTGGCCGGCCAGTCGATCGTGCTTCAAAGCGTCGGCTGCGCAAGCAGCGCCGACGTGACCACGCCCGCCGGGTTCACGAACGCCGGGTCGATCGAACTCACGAACGTCAAGGGCACCTGCGCCGAATCCGAGCGCGCGGAACTGGAATGGTCGGGAACGATCACGAACACCGGCACGATCACGTCCAGCGTGGGGTCGGCGGGCGGCACCCGCACGCTGCGCGGCAACCTCGCCAACAAAGGCGCCCTGAACATCAACGCGAACACGTCCTTCGCCGGCTCGGAACTGACCAACGACGGCGCCCTCACCCTCGGCGCCGCCAGGACGCTGTCGCTGACGAGCGGGACGTTCACGCAGGAATCGGGCGGGAACCTGGTCGAGAACATCGCGAGCGCGAGCAGCTTCGGTAAGCTCCTGAACCCGAGCGGAAGCGATTCGCTCGCCGGCAAGCTGACGCTCGACACCGCCTCCGGCTACTCGCCGCCCCGTGCCACGAAGTTTCGATTCATGACGTTCAGCTCCAAGACCGGGACGTTTGCGTCGAACGTCTTCAACGGGCACACCTACAGCGTCAAATACGACCCGGCCGACGTCACGCTGAGCGCACTCGACACCACGGCCACCACCGTCGCGCTCTCCTCCGCCACCACGCAGGTCGGCAACGCGGTGACCGCGACCGCGACGGTCACGGGGCCTGCGCCGGGCAATCCGACGGGAACGATCGCCTTCTCCGGCGGCTCGGGCGCGTTCACGCCCGCCGGCACGTGCACGCTGGTGGCAACCGGCACCGCCGGCGTATCGGAATGCTCCGTGACGTACACGCCCACGGCGGTCGAAACCGGCAACATGATCGCCGCGAGTTACCCGGGCGACGGCAACTACGCAAAGAGCTCGGGCGGCAGCGTCCCGCTGACCGTGACCACGCGCACAACCGCGACGGCCATCGCCTGTACCCCGGCCGGCGTCGCGGTGGGTGTGGCAAGCTCCTGCACGGCGACGGTCACCGACACCAATGCCGGGACCGTCACCACCCCAATCGGGAGCGTCAAATTCACCACCAGCGCCACTGGGTCGTTCGCGCCGGCGTCCAGCTGCACGCTCGCGGAAGTGTCGGCCGGCGTCGCGTCCTGCACGGTGTCCTACACACCCTCCGCGGTCGGCGCTGGAACGCACACGATCGGCGCCGGCTACGAAGGCGACGCCACGCACGCGCCCAGTAGCGAAAGCACGCCCGTGACCGTGACCACGCGCACGACGGGCACGACGCTGGAATGCATCCCGGCAAGCGTCGCGACGGGCGTGGGGAGTACTTGCACGGCGACGGTCACCGACACGAACGCGGGCACGGCCGGCACACCGGCTGGCACGGTGGGCTTCTCCTCCAACGGAACGGGTTCGTTCTCGGCGTCCACCTGCACGCTCGCGGAAGTGTCGGCCGGCGTCGCGTCGTGCTCGGTCACCTACACCCCGTCGGCGGTCGGGACCGGCACGCACACGATCACCGGCGCCTATGCACCCGGCTCGGCGGACACGGTCCACGCCGCGAGCATGGGCGCCACGCCGCTGACTGTTACCAAGCGCACGACGGCGACGGCGCTCAGCTGCTCGCCGGCGAGCGTCGAAACCGGGGTGGCGACGTCATGCAAGGTGACGGTCACCGACACCAATGCTGGGACCGTCAGCACCCCAACCGGGAGCGTCAAATTCACCACCAGCGGCAGCGGATCGTTCACGCCGGCGTCCACCTGCACGCTGGCCACTGTGTCGATCGGCGTCGCTTCTTGCACGGTGTCCTACACGCCCTCCGCGATCGGCACCGGGACGCACAAAATCACTGCCAGCTATGGGAGTAACGCCACGCACGCGACCAGCAGCGAAAGCACGTCAGTAACCGTAACCTGAGAGACGGTTCTACGCGACCGTTAGTCGCTGTGGGTTACGTGCTGGCTGAGGGAGTGTTCTCGCTGGTGTGAGCTGGCGCGGGTGAGAGGTCGGGAGTGCTCTCGATGCTGGGTGGTTGCTCGCCGGAGCCGGTGATGCCCTCCTTGAAT
>CAWAIB010000006.1:0-215553 GCA_963782025.1 uncultured Solirubrobacterales bacterium
GTATGGGACAACCAGCTCAGGCGTATGTAGTGCACGTTCGCCTCCCGTGGGGTTGATCACTGCTTTAGATCGTCGAGCAGGCTCCGCTCGACACCCGAGACACGCGCGCCGTGACCAGTCTCCTCAGCCCCGACCAAGACGGTCTCCCGCGGCTCGATGATCGTTCGCAATCGCCGGCCGCTCAGTTGCTTGACCGTGACCTCACGAGGGCAGGCGACCAGGCCTCACACGGCAGGCCGATCGCGAGATATACTTCAGGCACAGGGTTTTGACGGAGAGGGGTTGGTTTGCCACAGGTACACCTGAGTCGCACAGGGGGCGCACGACGAGGAATGACTTACGTCGGCATCTCGGAGCGCTCCGTCGCGGACAGCCACGAACGTCGTGAGAAGCGTGCTCTGCAGCAGAAGAAGAAGATCGTCCGCGACGCCAAGCTGCTCGCCCGATCCGAGGACTGGAGGGCCGCGGGAGAAGAGTTCGCGGTTCTTTTCCGGCGCTGGAAAGCCGCCGGCTCAGCCGGGCGCGCTTATGACGAGAAGCTGTGGAAGACCTTCAAGGCGGCAGCGGATCAGTTTCACGAGCGCCGGACCAAGCATTTTGCCGAGCTCGCCCGGATCGCCCAGGCAAAAGCCACCGCGAAGCAGAAGCTGATCGCCGAGGCCGAGAAACTGAGCTCGATCAGCGACTACGAGCTCGCCAAGGGTCAGTTCTCCGACATCATGGTCCGCTGGCGCGAGACCGGGCACGCCGGGCGTCACGAGAACGAGCTCTGGGAGAAGTTCGTCACGGCCAGGCAGGCGATGTACAACGCAACCGCCGAGGACCGCCGTGGCCGGCAGAGCGAGTACGTGCAACGCGTCGAAGCGCGGATCATCGGGCACCGCGAGATGATCGGCAAGCTCAAGTCACAGCGCCGGGAGCTCGCCCTCCGGCGAAGGGGTCTGATGCCGGGCTGGGTCGGACAGGAAATGGCCGAAGAGTTCGACTCAAGAGTGCAGGAGATCGATGAGTACATCGAAGAACGTCAACGCTGGCTGGATGAGGACACCGAGCGGGTGGCTCGCGCGATGGTCGGCCAAGATGAGGTGAGCGTCGGGGAGTTCTACTCGCGGCTGACGAGCGCCGACGCGTAGCTCGAGCGGGGCTGAGCGGCTGATCGAGCCGCTGGAGCTGACCCTGTAGAAGCGCCGTCGTCGAGGAAATGCACTGCGTCGGCGGCAACGGTCACGGCCTCGCGCCAACCCCGATCGGGGTCTTTCCATTCCCGCCACACGAGCCGCCCTTCGATCGCGACACTGCGACCCTTGCGCGTGTAGATGTCGACATCCTCCGCCTGGTCTCCGTAGACGTTCACCTTGAAGAAATGGGGCTTTTCCTGATAATCGCCCTGGTCGACGCGCCTGGGCGAGTTGCACGCGATCCGCATGCTGCACACGCGCAAGCCCGAAGGCAGCGCGCGCAGCTCGGGGTCTTGGGTGAGATGCCCGGTCAAAACCACGCGGTTGACGCTGTGTCGGTTGACGCTGTGTCTGGACATTCCTGCTCTCCGTTGATCGATTGGTTTATCCCCCGCCCAGAACGCTACGCCGCGCTTGGGACGGCTCTGTCGATGGCGTGGCTGGGGCCGCTGATGCTCGCGATCGAGCGTTTCGTCACAGGTCGTGTGTAGCGTGCTTGCCCTGATGCCTTGCCCACCCTGTCAACGGCGCTCAGCGCTGGTTGCCGCGCTCGCTCCCGCGATCTCGCGGCTGTCGTTTAAGCGCCACGGCCTGCTCGGGCTGCTCGCACTCCCAGAAGAGCCACTGCTCCGCGCAGCCAAGATCAAGGATCGCGACGAGTTCCTGAGCCGCCTGGCGCTGCCCCTCCCCACCGAGAGCGTCCCCACCGCCCTCTGCCGCCACGACCCCGACTACCCCGCGGCGCTCCGGCAGCTGCCCTCCGCGCCAGCGGTGCTCTATGCCAGCGCCACGATCGAGCGCCTGCGCGAGCTGCGCTCCAAGCCCACCGTCGCGCTCGTCGGCAGCCCCGCTCCCAACGAGTACACCCACCAGATGACGTCGATGCTCGCGCGCAACCTCGCCGCAGAAGGCGTCAACGTGATCAGCAGCGTCAACGATGGTCTGGAAGGGTTCGCCCAGCGAGCCGCGCTAAACGCCGGCGGCAGCTCAATTGCCGTGATGGCCTGCGCGCCCGATCTCTCCCACCTAACCAGACACGACCACCTGCACCGACGCATCCTCGCCAATGGCACAGCGGTGTCAGAGTTCCCGCCCGGATTCTTCCCTCCCCCGCGCTGGTGCTTCATCGCCAGCCAGCGCATCACCGCCGCGCTCGCCAGCCTGACCGTCGTCGTCGAGGTTGGAGATCACTCCCCCGCGCTTTTCACCGCGGAGATCGCCTCTGAGCTCGGTGCAGAGGTCGCCGTCGTACCAAGCCGCATCACTGACCCCGGAGGCCGCTGGATGTTCAAGCTGCTGTACGACGGGGCTCACCCAGTCTCCTGCTCCCAGGACGTGCTCGAGTTGATCTGCGACCGGCGCAACGTGCGGGCGGTGGCGGCGTAGCGATGGTGAATCGGCATGTCTGAGGGTGTCTATTTTGCCGGTCTCGATGTGCACGCCCGGAAGACCGCGGCCGCGGCTGTGCGGTTGGGGTCGGATGAGGTCCGCAAGGCGCAACTGCCGGGGTCCTCGGCAGCCGCGATCGAGTGGCTGCAGGCGCTTCCGGGAGAGGTGCGCGCGGTCTATGAGGCCGGGCCGACCGGGTTCGAGCTCGCGCGGAGCGCCAAGGCGGCCGGCGTCGAGCTGATGGTGTGCGCGCCGGGCGCGATCCCGCGTCAGCCCGGAGACCGGATCAAGACCGACACGCGCGATGCACTCAAGCTCGCGAGGCTGCATGCGGCCGGGCAGCTGCGTGCGGTCGTGGTACCCGCACGCGAGCTCGAGGCACTGCGCGACTTGGTGCGTGCCCGTGAGGATCTCCGCGGCGATCTGATGAGAGCGCGCCACCGCATCAGCAAGCTGCTGCTACGCCAAGGCATCCTCTGGACCGGACCCGGCGAGACATGGACAGAACGTCACCTGCAATGGCTGAGCAATGTTCGCTTCCAGCAGCCGTTGCAGGAGGTCCTCTTCGGCGAGTACCTCGCTCACCACGAGGTGCTACTCGCGCGGCGCGAGAGGCTCGACAGGCTGATCGCAGAGCAGTCCACCCAAGGCCCGTGGGCACCGCTGGTCGCGCGGCTGCGGTGCCTGCGCGGCATCGAGACGCTAACCGCGGTCGGCCTGGTCTGCGAGATCGGCGACATCAGCGCGTTCTCGCACCCCAAGCAGCTCTCGAGCTACCTCGGCCTGGTTCCATCCGAGCACTCCAGCGGCAGCAATCGCCGGCAGGGATCGATCACCAAGGTCGGCTCCAGTCACGCCCGCAGGCTGCTCGTCGAGGCGGCCTGGAACTACCGGCGAGCGCCCAGCGTGTCGCTGACGCTCAAGCGCCGCCAGAAAGACCAGCCGCCCCCCGCGATCGAGACCGCGTGGCGCGCACAGATCCGGCTGCACCGCCGCTGGGCGCACCTCGACGTGGCATGTTCAAAGAAGCGCACCGCTGTCGCCGTCGCGGTCGCACGCGAGCTCGCGTGCTTCGTCTGGGAGGTGGCCCAACAACCCGACTGAGTCCGCACCGCACACATCCCGTTCGGTATGGGGGTGGCGGCCGGCGCCGCGTCACACGGGACCCGCGACGTAGCTATGAGCACCAACCACCGTTGGGGCGCTCGTTTCGTTTATTGACTGCGGACCAGGCGCAGCGAAGAACCGCCTTGAGGTACCCAGCCCTCGCATATCAGCATGACTGCCCTCGCAGCCCCGGCCGCCACCTGCATCCCGAACCACAGTCGCAAAAAAGTTGGAGTCCGGCACACCCACCGGGCTCCTGAGGACCGCTGCCCGACTCACAAAGATCCACCCATATCAGTTACGCCTCGCGCGCGGAATTCGCTCTGCCTTTTCACGGTTTATCGGTTCTTGATAAACCCGCGATAGATCGATAAACCGAGTACCTGCGCCTAGATGGCAGCGGCTGGGCGTAGCGCTCAGCGCAATCTCTGCGTACAGTTGTCTGCATGGATCGAACCAGACAAGCCACCGGCTGTTCGCGAACCCTCTCTCGGCAGCGTGATGAGCATGACGAGTAAGGAGCGCTTGCAGGAGATCCTCCTCTCCCTCACCGAGCCTGAGGCGGAGATCGTATGGGAGGCCTACTCCTCACGCCCGCCCGAGGAAGATCGCGGGGACGCGCTCGGTCGTGGGCTGGGCGATGTCTATGAGCGCCGGCGTGCCCGGGCAGCAGATAGTGGCCGCGATGCGTCGGGCTGAGATAGACATCACCCAAGCGGCCACTGTGCTTGGCGTCTCGAAGCCGACGGCTCGGGCCTGGGCCCGACGCGGACTCATAGACATCATGAGAGAGCAGCCGATGACCCTGGCCTTCGGAAGCGTCGTCAAGCTGCGTCGCGATCTAGAGCGACTCCGCGAGACAGCCGGCAGCGAGAAGCGCTGGCAGTCGCTGCTCGCCGCCGCCGACCAACGTGAGCTCGCCGAGCCGGGCGCGCGCGAGGGTCTCGCCGATGCCCTCGCCGGCAACACAGAGCCACTGACCCTCGAGTGACGTTCACCGTCACGGTGGCCGCGCGCACCCGCGAGCAAAAGGGCGTCGCGGTAAAGCCAAGGACAAGGACCTTCGTTCAGGCGGCCACCGCGCGGGCGTCGAGGTGTGCGCCGACCTTGCGCTTGACCCGCTGCAGCGCGTTGTCCACCGTCTTCGTGTCGCACTCGAGCCGCTCGCCCACCTGCTCGTAGGAGTAGCCGTCCAGGTACAAGCCCAGTACCCGGCTCTCCAACTCTGAGAGCGCCGTCGAGAGGCAGCCCACCAACGAACGCAGCTCCTCCGAGGAGATCACCTGGTTGACGGGATCGTGGACGCTAGGCCCGGGGAGCACCTGGTCGAGCGTGGGCACGTCCTCGCCGGCGCCCGCGGGCGTCGAGGAGAAGGAGACGTACTGGTTCAGCGGCGTGTGCTTGTTGCGTGTCGCCGTCTTCACCGCGGTGATGATCTGCCTTGTTATGCACAGCTCGGCGAAGTTGCGAAAGCTCGACTCGCGATCGAAACGGTAGTCGCGGATCGCCTTGTAAAGACCGACTAGGCCCTCCTGAATCAGGTCTTCGGAGTCGCCGCCCGCCAGAAAGTAGGAAGAGGCCTTCAACCGCACGAAGCCGTGATAACGCCTGACAAGACGGTCATAGGCGTTGCGGTCGCCCTGCTTGGCGAGGATGATCAAGAACTTATCCTCAACCTTTACTTCAGAGTTACTGTTGCTGGAGATTCGTGCCACGAGCAGATCCTTTCTCAGGCTGCATGCAGCCCGAATTTGCTCAGTGGCGCACTCCTCCCCTGGCGCCAAAGCTATGTTTACCTAAGGCTTCATCAACCTTAGGTTCAGCGTTATGTGGGGCGAGCCTCTCACAGTTATGGAGCCTTGTCAAGAGGAATTTCGCCGATTCTGCAAGATCTCGTACAACACCGCCGCCGCCGCCGCGCTCACGCCGAGCGACTCCACCTTTCCCTGATACGGCAACGCGATCAGCTCGTCGCACGCCTTCGCGACCCGTGGGCGCAATCCCTCCCCCTCGCTGCCCAACACCAGCACCACGCCACCGCCCCCATAGTCCGGCGCGTCGTAGGCCATCTTCGCCTCTCCGCTGGCGCCGTAGCACCAGCATCCCGCCTTGCTCGCGGCGGCGAGAAAGTCGGCGATGTTCCTGACCCGCGCCACCTTCAGATGCTCGACGGCGCCCGCCGATGCCTTGCAGACAGCCGGCGTGACCTCGGCCGCGCGGCGTTCGGGGATCACCACGCCGGCGGCGCCGGCGCACTCGGCAGTGCGGCAGATCGATCCCAGGTTCTGCGGGTCCTGCACCTGGTCGAGCGCGACCACCAAAGGGTCCGTGCCCGCAAGCAGCTCCGCCGCGGAGCAGTACGGATACCCGCCCGCCTCCGCGCAGATCCCCTGGTGCGCGGTCGAGCCGCACCGCTGCTGCACTTCCTCGGCGGAGGCGCTCTTCACCCTCACACCCTGCAGCCAGGGCTCGCGCGCCACGCCCGCTGTCGCCCAGACCTCTTTCACCGCGTGCTTGCGACGGCCGCGCAGCGCCTCTTTGACGGGGTTGCGTCCGTAAAGGATCACGGCTCGGCGGTCGGGATCAGCTCCGAGCCCCCGGCTCCGTCGCGGATCTCCCACCCGCGCGGCGATCTCATCGCGCAGGCGTCGGCGGCGGCGAAGTCGCGTGCGGCGCGCGCCGTCTCGCGCTGTCCGCCAGCTCGCGGTCCACTTCGGCGGGCGGCTTTCGTCGCGCAGCAAGCAGACTCTCCAGACCCAGGACGCCGAGCATCTCGCGCAGGTCGCTGATCGCCCATCTGGCACCGTTACTGGCCTCGCGAATCCACTCGACAGATGCGCAAGCGCTTCTGGCGTGTTGAAGTCGTTGGCCAGCGCATCGAAGAAGCGGTCGCGCAGCGCGGCGCAGATCCGGCGGGCGAGTCGGCCCGGCTGAGAGTCGGCGGCCGCCTCGCGGATGCGCTCAACGCCGTGCCTGCGCTTGCTCCAGCGCCGTCCTCCGAGAACGCCAGCGGCTGGCGGTAGTGGCCGGAGATCAGGTACATGACGACGGCCTCGCGCCCGTACCGCTCGATCACCTCGTACAGCGGCGCGATGTTGCCGACCGACTTGGCCATCTTCTCGCCGTGGACTGGATCATGCCGTTGTGCATCCAGATCCTTGCCAGCTCCTCTCCGCGCGCCGCGCGGGTCTGGGCGGCCTCGTTCTCATGGTGGGGAAACAGTAGGTCCGAGCCGCCTCCGTGGATATCGAAGCCGACGCCGAGCGCATCCTCGGCCATCGCCGAGCACTCGATGTGCCAGCCCGGACGGCCCTGCCCCCAGGGCGCCTCCCAGACAGGTGTCCTCGCCCTGCTTACGTCCCTTCCACAGAGCGAAGTCGAGCGGATCCTCCTTGCGGTCGGAGCCCTCTACATCCTCGCCCTGGTCCATCTCCTCGATCCGCCGATGCGACAGAGACCCGTAACCGGAGTCCGAGCGCACTCGGAAGAAGACATCGCCCTCCGTCGCATAGGCGTGCCCGGTGTCGATCAGCTCTGGATGTACTCGACGATCGAGGAGATCGTCGCTCGACGCCAGCGGCTCCCGATCGGGACGGCCGAGCCCGAGCGCATCGGTGTCAGCGAAGTAGAGCTCTGTCATTTCCTTCGCCAGCTCCTCGCTCGGACGATCCTGTGCACGTGCGGCGTCGTAGATCTTGTCGTTGACATCGGTGACGTTCACGACCAGCGTTGTCTGCAAGCCCTCGTTTTCAAGAAAGCGCTTGAGCAGGCTGAAAACCACAAACGGCCGTGCGTTGCCGATGTGGATGCGGCTGTACACCGTCGGCCCACACGCGTAGATCCCCACCTTGCCGGGGTCGCGCGGCTGTAGAGGCAACAGCCCACCGTGCGGGTGTCGTGCAGTTGAATCTCGCGCATCGCCTTCGCCTAGCCCTCTTGGAGGCTTACGATCGCGAGCGCCGCCACACCCTCGCCGCGGCCGACGAACCCGATTCCCTCGCCGGTGCTGGCCTTGACGTTACACGCTTCTGCGTCCAGACCCGAGCGACCTGCGCCAGGCCGCTTGCGGATCGCCTCGCGTGTGCGCTCCGAGCTTCGGCGCGCTCCATCACAACCGTGCAGTCGACGTTGACGATCTCCATGCCGGCCTCGGCGAGCGTCGCGAGGACATCCCAAGCAGCCCAGCGAGTCGGCGTCGCGCCAGCGCTCGTCGGTATCGGGGAAGTGCTCGCCGATGTCGCCCAAGCCGGCCGCACCGAGCAGCGCGTCGATCACCGCATGGGTCAGCACATCGGCGTCGGAGTGCCCCTCCAAGCCGAGCTCGCCGGGGATCTCCACCCCGCCCAGGATCAGCCGGCGGCCCGCGGCCAGACGGTGCGAGTCGTAGCCAATCCCGGCGAGGCTCATCGAACCACGCCGTCCGATGCCCCAACCGGCTCCAGCCGGTACTCGCGCCGCTCGAACACGCACAGCTCCTGTACGCCCGAGGCCGCCAGCAACTCCAGCGCCTGCTCGTAATCGGCGCCGACGTCCTCAGGCCGGTGCGCATCGCTGGAGAGCGCCACCGGGGACCCAGCTTCCAGGCACATCTGCAGGAACGCCGGTGCGGGATACATCTCCCCGACGGGCTTACGCAGGCCTGCGGTGGAGACCTCGACCGCGATCTGAGACTCCGCGATCCCGTCCATTGCCAGCTCGTAGTAGCTGCGCAGATCGCCCTCCGGGAGTGGGCGATCAGCGCCCCAAACCTTCACTAAGTCGGGGTGCGCCAGCACATCGAACAACCCGCTACGTGCGGCCTCGCCGAGAGTCTCGAAATAACGTTTCCAGATCTCCTCGGGGCTGTGCGCACTCCCCACACGCTGTAATCCTCCATGTCGACCGCCTCGTCGCGCAGAAAATGCACCGAACCGATCACGTAATCGAAGTCGCGTGCTTCCAGCAGACTTGCCATGCGGTCCTCGCCGCCGGGCACGAAGTCCGCCTCGATCCCCAGCTTGAGGTCTGTCTGCGTGCGCACGAACTCGCAGTAAGCGTCGAGATCCTCGCGCGCGTTGGACTGCCAGAAGGGATGCCGCCAGACGTCGAGTGCCTGTTCGAAGCGGTACACGTGCTCTGAGACCCCCAGCTCGGCGATCCCGCGCTCGCTCGCCGCGGTCCGATATTGCTCGGCGTTAGCCGTAGTGAAGTACAGCTCGGCGGTCGTGCCGGGCTCGTCGGGGCGAAGGTGTACGTGGTAGTCGGTGAGCATATGATCAAGATCGAGGGCCAACTCGCCGGCCGCAGCCGGCTGCGCCACCCTCATAGACGATTCAACCAGTCCGTGAGGCCAGCAGCATCTCCGCCAGCGCGAGATCGAGCGGTGTGGTGACCTTCAGGTTCTCGCTCGGACGCCTTCACGACACCGACTCGGCCCCCCGCGCGTTCGATCAGCCAGGCATCGTCGGTGGCCTGGGCCAGATATCTCGTCCGGCACATCCAACGCCCGTTCCAAGGCCGCACGACGGAAGACCTGCGGGGTCTGCACCGCCCACAACTCGCTTCGCTCAAGCGTCTCGCTCACCACCCCGTCCCGCACGCGCTTGACGGTGTCGGTCATCGGCACGGCGGCGATCGCCGCATCGATGCTCTCGTCAGCTTCGAGAGCGCGGATCGTGGCCGTCGCCAGCTCGATCGTGAGGAGCGGGCGCGCCGCGTCGTGAACCAGCACCAGATCTTGGTCCCATCCACCCCCTGCCGCCGCGAGCGCCAGGCGCACAGACTCCGAGCGCACTGACCCGCCCTCCACCGCGCTCACGCCGGCGGGCGCCTCGACGCCGGGGGGCATCGCCACCACGATCTGCTCGATTTCCTGAACCTGGGAAAGGGCGTCAACACTCCACTGCACGAGCGGGCGCCCGGCCAGCTCCACGAACGCCTTCGGAGCGCCGGCGCCAAAACGCTCGCCGCTGCCGGCGGCGAGGATCAGAGCGATGGGCATGGCTTGGGAAACCCTCGCGCACGCGGCAGACGCCATGCGGCGGTCGCTGCCGCGTGCGTGAAAGTCTCGATCCTGGCCGCTATTCAGCCGCGGCGCCGGCCATCTGGCTGGTGGCCGAGTTGGCGAGCAGCTCGTCGAGGTAGTTCTCGGCCTCTTCCTCGTCCTTGTCGAGCGCATACATCAGCTCCGAGGCAAGGATCTTCTTAGAACGGGTGTACATCTGCTTCTCGCCCGTCGACAGGCCCTTCTCGGACTCGCGCAGGGAGAGATTGCGCACGACCTCGGCCAGCTCGTAGATATCGCCGGTCTTGATCTTGTCTCGGTTGTGCTTGAAGCGCCGGTTCCAGTTCTTCGGCATCTCCGAAACCGTGGTCGCGGAGCACGTCCAGCACCTTCTGCACGGTTTCCTCGTCGATCACCCTGCGCAGGCCGGCGATCGCGGCGTTCTCGGTGGGAACTCTGACGGTCATGTCGTTGTGCAGGATCTTGATCGTCAGATACTCGCGCGTTTCACCGAGCATCTCCATCTCCTCCTTCTTCAGCACCTTGCCGGCGCCGTGATGGGGATAGACGACGTGGTCACCGAGCTCGAACTCGATGTACTCGACTTCGCGAGTGACCTCGAGCTCCTCGATCAGCTCTATCTCTGCGGTTGCTTGTGGCGGAATGGTGTCCTCCTTCGTTGCGGCCGACCGTCGGACGGCCCGTGTCTCACGTCTTGGTCAAGTCTGTGTCAGGTCTGCAGATAGCGGTCCACGAGGTTGATCTCCTGCAGCCTGCGCAGGCCCTCGCGGATGTCCTTCGCCCTGATCTCCCCCACGCCCTCAACCGCCTCCAGATCGGCATCGCCGGCAGCCAACAGCTCATCCAGCCCGCCGAACTCGCTCACGATCCGAGCGACCGCCAGTCGCGGCAGCCGCGGGATGCGCCCCAAAACCCGGTAGCCGCGCGGCGAGACGGGATAGTCGAGCGTGTTCAGCTTGCGGTCATACCCGAGCAGCTCGGCGAGCCGCCCGAAGTCGAGCAGGTCCTGATGTGCGAGCCGCCCGATCTCCTCCAGCGCCGCGGCGAAAGCCTCGTCGGAGTCGCCCGCGAGATAGTCGCGCACGAGCGCCGCCTTCTCGGCGGCAGTGCCCACCATCGTCTCCTCGAGCTGCATCTCGATCAAGCGGCCCTCTGAGCCCAACTCGACGATGTAGCGCTCGATCTCGACCGCCATCCTCGTCACGAGCTCCGAGCGTTGCATCACGGTCAACACGTCATGCAGCATCGCGCCACCCTCGAACTCCAACGCGGTCAGCCGTGTGGACACCTGGTCGAGCCGTGTGCGGTACTTGTCGAGCGTCGCCAGCGCCTGGTTGGCCTTCGCCAGCACCACCGGGATGTCCTCGAGCACGTACTTCGTCCCGTCCACGTACACGGACACGACCTCGCGCCGCTGCGAGACCGCGATCACGAGCGCCTCGGTCTGCTTGGACACGCGCTCAGCCGTACGGTGGCGGGTGCCGGTCTCGTGCGAGAGGATCGTCGGGTCGGGCGTCAGCTGGACATTTGCCATCGTGATCTTCGTCGCGTTCGCGTTAAGGATGATCGCGCCGTCCATCTTCGCCACTTGGTAGAGGAACGCGGGCGTGTAATCGATGTCGAGCTTAATCCCGCCCGAGTTCAGGAAGCTGAGGTCATCCGGCTCACCGATCACGATCAGCCCGCCGGTGTGCGAATCGAGGATGCTCTCGATGCCCTCACGCAAAGCCGTCCCGGGCGCGATCATCTCCAGCGCCTTCATCAATCCCGGCTCCGGCCTCGCTTCCACATCGAAATCTTCACCGGAACGCAGGGGCACGATCTCCACCCATTTTAGGGCGTGAAGCCTTTGTTCACCCGCTCCCTGCCTGGACATCCGTCCATGAGCACGGGGATCACGCTCGGGCTAGGAGATAACGGCCAGTGGTCGCTGATCGCGCTCTCCGGCCGGCAACGCCGCCCTGATAGCCTCGCGCAGAGTGCCAACCTCGCAGGCGCCGGGGCCGCTGCCAGCAGGAGCGATCGTTTCTTTGAGACCATGCTTGCGCGCCTCGTCCAAACGACGCTCCGGATGGCCGACCCAGCGCAGCTCGCCAGTAAGCCCGAGCTCGCCGAAGCACGCGCGGGGAGTGCTCTTCAGGGGCACGCCGCGACTTGCGCTCGCGACCGCCAGTGCGACCGCAAGGTCGACGCCCGGCTCATCCACGCGCATACCGCCCACGACGTTCACGAACACGTCCGCGCCGCCCGTGCCGACGCGGCCGTGGCGGCCGAGGATCGCCAGCACCAGCGCCAAGCGATTGCGGTCCATACCCGAGACGACCCGCCGCGGCTGCTCGAGCTCCGAAGGCGCGACCAGCGCCTGCACCTCGACAAGTAGCGGCCGCGAGCCCTCCATCGCCGCCAGCACGACGCTCCCCGGCGCGCGTGTTGCCTCGGCGACGAACCGCGCGGAGGCATCCAGCACCTCCACCAAACCGCCCTGGCGCATCTCGAACAGCCCCGCCTCGTTGGTCGAGCCGAAGCGGTTCTTGAGCGCCCTCAGCTCGCGGTATGGGCGCTCGCGCTCGCCCTCGAACTGCAGCACGCAATCGACCAGGTGCTCGAGCACACGCGGGCCCGCCAGCGCGCCGTCCTTGGTCACGTGTCCGACGAGGATCACCGCGATCTGGCGCGCCTTCGCCAGCTCCATGATCCGTCCCGCCACCTCTCGCACCTGTCCCACAGAGCCCGGCGCGCCGGTCAGCTCGGCGGCGTTCAAAGTCTGCACGGAGTCGATCACGCATACGTCGGGGGACTCCCCGACGATGGTGCCGAGCACGGTGTCGAGGTCTGTCTCCGCGAGGATCGGGACCTTCAACGCCGAGCCCGCCGGGTGCGCCGGGTCCAACACGAGCCGCTCGGCGCGCAGCCTCACCTGCTCGGCGGACTCCTCGCCGCTCACATACAGCGTGCGCCGTCCCGCCCCCGCCAGGTTGCCGAGCACCATATTCGTCAGCGTCGACTTGCCGATCCCCGGCGAGCCGCCCAGCAGCACCAGCGCGCCCGGAACGAGTCCGCCGCCCAGCACGCGATCGAGCTCGCCGATACCCGTGCTCATGCGTCGGACCGGTGCGGTGCCGACCTCACTCAGCGGGCGCGGCGCGAGCGCCAGTCCCGCACCGGCCCTGCCGGCCGTGCCGACCGCACCCGCCGCGCGGCCACCGCGGCCACGCCCGCTGGCGCCGCCGCGTCCATTCGCGCCGCGCGCGGTCGGGATACGCTCCTCGACAAGCGTGTTCCACGCCTCGCAACCGGGGCACTGCCCCAGCCACTGGGCCGTCTGAAAGCCGCACTCCGAGCAGATCTGGATTGTTCCGCGAGCCATCCTTTCAGCCTACGCGTCGCCTGGGACGGCTCCGGCTTTTAGGCAGATACGACGGCCCCCAAAGGCGGCGGGCGGGCGCGGGCGGGGGACCGCCTGCGCCTAGGACTCGTCGACGGGCTCGTCCGCGTCGGGCAAGGAGCCCTCGTCCGCGGCGAGCTCCTCGGCGGCGCCGACGCCGACCGGGGTCTTCTGCTTCTTCGGCTTGACGATCGTCAGGCGTACCTCGCCCTCCTCGCCCTCCGGGGCGGGATTGACCACGACGGTGGCGCCGGGGGTCAGCTGCTCGCGCAAGACGAAGTCGGCCAGCGGGTCCTCGATGTAGCGCTGGATCGCGCGGCGCAGCGGACGTGCTCCCATCGACGGGTCCCAGCCCTTCTCGACGAGCAGGTCCTTGGCGGGGTCGGTCAACTCCAGCTGCAGCTCACGTTCGGCCATCGACTCGCGGATCCTCAGCAGGAGGAGCTCGACGATCTGCTTGACTTCCTCCTTCTGCAGCTTGTGGAACACGATCACGTCGTCGATCCTGTTCAGGAACTCCGGGCGGAAGACCTTCTTCAGCTCCCCCATGATCCGGTTCTTCATGTCGTCATAGGTGATCCCCGTCTCATCCTCGGAGACGGCGAACCCGAGCGGCGTGTTGCGTGCGATCTCCGCGGCCCCGATGTTCGAGGTCATGATCACGATCGCGTGCCGGAAGTCGACCGTCCGCCCCTGTGCGTCGGTCAACCGACCGTCCTCGAGGATCTGCAGCAGGATGTTGAACACATCGGGGTGCGCCTTCTCGATCTCGTCGAGCAGCAGCACGCTGTAGGGCTTGCGCCGCACGGCCTCAGTCAGCTGGCCGCCCTCGTCGTAGCCGACGTAGCCTGGGGGTGAGCCGACCAGCCTGGAAACCGCGTGCTTCTCCATGTACTCGCTCATGTCGATCCGGATCATCGACTCGTCGTCGCCGAACAGGAACTCCGCGAGCGTACGTGCGAGCTCGGTCTTGCCGACGCCGGAGGGACCGAGGAAGATGAACGAGCCGGTCGGGCGCTTGGGGTCCTTCAACCCCGCGCGCGAGCGTCTGATCGCCTTCGAGATCACCTCGACCGCCGGGTGCTGACCGATCACGCGCTTGTGTAGTTCGTCCTCCATCCGCATCAGCTTCTGAGTCTCGGCCTCGGTCAGCTTGAACACGGGGATCCCGGTCCACATCGAGACGATGTCGGCAATCTCCTCCTCGCCAATCGACGGCCGCTCGCCGGTCTCGCCCGCTTCCCACTCTTTCTCGAACTCGTGTTTCTTGTTCGTCAGCTTGCGCTCCTTGTCGCGCAGCGCCGCGGCCTTCTCGAACTCCTGCGCCTCGATCGCGGCCTCCTTCTCACGGCGCGTGGTCTCGACTTCGCCCTCAAGCTCGCGGTTGGCCGGCGGTGAGGTCATCGACTTGATGCGCATCCGCGAGGCAGCCTCGTCGATCAGGTCGATCGCCTTGTCGGGTAGGAAGCGGTCGGCGATGTAGCGGCTGGCCAGTTCGCCGGCAGCGCGCAGCGCCTCGTCGGTGATCTGCACCTTGTGGTGCTGCTCATACCGATCCCGCAAACCCTTCAGGATTTCCACGGTCTCCTCGATCGAGGGCTCCTCCACGCGGATCTGCTGGAAGCGGCGCTCCAGGGCCGAATCGCGCTCCAAGTACTTGCGGTACTCGTCGAGCGTCGTCGCGCCGATCGTCTGCAGCTCGCCGCGCGCCAGCGCCGGCTTGAGGATCGAGGCGGCGTCGATCGCGCCCTCGGCGGCGCCCGCGCCGACGAGATTGTGCAGCTCGTCGATGAACAGGATGATGTCGCCGCGCTGGGTGATCTCCTTCATCACCTTCTTCAACCGCTCCTCAAACTCTCCCCGGTACTTCGAGCCGGCGACCAGCGCCGCGAGGTCGAGCGTGTAGATCTGCTTGTTCTTCAAGAGCTCCGGCACGTCGGAGTTGGTGATCCGCTGGGCGAGACCCTCGACCACGGCGGTCTTGCCAACGCCGGGCTCCCCGATCAGGACCGGGTTGTTCTTCGTGCGGCGCGACAGGATCTGCATGATCCGCTCGATCTCCGTCTCGCGACCGACGACCGGATCGAGCTTGCCCTCGGCGGCGAGCTTCGTCAGGTTGCGCCCGAACTGGTCGAGCAGCTTCGATGACTTCTTGCCCTCGCCGGGAGATCCGCTGGAGCCTGAGCCGCCGGAGCCTGACTCGATTGTCCCTGGCGACGACCGCGCCCGGATGGCATGCGGATCTAGCCTCATTCCAGATCGTCTCGGTTCGGCGTCGAAGTCGAGCAGGGGGCAGACGGCCGCGCCTTCGTTCTTGGCGAACGAGGCCAGAGCAGGATGTGCTCGTGCCGATGTGGTTGTCGCCGAGGCTACGTCCTTCCGCCACGACGGGCTCGAGGACCTTCTTCGCACGCAGCGTGAACAGGATCTGACAGGACATGATCTCCTCGCCGCTGCCACGAGGATCCGGCACCGACCTCGCCGCGCACCGCCTCGACCATGATGCCGAGGGGCCCCCCCAGGAGAGCATCACAAGCCCTGCGTCCTCGCGCAGCAGGCCGAGCAGGATAAACGTGCCGATGTCGTTTGTCGCGCCAGCGATCGCGCCTCCTCCTGCGCGAGAACGACCACCTGTCGGGCCCGTTCTGTAAATCGCTCGAACATGGTGTGATTCCTTCCTCGAGGGTCGTGCCTCAAGCGCTATTTGATCAGTCATGCCTCTTGGGCAGTCTCCCAACGGCCACCCGCTGGCTCCGCCGGGGGGTCAGTCGCGCATCGGCGGAAAGAGCACGACCTCGCGGATCGACTTGCGCCGGTGAGCAGCATCACGAGCCGGTCGATGCCGAATCCCACGCCGCCGGCCGGCGGCATGCCGTGCTCGAGCGCCTCCAGGAACGGCTCGTCGTAGGGCTGGGCCTCCTCGTCGCCAGCGCGCAGCCTGCTCCTGGGCCCCGAAGCGCTCGCGCTGCTCGTCGGGGTCGGTGAGCTCGCTGAACGCGTTCGCGATCTCCATACCCCGCGAAAGCCTCCCAGCGCTCGCCAGGCCCGGCTCGGAGCGATGCTCGCGCGCGAGCGGCGAGAGCTCGATCGGGTAGTCGAACATGAACGTCGGCTGGCGCAAGGTCGGCTCGACGACTTGACAGCAGATCGTCGGCCAGCTGCGGCCAGCTGAGGCCCTCGTCGAGCATGTCCAGGCCCCGCTCTGCGATCGCCGCGCGCAGGTAGTCCGTCGCGATGGGCGATTACGTCGATCCCGCTCGCCTCCTCGATCGCCCCGGCGAAGCGACGCGCCGCCACGGCGTCGTTGGCGAGTCGAGTCGCCCTGGTAGCCGACCGCCGCGGCCGCGGCGCCCACGAGCCCTTCAAGGCGACCGCCTCGTCGTCGTAGTCGGCGTAGCCTCGTAGAACTCGAGCACGGTGAACTCGGGGTTGTGCTTGGGCGAGAGGCCCTCGTTGCGGAAGTCCTTGCCGAGCTCGTAAACGCGCTCCAAGCCGCCCACGAACAGGCGCTTGAGGTAGAGCTCGGTGGCGATCCGCAGGTAGAGGTCGCGGTCGAGCGCGTTGTGATGGTGGTAAAGGGCCGCGCAGCGCCCCCCGTAGAGCGGCTGGAGCACCGGCGTCTCGACCTCGATGAAGCCCTCCCCGTCGAGATAGGCGCGCACCGCGGAGATGATCTTCGCGCGGTCCAGGAAGAGCTGCGGGCGTCCTCGCTTGCGATCAGGTCGAGCTCGCGGCGGCGATAGCGGGTCTCGACGTCGCTCAGCCCGTGGTGCTTGTCCGGCGGCGGCCGCAGCGCCTTGGCGAGCACCTCGAAGCGTCGACGCGCAGCGACAGCTCACCACGCCGGCTGCGCAGATCGCGCCGTCCACGCCGATCAGGTCGCCGATGTCCAGCGACGTCAGCCGCGCGAAAGGCTCCTCGCCGAGCACGTCGACGCGCGCGTGCAGCTGGATCATGCCGGTGCGGTCGATGAGGTCGAGGAACGCGGCCCCGCCTGACCGCGCCGCGCGAGATCCGGCCCGCGACGCGGTGCGCGTCCTCGGTCTCCTCGCCGTCCGCCAGGTGCGCGTAGGCGTCGAGGATCGTCGCGATCGGCTCCGCGTCGGCAAACGAGTAGGGGAACGCCTCCGGGTCGGACTCCCTCAGCCGCTGCGCCTTCGCCCGCCGCTCGGCGATCAGCTCGGGCAGGCCGTGCCGGCCTGCTGCCGCTCGGGCTCGTCGGTGCCGCTCATAGCGGCGAGATTACTTGAGGCCGACGTCGATCTTCGTGATCTTCAGCTTGCGCGCGGGGCCGCGCGGAACCTTCACCGCAACCGTCTCGTTGCGCTTTGGCCAAGCAGGGCGCGACCCACGGGCGACTCGTTGGAGAGCTTGTTCTCCTCGGGCTTGGCCTCCGCCGAGCCGACGATCGTGTACTTGACCGACTTGCCCGTCTTTCGTCCTTGACGTGGACGACCGAGCCGACCTGCACGACGTCGGTCGAGAGGTCCTTCGGCTCGATCACCGTCGCCATGCGCAGCTTCTCCTGCAGCAGCGCGATCCGGCTCTCGACCATCGCCTGCTCGTTCTTTGCGTCGTCGTACTCGGAGTTCTCGGTGATGTCCCCGAACTCGCGCGCCTCCTTGATGCGTTCGGCCACCTCGCGGCGCTTCTCGGTGGACAGCAGCTCGAGCTCGTCCTTGAGCTTCTCCAGGCCTTCGGGGGTGAGGATGACGTCCTTCGGCATGTGACCCTCGATCGCGGGGTAGGGACTAGGTCGAGACACCAAAAACCCCGCTCAAGCGGGGATGCCGGCCGGGGCTCAGCGAGCGCAGCAGTATAGCGAGCCGTTTCGGAGCGCTCCGGCAAGCGCGGCTCGCGCGGCCTGCAGCGCCGCTCTGCAGCTCCTTCGCCGTCTGCCGGTCTCGAGCTCCAGTCGCTGGATGTACCAGGGGTAGAACTTGCGCAGGTAGCGGGTGGCGCGCGGCTCGCCGAGGTGCTCGACGGCGCGCTCGATCGTCCAGTCCAGCTCGGCGAGGACCTCCTCCGCGCGTCGGCCGCCCGTACGTCGGCCGAGCAGCTGCTCGAACAGCCACGGGTTGCCGAGCGAGCCGCGCGCGAGCATCACCGCGGCGGCGCCCGTCTCGTCGAACGCCTCGCGCACGCTCGGGCGTCGTTCAGGCCGCCCGTGAGGATCACCGGCGCGTCCAGCGATGCGACCAGGCGGCCGCCAGCTCGTAGTCGGGCACGCCTTGTGGTGGACCGCCGCCGAGCGGGGGTGAAAGGCGATCGCCGCCACGCCCGCCTCCTCCACCAGGCGGTGGGCCAGCTCGAAGCCGCTCGTCTCGCCCGGACGCCGGCCCGAGCGCAGCTTGACGGTCACCGGCAGCGCCCGCTCTACCCTCGCACGGCGGCGCGGGCGACGGCGACGGCCGGTCGGGGTCGGCGAGCAGCGCGGCGCCGGCGCCGGTCTTCTGCACCTTGGGCACCGGGCAGCCCATGTTGATGTCGATCGCGTCGGCCCCCGCCGCGCGCGACGTGGCGGCGGCCGAGCGCATCACCGCCGGGTCCTCGCCGAACAGCTGGATCGAACGACCCGGGACCCGCCCGGTCCGGCCGTTCGCTCGCGGGGTCGATGCGCAGCATCTCGTTGCAGGTCTTCTCGTTGCCGTAGTGGATCGGCGTGCGAGGAGACCATCTCCGAGACCGCCATGCCGGCGCCGTAGCGCTTGGCCTGCAGCCGCACGAACCAGTTGCCGATCCCCGCCAGCGGCGCCAGCAGCACGCGGTTGGGCACCGCAGCGGCCGAGCATCCAGGGGTCGGTGAGCTGCGGCGGCACGGTCCATTATGGGCGGCCCCATCTGCTCGACGCGCGCTTCCGCCGGATTACGAGTTGCGCTCGTGCAGCAGGCGCAGCCCGGTGAGCGTGAGCAGGTCGTCGACCTCCTCGATCTCCTCGGTGTAGGGCACGACCAGCTGCGCGAGGCCGCCCGTGGCGATCACGGCGGCGCGCTCGCCGAGCTCGTCGTACAGGCGGCGCAGGATCGCGTCGATCGCGCCCGCGTAGCCGAACACGACGCCCGAGCGGATCGCGTCGATCGTGTTCTTGCCGATCACGCTCTTCGGCGGCGCGAGGTCGACCTTGGGCAGCCGCGCGCCGCGCTCGGAGAGCGCTTCGAGCGAGATCTCGATGCCGGTCATCAGCGCGCCGCCGAGGTACTCGCCCTCGCGCGAGACGACGTCGAAGGTGGTCGCGGTGCCGAAGTCCACGCACACCGCGGGGCCCCCGAAGCGCTCGCGGATGGCGACGGCGTTGACGAGGCGGTCGGCGCCGATCTCGCGCGGGTTGTCGTAGCGGATCGCCATGCCCGTCTTCGTCCCCGGGCCGACCGCCAGCATCTCGTGGCCGAGATAGCGCTCGGCCATCGCCGTCCACTCGGGCTCGAGCTGGGGCACGGTCGAGGAGACGATCGAGGCGTCGAGGTCCTCGAAGCCGTAGCCGCGCAGCTCCAGCAGGTTGCGCAGCGCGGCGCCGAGCTGGTCGGCGGTGGACTGGCGCACGGTCGCAAAGCGCCAGTGCTCGAGCAGCTCCTCGCCGCGAAAGGCCCCGAAGTGGGTCTGCGTGTTCCCGACGTCGACGACGAGCAGCATCGCCGACCATTATGCTCGCCGATGGATGGCCGGCGGAACCCCACGCTCTACGTGCTCCCCGGCTCGCACCCGTGCGCGGCCGTGGAAGCCGCGCTGCGCTGAAGGCGATCGACTACGACCGCGTCGACCTGCTGCCGATGAGCCAGATGCTGATCGGGCCGCTGCGCTACGGCGGCACCACGGTGCCGGGCATGCGCATCGACGGCGAGCGGCTCGTCGGGATCGCGCACGATCATGCGCCGCCTCGACGAGCTCGCCCCGAGCCGCCGCTGCTGCCCCCGCCGGGCGACCGCGCCTACGCGCCGGTGCTCGAGGCCGAGCGCTGGGGCGACGAGGTCCTGCAGAGCGTGCCCCGGCGGATCATCGACGTGGCGTTCCTGCGCGACCCCCTGGCGATGGAGAGCTACGTGGGCGACTCCAAGCTGCCGCTGCCGCGCGCGCTGATGCGCCCGGCGATGCCGCTCACGGCGCGGCTGATGGCGCTCCAAAACAAGGCGCAGCGACGACACCGCGCGCGCGGACCTCGCGGCGCTGCCCGCGCCAGCTCGAGCGGATCGACGCGCTGGATCGCCGACGGCGTGCTCGGCGGCGAGCGCCCAACGCCGCGGACCTGCAGATCGGCAGCACGATCCGCCTGCTGCATGAGCATCGGCGACGTCCGTCCGCTGATCGAGGGACGCCCGGCCGCGCGGCTCGCGCGCTACTTCCCGCCGATGGTCGGCGCGGTCCCGGCCGGCGTGCTGCCCGCCGAGTGGCTGCCGCCGCCGCCGGCTCCACCGATAGTGTCACCATCGCTTCAGCGCGGCGCTACAGTCGCAGTGCGGGATCGGCCGTCTCGTTTGCCCGAGGGTCGCTCCGCCAACCGAATGCGCACCCTGGACCCCCAGTCGCTGACCCAACACGTGGACCGTCTGTTTCGCGCCGCGTGGGCGCTGTGCGGCTCGCGCGAGGACGCCGAGGATCTCGTGCAGGAGACGTTCACGCGCGTGCTCGCCCGGCCGCGCGTGCTGAGCGGCGATGACGAGCTGTACTACCTGATGCGCGTGCTGCGCAACACGTTCTTCACGAGCCGTCGCACCGCGAGCCGGCGACCGGTCACGGTGGCCACGCTCGATGACGTCGACGCGGCCGACCCCCGGAAGTTGGGCCAGCCCGAGCGGGCTCTGGAGATGCAGGAGATGTACGCGAGCATCGCGGCGCTGCCGGAGGACCGTCGTCTCGCGCTGGTGGCCGTCAACGTGCTCGGCCTCTCCTACCGCGAAGCCGCCCACGCGCTACGCGTGCGCGAGGCGACGATCGCAACCAGGCTGTTCCGGGCACGCAAGGAGGTCGCACGCGAGCTCGCGCCCGCGCCGGACTCGCTCATGCCAGCGCCTCCCGAGCCGGATTCCCCCGATCTCGTGGACGCTTCCGCGCCGCGGCACCCACCAAGCCCGACAGTCCGCGGGAATGAGACGCTGCCCACCGGAGTCTTGTCCAGTAGAAGAGGAACACCATGACTGAGACGCCTACTCAGATCGAGGACGAGCAGCGGCGCATCGCCGACCTTTTGCGGTCCTTCGACGTGCCGGCGCCGGAGTCGCTGCACCGGCGGATCGAGTCGTTGGTGGCCTCACACCAGAGTCAGCGCTCTCCCCGTCGGGGCGTGCGTCGGTTCTCTCCCTTGGGCCTCGCCGGCGCTGGTGCGGTGGCAGCCTCAGTCGTGGCGGTTGCGATCGCGGTCGGCCTGGGCGGTGGTGGCGGCGCCCCCACGGTCAGCTTCAGCCAGGCGGCCGCGTCAACTCTGCGTGCGGCGACGCTCCCCGCCCCGCCCGAGAGCCAGGCGCATCGCGCGCCGCTCGCCGCCTCGGTCAACGGCGTGCCGTTCCCCTACTGGGAGGACCGCTTCGGCTGGCGCAGCACGGGATCGCGTACCGATCGCGTTGACGGCCGTTCGATCACGACCGTCTTCTATGCCGACTCAAGCGGCCGGCGGATCGGCTACGCGATCCTCGCCGGAACCCCCGCACCAAGGATCGATGGCGGCGTGGTCGCCTGGCACGGCGGTGTGCCCTACCGGCTGCTCACCGAGAACGGCGCTGCGGTCGTGACCTGGCTGCGTGACGGCCACCTGTGCGTCCTATCCGGCCGCGGCGTCTCCAGCGCCACGCTGCTCCGGCTGGCCAGCTGAAGCGATCACGACGCGAGCGCCTCGTGAGACGCGCATGACAGGAAAGAGAGTCGGCACACTGCTGGCGCTTGCGGCGGGCGCCGCGGCGCTGGCGCCGACGGTCGCCTTCGGTGGCTCCGGCGGTGGCGCTCGATCGGCCGGCAGTCACACGGTGACGCTCAAGAACATCGCCTTCCACCCCGGCGATCTCAGCATCAACCGCGGCGACAGCGTCACATGGGTATGGCGCGACGGGGAAACCGAGCACAACGTGACCTTTCACGGCTTCCACTCACGTACGCAGACGTATGGCTCCTACACGGTGCGCTTCGAGCACAGCGGCACCTTTTCCTACCATTGCACGCTGCACGTGGCGGAAGGCATGAAAGGGGAAGATCATCGTCCATTGATCTGCGCTCGACTGCGTCCGATCAGCGCGCGGACATGGGAGCCAGCCAGAACGATCCGACTTTCGTCAGAGCTTTGGAGCATTTTTTTCGCATTTCCCTTGACAGTTAGTTAGTAGTCACTCATAATATGGGTTATGTGTTGGCTGCCCAGCCAGGAACAGCAGTGATCGCGCGGCTCTCGGCTCGCGCGACTGGCGCCGGCAACGCGCGCGGCGCGTGCTGATCGGCGCGGGCGCCGCATTCCTCTTCATCCGCGGCGGCGTTCGGCGCGCCGGTCACGACAATCCTGAAAAGCTCCAACACGGACTTCCATAGTCGTAAGCCGAGAACCAGCGGGTCGAGAAAACGATCGAACGGGCGACCGGGACAGCGGGCTGGCCTTCGCGCTGGGCGGGGGGCTCGTGCCCAGCGCCGGCGAAGACGGAACCAACCGCGCCGCCCAGCTCGAGGCGGCGCACGTGGCCTCGATGCTGGCCGCGCAGCCCGGATTTCAGCGCCGCGAGCCAGGCGTCCATGTCCGCGGGCGACGCAGATCCGCCGGCGCTCGGTCGCGCGACGGCCGCCAGACAGTGGTGCTCGCCGCGTTCTCCACACAGGAACGCTCCGCCGCGGCGGTCGCGCGGTGGCGCCCTGCAGCTGGCGGCGCAGGACGTGCGCTTCGGTGGCCCCGACGAGGCGTTCAGCGAGATCAACAGCTACATCTCTCCTGTCTCGGACCTGTAGATATGCCTGGCTCTCGGCATTCCCGATCCTGCTGCTGCTCTCGCTGTTGGGTCTTCCGCGGGCTGGATCGCCGCCGCGCTGCCGCTGCTCGTGGGTGTGGTTCGGCGATCGTGCTTTACGTTCCTCTTCCTACGCCTGGATCAACGCGGAGGTCACGGGCCTGTCGATCTTCGCTCGTCAACCTCGTCACGGGGATGGGGCTCGGCCTGGGGATCGACTACAGCCTGTTCGTGCTCTCGCGCTACCGCGAGGAGCTTGCTCGGCGGAGCCGACACGTTCGCGGCCATCAAACGCACGATGCAGACCGCCGGTCGCACCGTGCTGTACAGCTCGCTGACAGTCGCCTGGGCGCTCGCTTCGCTGCTCGTGTTTCCGCTGCGGTCCGTGGAGTTGATGGGCAATCGGCGGCGTGGTCGTTGCCCTGCTCAGCTGGATTCTGTCTCGCTTGGTTGTGCTGCCGGCCGTGCTCGTCGCGCTCGGGCCGCGGGTGAACTCGCTCGCCCCGGCTTGGGCCGCAGCGCAGCGCCGCCCGTTTCGCAAAGTGGCAAGCGATGAAGGCGCCCTGGTTTCGCCTCGGTCACGACGGTGATGCGCCGCCCCGGGCTCGTCGCACTCGCCACCGCCGCGGCTGCTGCTCGACATTGCTCCACCGGCATTGCAACCTGCAGCTGCCTTCCGGCTGACGCGCAAATCCGCCGCCTGCTTCTTCTCGGATAGCTGCCAGATTGGGCAGAAACACTCAGCAAGTGATTTCGCGAGCCGACGGCTCGCAGACGATCAGCAATGGTCGTGCTCCGCCACAGCCCGGCTCCTCGGCGCTGAGCGTCGAGACCGGCGCCTCTGCATTGAACGCGCGGCAGGCTGCCTGCGGGCCAAGCGAGCGAAGGAACCTCTCCGCGCTACCTCGGCCGTGGCACCTGGGACACCGAACTGCTCCCGCGCGGCTCAGATGCTCCCGTCGCGCCGCCGAGAAACTCGTGCGACCGGCTCTGCGCGCTCGCCCACCCCAAAAAGGGGAGCGCTCGTCGGCGGCACGACGGCCTGGTTCATCGACCAGAAGGCCGCGATTTTCCTGCCCAGGCTCCCGTTGCGCTGGCTGATCCTCGGTGCCGGCGCGCCCCCGGCCACACTGTTCCTGGACATGACGGGCTGGGTCGTGCTGACCGTGGACGGCGCTGGCCTACGAACATTCTGACGGTCGCCGTCGGCGCCGGGTTGCTCGTGCTCGATCTTCCAGGACGGCCCCACCTCTCAATCCTTTACCTGCTTCAGCCCGATCGGTGGGCTGGAGGAGTCGAACGTCTCGCGCCGCTGTTCACCGTCGCGTTCGCGCTGTCCACCGACTACGGCGTGTTCCTGTTGGCGCGCATCAAAACAGGCCGACTACGGCGGGCCTGTCCGCTCGACGCGTGAGGCCGTCGTGCAGGGGCTGGAGCGCACCGGGCCGTTTGATCACCGCCGCCGCGCTGCTGTTCTGCGTCGCCGTTAGGCGCGTTTGTCAACCTCGCACATCTTCTTCATCAAGCAGTTCGGCGTTGGCACCGCACTGGCGGTCGCGATTGACGCGACGTTCGTGCGGGCGCTGCTCGTGCCCCGCGCTGATAGGCAAGCTCGGTGAGCGCACCTGGTGGGCATCCTGCCACCGCTGCGCTGCTTGCTCGCTCCCGGATGGGCCTGCGCGAGGCGCCGAGCGAAGGACGCGGGCAAGGGACCGAACGCAGGTCGAGGCCAGAGGCCAAGTGAGGGACTGAGCGAACCCACGGGGGCCTAGCCGAACCCGCGGGCGTAGCGAATCAACGGGCGCGCATAAATTGTCTGGGGAATGCCCACCCCGGCATCGGCCTGCTCGGCCTCGGCTCTAATGTCGGTGACCGCCGGCAACACCGGCAAGAGCAGGAAGTCGATGCGCTGCCCGCTGCCGGCATGGAAGTGTTCGCGGCCTCCTCCGGCGCATGACACCGACCCAGTTGGGGAGAGTGCTCGACCAACCGAGACTCTCCAGCGCCCGTCTGCGCGTCGAGTCAGAGCTCGAGCCCCTGGCGCTGCTCGACGCGGTCAAGCACCTGGAGCGTGAGCTCGGCCGCCAGGACGGCTTACGCCACGGTCCGCGCGCGATCGACATCGACATCCTCCTGCTCGGAACGCTCGAGCTGCGCCATGCGCGCATGATGTCTCCCGCACGTGCAGCTTCTGGCGCGGCGCTTCGTCCTGATCCCCGCGCTCGAGCTCGACTTCACCCTGGCCACGCCCGGCGGCGAGCGTTTGTCCGACGCGCTCGCCGCGCTCCCGCTCGATGAGGGTGTGCGCTGGGCCGGCCCGCCACTGGTGACTGCCTGAGCGCCCCACGTTCACCGACACGCGCCGTCACCGGCACTCTTTACTCGACGGCGCTGATCGTCGTGGGAGGATCTGCGTGCAGGACACACCCTGTGTGTTGGACACACACCGGGAAGGATCGTCTCGCGAAGGCGTCCTCTTGGTTGAACCTCAACTACCGAATCGGAGCTTTCCATGAAGAGATCGAATGCCGGCATCCTCGGCGTCACGGGTATCGTCGCTCTCGCGATCGCCGGCTGTGGCGGCGGGGGGAGCACTTCCAGCTCGTCCGCCACCTCGGCCACGACCGCCAGCACCCCCGCCGCCGCCACAACCGCGGCATCGGGAGCCACCGCCGGCATTGCAACAGTCTCCGTAGTTCACAACAGCAGCCTCGGCAGCATTCTCGTCGCGGGTCCCAAGCAGCGGACCGTCTATCTGTTCGCGGCGGACAAGGGCCCGGCCTCGACGTGCTCGGGTGCCTGCGCGGAAGTGTGGCCGCCTGTGATCACGACCGCCAGCCCCAAGGCGACGGGCGGAGCAAATACCGCGGACCTCGGGACGATCACCCGCTCGGACGGCACCAAGCAGGTGACCTACAAGGGCCACCCCCTCGATTACTACGCAGGAGACGGCACGAGCGGCGGCGAGACCTCCGGCCAGGCGATCAGCTCGTTCGGCGCCCCGTGGTACGTGCTCACTCCGAGTGGGAGCGAAGTGAAGTAACGCCTGCACTCCAAACACGAACCAAGCGACCGGTCCGGAGTGCGACCAAGGAGCGGCGGCAGCCTACTCACTCCGGCAGCTCGCGCCAGACCTCGACCGAGACCTCCTCGACGGGCAGCGGGATCGGCGGCTCGGGCTTCGCCGCCTTGACCCAGACGGCCTCCGCCGAAATCCTCGATGATCCGGTCGGCGACGACCGTGCAGAGGCGCTCGAGCGTCTTGTAGTTGCGCTGCTGGGCGACCAGCGCGACCAGCTGGCAGACCTCGCCGTAGTCGATCGTGTCCTCGATCCGGTCGGTCTCGGTGGCGTCGGACTCGCCGACGTCGATGCGGATGTCGAACAGCAGCCGCTGGCCGACCTCGCGCTCGGCCGCGCTGACCCCGATGTGCGTGTACAGCGAGAGCCCGGAGATCTCGATCGTGACGACGGTCTGCACGCCGTCGCTCGAGGTCGCTCCTCGTCCGTCTGAGCTCGCGTCGTCGTCGTCGGGCTCGTCGCTCATCGCCCGCTGACCGTAGCAGCCGCGACCGCAAGCGCGTCGCGCAGCGGCGCGACGTCGTGGACGCGGAACACGCTCGCGCCGCGCTCGAGCGCCGATCACGTTGGTCGCGATCGTCCGCCAGGCGAGCGCGGCTCGCTCCGGCTCGGCCAGCGCCGGCGGCGTCGCGAGCGATCCGGCCCGAGGAAGCTCTTGCGCGAGGTGCCGATCAGGATCGGGCGGCCGAGCGCGGCGAGCTCGCCGAGGCGGGCGAGCAGCTCGAGGTTGTGCGCGACCGTCTTGCCGAAGCCGATGCCGGGATCGACGCATGATCCGCTCCTCGCGATGCCGGCCGCGACCGCGAACTCGACGCGCTCCGCGAGGAAGGCCTCGACCTCGGCGACGACGTCGTCGTAGCGCGGATCGTCCTGCATCGTGCGCGGCTCGCCGTGCATGTGCATCAGGCAGCAGCTCGGCGCCGCGCTCGGCGACGAGCGCGGCGAGCGCCGGGTCGCCGCGGAACGCGGTCACGTCGTTGACGAGCGTCGCGCCGGCGTCGAGCGCCGCGCGCGCGACCGCGACCTTGGAGGTGTCGATCGAGATCTCGGCGTCGCACGCCCGCCGCGGCGAGCCCCTCGATCACCGGGCAGCACGCGGCGCAGCTCCTCCTCGGCGCCGACCGGCTCGCGCCGGGCCGCGTCGACTCGCCGCCGACGTCGAGAATCGCGCGCCCTCGCGCGGCGAGCTCGAGCCCGTGCGCGACCGCCGCGCCGCGCGTCGAGGTACGGCCCGCCGTCGGAGAACGAGTCGGGCGTCACGTTGACGACCCCCATGACGCGGTAGCTCAGCCGCACCATGGTCGGGGGATCGGTGCGTGCACCGATCCAGCGAGAGGTGCATGCGCCGCTCCCCGGTGGGCGCTGCACGTCGGACGCCGCGGAGCTCGGGCGGTGCCTCCGGCGAGGCCGGGGCGGGGCAGCGGGCGCGTGCGGGGCGGGCTCGCGTTCGGCGCCGGTCGACGGCACCGGCGGCGCCGGCAGCTCGGGCGGCGCTCGGCTCGTCCGCGCCGAAGACCTCGTCCTCGCTCTCGCCGGCGAGCAGCCTCTCGAACTGCTCCTTCTCGATCGTCTCGCGCTCGATCAGGATCTGCGAGATCCGGTGGAGGTCGTGCGGTGCTCGCTGAGGATCGTCCCGCGCGCGCTGGTGGGCGTCCTCGATGATCCGCCGCACCTCGTCGTCGATCTCGCGCGCGATCTCGTCGGAGTAGTCGGGCTCGGTCGAGAACTCGCGGCCGAGGAACGGCTGGCCGTGGTCGTGGCCGAAGACGCGCGGGCCGAGCTTGTCGCTCATGCCGAAGCGCATCACCATCTGCTTGGCGGTGGCGGTGACCTTCTCGAGGTCGTTGGAGGCGCCGGTCGTGATCTCGTCGAAGACGAGCTCCTCGGCCGCGCGGCCGCCGAGCGTCATCGCCATCGTGTCGTTGCAGCTCCGCGCGCGTGGTCATGAAGCGGTCCTCCTGGGGCAGCGAGATCGTGTAGCCGAGCGCCTGGCCGCGCGAGACGATCGAGATCTTGTGCACCGGGTCGGCGTGCTCGAGGAAGTGGCCGACGAGCGCGTGGCCCATCTCGTGGTAGGCGGTGATCAGCCGCTCCTTCTCGCTCATCACGCGCGTCTTCTTCTCGGGGCCGGCGATCACGCGCATGATCCCCTCTTCGAGCTCGATCCTGGCCGATCTCGCGCTTGCCGTTGCGCGCCGGCGAGCAGCGCCGCCTCGTTGATCAGGTTCGAGAGGTCGGCGCCGGTGAAGCCCGGCGTCTGGCCGGCGAGCGCGTCGATGTCGATCTCCTTCGCGAGCGGCTTGCCGCGCGTGTGCACCTCGAGGATCTTCGCGCGGCCCTTGCGGTCGGGGCGGTCGACGGCGATCTGGCGGTCGAAGCGGCCGGGGCGCAGCAGCGCCGGGTCGAGGATGTCGGGCCGGTTGGTCGCCGCGATCATGATGATGTTGTCCTTCGTCTCGAAGCCGTCCATCTCGACGAGCAGCTGGTTGAGCGTCTGCTCGCGCTCGTCGTGGCCGCCGCCGAGGCCGGCGCCGCGGTGGCGCCCGACGGCGTCGATCTCGTCCATGAAGATGATGCAGGGGCTGTTCTGCTTGGCCTGCTCGAAGAGGTCGCGCACGCGCGAGGCGCCGACGCCGACGAACATCTCGACGAAGTCCGAGCCCGAGATCGAGAAGAACGGCACGCCCGCCTCGCCGGCGACCGCGCGCGCGAGCAGCGTCTTGCCGGTGCCCGGCGGCCCGTACAGCAGCACGCCCGTCGGGATGCGCGCGCCGAGCGCCTGGAACTTCTTCGGGTTCTCGAGGAACTCCTTGATCTCGTGCAGCTCCTCGACCGCCTCGTCGACGCCGGCGACGTCCCTGAAGGTGATCTTCGGCGAGTCGGCCGACATGCCGCTTGGCGCGCGACTTGCCGAACGACATCACCTTCGAGCCGCCGCCCTGCAGCTGGTTCATCAGGAAGATCCAGAAGCCCGAAGAAGAGCAGGAACGGCAGCATGTAGGTCAGCAGCGCTGAGCAGCGCGCTGCTCTTGTCCGCTTCGACGTTGAAGCGGTGACGCCCGCCTTTTCGAGCTCGGCTTGATCAGTCGCGGCGTCGCCTGGTCGACGTAGCCGACTTCGTAGCTTTTCTGTTCGTTGCGTTCAGCTGTGACTCGAGCGCTTTGCTCTTGATCTTGAGCTCGACCGACTTGACTTCGCCCTTCGGGATCTCCTGCGAGACCAGCGTCTGGTAGCTGTGCCGGCGCGTCGCTCGAGCTCGGGCTGACCAGTTTGATGGCGAAGAACGCCAGCACGATCACGATCAGGATCGGGAACGCGGCGCTCTTGAAGAAGCGGCTCATAGCGATATCCTGAGGTCCTGGCACCCGTCTGAGGTCACGGCCGCCAGGCCTCAAGCGTACCATGCGGACGAATCCGGTCGCTTGCACGGCGCTCGCGAGCGGCTCAGCGCCTGCAGCGCCTGCGGGCTGAGCCGGCGTGCTAACGTCCAGCACCGCGACGAACGGCAGGTTGCGGTAGCGCTCGGCGTAGTCGAGGCCGTAGCCGACGCGAAGCGGTCGGGGATCTCGAAGCCGACGTAGCGCGTCGGCAGTCGACCTTGCGCCGCTCGGGCTTGGTCAGCAGCGCGCAGACCTCGAGCGTGCGCGGGTTGCGCGCGCCCAGGTTGCGCACAGGTACTGCAGCGTCAGGCCGGAGTCGACGATGTCCTCGACGATCAGGACGTCGCGGCCCTCGATCGCCGCGTCGAGGTCCTTGAGGATCCGCACGACGCCCGAGGAGTCGGTCGCCGAGCCGTAGGAGGCGACCGCCATGAAGTCGACCTCGACGGGGATGTCGATGGGGCGCATCAGGTCGCTCAGGAAGAAGACGGCGCCCTTGAGCACGCCGACCAGCAGCAGCGGCCGCCCGGCGTAGTCGCGCGAGATCTCCTCGCCGAGCTCGCCCACGCGCCGCTGCAGGTCGTCGGCGCTGACGAGGACCTCGCCGATCGCTGCCGGCCTGCTCGGCCGCGGTGATCGCCACGCGCGGGAGTGTAGTCACCGCGGCGGGCCTCTGACGTCCGCACCGCGGCGGGAGCCTGACGCCCTCGCCACGCGGCGGGAGCCTGACCATCGCAGCACGCCGTCCGCGATCGGCGCCGACGAGCCGCCGACGTGCAGCTCTGCGCGCCCGCCGCGCGCTGCGAGCGCCAGGATCTCCTCCACGCGATCGCCCGCCTGCGGGCACATAGGTGCCGGCGGCCTCGCTCGGCGAGGCGCACCACGACCAGCCGCGCCAGCGCCGGCGGCAGCTCGCGCAGGCGCGCGAGCGCGATCGCGTCCGCCCGCCCGCCAGCTCGCCGTCGACGAGCCCGTCGAGCAGCTCCGCTCCTCGCGCAGCAGCGCCGCGGAGCGCAGCACGTTCGCCTCGGCGGCCGGATGGACCGCCCGCAGCGCCGGCACAGCCCGTGCCGCACGCGCCCGCGCGCGTAGCGCTCGGCGCGTTGGTCTCGTCCTCGCGCCAGCGCGAGCCCGCGCGCCCGGCAGTAGGCGCGCGGTCTGCTCGCGCGTGACGCCGAGCAGCGGGCGGACGAGCCGCCCTCGCGCGGCGCATCCCGAGCAGCGCGCGCGGCCCGGCGAGGACGCAGCCGGTAGAGGATCGTCTCGACCTGGTCGGTCGCCGTGTGCCCGGTCGCGATCAGCGCCGCGCGGCGCGACTCGGCGAGCTGCGTCGCGCCGCCGCGTAGCGCACGTCCCGCGCCCACGCCTGCAGGTTGCCCGCGTGGCACTCGACCCGGCGCCCGCCAGTGCGCCGGCCACGCTCGCGCACGACCTCGAGCGCCACGCCCAGCCGCTCGCAGAGCTCGCGCGCAGTGGCGCTCGTCCGCGTCGCGCCGCTCGCGCAGCCCGTAGTTGACGTGCAGCGCGCTGCACGCCGCCCGGCGCCGCGAGCGCGACGGCGACGTCGAGCAGGCAGACCGAGTCGCGGCCGCCGGAGAGCACGCCACGACCGGGCGGCCGGCCAGCAGTCCCTCGGCGCAGCACGGCCTCGCGGCTCGCACCGCGTCGGCGGACCTGCTCGACGCCCACTACGCCCTACCGCCCGGGCGCCGACGCGGGAAGATCTCGGTCGGCTCGGCGAAGCCCTTCAGACCGACCTCGCCGATCAGCTCGAACGCAGGCCGTCGACGCCGCTGGCGCCTCCACGACCGGGCGCGTCACGAGCACCTCACCGCCGGCCGCGCGGGCGACGACGCGCGCCGCGCTGGTTGACCTCGCGCCCGTAGTAGTCGCCGTCGCGGTAGAGCGCCTGGCCGCTAGTGGATCCCGATGCGCGGGGGCGGCGCGCCGGTCGGCAAGCTCGCGCTGAAGCCCGACCGCCCAGCCGGTGAGCGCGCCCGGGTCGGCGCCGACGACCATCACCTCGTCGCCGAGCGTCTTGATCACGCGGGCGTCGATCGGCAGCGTCTGCTCGACCGCCCCACGAAGCGCTCGACCGCGTCGACGGCCTCGGTCGCCCCGCTCCTCGGTCAGGCGCGTGTAGCCGGCGAGGTCGGCAAACGCGATCGCGACCCGCATCCGCCCCTCCTCCGCCGGCTCCTCGCCGTCGAGCTCGGCCTCCATGTGGCCGATCACGTCCTGCTCGACGAAGTACGCGAGCAGCCGTCCATGCAGGTAGTTGATGAACGGCACCGCGAACGGCAGCATCTCACGCGTCATCCCCTCCATCGCTCGCGCCATCTCGACGCCGGGCACCCCTTCGCGCATCAGCGGCTCGTGCACGATAGAGGTGGAACAGCCGCACCTCCGCGTCGGCGACCTGCGCCATCGCCTGCCCGTAGACCCGTACGATCTGCAGCAGCGCCGGCAGCGGGAGGCCCGCGGCGAGCACCTCCGCGCCATAGCGCAGCACTTGCAAATCTTCCTCGGTGATCCCTCGCTCGACAGCGCGTTCTGGCCCATCGCGCTGAACATACCGCTCGACCAGCACAGTGCTTCTAGGTCGATCTCGCTGCGCTGCCTGCTCGAGGGTGTAGCGGCGCCTCGGAGCTCGGCAGCAGTTCGTCGATAGTACCCAAACGCGAGCTTCCCGCTCTGGCTCGCCTCCCTGATCTCGCGGACCGAGTGCCCGCGCTCGCGCAGGCGCGCCACGATCCGCACGTGCGAAGCCGCCGCGGGCGTCCACGCCCCGTCGTACTGAGGCACCAACCCCTCTTTCACCCAGCGCCTGACCGTCGCCTGCGTCACGCCCGCTCGCGCGGCGACCTGCTCGAGCGTCAGCTCGGTTGCCTTGGCATCCTCGGGCGGACTCTCCGCGTGGCGATCGTGGGGACTGTCGTTATCGCTGTCGGCAGGCGAGGTCATCGCGCGGGAGTCAAAGTCGCTGCCGGTGTCGCAACCTGAGCCCGCATCCGACCCCGCCGCGCCGGCGTATCCGCGGGCGATCCACCTGCACCCCACCGCTGCGCTGGCCGAGCGGGTGCTGCTGCCCGGCGACCCCGGGCGGGCGCTGGCGCTCGCGCAGAGCTGCTCCGTCAAGCCCTTGATGTTCAACCATCACCGCGGCCTGTGGGGCTACACCGGCGCCGCCGTCGCCGACGGCGAGCCGCTCACGATCCAGATCCACGGGCATGGGCGGCCCGTCGGCGGCGATCGTCCTGACGGAGCTGATCGCGCTCGGTGCGCGGCGCGCTGATCCGCACCGGCACCTGCGGCGCGTTCGCTCCGGGCTTCGCGCTCGGCGACCTAGTCGTAGCGCATGAGTCGATCTGCGCCGATGGCACATCCCGGGCGCTCGGCGCCGGTGAGCGCGCCGCGGCGGACCCAGACTTGGCCGAGGCGCTTTTGCGGGCCGCGCGGGCCCAGGTCGACGACTGGACCCGCCGCATCCACGCCGGCGCAATCGTTAGCGTCGACCTGTTCTACGACTCGCGCGCCCGGACCATCCGGCCGACGCGCTCGCGATCGAGATGGAGGCCGCCTCGCTGTTCGCCGTCGCGGCCGCCGCGTCAATACCCGTCGCCTGCGTGTTGATCGTCACCGACACATTCGACGCCTTCGAAACGCGCACGCGGATCGACGACGCTTCCCTGCTCGCGGCCGCCGAGGCAATGGGGGCCATCGCCGTCAGCGCCCTCTCGGCCTGAACTCAGGCCGGTTTAGCTTTGGCCGCGCGTTTCGCTTTCGTCGCCGTTTTCGCTTTAGCGGCCGGTTTCGCCTTGGCAGCCGGTTTAGCTTTAGCAGCCGGTTTAGCCTTGGCGGCCGGTTTGGGCTTGGACGCCGGCTTCGCGCCGGGGGCACGCTTTGTGGCCTGGCCGAGCTTGCTCGCGAGCGCTCCCAGCTGATCCTCGATCGCCGACAGCCTGGCATCGACCCCCCGCCCGCTCAGCGCACGGTCCAGGCGGTATACGCCATCCTCGATCCCCTCCAGGCGCTGCGAGACCGAGCGCAGCCGTCGCGTCAACCGTTCGATGTCGGCAGCCGAGGGGATGTTGAATGCGCCCATCGCGACCTCCTGCGCCTGCGCGGCCTTCTCGCGCGCATCGAAAGCGGCGCCGAGGACGCCGGTCAGCAGAGGGTTGTCCAAGAGGTCGGTCAGCGCCTTGCCGAGCCTGTCTTCGGTGCCGTCGGCCAGGCGCTCCTTTAGGCCCTTCGTCGCTTTGCTCGCATCGGACATCGTAAGGAGGATACGGTGCGAGCATGCCTGAGCGCCTGTTCCTGTTCCTGCAGCTCGAGTTCCCCTGGGAGCTCGGGCCACCCGACGGGCGCTACCTGCTGCGCACGCGCGAGGCGGCCGGCCCAGAGGCAGAGACGGGTGGGCCCGAGCACGTGGTCGTGCTGGGCACGCTCGGCGCGCCGCGGCGCGCCGACACAGCGCTGGGGGCGATCGCCCTGCCGCGGGTCGGCTCCCGCCGGGCGCGCCGCCCGCGCGAGACGACACCAGACCCGACCCCCGTGCCCACGGCGCGCGCGACGATCATCGACCCGGTGTCCGTCTCCGCCGAGCGTCAGGCCCAAGCGTGGCTGGCCGGGATCGACACCGAGCGCGAGACGCAAGCGGCCCTCAAAGTACTCAACCGCGTCCTCTTCGCTCACCGGATCGCCACCGCCGACCCCCACACGCACGAGGTCGCCGCCGCCCAGGCCCTGGTAATCCGGGCCGGCTGGGGCGAGGGTGAGCAGCTGGCCGACGGGCTGTGGCAATACGCGCGCGAGCTGCCCTGGAGCACCTCCCCACGCAGCAAGAGGCGCGCGGCCGTGCTGCGCCCCCAGGAGCGCCTCGCGGAGCTGCTCGGCGCGCGCGATCAAGAGCTCCTGTGCGAGGAGCTGGCATTACGCGCGCGCCTGGACCTCGACCACGGGCGCTTTCCCCATGCCGCGATCGAGCTGGACGCGGCGCTGACCGCCGCGCTCGGAGAGCTCGGCGGGGAGACCAACCCGGCGCTCGCCCCGCGTTTGGACGAGCTGCGGGCCTTGCACGCCGACGTGGCCGCGGGAGAGCCTGAGGAGGAGATCGTCCGCCACGCACTCGAGCGTTTGGAAGCCGCGCTGCGGGCACGCACTGCCGAGGGGTTCGCACGGAGCTGAGGCCGGCCGGCGCTTAGTGATCCCGGCCCGTTGAGCTTCCACTAGCCTGTCCGCCCCATGGGAGCGGACACTGCCGGAGGGCTAGAGCTGGAGCGCGTGGTCAAGCACTACCACGGCGCCGAGGAGGTGCGCGCGGTCGATGGCGTGAACCTCACAATCGCACCGGGTGAAATGGTCGCGCTGTACGGTCCGAGCGGCTCGGGCAAGACGACGCTGCTGCTGCTGATCGCCGCGCTGCTCACCCCGGAGGAGGGTTCGATCCGCTACGCGGGACGCGCCCTGGAGTCGCTGAGCACCAACCAGGCGAGCGACTACCTGCTGCGCGACGTCGGCTTCATCTTCCAGAGCTTTCACCTGATGCCGCGCGTCTCGGCGATCGAGAACGCCTCGATCAAGCTGCTGCTCGCCGGCGTCGGGATGCGCGAGGCCCGTGCCCGCGCGATCCCGTGGTTACAGCGTGTCGGCCTCGGCGATCGCCTGCAACACACCCCGGGTGAGCTCTCCGGGGGCGAGCGCCAGCGCGTGGCGATCGCCCGCGCACTGGCCGGCGAGCCGCGGCTGATCCTCGCCGACGAGCCGACCGGAAACCTCGACAGCGTCCGTAGCCGCGAGATCATCGAGCTGCTGCGCTCGATCGCGCACGAGCGCGACGCCGCGGTCCTGCTGGTGACGCACGATCTGGAGGCGGCCGCGATCGCCGACCGGCGTTGCACGCTGCGCGACGGCAAACTCAGCGAGGACAGCGCACCGGCCGTGCGGGCGTGAAGCCCACCACGCTCGTCTACCTCTATCGGCGGCGGCTGCGCGCGCACCTGGCCCAGGAGCTGCTCGCCGGTCTCGGGGTCGCGACCGCCGTCGCGCTGCTGTTCGCGGTCACCGTCGCCGACGGCAGCATCGCGAGCTCCGCGACTGAAGTGGTGCACGCGGTGATCGGTCCCGCGAACCTGCAGCTTCGCGTACGCGGCGACGATGGCTTTGACGAAGGCGTACTCGCGCGAGTGGAAGCACTCCCTGGCGTCAGCCAGGCCGCGCCGTTGCTCGAACAGAGCGCGAGCGTCGTCGGCCCCGACGGGCGCCGCGCCACGGTGCAGATCGCCGGCGTCGAGCTCAGCCTCGCGCTGCTCGACGGGCTCGCCCACACGATCCCGCTGTCGACCTCTCCTCCAACGGGATCGGCCTCAGCTCCCACACCGCCGGGCTGATCGGAGATCCCCACCGGGTCGCCCTGGAGCTGCGCGGGCGCGTCACACCCCTGCACGTGACCGCCGTGCTGGATGAGGCGACGTTCGGCGCGCCGGCGAGTGCGCCGGTGGCGGTGATGGGGCTCGAGCGCCTGCAGGCGCTCGCTGGACTGCCGGGGAAGGTCACGCGGATTCTCGTGGAGACCAAGCCCGGGCGCGAAGCTGAAGTACGCGCGCAGCTGCGCGCGCTCGCCGGTCCGGAAACCGCGGTCGGACCGGCCAACGAAGAGGACGCATTGCTGCACCAGGCGCTGCGCCCGACCGACCAGTCGAGCGACTTTTTCGCCGCGATCTGCGCGCTGCTGGGCTTCCTGTTCGCATTCAACGCGATCCTCTTGACGGTCCCCGAGCGACGCCACGCGATCGCCGACCTGCGCCTGCTCGGCGCGCGGCAGGCGCAGGTCGTGCAGATGGTGATCTTCCAGGCGCTGTGCCTCGGCCTGGCCGCCTCGCTCGTGGGGCTGCTCGCCGGCTATGCGCTGGCGGTCGGGCCGTTTCATCAATCGCCGGCCTACCTCGCCGAGGCGTTCACGCTCGGCACGCGCACCGTGATCGGTATGGCGCCGTTGCTGCTGGCGCTCGGCGGCGGGATCCTCGCCACCTGCCTGGCCTCGGCGCTGACGCTGCTCGAGGTGCGCGGCGGCCGGGCGCTCGACACCGCGCACTTCGCCGACGGCGCCTCGGGGGACGCGCTCGGGCGCAGAGCCCAGCTGGGCCTGACGCTCGCCGCCGCCGGCGTGCTGGCGCTCGCGAGCGCCACCTTCGCGCTGTGGTCCTCGCTGTCGCTCGCAGCGCTGATGGCGCTCGCGCTGGTGTGCGTGCTCACGGTCCCGCTCGCGCTAGGCCTCATGCTGGGAGCCGCCCGCGCGCTGGCCGCGTGCCGGCAGCAGCTGACGCTGCTGCCGATCGCGCTGATCTCGCTGCGAGGCGCGACGCTGCGCTCGCTCGCGCTCGCGATCACCGGCGCCGTGGCGCTGTTCGGCAGCGGTGCGCTCGGCGGCGCCCGCGCTGACCTGCGGCAGGGGATCGGTGGGTTCACGCGCAGCTACACCGCCGACGCGAGCATCTGGGTCAACCCCCCGGGGGCCTACCAGGGGACCACCGATTTCCTGGCTGGCGACGATGTCGCGCAGATCGCCCGCGTGCCCGGGGTCAGCGCCGTCCGCTCCTTCTTCGGTGGCTACCTCGACCTCGACGGTCGCCGCCTGTGGATCATCGCCCGCCCGCCCGGCGGCGCGCGCGAACTGCTGCGCACCCAGGTCATTGCTCCCGGCGCGGGCGTCGCGAGCACGCGGCTCGCCGCCGGCGGTCAGGTCGCCGTCTCACGCCAGATCGCCGCCGAGCATCACGTCGGCGTCGGCGGCAGCCTGACGCTGCCGACCCCCAGCGGGAACGTCCGCTTTGCGGTCGCCGCGATCACGACCACGCTCGTCTGGAGCCCAGGGGTGATCTTCATGAACGCCGCCGACTACCAGCGCTACTGGCAGACCACGGCGCCGACCGCGCTCGGGGTGCAGCTTGCCTCGGGTGCGAACGTCGCGCGTGTGCGCGCGGCGATCATCCGTGCGCTCGGGGGTGCGGCGTGGTCCCGAAGCGGGCTGGAAGTCGCGACCGCAGCGGTGCGCGCGGGCCAACTCGACACGATCGCCGACGCCGGGCTCAGCCGGATCGGGGAGATCTCGACGCTGCTCACGGTCGCCGCGGTCCTCGCGCTGGCGACCGCGCTCGCCTCGGCGATCTGGCAGGAGCGCGTGGCGCTGGCCGAGCTGCGGCTGACCGGCGCGACGCCGGCGCGCCTGCGCAGGCTGCTGCTACTCGAATCGACGCTGCTGCTCGGCGCCGGCTGCCTCACCGGCACGCTCGTCGGCCTCTACGGCCAGGTCGTGATCGACCGCTACCTACGGAACGTAACGGGCTTTCCGATCGTCACCCTGACCGCGGGGCTGCGTCCGCTGGAGCTGCTCGCACTGGTGATCGCGATCGTGCTCGCGCTGGTCGCCGTCCCCGGTCTGCTGGCCGCGCGAACCTCCCCGACGCTTGCGCTGGAGGAGTAGAACTGCCCCCTCGCTGCCTCGCCTGCATGTGTCGCCACCGCAGCCCGGGAAGGGTAGAATGGCCCCAATGGTCAAATCATCGGCAACGATGGCCGCAGGGGCGGCGCTGCTGGCGATCCTCGCTCCCGCGGCGCTCACCGGAGTGCCCGCATCCGCAAGAGGAGTCGAGGCCAAACGCCCCCTCACAGCACAGGCGGCCGCAACGTTGAAGATCACCGATACGGCCGACATGCACTACACCAGCGGCTCGGGGTCGCTGCTGCACGAGACGGGAACAGCCTCCGGGACGCTCCCGGGCAACATGAGGGCCAACTTGGCGATCGGCGCGACGCTGACCGCCAGCTTCACGATCTACGCGAGCGGCGGCACGATCACAGGCCGCGGGGTTGGCAGGACGCACGGCTCCGGCACCTACGAAAGCTTCGCCGGCACGCTCGTCGCCACCGGCGGCACCGGCCGCTACGCGCACGCCCACGGTCACGGCGGCTTCTACGGCACCTTTGACCGCAAGAACTACGACCTCACGGTCCAGACAACCGGCAAGCTCTCGTATTGAAGCGGGTCCGCGCGCTGAGCCTCGCGGCAGTCCTGGCCTGCGCCTGGGCCTGTCTGCCGGCCGCGGCAGACGCCACACAGTCGGTAAGACTCAGCGCGACGCTCACACCCGAGCACCTCGGTCAGGGCACCACGATCGGCTTCAGCTTTCAGATCGAAGCGCCCGCGGGCGAAATTCCGGCGCCATTGACGGGGATCAACCTGCGCTACCCGGAGAACCTCGGAGTCGCCACCAGCGGCCTGGGCCTCGCCACCTGCAGCGTCGCGAGGGTCGAAGCCTTTGGACCCAGGCACTGTCCCGCGGACTCGGTGATGGGAATCGGCAACGCGATTGCGGAGTTCCCGATCGGTCCGAAGATCGCCCGCGAGAGCGCGCCCGTGTCGATCTTCCGCGCGCCCGATGAGAACGGACAGATCGCGCTGCTGCTCTACGTCACCGCCATGAACCCCGTCGGCGTCCAGATCAGCACTACCCAGCCTGCTGCTGCCCGCCCCCCGCCATTCGGCGGAAGCGTGCAGATCGGCGTGCCGCTCGTGCCCAGCTTCCCCGATTCTCCATACGTCGCGGTGGTGCAACTGACCGCCACACTCGGGCCGCTGGGGATCACCTACTACGAACGCGTCCACGGCCGCACGGTCGCCTACCACCCCCGGGGGCTGCTACTGCCCGACAGCTGTCCGCACGGAGGCTTTCCCTTCGCCGCCGAGCTCGGCTTCGCGGACGGCAGCACGACAAGCGCACGGACGGCGGTGCCCTGTCCCAGCCACGTAGAATAGGGCTAGCAATGAACCCAACCACGACCGCGATCGGCACCTGGAGTGGGGGGCGCTTCATGCACTTCGGCGAACCGCTCGACGACGCTCGCCTGGAGGAGCTGTTGCGGCCGGGGGCGGGCATCGACACCGTGATGAGCGCTGACGCATACGGGGCCGGGGAGGCCGACCGCTTACTGGGGAAAGCGCTCAAGGGCATCGATCGCGAAAGCTATTGCCTGATCGGCGCGATCGGGCACGACTTCTACGAGGGCGAGCGCGAGGGGGCGAAAGGCTTTCCGCGCTTCACCGACCCGCGGCTGCGCGCAGAGCGCGACTACGGAAACTACATCCGGATGGCGACCGAGCGCAGCCTGCAGCGCCTGGCGCCGAGCGCTTCGACCTGCTGTTGCTGCACAACCCAGACCGCACCGGCTACACGAGCGATGCGGTGTGGGCGGGGATGGAGGCGGTCCGCGCGGCGGGGCTGACGCGCTCGCTCGGCGTCGCGCCGGGACCGGCGAACGGGTTCACGCTCGATTTGATCGACTGCTTCGAGCGCCACGGCCCGCTGATCGACTGGGCGATGGTGATCCTCTCACCGATGGAGCCGTGGCCTGGCGAGCTGGTGCTCGACGCCGCCGCCGCCAACGACGTGCAGGCTGATCACGCGCGTCGTCGACTACGGCGGCATGTTCCACGACGACGTCCGGCCCGGGCACGCCTTCGCCGAGTACGACCACCGCAAGTTCCGCCCCGACGGCTGGGTGCAGGCGGGGGCGAGAAGCTCGAGCGGATGCGCCCCTACGCCGAGCGCCACGGGCTGAGCATGCTGCAGCTCGCGTGCCAGTGGAACCTCGCGCACCCGGCGGTGCGCTGCGTCGCGCCGACGCTGATCCAGGAGAGCGGCGCGGACGCGCGCGCCGATCGAGGACAAGCGCGCGGAGCTCGCCGCGCTAGGAGCCGAGGTCCTGCTGAGCGCGACCGAGGTGGACGGAGCTCGCGCGATCGGCGAGAACAGCGGGCAGCATGGCGCTGAAGGGCGCCAACCCCGACCACGAGGGGACGGCGCGGGCGGACCGCTGGGGGATGAGCGACGAACTCGCGGCGCTCGCCGCGCGCTGGGAGATCGCGCCGGAGCGCGACCTCGCCCAGCTCTCGCAGGCTCCGGCCGCGTAGCCGTCGTCCTCCTCGGGCGCGCTCCGGCCCGCCGCAGCTCTGCGCCCTACTTCCCCTTGAAGTCAGGGGCGCGTTTGCCGAGGAAAGCTGTGATGCCCTCCTTGGCGTCCGCCGAGGCGAACACCGACACGAACGCCCCCTTCTCGGCCGCGATCCCATCGTCGAGGTCGCCCGCCGCGGAGACGCGCTTGATCTGCTCCAGCGCGAGCGGCGCCTGGGAGGCGAGCTTGCGCGCCCAGGAGAGCGCGGTGTCGAGCAGTTCGTGATCTTCGACCACGCGGTTGGCAAGCCCCATCTCGAATGCCTCATCGGCCAGGATCGGGTCGCCGATCAGGTTCATCTCGAGCGCCTTGTTGGAGCCCACAAGGCGCGGCAGGCGCTGGGTGCCGCCGAAGCCGGGGATGATCCCGAGCTTGATCTCGGGCTGGCCGAACAGGGCCGAACGCGCGGCGATCCTCACGTCGCAGGACATCGCAAGCTCGCAGCCGCCGCCGAAGGCCAGTCCGTTGACCGCGGCGATCGTCGCGATGCCCTCGGAACCCAATTCGCGGAAAAGCGCATGGGCGGTTTGGATCATCTGCTCGCCGCCCGCCTCGTCCATCGAGGTGAAGGCCTTGATGTCCGCACCGGCGGAGTAGAGGAACGGATTGGAGGAGGCGATCACGAGCGCATGCACACCTGAGGACTTCGCCTTGGCCCAGACCTTGCCGAGGTCCTCGATCACCTGCGGGGAGATCGAGTTCATCTGCCCGTTCGCCAGCCACGCGATCGCGACCCCATCCTCGCGCGTCTCCAACTTCACGACCTCGGCGGGCTGCTCGGCGTCCGGCTGCGGGTATGCGTAGAAACCCTGACCGCTCTGCTGGCCCAGCCGGCCCTGGGCGACGAGGCGGCGCAGGATCGTCGGCGGCGTAAAGCGCTCGCCGTGGCGCTCGGCGGCGTTCTCCAGGCGCTCGAGGATCTTGTCGAGCCCTTCCACATCCGCCTTCATAAAAGGCGGCAGCAGGCCGCGGCGCGGATCGAGGCCAGCACCGGCCATCATCCCGAAGTCGATGTCACGGTGGGTGGCAACGCCCTCCTCGAGCACGAGACAGGCCTCGACAAACGTCTTCAGCGAGAGCAACTCGACCAGCTCGGTCACATCGGGCTCCCCGTCGCCGTCGATGTTGGGCTCGCCGTCGGAGTAGAAGCCGTTCCCGCCGGTCTTCGCGCCGAGCTTGCCCTCCCCGACCAGCCTCTGCATGCCCTTCGGCACGTAGAAGCGTTCCTCGCCGTAGGACTCTGCCAGGTGTTCGGCCACATGCAGGACGGTGTCGAGACCCAGCAGATCGACCAGGTAGTAGGGGCCGATCGGGACGACGCCCGCGGCGCCAACGCCCGCGTCGATCTGCTTGATCGACAGCTTCTTCTCCTCCTGTTCGCGCCAGACCTCGGAGATGCCGGCGTTGAGGATCCGGTTGACGACGAACCCCGGGACCTCGGCGCAGGTGATCGGCTGCTTGCGGATCGCCTGGGCGAAGGTGACGGCCGCGCCGACGGTCTCCGCAGCGGTCTCCTCACCCTCGACGATCTCGATCAAGGGCATGATCGAAGCTGGGTAGAAGTAGTGAAAGCCGATGACCTTCTCCGGACGCAGGGTCGCTTCGCCGATCTCGGTGATCGACAGCGACGATGTGTTCGATGCCAAGATCGCGTGGCCGGGCGTGGCGGCGTCGAGCTCGGCGAACACGGCCTGCTTGACCTCGATCTTCTCCGGCACCGCCTCGATCACGAAGTCGACGTCGCCGAAGTCCGCGTAGGAGGTCGTACCCTGAATGCGCCCGAGCACCTCCCCGATCTGCGCCTGGCCCTGCTCCTCGGTGAGCTTGCCCTTCTCGACGAGCTTGCCTACCTGTCCGGAGGTGACGTTACGCGCCTCGTCGAGGCCGGCCTGCACGAGCGCGTCGTCGATGTCCTTCAGCACCGTCGGGATCCCGGCAGCCGCGATCGTCTGGGCGATCTGGCCGCCCATCGTCCCGGCACCCACGACAGCAGCCTTGAATACGAACATCGATTTGTCTCCTCTGATCTTGATTGGATCCCACCCAGCCAGCCCCACCAGCCCCGCGCAGCCTAGCGGGCCGGCGCCAAGAACCTCCGGCTCCAGAGGAGGGTTCTAAACCGACGGAGGCAAATCAGCCACGGTGACCCGGAAGACATCCGGGGCGGCCGGGGGGCCGTCGGAGGCACGCGCGGTGATATCCGTGACGTCCGCGTCCGTATCCAGTGAGGCGGAGTCGCCAATCCAGTCTTTCAGGAACACGTCGCAGGCTTCGAGGTCGAGCGGCCGGGCAAAGAGGAAGCCCTGGCCCGAGTCGCAATGCTCCTCCTTCAACAGCGAAAGCTCACGCGACTGCTCGATGCCCTCGGCAAGCGTCTCGATCGAGAGCGACTTGCCGAGCTGGACGAGCGTGCGGATCAGGGTGTCCCCTTCGGGGTCCTGGCTGACGCGGGAGATGAACGAGCGGTCGATCTTCAGCGCATCGACGGGGAAGCGCTGGAGATAGGCGAGCGACGAGTAGCCGGTGCCAAAGTCGTCAATCGCGATCCTTACCCCGAGCTCCTTGATCGCGACGAGCCGCCGCGCGGTTTCGTCGGCGTTTGACATCAGCGTCGTCTCGGTGATCTCGAGCGTCAGCGCGCTCGGCTCAAGGCCACTCTGAGCCAGCGCATCGCGCACCTCGGTCACGAACTCGTCGGTGTCGAGCTGGCGGGCGGAGACGTTGACGGCCATGCCGACGGGATAACCATTTCGCCGCCACGCGGCGCCCTGCCGGCAGGCCTCGTGCAGCACCCACGCGCCGACTTCGCAGATCAGGCCGGTCTCTTCGAGCAGCGGGATGAAGTCGTCCGGCTGCACGACGCCGCGCACGGGGCTGCGCCAGCGAATCAGTGCCTCCATGCCGGTGGGGGTCATCTCCTGGAGGTTGAACGTAGGCTGGTAGACGAGGAAGAACTCCTCGTTCTCGAAGGCGACGCGCAGGTCCATCTCGAGCTCCATGCGGCTCTGGACGGCGTCCTGCATGCCGGACTCGAACACGACGTAGCGGTTCTTGCCGTCCCACTTGGCGCGGTACATCGCGATGTCCGCGTCGCGCAGCAGCTCTTCGGCGGAGACCCGATCGCCGGCCGCGATGCCGATGCTCGCCGTGACGGTCAAACGACTCTGCTCGGCCCCATCCAATTCGAAGGGCTGCTTGAGCGCGTCGAGCAGGCGTTCGGCGATCATCTCGGGGCCCGAGCCGGGCGACATCCCTTCGGCGACGATCACGAACTCGTCCCCGCCGAGGCGCCCGAGCGCGTCGATGTCACGCACGACGCCGTCCAGGCGCGCGGCGACCGCTCGCAGCAGCTCGTCGCCGATGCCGTGGCCGAGCGTGTCGTTGATCGCCTTGAAGTTGTCGACGTCGACGAACAGCGCGGCGACGGGCGTCTGGCTGCGGCGCGAGCGCACCAGCATCTGCTCGACGCGGTCGAGGATCAACGTGCGGTTGGGTAGCCCCGTGAGGGCATCGTGGGTCGCCAGGAACGCGAGCTCCTCCTGGCGACGGGTGAGCTCCACGTGCGCGCGCTGACGCTCGGACTCGAAGGACTGGCACATCCGCACGAGCGTGACGTCGAGGCTGCGCTGCAGCATCCCCAACGCCCAGGCGAGCACGTCGGCTGGGACCTCGAGCTGCGCCGCCGTCTCGCGCAGCACTTCGTCGGCCGCGTCGCGCCAGCGCAGGCAGCGCTTGGTGACCTCGTTCAGCGGCGCCTCGCGCTGGGCGGCCAGATGACCGAAGATTCGCCAGGACTCCTGCCCGACCTCGCGCGCCACGGCCGCGCCTTCGCCGGCCATCCAGCGCGCGACCGCGAGCGTGGAGACGGCGCCGACACGCACGAAGCTGTCTTCGACGGCATCGTCGAGGGTGGGTCCCGAATCCTCGGAGCGACGGCGGATCCCCGCGACCACATCGTCGGTCCGCGCGCTGAGCGCCTCGCCGAGGCGGCGCAGCTGCTCGGGATCGACCGTCGTCGGCGCTTGCACCGGCGGCGCCGTATTCATCCGGTCGACGTGGACCTCTCCCGAACCCATAATCGAGCGGATCGGCAGTTCGTAAGAGTTACTTTAAGAACTTTCCCTTACAGATAAAGGGCCGGCGGCTGCCCACGCGCCGAGGAGACGCGCAGGCTCCGCACACGGATCTTCTTACACGGCGAGGGCCGCGGGCTCCTCGACGCGCCGCGGGAGCAGCGTTTCACGCGCAATCACGAGGCGCTGGATCTGCGATGTGCCCTCGTAGAGCTGCATGATCTTCGCGTCGCGGAACAGCTTCTCCACCGGGTAGTCCTTGATAAAGCCGTAGCCGCCATAGACCTGCACCGCTTCCGTGGCGGTCTTCATCGCGGTATCCGCCGCGAAGCGCTTGGCGTGCGAGGAGATCAGCGTGTTGCGTTCACCGTTGTCGAGCATCACGGCCGACTTCCAGGTGAGCAGGCGCGCCGCCTCGATTTCGGTGGCCATGTCGGCAATGATGAACTGGATCGCTTGGTGCATCGCGATCGGCACACCGAACTGCACACGTTCGCGCGAATAGTCGGTTGCGAACTCGAAGGCCGCACGCGCGATGCCGGTGGCCATCGCGGCGACGCCCGGCCGCGTGCGGTCGAGCGTCATCATCGCCAGCTTGAACCCGGCGTTTTCCTCCCCGAGCAGGTTCTCGGCCGGAACCTCGACATCGTTGAAGGAGATCGTCGCGGTGTTCGATGCACGCTGTCCGAGCTTGTCCTCCTTCTTGTCCACAACCACGCCCCAGTCGCGCTCGACGACGAACGCACTGATGCCGCGGTGCCCAGCGTCCTTGTCGGTCTTCGCGTAGACCGTGTAGTAGTCGGCGTAGCCGCCGTTGGTGATGAAGCACTTCGAGCCGTTGATCACGTACTTGTCGCCCTGCTTGACGGCTGTCGTGCGCATCCCGGAGACATCCGAACCGGCGTCGGGCTCGGTCAGGCAGAACGACGCGAGCTTGGGCGCTTCGGTGAGCATGCCGAGGTACTTCTTCTTGGTCTCCTCCGAGCCCCCGAGCGCAATCGGCGCGGTCGCAAGGCCGTTGCAGCCGAGCGAGGTCTGGATGCCCGAGCACCCCCACGAGAGCTCCTCCTCGATAAGACAGCCGTCGAGGTAGCCGGCGCCGGCGCCGCCGTAGGCCTCCTCGATGTGGGAGTTCATCAGGCCGACGTCCCAGGCTTTCTCGATGATGTCCTGGGGCCACGTGCCGTCCTTGTCGTACTCCCAGGCAACGGGGCGGATCTCCTTTTCAGCGAAGTCGTGCGCCATCTCGCGCAGGTTCTTCTGCTCGTCTGTGAGCGTGAAATCGACCATTTCTGCGTGCTCTCCTAAGGGCGGGCGCGGGTTCATAGGGCCGCGCGGGAATAGATTGACTGGTCAGTCAACGTCAAGGGTAGCTGAGGAACGGGCGTTTTTTCTAGTGACGAGCCCATGCGCTCGATCCTCCGCGCTGGAGCCCGGTCTTGGCTGGATGCGGGGCGCAACGATTTCGCCACCGGCTCATCCCCGATGAACGAGGCCTGCCTCAGTCGAGGTCTTCGGGGTCCTCGTCCGGTTCGAGCTCCTCGTTCTCTTCGTCGTCATCGATCTCTCCGCCGGCGACGACCAGCTCCCCCGCGGGGTGATAGGTCACTTGGAAGCTCTCGATCAGCTCGTCCCGGCGATGCTCGTCGACCGGCGCCTCATCGGAGATCAGCACCCAATCGGCGCCCTCGCCCGGCTCGACGTCGTCGAAGATCTCATGATCAACGTCCGGTGTGTCGTCGACGATCAGGACGACCTCCGTCTGCGGGTTGAAATACATCCCGGGGCGGATGCTCAGCTCGTCGAGCTCGAATCGGCGTGGGTCGGCCATGCTGCGTTTATATCCGACCTTCCCATCCCCATGCAATCCGCGTGCTCAGGGATTTAACTCGGCGAGCGTTCGCTGCACCTCCGTCGCGACATCCAGCGGCTCCAGCCCCTGCCGCGCACGGCGTTCGTTCTTCGCGATCACGAGCTGGCGCACCTCCCCCTCAAGCCCCGCATCGTGCCCTGCCGCCGGCGCCAGCAGCAGCTTTGTGACCTCCGCGTCGATGTCCAGCGCCGGCTCGCCCCGCTGCACCATCCGCGCGCTGCGCGCGCCCAGCATCTGCCTGATCTCCCGCTCCTGCTCGGCGCGGTCCGCGGCGCTGCTCAGCGACGGCGCGCTCATCATTTCCAGGGCCTCGCTGTCGCGTGTCATCCCGCCCTGGCCGATCTCGTCGTACACGCTCCCAGAGCGGCCCAGGAGGAACACCACCGACATCACAACCGACACGCCGACCGCTCCGAACACCACGATCGGGAAGATGCTCTCCAGCATCACTCGATTGTCGCTCATTTCATCGGGGTTGGGTTGAAACGCGCAACTACCCTGTGCCGGGTGGTGTTCCGGGTCTGCAATGAGCCCTGCAGCGACGAACATCATCGTCCGTAGGATGCGCGCCGTGCGCGTCCTAGATCCGCGGGCGCTCGCCCTGGGCGTGCTCATCTCGATCATCTCGCTCCTGGGCGGGGTCGCTTCCGCCCAAGCCACCGGCAAGCCCGCTAGCGAGCCGAGCGTCTCGGCGGCGCTTTCGAGCCTGCAGCGCAGCGGCGCGGTCACGCCAGCCGTCTACCAGCAGGACTACTCCGCCTATGTTGCCGCGGTCAACTCGCTGAAGAAGCTCTCCGGCACGCGGCGCTCAGAACTCGGCGCCGTCGTCGCGAACGTGCGGGCGATCGCCGCCGCCGGCGGGTTCATCCCCTCTCGGCTGCCCGCGCTGTTCCTGACCTTGGAGCGCAACCGCACGTGGTGGACGACCGGCTCACTGCTGGCCTCGCGGGTGCGCATCAGCTTCCCCGGCTCCAAGCTCATCTGGGAGTACTACTCCGGCCAGGGAATCGAGATCCAGTGGCTCGGCACCTTCGGCGAGGGCAACGGGTTTTACTCAGGTGGCCAGAACAACAACCTCAAGCAGCTCGTCGCCGAACTGATCCCGCTCGCGACCAAGCGAGCCGGCGGGATCGCCTGGGAGTACATGTTCCAGTTCGACGGCGGCCTCCCGCCCTGGACGAGCGGCCTCTCGCAGGGCACCGCGCTGCAGGTGCTCGCGCGCGACTGGTCGCGCTTCAAAGAACCGGCCGTGTTGACGGCGGCCCAGGAAGCGCTCGGGATCTTCAAGACCGCCCCGCCCAACGGAGTGCGCGTTGCAAGCTCGCTGGGCGCACACTACCTGGAGTACACCTACGCCCCCACCGACCGCATTCTCAACGGGGAAATCCAGGCTTTGGTAGGGCTCTACGACTACACATCGATCACGAAGGACCCCGTCGGGCTTGCACTGTTCGAAGCGGGCGACGCCGAAGAGCGGGTGCGCACGCCGCTGTATGACACCGGCGCCTGGTCGATGTACGACCAGTACGGCGAATCGGACCTCAACTACCACGAACTGCTCACCGAATTCCTGACGCACTTGTGCGAACGCACGCGCCGTGGCGAGCCGCTCACCGTGGCCGCTCCGACACCCGCGCCCACCCCGACACCCACGCCCATGCCGACGACGCCCACTACGACGCCTGGTGGAGGTACGAGCGGGGGCACGACGGGATCCGAACCCACCCACCCCGGTACTACAGGCGGCGCCAGCGCCGCGCGTTACACGGCGCGGAGCAGCGCAACGAGCACGACCTCCTCCGCGATCCCCGGTGACGCGATCTACTGCACGACCGCCGAACACTTCACCGCGTATGAGCACACGCCGCCGGTGATCTCTCTGATCACTTCCACGCTGCCAACGAGCTCGCGGGCGGGCGTTCAGCTGTCGCTTTCGAAGGTCGCGAACGTACGCCTGATTGTCCGGCTCGGTGGCAAGATCGTGTTCAGCAACAGCGCCACCGTCGAACGGGGCAAGCCGAAGCTGCTGTGGCCCACCCCTTCGCAGGGCGGCACCTATGCGGTCACGCTGTCAGCGACCGACCTGGCCGGCAACTTCGCCACCGCTTCAGGGACGATCACCGTTGCCAAGGGCGCGAAGGCGCACTGAGTAGCCGGCTTTACGGCGAAGCCGTCCATCGGTATCGTGTGATTTGCGGGTGAGGACCTCTGGCCCTTAGCCCGTATTTTTCGTTGGGAATGAGATGCCAGGAGGGAGCTAACCGGGCCCTGAACGGGATCCCACCGCCCCAGGCGACCCTAGACTGCTTGCATGACACGATTGAGCAGCGCATGGCGGGCCCTGACGCCCGACCAGCGTCTTGCGGGCGGCGCCTCGGCGGCGCTGTTCGTGACGATGTTCCTGCCGTGGTACCAGCAGAACGCAGTCGTCAACGCCCCGCGCGCGGCGCCGCTGCAGAGTCGTAATCTAAACGCGTTCCAGGTCTTCTCGTTCGTCGAGGCCGCCGTCCTGCTCGTCGCCCTGGCCGTGCTCTACCTGCTGTTCGCGCGGGGCGAGCGGCGCTCCTTCCAGCTGCCCGGCGGCGACGGCTCGGTCGTGTTCGCCGCGGGTATCTGGGTGGCTCTGCTGCTCGTGCTGCGCCTGTTCGACAAGCCCGGGATCACAACCCACGGCGTCGCCGCGAACGTCGGTATCCAATGGGGGATCTTCTTCGCGCTTGCGGCCGCCGGGCTACTCGCGGCCGCCGGCTCGCGAATGCGTGCCGGCACCCGGCCCGAGGCTCCGCTGGCGCGCCGTCCGCGGCGGCCCGACCCTCCAAGCGAGCCCGAGCGGCCGCTTGCGCGTAGGGCGCACTCCTCCCAGCCCTCCGACCAATCCCCGAGCGATCGTGAGGCGCCGATCGCGCGTGTCGGACGCCGCCCGCCGGCGCCGCGCACCGCGCCGCCCCACCGCGCACCGCGCCGCCCCGTCGCGGCGGACGACACGACCGAGCAGCTGTCCTTCGAGGACCACGCCTCACACCCCGAGCCAAACCTCGTGTCCGACCCGGCGCCCGAACCCGACCAGCGGTAGGCGCCTATCATTGCGCGGACGATGTCCGCCCCTTTGTCCTCGGCGCCCGCCTCCGTCGCAGATGTCGCCGCGGGCCTGCGCGCGGTCGGATACCTGCCCGGCGAGTCGACCGCGCTCGTCGCGTTCCTCGCGACCAAGCTCGGCAAGCCCGTGCTCGTCGAGGGGCCGGCGGGCGTCGGCAAGACCGAGCTCGCGAAGTCGCTCGCGCTGTATCTCGACCGCGAGCTCGTGCGGCTGCAGTGCTACGAGGGCCTCGACGAGGCGAAGGCGCTGTACGAGTGGAACTACCGCAAGCAGCTCCTGCGGATCCAGGCCGAGGCCTCGGACACTGGCTGGGAGGCGGTGCAGGAGGACATCTTCGGCGAGGAGTTCCTGCTGGCACGGCCTCTGATGAGCGCGATCGCCTCCGCCGAGCCGGTGGTGCTGTTGATCGACGAGATCGACAAGACCGACCAGGAGTTCGAGGCGATGCTCCTGGAGGTGCTCTCGGACTTCCAGATCTCGATCCCGGAGCTCGGCCGCGTCGAGGCGCGCACGCACCCAGTCGTGCTGCTCACCTCGAACAACTCGCGTGAGCTGACCGAGGCGCTCAAGCGCCGCTGCCTCTACCTGTGGCTCGATTACCCCGAGCTCGAGCACGAGCTGGAGATCGTGCGCCTGCACGCGCCGGAATTATCGGAGACCGTCGCCCGCAGGCTCGTCGAGGTCGTGGGCATGGTGCGCGAGCTGGACCTGAAGAAGCCGCCGTCGATCGCCGAGTCGATCGATTGGGCGCGCGCGCTTTTGCTACTCGGCGCCGAGGACATCGACGAGGCTGTCTTCAGAGACACAATGTCGGTGATCGTCAAGCACCGCACCGATATGGACATCGTCTCCGAGCGCGTCGGGCTGAAGCTGCGGGCGCCGGCCGCCGATGCCGCCTGAGGGCCTGCCGGCCCGCATCCTCGAGCTCGGTGAGGAGCTGCGCCGCGAAGGCGTCGCGGTCGGGACCTCGGAGCTCTTGGACGCGTTCGCGGTGCTGCGCGAGGTGTCCTGGACCGAGCAGGAGGACTTCCGCGAGGCGCTCGCCGCGACTTTGGCGAAGAGCCAGGAGGACCGGCGTGTGTTCGAGTTGGTGTTCGAGCGCTTCTTCTTCCGCGCGGTCGAGCTCGCGGCGCTGCGCGAGGATGTGCGCGAGGGCGACCCATCGCAGTCCCCCCCGGGTGCGATCGACCTCGACGAGCTCTCCGTGGAAGACCTGGAGACCCTGCGCGCGCAGATCGCGGCCGCGCTGAGGGATGGCTCGGAGGGAGCGATGCGCGATCTCGCACGGATGGCGATCGCCGCCTTCGGTCGGCGCGAGGAGGGCTCGGGCGTGATCGGCGTCGACGTCCAACGCATCCGCCGCGCGCTCGGCCTGCGCACCGAGCCCCAGCCCGACCTACCCCCCGAGGACCCCCGGCGCGAGGGCCTGCCGCGCGATGCGCTGCGCCGCTTCGAGGCGCTGCTGCGCCGTGAGCTCGAGCGCGGCCAGATCGAGCGCACCGGCAGCCTGCCCCCATCGCGACCGTTGGGCGAGCTCGACCGGGCGCTCCCCTCCGGGCCGCTGGCCGATCTGGCCGCCGTGCACCGCGTCGTGATCCAGTTGCGCCGCCGCCTGGCCACGCAGGGCATGCAGGCGCGCGGGCACCGCCGCCACGCACAGGTGGACGTGCGGCGCACGATGCGCGCGTCGCTGCAGACCGGCGGCGTCCCCGTCGTGCTCAAGTATCGTCCGCGGCGCCCCAAACGTCCGGAGATCTACGTGCTCTGCGACGTATCCACGAGCGTCACCTCGGCGTCGGTGTTCTTCCTGTCGGTGCTCCACGCTCTGCACGACTCGTTTCGCAAGATGCGCTCGTTCGTGTTCATCGAGCGCGTCTCAGAGGTGACCGACATCTTCGCCCACGAGCGCAACTTCAAAGCGGTCTCAGAACGGATCTCCTCCGACGCAGGCGTGGCCGACATCTCGGGCTACACCGACTACGGCCGTGTCTGGTCGGAGATGCTGGATTTGGTCGGCGAAGATCTGCACCCACGCGCCACGGTGATCGTTTTGGGCGACGCGCGCACGAACGGCCGCGACCCCCGCTCGGACCTGTTCGCCCAGCTCGCCGCACGGGCAGGGCGCACGTTCTGGCTGAACCCCGAGCCACGGCTGTACTGGAACTACGGCGACTCGGTGATCGCCTCCTACGAGGAGTTCTGCACCGCGTTCGAGTGCTGGACCACGGCCCAGCTTGAGGACTTCGTGCGGGCGCTGACCCGTCCGGTCTCATCCGCGCTGTAGCATCGAGCAACAGAGAAAATCAGGGGAGCTGGCGGGCAAGCCGGCTGAGATGGCACCCAGGAGACGATTCCCCCCCGGCGCCGACCCTTTGAACCTGTGGGGTAATGCCCGCGGAGGGAGCTCAGTGCCGACCGAACTGCAGTCCCGCGCGCACCGTACACCTCGGATGACTCGCGCCAAAGACGGCATCGGCCTCAGCGACGTCAGCCGCGCCTACCGCGACCAGCGCGGCGCATCGGTGCAAGCGCTCGCCGGCGTCTCGCTGCACGCCGACCACGGCGAACTGCTCGCGGTGGTCGGCCCGAGCGGCTGCGGCAAGACCACCCTGCTGGAGCTGATCTGCGGCCTGCAAACCCCCGACGCCGGCGCTCTCGAGTGCTCCCCGGCGGCGTTGATGCCCCAGCGCGACCTGCTGCTGCCGTGGCTCTCCGCACTCGACAACGCCGCGCTCGCGCTGCGCATCGCCGGCTCACCGCGCGCCGCGGCGCGCACTCAGGCGGCAGAGTTGTTCGCCGAGCTTGGGTTGAGCGGATTCGAGGCCGCCCAACCGCATGAGCTCTCCGGCGGCATGCGCCAGCGCGTCGCGTTCCTGCGCACGCTGCTCTCCGGCAAGCCCGTCCTCTGCCTGGACGAGCCGTTCGGCGCGCTCGACGCGATCACGCGCGCGGAGATGCAAGCCTGGCTGGGCCGCGCCCTGGCGCGCGAGCCGCGCACGGTAGTGCTCGTCACCCACGACGTCGAGGAGGCCATCGTGCTCGCCGACCGCGTCGCGGTGCTCTCCCCCCGGCCCGGCCGTTTGCGCGCGGAGATCGAGATCGACCTCCCCCGCCCCCGCTCGCGGACGGACGCAGCGGTGGTGGCGTTGCGCGAGCGGGCCCTGAGCGCGCTGGGTTTGGGGGCCGCGGCGGGGCAAGAGCTGGGATGAGGACCGGCATGGACCCTGGAACGGCCACCGGGTTGGGAAGCACGCCATGAAGCGCCGCCTCGTCAACGCCCTGCCGGCCCTCGTGCTCATCCTCGCCCTGCTCGGCGCCTGGGAGCTGTACGCCGACTCGGGCGCGACCAGCTCCTCGATCCTCCCCGCGCCCCACGCGATCGCGCAGTCGCTGTGGTCCAACGCCGGGCTGCTCTCTCACAACCTCGCGGTCACCGCCGAGGAGGTCGCGCTCGGGCTGGCGCTCGCTTTGGCGCTCGGGTTCGCGCTCGGGGTGCTGATCCACCTCTCTCCGCCCCTGCGCCGCGCCTGCTATCCGCTCACGGTGGGTTCCCAGGCGGTGCCGATCGCGGTGATCGCCCCTCTGCTCGTGTTCCTGCTGGGCTTCGGTCTGCTCCCCAAGCTGATCGTGATCGTCCTGATCTGCTTCTTCCCCGTCGTCGTCACGACCGTCGACGGGCTCGCCGCCGTCGACCCCGACCAGCTGAAGCTGCTGCGCACGCTCGACGCCTCGCGCCTGCAGGCCTTCCGCTTCGCCGAGCTGCCCGCGGCGCTGCCCGCCGCGATCAGCGGCGCACGGATCGCCGTCACCGTCGGCGTGATCGGCGCCTACATCGCCGAGTCCCAGACCGCCACCTCCGGCGCCTACGCCGGGCTGGGCCACGAGATCAACGCCGACCTCTCCTCGCTTCAGACCGCGCGCGCCTACGCGGCAGCGGTCGTGCTGTTCGCGTTCGCGATCGCCTGCTTCTACACCCTTTCTCAGGTCGAGCGCCGCCTGGCGCCCTGGGCCAACCAATCAAGAGGAGACCTCCGTTGAAGATCAGACTCGCCGCTGTGCTCGCCGTCGCCTGCGCCCTTGCCCTGTCCGCCTGCGGCGCCAAGCAGGACACGATCACCGCGCCTGGAACCAAGTCCTTCACGGTGATGCTCGACTGGTTCCCCAACGCTGACCACGCGCCGCTCTACTCCGCTTTGGCCGCCGGCGATTTCCGCGCCGCGGGGCTTGAAGTCAAGCCGGTGGTCCCCTCCGAAACCGCCGAACCGTTGAAGCTGCTGGCAGCGGGCAAGGTGGATATGGCGATCTCCTACGAGCCCGAGCTGCTGCTCGCCCGCGACGAAGGCCTGAAACTGGTCTCGATCGCGGCGCTCGTCCAGCGGCCGCTGACGTCGATCATCGCGCTGCCCTCGTCGCACATCTCGAAGGTCGCCGACCTCGCCGGCAAGACCGTCGGCACGGCGGGCATCCCCTACCAGGCGGCCGAGCTGAAGTCCGCCCTGCAGAGCGCCGGCGTCAATCCGTCCTCGGTGCACGAAGTGAACGTCGGCTTCAACCTCGTCCCCGCGATGCTCTCCGGCAAGGTCGCCGCCACGCTGGGCGGCTACTGGAACTACGAGTCGCTCCAGCTCCAGCTGCTGCACAAGCACCCCGTCACGATCCCGGTCGACCAGGCCGGCATCCCCACCTACAACGAGCTCGTCCTGGTCGTCCGCGAAGAACAGGCGCGCTTGGACGGCCAGGACCTGCGCGCGTTCCTGCAGGCGCTCACCCGCGGCGAGCGCTCCGTACGGGCCGACCCGGCCGCCGCGGCGGCGCTGCTCGTGAAAGCCAACCCGTCGCTCGAAGGAAAGCTGCAGCTGGCCTCGATCGAACAGACGCTGCCCGCAGTGCTCCCCTCCGGTGGCAACCCCTACGGCTACCAGAACCCCACGGCGTGGACGACCTTTGGCAACTGGATGTTCACCCACGGGCTCCTCCACCGCAACCCGAACGACACCGCCCTGCCGCCGTTCACCAACGAGTTCCTGCCGGGGGAAGGGATCGGGAAGAGCGAAGAATAGGCTCGCGTAGGCCCTGCGGGGAACGCGCGCGCTCAGCTACAGCCCCGCCATGTGCACGGCGGCGAGGCCGGCCCACTCTCCGTAGCCGGCGAAGAACGCGCGCACCTCGTGCTCCTGCGCGCGGGCTCTCTCATCGCCGCCGCTGAGCTTGCGTCCGACCAGCTTCAGCAAGCCCAGATCGCCCGCCGGCAGCTGGTCGTAGCGGCCCTGGCCGCACAGCGCCATCATCTCGACGGTCCACGCACCGATTCCTTGAATTGCGCGCAGCCGCTTCCAACCACGCTCGTGCTCGGCGGGGTCGCTCAGGTTCACGCGTCCCCGCGCAACCTCGCGCGCTGCCCTTCTCAACGCGATCGCGCGCGCCGCAGCGAGGTCGCAGGACTCGATCAGCGCCGGCGCCGCCGCCGCCAGCTTCGCGGCCGTCGGCAGGTCGCGCAACCCGCTTGCCCACGCCCCCTCCCCACCGCCCGTCCAGCGCCGTCCGAGGCGCGCCACCAGGCGACTCTGGATCTTTGCCGCGCGGTCGTACTCGATCAGTTGCTCGCAGACCGCCCACACGAGCGCCTCGAACGGCTCCGGGCGGCGTCCCACCCGCAACCACGGGCGCGCCCGCACTGAGCGCCCGATCAGGGGGTCGCAGGCGAAGCGGCGGAGAAAGGGCCGCAGGTCGTCGTCCACACCGAGCGCAAACCGCATCCTTGCGATGCCGTACCTCGCGGCCTCCTGTGTTCGTGCGCGCGCGCCGAACAAGACGCTGTCGTGCGCCGTCTGCGCGATCCGCACCACCACCGGCTCCTCCTCGTGATGCAACAAGCGCTCCAACACGACGCCACGGCGGCGCATCACGCCGTCCATGCCATTGCGCCTCGGCAGCCGGAACGGACCCTCCGGCCGCACCTCCTCGCGTAGCTCGACCAGGTCGCTCAGCGCTCGCCGCCCAGCAAATGCACGTCCACGAGCAGCGATCTGCTGCCGACGATCTGCAAGAGCTCGCCGGCCCTGTTCACGGAGCGCCCGTCGCCCCCGCCGCGGCTCAGTCGCCGTCCGCGGCGGCCCTTCGCGAGCGTCGTGCGCCGGCGGCGGCGGTGGACGAGGCCGACGACCGCCGCCCCCGCCACGAAGCCCCCAGCCGCCACGGCGGCCGCCTGCACGGCCGGCACGACGGCGCGGCCCGGTCCCGCCTGCACCGGCAGCGCCCGCGCAGGGGGCGCGATTACCGTCGGCTCGTCCGCGAGCACCGGCAAGGCATCGACTTCCTCGGTGTCACCCATCCCGCGCAGTGTACGCGGCCGCCCAGACCGCTAGTCGAGGACCCGCTCGTAGACCCGGTAGCGCTTGACGATCTGCCCGCCCATTGCCTCCATGCCCCTGTTCATCGGCGTGTTCGTCTCGAGGATCCAGCCCATCTCTCCGCCCTTCTGCGGGCGCTTCTCAGCCGCGTCGAAGTGCAGCTGGTAGAGCTTCGCCGCAACACCCGTGTGCTGATGCTCGGGCTTGACGCCGAGGAAGCCCACGCGCACTCGCGTCATGATCCTGCCCTTGTTCAAAAAGTGCCACCATCCGAATGGCAGGAACTTGCCGTTCATCTTCTCGAGCACCTGGTTGAGGTCGGGGAACGTCATCGCCATCCCGACCACCTCGCCCGTGTCTTCTTTCTCGGCGATCATGCACCAGTGCTTGTCGAACGCCAGCTGGATCTCCTGCGCGTAGGCATCCAGGTCCTTCTTCGAGTACGGCACGAAGTCCCAATTCCTCGCCCACGCGGCGTTGTAGACCTCAGCGAAGGAGTCCATGTCTTTGCGCAGCTGCCGGCGCTTCATCGGGCGCACCCTGATCCCGTGCTCTGACTGCGCCTTCTCCGCCAGCTCCCAGATCACCGGCAGCACCTTGTCCCGATTTTCGACCTCCAGTTTCCACATCAGCAGGTCCATCGCCTTTTCCATCCCCGCCTGCTCCATGCGCTCTCGGTAGTAGGGCGGGTGCCAGGGCTGCTTGATCATCGGACGCAACTCGTAACCTTCGATCAGGATGCCGCTCTCTTCGTTCATCGAGAAGTCCGCGGGCCCCACCATCCGCTCCATGCCCCTCGCACGAAGCCAGGACTCAGCCGCGGCGAGCAGCGCCTCGAGCACCTCCTGGTCATCCTCGAACTCGAGGAAGCCGAACCAGCCCCAGTTCTTCTTCTGGTAGTCGTTGAACGCGTGGTTGACCTGCGCGGTGATCCGTCCCACCACTCGCCCGTCTCGCCGAGCGAGGAAGTACTCGGCTTCGCCGTGGCTGAAGAAGGCGTTCATCCGCCGGTTCAGAAACAGCCAGCGCTCGAGCTTCGGCAAGGGGATCCACAACGGGTGGTTAGCATGCAGTTTGAACGGCAGGTCGATGAACGCTTTCAGGTCTCCTCTGCTTGAGACCAGAGTGACCTGGACCGCTGCTGTTCGCTCAGACACGCTCACTGGCTCAGACCCTATATGCCCACTTCGACAGACGTCTTCGCCAAGGTCCGCGGTCACGAGCGCGAGGAGCTTTTGCGCGCCGCGCGCGAGGCCGACCTGATGCCCTACTTCCGGACCGTCGAGTCCCCGGCGATGCCCGTCGTCGAGATGGAGGGCTCGCCGCGGATCATGCTCGCCTCCAACAACTACCTCGGCCTGACCGCCGACGAGCGCGTGATGAAGGGCGCCGAGGACGCCCTGCACAGCTACGGCACCGGCCTCACCGGCTCGCGCCTGCTCAACGGCACCACCTCTTTACACCTCGAGCTCGAGCGCGAGCTGGCCGAGTGGATGAACACCGACGACGCGATCGTCTTCACCACCGGCCACCAGGCCAACATTGGCACGCTCGGGACACTGCTCGGCCCCTCCGACACGGTGATCGTCGACTCCGGCGACCACGCCTCGATCCTCGACGGCGTGCTGCTCTCGAAGGCGAAGATGCGGCCTTACCGCCACAACCGCCTCGACAAGCTCGAGCGCGCCCTCTCACGCGCGGAGGGGGACGGCGGCGGCGTAATGGTGGTCGTCGACGGCGTCTTCTCGATGGAGGGAGACGTCGCGCCCCTGGTCGACATCGTCGAGCTCTGCGCGCGCTACGGTGCGCGCCTGATGGTCGACGAGGCCCATGGCGCCGGCGTGCTGGGCGCCCGCGGCGCCGGGACCGCCGAGCTGTTGGGGGTCGAGGAGCGCGTCGACCTGCGGATGGGCACCTTCTCCAAGTCCTTCGCCTCCTGCGGCGGCTTCGTCGCCGGCCCGGCCGACGTGATCGACTACCTGCGGATCTCCTCGCGCGCGTTCCTCTTCACCGCCTCCTCGGTCCCCGCCGCGCTGGGCGCGGCGCTCGCCGCGCTGCGGATCATCCGCTCGCCGGAGGGCCCGCCCCTGCTGGCGGCCGTGCTCGAGCAGGCGCGCTACTTCGCCGCCGGCCTGCGCGCGCTCGGCTTCCACGTGCTCAGCGGCGAGCCCGTGCGGCTCGGCCCGGACGAGGACGCTCCCGTCGAGACCGTCGTCACGCCGATCGTCCCCGTGCTCGTCGGCGACGACTGGAAGGCGGCGCTGTTGTGGCGCGCCCTGTACGACGGCGGGGTCTTCACCAACTGCGCGCTGCACCCCGCCGTACCGCCGGGCGGGGCGTTGCTGCGCACCAGCGTGATGGCCACCCACGACCGCGCCGTGCTCGACCGGGCGCTCGGGGTCTTCGCGCGGGTCAAGTCCGAGTTCGAGGCCGAGCATGGTCCGCTGCCCTCGCCGGAGCAGACTTGAGATGGTTGAGTCCACATCGGTCGGCGTTCCATCAGTCGATTGCGCTTGTCCATTTCTTCACAAGTCCTTCGGGCAAGAAAAAGGTCGCTTCTAGCGTACGAACCGCGCTCGCGCTGTTGACCGCGAACCCCGTCCTGACGTAGCTTCATGGAGCGCTCTGCATGACCGTCTGAAGTTTGCCCCTTAGGAACGGGGGCGATTATCGGGATCGTTCGCGATTTGTCGCGGATCGTCTTCAGGCGGCCGTGGCGAGCGCATACCCGTCAAAATTCAAGCAAGGATGTTGCCCGCCGCCTGACGCGGCGGCAACGGGGAGAGTGCTCACATGAACGCGACAGCGACGATCGCCCCTGCCGGTCCGCAGTACATGCGCGCCCTGGAACGCGCTAATCAGGTTCGCCTGGCCCGCGCCGAGCTCAAGCGCCGGGTCGCGCTGGGTGATCTCTGCGTAGCCGAGGTGATCCTCGACTGCCCGTGGGAGGCCGACTCGATGGCGGTCGCGGACCTGCTGATGAGCCAGCGTCGCTGGGGTCAGACACGTTGTCGCAAATTTCTCGCCCAGATCGCGATGTCCGAGAAGAAGACCGTCGGATCGATGACCGACCGCCAGCGCCGCACGCTCGCGGCGATGCTCACAGCCGTTCCGCCGAGCTGCGCGGAGGCCGCCGAGGGGCGGCGCGACAGCGATCAGGCCGCCGAACTCTACAACCGGCCATTTGGGATATCAGCGCACCATGCTCCGCGTGAGCATCGCGCGATGGCGCTCAATCACTGATCGATCAAAACCCACCCACCCCGGGGCCGCGCACCGTGCGCGGCCCCTTGGGTAATGGACAGCCGGAGGAGAGCTTGACGTGCCACCAGCCGGCCAGCATCCCGATCAGCCCGAGCCGTGGACGCACCTCCCACACCCCGCACCCCCCCTGACCCAGGTCCCGCACGGGCAGACGTACGAACTTGTAGCGGCCCGGTTCGAGCTTCATCCCGTCGAGCAGCTCGCGCGCGCGCCGCTCGTGCTCAACCCGCTCGGCGGCGAGCCGGCGCAGGTCCTGCGTGTTGCAGGCCAGGCGGTCGCGCATCCGCTCCAGCTCCGCCAACGTGAGCAGACAGGGGCCGGCTAGGTCTTCACCTCGGACCTTTGGGATGTCTGGGAGAGAGATGTGCGGGAATGCGTTGGCGACGATCGCCGAGCTTTCGCGCTCGAGCCTGCCAATCTGTCTCCTCAGGGCGATGCGAGCGCCACGCTCACCGACCTGCATCCGACGAGGGCTCGCGACCGAGGCGGCCCCGATATCTTCTCGCTCACGATCTATGACAAGGCCGGACTGGGTCACACCGATCTCCTCCTAGTGCCGGAATCGCCGAGTCTACCAGTGTCCTCAGGGTGCTTCCAACGCCGTGCGACACGTCCACAGCGCCTGCTCCACATACAGCGAAGGCACACCGGCCACCTGGATCGCGAACAGCGTCAATTGGTCCGTACCGGCTTTGGCCTCATGCCCCAAAGCCAGCTCGCCGAACAGTGAAGCCAGCGCCGTCGAAGCGTCCGCGACCACCAGCCGGCCGGCCGGCAGCGCCGGGGCGCCGGCGTTCCGCCCCAAGGGCTCGCCCTCACTGCTCGCGCGGATGCCGAGCGGACCGCTCACGGCCTCTGAGTCCAGCGCCCACACCGGCACGCCGGTGTCCACGAGCGCGATCAGCAGGACATCTTCGAGCATTCCGCCCGACGGGAAGCCGCCACGCATCATGCGCTCGAGCGCGGCCGCCTCGATTGGCGTGCGCACCACATCGGGGTCGAGACCGATCTGGCGGAAGAACACCCGGTAGGCGGCCGGTACCGGCTCGCTGCGGACCGCCACTGCCCGCGCTCCCCGGAAGCGGTTGGACAGTTCACGCAGGCGATCTTCGATCCCTGGCGTCGAGCGGGCCCTCAGCGACCCGGAACGGCCGACCCGTACCTGCGCGATCACAAGTCCCAGCTCGGGCAGATCCTGTTCGAGCTCGCGCGCACGCCACCCCAGTTCGAGCTCTGGGAGCTCGGGCTCCGCTCCCGCCGGCCCCTCTCGCCCGGTGGATGACGAATCGGGGCTCACGGCAGCCGTGTCCTGTACCCGCGCGCGCGTGCCGCCTGCACCAGCTCGCTCACACGCATGCGCAACGTCGCCGGCGCGGGTACTTCCAGCAGCGGCCTGCTCTGCACGACACCTCCCGGATAGGCAAAGTTCAGCTGCGAGCAGCTCACCACGTCGTAGAGCGCCGCCAGCGCCCCATCGCGATCGAAGCCGATTGGGATGCTCAGGCTCCGCGCTCGCATCAGCGCGCGCAGCTTCGCCCGTTCGCCCTCCAGCGCGACCCCCGCGAAACGCACGCCCGGAAAGGAGGGCGCAAGCGCCTGCATCTCGCTCAGGGTGCGCGGGCAGGAGCCCGCGTCGATGAACAGTGCCAGCACCACTGGCCCCTGTTCGTAAAGCTCGCAGACGTTCAGGATCCCCGCGCCCCTCACCGAGCAGGCGGGGCGTTTCCCGGCTTCGCCCTCGTCGGCGTGGGTGGCGATATCGGCGTCGCCGTTCACCGCACCCAGCGCGAGCGGCACGGCGAACGGCGCCAGCCTATGGCCGGGTGCGATGCCCCCGACACCACGTGAGTTGCTCAGCGTCGTGTTGATCACGAACAGCACCGCGATCAGCACCCCGAGGAGGCCCACGTAGCGCCCGTAGCGTGGGCCGGTGGGCTCAGGCTGACTCATGACGTGTGCGCCCGTCGCGCCGCATCCGGCGAAGAGGAGGGACGCGGACGGCGATCGCTCGCGGCCGCTCCGCAAACATCAGCGCCGCCGGCAGCGCCACCAGCACCCCCACCAGCGAGACGGTCAAGTCGATCAGCGTCACCAGCCCGAAGTCGCGGAGCATGCGGATGTCCGAGAGCACCAATACACCAAAGCCAGCGATCGCCGTCACCCCCGAGGCCGCAACCGCGGCGCCCGTGCGCGCGTAGGTGCGGCGCAACGCCTCGATCGCGTCCCGCCCCCGCAAGCGCTCCTGACGGTAGCGCTCGGACAGCAGCACGCTGAACTCGGTGGAGATCGCGATCACCAGCGCGCCGAGCGTGACCGACATCGGGTTCAGCGGCACCCTCACCGCGAACAGGATCAGCGCGGACCACCCCGTCGCCAGCGTGATCGGCACGAGTGGAACGAGCGCCCGGCGGCGGTCGCCGCGGAAGGCAATCAACAGCACCAGCGCGACTGCCGCCAGTCCAATCAGCAGGTCCTGGAGACGTCGCCATGCGGAGGCAACCTGCGTTCCGGATTGGGCCGCCAGGACCGGCAGCCCGACCAGCCGCGCGCTCACCCCCGCCGGCGGATGCAGGCTCGCGCGCATCGCTTCGATCAGCTGCTGCTGCTGCTGCAGGGACATCAGCCGGATGCCGAACGCCAGCGTCGCCGTGCGGCGATCGGGGGTGATCACGTCCTGGGAGAAGTACGGCGGGATCGCGTCGAGCAGGCCCTGCACATCGGCCTGCGTTAGCTTCGGCGCCTTGGCGGTCGTGGAGGTCCCGGCGAACAGGTCCGGCAGCGAGAACGCCGGGCACAGTCGCGCCTGCCCGCAGCCGCGCGTGGAGCTGTAGCCGAAGCGCTTCAGCATCGCGCTCTCATATGAGCTCATCCATTCGATCGTCCCCGGCTTGGTCAGATCCTTCGCGCTGACCAACAGGTCGAGCTGCCCGCCGACGCCGGTGGCGCGCTCGAGCGCGTTTAGGTTCTGCAGCGATTCCAGGTTCTGCGGGACCAGCTTTTCGATGTTGGTCTCCACGTGCGTCTGCGTATCCAGGCCCCAGCCGAGCGCCGCCAGCGCCAGCCCCACACAGAGCACGCGTCCCGGCCGACGTGGGGCCTGCACCAGCGCCACCCTTCCCACGAAACGATTGACCGGATTCTCCAGCAGCAGCTCGCGCGCTCCGCGCCAGGCCGCGCCCAGCGACACACCGAACGCTCCCAGATCCACACGCGTCGCTCGCGGCGGTCTGGGCCCTCCCCGTCCGGTTGCGCTGTGTGCGATCGCTCGGCGCTCGGCCAGCACGAGCGTGGCCGACCCCGCAGTCAGCGCGCACAGGAACGCGATCACGACGCCCACCGCCAGCAACAGCCCGAAGCCCCGTACCATCGGCACCGGCGAGAGCAACAGGACCAGCATCGCCGCGACGCTGGCGATCCCGGCCGTGGCGATCGTCGGCGCGGCCGTGGCGGCCCCGCGCCTGACCGCCGCGCGCGCGTCCCCGGGTGGGTGGGCTCCTAATCGGTGGGTCTCCAAGCCATCGGCCTCTTCTGCAAAAGCCTCCTCCACGCGCGACTGAAACTGGATCGCGTAGTCCACCGCGAGCCCCACCAGCACCGGCAGCACGGCAATCGAGGCCACCGTCAACGACGCCCCCACGACCGACAGCGCGCCAAACGTGAGCGCGGCGGCGAGCAGCGCTATCCCCAGCGGCAACAGCCGTGGCCGCCCGCGGAAGATCAGGCTCAGGGTGAGCGCCATCACCAGCATCACTGCCACCAGCAGCAGCTCGATCGAGCGCGTGATCTTTCCCGTCAGATCCGCGACGATCACCGGCTGGCCTGTGATCAGGTAACTCTCCCCGTGCTGCAACCGCCACTGCTTCATCGCAACCGCCTGGCGGATCAACGCGATCGTGTGCGTCCGCTGCGCTTCGCTCAGACCGGCCTTCAAGCGCACCGAGATCAACGCCGCTTCACGGCTCGGGAACAGGTAGGCGAAGCGCGCCTTCGGAGTGCCGGCCGGCTTGTTCGAATCAAACACCAGCGCTGAGACGAAGCTCGGGTCGTCCAGGCTCGGCCGCGCGGTGAGCCCGTACTGCAGCGCCAACGTCGCGAGCCCCTCCTTGAAGCGCGCGAGCGTAATCGAGCTCGCCTGCTCGGCGAGCTTGTCCGCTTCTTCAGTGCTTTCCCCGCGCGCGAGCGCCGCCTTGCGCACGACAACTGCCGCCTGCTTGGCCGCGGCTTCGGCCTGCTTGGTCTGATTGGTCAGCTGTTCGTCGATCTGTTCGGCCGCCTCGTTGATGAACGTCCCCGGCCCGAACACCACCTTCACCGTCTTTGCCTTCCCGAGCTGGCCGCACGGTCCGTCCACGCCGCCCTCCTGCGCGAGCGCCTGCTCGGGCACGTTGCCCGACAGGCATCCCTCGAGCCCCACCAGCCGGTCGACGTCCGAACTGAGCACGAGCTGCTGCAGGTTGCCTTTGACGAGCACCTCGATCGGCTCTTCGCCGAAGTTTTTGTAGAACTGCTGGGTGGCCCTGTACTCGGGGCTGGAGCTCGACACAAACGTGCTCGTTGCCGCCGTCGGTGTGAGTCGCAGAGCAAACGCCGCGCCCAGCACCCCGAGCCCGGTCGCGAGCGCGATCACCAGCACCGGCCTTCTGGTAGCGCCGCTCGTAAGGGCGGCTGGAGCCGAGCTGAGCTCACTCCATACCGAGAGGACCCTGTGCTTCGCCCGAGAGGAACTGGCGGACGAAGGGGTTCTCGCTCGCGAACAGCTCAGCCGCCGGCCCCGACTCGACGACCTTGCCCTTCCACAAGACTGAGATGTGTTCGCCGACGCGCCGCGCGCTCATGATGTCGTGAGTGATCACCACATATGCTCCGCCGTTCTCCGCGTGGACTTCCTTGATCAGCTCGCACAGCAGCGCGGTGCGAACCGGGTCGAGGCCCGAATCGGGCTCGTCGAACAACAGGATTTCGGGGTCGAGCACCAGCGAGCGTGCGAAGCCGGCGCGCTTGCGCATCCCGCCGGAGAGCTCGTTGGGCATCTTCGTGCCCTCGCCCCCGAGGCCGACCTCGCGCATCCGGCGATTGACGATTTCGGCGATCTCCTCTTCGCTCTTCTCCGTGTGCTGGCGCAGGGGGAAGGCGACGTTGTCATACAGGTTCATCGACCCGAACAGCGCGCCGTCCTGAAACAGCACGCCGAACTTCTTGCGCAGCTCGAACAGCTCGTCGTCGGGCAGGCTCGGGATCGAGTGTCCGTGCACGATCACATCGCCCTGATCGGGATACAACAGGCCGACGATGTGCTTGATGCACACCGACTTGCCGGTGCCCGACGGGCCGATAATCATCGAGACCTGGCCCTCCGGGATCTCCAGGTTCAGGCCGCGCAGCACATGGTTGCGCCCGAACGACTTGTGCACATCGATGAACTGGACCGCGGGCGGCGCCTTCGAGGCGTGGGTCGTACCCGTGTGGAAGCGGAACTCCTCCGGATCGTCCTCGGGCGCCAGCTCGAAGGTGACCCCCGCATTCGCCGCCTGCGGCTCGGCCGGCTCGAGCTCCTCGGGCTCGTTCTCAGCCTCGCCCGGTCGATCCTCGACCATCGTTTCAACCCCCGATTGGGGCTCGTACGTTGGTGCCCCAGAAGATTTGCGTGCCGAGCATCCCGATCAGGTTAACAAGCACCAGGTTGAGCACCATCGACTTGGCCGTCGCCTGGCCCACACCGACAGGCCCACCACTGGCGTTGTAGCCGTAGTAACAGCCCACGAGCACAACCGTAGTGGCCATCGTCATCGCCTTGATCATGCTGTAAACGAAGTCCAACGGGTTCTGGTACTGCCAGAAGACCAGCAGATACCCACCAGAGGACACCGACGCGACCTGATGCACCACCGCGATGTACGACGCGAGAAACGCCGACCCCAACGCGACGATGTAGATGAACGGCAGCACGATCCACGCCGCGAGCAGCCTCGTCGCGCACAGGAACGTCATCGAGTCGACGCCCATCACCTCCAGCGCGTCGATCTCCTCTGAGATCCGCATCGCGCCGAGCTCCGCGACGATCCCGGTGCCGACCTTCGCGGCCATGATGTAGCCGAACACCAGCGGCGCCGCCTCACGCAGGTTGCACCACGCCGTGAACACACCAGCGAACGACGGCGCACCCTGGGACTGGGTGAAGTACGCACCCTCGATCCCGCACGTCAACCCGAAGATGAACACGGTGGACACGATCACGAGCGTCGAGGAGATGATCAGGATGCCCGACTGGCGCAGCGCCTCGCCGAAGAAGCGAAACACCTGCAGCTCATACACCTGACGCACGACGGTGGTGAAGAAGCGACCGATCTCACCCGTGGCCGCGATCCATTCGCGCGGCATCGCGAACCATTCGTTCATCGTGTGGACGGGCGGGATCGGATTTGCCCGGACTCCGGGGAGCGCACGGCGATGCCCTGCGAGGACACTGCGCGGCTCATTTGATGATCAGGAGCTCGGGGTGGGTGGCAAGCAGTGTCTGTTCGAAGACATAGTTGAACGCGAAGATCGCCAGGAACGCGATCACGACCGCCTGGTTGACCGCCCTGCCCACGCCCTCGGCACCGCCTGACGCGGACATGCCCTTGTAGCAGCACACGATCGCGATGATCGCCCCGAACAACGTCGTCTTCAGCACCGACCCCCACAAGTCGGTCGTCGTCACGTTCGCGAGCAGCGTCGTCCAGAACGGCCCCAAGGGCTGGCCCTTGGTGACCGCGGTGACGATGCCGCCGAAGATTCCGAACAGCAGCCCGTAGATGTTGAACAGGCCGGTCACGATCATCAACGCCAAAAAGCGCGGCACCACCAGGTTCTTGACCGGGTCCACACCCAGCACCTGCAACGCGTCCAGCTCCTCACGGATCTTGCGCGCCCCCAGATCCGCTGTGATCGCGGTGCCCGCAACACCAGCGAGCACGACCGCGGTCGTGAGCGGAGCGATCAGGCGGATCGCCGCGACCACGAAGAACCCCCCGAGACGATCGAGCGCACCGATCAGTTTCAGAAAGCCCGCCGCCTCCAACCCCGCCGGCCCGTAGGCGAGCATCACGATCGACACCAGCATCGGAAACCAACACAACCGCACCGCGAACAGGAACTGTGAGATGAACTCCCCACCGTAGGGATAGGGCGGGCGCAAGGCGGACCAGATGGTCCTCCCCGTCAACAGCATCATGTCCCCGATTTCCTCAACCAAGTTCCTCGTCGGGAGGAACGCCCGCTCAGCAGCACTGCGAACCATCTCTTCTTTCCCCTCCTCGGGTGACGATCGACGGCGGTGAGAACTCTACGCCATACGTCCCCGGTGTGCCACCCATCGGCACTTCGCCGGCCAATCTCCGTCGCGCTTTGTGAGGAGCCGCTCCCCGCCATCCCTACTGGTATCGTGGCGCTGATCGTGAGGGGGAAGCGGGTCTTCGCAATGCTGCTCCTCGGCGCCCTGAGCGCCTGCTTCGCGCTGCTCGCGGACGGATGCGGCGGGGCCCGTCAGGACGCGCATGAACCGAAGGGCAACTTCACCGTGCGGATCCTCAGGGCGAGCTTCCCCGCCCGTCAGTCGATCGCGCGACCGACCCACCTGCTGCTACGGGTGAAGAACACCGGCTCGGAAACCGTGCCGGACATCGCGGTCTCGCTCGATTCGCTCTCCTACAGCGAAAACTACCCCGAACTCGCCGCCAGCAAGCGCCCGATCTGGGCGATCGAAGCGGGTCCCGGGGCGATCCCCAAGCGTCTGGTCCCGACTCAGACCGTCAGCCCGGCGGGGGGCAGCCAGACGGCCTACGTCAATACCTGGGCGCTCGGCCCGCTCGCGCCCGGACACACCCAGACGTTCCTCTGGAGGCTCACGCCAGTGAAGCCCGGCCTGCATATCGTCCGCTACACGGTCGCCGCCGGGCTCGCCGGCAAGGCGCGCGCGCAGCTCGCCGACGGCGTCCCCGCGACGGGCCACTTCGTCGTCCACATCGCCCCGCAGCCCCCGCCCAGCCACGTCGATCCCGAAACCGGCCAGATCGTCGCGGGCCCCTACCCGTCCACGCCCACTCAGTAGCCTCCTCGACGACGGGTGCGGCACCGGTCCGCTCACCGACATCGCTCCCACTTCGCACGACGGGCCGGCCTTCAGTCGGGGAGGCTTGGCCCGCTGTCGAAAGATCCTCCTGGCGCTTTCGCCATTGGGAGATGTCCTTCGGCCGCCTTCGCACTACGATTCCCCTCGGCCTTCGCGCCCCACCCAGCCGACTCATGATGGCTGCGTGCCCCAACCCGCCCGCTCGCCCTTCTGAAGGAGGAATCGATCCCGCTCATGCCACGGACCCGCCAGCAGAACGTCACCGCCGCGCAGTGGAGCGCCAACGGCTCAGCGCTCGGCTCCCCTGATCTGACCCTCCCGGGCAACCAGGTCTTCGCATCGAACGTCTTCAGCCCCGCCGTCCAGCGCCGGCGACTGCCCAAGCACGTCTACAAGGCGCTGCAGCGCACGCTCGCGCGCGGCGAGGCGCTCGACACGACACTCGCGGACTCGGTCGCGCAGGCGATGAAGGAGTGGGCGATGGAGAAGGGCGCCACCCACTACACCCACTGGTTCCAGCCACTGACCGGCTCCACCGCAGAGAAGCACGACTCCTTCTACGGCCCCGTCGGCGACGGTACCGCGATCGCGGAGTTCTCCGGCAAGGAGCTGATCCAGGGCGAGCCCGACGCCTCCTCATTCCCGACCGGCGGCATCCGCGCGACCTTCGAGGCCCGCGGCTACACAGCCTGGGACCCGACCTCGCCTGCGTTCATCCTCGAGAACCCCAACGGCGCGCTGCTGTGCATCCCGACCGCCTTCACCTCCTGGACGGGGGAGGCACTCGACAACAAGATCCCGCTGCTGCGCTCGATGGACGCGCTCTCCGGCGCGGCCGTGCGGGCGCTGGAGCTGCTCGGTGTCGACGACGCCAAGCGGGTCTTCACGACGACCGGATGCGAGCAGGAGTATTTCCTGATCGACGAGCAGTACTTCTTCGAACGGCCCGACCTGGTAACGACCGGGCGCACGCTGTTCGGCGCAAAACCGCCGAAGGGTCACGAGCTCGACGATCACTACTTCGGCTCGATCCCCGAGCGCGTGCTCGCCTACATGCTCGAGGTCGAGCTCGAGCTGGCCAAGCTCGGCGTGCCGATCAAGACGCGCCACAACGAGGTCGCCCCCAACCAGTTCGAGGTCGCACCGATCTTCGAGAACTCGAACGTCGGCTCCGACCATCAGATGCTGACGATGCAGATCCTGCAGAACACCGCGCGCCGCTACGGGCTGGTCTGCCTGTTGCACGAGAAGCCGTTCGCCGGCGTCAACGGCTCGGGCAAGCACAACAACTGGTCGATGGGCACCGACACCGGCCTGAACCTGCTCGAGCCGGGTGACACCCCCGCCGAGAACCTGCAGTTCCTGTTCTTCTGCGCGGCCGTGATCCAGGCCGTCAACAAGCATCAGGCGCTGCTACGCGCGTCGATCGCCTCGGCCGGGCAGGACCACCGGCTCGGCGCCAACGAGGCGCCACCGGCGATCATCTCGATCTTCCTCGGCGCGGAGCTCGAGAAGGTCTTCTCCGCGATCGAGTCCGGCAAGGTGCAGCCCTCGAAGCCCGGCTCGTTCCTCGGCCTCGGCACGCCCGTGCTGCCGCCGCTGCCGCTGCACGGCGGGGACCGTAACCGCACGAGCCCGTTCGCGTTCACCGGCAACAAGTTCGAGTTCCGCGCGCTTGGCTCGAACTCCTCACCGGCGTGGCCGAACACGGTGCTCAACACGATCGTCGCCGAATCGGTCGACGAGCTCGCCGGCAAGCTCAAGGACGCCCTCAAAGGCTCCGGAGCGACACTCGAGAAGGCCGTCACGAAGGTTGTCAAGGAGGCCTGGGCCGCGAACAAGCAGGTCGTCTTCGACGGCGACGGCTACTCCGAGGCGTGGCACAAGGAGGCCGCCAAGCGCGGCCTCCAGAACCTGCGCACCACACCCGATGCGCTGCCGTGGCTTCTCGACAAACAGACGATCGCCGCGTTCAAGAAATACAAGGTGCTCTCCAAGCGCGAGCTCGAGTCCCGTTACGAGGTGTTCACCGAGCAGTATGCGGTGAACATCAACATCGAGTCCGAGACCGCCTCCGGGATCGCGCGGACGATGCTGCTGCCGGCGACCGTGCGTTACCTCAACGAGCTACGGGCAAGCGGCCTGGACGAGCTGATCGACGAGGTCCAGCCGCTGATCAAGGAGCTGCACTTCGCACAGCTCAAGCTCGAGGACGCGAACCTCGCGGAGAACCAGCCCGAGGACTCTCCCGCCAAGTGGGCGGTCTACATCCGCGACACGGTGATACCCGCGATGGACGACGTGCGCGACGTGGCCGACCGGTTGGAGAAGCTGGTGGCGGATGACCTCTGGCCGCTGCCGAAGTACTCGGAGATGCTGTTTATCAAGTAGGCCCTCGATAGCATGGCCTTGTGCCACGCGACTATCTAAAAACTGTTCAGAGCCACGTCGTCGTCTATGACGGCGGCATGGGTGCGACGCTCGAGCAGTTCGACCTGACGGCGGAGGACTATGGTGGTCTTCAGGGCAAGTGCCACGAGGCGCTCGTGCTCAACCGGCCCGACGTGATCGAGGGCGTGCATAGCTCGATGCTCGAAGCCGGTGCTGACGTAGTCGAGACCGACACATTCCAGGGCTCGCGGATCAAGCTCGAGGAGTGGGGCCTGGCCGACTACACCGTAGAGATCAACACGAAGGCCGCGGAAATCGCGCGCAAGGCCGCTGGCGAAGATCGCTTCGTCGCGGGATCGATCGGGCCGACCGGATACCTGCCCGCCTCCGAGGAGGCCTCGCTCGGGCAGATCCGCTTCCGCGAGCTGGTCGAGGTCTTCGCCGAGCAGGCCGCGGGCCTGATCGACGGGGGCGCCGATCTGATCATCATCGAGACCGCGCAGGACATCCTCGAGGTCAAGGCCGCCGTGTTCGGCGCGCGCGAGGCCTTTCAAAGCACGGGCCGCACGCTCCCGATCCACACCTCCGTGTCGCTGCTGCCGAACGGCGGCAAGATGCTGCTCGGCACCGACATCTCCGCGGTGCTCACGACTTTGGAGGCTCTGAAGGTCGACGTGATCGGGCTGAACTGCTCGACCGGTCCGGAGGACATGCGCGACGCGATCCGCTTCCTCGGCGAGTACTGCCCCGTGCCGGTCGCGTGCATCCCCAACGCCGGCCTGCCGCTGCAGGGCCCGGACGGCGAGACGATCTTCCCCGAGAAGCCCGAGCCGCTCGCCGACGCGCTTGCGGAGTTCGTCGAGCGCTACGGCGTTGGGGTTGTCGGCGGCTGTTGCGGAACGACACCCGAGCACATTGCCGCAATTGCGGAGCGAGTCGCTGGACGTGCTGTCGCCCCGCGCCCCGGGCCACGCCCGCCGCACCTGTCCTCGATGATCGCCGCCACGCCGCTCGTGCAGGAGCCGCGGCCGACGATGGTCGGCGAGCGCGTCAACTCGCAGGGCTCGCGCAAGGCCAAGGAGCTGCTGCTCGCCGACGACTACGACGGGCTCGTTCAGATCGCCGAGGACCAGGTGCAGGGCGGCGCGCACGTGCTCGACTTGTGTGTCGCTTTGACCGAGCGCTCCGATGAGGACGAGCAGATGCGCCTCGTCGCGAAGAAGGTCTCGTTGACCCAGCCCGCGCCGATCCAGATCGACTCGACCGAGCCCGAGGTGATCGCGACCGCGCTCGACCAGATCCCCGGCCGCGCGATCGTCAACTCCGTGAACCTCGAGGCCGGGCGCGAGAAGCTCGACCGCGTCGTGCCGCTGGCGCTCGCGCACGGCGCAGCGCTGATCGCGCTGACGATCGACGAGGTCGGGATGGCGAAGACCGCCGAGCGCAAGGTCGAGATCGCCAAGCGGATCCGCGACCTCTGCTGCGAGGAGCACGGCCTCGACCCCGAGCTGTTGATCTTCGACTGTCTCACGTTCACGCTGACGACCGGCGACGAGGAGTGGCGACCGTCCGCGGTGGAGACGATCGCGGGGATCAAAGCGATCAAGGAGCAGATCCCCGGCGTGAAGACCTCGCTGGGCGTTTCCAACGTCTCCTTCGGCGTCTCCCCCGGCGCGCGCGCGGTGCTCAACTCGACCTTCCTGCACCACTGCGTCCAGGCGGGCCTCGACCTGGCGATGGTCAACCCGAACCACATAACCCCCTACTCGGAGATCTCCGACGTCGAGCGCGAGCTGGCCGATGACCTCGTGTACAACCGCCGCGAGGACGCGCTGGAGCGCTTCATCGAGCACTTCGAGTCCAAAGGCGAGGAGCAGGTGCAGAGCGCGGCCGACCCGACCGAGGGGATGGAGCCGGAGGAGGCACTGCACTTCCACATCCTGCGCCGGCGCAAGGAGGGCGTCGAGGACTGGATCGACAAGGCCGTCGAGAAGATCGGCGCGGTACCGACGCTCAACGAGGTGCTGCTGCCGGCGATGAAAGAGGTCGGCGACAAGTTCGGCGCCGGCGAACTGATCCTGCCGTTCGTGCTGCAGTCCGCGGAAGTGATGAAGCGCGCGGTCGCGCAGCTGGAGAAATACCTAGACAAGATCGAGGGCTACACGAAGGGCACCGTGGTGCTCGCGACCGTGTTCGGCGACGTGCACGACATCGGCAAGTCGCTCGTCAACACGATCCTCACGAACAACGGCTACACGGTCGTCGACCTCGGCAAGCAGGTGCCGATCCAGACGATCCTCGACGCCGCGGTCGAGCACGAAGCAACCGCAATCGGCCTGTCCGCGCTACTGGTGTCGACCTCCAAGCAGATGCCGGCCGCGATTCAGGAGCTGCACGCGAAGGGCTTGGAGTATCCGGTGCTGATCGGCGGCGCGGCGATCAACCGCGCGTTCAGCTACCGCGCGCTGTACCCCGGCGGCAAGGACTCCGAGGAGGCCTATGCGCCGGGCGTCTTCTATTGCAAGGACGCCTTCGAGGGCCTGTCGGTGATGGACCAGCTGATCGACGAGGACGCGCACGCGGCGCTTTTGGAGAAGCTGCGCACGGGCGCCACGGCCTTCCGCGCCAAAGGCGAGGAGCCGGTCGAGGATCTCAACTTCGCCGACGACTCCGTGCGCTGCACCGCGCGCACCGACGTGCCGATCCCGAGGCCGCCGTTCTGGGGCGTCAAAGAGATCCCCGTCGACCTCGACGAGGTCTACCCGCACCTCGACACGCACGTCCTGTTCAAGCTGCACTGGGGAGGCAAGGGCGTCAAAGGCGAGGCCTGGCAGACGCTCCTGCGCGACGATTTCCGCCCACGTCTGGAGCGCATGTGGCACGAGCAGACCTATCTGCACCCGCGCGCGCTGCTCGGCTTCTTCCCCTGCTATTCGGCGGGCAACGACATCGTCGTGCTCGACCCCCAGGATCGCAAGACAGAGCTGACGCGCTTCGTCTGTCCGCGCCAGCCGAAGGGCGACCGGATCTGCCTCGCCGACTTCTACCGGCCAGCCGTGGATGCCGCGGGCGAGCCATCGGCGAAGGGCTCACCGCCGGAGGAGCTCGACGTGATCGCCGTGCAGGCCGTGACCGTCGGCTCGGAAGTCACCGACCTGATGGCACAGCTCGAGACCGACGGCGAGTTCGCCGAGCAGCTGTTCGTCCACGGCCTCGGCGTGCAGACCGCCGAGGGCCTGGCCGAGTGGCTGCATTACGAGGCGCGCGGGATGCTCGGCATCCCCGCCACGCAGGGGCGGCGCTACTCGTGGGGCTACCCCGCGGTGCCCGAGCAGTCAGAGCACCTGAAGGTCGAGCAGCTGCTCGGATTGGGCGAGATCGGCATGAAGATCACCGACGGCTACGCGCCCGTGCCCGAGCAGTCGACGCTCGCGCTGATCGCCCATCACCCCCAGGCGATCTACTTCGGCACGCGCCAGGGCCGCCTGCTCCCCGACGGCTCGCCCGACGACGTGATCAAGGGCTCACCCCGCGATCCCTCGCTGTTCGGCGAGCTCGACGACGAGGACCCGCCCGACGGTATCGTGGAGTCCGAGGATGAGCCGGCGCTAGCCTAGCCTCCTGAAGAGGCGCTCGCTCCTAGCCCTCGACGCCCGAAGGCGCACCCTTGGCCACTTTGGAGCGTGCGCTCGCGGGCAGCGGGCTGAGCTTCACCGGCGCGCCCGACATCGTGCGCAGGCGGACGTCCTTCCAGGAGAGGCCCTCGGTGATCAGCGCGGGGATTCCCATCAGCACCGCGGTGGCGAGCTCGACTACCTGCAGGACGATGCCGTAGGCGAGCGCGTCGGGGGTGGAGACGTGGTAAGCGCCGGCGAGCACGGCCACGCAGGCCGCCTGGAAGACGCCGATGTTGGCCGGTGTGGCGGGGATCACCGCGGTGACGTTGACGGCGAACAGCACCGCCGCGGCGCCGGCGATCCCGACGCGGCCGTTGAGGCCGAGCGCCATCAACAAAAGCCAGCACGACAAGCACTGCAGCCCCCAGGCGCCGAGCTGCACAGATGTCGCGATCGCCGCCTGACGAGGGTGACGGAATACGCGCAACCCTTCGCGCACCCGCACGAGGGAGAGACGCAGGCCGGCGAGCAGGACCCGCAGACGCAGCGAGCGCGAGACCGCGGCGCTCGGCACGATCACGGGGGCGAGCAGCACCAGGATAACCGCCGCGACGGGCGCCAGCGCGACGGCGACGAGAGCCCCATGATGACCGTTGAACAGGTCGACGCTCGAGAACATCACGATTCCGAGGATCGCCAGCGCGAGCAGGTTGAGCAGCGTTTGCGAGACCATCGTGCCGAGCACGACCGGCAGCGTCTCGCGCGCGCGGCCGAGGCGGCGCGCGACGATCAGTGCTCGCGAGGGCTCGCCGAGGCGCGCGGGGAGCGTTGCCGACATCAGCACTCCGATGAACGTGCCCTGCATCGCGTCGCGGCGTTTGGCCTTGCGCCAGGTCGGGGCGGCGACGAGGATCGCGTGCCAGGCGATCGCGCGGGCGAACATCGAGGCGCACATCAGGCCCAGGCCGGCGGCGAGCAGGCCGGGGCTGGAGGCGAGCAGGCTTTCGGCAATGCGGCCGACGCCGATGTGCACGAGCGCGAGCAGCGCGAGGGCGAGGCCGCCGAGCGACGCAGCCACCAACGCGCCACGGCGCAGCGTGCGCTTGAAGCGCTCGTGCGAATGGCTTCCCGATTCATTGTCCGACCCGGTGGGAGCCCTGGGCGCGGTCTCCAGGCTCGGCAGGCGCTGGGCGGGGATGCGTGGCAAGAGATCGGCAGGGAGGAGGCCAAGGCGCACCCCGACACGGCCGGCGCGCGTCGCCGGTCGTCCCACGGCCTGGGCCTGCTCATAGCAGTCGAGCACCTCGGCGGCGACATGCGGCCAGGCAAAACGCTCGGCGCGCGCTCGCGCGGCAGTGGCCATACGCGCACGTGCGGCGGGGTCGAGCGCAAGCGAGCGCAGCGCCTCGGCCAGCGCGAGTGCATCGCCGGGAGGGGTCAGCGTGCCGTCGATCCCGTCACGCACGACATCGCGGTAGCCGGGGATATCGGACGCGATCACCGGCGTGGCCGCAGCGAGCGCCTCGGTGAGCACCATGCCGAAGCTCTCGCCGTGCAGCGACGGAGCGCACAAGACATCGGCGCCAGCGAGCTCGGCGTGCTTGCGGGCCTCGGAAACCTTGCCGAGCGCCTGCACGCCGTGGTCGTCGAGCATCATGTGCGCGACCTCATCCGCATCGGCGCCGACGAGCGTGAGCGTCGCCGGGACCTGCTCGCGGAGCGCCTCGAACGCGCGCAACAGCACCGGCAGACCCTTCCGTTCGACCGCCTGGCCGATGAACAGGATCCGCATGGGGGCATTGGGCGGGGGAGCATCGAGCTGCTCGGTCTCGAGGTCGAGCGCTCCGGGCGCGTCGAGATGTACCCCGTTGGGCACGATCCGGTAGCGCCCGCCGAAGAAGCGCCGCGCGGTCCAGGCGGCGGCCTCGGAGACGGCGATGCGCACGTGCAGGTGGTTCATCCGCCGGCGGGCCCCGAGCACGTTCGCGATCCCGTTCGTCAATGCGTTCTCGGAGTAGGTGTGGAAGGTGCCCACAAGCGGCAACTCGGGCGCGGTCGAGCAGAGCGCGTCCCAGCCGAGCAGCGGCACGACCGGCTCGTGGATGTGCACCACGTCATAGCCGCCGTCGCGCAGCTCGCGGCGCATCGCGAGCACCCCACCGGGGACGGGCACGAGGTTCGAGACGGCGCCGTTGGCGGGGAAGCCGGCGGTGCGGCCGAGCGCGACGAAATGATCGGGTGCCCGCCCGCCCGGCTCCAGACGCTGGGGGTGGGCGCCGCGGTGCAGGCGGCGCGAGAGCGCGTCGTCGGGGTCCAGCGGCGCGAGGATGCGGGCATCGTGGCCGAGCGCGTCGAGCTCTGCGGCGAGCGCTTGGATGTGGCGGGTGACCCCGCCGGGGTAAGTCCACGAATACGGCGAAAGCAGCGCGATGCGCATCGGTACCACTGTATCCGCCGACGAGGTCGAGCAATAGGGTCGGGGCTTGCGATAATCGAGTGGTGAGCACGCTGCGGCACTTCGTGAAGTACACATTCCTGAAGCTCGACCCCGCCTGGCGCCGGCTGGGAGAGGAGCAGCGCGCGCAGGACAAGCGCGAGCTCTACGCCGCCTGCGAGGACTTCGCCGACGGCCACCTGCTGCAGGCGTTCTCGCTCGTCGGCACGCGCGGCGACGCCGAGCTGCTGCTGATCACCGAGGCCGAGAACCTCGACCGGATCCACGAGCTGCACGTGGTGCTGGGGCAGAGCGGGCTGATGAAGTGGGCGCAGATCCCGTACTCGTTCCTGGGGATGCGCAAGTCATCCGAATACTCCGAGGACGAGCGCACGACGCCGAGAGGGTTCAGGGGCAAGTACGTATTCGTGTACCCGTTCGTGAAGTCGCGCGCCTGGTACGCGCTGCCCGCGGATGAGCGCTGGCGGATCATGCAGGGGCACATTGCCGTGGGGCGCGAATACCCGGGCGTGGACAACCACACGACGTACTCGTTCGGCCTCGACGACCAGGAGTTCGTGGTGGCGTTCGACACCGACGATGTCGGCACATTCCTCGACCTCGTGCAGCGGCTGCGCACGACCGAGGCCTCGGCGTTCACGGTGCGCGACACGCCCAGCTTCACGTGCCTGGCGATGTCGCTCGCGCGCGCGCTGAACGCGCTCGACGGCGAGCCCGTCGTATTCGAGGCGGCGACTTCCGCTGTCTAGCCGCGGCCTCGCGCAATTGCGCCGCAGCGACCCGGTGATGGCGGAGGTGATCGCCGCGGTCGGGAAACTGCCAAGCGCGAGCGAGGGACGCCCGGACAAGGACGACCACTACGGCGCGCTCGTGCGCACGATCGCCGGCCAGCAGCTGTCAGTGCTCGCCGCCCGCGCGATCTACGGACGGCTGACCACGCGCTTCGGCGGCCGACCGCCAACACCCCAGGAGATCCTCGACGACGAGCCCGAAGAGCTGCGCGCCGCGGCGGGGCTCTCGCGGGCGAAGGTTCGCTACCTCCGCTCACTGGCCGAGCACACGCTCTCGGGCGAGCTCGAGCTCGCACGGCTGAACGAGCTCGACGACGAACGGGTGATCGCGGAGCTCACCGCCGTGAAGGGCATCGGCCTGTGGAGCGCGCAGATGTTCCTGATGTTCCACCTCGAGCGCCCCGACGTGCTGCCCACCGGCGACCTCGGCATCCGCCGCGCGATCGAACGTGCCTACGGGCTCGACGCGCTGCCGGAGCCAGTTGCGATGGAGCGGATCGCCGAGCCGTGGCGACCGTATCGCACGCTGGCATGCCGCTACCTGTGGCGCTCGCTGGCGAACGAACCGGCGTAGGTCTGAGTAGGACATCCGTCGAGAACTTTGCTGCCTGTGGTAGTAGCGCGCCACTACGGCCGAGGTGGCCATCAATGGTCTATCCGCACCATGCTCTTCCACGCGCGAAGACGGTCCTCGCTCGATGAAGACGGCTCTCACAGCCAAAGAGCACACGAGACACGGCCGCGACGAGCAGCGCAAGCGGGCCAAAGAGCATGAGAAACATCACGGGCGTCACAAGAGCCGGCGGCGCAAGCATCGCAAGCACAAGCACCACCACGCCAAGCCGCACGGCACGCTTCCCGTCAAGCTGCCGATCGCACCGGTTTCGCCGCCCGCACCCTCCCCCGCGCCGGCTCCGTCCGTCGGCTCGCCGCCGATCACCCTCGCCCAGGCGCGCCGGCTCTTGTGGCGCGCAGGCTTCGGGCCGACCCCGGGGCAGGCCGAGGCGCTCGTCGGGCAGCCCTTGGAACAGGTCGTCTTCGGCCTCACCCGCCCCTCCGGGGCGGCGACGCTCACGGGTCCCGAACCGGTCAACGAACAGGGCGAACCGCTCGACCCCTACGACGTCGGGGGCGACGACCACTGCTGGTGGCTGGACCGCATGCTGCGCTCCGACCAGCAGCTCGTGGAGAAGATGACGTTCATCTTCCACGACTGGTTCGCCAACTCCAACGAAAAGGTCAACTCGCAGCGGATGATGCTGGAACAGAACGAACTCTTTCGTTCGATGATGTTCGGCAGCTTCCACGACCTGTTCCTCGCGGTCACAACCAACCCCGCGATGCTCGTGTTCCTCGACGGGATCTACAACGAACGGAACAACACCAACGAGAACTACGGCCGCGAGATGATGGAGCTGTTCTCGCTCGGCGCCGATCGCGGCGCCTACACCCAGGACGACGTGCACGAAATGGGGCGCGCCCTGACCGGCTGGCAGGCGGAATGGACCCCGAGCAGCGGCCTGCAGAACTTCCACTACGACCCCGAATACCACGACGACGGCGTCAAGACGATCTTCGGTCAGAGCGGCAACTGGAACTACGAAGACGCCGTCCGCATGTGCATCGAACACCCGCTGCACGCCTCGTTCTTCGTGACCAAGCTGTGGGGCTACTTCATCCCCTCCCCGCCCGACGAAGCGACGCTCGCCTCGCTGCAGGGCCTGTACGTCGGCTCCGGCTACTCGATCCGCGCGGTGCTCGAGGCGATTCTCCTGCACCCCGACTTCTACGAAGGCCCCGAGCTCGTGACGCCGCCCGTCGTCTACAACGCGGGCCTGCTGCGCTCGATCGAGCGCCCGATCGACACGACATCCTGGGCGTGGCTGTCCGCAAACGCAGGCCAGCAGCTGTTCTACCCGCCGAACGTCTCCGGCTGGGACTTCGGCGCTTGGCTCGACACGTCGACGACAAAGGCACGCTGGGAAATGGCCAGCTACGTCACGTCGAAGACCTACCCCAACCCCTGGGCGGACGCTGAAAAGGGCGAATCCGTCTACAGCGCCACCGAGGAACCGGCGGCGGCGCTCGCCAGCGCGATGAGCTACTGGGCCAATCCGCTGCTCTCCAGCGAATCGACCGCCTGCATCGCCGCGCTTCGCGGAAACCTGTCCGGTGGGCACGAGCGAAACGGAATGGGAGCTGAGCCCCTACCGGGCGATGCGCCAGAACGCGCTGCGGATGCTGATCGCCACCTCTCCCGATATGCAGGTGAGCTGAGATGGCGTCCGGGACCAAATTCGAGGACGAGGTGAGCTGAGATGGCCAGGAGCTGCTCGTGCAACGACTTCAACCGCGCCGCGCTGCTGCGCCGCGGCGCCGCCGTAGCCGGGAAGGGACTGCCGAAGATCGAGCCGGGGATGCCGGTGCCGGCCGGCACGGGCCTCGACCGGCGCACGTTCCTGCTGGCCTCGGCCGGCGCGGCGCTGTCCGTGTATGGCGCCTCGATGCTCTCGCCGCGCCACTTCGAAGAGGGCATCGCCCAGGCCTCGGCCGACACCGGACCCGACGGCCCGCCGGTGCTCGTCTCGATCTTCATGGAAGGCGGCTGGGACGCGCTGTCGGTGCTCGCGCCCGTCGGGGAAGAAGGCGACAAGTACGAGACACTGCGTCCAAAGCTCAGCCTGGAAGCAAAGGAAGCGCGCGAAAAAGGCCTCGGCAAGACCTTCACCGAGGATCCCAGGCTGATGTGGCATCCATCCGCGACCGGCCTGGCCGAACTACACGAAGAGGGCAAGGTCACGGCGTTCCCGGCGATCGGCTACGAGCCCCAGGACGAGAGCCACTTCACCAGCCGCCACTACTGGGAGGTCGGCGAGCTCGACACGAACACGCGCACCGGCTGGATGGGGCGCTACCTCGACATCGCCGGCGAACCCACCAACCCCCTGCAGGGCCTGTCCCTCGACTACTCGCTCGCGCCGGCTCTGGCGACCGAGACGATGCCCGTCGCCGCGGTCTCCTCGCCCGCCGACTACACGATGTGGGCCGAAGGCCTGAGCGACCCCGTGATCGGACCGACGCTGGAAACCTTCGGCGCGCTGGGCGCGCTGCCGGCGCCGTCGCCCGCGTACGCCCAGGCACGGGGCGCCTCCTACGACACCGATCTCGTCCTCAACAAGATGGCTTCGTTCGTCGAATCCGAGAAAACCTCGGGCGACAAATCGACGGTCGCCTACCCCACCGGCGAATTCGCCGAACGGCTCGCGGTGCTCGCGGCGATGCTCCATACGGGAATGCCGATCAAATGCGCCTCGCTGAACGCCGTCGGCTCCTACGACACGCACTCCGACGAGGCCGGCACGCTCGCCACGAACCTCGCCGAAACCGTCGCCGCGGTCGTCGCCTTCCAGCGCGACCTCGAAGAGCGCGAACTGGATCAACCGCGTGCTGATCCAGCTGTGGTCGGAGTTCGGCCGCCGTCCGCAGGAAAACGGCTCCGGCACCGACCACGGCGCCGGCGGCAATGCGTTCCTGATCGGCAGCCGCGCTTCGGGCACAATGGTCGGCGAGTTCCCCGGCCTGACCAACCTCGACGAAAACGAAAACGTCCTGCAGGACCTCGGACTTCCGCGGGATGTACTGCTCGCTGCTCGAACAGTGGTTCCAGACCGAAGCCGGCTTGGTGATCCCCGAAGCGGCTTCGTTCGAACGGCCCGTGTTGGTCAAGTGATGCTTCGCGCGGCGAGTGCGCTCTTGGCCTGCCTCGTGTGCCTCTCGGCCGGGACGGTCGCCGCGGTGGCGATCGCCGCGCCCGGGCATCGCTCCTCCCGAGCCGCGCATGCCTGCCGGCACCACGCGCACCATCGCCACTGCCCGTCCCACCGCAAGCACAAGCGGTCCTCGGGTTCAAAGCCTTTCGTGCCGAAGGGCGCCTCCAAGGGCGCGGGCTCTTCGGGCACCTCAACAGACCCGTTGACCAGCGCCCCGGCCCCGGTGATTCCCGGCGCGGCATCCGGCTCTGGCTCGTCCCCCGGTTCCTCTGCCGCAGGCGGCGCTCCGTCCACGGAAACCCCTGCAGCCCCCGCCAGAACCGTGCACGTACAGGTGACGGCCGAAGACAGCAACGGCTACCACTTCATCCTCTCCCGCATCTCCGTTCCCGCGGGCCCAGTGATGATCGAATTCGTCAACCACGGTCAGGACGAACACAACCTGCACGCGGTCGAACAACCGGCCGAAAGCACAGAAGCCGGCGGCCTGAAGGAAAACGTCAAGCCCGACGCCCATACGGACCTGACGCTCAACCTTCATGCCGGTTCCTACACGCTGTTCTGCTCGCTGCCGGGACACGAGGCGAAAGGGATGAAAGCGACGCTCACGGTGGAATAAGTGAGAGCTCGGGGGACTTGACCGAGTCAGGCTGAGCGAGAGGAGCAGTGCTCAGGCGGCGGCGCGCGTCACAACAACGGTGCGGTCGGCCTCAGCCGTGATCTTCCAGTCCGGCATGGTGGTCGCGGCGTCGGCCGAACGGAAATGGCGCTTTACGACCGCAGTCGGCCCCGGAAGGCCGCGGCCCCCGGGTTGGTCGGCGCGCGCGTCGTGGAACACCACACGACCGCCGGGTGCGACGAAGTCGTGCCACGAGGCCCAGTCGAGCTCGCAGCCGGCCTCGGAGTGGTCGCCGTCGATGAACACCACGTCCACCTCGCCCTTCCATTCTGCGGCCACTTCGTGGGAGAGGGCCACGTGCCAGTGAATCTCCGGCGCATCGGGACCACACTTGCTTAGGGCGCGCGAGACCACCGCCGGGTCGCCCACTCGGTGGCGCCCCAACCGCTCGGCAGCGCGTCGGGGTGCGCGCCGAAGGGATCGACGAGGTGCAACTCGGCGTCCGGCCCGAGCGTCTCGCACAGCGCCTGCGCCGAGGAGCCCTCGTAGACACCGATCTCGACCACGCGCTTGGCGTCTTGCGCCGCCTCCAGCAGCACCCGCGCATCCTGCGCGGAGTGCATCGTCCGCGGTGGGATCAGACCGGAGCCGACCGCGAGCGCGCGCAGGCGCACGTCGTCGCGCAGGCGCTCCGGCGTCAGACTCCGAAGACGGGCGGGTAGAACAGACATCGGGAGCGCACCCTACGCGCTCCGAACCTCAAACCGCTGAGACCTGCTCCTCCTCGGCCACCCTGAACGATGAACCACAACCACATGCGGCGACGACGTTCGGGTTGGAGACCTTGAACCCCGCGCCCTGCAGGCTCTCCTCGTAGTCGATCACGGAGCCGCTGACGAACGGCAGACTCTCCTCGTCAACGAGCAGCTTCAGATCGTGGCTCTCGAACACAATGTCGCCATCGCGCTGCTCGTCGAACGCGAGCTGGTACTGGAAGCCCGAGCAGCCGCCGCCGCGTACGCCGACACGCAAACCGGCCAGGCTCACCTCGGCCTCCTGTGCGGCGAGGAACTCGTGGACCTTCTCGGCACCCTTGTCGCTGATCGTGATCATCGCTTTCCAAAGTATAGCGGCTAAGCTTGAGCTGATAATGCCCTCTCCAGACGAGATCAAGCAGCGCATCGAGTCCTCGATTCCGGGCGCTCGAGTGGAGGTCGAGGACTACACCGGCGGCGGCGATCACTTCCGCGCGACCGTCACCGCCGCCGCTTTCGAGGGGCGCAGCCGGATCCAGCAGCACCGCCTCGTCTACGAGATCTTCGGGGCGGAGATCGGCGGCCCGATCCACGCCCTTTCGTTGAAGACCCAACTTCCGCTGAAGGTGCCCACCCCCTGACCTGACCCCCGGCCAGCCATCGTCAGAGCGAGCCACTCGCAAACCACGCCCGCCCGCAGACCCCTAAAGCCAACCGCCAGGAGCAACCATGTCAAGCCAGCCAAGCACCACACGTGACCTTCCGATGTCGAGTCGCCAGCCCAGCCCCGTGGCCGAGGCGCCGAGCACGAGCGGGGAGTCCAATCCGATTCGCGACGCGATCAGCGAGGCGATCAACGAGCACAAGGTGATCCTGTTCATGAAGGGCACGCCCGAGGCGCCCGCCTGCGGCTTCTCGGCGCGCACCGTCGCCGCCTTGCAGTCGCTGGACGTGCCGTTCGCAGCCGTCGACATTCTGCCCGACCCGCGTCTGCGCCAGGAGCTCTCGGCAATCTCCGATTGGCCCACGATCCCCCAACTGTTCGCGAACGGCGAGCTGGTCGGAGGCTGTGACATCGTCATCGAGATGTACGAGTCCGGAGAGCTTCAGGAGGCGTTGCAGTAGGGTCCCGGCGCGTGCCCTCCGTCGCCGTCGCCACCGACAGCACCAACTACCTGCCGCGCACGCTCGCGGAGCGCGAGGAAATCCATCAGGTCAGCCTGTACGTCGGCTGGCAGGGGGAACCCGAGCGCGAGCTGGAGATGGACGGCTTCAACGCCTTCTACGAGCGGCTGCGACGCGATCCCGAGTTGCCCACAACCTCCCAGCCCTCGATCGGCGACTTCCTCGCCGTCTGGGAGCCCTTGCTGGACGATGGCCGGGACATTGTCTCGGTACACCTCGCCGGCGGCATCTCCGGCACCTGCGAGGCCGCCCGCCAGGCGCACGGGCTGCTCACCGAGCGCGGTCTCGGCGAGCGTGTGGAGGTGATCGACGGCGAGACCGCCTGCGGCGGGGTCGGCCTGCTCGTGCTCGCCGCCGCCGCTGCCGCCCGCGCGGGGGCCGACAAAGCGGCCGTCGCCGCGCGCGTGCACGAGACCCGCAAGGCCCTGCAAATCTGGTTCTGCCTCGACACCCTGGAGTACCTGCGCCGCGGCGGACGCGTCGGCAAAGCCCAAGCGTGGCTGGGCGGCACGCTGAAGATCAAGCCGATCCTCTCGCTCGAGTACGAGATCACCCCCGTCGAGCGCGTGCGCACGGCCGGACGCGCGTTCGAGCGGATGGTCCAGTACGCACAGGAGCTCCATGACCGGGGCGCCGAGGGCTGGGTCGTGCAGCACATCCAAGCGCCTGAGCAGGCCCAGCGCCTGATCGACCGCTGCCTGGAGATCTTCGACTCCGAGCCGGTCTTCACCTCCGAGGTCGGCCCAGTGATCGGCACGTATACGGGGCCCGGGTTAATCGGCGTCGGCGCAATCCCGCGCACGCTTCTGGCCTGAGGACTCAGGCCCGGCGGTTGCGCCTGCGGCGCAGCAGGCCGCGGGTGAGCACGAGGCCGACGACAACCGCGCCGGCGATCTTCAACTCTTGCTCGTGGCGCTGCAGGTGACCGCGCCAGTCGGCCAGGTGCGTGACCTCGCCGCGCAGCTTCACGATCGAGACCGCCAGCTCCTCGCGGTTGGCCTCAATCGAGCTGCGGATCTCGGTCGCGGAGCGCCCAGCCATCAGATCTTCCCCCCTGTCATCGCGTGCGAGTCCGCGCCGGCGGACACCGTCTCGCGGATCTTCTGCGCCTCTTCGATCGCCATGCTCGGCACCGGCGGGGATCCTTTTTTGACCACCCGAGCGGCGAGCAGGCCGGCGATCACGCCGAGTACCACGAGGATGATGGCCATCGCGAAGAAGCCGTAGAAATAGGTGAACTGGTTACCGATCGGAAGGTAGTAGTAGAGCAGCCACGCACACCCGATCAGCACAAAGAAGAGGGCGGTGATCAGGAAGATGCCTGCGGCGATGCCGACTACGGCACCCTTGACGAGCTTGGTCGCCTTCTCCGCGACCTCCGTCTTGGCGAGCTCGATCTCTTCGCGCACGAGCAGCGTCGCGCGCTCTGAGACCTCCGTGATCGCCGTGGCGATGTTCTGAGTCTCGGAGCGTCGCTCGCCGGGCGGCGGCGGTGACGCCGCGCTCACTCCGGCGGCTCCTCGTCGAACATGCGCCTCCACACGAGCCCGGCCGCACGGTGGGCGACGATGCTCGACAGCGCACCGAGGCCTGCCAGCAGACCCGACCAGATCAGTCGCTTGATCATCTCGTTCTCCATATTCAACGCAGTCTATTCCCCGCGGTGGTCGTGTTCACACTCATTCAACGCTTCATCCGACCCGCGTCTCGCCGACCGCGCTCGTCTCCAGGCCTCCGCAGACGGTTTCGACCACCAGCCACTTGGCGCGCTCGAAGTGCTCCTCGCCCTGCGGCAGCAGCCCAAAGATCCAGCCCGTGAGCATCTGCTCGATCGCGCCGTAGAACGCCATCGCGGCGAATTGCGCCTCGATCTCCGCCTTGAACACACCCTCCGCCTGCGCCTTTACGACGATCCCGCCGATCAGCTCATACGCCTCCCTGATCTGGCCGAGATGAGTCTGCCCGAACGAGTTCGCCGCACGCGTGACCTCGACGATGATCACCTTCATCAGATCAGGGTCGTGGCGGTAGCTGTCGACGATGAACGACGCGATCGCCCCCAGCTTCTCGCGCACCGGCAGTGGCTGGGCGTCGACCTCGCGGATCAGCTCGAGCATCACTTTCCAGCGCTCGAGGAACAGCGTGTCGAGGATCTCATCCTTGGAGGCGAAGTAGTGGTAGACGAGCCCATAGGCAACCCCCGCCTCGTCGGCGATGTCCGAGACGCGGCAGGCGTGAAAGCCCTGGCGCGCAAACACGCGCACGGCTGCGTTCAGGATCAAGCGGCGCTTGTCGGGCGCTGTGGCGCCCGTCGCACTCATGCCGCCACCTTCGGCCAGCGGTAGGCCGCCGGGCGGCGGTTCGCCAGCGACGGGAGCTTCGCGCGGACCTCGCGCTGGTACTCAAGATCCAGCTCTGTGACAACGTAGCCTTCGCGGTCGGGCGCCTGGGCCAACACCACGCCCCACGGGTCCACGATCATCGAACGGCCCCCGGAGCGCTGGCCACCCGGGTGAGGTCCGATCTGGTTGGCCGCGATTACAAAGGTTTGGTTCTCGATCGCACGCGCCCTGATCAGCGTCTCCCAATGGTCGCGCGTCGTCGGCAACGTAAACGCCGACGGCAGCACGATCACGCGCGAGCCGCGCACGGCGAGAATCCGGAACAGCTCGGGGAAGCGCAGGTCGTAACAGATCGCCAACCCGAGCTCCACGCCATCCTGGGTCTCGCTCAGGACGATCTCCTCGCCCGCCCGCTCCACATCAGACTCGTTGTAGGAGCGGCCCTCGATCTCGACGTCGAACATGTGCACCTTGCGGTACACCGCTTTGATCTCACCCTCGGGGTCCACATGAACGGAGGTGTTCGCCAGCTTCTCGACTCCTGTCACACGCTCAGCGATCGACCCAGCGACCAAGTCTATCCTCAGCTCGCGTGCGGTCTTGCGCGCCCAGGAGATCGCGGGCCCGTCGAGCGTCTCGGCCCCCGCGCGCAGCTGCTCGCCGGTGCCGATCACCGTCCACTTCTCGGGGAGTACGATCAACTTTGCGCCGTCGGCGGCCGCGGCGCGCGTCAGGCGGTCGGCCGCAGCCAAATTCGCGGCCATATCGGCGGTGGAGTTCAGCTGGACTGCCGCGACCTTCATGGCGTTATTCCCCTTCCGCGGTGTCTCCCCACAGAATAGATTGACTAGTCAGTCAACAATCCCAAGCATAGCGCCCGCCGCTGCTGGGCCACCGCTCGACATGCCCCTGTTCAGAGGCTCCCGGCCTCTGAAGCGCTGGCGCTACGTGGCCGTGTTCTGCGAGGAGCTGATGGCATGCGCGGCGCTGGTTCAGATCGGGCCCGCGCGGCAGTCGTTCTGGGCGCTGTACATGCGCGAGGAGAAGCTGATGCGAGAGCGCACGCGGATGCTGCCCCGTCGCGGCGAAGTCGAGCTGGCTCATGGGCGAGCCGGCACGGAGACACTGCCCGCCACGCCCGGGCGCCTGCGGGTACACGGCCGTGGTGTCCTGCTCGAGGTGCAATTGGAGGAGCAAGCGGGCATCGAGGCGCTCTGCCCGAACGGGCACGCGCAGGTGTGGACGCGCAAGCAGGCCGGCGTTGCCGCGCACGGCGCGCTTCAGATCGACGGCGGCCCGATGCGAGAGGTCCGCGCGCTCGCCGTGATCGACGACACGATCGGGCATCACACCCGCCACACCGAGTGGCACTGGAGCGCCGGCGTCGGCGAGAGCCCGGACAGCACCCCGCTTGCCTGGAACCTCGTCAGCGGCGTCAACGACCCGCCACAGGGCAGTGAGCGAGCAGTATGGATCGCAGGCTCGCCGACAGAGGTCGCACCCGTCAGTTTCGCCGCAGACCTGTCGAGCATCCGTTGCGAGCAGGACGGAGCCGAGCTGCGCTTCCTCGCCGAGGCACAGCGCAGCCGCCACGACGAGCTGCTGATCGTGGGCAGCGACTACCGCGCGCCCTTCGGCACTTTCAGCGGGACGCTGCCCGGCGGAACCCCAATGGCACACGGACTGGGCGTCGTCGAGCACCACAGGGCGCGCTGGTAGCTGCGGCTCGTCTGCTAGTTATGACCTGCGCTGCTCGCCCGGTAGCTACGGCTTGTGCTGCTTACGCAGCTCTGCCAGCAACAGCTTCGAGTGCATCGCGCCGATCAACTCGCGCAGGGGTTCGACACCGGCCGCAACGATCTCCAGGGCGCGCTCGATCTCAACCTCGCCCGCCAGGCGATCGAGCAACGCCCTGACCTCCTCCCGCACGAGCGGCCCCAGCGCCTCGCGGTAGCGCAGCGTGTCGTACACGGTGAAACCGAGTGCCTCCTCGTAGCCGCCCGCGCGGAAGCTCGCGATCGCCTCGATGATCTTCACGTCGTCGCGCTCGTAACCCCGGCGGCTGGGCGTCAGCACCCCGATCTCCGCCAGGCGCTGCAGCACGTTGCGCGGAATCTCGTAGCGCTCGCGCACCTCCTTCGCCGAGGTGCGTCCGCCCTCCTCGGCGCCCGCGAGCGCGCGCTCGAGGATGCGGTCCTCCAGCTCGACCAGCGCCTGCACATGCTCGGGGTCCTCCTCCAGCACAACCTTGATCATCCGCAGCGGCATAAACCGCTCCTCCTGCAGTCGCTTGATCAACTCGATCCGCTCCACCAGCTCGGGGGGGTAGTAGGCCATGTTGCGGCTCGTCCTGACGATTCCGTCCTCCCCACCGAGCAGGCCCTCGCGCAGGTAATGTCTGATCGTCCCGGCGCTCACGCCCGAGCGCTCGGCCAGCTCGCTGATCTTCAGCAGGGGGCGCTCCGCCGGCATTGGCCTCACACCCGGAACGTTGCGCTGGACGGCGCCTCGGCCGGTCCTGCTGCGGCGCCTGTCCTCAACAGCTCGGCTACCTCCGCCTCGCTGTAGCCAGCCGCGCGCAGCGCCTCCACGGTGTGCTCGCCCAGCGTCGGGCCGGGCAGGCGCGCGTGCTCTCCAGGCGTACGTGTCAGCTTGACCGGGATGCCGAGCTGGCGCACGGGCTGCTCGGCGCCGGGCTGGGCGATCTCGACGACCATCTCGCGCTCACGCACGAGATCGGACGCGAGCGCCTCGTCCAGGTCGAGCACCGGCTCCAGGCAGCAGTCGTGCTCGCGCGCGAACGCCTCCCACTCCGCGCGCGCGCGCGTCTTGAAAGTCGCCTGGACCTCTGCATGCGCTTCAGAGCCCGGCCGCTCGAACTGCTTCTCGATCAGATCCTCACGACCGACGCCGCGGCACCACGCCTGCCAGAACTTCGGCTCCAGCGCACCGAGCGTGACCCAGCCATCGGCGCATTCGTACGGCCGATAACAGATCAACGACCCCGCGAGCGGCAGCTCGCCGCGGTGCGGCGCAGTCCCGTCGGCGAAGTATCCGGCGGCGACCATCGCCAGCCACGAGAGCGCTCCGTCGGCCATCGACACGTCAACGACCTGGCCCTCGCCGGAGCCGGGCTTATCTGGACCGCCATCCCGCTCGCGCAGCGCGGCCAGGATTCCGAACGCCGCCATCAGCGCGCCGCCGCCGAGGTCCGCGATCTGGCCCGCCGCCTGCACCGGCTCACCCCTGCGCTCGCCCGTCAAGCCGAGCAGGCCGACGAGGCCGAGGTAGTTCATGTCGTGGCCCGACGCCTCGCGCTTCGGCCCGGTTTGCCCATAGCCGGAGATCGCGCAGTAGACGATCCCCGGGTTCTGCTCGCGCATCCGCTCGTACCCCACACCCAACCGGTCGAGCACGCCGGGGCGGAAGGACTCGAGCACGACGTCGTACTCACGCACGAGTCTCAGCAGCGCCTCGCGCCCGCCATCGCTCTTCAGGTCCAGCCGGATCGAGCGCTTGTTGCGGTTCAGAGAGAGGAACAACGCGGACTTCGCGCTGTCGTCGGCGCCGTCGACGTACGGCGGCGACCAGCGAATGTAGTCGCCCATGCCGGTGTCCTCGACCTTCAGCACATCCGCGCCAAAGTCCGCGAGCAGCAGCGAACAGAACCCGCCGGGAAGCAGGCGAGACAGGTCGAGCACCTTGATGCCCTCCAGCGGCAGGCTCATCTAACCCTCGCGCACGGGGACGTTCAGCGCCGCGCGCGCCTGCGCGACGGTCGCCGGGCGGCGACCCGTGTCTTCGGTCATCTGCCTGGCCTTGGCGATCAGCTCGCCGTTGGACTTCGCCATCTCGCCGCTGGGGAGATAGAGGTTGTCCTCGAGCCCCACTCTGATCGAGCCGCCGAGCGAGAGCGCCGCGCCGACGAGCATCCATTGGTCGCGCGAGATCCCGATCACACCCCAGTGCGAAGCCGCAGAGTTGGAATCCCGCCCGGCCGGAATGTTCTCGACCATCGCCGCCAGGTTGTGCGCCGTCGGAGGGATGCCGCCGACGACCCCCATCACGCAGTCGACGTGCAGCGGGGTTTTCAAGACGCCCATGTCGATCAAGGGCGCGAGCGAGCCGACGTGGCCGATGTCAAAGCACTCGTGCTCGGGTTTGATCTGAAGCTCGTTCATCGCCTCCAACAGCTCGACGATCTCCTCGAACGGGTTGGCGAAGACCATCTTGAACACGAACTCTTTCCTCGACCGCGAGTACTTCGCGTAGTTCATCGATCCCATGTTCAGCGCCGCCACCTCCGGGCGGCAGGCGCGCAGATACTCGATTCGCTTCTGCACCGGAACCCCGATCGTGCCCGTCGAGAAGTTCACGATCACCGCGTTGCCGACCTCCCCGCGGATCGCGTCTGAGATCGCTTTGAAGTCCTCGACCTCATAGCTCGGCGTCCCGTCCGGTTTGCGCGCGTGGATGTGGATCATCACACCGCCCTCGTCGACGATCCGCCGCGCCTCCGCCGCGTACTCGGCGGGCGTATATGGGATCGCCGGGCACTGCGCGCGGTTGGCGATCGCGCCGGAGATCGAGCAGGTGATCACCACCGGGTCGTCGAGGCTCATACGGGCACCACCCCCTGCCGCTTCCAGGGTCGCTCGACCTTCTTACCTGCCGACATCTCCAGTCCCCTACAGATCGTCTCACGGGTCTCACGCGGGTCGATCACGTCGTCGATCAGGTCGTTCCCGGCGGCGATGTATACGTCGAAGATCTTGCGGAATCCCTCGATCAGCTCGGCCTTCTTCGCCTGCGGATCCTCCGCCTCGTCGACCTGTTTGCGAAACGCGATCTCCACCACACCCTCGGCGCCCATCACGCTGATCTCCGCGCTCGGCCAGGCCACGATCAGGTCCGGTTCATAGGCGCGCCCGTTCATCACGTAATACCCGGCGCCGTAGGCCTTGCGCGTGATCACGGTGATCTTCGGCACGGTCGCGTTGGCGACCGCATACAGCATCTTCGCGCCGTGGCGGATGATCCCCTCCGCCTCGACCTTCGTGCCGACCATGAAACCGGGCACGTCCATCAGGAACACCAAAGGGATCCCGAACGCGTTGCACAGGTTGACGAAGCGCGCCGCCTTGTCCGCCGAGTCGTTGTCGAGGATGCCGCCCAACTGCTTGGGCTGGTTGGCGACGATCCCCGCCGGGCGCCCGCCGAAGCGCGCGAAGCAGGTGATGATCGTCCTTGCCCACTGCCCCTTCATGTCGAAGTACTCGCCGTCGTCCGTGATCCGCTTGATCACCTCGTACATGTCATACGGCTTGCGGTTGGACTCCGGCAGCACGTCGAGCAACTCCTCCGCGCGCCGGTCGATCGGATCGCCGACCCCACGCACAGGTGAGCGCTCTTCGCAGTTCTGAGGCATGAACGAGAGGTACTGCTTGATCCGCCGGATGCACTCCTCGTCGTCAGCCACCTCCATATCGCCCACGCCCGACTTGCGCGTGTGCACGCGTGAGCCGCCCAGTTCCTCCTGGGTGACGTCCTCGCCGACGGCGGCCTTCACGAGGTGCGGCCCCGCAAGCGCCATCGATCCTCTGCCCTTGACCATCGGCACGAAGTCCGCCAAGCCCGGAATGTAGGCGGTGCCCGCCGCACACGGGCCCATCAGCGCCGCCACCTGCGGGATCACACCGCTCATCACGACCTCCTCGCGGAACAGGTGCCCGGAGCCGGCGAACATCGCGCCGGCGGCCTCCTGCACGCGCGCGCCGGCGGAGTCCAGCAGCCAGATGAACGGGATCCGCTTCGTCAAGGCCAGCTCGCGCAACCGCGTGACCTTGATCTCGCCCGTCATTCCCATCGAGCCGGCCATCACCGTGAAGTCATACGCGCAGACGGCCGTCAGACGACCTTCGATCTTGCCGTAGCCGGTGATCACTCCGTCCGCCGGCGCGTCCACGCCGTCCATCGCGCGCTGTGCAAAATGCGGCCTGCCGTGGATGCCCAGCTCCGTGAACGTCCCCTCATCGATCAACAGGGCAATCCGCTCGCGCGCCGTGAGCTTTTCGCGGTCGTGCTGCTTTTGGATCTTCTCCTCGCCGCCGCCTTCTCTGATCTTCGCGCGGCGCGCCTCGAGGTCCTCGACCAAGGGGCGCAGGAGCGAGGCAGGGTGCTCGGCCTCGGAGACGGGTGGCGTGCCGGCGGAGGACTCGGGCCCCATCAGCGGCCTTTCCAGACAGGGTCGCGCTTCTCGAAGAAGGCGGTGACCCCCTCGACGATGTCCTCAGTGGAGAGCGCGAGCGTGAGCTGAGCGCGCAGATAGTCGAGCGCGTCGTCGAACGGCATGTCCAGCTGACGGCGCATCGCCTCCTTGCCGAGACGCATGATCACCGGCGACTTCCCCGCGAGCTTCTCCGCCCAATCGGCGACCGCTGCGTCGAAGTCCTCGGTGGGGACGACCCTGTTGACGATCCCCGCCGCGAGCGCCTCCTGCGCACTCCAGCGCTCCCCGAGCAGCAGCAGCTCGTTGGCCTTCTTGCGCGGCACGTTGCGATAGATCAGCGCCATGATCATGAACGGGAAGGTCCCCACGTTGATCTCCGGCGTGCCGAACGTCGCTTGCTCGGAGGCGACGATCAGGTCGCACGCGAGCGCGATCCCGAGCGCACCGGCGAGCACGTGTCCGTCCGCGGCGCACACCGTCGGCTTGCCGAGCGCACCGATCAGCTTGAACAGCTCGACGAAGCGCTCAGAGCCGAAGTGCTTGTGGACGAGCGACACATCCCCCGCGAAGCCGCCGAGGTTGGCGCCCGAGGAGAAGACCTTCTCGTGGGAGGACGCGAGCACCACACAGCGCACCGCGTCGTCGTCGCGGGCGTGTTCGAACGCCTCCGTCAGGCCCAGCAGCAGCTCGGCGGACAGCGCGTTGCGCGTGTCCGGGTCGTTCAGCGTGATCGTCGCGACGCCTGAATCAGCGAACGCGTAAAGGACTGCATCGGTGGCCACATCGGCATCCTAACCGCATCCTCGCCAGGCGGGAAGTAAGCAGCTCTACTGTTTACTTTGTCGTCCGCCTGCGTTAGCGTCTGCAACGCACCCAAAGAACGAGGAGATCCACCAAATGGCCGCCACCGCCGAGAGCGTTGTCAAGCCCGACTTCAAGAGCCAGCGCAAGCACTTCATCTTCACCGACGAGCACGAACAGTTGCGCGAGTCGATCCACAACTTCGCCATCAAAGAGCTCGCGCCACACGCCGAGGAGTGGGAGCAGACGACATTCCCCGACTCGGTCTTCCGGCGCATGGGCGAGCTCGGCTTCCTTGGCCTGGACAAGCCTGAGGAGTACGGCGGACAGGGCGGTGACTACTACACGAGCTTGGTGCTCGCGGAGGAGATCACCAACGGCAACTCGGGCGGGCTGGCGATGGGGATTGCGGTGCACACCGACATGGCGATGCCGCCGATCCTCGCGTTCGGCAGCGAGGAGCAGAAGCAGGAATGGGTCGTGCCTGCGATCAAGGGCGAGAAGATCCTCTGCCTCGGTATCACCGAGCCTGACGCCGGCTCAGACGTCAAAGGGATCAAGACGCGCGCCGTGAAAGATGGTGATGACTACGTGATCAACGGTTCCAAGACCTACATCACCAACGGCCACCGTGCTGACGTGATCGTGCTCGTCACGAAGACCGACGCCGACGCCGGCTACGACGGATTCACCCTGTTCCTCGTGCCGATGGACGCTCCCGGTGTGATCCGCGAGAAGAAGCTCGAGAAGCTCGGCATGCACGCCTCCGATACCGCGTTGCTGGCCTTCCAGGACGTGCGCGTGCCCGCCTCGGCTGTGCTCGGCCAAGTCGGCAAGGGCTTCTACCACATCATGTGGGAGCTGCAGGGCGAGCGCCTGATCGGTGCCGCCGGGATGGTGTCGGGCGCGCAGAAGTGCTTCGAACGCACGCTGCAGTACGCGCACGAGCGCAAGGCGTTCGGCCGCGAAATCGGCAAGTTCCAGGTGATCCGCCACAAGTTCGCGGAGATGGCCACCAAAATCGAGTCCGCGCGGCAGATGACCTACATCACTGCGTGGCGCTTCAACAACGGCGAGTACCCCGTGCGCGAGATCTCGATGTCCAAGCTGCACGCCTCGCGCGTGCTCTGCGAAGTGGCCGACGAATGCATCCAGATCCACGGTGGCGCCGGCTACATGCGCGAGTACGGCGTCGAGCGCGTGTGGCGCGACGCACGGCTGAACCGCATCGGCGCGGGCACGGACGAGATCATGCTCGACGTGATCGGCCGCTCTTACGGGCTTTGAGCCTTGGCGCCAACGCCGCCATTTACCGAAGAGCACGATGAGCTGCGGGCATCCGTCCGCGGGTTTCTCGACCGTGAGCTGGCGCCCCACGCGCAGGAGTGGGAGGACGCGCGCTGGTTCCCCAACGAGGTGTTCTCGAAGCTCGCGGCGCAGGGCCTACTCGGGCTGAAGTACCCCACCGAGCTCGGCGGCCAGGGCGGGGACTACCTGCACGAGGCGGTGCTCGTCGAGGAGCTCGCCCGGATCGGCTCGGGTGGGACGGCCGCCGGGATCGGCGCACACACGAACATCGCCACTCCACCGATCTGGAAGTTCGGCACCGAGGATCAACAGCAGCGCTACCTCGTGCCGGCGATCAAAGGCGAGAAGATTGGCGCGCTCGGGATCACCGAGCCCGGCGCCGGCTCAGACGTCGCCGCGCTGCGCACGCGGGCCACGCCCCTCGACGGCGGCTGGGTGGTGAACGGGGAGAAGACCTACATCACAAACGGCGTCCGCGCCGACTTCATCGTCACCGCCGTGAAGACAACCGAGGAGGGCGGGCATCACGGGATCTCGTTCCTGATCGTCGATCGCTCCGAGGGAATCATGTCCGCCAAGCTCGAGAAGCTCGGCTGGCACGCCTCGGATACCGCAACGATCGCCTTCGAGGACGTGTTTGTCCCCTCAGAGAACCTGCTGGGCGAGGAGCACGAGGGCTTCAAGCAGATCATGGCCAACTTCCAATGGGAGCGTCTGGCGATGTCACTCGGCGCCGTGGGGGCAATGCAGCTCGCATGGGAGCGCACGGCGAAGTTCGCCCGTGAGCGCACCGCCTTCGGCCGCCCCCTGTCAAAGCACCAGGCGATCCGCCACAAGCTCGCCGACCTCGCCACGAGCGCCTACACCGCGCGCTGCGTCACCTACGACGCGCTCCGGCGATTCGTCGCCGGAGAGGAACCGCTGAAGGAGGTCACGATGGCGAAGCTCATGACCCAGCGCGCCTCCTTCGACTTGATGGACGCCTGCCTGCAGATCCACGGCGGCGCCGGCTACATGAGGGAGGTCTGGGTCGAGCGCGCCGCCCGCGACTCCCGCCTGGGCCCGATCGGCGGGGGCTCGGACGAGATCATGCGGGAGATCCTCGGGCGGGTGCTGGCCCTCTGACATAGCTGGAAAACAGTTTGCAACATTGTCCAAACCTGAGCACCGGGGCTCATGCGCTCGCGAGGTGCAGCCGATGGAAGAAGGGTGCCTCGTCTCCGTTCCCTGCTCGGCGCGCTTGCGCTCGTTGTGTCCCTATGCGCCGCAACCGGCGCACCCGTCGCCCAGGCCACGACGGTGGCCCACAAGGCCGGCCGACGGCATCGTCCGCATGCTCATCCCGCCGAGCGCTGCGCCGTGCGCAGCAGCTTTCACGCAAGCCGTGGTGGCCATCTGCGCCGCAAGCACCACTCCTCGACCTGCACCAAGCGCGGTGCGGGCAAGCATAACGGCCATCACACCAAGCAACAGAGGTCGACGAGCACCGTCAAAGGCGCCGACGCGGGCGCCTGCCCCGGCGCCGATCTGCAACCCACGCAGGTAAACATCGAAGTGGTTCGCACCGCCACTCTGTGCCTGATCGACCAAGAACGCAACAGCCGCGGCGAGGCTTCGCTCCAGTTCAACGCCGACCTGCAGCAGTCCGCCCAAGCCCACACCGAGAGCATGGCGTTCGGTGACTACTTCGAACACGACGGGCCAGGCGGCGATACCCCGCTCAGCCGCATGATCGCCTGCGGCTACATCCCCAACTCGCAGGTCGGCTACGAAATCGGCGAGAACATCGGCTGGGGCACCCTCTACCTGGGAACGCCCCGCGCGATCGTCGCCGCCTGGATGGCCTCGCCCGGGCACCGCGCGAACATTCTCGACGCCCACTTCCGCGACACAGCGATCGGCGTTTCCCCGCACGTCCCGTCCTCGCTCAGTCAGGGCCAGCCAGGCGGGATCTACACGCAGGACTTCGGCGTCATCATCACCGGCTGAGCGGGTCGGTGTGGATGTCGATCGACGTCGATCGACCAGGTCCGCAGCGAAGTCGAGCCCGTCCCATCCCCTTTGAAACCTCCGAGCTAGGATCGAGGGGTGCCTGAGCGCCCTGACCGCCTGTACTTCACAGACTCTGACGATGCCAACGCACTGATCGCCGCCGACCCGATGGCGCTGCTAGTGGGATTCGCATTAGATCAGCAGGTCCCGGTCCAAAAGGCCTTTCTCGGGCCGCTGGAACTGCGCGAACGACTCGGAGCGCTCGACTCCGCAACGCTCGCTGCGGCCGACCTGGAGCCGGTGTTCCGTACAAAGCCCGCCATCCATCGCTATCCCGGAATGATGGCCAAGCGGGTGCACGACCTGGCCGAGCACGTGCAGGACCACTACACCGGCGACGCGGCACAGGTGTGGATGGCCGCGCCCGACGCGTCTGCCCTGCACTCCAATCTGGCTGCGCTACCCGGCTTCGGTGAGATGAAGGTCAAGTCGATCAGCGCGGTGCTCGCCAAGCGATTCGGCGTCGCAGTGGCGGCCGGCCTCGTGCCGGCGCATCCGACGCTCGGCGACGTGGACTCGCCGCAGGCGCTGCTCGACTACCAGGCCGCAAAGCGCGCCCACAAGGCTGAGTGGAAGAAGATGAAGAGCCGAGGCTGACCGGTGAGACGACCTTCCGGCCTTCACGCCGAACGCGATTCAACAAAGGTAGTCTCCGGTCACTGACCACGACAAGGAGACACAACGGCTATGGGAGTACTCGACGGCAAGTCGGCGATCGTGACGGGCTCGGCCCGCGGCATCGGACGCGCAACGGCTGAACTGCTCACCGCGCAGGGCGCGCAGGTTCTGATCAACGACCTCGACGGCGACGTCGCCGAGCAGGCGGCCGGGGAGATCGCAGGCGAGACGGCAGTGTTCGCCGGCGACCTGACCAAGTCCGACGCCCCAGAGGCGCTCGTGAAGGCGACGGTCGACGCGTTCGGCAAGATCGACATCCTCGTCAACAACGCCGGCTACACGATCGACGCGCCTGTCCACAAGATGTCCGACGAGCAGTTCCAGGCGATGCTCGACATCCACACAGTCGTCCCCTTCCGAGTGTTGCGTGCGGCGGCGCCATACCTGCGCGATCCGGCGAAGAAAGAGCGCGAGGAAGGCGTCGAGGTGTTCCGCAAGGTCGTCAACGTCTCCTCCACCTCGGGCACGTTCGGCAACCCCGGACAGGCCAACTACTCCTCCGGCAAGGCCGGCGTCGTCGGGCTGACGAAAACGCTCGCGAAGGAGTGGGGCCAGTTCAAGATCAACGTCAACGCGGTCGCCTTCGGCTTCATCGACACCCGCCTCACGCAGGCGAAGGACGATGAGAACAGCATGGAGATCGGCGGCGAGAAGGTGCAGCTCGGCATCCCCGAGCAGCTGCGCCAGATGGCCTCGATGCTGATCCCGCTCGGCCGCCCCGCGACGCCCGAGGAGGCGGCGGGTGGCGTGTTCTTTCTGTGCTCTCCCTGGTCGAACTACGTGCAGGGCCAGACGCTGCACATCACGGGCGGGATGTTCGGCGGGATGACCGGCTAATTGACGTACGACCGGCTGAGGTCTAAGGACCCCGCAGGTCGAGCAGACAACCCGAGAAATAGGTCCCCGCGGGCGAGGCAAGGTAGGCGCACAGCGCCGCCACCTCGCCCGCATCGGTCGCCTCGCCGGGGGCGATCGTGACCACCGTGATCCCATGACGTGCCCACTCGGTCGAGAGGGTACGCGCCAGGTTCTCCAGACCGGCGCGTGCGGCGCCCGAATGTTCGCCGGCGTTGGGGGCCGGAGCCAGGTAGACGATACGACCGGTGCTCGAGCTTGCCTCGCCCGACAGGAAAGCATGATTCACAACAGCGCGCGTGACGTTCCATGTGGCGTCGAGGCAATCACGCAAACCTCCCTGCGCAAACAGCCCCGCACTATCCACGATCAGCAGATCGAGGCTCCCCGACTCGCTGAGAATCTCGGCGACCCTCCGATCCACGACCGTCTCATCGGCGGCGACGGGGGCACATCTGTGGACGCCGGCTCCCAACTCTGAACACACCTCATCGACTGCATTCCCAAGCACAGCAGCCGGTTCCAAGGCCCCCGCCACCAGGACAGAGGATGCATGTAACAGCCCAGGGCGCAGCAATCCTGTCGCCGCGCTCATGGTCGACGTCAGAGAGTGCCCTCGACGACGCGCTCTCCCGGGGTGGGCGTGCCGGTGGGCCCACGCAGCTCGAAGTAGAGCACCGAGGCCGCCAAGGCGGTCAGCGGCGCGATCAGAATCTGGACGATCACCCTGACGACGATGCCGACGCCGGTTCCTCCGGAGTCGCCGATCGCCTCAATGATTCCCGCGACGATATTGACGCCAATCACGAGCACGACGATCACCCCGAACACCTGCCAGCCGTTGCCTTTCACGAGCTCGCGACTGCGCCCGAGCGCCTTCAGCGCCCCCGGACGCTCCAGCACGACGACCGGCGCGGCGACCGACCAGATCGTGATCAAGATCAGACCGGGGACGATGATCAGGATGAAGCCGATAGTGATCCCGATGCCCGCCAGGATCCCCACCAGGATCAGCTGACCAAGCACCGGAGTCGCCGCGTTGAGCAGCTGACCGACGGTGGCGTCGCGACGGCCGTCCTGAACGTCGGCCACCAGCTCGACGACCATGCCCGTATACAGCGTGATGGCTACGAGACTGAGGATGAAGCCGATCAGCAGAAGCACGGGAGCGACCGCGACCAGCACGGCGTCGACAATCCCGACCACCACGAACACGACGGCCGCCGCGGGCAGCAACACGGACGCCTGGTCGGCGTAGATGCTGAACGTCCGACTGATGACCGAGCCGATGTCTATCGAACGGTTCATTTTCCAGCTCCTCGCGGCGTCGCTTACGGTTGACTGCGGCCCAAAGATACGTGACCGGCCCGACGCTGCTCGCGCACGCGCTTGAGCACGCCCTTGCGGCCGTACTCGTCCAGGCCGGCGTACAGGGCTCGGATCTGCAGCAGGATCTCGTCGGCGACCGCCTGCTGCTGCTCGCGGGTGGGATTTGGGATCCGCTCCCAGCGCAGCGGATCTCCGTACTGGACGGTGGTCTTGGGAAACTGCAAGCGCTTCCAGTTGCGGATCCGTGAGGAGCCGTGGATCGCGATCGGCACGACCGGCGCGCCGCTCTCGAGCGCGAGGCGGCCGATCCCGCGCTTGGCCTGCTCGGCCACTTTGCCCGTGCGCGAGCGCCCACCCTCGCAGTACATCGTGATCGCCCCACCGCGTGCGAGGATCGTCTCGGCGGTGATGAACATCTCCTCGTCGCGGGCGCCACGACGCACCGGGAAGACGCCGCCGTGGGTGTAGATGAATTGCATCAGACCCGGTTTGAACAGCTGCGACTTGGCCATGAAGCGCACCTTGCGCCGGATGTAGCAACCCATCAGGAAGTGATCCATGAAGGAGAAGTGGTTGGGCGCGAGGATCACCGCGCCGGCGCCGGGCGCCTTCTCGGAGGAGATCGAACGCACACGCAGGAACGTGTAGGCATACAGCGAGGTGATCACACGCGTCAGCTCATACGCCCAGTCGGGTTCGCGCGTGCGCGAACGCTCGTGAAAACGGTCGAAGTACTCCTTCGGCCGGGGGTCGGCGTAAATCTGCTCGCGCATCGATGCGAGATCGCTCATCGGAGCGTTTTACATCGCCGGGCCGGGAAAGTTACGCGCGCCCGAAGCTCATCGCATGCTCTTCGCGAGCTTCTCGCCCAGCGCACGTCGGGCATCGGCGCGCCCGGTCAGCGCGCCACGAGCGTCAGGCGATGCGAGCGGGCGATCTGCTCGGCCACCGGCTCGCCGACGCCAACCGCGTCGGCGATCTCTCTCCAACCCGCGACGGCGTCACCGACCTCCGCGAGGATCGCCTCGCCACGGCCGCGCTTGAGGCCCGCCACCCTCGCGACCGCGCGTATGTCAGGGACGGTGAAAGCATCGCGCTTGCCGTTGATCGACATCTGATGGGAGTCGAGCCATGGGTTGCCTGGCTTCCAGGCCCAGATCACATCGTAGGCTGGAGCCAGCGACCACATGCCCTCGCGGTCCATCAGGAAGGCGATGTTCTTGACGTGATCGTCTTGGTTGCGCGCGAGGACGTTGAACACCATGCGCCGGAACTGCTGCTCGACCACGGGCGTGCCGAGGCCCAGCCGGCGGATCAACAGCAGGATCTGCTCGTAGCTGTAGGTACCGGGCTCGTTGTAGCTGACGTGCTCCAGCGCCCCGACCGTTTGCATGTGCAGCTTACCGCCGTCATCGGGCCTATCGAAGCGGCGGGTCATGAAGTGCCGGCGACCGTTCTCCTCCAGCAGGCGACACTCGGTCATCTCGATTCCCGCCGACCGCGCCATCCGCGAGTACGCATACTCCACCGCGCCCCAGCCCTGCGGGTCGGTGAGACCGTGATCGCCGGAGCGAGCAACCCCGTCGAACTTCAGCAGCCAGTGCCGAAAGCCCTCGCTGACATGTACCTGCCCCGACCGGACCTGTCCGGTCGCCTCGTTGTAAGCGATGAATGCCTTCGGGCGAGCGCCCCCGGCGGAGCTGCCGACGGCGAGGATCGCCTTCATCGCCTCCTCATCGGGGTTCTCGCTCAGCTCGGCCACGAACTCCGCGCGCTGGGCGAGCACCTCGCTTGCGAGACGCACGAGCGAGTCAACCTGGAGGTCCGCGCCGGCGGGAATGGTCGGCTCGCTAGCCGGCTGAAACTCCAACGCACCCACGCCGCGGGTGCCGACATAGCAGAGCCGCTGAACGACATCGAAGCTCGACTGCTCGCGCCCCTGCGAAGCCAGCCACGCATTCACCAGTGCCGTTCCCCAACGATCGGGCAAGGAGTCGGCCAGCAACCCAGGAAGACCACTGAACGCATCCTCGGGCAAACCGGGGAAGCTGTAAGGCTGTTCACGCAGCGGCATCCGTACCGGTGCGATCTCGATGCCGCTGCGCGCGAACGCGGGGTCATACTGGAACGTCGCGTAGCGAGCGCCGGGATTGACGGAAACCGCTGCCACCCTGGTTCCCCATAGCGTCACCGCCGCAACGGTCATACGGCCGCACCCGGCTCCTCGCCCCACCTCCATGGCTGCTCATCGGGCTCTGCCCGCTTTCGACCTCGACCTCGACCTCGACCGCTGGCGCGTCGTCTGCGCTTGCGCTGATCGCGTTCCAACTGGGCGATCGGCAGGTCGATCGACTCGGGTATCGCGACGTCGAGCGCGCCGAGCAGCCCGAGCGCACGGAGCAGCTTGATCATCGAGGTCATCTGCACCGACTCGCCCCGCTCCGCGCGCTGTACGGTCGCCTGGCCGACCCCCGCCTCGGCAGCCAACACGGCCTGAGTCCAGTTGCGCTCGAGGCGGTGACGCTCCAGCCTGCGTCCAAGCTCAGCGAGCACAGCGGTATCTGCCATGTAATCAAAAGTCATCAATTATGATGTGATAGAGCAATATATAGCGATAATACATCAGATCAGATGCCCATCTTAGCATAATCTTGAAGGACATAGATCATGTCTGATGTCTTATCGCTTAAATCCTGGATAAGACATCATTACTGATGCTTTTTTCACTGATCGCCGGTTGTCTCATACCCTCGATGACGAGGGACCCCGCGCCTTTTGGCACCAGTCTCACGCTCGTTGCGAGGCCGCGCGATCGAGCGCGTCGGCCCAGCCGGCGAGCAGATCGGCGCGCTCGTCCTCGCCCATGCGCGGCTCGTAGCGGGCACGCTCGCGGAAGGAATCACGCACGTCGGAGACCGTCCACAACCCCACGCCAACCCCCGCCAGGTAGGCCGCGCCGAGCGCGGTCGTCTCGGTGCTCTCGCCCAGCACGACCGGCACACCGAGGACGTCGGCTTGGAACTGCATCAGCCAGCCGTTCGCGCTGGCGCCGCCATCGGCGCGCAACTCGCTGAGCGGCCGCCTGGAGGCGGCCTCCATCGCGCGCACGGCGTCAAGCGTCTGATAGGCGATCGCCTCGAGCGTCGCCCGTGCCAGATGCGCACGACCGGCCCCGCGCGTGAGCCCGACGATCGTGCCGCGCGCATGGGGATCCCAGTGCGGCGAGCCGAGGCCGGTGAGCGCCGGAACGAAGTAGACGCCGTCGTTTGAGTGCAGCGACGCCGCCAACCCCGCGGTGTCCTCGGCGCGCTCGATGATTTGCAGCTCGTCGCGCAGCCACTGCACGGCGGCGCCGGTGACGAAGATCGATGCCTCCAGCGCGTAGGCTCGCCCACCGGCCGGTGGAGATGGCGCGGCCGGGAGTGACGCGAGCGAGGGTCCGATCTCCGAGGCGACCGTCGCGAGCAGGCCCGACCCGGGATCCGGCATCGTGAAGCCCGTGTGCAGCAGCACGAAGGAACCGGTGCCAAAGGTGGCCTTGGCCATCCCGGGATCGACGCAGGCCTGGCCGAACAGTGCGGCCTGCTGGTCGCCGGCGACGCCGGTAATCGGGACTGCGTGGCCGTGGAGCGCGCCGGGGCGAGTCTCGCCGAACGTACCCGCGCTCGGCCGCACGGCGGGCAGCGGGCGGGCGGGGATATTGAACAGGTCGAGCAGTTCCTCGTCCCAACGCCCAGCGGTGATGTCGTAGAGCAGCGTGCGCGACGCGTTGGAGGCGTCGGTGAGGTGCTCGCCGCCGGTGAGCTTGAAGATCAGCCACGAATCGATCGTCCCGAACATCGCCGTCCCGTCGTGCGCCCGCTCGCGCAGGCCGGGGACGTGCTCAAGCAGCCAGGCGATCTTCGTGGCCGAGAAGTACGGGTCGAGGATGAGACCGGTGCGCTCGCGGATCAACGGCTCGTGGCCGGCCGCGCGGAGATCCTCACAGCGCGCGGCCGTGCGACGGTCCTGCCAGACGATCGCGTTGTGCAGCGGCTCTCCTGTGGCCGGGTCCCAGACGCAGACCGTCTCGCGCTGGTTGGCGATCCCAACCGCCGCCAGATCGCCTGCTCGCACGCCCGCATCGTCGAGCGCCTCGCCCGCGACGACCTGCGTGACCGACCAGATCTCGCCCGCGTCATGCTCGACCCAGCCGGGTTGGGGAAAGTGCTGGGTGAACTCGCGGTAGGAGCGTCCGATCGGCTCGGCCTGTTCGTCGAACACGATGCAGGTGGTACCCGTCGTTCCTTGATCGATCGCAAGAATCATCTCGGCGCGAGCCTATCGGCGGGCGAAGTACACCCGCACGAAATCGACTAGCTGGTGCCCGCGATGTGCGAAGTCGGAGAGCGTGCGGCCAGTGGCGCGATGAGACAGGTCGAGCTCCACCTCGGCGACGCGATGCCCGGCACGGGAGGCGTCGATCGTCATCCCAATCTCCATGCCGAAGCCGGGCGCGAACGGCAGCACGTCGGCGAGCGCGCGCGCGCGCAACGCGCGCTGCCCAGAGATCGGCGCGCGCATCGTAAGGCCACACCGCCGGCGGATCGCCCAGCGAGCAAACGCGACCGCGAGACCGACCCCACCGCCGACACGCGTTACGAAGGCCGCGACCGTCATGTCCGCGTCACCGCGTCGCAATGCATCGACGAGCGTGCCCAGCCTGCTCGCGGACTCGGCGAGGTCGCCGTCGCAGAAGATGAAGATCGACTCTTCTACGTGGCTCGCTTGCAGTGCATCTCGCGCGGCAAACGTGACGGCGCCGCCCTTGCCGATCATCCGCTCGCTGCGCATGACCCGCGCACCGGCCCTGCGAGCGATCGCTGCCGTCGCGTCGGTGGAGCCGTCGTCGGCCACCCACACTGGCGCGCCCGGAAAGGCGGTGGCGAGTGCGGCAAGCGTCGCCTCGATCCGCGGGGCCTCGTTGTAGGCGGCAACGATCACATAGACGTCGGAGGCGGGAGCTTGGAGAGTGTCGGCGGTATCGGTGCTCGTCATCGGATGCTCCTCAGATCGATCGGTGCCGGAGGCTATTGTCCTCAAGCGTCACCGTTCAACCAGGAGGCTTTGAGACATGGTGGAGGTAGAGGCCCATATCACCGGCACCGTATGGAAAATCGAGTGCGCCGTCGGCGACACGATCGAGGAGGGCGATACGGTGGCGATCCTCGAGTCGATGAAGATGGAGATGCCCGTGGAGGCCGAGGACCCGGGTACGGTCACGGAGATCCTCTGTAAAGAGGGTCAGGCGGTCAACGAGGGAGACACGCTGGTCGTGCTGGGGTAGTGCTCATGTCCCCGAGCGCCACCCCACGCGAGCTCGCCGGCGGCAAGCTGTTGGTCGACGAGCCGGCGGACGGCGTCGCCCGCCTGACGATCTCCAATCCGGCCAAGCGCAACGCGCTCGACCATCCGATCCTCGACACGATCACGGGCATGCTCACCGAGATGAGACGTCCGGAATCCGGAATCCGCTGCGTGGTGATCACCGGCGCCCACGGGATGTTCTCGGCCGGATATGACATCGGCGAGATCCCAGACGAGGAGTTCGAGGAACGCGCCGAGCGGCTCGTCGCACACCCCTTTACCGAAGCGATCGATGCGCTGCAGGCCTTTCCCTACCCCACGCTGGCGGTCCTTCCCGGCCATACGATCGGCGGCGGCCTGGAGCTGGCGCTGGCCTGCGACCTGCGTGTGGCGCAGGACACCATCAAGCTGGGGATGCCGCCGGCGAAGCTCGGGCTGGTCTACTCGCACACCGGCCTGCGCCGCTTCATCGATGCGATCGGCGCGCCGCGCACGCGCGAGCTGTTTCTGCTCGGCCGCTACATCGACGCGCCCACAGCACTTCAGTGGGGACTCGTCAACCGGGTTGCCCCGGCTGAGGAGCTGGAGGCGGTCGCGCTGGCGGTCGCGGCCGAGCTCGCGGGCAACGCGCCGCTGTCGCAGCTGGGCAACAAGCGGGTGATCGCCGAGCTCCTGGACGCAGAGGGGGAGCTGCTCGCGGAGGTTGAGGAGGAATTGATCGAGCTGCGCCGCGCCTCGTTTGCCTCGCAGGACATGCGCGAGGGAATGAAGGCCTTCGCCGAGAAACGCCCGCCGCGCTGGCGCGGGGAATAGCCGTCCGCCGCTGGTCATAACGTGCGGCGCATGCCGCCGCTGATCACCCGCGAGGAAGCTCTCGCGCTGGGCGAGATCGAGGACCACGCCGAGATCGAGGCGCTGATCGGGCGTGCCTGGGAAGCGCGCGTAGAGCGCTTTGCCGACTCGACCGACATGTGCTCGCTGGTAAACGCCAAGTCGGGTGGCTGCGCCGAGGACTGCGGCTTCTGCGCGCAGTCGCGCTTCGCCGAGGCCGAGACACCGCTGCACGCGATGATGGAGCCCGAGCAGGTGCTCGAGCACGCACGCGCGGCCGAGGCCGCGGGGGCGCACCGCTTCTGTATGGTCACCCAGGGCCAGGGCCTGTCGAAGCGCGACTTCGAGAAGTATCTGGAAGGCGTCCGCCTGGTCTCCGAGCACACCAACCTGAAGCGCTGCGCCTCGGTCGGGCACATCTCCGCCCCGCGCGCGCAGGCGCTGAAGCAGGCGGGCATCCAGCGTGTACATCACAACGTCGAGACGGCCGCGAGCTACTACGACGAGGTCTCCACAACCGTTCGCTACGAGGGTCGTCTGCGCACGATCGAGGCGGTACGCGAGTCGGGACTGGAGACGTGTGTGGGCGGGATCCTGAATCTCGGCGAGAGCCGTTCTCAGCGCGTCGAGATGGCTTTCGAGCTGGCCGCGATCGACCCCACGAGCGTGCCGATCAACATGCTCAACCCACGCCCCGGCACGAAGTTCGGCGACCGCGAGTTCATGGACCCGTGGGAGGCGGTCAAGTGGATCGCGATCTTCCGCCTGATCCTGCCCGAGGCGCTGTTCCGGCTGTGCGGCGGGCGCGTGGAGAACCTCGGCGAACTGCAGGCCTTGGCGGTCAAGGCGGGGATCAACGGCGTGATGATGGGCAACTTCCTGACGACGCTCGGCAACGAGCCCGAGCAGGACCGCGCGATGTTCGAGGAGCACGGCCTGAACGTCGCGCGCCAGGCCGACAACGGCGTAAACCCGCGGCCGGATAACCGCTCGGGGTGGCTGGAAGGCGAGACGCCCGATGTCGTGGAGGAGCTACTCGGAAGCACTAGCTGCGCGACGCCGATCGAGCTTGACGTGAAGCTGTGGGATCCATCGAGCCAGCTGCGGTTCCGCGCCAAGCGCACGGTGCCGTCTCGCCCCGACGGCGCCGTCAATCGGAAACCCCGCCCAGCCCCGGTCGGCTAGGCGGACTGCCGGATGAGCGAGATCGAGCAGCGCCTGGAGGATCTGAAGCGACTCGGTCTGCAGCGCCGTCTGCGGATGGTGAGCGGACCGCAGGGCCCGCGCGTGCTGCTCGACGGCAAGCCGGTGCTGCTGCTGTGCTCGAACAACTACCTCGGGCTTGCCGATCACCCGCGCGTGCGCGAGGCGGCGGCGGATGCGGCGATGCGCTGGGGCGTCGGCGCGGGCGCCTCGCGGCTCGTGTCCGGCACGATGACGATCCACCGCCGCCTGGAGGAGCGTCTGGCGGCGTGGGAGGGCAGCGAGGCATGCCTGCTGCTTGGATCCGGCTACCTCGCGAACCTCGGCACGATCGGCGCGCTCGCCGGCCCGGGCGACACGGTCTTCTCCGACGAGCTAAATCACGCCTCGATCGTCGACGGCTGCCGGCTCTCGCGGGCGGAGGTGGTCGTTTACAAGCACGGCGACGTGGACGATCTCGACCGGCTGATGCGCCGTCACAGCGGAGGCGGTCGCCGGCTGGTCGTCACCGACTCGGTGTTCTCGATGGATGGCGATATCGCCCCGCTCGCGGAGATCGTCGAACTGGCCCAGGGATACGGCGCGCGCACGATGGTCGACGAGGCGCACGCCACCGGCGTACTCGGCCCGGGCGGACGCGGAGCGGTAGCGCAGGCCGGGCTCCAGGGCGAGGTGGATGTGGTCGTGGGCACGCTCGGCAAGGCGCTCGGCTCCTATGGCGCCTACGTGTGTGCCGAGGAGGAGATGATCCGCTACCTGATCAACGCCGCCCGCTCGCTGATCTTCTCGACCGCGCCCGGACCGCCCGCCGTGGCCGGAGCGCTGGCAGCGCTCGAGTTGCTACAAGAACGTCCGCACCGCGTGCAGCGGCTGCGCTCGGCGGCGCGCACCCTGCGGGGCGCCCTTGCGCACGAGGGCTTTCCAGTGGTCGAGGAAGAGATGCAGATCGTGCCGCTGGTGGTGGGCGACGCGGCCGCGGCGATGAGCCTGTGTGAAGAGGCGCTGCAGCGGGGCGTGTTCGCTCAGGCGATCCGCCCGCCGACGGTGCGCACGGGCACCTCGCGGCTGAGGTTGGCCGTGATGGCCTCGCACACCGCCGAGGAGCTGAAGATGGCGGCGCGCGCGATCGGTGAGGCCGCGCGCGCGATCGGACTGGACCCGGCAGCGATGGGTCCACACACGATCATGAATCGCGCGAGGATAGACGAGCACGAAACTGAGCAGCCCTATCAATCGGCGGCTGCCGGAGAGCACCAGAGAGACGTGCCGTTTGACGTGGAGCGACGAAGTGGCCGCCCGTTCGACGTGGAGCACGAAAGGTCCGTCGCACGCGCGGCGTAGTCGATCAAACGTAGAGCACGCATGCGAGGGCTCCTCGTCACCGCAACCGACACCGACGTCGGCAAGACGGTCCTGAGTGCTGCACTGCTTGCATCGATGGCCGCAGGCGGTGAGTCAGTATGCGCGCACAAGCCCGTGGTGACCGGCCTCGGCGAAGCATCGGAGATCAGCCAGCCGGGCGGGTGGCCTGGGGATCACGAGATGCTGGGTCGCGCGGCCGGCATGACAGCAGAGCAGGTGGCGCCGCTGCGTTACGGACCTGCTGTCTCCCCCCATCTGGCAGCGCAACTCGCGGGCGAGCAGATCGATCCAGCGCAACTCCTCGCCGCGGCCCGATCGGCGGCGGCACGAGCGAACATCCTGATAGTCGAGGGCGTTGGGGGCCTGCTGGCGCCGCTTGCCGAGGACTACACCGTCCGTGACTTCGCCGTGGCGCTGGAACTGCCCCTGCTGATCGCCGCACGGGGAGGGCTCGGCACGATCAACCACACGCTGCTGACACTCGACGGCGCACGCGCCGCCGGGCTGGATGTGCTCGCGGTCGTGCTTACACCATGGCCTCAGAAGCCCAACGAGATCGAGCGCTCCAACCGCGAGACGATCGCGCGCCTCGGCGAGATCGAGGTAGCGACGCTCGGCCATGTGCGGAGCCCGAACGTAGCCGACCTGGCGCGGGCGGGCGACGAACTCCCGTGGCGGCACTGGCTCCGATGCCGCTCTTCCCCACGCTCCGACGCCACTTTTCCCCAAAAAGATCTTCACAGTCACTTCACACGATCGTCTCCGTCTCGTCACAAAAAGCCGGAGTTTGCGGATGAATCTGTATGCACACAAACAGATCAATCTGAGGAGCAACGATGACTCTCGATACGACGACAACGACCAGCCGGGTCGACATGCACTGCCACTCGACGGCCTCGCAGGTTTCCAAGCTCGGCGTGCAGCGAGCGCTCGGGCTGCCGGAGTGCGCCACACCGCCGCAGGAGGTCTATGAGTTGGCCAAGCGCCGCGGCATGGACTTCGTCACGATCACCGACCACGACACGATCGACGGCGTGCTTCAGATCGCCGACCGCTCCGACGTGTTCGTCTCCGAGGAGCTCACCGCTCACTTCCGCGGCGAGCCCCAGGCGGTCCACGTGCTCTGCTATGGGATCACCCCTGCCGACCATTCGTGGCTGCAGGCCAATTCCGGCGACGTCGAGCTGTGCGCCGCCTACCTCCACGAGCGGGAGATCGCATGCGCGCTGGCCCATCCCTACTACAACGTCGGCGCGCCTCTGACCGCGCGCCATCGCCGCCGCCTGGCGGAGCTCTTCGGCGTCTGGGAGACGCGCAACGGCGCACGCGCCCGCGAGCTCAACCTGCCCGCCGCGACCTACGTCGCCACCCGCGATTCCATCGGCATCGGCGGCTCCGACGATCACGCCGGCGTTGACATCGGGCGGACGTTCACCGCCGCTCCCGCGGCGGCGACGCCCGCCGAGTTCCTCGCGCACCTGCGCGCCGGCCGCGTATCCGCGCACGGCAAGCAGGGCAGCGCCGCGAAGTGGGCGCACGCGGCGATCGCGCTCGCAGCACGATCGCTCGGCCCGGCGGCGCGGGACGGGAACGCGGCCTCGCGCCCTGACCCCCAGCGGGTGCTCACGATGGTTCAGCGGCTGCTCCGCGAGGGCGACGCCCGTCACGGGGCCACCGGCGCAGATCTCTCGCCCGCCGACGCGCGCTGCCTGCTGCGCGCGTGGCTATCCGCAGTCGAGCTCGACCACCTCGACGAGCGCGGTCTGATCGAGCTGATGCAGGCTGATGATTTCAGCCACTCCACCCTCTTCCGCCGCGCCTGCCGCCTGCACGAGCGCAAGCTGCGCGCAGCGGTCGACGTCGCGGTGCGCGCGGCCACCGGCGAGGCCGAGGTTCTCACCGCCGCCGAGGGCCTGTTCGAGAGCTGCATCGCAGCGATCCCCTATGCCCCCGCCGTCGCCTTCCTCGCCAACGAGCGCGCCAAGCTCGATGGGCGCTCGATCGACGACGAGACCCCGCGCGTGGCGATCCTAGCCGACGGGATCGGCTCGATGCACGGCGTCACGCGCACGATCGAAGAGATCCGCCAGCGCGGCGTGCCCGGCTTCGAGATCGAGGTCGTCGGCACCGACCCCGAGGTTGACCTGCGCCTGCCCGCCGTCGCCGAGATCGACGTGCCCTACTACCCCGGCCTCTCGATCGGCGTCCCCAGCCTCCCCGCCGCCGTCCAGCTGCTCGCAGACGGCGGCTTCGACGCGATCCACGTCTGCTCGCCCGGCCCCGCCGGGATCGCGGGCGTACTCGTCGCCCGCGCGCTCGGGCTGCCGCTCGTGGGCAGCTACCACACCGAGCTCACCGCCTACGCCGGTCTGCGCTCCGGAGCGCAGCACGTGGCCGACGCGATGGCGCTCGCCGTCGGCGCCTTCTACAACGCCTGCGATGTCGTCCTCTCCCCCAGCTCCGCATCCGACGCCGCGCTCGCCGGGATCGGAATGGGAGCCGAGAAGGTGCTGCGCTGGGATCGCGGTGTGGACACTTCGCGCTTTGACCCCTCACTGCGTACGTCGGGCCTGCTACCTGGAGACAAGTTCAACGTCCTCTACTCCGGTCGCATCACTCGCGAGAAGGGCATCGAGATGCTCGCCGAATCATTCCTCCTCGCACGCGAGCGTAACCCCCAGTTGCACCTGGTGCTCGCGGGCGGCGGCCCCGAGCAGGAGCGCCTCCAAGAGCGCCTCGGCGAGCACGCCACGTTCCTCGGCTGGCTCTCCGGCGCCGAGCTCGCGCGTGCCTACGCGAGCGCCGACCTGTTCCTGTTCCCGTCCGCAACCGACACCTTCGGCCAGGTGATCCTCGAGGCCCAGGCCTCCGGCCTGCCCGTGATCGCCGTCGCTGAGGGCGGCCCTGTTTCGCTGATCGAGGATCGTGTTACCGGCCTGCTGCGCGAGGCGTCCGCCCCCATGCTGGCGGAAGCGCTGCTCGAACTCGCCTCCTCGCCACTGTTGCGTGAGAGCCTCTCCCAAGCGGCACTCACCTCTGTGCGTGAGCGCACCTGGGAGCGGGCGCTGGAGCGGCTGGGCGAGGGGTATCGGCGGGTGATTTCGCCGGATGCCCTGGATCTCACAGCACGCGCCGCCTGAGCTCTGATCGTTCGTCCGCCCGTCCGCAAATAGCGTATTTCTCCTGTGAACATTCTGTGATCATTTGCGCAACCACACACAAGGTCAGCAAGGTCCCCTAGACTGACGCTCGATGACGGACAGCATCAGCGCCACGGAGGAGGCGGCACCGTCGAGCAACTCGAGTGCAGCCTCAATGCGCATCGCGGTGCTCGACCGTGACAGCGGTTTCATCCAGGTCTTGAGCAAGCGCCTGGATCGTCTTGGCTGGGAGCATCGCGTGCTCGGCAGCCCAGTGCCCACCGACGCGGTGGCCTCGATGCGACTGAGCGCGCTCGTTGTCGATCTCGCAGTGCTCGGTCCGCAGGCGTGGGAGTGGCTCGAGCGACTGTGTGGAGCGCTGCCCGAACTGGGGGTCGTTGTCTGCACCGGCCCTTCCACGGTGGCCCAGCGAGTGCGCGGGCTGCGCCTTGGGGCCGACGACTGGATCACCAAGCCATGCCACCCCGAGGAAGTCATCGCCCGTGTGCAAGGCGTCGCGCGGCGCCGGCGACGCTCCACCGGCCGCACTGAGTCAAAGCCGCTGATGGCGGGCGAGGTCGAGATCCGCTCCGACCAGTTCCAGGCTTTCGTTGGCGGTCACGGCCTCGATCTGACCAGACGCGAGTTCGAGCTGATCGAGCTGCTCGCCGCGGCCGAGGGACGCGTGCTGGAGCGCGAGGAGATCTACTCGCGCCTATGGGGCTACGCGATGGTGCGGGGGGACCGCTCGGTCGACGTGTTCGTACGCAAGCTCCGCCAGAAGCTTGAGAAGGCCTCACCGCAGTGGCGCTACATCCACACCCACTTCGGCATCGGCTACCGATTCGCCGCCGAATCCCTCGAGGTGGTCGACATCGATGACGTTCCGTCCTCAGTCCCCGTCGATTGGGATCCCACCCACCCCGCCCACCCCGCCGGCGATCAGGGCAAGCTCACGGGGGCGCAGCAGGACCGCGAGCTCGCCGACCACGCCGTCGTGTCCTAGGCGCGTTGCCCCGCCCTCTAGCCTGAGCACTGCCAAGCCACCCTTCTTGAGATCCGGCTTGGCGCCCGTCAGGTCCCGTACAACGCTCGACAGGTCTGGCTCGTGGCCGACGAGCAGCAGACGCCCATCGGCCGGCAGGCCAGCCAGCTCGACGAGCGCCTGGCGAGCGCCGAAGTCGCCTGCAAGCGGCGGATGCACCATCGGCAAGTCGCGCTGCTGCACATTCCAGCGCTCCGCGGCCAGCTCGGCGGTCTGACGCGCGCGCGTCTTGGGGCTGAACAAGACGACGTCAAAGCCCACCTGCAGGCGCTCCAGCGCGATCCCCGCCGCGCGAGACTGACCTTCACCGCGCTCGGTCAGTCTGCGTTCTGCATCCGCACGCGTGCCGTGGGGCTCGGCGTCTCCATGACGCAGCAGCCAGAGTTGACGAGCCATACGTTCCAGCACCTTAACCGATCGCCCTCGCAATCCCACCACACGACGGTCGCCGAATCGCCACACCCTTACAAAGCGATGTAGCGTTGAGTAAGACGATGAGCCAACCATCCACCCACGAGCACAAGCAGAACGAGCACCACAAGCTGCACGACCCGGCGCTCTACCTGAACCGCGAGCTGTCCTGGCTCGACTTCAACGAGCGCGTGCTGCAGCTCGCCGAGGACGAGCGGATACCGCTGCTGGAGCGCGTGAAGTTCTGTGCGATCTACACGACCAACCTCGACGAGTACTACATGGTGCGCGTCGCCGGCCTGCGCGACCAGATCGACGCGGGCGTCGAGAACCCAGGCCCCGACGGCCGAACCCCCTCAGAGACGATCGCACTGATCCGCGAGCGCGTGCTGGAGCTGGGCAGGAGGCTGACCGACTGCTTCGAAGGGCGCCTGCGGCCCGCCCTGGCAGAGCATGACATCCGTGTGGTTGCCGTGAATGAGCTCGACGACGAACAGCGCGCCGAGCTGGCCAGACACTTCCAGAAGGTGATCTTCCCGGCGTTAACGCCGCTGGCAGTCGCTCCTGGACGCCCGTTTCCGTATATCTCAAACCTGTCCCTCAGCCTGGCCGTGCTCGTGCGCGATCCCGTGACCGACCAGACGGTGTTCGCGCGTGTGAAGGTGCCGACGGAGATCCTGCCACGCTTCATCGCGCTGAAGGGGCCGGGGTCGGCGGGATCGGGTCCAAGCCCCATCACCTTGCTTGCCTTGGAGGACGTGATCGCTTGCCATCTCGACTCTCTCTTCCCAGGGATGGAGATCACCGACTACGACGCGTTCCGCGTCACCCGCGACGCCGATTTAGAGGTTTCCGATGATGCCGCCGACCTCTTGCAGGCGGTCGAGGACGAGCTGCGCCGCCGGCGCTTCGGCGAGGTCGTACGCGTCGAGGTCGGCACCGACTGCTCGGAGCGCCTGCGCGAGGAGCTGGCGGGCCTATTGGGGGTGCAGGAGGACGAGGTCTACCCGGTTGACGGGCTGCTCGACATGGGCGCGCTGTGGCAGATCGTGAAACTGCCCGGCTACAGCAGAGCTGCGCGAGGAGCCGCTGCCGGATCACACCCATCCGCGCCTGTTGCGCCACGAGGGCGAGCGACCCGACGTGCTCGGCGCGATGCGTGAAGGCGACGTGCTCGTGCACCACCCCTACGACTCGTTCTCGACCTCCGTCGAGCGCTTTGTAGAGCAGGCCGTGGCCGATCCGAACGTACTCGCGATCAAGCAGACCGTGTACCGCACGAGCGACGACTCGCCCCTCGTGCCGGCGCTGATCGACGCGACCGAGCGCGGAAAGCAGGCGGTCGCGCTGGTCGAGCTGCAGGCGCGCTTCGACGAGCGCATGAACATCCACTGGGCGAAGGCGCTGGAGGAGGCCGGCGTACACGTCGTCTACGGCCAGCCGTCGCTAAAGACACACGCGAAGTGCGTGCTCGTCGTGCGCCGCGAGGGCGACGGAGTTCGAAATTACGTGCACATCGGCACCGGCAACTACCACTCGACGACCGCGCGGCTGTACACCGACTTCGGACTGTTCACGACCGACGAGCAGATCGGGGCCGATGTAGCAGACATGTTCAACTACCTCACCGGTTACGCGCGCCCGCTGCACTACCGCAAGGTGCTGACAGCACCCAATCAGCTGCGTGACGGCATCATCGACCAGATCGAGCAGACGATCGCCGCGCACTCACCCGAGTCCCCGGGGCGGATCGCGATGAAGATGAACGCGCTCGTCGACGGCCGCTGCATCAGGGCGCTCTACAGGGCCTCGCAGGCGGGCGTGCGGGTCGACCTGAACGTGCGCGGGATCTGCTGCCTGCGGCCCGGCATCGAGGGGATCTCCGAGAACATCCACGTCGTCTCGATCGTCGGCCGCCTGCTCGAGCACTCGCGCGTCTACGCGTTCGAGCGCGACGGTGAGTACACGATCTACATCTCCTCGGCGGACCTGATGCCGCGCAACCTCGACCACCGCGTCGAGCTCGCGGCGCCGATCGAGTCGCCGGAACTGCGCACCGAGCTGCTCGACACGCTGGAACGCGCGTTCGCGGACAACCAGAGCTCATGGGAACTCGACGGCGAGGGCGTCTGGCAGCGGCGTTCACCTGGGCCTGGCGAGAGCACCGCGCAACCTGCAACTGGAGCTAGCCGAGCTGCACGCGCGCCGTGCGGGCGAGGGCGGACCGGACGGCGCGCGGGACCTGGGTACGCCGCTGAGTCGCTGAGACTACGCCGCGGCGGGGATCTCGTCGAGCATCGCTTTGAGCTCGTCAACAGACTGGTAGTCCAGACCGAGCAGATGGTCGTGGCGGTGGCGGACGATTCCGTCCTCGTCGATCACAATCACCGCGCGCTTGATCCCGAGACGGGGAGAGAAGGCGCTGTAGCTGATCGCGACCTGCCGATCGACATCTGAGAGCAGCGGGACGTTGAGCCCGTGCTTGGCGATGAAGCCCTCGTGCGAGGCTAGATCCTGCGAGGAGATGCCGACCACGGTGGCGTCAAGCCCGGCGAAGTCTGCCGCCCGGTCGCGGTAGGAGCAGAACTGTTTGGTGCAGACCATCGTGTTGTCGCCCGGGTAGAACAGCAGCACAACGCGCTCGCCGCGGTGCTCGGACAGCTTGAACGGGCCGTCCGTGCCCGGTAGCTCGAAATCGGGCGCCTGCTCGCCCACCTGAGGGGTCTTCGCCATGTTCGCTCGCCTTTCGATCGCGTGAATGGGCTCTGCATCTCAGCCGCAGTTCAGCATAACGGTCATCAGAGGCCGTAGCTTCGAGCAGGTTGAGCCACAGCAGCGTGTGACCGACGGCCGCGACCTGCGGCTCGGTGAAGATCACGCGCGGGGAGAGCCGCCCGTCGGAGCGCAGATCGGTGGTCGGGCCGGTCCTTGCTTGGCTGAGGGGTGTGCGAGCGCTAGCCTCGAGTAGATCATGGTGCAATCGCTCTGCGGCCAGCTGCTGCTCGCCTCACCGACGCTAATGGACCCCAACTTCAGGCGCGCGGTGGTGCTGATCGGCGTGCACAACGAGGAGGGCGCGATGGGCGTTGTGCTGAATCGCCCCTCCGAGGTGACGGTAAGCGAGGCGGTGCCGCAGCTGGAGCAGACTGTTTCAGAGCTCGAGCCCGTCTACGTCGGCGGCCCCGTGCAGCCGAGCTCAATCGTGTTCCTGGCCGAGTTTCTCGACCCGACCCCGGCGGGATTGCTGGTGCTGGGCCGGATCGGGTTCCCCGCTCCGGACGCCGACATCGATGAGTTGACCGAGGCGACCGCTCGCAGGCGCGTGTTCGCCGGCTACGCGGGCTGGGGCGAGGGTCAGCTCGATGCCGAGCTCGACCAGGGCGACTGGATCGCCGACGCAGCCATACCCGAGGATGTGTTCACCGAGGCCCCGGATGAGCTGTGGAGCACCGTCCTGAACCGCAAAGGCGGAACCTACGCCCTGATAGCCCGTATGCCTTCAGATCCGACCGCGAATTAGAGGCAGCTACTCTTTCCTCAGGGCGACTATCTTCTCGGCTGCCCATCTCCCGCCCCCAAGACCCTCCCCGGAGACAACTTCATGCTCAAGCTCGCCCGCTGGTCGACAACCCATCGCAAGTACGTGCTGCTCGGCTGGGTCGTGCTGTTGTTCGGTGTGAATGCGCTAGCGCAGTCGGCGGGGACCAGCTACTCGAACAACTTCACGCTGCCCAACTCCGGCTCGCAACGCGCCGCCGACCTCCTTCAGCACAGCTTCCCCGCACAGGCGGGGGACCGCGACACGATCGTCTACAAGGTCAGCTCGGGCAGCGTCACCGACCCGGCCGTACGCGCGCGAATGAGCGCGATGTTCGCCGAAGTCGCCAAACTGCCGCATGTCGCGGCGGTGATCAGTCCCTACGCGGGCGCGGCGGCGGGTAAGTCGATCTCCGCGGACGGTCGGATCGCGTTCGCGACGGTCGTGTTCGATGAAAAAGCGAACCTGCTGCCCAAGAGCGCCGCCGAACGAGTGGTGAAGGTCGCCCGCGCGGCCGCGATATCGGATCCCGCCCACCCCCTGCAGGTCGAGCTCGGTGGCCAGGCGATCGAGGCTACCGAGCAGGCGGGCTTCGGCATCTCCACGGCCGTCGGGCTGCTCGCGGCGATCGTCATCCTGCTGCTGACGTTCGGCTCTGTTGTTGCGATGGGCCTGCCGATCGTGACCGCGCTGTTTGGCCTCGGCACCGGCCTCGGCGTGATCGCGCTGTTCACGCACGTGGTCGACACACCCAACTTCTCCTCCGAGCTTGCCGCGATGATCGGCCTCGGCGTCGGCATCGACTATGCGCTGTTCATCCTCACCCGCTTCCGCGAGGCCTACGCGACTCCCGGGCCAACCTTCGAGAACCCGCGCGAGTCCGTCGTGCAGGCGCTCGACACCGCCGGGCGCGCAGTGCTGTTCGCGGGCTGCACGGTCGTGATCGCGCTGCTCGGAATGATGCTGCTCGGCGTCAGCTTCCTGTACGGCGTGGCGATCTCCGCATCGATCGGCGTACTGCTGGTGATGCTCGCATCGCTGACTTTGCTGCCGGCGCTGCTCAGCACCTTCGGCGCGCGCGTCGCGCGGCCGAGTCGCCGAGCACGACGCCGCGCTGCCGCCAAGGCACAGAAAGGCGCGGCAGCAGGCGCACCCACGCAGAGCACCGCGATCGCCACGCGTCAGGCGCTCCCGGTCGCTGCCGCCACGACCGCCAACGACAGCACAGACATTGTCGAGGGCGGCATGTGGCTGCGCTGGAGCAAGTTCGTACAGCGCAAACCGTGGAGCATCGCGATCGTCTCGACACTCGTGATGCTGGCGATCGCGGCTCCAGCGATGGCGCTGCGGCTTGGCTCCAGCGACGCCTCGAACGACCCCGCGAATCAGACGACCCACCGTGCCTACGAGCTGCTGGCGGAAGGCTTCGGCCAGGGCTTCAACGGGCCGCTGCTAGTCGTGGCCAAGGTTCCGCCGAGCGCGAGCAAGCAAGCCGCCGCGCAGGGGATCTCCCAGCCCTCAGCCCCCGGTGAAGGCAAGGCCCCCGTCGAAAAGCTGCGGGCCGCGATCGCCGCGACCCCCGGCGTCGTGGCCGTCGCCCCGGCAAAGCTCAACCCAGCCGGCAACGTCGCGACGATCACCGTCTACCCTCACTCCTCGCCCCAGGCATACGCGACCACCCAACTCGTCGAACGCCTCCGCAACAGCGTTGTCCCACCGATCCAGGCGCGTACGGGCATGGCCGTCTACGTCGGCGGCGTGACCGCCGGCGCGGTCAACTTCGCCACCACGCTCGGGCACAAGCTGCCGCTATTCATTGGTGTCGTCGTGCTGCTCAGCGCGCTGCTTTTGATGGTCGTGTTCCGCTCGCTCGTGATCCCGGTGCAGGCCGCGGTGATGAACCTGCTCAGCATCGGCGCCTCGCTCGGCGTGATCGTGGCGATCTTCCAGTGGGGCTGGTTCGGCGGCCTGTTCGGCGTCCAACAGGGCCCGATCGAGTCGTTTATCCCGGTGATGCTGTTCGCGATCGTGTTCGGCCTGTCGATGGACTATGAGGTGTTCCTCGTCTCGCGCATGCACGAGCGCTGGGTGCGCACCGGTGACGACCAGCGCGCGGTGCAGGAGGGCCTGGCCCTGACCGGACGGGTCGTCACCGCGGCCGCCGCGATCATGGTATGCGTGTTCCTGTCGTTCATGCTCGGCGAAGACCGGATCATCAAGGAGTTCGGGCTGAGCCTCGCCAGCGCCGTGTTCCTCGACGCGCTGGTGATCCGTTGCCTGCTGCTGCCCGCGGTGCTCACGCTCGTTGGAGCGCGCACGTGGCGGATACCCTCGTGGCTCGCCTGGCTGCCGCGCATCAACATCGAGGGTGGCGCGATCTCCGGAACGGGGGCGCCCAGCGAGGGAGCGCCGCACGCGCGACGGGCGCGGCCCGAGGTTGCCACCGAGGGAGTGGACGGCTGAGCCGACTCCGCGGGGGGACTTCGGCCGCGCTGGCCTGCGCGGCGCTGCTGCTGACCTGGCCCGCCGGGTATGCATCCGCTGCTGGCCGATCTCCGATCGGTCGCCCCTCTGCCGTAGTCCTCTTCCTGCCTGGAGCGACCAGCGAACAGCTTGCGAGCATTCCCTCCCTTTCCACGGGGATCATGAGCTCCGCGCAAGGCTCCTACACGACCGCTCAGCTGATGCTCGACATCACGCAAGGCTCGCGTGTTTCCACCTCGGTCTACAGCCCGCAGCGCCCGCCCGCTCTGTCGCTGCAACCGCGAGGTACTGCGGGCGCAGTGGTCGAGGAATGGCAGGCGGTCCTCAAACGCGCGCACAACGCGCCGCAGGTCCTCGAACCCGGGCTACTCGCCTCGCAGATCACCGGCGGCGCCGGCTATGTGGGCATCGCCGGGGGAGATGACCAGGACGGGGTGGCGGCGGCCAACCGAGATGGCCGGATCGTGGCGCTGTCGCTCGGCTCGGTGGCGACGCTGCCCGCGCGCATCGCCGCGTTGAACGCCCGTGAGCAGCTGGTCGTGGCCGACCTTCCGACGGGCGCTCCCGGATTGAGCGACCTGCGCGCTCTGAGCACGGCGCGGGGAGCGGGCGAGCTCGAGATCGTCGTGCAGCGTGCACCGGACGCGCCCGGTAACGAACTGCTGTGGGTGGCCGTCGGCGGGCTTGGTGGAGGACATACGATCACCTCGCAGAGCACCAACCAGCGCGGCCTGATCTCCGCAGTCGATCTCGCGCCGACGATCCTCCGCCACCTCGGGCTGGCCATTCCAGATGAGATGCGCGGCAAGCCGATCGAGCTGGACGGCTCCTTCAACGGCGCCTACCTGCGCTCGTTCAAAGGCCGCCTCAACGTCATCTACGGCCGCCGGCTGGGAGCGCTGGCCTGTCTCTTCGGCGCCTGGGCGCTGCTGATGCTCGCCGCGCTTGCGCTGCGGCGTTACTCCGCCCGCGCATGGGCGGCGCGCGTTGGGGGCCTGGCGCTACTGTGGACGCCGGTGGCGGTGCTCGTCCCAGCGGCCTTCGCGCCCGACCGAGGCGTCGAAGACGCACTGCTCGTGCTGATCTGCTTCACGCTCGGCGCGCTCACCGACCGCCTGCTGGCATGGCCACGCGCACCGCTCGCGCCCGCAATCGTCGCGGTCGTGGCGCTCACCACCGACGCGCTCGCCGGCACGCAGCTGCTCGCACGCTCGCTGCTCGGACCCAACCCAGAGCTCGGCGTGCGCTTCTACGGCATCGGCAACGAGCTCAAGTCGGGCCTGGCCGTGCTCGTGTTCGCTGGCGTGGCCGCCGCGCTGTACCCCGCAGTACGCGGTCGACGGGCGGCCACGACGATGGCCGTGTGCGGGATCGTACTCGCGGTGATCGAGGGCGCAGCGCGAATCGGGGCGGGCGTAGGCGGCGTGATCCTCGTGAGCGCTGGCACGGCCGTCGCCACTGTGCTGCTGCTGCCCGGCAGGCTCACCCGCCGTCGCGGGCTGATCGTGCTGATCAGCCCCGTCGTGGGTCTGGTGGCGCTCGCGGCGCTCGACCTCACCACCGCGCACGGCACCGGCCACTACACGGGCAGTGTCCTGCACGCCCATTCGGCCGGCGAAATCCGTGACATCATCGTCCGCCGCTACACCGCCGCCTACGACGAGCTCAAGCACGGCGGGATGCCGTTCGCTACCGTGCTCGCGCTGATCGTCTCAGCGTTCGGCGTGCGCTACCACCGGCGCCTGCTCGCACCCGTCGACTGCGACCCCGGGTGGCTGGCCGCACTCGCCGGCGGCGTTGCGGCAGGCGTGATCGGAGCGCTCTCCGAGGACTCCGGGCCGGTGCTGCTGGTGGTTGCCGTCGGTGTGCTCGGCTGCGTACTCAGCTATCTGTGGGGCCGCCCGGCAGACGGCCTCACGCGGCGCAGTCCGAACACGACCCGTGCAGCACGATCTCGTGCTCGGACACCTTCAGGGGGACGCGCTCGCTGAGCGTCTCGATGGCGCTCTCCAGCGCCTTATCGGAGAAGGGCATCACCACGCCGCACTCGTCGCACACGAGATGGTGGTGGTGCTGCTCGTGCTCGCAGACACGCTCGTAGCGGACCATCGTCTGGCCGGTCTCCACGCGCTGGACCAAACGCAGGTGCTCCAACTCGTCGAGGATCCTGTAGACGCTCGCGCGGCTGACCCGGCGCTGCTCGCCGCGCAGCGCGTCCTCGATCTCGACTGCCGTCAGAGCGCAATGCTGAGCGTCGAGCAGCTCCACCACCGCACGGCGGGCGCCCCCGCGCTTGTGCCCGGCCGCGGCGAGCGTCGCCTCGGCGAGGTCGGTCCACTTCCCGGCGGCCTTATCGGCAGTGTGGGCGATGTGAGGGCTCATATCAAGATGGTAGAGGCGTGGTCACAATTGCCTCCGGCGTCGTCGCTTCGCCGCGACGTGATCCTGGACCCCAAGCGACCCATCCGCGCCCGAGCGTGTATGCGGCGGCGCTGAGCACACCGACGAAGAAGCCGACGGGGTAGTTGGTTTCGTAGGAGGCGGCGATCGAGAACCATACGATCAGCAGCGCGAACGCCACCGACAGGACCATCGCCACGAGTGGGCGGTCGGTGAACGAGCGGGCTGCCGCCGGCGCGCCAATCATCAGGCTGAAGATCAAGAGCGTGCCGACGACCGGCACGATCATCGTCGTTGCGAGGGCGAGCACGGCGAGGAACAGCATCTCCATCCGGAAGCTGCTGACGCCGCGTGCCTCTCCCACTTCGGGGAGGACCGATGAGAGCATCAGGGGCCGATACAACAAGGCGACCGCGGCGATGCACAGCAGGCCGAGGATCGCTGTGGGTGCGATGTCGTTGCTCGAGATCCCGAGGACCTCTCCGAACAGCAGCGAGTAGACGGCTGGTGCGTACTCTTCGCTGAAGCTGAGGAACAGGGCGCCGAGGCCGAGCATCATCACGAGCGCCAAGGCGGTCGCGACGTCGTGGCGGCCCCTTCGGCCGAGCAGCCCGATTGTGAGAGCGCCGGCGAGGGAGAAGACGCCGAGCCCAAGGAGCGTGCTAACCCCAATCAGGCTCGCACCGGCCGCGCCGGCGAAGGACCCGTTGGGGATCGCGTGGGCCGCGAACGCCGAGCCCCGAAGCACGGTGAAGAACCCGACAACGCCCGCCACGACCGCGACGATGCTCGCGAGAACCCAGGCGTTGACCATGAAACCTGAGAACACGACTTACTGGCTCTCGTGGACGGTATCGAGCGTCGGCCGGGACTGTTCGGGACTTTCGCCTCGGCGTCGGTGGTGTCGCTCTGGCAGCCCAGAGATCAGATAGATAATGAAAACGAGGGTCACGACGAAGAAACTGATCGGCCATCCGTGCCCCGCGGGTGGCCATTCGTAGCTGTCGTAGGCGAGCACGATCCCGAGCCACATCGCGCCGATCCCGATGCCGGCGGCGGTGAGCATTGCGATCAGCGGACGCTTGGTCAGGCGCAGCGCGCTCGCGGCCGGGCCGACAAGCAGCGCAGTCCCGAGGATCGAGCCGATCGTGATCGCCGCGAGCGCGGCCGCGAGCGCCAGCGCGATCAGGTACAGAATCCCGACCATGCGGACGGGTATTCCGCGCGCGGCCGCCATCTCCGGGCTCACCGTGGCAAGCAGGAGTGGCCGATAGAGGGTGATCGTGATCGCGAGAGCGAGGAGGCTGAGCAGAGCGATCAGCGGGAAGGTCGAGCTCGCGATCGCGAAGGCCGAGCCGAACAGGATCGTTACGGTCTCACCAGTTGTGCTGTGACTGGCAGTATAGATGTAGAGGAACAGCGCGGCGAGCCCGATCGACGCGCCGAGCACGATCCCGGTGGCCAGGTCTCGTCCGCGGGTGCGCTGGATACCGATCGTCTCCATCACACCGGCCGCCAGGAGGTTTCCGATTACGAAACCCCACAAAGAGCCGACGCCGACGAGGAACGCTCCCGACCCGCCGGTGGTGCCGATGTCGCCGAATGCCTCACCGGCGAAGGCTTGCCCCCGCATGACGGTGAACACCCCGACCGCCCCGGTGACAATCGCGACGAGTGTCCCCACGCCGAGCGCGATGTGTACCGCTTCGCTTGCAAAGAACCCGGGGGCGAACACCGGCGTGAGGAAGTGGCTCACGAGACGATCCCGGTGTCGGGGAAGGCGACCTCGTGACCGGCAAGATCTGTGTCTTCGCCAGCCCCGGCGACGATCAGGACCCGCCCGTGGACGTTCAGGACGTCGACGTGGTGGCCGTAGAGCTTGCTGAGCACATCGGCGCGCACCACCTCATCGGTTGACCCGCTCACGGCACGTCCGGAGGCGAGGTAGACGATGCGGTCCATCACCCCCAGCAGCGGGTTGATCTCGTGTGCTGAGATCAAAATGGCGATCTGCTGCTCACGTGCGATCCGGGCAAGCAGCGCGACGACCTCGTGCGCGCTGCGCAAATCGAGGTTCGCCAACGGCTCGTCCAACAGCAGCAGACGGGGACGGGCGATCAGCGCGTGCGCGATCAGGATCCGCTGCTGCTCCCCGCCGGAGAGTCGCCCGACACGGGTATCGGCGAACCGTGTGGCATCAACAGCCTCGAGCATCTCCTGCACCAGCGCACGACGGGCGCGGGAGGGCCGGGGAACCCCGAGGCGCTGGGCGTCAAGGCCAAGCCCCACCAGATCGCGAGCGCGCATCGGCAGGTCCGGGTCAAGCAGGAACTTCTGCGGGACGAAACCGATCAGCTTGCTTCCGCTTGCACGGGTGGACCCACCAAAAAGGACCTCTCCCGCACTCGCGGGCTGCAGCCCGAGGATCACGCGGAACAGTGTCGTCTTTCCCGCCCCGTTCGATCCGATCAGCCCTGTGAACTCGCCGGGCGCGATGTTGAAGCTCACCCGATCGAGGATCTTGCGGCCGGAGAGTCGCACGTCCACCCCCTGCACCTCGAGGATGTTCTCGCCACCCAATGTGCCCGCTGAGCTCACAGTTTTTCGGTTGAGACGTGTTCGACGACCGCCCTTTCCAGAGCCTTGACCTCGGCGAGCATCCACGACTGGTAGTCGTAGCCGGGGGTCGGCATCGTCTCGTACACCCCCACCACCGGAATCCCGGCACGCTTGGCGGCCTGCACAAACGATTCGGTGAGCGAATCCGTGACCTGCTGATTGTGGACGAACACCTTGACCTCGTGCCCGGAGAACAGGCCGTTCTGGAGAGTCACGTTCTGGGGCGCCGGGTCGGTGCCGTTCATGATGTCGGCCTGCAGGCTGAACGGCGTCAGGTTCTTCGTCCCAGCGGCTTCGAGCATGTAGTCGCCAACCGGCTCGGTCGTCGCGACCGGCGTGTTCGGATAGGCGGCCTTGAACTTCGCGATCGCTTCGTACCACTGCTTCAGCGATTCATCGAACCTCTTGGCGTTTTCCTGGAAGTACGCAGCGTGCGCGGGCGCCAGCGCCGAGAGGTCGCTGACCAGCGCCCTGGCCACCGCCGGCATCGTTTCCGGCTTGTACCAAAGGTGCGGGTTGGGGGTCGATTCCGGCAGGCCGAGCAGCTTCTGCACGTTGATGACCTTCCTCGAAGAGCTCGGTGAGGCAGCCTCGATCTTTTCCATGTAGGTGTCATAGCCCACCCCGTTTTCGACCAAAAGGCTCGCGCCGCTGACCGCCTCCGCGACGCTGGGGCTGGCCTCGAAGGTGTGGGGATCGGTGTTCGGGTTGCTCTCGATCGCGGTGACCTTGACGTACTTGCCGCCGATCTGTTCGATCACGTTCGCGTACTGGTTCTCCGCGCCGACCGCGGAAATGGTGGCGCCGGCGCCGGCCGTGGTGCTCTGCCCGCCGCCACCACACCCCGCCACGCACGCGGCCCCCAACACGATGATCACCACTAACACGGTAGGTGGACGCCTGTGCGCAAGCCCCTTCCCCGTGGAGCGAGAGCTCCACTCCGACCGCTTTGACCTCATCACGCATGGCAACCTACCATAAGACTAAGTCTCATTCTTGATCTGGCGGAGACGGCAGCATTTGCCCGCCCTCCAGGGGGGAAGATCGGGGGCGACGGTCGGAGAGGGTTACTGGGAAGGCTGGCTCTGCGTCGGAGGGGGCTTGTCGCCGCCCTCTTCGCTGAGCTTCCTACGGCGATCCACGAGCAAGACGGCCGCGACCACGACGATCACGAGCACCAGAATCCCGCCCGCGACGTAGCGCAGGGTGTGGTGCGCCGGTTTCGCGGCGGCCTTCGGCTTGGCCACCGCGACCGCCACAGGCGTGCCGTCCACGCGCGCCAGCGCGACGAACTGCGCTTCTTCGCTGGCGCTGTAGACGACGGTGAAGTGCCGCCCATCGTTCAGCGAAACGTGCACGTGCCCCGGCACGGGCGACGGGTGGAAGGTCAGCGCGTGGACTTCGTGATGGTGCAGTTGCACCGTCAGCGCGGACGTGCTCTCGGGCTGGAAGTGAACCACGGTCGCGGCGCTCGCGGTGACGGCGCTTAGGGCGATCATCAGCACCGCGGCCAGCAGGGCGACCCGGCCTGTTTTCATTGCACTGCTCACGGGCGAGAGCCTATCGGGCAGACCCGACACCTGCGCCATCGCTCACTTGCGCGCCTGTCGCGCCGTCTTCACTCGCTCGGTCTTCCCCAGCTCGACCTTGCGCATCCTTACGTTCTCCGGTGTGACCTCCACGCACTCGTCCTCGCGCACGAACTCCAACGCCTCGTCGAGCGTCAGTTTGCGGTGCGCGTCCAACCGGACCAGAACATCGGAGGTTGAGGAGCGCATGTTCGTCAGATGCTTCTCCTTCACCGGATTCACGTCGAGGTCCTCCGAGCGTGCGTTCTCACCGATGATCATCCCCTCGTAGACCTCCTCCCCCGGACCGACGAACAGCGAGCCCCGCTCCTGCAGAGTGAACAGCGAGAAGGTCACCGTCTGGCCGCGGCGATCGGCCACGAGCACGCCGCTCTGACGCGTCAACAGCTCGCCCGCCCACGGCTCCCAGCGGTCGAACACATGGTGCATGATCCCCGTCCCGCGTGTCTCCGTCAAAAACTCCGTCCTGAAGCCGATCAGCCCTCGCGCGGGCACCAGGTACTCCAGCCGCACCCACCCCGTGCCGTGGTTGATCATGTGCTCCATCCGCCCCTTGCGGGCGGCCAGCAGCTGCGTGACCGTGCCGACGTGCTCCTCGGGCACATCCACCGACAGGCGCTCGACGGGCTCGTTGCGCTTGCCGTCGATCTCGTGCTCGACCACGTGTGGCTGTCCGACAGTGAGCTCAAAACCCTCGCGGCGCATGATCTCGACCAGCACCGCCAACTGCAGCTCGCCCCTGCCCTGCACCTCGTAGGTGTCCGGCCGGGCGGTCTCATGCACGCGCAGCGAAACGTTGCCAACGAGCTCCTGCTTCAATCGCGCCTCGATCTGGCGGGCCGTCAGCTTGCTCCCGTCTTTCCCGGCCAGCGGCGAGGTGTTCGCTCCGATCGTGATCGACATCGCCGGTTCGTCGACCGTGATCACCGGCAGCGGCCTTGGGTCCTCCGGATCGGCCAGCGTCTCGCCGATCGTCACCTCGGCGATCCCGGCCACGGCGATGATCTCGCCCGGCCCCGCTTCCACCGCGTCGACGCGGTCGAGCGCGTCGGTCACGTACAGCTCGGCGACCTGCGCTTTCTGGATGCTCCCGTCGGCGCGGCACCACGCGATCTGCTGGCCCTTCTTGATGTTTCCGTGCCTGACGCGACACAGCGCGAGGCGGCCGACGTAGGGCGAGGCGTCGAGGTTCGTCACGAGCGCCTGCAGCGGGTGCTCGGGGTCGTACAGCGGCGCCGGGATTCGCTCCAGTAAGAGGTCCAGCAGCGGCGCCAGGTCGCGCTCCTCGATCGGCTTGTTGGGGTCGTACTTCAGCGAGGCGACCCCCGCCTTGGCGTTGCAGTAGACGATCGGGAAGTCGATCTGCTGCTCGTCGGCGTCGAGGTCTAAGAACAACTCGTACACCTCGTCAACGACCTCCGCCACGCGCGCGTCGGGCCGGTCGACCTTGTTGATCACGAGGATCACCGGCAGCTTCGCCTCGAGCGCCTTGCGCAGTACGAAGCGCGTCTGTGGCAGCGGCCCCTCGCTCGCATCCACCAGCAGCAAAACGCCATCGACCATCGTCAACCCGCGCTCCACCTCACCGCCGAAATCAGCGTGTCCGGGCGTGTCGATGATGTTCAGCTTGACGTCCTTGTAGCGCAGCGAAGTGTTCTTCGCGAGGATCGTGATCCCCTTCTCGCGCTCCAGATCCATCGAGTCGAGCACGCGTGTCGCCACGTCCTGGCCGACCCTGAACGCGCCCGACTGCCACAGCATCGCGTCGACCAGCGTCGTCTTGCCATGGTCGACGTGGGCGACGATCGCGACGTTTCGTATGTCATCTCTGGGTACAAGCACGGCCCGACAGGCTAGCGGTGCAAGGCTTCAAGCCCTGCTTGAGGTGTTAAACCGTCGTGCGATCACCGCGCAGCGGAGCCGGAACATCCGGCGGCATGATCAACGAGGGCGAGCCGAGTTCGCCGCCCTGGCCGCCCTGGATGATCGTGTCGATATGGAGATCGCGCATGTCGATTCCACGCAGGAACTGGAGGGTATCGGCGTCTTCCACGCCCTCGGCGATCACGAACGAGCCGGTCTGGCGAGCGAACGTCGCCATCGCCAGCAGGACCGCCCGGGCACTCGGATCGGTCGGCGCGGCGATCACGATGCTCGGGTCGAGCTTGACGAAATCGGCGTCGACCTTGCGCAGCATCTCCAGGCCCGAGTTGCCCGTGCCGACGTTGTCAAGCGCGATCTGAAACCCCTGCTTGCGCAGCCGCTGCAAACACTTCACGACCGCGGCGGTGCGCCCCCCGAAACGCTCGGTCACCTCGATCACGACCCGCGACGGCGGCAGCCCGGCCGCTTCGACGGCCTGGCGCACCCAGTCGCCCCGCGCGGCGTCGAGGTCGAGTGTCTGGGGCGAGAGGTTGATGAACAGCAGCACACCGTCCTTCAGCTCTCCCACGGCGCGCAGGGCATGCTCGACGCACAGCACGTCGAGCTGGTGGACGCGCCCGAGCTGCTCGGCGACATCGAACGCCTCCGCCGACCCGGACAGGCCGTAGGAGGGATCGGGACGCATCAGCGCCTCGACCCCCAGCAGGGTCTCCTCCGCGAAGTCCCAGATCGGCTGGAACACAGTCTCGATGTGCCCCTCGTCGATCAGCGCGCGGACGGCTTCCTTCTTCTCCGAGGTGGTAACGACCACGCGCTCGCGGATGTCGTCGAAGTGCGCGCTACGGTTGCCGCCCTGGCGCTTGGCCTCATACAGCGCGGCGTCGGCCTCGGCGCGCAACGTGTCGGCGTGCTGGCCGGGCCGGGTGGCGCTCACGCCGATGCTCACCTCGATCCCGGCGTCCTTGAAGCTGCGGCTCAACCGGCGCGCGAGCGTGCGGGCGCCATCGGAGTCGGTATGCGCCAGCAGCAGCGCGAACTCGTCGCCGCCGATCCGGTAGGGGCGATCCCCGGGCCGGGCCTCGCGCAGCACCTCGGCCACGCGCCTGAGCACCGCGTCGCCGTAGGGATGCCCGCGGCGGTCGTTGATGAACTTGAAGTCATCGACATCGAGTGCGACCAGTGCCAGGGGATCCTGATAGCGCGCGGCGGAGGCGACGGCCTGGGGGAGCTCGTCCTGGAAGGCGCGCTGGTTGGGCAGGTCGGTCAGCCCGTCGCGCGTGGCACGCTGCAAAGCACGGCGATGGTCGCGCAGCAACGCGCGCCCGCCGACCACGTAGAAGACGCCGCCGCCGCCAAACAGCGCGAGCAGACCGACCAGCAAGAGCACCATCCGCATGTCGTGCAGCTGCGCGTCGTAGGTGCGGTGGTCATAGCTGACCTCGTAGGCGTAGCGACCGCCCGGCAGGTTGACGGGCACGACGAACTCGAAGTTCTCGCGGTCCTTCGCTCGGTCACCCTCGCGGCCGGCGTACGACGTTCCGTGCTCCAGCGCGGCGTCGATTCGAGGGTCGGCGTCTTCAGTCCCGATCACGCGATCCTCGCCCGCCGCCACGATCACGTGCCGTTGATCGATCAGGACCGCCTCCAGCGTGCCGGGGCGCCGGGCCACGGCATCGAGCAGTCGATCGACCTGAGCGATCGCTTCCGCCGGTGAGGCCGCCCGGCCGGCCACGTCTTCGAAGCCTCTCGCGTCCGCCCGCTGGGCGGCAGCATAGTTCTCGATCTGGCGGCGCTCAAGGTTGTGGTCGACGAGCACGTAGCCGACTACGCCGATCAGCGTGAAAGTGAGCGCGACCGCCGCGAACAGACGGGCGCCAAAGCCAAAAGCCGAGTCGTTCTCTCGCGCGCGCAGACGCGCGTGCGCCAGGCGCCGCGGATGCAGCCCGCGGCGCAGCTGAAGTCCAAACCCCGGTGCGGCGGGCACCGTCAAGTTGTCCATATTGAACACCTCAGCTATATCGGCACAAACCTGCTTCCGATGAACGTACTCATGTCCGGGGCTTCATGGCTATGCCCGACGGAGCTCGATCGTAGTCGCGTCGTGGACGCGAACGACCGCGTGCGCACGATCCGCCGCGTCGGCTCGCTGGCGGTTGGTGTCGCGCTCGTGATCTCCGCGCCATGGGTCGGCTGGTGGACGCTGATCCTGTTCGCGGCCTCGGCGCTCAATTTCGCGATCGTCGACCGGCTGATTGGCAAGAGCCCCCATCCTGAGCGTGTGAGCGCCACCGCAATCGTGATCACGATGCTGATCATCGGCGCGGGTGTCGCTCTCAGCGGAGGTCCGCGCAGCCCAGTGCTGCCCTGGATGGTGCTGCCCGCGGGGATGGTCGCGGCGCGCTTTCGTCCCCGGGTCGTGATCGCCGCGCTCGTTTTGACGATCGTAATCACGCTCGTGGCCTCGATCGGCGTGCACCCACAGTGGGCGCTCGAAGACCCCGTGCCGCTGATCGCCGCGCTCGCGCTGCTGGCGGGGGTCGTCTCGATCGTCTGGGCTCTGCAAGCAGCCGAGCTGCACCACCGCGACGAGGCGATCCTCGATCCCCTGACAGGACTGCTCAACCGCCACGCGCTCGTCCCCCGCTTCCTCGAGATCTCCCATCAGGCGCGGCTGACCGGCCAGCCCGTGTGCCTGGTGCTCTGCGATGTCGACGCCTTCAAGCAGGTCAACGACGAGCACGGCCACGATTGCGGGGACGCGGTCCTGCGCGATGTCGCCTATGAGCTGCGCAAGCGGTTGCGCTCGTTCGAGCTCGTCTACCGCCTGGGTGGTGAGGAGTTCCTGATCGTGCTCCCCGGCATCAGCCTGCAAGCGGGCCAAGAAGTCGCCGAGCGGCTGCGCGAGGCTGTCGAGCAGGCGCAGCCAACCGGCATCCCGATCACGATCTCCCTCGGCGTGAGCGCGGCGCGCGGCACACAGGTCGACTACGACTCGCTGTTCAAGGCGGCGGACGAGGCCCTGTACGAGGCCAAGCGCACGGGCCGCAACCGCGTGGTGGCCGCGCCGGAACCGTCGCGGGTCGATGTGGAGGTCCCCGTCGAGACCCCGAGCCTCGCGCTGGCTCCGCAGCTTGTTGGTTAGGGCTCAAGCAAATTGTGAGCTAAGGCTCGTGAGCTAAGCCTCCGTAGCCGCGGGTCAGGGCAAGTAGCTGACGAAGTCCGCGACCGGAGCACGCTCGGGCACACGCTGCTCCTGGCGTGGCCAGCCCAGATGGAGCAGTCCGATCGGCCGCTCAGCCGGATCGAGCGCCAGTGCCTCCCGACCGGCGGTCGAGTCGAGCAAGGGCACGCTGCGCCAATACCCCGCGATGCCGCGGCCGTGCGCGGCGAGCAACACCAGGTACGCGGCTACCGCGCTGGCGAGCAGGTCGTCGGCCTGCTGGGCCTCGTCGCCCGTGCGCAGGACCGACGCGACGACGAGCGTCGGGGCGCGATCGAGCTTGCCGCCGGAGCCGGGTGAGAGCTCCTCGGCGAGCGCCTTCAGCCGCGCAAGCGTCCGCGGTCCCAAAACCCGAAAGCGCCAGGGGTTGGTCAGGTTGTGGTTCGGCGCCCAGCGCGCCAGCTCGAGGAGCTCTTCCAACACCTCCGGCGCAACCGGGTCAGGGGCGAACACCTTGTGGGTCCGCCGTGCTGCGGATCGCATGCTCGAGCTCCATCGAGGCCAAGCGTAGTTGGGTCAGGGATGCAGGAGGGGCGAACATCACCTGCCGCAAGCGCGAGTCCTTCGAAGGAGGCGTGTCAGGCGGGCGTGTCGACGGGCAGGCCGACCAGTTGGGCGCTGTGCTCCCAGAGGCCCTCGGCGAGGATCTCGTCCCGGGCCTGACCGCTGGGCTGGAGCACCTTCTCGTCCTGCACGTACTCGCCCGTCAGCTCAGCTGCCTGATCCGACAGCGCGAGCCACACCAACGAGCGGGCGCCGCGCTCGGGGGAGCGAAAGAAGGGCGAGCCGAGCGTCGTCAGGACCTTCCAGATCCCGTTGTCGTTCTTGCCGAACCCGGTGCGCACGACGCCCGGGTGAAAGCAGTTCGCGTGCAGCTGCGGCGCGCGCTTGGCCAGCTCGCGCGTGAAGAGGATGTTGCAGAGCTTCGCCGTTCCATACACGCGCATCGCCGCGTAGGACTTCTCCGACTGCAGGTCGTCGAGATCCAGCTTGCCTGCTTTGTGGGCGTCCGACGCCGTGGTCACGACGCGCCCACCAGCCAGGCGATCGAGCAGCAGGTTGGTGAGCAGAAACGGCGAGAGATGATCCAGCGCGAAGGTCTGCTCGAAGCCCTCGTCGGTGACCTTGCGCGAGGCGAACAGCGCCCCGGCGTTGTTAGCCAGCACGTCGATCTGCCCGTAGCGCTCGCGAACCTCCTCCGCGAGCGTGCGCACGTCAGCCATCAGCGCAAGGTCGGCGACGTGCTCGTGGACCTTCGCATCCTCGCCACCGGCCGCTCTGGCTTCACGCGCGACGGCCTGCACACGCTCGGTGTGGCGGCCGACGAGCGCGACCTCGGCGCCTTGCTTGGCGAGCTCGACCGCGGCAGCCTGGCCGATGCCGCGCGTGGCACCGGTGAGCAGTACGAAGGTCACCTGCTGGACTCTACTCGTGTGGTGCTATCTGCCGCCGGGCTCCAGCGTAATGACGCGGCGACCGACGCCTCGGCCGCTCAGCGTCACGTCGAGCGGTCCGCCGCCGAGACGGGACAGCAGCGCGCGGTTCTGGGGGGAGAGCGCCGAGCGGACCGAGACGCTCGCGCCGGGCGCGATCGCGAAGTCCACATTGGCGAGCATTACCCTGCGGTTGCGCCTGGATACGACCAGCCTGCTGCCGCCGCGCCGCGCGATTAGCTCTACTCGCACCCTGACGGTCGCCTCGGCTTCGCCACTGCAGACCCCTCCTTCGCCGTCGCAGGCGAGCACGAGCGAGAGGGCGCCACTTCCGAGACTGGCCGAGCGACTGCCGGCGATGCCGGGGAGGGTGGGCGCCGCGACGGTATCGGCGGGCAGCGATGCCGAGGCGGACGGAGCGCTTGCGAGCGCCTGCGCCCATCCCCTCACCCAAGCGGCGATCGCGTCGACGCGCGTGAACACGGACGGGCTGGTGGTGGCGCATTCGTTGTATCCGTGGCTCGCGACGCCAATCTGCACCATGCCCCCAGCCGCCGACGGTTCCGCAAGGAGCAGCGGACCGCCGCTATCTCCTTTGCACACGCCCGTCCGACGGTCCGGCGGGTAGATCGCGCAGACCTCGCTCGCCGGGCTGAACGGGGGGGCTTCGCGTTCGCAGGATTCCGAGCGCTGCACGCCCGTACGCGCCCACTGCAGCCGTTGCACCGGGGTCTCCTGTTCGAAGAACGTCTCCCCCCATCCGGCGAGCATCGCGGCTGTCCCCCCATGCGGCGTCGCCGCGAGCGTGACGGCCGGCGCCGTGGTGGGAGTGGACAGCTGTAGCAGCGCAACGTCGCCAACCGTTGTCTGACGGTCAAAGCAGGGACAGGGGATCACCCTGGTGACATCGGACAGGTGTTTTTCGGATTCAGGAGCGGCCCAGTTCACGTTGCCGGTCAGGACCCGGTAGCCCGAAGCTTCGTTGACGACACCGGTCTGCATGTTCTCCACGCAATGGCCAGCCGTCAGGACCAGGTTCGGCGCGACGACCGTCCCCGAGCACTGCCCCACCTCATCGCCCCGAAAGTCGAGCACGTACGCCATCCACGGGAATGTGCCGGGTTCGGCGGGTTGCCCGCCGATGACCGCCGCATGCGCGCGCTGGCGCCGCAGGGCACGCGCGGCTCTCCTGCTCGCGGCGGCGGCCGACGGCGCCACGATCGTGGCCACGAGGACTGCGCAGGCCAGAACGGCACGTGCGCCCATGCCCCACCGAGTCGCCGCAGGGAAGCGCGCAGGCGACCGCTGGAGCCGGGAAATCACCCAGCCAATATCGGCACGAACCGCCGGCGCCTGAAACGCTCAGAGCATGCTGGCTGCATCGACCACGCAGAACTCGGGCTCGCCATCCAGCGCGGCGAGCGCGCGCATGCCGGGGGAGTCGTAGCGCTGGACGAAGTCCCAGTCGCCGATCAGGTACAGGTGGCGCTTGGTGCGGGTCAGCGCGACGTTGAGCAACTTCGCGGCGGCTACCTGGCGCTCTGTGCCGTGGAGGTCTGCAACCCCGGCCCAGCGTGGCTGATCGTCCTGCATGAGATCGAGAATCACCGTGTCGAACTCGCGGCCCTGGAAGCGATGCGCGGTGCCACAGGCCACTCCGAGTCCGTCCCGGGCGGAGCGCCTTGCGGCACGATTGGCCTGCGCGCGGTAGGGACAGACCATGCCGGTGTCCTTTGCGGGCGTGTCCGGAGCCAGGGCAACGACGGCGAGCAGATCGAGACCGAGCTGATACCACCACGAGCCTGCTTCGGGGACCAGGCGCTTACCCGGATGCCGTGAGGTATCGATCAGCGTCACGACCGGCCCCTCGGCCGTCGGAGTGCCGTGATGGCTCTCCAGGAGCCCGTCATAACAGAACGCATTTACGGTCTTTGCGATCAGCGGCGGGTAGCGGTATTGAGTGCTCAGTGCAACGCAGCGGGGATGGCGCTCGGCGCTATCGCGGTCGTGGATACCGGCCAGGTAGAACACGTCGCGCTTTTGCCAGTCAGCAATCGGGCGGTCCTGCTCGGTCGGCGTGTCCTGCGCGTCCGCGATCGGCGCGTTCTGCAGGAAATCACCGACGAGCGCAAGCGTTCGGTTCGCGCGCGAGCCCGCATACGCGACATACGCCGGCTCGATGCTCGCGACCTCGTCCAAGATCACCACATCAAAACGCCGCTCGAGCAGCGCGGTTCCCACCGACAGCGCCGCCAGCGTACACGCAATGACGGGGGCCTCAGCGAGCAAACGTGCGCGTTCGCGCGCGAGATCATCACGCAACTGCGCCTGCTCACGCTCGATCTCCTGGAGCTCCTGCTCCAACACAACGACCTGCCCGTTCAGACGGTCCCGCTCGGCGATCTGCTCGAGCCAACCTTCACGCCGCGCTGTCACGAGCAGCGCATCCGGGTCTGAAACGCTCGCCGCGATCTCCTGAAGCTCCCCCAAGCTCTCGTGTAGCTCCTCGCGCTCGAAGCGCTCCACCTCAGCATCCGCTGCCAGCTCATCCGCCTTGCGGGTTTCGCGCAGCGCGCGCTCCCGGCGCTTTGTCAGCTGCTGAAGCGCTGCCTCCAGCTCAGCGGTTTCGGTACCCCGCGTGAGGCGCTTCTCGGTACACGCCTCGTGCAACGCCTGGGCGTCCTGGACGATGGCCTGCGCCTCTGCAAGCTCGACTTCGAGCTCCACGACCGATCGCTCCCGCCGATCGCGCACAAAAGCCAATACGCGCGCCACGCCCCGCGCCACGCCCTGGTGAGCTCGATCCAAACGCTCCCGGAGCTCGTCCTGATCACGTTCGCGTGCGCGCATCGTGACGATCGCCTCTTGCGCCGCACGCGCGGCGTCATCCCGCACGTGGCGAGCACGCACCAGGCGTGCTCGCGCGCTATCAAACTCATCAGGATCGATCGAGCTCTCCACGGCAGCTCCTCTGTGCTTTACCTCACGCTCCCGCAGCTCCAGCAATCGCTCGTCGATCGCATCGATCTCCGCTTGCAGCTGCGTGATCTCCTGTTGCGCGGCGAGAGCGCGCTGAGCATCAGCGAGGCCACCTACGTCGACATCCACCAGATCCTCGATCGCCACGGCCAGCGCCGTCCTCGACTCAGCCTCCCGGTTCAGCTTCCTGCGCTTGTCGAGATCGGCCTGCCGCGCCTCACTACCAGTCAACTCCGCCACCGCCTGGTCCAGCAGCAAGCAGGGATGCGCGGTCACCTTCGCAGAGACCTTCTCCAGCGTGCTCGGGCTTGCAATCCGGATCACATCCCCACATGACCAGCCCGCATCCTCTTGCGAAGAAGAACCGATCAAGCCCTCGAGCACGTTGTCAACCGCCACATGCGTGTGCGACGCGACCAGCACCGAACGGCCGTGCGTCAGTGCATCCCTCACCGCCTCGAGGATCACTGTCGTCTTGCCCGTACCCGGCGGACCCCACACAAAACATCCCCCAGGACTCGTCATCGCCGTCAGCGCACGCCGTTGCCCTCCGTTCAACCGCCCCTCAGCCCGTACGCTTCCAGCAGACCACGATGGCATCCCGCTGGCGGTGGCGTCCAGCAATTGCTCCACCAATGGCCCCCGCGTGGCGCTCCGCAACGCCGCCAGTAGCGCTCGCGCCAACATGATCTCGATATCCGAGACACAGAACACACGGACGCTCGCTACATCTCCCAGCGCACCGCGGGTCTCTCGCGGCACACGCAACCACACCCGTCAACCCGCAAAGCGCTTGAGCTTCACAACATGCCGATCCTCCGCACGCACCCCTTCCCCGAGATCCGTGTCCACGACATAGAACTCCTGATCCGTCCACCGTCTGATCGCATCGACCCATACCTCCAAATCCTCGTTCGCACGCGGCCACGACACGGGGGCCCGCGCCAACAACTCACCCTTGCCCTCGCGCATCAGGCGCTCCAACGACTCCTCCAAGCCCGCCAACGCCAGGGCATGAATGCGGGACCACGTCAAACGCTCCGCGTCGCTCATCAGCTGCTCAGCCTAGCTGCACACATATGCTCGACAGCTGGCGTCCTCGCTCGTACAGCAACTATGAGAGCTATACCGTCAGAGGGCCGCTCAGCCGGCTGCGATCGGCTGCGGGTCGGCGGCCGTGGCGGGGGATGAGATCGTCGTGCGCTCGCGGATCAAGTCGGCCGCGCGCTCGGCGACTGCGATCGTCGGGGCGTTCGTGTTGCCGCGCGGGACCGTCGGCATCACCGAGGCATCCACGACGCGCAATCCCTCGACGCCGTTCACGCGTAGCTCGGCGCCCACGACGGCCTCGGCGTCCGAGCCCATGCGGCAGGTGCCGACAGGGTGATACAGGGTGAACGTCTGCTGACGGATGTGCGCGCGCAGATCCTGCTCGGAATCCGAGGCGGGGGTGTAGTAGGGACGGGTGGTGTAGGGCGCCAGCGCGGGCTGGCGGGTGATCTCGATCGCCACGCGCAGGCCATGCACCATCCGCGCCATGTCGCTCTCCTGCGCGTAATAGTTGTGGAGGATGTAGGGCTTGGCGGTGGGGTCGGGTGAGAGCGGCGCAACGATCCCACGACTGTCGGGCGTCAGCACGCAGGGCCCCACACCGAAGCCATGCTCGAAGACGGGCTCATCGACGTACAGCGCGGGGGCGGCGTGGAACTGGATGTCGGGCGCAGCGAGGTCCGAGCTCGAGCGGATGAACCCGCCGGCCTCGGCGATATTTGAGGTCAAGGGGCCACGCCCTTCCTGGGCGAAGGCGGCAAGGTTCTCATCGGTCAGCGAGTCAAACAGCGAGACCGGCTCGTCGTGAGCCCAGGAGAGCCCTGTCGCGGCGTGATCCTGGAGGTTCTGCCCGACGCTGGGAAGGTCTTGGACGACGGGGATCTGCAGCAGCCCCAAGATTCCCGCCGAGCCAATTCCGGAAAGCATCAGCAGATGCGGAGAGTTGTACGCGCCACCGCAGAGGATCACCTCGCGCTCGGCGCGAAAGTCGTGGCGCTGCCCCAACCGGGCCCCCTGCACTCCGACGGCGCGCTCGCCCTCGAACAGCACGCGATGGACCTGCATGTAGGTCTCCACGGTGAGGTTGGGACGAGACATTGCGGGATGCAGATATGCGACCGCGGCACTGCAGCGACGGCCCTCGCGCTGGGTGCGCTGGTAGCGACCGAAGCCGTCCTGCTCAGAGCCGTTGAAGTCCTCGTTGGCGGGCAAACCGGCCTGCGCACAGGCCCCCAAGAAGGCGTCGGTGATCGGGTTGGGCGCACGGTCCTCCGAGACCGTCAGTGGGCCGCCCGAGCCATGCAGCTCGGAGGCGCCGCGCTCGTTGTCCTCAGCGCGCTTGAAGTAAGGGAGCAAATCGTCGAAGCCCCAACCCTCGCAGCCCGCGTCGCGCCAGCCGTCGTAGTCGGCGCGGTTGCCACGGATGTAGACCATCGCGTTGGTCGAGGAGGAGCCACCGAGCGTCTTGCCGCGAGGCAGGTAGATGCGCCGTCGATCGGCGAACGGCTCCGCGGCGGTCGAGTAGTCCCAGTCGACCTCGGTGCGGAACAGCTGGCCGAAGGCGATCGGCACGTGGATGTTCTCGAGCGTGTCCGGCGGACCGGCCTCGATCAGCGCCACGCTGACATCGGGATCCTCACTGAGGCGGTTCGCCAGCACACAGCCGGCGGAGCCGGCCCCCACGATCACGTAGTCATACATCAGCCCGTCCTCCTTGCTCGCCAACGAAAACGCCTTCGCCGCAGCTCCGGCGCAGAGCAATACTCCGTCCTGCGCGCCGCCAAGTCAAGAATGGACGCTCGCCACGCTCTCTTGCGGTATCCGCCCGGGCCATCGTGGCCGCCACCAGTTCGCCTCGCCAAGCAGCGCCACCGTAGCGGGCACGAGCAGGCCTCGCACGACCGTCACGTCGAGCACGATCGCCAACCCCATGCCCACGCCGAGCTCCTGAAACGGGACCAAAGGCGAGATCGCGAACGAGAAGAACACGACGCCCATCGTGATCCCAGCAAGCGTGATCGAGCGCGAGCTGCCGATCAGCGCTTGCTTGAGGCTGTCGGTGTTCGAGTGGCCTTCGCGATGGTGCTCGCGCACGCGTGAGAGCAGGAACACCTCGTAGTCGGTCGACAGCCCGAAGATCGTCGCGAACAGGAACAGCGGCACGAAGTAGCCGATGTCGCCAGTCGAGCGGAACAGGAACGTCATCACGCCGAGCGCCGCCGTCACCGACAGCAGCGTCGTCAGCGCGGCCTTGATCGCGATCAGCGGCGCCGCGAATATCACCGTCAGCACGAGGATCTCGGCGAGCAGTACCACGAGTACGACCCACGGCGTGCGTTCGTCGATTCGCTGGATCAGGTCCACACCGACCGCGGTCGCGCCGCCTACGTACGCCTGCGAGCCGTACGCCCGATCGAGCGTTGCCCGCAGTTCGTGGACGATCTGATTCGCGCGCGCACTGTCGGAGTAGTAGTCGAGCGTCCCCGACATGCGCACCCATCCGTCCGCGCCACGTTCGGTCGGGCCGAGGAGCACGACACCCGGCTGGGCGGCGAGGATCCGCCTAACCCCCGCCGGCGCGGCGTGAGCCACGACGACCACGGGCGTTCCTGCGCCCGGCGGAAAGTGTTCGGAGACCCGCGCCGTGGCCGCGCGGACCGGGTCTGAGCTGGGCAGCACGCTGATCGACTTCAAAGTGATGCTCATTCCCGCGATCGGGATCGACAGTACGAGCATCACCGGCACGATCACCGCGATCACCGCCACCCGTCGGCGCACGACGAAGTCGGCGAGCCTGCGCCAGAACATGCCCTTCTCGGCGGCCGTCACGGCCCGGCGAAGCGAGAACCGATCGAGCCGGTCGCCGAGCAGCACGAGCGCCGCGGGTGTCAGCGTCAGCGCGGCCGCCACCGCTATCAGCGCCGCCCCGATCGCGCCCGTCGCCAGCGAATCGAACACGCCGAGCCCCGTCACGTACAGACCGGCGAGCGCCGTGGCGACCGTCAGGCCGGAGACCGTGATCGCGCGACCCGTCGTCTGCAGCGCCTCGGTGATCGCCTGCTCGATCGTGGCTCCCTCGCGCCTGAGTCCCTCGCGCACGCGCGTGACCATGAACAACGAGAAGTCGATGCTCAGCCCGAGCCCCAGGATGAGCACGGTGTCCTCGACGAACACGCTCAGCTGGACGATGTAGGTGAGTAAATACAGGAACCCGAACGTCACACCCACACACACGGCCGCCAGTCCCAGCGGCAGCAGCGCCGCGACCACCGACAGAAACGCGACGAGCAGGATCACGAGCGTCACCGGGAACGAGACCTGCGATGAGGTCTGCAGGCTCTTCTTCGAGTTCACCATGTACCGCTGATAGATGCCCACCTGACCGATCAGCCGCGCGCTCGCGCCAGCCAGCGGCCTGTGTTCGAGCGCCGCTTCGACATCCGGCACGCGGGTCTGGGCGTATCCGTAGCTGCCGGCGAACGTCACCGGCAGCAGCGCCGCCTGGCCGTCCGCGGAGACCACCGGCGCACCGACCAGCTTGACGCCCTCCACACCGCGCACCGCATTGGCGGCCTGGCCGACTTCGCGCCCATGCAGGCCGTGCGACCCGTGCTCCGCGAGCACCGACAAATACGCCTGTGGTTCTGAGACGGGGCCGAACTTGTGTTCTGAGATTTCACCGGCCCGGACCGCCCCGGAGCCCGACGCGGCGTACCCCCCGTTCTGCACACGGTCGCTCAACCGCGAGGCGCCCGCGAGACTGATCAGCAGCACCACCACCCAGAAGGAGATGATCTTGCGTGGGTGGCGAAGGACGAAGCGGGCGATGGCACTCATGAGCGACTCCTCACATCCGACATCCGGGAAAACATTTGTAGGAATACGCACATTCTTTTGGGTGGAGCTATAGCCGTGTGTGCGGTTGCGCACATAGCCTGGGTAGGCATTATTTTGAGTACAATCTCCATCGACATACAATATGTATCTAACTACAGTCAGCTTGTCAAGGTATACGACCCCAGGATTTATGCCGTACTAGAATGTGGCAGATGCCACCTGGCACCATGCAGCGCAAGCGTCTGACCCGTGAGGAGAGCCGTGCCCGCACGCGGGAGCTGGTGCTCGACTCCGCTTCGGTGATCTTCCGCCGGGATGGCTTTCATCAGGCCTCAATCGACGAGATCGCCGAGGAGGCCGGCTTCTCGCGTGGCGCGGTGTACTCGAGCTTCGCCAACAAGGAGGAGCTCTTCCTGGCGCTGCACGACCGCGAGGCGCAGCGGCGCGTGCAGCTGATCGCCGAGCGCCTGCTCGAGGACGGCACGCTCGAGGATGCTGCCCTGGCCGCCGCCCGAACCTTCTACGAGCGCCATCTCGCCGACCCCGGCTGGAGCCTGTTGATGGCGGAATTCACGATTCACGCGGCGCGCAGCCCCGAGGTCGCTCGCCGCTTTCGCGAACAGGATCAATTGATGCGCGAGGCGAGCACACGATTGATCGCGGAGATCTGCGCCAAGGACTGCGTGCAGTGCAGCGAACGTGAGGCAAACGAGGTCGTCACGGCGATGATGGCGATCGGCTGCGGGATCTCACTCGAGCAGCAGGTCGCGCCCGAGACCATCAACCTGCAGATGATGGAGGACCTGTTCGTATCGATCGCACAGCGAATCGGCTCAAAACGGACTGGCGGGTGAGGAGTCGGGCCCGGTCATCACAACCCTGTGACCGGCGCGGCGCGGGCCGCCTCGCACTGCCAGATCAACAAAAAACCCCGCGTGTGCGGGGCTTTTTATTATCGGGGCGCCGAGATTCGAACTCGGGACCTCACCGACCCGAACGGTGCGCGCTACCAGGCTGCGCCACGCCCCGACGCATTCGCCAGTATCCCACACCGCCCGCTTGCCGTCCTGTCTGCCTCGCCTGCTCCGGGGTCAGCGGCGGCGGCCTGCCGACTTCTCTGCACCCGCACAGATCCTTTTACCGCCGCTATCCACAAAGAGCGCGATGAGGACTAAGATCCATCCGTTACTTCAGCCTGATCAAGGAGGAGGAGAGTCGTTATGGAGGCCACCGCCACGGTGTCGAGCGCAGGACCAAGCACGACGGGGTCGAGCACGATCGCCGACCTGATCCAGCGCACTGCCGCCGAGCATGCGGAGCACCCGGCCGTGCGCTTCAAGCGCGGAGGCGCCTGGCACGACGTCAGCTACGCCGAGCTCGCCACGATCGTGCAGGAGATCGGGCTCGGGCTGATCGACCTCGGGATCGAGCCTGGCGAGCGCGTCTGCATCCTCGCCAACACGCGTCCGGAGTGGTCCTACGCCGACCTCGCCGCAACCGCCGCGGGCGCGGTCGTCGTGCCGATCTATCAGACCAACTCTCCCGAGGAGTGCCTCTGGGTGATCTCCGACTCCGGCGCCAGCGCGATCATCTGCGAGGACGAGGAGCAGCTCGCGAAGATCGCCGCGATTCGCGATCAGCTGCCGCATCTGCGCACCGTGATCGTGATCGATCCGACGGTGGACGAGGCTTCGTCGGAGGCCGCCGCCAACGGCGCCCCCAGCGCCGCGGAGGCGCTGCAGGCGATCACGCTCGAGCAGGTCCGCGAGCGCGGGCGCTCGCGCTCTGTGGAGGAGCTCGACGCGCGCCGTGCGGCCGTGCGCCCCGAGGACCCGTACACGTTCATCTACACCTCGGGCACGACCGGCCCACCGAAGGGCTGCGTGCTCACCCACGGCAACTACCGGGCGATCGTCAACATGATCGGCGATGCCGGAGAGATCACCGACGACGAGGTCGTCTACCTGTACCTACCGCTCGCTCACTCGTTCGCGCTGCTGGTCCAGCTCGCCGTCTTCGACCTCGGTGGCACGCTCGCCTACTTCGGCGGCGACACCAAGCAGATCGTACCCGAGCTGATGGAGGTCAAGCCCACATACCTGCCGTCGGTGCCGCGCGTGTTCGAGAAGATCTACACGCTCGCGCACGGCGCGATCGAGGCCAAGCCGCCCGAGGAGCGCCAGCGTGCCCAGGAGGCGATCAAGCTCGGTGTGAAGGTGCGCGACATGATCAACCGCGGCGAACCGGTGCCCGCCGAGCTGCAGAAGCCCTTCGACGAAGCCGACGCCGAGCTGTTCACGCTCGTCCGCGGGATCTTCGGCGGGAACGTGCGCCACGCGACCAGTGGCGCGGCGCCGATCGCGAAAGAGATCCTCGAATTCTTCTGGGCGTGTGGGGTGCCGGTGCTCGAGGGCTACGGGATGACCGAGACGGCCACCGCGGCGACCGTCTCGACGGTCGAGAACCACCGCTTCGGCACCGTAGGCCGTGCTTTGCCGGGGGTGCAGTTGAGGATCGCCAACGACGGTGAGATCCTGATCAAAGGCCCAAACATCTTCGCCGGCTACCACAACCGTGGGGAAGAGAGCTTCGGCGCGGTCGAGGACGGCTGGATGCACACCGGCGATCTCGGGTCGCTAGACGAGGACGGCTTCCTCTCGATCACCGGGCGCAAGAAGGACATCATCATCACCGCCGGCGGCAAGAACCTGACGCCCGCGAACATCGAGAACGACCTCAAGCAGTGCCGCTGGATCTCCCAGGCGGTGATGCACGGCGACCAGCGCCCCTACCCCGTCGTGCTGATCACGCTCGACGAGGAAGAGATCCCCTCCTACGCCCACGAGCACAACCTGCCTCAGGACATCCCCTCGCTCGCGCACTCTGAGGAGGTGCGCGCCCTGATCCAGCGGGAGATCGACCGCGCCAATGAGAAATACGCGCAGGTCGAGCAGGTCAAGAAGTTCGCGATCCTCGACCACGACCTCTCTCAGGCCACGGGCGAGCTGACGCCGACTCTGAAGGTCAAGCGCAATGTCGTCAACGAGCAATACGCCGAGTTGTTCGACGCGCTCTACACCGGCTGACCGGTTCTCCAGGCCCAAGCTGCGAACATAGGGAAAGATGCGCAGCGATCCATCCGATACCGGCGGGCTGTTCGTCGGACGCCGGCCCGGGACGGCACCGACCCGCTTTCGCACGCTGCCCGAGCGCGGCGGCAGTCTGCGTCAACGCTTCGACGGCTCGATCGCCGGCGTCCTGCTCGCCGCGATGATCCTCCTCAGCCTGCTCTGCTGGGGGCCGATCCCGCTCGCCTGCCTGTGGATCGGCTCGCAGGTCGACTATCTCTCGGGCAGCGTTTCCTTCGGCATCCTCGTTTCGTTCATCGGCCTGTTCGCGCTCCTGTTCGGGGCGCTCGCGATCCTGCGTCGCCTCGACCAAGCATGGATCCTCGTGCGACGCGCTGCCGGGCACGATCAGCGGACGGGGATATTGGGGCGGATCTTCGCTACCACCGCGGCGATCTGCGCCGTGGTCTTCGCGTTCTGGTTCCTGATGATCAACGGACCAGGCACCGGCGGATGAGCGCCCGTTGAGCAGATGGGCTTGCTCGACTACTACCGCCAGTTCGAAGGGATGTCCGAGGAGGAGGTCAACCAGGGCCTGCGCGCGCAGGCCGCCGAGCGCCGGCGAAAGGCGCTCACCCGGGTGGAGACGCTCGATCTCTCACAGACGACCTGGCCCGAGCTCGCCCACCCGCACATCGTCTCAGCGATCACGTTCACCGCACAGCGCGGTATGCAGCGCTACCCGCACCTGCGCGGCTCTGTGTTGCACAACGAGCTGGCCTCACGCCACGGGGTCAGCACCGGGCGCCTGATCCTTGGCAACGGCTCGGCCGAGCTGCTCAGCTCCGCCACGCGCGCGCTGATCGAACCCGGTCAGCGGCTGATCACCTCCTGGCCGTCCTATCCTCTCTATCCGATCATGGCCCGCCGCGCTCATGGCCGCGCGGTGCCCGTGACCGGCGGCGTCGACGCGCTACTGGAAGCAGCCGGCGAGGACGAAACTCGTGTGGTCGCACTGGCCAGCCCCAACGACCCGACCGGCGAGTTGCTCCCGGCCGCGGAGCTCTCCCGACTGCTCGACGGACTGCCGGAGGGCGTTGCCGTGCTGCTCGACGAGTCGCTCGTAGAGTTCGCCGACGCACAGCCGACCGACAGCTCCCTGGCGTTGCTCGAGGACCATCCCCAGCTGCTCGTTTTTCGCAGCTTCTCCAAGGCCTGGGGCCTGGCGGGGCTGCGCATCGGCTACGCGCTCGGCGCGCCCGGCTCGGAGGAGCTGCTCGCCGAGCTCGCGCCCGACCTCGGCGTTTCCGAGGTCTCCCAGGCGGGCGCCCTGGAGGCGCTGCGCAGTTGCTCGGAGCTGGTGGCCGAGCGCGTGCGCCTGATCTCCGAGGAGCGCGTCGCGTTGACCACCGCCCTGCGTGAGCGCCACTTCGAGGTGACCGACAGCCAGGCCAACTTCCTGTGGGTCGCCCATGCATTCCTCGACGGCGGGGAGCTGGTGGCGCGCCTGGCGCGCGCGGGCGTACTCGTAGCCGGCGGAGACGCCCTCGGCGAGCCCCGCCACGTGCGGATCAGCCTGCGTGACGCAGCGTCCTCCGAGCGCCTGCTCGGCGCGCTCGACAAAGCGCTGCTGTAGCCGTCTGGCCTAGCCCGAGCCAGCCTGGCGGAGGAGCGCGCCGGTCGTACCCTCGAGGATCTTCCGCCAAGCGCTCGTCTCTTCCTGCTCGACCTCAAAGTGCTCGACCACTTTCTTCACCCGTTTCTCCGAGATGTCGATCCCGTGCCGCTCACAGATCTCGCGATAATGCTCGTATTCGCCCACGAGATGTTTCGTCACCGACTGGAAGCCGTGCCGCGCGATCTCCACGCGCGAGGTGAAGTTCATCATCGATGTCCGGAACATCAATTCGTCCGTCGGCTCGGGCTCGATCAGCACGATGTCAACGCCCGGATAGCGCTCCTCCCAGCGCTCGGCCATCTCGTGCAGGCGCTGATGCGCGAGCAGCTTGAACGTCTGGTAGCCGATCTGGGCGAAACCCATGTCTGAGACCCGTCGCGGACGTGTCCCATGCAGCGTTCGCTTTTGCCCGGCAAAGTCGTTCACGAACGGCACGAGCGGGTTGATCACCACAACCAGCTTCGCGCCCGCCTCGACGGCGATGTCCAGGTTCGTCGTCGACACGACGCCCCCGTCGATCAGCTCGCGGCCCTTCACCTCGACCGGCGCATAGACCATCGGCAGCGCTCCCGAGGCACGTACCGCGGTGGAGATCGGCACGTCGTCGTAGCCCTCCGCGCCGAACACGATCCGCTCGCACGTGTCCAGATCGGTGGCCGTCAGATACAGCTCGCGACGCAGCTCTGTGAACTCGTCGCTGCGCCCAGGCTCACTCAGCACGCTGTGCAGGTATTTCTCGATCCCGGCGCCAGTGTACGCGCCTGAGGGCAGCCCCTCCGCGAGCCCCAGCAGCACGTCCATCGCCGACACCTGGCCCCTCTGGGCCACCACCTGGCGCGCCAGCGAGACCATCCGCAGCGGCAGCGTCGCGCCCGTGCGCGCGAACTCGAGCAGGTTCAGCTGCAGCAGATCGCCAAGATCGACGTCGCGGAACGGCGCTCTGCCCTGGTGGGTGACCACCCGCATCATCTCCTCGGGGGTAACGCCGTTGGCGCACAGCGCGGCGATGAACGACCCCGCCGAGGTGCCAACATAGACGTCGAACTGGTTGACCGTGCTGTTCGTCGCCATCAGATCGAGCGCCCGCAGCGCGCCAATCTCGTAGACCCCGCCGGTGAAACCGCCGCCGCCGAGCACGAGCGCGGTCTTGCTGATGCGCCGGCGGCGTCGCGTCGGGCGCGCGCCCGCGGTCCCGCGTTTTTTCTCCGTCGCCGCCCCCCGCCGCGCCGCAACTTGCGCCTTGGTCGTAGGTTCCAGCTTGACAACCTTGCCCATGCTCGATTCATTTTACGGTTCCTTGCCCCGGAAACCCCTTCCCCTACTCGCCATCTGCCTTCCCGCACCTCGTATGGCGCCACTGGAGTCGCTGCCCCGGATCGCCCGCCTGGCGCTGCTCGCGGGTCTGCTCGTGCTCCTCGGCGCCCGACTGCTCGCACCCGCCACGGCGAGCGCGTCCGGCGATCTGGCCGGGCTGCAGTCCGACCTCAGCCACCAGCTCGCGCTCGCCGGGCCAGCGGACGGCGCCTACGTGTACGACCTCACCACCAAACAGGCGCTGTTCTCCGAGCGCGCCTCGCACGCTGCGCCCGCCGGCGTCGGTGGAGAAGCTCTACACCGCCACCACCGCACTGGAGCGCATGGGCTCGACCGCCCGGCTGAGCACTACCGTATATGGCGATCGGCAGGCTCGCGCCCGGAGGCGTGTGGGAAGGCAACCTGTACCTGCGTGGCGGCGGCGACCCCACGTTCGGCTCAAGCGCGTTCATCCGCTCGCACTACGACGGCATCGGCGCGTCCGTCTCCTCACTCGTGACCGAGCTCGTGCACACCGACGGTATCCACCGCATCATCGGCTCGGTGCTACGGCGACGAGTCCTACTTCGACTCGCTCCGCGGCGAGCCCTCGAGCAACTACGCGCCCGACCCGTTCCTCGAAGGGACGCTCTCGGGGCTCGCGTTCAACCGCGGCGCGGCCGGTTCTGAACTGCGGCCCCCACGCGCCCGCCGCCTACGCCGCGCGAGAGCTGTGGAGAGCCCTGAAGGGCGACGGCGTGAGCATCGCCGGGCACAGCGGCGAGGCGAGCACACCCGCCGGGGCGACTGCGCTCGCGCAGGTGCAGTCGCCCACGGTGACTCAGCTGCTGGGGCTGATGCTGCCGCCCTCGGACAATTTCTTCGCCGAGACGCTCGTCAAGGATCTCGGCGCGCTCTACGGCGGCGCGGGGACGACCTCGGCCGGCGCGGCGATCGTCCGTGAGACGATCGGCTCGCTGCTGGGCATCCACCCCCAGGTGGTGGACGGCTCGGGCCTCTCCGAAGCGGACAAAACCTCGCCGTATGAGGTCGCCGACCTGCTCGTGGAGCTCGCCTCGACCACGATCGGACCCGTGCTGCGCGACAGCATGGCCGTGGCCGGAGAGACCGGCACGCTCGCCGAACGGATGCGCGACACCGGCGCCGCCGGCCGCTGTCAGGGCAAGACCGGCACGCTCACGGGCGTCTCAAACCTCGTCGGCTACTGCAACGCGGCCGACGGGCACACGCTCGCGTTCGCGATCTTCACCGACGGGATCCCGACCGAGACCGCGCACGTCTTCCAGGACCACATGACGATCACCGTCGCCGATTACTGACCCAGCACTTCGCGAAGAGCAGCTTCGTCGAGCACCGGCACCTTCAGGCGTTCAGCCTTCTCGAGCTTCGAGCCCGCGCTCTCGCCGGCGACAAGGTAATCGGTCTTCTTCGACACCGATGTAGTTACTCGTCCACCGGCCGCCAGGATCTGCTCGGTGGCCTGCTCGCGCGACCAGTTGGGCAGCGTCCCCGTGATTACAAGCGTCTTGCCCGCCAAGGGCCCCTCCGACGGCAGCGGCCCCTCCTCGCTGAAGCACAGTCCGAGCTGGCGCAGATCCGCGATCAGGCTCTGCATGTGCCGCTCGTGGAGCTGCTCATGGATCGAGTGGGCCATCTTCTCGCCGATCCCCGGCACCTCCTCGATCCGCTCCACGGACGCCTCCAGCAGCGCGTCGATGCCACGGAAGCTCATCGCCAGGTTTCGGCCCGTCACCTCGCCCACCTCCTCGATACCCAGCGCGAACAGCACTCGTGCGAACGGGCGCCGCTTGGAGGACTGGATCGACTCCAGAAGATTGCGGGTCGAGACCTCGCCAAAGCGCTCGAGCGCCACGAGTTGCTCCTCTGTCAGCCGGTAGAAGTCAGCTGCGCTCTCAATCAGCCCCTGCTCAAGCAGGACCGCCGCCTGCTTCTCACCCAGGCCATCGATGTCCATTGCCCCCCGTGAGACGAAGTGCCGCAGCAGATGACGCCTGCGTTCCGGACAGTCGCGGTTGGGACACTTGGTGAACACCGCGTCCTGCACCTTGACCGTCGGCGTGTCGCAGAACGGGCAGCGAGCCGGCGGGTGTGTGGGCTCGGGGCGAGCGGAGTGCTCGACCACGTGCGGCGCGGGTGAGATCACCTGGGGGATCACGTCACCGGCGCGCAGCACGATCACGTCCTCCCCAGCGCGGATGTCCTTGCGGACGATGTCCTCCTCGTTGTGCAACGTCGCTTTGGTGATCCTCACACCACCAACCTCGATCGGCTTCAGCAGCGCATAGGGACGCAGATCCCCAAACTTACCCACGTTCCACATGACCTTCTCCAGGCGTGTCACGGCGGTGGTGGGCGGGAACTTCCACGCCACTGCCCAGCGTGGGTCGCGTCCAACCGATCCCAACCTGTGCTGGAGCGCCAGATCGTCGACCTTGATCACCACGCCGTCGATCTCGAAATCGAGCTCCCCGCGACGCTGCTGCCATTCCAGACACTGCGCGATCACCTCGTCCTCGCCACTCAGCAGCTTGATATCGCGGTTGACCGGGAAGTTCCGCTCGCGCAGCCACTCCAGCGCCTGCCAATGCGTCGTGAACGACAGACCCTCGGTGACGCCCACCTGATAAGCCCAGAACGACAGCGGCCGCTTGGCGGCGTCCGCCGGGTCGAGCTGACGGATCGTCCCGGCAGCCGAGTTGCGCGGGTTCATGAACGTCGATTCGCCCGCTTCCGCCCGGCGCTCGTTCAGCGCCGTGAAGTCCGCGAGCGACATGTAGACCTCGCCGCGTACCTCCACAAGCGGCGGCGCGTCGGACAGCCTCTGCGGGATCGAGTGGATCGTGCGCAGGTTGTGTGTCACGTCCTCCCCCACCTCGCCGTTCCCGCGCGTGGCTCCTCGCTCCAGCAGACCATCGCGATAGACCAGGCTCATCGCCAGGCCGTCGATCTTCGGCTCGACCACGTACTGAAAGGACGGCTCGGAGATCCCCTCGCGTGCCAGGTGGTTGCGCATGCGCTCGACCCACGCTCGCAACTGCACCTCGGAGCGCACGTTGTCCAATGAGAGCATCGGCTCCAGGTGCTCGACCTTCTCCAGCCGCCCGATCGGCTCGCCGCCGACCCTCTGGGTTGGCGAGTCCGCACTGCGCAGCTCGGGATGCTCCCGCTCGATCCCCCGCAGCTCGTCCAGCAGCGCGTCGTACTCGGCGTCGCCGATCGTCGGGTCGTCGAGCACGTAATAGCGATGCGCGTGCTCCTCCAGCGCCCGCTTCAGATCTCCTGCGCGCGCGCGCATCTCTGCCGTCGGCGCCGGCCCGGAGGGCGGTGTTGGTGGCGGTGACTGCAGGCCGTCGCTCACGGCGCTTGCAGAGGACCGGCGACCGGAGCGAGTAGCGCCTCCAGGTCGAAGCTTCGCAGAGCCTCCAGGCCCGGATGGTCGGTCAGATCGAAATGGATCGGCGTAACAGCGATCCGTCCGGCCGCCACCGCTGCCAGGTCGGTACCCGGCTCATCGTGAAAGCCCGGGTCCGAGCCGTAGATCCAATAGCGCCGGCGGTGCTCCTCCTCGTGGTCGAGTTTCAGCTCGTCTCTGTAGATCCGCTTGCCGAGGCTGGTCACCTCCACCCCCTCGGGCATGCCGGCGGGGACGTTCACGTTCAGTAGGGTCGTCGCCGGCAGCGGCACGTCCTCGATCCGCTCCACCAGGCCCGCGATGAACCCGGCCGCTACCTCGAATCCGAAGCCGCCGTCGTAACGGAAGTCGAGCGCCCGTGCCTTCGACTGCTGGGACACCGCGATCGCCGGGATTCCGAGCACCACCCCCTCGAGCGCCGCCGCGACCGTGCCCGAGTAGGTGATGTCATCGCCGAGGTTCGCGCCGTGATTGATCCCGGACACGACCAGGTCGGTTGTGAACCCCTCGACCAGTCCGAGGTTCGCGAGCCGCACACAGTCCACCGGCGTACCGTCGGTCGCGTAACCGACCATCCCATCGGCGAACGGGACCTCGGCGACCCACAATGGCCTGCGCGTCGTGATCGAGCGGGCCATCGCGGAGCGGTTGCCGTCGGGCGCGATCACCGCCAGGCGCACGCCCTGCACCGCGGCGAGCGCCGTGCGCATCGCCTGCAGGCCCTCGGCCTCGATCCCATCGTCGTTTGTCAGCAGCACATTCAGCATTTCTCTGCACCTTTCAGCATCTGTTTCCCCAGCATAGGGTGCGCTTCGGTCCCCCGTGTTTACTCATAGGACACGCTCGCGAGCGCGAGGCCGTGCGCCGGCGCGGTCCTGCCGGCCTCGGCACGCGGGCGACCTTCAAGCAGGCCCTTGAACTCGGCGAGCGTCCGCCGCCCGCTCGCGACATCGAGCATCGTGCCGACCAGCACGCGATTCATGTGCCTCAGAAACATGTTCGCCTCGATCCACAGCTCGAGCAGATCTCCCGTCACCACCCATTCCGCGCGGCGGACGTCGCAGGTGAACCACGAGTGCTCGGTCTCGCTCGGCGTGAACGCTCTGAAGTCGTGGGAGCCCTTCAGCACCGCGGCGCACTCGGCGAGCACCTCGCGATCGATCGCCCCCGGCCACCAGAACGCGCGCCTGCGCTCGAACACGCCGCGGGTGCGCCGCGCGAGCACGCGGTAGCAGTAGGTCCTGCTGGTCGCGTCGCGCCGGGCATCGAACGTCTCCGCCGCCGGCTCGGCCGCGAGGATCGCGATATCGTCGGCGAGTAGGCCGTTCAAACGCAGTGGATCGACCGCCTCGTGGGAGTAGCTCGCGACCTGCCCCCAGGCGTGCACGCCACGATCGGTGCGCCCGGCGACCGTCAGCTTCAATGGCGCACCGTCGTGGCCCGTCTCGCCGAGCACCGTCCGCAGCGCCCGCTCCAACTCCTCCTGCACGCTTCGCTCGTTGGGCTGGCGCGCCCAGCCGGCGAAGTCGGTTCCGTCGTACTCGATCGTGAGCTTGGTGATCATCCCGCGTCGCGTCCCCGCGACGCCGCCGGCTCAGACGAGCTCGATGAAGACCATCTCGGTCGAGTCGCTTTTCCGCGGGCCGAGCTTCAGGATCCGCGTATAGCCCCCGGGCCTGTCGGCGTAACGAGGCGCGACCTCCTCGAACAGCTTGTGCACGGCGAACTTGTCCTGTGCGAGCGTCGACAGCGCCTGGCGGCGCGCGTGCAGCCCTCCGCGCTTTGCCAGCGTGATCAGCTGCTCGATCTCGGGCTTGACCGCCTTCGCCTTCGCCTGCGTTGTTTCGATCCGCTCGTGCTCGATGATCTCCTTGCTCAGGTTCATCAACAGCGACTTGCGGTGCGCGCTCGAGCGGCTGAGCTTATTTTTCGTCTTCTGGTGTCGCATGGTTTTGGAGTCTAACCCGCCCTTTAGTCCTGGCGTAGGTCCAGACCGCGCGAATGGAGCGTTTCGATGACCTCGTCGATCGACTTTTTGCCGAAGTTCGGGATCGCGTTCAGCTCGGCCTCGGACTTGGAGATCAGGTCGCCCACGGTCTGGATACCGGCCCGCTTCAGGCAGTTATAAGAGCGCACACCGAGCTCGAGCTCCTCGATCAGGATGCTCCACTCCTCGCCCTGCAGCGATGGAGTCCCACCAGTCCCGCCACTGCCGACCGCCAGGCCATGGCCGTCGAGCTGGCCGCCCGGCACCGCTCGCAGCTCCTGGATGCGATCGGCGTCGGTGAAGATCGCGAGCTGTGAGATCAACAGCTCGGCCGCCTCGCGCAGCGCCGCCTGCGGGTCGATCGAACCGTCCGTCTCAATGTCAAGCGTCAGCTTGTCGAAGTCGGTCTTCTGCCCGACACGAGCACCCTCAACCGCGTAGGCCACGCGCCTGACCGGCGAGAAGATCGAATCGATCGGGATCACCCCAATCGGCTGATCCGCGGACTTGTTCTCCTCGGCCGGTCGGTATCCGCGGCCGCGGCCGATCGTCATGTACAGCTCGAGCTTCGTTTTCTTCTCGAGCGTCGCGATGTGCACCTCGGGGTTGAGAATCTCAACGCCCGCGGGCAGGTCGATGTCCTTCGCGGTGATCTCGCCCGGCCCAGTCACCACCAGCGGCGCCTCGACCTCGGTCGCGTCTGAGTGCATCCGGCAGACGATGCCCTTCAGGTTCAGGACGATGTCGGTCACGTCCTCCTTGACGCCCGTGATCGTCGAGAACTCGTGCGCCACGCCCTCGATGCGCACGCTTGTGACGGCCGCGCCGGCCAGTGAGGACAGCAGCACGCGGCGCAGCGAGTTGCCGAACGTGTAGCCGAAGCCGCGGTCGAGCGGCTCAATCGTGAACGTTCCACGGTTCTGCTCCACGGACTCGCTTGTGATCCGGGGGATTTGGAAATCGAGCATCAGAGTCCTAACGTCGTTTTGGTGTCGCACCGACGTCGCTGGACGCCGGCTCTGAAGCGCCTACGCCACCCTCAGGCGACGCCGGCGTGGGGCAAAAGTCTTCCTACTACTTCGAGTACAGCTCGACGATGAGCTGCTCCTGCACCGGCGCGGCGACCTCGCGTCGCTCCGGCTTGCGCAACACCTTGGCCGTGAGCGACTCGTGGTCGGCCTGTAGCCACGCGGGAATCTGTCCGGTCAGCTCGGTCGCGTCGCGCACCACCTGCGTCGCCGCAGTATCGGCCTTGATCGCGATCACCTCGCCCGAGCGCACCTGATAGCTGGGGATGTTCACCCGGCGGCCGTTGACCGTCCAATGACCGTGGCGGATCAGCTGCCGTGCCTGGCGGCGCGAGGCGGCGAAGCCCAGCCGTACCAGCACATTGTCCAGTCGGCACTCCAGCAGCGCGAGCAGGTTCTCGCCGGTGATACCGGGCTGGCGCGAGGCCTTTTCGTAGTAGCCGTGGAACTGCTTCTCCAGCACGCCGTAGTAGCGCCGTGCCTTCTGCTTCTCGCGCAACTGTAGGCGGTACTCGCTCTGTTTCTGCCGTCCACGACCGTGCTCGCCCGGCGGATAGGCGCGGCGCTCGACACCGCACTTGTCGGTCAGGCAGCGCTCGCCCTTGAGGAACAGCTTCTGTCCCTCGCGACGGCACTGCTTGCACTGAGGTCCGGTATCTCTTGCCATTAGACACGCCTCCGCTTGCGGGGGCGACAACCGTTGTGCGCCTGCGGGGTTACGTCCTTCACGCCGGTCACCTCAAGCCCTGCGGCCTGTAGCGAGCGGATCGCCGTCTCGCGGCCGGAGCCCGGGCCCTTGACGTAGACCTCGACCTTCTGCAGCCCCTGCTCGAGTCCCTTCCGCGCCGCCGCGTCGGCCGTCACCTGGGCAGCGAACGGAGTTGACTTGCGTGAGCCCTTGAACCCTGCGCCGCCGGCTGACTCCCAGGCAATCACGTTGCCAGTGGTGTCAGTCAGCGAGACGATCGTGTTGTTGAAAGACGTCTTGATGTGCGCCTGCCCGATCGGGATGTTCTTTTTCGGCTTGCGCCGCCCGCGGCCGGGTCGTTTCGGAGCAGGCATTACTTCTTACCCGCTTTCTTCTTCCCAGCCACCTGCATCCGCTTTGGCCCCTTGCGCGTGCGTGCGTTGGTCTTCGTCTTCTGTCCCCTCACCGGCAAGCCACGCCGGTGACGCAAGCCGCGATAGCAGCCGATCTCTTGCAATCTCTTGATGTCCTGCGACTGCTCGCGCCGCAAATCTCCCTCGACCGTGAGCGTCTGGTCGATCGCGTCGCGCAGCTTCGAAACCTCGTCCTCGGTCAGGTCGCGCACGTAGGTGTCGGCGCTGACCCCAGTCTCTGCCAACAGCTTGTTCGACTGCGCTCGGCCGATCCCGAAAATATAGGTCAGGCCGATCTCGGTGCGCTTGTTCAGGGGTAGGTTGACTCCGGCGATTCTTGCCATGCGTGTGCTAGCCCTGCCTCTGCTTGTGGCGCTTGTTCTGGCAGATGACCAGAACCGCTCCGTGGCGGCGGATGATCTTGCACTTCTCGCACATCGGCTTGACCGACGGTCTTACCTTCATGATCCCTTTCGGCGGCTGGGTTCCGGCGGCCCGGCTCTGGCTGCCGTCGTGGCCGCCGCTACCGGGTCGTGGAGATGCTCTCACGCGCGCAAATCGCCTCGCGTTCGAGCAGGACCCCTGATGGTAGCAACTCCAGAATCATAAGGTTCGCCCCTCCCGACCCGCTCACCCTCAGCTCGTGCGCGCTGCGCCGGCAGGACCGGCTCCGCCGTCCGGTCCTCGGGCGCGAGATGCCAGGGCGTGAGAATCTTCGGCCCGTCGCCAGTAATCGCGACCGTGAACTCGAAGTGGGCCGCCGGGGAGCCATCCTGGGAGAAGATCGCCCAGCCGTCACCCCCCACTCGCACCGCGGGGCGCCCCGCGGTCGTCATCGGCTCGATCGCGAGCACCATGCCCTCCTCCAGCAGCGGACCCTTACCAGGCTTACCGTAGTTGGGCACCTGCGGATCCTCGTGCATACTGCGCCCGACGCCGTGTCCCACCAGCGAGCGCACGACCGACAGCCCCGCACCCTCGGCCACCCGCTGGATCGCGCTCGACACATCACCGAGGCGATTGCCCGCGAGACATTGGGTCACCCCGACATGCAGCGACTCCTCGGTCGCGCTCAGTAGGTTGCGTGTCTGCGCACTCACCTCCTCCACCGCGAACGTGCGCGCGGCGTCCGCCACCCACCCGTCGAGCGTCACCCCCACGTCGATCGAGATTATGTCGCCGCGCTTCAGTCTGTAGGCCCCGGGAATCCCGTGCACGATCATCTCGTTCGGTGAGGCACAGATCGAGCCGGGAAAGCCGCGATAGCCCTTGAACGTCGGCTTTGCACCCATTGAGCGGATGTATCGCTCGGCCACCCGGTCAAGCTCGGCGGTGCTCACGCCCGGGCGGATCTTGCCCTCCAACAGGTCCAGCGTGGCGGCGAGGATCGCGCCGGCCTTCGCCATCTTCTCGATCTCCTCGAGACTCTTCTTGATGATCACCCGCGGAGCTTAGCTGCGACGGGGCTCGCAAGCGGAGTCTCGGGCGCTCGTTATGACGTTCGCTGGGCAAGCAAGACAAGGAAGAACAAGTCCACCCACCCCGCGTGGTGTGTTCTGCACACGAGCGACCGAGGACGCCGTATTGCGCCGCTCAGCGAACGTCAGAGGTTTTCCTCGAGGCGCAGGGTGGCAAGCGCCGCACGGATGTGGGCGTGCACCTCGTCGGCGCCCCGCTGTCCGTCGAAGCGGCGCAGCAAACCCACCCGCTCGTAGTAGCCGACCAGCGGCTCGGTCTGCTCGTGGTAAACCGCCAAGCGGTGGCGAATCGTCTCCTCCGCGTCGTCCTTACGCTGCTGCAGTCGCGCTCCGTCCTGGTCGCACACGCCCTCGTGCTTGGGCGGATCGAAGTCCACGTGGTAAATGTGGCTCGGGTTCTTCACGCACACCCTGCGCCCGGCGAGGCGGCGTACAACCTCGTCGTCCGGCACCTCGATCAAAAGCGCGGCGGTCAACCGCCGGTCGAGCCCCTTCAGCGCCTCGCTCAGGGCGTCGGCCTGATCCTCGTTGCGCGGAAAGCCGTCGAGCAGGAACCCGTCGCGCGCATCCTCGCCGCCGACGCGGTCGACGATCATGCCGATGATCACCTCGTCGGGCACCAGCTCGCCCGCGTCCATGTACTCCTTCGCCTTGCGCCCCAGCTCGGTGCCGTCGGTCACCTGCGCGCGGAGCATGTCCCCGGCGGAGATGTGTGGCAGCCCAAAGTCCTCGCGCAGGCGCTCGGCCTGCGTCCCCTTGCCCGCGCCCGGCGGGCCGAGCAGGATCAAATTCAACTCGGACACGTTTCCAGCCTACCCGCTCACGGCAGACTGAAGCCTGACGCAAGCAGGGCTACTTGAGGAAGCCCTCGTAACTTCGCATCATCAGCTGGGCCTCGAGCTGCTTCATCGTTTCCAGCGCCACCCCGATCACGATCAGGATCGAGGTCCCCCCGAGTGGGATGTTCTGGTGGGTGCGCGCGATCAGGATCGTCGGCAGCGCCGCCACGGCGGCCAGGAACAGAGCACCGGGAAAGGTCAGCCGCGCGAGGATCCGATCCAGGAATTCGGCCGTCGGACGCCCCGGTCTGACGCCGGGGATGAACCCTCCGTACTTCTTCAGGTTGTCCGCCTGATCGACAGGGTTGAACGTAACGGCTGTGTAGAAGTAGGTGAAGATCACGATGAAGATCGACTCGCCGACCACGTAGTGCCAGCCGTCGGGCGAGAAGAAGTCGGAGATCGACTGGCCCCAGTGGGTTTTCACGAGCTGCCCGACCGTCGGCGGGAAGGCCATGATGCTGGCGGCGAAGATCACCGGGATCACGCCGGCCATGTTCACGCGCAGCGGCAGGTAGGTCTGCCCCCCCTCTGACATGCGCCGCCCGATCACGCGCTTGGCGTACTGCACGGGGATCCGCCGCTGGCCCTCCTGTACGAACACGATCCCGGCGACGACGGCGAGCACGAGGAACGGCATCATCACCTTGAAGACCTGATCGTTGGTAGTCCACCAGGCCTGGATGCCCGTCGGCAGGCGTGAGACGATCGAGGCGAAGATCAAAAGCGAGATGCCGTTGCCGATCCCGCGCTGGGTGATCAGCTCGCCGATCCACATCAACATCACGCAGCCGGTCGTCAGGCAGATCACGATCAGGAAGATGTGGGGCGCATCGAAGTGGGTGACCACCGATTCCCCGGCTTTCCCCTGCAGCGAGTGGAACAGGAACACGTAGCCGATCGACTGGGCGAAGGCCAGGCCGACGGTCAGGTAGCGGGTGTACTGCGTGATTCGCTGCTGCCCCACCTCGCCTTCCTTTGACAGCTTCTCGAGCGACGGCACCGCCACCTGCAGTAGCTGCAGGATGATCGAGGAGGTGATGTAGGGCATGATCCCCAGCGCGAACAGCGCCAGCCGCGCCAGGCCGCCACCGGAGAACAGGTTCAGCAGGCCGAGGATGTTCGAGCCGCCGAAGGACTTCTGGATGTTGTTGACCGCCGTCAGGTTGATGCCCGGCACCGGGATGTGCGAGCCGATGCGATAGATCAGCAGCATCGCCGCCGTGAAGGCGATCTTCTTGCGGATGTCCGCTACCTGGAAGGCGTTGAGGATCGTCGAGAGCATGAGCTTGCGGCCGTTGGACGAGGTCGTCCGCGGAGCGCCCGATTCTAGCTCTCGACGGTGGTGCAGGTGCCGCCAGCAGCCTCTATTTGCTCGCGCGCGCTTGCACTGAAGGCGTGGGCGTGGACTGTGAGCGGCTTCGTGAGCTCACCCTCACCGAGGATCTTGATCGGGATGCCCTTCCGTGTCCCGAGACCCTTCTGCTTGAGTCCCTCGATCGTGACCTCGGCCCCGGAATCGAAGCGAGCGTCCAGATCGCCGATGTTCACCGGCTGTGTATGCGTGCGGAACATCTCAAACGGCATCGACTTCTTCATGTGCGGACCGCGCAGCTTTCGCATCCGCATGTGGATCGGCATCTGCCCACCCTCGAAGCGAGCCCGCCGCTTCGAGCCCGAGCGCGAGCCCGCGCCCTTCTGCCCACGACCGGAGGTCTTGCCGGTGCCGGAGCCTTCGCCGCGACCGACGCGCTTGCGCGGACGCCTGCTGCCCGGGGAGGGCTTCAGGTTGTGCAGCCCGATGCGCTCCTCGTCTTTTTCTTTTTTGTCGGTCGCGGGGCTCACTTGCTCTCCTGCACCTCGACGAGATGGCGCACCGCGTGCAACATCCCGCGGGCCTGCTCGCAGTCCTTGACCTCCACCTTGTGGCCAATCCTCCTCAGCCCGAGCGAGCGCAGGGTATCGAGCTGTTTCTTGTTCGCGCCGTTGCGCGAACGCAGCTGGGTGACGCTCAGTTGGGACATCAGGCCGGGGTCTCCTCGGTGGCGGGGGCCTCCTCGGTGGCTGGGGCCTCTGCTGCGGAGACCGGTGCCTCCTCGGTGGCAGCAGGCGGCTCCTCGGCGGGCGCGTTCGGGGTGGCTGCCTCTGACTCGTCCGCTGTGGCAGCCTCGGGCTCCGCGCTCTCCGTCGAAGCGGCGCCATTGATCGTCTCGGTCGCAACCTCAGTCTGCTTGTCGGCGAGACCGAGCACCTGGTTGATCGTCAACCCGCGCAGCTTCGCGACCTCCTCGGGAGTCCGCAACCCGCGCAGCCCCGCGACCGTCGCCTTGACGAGGTTGATCGGGTTCTGCGTGCCGAGGCTCTTCGAGAGGATGTCGTGGATCCCCGCGAGCTCGAGCACCGCCCTAACGCCGCCGCCGGCGATCACGCCGGTACCGGGCGAGGCGGGCTTGAGGAACACGCGTCCAGCACCGAACACGCCGGTCGTCTGGTGGGTGATCGTCGAGCCGTGCTTCGGCACCCGGAAGAGATCCTTCTTTGCCCGCTCGACGCCCTTCTGGATCGCCAGTGGCACCTCGTTCGCCTTGCCGTAGCCGATGCCCACGACTTCGCGCTCGTCGCCGACGACCACCAGCGCGGTGAACGAGAACCGCCGGCCGCCCTTGACCACCTTGGCGACGCGGTTGATCTCGACGACCCGCTCCTGCAGGTCGAGGCCGGACTGACTTACTGAGCGATCATTGGTTATTGCCATAGGGAGGGAGAGGGTAGCGGGAGGGAGAAGATTGACTGGGGAAAGTGGGCTGAGGGGAAGGTTGGCTTGGGGTGAGAGTGGGCTGGTTCGGGTGGCTCAGGTTTGAGAGGTGGACTCCCAGTGGGAAGGGTGTTAGACGGTGAGACCGGCCTCGCGGATCGCCTCGGCGAAGGCACGCACATGGCCGTGGTAGCGGTAGCCGCCGCGGTCGAACACCGCTTCTGTAACGCCTGCCGCCTTTGCACGCTCGGCGAGCGCCTCACCGGTGCGCTTGACGCGCTCATCTTTGGAGAGCTTGCTCAACTCGGGCTCAAACCAGTTGACCGCGGCGAGCGTCGTGCCCGATATATCGTCGATCAGCTGGGCTGATAGACCCTTGTTGGAGCGGAACACAGAGATCCGCGGACGCGCCTGAGTGCCCGAGATCTTCGCGCGCACCCGACGGCGGCGCTTGAGGCGGCGGTCGCCCTTGGTGATGACAGCCATTGCTAGGCCCTCTTTCCGACCTTGCGCGCTACATACTCGCCCTCGTAGCGGATGCCCTTGCCCTTGTAGGGCTCGGGCGGGCGCTGCTTGCGGATGATCGCGGCGGTCTCTCCGACCAGTTGCTTGGAGATTCCCTTCACCACCACGCGTGTCGGCTGGGGCACTTCGAACTCGATGCCCGCGGGCGCCGGGATCGGCACAGGGTGCGAATAACCGACCGCAAGCTCAAGATTCTTTCCCTTCAGCTGCGCCCTGTAGCCGACCCCCTGGATCTCCAAGCGCTTCTCATACCCATCGGTCACGCCCTGAACCATGTTCGCCACCAGCGAGCGGGTCAGCCCGTGCAGCGCTCGATGCTCGCCGCGGTCTGTGGGTCGCGAAACCAGTAGCCGGTCACCGTCCTGGACGACCTCAATGTCGCGGGAGATGCGCTCCGACAGCTCGCCTTTCGGGCCGTTCACGCGCACCGACTCAGGCTCGATCGCCACGGTCACGCCGGCAGGCACGGGGATGGGTTGTCTTCCGATTCTCGACATCTCACGCCTACCAGACCTGCGCCAGTACCTCGCCGCCGACGCCCGCCGCGCGCGCGTCGTGGCCGGTCATCACGCCACGTGAAGTCGAAACGATCGACGTGCCCATGCCGCCGAGCACCTTCGGGATGTGCTTTGCATCGACGTACGTGCGCCGGCCCGGGCGCGACACGCGCCGCAGCCCGGAGATCGCCGAACGGCGGTCCTCGGTGTACTTCAAGCGAATCTCGATCAGCTGCCCGGCGTCACCCTCCGGGCGTGGGCACAACCGACCATGAATCGATATATCCCTGCTCGGCAAGAATTCGTGCCAGCTCCCCCTTCAGCTTCGAATCGGGGATCTCGACCGTCTCGTGGGCGGCGTGGATCGCGTTGCGCACCCTCGTCAGGAAGTCGGCTATGGGATCGGTCATGGACATGGTTCAGTGGCTATTCGCAGTCGTGTGTTTTGGGCCCTACCAGGAGGACTTCGTCATCCCGGGGATCTGGCCATTGTGGGCGAGGTCGCGCAGACAGATGCGGCACACCCCGAACTTCTTGTAAACCGCGCGCGGACGCCCGCAGCGGTTGCAACGAGTATAGGCGCGCGTTTTGAACTTTGGCGGGCGGGCCTGCTTGACGCGCATCGAAGTCTTGGCCATCAGTCGGTGCTCTCTTTCTCGGCGGTGGTGTCTGCGCTCTCCTCTGCCTCGGGAGCGTCTGTCTGCTCAGATGCTGCATCGGTCTCGGTTTTGACCTCCGCGTCGGCGTCGGCCCGCGCGCGCGGGAAGATCGGCTGCCTGCTCATCCTCGGTGGCCTCGACTGCCTGCTCGCCAGATGTGTCAGCGACGTCCCGCTCGGCGACGATCTCTGCACCCGGCGCCTCGGCATCGTCACTCACCTGCTCGGTGGACAGATCGACTGCGTCCTGCACCTCGGCGGGCTGCTCGGCCGCCGCGGGGGTGGACACGCGTGCGCCATCCTCGTCGGTCGGCTCCGACTCGACTCCGATCGCCTCGTCAAAGCCCTTAGGACGCCATTTGGCCGAGAAGGGCATGCCGAACGCCATCAGCAGCGCGAACGCCTCGGCGTCGGTCTTTGCGGTCGTCGTAATCGTGATGTCCAGGCCCCGCACCTGATCGATCGAGTCGTAGTCGATCTCCGGGAAGATGATCTGCTCCTTCACGCCCAGCGTGTAGTTGCCACGGCCGTCGAACGAGCGCGGGTTCAAGCCACGGAAGTCCCTGATCCGGGGGATCGCGATCGACACCAGCCGGTCGAGGAACTCGTAGCCACGCTCGGCCCGCAGCGTGACCGACAGGCCGACGGGCATGCCCTCGCGCAGTTTGAACGCCGCGATCGACTTGCGCGCACGACGCACGCTCGGCGCCTGTCCGGCGATCGTCGCGAGCTGGTCCTGGGCGGCCTTCAGCATTTTCGAGTCCTGCTTGGCCTGGCCGACGCCCATGTTCAGCGTGATCTTCTCGAGCTTCGGCGCCTGCATCACCGAGGAGTAGCCGAAGCGCTCGATCAGCGTCGGGCGGATCTCCTCCAGGTAACGGGTCTTCAGGCGGGCTTTGGTGGCGGTCTCGGTCATCGTCGTATCACTCAGTCGATTCTCTGTCCCGTGCGCTTGGCGACGCGCAGCGGCTTGCCGTTCTCGCGCTCGATCCGCACGCGCGTCGGCTGGCCGCCTTTGGGATCGATCAGCATCACGTTCGATACATGGATCGGGCCCTCGCGGCTGATCACGCCGCCGACCGTCTGTTCGCGGTTGGTATCGCGCACCTGCTGAGGCTTCATGTGACGCTTGACCATGTTCAGGCCCTCGACGTACAGACGCTCCTTCGTCGGCTCGACACGCATCACCTTGCCGGTCTTGCCACGGTCCTTGCCGGCGATCACCTTCACCTGGTCGCCGGAGCGAATCTTCAGCGAGCGGCGCTTCGGAGCTGTGGCGGTAGGAGCCATCACAGCACCTCGGGCGCCAGCGAGACGATCTTCATGAAGTTGCGCTCGCGCAGCTCACGCGCGACCGGACCGAACACGCGCGTGCCGCGCGGCTCGTTTTTGTCGTCGATGATCACCACTGCGTTCTCGTCGAAGGCGATGTACGTCCCATCCTCGCGGCCGATCGCCTTCTTCGTGCGCACAACCACGGCGGTCACGACCTCGCCCTTCTTGACGGCGCCCTGCGGGTTTGCCTGCTTGACGGTCGCGGTGATCACGTCTCCGACAAACGCATACCGGCGCTTTGAGCCGCCCTTCACGCGAATGCAGAGGATCTCGCGCGCGCCCGTGTTGTCGGCCACGCGCAGCCTGGTCTCGTTCTGGATCATCGCGCGCGCTCCAGCACGTCTACGAGCTTCCAGCGCTTGTTCTTCGACAACGGCCGGCTCTCGATCACGCGCACCGTGTCGCCCTCGTGGGCGTCGTTGGACTCGTCATGCGCATGCAGGGTGCTCGAGCTGCGCACGATCTTCTCGTAGCGCCGATGCCGGCGGGCGAAATCGATCCTGACGGTGATCGTCTTGTCGGCCTTGTCCGAGACCACGATTCCCTGCCGCACGGTGCGCTTGCCCTCGACGGCCGCGTGCACGGGCGCAAGCTCCTGCACCGGCGCCGTCGTCGAACTCTCGCGCTTGGCGGCCCTTTTCGCGCGTTCCTGCAGCCGTCGCGCGCTGCGGCGCGTCGCCTTCGCGCGCCGCTGCGCCTGGCGCTCTGAATGACGGTCCTCCGGTGAACGTGCCGGGCGGACCTCGCCGGAGTGGGTCGAGCGCGCCTTGCGGCGGCGCTCCTTCGATGAGAGCTGCTCCGCGGGCTCGGCCAGGGCTGACTCCACCACCGGGGTCACGGGAGCCTCGGGGGTGTCCGCATCGGGCGCCTCAGCCTCAGGGGTCGCGGCAGCCCCGGGCTCAGGCGCCTCGGTGGCCTCTTCGGCCACCGGAGTCTCAGGGGCCTCCTGCGTCACCTCAGCCTCGGGTGTCTCAGCGGTCTCGGGGGTCTCGTTGTCTGTGTCGTCAGCCATGTCTCGTCTCTTCGTTTCTCAGTTCTCAGTTGCTCTGCTCTTGCCCAGCTGTCGTGACGCGCTCACGAGCGACGGTCAGCGCCCTCGCCAGATCGCGCCGCGCACGGCCGATCCCGGCGGTGTTCTCAAGCTCTCCGGTCGCGTTTGCGAAACGCAGGCCGAACAGGTCCTTACGCAGCGTCGCTACCCGCGCGGCGAGTTCCTGCTCGGTCAGATCTCTCATCTCCTTCGCGTCCATCGTCGTCGTCCTCTAGTCCTCACGCATCACGAACTTGGACTTCAACGGCAGCTTGTGCGCGGCGAGACGGATCGCGTCGCGGGCGAGCGGCTCGGGCACTCCGGCCAGCTCGAACATCACGCGCCCGGGCTTGACGACCGCCACCCACCCTTCGGGGTTGCCCTTGCCGGAGCCCATCCGCGTCTCTGCCGGCTTCTTCGTGACTGGCTTATCCGGGAACACGTTGATCCACACCTTCCCGCCACGCTTGATCTTGCGCGTCATCGCGATCCTGGCCGCCTCGATCTGGCGGTTCGTGAGCCAGCCCTGCTCGAGCGACTTCAGCCCGTACTCGCCAAACTGGACCTTCACCTGGCCGCGAGACATTCCACGACGGCGGCCGCGATGCTGCTTGCGGTGCTTGACACGCTTGGGGGAGAGCATCAGCGGGTCACCTCGGGGCTGCGACTGCCGCCGGATCCGGACCCGCCCGAGCCACGGCCGCCACCTGGGCCTCCGCGTCCACCGCCCGGTCCGCCCGGACCACGACCGGATCCAAACCCGCCCGCCCCACCCGGTCCGCGTCCACCGCCGCCGGATCCGGACCCGCCCGACCCACGACCGCCACCTGGGCCTCCACGTCCACCGCCCGGTCCGCGACCGCCGCCAGGACCACCACCGGAACCGCCGCGTCCACGCCCGCGTCCGTCGCGGCCGTCACGCCCACCGCGACCGTCACGATCGTTACCGGGAGGCGCCGGTGCGGTCATGTCGGTCAGGTCGGCGCCGGTGTAGCCCTCGGGCATGATTTCGCCCTTGTTCACCCAACACTTCACGCCGATCCGCCCGAACGTCGTGCGCGCCTCGTAGAAGCCGTAGTCGATGTCGGCGCGCATCGTGTGCAGCGGCACGCGACCGTCGGAGTAGCTTTCGGTGCGGGCCATCTCCGCGCCGCCCAACCGGCCTGAGACCTGCACCTTCACGCCCTTCGCGCCCGAGCGCATCGCGCTCGTGAGCGCGCGCTTCATCGCGCGGCGGAAGGCGACACGGTTCTGCAACTGCTCGGCGATCGATTGCGCCACGAGCTTCGCGTCGAGCTCGGGACGCTTGATCTCGAGGATGTTGACCTTGATCTGCTTGCCCGTCATCTTGTGCAGATCGCGGCGCAGCGCATCGACTTCCGAGCCTGACTTCCCGATCACGATGCCTGGCCGTGCCGTGTGGATGTTGACCTCGAGCTCCTGCGCATCCTTACGGATCGTGATGTCCGCCAAACCGGCATGGGCGAGCTTGCGCACGATGTGCTCGCGAACCTTGATGTCCTCATCGAGGTACTCAGAGAAGTTTTTCTCGCTGAACCAGTTCGACCTCCAGTCGTGGATGTAACCCACGCGCATGGCCTCTGGATGAACCTTCTGTCCCATTCTCGCTCTTCGCTCTTCTCTCTATCTCAGTCTTTTTTGTTTGTCCGGGCTCGCACTCAGGCGTCCGGTGTCAGCGTGATCGTCAGGTGGCTGGTGCGCTTGCGGATCGGCGTTGCCCGTCCCATCGCGCGCGGGCGGAAGCGCTTGATCGTCGGTCCTTCGTCGGCGTATGCCTCGCGGACGATCAGATCGTCCTCGAGCAGTTCGTGGTTTGACTCGGCGTTCGCCACCGCAGACTCGAGCAGCTTGCTCCAGTCGCGCGCCACCTCACGAGGGGTGAACTCGAGAATAGCGCGTGCCTCCGGAATCGACTTGCCCCGCAGGTGCCCGCACACCATCCGAGCCTTGCGTGCTGATGTTCGCACGTAGCGCGCCTGGGCGCGCACGACGCGCCGTCGCTGTTTCGGCTCGGCGCCTTTGCCGGCGCGACGAGCCGGCTTTTTCGCGGGCTCGTGCTGCGCGGACTCCTTGGCGGCGACAGGCTCTTTTGCGGCCGGCGCTTTTTTGGCTGCCTCTTTAGCAGCAGGCTCTTTCGCCGCAGTTTTTTTTGCAGCCGGCTTCTTCGCCTCGCCGCCGGTCTCTTTCTCAGCCGTCGGCTCTTTGGCAGCCGGCTTCTCCGCGGCGGCTTTTTTCACAGCCGGTTTTTTCGCCGCGGCTTTCGCGGGCGCCTCGTCTTTGACGTCCTCCTTCGGGTCCTTCCCCTCGTCGGCGGGGCTCATCGGACTCTCCCGGAACCGACATGTCCTCTATAGGTCCGCGTCGGCGCAAACTCGCCGAGCTTGTGCCCGACCATCGACTCGCTCACGAACACCGGCACATGCTTTTTGCCGTCGTGCACCGCGATCGTGTGTCCAACCATCTCCGGGAAGATCGTCGAGGCCCGTGACCAGGTCCTGAGCATTTTTTTGTTGTTCTCGGCGTTCAGCGCCTCGATCCGCTTCATCAAACGCTCTTCGACCCACGGGCCCTTCTTGCTCGAGCGGCTCATCTGCTCCTGCCCTTCCCGCGCCTGCGGCCGCGCACGATGTACCGGTTGGAGGTCTTGTTTTTCTTGCGCGTGCGATAACCGAGCGTCGGCACACCCCAGGGCGTCACGGGGTGACGACCCGCTGTGGTCGAGCCCTCCCCGCCGCCGTGCGGGTGATCGACCGGGTTCATCGCCACGCCGCGCGTCTGCGGCCGCACGCCCATGTGGCGCTTGCGCCCAGCCTTGCCGACCTTCACGTTCTGATGCTCGGCGTTGCCGATCGTGCCCACCGTCGCCCTGCACTCGGCGCGCACGAGACGCATCTCCCCGGAGGGCAGCCTGAGCGTCGCCATCTCGCCGTCCTTTGCCATCAGCTGCACCGACGCCCCCGCCGAGCGCGCCAGCTGGCCTCCGCGGCCGGGCTGCAACTCGACGTTGTGCACGACCGTGCCGACCGGCATCCGCGCCAGCTCCATACAGTTGCCGGTGGCGATGTCGGCGCCGTCGCCGGAGGCCACAGTCGCCCCCACGGCCAGACGCTGCGGCGCGAGGATGTAGCGCTTCTCGCCGTCGGCGTAGTGCAGCAGCGCAATATACGCGGAGCGGTTCGGGTCGTACTCGATCGCCGCGACCTTTGCGGGAACGCCGTCCTTACGGCGCTTGAAGTCCACGCGCCGGTAGGCGCGTTTGGCGCCGCCGCCGCGATGGCGTGAGGTCTTGCGCCCGTGGGCGTTGCGCCCACCGCTCTTCTTCAGACCTTCGATCAGGCTCTTCTCGGGCTCTGCCTTGGTGATCTCGGCGAAGTCCGGATAGGACACGAAACGCATACCCGGGCTCGTGGGCTTTGGCTTACGGATGGGCATGGTTGTCTATCTAACTCTCTCTCTGCCTCTACTAGTCCAGGGCCTGCAGGCCCTGGAAAATCGGAATGCTCTCGCCGGCGCCGATCTGCACGATCGCCTTCTTCCACACGCGCGTACGACCGGCGATCCCGCCGCGGCGCTTGGGCTTGGACTTGACGCTCAGCGTCCGCACCTCGACGACATGCACTTCGAACAGAGCCTCCACCGCCTGGCGGATCTGCGTCTTGTGAGCGTCGGGATGAACCCTGAAGGTGTACCTGTTTGCCGCCGAGAGCACATAGCTCTTCTCGGACACCACCGGCCTCAGGATCACCTGTGAATGCTCCATCAGGCCTTCGCCTCCTCGGCGATCCTGGCCGATCCGGCGGCGCGCGCGGTGAGCGCGTCGAGCGCCGGCTGGGAGATCAGGAGCGAGGCGGCCCCGAGCAGATCGGCGACACCGACGTTCTCGTGCGTGAGCACCGCCACGCCCGCGAGATTGCGAAACGACAGCGCCGCGTTTGACTCCTCCGCGGCGAGCACCACGAGCGTCGAGCCGCTCTGAGAAGTGGGTGGGTTCCAACCATCGAGCAGGTCAAAGGCCTGCTTGGTCTTCGGGGCGCTGAACGCGGAGGAGTCGAGCACCGCCAGCGAGCCGCGCTCGGCGTGCAGCGACAGCGCGCTGCGCAGTGCCGCACGCTGCTCCTTGCGGTTGACCTTGAACGTGTATGAACGTGGCTGGGGCCCGAACACGGTGCCGCCGCCCGTCCAGATCGGCGAGCGGTTCGAGCCGGCACGGGCGCGTCCGGTCCCCTTCTGCCGCCACGGCTTGGCGCCGCCGCCGGAGACCATTCCGCGTGTCTTCGTCGCCGCGGTTCCGCGCCTGCGCGCCGCCTGCTCGGCGCGCACGCTCTGGTGCACCAGCGCTTCGTTGAAGCGGGTCGTGAAGATCGCCTCGTCGAGCTTGACCTTCTTGGCCGCGGCGGCTCCGAGGATCGGTGCGTCAGGCATCGCTCCGCACCTCCACCAGCGCGCCGGTTGCCCCTGGCACCGAGCCGCGGACCATCAGCAGGTTCTCCTTCGCATCCACCGCGACGACCTCCAGGCCCTTCTGCGAGGTCCGCTTGTTGCCCATCTGCCCCGGGCCGCGGATACCCTTGAACACGCGCGAGGGCGTCGCCGAAGCGCCGATCGAGCCCGGCGCGCGGACGTTGTGCGAACCATGTGACTTCGGGCCGCTCGCGAAGTTGTGACGCTTGATCGTTCCCTGAAAGCCCTTCCCCTTCGAGGTCCCCGCGACCTTCACGCGCGCGCCCACCGCGAAGGCCTCGACGGTGACCGTCTCGCCGAGCTGAAGCTCAGCGGCCTCGTCGCGGAACTCGACCAGATGGCGCATCGGTGGCGCATCGGCCTTCTTCAAATGGCCGAGCTCGGCTTTCGTCAGGTGCTTCTCCTTAGTCTGACCAAACGCCAGTTGAACCGCCTCATACCCGTCGCGCTCGACCGTGCGGATCGCGGTCACCGGACACGGGCCTGCCTCCAGCACGGTCACGCGCGCGACGCGGCCATCCTCCTGGAAGACCTGGGTCATGCCGAGCTTCTTTGCGAGTATCGCGGCCATTCGGTTCAGCTCAGTTAGCGAGACGGATCTCGATGTCAACACCCGCCGGCAGGTGATCCAACCGCTGCAGCGAGTCGACCGTCTTTGGCGTCGGCTGGTGAATGTCGATCAGCCGCTTGTGCGTGCGAATCTCGAAGTGCTCGCGCGAGTCCTTGTCCTTGAACGGCGATCTGATCACGCAATAAACGTTCTTCTCGGTCGGCAACGGCACCGGCCCGGACACGCTCGCGCCGGTGCGCGTCGCTGTCTCCACGATCTCCTTCGCCGCCGACTCAATCGCGGACGTGTCATACGCCTTCAGTCGGATGCGGATCTTGTTCTGGGTGGTGGCTGCCATTTTCGTTCTCTCGGATCTCTGTCTGCGTCTTGGTTTGTTTGGGTCGATGCACTTTCAGACGGCGGGGACTCCCCGCCGGGCCCACCCCCGATGGCGCAGAAAGGGCGGGTCCGTGCGGGCGTTCCGTCCCCTCGCCTTTCAGGCGGGGCTCACTTCGTCGTATCGGACTACCAATGGGCGCGCGCCCAGGCGATCTCCTAAGGGCGCACGTGTACTACTCGATGATCTCGCTGACCACGCCCGAGCCGACCGTGCGCCCACCCTCGCGGATGGCGAAGCGCAGACCCTGATCCATCGCGATCGGCTGGATCAGCTCGATCTCCATCTGGACGTTGTCGCCGGGCATGACCATCTCGACGCCATCGGGCAGCTTCGCCTGACCGGTCACGTCGGTCGTGCGGAAATAGAACTGTGGCCTGTACCCGGTGAAGAACGGGGTGTGACGTCCACCCTCCTCCTTCTTCAGGACGTAGACCTCGGACTTGAACTTCGTGTGCGGCGTGATCGAGCCGGGCTTGCACAGCACCTGGCCGCGCTCGATCTCCTCGCGCTTGGTCCCGCGCAAGAGACAGCCGACGTTGTCGCCCGCCTGGCCCTGGTCGAGGATCTTGCGGAACATCTCAACACCCGTGACAACCGTATTGCTGGTGTCGTGGACACCGACGATCTCCACGGTGTCTCCGGTGTTGACGATGCCCTGCTCCACACGACCAGTCGCCACGGTGCCGCGACCGGTGATCGAGAAGACGTCCTCGACCGGCATCAAGAACGGCTTGTCGAGCTCACGCACGGGCTCCGGGATGTAGCTGTCGAGTGCAGCTGCCAGCTCGACGATCTTCTCCTTGTAGGCCTCGTCGCCTTCCAGCGCCTTCAGCGCCGAGCCGGTGATGAAGGGGATGTCATCGCCCGGGAAGTCGTACTCGCTCAGCAGCTCGCGCACCTCGACCTCGACCAGCTCCATCAGCTCCTCATCGTCGACCATGTCGGCCTTGTTGAGGAACACGACGATGTAGGGGACGCCAACCTGGCGGGCGAGCAGGATGTGCTCGCGCGTCTGTGGCATCGGGCCGTCGGCGGCGGAGACGACCAGGATCGCCCCGTCCATCTGTGCCGCGCCAGTGATCATGTTCTTCACGTAGTCGGCGTGCCCCGGGCAGTCGACGTGCGCGTAGTGGCGGTTCTCCGTCTGGTACTCGACGTGCGAAGTGGCGATCGTGATCCCGCGCTCCTTCTCCTCCGGAGCGTTGTCGATCTCCTCGAAGCTGCGGGCTTCGCCGCCCATCTTCTCCGCCAGCACCGTCGTGATGGCAGCGGTCAGCGTCGTCTTTCCATGATCGATGTGACCGATGGTCCCGACGTTGACGTGCGGCTTGTCGCGCTCGAACTTCTCCTTCGCCACTTTTTTTCGCTCCTCAATCAGCTTGTTTAGGCTCGCCTCTGAGGGCGAACCGGGGAAATCTATCTAAATGCGGTGCTTCGTGTTTCCTGGTGCTGTAGTGCTTCGCGGTGAGGGTGCTGGTTTATCCCGACCCGGCCACCGCCACCTAAGCCGGGACCGGTTCACCCGTGCGCTGTTCGACGACCTTCTCGGCGATGTTCGGAGGCACCTCTTCGTAGCTCTCGAACTGCATCGTGTAGTTCGCGCGCCCCTGCGTATTCGACCGCAGGTCGGTGGCATAGCCGAACATCTCTGACAGCGGCACCCGTGCGGTGACCGCCAGCGCGTTGCCCTGGCGCTCCTGTCCTTCAACGCGCCCGCGGCGCCGGCTCAAATCGCCGATCACCTCGCCCAGGAAATCCTCGGGCGTGACGACCTCGACGGCGAAGATCGGCTCCAGCAGCACCGGCTTGGCGCGGCGGGCGGCCTCCTTGAAGGCGATCGAGCCCGCGACTTTGAACGCGATCTCCGAGGAATCGACGTCGTGATACTTGCCGTCGACGAGCGTCACCTTCATGTCCACCATCGGATAGCCGGCCTTCACGCCGTTCTCGGTCGCCTCTTCGATCCCCTTCTTCACCGCCGGGATGTACTCGGAGGGGATGTTCCCGCCCTTGATCTTGTTGATGAACTCAAAGCCCTCGCCCGGCGCCGGCTCGAGGTTGATGAAGACGACCCCGAACTGCCCTGAGCCGCCGGTCTGGCGCACGAACTTGCCTTCGATCTTCTCGACCGTCCCGCGCACGGTCTCGCGGTAGGAGACCTGCGGGCGCCCGACGTTCGCTTCGACGCCGAACTCGCGCTTCATGCGGTCGACCAGCACCTCGAGGTGCAGCTCGCCCATGCCCGAGATCTCGGTCTGGCCGGTCTCCTCGTTCGTGCGCACCTGAAAGGTGGGGTCCTCCTCGGCCAGGCGGCCGAGCGCGACCGACATCTTCTCCTGGTCGACCTTCGTCTTCGGCTCGACCGCGACCTTGATCACGGGCTCGGGGAAGACGATGTTCTCGAGGTGAATCGGGTGAGCGGGATCGGCGAGCGTGTCGCCCGTGACGACCTGCTTGATGCCAACCGCAGCGGCGATGTCGCCGGCGTAGACCTCCTCGACCTCCTCACGCTCGTTGGCGTGCATCATCAGGATCCGCCCGATCCGCTCGGTGCGCCCTGAGCCGACGTTCAGAACCTTGGCGCCGGCCTCGAGGCGGCCGGAGTAGACGCGGAAGTAGGTGAGCTTGCCGACATAGGGGTCGGCCGCGATCTTGAAGGCGAGCGCGGCGAACGGCTCGGAGTCATCGGCGTGGCGCTCCACCTGACGCTCCTCCTCCTCGCCCCTGATCAGTTCGGTGCCAAGCACCGCCGGCACGTCGAGTGGTGACGGGAGATAGTCGATGACCGCGTCGAGCAGCGGCTGCACGCCCTTGTTCTTGAACGAGGAGCCGCACAGCACCGGCGTCAGCTTGGTCGTGAGCGTCGCCTTGCGGATCGCGTTCTTGAGCGTCTCCTCGGGCACCTCGGCCTCCTCGAGCAGCAGCTCGAGCAGCGCGTCGTCGTAGTGGGAGACCTCCTCAAGCAGGTGCTCGCGGGCTGCCTGCGCGGCTTCGGCGAGGTTCTCGGGGATCTCGACTTCGTCGACTTCCTTGCCCATCTCGTCCTTGTAGACGATCGCCTTCATCGCAACGAGGTCGACGACGCCGAGGAAGTCGCCCTCGGCGCCGATCGGCAGCTGGATCGGCACCGGATGCGCGCCGAGGCGGTCGATCATCGTCTGCACGCCCTTCTCGAAGTCGGCGCCGATGCGGTCCATCTTGTTGATGTAGGCGATCCGCGGGACGTGGTACTTGTCGGCCTGGCGCCACACGGTCTCCGACTGCGGCTCGACGCCGGCGACGGAGTCAAACAGCGCGATCGCGCCGTCGAGGACTCGAAGAGAGCGCTCGACCTCGACGGTGAAGTCGACGTGGCCGGGCGTGTCGATGATGTTGATGCGGTGGTCCTTCCACTGTGCGGTCGTCGCGGCGGAGGTGATCGTGATGCCGCGCTCCTGCTCCTGCTCCATCCAGTCCATCACCGCCGCGCCCTCGTGGACCTCGCCGATCTTGTAGGTGCGCCCGGTGTAGTAGAGGATGCGCTCGGTCGTCGTCGTCTTACCGGCGTCGATGTGCGCCATGATCCCGATGTTTCGGGTCTTTTCTAGTGTGAACTTACGTGGCATGGCTCAGGTGGGAGTGGTCGTGTGGGTCTAGAGCGTCGTGTGGTGTCTCGGGCCGGCTTTGAGCGCCGGCTGGAACTGCGACTGGCTGTTTTCAAGCAAAAAAATGGGCCCCTCGGGCCCACGCGCGCGCTGCTGGTCTGATCTGGACCGGTTCGCGTCGTTATCTGCTCGAGGTCTCCATCTTGGTCGGTTCGCTCCGTGGGCATGCTCGCACGACTGCTCCGCCCGCGAAGCGAGGCACGACTATAGCAGAGGAATCGGGGCGTTTCGCGGAGCTCCCGCCCGCCCCTCGGACCTTGACGATCGCCCTACCGGGACGCACCGCGATCCTCCACCGCAGGGGCGTCCTCGAAGATCGTGCCGAGACGCTCGAGCACACGCGTGGCGGCGCGCAGATCGTCTGTATCGACGTCCTGGAGCGCCTGTTCCCAGCGGATCTGCCAGGCCTTGCGCTTGGCCTCGATCTTGCGCCGTCCCTGAGCCGTCAGTCGCGAAACCACAACCCGCCGGTCGGTCTCCGAGCGAACCCGTTCGACATGGCCGGCCTCAGCCAAATGGTCGAGCATCTGCGTGACCGTTCCCGGTGCCAGGCGGGCGGCGAGCGCCAACTCCCCGGCCTGCAGCTCGCCACGCTCGTCGAGCTCGATCAAGAGCTCGAACTGCGCGTGGCTCAGCTCAGATCCGCCGAGATGCGTGTCGCGCCCGCGCAGGCGGCTGAGGGTGCGGAACACGCGGCGGAAGGCCATGCCAAGCGCGGTCAGCTCGTCGGTCCACTGCGGCTCGTCCTCGGTGGCCACCTTGGCCGGGCGTGTTGTGAGGTCCGGGGCGGAGCTCATCGCACTCCTCACGCACCCGCCGGCTCGAGCGCGGCGTCGGCGCTCGACGCCTCACGAGCGAGCTTTGCCTGCTGTGGCTTCTCGGCCCGCAACAGCACCACGCAGGGAATCAGCGACAGCGCGGCGATCCCGAGCGCCCACCAGTAGGCGGTGTCGAACGCGCTCGCGAGCTCCGCCGGGGAGTGCGCGCCGGCACCCGCGCGCTGCAACACGACGGCGAGCACCGCGGTGCCGATCGCGCCACCGGTCCGCTGCAGCACGGTGATCTGCGGGGTGGCGTCGGAGACCTGCTCTGGGCGCATCGCCGAGAAGGCGGCGCTCATCGCGGGCATGAAGCACATCCCGATGGACAGGCCGCGCACGACGAGCACGAGCGAGATCGCCACGATCGAGGTGTCCGCGCCGATGAACGTGAACGGGATCGTGCTGACACAGAGGAGCAAGATCCCGCCGAGCGCGACGCGGCCGCCGCTGAAGCGCTGGGTGAGGCGGCTGGCGAGCGGCATCGCGATCAGCGCGCCGATCCCCTGCGGCCCGGTGAGCAGGCCGGTGTTGATCACGCTCTCTCCGCGCACCTCCTGGTAGTACAGCGGCACGAGGATCATCGCCCCGAACAGCGCGGCGCCGAGGCCGAAGTTGACGAACGCGGCGCCGGCGAACACGCGGTTGACATACAGGCGGATGTCGAGCAGCGGGCGCTCGATGCGCAGGGCGTGAAAGCAGAAGAGCACGATCAGCACGACGCCCGCGAGCGTCGGCGCGATCACTTCGGCCGAGCCCAGCGCCGCGCCGGAGCCGAGCTTGCTGATGCCATAGATGACCGCCGCGCAGCCAGTGGGAAGCAGCGCCAGGCCGAGCACGTCCAAGCGCCCGGCGACGCCGGAGTCGGTGCGGGGCAGCATCCGCCAACCCAGCACGAACGCGATCAGGCCGATCGGGACGTTGACGAAGAAGATCCAGGACCAGTGCAGGTTCTCGAGGATCACGCCGCCGACGACGGGTCCGAGGATCGGGGCGATCATCGCCGGCATCGAAACGAACCCCATCACCCTGCCCATCCGCTTGGGACCGGCGACCTGGGCCATGATCATCATCGCGACCGGCATGATCATTCCGCCGCCGGCGCCCTGCAGGATACGGAAGATCACCAATGAGGTGACCGAGTTGGCCAGGCCGCACAGTGCCGACCCGGCTGTGAACAGCACCAGCGAGGTCATGTAGACCTGCTTGGCGCCGAAGCGCCGCGCGGCCCAGCCCGTCACGGGAATCACGGCGGCCAGCGACAGCAGGTAGCCGGTGATCACCCACTGGACCTGCGAGAGCGGGCTGTGCAGGTCCTTCGAAAGCGTGTTCAGCGCGACGTTGACGATCGTCGTGTCGAGGATCGACATGATCATCCCGAGGATCACCACGCAGCAGACGACCCACACGTGGCGCTCGATGTGGTCGGTTGCGGCGGGGTTGAAGTCGGTGTCTGGGGCCTGAGAAGACATTTGGTACCAAAAGGTTAGGTACCGAAGCTTCTTTCTTCAAGCCCTGCGAGTGTGCGATCCGTCACACAAGCGCCGCAAGGACGCGGCGGTCTACCAACGATAATGCGCGAAGGCCTTGTTGGCCTGCGCCATGCGGTAAATGTCGTCCTTGCGCTTATACGCCCCGCCCTGCTGGGAAAGCGCATCTGAGAGCTCGTTCGCCAGGCGCTGGGCCATCGTCTTCTCGCGGCGGTTGCGGGCGAACTCGACCAGCCAGCGGACCGCCAGCGTGCGCGCCCGGCGCGGGGCGACCTCGACCGGCACCTGGTAGGTGGCGCCGCCGACGCGTCTCGATTTGACCTCGAGCGTCGGCGTCAATGCCTTGATCGACGCCTCGAGCGTCTCCACCGGGTCTTTGTCTGAGCGCTCAGCGACCAGGGCGAGCGCGTCGTAGACGATCCGCTCGGCCGTCGACTTCTTGCCGTCGAGCATCACCTTGTTGATGACCTGCTGCACGAGTTTCGAGCGGTGGATTGCGTCCGCCTCGACGGGGCGGATCTGGGCGGCTGCGCGGCGGGGCATCGGCTATTTTTTCTTCACGCCGTACTGCGAGCGCGCCTTCTTGCGATCGCTCACACCGGCCGCGTCCAGCGTCCCGCGCACGACCTTGTAGCGAACGCCCGGCAGATCCTTGACGCGGCCACCGCGCACCAGCACGACCGAGTGCTCCTGGAGGTTGTGGCCCTCGCCGGGGATGTACGCGGTCACCTCGATCGAGCCCGAGATCCGCACACGCGCGACCTTGCGCAACGCGGAGTTAGGCTTCTTCGGTGTCGTCGTGTACACGCGGGTGCACACGCCGCGGCGCTGCGGGGCGGCGGTCTTCTTCTTGCGTCCTTTCCCGGACTTCAAGCCCGGGGTGGCCAGCTTCTTCTTGGGAGTGACGCGGCCCTTGCGCACGAGCTGTGAGGTGGTTGGCATTCGGCGCGGATGGTAGCAGCGCCAGGCGCTCTAGGCCTGCGCGGCTTGCGCGGACACGCCAGCGGAGCGTACAGGTGCCGGCATCAGCGCGGCGGCGACCACGACCAGCACGAACGCGGTGGCCTGCAGCACCACACCCAGCGGGCTGGCTGCCATCGGATCTCCGAACACGAGGATCCCGCCGGCGATCCCGGCGATGTTCGCGGCGGTCCCCGTCACGGCGATCACCGGGACGGCCTCGCCGTCCTGCAGTCCGCGCGCAGACGCATAGAACGCGACGATCGACGCGAGCACCGCCACCAGCAGCCACGGGCTCAGCAGCAGTCCGCTCACGCCGTGCGCATGGGTGATGCCCGTGAGCGCCTTGATCGCGGTATCCGAGACGCCGAACAGAATTCCCGCCGCGGCGCCCAGCATCACGCCGTGGTGCTCGACCCGGCCGCCCATCCGCGGACCCATGATCAAAAGCGCGCCGAGCCCGAACAGGCCGGCCTCGAAGGAGATCATCGCCGCCTGGGAGAACTGCGAGTGCGCGCCGTGCATCGCTGGCAGCGTCACCCCCAGCAGCACCAGCCCGACCGCGGTCAGCGACAGGCCGATCCACTGACGGGGGCCGACATCGAAGCCGAACAGCCGGTCGGCCATCACCGCGATGAAAACCATTCCGCCCGCCAGCGCGACCTGGATCACCGACATCGGCGCCAGCGCCAGCGCGACCACGTGCAGGCCCCAGCTCGCCGTCGCGACGATCATGCCCAGCGCAAACCAGCCCGAGGAGAACAGCGCCCTGACGCTGCGCAGCGGGTGGCGAACATCGACCTTCGCCACCGCGTTCGCGCCTCGGTACTTGTAGAAGAAGCCGAGGTTGGCCACGAACGCGCAGGCAAGCGCCAGCAGGATGCCGAGCTCGAGCTTCATCGCTCGGCACCTCCGTTCGGGTGGCGGCCAAAGCGGGTGGCGGCTAGAGAGGGGGGCTGGTTCATTGGAAGGTAGGTCAAAGCATTGGTCTCGGAACTGCTTGGTGGGCCGCGCTGCTCGACCCCCCCTGCTGGTTCGAGGCTCCATCGGCGGTGGCGCCTCGATGCTTTACTTGCCGCGATCTATTCAGGCAGATTACCTGGCCCAACCTGTATGCGAGCTAAAGAACCCTTGTGCGATTTCTCATCCGCCGGACCGGGGAGAGACAGGCCGCTGCTGATGGTTGACATCGACGGGGTGATCTCGCTGTTCGGCGGCGGGGCGGGCATCGGAAACGGGATCGACCGCCACGCACGTCTGGATGGGGTCTTCCGTTCGATCGACGGCATCCCACACTTTCTCTCCTCTGTGGCGGCCACGCAGTTGCTGGCCCTCGCCGTGGACTTCGACCTGGTCTGGGCCAGCGGCTGGGAGGAGAAGGCCGAGGAGTACCTGCCGCATCTGCTCGGCCTGCCTTCTGGGCTGCCGTTCCTGCGCTTCGAGCGCGGTCAGGGCACCGGCAGCTCACTCAGCGGCCATTGGAAGCTCGCTGCAATCGATGCCTACGCAGGTACGCGACCGCTGGCATGGATCGACGACGCGTTCGATGAGTCCTGTCATGCTTGGGCGGCCGCGCGCCCGGCGCCAACGCTCTTGGTGGAGACCGAGCCGGCGGTTGGCCTTACGTCGATGGAGGCGGAGTTGCTGGGCGAGTGGGCGAAAGCGCTCCTCGTTACCTAGCCAGGGCGGCCGCCAGCCGGCGCTCCAGATTCGCGCGCACCTCGGGCCAATCATCGTCGATCACGCTGTAGTAGGCGGAATCTCGGACGCCGACCCCCGGCATCAGCATGTGCTTGCGGAAGATGCCCTCGAACCGCGCGGGCAGCGCAGCCATCGCGGCCCGCGAACGCTCGTTACGCGCGTCGGTCTTCAACTCTACGCGCATGCATCCCAGCGCTCCGAAGGCATGCTCGAGCATCAACAGCTTCGCCTCGACGTTCGCCCCCGTCCTCCACCTTGAAGGCGTCAGCCAGGTCCATCCGATCTCGAGGCCGTGGTGCTCCTCGCGCAGGTTCAGGTAGCGCGTGCTGCCGATCCCCCGACCGCTCGCGCGATCGATCGTCGCGAACACCCCCTCCCTGCCAGCCTGCGACTCGGCGAGGCTGGCGGCAAACCACGCCGAGAAGTACTCGCGGCTCTCGCCTATCGGCGCCAGCCACTTCCAGATCTCCGGGTGCTGGGCCGCGGCGAACAGATCATCCTCGTGACGGGCCTCCAGCGGCTCCAGCACGACGATCTGGCCCTCCAGCCGCGTTGTCAGCTGATCCCACATTGTGGCCCGCAGGCTATACCGACGCTGGTCGGTTGGCATTCGGGCACCGGTATCCAACAGGTCCGTACCTCGGTGAGGAAACAAAACGCGGCCGGGCATCAACCCGGCCGCGCATAAAGAGCTCCTGTGACCTGAAGAGGCTTTACTCCCCGGCGGGCTCCGAGACCTCGAGGTCGACGAGCTCCTCGACGAAGCCCGGGTCGGTGCCGCCCGCGCCGATCTTCTCCAGCGAAGCCAGATCCGCGTCGAACTCCTGTCCGTAGCCGCCCAAGCCGGCGCCGGAGAGGCCGAGCTCGGCGGCGATCTCGTCCTGGTCGAGCAACCCGACGTCGTCGATCGCACGGGGCAGCGGCTGCGAGGGCTCGATCTCGATCCTCCGGTAGCGCTTCAGCCCGGTCGCCGCCGGGATCAGCTTGCCGATGATCACGTTCTCCTTCAGCCCATTCAAGCGGTCGGTCTTGCCCTCCAGCGCCGCGTCCGTCAGCACCTTCGTCGTCTCCTGGAAGGAGGCCGCCGACAGGAACGAGTCAGTGTTCAGCGACGCCTTCGTGATCCCGAGGATGATGTCCTCGAACTGCGCGGCTTCGCCGTCCTTTGCGATCACCTCGTCGTTGATCTTCGCGAAATCGAAGCGATCCACGAACTGTCCCGGCAGATAGTCGGTGTCGCCCTTCTGGTCGACACGTACCTTCTTGAGCATCTGCCGAACGATCAGCTCGATGTGCTTATCGTTGATGTCAACGCCCTGGGACTTGTAGACCTCCTGGACCTCCTTGACCAGGTACTGCTCGGTCTCGGTTCGTCCGCGGATCGCGAGCAGCTCGTGCGGGTAGACAGACCCCTCGTTGAGCTGCTTGCCAGCCGTGATCTTCTCGCCCGCCGCGACGAACAGCCGCGTGCGACGCGGGAATGCGTGTTTGTGCTCCTCGCCGGCCTCATCGGTGATCGTCACGGTCAGCGCCTTCTCGGTCTCCTCGATCGACACCACGCCGTCCTGCTCGGCGATCTTCGCCAAGCCCTTCGGCTTGCGCGCCTCGAACAGCTCGACCACGCGCGGCAGGCCGTGCGTGATGTCCGCCCCGGCGACACCGCCGGTGTGGAACGTCCGCATCGTCAGCTGCGTGCCCGGCTCACCGATCGACTGCGCGGCGACGATCCCGACCGCGTCGCCGATCTGCGCGAGCGCTCCCGTGGCCATCGCCCGGCCGTAGCAGGCCTGGCACACTCCTGAGGGCGCACGGCACTTGAGCACCGAGCGCACCGGCACGACGACGCTTACGCCCTTCTCGTGGTCGTCCTTGAACGCCTCGACGATCTCCGCGAACTCGGCGCGGCCGATCTCCGCGCCCTGCTCGGCGAGCATCCGCCCGCGCTTGGTCGTGACCGGCAGCGCCGCGATCCGCCCGACGAGATCGTCGTTGGGGTCGCCGCCATCCTTGAAGGCGGCCATCTCGATGTACTCCTCCGCGCCACAATCTTCTTCGCGGATGATCACATCCTGGGCGACGTCGACCAGGCGCCGCGTGAGGTAGCCCGAGTCGGCGGTTCTGAGCGCCGTGTCGGCCAATCCCTTTCGCGCGCCGTGGGTCGAGATGAAGTACTCCAGCACCGACAGGCCCTCCATGAAGTTGGCCTTGATCGGGCGCTCGATGATTTCGCCCTTCGGGTTGGCCATCAGCCCGCGCATCCCCGCCAGCTGGCGAATCTGCTTGAACGAGCCACGCGCGCCCGAGTTGGCCATCATGAAGATCGGGTTCAACACGTCGAGGTTCTCGATCATCGCCTCCGCCACCTCGTCGGTCGCCGCGTTCCACTTCTCGACCACGGCCTCGTGACGCTCCTCCTGGGTGATCAGGCCGTCGTCGTACTGGTCGGTGATCGCCCCCACCAACTTGTCGTACTTGTCGAGGATGCCCTGCTTCTCAGGCGGGATCACGACGTCGTTCTTGGAGATCGTGATCCCCGCCTGCGTGGCGTACTTGAACCCGAGGTCCTTGAACGCGTCGAGCACCAGCGAGATCGTCGTCGCGCCGTAGGTCTGCACGAGCGCGTCGATCAGCCGGGTGGTGTCGCGCTTCTTCATCGACTGGTTGACGAACACGTACTTGCGCGCGTCGAACTCATCGCCGAGCGCCTCCGCCAGCGCCCGCTCGATGCGGTCGTTGTAGATGATCCGCCCGATCGTCGTCAGCACGTGGCCGCCCTCGCGCCCATAGGGACGGAACTCGGCGATGTCGTGCAGCTTCACGACGCCGCCCTCGTAGGAGAGCTCGGCCTCCTGCGCGGTTCTGAACACATGCGGGCGCGGCTCATACGTCGCCCTGTCGATCTTCTGAAGCTCCTCGGCCTCCGGACCATAGGTCAGGTAGTAGGCCCCCAGGATCATGTCCTGCGTCGGGGTCGCCAGCGGCGCCCCGTGCGCGGGGGACAGGATGTTGTTGGAGGACAGCATCAGGATCCGCGCCTCCGCCTGCGCCTCCGCCGACAGCGGCAGATGGACAGCCATCTGGTCGCCGTCGAAGTCGGCGTTGAAGGCGTGACAGACCAGCGGATGCACCTGGATCGCCTTGCCCTCGACGAGCAGCGGCTCGAACGCCTGAATGCCCAACCTGTGCAGCGTCGGCGCGCGGTTCAGCAGCACGGGATGCTCGTGGATTACCTCCTCGAGCACGTCCCACACCTCGCCGATCCCCGAGTCGACCATCTTCTTGGCCGCCTTGATGTTCTGCGCGGACTTGCGCTCGACCAGGCGCGCCATGATGAACGGCTTGAACAGCTCGAGCGCCATGATCTTCGGCAGGCCGCACTGGTGCAGCTTCAGGTACGGCCCAGCGACGATCACCGAGCGCCCGGAGTAGTCCACGCGCTTGCCGAGCAAGTTCTGGCGGAAGCGTCCCTGCTTGCCCTTGAGCATGTCCGAGAGGCTCTTCAGCGGGCGGTTGCCCGGACCGGTCACCGGACGCCCACGGCGCCCGTTGTCGAACAGCGCGTCGACGGCCTCCTGCAGCATCCGCTTCTCGTTGTTGACGATGATCTCCGGCGCGCCGAGATCGAGCAGTCGCTTGAGGCGGTTGTTGCGGTTGATCACGCGGCGGTAGAGGTCGTTCAGATCCGAGGTCGCAAAGCGCCCGCCGTCGAGCTGCACCATCGGGCGCAGCTCCGGGGGAATCACGGGGACGGCGTCCAGCACCATCATCTCCGGCTTGTTCCCCGACTGCAGGAAAGCCGAGACGACCTTCAGGCGCTTGACCGCACGGGCCTGCTTCTGGCCTTTGCCGGTCTTCACCTGATCCTCGAGCTCCACGCGTTCGGCCTCCAGATCGACCTGCTGCAGCAGGTCGCGGATCGCTTCCGCGCCCATCCCGCCGCGGAAGTACTCGCCGAATCCGTAGGAGGAGCCGAAGCGCTCCTTCAGCTCGCGGAAGGTCGTCTCGTCGTGCTCGATCTGCTTGGGCTCCATCGTCTTGAACAGCTCCCAGACGTTGCGCATCCGCTCGGCCCCGTCCTCGATGTAGGCCTCGGTGTCGGCGATGTCGGCCTCGAAGGACTTCGTCAACTCCTTGGTCAGCTTCTCGCGCTCCTCGTCGGAGATCTTCGCCAGGTTGATGTCCAGCGAGTCCGCCCACAGGTGGTCTTCGTCGGAGAAGTGAGTCTGTTTGCCGTTGGCCAGGTACTTCTCCCGGCGCTTGAGCGACTCGCGCAGCTCCAGCACCCGCTCCTCGCGTTCGGCCGCATAGGCGTCGAGCACCTTGTTGACCTCCTTCTCCAAGGAGTCGAGATCCTTCGTGCGCGCCTCGTCGTCCACCCACGTGATGATCGACGCGGCGAAGTACAGGACCTTCTCGAGTTCCTTCGGCGCCATGTCGAGCAGGTAGCCGATCCGGCTCGGCACGCCCTTGAAGAACCAGATGTGGCTGACCGGCGCGGCCAGGTCGACGTGCCCCATGCGCTCGCGGCGCACCTTCGAGCGCGTGACCTCCACGCCGCAGCGCTCGCACACGATGCCCTTGTACCGCACCCGCTTGTACTTGCCGCAGTAGCACTCCCAGTCCTTCGTCGGACCGAAGATCCGCTCGCAGAACAGGCCGTCCTTCTCGGGCTTCAACGTGCGGTAGTTGATCGTCTCCGGCTTGATCACCTCGCCCGAGCTCCAGCTGCGAATCTGCTTGGACGAGGCGAGAGAGATCTCGATTGCGTCGAAGTTGTTGATGTCAATCACGGTGTGTCCTCCACAGTCTCGTCAGTTGCAATTGCGTCGTCGCCGACCGCCGCGGTCTCTGCAAGCAGCTCCTGCACCTCAAGCTCCCCCTCCACGACGTCCTCGTCCTCGATCTCCAAGGACTCCTCGGCACTCGTCGTCGTGTCGTCTGTGCTGTCCGTCGCCTCGGCGGCCGCCTCGCTCTCCTCCTCGCCCTCCGCGGGCGCATCATCGGCCACCGCCGGCGTACGCACGCCGGAGAGGTCGATCCCGAGCTCCTCGGCGGCGCGCAGCAGATCGTCGTCTTCGTCGCGCATCTCCGTGCGCTGGCCTTCCTCGGAGACCACGTTCACGTCGAGCGCGAGCGACTGCATCTCCTTCAGCAGCACCTTGAACGACTCGGGAATCGACGGCTCGGCGATGTTCTCGCCCTTGACGATCGCCTCATATGCCTTCACCCGCCCGACTGTGTCGTCGGACTTGATCGTCAGCATCTCCTGCAACGTGTATGCAGCGCCGAATGCCTCGAGCGCCCAGACCTCCATCTCGCCGAAGCGCTGGCCGCCGAACTGCGCCTTGCCGCCCAGCGGCTGCTGGGTGACCAGCGAGTAAGGGCCGGTCGAGCGCGCGTGGATCTTGTCGTCGACGAGGTGCAGGAGCTTCAGGATGTACATGTATCCCACCGTCACCTGTTCGGCGAATGGCTCGCCCGTGCGGCCGTTGAACAGCGTCATCTTGCCCGAGGCCTGCTCGCCGGGGCGGCGGCTCTTGTCGACGTCCATGCGAATCCGGCCCTTGTGCTCGTCCTGCCAGCGCACGAGCGCCTCGTCGACGTCCGCCACGGTGGCGCCGTCGAACACGGGGGTCGATACATACACACGCGCGCGTGAGGTTGCGCCGCCGTTGCCGTGCCCGTTGCCCTCGTGGGCTTCCTTGTAGGCGTCCGAGCCGTCGTCGTACCAACCCTGCGCCGCCGCCCAGCCGAGATGCGTCTCGAGGATCTGCCCGACGTTCATCCGGCTCGGCACGCCCAGCGGGTTGAGGATCACGTCAACCGGCGTGCCGTCCTCCAGGAACGGCATGTCCTGCTCGTCGACGATCTTCGAGATCACGCCCTTGTTGCCGTGGCGCCCAGCGAGCTTGTCGCCCTCGGAGATCTTGCGCTTCTTCGCGACGAACACGCGCACGAGGTCGTTGACCCCAGGCGGCAGATCGTCGCCGGCGTCGCGGCTGAAGGTCATCACGTCGATCACCACGCCGCCCTCGCCGTGGGGCACCTTCAACGAGGTGTCCCTGACCTCGCGCGCCTTCTCCTTGAAGATCGCCCTGATCAGCTTCTCCTCGGCGGTCAGCTCGGTCTCGCCCTTCGGCGTGACCTTGCCGACGAGCAGGTCGCCCGACTGCACCTCGGCGCCGACGCGCACGATCCCGCGATCGTCGAGGTTGCGCAGCGACTCCTCCGAGCGGTTGGGGATGTCTCTGGTGACCTCCTCCTCGCCGAGCTTGGTCGTGCGCGCGTCGATCTCGTACTCCTCGATGTGGATCGAGGTCAGCTCGTCATCCTTGACCAGGCGCTTGGAGAGGATGATCGCGTCCTCGAAGTTGTAGCCCTCCCAGGACATGAACGCCACCATCAGGTTCTTGCCGAGCGCCATCTCGCCCTTGTCGGTCGAGGAGCCGTCGGCGAGCACGTCGCCCGCCTTGACCTTCTGAGCAAGCCCTCACCCGCGGCTTCTGATGGATCAGCGTGCCCTGGTTGGAGCGCATGAACTTCTGCAGCTCGTACTCGTCCTTCTTACCATCGGTCGTCTCGATCACGATCTGGTTGGCGTCGACGAAATCGATCGTCCCGGCGTTCCGCGTGAGCAGCACGTCGCCCGTATCGAGCGCCGCACGGCGCTCCATGCCCGTGCCGACCAGCGGCGCGTCGGCCTTCAGCAGCGGCACCGCCTGGCGTTGCATGTTCGAGCCCATCAGCGCCCGGTTGGCGTCGTCGTGCTCGAGGAACGGGATCATCGCCGTCGCCACCGACCAGATCTGCTCGGGCGAGACGTCGAGCAGGTCGACATCCTTGGGCCCGACCGTCACGTACTGGCCGGCCTGCGTGCGGCAGAGGATTTCGGTGCCCTTCAGCTTGCCGGTCTTCGCGTCAACCGGCGTGTTCGCCTGCGCGATCACGAGCTCCTCTTCCTGCGTGGCGTCCAGACGCTGCACCTTGTCCGTCAGCACGCCGTCCTTGACCACGCGGTAGGGCGTGGTCACGAAGCCGTACTCGGACACCTCGGCGAACGAGCTCAGCGAGCCGATCAGGCCGATGTTCGGGCCCTCCGGCGTCTCGATCGGGCACATGCGCCCGTAGTGCGTCGGGTGCACGTCGCGCACCTCGATCGGCGCGCGCTCGCGCGTCAGGCCGCCGGCGCCCAGCGCCGAGAGGCGCCGGCGGTGCGTGAGGCCCGCGAGCGAGTTCGTCTGGTCCATGAACTGGCTCAGCTGGGAGGAGCCGAAGAACTCCTTCAGCGCCGCCACCACGGGGCGGATGTTGATGATCGTCTGCGGCGTGATCGTGTCGGCGTCCTCGGTCGTCAACCGCTCGCGCACGACGCGCTCCATGCGGTAGAGGCCGATCCGGAAGGCCTCCTGGATCAGCTCGCCCACCGTGCGCAGGCGGCGGTTGCCGAAGTGCTCGTACTCGTCGAGATGGTCGGCGACCGGCTCGCGCGGCATGCTCATCGCCTCGGCCGCGTAGTCCTTGATCTCGAGCTCGCCGTCCTCGGGGATGCCGAGGCGCTTGGGCAGCGATACGAGCTCGCGCACCAGCGCGAGGATGTCGTCGTGCGTGAGCGTGCGGGTATCGATGTCGATATCGAGACCGAGCCGCGAGTTGAGCTTGTAGCGACCGACGCGCGTCAGGTCATAGCGCTTGGGGTCGAAGAACAGCTGGTTCAAGAGCGCCTTGGCGTTGTCGACCGACGGCGGCTCGCCAGGGCGCTGCTTCTTGAACAGCTCCACCAGCGCGCCCTCTTCGGTGCGCGTGATCTCGGTGTCGGACTCGATCGTGTTGCGGATGTACAGCGAGTTCTCGAACAGCCTGAGGATCTCCTCGTCGGTCGCATACCCCATCGCGCGCAGCAGCACCGTCACCGGCAGCTTGCGCTTGCGGTCGATGCGGACGAAGACCTTGCCCTTCTTATCGATCTCGAGCTCCAGCCACGAGCCACGCGCCGGCATCAAGTTGGCGATGAACACCTGCTTCTCGCGGTCCTTCGGCTCCATCAGATACGCCCCGGGTGAGCGCACGAGCTGCGTGACGACGACGCGCTCGGTGCCGTTGATCACGAACGTCCCGCGCTCGGTCATCCACGGAAAGTCGCCCATGAACACCGACTGCTCGCGGATCTCGCCCGTCTCGCGATTGATGAACGCGACGGTCACGGTCAGGGGACGCGCGTATGTCAGGTCCTTCTCGCGGCACTGCTCGAGGTTGGCGACCGGCTCGTCGAAGACGAACTCGCCGAACTGCACGGCGAGGTTGCCGGTGTAGTCCTCGATCGGGGAGATGTCGTCAATCGTCTCGCGCAACCCACCCGTCTTCGGGTCGGTCAGCCACGTGAACGAGCGGCGCTGGATATCGATCAGGTTCGGTACATCGACAGACTTGGGTAGACGCGCGAAAGTGCGGCGCGTCCGGAGAGCATCAACAGCAGCCAAGAAACGACTCCTTCGGAGAACGATGAGACGGGCAGAGGAGGGCGCCGAAAGCGCGACCAGCAAAGATAGCACAGACCATCGGCACCCTTAAGTGGGCAGCCAACGCTCACGGACCCCGCCCTCTCGATCATCGCGTATGTGGCGCGGATCGTGCTGCTAGGAGCGGCTGCGACTATTGGTCAGCAGCGGGCACTTTACCGGAAAATCGGCGCTTTTGTTAGGCGCGGGTAAAGAAGGAGCCCCGTGCGGGGCCCCTCCGTGCGGCATGCGACTCGATTCGGTCGCGCTACTTCAGCTCGACGGTGGCGCCGGCCTCCTCCAGTTCCTGCTTGAGCTTCGCGGCCTCCTCCTTGTCGATGCCCTCCTTGACGGGCTTGGGAGCCTCGTCGACGAGCGCCTTGGCCTCTTTCAGCCCGAGGCCAGTGGCGGCGCGGACGACCTTGATCACCTGGATCTTCTTGTCGCCGGCGGCCGTCAGGATCACGTCGGCCGTGGTGCTCTCTTCCTCGGCGGCGGCGTCGCCTCCACCTCCACCCGCGGGTGCGGCGGCGGCCGGCGCGGCCATCGCCGCGGCCGATACGCCGAACTCCTCCTCGAGCGCCTTGATCCGCTCGGCGAGCTCGAGCACCGAGATGCCCTTCAGCTCCTCGATCCACTTCTCTGTACTTGTGGCTGTAGCCATGTTGGTCAGTCCTCCTTGGGATTCTCGTCAGCGGTCTTGGCCTCGTCAGCCGATGCGTCCGCCTGGTTGTCGTCTTGGGCCGGTTGATCCGGCTCAGCTTTGTCTTCGGGCATCTCCTCAACTACAGGCGCCTCCCCAACTACGGGCGCCTCACCCTCGGGAATCTCTCCCGACTCCTTCTGCTCACGCACCTGACCGAGGGCAACGGCGAGGCCGCCGAGCAGGCCGCCGAGTGAGCGGACGAGGCCGCCGATCGGCGAGGCCACCACGCCGACGAGCTGGCCGTAGAGCACTTCGCGCGAAGGCAGGCGCGAGAGCGAGCGGATCTGCTCGGGGTCGATCGCCGCTCCGTCCATCAGCCCGCCCTTGAACGGCAGCAGCTGCGTCGCGCGGCCGTAGTCCGCCACCGCTTTGGCGGCGGTCGCGATGTCGCCGCGCACGAACGTCAGCGCAGTCGGCCCTTCGAGCAGCGCCTTCAGCGTCTCGGCGCCGACCTCGTCAGCGGCGCGTTCGGTCAGCGAGTTCTTGACGACCTTGAAGGTCGCATCGGACTCGCGCAGCTTGGCGCGCAGCTCGGCCACCTGGGGCACGGATATGCCGCGGTAGTCGACGGCAAAGACCGCCTGGGACGCTTGTATGTTGGCGGCGATCTCGGCGATCGCCGTGGCCTTCTGGTCTCGGTTCATTGCTGGCTCCTATCCCGGGCTTCTGCGAAAAATCGATCGCCGCCGGGGGTCTTCGGTTGCCTTGAGGAGATTGACTGAATATCTATCCGAAAACCCCTCTGCTCGAGCCCAAGTGGCAGCTGAGAAGTGGATCTCGGGGTTTTCGGATAGTACTTAAGCGGCGATCGTAGCCGCGGGCGCCTCCTCGAGGATGTCACGTGTGCGCCCGGCGTCGACCTTCACGCCCGGCCCCATCGTTGAAGTCAGCGTGATCGAGTGCAGATACCGGCCCTTCGCGCTCGCCGGCTTGGCGCGAACCAGCTCTTCGATCACCGCGGCGTAGTTCTCCAAGAGCGGGCGCTCGTCGAAGCTCGCCTTGCCGATCACCATGTGCACGATCGCGTTGCGGTCGGTGCGGTACTCGACCTTGCCCGACTTGGACTCTTCGACGGCTTTGGCGACATCCATCGTCACCGTGCCCACCTTCGGGTTTGGCATCTTGCCCGACGGCCCGAGCACGCGTCCGAGGCGACCGACGACGGACATCAAATCGGGCGTGGCGATCGCCACGTCGAAATCATCGAAGCCCTCCTCGATCCGCTTCGCGAGATCCTCGCCGCCGACCGCGTCGGCGCCGGCCGCTTCGGCCTCGGCGACCTTCGGGCCCTGGGCGAACACGATGATCTTCACGTCCTTGCCGAGGCCGTTCGGCAGCGCGATCGTGCCGCGCAGCTGCTCGTCGGCGTGCCTTACGTTCAGGCCCGTGCGCACGTGCAGCTCGACCGACTCGTCAAATTTTGCCTTGGCGAGGCCCTTGACCAGCGCCACGGCCTGCGCGGGCTCGTACTCGCGCTCGCGCTCGACCTTCTCCAGGGCCTCGCGGTGGCGGCGTCCGTGGTGGGAGCTCATGAGGCGACCTCCACACCCATCGATCGAGCGGTGCCGGCGATGATCTTCGCCGCCTGGTCGATGTCGTGCGCGTTCAGGTCCTCCAGCTTACGCTCGGCAATCTCGCGCAGCTGGGCTTGGGTGATCGTGCCGACCTTTGTACGGTTGGGCTCACCCGAGCCCTTGCCGATCCGCAGCGCCTGCTTGATCAGCACCGCGGCGGGGGGCGTCTTTGTGACGAACGTGAAGGAACGATCCTCGTAGACCGTGATCACAACGGGGATGACCGTGCCTGTTTCCCCCTGCGTCTGGGCGTTAAAAGCCTTGCAGAACTCCATGATGTTGATGCCGTGCTGCCCCAACGCAGGGCCGACCGGCGGGGCGGGGCTCGCCTGCCCGGCATTCGCCTGCAGCTTGATTGTCGTGAGTACCTTCTTGGCCATGGTCTAGAGCTTTTTCACTTGATCGAACTGGACCTCCACCGGGGTCTCCCGGCCGAAGATTGATACCAGGACCTTCAGCTTCGCGGCGTCCTCGTTGATCTCTGAGATCTCTCCGGAGAAGTCTGACAGCGGGCCGGAGATGACCTTCACGGACTCGCCGATCGTGAACTGGGCGCGCGTGCGCGGCGCCGTCGCGACGTCCGTCTTGTGCAGCATCCGGTCGACCTCGACCTGGGTCAGCGGCACCGGCTCCTGTGAGGCCCCAACGAAACCAGTGATCCCAGGGGTGCCCTTGACAACCCCCCAGGAATCCTCGTTGAGCTCCATGTTGACGAGCACATACCCCGGCATCGTGCGCTTCTCGACGGTGACCTTCTGGTTGTCCTTCATCTCCGAGACCGACTCGGTCGGGACGACGACGTTGCGCACGGCGCGCTGCTGGCCTAGCGAGATCACGCGGTGCTCGAGGTTGTGCTTGACCTTGTTCTCGTGACCGGAATAGGTGTTGACTACATACCAACGGAACATTTTTCAGGATTCCTTGACAGGGGTTCGGTGTGAGGACTGCTGTGCGTGCAACTGCGAGGGCACTGGATCAGGAAAGGATGAATTCGACGATTTCCTTGGCGACGTAATCCGCCAAGCCGAGATAGGCGCCGGCGATCGCGACGAAGCCCAAGACGACGGCGGTCGCCTGGAAGACCTGGCGGCGGTCAGGCCACTGTACCCGTTGTAGCTCGGCCCAGCTGGCCCGCAGGAAGCCGATCGCGCGGTTGCCGCCTTGCTGAGGAGCGCCCGAGGCCTGCTCGGGGGTGGCGAGGCCGCCCCGCCCGCCAGATCCGGATGCGCCCGCGATCTCCTGAATCTCGTCCTCGCTGAGGTCGCCCTCGGCCTCAGCCTCGTCCTCGATTTCGCGCTCTGACAGATGCTCTGGACCGGCCGCGACGCCATCGTCCGCCGGCGCAGGGCCTGCGTCCACGGGCACGCCACCGGCGCCGCGCACGAGCGCGGCGTCGAACTCGTCGACGTCGCCCGCGTGCTCCAGCGCAGCGGGCAGATCGGTGCGCTCGACCCTGCCAACGCCCGGCGATCCCGCCCCCTGCGCCTGGCCGGCCGAATCGCCGGTGGACCCGTCTGAGGGGCCGTCCGGCGCGGTCGGGGCGTCCCCACGCCCGCGCCGGGCGCGGCGCTGCTTTGCGCGTTTACGATCACGGGCCACAACAGCGCTCCCGCGCTAGCGAGTCTCCCGATGGCTGGTGTGCTTGCGACACCAGCGACAGTACTTGCGCAGCCCGATCCGATCCGGGTTGTTGCGCTTGCTCTTATTCGTTTGGTAGTTGCGATGCTTGCACTCCTCGCATGCGAGGGTGATCGCGATTCGAACGTCTCCGCGGGCCATGTGAGAAATCCCTGCGTGGTGGTGGACAAACGGCCTTGGGCGAAGAAAAACCCCGCCCAGGCGCGAGGTCCGAGCAGTCTAGCGTGCTTTGATGTGGAGGACCCCACCCACCCCTCCGCCCCCCTGGAGCAGGCGAGGCTCAGTGGTGCTTTGGATGCTTTACGTGTCTCCGCTTGTGCTGCTTGGGCTCGCTGAAGCGCACGCCGTCGAGCAGGAAGATGAACGGCGTGCTGGTGGGCGATGCCTCGTTGGCCAACAGGAAGGCCGAGATCGCATGGAAATGACGCAGTAGCTCGAGGCCGGTCGAGTTGAGCTTGACCTGGAACGTCGCGGTGGCGCCGGCGGCCAGGGCGAACGGCGCCTGGCCGAGCCTGACCGATCCCCTGGTGCGGCGACTCGAGCCGATGGCGATGACCTTCTTGCCCTGGAGAATCTCGTTGGTAGTCAGGTAGATCGTCCCGGAGCAGCCCAGACCATCCGTGCTGACACAGCTCAGCGTCAGCGCAACGCCGGTGGAGGTGAGCTTGCGACCGATGTAGCGAGTCAGGCCGGGGACGGAGAGGCCGGGGCGCGAGGGGGCCGGACAGGAAGGCGCGGGGGGCGTGAACTCGTCGGCGCCCATGTCGACGACCGCCGGGAAGCTGACGCCGCACGCGGCGTGGCCCGCGAGGATCCTCGGAGTGCCGAAGGCATCCGTGGTCAGGCCTACCGGGACGAGCGCATTTGAGCCGGCGTCGATCGTGGGGCTCGCGGCGGTCTCTTCACCCTGGGCATTGAGTGCTGGTTCGGCGCAGATGTTGCCTGCACCCGGCAGCGGGGTGTTCGCGCTCATGCCGGGCGCGCATGCGTCGCTGAACGAGGACGTAAGCGATCCATCCGCAGTGGGTCGAAAGCCACCGATGCCAGCCTGGCCCGCGGGGCTTGCCACGATCGAGTTGGTCAGCACCAGCTGGTCGGTGTCCTCGCCGTCGATGCCGGAGACACCCCCGGGGGCCTGGTTGCCGGCGACCGTGGAGTCGTTGAACGTGAGATGGAATTGACCGTGGGGTTCAGGTGGCTCGCACGCGGCGTAGACCGCGCCCGCCGATTCGCCCCCTTCGCTTGCGGGGCCGATCGTGTTGGCGGCGAACACCGCGTCGTTCAGCACCACCGACGGCGTCACTTTTTCTGAGCAGGTGGCCGAGGTCACCCCCAGTCCAGCGCCCTGGCTGGAGGCGCTCGCTTCCCGTGGGGCCGGCAACGAATCGCCTGTGTACCGATCACCGGTGCTCGTCAGTTCGAGCGATGGTGCCCACTCACCGCCACCGCCGTAGGAGCCGGTCGGCGAGATCGACGCGATCGAGTCATTCTCGAACACGTTGTCCGTCTGCCTGGCCGAGACGTGGACTTCCATGTTGGAGGCATTGGCAAGGTCCAGAGCCCCGCCAAAGGCTTGGCCGCCCGCCTGCGTGCCGATCGCGTCTTCTTTAAAGGTGTTCCCGCTTACCGTCGCGAAGTCGATCGGCGTCGAGGCCGAGTTGCAGCGTATTTCCGCGTACGCGGCGCCCCCTAGATCACGGTTGTTTTCCGAGGTCGAGGTGTCCGCGATGCGATCGCCTTCGAAGAGGGAGTCGGTGATGCTCAGCGGAGCCGTATAAGCGCAGGTACCGTTGGACGCTGAGATGTAGAGGGCCCCACCTCTGTTGGAGTTGCTGGACGTGCTGTTGGTGTCGTCGAGGAAGCGATCGGATTCGATCTGCGGCAAAGCGCCTTCGCCGGGGTAGAGCGTGACGGCGGATTCTTCGTTGAGCGAGTACTTCTCGACCACGAGGTTGCGCAGCACCAAGCCGTTGCCTCTGCCTTCCAGCGCAGGCTTGGCAACCCCCGCTCCTTCGAAACCGGCGGCCATGCCGCTCTGACCTTCGATTGTGAGATCGGCCACGTTGTACGGCAGCCTGAAGGAGCCTTCAGCTTTGCCGGAGTTTTCCTTCGTGCAGAGTGAGGCGAGCGTGATGACTTCGCCTTCTTCGGCTGCGTTCAGTATCGGCTGCAGTTTTGCGCAGTTGCTCACGGTGATATCCGACGCCGACGCCGCGGACACGGCCAGCAGAGATGCGATCAGCGTCCCAACGAGCACGGCAAGCGCCAGATATCGCGGTCGCGGAGTGCTACGCAGATGTGCTTGCCCGATGTACCCCATGGCTCCCTCGCGTTTCCTTCGCGGTTCCCCGACGACGACCTGCGAGTCTACCGCGACGTGGCGGCCAGTCCGCCGGTTGACCGCCCGAGTAGGCAGCGCTCGAGATCGCTGCCTACTCGTACAGCGTCAACGTCGCGAGGATCACGTACAGCGCGACCAGCGCCCAGCCCTCGAATTCGGCGGCCTCACCGTCGCCGGTCACCTGCCACAGCGCCAATGCGGTCAGCGCGAGCGCGCCGATGTAGACGGGCGCGAGCGCGAACGTCAAGGTCGTGGCCAGCGCGAAGGAGACGAGCACGAGCAGCGGGAACAGGAACGCCGCGATCTGCGCGACGGAGTTTTTGACGACCGAGATCGCGAGGTCCGAGCGGCCCTTGTAGGCGAGCACGATCCCGGCGGTGTTCTCGGCGGCGTTGCCGGCGATCGCGACGATCACCAGACCCGCAAACGCTTGGGAGATGTGCAGGATCGAGATCGCCGGCTCCAAGCCGTTGATGAACCAGTCCGATACGAACGCCGAGGCGGTGCCGGCGACGATCAGGAGCGTGAGGGTCAGGCCGAGACCGAGGCGCGGGGCGGGCTTGGCATCGCCATCATTCACCGGGCTCTCCCCCCCGGCTCGCGCCACCTCGCCCGCGGTCCGCGTCGGCGCCCCAACCCCCGGATCGAGCTCCCCCTCGCCCCCAGGCACCACGTCGGAGCGCAGGTAGGGCACGACCCACGCGATATAGACGACCAGCAGGCAGACGGCGCCGACCGCCGAGATCGCCTGCACGTGGTGGCTCGCCGGGTCGTGCGAGGCGACCGCGAGACCCAGCAGCACGATGATGAAGACGGTCACCTGCAGCAAGGTCGCCGTGTCGTTAGGCAAGCGCTTTGAGAAGCGCATGATCCCGTCCGGCGCGACGCGCGCGCCGACCACGATCACCAGCCCGAGCACGAGCAGCGCGTTCGCGAGGATCGAGCCGACGATCGCCGTCTGCGCGACGATCAGCTCGCCCTTTTTGAGCGCGAAGATCACGACGAACAACTCCGGCAGGTTGCCCAGCGTCGACTGCAACATCCCCGTCACGCCCGGCCCGAAGCGCTCTCCGAGCTGCTCGGTCGCGAACGACACGACCCACGCCAGCCCCGCCAGCGCGAGCGTGGCGATCGCAAAGCGCGGGACCGCCGGCCACGGTTGGTAGTTGGCCACGCCCGCCAGCGCGGTGAGGACTGCGACCAGGAGCAGGGCCGAACGCTCGAGCGGAGTCAGGGCAGTCATCGAGCCAGGGCGGGCGGCTCGTCAGTGACTCTCGAGCACCCTGTCGATCAAGCCGTACTCGAGCGCCTGCTCGGCGTTGAAGAAGCGGTCGCGCTCCATGTCTTTGCGCACCTCCTCCTTCGGTTTCTCCGTGTGCTCGGCGTAGATCTCGTCGATCCGCTCGCGCACCTTGAGGATCTCGCGCGCGTGGATCTCGATGTCGGTCGACTGCCCTTCAAAGCCAGCCGAGGGCTGGTGGATCAGGATGCGGCTGTTCGGCAGCGCCGCGCGCTTGCCCTTCGTGCCCCCCGCCAAGAGCAGCGAGCCCATCGACATCGCCACGCCGACGACCATCGTCGCGATGTCCGGCTTGACGAAGTTCATCGTGTCGTAGATCGCCAACCCCGAGTAGATGCTGCCCCCCGGCGAGTTGATGTAGATCGAAATGTCCTTCTCCGGGTCCTGGGACTCAAGATGCAGCAGCTGGGCCACCACGAGGTTCGCCACCTGATCGTCGATCGGAGTGCCGAGGAAGATGATGCGCTCGTTCAGCAGCCGCGAGTAGATGTCGAACTCGCGCTCGCCGCGCGCGGTGCGCTCGATGACCATCGGGATCAGGGGCATGGCCCCACCCTAGCGTTCGTCGCGCGAGCACTCAGAGATTCACGCTGCGCATGCCCTGTTCGTCGTAGCGGTCTCCGGCCGCCTGCGGCAACTCGGCGTCGATCCGTGCGAGCTCCTCCTCGGTCAGCTCGACATCCACGGCGGCGATGTTCTGCTCGAGGTAGGTACGGCGCTTGGTGCCGGGAATCGGCACGATGTCCTCGCCCTGCGCGAGCACCCACGCGAGCGCGAGCTGCGCCGGCGTGACGCCCTTGTCGTTCGCGATCTCCTGCACCTTCGCCGCTAGCTTCAGGTTCTGATCGAGGTTCTCGCCCGTGAAGCGCGGCCCGTAGCGGCGAAAGTCGCCCTCGTCGAGCTCCTCAGGGGACTTGAAGCGGCCGGAGAGAAAGCCGCGCCCCAGCGGCGAGTAGGAGACGAAGCCGATCCCGAGCTCGCGGCAGACCGGCAGGATCTCCGACTCCGCCGGGTCGCGCGTCCACAGCGAGTACTCGGTCTGGACCGCGGCGATCGGATGGACCGCGTGCGCGCGGCGGATCGTCTCGGGCGCGGCCTCGGAGAGACCGATGTGCAGGATCTTGCCCTGCTGCACCAGCTCGGCCATCGCGCCAACGGTCTCCTCGATCTCGATGTTCGGGTCCACGCGGTGCTGGTAGTAGAGGTCAATGTGGTCGGTTTTGAGCCGCTGCAGCGAACCCTCGACGGACGTGTGGACGTGCTCGGCGGAACCGTCGAGCGGACCGAGCGTCGAGATCTCGCCGGGCGTCGCCCCGTCGGTGCGGCGGGCGAACTTCGTCGCGATCACGTACTCCTCGCGCCGGCCCTCAATCGCGCGGCCGACCAGTTCCTCATTCGTCATCGGCCCGTACAGCTGCGCCGTGTCGAGGAAGTTGCAGCCAAGCTCCAGCGCGCGCTGGATCGTGGCGGTGGCCTCGCCCTCGTCGGTCGATCCATAGAACGCCGACATCCCCATGCAACCCAGCCCGATCGACGAGACCTCGAGTCCGTTCGCTCCGAGTGTGCGCTTGTTCATGGTGTCTCCTCGTCGGGTCGTGTCGCGAAGGTCGGGCCGTGTCGAGGCGTGAGACCCGATACTACGACGCACGCCGAGCACCGCACGACAGGATGGCTGATGAAGCGCCAGATGACGGCATAATGGGCGCTCGATGTTTCCACTCAACCTCCCCAACGTGCTCACGGTGTTGCGGATCATGCTCGTGCCCGTGGTGGTCGTGGCCCTGCTCGGCAACACCCCCGCCGGGGACGTGCTCGCGGCGGTGGTGTTCGCGCTGGCGTCGTTGACCGACTTCGTCGACGGCCGCCTGGCGCGCTCGCGCGGGTCGATCACGACCTTTGGCAAGCTGATGGACCCGCTCGCCGACAAGCTGTTGATCATCGCCGCGCTACTCTCGCTCGTCTCCCTGAACCGTCTCGAAGCCTGGGTGGCGATGGTGATCATCACACGCGAGCTCGCCGTCACGGTGCTGCGCCTCGGCGCCACCCAGGCCGGCGTGGTGATGGAGGCGAGCATGTTCGGCAAGGTCAAGACCTGCATGCAGATAGCCGCGATCCTGGCCTTGATCGCGGTGCAAGGAGAACCCTTGTGGGTCTCGCTGCTGCTGTATGCAACGGTGCTGGTGACCGTCCTGTCCGGCTTGGACTACTTCTTCGGCCTGCGCCGGCAGATGCAGCAGGCGCAGGTTCGCGCGCCCAGCTCGACCTGACTCAAACGCCGGCGGAGCCGCCGAGCCACTCCTCGAGCGTGGTCTGACGCTCGGGCGGGTTGCGCGACTCGATCTCAGCGCGCAGCTCGTCGAGCAGGCCGTGGCGCTCGGCGACGACGTTGTGCTGGTGGATCGTCTCGAGGTTCTCTTGACGCGCGGTCACGAAGCTCGCGCCGTCGAGCTCCGTGAAGCGGGCGAGCACACCGGCGATCATCTCGCGCACGCAGTCCTCGACAAAGCGCGGCCGGCGATGGGCCTTTTCGACGACCTCGACCTCGTCTGTGCGCTTCATCAGCTCATAGATCTCCGAGGACATGCTCGCCTCCGCGATCTCCAGCAACGACGTTGCGTCGATCTCGGCCTCGCACTCCTCCGTGCAGCCGATCTGCAGTGTTGCCAGCCCGCGCTGGTTGTGGGTCGCCACCGGCACGCGCTCGATGATGCGCTCGATTTGCTCAGCGGAGAACCCGTCCTCGGCGAGACGCTCCCGCGCACGTCCCGCCACCAGCTCCTGCGCGCAGGGGCACGCGGTCATCCCCGTGGCCGACACGCCGACCACGCAGCGCGTGCCGTGTTCTGAGGCGACCGCCTGCCCATGAAGCGTGTAGATCTCCTGGGTGGGGATGCCGGATACGGGCGCGGGCTTGTGCTCGGGATAGCGCGCGGCGATGCTCACCTCCGCGCGCAGCGCCCCCTGACGGGCGCGTACCAGCTCGGCGATCTGCCGTGCCAGCGTCTCCGCACGGAACGGCGACTCTGACAGCACGACCTCGCCGATCGCCTCGTTGATCACCTCCTCGAAGCGCGACATGTGCGCGCCCTTCTGCTCGCGGCCGAGGTCGACGAAGCACGAAAGGCGCGCAAAGAACAGCTCATCACGGATGCGCACGACCTTCTCGACGCCGGTCACACCCACGCGCGAGAGCCCCACCGGCACGCTCGGCGGACGCGCCTGGACATCCTCGCCCGCGCTCTGCGAGGGAGATAGCGGAGGGGTGAGCCGTGTCGCCTGCACCACGGCCAAGCCTAGCGCCGCAGTGACCGGCATCTCCGGCCGAGGATTCTGGTATCACTCCGCACTTGCAATGGGAGGTCGGGCGGAGATCGTCCCGACGGGGAGCCGGATGGATCCTGGGGGTCCGAGTGAGCAACAAGGTTGAGGTTCTGCTGGGAGACACGGACACAGCCGTGATCGAAATCGACGATTCACTTCATGGCGCGAGCGATCGTCCGCTCTCCGGGCTCGAAGATCGAGATGAAGGACTGGAGCAAGGCAAGGCGCTGAGGGCGCGTTTGGGGGAGATGAAGAAGGGGGATCTCGAGGAGAGCGTCGAGCAGAACCTCGACTCGCTGCGCCTGTATCTGCGTTCGATCGGCCGCGTGCCGCTGCTGAGCGCCGAGGAGGAGGTTGCTCTGGCCAAGCGCATCGAGCGCGGCGACATCGCGGCCAAGCAGCACATGGTCGAGGCGAACCTGCGCTTGGTCGTGTCGATCGCCAAGGGCTACATCGGGCGCGGGCTGACGTTCCTGGACCTGATCCAGGAGGGCTCGCTCGGCTTGATCAGGGCGGTTGAGAAGTTCGACCACCGGCGCGGCTACAAGTTCTCGACCTACGCGACATGGTGGATCCGCCAGGCGGTGACCCGCGCGATCGCCGACAAGGGGCGCACGATCAGGATCCCAGTGCACATGGTCGAGCGGCTGAACAAGCTGGTTGGAGCCGAGCGCCGGCTGATCCAACAACTGGGGCGCGAGCCGAGCGCGGAAGAGATCGCCGCGGAGCTGGAGTGCACAACGCGCGAGGTGCGCGAGGTCATGCGCATGGCCCAGCAGCCAGTGTCGCTCGAGAAACCGATCGGCGACGAGCAGGATTCGGCGCTGGCCGACCTGATCGAGGACGTCGGCTCCGAATCGCCGTTCGAGATCGCCTCGGAGGCGCTCCGCCGGGAGAACGTGACCCGCGTGCTCGCCTGCCTGCCCGCGCGCGAGCGCGGAGTGATCGAAATGCGCTACGGCATCACCGGCGAGCGCTCGCGCACGCTGGAGGAGGTCGGCCGCGCATTCAACATCACGCGCGAGCGCGTCCGCCAGATCGAGAGCCGCACTCTGAAGAAGCTCCAGACGCTCCCCGACGCGCAGCAGCTGCGCGAGGCGAGCTGAGTCTGGGCGTCGGAGCCGGGAACGGGCTACGATCCGGGGCCGCGCCGACGTAGCTCAGCTGGTAGAGCACCTCCATGGTAAGCGCGCCCACCGAAGGCGCTCTATGTCTAGGCTGAGCGCCATATTTTGCTCCTTAGCAGGGATTTCATTGCTGTCGTCTTGCGGACAACAGCGGACAAATACTGCAAAAAACTATACCGAACTGCTGGTGACGTTGCGGTAAAAAAGAGAGCCGACGGCCGGGGTCGAACCGGCGACCTCGTCCTTACCATGCTGGGACCCCAGGGACGCCCTATCTCTAGGTAGAGCGCCATTTTTGACTCCTGTGCTGATGGTTCGCCGCCCTCGTCCGGTGGACAGAAGAGGACAACCTGGGACAAAAAGTGTATCGAACTGCTGGTGAGCTAGCGGTACAAAAAGAGAGCCGACGAAGGGACTCGAACCCTTGACCCCCGCCTTACCATGGCGGTGCTCTACCAGCTGAGCTACGTCGGCCTGGCGCTGGCATCCTACCGCCGCCGCACCGTAGGAGGAGGGCCAGCCCAGATCCCCGGGAGGACCCGGGCGTTCGTCTGTGACCGACACGTTTCGTCCGCCATCTGAGCCGGTTGGTCCGAGCTGTAGCGTCCGGAGCATCCTCTCGAATGTACGGTCGTGCCTGACCGTGACGAACTCATCAGGCGATTGGCGGCGGCGCTGGTCGTTTCGGACGCTCGCCGGTCCGGTGATCCGGAGACCCGGGTCCGTCTCGACCACTACCTGCCATCCGTCGGTGCCCCTGACGGGAGCGCTGTGCGCTGGCGTCTGTATACCCCGCGGCACAGGCTGATCGGTGTCCCGAGCCCTGAGCCGGCTCGGTCTGAGTGGCACCACGCCGACCCGGCGAAGGGGCGCCGGCTGCTCGCGGTAGACGTGCGCAACTCCAACCGCGTAGCTGCCTTCCTGTCCTGGCACTTCGAGGACCCCAACATCAAACCGTCGCGAGCGAAGGCCGGGCGCCGCCGCCCTCATCTGATCACGTCAGTGTGTGTCCGCGAGGATGTCGAGGGCAGGCTCCGCGGCGAGTACATGACCGCTGCTCTCTTGCTGACGCTCGTCGTGTCGGCGATCGACATGGTGACCGTCGCACACGGCCGCGTCGGTGTGCTCGAGGACTCGGGGATCGCCCTCACGCCCGATGAGCTCGACGCGTTCGGGTTCACACCCGGTATTGGCGAGCCCAACGGCGGCTGGGCCGACCGGGGATACCGCGAACGGCGTCACCCCGTCTAGTCATTCAGGTAGCGGCGGTAGATCGCCTCCGCCCGATCGGCCCACTCCCGCGGCAGCTCGCTGCGCAGCTCTGCAAGGAAGGTGTCGCTGTCCTCGGGCTCAGGCGCAGGAAGCGCGGCAAGGAATTGCTCTGCTTCTGTAGTAACCCATCCTGCAAGCTCTGGGGCTTGCAGCTCGGCCAACTCGACCAGGCCCCCCGCGACCTCCTCGACGGCATTGCGCCGGGCGTGAGTCGCGATCAGCAGCACGTCCGGGATCTGCAGGTAGCGCTCGCGCCGGCCCCACTCGACTGGCGTTATCCCCAGATCGCGCACGGCACGAGTGATGAACGATGGATGCACGTCGATGAGTGCGGCGGCCTTGCGGAAGGTTGGTAGCACCCGCTGCAGGTCTGTGCGGGGAATCGTTGGTGCGGTTGCCATATAGGGACGGTAGCAGTTGGCTGCAACGATTGCAACCAACGCATCGGTCGCAATCGGCTTGCCGCGACGACTACCGGTAGACCTCACCTCGCCAGGTGCTCCAGCGGCAGCGCGCAAGTCGTTGTTATGAATGAAGACGAGACGGCCCCGAGGTATTCACGCATCGTCAGTGCCGTGGGTAGGTGGATCGCGTCCATCGCCGGTAGCGAGGGCGTGTGGGCGTCGATGTCGAGCCTCGATCGTCAGCGTCGCGGGCTGCGGTGCTCCCCATTTTCCACCGGAGCGAGCGTGAGCTCGCCGTCAGTTGGCGCACTCGAAAGTCGTCCAACCCAGCAGTCTTCACCGAGATCCTAGGACGCTTGGATGCGCCGGTAAGGAGGAGTGTCGCCCGGCACGGACTCTCGTCGCCTTGGCGCCGTGGCGCGGTCGGTCAACGTGCAGTGGTGCTCAGCTCATGAAGAATTGTTGGTAGAGCAGGAACACGTTGAGCAGGCTGATTACGCCGGCGCAGCCCCAGGCGAGGATGGTGGTGAGGCGGCGGTTGACGTGGATGCCCATGACGTCTCGGCGTCCGGTGAGCATGACGAGTGGCACGAGGGCGAATGGGATGCCGAAGGACAGCACGACCTGGCTTAGAACGAGGACCTTGGTGGGGTTCATGCCGACGGCTAGGACGATGATGGCGGGGATCATCGTGACGGCGCGGCGCAGCATCAGCGGGATGCGGACGTTGATGAAGCCTTGCATGACGACCTGCCCGGCGTAGGTGCCGACGCTGGATGAGGAGGCGCCCGACGCGAGCAATGCGACCGCGAACGCGAGTGCGGCGGTGCCGCCGGCGATGCGCCCGAACTGTGCGTGGGCTTCGGGGATCGTGGTGAGACCCGAGAGGGCGGGGATGTGGAAGAGCTTCGCGGCGACGGCGAGCATCGCCATGTTCACCAGGCCGGCGAGGCCGAGCGCGATGATCACGTCCAGGCGCTCGAAGCGCAGCACGCGGCCGCGCTCTGAGTCGTTGCGGCAGGGCATGCGGCCCTTCGTGAGCGCGGAGTGCAGGTAGATGACGTGAGGCATCACGGTCGCGCCGATGATGCCGACGGCGAGGTAGAGCGAGGTGACGCCATGCAGTCCGGGCAGCAGACCCTTCAGCGAGCCGTGTACGGATGGGCCGATGTGGAGCGTCTCATACAGGAAGCCCGCGAAGATGATCCCCAGCAGCGCCGTGATCGCCAGCTCGAAGCGGCGGAAGCCGTGGGTCTGCAGCTCGAGGATCGCGAATGCGATCACGCCGGTCATCAGCCCGGCGGGGAGCAGTGGCACGCCGAAGATGAGGTTCAGCCCGAGCGCGGCGCCGAGGAACTCGGCGACGTCGGTTGAACATCGCCATGATCTCGGCCTGCACCCACATGCCCCATGTGAACGGGCGGGGGAAGCGTTCGCGCACGACCTCGGGATAGTTGCGGTCGGTGACGATTCCCAGCTTTGCCGAGAGGTACTGGATCAGCATCGCCATCACGTTCGCTACCAGCACGACCCAAAGCAGCAGGTAGCCGAACTGCGCGCCACCTTCGATGTTGGTGGCGAAGTTACCCGGATCGACGTAGGCGATCGAAGCGACGAACGCCGGGCCGAGCATCATGATCGTCGCGCGCACGCGACCCCTGGACAGAAGCTGCTCGAGCGCGCTCGGGCCCGCGAGCGTCCCGCCGAGCTCCCCGGGTAGCGCTACGGAGGCGCCCTCGACGGCGCCCTCCAGCGCAGGGACCGGATCGGGGCGCAGCGGTGTTATCCCTGGCCCGCCTCGGTTTCGATGCGCATCGCGCGCGCCAGCGCGCCGCCGATCGCTTGCTCGCGTTCACCGAAGCGCACGAACACCGGCCCGCCGAACGGCTGACGCTCGACGACCTCCAAGCGATCGCCGATCGCGATGCCGTGCTCGGCGAGGTAGCGCAACATCTCGGGGTCAGAGTCAGAGACGCGCACGAAGCGACCGGCGACGCCGGGGGCCAGCTCGTCCAGGCTGTGGGTCTGGCGCTCCTCGATCCCGAGCTCCAGCGTGGGGATCGGATCGCCGTGCGGATCGACCGTCGGGTCGCCCAGCCGCGCGGCGATCAGCTCCTCGAGCTCCTCGGAGAGCACATGCTCGAGGACCTCGGCCTCGGCGTGCACGCGATCCCAGGGCATTCCAAGCTCCTCGGCGAGGAACAGCTCGAGCAGCCGGTGGTGGCGCAACACCTCGAGCGCGACCCGGCGCCCCTGGCTTGTGAGCCTCACGCCGCGGTAGCGCTCGTGCTCGACCAACCCGACCTCGGACAGCTTGCGCACCATCGCCGAGACCGAGCCCGGCGTGACGCCCAGCCGCTCCGCCAGCTCAGTCGTCGATACGGCTGCACCCTCACGGGCCTCCAGTGCATACACCGCCTTGGCATAGTCTTGGACCGATGCAGAAATTGTGTTAGCCACAGCCACACGCGCATTTAGGCAGACCAAACTCTGTTTGTCAAGAGGCAATAACTCGAACGTTCGTTGATCGGCCGCTGCCAACCTCAGCGCAACGTGCGTTAGTCTGAGCTCATGGCCGACGACCGCTGCGACCTCCTGTGTCTGGACTTGGACCGCGCTGAGGCGATCCGCAAGCGTTTGGATCTCGACCTCGCGGCAGGGGCATCCGCTCGTGCGAAGGCGTTCGCCGACCCGACGCGGCTTCTGATCGCGCTCGCGCTCCGCGACGGCGGCGAACTGTGCGTCTGCGACCTCGCCTGGATCACCGGGCGGGCGGAGAACCTCGTCGGCCACCACCTGCGCACACTGCGAAGCGCCGGCCTGGCGAGCTCGCGGCGCGAGCACAAGATCGTCTTCTACGCACTCACCCACGCCGGCCGCCGGCTGCTCAACGCGCACCTCGAGCTCGCCGATGTGGCGCTATGAGTACCCCGTCGCTCGAGCTGCCTGTCGTCGCCGAGCCGGCGCACACCTCGCAGCATCAGGGCCGACTCGAGCTGGCCGAGCGCGACCGCCTGATCCGCCGCGCGAAGGCGCTCTCCTGGCTGAGCCTCGCCTACATGAGCGCCGAGGGCGCAATCGCGATCACCGCTGCGATGCTCGCTAGCTCTGTGGCTCTGCTCGGCTTCGGCCTCGACTCCGCTGTCGAGGCATTGGCGTCGATCATCGTCATCTGGCGCTTCACCGGCACCCGCCGACTCTCCGAGCACGCCGAGCTACGCGCCCAGCGGCTCGTCGCGATCACGTTCTTCGTGCTGGCCCCCTACATCACCCAGGACGCCATCCGCACACTGATCAACGGCGAGCATCCCGGCACCAGCTGGCTCGGGATCGGCCTGTCGATCTCAAGCATCATCGTCATGCCGATTCTCGGCAAAGCCAAGCAAGGGATAGGCCAGCGCCTGGGCTCAGGTGCGACCGCCGGCGAGGGCACGCAGAACATGCTCTGCGCCTACCTGGCTGCTGGGGTCCTCACCGGCCTGGCGCTCAACGCCGCCTTCGGCCTGTGGTGGGCCGACCCCGCCGTCGCGCTTGGCATCGCCGCGCTCGCACTCAATGAGGGCCGCCAAACCTGGCACGGCAAGTGGTGCTGCGCCACCTCGCCGCTCCCGGGCGAGCCGTTCGACACCTGTAACGACAACTGCTGCACCTGACCGGCCACGACGCGACAGCAGCCCCCCGACCCTCCTGCTTCCCCGGGCAGACCAGGAGTGAATGAAGACTTGATCTGTGAGTGGCCTTCAGGCGGCTGCTGCGTTCCGCAGCGTCGGTCCGGCTACATCATCAGCTGCATGGCGGCGAACATGTAGGCCATGCCGAGCGTCATCGCGAACATCGATACCCGAAGGTCGCGGAAGCAGACCAGCGGCTCGGCGGCAGACATCGCGATCGCACCGTCGGGCGTGACCGAGAAGCCGCCACCGGTCAGCGTCTTGTGATCGACGTCGCGCATCCCGTTGGTTATCCACAGCAGCGACTGTGCGGCGAGGTAGGCGACGAGCAGCCATGTGATCGGGCCTTGGAAGCCGGTCGGTGACCACATGTAGGCCATCGCTGCGACGTCGATCGCCGTCACGAGCCACAGCACGTTGATCGCGCGGCCGCTGAGCGCCTGGGCGAGGATCCAGGCGAAAATCGCGATCGCGGCGTTGGCGAACGCGAGCTGCCAGAACCCGCTCGGGATGTTGAAGTGGTCGATCGATGCCGGGGCGAACATGAACGCCATTCCGAACGCCATCAGGACGTGCCCGGCGTGCCAGATCCGCCGCTGACCGTTGGTGTCGCGCATGTGAAGCACGTGAATCACGATGATCGCGATGAACACGAGCGTCCAGATCACCGCCAGCCAACTCGGGAGGATGTTGGTCGTGCCGTGCCCGGCGCTGATCGACATTCCCCCGACCGACGTCGAGGGAGCACCGCCGTGGCTCATGCTCATGTTCATGCTGCCCATGACGGCGCGAATGTATCACGGGCAATAGGCAAGGGTCACCGCTCCTCACCGCAGCCATCCCGCGTGCGAGTGAGCCCTCGCGGGGCTGGCTCACCCTCACCGTCACCGGTTAGTATTCCCGCGCGATGGGTGGCCTTGGCTCTCTATTGCGGTGGCGAGGGCGTCTGCTCTGGCGCTTGGCGCTGATCGTCGCGCTGATCGCGCTGACCGCGCTCGCTCTCAGCGGAGTGATCGAGTCGCTGCAGAGCGGGGCGATGATGGTGCTTCCCGCCCTCGTGCTGGCGGTCGTGATGCTCGTCCGCCCCTATCTCGGCGAGGGCGCCATCGCACGGCTGCATGCCCGTCGCGCAAGGCGGCCGAACGTCGCGACGCCGATGCTTGTCGTGCCCCCGCGTCCGCGCGGGCGAGTGGCGCGCGGTGGGCGTCTGATCGCGGTGGCAATGGCTGGGCGTGCTCCGCCGCTCGCCCTCGTGGCCTGCCGCTGAACATTCGGCAGTCCGCATCTCCACCGCGAGGCTCCGCTACGCGGGGCGAGTCAACGACACCAGTCGGCGTTTTTTGCTGGCCGGGTCGATGAGCGACAAAGGAGTCGCCACCATGTCCAACGGTCACACATCCGCGCGCCCGCAAGCGCACGCGCCATCGTCATCCAGCGTCCCGTTTAGCGGTCGCTTCCGCGTCACGACACGCGGTATCCAGATCGCCCTCGGGGTGGTCTGGCTGCTTGACGGGCTCTTCCAGTTCAAGGGCTTCATGTACACACATGGCATCGTCAGCGAAGTCTTCGCGCCGGCCGCGAAGGGTCAGCCATGGTTCATCGGCGGACCGATGACAACGTTCGCCAACTTCTACGGGCACGACCTGACGCTGTGGAACACGCTCTCCGGGGAGATCCAGGTCGCGATCGGGCTTGGGCTGATTCTCAGCAAGAAGACCGTGAAGCCCGCGCTGCTCGCCTCCTTCGGCTGGGCGCTCGTGGTCTGGTGGTTCGGGGAGGGGTTCGGTGGGTTGACCTCGAACACGCTGCCCTCGCCGCTGATGGGCGCGCCCGGCGCGGTGATCCTGTACGCGATCATCGGCCTGCTCGTCTATCCCACGAGCAAGCCGGAGGGACGCTCTCCGGCAGACAGAGGACCGCTCGGTGACCGCGGCGGGCTGTACGCCTGGTCGGGGATGTGGGTGCTCTCGGCGGGCCTGTGGCTCGTGAACGTCAACCGCGCGAAGGGCGCCACCCACGAAATGATCAAAGGAATGGCGGAAGCGTCGCCTCATTGGCTCGCCAAGTTCCAGAACTCGATCGGGGGCCACACGCAGGGTCACGGCACCACGATCGCCGTTGTGCTCGCGATCATCTCTGTGGCGGTCGCGCTCGGCGTGTGGACACCATTGAGGTGGCCGGCACTCGCGATCGGGATCGTGCTCTCGCTCGCTTATTGGGTGCTCGGGCAGGACATGGGCGGTCCATTCTGGGCCGAAGGCGCGACCGACTTCAACTCCGGGCCGCTGTTCGTGCTGCTCGCGCTCGCGCTGCTACCGCGGCGGCGTGTGAGCGAAGGCGCCACGGGACGGTCCCCGGCGCAGGCGATCCCGCCGCCAGGGCCACCGGCAGGACTCCGCTCAACGATGCAGATGGCACTCAGTAAGGCCAACCAAGACGCTTTCAACAAGGGAGAGATTCGAATGCAAAGCAGCCGAAAGACGACGAGACTGGCAAGCGGACAGCGCTGGGCTGCGCTCGGCGTATTGCTCGCGGTCATGGCGCTGGCCGTGAGCGGCTGCGGCGGCTCCAGCAGCGAAAAGACCGCGGCGACCGTCACCTTCAAACCGATGGCGGCGTGGGATGCATCGCATATGGCAAAGACGCAGACGAGCTCGATGAAGGGCATGAGCGCCAGCGAGATGAAGAACATGCAATCGTCCGCGAAGGCCGCGGAAGGGCTGCCCTTTGTCGCGACCACCGCCTCGGGCGAAGGTCACTTCGAACAGGTCGGCGACCACCTGACCGGCTGGCGCAGGATCACCGGCCTGGTGCCCTACAGCCGCCACGCCAACCACCTGCACGGCCCCGACGGCGCCTGCAGCCCCGAGAGCAAACAGACCTCCAACATGGCCGTCGTGCTGCCCGACCTGGTGGCGAACGACAAAGGCGAAGCCTACGGAACGGTCAACCTGATCGTCCACCAGCGGGTCATCGGCCCCGGCTACTTCATGGTGGTCCACGCCAAACCGACACCTGCCAGCCAGCAGAACCAGATCGGCTCGGCGCCCGCATCGATGGCGTTCATGCAGGCGATGTCCAACGACCCGGCGATCCTCTGCGGCAACATCACGGTCAAGAGCTGAGGATGGACGTCCGCCGGGCACGCCCGCCGCGCTTGCGCTGGGCGTGCCTGGCGGCACTGCTCGCTGCGCTGCTCGCCCCGGCGTCGGCATCGGCTCACGGGATCGTGGGTCGCGCCGACCTGCCGATCCCGGCCTGGCTGTTCGCCTGGACCGCGACGGGAGTGATGGTGATCTCGTTCATCGCGCTGTGGAGCCTGTGGTCGAAACCACGGCTCCAGCGTCCCCCGGGCCGGGTGCTGCTGCGGGTCCCGAAGCTGCTCGAATGGCTGTGCGGAGTCGTTGGCATCGCACTGTTCGGGATCGTCGCCTACGCCGGTCTGGCGGGAGAACAGAACTTCACCTCAAACCTCGCCCCCACCTTCATCTATGTGATCTTCTGGGTCGGCATCCCGATCGTGAGTGCGCTCGTCGGGGACCTCTTCCGGCCGTTGAACCCATGGCGCGCGCTCGGGCGCCTGACCGGCTGGCTGCTCACCAATAGGAAATCGGCTAGCGGCGGTGACAAACACGGAGGACTGCTCGGCTCCTATCCCGCGTGGCTGGGACGCTGGCCGGCCGCCGCGACGCTGCTCTGTTTTGCGTGGCTGGAGCTCGTCTACCCGAGCAAGGACGACCCACGGCTGCTCGCGATCCTGCTGCTCGCCTACGGCGGCGTGCAGCTCGCGGGGATGGCGGCGTTCGGCGTGGATGACTGGAGCGAGCGAGCCGATGGGTTCGGCGTCTACTTCGGACTGATGGCCCGCCTGTCACCCCTGTCGTGGCGGAATCGAGAGCTGCGCCTTCGAGCGCCGCTGTCGGGGCTTGGAGACCTCGAGATGTGGCCCGGCACCGCGGCCGTGATCTTCGTGCTGATCGGCTCGACGAGCTTCGACGGCTTCTCCAACGGCGAGGTCTGGTACCAGGCGGCGCCCTCACTAGAGGGAGACCTCGGACATCTCGGCGTGAGCGCGATCGGATCCTTCGAGATCGTCGGCACGATCGGCCTGATCTTCTGCGTCGCCGTGATCGCGGCCCTCTACAACCTCGGGATCTACGGCATGCGGAGCGCCCTGCGTGACGTCGCCGTCGAGGATCACAGGGCGCTGTCGCGGACGTTCCTGCACACGCTCGTCCCGATCGCCTTCGGCTACATGCTCGCCCACTACTTCTCGCTACTCGTGCTCGACGGGCAGGCGATCGGCTACCTCGTCTCCGACCCGCTCGGGCACGGCAGCGACCTATTCGGGACCTCGAACTTCCTGATCAACTACAACCTGATCTCCTTCGCCGCGATCTGGTACGTACAGATCGCCGCGATCATCGCCGGCCACGTCAGCGGACTGATCCTCTCCCACGAGCAGGGCCTGATCGAGTTCAAGTCCCCCGAAGCCGCCGTCCGCTCGCAGTACTGGATGCTCGCGATCATGGTCGCCTTCACCTGCCTGGCACTATGGATCCTCTCCGCGGTGACCACCACGATTGGGTGAGCGCCGCTGCGCTATGCCGTCGGTGAGGCTGCCGGCGGTCCTTCGCGCCGATCGTCGGTCGCCCTGGTCTTCAACCAGCCCCAGCCCCCGACGGCCACGACCGGTGCGACATAGAGCGCCGAGAGATACCAATGCATGAGGCAGGCAAGCACCATACGGACCACAAGCTACCAGGCCACCACAGGAAGCACAGCCCGCCATAGACAAGCGCAACAAGGACCTTTTGGTGGGTCGCGATTGCGCTACACCAGCGGCGATGAGATGACTACCATGAAGCGTGTAAGCGGCGTTATCGACATCAGATCTGGTGAGCGTGAGCAGATCCGTCTGGGCTTCTACTTCTTCGGCCATGGTCTAGCCATCTGCCGCTCCTCTCGCAGGGGGTATGGGACCCCAAGCGTCGCCTTCGCGCATGGATGAGATCTCGACCGCCGGTCCGATCAGCCGCTCCGTGTACTCCGATCAAGACGGCGGGAGATAGTGCGGCGTCACTGCGGGGATCACCGCATGCGAGGAACGCCGACATGCCGATTTGCAGGAAGAACGCGCCCCCGGACCCCCTCCTTACCAGCTACGTCGGCACGGCCCGAGATCGTATCGCCGTCGCGTCGTGTGGTCCCGTCCGGCTGCGCGGCGTCCTCACTGCGGAAGCCGATCCCGGGAAATCGCTCTCATGTCGCGGGCGGGCTACGCGGCGACGGGTTGGCTCGGGTGCCCAACACCCGGCCAAGGAGCCAGGCACAGAATCAGGTGGCACTCGCTGATCGCGCGTACCTCGTGGCGCTCGCCCGGCTCGAAGTGGATCAGGCTTGGCGCGGAGAGCGTCCGCTCGCTTGCCCCAGCGCTTACGAGCAGCTGCCCACGCGTGACGAAAACGAGGGCGTGCTCGTGAACCTGATGCTCCTGCAGGCACTCGCCTTGGGGCAGCAGCAGCGCAATCACGCGGTTGGCCTCGTTATCGGAACGAAGGATCTGCGGCTGGTGAGCCGCGACACGCAACCGATCTAGCTCCCAGGACTGCACTCCATAGGATTGTAAGCGCACTGAGCCGGAGCGTCCTCGGCGCGACGCTCGTGGCGGTCGCGCTGGGGGCACTTACCCTGCGTCGGCGGACTTCGTAACTGCACGCGCGGTGTCCGAGGGGTTCGGAAAGGGCACGACGGTGACGGGTACCGGTGAGCTCTTCAGCAGCTCGCTGGTGACCGTGCCGAGAGCCTTGTGCAGGCGGGAGTGCTGCTCGCAGCCGACGACGATCGCGCGGGCGCCGTGACGCAGTGCGGCCTCGGTAAGCGCGGTTACGGGATCGTCGTCTGAGACCTCGGTGACGATTTCCACGTCGAACAGCGAGTCCTCGCCCTCCAGCAGGAGCTCGTCGATCACCGCGCGGCCGAGGCGCTCTCGCTCCTCTTGGGTTGAGAGGGGCGGCGGCGGGGCGTGCAGGGGACGACAGGCGTGGACGATCACGAGCTTCCCGTTGGGATGGAGCTCGCTCGCTGCCCATCTCGCCGCCCGGCGGGAGCTGTCGGTTCGGTCATAGCCGAGGACGAGGCACGGCCCGACGGCATCCTGAGTGGACTTCACTTCGGGATGCTCTGACGGTCGAGCGTGTCGAGGTACGGCGCGAGGTACTTCGCGGCGATCTTCGTGGGCGGCGACCATGTGGGGGTGTCGGTGATCTCTGAGCTGAACCCGTGCCCGCCGGCGATGTGGGCGCGTGAGGTAGACAGGCTTTGAGTCGGTCAGCAGCATCCCGTGGATCACGGGGTTGAATGGCTCCGGCGTGACCGGCGCGCCGGCGAGCGCCGCGATCGATTCTGCGGCGGCGTCGGCCTGCTGGGAACCGAGCCCACCGTGCTTGATCGCGAAGTCGGTCGCGTCACCGGCGGCATAGATCGGCCCCACGTCCGGGACCTGGCCGTATTGATTCACGCGAATGAAGCCGTTCTCTCCTAGAGGGATGCCACGAACCGGGGGGCCGTAGAGCTCGGGCAGCGCGACCACGCGGTCGACGTGCAGCCGCCGGTCGCCCGGGTTGATCACGACTTCCCCCGGCCTGGGGATCTCGGCGTAGGCGGAGTTGATCGTCTTGATTTTCGCCCGCTCGAGGAGCTTGCTGACGCCGTCGCTCGCGCCGGAGCCGAAGATCGCCAGGGGTGCGTCCTCGGGGGTGACGATCGTCACGTCGAGCTCCACCTGCATGTCGTAGGCGCGGCCGGCGGTCATCAGCGCGATCTCATACAGCGGCAGCTGCCACGGCATCCGTCCGGGCGCCACGAACGCGAGGCTGTGGACGTAGCCCCCCTCGATGTCCTGGATCAGCCCGTGCAGGATCTCGTCCAGGCGACGATCGTCGATCGTGATCGCATGTCGATACAGGGGAACAGCCTTCGCCCCGAGGGCCAGCACGAGCGCGTCGTATGCGATCTCCTCGCCGGCCTCGGTGTGGACGATCTGCCCGGCGGGCTCGACCCAAGCCAGCTTGTCGCTCAACAGCTTGGCGCCGGCATCCTCGACGATCGGTGCCAGCGGATAGCGATGTGCTTGGCCGTAGGCAAACGGCTCGCGGACCGTCATTGGGCGGTAGATGAACTCGGTGTTGGGGGCTATGACGCTCACGTCGGTCTGCTCGGGCGCGAGCTCGCGCAGGGCCAGTGCGGCCTCCAGCGCCGCAACTCCGCCGCCAACGATGATCACTCGCAGCTTCTCGAGCGGGCTCACTTGCGCGATCCCCACGCTACGCCTCTCGCGATGTCGAGGCTCGAGATCACCCCTTGGGGCTTTCCTGAGTCGGGCGCGACGACGATCAGGTGTGAGCAGTCCTGCTCGCCCATGATCTGGGCAGCGCGCTCCATGCTCTCGTCGGGGCTGACCGTGACGAGCTCGCCGATCGCTGCCTCGCCGGCCGCACCGTCCAGCTGTCCCGATGCCACGGCTCGCATGAGCTCAACGTCGGAGACGGTCCCCCACACCAGGTGCCCGCTGTGATGGGGACCCCGTGCCAACCCATCCACGACCACGCAGTGAGCGGTGTTCTCGGCCATTAGCGACGCCACCTCGCGAAAAGGGGTCTCGGGAGGACAGCTGATGACGCCGGAGTGCATCAGGTCGCTGACCGCGATGGTTCTCGAAGTGGGGCTTGATGGGGGTGCCATGGCTTCTCCTTCTGGGATAGATGTCTCGAGATGGGCTGATAACCGCAGAACTCACGTGAGTACTCGCTGAGCCCATTCCGTCTGTTGAGTCTCCCACTCGCGTCCGGGTGCGCCATCCGCGATAGACCGGGGACAAGGTGCGGGTTTCCTCGGATTCGGGCTACCCAAGAACTTCGTGCTCGCCGTGAATCCGCGTGTAGCAGGCGTCGTGATAGCACTCGCCCACAGGCTCCTGGTCGTCTTGCTCGGCGGCTCTCGAAGTGATGCGTGCCTGTCCGTCGGTGAGCACGATCATCGGCTCGTACACTCCGATCACATCCCCGCATTGGCACCTCCATCTCCTGTCCATCGCGATGCCTCCTGCACGGCAAGATGTTTTCCTTGAGACGCGCGCCCGCTGCATGCAAATGAGTCCAGGCGCGCGTTGATGACGCTGACGTACTCTGAGGATAAGCTCGGGCGCAGAGCCCCCCATCGGTGCAAACCCACAATCTGGTGGGGGCCAACTACCGACCGCAGCAGCTGAGCGCCCTCGGAGCGCACAGACCATCCACAGCGAGCAGGTTCAGGGATTTCTACGTACTAGCAAGCCCCATCCGGCTGTCGTTCGCAACTAAGCTCCGTGGCGAATGAGCGCATCGTCTGAGGAGCCGTGGATTCGCCGCCTGCTGGATGTGGGTCGGGCTTTGACGACGGAGCTCGACCAGCGGGTTCTGCTGGATCGTGTCCTCGAGACAGCGCGTGAAATCACCGGGGCGCGCTACGCGGCCCTGGGGATCTTGAACGACCAGCACAGCGCGCTGGAGCAGTTCTTGACCGCGGGCGTGGATGACGCTACGCACCGGGCGATCGGGGACCTGCCACGCGGACGGGGGGTTCTCGGCGCGCTGATCGAGCATCCGCAGCCGTTGCGCCTCGCCGATGTCGGTCAGCATCCGTCGAGCTACGGGTTCCCTGCCGGGCACCCGCCGATGCGTAGCTTCCTGGGCGTGCCGATCGTGATTCGCGGGCAGGTGTGGGGCAACCTCTACCTGACCGAGAAGCAAGGGGACGACCAGTTCTCAGAGCAGGACGAGGAGGCCACGGTGATCCTCGCCGATTGGGCGGCGATCGCGATCGGTAACGCAAAGTTGTACGAGTCCAGCGAGCGCCGCCGCAAGGAGGCCGAGAAGGCATTTCGGGGACTGGAGGCGACGCGAGACGTGGCGATCGCGATCGGCGGAGAGATCGCCCTTGAGCACGTGCTCGAGCTGATCGTCAAGCGGGGACGTGCGCTCGTCGGCGCCCGGAGTCTCGTGATCATGCTGCGCGATGGCGAGGAGCTCGTCGTACACACAAGCGCCGGTCACGTACGGGAGATGCGCGGCGTGCGCCTGCCGATCGCCGACTCCACATCCGGGCAGGTGCTGCAGCACCGGCGGCCCGAGCGGATCACCAATGTCGCGGCGAGACTGCGGATCGCCCCCAGCGAGTTTGGCGTGCCCGACGCGCAGACGGCGCTGCTGGTGCCGATGGTCCACCGCGGGGAGGCGATGGGCGTGCTGGCGGCGTTCGACCGCGGCCAGGACGGCGACGTGTTCGGCGAGGACGACGAGCAGATGCTGCGCACATTCGCGGCGAGCGCAGCGACTGCCGTTGCTTTGGCACAGAGCGTGCAGGCCGACCGTCTACGTAGCACGCTGTCTGCCGCCGACGCCGAGCGGCGCCGCTGGGCACGGGAGCTCCACGACGAGACACTGCAGGGCCTCGGGGGCCTGCGTCTGCTGCTCTCCTCCGCGCTGCGCCAAGATGACCTGCCGCGGGCGCAAGAGGCGATGCGCAAGGGAGTGGAGCAGATCGAGCATGAGATCGAGAACCTGCGAGCAATCATCACCGAGCTGCGCCCCGCGGCGCTTGATGAGCTGGGCTTGCGAACCGCGATCGAGGGGCTGCTCGATCACCATCGTGAGCGGAGCGGGTTTCAGATCGACAGCGAGCTCGTGCTGCCCGGCCCCTCGGCAGGAGCAGAACGACTCGATGAGGATCTCGAGACCACCGTCTACCGGCTGGTTCAGGAGGCGCTCACGAACGTCGCCAAGCACGCCAGGGCGAACAGGGTGCGTGTAACTGTCAGGGAGTCTGAGGGAGAGTTGCTGGTCGAGGTGCAGGACGACGGCGCCGGCTTTGACCCCGACGCTGGGAGCCACGGATTTGGGCTGGCGGGGATGCACGAGCGAGTGGGCCTCGCCGACGGCACCCTGAGCGTCGACTCCGCCGGAGAGCAGGGCACCCTTGTCAGGGCCTGCCTACCGGCACGCCGCCGCGGCCAGGCTGGTGGTCCTGTGCAACGGTCAGGTTCTGAGCAGGCCGCGTCCTAGCGCATAGCGCACCAGTTCAGCCCGCGTGGTGAGCCCGAGCTTCCCGTGAATGCGCGCGCGGTGGGTCTCCACCGTACGCGGGGAGAGGTGCAGCTTGCGGGCTATCTCGACGCTCGTGTGCCCGAGCGCGATCAGGCGCAGAACCTCGACCTCGCGTGCGGTCAGCTTGTCCTCGGTGAGCGCCTGGTGCAGCGCGTCCAACCGGGCAGCCATCCGTGGGCTGACGTACTCCTCGCCCCGCGCGGCAGCGCGTACCGCCTGAGGCAACTCCTCATCGGCGAGCTCCTTCACCACGAACCCGATTGCGCCGGCAGCGAACGCGCGCTGCGCGAAAGCCGGGCTGTCCTGCATTGTCATCACGACGATCTGTGTCTCTGGCACCCGTTCGCGCAACTGGCTGAGGGCTTCGATGCCAGACCCGTCGGGCATATTCAGATCGAGCACGAGCACATGCGGCTGGTGAGCATGAACGTTGCGCATAACGGACGCCAGGTCACCGGCTTCGGCGATCACCTCCACACCGTCCTCGCCGTCGAGCAACAGCCGCAGAGTGCGGCGCATCATCGTATGGTCGTCTGCCAGCACCACGCGGATAGGCGACGCGGCGTAGACGGCCGATCCGGTTCCAGGGGGGGTGGATGCTAGGTGCAGATGTGTGGACATGGTTTCAAGCTAGCCCTTGTGGGGAGTGCTATCTATCGGGTAAACACTCCGATTGGCTGTGGAAAAGCACTGATCTCCCGGGTCCCGTTCTCACGCTACCGCCACGCTCTGCTCCGTCTGCGCGATCGGCGAGCTGACGGTGGAACCTTGGAGTACGACCTTCAGGGCGCCCGAGTTGGCCGCGTCGGCAAATGTGTCGTAGGCGGCCATCGTCTCGCCGAGCGGGAAACGATGTGTGGCAAACAGCGACGGATCCAGCCGGCCACTGGCAATCAACCGCATGAGCTGGGGAATGCTGAAGGTGTCGACCAACCCGGTCGTGATCGTGACATCGCGGATCCAGAGCTTCTCCAGGTGCAGATGTGCGGCCTTCCCGTGCACGCCGATGTTGGCGACGCGTCCGCCGGGGCGGATGAGGTCGGCGGCCAGCTCGAAGGTCTCGGGTACACCCACGGCCTCAAACGCCACGTCGGCGCCGAGACCGTCGGTCAGCTCCATGACCCGCGCGAGGGCGTCCTCGCTGCCGTTGTTGATGGTCGTGTCCGCGCCGAACCGCCGCGCACTGTCCAACCGGCTGTCGGCGAGGTCGATCGCGATGATGTCGCCGGGCGTGTACAGCCTCGCGGTCAAGATCGCGGCGAGGCCGATCGGCCCAGCGCCGACGATCGCCACCGTGTCACCCGGGGAGACCATGCCGTTGAGCACGCCGACCTCGAAGGAGGTTGGAAGGATGTCGGCGAGGAACAGCACCTGCTCGTCGCTGAGCTGCGCAGGGACCTTGTAGACGGAGTTATCGGCGAACGGCACGCGCGCGTACTCGGCCTGCAGCCCGTTGATCAGGTGACCAAAGATCCACCCTCCACCACCGAGGCACTGCCCGTAGCGGCCTTCCTTGCAGAAGCGACAGCGCCCGCAGGAGCTGACGCAGGACATGAGCACGCGGTCGCCCGGAGCAACCGTTGTCACACTGGCTCCGATCTCCTGCACGGTGCCGACGGCCTCGTGGCCGAGTACGGTGCCCGGCGTGGTCTCGGGCACGTCGCCTTTGAGGATGTGCAGATCGGTGCCGCAGATCGTCGAGGTGTCGATCCGCACGATCGCGTCGGTCGGGTCGAGGATCGTGGGGTCAGCGACCGTGTCCCAGCCTCGCTCGCCGGGGCCGTGATAAACGAGAGCCTTCATCTTCGGTGCCTACCTTTGGTCGGTGTGCGATGAGTTCGGTGACCTGCACACTCGAAGCTAAACGCGGCCCGAAGCCGGCACATCCGGGACTCTCCCTAAGCCGGGTGCACGTTTCTACGGACTTTGACGGCCCGCTGCACCTTCCGCACCGCGGCGGTCCACCGCGCGGGTGACCTCGGCGACCTGTGCGTCCAGGGTCTGGGCCGTGTCGAGTCTCAGCACGCTGTTGTTGGGCAGCTCGTCGAGCTCCTCATAGGCGTGGAACTGTTCTTCGGCGATCTGTGGTGTCGCGTCGGAGACGCGCTGGGGATCGTGCAGGCGCTCCGCGGCGCGTCGAAGGGCAACCTCGAGCGTGGTCTGGCACTGAACAACCAAATAGGTGCTCCCTCCCAGCTTCAAACGGTCAATCACAAGTTTCCGCTGGCCGGGAGAGTGGCAGGTGGCATCCACAATCACCCCGCCTTGGCGCAACTGCTCCAAGGCCGTCCTCGCCGAGAAACTCATAAGTCGTATGCGTGAACTCCTCGGTGTAGTGCTCTGGACGTGCCCGCTCCTCGGCCGCCAGCCCCGCCAGGTGCTTGCGAACCACGTCCGAAGAGACGACCGGCAACTGCGTGCGGCGGAAGAGCTCAGCGGCCAGCGTCGACTTGCCGCTGGCCGCAGGCCCACACACAACGATCGCCAAGGGCCGCCGTGCTCGCCAGCACAGCCGCTCAGCCAAGTCCCAAAGTCGCTGTGCATGCGCGATTCGCGCGCCACGCACGCTCCCCTCGTGCTCCGCGGCGGCGATCAGCGCCACCTTCGCTCGCACCAGCGCTCGATGAGCGGCGTAGAAGGACCGCAGGACCTCGCTGCCGGAGCTACCGCCGGCTGCATCGTAAGCCCTGACAAGCTCTCGCGCCGCCGAGGCCTGGCCGTGAGCCTCGAGATCCATCGTCAGGAACGCCAGATCAGCGGTGACGTCCGTGCGGCGCAGCGCGGGATCGAACTCGATGCGATCAACCACGCGAACGGCGGGTCTCACCAGCACATGCTCACAGCGCAGGTCGCCATGACCGTCACGGACATGGCCATCTCCAACGCGCTGCTCGATCTCACCGGTGTGGGCGTGCACGAACGCCTCGCCGAACCGGCGCATGATGTCCACGTGCCAGCGGCTGGGATGTTCCAGTCGGCCCAGCTCCTGCGTGTTCGCCCGCCAGGTCTCGAGCACCTGGCTCGGGTCACCCTCTGTGACGGCGGGCGCGGAGCGGTGAAAGTCCGCCAGACGCCGAGCGACATCCCCTATGTGGGCAGGCGTGAGAGCGCCCGCGGCAATCACTCCGTCCATGGTGTCCGCCTCGTCGAAGCTCTGCATCTCCACGGCATACTCGACGGCCGTGGGTGCCCCCTCGGCCGCGAAGCGAAACCCGTGAGGGGTCATGACGATCGCGCGCACCCCGAGATAGATATCGGGAGCGAGATCCTGGTTTACTCGCACCTCCTCACGGCAGGCCGCGTGCCGGCGCGCGAGCGTGCTGTAGTCCAGGAAGCCAAGAGCGACGGGCTTCTTGATCTTGTAAGCGCGCTCGCCGGCGACAAACACCCACGAGGCGTGCGTCTCGTGCACCGCCACCGGACTGCTCACCCCATAGGTCTCAGGTGCCGCGAGGGCCGCCAGGATATCTGGGTCGGTGCGTCCCTCCTGGTTGGGATCACGGCGGTGATCGGTCTCTCTCATCAGGGAACTCGTGGCGCTCACCACGGCTGAGGGTCCACACAAGGTCAGGCCTCGATCAGCGCCCTGAACTTGTCCGGCAGGACTGCCAGGACATCGTCGATCTCCCCGGGAGAGACATGGGCCCGCAGTACCCGCGCGACCGCAGTCACAGCGACCGCAGCCTCGGTCTCTCCGGCCAGACGCCCCTCGCTTGCGACATGATCGAGAAACGCCTCCACGTCGTGGATAGCAAGCGGAGTACGGCTGGGGTCCCAGTCCTCATAGTAGATCCCTCGGATCAGTGTGGGCAGCTGAGCGGCGAGCTTGGCTGCCACGTCAACGGTCAGCCGGTCGCGCAACGTGTGTAGCACGGCACGGAGCGCACGATACGCGTACTGGCGATCCTCGTCGCCAAGCTCCTCGGCGACTTCCTTCAACCAGATGTGCGTCTTTTCGACGCTGCGCTCAATGATGCTCGGGTCGGCTTCAGTCATGTTGGGCTCCTTGCAGATCGCAATGCAGGTATCGA
>CAWAIB010000007.1:0-37563 GCA_963782025.1 uncultured Solirubrobacterales bacterium
TGCATCCCGAACCACAGTCGCAAAAAAGTTGGAGTCCGGCACACCCACCGGGCTCCTGAGGACCGCTGCCCGACTCACAAAGATCCACCCATATCAGTTACGCCTCGCGCGCGGAATTCCGCTCTGCCTTTTCACGGTTTATCGGTTCTTGATAAACCCGCGATAGATCGATAAACCGAGTACCTGCGCCTAGATGGCAGCGGCTGGGCGTAGCGCTCAGCGCAATCTCTGCGTACAGTTGTCTGCATGGATCGAACGAGACAAGCCACCGGCTGTTCGCGAACCCTCTCTCGGCAGCGTGATGAGCATGACGAGTAAGGAGCGCTTGCAGGAGATCCTCCTCTCCCTCACCGAGCCTGAGGCGGAGATCGTATGGGAGGCCTACTCCTCACGCCCGCCCGAGGAAGATCGCGGGGACGCGCTCGGTCGTGGGCTGGGCGATGTCTATGAGCGCCGGCGTGCCCGGGCAGCAGATAGTGGCCGCGATGCGTCGGGCTGAGATAGACATCACCCAAGCGGCCACTGTGCTTGGCGTCTCGAAGCCGACGGCTCGGGCCTGGGCCCGACGCGGACTCATAGACATCATGAGAGAGCAGCCGATGACCCTGGCCTTCGGAAGCGTCGTCAAGCTGCGTCGCGATCTAGAGCGACTCCGCGAGACAGCCGGCAGCGAGAAGCGCTGGCAGTCGCTGCTCGCCGCCGCCGACCAACGTGAGCTCGCCGAGCCGGGCGCGCGCGAGGGTCTCGCCGATGCCCTCGCCGGCAACACAGAGCCACTGACCCTCGAGTGACGTTCACCGTCACGGTGGCCGCGCGCACCCGCGAGCAAAAGGGCGTCGCGGTAAAGCCAAGGACAAGGACCTTCGTTCAGGCGGCCACCGCGCGGGCGTCGAGGTGTGCGCCGACCTTGCGCTTGACCCGCTGCAGCGCGTTGTCCACCGTCTTCGTGTCGCACTCGAGCCGCTCGCCCACCTGCTCGTAGGAGTAGCCGTCCAGGTACAAGCCCAGTACCCGGCTCTCCAACTCTGAGAGCGCCGTCGAGAGGCAGCCCACCAACGAACGCAGCTCCTCCGAGGAGATCACCTGGTTGACGGGATCGTGGACGCTAGGCCCGGGGAGCACCTGGTCGAGCGTGGGCACGTCCTCGCCGGCGCCCGCGGGCGTCGAGGAGAAGGAGACGTACTGGTTCAGCGGCGTGTGCTTGTTGCGTGTCGCCGTCTTCACCGCGGTGATGATCTGCCTTGTTATGCACAGCTCGGCGAAGTTGCGAAAGCTCGACTCGCGATCGAAACGGTAGTCGCGGATCGCCTTGTAAAGACCGACTAGGCCCTCCTGAATCAGGTCTTCGGAGTCGCCGCCCGCCAGAAAGTAGGAAGAGGCCTTCAACCGCACGAAGCCGTGATAACGCCTGACAAGACGGTCATAGGCGTTGCGGTCGCCCTGCTTGGCGAGGATGATCAAGAACTTATCCTCAACCTTTACTTCAGAGTTACTGTTGCTGGAGATTCGTGCCACGAGCAGATCCTTTCTCAGGCTGCATGCAGCCCGAATTTGCTCAGTGGCGCACTCCTCCCCTGGCGCCAAAGCTATGTTTACCTAAGGCTTCATCAACCTTAGGTTCAGCGTTATGTGGGGCGAGCCTCTCACAGTTATGGAGCCTTGTCAAGAGGAATTTCGCCGATTCTGCAAGATCTCGTACAACACCGCCGCCGCCGCCGCGCTCACGCCGAGCGACTCCACCTTTCCCAATACGGGCAACGCGATCAGCTCGTCGCACGCCTTCGCGACCCGTGGGCGCAATCCCTCCCCCTCGCTGCCCAACACCAGCACCACGCCACCGCCCCCATAGTCCGGCGCGTCGTAGGCCATCTTCGCCTCTCCGCTGGCGCCGTAGCACCAACATCCCGCCTTGCTCGCGGCGGCGAGAAAGTCGGCGATGTTCCTGACCCGCGCCACCTTCAGATGCTCGACGGCGCCCGCCGATGCCTTGCAGACAGCCGGCGTGACCTCGGCCGCGCGGCGTTCGGGGATCACCACGCCGGCGGCGCCGGCGCACTCGGCAGTGCGGCAGATCGATCCCAGGTTCTGCGGGTCCTGCACCTGGTCGAGCGCGACCACTAAAGGGTCCGTGCCCGCAAGCAGCTCCGCCGCGGAGCAGTACGGATACCCGCCCGCCTCCGCGCAGATCCCCTGGTGCGCGGTCGAGCCGCACCGCCGCTGCACTTCCTCGGCAGAGACGCTCTTCACCCTCACACCCCGCAGCCAGGGCTCGCGCGCCACGCCCGCTGTCGCCCAGACCTCTTTCAGCGCGTGCTTGCGACGGCCGCGCAGCGCCTCTTTGACGGGGTTGCGTCCGTAAAGGATCACAGCGGTGGGAAGCTCGAAGCCCCCCGCGCCGTCGCGGACTTCCCATCCCTGCGCGGCGAACTCATCGCGCAGGCGATCGGCCGCGGCAAAGTCACGCTCTGCTCGCGCCTGCTCGCGCTGTCTCGCCAACTCCTCCACGTCGGCGGGCGCCTATTCGGGCGCAGCCAGCAGACTCTCCAACCCCAGGACGCCGAGCATTTCGTGCAGGTGCTGATCGCCTTTATTCGTGAGCATCGAGTGCGTCGCCTCACGAATCCATTCGTTCAGATGAGCGAGCGCTTCAGGCGTATTGAAGTCGTTGGCCAGCGCTTGGAAGAAACGATCGCGCAGCTCATCGAGATCCATGGGGCGAGCTGCCCGGTGAGAGTCTGCGTGCCGCCTCGCGGATGCGACTCACGTTGGCCTTTGCCTGCTCCAGCGCCGTCTCCGAGAACGCCAGCGGTTGGCGATAGTGGCCTGAGGCCAGGTACAAGACGATGGCATCGCGCCCGTATTGCCCGATCACCTCGTGCAACGGCGCGATGTTTCCGACCGACTTGGCCATCTTCTCGCCTGTGGACTGAATCATGCCGTTGTGCATCCAGATCCGCGCAAGCTCCTCCCCGCGGGCGGCGCGGGTCTGGGCCGCCTCGTTCTCGTGGTGGGGAAACAGGAGGTCCGAGCCGCCTCCGTGGATATCGAAGCCGACGCCTAGCGCATCCTCCGCCATCGCCGAGCACTCGATATGCCAGCCTGGACGACCCTGCCCCCAGGGCGCGGGCCAGAAGGTGTCCTCGCCATCCTTATGTCCCTTCCACAGAGCAAAGTCCAGCGGATCCTCCTTGCGATCGGTGCCCTCCACATCCTCGCCTTGGTCCATATCGTCGATCCGCCGATGCGACAGAGACCCGTAACTGGGGTCCGAGCGCACCCGGAAGAAGACATCTCCCTCGACCGCATAGGCGTGGCCGGTGTCGATCAGCCTCTCGATGTATTCGACTATCGGCCCGATCGTCTCCGACGCCAGCGGCTCGTGATCGGGACGGCCGAGCCTGAGCGCATCGGTGTCAACGAAGTAGAGATCGGTCATTTCCTTCGCCAGCGCTTCACTCGGACGACCCTGCGCACGCGCGGCGTCATAGATCTTGTCATTGACATCGGTGACGTTCACGACCAGCGTCGTCTCGTAGCCCTCGTGCGCAAGGAAGCGCTTGAGCAGGCTGAACACGACAAACGGACGAGCGTTGCCGATGTGGATGCGGCTGTACACCGTCGGCCCGCACGCATAGATGCCCACCCTGCCGGGGTCGCGCGGCCGCAGAGACAAGAGCCCACCGGTACGGGTGTCGTGCAGTTGAATCTCGCGCATCGCCCTCCCCTAGCCCTCTTGGAGGCTTACGATCGCGAGCGCCGCCACACCCTCACCGCGGCCGACGAACCCGATTCCCTCGCCGGTCGTGGCCTTCACGTTCACGCGTTTTGCCTCCAACCCGAGGACCTGCGCCAGCCGCTTGCGAATATCCTCGCGGTGCGCTCCCAGCTTCGGCCGCTCCATCACAACGGTGCAGTCAACGTTCACGATCTTCAGCCCCGCCTCATTCACCGTCGCGACGACGCTCCCGAGCAGCTCCAGCGAGTCGGCGTCGCGCCAGCGCTCGTCGGTATCGGGGAAGCGCTCGCCGATGTCGCCCAAGCCGGCCGCACCGAGCAGCGCGTCGATCACCGCATGGGTCAGCACATCAGCGTCGGAATGCCCCTCCAAGCCGAGCTCGCCGGGGATCTCCACCCCACCCAGGATCAGCCGGCGGCCCTCTAGGAGACGGTGCGAGTCGTATCCGATCCCGGCGAGGCTCATCGAATCACGCTCCGGGACCACCGGCGGCCTGCGGCTTGAAAGGCTGCCCAGTCATTGTCAGACGGGGCGGAGTCCCTCATGGTTGCACCGACACGCCGATCGGCTCCAGCCGCCGCACGCGCCACTCGAACACGCACAGCTCCTCCACGCCCGCTGCCGCCAGCAGCTCCCTCGCCTGCTCGTAGTCGGCGCCCACGTCCTCGGGGCGGTGCGCGTCGCTGGACAGCGCCACCGGCGCCCCGGCTTCCAAACACATCTCCAGGAACGCCGGCGCTGGATACATCTCCCCGACAGGCTTGCGCAGCCCCGCGGTGGAGACCTCGACCGCGACCTGAGACTCCGCGATCCCGTCGATCGCCAGCTCGTAGTAGCGGCGCAGATCGCCTTCCGGGAGTGGGCGATCGGCGCCCCAGACCTTCACCAGATCGGGGTGCGCGAGGATGTCGAACAGCCCACTGCGAGCAGCCTCGCCAAGGGTCTCGAAATAGCGCCGCCAGATCTCCTCGGGGCTGTGGGTTTTGCCCCACACGCTGTAGTCATCCATGTCGACCGCCTCGTCGCGCAAGAAGTGCACCGAGCCGATCACGTAGTCGAAGTCGCGCGCCTGGAGCAAGCTTGCCATGCGATCCTCGCTGCCGGGCACGAAGTCCGCCTCGACCCCCAGCTTCAGGTCCGTCTGCTCGCGCACGAACTCGCAGTAGACGTCGAGGTCCTCGCGTGCGTTCGCCTGCCAGAAGGGGTGCTTCCAGACATCGAGCGCCTGTTCGAAGCGGTACACGTGCTCGGACACCCCCAGCTCGGCGATCCCCCGCTCGCTCGCCGCCGTCCGGTACCGCTCAGCGTTCGCGGGCGTGAAGAACAGCTCGGCGGTCGTGCCGGGCTCGTCGGGGCGCAGGTGGACGTGGTAGTCGGTGAGCATCGTTGTCTCGATTCGATCGGTCGGCGCCTGCCGCGGTTGATGTTCTTGGAAGTGCCTCTGACGACGAAAGCGGGGCAGCAGGTACCGCGATTCAACCAGTCCGTGAGGCGAGCAGCATCTCCGCCACCGCGAGGTCGTGTGGCGTGGTGACCTTTAGATTCTCGCTCGACGACTCCACGACCCCCACCCGACCCCCCGCGCGTTCGATCAACCACGCATCGTCAGTGGCCTGCGCCAGCACCTCGTCGGACACGTCCAGCGCCCGTTCCAAGGCTTCGCGGCGGAAGACCTGCGGGGTCTGCACCGCCCACAGCTCGCTTCGCTCAAGCGTCTCGCTCACCACCCCGTCCAGCACGCGCTTGACCGTGTCGGTCATCCCCACTGCGGCAATCGCGCCGTCAATCGTCTGGTCGGCTTCCAGCGCGCGGATCGTCGCCCGCGCGAGCTCGGCCGTCAGCAGCGGGCGCGCCGCATCGTGGACCAGTACAGGGTCACCAGGACCTGCCGCCGCGAGCGCAAGGCGCACAGACTCCGAGCGCACTGACCCACCCTCCACCGCGCTTACGCCGGCGGGCGCCGGGACACCGGGGGGCATCGCCACCACGATCTGCTCGATTTCCCGCACCTGGGAAAGGGCCTCAACACTCCACTGCACGAGCGGACGCCCGGCCAGCTCAACGAACGCCTTCGGAGCGCCGGCGCCGAAACGCTCGCCGCTGCCGGCGGCGAGGATCAGAGCGATGGGCATGGCTTGGGAAACTCTCGCGCACGCGGCAGGCGCCTTGCGGCGGTCGCTGCCGCGTGCGTGAAAGTCTCGCTCCCGACCGCTACTCGGCCGCGGCGCCGGCCATCTGGCTGGTAGCCGAGTTGGCGAGCAGCTCGTCGAGGTAGTTCTCGGCCTCTTCCTCGTCCTTGTCGAGCGCATACATCAGCTCTGAGGCAAGGATCTTCTTAGAGCGGGTGTACATCTGCTTCTCGCCCGTCGACAGGCCCTTCTCGGACTCGCGCAGGGAAAGGTTGCGAACGACCTCCGCGAGCTCGTAGATGTCGCCGGTCTTGATCTTGTCGCGGTTGTGCTTGAAGCGCCGGTTCCAGTTCTTCGGCATCTCCGAGACCGTGTCGCGGAGCACGTCCAGCACCTTCTGCACGGTTTCCTCATCGATCACCCTGCGCAGGCCGGCGATCGCGGCGTTCTCGGTGGGAACCCTGACCGTCATGTCGTTGTGCAGGATCTTGATCGTCAGATACTCGCGCGTTTCACCGAGCATCTCCATCTCCTCCTTCTTCAGCACCTTCCCGGCGCCGTGATGGGGATAGACGACCTGGTCGCCGAGCTCGAACTCGATGTACTCGACTTCGCGAGTGACCTCGAGCTCCTCGATCAGCTCTACCTCTGCGGTTGCTTGTGGCGGAATGATGTCCTCCTTCGTTGCGGCCGACCGTCGGACGGCCCGTGTCTCACGTCTTGGTCAAGTCTGTGTTAGGTCTGCAGGTAGCGATCCACGAGGTTGATCTCCTGCAGCCTGCGCAAGCCCTCGCGGATGTCCTTCGCCCTGATCTCCCCCACGCCCTCGACCGCCTCCAGGTCCGCGTCGCCGGCGGCCAGCAGCTCATCCAGCCCGCCGAACTCGCTCACGATCCGAGCGACCGCCAGTCGCGGCAGCCGCGGGATGCGCCCCAGCACCCGGTAGCCGCGTGGCGAGACGGGGTAGTCGAGCGTGTTCAGCTTGCGGTCGTACCCGAGCAGCTCGGCGAGCCGCCCGAAGTCGAGCAGGTCCTGGTGTGCGAGCCGCCCGATCTCCTCCAGCGCTGCGGCGAACGCCTCGTCGGAGTCGCCCGCGAGATAGTCGCGCACGAGCGCCGCCTTCTCGGCGGCGGTGCCCACCATCGTCTCCTCGAGCTGCATCTCGATCAAGCGGCCCTCTGAGCCCAACTCGACGATGTAGCGCTCGATCTCGACCGCCATCCTCGTGACGAGCTCCGAGCGCTGCATCACCGTCAGCACGTCGTGCAGCATCGCGCCGCCCTCGAACTCCAGCGCGGTCAGCCGCGTGGACACCTGGTCGAGCCGTGTGCGGTACTTGTCGAGGGTCGCCAGCGCCTGGTTGGCCTTCGCGAGCACCACAGGGATGTCCTCGAGCACGTACTTCGTCCCGTCCACGTACACGGACACAACCTCGCGACGCTGTGAGACGGCAATCACCAGCGCATCGGTCTGCTTGGACACGCGCTCGGCCGTGCGATGGCGGGTGCCCGTCTCGTGCGAGAGGATCGTCGGGTCGGGCATCAACTGGACGTTTGCCATCGTGATCTTCGTCGCGTTCGCGTTGAGGATGATCGCGCCGTCCATCTTCGCCACCTGGTAGAGGAATGCGGGCGTGTAATCGATCTCGAGCTTGATCCCGCCCGAGTTCAGGAAGCTGAGATCCTCCGGCTCGCCGATCACGATCAGCCCACCGGTATGCGAATCGAGGATGCTCTCGATGCCCTCGCGCAGAGCCGTACCAGGCGCGATCATCTCCAGCGCCTTCATCAATCCCGGCTCCGGCCTCGCTTCTACATCGAAATCTTCACCGGAACGCAGGGGCACGATCACCCATTTTAGGGCATTAAGCCTTTGTTAAGCCGCTCCCCGCCTGGACATCCGTCCATGAGCACGGGGATCACGCTCGGGCTAGGAGATAACGGCCAGTGGTCGCTGATCGCGCTCTCCGGCCGGCAACGCCGCCCTGATAGCCTCGCGCAGAGTGCCAACCTCGCAGGCGCCGGGGCCGCTGCCAGCAGGAGCGATCGTTTCTTTGAGACCATGCTTGCGCGCCTCGTCCAAACGACGCTCCGGATGGCCGACCCAGCGCAGCTCGCCAGTAAGCCCGAGCTCGCCGAAGCACGCGCGGGGAGTGCTCTTCAGGGGCACGCCGCGACTTGCGCTCGCGACCGCCAGTGCGACCGCAAGGTCGACGCCCGGCTCATCCACGCGCATACCGCCCACGACGTTCACGAACACGTCCGCGCCGCCCGTGCCGACGCGGCCGTGGCGGCCGAGGATCGCCAGCACCAGCGCCAAGCGATTGCGGTCCATACCCGAGACGACCCGCCGCGGCTGCTCGAGCTCCGAAGGCGCGACCAGCGCCTGCACCTCGACAAGTAGCGGCCGCGAGCCCTCCATCGCCGCCAGCACGACGCTCCCCGGCGCGCGTGTTGCCTCGGCGACGAACCGCGCGGAGGCATCCAGCACCTCCACCAAACCGCCCTGGCGCATCTCGAACAGCCCCGCCTCGTTGGTCGAGCCGAAGCGGTTCTTGAGCGCCCTCAGCTCGCGGTATGGGCGCTCGCGCTCGCCCTCGAACTGCAGCACGCAATCGACCAGGTGCTCGAGCACACGCGGGCCCGCCAGCGCGCCGTCCTTGGTCACGTGTCCGACGAGGATCACCGCGATCTGGCGCGCCTTCGCCAGCTCCATGATCCGTCCCGCCACCTCTCGCACCTGTCCCACAGAGCCCGGCGCGCCGGTCAGCTCGGCGGCGTTCAAAGTCTGCACGGAGTCGATCACGCATACGTCGGGGGACTCCCCGACGATGGTGCCGAGCACGGTGTCGAGGTCTGTCTCCGCGAGGATCGGGACCTTCAACGCCGAGCCCGCCGGGTGCGCCGGGTCCAACACGAGCCGCTCGGCGCGCAGCCTCACCTGCTCGGCGGACTCCTCGCCGCTCACATACAGCGTGCGCCGTCCCGCCCCCGCCAGGTTGCCGAGCACCATATTCGTCAGCGTCGACTTGCCGATCCCCGGCGAGCCGCCCAGCAGCACCAGCGCGCCCGGAACGAGTCCGCCGCCCAGCACGCGATCGAGCTCGCCGATACCCGTGCTCATGCGTTGGACCGGTGCGGTGCCGACCTCACTCAGCGGGCGCGGCGCGAGCGCCAGTCCCGCACCGGCCCTGCCGGCCGTGCCGACCGCACCCCGCGCGGCCACCGCGGCCACGCCCGCTGGCGCCGCCGCGTCCATTCGCGCCGCGCGCGGTCGGGATACGCTCCTCGACAAGCGTGTTCCACGCCTCGCAACCGGGGCACTGCCCCAGCCACTGGGCCGTCTGAAAGCCGCACTCCGAGCAGATCTGGATTGTTCCGCGAGCCATCCTTTCAGCCTACGCGTCGCCTGGGACGGCTCCGGCTTTTAGGCAGATACGACGGCCCCCAAAGGCGGCGGGCGGGCGCGGGCGGGGGACCGCCTGCGCCTAGGACTCGTCGACGGGCTCGTCCGCGTCGGGCAAGGAGCCCTCGTCCGCGGCGAGCTCCTCGGCGGCGCCGACGCCGACCGGGGTCTTCTGCTTCTTCGGCTTGACGATCGTCAGGCGTACCTCGCCCTCCTCGCCCTCCGGGGCGGGATTGACCACGACGGTGGCGCCGGGGGTCAGCTGCTCGCGCAAGACGAAGTCGGCCAGCGGGTCCTCGATGTAGCGCTGGATCGCGCGGCGCAGCGGACGTGCTCCCATCGACGGGTCCCAGCCCTTCTCGACGAGCAGGTCCTTGGCGGGGTCGGTCAACTCCAGCTGCAGCTCACGTTCGGCCATCGACTCGCGGATCCTCAGCAGGAGGAGCTCGACGATCTGCTTGACTTCCTCCTTCTGCAGCTTGTGGAACACGATCACGTCGTCGATCCTGTTTAGGAACTCCGGGCGGAAGACCTTCTTCAGCTCCCCCATGATCCGGTTCTTCATGTCGTCATAGGTGATCCCCGTCTCATCCTCGGAGACGGCGAACCCGAGCGGCGTGTTGCGTGCGATCTCCGCGGCCCCTATGTTCGAGGTCATGATCACGATCGCGTGCCGGAAGTCGACCGTCCGCCCCTGTGCGTCGGTCAACCGACCGTCCTCGAGGATCTGCAGCAGGATGTTGAACACATCGGGGTGCGCCTTCTCGATCTCGTCGAGCAGCAGCACGCTGTAGGGCTTGCGCCGCACGGCCTCAGTCAGCTGGCCGCCCTCGTCGTAGCCGACGTAGCCTGGGGGTGAGCCGACCAGCCTGGAAACCGCGTGCTTCTCCATGTACTCGCTCATGTCGATCCGGATCATCGACTCGTCGTCGCCGAACAGGAACTCCGCGAGCGTACGTGCGAGCTCGGTCTTGCCGACGCCGGAGGGACCGAGGAAGATGAACGAGCCGGTCGGGCGCTTGGGGTCCTTCAACCCCGCGCGCGAGCGTCTGATCGCCTTCGAGATCACCTCGACCGCCGGGTGCTGACCGATCACGCGCTTGTGTAGTTCGTCCTCCATCCGCATCAGCTTCTGAGTCTCGGCCTCGGTCAGCTTGAACACGGGGATCCCGGTCCACATCGAGACGATGTCGGCAATCTCCTCCTCGCCAATCGACGGCCGCTCGCCGGTCTCGCCCGCTTCCCACTCTTTCTCGAACTCGTGTTTCTTGTTCGTCAGCTTGCGCTCCTTGTCGCGCAGCGCCGCGGCCTTCTCGAACTCCTGCGCCTCGATCGCGGCCTCCTTCTCACGGCGCGTGGTCTCGACTTCGCCCTCAAGCTCGCGGTTGGCCGGCGGTGAGGTCATCGACTTGATGCGCATCCGCGAGGCAGCCTCGTCGATCAGGTCGATCGCCTTGTCGGGTAGGAAGCGGTCGGCGATGTAGCGGCTGGCCAGTTCGCCGGCAGCGCGCAGCGCCTCGTCGGTGATCTGCACCTTGTGATGCTGCTCATACCGATCCCGCAAACCCTTCAGGATTTCCACGGTCTCCTCGATCGAGGGCTCCTCCACGCGGATCTGCTGGAAGCGGCGCTCCAGGGCCGAATCGCGCTCCAAGTACTTGCGGTACTCATCGAGCGTCGTCGCGCCGATCGTCTGCAGCTCGCCGCGCGCCAGCGCCGGCTTGAGGATCGAGGCGGCGTCGATCGCGCCCTCGGCGGCGCCCGCGCCGACGAGATTGTGCAGCTCGTCGATGAACAGGATGATGTCGCCGCGCTGGGTGATCTCCTTCATCACCTTCTTCAACCGCTCCTCAAACTCTCCCCGGTACTTCGAGCCGGCGACCAGCGCCGCGAGGTCGAGCGTGTAGATCTGCTTGTTCTTCAAGAGCTCCGGCACGTCGGAGTTGGTGATCCGCTGGGCGAGACCCTCGACCACGGCGGTCTTGCCAACGCCGGGCTCCCCGATCAGGACCGGGTTGTTCTTCGTGCGGCGCGACAGGATCTGCATGATCCGCTCGATCTCCGTCTCGCGACCGACGACCGGATCGAGCTTACCCTCGGCGGCGAGCTTCGTTAGGTTGCGCCCGAACTGGTCGAGCAGCTTCGACGACTTCTTGCCCTCGCCGGGAGATCCGCTGGAGCCTGAGCCGCCGGAGCCACTCGATTGTCCCTGGCGACGACCGCCTGGGCCCGAGAGCATACGGATCACCTCGTTGCGGATCTTCTCGGAATCGGCGTCGAAGTCGAGCAATATCCGGGCGGCGACGCCCTCGTTCTCGCGCACTAGGCCCAGCAGGATGTGCTCGGTGCCGATGTAGTTGTGTCCGAGGCTCAGCGCCTCGCGCAGGGCGAGCTCGAGGACCTTCTTCGCGCGCGGCGTGAACGGGATCTGCCCGGAGGTGACCTCCTCGCCAGAGCCGACGATCCGCACGACCTGCGCGCGCACGCGCTCAACGGTGATGTCCAATGACTCCAAGACGCGAGCGGCGAGGCCCTCCTCCTCGCGCAGCAGGCCCAGCAGGATGTGCTCGGTGCCGATGTAGTTGTGCTTGAGCGTTCGCGCCTCCTCCTGCGCGAGGACGACCACCTGCCGGGCTCGTTCTGTAAATCGCTCGAACATGGTGTGGTTCCTTCCTCGAGGGTCGTGCCTCAAGCCCTATTTGGTCCTGGTTATGCCTCTTGGGCAGTCTACCAACCGGCCGGGAGACCTTCCGCAGTTGCCTTCAGTCGCGCATCGCCGGGAACAGCACGACCTCGCGGATCGACTCGCGCCCGGTCAGCAGCATCACGAGCCGATCGATGCCGAGGCCGACCCCACCGGCCGGCGGCATCCCCTGCTCCAGCGCCTGCACGAACACCTCATCGTATGGCTGGACCTCCTCCTCGCCAAGCGTCTGCAGCCGCTCCTGGGCGCGGAAGCGCTCGCGTTGCACGTCCGCATCGATCAGCTCGCTGAAGGCGTTCGCGATCTCGATCCCGCCGGCGAACGCCTCCCAGCGCTCGACCAGGCCCGGCTCGGAGCGGTGCTCGCGGGCGAGGGGAGAGAGCTCGATCGGGTAGTCGAAGACGAATGTGGGCTGGATCAGGGTCGGCTCGACGTACTTTGACAGCAGATCATCGGCCAGCTGCGGCCAGGTGAGGCCCTCGGTCGGCATGTCCAGGCCGCCCTCTGCGATCGCCGCGCGCAGGTCGTCCGCCTCGCGGTGGGCGCGCACGTCGACCCCGGTCGCGTCCTGAATCGCGCCGGCGAAGCTCACGCGGCGCCACGGCGTCGTCAGGAAGCCGAGCTCGCCCGCGTACTCGACCGCCGTGGCCGCCGAGCCCACGAGCTGTTCCAGACGGGCCGCCACGTCGTTGTAGTCGGCGTAGGCCTCGTAGCACTCGACCACCGTGAACTCAGGGTTGTGCTTCGGCGAGAGGCCCTCGTTGCGGAAGTCCTTGCCGAGCTCGTAGACGCGCTCGAGGCCGCCGACGAGTAGCCGCTTGAGGTACAGCTCGGTGGCGATCCGCAGGTACAGGTCGCGGTCGAGCGCGTTGTGGTGCGTCGTGAACGGCCGCGCCAGCGCACCGCCGTACAGCGTCTGCAGGACCGGCGTCTCGACCTCGACGAAGCCCTCCCCGTCGAGGTATCCGCGGATCGCGGAGATGATCTTGGCGCGGTCGATGAACACCTTGCGTGCGTCCTGATTGGCGATCAGGTCGAGCTCGCGGCGGCGATAGCGGGTCTCGACGTCGCTCAGCCCGTGGTGCTTGTCCGGTGGCGGGCGCAGCGCCTTGGCGAGGATCTGAAAACGGTCGACGCGCAGCGACAGCTCGCCGCGGCGGCTGCGCAGCACCGCGCCGTCGACGCCGATCAGATCGCCGAGGTCGAGTGACGTCAGCCGCGCGAAGGACTCCTCGCCGAGCACGTCGATTCGCGCGTGCAGCTGCAGCTTGCCCGTGCGGTCGACGAGGTCGAGGAACGCGGCCTTGCCCGAGCCTCTCCGCGCGGCGATCCGGCCAGCGACGCGGTGGGTGTCCTCGGTCTCCTCGCCGTCAGCCAGGTGGGCGTAGGCCTCGAGGATCGTCGTGATCGGCTCCGTGTCGGGGAAGGAGTAGGGGAACGCGTCCGGATCGGCCTCCCTCAGACGCTGCGCCTTGGTGCGGCGCTCGGCGATCAGCTGGTTCAGGCCATGCCGGGCACTGCTGTCGGACTCGTCGTCACCGCTCATCGCGGCGAGACTACTTGAGACCGACGTCGATCTTCGTGATCTTCAGCTTGCGCGCCGGCCCGCGAGGGACCTTCACGGCGACCGTCTCGTTGCGCTTGTGGCCCAGCAGCGCACGGCCCACAGGGGACTCGTTGGAGAGCTTGTTCTCCTCCGGCTTGGCCTCGGACGAGCCGACGATCGTGTACTTGACCGACTTGCCCGTCTTCTCGTCCTTCACATGCACGACCGAGCCGACCTGCACCACGTCGGTCGAGAGGTCCTTCGTCTCGATCACCGTCGCCATCCGCAGCCGCTCCTCGAGTTGCGCGATACGGCTCTCGACCATCGCCTGCTCGTTCTTCGCGTCGTCGTACTCGGAGTTCTCGGTGATGTCCCCGAACTCGCGTGCCTCCTTGATCCGCTCGGCGACCTCGCGGCGCTTCGCGGTCGACAGCAGCTCGAGCTCGTCGTTGAGCTTCTCGAGACCTTCGGGGGTGAGGATTACGTCCTTCGGCATGTGGGCGGGCGGGAATCCGATTCCGGGTTAGGGATTGGGTGATGACAGAACAAAACCCGCCTGTAAGCGGGGATCTTCGCCGACCGGAGGCGTCAGCGAGCCGAGTAGTATAGCGAGCCGATTTCGAGCCTCTGGAAGCGCCTCCGCAGCCTGCAGCTCCGCCTGCAGCTCCTTTGCCGTCTGCCGGTCCAACTCCAGTCGCTGGATGTACCAGGGGTAGAACTTGCGCAGGTAGCGCGTCGCGCGCGGCTCGCCGAGGTGCTCGACAGCGCGGTCGATCGTCCAGTTCAGCTCCTGGAGCACCTCCTCCCGGCTCGGCTGCATGCAGCAAGGCCGCTCGTGGGGCGATCGAAGCAGTCGACTGAACAACCACGGGTTACCGAGCGCGCCACGCGCGAGCATCACGGCTGCTGCGCCGGTTGAGTGAAAGGCCGCTTCGATCTGCTCGGGCTCGTTCAGGCCACCGGTCAAGATCACCGGCGCGCCCAGCGACGCGACCAGGCGCGCGGCCAGCTCGTAGTCGGGGATGCCTTTGTGATGGACCGCCGCCGAGCGCGGGTGAAAGCCGATCGCGGCCACCCCTGCCTCATCCACCAGGCGGTGAGCCAGCTCAAAACCGTTGGTCTCGCCCGGGCGCCGCCCCGAGCGCAGCTTGACCGTTACCGGCAGCCCTTCTGAGCCCTCGCGGGCGGCGCGCGCGAGAGCGACCGCGAGGTCGGGGTCGGCCAGCAGCGCGGCGCCAGCGCCGGTCTTCTGCACCTTCGGCACCGGACAGCCCATATTGATGTCGATCACGTCGGCCCCCGCCGCTGCCACGCGCGCCGCGGCTGCGCGCATCACCTCGGGGTTCTCGCCGAACAGCTGGATCGAGACAACTCCCGCGGGTACGCTCTCCTCGCGCGCGAGGACCGTGCGCTCGTCGGGGTGGATGCGCAACATCTCGTTGCAGGTGCGCTCGTTCTGGTGGTAGATCGCGTGCGAGGAGACCATCTCCGAGACCGCCATCCCAGCGCCGTAGCGCTTGGCCTGCAGGCGCACGAACCAGTTGCCGATCCCAGCCAGCGGGGCCAAGAGGACGCGGTTGGGGACCTCCAGGGGGCCGAGCATCCAGGGGTCTGTGAGCTTGTTCGGCATAGACCCCATTATGGGCGTGGTCGCCAGAACGCCTACGGCAAGTCGTTTGCCGGCTTGTCAACCAAGCAGAGTCCGTTGAGCTGGAGCCAGTGACGCTCGCGATCGTCATTGGAGGCTCGATAGGCGCGCGCGAGACCAAGCATGAGGAAAGCATCGACACCACTCTTCAGCCGACGGCTCACATCATCGACGACACCCGTCTTGATCGTTTCCTGATCCGCCTCGTAAAACCGGACATCGGTTACCGGCAGATAGGTTGGCGGATGGACGTCGTTGAGCCGCAGCCGCAGTCTGCCGAACCGATCATCCACCGCCAGATCCAACTGTTTGCGAGCGCGGATCACCGCGAGCGAGGACTCGCCACGCCCGACCTCGACGGCGTACTTCCAGCCCACGCGCTCCAGCGCTGGACCAAAGGCGCAAGCGAGATCCGGTGCGCTCACCTCGTCAAGCAGCTCGAGAAACTCGTCGCCTTCCATGTCCTCGACGTGACGTGCCTCGGCGGTTTTGAACTGGCAATCCTCAATCTCAGGAGGTGCGGGCTCCGGAACGACAGCACCAAGGTCGACGACCGCTGCCATGCCAAACAGCCCGCCCCGCTTGCGCAGCAGGCTCCGTGTGATCGGATCGGTCGGCGGCGTCGTCGGTCGGACGTGCTCGAATGTCTCGGGATCGACGCCGGCGACACAGATCCGCGGGAAGGACATTCGCGTTACGTGATTGACAACGATCCTCATCTGTCACAGATGCACAGCACGAACGTCGCGCCAGCGACCGGCAAGGTACTCGCAGACCAGGCGTCGATGACAGTGCTCGGCCGTGGCCTCGCTGCAGAGCAAAGCGGTGCTCGTCTGGAAGTCAGAGGAAGCAAGGGACCTCTCTATCTCGCGACTTTCCATCAGCTCGAGAAACTTCGCTTCGAAGCTCGACCAATCACCTTTGCGCTTCCTGTACTCGTCCAACAGCTCTTGCGTGGGAGCCAGCAGCGGCTCGTGCTCATAACTCGCCCCCACCAGCTCATGGAGGAAGTAAGGAAGATCCTTCGCCTTGGCGAAGCCCGCCAGTTGTGAAGAGTTGTTCAGGCGAACGTCGAGCAGCCGCTCGACACCGGCATCGGCTAGACGCTCGAAGAAGCGCTCAGCCGTCGTCTGTGTGAAACCGATTGTGTAGATCTCCACGGCGTCTGCTCCTCTGCAAAGAACGAACACTGCGCGCGATCGTCGGACAGCGCCACGGAGAGCTCGGTCCGAATCGTCCCATCCGGAAGGATATGCCGAAGTTCGACTCCCCGGTCAGAGAGCACCTTGCCAACGAGCAGCCGGCGGTGACAGTCCTGTGGGTCGCCCTCGCTGCAGACCAAGGCGATTCGGTAGCGACGCGCGCCCTCGATCAGACGCTCGACGGCGGTCGCAAAGGACTCCTCTTCGGACATCGGTCCGTACAGCGCGTGACCCCCGGCATCGTAGTGACCTTCCCTCGTGGGACGGCCCCCAAGCTCCTCGCCCAGGAACAGATAACGCACCCCGCGCCGAGCCATCCCAGCCTCGAGATCATCACGGTTGAAGTGCGGCGCGTAGCGCGAATACGGAAAGGACCGAACATCGACCAAGCACTCGATTCGCTCCGTCAGGACAAGTCGCGCAAACTCATCGAACTCATGATTCGAATGGCCTACGGTCCAGACGGCGAGGGGCGAAGACATGATGCTCGTGATGGTAGGGATCGTCGCTGACGGCACGACTCCGGCCGGGGTCTGGGCGATCGAGCGGGACGTGGATGATCGAATCCAGCCATGAATCCGGTCATTTATGGGGAATTGCGCTCGTGCAGCAGCCGCAACCCGGTGAGGGTCAGGAGGTCGTCGACCTCCTCGATCTCCTCGGTGTAGGGCACCACGAGCCGCGCAAGCCCGCCGGTGGCGATCACCGCCGTGCGCTCGCCGAGCTCGTTATAGAGACGGCGCAGGATCGCGTCGACCGCGCCCGCGTAGCCGAACACGACCCCGGAGCGAATCGCGTCGACAGTGTTCTTGCCGATCACGCTCTTCGGTGGCGCGAGGTCGATCTTCGGCAGCCGGGCGCCGCGCTCGGAGAGCGCCTCGAGCGAGATCTCGATGCCGGTCATCAGCGAGCCACCGAGGTACTCGCCCTCGCGCGAGACGACGTCGAACGTCGTCGCGGTGCCGAAGTCCACGCACACCGCGGGGCCGCCGAAGCGCTCGCGGATCGCCACGGCGTTCACCAGCCGATCCGCGCCGATCTCGCGCGGGTTGTCATAGCGGATCGCCATCCCCGTCTTCGTCCCGGGGCCGACCACGAGCATCTCGTGGCCGAGATAGCGTTTGGCCATCGCCGCCCATTCGGGCTCGAGCTGGGGCACGGTTGAGGACACGATCGACGCTTCCAGATCCTCGAATGAGCAGCCACGCAGCTCCAGCAGGTTGCGCAGCGCCGCGCCCAGCTGGTCGGCGGTGGACTGGCGCACGGTCGCGAAGCGCCAGTGCTCGAGCAACTCGCCGTCGCGAAACGCCCCGAAATGGGTCTGTGTGTTCCCGACGTCGACGACGAGCAGCATCGCCGCCCATTATGCTCGGCTTTGATGAAGGCAAGGCTCTATGTGAATCCCGGCTCGCATCCGTGTGCCGCGGTCGAAGCGGCACTGGCGCTGAAGTCGATCGACTACGACCGCGTCGACCTGCTGCCGCTGGCCCAGGTGGCCGTAGGTCCCGTGCGCTACGGAGGGCGCACCGTACCCGGGCTGCGTCTGGCCGGCGAGCGCATGGTCGGCTCGCGACCGATCATGCGACGGCTCGACGCGCTCGCGCCCGAGCCGCCGCTGTTGCCCTCGCCCGAGGACCCCTCATACGCACAGGTGCTCGAGGCCGAGCGCTGGGGCGATGAGGTCTTTCAGATCGTGCCGCGCCACATCCTCGATGTCGCGTTCCTGCGCCGCTCCGACGCAATGGAGAGCTATGCCGGAGACGCCAAGCTGCCGCTGCCGCGCGCGATGATGCGCCCCGCGCTGCCGCTGACCGCACGTCTGATGGCGCTCAAAAACAAAGCAACCGATGCTTCCGCGCGTGCCGACATCGACGCGCTTCCAGGACAGCTGGACCGGATCGACGCGTGGATCGCCGACGGCCTGCTCGGCGGCGATCCGCCAAACGCCGCCGATCTGCAGATCGGCTCGACAATTCGCTTGCTCCACACGATCGCCGACCTGCGGCCTCTAATCGACGGACGCCCGGCGGCGCGACTGACGCGCTACTTCCCGCCGAGCGCGGGTGAGATCCCCGCGGGCGTCCTGCCCGCGGAATGGCTGCCCACGCCCGCGAGCGTGTAGCGACCCGGCGGTCCGCCCGCCGGAACACCCACAGGGGCCTGCCAACGCGTTGGCGCGTCCGGTCTCGATCCGGCGCTACAGTCGCAGAGTGGGGATCGGTCGTCTCGCTGCACCGAGCGCCGTTCCGCCGCCCAACCGATGCGTACCCTGGACCCGCAGTCGCTGACGCAGCACGTGGACCGTCTATATCGCGCCGCGTGGGCGCTGTGCGGCTCGCGTGAGGACGCCGAGGACCTCGTGCAGGAGACGTTCGCGCGCGTGCTCGCACGGCCGCGCGTGCTGAGCGGCGAGCACGAGCTGTACTACCTGATGCGCGTCCTGCGCAACACGTTCCTCACGAGCCGTCGCACAGCGAGCCGGCGGCCGGTCACGGTGGCCACACTCGATGACGTCGTCGCGGCCGATCCCCGGCCGCTGGGCCAGCCCGAGCGGGCGCTGGAGATGCAGGAGGTGTACGCGAGCATCGCGGCCTTGCCGGAGGACCGCCGGCTCGCCCTGGTGGCCGTCGATGTGCTCGGTCTCTCCTACCGGGAAGCCGCTCGCGCGCTGCGTGTACGTGAGGCGACGATCACGACCAGACTGTTCCGGGCACGCAAAGAGGTGACACGGCTGCTTGTTTGCGAGCCTGCGCCCGAGCCACCGCAGATTCCGGTCGCTCGGCGGGAAGAGACCAGGGCGAGCGGAGTCCTACCAAGTGGGGAAACCTCATGACAGAACTACCACCACACACCGAATCCGAGCTGATCGAGCTCGTGCGATCCAGCGACGTGCGCGCTCCGGACTCGCTGCACCGGCATGTGGGCACGCTCCTCGCTTCCCGGCGACGGCGCAGGCTTGTGCTTTCCCCCCCTGTGCTCGGTGCAGTGGCGGCCGCGGTGGTCGTGGTGGTGGCGCTTGCGATCGCCCTCAGTGGCGGCGGCTCACCCGGGCCGAGCCTGCGTCAGGCGGCCGCGCCCACCCTGCGCGCGGCAACGCTACCCGCACCGCCCGAGAGCAGCGCGAATCACGCCCGGCTCGCGGTCGCGGTGGACGGCGTGCCGTTCCCCTACTGGGAGGACCGCTTCGGCTGGCGCAGCACCGGGACGCGTAGCGACCGGATCGACGGGCGCACGGTCACGACCGTCTTCTACTCCGACGCGGCCGGCCGGCGGATCGGCTACGCGATCCTCGCCGGCACCCCCGCGCCACGGATCGATGGTGGCGTGGTCGACTGGCGCGGCGGCGTGCCCTACCGACTGCTCACCGCAAATGGCGCGGCGGTCGTGACCTGGCTGCGTGACGGGCGCTTGTGCGTGGTGTCCGGCCGCGGTGTCTCCAGTGCCACGCTGCTGAAGCTAGCCAGCTGGAGCGATCGCGACGCGAGCGCCTCGTGAGACGCGCATGACGGGGAAGAGAGTCGGCACACTGCTGGCGCTCGCGGCAGCCGCCGCGGTGCTTCTACCGACGGTCGCCTTCGGCGGAGGAGGTGGCGCGCGGTCGGCAGGGAGCCACACAGTGACGCTCAAGGACATCGCCTTCCACCCCGGCGATCTCAGCATCAACCGCGGCGACAGCGTCACATGGGTATGGCGCGACGGGGAAACCGAACACAACGTGACCTTTCACGGCTTCCACTCGCGTACGCAGGCGCATGGCTCCTACACGGTGCTCTTCGAGCACAGCGGCACCTTTTCCTACGATTGCACGCTCCACGCGGCGGAAGGCATGAAGGGCAAGATCATCGTCCACTGATCTGCGCTCGGCGGCGTCCGCAGGTGCGGTCGAGCATCCGAGCGGACGAACACATACCTTCCAGGGCATGCCCGTACGAGGAGGCCTGCTCGGCCTCGGCTCCAATGTCGGTGACCGCCGGCTACACCTGCAGCAGGCAGTCGATGCGCTGCCAGCGGCCGGGGTGGAGGTGCTCGTGGCCTCCTCGGTGTACGACACCGACCCAGTTGGGGAGGTGCTCGAGCAGCCGAGCTTCCTCAACGCCTGCCTGCGCGTCGAGTCAGAGCTCGAGCCTCTGGCGCTGCTCGACGCGGTCAAGCATCTGGAGCGTGAGCTCGGCCGCCAGGACGGCGTACGCCACGGCCCGCGCGCGATCGACATCGACATCCTCCTGCTCGGCTCGCTCGAACTGAGCGATGAGCGCATGCTGCTCCCGCATGAGCAGCTGCTGGCGCGGCGCTTCGTCCTGATCCCCGCGCTCGAGCTCGACTTCACCCTGGCCACGCCGGGCGGCGAGCGCCTGTCCGATGCACTCGCCGCGCTCCCGCTGGATGAGGGTGTGCGCTGGGCCGGCCCGCCACTGGCGACTGCCTGAGCGCCCACGTTCACCGACACACCGTCACCGGCACTTGACGGTATTGATCCTCGTGGGAGGATCTGGTGCAGGACACACAGTGGGAAGGATCGTCTCGCGAAGGCGTCCTCTTGGTTGAACCTCAACTACCGAATCGGAGCTTTCCATGAAGAGATCGAATGCCGGCATCCTCGGCGTCACGGGCATCGTCGCTCTCGCGATCGCCGGCTGTGGTGGCGGGGGGAGCACTTCCAGCTCCTCCGCCGCCTCGGCCACGACCGCCAGCACCGCCGCCGCCGCCAGAACCGCCACAACCGCGGGATCGGGAGCCACCGCCGGCATTGCGACAGTCTCGGTAGTTCACAACAGCAGCCTCGGCAGCATTCTCGTCGCGGGCCCCAAGCAGCGGACCGTCTATCTGTTCGTGGCGGACAAGGGCCCGGCCTCGACGTGCTCGGGCGCCTGCGCGGAAGTGTGGCCGCCTGTGATCACGACCGCCAGCCCCAAGGCGACGGGCGGAGCAAATACCGCGGACCTCGGGACGATCACCCGCTCGGACGGCACCAAGCAGGTGACCTACAAGGGCCACCCCCTCTATTACTACGCCGGAGACGGCACGAGCGGCGGCGAGACCTCCGGCCAGGCGATCAGCTCGTTCGGCGCCCCGTGGTACGTGCTCACCCCGAGTGGAAGCGAAGTGAAGTAACGCCTGACTGAAAGCACGAGCCGGGCGACCGGTTGGAGCGGACCGGGGAGCGGCGGCAGCCTACTCCTCGGCCTCGCGCCAGATCTCCACGGAGACCTCGTCCACGCTCAGCGGGATCGGCGGCTCGGGCTTGGTGGCCTTCACCCACACACCCTCCAGCTCATAGTCGCTGAGCAGCCGGTCCGCGACCACGCTGCACAAACGCTCGAGTGTCTTGTGGGAGCGCTGCTGAGCGAGGAGCGCGACGAGCTGGCAGACCTCGGCGTAGTCGATCGTGTCCTCGAGCGCGTCGGTCGCGGTCGCGTCGGTCTCGCCCACGTCCAACCGCAGGTCAAGCACCAGGCGCTGGCCGACCTCGCGCTCGGCCTCGCTCACACCGTGGTGGGTGTACAGCGACAATCCGGTGATCTCGATCGTGACCGACTCGGCGCCGCGCTCGGGATCGTCGTCGCGGTCCTCGTTCAGCTCATCCTCGCCGTCGTCATCGCCACCACCGCCGGGGCGGTCGTCGAGGAGATCCTCGGCCAGCTCTTCCCGGTCGGCTCGGTCGTCGTCGCGGGGATCGTCGTGCCGTCGCTCGCCGTCCATCGTCAGCTTCCCAACGTAGCAGCCGCCACCGCCAGCGCCTCGCGCACCGGGGCCACGTCGTGCACCCTGAACACCTCCGCGCCGCGCTCCAGCGCCAGCACGTTCGTCGCGATCGTGCCAGCGAGGCGGTGTTGGGCGTCCAGCGGCTCCGCCAGGCCGGCGGCGTCGGCGGCGATCCGGCCCAGGAAGCTCTTGCGGGAAGTTCCGATCACGATTGGGCGACCCAGCTTCCTCAGCTCGTCCAATCGACGCAACAGCTCGAGGTTGTGCGCCACCGTCTTGCCGAACCCGATCCCCGGGTCGAGCATGATTCGCTCCTCGCTCACTCCCTCGCTCACGGCGAACCGCATCCGTTCTTCGAGGAACGCCTTCACCTCATCGACCACATCCCCCGCGTAGTGCGGATCGCGCTGCATCGTGCGCGGCTCGCCGAGCATATGCATCAAACAGCACTCCGCACCGCTGTCCGCGACCAGGCCGGCAATCGCCGGATCGGCACGGAACGCGCTCACATCGTTCACCAGGCTTGCGCCCGCGCCGAGCGCCGCCTGCGCGACCTTGGCCTTCGACGTGTCGATCGAGATCTGTGCTTTTATGCCCGCTGCCGCAAGTCCCTCGATCACCGGTACCACACGACGCAACTCCTCTTCCTCGGACACCGGCTCCGCCCCCGGCCGTGTCGACTCGCCGCCGATGTCGAGGATCTCGGCGCCCTCCCCCGCGAGCTTCAGCCCGTGCGCCACCGCGGCATCCGCCTCCATGAACGCTCCGCCGTCGGAGAACGAGTCGGGCGTCACGTTCACGACACCCATCAGGCGAAACGGCGGGGTAATCAGATGTCGTCGGCTCGCAGCTCGGTGGTTCCGCCTGCCAGCCCTGGGCGCGGCGTTGCCCGCGGGGCGGGCTCGCGTTCGGCGACGCGGTCGGCGGTACTCGGCGGGGCCGGCAGCTCGGGTTTGCTCGGCTCGTCCACGCCGAACACCTCCTCCTCGCTCTTGCCCGCCAACAGCGCCAAAAACTCCTCCTTCTCGATCGTCTCGCGCTTGACGAGGATCTCGGAGATGTTCTTCAAATCGTGCGAGTGCTCGGTCAGGATGCTCGTCGCGCGTTTGTGCGCAGACTCGATGATCCTGCGCACCTCGTCGTCGATCTCGCGGGCGATCTCGTCGGAGTAGTCGGGCTCTGTTGAGAACTCGCGGCCGAGGAACGGCTGGCCGTGGTCGTGTCCGAACACGCGCGGGCCAAGCCGCTCTGACATGCCGAAGCGCATCACCATCTGCTTCGCCGTCTGCGTGACCTTCTCGATGTCGTTCGACGCACCCGTCGTGATCTCGCCGAACACGATTTCCTCGGCGGCACGGCCGCCCAGCGTCATCGCCATCGTGTCGTTCAGCTCCGCGCGCGTCGTCAAAAAGCGATCCTCTTGCGGCATCGAGATCGTGTAGCCCAGCGCCTGACCGCGCGAGATCACCGAGATCTTGTGCACGGGGTCGGAATGCTCGAGGAAGTGGCCCGCGATCGCGTGGCCCATCTCGTGGTAGGCGGTGATCAAACGCTCCTTCTCGCTCATCACGCGCGTCTTCTTCTCGGGCCCGGCGATCACCCTCATGATCCCCTCCTCGAGCTCGACCTGGCCGATCTCTCGCTTGCCCGTCCTGGCTGACAGCAACGCGGCCTCGTTGATCAGGTTCGACAGGTCGGCGCCGGTGAAGCCCGGGGTCTGTCCGGCGAGCGCGTCGATGTCGATGATCTTTGCCAGCGGCTTGCCTCGCGTGTGGACCTCGAGGATCTTCGCGCGGCCCTTGCGGTCGGGACGGTCGACGGCGATCTGGCGGTCGAAGCGGCCGGGACGCAGCAGCGCGGGGTCAAGGATGTCGGGCCGGTTCGTGGCCGCGATCATGATGATGTTGTCCTTCGCCTCAAACCCGTCCATCTCCACGAGCAGTTGGTTCAGCGTCTGCTCGCGCTCGTCGTGCCCACCGCCGAGCCCGGCGCCGCGGTGGCGGCCGACGGCGTCGATCTCGTCCATGAAGATGATGCAAGGACTGTTCTGCTTGGCCTGCTCGAACAGGTCCCTGACGCGCGAGGCACCGACGCCGACGAACATCTCGACGAAGTCCGACCCGGAGATCGAGAAGAACGGCACGCCCGCCTCGCCGGCGACCGCGCGCGCCAAGAGCGTCTTGCCGGTGCCCGGTGGTCCGTACAGCAGCACACCTGTGGGAATGCGCGCGCCGAGCGCCTGAAACTTCTTGGGATTCTCGAGGAATTCCTTGATCTCGTGCAGCTCCTCGACGGCCTCGTCCACGCCGGCGACGTCGCGAAAGGTGATCTTCGGCGAGTCGGCCGACATCCGCTTGGCGCGCGACTTGCCGAACGACATCACTTTGGAGCCGCCCCCCTGAACCTGGTTCATCAGGAACAGCCAGAAGCCCAGGAACAGCACGAACGGCAAGATGAACGTCAGCAGGCTGAGCAGCTCGCTGCTCTTTTCGGATTCGACGTTGTACTTGACCCCGGCGGTCTTCAGTTCCTTGAGCAGTTCCGGAGTCGCCTGATCGAGGAAGCCGCCTTCCCAGGTTTCTTTGTTCTTCAGCTTGACTTCGAGAACTTTGCCCTTGTTCTTGAACTCAACGGACTTGACTTCGCCCTTCGGGAGTTCTTCGGAGATCAGCGTCTGATAGCTGTGCGAGCGCCCGCCGCTGGAACCGGTGCTGGCCAGTTTTGTGAAGAAGAACGCGAGCACCACCACGAGCAGGATCGGGAACGCGGCACTCTTGAAGAAACGGTTCATAACGTTCTCTCTAAGGTTCCCATTTGGACATCCTGGCGCGGTTTTTGAAGATTATCCGGAAACCCCGAGACCTTTCCACAGCGAGCCCCAGGGGTCGATCTAAGGTGTTTTTGGATAGACATTCATTGGGTCCGCCAGTCGCTCAGCGTACCATGAAGAGCCTGATTTCCGGCTACTTCTCCAACGCGGCGACGAACGGAAGGTTGCGGTAGCGCTCCGCGTAGTCCAGCCCGTAGCCGACCACGAAGCGGTCCTCGATCTCAAAGCCGACGTACTTCGTCGGCAGCTCGACCTTGCGCCGCTCCGGCTTCACGAGCAGCGCGCAGACCTCAAGTGTGCGCGGGTTGCGCGAGCCGAGGTTACGCATCAGGTACTGCAGGGTCAGTCCCGAATCGACGATGTCCTCGACGATCAGCACATCGCGCCCCTCGATCGCCGCGTCAAGATCCTTGAGGATCCGCACGACCCCCGAGGAATCTGTCGCCGACCCATATGAGGCGACCGCCATGAAGTCGATCTCGACCGGGATGTCGACGTGACGCATCAGGTCGCTCAGGAAGAACACGGCACCCTTCAGCACGCCGATCAAGAGCAGCGGCTTGCCGGCGTAATCGCGTGAGATCTGTGCGCCCAGCTCGGCCACCCGGCGCTGTAGGTCCTCGGCGCTGACGAGCACCTCTCCGACCTCGCTCCTCGCCTGCTCGGGCACGGTGATCGCCACCTGCGGGAGTGTAGTCATCGTCGTCGTCCTCAGCGCGGCGGGAGCCTGACCATGCTCAGGCGGCCGTCCTCGATCCGCGCGCTCACATTGCCGCCGACGTGCAAGTCCAATCCGCCGGCGCTGCCGGAGCCGGCGCGCCTGCCAAGCTCCAGGATCTCCTCCACGCGATCGCCTGCCTGGGGCACGTACGTGCCCGCCGCCTGCTCGGCGAGACTCACCACGACCAAGCGCGCCAGCGCTCGCTCCAGCTCTTCCAGGCGCACGAGCGCGATGCTCCGCTTCCCTGCCAGCGTCTGCGCGACGAGGCTGTCGAGTAGCTCGGTCTCCTCGCGCAGCAAGCTCGCGGTCCGCAGCACGTTCGCCTCGGCCGCCGGGTGCACCTCCTTCAGCGCCGCCCCAAGTCCATGTCTAACGCGTACGCGCGCGTACGCGTCGCTCTCGTTGCTCTCGTCCTCGCGCCAGCGCAATCCCCGCGCTTCGCAGTAGGCCATCGTCTGTTCCCGTGTGACGCTGAGTAATGGGCGCACCAGTCGCCCCTCCTCGGCCTTCATCCCCAGCAATGCGCGGCGCCCCGGCGAGGCCGCCAGCCTGTAGAGGATCGTCTCGACCTGATCGCTCGCCGTGTGCCCGGCCGCGACGAGTGCGTCGTCCCGCTCCGCCAGCTCGATCGCCGCCGTGTAGCGCACGTCCCGCGCCCATGCCTGTAGATTGCCCGTCTCACCCCGCACCCTGCTCACGCGCACGATCTCAAGCTCTACCCCCAACTGCTCGCACAGGGCCGCACAGTGGCGCTCATCCGCGTCGGACTCTGCTCCGCGCAGCCCGTAGTTCACGTGCAACGCCCTCACGCTGCTCTCCCCCCGGAGCGCGACCGCCACATCGAGCAGGCAGACCGAGTCGCGACCGCCCGAGAGCATCGCCACGACCGGGTGGGTGGGCAGCAATAGGCCACCGCTGCGCACCGCATCGCGAACCTGCTCGACGATCACGACACCTCATCAGCCCTTGCGAGACGCGTTGAACAACTCGGTCGGCTCAGTAAACCCCTTCAGCACCACCTCGCCGATCAGCTCGAATTCCAGTCCGTCCTGCCTGCTCGCCCCGTCCACGACCGGGCGCGTCACGAGCACCTCGCCGCCTGACGCACGGGCGACAACGCGCGCCGCACGGTTGACCTCGCGACCGTAGTAGTCGCCGTCGCGATACAGCGCCGCGCCGCTGTGGATCCCGATTCGCGGCGGCGGCGATCCGGCGGGCAACTCTGCACCCAGCCCGACCGCCCAGACCGTCAGCGCGCCCGCGTCCGCGCCGACGACCATCACCTCATCGCCCAGCGTCTTGATCACACGCGCGTCGATCGGCAGCGTCTGCTCGACCCGCTCCACGAAACGCTCTACCGCGCCCACCGCCTCGGCCTCGCCCTGCTCCTCGGTCAGCCTCGTGTACCCCGCGAGGTCCGCGAACGCAATCGCAACGCGCATCCGTCCCTCCTCCGCGGTCTCCTCGTCATCGAGGTCTGACTCGATGTGGCCAATCACGTCCTGCTCGACGAAGTACCCGAGCATCCGCCCGTGCAGGTAGTTGATGAACGGCACCGCGAACGGCAGCATCTCGCGCGTCATCCCCTCCATCGCCTGCGCGACCTCGACCCCGGGCACGCCCTCGCGCATCAGCGGCTCGTGCAGATATAGATGAAACAACCTCACCTCCGCGTCCGCGACCTGCGCCATCGCCTGCCCGTATACCCGCACGATCTGCAGCAGCGCCGGCAGCGGCAGCCCCGCCGCGAGCACCTCCGCGCCGTAGCGCAGCACCTGCAGGTCAACCTCGGAGATCTCCTCGCTGGAGAGCGAGTTCAACCCCATCGCGGCCACCAGCCGCTCGATCAACGCCTCCTCGACGTCGAGCTCGCGCGCGGCCTGCTTGAGCGTGTAGCGGGCCTCGGAGCTCGGCAGCAGTTCGTCGATGTACCCGAACGCGAGCTTCCCGCTCTGGCTCGCCTCCCTGATCCGCTCCACGCTGTGCCCACGCTCGCGCAGCCGCGCGACGATCCGCACGTGCGAGGCCGCCGCCGGCGTCCACGTGCCTTCGTACTGGGGCACGAGCCCCTCCTTCACCCAGCGCCTGACCGTTGCCTGCGTCACGCCCGCGCGCGCGGCGACCTGCTTGAGCGTCAGCTCCGCCGATGAGGCGTTCCCGGACGAATCGTCCGCCGACGTGTCGGGGGGGGTCTCGTGAGGGTTGTCAGCAGGCGAAGCCATCGCGCAGGAGTCTAAAGTCGCGGCCCATGTCGCAACCTGAGCCAGTACCCGACCCCGCCGCCGCGCCGGCGTATCCCCAGGCGATCCACCTGCACCCCACTGCTCCGCTGGCCGAGCGGGTGCTCCTGCCCGGCGACCCCGGACGGGCGCTAGCGCTCGCGCAGACGCTGCTCGTCAAGCCTGTGATGTTCAACCACCACCGCGGCCTGTGGGGCTACACCGGCGCCGCAGTCGCCGACGGCGCGCCGCTCACGATCCAATCCACGGGCATGGGCGGCCCGTCGGCGGCAATCGTCCTGACGGAGCTGATCTCCCTCGGCGCGCGGCGCCTGATCCGCACCGGCACCTGTGGCGCGCTCGCCCCCGGGCTCGCGCTCGGCGACCTGGTCATCGCGCACGAGTCGATCTGCGCCGACGGTACCTCCCGGGCACTCGGTGCGGATCAGCGCGTCGCGGCGGACCCGGCGCTGGCCGAGGCGCTTTTGCGGGCCGGTCGGGCCCAGGTCGGCAATTCGACCCGCCGCGTCCACTCCGGCGCAATCGCCAGCGTCGATCTGTTCTACGACTTGCATGCCCGGAACCATCCGGCCGACGCGCTCGCGATCGAGATGGAGGCCGCCGCGCTGTTCGCCGTCGGGACCGCCGCCTCGATGTCCGTCGCCTGCGTCCTGGCCGTCACCGACACGTTCGAGGGAAACGAGCCCCACCCACCCACGCGCACACGCATCGACGACGATGCTCTGCTCGCGGCCGGCGAAGCGATGGGGGCCGTGGCCGTCGCCGCGCTCCCCGTCTGAGCGCTCAGGCGTTTCTAGGTTTGGCTTTGGCCGCGGGTTTCGCTTTCGCCTTCGCGGCCGGTTTAGCCTTGGCAGCCGGTTGAGCTCTAGCGGCTGGTTTAGCCTTGGTGGCGGGCTTGGGTTTGGACGCCGGCTTCGCGCCGGGGGCACGCTTTGCGGCCTGGCCGAGCTTGCTCGCGAGCGTTCCCAGCTGATCCTCGATCGCCGACAACCTGGCATCGACCCCCCGGCCGCTCAGCGCGCGGTCCAGGCGGTATACGCCATCCTCGATCCCCTCCAGGCGCTGCGAGACCGAACGCAGCCGCCGCGTCAGCCGTTCTATGTCGGCGGCCGAGGGGATGTTGAATGCGCCCATCGCGACCTCCTGCGCCTGCGCCGCCTTCTCGCGCGCGTCGAACGCGGCGCCGAGCACGCCGGTCAGCAGAGGGTTGTCCAGGAGGTCGCTCAGCGCCTTGCCGAGCCTGTCCTCGGTGCCGTCGGCCAGGCGCTCCTTCAGGCCCTTCGTCGCTTTGCTCGCATCAGACATCGTAAGGAGGATACGGTGCGAGCATGCCCGACCGCCTGTTCCTGTTCCTCGCGTTCGAGTTCCCCTGGGAGCTCGGGCCACCCGACGGGCGCTACCTGCTGCGCACGCGCGAGGCGGCCAGCCCAGAGGCAGAGATGGGTGAGCCCGAGCACGTGGTCGTGCTGGGCACGCTCGGCGCGCCGCGGCGCGCGGGCGCAGCGCTGGGGGCGATCGCGCTGCCCAGGGTCGGCTCCCGCCGTGCACGCCGCCCGCGAGAGACAACACCCGACCCGGCCCCCGTGCCCACGGCGCGCGTGACGATCATCGACCCGGTGTCCGTCTCCGCCGAGCGTCAGGCCCAGGCGTGGCTGGACGGGATCGACACCGAGCGCGAAACGCAGGCGGCCCTCAAAGTACTCAACCGCGTCCTCTTCGCCCACCGCATCGCCACCGCCGACCCCCACACGCACGAGGTCGCCGCCGCCCAGGCCCTGGTGATCCGGGCCGGCTGGGGCGAGGGTGAGCAGCTGGCCGACGGGCTGTGGCAATACGCGCGCGAGCTGCCCTGGAGCACCTCCCCACGCAGCAGCAGGCGCGCGGCCGTACTGCGCCCCCAGGAGCGCCTCGCGGAGTTGCTCGGCGCGCGCGATCAAGAGCTCCTATGCGAGGAGCTGGCGCTACGCGCGCGCCTGGACCTCGACCACGGGCGCTTTCCTCATGCCGCGATCGAGCTGGACGCGGCGCTGAGCGCAGCGCTGCGAGAGCTCGATAAGGAGGCCAACCCGGCGCTCACCCCGCGCCTGGACGAGCTGCGGGCCTTGCACGACGGCGTGAGCAAAGCGGACCCCGACGAGGCGGACCTACGCCACGCACTCGAGCGACTGGAAGCCGCGCTGCGGGCACGCACGGCCGGGGGGTTCACACGAAGATAAGGCCGGCCGGCACTTCGTGATCCCGGCCCGCTGAGCTTGCAATAGCCTGTCCGTCCCATGGGAGCGGACACTGCCGGAGGGCTCGAGCTGGAGCGCGTGGTCAAGCACTACCACGGCGCCGAGGAGGTGCGTGCGGTCGATGGCGTGAACCTCACGATCGCGCCAGGAGAGATGGTCGCGCTGTACGGACCGAGCGGCTCGGGCAAGACGACGCTGCTGCTGCTGATCGCCGCGCTGCTCACCCCGGAGGAGGGTTCGATCCGCTACGCCGGACGCGCCCTGGAGTCGCTGACGGCCAACCAGGCGAGCGACTACCTGCTGCGCGACGTCGGCTTCATCTTCCAGAGCTTTCACCTGATGCCGCGCGTCTCGGCGATCGAGAACGCCTCAATCAAGCTGCTGCTCGCCGGCGTCGGGATGCGCGAAGCCCGTGCCCGCGCGATCCCGTGGCTGCAGCGCGTCGGTCTCGGCGACCGTTTGCAGCACACCCCGGGTGAGCTCTCCGGGGGCGAGCGCCAGCGCGTGGCGATCGCCCGCGCGCTGGCAGGCGAGCCGCGGTTGATCCTCGCCGACGAGCCGACCGGGAACCTCGACAGCGCCCGTAGCCGCGAGATCGTCGAGCTGCTGCACTCGATCGCCCGCGAGCGCGATGCCGCGGTTCTGCTGGTGACACACGATCTGGAGGCGGCCGCGATCGCCGACCGGCGTTGCACGCTTCGCGACGGCAGGCTCAGCGAGGACAGCGCGCCGGCCGTGCGGGCGTGAAGCCCACCACGCTCGTCTACCTCTACCGGCGGCGGCTGCGGGCACACCTGGCCGAGGAGCTGCTCGCCGGTCTCGGGGTCGCGATCGCCGTCGCGCTGCTGTTCGCGGTCACCGTCGCCGACGGCAGCATCGCGAACTCCGCGACCGAAGTGGTCCACGCGGTGATCGGTCCCGCGAACCTCCAGCTCCGCGCGCGCGGCTCAGGCGGCTTCGACGAAGGCGTGCTCGCGCGCGTGGAAGCGCTCCCCGGCGTCAGCCAGGCCGCTCCTCTGCTCGAACAGACCGGGAGCGTGCGCGGCCCGAACGGAGACCGCGCCACAGTTCAGATCGCCGGCGCGGATCTGAGCCTCGCGCTGCTCGACGGGCTCGCCCACACGATCCCACTGGCGGCCATCTCTGCCAACGGGATCGGCCTCAGCGACCACACCGCCGCAGCGATTGGAGCTCGGAACCGAGTCGCGCTGGAGTTGCGCGGGCGCGTCACGCCGCTGCCCGTCACCGCCGTGCTCGACGGCCACACGTTCGGCGTGTTGGCGAGCGCGCCGGTGGCGGTGATGGCGCTCGCGCGCCTGCAGGCGCTCGCCGGGCTGCCGCGGCGAATCACGCGGATCCTCGTTCTGAGCAAGCCCGGACGCGAAGCGGAAGTGCGCCGGCAGCTGAGCGCGCTCGCCGGGCCCGCGGTCGCGGTCGGACCGGCCGATGAAGACGTCACATTGCTACACCAAGCGCTGCGCCCAAGCGACCAATCGAGCGAGTTCTTCGCCGCGATCTGCGCGCTGCTGGGCTTCCTGTTCGCGTTCAACGCGATCCTCTTGACAGTCCCCGAGCGCCGCCACGCGATCGCCGACCTGCGCCTACTCGGCGCGCGCGGCGCGCAGATCGCATGGATGGTGATCTTCCAGGCACTGTGCCTCGGCATGGCCGCCTCGCTCGTCGGGCTGCTCGCCGGCTACGCGCTGGCGGTCGGACCGTTCCATCAATCCCCGGCCTACCTGGCCGAGGCGTTCACGCTCGGCACGCGCACCGTGATCAGGGTCGAGCCGCTGGTGCTGGCGTTCGGCGGCGGCGTGCTCGCCACCTGCCTGGCCTCAGCGCTGACGCTGCTCGACTTGCACAGCAGCGGCCACCGTATGCTCGAGGCCACGACGCACTTCGCCGACGGCGTGTCGGGGGACGCGCTGGGGCGAAGCGCCCAGCTGCGCCTGGTGCTCGCCGCCGGCGGTGTGCTCGCGCTCTCCAGCGCCACCTTCGTGCTGTGGTCATCGCTGTCGCTCGCCGCTCTGATGGCGCTCGCGCTGGTGTGCGTGCTCGCGGTCCCGCCAGCGCTCGGGCTCGTGCTGGGCGCCGCGCGTGCGCTGGCCACGCGCTGGCAGCAGCTGACGCTGCTCCCGGTGGCGCTGATCTCGCTGCGAGGCTCGACGCTGCGCTCGCTCACGCTCGCGATCACCGGCGCCGTCGCGCTGTTCGGCAGCGCCGCGCTCGGCGGCGCGCGCGCCGATCTGCTCGCGGGGATCAGGGGGTTCTCGCGCAGCTACACCGCCGACGCGAGCATCTGGGTCAACCCCCCGGGCGCCTACCAGGCGACCACCCCCTTGGATCCCGGCGATGACGCCGCGCGGATCGCCCAAGTGAGAGGGGTGAGCGCAGTGCGCTCCTTCTTCGGCGGCTATCTCGACTTCGACGGCCGTCGCGTGTGGGTCATTGCCCGCCCGCCCGGCGCCGCACGCGAAGTGCTGCACAGCCAGATCGTCGACGGCAGCGCTAGCGCCGCGAGCGCGGCGCTAGCCACAGGCGGCCAAATCACCGTCTCGAGGCAGATCGCCGCCGAGCATCACGTCGGCGTCGGCGGCACGATCGTGATCCCAACACCCACCGGAGATGTCCGCTTTCGGATCGCCGCGACCACGACCAACCTCGCCTGGAACCCGGGTGTGATCTTGATGAGCGCCGCCGACTACCGGCGCTACTGGGCCACCTCGTCGCCGAGCGCGTTCGGGGTGGCGCTCGCCCCGGGCGCCAACGCGACGCGCGTGCGGACGGAAATCGTGCGCGCGCTCGGTCCGGCGAGCGGGCTGGAAGTCTCGACCGCACCCGTGCGCGTCAGGGAAATCGACGCGCTCGCCGACGCCGGTCTCAGCCGGCTGGGAGAGATCTCGACACTGCTCACGATCGCCGCAATCCTCGCGCTGGCGACAGCGCTCGCCTCCACGATCTGGCAACGGCGCGCAACGCTTGCCGAGCTGCGGCTCACAGGTGCAACGCCCGCGCGCCTGCGCAGGATGCTGCTGCTCGAATCGGCGCTTTTGCTCGGCGCCGGCTGCCTCACCGGCGCACTCGTCGGTCTCTACGGACAGGTCGTGATCGACGGCTACCTGCGCAACGTGACGGGCTTTCCGATCGTCACCCTGACCGCGGGCCTGCGTCCGCTGGAGTTGCTCGCGCTCGTGATCGCGATCGTGCTCGCGCTCGCCGCCGTCCCCGTCTTGCAGGCCGCGCGAGTCTCGCCGACACTCGCGCTGGAGGAGTAGAACCACCCTCGCCGCCTCGCCCCGCATGTGTCGCCATCGCAGCCTGCGAAGGGTAGAATGTCCCCATGGTCAAATCATCGATAACGACGGCCGCAGGGGCGGCGCTGCTGGCGATCCTCGCTCCCGCGGCGCTCGCCGGAGCGCCGGCGTCCGCAAGAGGAGTCGGGACCAAACGCCCCCTCACAGCACGGGCGGCCGCAACGTTGAAGATCACCGATACGGCCGACATGCACTACACCAGCGGCTCGGGGTCACTGCTACACGAGACGGGAACGGCCTCCGGGACGCTCCCGGGCAGCATGAAGGCCAACTTGGCGATCGGCGCGACGCTGACCGCCAATTTCACGATCTACGCGAGCGGCGGCACGATCACAGGCCGCGGGACGGGGAAGCCGCACGGCTCCGGCACCTACGAAAGCTTCGCCGGCACGCTCGTCGCCACCGGCGGCACCGGCCGCTACGCGCACGCCCACGGTCACGGCGGCTTCTACGGCACCTTTGACCGCAAGAACTACGACCTCACGGTCCAGACAACCGGCAAGCTCTCGTATTGAGGATGCGGTGAGTGCGGCGAGACGGGCCAGAGACCTCGTCCTGGCCGTTTTACTGGCCTGCGTGTGTGTCTTCCCGCCGGCCGCGGCAGAGGCCACACAGTCGGTGAAGCTCGGCGCGACGCTCACACCCGATCACCTCGGTCGGGGTACTACGATCGGCTTCAGCTTTGATATCGAAGCGCCCGCGGGCGCAATTCCGGCGCCATTGACGGGGATCAACCTGCGCTACCCGGAGAACCTCGGAGTCGCCACCAGCGGTCTGGGTCTCGCCACCTGCAGCGCCGCGAGGATCGAAGCCTATGGACCCAACCACTGCCCGGCGGACTCGGTGATGGGAACCGGCAACGCGATTGCGGAGTTCCCGGCCGGCCTGCAGATCGTCCACGAGAGCGCACCCGTGTCGATCTTCCGCGCACCCGATACGAACGGACAGATCGCGCTGCTGCTCTACGTCACCGCCGCAAACCCCGTCGGCGTCCAGTTCGCGCTACCCAGCCTGCTGCTCCCCGCCGCCGCGCCATTCGGCGGGAGCGTGCAGATCGGCGTGCCGCTCGTGCCCAGCTTCCCCGACGCTCCCGACGTCGCCATCGTACAGCTGACCGCCACGCTCGGGCCACTGGGGATCACCTACTACGAACGGGTGCACGGCCACACGATCGCCTACCACCCCCAAGGGGTGCTGCTGCCCGACAGCTGTCCCCGCGGCGGGTTTCCGTTCGCGGCCGAGCTCGGCTTCGTGGACGGCAGCACGGCGAGCGCGCGGACGATGGTGCCCTGTCCCGGCCACGTAAAGTAGAAGGCGATGGATCCGACGGACACCGCGATCGGCACTTGGAGTGGGGGACGCTTCATGCACTTCGGGGAGCGGCTCGGCGATGCGCGATTGGAAGCGCTGCTGCGGCCTGGGCAAGGCATCGACACGGTGATGAGCGCCGACGCCTACGGGGCCGGGGAGGCCGACCGCTTGCTGGGGAAGGCGCTGGCGGGAGTCGAGCGCGAGAGCTACTGCCTGATCGGCGCGATCGGGCACGACTTCTACGAAGGCGAGCGCGAAGGCGCGAAAGGTTATCCGCGCTTCACCGACCCGCGTCTGCGCAGCGAGCGCGACTATGGGGACTACATCCGGATGGCAATCGAGCGCAGCCTGGAACGTGTGGGGGCCGAGCACTTCGACCTGCTCCTGCTGCACAACCCGGACCGGACCGGCTACACGAGCGATGCGGTGTGGGAGGGAATGCGGGCGGTTCGCGACACGGGCCTCACACGCTTGCTGGGGGTGGCGCCCGGTCCGGCCAATGGATTCACGCTCGATTTGATCGATTGCTTTGAGCGCCATAGTTCGCTGATCGATTGGGCGATGGTGATTCTCTCACCGATGGAGCCGTGGCCGGGCGAGCTGGTGCTCGACGCCGCCGCCGCCAACGACGTGAGCCTGATCACCCGCGTGGTCGACTACGGCGGCATGTTCCACGACGACGTGCGGCCGGGGCACTCCTTCGCGGAGTACGACCACCGCAAGTTCCGCCCCGACGGCTGGGTGCGGGAGGGAAGCGAGAAGCTCGAGCGGATGCGCCCCTACGCCGAGCGCCACGGGCTAAGCCTGCTGCAGCTCGCCTGTGCCTGGAACCTCGCGCACGAGCCCGTGCACTGTGTGGCTCCCACGCTGATCCAGGAGAGCGGCCCCGACGCGCGCGCGATCGAGGACAAGCGCACCGAGCTGGCCGCGGTGCGCGAGCCCTCGCCGCTGAGTGGCGAAGAGGTGCGCGAAATCGCAGCGATCGGCCAGAATCACGGCTGCATGACGCTGAAGGGGGCGAGCCCGGAATACGAGGGGACGGCGCTCGCTGACCGCTGGGAGCTCGACGAAGAGCTATCGGCCGTCGCCGCGCGCTGGGAGATCGCACCGGAGCGCGAGCTCGTCAAGCAGCACTAGCCGGCCAACCGATCGGAGGATGCAGCGATGAGCATCGACGTCAGCGCCATCAAGGACGCGCAGCGCAAGATGTGGACGATTGGCGACTACCCGGAGATCGCGCGCACGATCGCGCAGGTCGGCGAGCTGGTCGCCGAGCGCGCCGACCCACAGCCGGGTCAGGATCTGCTCGACGTCGCGACGGGGAGCGGCAACGTAGCGATCCCAGCGGCGCTCGCGGGCGCGAAGGTGACCGGCCTGGACCTGACGCCGAAGTTGCTCGAGGTGGCGCGCGAGCGAGCCGCGGAGGCGGGCGTCGAGATCGACTTCGTCGAGGGCGATGCCGAGGATCTTCCTTTTGATGATCGATCCTTCGAGCGCGTCACCTCGTGCTTCGGCGTGATGTTCGCCCCGCGCCAGGACGTCGCCGCGGGAGAGCTCGTCAGGGTCGCGAGGCCGGGCGCGCGGATCGTCGTCGCGGCATGGACCCCGGAGGGACTAAACGGCCGGATGTTCAGGACGGTCGGCTCCTACATGCCGCCGCCCCCGCCCGAGCTGAAGCCGCCGGTCATGTGGGGCAATGAGGACCACGTGCGCGGGCTCTTCGCCACTCACGGAGTCGAGCTGGCGTTCGAGCGCCACACGGCCACGTTCGAGCACGAATCGGCCGAAGCGTGGCTCGAACACAACGAGCGGCTGCTCGGCCCGACGATCATGGCGAAGGCCGCCCTCGAGCCGCAGGGGCGCTGGGACGAGCTGCGCGCGGAGCTAGTCGAACTCTACACCGACGGCAACGAGGCTGAGGACGGGACCTTTCGCGCTCGAGCCGAGTACCTGCTGACCGTGGGGCAGATGCCAGCGTGAGCGGGTGGGTGCGACGGCGGTGAGCTAGGCGGAGCGGAGCTCGTAGAGCAGCGCACCGAGCTCGCTGACCACGTCTCCCTCGAGGCGCACCGCGGCGAGATCGTCGAACGGTGTCGTGCCTTGCGTGAGGACTGCGATGGCTCCCCCACCTTCAAGGGTAAGCCTGGGGAGTGCCGCGACCGGATGAACCTCCAGGGAGGATCCGATGCACAGCAGAAGGTCGGCCCCGGCACACAGCTCCTGGGCGCGCTCGATCGCCGCCACGGGGAGCATCTCACCGAAGAGGACGACCTCTGGCTTGAGCGCCCGTGCGCAGTCACGACAGCGAGGCACCTTGTCACTCGCCAGGTTCAGCAGATCGAGCACCTCCACCAACTCCACATGCGTGGCACAGCCCGGGCACATGCACGACTCGATTGATCCGTGAACCTCGATCAGCTCACGGGTCCCGGCCTTGCGGTGGAGCATGTCTATGTTCTGCGTGATCACACAGTCCAGCAGCCCGCGGCGCTCGAGCTCGACAAGCGCGAGGTGGGCGTCGTTGGGCTCGCGGTCACCCAGGGTCGCGAAGCGTTCTCCGTAGAAGGCCCAGAAGCGCTCCGGCTCACGACGAAATAACTCGATGTGCGCGACCTCCATCGGGTCGACGTTTGCCCATAAGCCGGTGCCCGGGGTGCGGAAGTCGGGGATACCAGAGGGAACCGAAATGCCCGCCCCGGTGAGCGCCACGACGGAGCCCCGCTCGGCCACCAGGGCGGCCAGACGGGCTGTGTGGCTCACTTGCCCTTGAAGTCAGGGGCGCGTTTGCCGAGGAAAGCTGTGATGCCCTCCTTGGCGTCCGCCGAGGCGAACACCGACGC
>CAWAIB010000008.1:0-62720 GCA_963782025.1 uncultured Solirubrobacterales bacterium
CGACAGCAAAGTCTGTTTTTCGCTAGATGCGGCGGGTTGTGTGTGTCACGGTGGTGGCCTTCCCGCTAACGATGACCGGAGAAAATGCGTGAGTAACTTCATCCTCCGAGGCGTTCGAGCCGGCCCTCTACGCGGACTGCTCGCCCGCGGACGTCGCGCTTGCGCACCTGCTGACCCCCGAGCCCGCCGCGCCGTCGCGCACCCCGATCGCGATCAGCGAGGGGCGCTACGGCACGATCCCGCGTACCTACATCGAGTTGCTCGAGGACCGCGCCGTCACCTCGATGCTGCAAAAGCGGATGCACTCCGCGATGCCGTGCGCAGTTCGCTCGATCGCGGCCAGCCACTCGGCCTACTTCTCAAAGCCCGACGAGCTGACCGCCCACCTCGACGAGATCGCCGCTCACACCAGCAAGCCGTTCGCCCCCGCCGCCTCGACTCAGGATTAGGCCATCACCCTTTTTGGCGACGGGAAAACGACTGCTTACTCGCCGCAAGGCAATCGTAATCCGCTCACTCGACGCGGTCGAGCACGGGCTCGGGATGCTCGCCGAGATACTCGACCCAGTCGCGCTTCACGCATGGGTAGTGCCTGGACGCCTCGACGAGGTCCATGAAGTTGACGAGGTTAGTGTCGAAACGCTCCTGCAGCCTCGGATCGGTGATTCGCCCGTCGCCGTCGAAGGCTTTGTGGGCCTGCGCGAGCGAGAACATGTCCGGATAGATGCGCGCGCCGAGATGCTCGAAGGGGATGCGCAGAGCCCACAGCCCGCGGTTCCCGCCCACCATCGAGGGGGAGGCGGAGAGCAGCAGGCCGTGTCGCTCGTTGAATGGCTGGGGTTGATAGCGCGAGACCCAGTCGATCGCATTCTTGAGCGACCCGGGTAGTGAGGCGTTGTACTCCGGCGACGCGACGACGAATCCGTCGCACGCCTGAAGGCGCCGGTGGAGCTCGTCCGCGCCGGCCGGGAAGCCCTCGCCGGACTGCACGTCAAAGTTGTAGGAGGGGCAGTCGAATTCGCTCATGAAGGCGCGATCGACGATGCCGGCGTTTGCCTCGAGACATGCTGCGGCCAGGTCGGCGAGGCGTGTGTTTAACGAGTCGGCCCGCAGCGATGCCGAGAAGACTAAGAATCGAACCTCTCTGCGCTGCGCGTCACGCTGCTGCACGGCGAGATCCTCCCACATTGGCCCTCGAGGTGCGGATCGTCCCTGCGACTCTGACCTCTCACGCCTCGCGTTCGTTCTACGGCCATCCGAGAGCGTCGAAGACCGCGAGCGGGTCGAGGTAGTCGCGCCATCGAGTGACCGATCCTCGAGCTACTCCGTTTCGGGCACGGGCACTGCGACCACCTGGAGGTCGTCGATTCCGTTGAAGTCATCGGGGTTGCAGGTGTAGATGGGAAGGTCGTTGGCGAGGGCGGTGGCGGCGATCATCGCGTCGTAGGTGCGAGCGGCGCTCTTGCGGCCGGCGCGGCGCAGCGAGGCGGCGACGCGCCCGAATGCGCGGGCGGCTGCGGCATCGAAAGGGAGCGGGTCGAAGTCGGCCTCGGCCTGCTGTAGGTGGGCCTGGCGTGCGGCGCGCTCCTGCTCATCTTCGGCGACGAGCGGGCCGACCGAGAGCTCGGCGAGGGTCACGGTCGTGATCAGCGGTTCGGTGGGCAGCTTCGCGGCGTCCGTGAGGCGCGGCAGGAGGATGACCGTTGAGGTGTCGAGGATTCCCCGGGTGGGCGGGAGTTCGGTGGCCGTCTCCGGCTCGTCACTCTCCGGTCCGTCATTCACAGGCGTGCGTCCAGCAGCTTGTCGACGTCCCTGCGCAGAGCGACGGGGTCGACCTGGGGAAGCAGGCGCCAGCGGCGCAGCAGCGTCTCTGCCGAAAGCGCGGCACGCGACACCGCACGCAGCTCGGCGACAGCCCTCCCCGCACGCGTGATCGTGATCTGCTCGCCACGCGCAGCACGATCGACCACGTCGCCACCCTGGTTGCGCAACTCCCGGATACTCACCTCAGTCACACCCCCATAGTATCACGCGTGATACACCTAGGCCCGCTTCAGATCTCGGGCCACTTGAGCCGTGGGGCTCGAGCAGGAAAGGCAAGCTGGTTTATCGTTCCAGTGATGTCGAGGAGTGGGATGCCCTTGGAGGTCTGCGCGGCCGATGGTTCGATGCTCCGCGCGGAGCTCTTTTCACCTGTCGGTGAGGGGCCCCACCCGGGCGTTGTCGTGCTGCACGAGTCATTTGGCCTCAACGACGACATGCGCCGGATCGCTCGTCGCTTCGCCGATGCTGGATACGCCGCACTGGCGCCCGACCTGTACTCGCACGGGTCGCGGATCGTGTGTCTCAGCCGCGTGATGGTCGACATGCTGCGGGGCAGCGTGGCGCGGGAGATCTCCGACATCCGCGCAGCCAGAGACGCGCTCGCCGCCCGCCCCGAGGTGGACTCTGAGCGGATCGCCGTGGCAGGGTTCTGCCAGGGCGGCGGCTTTGCTCTGATCGCCGGCACGCAGCCAGGTTTCTCCGCGGCCGCCGTCAACTATGGCGAGGTGCCCGCGGATGAGCTCGCGCCTGGACGGCGTGTGTCCGGTAGTCGCAAGCTACGGCGGCAAGGATCGCGTGTTCGGGCACAAGACAGCCGCGCGCCTGGAGCGCCACCTCGCCGCCCTCGGCGTGCCTCATGACGTAAAGACGTATGACCAGGCCGGACACTCCTTCTTCTCCCTCCTCGACGGCTGGCAAGGCTGGCTCGCGCGGGTGCCCACACCGATGGCTGTCGGTCACAACGAGGCAGCGGCCCGCGACGGCTGGGAGCGCATGCTCAGCTTCTTCGACGAGCACGTACGCTGAGATCTATGAACGCTGGCCAGTTCGCTGCGCGCTGCCTCACCGCCCAGGCGGGCTCCTGTTCTTCATAACGATGGAGGTCCCGTTCACGGGACCCCGTAGACCGACGCATACACGCCGGCGTCGCGTGGAGGAGTTTGAGACGATCCGGTCCAGAGGATCACACCCTGCCTGTCGCGGTCGATGCCGGCAGCGGGCGTCTCATCGCTGACTTCACCGCTCGCGACGAGCTGCGGCGCACCCGGATTCACGGCGCTGCCGGTCACGGCGTAGATGCCAGGCTTGGAGTGTTCGCCCCCGACGATGCCACCCGAATTGATCCACGCGACCAGAAGGCCTCCGCTCATCGTGGTGGAGAGCGCCGCGGGATTCGGGGCTTCCTCGCCGCGCACCAGATCGGGAGCGGCGAAGCGATCTCTCGGAGCGCGCAGCACCGAGATTTCGATCCTGTCTCCGAGCCAGTGCACCTTCGGTGTCCAGAAGTGCTCGAAGACGGTAACGGCCGAGTGCTTTCCGTCGCTCGCGGCCAGCGGCGATTCACCTCCATTAGAGAGCTCCTGCGGGGAGCTCCAGCGCCCGTCGAGACGGCGTGTCGAATCCCACAAGCCCCAAGGCGTGTTAGCGGCCGGATTCCTGGGTGTCTTTGAGAACGCGGCGAGCACCGTTAGTGTCCCGTCGTCGCTCAGTGCGAGGGCATCGCTCTCCTCCGAGCCGGCGGGTGGATGCCCAATTTTCAGCGGGTGAGGTGCCATGCAGTGCCCGGAGGGCTCGCACAAGTACACGATCGGATGTGGTGGGCCTCTGGTTTCGGCTTGTTCGGCGGTGTTTTCGACCGCCGCGAAAGCGCCGTGGTCGTTCAGAGCAAGCGGCTGTGCTGTGCGCTCGATCCTGCCGGGCACATTGACGACACGGCCGAGGTCGCCGTCCGCCGCGAGCAGGGCGTAGTGCAGCGCCGCGCCTGTCTGCCATACGGCGGCGACCGGCCCCTTCGGGCTCGCCAGGAGCCGAGCCGAGGGGCCCGGCAGCGCGTGGGCAGCTGTGAAGGCTTGCCCGGGGGCTGCGCTCGCGATCATCGACCCGCCGGCGTAGGTTTGCCACGCGACGTAGCGCACCCCGGTGCCGGAGATTGCGACGTCGAGCCCGTCGTTGCTGTTGGCACTGTGTTCGGCGAGTACGACCGGCGGGGAGAAGCCGCCCGAGACCGTGCCGGTGTCAACGACGACATCCGAGCCGAACCAAGCCTGCCGGCTCGCGGAAGGTGAACCGGACGAGGTCCTCGCAGCCTTGCCGGCTTTGGCCGGTTGAGGTTCCGGGCCGCCCGCCCATGCCGCGAGCGTGTCGCCGTCTTCACTCACCGCGAGCTGCGGTGCCGCGCCACAGCTTGTTGGGTGCGGTTTTCACGACGATCATCTTTATTGGGTTGGCTGGGGTCTTTTCTAGTATTGCGGTAGCGGCTATGCCGGAAACGCCTTTGATGCTTCCGGTGACGATATTCACTGGGACGACTGCCAAGTTCGAAGGCGAGCCTAACCCGAGCAAAGTGGAGAAGGCCGGCTATGAATTTTTGTATGTGCCTGGCAACACTGTTTGTCAGGGGTCGATTACTCCGCCCGGTCCGGAAGTCTCGCGCCCTGCTGGTACGAAGGTGAGCGAACCGGTTGTTGGGTTGGAGGGTTCGACGGAATACACGGTTTGTTTGGACGCGAGTATCACCGAAGGTGGGGTTACGGAAAAGACGGCTAGCGGTACGGTGACGTTCAAAACATTGCCGGAAAAGCCGTTGGTGATTCTCGAGCAGTCGAAAGTGCAATCGCCGTTCGAAGCGACCGTCGAAGCTCAAGTGAACCCAGAGAATCAGCCGACGACGGCGTGTGTGTTCGAATATGGCCAGGGTGCTGAACCGGCGAAAACGGCTGCGTGTAAACAGCCTCTTGGAGGTTCGGGTCTTGAAATCGCAAGCGCCAAGCTCTCGGGTCTCTCACCGGGCGGGACCTATACCTACCATCTGATCATCAAAAACGCGACCGGGAAAGAAGAAGGCAAGGTCGAACACTTCACAACCGAGCCCGTACCGCCCAGCGTGATCAGCGAGTCCGTCTCGGACATAACCGAAGGGTACGCGACGCTCGAAGCGCAGATCAATCCCGGTGGGGAGGCCACCTACTACGCCGAATACGGGACAAGCGCCTGCGGAGCGAACACCTGCGGGACAAAGACATCCGAAGGCTTCCTGATCGGCGATACCCGGGAAGAAGGCAGTCTCGAGGCAACCAATCTGAAGCCAAATACCACCTATCACTACTGGATCGTGGCGATGAACTCGGCTGCTCCCGAAGGAGTGCATGGCGAAGCCGAGGAATTCACGACACCGAAGAGTTGGGAAGAAATACGGGGCGAAGAAGACGAACAGCTCGTCAAGCAGAAGAGTCCAAGAAGAAGCCAAGCGCTAAAGCCGAAGCGCAAGCCAGAACAGCGACAGCCGCCAGGGAGCACCAGGAAGAAGAAGCCGCAGTCAGCCGCCAAGAAGAGACAAGAAGAACAAACTTCAGCCAGTAAAGCCTCAGTCATGATTATAAAGGCCAAGGTGGGCTCCAGCAGCGTAACGGTCACGCTCGAGACCTCTCAGGCTGGCACGGTGACGATCTCAGGTGCGGGCCTGAAGACGACGACGAAGAGCGTCGCCGCCGGTACCTCGCAGATCAAAGTCGCACTCACCAAGGTCGGCAAGCACGATCGCAAGCATCACAAGCAGGTCAAGCTCACGGTGCAGCTGAAGGCCGAGGGCAAGACCGTGTCAGAGTCAAAGACGATCAAGTCCTAGCCGCTACGCCGGCAGTAGCCTCTCCAGCATGGGAGCGCTCCAAGAGCTGGTTGCCGATCTTCGCCGGGTGCTCTGCACGGAGCATGGCGTTCGCCTTGCGGTGCTCTACGGTTCGCTGGCGCGGGGCGACGAGGACGCTGGCTCGGACGTTGACCTGCTGATCTCGCTCGCCGACGATCCACCTTCGGCGGGGCTTCAGCTCGCCGTCCGCCTGCAACCCGTCACCGGCCGCCAGGTCAACGTCGCCCATCTGGAGCGGGTGGAGGCCGACGCGCCCATGCTGCTGGATCGGGTCCTCGACGAGGGCCGCGTCCTGGTCGACCGTGACGGGCAGTGGCGCCTGCTGCGCGAGCGCCACTCAGCGATCCGTGCTCGTGCTCGGCGCGACCATCGCCGCCAGATGGCCGGTGCGGCTCGCGCAATCGAAGAGCTGACCCTGCAGCCCTGACCGCAAGGTCAGTCGGCTTCAATAGTGATACTGCTACAGTGAGTCTCCTAAACCACCCGGTCCCTCGTGGGCCGGGTTTATTTTGCCTAATCCGAGCCCTCTCGGGATCAGTTGGAGTTTTGCTCGGCCGTTCGCGAGATGGCATGATGGCTCCTGATCGGTTCGACAGGAGGATCTTATGGCAGAAGAAAACGACGACATAGAGCCCGATGCGACAGCGCCCAGCGCCGACGGTAGAACCCGTCTCATGCGAGAAGTGGCCGAACAGATGGACGCGATCGAAGCCGACTTTGGCCGCGACTTCGCGATCGGTCGCGTTATCACCATTGTTGAGGTCCAGACACCCGACGGCAACGTCAATCTTCGCGTTCGAGCCGGGCAGTATCCGTGGGTTTCGCTGGGGATGCTCGACTTTGCCAAGAAAAGCGTGGAAGCCCAGATGGCCGGCTGAGTCCCGCGACCGGCCGCAAGGGCCTGGCGTCGAGGCACTCAGCTTCCCTCGCCGGCCGGCTTCCCGGGGCTCGGTTGGCTGGGCGTGGTGGCGGGCGGCGCGATTTCATCCAAGCGGTCCATGATCGCCTTCAGCCCGCCCTGCGTGTGCAGGTCGAGCCGGTCGAGGATCATCTCCGCGTCTTTGAACGTGTTCGCCGAGCGGGCGTCGGCGGCGAGGCTCTGCACGTTTTGCCCGACCATGATGATTGACAGCAGCACGAGCTGGATAAAGGTCTGCGCGATCCACGCGACCAGGCCCTCGCCACCGGGTTTGAGCGCCGGTGAGAGACCGAGCAGCGCGATGACCGTAAACAGGTAGGCGCACCACATCGTCCCCACGAGCCGCGTGACGAGCACCGCGAACTTTGCGTTGAAGCCTTCGGCATCCCCCATCGCCTCTTTGATCACCGTTGGGCTGGGGTGCAACGCCTTCGCAAGGTGATTCTGCGTCTTCACCGGACCGTGATGATCTGCTGTTGCTGCTGCTGTCATCGCTCCTCCTCGTCTGCGTTGATGGTGGCGTCCTCCTCCCCCGCATACATCGACTCGCACGCCAGCTCCTCGCCCCGTGCCGCAAACAGCTTGATTTCGAGCAGGTCGTGGCGATAGTCGTCGGGCGCGATCAGCGTGAAGCGCTCGTCGAGGAGCTCGCATTGGTCGACGGCGAGATCGGCCAGCTCGGCGGTGACGATCGCCCCGCCCGAGATCAGCGGCCGCCCCCAGATCAGCGTCATTGCGGCGACCGCCCCGTTGTGCCCACGCCAGGACCCGATCACCTCGTCGCAGAGGTCGAGCTTCCAGTCGGGGTTGCGCTCGGCCGTCTCCTCGGTGAAGTCCACCTGCGCGGTGAAGTCGCTCGCATCGCCGACCTCCTCCGCTCCGACGAAGCTGACGTGCCCGAACAGCTCGTACCCGTTCGCCGTGATCGAGGTCCCGGGCACGTACGTGCGCCCGTTCCAGGTGCGGTCGGGGTACCAGCGGATCTCACCCGGCTCGCCGAGATCCTCCTCCTCTGCGTCGAGCGCCAGGCAGGCCGCCAGGAACTCCGCGCTCAGCCGCTCGGCCCAGCGGCCGTAAGGCAAGTCCTCCAGTGGGGGCTCGGCGGCGAACCTCGGTACGAAGCGTTCCTCGGGCGGCATGCGGGCAGACTACTGCGCGGCCTGGGCGGCATATCGCCATCACTCACGCATCGCGTAGTAGAGCGGCCGCGTGCTCCGGGGCGACGATGTTCAGATTCACGCCCGTGGACAGCTCCAGTCCGGCCAGGTGGGTCAGGCGCGGGAGGATGTCGATTCGCCAGCAGAAGTGCTCGGCGCCGAGCGGCGCGGTTCGCACGAACAGGTTCAGCGGAGGGCTCGAACCGAGGAGGCGTGCGAGCCGCTTCAGGCCGTCGTGTAAGAGCGCGGCGCCGGCCGGCCCGTCGTCCTCGAAGCGCGCGCGCGGACGTCGGGGCACGAGCATCAACTGGAACGGCAACTGCGACGCGTACGGCGCGAGCAGCACCGCCTCCTCGTCAACGGCGACGATCCGCTCGCGCAACCGCACCTCTTCGGCGAGCAGGTCGCCGAGCAGGCTCTGGCCCATCGTTCTCGTCGTGTACGCGTTCGCGCGCTCGCGCTCGCGGGCCACGACGGCGGGCACGAAGCTCAGCGCGTACAACTGCGCGTGCGTGTGCGGCAGCGACGCTCCCCCCTCGCGACGCTCGTTGACGATCAGCTGCGTGTAGGCGCAACCCGCGTGCGCGCGCATCCGCTCGCGCCACACCCCTACCGCGGCCGCCACCTGCTCCGCGGGCAGGTCGGCCAGAGACAGGACCGGCTGCGGCCCGTTGACGATCACCTCGTGAGCGCCCGTCGCCGGCAGCGCGGTGAACAGCTCCGGCTTGCCCCGCGCCGGTTCCGCGGCGATCTCCGCCTGGCCGGCTCCGTCCCCGGCTGCGTCGTCCGGGTCCGCCGCTGTCAGTGCCGGGTAGAGGTTCGGCACCACTCGCACCGTCCACCCGGGCGAGTTCGGCGGCCCACCGCCGGGACGCAGCGCATACAGCTCCGGCGGGGTGCGGTCCTCGTGCCCCTCGGCGAACGGGTCTCGCTCGGCGTCGATCGGCTCTCCAGGCGCGCAGGTGGGGGCTCCCCCAGGGCGCTTGGAACGCTCACCGGCGATGATCGTCCGGTGCCCGCTCAGCGGGTCGATCCTGATCTCGGGCATCTCAAGCGCCCAGCGCGTAGCGCCGGACATCGGCTTCGAGCTTTGCCACGCTCAGATACGGACCCTGGCGGATGTAGCGCCCACCCGCGCGGTCATAGAAGACGGTCACGGGCGTGAACGCTGAATCGGTGATCGTCAGGCCAAGGCGCCCGCTCTCGTCGTAGTAGCTCGGGTAGCTCTGCGGGAAGGTGCGCAGGAAGCCTTCCGGTTCGCCGCGGCTCGAGTCGCCCGAGTCCAGTCCGATGAACGCGACCTCGCGCCCGAGGTTCACCGCCGCGCGCTGGAACACACCCGACTCCGCGCGGCACGGTTCACAACTCGAGGCCCACTTGTTGATCACCACGGGGTATCCGCGCAGCGCCGCAAGGCGCGTATCCAGGGCACGCGCGTCGCCGGGCAGGAGCTCGCTGGCCTGCGCGTGCAGCGTCGCCAGTGGCGCCGGTGAACCAGCGAGGCGCCTCTGCATCTCAGCGACGGTCAGTCCCGACGGTCTGAGCGACGCCGGCGTGGAGCGCGTCAGCTGCACGAGCCCGACGGCGAGCAGCGCCAGCAGGACGAGCCCGCCGCCAATGGCCGCGAGCATCCGCGGTGAGAGTCGGTTTGTGGACATTCCTGTAAGGGTTGCAGAAGCGGTTCCCCGCAATCGCACCGCGACCTGCTATATCCTGAAGGGCACTAGGGACCGGGCTGCTTCAGCACCCGGCAAATCTCGCCGGTTGAGTGCCGGCCTTTCCGAGCCACGTCGAAGTCTTTCTACGGCGGCTCGTCTCGTAGTCCAGAGCCTTTATGGCCGAGCCCACTTCAGTGGCCCTCGTGGCCGCGTCCATTCCCTCTTCCGCCGACATCGCTCGCGCGGAGAAGTTCGTGCGCGAGCGTTTCCTGCACGACGGCGAGGATCCCGCGGTTGCGCTTGCCCCGAACACCCCGCGCCGGCGCGCGCTCGACCAGGCGCTCCTCGAGTTGGGGGAGAAAGCCAAGATCCCCTCGACCGCCTGGCGCCGCGAGTTCTCGCTGCTGCTGGGCCTCGAACGCGTGCTCTCCGAGGACGAGCCGAAGCTGGTGGATGGGACCGTGCTCTCCGCCCACCAGGTCGATGCCCTGTCCGGCACGCTCACTGCCCTGCTGGCCGAGGCCCTGCGCAGCACCGAGAACGGCGGCAACGGCGCCGCCGCGGCCTCGCCCGAGCTGCTCGCCTCAGCCGCGATCTTCGGCCCCGACGAGGCCGCGCCCGCGGAAGATCTCGCCGCCGGCGAGGCTTCGGGCGCCGTCGCCGCCGGGACCGCCTTGGAGGGCGAGGACGATGACGACGAGCCTGATGATGAGGGCGATGAGGAGGACGAGGACGACGACCTCGGCCCCGTTCAACGCGCCGCCCCCGACGTGGATGACGATGACGACGATGAGCTCGATGACGAGGACGACCTCGATCCGCTCGCCGAGGAGGAGCAGGAGCCGGAGCTCCAAAGCGACTCCGACGAGGAGCCCCGCGACTGGGTCGATGAGGACGACGAGGAGGAGACTCTCGCCGAGCAGCCCGAGGATCCCAACGCCGCCAAGCGCTTTTGGTTCGAGCATGCGACAGGCGCGGGGAAGACGGTCGCGGCGCTCGGCTTCGTCGAGGCCTCGCACACCGGCGGGGTCCTGATCCTCACCCATCGGCGCAACCTCGTCGACCAGTTCCACGGCGAGCTGCGCGACCGCGGCTACTCCAAGCGCATCAGCCGTCCTTTGCTCGTGGGAGAGGACTCCACTAAGGGCCCTGTAACCGTCGAGACATACCAGTGGTTCGTGCGTAACGCGGGCAAGATCTCGAGCGCCTACACGATCGTGATCTGCGACGAGGCGCACACGGCGCTCGGCGAGAAGACAAGCGCCGCGATCCGCAACTGGACGGGGCCGATCTTCATCGGCATGACCGCCACCGGAGCGCTGATCGCACGCCACGTGACCGACCTGTTCCCGACTCAGACCTCGCGCTTTGACCTCGCGCAGGCCGCGCGGCGCGGCGTGATCTCGCCGCTGCGCTGCATACGGATCTCGCCCGGGACGGGAGTGCGCACGATCGCCAAGGTGCCGCTGCGCAGGGGCGAGGTGGACACCGAGTTCGACCAGGAGCAGCTCGCCGAGTTGCTCGACCAGCAGCCGTTCAACATGGCCGCCGCCAACCTCTACAAAACGCGCTTCAACGGCGTGCCGGGGGTCGTCTATGCCGCGGGCGTGCGCCACGCGTACAACCTCGCCGAGGCCTTCCGGGCGGAAGGATTGAAGGCGCAGGCGGTCTCCGGTGAGACGCCCAAGCGCGAGCTGGCCGGGATCCTCGCCCGCTATGAGCGTGGCGACATCGACGTATTGATCAACGCGCAGCTGCTTGCGGAGGGCTGGAATAGCCCGCGGGCGACCGTCTGCGTGCATCTGGCGCCGACCGCGTCCAAGCGCATCTATCAGCAGCGCGTGGGGCGTGTCACTCGCCGCCACCCCGGCAAGGAGGCGGGGCTTGTGGTCGACTTCGTGCACCCCGCCACCAAGCACGACGACCCCGTCGTGACGTTGCATTCGTTGCTCGACCGCGACGTCTACCGCGGCGGGGCGATCGTCGTCGGCCCGGTGCGCCGTGGGCGCGGACGCAGGATGCGGGTTGAGCGACGTGTGTTGCCGGTGTGCGCCGAGGAGGAGCGGCGCTTTGAGGTCTTCGAGCGCGAGCTGTGGCGGATCGCGGTCGAGCACCTCGACTACGGCGAGCAGCACGTGTGGGCGGCGCTGGCCGGTGCGCGTGTCGCGCCAAACGGCTGGCGCAGGGCGCGGGCGATGCTCCACTTCGACCGTACCGGCGAGCTCAAGAGCCGCTTCCTGATCACTGCGGTCCAGCGCAACAAGAACGCGCAGCTGCGGTTGCGAGCATTGACTGACATCCCAGCGTTGGGTGACGCCGACACCTTCGACACGGCGATCGACATCATCGGCGGCTGGCCGCGCGACGAGCGCCGCGAAGCGTCGAAGATCATGTTGCGCGCGCTGGTCGAGCGGCGCATCGGCCGCCGCGACCAGGCCAACGCCTGGATCTGGCGATTGGCGGAGTACACGCGCGATGTGCATGAGGAGTACGCGGTGCAGCGCTGGCCGGAGACCAAGCGACTGCTCGGCCTGCTCGTCAACTCGGCCGGCGGGGCGCACGCGCGCAACGCCCGGCGGCTGATTCACGCCGCGCGTAAGCAGGACCGCCGGCTCAGCGCCGCGCTCCTGGCGGCCGCGCTGGCGCACACCCCCGAGGCTGAGGAGGCGCTGCGCGGCGCGCGTACGCGGATGGCGCGCAAGCCCCCGGCGCTCGCCCGCGAGCTATTGCGCAACTTCCCCAAGCGCCGCGCGCGCAACGCGCGACGCAGGCGCAAGGGAGCCAAGGGCGGTAGTAGTGCGAACAGTGCGAACGGTGCGGCCAACGGCAGGCCGTCCCCGGCCGGCAAGGGTCGTCGCAGGGTAAGCCGGCCGCAGGCCCAGACGCCGAGCGACGCGGTGCTGACGGAGGCCCTCTCGAGTGCGTCGGCTGGCGCGGAGGACAACGGTGGCGGGCTTGCGCCGGGCGTGGGCGAGAAGCTGCAGCGCAACGTCGAGGAGGCGCTCGACCACGCTGAGGAGTGAGCGGGCCGGGGCCGGGGCCGGGGTGCCGCTCTAATCGACTCGGGACAGTAGATGCACCTCACCGGCGTCGAGAGTGGTGTGGCCACCGTCGCCGAGCGCCACGATCAGCCGACCGGAGCCGTCGATCCCCTGCGCACGTCCGCGGCCCGAGTCCCAGGCGATCTCGCGACCGTGCAACGCGTCACGTGAGCGCCATGCATCGACGCTCGCCGCGATCGGCTCGGCCAGTCTGCGCTGGAGCGCGGTGAGCAACGCTTCGAGCGTCGGCTCGACCGCGTCAGGCGAACAGCCAAGGGTGGCGGCGGTGCAGCGCAGCTCGATCGGCAGCTCCTCCAGGTGGACGGCTACGTTCAGGCCGATGCCGAGCACCGCCCAGCCCGCCTGCGGCCGTCCCTCGGTGAGGATGCCTGCGAGCTTGGCCAGAGGGCGGGTGGGGTCTCCCCTTCCGAGCACAACGTCATTCGGCCACTTGACCTGCGCCTCATCCCCGGCGACGTCGCAGACCGCGACCGCGGCGATCAGCGGCAGCAGCAGCGGCGGGGAGCGCAGGAGCAGCGACATCAGCAGCGAGGTGCCCGGGGGCGCCGACCAGCTGCGGCCTTGGCGCCCGCGGCCGGCGCTCTGTGAGGAGGCGGTGACGAGCGTGCCGTGCGGCGCCCCGGCGGCCGCCAGCTCGCGTGCGCGGTCGTTGGTCGAGCCGGTCTCGCGCAGATGCAAGCGTGGCCGGCCGAGGGTTGCCGGCCGGTCAAGGGTTGGTTCCCCGCCGCCGGCAGCCGAAGCTAAAGCAGGATCTCCTCGGGAGAGTCGATGATCTTCAGGTGCTCATCCAGGCGGGTCATCCTCATCAGCCGCTGTACCTGCTCGGGGCCGCGGACGAGGGCGAAGGTCTGCCCACGCTCGGTCGAGCGCTTGTCCTGCAGGAGGATCGCTCTTAGCCCGGTCGAGTCGATGAACTCGAGTCCGCGCAGATCGAGCACGATCTCCGCTGCGCGCTCGAACATCGCGTCCTGCACGGCGCGCTCGAGTGTCGGCACGCTGGCCAGATCGAGCTCGCCGTCGAGCGCCAGCACCACCCGCTCCCCCTCGCTGCTCACGCCGACCAGGAGGTTTCCCTCGTCCATCATCGTTCAAACACTACCGCACCGGTTTGGTGGCGCAGGAGTCGCTCCGGCCCGTATCTCAACCATCCACGCGGAGCGCCAGCAACGCGATGTCATCGCGCAGGCTCCCCTGCGCACGCTGCAGCGCCGCTCCCTCGATGTGCTCGAGAAACCCCTTCAGAGTCAGCTCCGGCGCGGCCTCGCAGAGCGCCAGCAGGCCATCCTCGCCGAGCAGGCGATCCGGCCTGCCCGCCTCGATCACACCGTCGGTGTACAGCAGCAGGGTCTCTCCCGCCGCCAGCGCGATCTCGCTCTCCTCGATCTGCAGCGGGTCGACGACGCCGAGCACCGTGCCGCTGTGGCCGACCTGCTCGACCTCCCCTCCACGCCTTATCAGCAGCGGTTGCGGATGTCCGGCGAGCGCGATCGTCAGCCGCGCGCCGTGCTCCTCGCGCCGAGCGCGATCAGGCAGACGGTGCACAGGTCCGCCCCCGGGGGTTGGCGCATCAGCGCCTGATGGAGCGTCGCGAGCATCTCGGTGGGCGACTGGCCGCCGATCGCCGCGGCGCGCAGGGTGTGGCGGGCCAGCGCCGTTACACCCGCCGCTCGCGGTCCTTTGCCGCAGACGTCACCGATCACGAGCATCGTGCGGTCCTCGTCGTAGTCGAACACGTCGTAGAAGTCGCCGCCCACCTCGTTCAGCTCGCCGGCGGCCGCGTACAGCGTCTGGATCTCCACCCCGGGGATCTCCGCCAGGGACTCTGGCAGCAGCGCCCGCTGCAGCGTGTGCGCGATCTGTGTGCGCTCGGTGTAGAGCCGCGCGTTTTCCACGGCGGTGCCGGCGCGGCGGCCAAGCCTGACGGCGAGTCCCAGATCGGCCTGCGTCAGGCGCCGGCTCGATTCTGAGGAGACAAGCGTAATCGCGCCAAGCGTCCGCGCCGGCGCGGCCAGCGGCACGATGATCACGGCCGTCGCCTGGACTTCTCGCAACAGTTGCAGGTGCGCATCGTCGCGTGCGTAGGCGGCCAGGGCGTCGGGCTCGATGTCCGTGTAGATGCGTGCCTCCGCGGTGCGGATCACTTCGGGCACCCCCGCCGGATCCTCCGGCGCTGGGTGGTAGCTGTGGTCGAGCCTTTCCGCCAGCGCGACCTTGCGCGGGTCGGAGTGATGCACGGCCACACGCTCGATCTCCCCGCTCTCGCCCAGCACGTCAACCGCACACCAGTCGGCGATCTGCGGGACGGCCAGTCGCGCGATCTCCCGCAGCGTCTGGGTGTAGTCCATCGAGGAGGCGAGCACGCGGCTGGCCTCGGCCATGAAGCTCTCCGCCAGCTGCGCTCGCTTGACCTCGGTGACGTTCTCGAAGACGTTGACGGCGTAGTTCAGGCGCTCTGACTCCGGGTCTGCGATCGGAGAGGAGCGGACGATCAGCCAGCGCTCCTCGCCCGTGGCGCGGACGATGTTCCTCACCAGCAGCGGCTCTGGGTGCTCGCCCATGAACAGTCGCCTCGCGGGCATCGACTCCAGGCCGAGCTCCTCTCCATGCTCGTCGGAGACGAGAAAGCGAGACATGATCGTCCCGGGGGGCGCGCCTGTCAGATCGCCGGGCGAGGGAAACCCCAGCAGGTCGGCGGCGGCCTGATTGGCGAAGATCGTCTGTCCGCTGCGATCGATCACCGTGATCGCCTCTGCGACGCTCGAGAGGATCGCCTCGAGCCGCTGCTCGAGACGGCTGAGGGCGGAGAACAGGCGGGCGTTGTCGATCGCCAGCGCGGCCCGCCGCGCGAGCTCCAGGGCGAGCTCGAGATCCTCCTGCCCGTAAGGCCTCTCCGCCGCTCCGAGCGGCTTGCGCGGCTGCAGTCGCAGGATCGAGAGCGCGCCGAGCGTCCTGCCTCGCGCCTGTAGGGGAACGACGACCGCCGAGCGGTAGTTGTGGGCGATCATGAACTCCGCGTGGACCGAGCTCTCCGCGAACGTCCTCAACGAACTGTCGGCCATCTCCGCGAGCAGTTCCGGCTGCCCGCTTCGGATAACCCGTGCGACGGGGTGCTCGCCGTCCGGATCCAGCGGCGAGTGCGTGCGCATCTCTTCGAGCTCGCGCGCGATCTTCTCGTCCGCCGCGACGACGGCGACGTCGTTGATCGCACCCTGCTCGTCGAGCAGGTCGATCACGCAGAGATCCGCCAACCGCGGCACGGTCAGCTTCGCGACCTCGCGCATCGTGGTCCTCGGGTCCAGCGATCCCGCCAGCGCCGCGCCGGCCTCGACCAGCAGCTCGACCGCGTCCATCCGACTCGACCTCAGTGCTCGCGCAGACGCCTGCGCGCCTCGGCGATCTCCTGCTCGGCCTCCGCGCGGGAGTGCCAGCCGTCGATGCTCACGGCCTTGCCCTCGAGGTCCTTGTAGATCGAGAAGAACTGCTCGATCTCCTGGCGCAGCAGCACCGGCAGGTCCTCGAGCTCCTGATATTCGTTCCAGTAGGGGTCCTCGAGGGGGACGCAGATGATCTTGTCGTCGATCCCCTTCTCGTCGCGCATCATGAACATCCCGACCGGCTTCACAGGGATCAGGCACCCGGGGAACGTGGCCTCGTACAGGCACACCAGAGCGTCGAGGGGGTCGCCGTCCTGGCCTAGCGTGCCGCGCAGATAGCCGTAGTCGGCTGGGTAGGTCGCGGCGCTCATCAACAACCGGTCGAACTTGATCCCGCCGAGCTCCGGGTCGTACTCGTACTTGTTGCGGCTCCCCTTGGGAATCTCAACTTCGCATACGAGAGCGTCCGGTGGCGATTTCTGGGACATCTGCAGGTAAGTTATCTGTCAACACCGGATGACATGTCATCAGCTGTCGGTGACAGTCGTCAAAAACCGCCGGTCATCGCGGCATCGCGTTTCCTTGGGACAGGTCCGGGAGCTCGGCTCTCAGCGTCAGCAGCCCCTCGAACAGGTCGCCGTGGCTCGCTACTCGCTCCATCAGCTCGCCCGGCTCGGCGCTCAGGCTGGGCTCGCGCCTGCTCCGCACGGCCCGTTCGACCTCTTCCCAGGCCAGCGGCGTGGAGATCGTGGGACGCTCGCGCGCGCGCAGCGAGTAGACGGACACTGTCGTCTTGTGCTCGTCGTTCTGGCTCCAGTCGATCAGCACCTTGCCCGGGCGCAGCTCCTTGGTCATGCGTGAGAGAACTTGGCGCGGGTGGCGCTTCTCCAGCAGCTCGGCGACCGCGCGCGCGAACGACTTGGTCTGCTCATACGTGACCGCTGTGTTGAGTGGCACGTAGACCTGCAGGCCCTTTGCCCCCGAGGTCTTGATGAACGTGTCCAGCTTGAACGTGTCGAACATCTCCTTGATCTGAAGTGCCACCCGGCAGCACGCCTTCAACCCCGCCGGAGCGCCCGGGTCGAGGTCGAACACGATCGCGGTCGGTGTGCTCATCCGTGCGGCTCGTGAGAGGCTCGGGTGCAGCTCGATTGCGGCCAGATTTGCGGCCCAGATCAACGTTGGCAGATCTTCGGCCACGCAGTAGTCGATCGTTCCTTTCCCACGATCGCTCTCGATTGGGGCGGTCCTCACCCAGGAGGGTCGGTGCGCGGGGCAGCGCTTCTCGTAGAAGTATTCGCTCGCGACTCCGTCGGGGTAGCGCTTGAGCGTCAGCGGCCGTCCGGCGAGATGGGGCAGGAGCACGGGCGCAATTGCGGCGTAGTAGTCGATCAGCTCGCCCTTCGTGAACCCCGTGCGCGGGTACATGACCTTCGCACGGTTCGTCAGCTTCAGGGTGCGACCATCGACCTCGATCTCCGTCGCTCGCTTGGTTTCGCGCTGGATCTTGTACGGCTCCTTCTCCTCGGGGAGATGATCGTCTTTGTTGTTTCCCTTCTTGTCTTTCTCTGTAGCGGCCTTTACGGGTGTCTTGCTTGTTCTCTGCGCGGCGCGGCCATCCATCGGGGTCACGGTCCTCTCCATCCGTACCTCCGCTGCCGGCTTGTCCTCGCGCAGTCCCTTGTAGGAGGAGTGACGCAGGATGCGGTCGTGGGTCCATTGCCGAAACTCGATCTCGGCCACGAGCTCCGGCTCGACGAAGCGGGCTCCACGCGGCGGCTGGGTCCCCGCGAAGGGACTTGCGCTGCGCGTGCGCGCCGCCAGCTCCTGGCCCAAGTGCTCCAGGTCCTGCTCCTTGAACCCGGTGCCGACGCGACCGGCGTAGCGCAGCGCCGGTTGACCCTCATCGTCCGGCTCGTAGTAGCCCATCAGCAGCGCCCCGAGCCGCCCCGCGCGAGCCCCCTTGCCCGGCAGCCATCCCCCGATCACGAGCTCCTGGCGATTGACGTTCTTGATCTTCAACCACTCGCCCGTGCGCTTGCCCGGCCGGTAGGGCGAGTCCAGGCGCTTGGCAACCACGCCCTCCAACCGCTGCTCCGCCGCGGCCGCCAGCAGCTCGCGTCCCTCGCCGGCGTGGTAGGCGGGGGTCTGCCAGGCTGGGCCCTTCAGTTCGAGTCCCTCCAGCAGCGCGCGGCGCTCTCGATACGGCAGCGCGATCGTGGTGTGGCCGTCGAGATACAGCAGGTCGAAGATCATGTAGCTGACGGGGGCCTCGCTCGCGAGTCGCCGGATGACGTTCGGCGAGGAGGCGTGCATGCGCTGCTGCAACCGCTCGAAGCTGGGGCGACCTTGATCGTCGAAGGCGACGATCTCTCCGTCGAGTACCGCCTCGCTAGACCCCAGTTGCGGGCCGAGCGCACGCAGCTCGGGGTAGCGGGCGCTCACGTCGTTCAGGTTGCGGCTCTCGATCCGCAGTTGTTTGGGCCGCCAGTAGGTGATCGCGCGCACGCCGTCCCACTTGATCTCGAAACCCCATTCCTCGTCGTCCGGGGGCAGCCGCGCCGCGCTCGCCAGCATCGGCTCCAGGTGCTCGGGCATCGGTTCCCGTCCGCTGTCCTGGGGCGGGTCCATGCGGTGGATCATCCAGTCTTTGCCCTTCGTCTGGAACAGCACGTACTTGCCCTGAACGCGGGCGCCGTGGAAGGTGACGATCACCTCGTCGTCGCGGAACTTGTGGCAGTCGTAGGTGCCTTCGTCCCAGATCCGCACGCTGCCGGCGCCGTAGTTTCCGGAGGGGATCTCGCCCGCGAAGTCGATGTAGCTCAGCGGGTGGTCCTCGACGTGCACCGCGAGACGGTTGCGCTTCGGGTCGTCCGGGATGCCCTTCGGGACCGCCCAGGAGACGAGCACGCCATCGCGTTCGAGCCGCAGGTCCCAATGCAGGCTGCGCGCGTGGTGCTCCTGCACTACGAAGCGGGCGCAGCGTCCGGTACGACCATCCTGGCCCGCGGGCTCGGGGGTGCCGGCGAAGTCCCGTTTGGCGTTGTACTCGCCGAGCGCGCGCTGCTTGGCGGCTGAGCTGCGTTTCACCCGTCGTCGAGCTCGCTGCTGTGCTCGTGGTCTGGCTCGGAGTCCTCCCGCGTGCTGCTCAGCTCCTCCGGTGAGCCTTGATCGTGGAGGATCGCGTGGGCGGACTGCTGGTCGCCGTGGGAGGTGTGCTCGATCAGTGCCCGCTCTGTCTCCTCGAAGCCCTCGGAGACGCCGCCGCCGGCCTCCGTGACCGGGAGCTGGGCGGGGTCGAGCCCCTCCTCGCCAGTCACGCCCCCGATACCCGCGGCTTCCGCGGCCGCCGCGTCGATCTCTTCCTGCTCGTATCTGGGAGTGCTCGCCATCGCTTGATCGCTCCTCGGTGGGTCTCACCGGTCGCTTCGTCGCAACCGGCTTCTTTCGGTCTCACGCCTGCTTGGTCGTCTTCCGCTCTCCTACGCCTTCTTGGTCGTCTTCCGCCCTTTTACTCCTACCCCGTTCGTTTCGCGAGCAATCGGCTTCCCCGACGATCTCTTGGCGGTGCTAGATCGCTTGCTCGCGGGCCTTCTGGGTTGCTGTCTGCCCCCTGATCCGCGCAAGGCTCTCCTCCAGCGCCCCCATCAGATCTGGAGCGGTCGTCGTGACGGGCTCCTTGGCCGGGGGCGGCGCCGCGATCTTCTTGCCCTGCTGCTTGCGTTTGATGATCCGCTTCAGGTGGGCGCGGTGCTCGTCGCGGTAGAGCGTCGGATCGAACTCGACGCCGAGCTCCTCGATCACGGCGACGGCCGAGTCGACCTGCTCGCGTGGCGGTTCCGCGGCCTCGATCGCATCGGCGATCTCCTCGGTGCCACGAACTTCGTCTCCGAACAACATCGTCGTCAGCGTCAGGGCGCCATCGCGGACGCGAATGCCTACGAGTCGCTCCTTGGCGCGCATCACGAAGCGCCCGAGTGCCGCCTTGCCCGAGTCCCGCATCGTCTCGCTCAGCAGCGCGTACGCGCGCGCGGCGCCCTCGTCGGCGGGGACGAGCAGATAGGAGCGGTCGAAGTAGACGGGGTCGATTTCCGCCACCTCGACGAAGCGCTCGATGTCGATCGTGCGGCTCTGCCGGGGCGCGGCCGCCTGTAGATCCTCATCGGAGAGCAGCACCCAGCTGCCGTCGTCGAGCTCGTAGCCCCGGGCGATCTCCGGCCACGGCACGGGCTTCTCCTCGGCCGCGCAGACCCTGCGTGTTTCGATCGGCGAGCGGTCCGGCGCGTGCAGCAGCTGGAAGTGAACATCGCGGTCGCGCGTGGCGCTGTGGAGTGTCACGGGCACGTTGAGCAGGCCGAAGCTGAGCGAGCCGCTCCACAGTGGCCTGGGCATCAGCGTGAGCTCCCGGCGGCGACTTTCTTGACCGAGCTCGCCCGGTCCGTCTTTGACTTTTTCCTCTTCGGCCGTGGTGAGCGGCCCTGACGCTCGAGGCTCGCCTGCAGCGCTCCGAGCAGGTCGTCCTCGGGGGCAATCTGGACGGGCTCGGGCGCGGTGATCGTCTCGCCGCGCGCCTTGCGCTCGATCAGCTCGAGCAGCGCCGCGCGATAGGTGTCCTCGTACTCCTCCGGCTGAAAGCTCGCGCTGAGCTGGTCGAGGAGCGCGCGTGCGGCGGTGACCTCCGGCTTCGAGGGCTTGCGCTGCGGCGTGGGCATGTCCACCTCGCCGGCAGGCACGAGCTCGTCGGCGAAGCGCATCGTGTGCAGGGCGATCACATCCTGCAGCGCGCGGAGCGCGACCAGGTGAGCCTTGTTGTGAAAGACGAAGCGTCCGATCCCGACCCGGTCAGAGCGCTTCAGCGCCGCGTGCAGGAGCAGGTAGGACTCGTCGCCGAGCTGGCCGGGGCCGAGGCGGTAGGCGCGGTCGTAATAGACCGGGTCGATCTCCCCGCGCCCGACGAAGTGCTCGATCTCGATCATCTGCGCGCCCGGTCCGTCGGCCGCGGCGATCTCCTCCTTGGAGAGCGTCACGTAGGAGCCGGTGCTGACCTCGAAGCCTTTCACGGTCTCGCCGAATGGGATCTCCTTGCCCTCCTGCACACATACGCGGCGGTGTTCGATCGCGGCGCCGTCGGTGCAGTGGCGCTCGCGGAAGCGAACGGCCTTCGATTCGGTGGCCGAGTACAGCTTGACGGGCACGCGCACCATCCCGAAGGCGACCGTGCCATTCCACAGCGAGCGAGGCATATGCGATCAAGGCTACTCCCCGTATGGCGTCGTGGGCAAACCCCGAAATGACTCCTGCAAAGCGCATCTGCGCAAGATCGTGGAGGGGTTCCGCAGGCGCCTATGAGGTCGCGAGCGTTGGCACCACATCTGGCGGCGGCTAGGTTTAGGAGAGGATGGACAACGATCTGACGGCAACCGACTGGCGCGCGAGGCGCAGCTTTCGGGCCGGCCAGTTCCCATTGGAGCGGCTGCTTGCCGCCAAGCGCGAGTCCGTCGCGGTCGTGCTGCCGGCGCGCGAGGTCGCCGCGACGATCGGCCCGATCGCGCGGTGTGTCGCTGAGTTGCAGCTGGTTGGGTTGATCGATGAGGTCGTTGTGATCGACTCCGCTTCGGTTGACGCAACCGCCGAGATCGCCGCTTCCGCCGGCCTGAGGGTCGTGCAGGAGGATGCACTCGCACGCGAGTGCGGCCCGGCGCAGGGCAAGGGCGATGCGATGTGGCGCGCCCTTTCAGTGGTTCAGAGCGAGCTCGTCGTCTACCTCGACGCCGACACCGAGAACTTTCACGCCGGCTTCCTCCTCGGTCTGTTGGGGCCGTTGATCTGCGAGCCGGGGATTCATTTCGTGAAGGGTTGCTTTCAGCGGCCATTTCGCGATCCCGCGGGGTCCTCGGAATCGATCCCCCGCCCCGCCCAGGGCGGCCGCGTCACCGAGCTGCTGGCGCGACCGCTGTTGAATCTGCACGCGCCCGAGCTCGCGGTCTTCGACCAGCCGCTGGCGGGCGAAGTGGCGGCACGGCGTGAGCTCCTTACGCGGCTGCCGTTCAGCGTCGGTTACGGGGTGGAGATCGCGATGCTGATCGACGCGTGGCGCGCGGTCGGTCTCGACGGCCTCGCTCAGGTGGACCTCGGTATGCGCCAGCATTCCCACCAGTCGTTGCGCGAGCTCTCTGCGATGGCCTATGCGGTGCTGGTGGCCGCCTCGGCGCGCTTGATCGGTCCGGAGCTCGCCGGCGTCCATGCGCCGGGTTCGATTGCGCTGCCGCCGCGGAGTCTCGGCGAGCCGATGGAGATACGCCGGGTGCCGATCGAGGAGCGTCCGCCCTTCGATAGCAAGGGAACGTAGTCAGACGGCTCGTGCCGCAACGTCTGTGAGCAGCGCCCGGATCACACCCTCGACATCGTGATCCTCGGCCTCCACCTGTGGCTCCAGGCCATGCTCGCGTAGGGTCTCGCTGGTGATGGGGCCGATTGAGACGACGCGCGTCTCGGGCGAAAGTCTGGCGGGCCCGCCCGCCGCGTCGAGGAAGAAGCGGACGGTGGAGGAGGAGGTGAAGGTGATGTAGTCGGCTTCCCGTGCGGCCGTAAGCGCTTGGGGAGAAAGAGGCTCGGCGATGGTTTCATACAGCGCCAGCACGTCCACCTCGGCGCCGCGCGCGCGCAGCGCGTCCGGGATCACGTCGCGCGCCTGCATGGCGCGCGCCACCAGCGCGTGCTTGACAGGCACGTCGGCGAGCGCTTGTACGAGCGACTCCGCGACGGAGCGCGCGGGCACGATATCCGCGACGATGCCGTGCTCGGCTAGCGCGCGTGCCGTGCCGGGGCCGATCGCCGCGACGCTCGCCCCCGCGAACGCGCGCGCGTCTGCAGGCGTAGTCCCTTGGCCGAGGCGCTCGAACAGCGCGCTCACCGCGTTCGGGCTGGTGAAGCAGACGAGGTCGTATTGCGTCAGATCGGGCGGTGGTCCGGGAAGCGGTTGTGTTCGGATCACCGGCGCCTGCACGACGTTTGCTCCCAGCTCCTGGAGCGCTCGCGCCAAGCCGCTGGCCTGCGCACGAGCGCGTGTGACGGCCACGGTTTGGCCACTGAGCGGGCGCGGAGACAGCCACTCCAGCTGCGCCGGCGAGCCCGGCGACGGGTCCGACCACAGTGATCGAAGGTGCGCGCAGCTGCTCGCGCCGGGCGATCTCGGCGATGCTCTGCAGCGTCCCTGTCACGGTGCGCTGGTCGGGGAGCGTGCCGCGTTCGACGATCGCCACCGGCTCAGAGGCGGGCCGCCCCGCGGCGATTAGCGACTCGGTGATCTGGGGGAGCTGGCGCACGCCCATGTAGAACACCAGCGTCCCCGGAAATGCCGCGAGCGCCTGCCAGTCCAAAGCGGACTCAGCGGGACCGTCCTCCCGGGTGTGTCCGGTCACCAGTGCCACGGCGGTAGCGAGCCCGCGGTGAGTGACGGGGATGCCCGCATATGCCGCGGCGGCTACGCCGGCGCTGACGCCGGGCACGATCTCGAAAGGGATCTCGGCCTCGCGCAGCGCGAGGGCCTCCTCGCCTCCGCGTCCGAACACGAACGGGTCGCCGCCCTTCAATCGCACGACCGTCTTGCCGTCCCGGGCGCGAGCGAGGATCAACGCCTCGGTCTGCTCCTGGGGAACCGATGGCCCGCCGCCCTCCTTGCCCACGAACAGCACCTCGGCATCGGCGCGCGCGCCGTCGAGCGCCGTGGCCGGAATCAGTCGGTCATGGAGGATCACGTCCGCTTGCGATATCAGCTCCAGCGCGCGCACGGTCAGCAGTCCGGGGTCGCCGGGCCCGGCGCCCACCAGGTAGACGCACCCAACCTCAGGCGTGCTCAATGGCCATCTCCTCCGCCTGGTGCAGTAGCTCCTCGGCCCCGGCTGCTCTTCATCCGCTCCGCCACTCGGCGTCCGAGCGCTTCAGGATCGTAGAAGCCGCCGAGCAGCTCATCGCTCACCCAGGCCGAGCCGTCAGGCAGCCCGACCCAGGCGCGCAGGTTCAAGCAGCCGCAGCCGGCGGGCACCGCGTGGGCGCCAAGCGGCGTGTGGCAGCTCGCGCCGAGCGCACTCGCCAGCGCGCGCTCGGCGCGCAGAGATGCAAACGCGTCCGCGTCGGTGATCGCGCGCACGGCTTCCTCGACAGCGCCGTCTCCCGCGCGTCCCTCGAGTGCGAGCACGCCCTGGCCGGGGGCGGGGACAAAGTTGGCGGGGTCGAGCACCGCGCCGATCTCTGCCTCGCGGCCCAGCCGCAGCAGCCCGGCGCGCGCGAGCACGATCGCATCCAGGCCGTCCTCGTCGAGGCGACGCAGGCGCGTGTCGACATTGCCGCCGATCGCCACCACCTGCAGGTCCTCGCGAACCGCCCGCAGTTGCGCGGCGCGACGCAGGCTGCTGGTGCCCACGCGCGCGCCTTTGGAGAGGGCATCGAGGCCAGACGCGCCACACAGCACGTCCTCGGCGCTCACGCGCGCAGGGGTGCCCAGCAGCGAGAGCCCGTCCGCCAGCTCGCCGGGGACATCCTTGGCCGAGTGCACCGCCAGGTCGATCTCCCCGGCGAGCAACGCGGCCTCGATCGTGTCGACCCAACGCGACTTGTCAGCCGGGGCGCCCCCGGGGGCTGCCGGTTCCTCAGCGTCGTCCACACCATCTCCGCTGGTCGTGATCGTGACCAGCTCGATCGCGTCGTCGTCGCCTGCCTCGATCGCCAACAGCTCGGCCACGTGAGTGGCCTGCGCGAGTGCGAGCATGCTCCCACGGGTTCCGATCCGCATCAGGGCATCTCCCGGCTGCAGCGTGCGGGCATCGTGGGGATCGGGCCTCAGCCCTGGCGGCGGCGCTGGAGGTCGTGGACCTCGGCGAGCTGGGCGGGCGCGATCCGATTCTGCTCGTCGGCCTCCTCGGCAGGCTCGTCATCGCGCAACCCGAACAGCTCGCGTACCAACTCGAGGCTCGCGTGCCCGCGCGCCTCTGAGAGGCTGCGCAGGCGGATCGTCGGCTCGTGCAGCAGCCGGCTCATCACCGCCCGGGCGATCGCCTCCACGCGGGCGATGTCGCGCGGCGAGGCCGCCTCCCACCGGCCGGCATTCTCGGCCAGCACCTGTTCGACCAGCGCGTTGCCGTGCTCGCGTAGCGCGCTCACCGTGGGCAGCACCTCGAGCTGGCCGAGCCAGCGCGCGAAGCGCTGGATCTCCTCCTCGACGATCTCCTGAGCGCGTGGGACCTCGCTCGCGCGCGTGTCGAGGTTGCGTGCGACGACGGCCTGCAGGTCGTCGATGTCATACAGCGTCACTCCCTCCAGCTCACCGCAGCCGGGGTCGATGTCGCGCGGCACGGCGATGTCGATCAGCAGCAGACCCCGCCGGGCGGGCGGGCTCTCCTCACCGCGCTCTGCCATCACCAGCTCGAGCTCCTCGCGGCCGACGATCGGATGAGGGGAGGAGGTCGAGGACAGGACGATGTCGGCGTGCAGCAGCTGCTCGGGCAGGCCGTCGAGCCCGACCACCCTCCCACCGAAGCGCTCGGCCAGGCTGAGCGCGCGGTCGGCATGACGGTTGGCTACGAAGATCGTGCCCGCGCCCTGGTCGGCGAGCGCACGCGCGGTCAGCTCGCTGGTCTCGCCAGCACCGAGGATCACGACATGACGCTCCTCCAGAGTCCCGAGCACGCTCAGCGCGAGATCGACGGCCACCGAGGGGACGCTCACGCGGCTGGAGCCGATCTCGGTCTCCGTCCGCACGCGCTTGCCTGTGGTCAGGGCAGCGGCGAACAGGCGGTTGGAGAAGGCCCCCGTCGTGCCCGCGCGCATCGCCGCCTCGTGCGCGCGTCTGACCTGGCCCTGAATCTCCGCCTCGCCGACGATCATCGACTCCAGGCCCGCGGTCACGCGGTAGAGCTGGCGCGCCGCATCGCAGTTGCGCGGCGAGTAGATCTCCTGCGCCAGCTCCGTCGGGCGGATCCCGGCGCGGCGGGCGAGCAGACCCAGCACGTCCCCCTCGGCTTTGACAAGAGCCCCACCCGCCCCGACGACCACGAGGTAGACCTCGGTGCGGTTGCAGGTGGAGATCACGACCGCCTCGCGTACCTCGTCGGTGGCTGTGGCCTGCTTTGCGAACTCGATCGCCTCCTGCTCGCTGAAAGCCAGGCGCTCGCGCAGCGCCACGGGCGCCGTCTTGTGCGAGATGCCGAGCGCCAGCAGCTCGCTCATACGGTTTCGCGCTCCCGCGCCTGGCTGTGGGCGTCGTTCTCTCGAGGTCCGTCTTGCCGAGTCTCGCCCTGCGTAGCCACATCTCGGGGCGTCCCCGCGCGCTCGTTCAACTCGCGCAGGCCGCGTTCCACCCGCGTCAGGCGAAGCGCCATGATCGCGACGTAGATCAGCACGATCGCGAAGAACACGATGTACGCGGCCGCCACATAGCCGTTGTTGGAGCTCCCCGGGATCGCCGTCGCGAGCAGCGTCATCGGAACCCCAAAGTCCTGCTGCGCGCTTTCAGCAGCATGCGCGAGCGCTTGGCCGTGAGCTCATAGGAGCAGAGCGTCGCGTACAGCAGCGCGATCGCCACCAGTGACACCAGGAACGTGAACGCCATCTTCGGCGGCAGGTTGGAGGAGCTGCCGAGCACGCGCGGGTGCAGGTATTCGGTCGACAGGCGCACTGCGAGGAAGTTCAGCGGCACGAACGCCCCCGCGACGATCGCGAACACCGACGCGTAGCGCGCCTGGCGCTCGGGGTCCTCGATCGCAAAGCGCAGTGGCTGGTAGGTCGCGTACAGCAGCATGATGATCAGAAACGAGACGAGCGTCGGCTCGCTCCACACCCACCAGTGCCCCCACGAGCCGCGCGCCCAGATCGAGCCGGTGATCAGCGTGCCGACCCCGAAGATCAGGCTCATGTGGATCGCCACGTAGGAGCGCAGGTCCCAATTGCGCTCGCGCGTGCGCAGGTGCATGATCGCCATCAGCCCGCCGAGCACGAACCCGCACAGGGTGATGATCGCGAGCGGTACGTGCAGGTAGAAGATCTTCTGCAGGAACCCTTCTTCGGCTTCGATCGGCGCGTAGAAGAACACGAGCGCGAGCGCGATCGGAATCGCGGCGACCGTTGCGATGCTCAGCGCGCGCAGGCCGCGTCCGTTCATCGGGGGGAATGTTCGGGACGACACTAGTCCTCCAGCAGGAAGTCGAAAACGGCGTAGGCGATCAGCCCGAACACCAGATCATAGAGAGCGAGCGTTCCCAGCCAGCGCACCTGTGGCGGATCAACGTGCCCCCCCGCCCGAGCGAGGACGAGTAGTGGCGAGCTCGCGCGCGCGGCGCCGATCACGACAGGCACGAGCAGCGGCAGCGCCAAGAGCGGCCCGAGCAGGTCGCGGGCGCGGGTCTGCACCGCCAGCGCCGCGACGAGCGTGCCGATCGCAGCGATCCCGACGTCGGCGAGCACGAGCACCAGGAGCAGGTCGGGCAGCGTCTGGCCGAGTGGTGGCGCGAGCAGCAGCAGCCCGAAGGCCGGCACGGCCACGAGCTCGAGCACGGCGAGGTAGGCGAGCAGCGCCAGGGCCTTCGCCAGCAGCATCGCCGAGCGATCGACCGGGGCGAGCAGGAAAGCGTCGAAGCCGCCCTGGTCCTGGTCGGCGACGAACAGGCGGTTGACGCCGAGCATCGCGGCGAACAGCAGTGTGACCCACAGGATTCCCGCCGCCTCGTCGCCGGAGACGGTGTTCTGATTGAGCGCGAAGTGGAATACGACGAACGTCGTCACGGCGAACAGCGACATCCCCGGTACGGACTCCAACGTGCGCAGCTCCACGAGTAGCTCCTTGCGCAGCAGCGCGCCGACGGTCGCCGCCATGCCCGGGGGCCTCGCCCGCCCTCTGCGCGTGTCGCTCTCGGTCGGAGGTCTCTCGCTCACAGCGCTCACCTGTACAGCTCCGCGATCTCACCCTGCTCGACGTCCGCGACCTTCGCCAGCAGCGCTGGACGACCGTCGCGCAGGCCCAGCACCAGGTCGGCCTCGCCCAGCCCGCCGCTTGGATCGTGACTGGAGATCACTCGAGTACGGAGCCCGCCCGGGCCGCTTCCGGCGCCGATCAGCGGCTCGACCAGCTCCCGCGCGACCGGATCGAGGTTCGCCCACGGCTCGTCGAGTAGCAGCAGCTCGGGGTCGTGCAGCACGGCACGGGCGATCGCCACGCGCTGCACCATCCCGCGGGACAGTGTCTTCAGCGACTCGTCGGCGCGATCTGAGAGCCTCACGGCCTCGAGTACCTCCTCGACACGATCCTCCTGCACGCCGTGCAGGCGTGCATGGAACCGCAGGTTCTCGCGGGCGGTCAGCTCTCGATACAGCAGCGGTTCATGGCCCAGTAACCCAATCTGCCCGCGCACAGCCCATGCCTCTGCCGGCAACCGCCGGTCGAGCACCGTCACCTTCCCGGCGTGTGGTCGCAGTAGCGTCGCGAGTATGCGCAGCAGCGTCGTCTTGCCGGCGCCGTTCGGGCCGAACACGACCAAGGTCTGCCCGGCGGACAACGACAGGGACAGATCGCTCAGGGCCTCGCGTTCGCCGTAGCGGCGAACGAGCCCTTCCAGCTCGATCACACGCCTGAGATCTGCGGCTCGTGCCGGATTTGGGCCGCCGCGATCAGCTCGCGCACGGCGCCCTCCTCACCACAACGCAGCATCTCGACCGGGTCGGGGTCGCCGTTGACGATCCCCTCGAAGAACTCCTTGCGGTCCTGGTAGGTCGGCAATCTGCTCTTGGCCCAGCCGCGGACCTCGTTCAGCAGCACCGCCAGCCGCGCGTAGGGCTCGCCGTACTCCTCGGCGATCTGGCGCTTGATCCGCTTCGCAAGCGCCGGCGAGGCGCCTGCGGTGGAGATCGCGATCGCCAGCGGCCCGGTGCGCACGATCGCCGGCAGGATGAAGTTGCACAGCGGCGGCACGTCGACCACGTTCACGAGCATCGCCCGGTGCTCGGCGTCGTCGTAGACGGCGATGTTCACGTCGGTGTCGTTTGTGGCGGCGATCGCCATGAACACGCCCTCGAGGTCTGCCGGGCCCGCGTACTCGCGTTGCTCCCAGCGGATCGAGCCCTCCCGCGCGTACTCCTGTAAGGCGGGCTCCGCCTCGGGTGCGATCAGCGTGACGGCGCCGTCGCAGGCGAGCAGGCCCTCGACCTTCTCCAGCCCGATCTCCCCACCGCCGACGACCACGCAGCGCCGGCCGGTGAGCTTCAGGCAGGCGATGTAGAACGGGGTGTCGAGCATCCCCTGGACACACGACTGGTCACAGATTCCCTTGTGTAGCTGACAGACGCACTCCTTGCCTGCATAGGCCTGGGCGGGCATCCTCAAAGGTTAGCCGTCTACCGCGGCACCCCGCGCCCCAGCGCTCGTGCTCCCACACGGGCCAGCCCCACCGCACCGTGGCGCCACGCGCGCTCGCGGTCGGAATCGCGCGCCGAGCGCAACTGCGCCACCGCCCGCGCGCCGCCCTCGAGTACCTGGTCGTACGGTCCCCACCACAGCCCGCGCATCCCCGGCTGGCTCCAGACGATCAGCTTCTCCTGCGCGCACGCGCGCAACCCCGCCTCGCCGAGCACGCGACCGAGTCCGCCGCCCGCGGCCGCTCCCCACGGGCCGCGCGAGACCGCCGGGCCGGGCAGGTGGTCGTTGAGCCAGACCATCCCCGCGTGCAGCTCGCGCGCGATCCGCAAGCCCCTGTAGCGATCCCGTGTCCATACCGATGCGCCCAAGCAAAACTCGCTGTCGTTGGCCAGGGTGATCGCCTCCTCCACCGAAGCGACCGCCACCACCGTCAGCACCGGCCCGTCCACGGGCTCGCGCATCAGGCGCATCTCTCCCGTCGCGCCGGTGATCACCGCCGGGGCGTAAAACGCACCGGAGCACGCCGCGGGCGACACGGGACCGCCGCAATGCAGCCGTGCGCCCTGCGCCACCGCATCCTCCACCAGCTCGCGCACGTGCTGCAGCCGTCGCTCGGAGGCGAGCGGGCCGACCTGCGTGCCCGGCTGGGCGGGGTCACCGACGGTGAGTGCCGATGCGCCGCTCACCAACCGCTCCGTAAACCGCTCTGCGATCTCGCGGGCTACGTACACGCGCTCGACCGCCCCGCGCGCCTGGCCCGCGCCCGCGCACCCCGCCCACAGCGCGCCTTCGGCCGCCCGCGCCACGTTGCAGTCCGCGAGCACGAGCATCGCGTCCTTGCCGCCGAGCTCGACTGTCACCTCCTTCTCTCTGCTCACGCACGCCCGCGCAACTACCCGGCCAACGGCGGGCGAGCCCGTGAACAGCACCTTTGCCAGCGGCGCCTGCGCGAGCGCCACCCCGACCTCGGCGTCACCGTGCGCGAGCGCCACCAGACCCTCCGGCAGATCCGCGCGCGCCAGCACCCGCGCGATCCGCTCGGCCGTCAGGCACGCCCGCGCGGCCGGCTTGAAGACGACGCCGTTGCCCGCCAAGAGCGCCCCCGCGATCTGGCCGAGCGGCTGGGCGAACGGCGCGCTGCCGGCGCCGATCACCCCGATCACGCCGTAGGGCTCGTACGCGATCCGCGCGCGCCGCGCGAGCGACATCGAGCGGTGGATCCCCACGCGCCGTGAGCCCAGCACCTTCGCCCCGTCGTCGGCGATCCAGATCAGCGCGTCGATTGCCGGCAGCAGCTCGAGCGCCGCCACCTCCGCGCGCGGGCGCCCCTGCTCGCGTCCGATCGCCTCGATCAGCTCGTCGAGCTCGTCGATGATCGCCTGCGCCATCCGGCGCATGTACCGCGCGCGGTCCACGACGCGCAGCAGCGCCCACAGCGGCTGCACCCGGCTCACGGCGCGGACGACCTCGTCGATCCGCCCGGGCGGCGTGGACTGCACGCTGCCGAGCAGCTCCCCGGTCGCGGGGTTGCGCGACTCGATCGTCTCCCGTGCTTCGGCCTCGGGGGGAGCTTGTCGGCTCATCGCATGCGATTATCGCGCCTGCCGGTGTCAGCTCAGCATCCGCTTGTCTCGATCAGCTCGTAGGCTCCGTCAAGGACCCCCCTCCACGCTCGCGCACATCGACGGCATCGCTCTCCCGTGCGCGTCGGCTATCGCGCCACACGGCGGGGCTCGACACGGCGGGCACGATCGCGAGCGCGGCGGCGGTGAGGGCGGCGGCGATCCAGAACGCGAGGTGATAGCCGCCGGTGAGCGCGGCGGCGCTCGAGTGGCCTTGTGCGAGGAGGTGCCGGCTGTGCGCGCTCGACAACGTGGCCAGCACCGCCAGCCCGAGCGCGCCGCCGACCTGCGCGGTCGTGTTGACCAGGCCGGAGGCGAGGCCGGCGTCCTGCGGCTCGACGCCCGACATCGCGAGGTTCATCAGCGCGGGAAAGCAGATGCCGGCGCCGATGCCGAGCAGCAGCATCGAGGGCATCACATGTACGAAGTAATTGCCCTGAACGGGCACCTGCGCGAACAGGACGAGCGCGAGCGCGATCAGCATCAGTCCGGGCACGATCGTGGCGCGCGCCCCGAATCGGGTCACCAATCGCTCGGAGTAGCGGATAGAAAGGGTTCCCATCGTGAGCGTGACGGGCAGGAACGCGAGCCCGATCTGCAGCGCGTCGTACCCGAGCACGCGTCGCAGATACAGCGCGCCGAGAAAGAACATCCCGAACATCCCCGCCACCGACAGGATCTGGATCGCGTTGGCCGTGACGACGTTGCGCGAGCGGAAGATCCGCAACGGCACCAGCGGGTTGCGCGCGGTGGCCTCGCGCGCGAAGAAGCAAGCCAGCAGCGCGACCGAGAGGCCGCCGAGCCCGAGCGTGCGCCCCGCTCCCCAGCCGGATTCGGCGGCGGGCTTGACGATCGTGTAGACGCCAAGCATCAGCGCGGAGGTGATCAGCACCCCGCCCGGGATGTCCGCTCCCGCGCCGAGGCCGATGCCCGCGTCGCGCTCGAGCAGGCGGGTCGCGAACACGGCCGTGGCGATCCCGATCGGGATGTTCACGAAGAAGATCCAGTGCCAGTCGATCGACTGTGTGATCACACCGCCTGCGAGCAGGCCGACCGAGCCGCCGGCGGAGGCGACGAACGCGTACACACCGATCGCCTTGGCCTGCTCGCGCGGCTCCGGGAACATCGTCACGATCATGCCGAGGATCACCGCTGAGGTCATTGCGCCGCCGACGCCCTGGGCGAAGCGCGCGGCGATCAGCATCGTCTGGCTCTCCGCCAGGCCGCACAGCAGCGAGGCTGTCGTGAACAGCCCGATACCCGCCAGGAAGATGTTGCGGCGTCCGACCAGGTCGCCGAGGCGCCCGGCCAGCAGGAGCAGGCCGCCGAAGGCGATCAGGTAGGCGTTGATCACCCACGCGAGGCTCGCGGTCGAGAAGTGCAGGTCGGTCTGGATCGAGGGCAGCGCGACGTTCACGACGGTCACGTCGAGCACGATCATCAGCATCCCCACGCACAGCACGTACAGCGCCACCCAGCGCTCGTCGCGCGGCGCGGCGCCGGTGGTCGCGTTGGGTCGGTTGCCGGTGGTTGCGCTCATGCCCGTCTCCCGTATGTTGCCCGTCTCTCGTTCACGACCCGCCTCCCGTGCTCTGGAGATAGGCGGCGAGCGTGTTCAGCAGCTCGCCCGTGCCGTGCTCGCGCTCTGCGGGGCTGTCGAGTCCGTCGAGGAATACGCCCTGCTCGGTCAATCGTCAGCTTCGTCCCGTCGCCCACCGCCTCCAGCACCACCGTGGCCACCGACACCGAGATGCGCGCGTCGTCCAGGTACATCTCATACGTGTGCACGAACCGCTCGCCCTCGACGATGTCCTGGAAGCGCGCGATGAACTTGTAGGCGCCGCCGGGCGATTGCACGGTCATGCGCTCGAGGCCGCCCACGCGGAACTCGAGCTCGTGCTCGGCCTTCGCCGGCCCCTGCGGGCCGAACCAGCGGCGCTTCTCCGCGGGGTCCGCCCATGTCTGCCACACCCGCGCTGGCGCGGCCTCGTAGGTGCGCTCGAGCGCGAAGGTGGAATGGACGGTCGAGCGCTCGCCTGCGGTCTCGTCTGTCTGGCTCATCTGCGTGCTCCTTTGCGCTGGTTGATTTGCGTTCACGGTCCATCGGGGTGCTCGGTGAGGTACTCGCCGAGACGGTCGAGGCTGCGCTCCCAGGCGGTGCGCCGCGCGGTGATCCAGCCCTCCGCGGCTCGTAGTGCGGCGGGCTCCACGGTGCAGGTGCGAACCCGCCCCACCTTTTCCGAGCGGACGAGCCCGCTGTGTTCGAGCACGTGCAGGTGCTGGACGACCCCCGGCATCGACATCGCCAGTGGACGGGCGAGCTCGCTGACGGACGCCGGTCCGCGGGTCAGACGTTCGACCATCGCCCGCCGGCTGGGGTCCGCGAGCGCCTGGAACAGAAGGTCGATCTCCCCGTTGGCGGCATGATCGGCATGGGATTGCTTAAGCATTCACTTAAGTATTATCACACGCGTGCGGGTGATGCTGGCCGCGAGCTCTACAGCTCCCCTATCGCCCGCGCATCTCGCGAATCTGCGCAAGGCGCCGTGCCAGCTCCCCCTCTGCATCGTCCGGCTCGTAGAAGCGCTCCCCGATGACCCCCTCGGGCAACAGCTCTTGCGAGGAGAGGTGCCCGGGATGGTTGTGGGGATTGTTGTAACGGGTGGGCGGGTTCTCATCCTGTCCCGGCCTCGGACCCGACCGCAGCCACCCCGGCACCGGCGCTGCCCCATGCTCGCGCACGTGCCGCTGCGCCGCCCCCAGCGCGCGCCCGGCCGCGTTTGACTTCGGCGCCAGCGCGAGGTAGATCGCCGCTTGCGCGAGCGCGAATTTGGCCTCCGGTAGCCCCACGTGCTCGACCGCCGCCGCCGCGGCGACCGCCACTGCCAACGCGCCCGGGTCGGCGTTGCCGATGTCCTCGGAGGCGAGGATCACCATCCGCCGCACGATGAAGCGCGGGTCCTCGCCGCCCTCGAGCATCACCGCGAGGTAGTACAGCGACGCGTCCGGGTCCGACCCACGCGTGGCCTTGATCCAGGCGGAGATGTAGTCGTAGTGACGGTCGCCGCCTTTGTCGTACAGCACCGCTCTGCGTTGCAGCGCGTCCTCGGCCCGCGCGATCGTGACGCTGCCCTCGCCGAGCTCGGCGGCTGTGGCGAGCGCCAGCTCGAGCGCGTTCAGAGCCGTGCGCGCGTCGCCTTCGCTGCGTGCGGCGAGGAACTCGATCGCGTCTTCGTCGACCCCGATCTCCGCATTACGGCTCCCGTCCAACGAGCCGGAGTCCTCGTCCTTCGGCGCCTGATCTTGGGCCACCGCCCGCCGCAGCACCGTCCCGACCTCCTCGTCGCTCAGGGCCTGCAGTGCATACACGCGCGTGCGCGAGAGCAGCGCGCCGTTGACCTCGAACGCCGGGTTCTCCGTCGTCGCGCCGATCAGCGTGATCAGGCCGTCCTCGACCGCCGGTAGCAGCGCGTCCTGTTGGGCCTTGTTGAAGCGGTGGATCTCGTCGAGGAAGAACACCGTTGGGGTGGGTGGGCTACCGATTTCCCGGCGGTGCGCCGCCCGCTCCAGCACCGCGCTCACCTCGGCGCGGCCCGCCTGCACGGCGCTGAGCTCCTCGAACACGGCCTGGGAATGCTCGGCGAGGATCCGCGCGAGCGTGGTCTTGCCGGTGCCGGGTGGCCCGTACAGGACCATCGAGTGAGGGTGTCCCTGCTCGATCGCCGTGCGCAGCGCTGAGTCGTCTCCCAAGAGGTGTGTCTGGCCGACGAAGTCGGCGAGTGTCGCGGGCCGCATCCGCGCCGCCAGCGGGCGATCGTCCTCGGCGGGATCTCGCCGGCCCTCGGGCTCTCCTGCGCCGGCGTCGGACTCGAACAGCGTGTCCATCGCCTCAGTATCGCGCGCATCGCGCATTTGACCCTGATCGGCACTGGACAGAGCACGTAGCGGCCAAGTTCGGATTTAGGTTCCCGGGAAGGTTGTCGAAGAGGGCGTGTCGAACAGATAAAGCCCGTGTTTCTCATGTGTTTGCAATCGGATTTCGCTGATCAGGGGAAGTCCGTCAGATGGGCGTAGGCGCCGCCGAGCTGTGGGGTGGGTCGGGGACCGGTTCCGCCGGGGCGCAGGCCCCCGGCGGCTTTGACTTCCTCGACCCCGGAGCGGGCGTCGCGGCGCTCTCCCCATGGCAGCTGTTCTGGCGACGCTTTCGCCAGGACCGGGTCGCGCTCGTCTCATTCGCGTTCATCGTCTTCTTGGTCGATCGTCGCGATCGCCGCCCCGCTGATCGTGAAACTGCTCGGCCTGCCCGGGCCGAATGTGCAGAACCCGAACCTGACTGATCAGTTCGGCTCACCGCTCGGCCCCAGCCTGGCGCATCCGTTTGGCGTCGATCAGCTCGGCCAGGACGTGATGTCCCGCGTGATCTACGGCACGCGCGTCGCCCTGGAGGTCGGCATCCTCGGCACGGCGGTGGCGACGGTGATCGGCGTCGTGATCGGGACGCTCGCCGGCTTCTACCGCGGATGGGTCGACACGCTGCTGTCGCGCTTGATCGACGTCGTGCTGTCGATCCCGATCCTGCTGCTCGGGCTGGGCATCGGCGCGGCCTGCGCGGTCAGGGGCTGCGTCGGGGGCACGGTCCAACCCGGCCTGGGCCTCGTGATCTTCCTGATCGCGCTGGCGAACTGGACGTACATCGCGCGGATCGTGCGCGGGCTCGTGCTGAGCCTGCGCGAGAGCGAGTTCGTGCAGGCCTCGCGCGCGCTTGGCGCCTCGAACGCGCGGATCATGTTCCGAGAGATCTTCCCGAACCTGCTCGCGCCGATCATCGTCTACTCGACGCTGTTGATCCCGCTCAACATCCTGCTCGAGGCAGGCCTGTCGTATCCTCGGCGTCGGCATCAGACCGCCCACCGCGAGCTGGGGTCAGATGATCGCCGCCGCGACACCGATCTTCAACACCGCCTGGTGGTACATGACCTTCCCGGGGTTGGCCCTGTTGCTGACCGTGCTGGCCTTCAACTTGCTCGGCGACGGCCTGCAGGACGCGCTCAACCCGAGGACCGCACGATGATTTCGATATCCGAACAAACAGAGGAGACGCCGTAATGGGCCCCACCAGAATGCTCACCTCTACCGCGCTCGCCGCGGCGCTCGCGCTGGGGCTGGCCGCGTGCGGCTCCAGCAGCAGCAGCTCTGTCTCCGGCGGCAGCGGGATCGCGGTCGCGCCGGGGATCCAGACGCCGCGGACGCAGGCGCAGAGCGGAGGCAAACGCGGCGGCACGCTGACGGTGCTCAATCACACCGACTTCGAACACATCGATCCGGGCCAGTCGTATTACAACATCGACTACGAGGCGATCTACGCCACCCAGCGCCCGCTGTTCTCCTACAAGCCGAACACGTTCGCGACCCCGAGCCCGGACATCGCCTCCGAACCGGCGCGGATCTCCGAAGGCGGCAAGACGATCACCGTGCACATCCGTAAAGGCGTGCGCTTCAGCCCGCCGGTCAACCGCGAAGTGACCTCCGCCGACGTCGCCTACGCGATCGAGCGCGGCGCCAACGCGAATGTCGCCAATCCCTATTGGGAAGCCTACTTCGGGTCACTCGTGGGCTGCCAAGGAAGAGCTCCATAAGGAAACCGGCGGACCCTTTCCGGGCATCACGACTCCCAACAAGTCCACGATTGTCTTCCACCTCTCAGAACCGAAGGCCCCGATCGTGCTCGCCGCGCTGGTGCTGCCGCTGAGCGCGCCCGTGCCGGAAGAATTCGCCAAGCAGTACGACGCGAAGAAGCCGACCGAATACGGCAACTACCAGGTCGCCACCGGGCCGTACATGTTCAAGTCCAGCAGCGAAGGCAAGGTGCTCGGGATCGGCTATATCCCGGGCAAGTCCGCGACGCTCGTGCGCAACCCCAACTGGAACCCCGCGACCGACTCGCGGCCCGCCTACCTGAACCAGATCAACATCGAGATCGGCGGCGACGCCACCGTGATCGGCCGGCAGGTGCTGGAAGGGTCGGACATGGTCCAGAACGAAGCCCCCGCGCAGCCGATCGTCAGGCTCGCGTATGAAAGGTTCCGCGACCAGTTGGAGATCTCACCGGGCGCCGGCGATCACTACATCGCCGTCAACAACAGGCAGGGCCCGTTCGCCAATGTCAATCTGCGCAAGGCGCTGTGGGCGGCGCTCGACCGCGTCGCGATGAACAAGGCGCGCGGCGGCGCGCTCGTGACGAACGTGATGACGCACTTCATCTACCCAGAAATCCCCGGCTTCGAACAGGCGGGAGGTCTGAAGGGCCCACAGGTGGACTACAACGACTATCCCGAAGGCAACGCGGCGGTCGCCGCGAAGTACATGAAGCTCGCGGGCTACCCCAGCGGCAAGTACACCGGAGGGAAGACCCTGCAGGTCGTCGGCTCGAACGAAAGTCCCTCGGCCGAAGACGCGGAAATCGTCAACCAGACGCTGAAGAACCTCGGCTTTCAGACGAAGTTCACGCTCGTCGACGCCTCGGTGATGTACTCGAAGTACTGCGGGACGCCGGCCGAAGAGATCGACGTCTGCCCGAGCGTCGGCTGGGTCGCCGACTTCGGTGACGGGCAGGCGGTGCTCGACGTGGCGTTCAACGGCAAGAACATCGTCCCGACCGGCAACGACAACTGGGGTCTCGTGAACGACCCGGAAATCAACCAGGCGATGGACGCCGCCGAACTGGTCGTCGGTGTCCAGCCCCGCGCAGAAGCGTGGGCCGCGGTCGACAGGAAACTGGTCGCCCAGGCGGCGGCGATCCCGTTCGATTGGGACAAGCAGCCGAACATCGAGTCCAGCGACGTCGCGGGCGTCGGCGATCTGTGGAACACCGGCCAATGGGACTACAGCTATACGTCGTTGAAGTAGACGGGATCCGGGCCGGACGCCGACGATGACGCGCTACATCATCCGCCGTGTGCTGTGGGGGATCCTGTTGTTGATCCTCGTGACGGCGCTGATGTTCGTGCTGTTCCGGATCCTGCCGACGGGCGAACCGGCACGGCTGCGGGCCGGGCGCAACGCGAGCCCGCGGGTCGATCGCGGCGCTGCGCGTCGACCTCGGCCTGAACAAATCGCTGCCCGCGCAGTTCTGGATCTACATGAAGGAAGTTCTTCCTGCACTTCAACCTCGGCTACAGCTACTACTCGAACGCCCCCGTGCGCGGCCTGATCGCCGAACGGCTGGGGGCAACGCTGTCGCTGATGCTCGGGGGGGCGGTGATCTGGCTCATGGTCGGCCTGCCGGTCGGGATCCTCTCGGCGCTGCGCCGGGGCTCGTGGCTCGACCGCGCGAGCATGGGCACCGCGCTGGTGTTCGTCTCGGCGCCGGAATACTGGCTCGGGCTGATCGCGCTGTATCTGTTCGCCGCGGACATCGGGCGGGTGAAGATCTTTCCCGGGGCCGGCAGCTATGTGTCCTTGACGAGCGACCCCTGGAAATGGTTCACCTCGCTGCTGTTGCCGTGGCTGGTGCTGGCGGCGGGCTCGGCGGCGATCTACGCGCGGCTGATGCGGGGGAGCTTGACGGAGACGATGCAGGAGGACTACATCCGCACCGCGCGCGCGAAGGGCCTGTCCGAGCGCCGCGTGGTCCTGCGCCACGGCGTGCGCGCCGCGATCAACCCGATCCTGACGATCCTCGCGCTCGACATCGCGACGCTGCTTGGGGGCGCGATCCTGGTCGAAGTCGTGTTCGACATCCACGGGATTGGACAGCTGGCCTACACGGCGATCACGCATTCGGACTTCCTGATCGTGCAGGGCACCGTGTTGTTGGGTGCGCTGTTCATCGTCGTGGCGAACATCGTCGTGGACATCGCGTATGCGTATTTGGATCCTCGTGTCCGGTACTCGTGATCCATCGATTCTCGGCGCAGTACTCATGAGCCGTCGATTGCACGGATGGATCTCCTCATGAGTCCTGCCGGCGATCCGCTGCTTCGAGTTGAGGACCTGCGTGTCGAGTTCCCGACGGAAGACGGCGTCGTGAAAGCGGTTGACGGGATCACATATGAGGTGGGGAGGGGACGCACGCTCGGGGTCGTCGGGGAGTCGGGGTCGGGCAAGACCGTCGCGGCGATGACGGTGCTGGGATTGACCCGCGTGCAGGGGGCGAGGATTACTGGGCGGGTTGTGTTTGAGGGGCGTGACCTTTTGGGACTCGATGAGGGGGCGCTGCGGCGGATCAGGGGCAACGAGATCGCGATGATCTTTCAAGACCCCTCCACGGCGCTGCACCCTCTGTACCGGGTCGGCGCACAACTGAACGAGGCCATAAGAGCTCATCAAAATCTGTCAAAGACGCAGGCCCGCGCGCGCACGATCGAGCTGCTGGGCCTCGTCGGCATCCCCGACTCCGGCGAAGCGGGTGGACGACTACCCGCACGAGTTCTCCGGGGGGATGAAGCAGCGCGCGATGATCGCGATGGCGCTAGCGAACGAGCCGAAGCTGCTGATTGCCGACGAGCCGACGACCGCGTTGGACGTGACCGTGCAGGCGCAGATCCTCGCGCTGCTGGAGCGGTTGCGGGGAGAGCTGGGGATGGCGGTGATGATCGTCACGCACGACCTCGGCGTGGTCGCGGAGATGGCCGACGAGATCGCGGTGATGTACGCCGGGCGGATCGTCGAGACCGCGGCGACCGAGGCGCTCTTGAACGGCCCCGAACACCCCTACACATGGGGACTGTTGCGGTCGATCCCGAAATTGGACGGTCCGCGTATGGAGCGGCTGGAGCCGATCAAAGGCAGCCCGCCGAGCCTGATCGACCCCCCGTCGGGCTGTCATTTTCATCCGCGCTGCGAGTACGCCCAGCCAGACCACGCGCGGATCGATCCCGAATTGCTCCCCCTGCCCGGCGATCCGGCCCACGAGGTTGCATGTCTGCTGGTACCGAAGGTTCGCCGGAAACTGTGGGAGGAGTCCGCGTGAACGCAACGGAGACTCTGGTGGAGGTGCGCGGTCTGGAGAAGCACTTTGCCATCACGCGGGGGATCGTGCTCGCCCGAAAGGCGGGCACGAAAAAGGCGGTCGACGGCGTGAGTTTCGACGTGATCAAAGGCGAGACGCTGGGGATCGTCGGCGAGAGTGGCAGCGGGAAGACCACGACCGCGCGGTTGATGATGCGCCTGCTGCAGCCCACCGCGGGAACGGTGCGCTTCGAGGGGAACGACATCACCGATCTGAAGGGCAGGAAGCTGAAGGCGGTCAGGCGTGAGCTACAGATGGTCTTTCAGGATCCGTATTCGTCGCTGAACCCGCGCAAGACGGTCGGCTCGATCGTCGGGGAGCCGTTCGTGATCCACGGCCTGCACAAGGACAGAGCGCAGCGCAGAGAGCGGGTGAAGGAGCTGATGGACATGGTTGGGCTGAACCCCGAGCACTACAACCGCTACCCGCACGAGTTCTCCGGCGGCCAGCGCCAGCGGATCGGCGTCGCGCGCGCGCTGGCGCTGGGGCCGAAGCTGCTGATCGCCGACGAGCCCGTGAGTGCCCTGGACGTGTCGATCCAGGCGCAGGTGCTGAACCTGCTGCGCGAGTGCCAGCGCGAGATGGGGCTGACGCTCGTGCTGATCTCCCACGACCTGTCGGTGGTGCGGCACATGTGCGACAGGGTGGCGGTGATGTACGAAGGGAAGATCGTCGAGCTGGCGGAGAACGAGGCGCTGTACGGCGAACCGAAACATCCGTACACGAAGGAGCTGTTGGCGGCCGTGCCCGGCGCGCGCAGAGATCGGCGTACGATCACCGGGTGAGCATCCCCGACCCGGCGGCGGAGGCGACGGAGCTTCTGCAGAAGCTGATTCGCTTCGACACGGTCAACCCGCCGGGAAACGAGCGCGCGGCGCAGGAGTATCTGAGGGACCATTTGAAGGAGGCGGGCTTCGAGTGCGAGCTGCTCGGCGCCGAGCCCGAGCGGCCGAATCTCGTGGCCCGCCTGCGTGCGACCGACGGTACGGACCACGGCCCGACGCTGTGTTACCTCAGCCACGTCGACACGGTGCTGGCGAACGCCGAGGAGTGGAACAGCGCGCACGGTCCGTGGTCGGGCGATCAGGCCGAGGGCTTCATTTGGGGGCGGGGGGCGCTCGACATGAAGTCGCAGACCGCCGCCGAGATCGCGGCCGCGGCGGGCCTCGCGCGCTCGGGCTGGCGCCCGGCGAGGGGCGAGCTCTTGATCGTGGCGGTCGTCGACGAGGAGACCGGCGGCGAGCTGGGCGCGCAGTGGATCTGCAAAGAACACCCGGAGAAGGTCCGCTGTGACCTGCTCGTGAACGAGGGCGGCGGCGCGGTGTTCGAGTACGCCGGCCGGCGTCGCTATGGCGTGTGCTGCGCGGAGAAGGGCGTGTTCCGCTTCACGGTCACGACCACGGGGGTCGCGGGCCACGCGTCGATGCCGAAGATCGGCGAGAACGCGCTGCTGAAGATCGCGCCGGTGCTGGAGCGGTTGGCGGCGCGGCAGCCGGAATACGAGCTGACGGCCGAGCCGCGGGCGTTCCTGGAGGCGCTCGGCGAGGATCCAAACGACCCGGAGGGAGCGGTCGCAAAACTGGGCGCTGCTGATGGGCGGTTGGTGACGATGTTCGAGCCGATGCTCGGCGTCACGTTTACCCCGACGCGGATCAGGGCATCGGAGAAGATCAACGTGATCCCCTCCAGCGCTGAGCTGAAAGTCGACTGCCGCGTACCCCCGGGGCTGGGCGAGGTGCAGGTGCGGCGGGGGATCGGCGAAGTCCTTGGCGAGGGCGCATGGCGGATCGACTTCACCGAGCGGATCGAGGGCAACCGCTCGCCGATCTCCTCACCGCTGATGGAGGCGATCACGGATTGGGTGAGCGAGCACGACGAGGGCGCCGGCGTGGTGCCGGTGATCCTGCCGGGCTTCACCGACTCGCGCCACTTCCGCCAAGCGTTCCCCGACTGCGTCGCGTACGGCTTCTTTCCGCAGAAGCACCAGACGCTGCTGCAGGCGGCGCCGCTGATCCACGCGGCGGACGAGCGGATCGACGTTCGCGACCTGGCGTTCGCAACCGAGTTCTTCAGAGATCTGGCGCGCCGCATACTTGAGTAGAGATCTGCATAATGGACGGATAGACCAAGGATGGTGAGGCTGCGATGAAGTCAGGGACGACGACGGTGGCGACTACGACGGGCACGGCGACCACCCCGCCGGCCGCTGCCACGACGCCGTCCGGGACTGCGTCTACCGCCACCACACCGGCCGCTGGGTCGATCGCGCATGCGGGGTCAACGACGCCTGCGGGGCACGCCGCCCACACCCACCCCCTCGCCGCGCACGCCGCACTCGTCCATGTCCACGCGCACGCCGTCACGAAAGTGGTGCCAATCGCGGCGCCGCCGGTGGCGCATACCTCGTTCGTGCAGAACCTGCAGAACGCGGCGCTGAACTGGGAGCCGGTCGTGGCGATCCTGTTCTTCGTGGTGATCATCGCCGTGATGTGGCGGATGCTGAAAGTGATGCCGAAAGTCAAGCCGCAGCAGATCAAGCCGGCATCGCACCAGGCGGTCGGCTGGAAGGACATCGCGGGCGTTGACGACGCGCGCGGCGAGCTGGAGGAGATCGTGGAGTTCCTGCGCGATCCGAAGCAGTTCGAAGAGCTCGGCGCGAGGGTGCCGAAGGGGATCCTGTTGCACGGGCCACCGGGGACGGGCAAGACGCTGCTGGCGAAGGCGGTCGCGCACGAGTCGGGCGCGCAGTTCTTCGCGCAGTCGGCGGCGGCGTTCGTGGAGATGTTCGCCGGCCTCGGCGCCGCGCGCATCCGCCGGCTGTTCGCGATTGCCCGCAAGCACGAACCGGCGATCATCTTTATCGACGAGCTCGACGCGGTCGGCGGCCGCCGCGGGATGGACATCTCCGGCGAGAAGGACCAGACGCTCAATCAATTGCTCGTGGAGATGGACGGCTTCGCCGCGAGCGGGCGCGTGGTCGTGATCGCGGCGTCGAACCTGCTCGACAAGCTCGACCCGGCGCTGCTGCGCCCGGGGCGCTTCGATCGGCAGGTGTTCGTCGCGCCGCCGGACGTGCGGGGACGCGAAGGCGTGCTCGGCGTGCACACGCGGGAGAAGCCGCTGGGCAAGGTCGACCTGTCCCTCGTGGCCCAGCAGACCAGCGGCCTCACCGGCGCGGACCTCGCGAACATCTGCAACGAGGCGGCGATCTTCGCGACCAGGCGCGGCGCGAAGCGGATCGACGACGTCGATTTCGACAGCGCGCTGGAGCGCGTGATCGCGGGGGTGCAGTCGCGCCGGGTGCTGAACGACCACGAGAAGCGCGTCGTCGCCTACCACGAGGCCGGGCACGCGCTGTGCGGAGAGCTGCTGCCATCGGTGGACAGGGTGCACAAGATCTCGATCGTCCCTCGTGGGCGCGCGCTCGGCTACACGTTGAACCTGCCGGCGGAGGATCGCTACCTGAAGACGCGCGAGGAGCTGCTCGACTACATGACTGTGCTACTCGGAGGCAGGGCGGCCGAGCAGGTCGTGTTTGGTCAGGTCACGACGGGGGCGTCCGACGATCTGAAGCGCGTAGCGGACATCTCGCACTCGATGGTGCACGACTACGCGATGGGCACCGCGGGCGTCGGCCGCGCGCCCGACGGCGACGTGCGCCTGTCGGAGACGACGCTGCGGATCCGCGACGAGGAGCGCCAGGACCTGATCGAGGAAGCCCGGCGCGCGGCGCAGCGGACGCTCGTCGCCCACCGTGTTCAGCTGGATGCGCTCGCGGGCGAGCTGCTCGAGCACGAGGTGCTCGACCGCGACGCGATCGAGCGGATCATGAAAGGCGTGCCCCGCCTGGAGCGCGGCCCGGGGACGGGCCTGAGGGTCGTGGCCGCGGCCACGGCGGTGGACGCGACGCCAGGTGAGGGCGGCGTCGGCGCGGGGTGAGGGCGGCGTGCGGCGCGGGCTGGGGAACCCGCCACCGTAGGGAACACGTCGCCCTCGCTGCACCCCGCACCACCCACGATTGCATCCGGCGCGGTTCAGGTCGCCTCCGGTGCAGCCGACTTCCGCTACCCGCCGATAGACTGGCGGGCGTGTTCAAGCGGATCGACCATATCGGCGTGGCGGTGGCGGATATCGAGGCCTCGCTCGCGCTGTGGAGGGACAGCTTCCAGATGCAGGTGGCCCATCGCGAGGTCGTCGAGGAGCAGGGCGTCGAGGCGGTGTTGCTGGACGTCGGCGAGAACCACGTGGAGCTGTTGGCGCCGCTCGGCGAGGACACGCCCGTGGGCAAGTTCCTCGCGAAGAAGGGCCCGGGTTTGCACCACGTGGCCTACCAGGTCGGCGATATCGACGCGACGCTTCAGGTGTTGAAGGAGTCCGGCATGGCGCTGATCGACGAGCGCCCGCGGGTCGGCATCCGCGGCTCGCGCGTCGCGTTCCTGCATCCGAAGGCGACGGCGGGCGTGCTGACCGAGATCGTCGAGCCGGCCGCCGGTGGGCAGGCGCACTGATGGCCTCGGGCGCGCGCCGGATCAGCGTCGGCTTCCAGGGTGGGCAGGTGCTCGCGCTGCGTGTCAGCGACGAGCAGCTGAGGGCGCTGCACAAGGCGCTCGGCGGCGCCGGCTGGCACGAGCTGGGGACGGAGGACGGGCTGGTGCGGCTCGATCTGGGGCAGATCGTTTACGTGCGCGCGGAGAGTGACGATCAGCGCGTCGGCTTCGGTGCGTAGGGGTTGCCCTCGCTCGACGAGCAGCTCCTGAGGATCGCGCGGACCAGGGGACATGGGCCGAAGGCGGACCGGGCGGTGGCGCGCTTCTCCAAGCTGGGTGAGCGCGGCGCGGTGTGGCTGGCGATCGGCGCGGCCGGGTATGCGCTTGACGAGCCCAGGCGACCGCAATGGCAGCGGGCTATGGGCACGGTCATGGGGACATATGCGTTGAACACACTGGTCAAGCTGGTGGTCCGCCGCCGCCGCCCGCAACTGCCGGGTCTGCCGCCGTTGACGGGAACCCCGACACAGCTGAGCTTCCCGAGCGCGCACGCCTCCACATCGTTTGCCGGTGCGCTGGCCTATACGCGGCTGGGGTTGCCGGCGGTTCCGCTGTATGCGCTCGCCAAGGGGTTGGCCGTTTCGCGTCTGTACCTGGGTGTGCACTATCCATCGGATGTGATCGCCGGTGCGCTGTTGGGAACGGTGGTCGCCGCGTTCACGAGCGACGCTGATGCCGGCCGAGGGAGGCAGACCGCATGAGCACGAGGATCGGCATCGTGGGGATGCCCAACGCGGGTAAGTCCTCGCTGTTCAACGCGCTCACGAAAGCCGGCGCGGAGGCGGCGAATTACCCGTTCACGACGATCGAGCCGAACGTGGCGGTGGTGCCGGTGCGCGACGAGCGCATGGAGGACGGTTGCACAGACGTTGGGATCGTCGGAGATCGTGTGGGACACGGTTGACTTCCACGACATCGCGGGCTTGGTCGCGGGGGCGCATGAGGGGGAGGGGCTGGGCAACAAATTCCTGGCGAACATCCGCGAGACGCACGCGATCGTGCATGTGGTGCGCGCGCATGGCGATGAGAACGTGATCCACCCGGAGGGTCGCGTGGATCCGCTGGCGGATATCGAGACGATTGAGACGGAGCTCGTGATGGCCGACCTCGAGGCGGCGGAGCGGCGCGTGGAGCAAAGTCGGCAAACAGGCGCGCGGGGGCGATCGCGTGGCTATCGCGGAGGAGGCGTGGCTGCGCGAGGTGATCGCGGCGCTGCAGGCGGGCCGCCCGGCGCGCACGGTGCCGGTTCCGGTGCAGGCGCCCAACGCGGCGCGTGACCTGGGCTCGCTGACGAGCAAGCCGGTGCTGTTCGTGGCGAACGTGGACGAGGGCTCGGAGGAGGTCCCCGTGGCGGTCGCGGAGCACGCGGCCGCGCAGGGCGCGCGCGCGGTGGCGGTCTCCTCGCGCATCGAGTCGGAGCTCGCGGAGCTCGACGACGAGGACGCGGCGGCGATGCGCGAGGAGCTCGGCGTGAGCGAGTCCGGTCTACAGCGCGTGGTGCGTGAGGCGTTCGCGCTTGCTCGAGCTGATCTCGTTCTTCACCGCCGGCGAGGCGACGATCGCGCAGTCCTGGCATCTGCGCCGCGGCCTCACCGCGTGGCATGCGGCGGGCGAGATCCACACGGACATCCAGAAGGGCTTCGTGCGCGCGGAGGTGATCGGCTGGAAGGAGCTGGTTGACGCGGGCGGCTACGCGGGCGCTCGCGAACGCGGCACGCTGCGGCTGGAGGGTCGCGACTACGTGATGAACGACGGCGACGTGATCACAGTCAAGTTCAGTCCCTGAGCTCGCTGTCTTACGCAGCCAGGGAGTGAGCGGGAGGGGGACTTGTCCCCTCCCGCTTACGTCACGCTGTAGCCATCCGCCCCAGCCGCGCCGCCAGCTGCTTCATCCCAAGTTCCTTGGCGGCGAGCGCCCCTGCGGCGAAGTCGGTGGCGCGATCCGGGGGGCGGGCGATGCCGTCGATCGGCACGAGCGTCGCGATCCGCTTGAAATTGAGCAGCAGCTCCTCGTTCTCGCTCAGGGCGAGCGCTGTCCGCAGGCGCATGTCGCTGTCGTCTGCTCGGGCGACCTTCAACACCTCCTCCAGCGAGCCATATCGATTCAGTAGCTCGGCGGCGGTCTTCGCGCCGATCCCCGGCGCGCCTGGCAGGCCGTCGGAGGGGTCGCCGCGCAGCGCGATGAAGTCGGTCACCAGCGGAGGGTCGATCCCGTAGCGCTCGCGCACCTGTGCGGGACCGATCTCGGTGGGGTCCCCGCCACCTTTGCCCGGCATCACGACAGCGACCCGATCGGTGACCGCCTGGAACAGGTCGCGGTCTCCGGTCAACAGCAGCGCCCGCCCGCTCTCGTGGCCGTTGGTCACGACGCTCCGCTTGCCGCCGTCCTTCCCGCTCTCGTGGCCGCTCGTGTTCTCCTCTTCGTGCCGGTCGCCTCCGACCTCCGCCAGCGCGTAGGAGAGCATTACGTCGTCTGCCTCGAGCTCCGCATCGGTCGTAACTGTCCACCCGAGGCTCTCGAGCAGCGCCGGCGCCTTCTCCCATTGCCTCGCCAGCTCGGGCGGCATCGGATCGCGCTGAGCGTGATAGCCGGGATACAGCCGCACGCGATAGACCGCCTCCTCCGCTCCCATGCAGGCGGCCACCGCCCGCGCGGGGCGCGCTTCGAGCACCGCCAGGAGGGCGTTCACCGTCCCCAGCAGAGCGTTCACCGGCTCGCCGTCGGAGCCGACGATCGATTTGGGCAACGAGAAGAAGGCGCGGTACAGCAGCCATGGCACGTCGGCGATCAAGAGCGGCGCGGGCATTTGCCCCGTCAGCGTAAAGCTACCCGCGACCGCCGTGGACGCTCAGCCCATCAACATCCAGCAGTTTTCAGTCCAGTAGAAGCGGTTGGGGCCGCTCATCAGCTCGCTGGGCAGTTCGAGCGAGGCATGGTCGCCCCGAACGACCACTATGGCCGAAGCGATCTCATGCTTCTGGCTACGCAGCTTCGCGCGTATGGCCGGCGCGAGCTTGGCCAGCTTCCTGCCCCAGCGCTGCTCGCATGTGCGGCCGTGCTCGGTGGCGCGTAGTGGCGCGCCCAGCACGGCACACGCTTCCGAGCCGTCATCCGTCAACTCCGCTGTCACGAACCTGGTGGCCGCCTTCCGTACCCACGCGATCTGTTCGGCGGTGCCCACCGAGTGAGCTCCAAGTGCGCTCGCCGGCACGGCAAGCGCACTGACGCAGACGAGCACGGCGAGGGTCCCGCGAAGGCTCATGCAAACGTGTCGGCGGTGGGCGTTGACATCATGAGTATCCCGGCTCCAGGTGGGCCGGCGGCGGACACATATCGTAGATGCGCGCCAGGCGGACAACCTTCCGCGACTGGGCCGCCCGCCGAGGGCCGCTACCCTGCGACCGCGCCGCCCGCGGGGGTCGATTCCGGCGCTCCCGCCGGTCCCTGCGCGCCGCCCCCCGGACCGGCAGGGACCGTGGGAGGGCTCGTCGTGGGCGATGGACTCGCCGGCGCGGACGTGCCGCTGCGGTCGGGCTCGGCCACGACGCTCGAGCCGCGCTTCACGCTGAAGTAGGCCCACGTGTCGTCCAGCCCCAGCCGTGCGGCCAGTTCGCCGCCGGAGGTTAATGTGCGCCCGCCCGAGCCGAGCACGTAGGCGCTCAGAATGCGTGGGGAGGACCCGCGCGCGAGCACTTCGATCCCGCGGAAGGAGCCCTTCACGAGACCGTTCAGCCGCCTACTGGCCGCGGCGAAGCTCAGATCAAGCGCCCAGTGATGCCCCGGACCCTGGTCGTAGGGGTCCGCCACCCCCACCAGCCAGGGCTCGGCGACGGCTCCGGGGAAGGCATCCTGCACGGCTTCGGTGTGACCGCCGCTCGAGGCGAAGAAGTAGGTGATCGCCGGTTGCCCGTCGTAGGTGACGATCTGCCCGGCGGTCGCGAGCGCCGCGGCGTTCGTGCTCGCGGTTTCGGCGGCCGGACCGCGGTAGACCTGCGAGCGCGTGTCCGAGTAAACGTCGAACTTTGCTCCGCCTGCATGGGCGGTCAGCGCATACGTGCGCACCGCCACGGCCTGGGCCTGCAGCGCCGCCGCGGGCCATTCCGCCGGCATCTCGGCGGAGATCACTCCGCGCACGTAGCTTTCCAGCGGGAGCGTCTTCACCCTGCTGCCGATCAGCACGCGCACTTTCGCTCCCGCCGGCGCCTGCCCAAGCGCGGTGCCCGTGTAGTAATGGGCGAGGATCTCGTTGTAGGAGGCGCCGTGCTCGGCATAGCCCAACGCGCCCTCCTGGCTCATCCCCACGCCGTGTCCGTCGCCGGCCCCGTCGATCACGAGCGTCGAGGCATGCGCTGAAGCGACGGACAGCGAGAGCGCTGCGAGCAGCGGGGCGAACAGGCGATGAGGTATGATGAGCATCCGTGCTCTGGCGAACACAGCTGCTCAGCGGGAGGTTCGCTCGAGAGGTGGGATTGCACGAGCTATGGGTCGGGTAGATGGGGTGGTGGGTTAGCGTTGCACGACGATTGGCAGGCGAAAATGACCGGTAGAGACAGCGAGCAGAGGGTTTTGGAGCAGGTTCCAAAGGACCTCTACATCGACGGGGAGTGGCGCGCGGCCTCCGGGGGCGGAAGGCTCCCAGTAGAGGACCCCGCCACGGGCGAGACCCTGTGCGAGGTCGCCGACGCGCTCCTCGACGACGCCCTCGCGGCGCTCGCGGCTGCCGCGGACAAACAGGCGGAGTGGGCCGCGTCGGCGCCGCGCGAGCGCGGCGAGATCCTGCGCCGGGCGTATCGGGCGATCGTCGCGCAGACCGACGAGCTGGCGCTGTTGATGACGCTGGAGATGGGCAAGGCCATCGCCGAATCAAAGGCCGAGATCTCCTACGCCGCCGAGTTCTTCCGCTGGTTCTCCGAGGAGGCCGTCCGCGTGCACGGGCGCTACATGGTCAACACGACGGGCAAGGGCCGCATCCTGACGATGCGCCAGCCGGTGGGGCCGTGCGTGTTCGTCACGCCGTGGAACTTTCCGATGGCGATGGGTACCAGGAAGATCGCTCCCGCACTCGCCGCCGGCTGCACGATCGTGGTCAAGCCGGCGCAGCAGACGCCGCTGTCGATGCTCGCGCTCGTGAAGATCTTGCAGGACGCCGGGCTGCCCGGCGGCGTGCTCAATCTGATCACCGCCAAGCACTCCGGCGCGGTGATCGAGCCGCTCTTGAAGGACGCGCGCACGCGCAAGCTCTCCTTCACGGGCTCGACGGAGGTCGGACGCACGCTGATCGAACAGTCCGCGCAGCAGGTCCTGCGGGTGTCGATGGAGCTCGGGGGAAACGCGCCGTTCCTCGTCTTTGAGGACGCTGACCTCGACGCGGCCGTCGACGGGGCGATGCTCGCGAAGATGCGCAACGTCGGCGAGGCCTGCACCGCGGCGAACCGCTTCCATGTGCACGAGTCCGTCGCCGCTGACTTCGCGCGCCGGCTGGCCGAGAAGATGGGCGCGCTGAAGGTCGGCCGCGGCACCGAGCCCGACACCGATGTCGGCCCGCTGATCGACGAGAGCCCAGCGCGAGCAAGGTGACCGAGCTCGTGGCGACGCCGTCACCCGCGGCGCCAGTGCGCTGATCGGCGGCGAGCGCGTCGCCGGCCCCGGCTACTTCTTCGCCCCCACCGTCCTCACCGAGCGTCCCCGACGACGCGCGACTGCTCAGCGAGGAGATCTTCGGCCCGGTCGCCCCGATCGCGACGTTCTCCACGGAGACCGAGGCCCTCGCCGCCGCCAACCTCACCGAGTACGGCCTCGTCGCTTACGTCTACACGCGCGACCTGCAGCGCGCGTTCCGCGTGGTGGAGGGGATCGAGACCGGGATGGTCGGCCTCAACCAGGGCGTCGTCTCAAACGCCGCGGCTCCGTTTGGGGGCGTCAAGCAATCGGGCTTCGGTCGCGAGGGCGGCTTCGAGGGGATCGGCGAGTATTTGGAGACCAAGTACGTCGCGATCAGCGTTTGAGAAGCTCTGCGAGGAACCCCTTGCCGAGCACGCTCAAGCTGAGCAATGACCCGAACAGAACCACTGCGTCGATCGACTCGCGGCCCTGCTTGGTCCAGTAGTCGTCTTCGAGGTTCAGCCAGAGGGCGAACTCGTCGAGCGTGAGCGCAGCGCCCGCGCCGTAGACGAGCGAGGTCACGCGCGAGGAGCGGCGATCCTCCGCGACGCCGATCTCCAGCAGCCACAGGTAGCCGACGGTGAGCAGGCCGGTGATTCCGAAGGTCATGTGGTGGATGTGGCGGCCACCGGGGGTGATGTTCTTGAACGGGCCGCGTTCGGCACGGATCGCGTGGGTGATGCCGCGCACGGCGGCGAAGGTCGTGAAGAAGGCGCCGGTGGAGAGCAGCTGGCGCTCCTTGCGGCGGTCGCCGAAGTGCTTGCAGTACAGAGCGTGTAGGTCGTGCACGTCGCGCTCGGGCGAGAGCTCGCCGTGCGCGTGCGGCGAGCCGGGGCGCGCCGAAGAGTCTGAGCCCGTCGGCTCAACCTCAGCCATGAGACTCCAGCGCCGACAGGTCGATCGCGTCCTTTGGCGCCGCGAGCGTGACCGGGGCGTTCCAGCTGCCGAAGGAGATCTTACCCCCGGTGGCGCCGGACTTTGAGATCTCGACCGGGTAGGGCTTGCCGGTCGTGGCGACGTAGAGGGTGCCGCCGTGCGAGGCGTTGGTGACGCTCAGCACCGGCTGTCCGTCGATCGTCGTGGTGGGACCCTTGGCCAGTGCTCCGTGGTCGGACAGGGCCGTGCTCAGGAGCTGGTTCAGGTCGGTGAGCGAGCCGAGCGAGGAGAAGGTGCCGCTCGACGCCGGCGCCTTCAGCCACTTGCCCTCCAGCAGCTGGGCGGCTGCGGGGCCGCCGAAGTGGCTGTAGAAGGCTGGGCTGCCGCTGATGTAGGCGGTGTCGTCGAGGAGGATCAGGTTGAAGCTGAGTCCGCCCTCGGAGATCTGCCCGCGACCTCCCTTGTCCTTCACGAGTTCGAGGTCCAGCGTGAACGGCGAGCCGGCGCTGACGATCGAGCCCGAGACGTGCACTGAGCTCGCACTGTCGGCCGCGGCCGTGGCGGCCGAGAGGATCTCCGTCGGTGTCTTGGATGCGATGCCGTTGCTCGAGGAGGAGCCGGAGGAGCCGCAGCCGCCGAGCGGGACGGCCACGAGCACGAGCAGCGCCGCGCAAGCGCAAAGGAGGAGCCGAGGACGCAGCAAGATGGCGCAGATCCTAGCCGAGGCCCGGGTCGGCGCCGCCAGAAAGCGCTCCTGTCGGCCACGGGGTCTGTAGTCGGTCATGGGAAAGGGGACCGGCGGCTGGGCGTCGCGCCTTGCCAGACACATGCAACACATTCGACTGCGCGCCAGGCTTCGACCATGCGCTTATCGCGCCATGCAGCGTTCAAGAGAGAGCGCGCAAACGCCGAACGCGAAAGAGAAGCGAGAAATGTGAGATCTGCCAGTGAGCGGAATCAACCAAGCCGGCTTTCGGCTGCCCGCCCGGAGTGGGGTGGCACAGCTGTGGCTGAAGACGGGGATCGCGTGGACGACAGCGTAAAGACAATCGATGCGCGCGTGTTTGAGACCGTTACCCGGCCGGGTAATCTCGTTGCCGTGGGGAGCAAACGCCGTGAGCAGCCATCTGCCCGCACAGGGCCGGCCGGAGAGGACTCTCCGGTTTCGGGCTCGCCGCTGCGGTGGGCGCCGTGGCTCGTGCTCGCCATCGCTGCGGCCGTGGGCGCGGTGGCGGCCGCCTCCACAGTGCTCATCGTCGCCTGCGTGGTCGTGCTGGCCGGCGCGGCGACGGCGCTCGGCTGGCGCGTCGGCGAGTACCGGCGCGAGGCGCTTGAGCAGGAGATCGACAGCCGCTCGAGCGAGCTGACGCGAGCATTTACAGAGCTCGAGATCGCGCAGGCCGAGACCGTGCGCAGGCTGTCGATGGCAGTCGAGTTCAGAGACGAGGACACCGGTGCGCACATCGAGCGGATCGGGCGCTTCTCGACACTGCTGGCCGAGCACGTTGGCATGGACGCGGACTTCTGCGCGACGCTTACTCACGCGGCGCCGCTGCACGATGTCGGCAAGGTTGCGATCCCCGACGCGATCCTGCTCAAGCCGGACGTGCTTACCCCGGAGGAGCGCGCGATCGTAGAGACCCACGCCGAGGAGGGCCACCGGCTGCTTCGCGGCTCGTCCTCATCGATTCTCGACCTCGCGGCGACGATCGCGCTGAGCCACCACGAGAAGTGGGACGGAAGCGGCTACCCGCGGGGAGTCGCCGGCGAGGCGATCCCGATCGAGGGCAGGATCGTGGCGGTTGCGGATGTGTTCGACGCGCTCACGAGCGACCGCGTGTACCGCCGCGCGTTCACGGTCGAGGAAGCCGTGGAGATGATGCTCGAGCAGCGCGGGCGTCACTTCGACCCGGTGCTGCTGGACGCGTTCATGGAAGTCCTCGGCCGCTCCGGCCCCGACGCGCGCGAGCAGCTGCGCGCCGACCCCGGGGAGCTGACGGAGGGCATCCTGGAAATCTTCGCGACGGCGCTGCAGCGCGGCGACGGCGAGACCGCCGAGGGCGCGATCGCCCAGGCGATCGAGGACGGCGTGCCGGCGGCGATGGTCCACGACGAGGTGATCGAACCGGCGCTGCGACGCCTGGCCACGCTGCGGGGGCGGGGCGAGCTCGACGCGAACGGCGAGCGACAGGCGATGGGGATCGCCAGGCGGGTGCTGGCGACGCTGCGCAGGTTCATGCTCAGCGGCGAGGCGCAGCCCGAGGTGATGGAGCGGATCGACCGGTCGGTGCAGGCGGTCGAAGACCAGCTTGCCACGCGCGAGCACGCTGTCGGCTAAAGACCCCACTGCGCGTCCGCGACGCCGAGCGCCGAGCGACGCCGCGTACGATTCGCTGCGCACCTCGATAGATTCCCGCGCATGAGCGCACCCCAGGCGATTGTCACCGGCGGAGCGGGGTTCATCGGCTCACACCTCGTCGACGCGTTGCTCGCTGACGGGTACGGGGTGACCGTGATCGACGATCTGTCATCCGGCGAGAAGCGCCGCGTTGCCGATGCGGCGCGGCTGCTCGAGCTGGACATCGTCGACCGCGCGGGGGTGGCGGCGGTCATCGAGGAGGTGGGGCCCGAGACGATCTTCCACCTCGCGGCGCAGTCGAGCGTGGTCGTGTCCGTGGAGAACCCGGGACGTGACTGCGAAGTGAACGTGCAGGGCACGCTGAACGTGGTCGATGGAGCAAACAAGCGAAACATCCCGGTCGTGTTCACCTCCACCGGGGGCGCGCTGTACGGCGATCAGGCGCCACGGCCGACCGGCGAGCAGCAGATTCCGCAGCCGCTGTCGCCCTACGGCGCGTCGAAGCTCGCGGGCGAGTCCTACGTGGGGACCTGGTCGCGCGCGGAGGGCGTGGCGAACGCGGTCTGCCGGCTGGGCAACGTTTATGGCCCGCGCCAGAGCCCGCACGGAGAGGCTGGGGTGGTGTCGATCTTTACGCACCGCCTGCACACCGGGACAGGCGCCGAAGCTGTTCGGGCACGGCAAGCCGACGCGCGACTACGTGTACGTCGGCGACGTCGTCAGCGCACTGAGGGCCGCGGCTGGCAAGGCGGGCACGTTCAACATCGCCACGGGCGTGGAAACGGACGTGATGACGATCTGGAGCGAGCTGAGCAAGGTCGCCGGCTCCCAGGTGCAACCGGAGCTCGCCGACCTGCGCCCGGGCGAGCTGCAGCACAGCCGTCTGGATGCGAGCCTGGCCGCAAGCGAGCTCGGCTGGCGGGCAGAGGTGCCGATCGCCGAGGGGCTGCGGAAAACGTATGAGGCGCTGATCGAGGAGTTTGAGAGCCGGTAGCATCGACGGCCGCGGCGAGATAGCTCAGCTGGTAGAGCACACGACTGAAAACATCTATGCCCGGAGGCCGAGTCGCGGCGCCGGACACCGGCTTTTTGCCTGGTAATCCGCTGGTTTTGACCCCGCCGCGGGCGGCGTGATTGAGGGGTTTTGGGGCTGTTTTCGTGGCGTCGGCCCAAACGTCGGCCCAAACCCCCCTCGGCTGGCGGCTGCGGTGCCTGCGGCTCCTGTTTGTCGCCGTAGAGCTGGGCGCGGGCGTCGCGGATGAGCCGGTCGAAGGATGCGCCGTGCTCGCGCTTGACGCGCTGCTGTAGCTGGTTGTAGACGTCGAGCGTCATCTTGGAGTCGGCGTGGCCCACTTGGGCCATGACCCACTTGAGGTCGAATTCGCTGGCGAGCAGCTCGATCGAGATATAGGTACGTCGGAGGCTGTGGGGGGTGATGTGCTGTAGAGGCGGCAGCCCGAGTTCGCTCATTTTGTTGGTGGCGAGAACGGCGGCTTCGTGGACGATTGTCCCGACGCGCTTGCGGGTCATCCGGTTCCCGTGTTCGTTCGGGAAGAGGTATGCCTCGGGTCCGGTGTCGCCGCCGGCTTTGCGCAGCCGGTCGATGTGGGCGACCAGCACTTCGGCGAGGTAGGGGCTGATCTCCACGACCCTGATGCCGGTCTCGGTCTTGGAGTCGGGGATGTCCAGGCGGGCGTTGTTGAGGTCGTGTAGGCGCAGGTGTCCGATCCGTATATCGCTCAGCTCGCCGTTGCGAACGCCTGACCGCCCGAGCGTGCAGACGATCGCCTTGCGCCCGACGTAGACGCCGACGCCCACCGCGCCAAGTTTGCGGACGTGGAAGTGGACGGTGCCCGGTGCAACCCCGAGTTCGGCGACGATCTGCTTCTGGCGCTTGCCTTCAGAGAGGCGTACCGCGACCGCCTGAGCGGTTGATCCGTCTCTCGTTTCGCGAGCCGCGAGCGCGAACCGCTCAAACGAGGGGTCTTGCTCGGCCGCTGCATCTTCGACGCAGGCCAGCTCGTCCATCTCTAGGAAGGTGCGTTTCGGCTTGGGGACGTGGACCTTCAGCCGTTTGCTGCGCGCGTGGTTGAAGGAGATCAGCTCGTCTTCGAGGGCCTCCTCGATTATCTGCCCGAGTAGGTTGAGTTGTCCTCGTATTGACGCTGGGCCGAGGGGGCGCAGCGTGCGGTTGTTCTCGTCGCGGAGGTCGGCTCCGGCGGCGAGGGCTTCTCTAAGCTCGTGCGCCTCTTTGATGAGGTGCTTCTTGAACTCGGTGCAAAGGTCTTTGTCGATTTGATCGAGGCGGTAGCGGCCGAAGAACGGCAGTAGGTGGTTCTGCAGCGAGATCAGGTAGCCAGCGTGGGTGTTGGTAGAGATCGGCTTCTTGCCGATGATGCCTTCGAGCTTCGCCTGCAGCCAGTAGGAGGCGAACTCGTGGAAGGTCGGAATCTCCTTGAACCGCTTTACGATCGCGGGCGCTGGCTTGGGTGGCTCCCATATCCCCGCCTTCACTCGCGCGAGGATGTTGTTCAGCTCAACGCGGGCGTTGTTCTCGGTCCAGCCGCCGCCGCATCCGCACGCACAGTCGCGCGCCTCGTGCAGCATCTGGCTTTCGCGTTTGCCGTTTGCTCGGAATCGAAGGCGAAATCTGAGCGTGCCATCGGACTGCTGCTCGACTTCGACTCGTCCGGTCGCGGGCCGTGCCATTACGCACGCTCCCGCGTCGAGGATCTAACGTATCGGTGCATCGGGACTCAACCTCCCGGTCGGGTCGGGGGGGCGTTGACGCGCCTGCCCCGGCCACTATTTGCCTGTCCTGTAGATCGTACCTCTGTATAGGGGATCAGATCAACGTCGCCGCGGCGCTTCTTGGGTTGCTGGCAGCTCCGCCGTCGAGTGGCTGAGCGATGCCTGGTGGGCGACGGGCACGCGAGGTCTCGGCGAATCCTCGCGAGGTCGAAGCGCCACCGTCCGTGATCGCCGCCGAGGCGAGTCGCGCCGAGATCACGCGCGTGGGCGTAGACCCAATCCCGGTCGACTCCGAGTTCGCGCGCGACCTCTGCGGCGTCAGCGAGGCGCGCGGACGAGGAAGGCACCTCGTCGCGCAGAAGCTCGGCCACGCGAGTCGCGATGGACTCGATGTCGTCGGCGTCCAGGGTCATGCCTTGGCTTTCTGCCTCGCCCGAGCGTTCGCCGAAGCGCATCCCCGCCGCGAGCTTGACCAGTACTTGATCCTGGCTCTCGCGATCGGCAGATAGATCGCTTCGCGCTCGATCCCGAGGAACCGTGCTCCCTCGAGCACCGCGGCGGCGCCGGTGCTGCCGGAGCCGGTGAACGGGTCGAGCACGAGTCCGCCCTGCGGTGTCAGGAGGCGGACGAGCCAGCGCATCAGCTCGATCGGCTTGACCGTCGGGTGGATGTTCGCGACGGGGTTGGCCTCGCACAGCTCCTCGTTGTGGGCGCCGATCTTGAACGTCTGCGTGACTCGTCGGGGCAGCTCCTCGCAGCCGGCCTCGCGCTGGCGTCGGTTGGCCTTCGCTGCGTAGAAGAAGCGGTGGCGGTCCCCGAGGAGCCCGATCGGGCAGTCCGGCTCGCAGCGCGCGGCGGTGCATGTCGCGCTGTGGGAGAGGAGCAGGTTGGCTGGCCATCGACCGCGCTCACTCGCGGTGATCCGCCGGCCGTGCGCGCGTCCTTCGCTGGGGCAGTCCTGTGCTGAGAGCGCGATCCTCGTGGCGTCGATGTTCATCGCGCCGGTGCCGTGCGTCTTGAGGTTGTGATCGAGGGTCCCGTCGAGCGGCTTGCGGGCGAGGATGATCGGCTCCCACGCCGGCTTCAGGCCCGTGGCCAGCCCGCCCGGCAGCACACGGGTCGCCGGGTAGCCCTGGCCTTGGAGCCACATGAGGACATCGCGGAGTTCGAAGCCGGCTTCTTCGAGGCCGCACGCGAGGCGGTGCGCGGTTCTCGGGGCGGCGAATGCCGCGAGATGCCCGCCGGGCTTGAGGCTGTGCAGGCAGGCGCTGCTCCACTCGCGCGAGAACTCCTGAAAAGCCTGGTTCGGGTTCTCGCTCGGTCGGCGGCGGCGCTTCCCAGCACGCGTGGATGGGTCGAGGCGGGCGGGCCGGTCCCACGCCATCCCGTTGACGCCGATGCCGTAGGGCGGGTCGGTGACGATCGCATCGACGCTGTCAGCGTCGAGCCGTGGGAGCGCTGTGAAGCAGTCGGCTTGCTTGACTTGCCAGCGGCGGCGGTTTCCTTGTGAGCGTTGCATGGGTTACCCCTTTTTGCGGGTCGGGCGTTGGAACACGAGGACGTCCTCGTGACAGACGAGATGGGTGCGCTCGCCTCGTGCGCGGGCTTGACGGACGTGTGTCAGCTGGAAATAGGAGGGGCGCGGCAGCAGCTCGCCGTCACGGAGGGCTGCGAGCAGCGCGACGATGTGCTGCTGGAACACCAGGCCGATCTGCTGGCAGAGAGTGATCGTGTCCCCTGCGATGTTTCGCAGCGCCCCGTCCGCGCGAAGGTTCTTCGTGACGAGCACGAGGTATCCGCCGGGGCGAGCATCCTTGCGCAGGCCGTGTAGATCGGCGGCCATCGCCGCGAGATAGCTCTCCCCTCGCTCGGGCGCCGTCTGAGGCTTCGCTCGGTCGTGCCGTAGCGAAGCCGCGCGAGGCTCCCTGTGCTGTCGCCGTAGCGGCAGCAGTCGGTGACCTTGGCCGCGCGAGCACGGTCGGCTGCGGTCATCCGACGTCCTTCGGACGCGCGCGGGTCGGCGCCATTCCCTTACCGCCGCGCGGGTCGCCGAGCGTCGCGTTCGCCGTAGGGCGGCGAGGTGAGGATCAACGGCACCTGCCCGGCGAGCTCATCCAGGACACCGCGCCCGAGATACCGAGCGTCGTCCCGCAGAATCAGAGCCTTCCCTGTCGCGCCTTGACTGCGGGCGTACTCGATGTTCTTCGCGGCGAGCGATGCCCAGCGGCCCTCCAGCTCGACACCGATCGCGCGGCGCTCCAGGTGGATCGCCTCAATCAGCGTGGTCGCGATCCCGCACATCGGGTCAAGCACGAGATCGCCGGGTTCGCTGTAGGCGGCGATCGCACGCCGCGCGATCTCGGGCAGCATCTTCGCGGGGTGCCGGTTTGACTCGGGCACGAACCGTCCGTGGCGCTGCCACTGGCTTGTGCGCTGCGCGCAAGGCCACACGCGCGAGCGGCAGATCTGCCACACGCGGGGCGGAGCACTCGCCCGATGAGGACCGCGTGCGGCGAGTGCTCGCGGCTGCTGTCGGGCGACGGGGCCGCGGGGTTGACTTGGCTGATCGCGCGGGAGGCATCTGCTTCACCTGTCTTTGGGTTGTGGTTGGCCGAGCCAGTCCACGGGCTGGGTGGGGTGCTCGGCGGCTGTGAAGATCGCCGCGAACGGCCCTTGGCGCTGCAGGTCTTCAAGGGCGACGAAGGCGAGTGGGATCGCGGCGCCCGCGCGGTTGGCGGGGTCGGATTGGTGGAGCACAAGCGTGCGCTGGATACGCAGGCGCATCCGCTCCGGTGACTGGCCGGCGAGCACGATCAAGAGGTGCGGCCAGGAGCGGTAGGAGCTTCGCCACAGCGGCTCGCCCGACTCTTCGGATCCGGTGAGCGCGAAATAGCGAAGGCGTGTGTAGGCGCTGATCTTCGCGGCGAGGTGCTCCGCCGGACGGGCGGTCCCTCGATCCAGCTCGATCCAGCGCTGGTGCAGCGCGAGCGAGCCGTCCCTGCCGGCCTGCAGATAGGTCAGGAGCGCGTCGGCGACGGCCATCTCGGCGGGCCTGCGGCCACGCGCGAGGGAGATCGGATGCGCGATCTCGTGCCGCCAGGACTCCGGGCCGCATTCATCGCCTCGCTCCCGAGCCGCGCGCACGAACGCGATCCCGACATCGTTGACGGCAAGGGTGTGCTTGCGCAACGGTCCTTCCGCCTGCGCCGCCCCGACGAGCCGGCGGCGAGGCTCGGCGCGCGGCCCAGCCGTCTCGACCGTCTCCGCTCCGTACTCGGTGAGGAACCACAGCGAGAGGCTGCCTGGGCCTTGCGCGCGATCGACGAGCCGCCGCTCGGCGAGCAGCCCGAGCACCCGTCGTGTCCAGCGCGGCTTTGAGTGCGGTGTGTAGAGAGCGTGCAGCTGCTTCGTGCTCAGCAGACGATGCTGGTAGATCCCGGCGAGGACTTCCGTCGCGACCGATGGGAGCGGACGGTCGCCCGCGGCGCGCGGGCTCATCGCTGCCCCGCGATCTCGAGCTCGGGCGCCGCAGCTCTCCACGGCTCATCGGGGTCATCGTCCGGTCCTCGCTGCGCTGCGCCCTTGTTGCCTTCGAGGTGCTGGCGGATTCGTTCGTCGAGGAAGTCGAGCGCGCCGACTGTCTCTGCCGCCGGTGTTCTCCCCGAAGCAGTCGTCGATCGTCGGCTGAACCTCAGCCAGGGCGTCCGGGTGAAACGACTCGGCAAAAGCCGTCTCCACCGATTCGTTACCGAAAAGGAACGGCCGGGTGAGCTGCCCGTTGTGGGTGACCTGTGCGATGAACGTCCTGCGGGGCAGGCCGATGATCGCGCTCGCGGGCGGGTCGCCGCCCCACTCCCGCGCGATCATTCCCGCGGCGTGCGCGTTCAGCGCGGTGGTAATCAGGTGGCTGCGGTTCGTCGTCAGCGCGTTCAACGTGTCGCTGGTCAGCCGGTCCGGGTTCTGATTGAGCAAGAAACCCCGGACCCCGTACTTCGCGGTCTGCTCCAGCATCGAGGCCAGGGTCCCGTTCGACGCGCCGTCATATGTCTGGACCTCGTCCAGGAACACGTAGAACGGGAGGCGCTTCTCGGCGGCAGCGAAGCTCGGCTCTTCGCCCCGTGCAGCAAGTCGAACACGAGGAGATTCGCGACGAGCTTGTCCTTCGCTCCGTCCGCGCCGGGGCAGGCGAGCACGATCTTGCGTTCGTTCATCGCCCTGGCGATGTCGTAGGTGGAGTTCTGCGCGCCGAGCAGAGCGGCGAGCTGCGTGGAGGAGCGCAGCCGGTCGATCAGGTTCGTCACCGGCGTGATCGCGTCTTCTGAGAGTCTCGGGAAGCGCTCGGTGAAGAACTGCCGGCGCGGCATCGAGAGAAACGGCAGCGCAGCCTGCAGCCACTCTTCGTTTCCGAGGATCGACGGGATCTGGAAGATCGTTGGCTGTAGACCCTCCGGGAGTACGGCCGCGAGCTCGATCAGCGCAGCGGTCGCCTGTGTCGTCAGCGTGAGCGCACGGTTGTTGCGCTCGCCCCACTGCAGCGCCGAGGCGAAGCTGTCGACGATCGCCTCGACCCTACGCTCGGCTTCCTCCGGGCTGAGACCGCGGGCGGCAAACAGGTTCCATCCGGGCTGGCCCTGTCGCGAGCGCGGGCCGACGAGATCGAGCTCGATGATCCGCTCCGCGAACTCCGGCTCGGTGAGGCAGCTCTTTACGCGCGTGACGGCGTCCTGGTGTGGATCGAGGAACAGGCCGCCGTGGCCGCTTCGGACGAGGTGCAGGAACTGCGTCAGCGCGAGCTCGGTCTTGCCCCACCGGCTCCGTCCGGCGATGTAGGTGAAGAACGAGTCCTCGACACGCAGGCCGACGCGGCGCTCGCCGCTCTCGCCCTCGACCCGGCCAAGCGGCACGAGATCCGTCTGCCCGGTGAAGGTCGGGAGCACCTTCGGTGCCGGGTATACGGCGGGGCCGAGGCGGAGTACCTCTGGTGCCGCGCAGTGAACGCTCGGTGGCTTCAGCAGCCCTGCCATCTCTCCGGCGGTGACGTAGTCCTTACGCGCCGGACGGAAGAGCCCCGTGCGGAGCCGCCGGTCAAACCAGCCGCGGCGACCAGGGAGATCCGATCCAGCGAACGCGAGACCGAGGAATCGCACGCCAACGACGCGCAGGGAGTTCGCTCCGGCGAACCCGTCAAAGCAGCCGAGCAGACCTTGCAGGCACGCGACGGCTCGGCCGCGCTCAGGCGAGCTGCAGCGGATCAGGACTTGCAGCCGGAACAGCGGCTCGTGCGCCAACAGCTTCTGGCTGATCTCCTCCCGCTCGGCTCGCTGCTGCACCATCTCTGCCGCGCGACGCCTCCCCACCTGGCTGCTGCCGCCAGCGAGAATCCCTCCCAGCCCGTCCGTCTCGCCGCCGCCGATGTGCTCGCCGCGGCGGCGGGCCTCCTTCAGTAGACGGCGGCGCAGGCGTCTGCGGGTCGCCGGGGTCGTCGGTAGGAGGTTGACCGCGATCTGCGCCTGCTCCCCGTGCGAGCGGTCCAGCCGCGCGATCACCCGCGCGAAGCTCTGCAGCGGATCCGGGTTCAGCGGCACATCGGCGAGCGGCTCGCTGCTCGGCCGGGCGAGGCGAAGCTCGGCGCGCACCACCTGCACCGACGACGCTCCCGCCGCCGGCTCGGGGTCGAGTACCTGCGCCTGCACCCTGTCGAACACGCCGAGCGCCGAGCGGACCGCTGGCAGCGCCCGCTCGGGCACGCACAGCGAGTAGCGCATCCGGCCCTCCTCGTCGGCGTCCAGCAGCACGCGGACCGCTCGCGCGCGAGGATCGAGCCAGCCACCGACCAGCCGCCGCACCCGCGAGAGCTGCGCGGCGAAGCGCAATACCGCATCGGGCGAGGGATCAAACGAGTCGGGCGCGAGAACGACCAGCCGAGTCCGCGACTCAAGCGAGCGGCGACCGGCAACGGCACGAGCCGCGATCATCCCCGCCACCAGCAGCGCCACCGCGATCAGCAGCAGCGGGCTCCCCAAGAGCGAAGCCGCCCGCTGCGCGATCCCCGAAGAAGACCGTGCCGCGCCGAGGACTGACACGGCCGCGAGCCCAACCACGACACCAACCAGCGGCCGAACGTCCTGAGAGGGCCGGCGATTCACAGGACCCCACCGCCCCCTCTGCAGAGCGCCACCGCGCGAGCAGATGCGCCCGCCCTCGCAACGCCTGGCTGCCCGCCCCCGAGCGCCCGCGCTCGCCGCCCCTCAGCGCGGAGCCGACCGAATCCTCCGATCGGCCATCGCCGCCGCGAGGGCTGGGCACGGTGACCGGAAACGCCGCGACCGGCGACCGCGACTGCGACGACGGCGGCCAGCTCAGCGAGCGAGACGGCAAGGCACGATCGCCGCGAGCAGGCGAGAAGCAGACGACGACCGGCGAAGACACGATGCGCCACCGACACAGCCACCGGCAGCGTCACCGGGATTCGCACCAGCCAGCACACGGACCGAGCACCAGCGCCACAGGCAGCCACCAGCGCGAACGGCAATGCACCCGACGGCGACACCACCGCCAGGCAGCCCGTCGAGGACGCAGGCGCCGGAGCGTCATCCGATGCCCAGCTGGACGGATAGTTACAACCGGGCGTA